>NZ_CP012982.1:0-2400000 GCF_001411495.1 Burkholderia cepacia ATCC 25416 | reverse complement strand
TTTATCGACAGGCATGCCCCTCTGTCACGCGGATGCAAGAACCGGTTTCACCCAGTTGCGCCGCGTAACGCCGCACGATTCGCAATCGAATAATTCAGGATTTCCCGAAGGAAACGTGTCCGATATAAACCGCATCGGTCACACGATTGTATTGACTCTGTAAGATTATTTATTCCGGAATATCGACGGAATTTCTCTAAAAAATAAGCATCCGGGTGTAAGGTGTTCAGGCCTTCATTTTTTTCATTTCTGCCCGGTCACCTTGTTTCACCACACGCAGGTTCCGTATGCATAGTCGGCGTAACCGGTCGTATACCCCGTATACAACGCGGCAGCTTATCGAGCGACCGGCTTTTCCCTACGATGTCGGCCGGAAACCGCATTGCTCCCGACATTGATTGACCCCCATTAATACTCAATCAAGAAAAAACATTCGAACTGGCCATCATGATGAGTGAATCGCCAATCCAAACGCATCGCTTTCACAGTAATGACCCGGATGAGGTTTCCGATTTTCTCGTGGCGACCTATACGGAGAACCGCTTTCGTGCATGTCACGCCAGCAATCGGGACGTCACTGTCAGTGGCCAGCAATGGAACGGGCTCGCGGTTTACGATGGCAATTTCGAAATACCGTTTCATTTTCAGTCGGGCGGCCCCCGCCCCAACTATCTCTTCTCGTCGTGCATCAACGGCGGATCGACTTACTCGAGCGGGAATTCGGTCGCGCAATGCGCCATCGGCGATGTGATGCCTGTTTCGTCCGCGAGCGACGCAACGTGCCTGTCACGACCCGAGGGGCTGCACCACATTGCCGTGATCCTCGATGTCACCGAGGTCAACGAGTTTGTCGGACACTGGCTCGGCCACCCGCTCGACGAACTCATCCAGTTCGACCTGTCGCCGCTGGCCAAAGATCTCGCCACGCAATGGAACGCGTCCGCGGATTGCCTGCGTCGAATGATGCTGATGTCGCCATCCCCTGATATCGCGATACGCTCGCTGTACGAGCACATGCTCAAGCTCGTCGTGACCGGCCACAAGAACAACTACAGCGACGTCGTCCTGAGCGATCGCCACGCGCCGGAACACCTCGCGCGTACCGCGGTTGCGACGATCGAAGCCGACCCGACACGCTGGGCAACGCTCAGTACGGTTGCCTATGCGCTGGGATGTGCCACGAACACGCTGGAAAACGGCATCCGGCGCCTGACCGGCAAACATTCGAGGGACATCATCCTCGACGCACGTCTTCGCGCCGTTCACCGCGCGCTGGCCGTCGATATCGGCACCGGTTTTGTCGGCGTGCTGCGTGCATACGGCTTTGCGCCGTCGTTGCGCTTCGTTCGCCTGTACCACCGGCGATTCGGAGAGCCACCGAGCGCAACGTACCGTCGAAATCCGAGCGCTCAGGACGTCAGTCGAAACATCCGCGAGCGTCCGGACATCCTCTATGAAACGTCCATCAATCGCTGGATCGATGCCTCGCTCGGCAAATCGATCAGCCTTGCCGACATCGCCCGATACACCGGCCTGAGCGAGCACGCGACAATCGCGGCGTTCAAGGAGCGATTCTCACGTACACCGATGCAGTACGTGATCGAACGCCGCCTGGAACGCGCACGCTGGCTGCTGTGCCATACGTCGACGAGCATCCTGTCGATCGCGCTCGATTGCGGGTTCGGCAGCCAGAGCTATCTGACGACGCAGATCAAGCGGTACTACGGCGTCACGCCGCGTCAACTTCGACTGTCGGGTCACGTACCGGCAGGCGACGACGACAGCCGATAAATCGCATCGCACCGCCGTCACGGCACCACGTCATTCGAACATCGCGAGTCGCGCGCATTTCGGCGGAATCCTTATGTTTTTTCCCAGGCGTGGCCGGAGCGCAATCCGTATGCCGCATCATTGCGCGGTGCCCGCGTCCTGCGCACGCCATGCACGTCGCTGTTGCGACAGCCGGCTTGCGGCAACCCCTGCTGCCTTCCACCACGCGAACGGACGCGGATCGGCCAGCATGCTCAGTGCACGCGCATAGTCGAGCGCGAGGCCCGGCGTCCACGCCATCGTCACCGCACGCTTGCGAATCTGCGCGGCAACCCACAGTTCGGGCGTGACGAGCACTCGCAGAAAACTGCCCCACCCCGTACTGCCGCCGTGCAGTCGGCCCACCGCACCGTCGATCGCCGCCTCGAGCGCATAGGCAACGGTGCTCGAGCAGTTACGGTGAGTGAGGTTGTACGTCGTATCGATCCGGTAACGCTCCCAGAACGCGCGCAACTTCGCCGGATCGTAATTGCGGATCCGCACGCGTATCGTGGAAGGACACCACGCGCGCGACTCCGTTGCATAGTCCGGTTGAAACGTGCCGGGCACGTCGTTTTCGCGCGTTGCGCGCAGGATACGGCCGAACTCCGATGGCGAACGGTCGATTTCGGCGGCGGGATACAGGCTGATGTAGATTCCCTCGGGCGACTCGAGCGCCGCATGCCCGGTCGAAATGTTGCCGTTGACGTCGACCGCGGCGATGTAGCGGTCGACCACCGGATGATGCTGTGCCGGCGCCTTCGACGAACCCGTCGGCGTCCACACATGCACGGTCAGCGCACGCTCGTGATCGGCCGGCGGGCCGTCCCATTCGGTTCGATCGAACGGGCTCGTGCGTGCCTCCGATGCGACGTCGGGAAACAATGCAGACCAGCGTGACACGCTGAATGCCGGATTGCGTTCGAGACGCCGCACGCGGGCCGCCAGCGCCAGCATGTTCGTGCCGCCGAAGATCAGGAACAGGCCAAGGCAGTACGGCAACGTGCCCACGTAGTGGGTCGGGTACGGTTGAAAGAAAAACACGGCGATCAGGATCTCCACTGCCCCCCAACCGAGTGCGATCCTCCAGCGACGATACCGGACGATCCACGCGGATACGCACTGCAGTGCCCCGTCGACCAGGAACAACGCGCCGAAAATCATCGACAGGATCAGGTTGCCGTGATGGTGTCCGGCAAAGATCAGCATCGACGCGGCCACGACCGCGACTCCCTTCACGTAGCGCAATGCGCGTTGCCCGCCGACGCCGGTCCATGCGACGGCCAGCGTCGCCCCCCCTTCGAGCAGGCACAACCACGCAAAGAGCGTGACCGGAAAGTGCATTGCGCCGTCGAGCGCATCGACGAACACGACGAGCCCCGCGATGACCCATACGATGCCGATCCAGACAATTCCTTTCGCGCGCTTGCGAAGATAGTCCACGCCCAGCAACAGCATGACCAGTCTCACCATGTTCCGCTCCCTCGTCGTCGCCGGCCGGTGGCCAGGCATGGGTTCATTTGTTCCGTGCGAGCGGTAGCGATGCGCGGATCGCCGCCGAGAAATCGCCATCGATCATCGCGCCGGGAGCGCGCTGAATCAGGCTTGCCGACTTCAGCGCATCGAACGGTATGGAATCGTCGAGCAGGCCGAGCTCATGTCCGTATCGGTCCGCATAACCACTCAGCAACACCTTCCAGCTGTATCCGACGTCAGGGGCAACCGATCTGACGTGGTGCAAAATATTCGTCGTGCAATTGTTGAGCAACGTGTTGTAGAACTCCGGATGGCGTTCGAGCGCATGTACGCGCCGCAGGTAATCCTCAAACAATGCACGTGCGGTCTCGGACGCGACGCGCGCACGGAACAAGTACACGCGTTCCCGGCGCACATCGGTGCGAACGCCGATCAAATCCCGCTCGTCGGCAACGACGTATACGAGGTCGTACAGCGGCAAGAAACCCTTGTACGGCGAGTAGCGCTGCCCGTGCCGCCGGCGCGTCTCGATCGAGATCGCGATATAACGGCCGCCGCTCAGGCCGAAACTCAGGAACGCGTGGGCAATCGCTTCGTTGGTCCAGCGCGACACGACAAGGTCGACCGTCATCACCGATTCGAGCGCGAACGTTGCGTCGTAGTACGCCGGCATGCAGTCGTCGCGTGTGCGATATCTGAAGTTCCGCACATCGCGTACGGTGACCTGCGCCCCACCCCATTCGATCCGGGCGGCACGCGCGTACTCCGGCGCCCACACGGCCGGCGCGCGCGCAACGCGCAGCAGCGACGACAGCGGACTCATTCCCGTTCCGTCACGGCAACCGGCCGCGGTAACCCGCCGCCGCTCCCGGAAAACGCCACATGAGTGCGCAGGCCCACTGAAAACGGCACGAATGGGCGGAAAGTCGTCGTCGAACCAGTCATGTCAATACGATCGATATACGGTCGCCCCCATCCTTCCCGATAGCCGAAACCGCGCCTCGCCTTGAACGACTCATCCGCACATCACGATGTGGCGTTCGATTCAGCCCTCAATGATCGATACCCAGGCGGCCCATTTTATGCCGTCACCCGACGAAGGAATTTCGTTAAATATTCTCGATTTTTTGAAAAATTCCGATCGATCGCGGCTGAACAATCAGGCCGTGCGCCACGAGCATGACGAAGTTTCGCCGGGGAGACTCCCGGCGTCTCCTGCAGTACGACAAGCCGTTCCCCCGTCACTCCGACGACAATTCCACTGCCCCGACAGAATCGGATCATTCATGCACAAGGCCATTCGTGGATGTCAAACGGCGCGACGCTCGGCGGAACATTGCATCGAGACCGACGAGGCCTCCGGATTTCGAGCCTCCCGCGATATCGTTGATGAGTTGGCTCACGACATCGCGTGGCTCTTCCTCAACGGCAGGTTCGACCTTGCCGTCAGCTTCGCATTTCTGAAGCGACTGGTTCGACTGGCAAACCTTGATCTATCGCTTTTTGCGTGGGACATATTTGATGCCTTTGCATGCGGCGCATATCGCACCGATGCGTATCCGTCCGACCTTGATCCTGCCGTTCATCACACGCTACCGCGACTGCGAGCAATCCTGAGTATGCGTCGCGGCACCTTTTCCGCGATTTATATCGATTCCAGTTCAAAACGCAGTGCGGTGCAAAGGGGGGAGAAACCCAGGCGAATACCCGGACCAGACGATCATCCCCAGCGAACGAATCACGTTCTCACGGATGCCGATGGAATCGGCGGCCCACACGTTGGCCTCTCGACGTGCCCCGTGCAGCCTGCCGGCTCTCGGTGACGGAGCATTCCCGGCCTGCACCGGAAACACATTCCGGCACCCGCCGCCGTCACTCCGCTACTGCACATACTGCTCGTTACCCGTCAGCCCGATCTTCGTCGCGCCTACGCGTTGCGCCGACGCCAGTACCGCGGCGTCACGCCAGCGCATCATCCCCCTTCACCGCATACGCCGACTCGCGCCGCTTCAGCCGCATCGCGATCAGCGCCGCGAGCACCGCCAGCGCGGCGCCCGTGAGAAACCCGCCCGTATAACCGACCTTCGCGGTGAGCGACAGAATCGTCGACGACGCGATCAGCTCGCCGAGGTCGCGCGTACTCTGCACGGCCGTGACGTCGGTGCCGGCCTGGTCGCTGCCGCCCGCGAAGCGCATGCCGGCCGTCATGATCGACACCGACGTGATCCCGGTCGCCAGCGAACCGAGTACCGTGCACAGCCATGCCCACGACGGCGACACCGGCAGCCACCCGCCCGCCTGCGCGAACCACAGCAGCGCGGCCGCGCCCGCACAGCTCACGCCGGCCGTGAACGCACGCCACAACCCGAGCCGCCTCACGAGCCACGCACCGCCGCCGCAACCGAGCACGACCGTCACGATGCCGCCGGCCATGCCGAGCTTGCCGATCGCGTCGAGCGTCCAGCCCGCGTCGTTGAGGAACAGCTTCGACAGGCCGAAACCCGATACGGCCGTCATCGCCGACAGCAGCGCAAGCGACAGCAGCGACCACGAGCGCGGCCGCTTCGCGAAACGGACGAGGCTCGCATCATGCTCGGGCTTCGCGCGCGCACGATCCGCATCGCGCGGCAACACCCACAGCACGCAAACCAGGCTCGCGAGCGGCACGGCCGCCAGCGCGAGAAACGCGGCCCGCTGGCCGAACAGGCCGATCAGCGTCAACGTGCCGGCGCCGCCGCCGAAGAAGCCGATCATCACGCCCGCGATCTGGATCGCGTTGATCTTCGCGAGCGTGTCGCCGCTGAAGTGCTCGGCGGCCATCCCGTCGTTCGCGATGTCCTGGGTCGCGCTCGCAAGCGACGCGACGGCCAGCAGGCCGACCGCCCATCCGGCCGTCGCGACCGTCATCCCGATCTGCGCGAGGCTGCCGAGGCAGAGCACCACGAGCGTCTGCATCGGCAGCATCCAGCTGCGCCGCCGGCCGATGCGCGGCGACCAGCGGTTGTCGACGACGGGCGCCCACAGGAACTTCACGACCCACGGCAAACCGACGAGCGGCAGGAACGCCAGTGCATGAAGCGGTGCGCCGTCGTGGCGCAGCAGGGTCGGCATCGCATCCATCGCGATGCCGATCGGGATTCCCTGTGACAGGTAAAGCAGCGTGATCGTGATGACCAGGCGGCGATGTTCGAGCAGATCGCGCATCGAAGTCTCCAGTTGCATGAAATTAAAAAGGTTCGGCGCCGGCCGGCACACGCGCGGGCCGTATCGCATCGAGGCGCGGACGGCGCGCGGCACGCAGCAGCAATGCACCGAACGCGACGAGGGCCGCGTCGATCGGCCAGTACACGGGTTCGCCCGCGCCGAGCAGCGCGATCGCGCAATGCGTCGCCCCTGCCAGCCCGTAAGCGGCGCCGGCCGCACGCATCAGCGTGCGCAGCCAGGCCGCGCGATCGGCAACGCAGGCCGCGAGCGCGAGCGCGCCACCCCACACGGCCCAGAACAGCATCGCGAGCACATGGTCGACGTGCACGCCGGCGGGCAACGCACGCCCCGCGAGCAGCAGGACGCCGCCCGCCAGCACCAGCCCGCCGCAGGCGCCGACGGCGACCGCGGCCAGCACGTTCGCCGAGCGGTCGTGCTGCGCCCGCCGCCGCTCGATCCACAGATGCAGCCCCGTCGCGCAGAGCGCGCACGCCGCGAGTCCCATCAGGAAATGCAGCACGCGCAGCACGCCGCCCATCGCACCGACCCAGCCGTATTGCGCGAAATGCAGCGGCTGCACCGCGATGAACGCGCGCAACCAGAAGCCTCGGCCGCGCGACGTGGCGTCCGCGAGCCATTGCCCGTCCACCGCGCGATACAGGTGGCGCTCGAACAGCGCCGTGCTCGGCAGGCCGGCGGTCGTCCCGGCAATCTCGACACGCGCGTTCACGTCGCCCCACCGATGCAACACGACGGCTTCGCGCCGGAAATCCGGCGTGCGCGCCGCATCGCGCCGCAGCAGCGCCTCGAGATCGGGCGCGCGTTGCCACGCGCCGCCGGCGGCAGTCGGCGGCGGCCCGCCGAGCAGCTCGGCGAACGCGCGCTGCGGCTGCCCCGGATACGCTACGCCCGCAAGCGACACCGTGCCGAGCGCGCCCAGCCCCGACAACGCGCCGGTGAACGCGAACAGCACGAGCCACGGCGAGCCCCACAGGCCGATCCACGCGTGCAGGTCGAACAGCGCGGCGCGCAACCCGCTGCCGCGCCGGATGCGCGCGGCAGCAGGCCAGCGCCGGTGATGCACGACCAGGCCCGCGACGATGAGCACGAGCAGCACGATCCCCCACAGGCTGACGAAGATCCGCCCGGGAAAGCCCGCGAACAGCGTCTTGTGCAGCGTGACGAGCAACGCCGCGCGTCCGCCGTCGGCCAGCCGCTCGCCCGTCGCCGGGTCGAGCGCCAGCGTGCAGGCCTGGCGCGCGTCGCAGAAACGGATCGCCGGATCGTCCGGTTGCGGCAGCACGATGCGCGCATCGCGCAACGGCACGCCGAGCGCCGCCGCGCGCGCGACGAGCGTATCGAGCGGCAGCGCCGGCCGCGCGACGGCGACCGGCGGCGCGCGCCACCAGCCCTGCATCGAATCGGTCGCGAGACTCCACGTGCCGCTGAACAGCACGACGAACAGCACCACGCCGAACAGCGCACCGGCGCCGCGATGCAGCGCGCGCCAGCGCGAACGCGATGAAGCGTCCATGTCAGCGCCCTCCCCAGAACATCGCGCACGGCACGAGCACCGCGAGCCACAGGCAGGCGCGCCACGCGGCCTGCCGCCGCCCGGGCGCGACGAGCACCCACAGCAGCGCGGCGACACCCGCGGCCAGCGACAGCAGCACCGCCGCGTAGAGCCGGTTCAGGCCGTCGGCCGGGTAATGACGGGCCAGCGTGACCGCCAGCGCGACCGCGCCCGGCAGCACGCCTGCGATCGCGAGCGCCGCCCGCGTCCCCCAGCCGCCCGCCATCAGAACTGCCCGCGCACGGTCAGCATCACGTTGCGCGGTTCCCCGTAGCGGTTGTTCCAGCCCGGCTGGCTCAGGCTCAGGTAGTACTTGCGGTCGAACAGGTTGTTCACGTTGACGGCCGCGCTCCAGTGCTTGTCGTAGCGATAGCCGAGCCGCACGCTGGCGAGCGCGTAGCCGCCCTGGCTCATCGTGACGCCGTTCGCCTGCGCCGAGTAATTGCTCTGCACCTGCACGCCGCCGCCGACGCTCCAGCGCCGTTCCTGCCACGGCAGGTCGTAGTTGGTCCACAGCCGGAACAGGTGGCGCGGGTTCAGCAGCGGCGCGAACGTGCCCGCGTTCGCGAGGTTGTCCGCATAGCGCATCGTGTCGTACGTATAGCTCGCCCACACGCTCCACCACGGCGTGATGCGGCCGTTCGCCTCGAACTCGAAGCCCTGGCTGCGCACGCTGCCGCCGTTCACGTAGTAGCAGTTCGGCCCGGCACATGGATGCGCGAGATCGACCTGCGGATTGTTGTCGAGATCGATGCGGAACGCCGCGAGCGACACGTTCAGCTTGCCGCCCGCCAGTTCGCCCTTCACGCCCGTCTCGTAGGTGCGCCCCTTCACCGGCGTCAAGATGCCGCCGCCCCACATCGACTTGGTTTGCGGCTGAAACACTTCCGCATAGCTCGCGTACCACGACCAGTCGCGCGCGAAATCCCAGATCAGCCCGCCGTACGGTGTGAACTGGTGGCCTGTGTTGTAGTGCGCGCCGAGGCTGTCCTGGTTCCACCAGCTCATCCGGCCGCCGAGCACGAGCGTGACGGGTTCCGCGAGCTTGATGCGGCCGAGGCCGTACACGCCCTTCTGCGACACGTCGTTCTGCTGCGACTGCTGGTACGGGCCGACGCCCGGCTCGGGCATGCTGCTCGGGTTCCAGCGGTAGACGTTCACCGGCATGCCGGCCACGTTGCCGAGCAGCTGCGCCGACATCTGCCCGCTGCTGCTGTTCGCGTAGGTCACGCCGAACAGCAGGTCGTGCGTCAGCCCGAACGCATGCACCGGGCCCTGCACGTTCGCATCGATGCTGCGGCTGTAGCTGCTGAACCGGTACGCGCCGCCCGTCAGCGCGCCGCCCGCACCGGTCGCCGGATCGATCGCGCCGTACGAGCCCGCGTATTTCAGGTCGGAGCGCACGCTCTGGTATTCGCCGCTGACCTTCGCCTTCCAGCCGGCGCCGAGCTTCTGCTCGACCGACGCGAACGCGCGCGTCGTGTCCCAGTCGAAGTGGCCCCACGCGGTGTCGAGGAACGTCGAGCGCGACAGGCCGAGGCTCGACCCGTCGCGCGCCATCGGCACGCCGGACATGTCGGGCACCGAGCGCGTCGTCTGGTACTGCGCGCCGAACGTGAGCAGCGTGTCGCGCGTCACGTCGACTTCCGTGATGCCGTAGATCGAGCGCGTGTCCTGTTTCGCGTGGTCGTAGAAGAAATGACGATCCTCGTATGCGGCGACGAGCCGGCTGCGCACGGTGCCGGCCGCATTGAGCGGGCCGCCGATGTCGGCTTCCGCGCGGTAGCGGTCCCAGCTGCCGACGCTCACGCTCGCGTTCGCGGAGAACTGGTACTGTGGCCGCTTGCGCACGAGGTTGACCGTCGCGGCCGGGTTGCCCGAGCCGTGCAGCAGGCCGTTCGCGCCGCGCAGGATCTCCACGCGTTCGTACACGGAGATGTCCTGCGGCGCGCTCGCCATGTCGCCGATCACCACCGGCACGCCGTCGAATTCGAACGAATCGACCTTGAAGCCGCGCACGAAATACGCGGTGGTGAGCAGCACGTACGGCTGCACGGTCACGCCCGCCGATTGCTGCATCACCTCGTCGAGCGAATACAGGTTCTGCTGGTCGATCCGTTCGCGCGTCGTCACGCTGACCGACTGCGGAATCTCCCGCAACGCCAGCGGCATCTTGCCGACCGTCGCCACGGCCGGATCGTCGGCCACGCCGCGCGACCCGGTCACGGAAATCGCCTTCAGCTCGCCCGCGGCAGGCTTCACGGCGGTCGTTTCCTCCTTCCGGACTTCCGCGCCGGCCGCCGGCGCCGCATCGGCGAACGCCGCCGCCGGATGCGCGGCGATCAGCAGGCCGAGATACAGCGACGGGCGCCAGCGCCCTCGCCCCGAACGGGCGACGCGCGCGCCCTTCGTCATCGATCTCCCAGGTTCCAGCACCTCGTACCGCATTCACGCCCCCGTATTTGATAATCATTCTCATTATCAAATAGAACCGGCAAGCCATTTTTCGATCGAGGGGCTTTTCCTATCGATTCCGGGCACGCCGGCCCGCATTGTTCACGTCAGTGTTCGGATTCGGCCGGCCGGGCTTCCGCGATCGTTTCGGCCGGTGCGAGGCCGTCGGGCAGCTGCCCGGCACGGGCGAAAGTCGCGTACCACGCGTCCGCCTGGACAAGCTGCGCGTGCGTGCCGGTCGCCCGTACGCGGCCCGCATCGAGCACGACGATCGTGTCGGCGGCCGCCGCGAGCGCCGGCTGGTGCGTGACGACGATGCGCGTGCGCTGCCCGCGCAGCGCGACGAGGCTGTCGCGCACGCGCCGCGCACTCGATTCGTCGAGGCTCGCGGTCGGCTCGTCGAACATCAGCACCGGCGCACGCGACAGCAGCGCGCGCGCCAGGCACGCCCGCTGGCGCTGCCCGCCCGACAGCAACTGGCCGCCCGGCCCCACGTCGGATTCGAGCCCGTCCGGCAAGCGCTCGGCGTCGTGCAGCAGGCCGACCGCGTCGAGCGCGTCGCGCAGTTCGGCATCGGTCGCATCCGGGCGGCCCATCCGCACGTTCCACGCGAGGCTGCCGCGAAACAGCCCGTTGTCCTGGAACACGAGGTTGCGCGTCGCCGCGAGCGTCGCCTCGCTCAGGTGCCGCACATCGGCGCGGCCGAGCAGCACGCGCCCGGCGCCCGGATCGTCGAGCCGCGCGAGCAGGCCGAGCAGCGTGCTCTTGCCGGCGCCCGTGGGGCCGACGATCGCGACGAAGCCGCCCGCCGGGCAATGCAGGTCGACGCCGTCCAGCAGCGTCGCGCCGGCGGGCGAACGGTAGCCGACGCGCACCGCGTCGACACTCGCGTCGTGTACCGGCGTGCCGCGGTCGGGGCTGTCGAAACGCGGCGCATGCAGCACCGCGAGCACGGTGTCGAGCGCGCGCCAGGCGCCGCGCAGCGCCTGGTCGAGCTGCGTGAGCTGCGCGAGCGGTTCGATGAAACGCACGAGCAGCACGAGCACCGCCACGGCCGTCGCGGCATCGAGCCGGCCCGCCGAGACGGCCCATGCGCCGCCGGCCAGCATCGCGACGAACACGCCCTGCACCGCGCCCGCGAAGCCGAGTTCGATCGGCAGCGAGCGGCGCATCAGCGCGCGCGTGCGGCGATGCTGCGCGTCGAACGCGTGCATCAGCGCCGCGCGCGCGTCGCCTTCCCGGCCCGCGAAGCGCAGCAGCCCCTGATGCGCGGCGAAGGTCTGAAGCTGCACGGCCATGTCGCGATCGCCGGACGCGCGCGCCTGCTCGAACGCAAGGGTGCGCGTGCCGCCGCGCTCGAGCAGTGCGAACAGCAACACGGCGGCTGCCGCGAGGCACAGCGCGATGCGCCAGTCGATCCACGCGAGCCCGGCGACGACCGCAAGCGGCGTCACGACCGCGCCGATCAGCGGCCCGAGCAGGTGCGCCGGAATCCCCATCGCCTGCATGACCGGCCCGCGCAGCAGCCCGGCCGGATGACTGTCGCGCACGGTCTGCCACGACGCGATACGCGGCAGGTGCCGCACGAGGCGTTCGACGAGACCGGCCGCGAGCGCGCCGCCCGCGCGATAGCCGCCGCGCTGCGCGACGTACAGCACGAATGCATGGCACAACGTCAGCGCACCGAGCACGATCGTCCAGTGCAACACGGCCCCCTGCGCGCCAGCGAACCACGCGCGGATCAACGGCACGAGCAGCAATCCGCAAGCGCCGTCGAGCAACGCGGCCGCCACCGCCCAGCCAACCCCGCGCCACAGCGCGCGGCGTGTGCCGGATGGCAGGCACTGCAAACGTTTGAGCGATTTCACCATCATGCGGCCTCCCCGTCCGCGGCACCGCGTTCGCGCCACAGCCGCGCATACAGCCCGCACGCGGCCAGCAGCGCCGCATGCGTGCCGCGCTCGACGATGCGGCCGCGATCCATCACGAGAATCTGGTCCGCCTGCCGGATCGCGTCGAGATCGTGGCTGACGATCACGCGCGTGCGCGCGTCGCCGCGCAGCGCATTGCGCAATGCACGCGCGGTTTGTGGATCGAGTGCCGACGCCGGTTCGTCGAGCAGCAACAGCGGCGCCGTCGACAGCAGCGCACGCGCAATCGCCAGCCGCTGCAGTTCGCCGCCGGACAGCCGCACGTCGCGCCCGCACACGCAACCGTAGCCGCCCGGCAACGCGTCGATCCGTTCGTCGAGACAGGCCGCGCGCGCGGCCGCGCGAATCGCGTCGTGATCGGCATCGGGCCGGTAAAGCGCGATGTTCGCGGCGATCGACACGTCGAGCGCGGCGGCCTGCTGGAACACCATCGCCACCTGCTCGCGCCGCGTGTCCGGCGCGAGCAGCCGCAGGTCGGCGCCGCCGAGCCGCACCGTGCCGCGGTCGGGATCCATGAAGCGCGCGAGCAGCATCAGCAGCGTGCTCTTGCCCGCACCCGACGGCCCGACGATCGCGGTGGTCGTGCCCGCCGCGACCGCCGCGTCGATGTCGCGCAGGATCGGCGTGCCGTCGATGTCGACGCTCACGCCGCGCAGCTCGATCGACGCATCGCGCGGCACCTGCGCCGCGCCATCGGCCGGCTCGGGCAGGCCCGGCTGCGCGAGCAACGCATCGAGGCGCGCAGCGGCCGCGCGCGCCTCACGCAACGCGTCGGCACCGTGGCCGAGCGCCCGCACCGGCGCGGCAACCGCCCAGATCAGCAGCGCGAACGCACACAGTTCGCCGACCGGCAGGCGGCCGGCCGTGAGCCACGTCGCGCCGAACACGACCCACGCGAGCAGGAACGGCGTGCCGAGCAGCACCTGCGTGCAGGCACCGGGCCCGCCGACGCGGCCGACCCACGCCGAAAACGCCTGGTCGAAGCGCCCGGTCGACGCGAGCACGGCCGCCTCGATGCCGGCGCCCGGATACTGCCGCACGAGCGCCGGGTTCTGCGCGAGCTGCGCGTAATCGCCCATCAGCTGTTCGAGTGCCGCGTTGCGCGCCGCGACGGCCGGTACGAACCGCGCCGAGCGCATCCAGCGGAACAGCGCGGCGCCCGCGACGAGCGGGACCAGCGCAAAGGCGAGCAGCCCGGGATTCAGGTAAAGCAGGCACGCCAGCGCCGCGCACGGCACGACGACGAGTTGCGTGACGTCGGCCGGCGCGTGCGCGACGAGCTGGTGCAGCGCGCGCACGTCCTGGTCGACGTGACGCGCGACGCGGTCGCTGCCTGCTCGCGCGAACCAGCCGAGCGGCAAGCGTTGCAGATGATCGGCGAGCCGCCTGCGCAAGCGGTCGGCGAGATCGGCGTCGACACGGTGGGTCAGGTGCAGCGCGACCGTCTGGCCGCCCAGCCAGCACACGCCGGCCACCACGGCCGCGACGAGCCAGCCGCGCGCCGTCGCGTCGAGCTGTGCCGTCGCGCGCCATGCGTCGGCGATACGGCCGAGCGCGAGCCACGGCACGAGCGACGCGACACCCGCCAGCGCCTGCAGCACGACCGCCGCCGCAAGCGGCGCCGCGAACGGCCGCAACATCGAAAGCAACGGCCCCTTCATGCGGCACGCTCCAGCAGCATGCCGAGCGTGGCCGCGCACGCGTCGCCCGGCGGCTGCTCCGGAAAACCGAGCTGCATCGTCAGTTGCTGCCAGACGCGCGTCACGTCGATGCTGCGCTGGTTGCACGCGTGCAACCCTTCGCCCGACACGAGCCGGTCGACCGCGCGCACGGCCGCCTGCGGCCAGCTGCGGGCATGAATCGCGCCCCACGTATCGCGCGCATCGTCGCAGATCTGGATGCTCGGCATGTCGTCGCCCGCCGCGTCGCCGAAAATCGGGAACAGCCCGTCGTCGTCCGTCGCCGGTTCGCGCAGCGCGGGCGCCCACCACAGCGGGCCATGCGGCGACGCGAGCGTCCACGTGCCGGCGTCCGTCGTCAGCGTGATGCTGAACAGCATGCTCATCCGGCCGTCGTCGGCCGCCGCCATCTCGTTGTGCACGCGCAGCGAGACCGGCGTTTCGGCGAGCACCATCGCGCATTCGCGCATCGACGACAGTGCCGGCCCGACCGGCTCGACCGACCACGGGCCTACACCCTGCAGCGCGGCGGCGAGCACGTCGAGCGCCGCGTAACTGGCCTGCACCGAGCACACGACATCCGCATGCACGGGCGCACTCGTTTCACGCAACCGTCGCGCGACGGCGATGAAGCGGGAGACGACCGGCAGGTTCGGATAGAAACTGTTGAGCAGGCAGCGCCGGCCATGACGCGACGCGGTGCGCAGCACGCGGTCCCATTCGTCGGGCAGCAGCGGATGCTCGATCACGACGTCGATCCCGCGCTCGAGCAGCCGGCACGCGAGCGCGGCCCCGTCGGCGCCGCGCGCCGCGCCGCCGACCGCGACGCACGCAGCGCGCACGTCGTCGGGCAACGCTTCCGGACGGTCGAACACGGGCGCACCGACGCGCGCGGCCAGCGCAGCGGTACGCGCGCTGCCTTGCCCCAGGATGCCTGCGACGCGATACGTGCCGGACGCGGCGAGGCCCGCCGCATAGAACTGGCCGAAGCGGGAGCCGGCCACGACGACCGGCAGCGGATGAGCCTTCATTGCGCCTCCTTCAGGCGGGTGTCGACGAACGCGGCGTTCAGGCAGTCGAAATGACCGCCGGGGATGTCGACGGACGTGATGCCGCCGAGCGCCTGCGCCGTCCAGTATTCGGTGAGCGCCGCGCGCTGTTGCGGAATCAGCGGGTTGCAGCGCTCCGGCACGAACAGCCGCAGCGCACCCGCGTACGGCGCGTCGCCCGCCCAGTGGCTCGCCTGCACCGAATGCATGAAGAGCCGGTACAGCCGTTCGCGCTCGTCGAGCAGCGGGTGCGCGACCTCGTCCTGCATCGACAATCCGGCGGCCGCGCGCAGCACGCGGCGGCGCAACGTGTCGAGCGGCTCGCAGCGGTCGCCGAAAATCTCCAGCTGGGCCTGCAGGCTGCCGGGCGCGAGACGCGCGGGGTCGGCCTTCAATGCGTCGGCGAGTGCGTCGGCCAGCACGTACGTTTCCGGAAACCCGAGCGCGTCGAGCGGCAGCCCGAGCGTCGCCGCGAAGTTGAACAGCACGAGCCGCTCGTCTTCGATCAGGTACGGAATCCGGTAGCTCGACACGATGTCGAGCGTGCGCACCTCGACGCCGAGCTGCACCAGCGACTTCGCCATTTCGAGCGCGACCAGCCCGCCCGAGCAGTAGCCGAGCACGTCGACCTCGCGCACGCCGGTGCGCCACAGCGCATCCGCATAACGCCGGCCGAGCGTCGCGTTCAGGTGGCGCGCCGGCAGGTCGAGATAGTCCTGCGCGTCGCGCACCGCGAAGCCGAGCACCGGGCCGAGCCGCGCGAGCGCCGGCATGACCGGACGATACGCATGCACGGTGCCGAGCCCTTCATGCACGATCACGCGCGGCACGCCGTCGCCGGGTGCGAGCGTGATCGGCCGCACGCCGGCACGCACGCGCGGCGCCGGCGCATGGACGACCGCCGAAACGTGCGCGCTGCGCGGAGCGGCCGGCGCAACCGGCGATGCGCTGCCCGACGGCCGCGCATCCGCGTCGCGCAGGCATTGCGCGAACGCGGCGGGCGTCGGTTGCGCGAGCACCCAGCGCAGCAACCGGTCGAACGGATGCGCGTGCGCGAGCGGTTCCTCGCCGCGCAGCCGCGACACGAGTTGCGCGATCAGCAGCGAATCGCCGCCCGCGGCGAAGAAGTCCTGATCGGGCGTGACGTTGCGCGTATCGAGCACGGCTTCCCACAAGCCGATCAGCCGCGCCAGCAGCGGATCGGCGGCGGCCTGCGCGTGAGCCGGCCGGGCGGCCGCCGGCTCCGGTTCGCGGATGTCGGCGATGCCGGCCAGCGTGCGGCGATCGATCTTGCCGTTCGCGGTCACGGGCAGGCGGTCGAGCACGCGCAATTGCGACGGCACCATGTAGCCCGGCACGCGCTCCGCGACGCATGCCAGCAGCGCGTCCGGCGCGATGCGCGCCGCACCGCGCTTCACGTGCGCGAGCAGGATGTCGTAGCCGAGTGCGTCGAGCGGCGTGCCGGGTGCCACGCAACCGAGCGCGCGATCGCCGCCCGCCTCTTGCAGCCATTCGAGCCACTGCGCGCGCGGCACGAACAGACGCGCCGATTCGACGCGCGCGTCGTGCGGCGTTTCCATCATCAACCCCTGGCTGATGCTGATCTCCGGATGCTCGGTCGTCAGTTCCTGGATCACCCACCACGCATCGGCCGCCGACAGCGCGCGCAATCCGGCAACCAGCGCGACCGTGTCGCGTGCATTGTTCAGCGCGCCGGAGCTGATCGTGATGTCGATCGAATGCGGCGCAATACCCTGCGCGTCGAGCGCCGCGTTCATGTCGAACCGCTCGAACCGCATCCACGGATACGCGGCGAAGCGCTCGCGTGCCGCCGCGAGGAAATAGCTCGACACGTCGCTGAACAGGTAGTCGATCCGCACGCCCGCTTCGACCAGCGGCGCGAGCGCGTCGACGATCGCCCGCGTCGCCGCGGCCGTGCCCGCGCCGATCTCGAGGATGCGCCACGGGCGCTGCGGCTCGCGCGCGACGATCGCACGCACCGCCTGTGCCATTCCGTCGTGCAGGGCCCGCGCATGTTCGCCGTCGCTGTACATCGCGTCGGCGATATGCGATGCGCCTTCCGGGAACATCAGGCCGGCGGGCGACACGGTGCCGTCCACCTGTACGTCGATGCATCCCGCGCTGTCGCGGAAGTAGTCGACGAGGACGGCCGGCCACAGATCGGGCGACGCATCCTGCGCAAACGCGTCCCAGCAGGCATGCGCATCGGCATGGCCGGCATCGGGCCGCCTGCGCCAGCCGCCTTCGGCATCCGCGTGCAGCACGCCATGCCGGTCGAGCATCGCGAGCCAGTGACGCAGCAGATGCTGTCGCGCCGCCGGCACGCGCAACCGTTCGCACAACGTCGCGAAGTCCGTCGCCTGCTCCTCGGTCAGCGCCCCTGCCGGCACGATCCACGCTGCCAGCGATGCAACGCAGGCCGCTTCGAGTCGGGCAACCGACCGCGCCACGTCCGCGTGCGCGGGCCAGCGCGCGGCATCGAACGCCGTGCGCACGTGCGCCGCGATCTCGTGCAGCGCGTCGTCCTGCTGCGGCGGCTCCGCGCCGTGCAGCGACACGAAGCTCGCGAGCCGGCGCTCCGTGCCGTCGCCGAGCACGATCGTCGCGGCCGCGCCGACGAGCGGATGCGCGGTCAGCGCCGCATCGATCTCGGCCAGCTCGATCCGGTAGCCGCGGATCTTCACCTGATCGTCCTGCCGCCCGAGGAATTCGAGCGAACCGTCGGCGCGCACGCGGCCGAGATCGCCGGTGCGGTAGAGTCGCCGCCCGTCGCCATGACGGATGAAGCGTTCCGCCGTTCGCACGGGATCGTTCGCGTAACCCGTCGCCAGCCCGACACCGCCGATATGGATCTCGCCGCGCACGCCCGGCGGGCATGACCGGCCGAGCGCGTCGAGCACCTCCATCGTCTGCCCGGTCAGCGCGCGGCCGTAAGGAATGCTGGCCAGCTGCGTGTCCGCCGGACGGATCGGATGCTCGATCGACCAGATCGATGCCTCGGTCGCGCCGCCGAGGCTGAACAGCGCGCTGTCGGGCCAGCGCCGCCACCAGCGGGTGGGCAGCGTCACCGGAATCCAGTCGCCCGACCACAGGACGCGGCGCGGGCCCGGCACATCGAGCGCCGGTTCGCCTTCGACGTAATCGATCAGCATCTGCCCTTGCGCGGGAACCGAATTCCACAGCGTCACGCGATGGCGCGCCATCAGCGCGGCCCAATGCGACGGATCGTTGCCGCGCGCCGGATCGGGCAGCACGATGCACGCGCCGCGTGCGGTCGCGCCGAAGAAGTCGTAGACGGACAGGTCGAAGCTCAACTCGGCCAGGCCGAGCACCACGTCGCCGTCGCCGACTTCATGGCGCGCGCTGATGTCGGCCAGCGTGTTGCAGACGGCCGCGTGGCTCAGCATCACGCCCTTGGGCTCGCCGGTGGAGCCCGACGTATAGATCACGTACGCGAGTGCGTCGCCGGGAATGTCGCGCGCGGCGCGCGGCGGCCATTGCGGATCGACCGGCACTGCATCGACATCGATGCGCACGCACCCGTCGTGTTCGAACTCGAGCGCCTGCACGCTGACAACCGCACGCACCCGCGCATTGCGCAGGATCGCCTGTTGCCGCAGCGCCGGCTGGCGGCTGTCGACCGGCACGTACGCGGCGCCCGCCTGGACGATCGCGAGCACGGCCACGAGCTGGTGCGCGCATTTCGGCATCAGCACCGCGACGGTATCGCCCGCGGCGACGCCGGCCTGTTCGAGCGCCGACCGCAGCGCCGCCGCGTGCTGCGCGACGTCGCGATACGTGCGCGCCCCCTGCGCATCGATCACCACCGGCGCGTCGGGCGTACGCAACGCCTGCGCGGCGAAGCCGGCCGCGATGTGCGTATCCGCATCCGGATGGATCCCGGCGGCGGGCGCAGCGGACGGCAGCACGATGTCGCCCGCGCGCGACCACCACGCCGCGTCGGCGGCGAGCCGGCCCAGCAGGGCGACGTACGCGTCGAACATCGCCGCGGGCATCCCGTCCGGAAACAGGTCGTCGCGCACGTCCCAGCCGATTTCCAGGCCGCCGAACTGATCGGTCACCTGGCAGTCGAGCCACACCTGCGGCGTCTGGCTGATCATGTAGCGCGGCGGCTCGGCGCGGGCCGCGTGCTCGCCGAGCAGCCGGCCGACACTGCCGATGCCGCTCGTGAACACCACCGGCATCAGCGCCGCATCCTTGCCGCGCCGTCGCGCGAGTTCGCGCATCACGTCGACACCGGTAAACGCACGATGGTCGAGGTCGTCGAACATCCGCGCGCCGATCGTGCGGGCGCGCTCGACAAAATCGCGCCCGTGCGTCACGTCGACCGCGAGCAGGCTCAGCGCGGTGAAATCGCCGAGCACCGCGTCGATGCGCGGATGCACGGGCGGCCGGTTCAGCACCGTCAGGTTCAGGCAGAACGCGGGCGACTGGCTCCAGCGGCCGACGACTTCGGCGAACGCGGCCAGCGCGACACTCGCCGCGCTCAAGCCGAAGCGGCTCGCGTGGCCGCTCAGCGCGGCCCATTGCGCACGATCGAGCCGCGCATGCCGGTGCGTGAAGCGCGGCCGTGCGCCGGACGGCATCGCGGGCACCACCGGCAGATCGGGGCGCGGCGGCAGATCGTCGATGCGCGCAAGCCACCACGCCTTGTCGCGCGCATGTTCCGCGCGCGTGCCGGCATGGGCTTCATTGACGACGTAGTCGCGGAACGTCGCGTCGAGCGCCTCGGGCTGCCACTGCGGGTCGTCGTAGCGGCGCCGCCATTCGGCGAGCAGCAATTGCAGGCTCGCGTAGTCGATCAGCGTGAAATCGACCGACAGGTGCAGCACCGCACCGTCCGGCCCGAGGCTCACTTCCGGCTGCAGCACCGGCCAGCGGTCGAGCGCGTGCACCGCATGGTCGAGACGCTCGCGCACGCGCTTCACGTGCGCGTCGAACGCGTTCGCGTCGGCATCGCGCAGGTCGTGCACTGTGAGCGGCTGCCACGGCACGTCGGGCAGCACGCGTTGCCATGCGTTGTCCTCGACGATCGCGCGCAGCATCGGATGCCGCGCGACGCACGCGTTCCACGCCGCCTCGAAGCGCACGCAGTCGAGATTCGCGGGCTCGCCATATTCGACGTACAGATGGCACGCATTGCCGCCGAACTCGAACGATTCGTGGCGGCCGAGCACGTACGCGGCCTGCACCGGCGTCAGTGCGAACCGCTCGTGCCGGCGCACCGGATCGCAGCGCCATGCGCCGTCCTGCAGGAAGCGGACGAACGCGTCGCGTTCGGCCTTGATGCGCGCGGCGAGGTCCGCATCGAGCGCACCGGCCGGCGCGCGATAGCGCAACTGGCCGCCGTCGTCGCACCACAGTTCGATCCGGCGTTCGCGGCAAAGATCGAGCACGTCATCGAAGCTCACAGCACGCCCTCCTCGATCGTCGCAACCGGCGTGTCGCCGTCGGCCTGCGAGGCTTGCAGGGCCGGCGCGGCCGGTGCGGCCTCGTCGAGCTGCGCGGCGAGACCCGCGAGCGTCGGCTGCCGGTAGAACGCCGCCATCCCGACCCGCACGCCGAGCCGCTCGCGCAGTTGCGCGAGCAGGCGCGTCGCGAGCAGGCTGTCGCCGCCGAGCGCGAAGAACGTCGCGTCGCGCGCGTTCGCCGGGCGGCCGAGCGCGTGCTCCCAGCATGCGAGCAGCGTCGCCTGCCGTTCGTCGGCCGGCACGAATGCATCGTGGGCGGCAGGTGCGTCGCCGAGCGCGCGCGCGAGCGCCTCGCCCACCGCCCGCCGGTCGATCTTGCCGTTCGCGTTGAGCGGCCAGCGCGCGATGCACCACAGCGCATCGGGGCGCATCGCGTCGGGCAAGCGGTCGCGCAGCCAGTCGGCCAGCGCCGCTTGCGCGGCCGGTTCGCCGGTACGGCGCGCGTCGATGCACGCGAATGCGTTCGAACGCCAGCTTCGGGAGTCGAGCGCAAAACCGCACGCATGCGCGGCGGCGGCGATCGCATCGGGCGTGAACGGCCGCGGCAACGACGCATCACCCGCCACGCTCGCGACGAGTTCACGCAACGGCGAGTCGCGCAGCACGTCGGCGAACAGCAGGCGGCCATCCTGCGCCAGCAACGCTGCCGCGATCCGGAACGTATCGCGCGGATCGTCGCGCAGATGCGCGGCCGCGAAACTGATCACGCAATCGAATTCGCCGAGATGCCGCGCGGGCAACAAGCCGTCCTGCATCGCCTGAAGCGCGGGCCTCGTAAGGGTGAAGCGTGCCTGTGCGGTGTGCAGCAGCCCCGGCGACACGTCAAACAGCGTCACATCGAAACGTGGATCGTCGAGCACACCGAGGCCCGCTTCGAACCATTGCCCGGCGCGGGCGTCGACCACCGCGACCCGCAGCAGCCCCGTGCGTGCAGCGGCCTGTGCCTCCAGCGCGCCGGCAAACTCGCGCAGCGCGCGCGCGCCGTCCGGCAAACGCGTCGCGAACGCAAGCGGTGCCACGCATGGGTCCAGCGGCACGCGCTGCGCGGCGGTATCCGGATCGGCTGCGAGCGCGCGCAGCGACGCCGTCAGATCGTCGAGATCGGTTGCATACCAGTCGAGCCGATCGAGCGCACCGTCGATGGAGATCGACGCATCGCTTTTCGCGTGCCGGTGCGCACGCAACGACGGCGGCAAGCCCGCGCCGCCATCGAGCAGCCGATCGGCGACGGCGCGCGCAACGGCCGCTTCCGCCTCAACCGTATCGGCCAGGTCGGCCTCCGCGAGCGACGACGGCGCTGCATCGGCAACGCAAGCGGCACCGCAATCGGCCGGCACGAACGCGGCGACGATGCGCGCAACTTCGCCATTCACGACGCTCGCGCACGCACCGTCGATCTGCGGATGCGCGGCCAGCGCGGCCTCGATCTCGCCCAGTTCGATCCGGTGCCCGCGCACCTTCACCTGGCGATCCTCGCGCCCCAGGAATTCGAGCGTGCCGTCGGGCCAGTAGCGGCCACGGTCGCCCGTGCGGTACCAGCGGCCCGACGCGTGCTGCACGAAGCGCTGCGCGGTCAGCTCGGGATCGTTGCGGTAGCCGCGCGCGAGACTGTCGCCGCCGATCAGCAGTTCGCCCGGCACGTAATCCGGCACATCGCGGCCGTCGGTATCGACGACGCGATAGGCCTGCCCCGGCAACGGCCGGCCATACGGAATCGAACGCCAGTGCGGCGGCACGTCGCGCACCGTCTGCACGTTCGACCAGATGCCGGCCTCGGTCGCGCCGCCGAGCGCATGGAACGCACATGCGTCGCCGCATCGTTCGCGCAGGCGCGCCGGCAGGTCGAGCGCGATCCAGTCGCCGGACAGCAGCGCCGCGCGCACGCTGCGGCATGCGTCGGCCGCGGCGGGCACCGCCAGCGCCATTTCGAGCAGCGCGGGCGCCGAATTCCACAGCGTCACGCGATGCTGCGCGATCAGGTCGATCCAGCGCGCCGCGTCGCGCGCGTCGTCCTGGGTCGGCAGCACGAGCTCGGCGCCGGCACCGAGCACGCCGAACAGGTCGTACACCGACAGGTCGAAATCGAGCGCCGATACCGCGAGCAGCCGGTCTTGCGCACGCACGCCGAGTAGTGCATCGATTGCGTCGATCGTGTTGAGCGCCGCCGCGTGCGTCATCTCGACACCCTTCGGCACGCCCGTCGAACCGGACGTGTAGATCACGTACGCGGTGGCCTGCGGCGCCACCGCGAGCGGCGCGGCCAGCGGCGCATGTTTCATCAGCGATGCAACATCGAAGCGCGGCAGCGGCGCATCCGCGTGCGCCGTATCGCCGATCGCGGCCTTCACGCCGGCCGCGCGTTCGATCAGTGCCTTGCGCGCGGCCGGCTGCGCAATGTCGAGCGGCACGTAACACGCGCCGGCGGCCAGTACGCCGAACACCGCGGCCACCTGTTCCGGCCCGCGCGGCAGACTGATCTCGACGGCATCGCCGTGACCGATGCCGGCGGCACGCAGGCCACCCGCGATCGCCAGCGCCTGCGCGGCCAGTTCGCCGCGCGTCACCACGCGCTCGGCGCACCGCAATGCGACGGCCGCCGGCTCGCGCGCGGCCGATGCAAAGAAGTCGGCATGCAGCGTGCGCGGCCGCGCGGGAGCGGGCACCGCGTTGAGCGCATCGCGCACGCGTCGCTGCGCGGACGGCAGTTCGACCGCGATCGGCAGCCGCCAGTCGCGATCGCACAGCGCCTGCACGAGCGCGACATACGCGCCGAACATCGCATCGACCATCCCGTCGGGAAACAGGCCGTCGACGCTGTCCCATGCGAGCAACGCGCCGTCCGGCACGCGATAGAGCTGGTGATCGAGCCACACCTGCGGCGTCTGCGAAATCATGTCGTGCAGATCGCCGAACACGCGCGCGAATGCGTCGGGCACGAACGGCGCGTCGCCGAGATTGCACGAGAACACGACGGGCGCCGCGCGCGGCGCGCCCTGCCTGCGTGCATCGCGCAGCACGTCGAGCGCCGGATACGCAGCCTGCGCGATCGCGCCGTGCAGCCGCTGCTGGAACGCGCGTACCGTGTCGGCCGCGCTCGCGTCGGCGCGCATGTCGCATTCGACGAGCAGCAGCGTCGTGAAATCGGCGATCACGCGGCCGAGATCGGGCGCATCGCCGTGCCGGTCGAACAGCGGCACGTTGAGCAGGAACGCCTGCCGGCCGCTCCAGCGCGCGAGCACCGCGGCGAACGCCGCACCGAACACCGACGACAGCGTGACGCCATGCTGCGCGGCCCGCGCCTGCAGGCGCGTCAGTTCGGCCGTGCTCAGCGTATGCGTGACGCGGCTGAAACGCGGCGCGCGGATCGTTTCCGGCGCACGGGCGAGCGGCAGCGCCGGCCCTTCCGGCAGTGTCGCGAGCCGCGCCTGCCATGCATCGCGCGCCGCGGCCCGCGCATCGCGCGTATCGGCCGCGCGACGCGCGAGCCAGGTCGGAAACCACGTCGACGGCGCGTCGGGCAACGCCGACGGCTCGGCATACGCGGCACCGATCTCCTGCATCAGCAGCCGCACGCTGTCCACGTCGGCCGCGAGCAGGTCCACGCTCAGCCACACGCGATCCTCGCCGCCGGGCATCTGCGCGAGGCCCATCATGAAGACCTGCGCGTGCTCGACGTCGAGACATTCGTGCGACCGGAACGCGCGCAGCGACACCCATTCGGTTTCCGCTTCGGCGGGCGTCCGGTCGCGCCAGTCCGCATGCGCGAACACCGGCGCCTCGGGTGCCGCGACGATCTGCTGGCGGCCGCCGGCAAAGCGCGCACGCAGCATCGGATGGCGTTCGCGCACGAGTCGGCACGCCGCATCGAGACGAACGGGATCGATCGCGCGGCTGCGAAACTCGAGGAATGCGTGGCAGCTCACGTTGCCGAGCACTTCACCGTCGCCGCGGCCAAGCCAGTACGCCTGCTGCACCGCGGACAAGTCGAACGGCGCATGCACGTCGACATCGACCGCCTCGGCGGCCTCGGCGGCTTCGACGTCGGGCGCCGCGGATGCGCCGCGCGGCGCATTCGCGAGCAGCTCGGCCCACGCGCCGAGCGTCGGCGTACGCGCGAGCGCGTCGAACGTCAGCGCGTAGCCGAGCCGGTTCACGCGCGTCTGCAGATACATCAGCCGGATCGAATCGAGGCCGCAGCTCAGCAGGTCCTCGTCATCGTCGAGCGACGCGATTTCGTCGACGGGCTCGTCGAGCAGCGCCGCGATCATCGCGACGAGCTGCGAGCGAAAGGCAATGGGAGAAAAACAGGAAGGATCGGAATGATCGATGGTTGAATCGACAGCGGTCTGGCTCATGGGCACGCCTTGTATGGGTCGTTCGATGGCGGATCCGCGCGGCGGCGGCCACCCGTGAATGAGAATCTATCTCATTCACGCCCATGAGCCCGGTCGATTGCTTTAGGCGGCCGGTCAGTTGTTTTAGATTGCCGCGCTCTCCAGTTCGGCATCGTCGATCGCGTTCGACGATGCGCGAATGTCGCTCGGCGAAATGCCGTAGCGCTTGCGGAACGCGATCGAGAAATGCGCGGGGCTGTAGCCGACGCGGTACGCCACGGTCGACACGTTCGCGTCCTCCGCGCACAGCATCGCGTGCGCGGTCCGCAGCCGGTATTCCTGCAGGTACGCATACACGCTCGTGCCGAACACCTTGCGGAAGCCGGCCGTCAGCTTGCGCGAATTCATCCCCACCCGGCCCGCGAGCGCATCGAGCGTCGGCGGCTGCTGGAGCTCGCGCGTGAGGATGTCGCTCGCCGCGTACACGCGCTCGACGTCCGACGACGTGACGCGCACGTCGGCCGGCGCGAACTGCCGCTGCGTCGCCAGCAGCTGCGCGCTCAGCGCGGTCAGCTCGAACGCCTTGGCCTTCAGGTAGTACTCGCGCACCGCGCCCTCGAACGGGCACGTCGCGATCTGTACCGCGAGCGCCTGCAGCGCCTTCGATGCCGGGCAACTGACGATGCGCGGATCGCCGCCCGTCGGCGCGAGCATCTTCTCCGGCAACAGGCTCAGGTTGCGGTCGAGCGCATCGAGGCCGAGCTGCACGATCGTGTAGCGCAGCGGCACGTCGCGGTCGTAGATCTGGTGCGTCGTGAATTCGCCGTCGTTGGCGATCACGCACAGGCCCGGCCCCTTGATGCACTGCTCGGGCTGGCCCGGCACGCGGCAGCGCAACTGCCCGCTCTGCACGAGGACGAGCTTCAGCCCTTTTTCGAGCGGCTCCTCGTACCAGTCGCGGCTGTCCGAGCACAGCGTGCCGCTCATGAGTTTCATGCCCGCGTCGATGTGCACCACGCCCGGATGATTGCCGGGCACGAGCACCGGCGGGTGACGTCGTGACGAAGCGAAGGAGGTCGAGCTCATCGGAGGTCCGTTGGTTAGGCGGCACGCGCGGCCCGGCACGCGCCGGCGGCAACCGGCCGATTCTCCGGCCGGGCCGGGCGGGCGCCGCGCGACAGGCGCCCGATCGAATGAAATTGCCGCGATATCGAAAGAAACGACGTTATCGCGGCACTTGTTACAAATGATAATACCTCTCATTTACATTTTTTGACAACTTGCCGGAACCCAAGGTCAGCGCATGCACTCTTCCCTTCCCTCCGTGGCGCCGGCCATCCCGGCCGACGCGCCCGACTGGCCCGACGACTTCGCGCACCGCTATCGCGACGCCGGCTACTGGCAGGACACGACGTTCTTCGAGGCGCTCGACGCGCAAGCGCAGCGCGCGCCCGACGCGCTCGCGGTCGTTGACGGCACCTGCCGGCTCGGCTATCGCGACCTGCTGGCACGCATCCGCCAGCTTGCGGGCGGCCTCGCGCGCCTGGGCCTGGCGCGCGGCGACGCGGTCGTCGTCCATCTGCCGAACGGCGCACGCTTCATCGAAACCTGCTTCGCGCTGTTCCAGCTCGGGGTGCGGCCGGTGCTCGCGCTGCCTGCCCAACGGCACTACGAGATCGGCGCGTTCTGCCGCTTCGCCGGCGCGCGCGCGTATCTGTGCGCGGCACACCTCGGCGAGTTCGACTGCCGGCCGCTCGCGGCCGCGTTGCAGGCCGACTGCCCGACGCTCGAGCACGTCGTGATGGACGGCGACGATCACGCGTTCACACCATTCGACGCGCTGTACGACGCGCCGCCGCTGCGCGAATGCGCGGCACGCGCCGACGACATCGCATGCTTCCAGCTGTCGGGCGGCACGACCGGCACGCCGAAGCTGATCCCGCGCCGCCATCGCGAATACCTGTACAACGTGCGTGCGTGCAGCGTCGCGAGCGGATTCGACGCCGGCACCGTCTATCTCGCCGCGCTGCCGATGGCGCACAACTTCACGCTGTGCTGCCCCGGCACAATCGGTGCGCTGCTCGCGGGCGGCCGCGTGGTCGCGACCGGGCGGCCCGAGCCCGAACAGAGCTTCGCGCTGATCGCGCAGGAACGCGTCACGCATACCGCGCTCGTGCCGCCGCTCGCGCTGCTGTGGCTCGACGAACAGCCGCAACGCCGGGCCGACCTGTCGAGCCTGCGCGTGCTGCAGGTCGGCGGCGCGCGGTTGATGGACCACGCGGCCGCGCGCGTGACGCCCGTGCTCGGCTGCCGGCTGCAACAGGTGTTCGGGATGGCCGAAGGGCTCATCTGCTGCACGCGGCTCGACGATTCGCCCGAACGGATCGCGCATACGCAGGGCCGACCCGTGTCGGACGGCGACGAAGTGCGCATCGTCGACGACGCCGGAGAACCGGTCGCACCCGGCGAGATCGGCGAGTTGCAGGTGCGCGGCCCGTACACGATACGCGGCTACTACCGGCTCGCCGAGCACAATGCAGCCGCGTTCACGGCCGACGGCTTCTATCGCAGCGGCGACCGCGTGCGGCGCACCGCCGACGGCGACCTCGTCGTCGAAGGCCGCGACAAGGACCAGATCAATCGCGGCGGCGAGAAGGTCTCCGCCGAGGAAGTGGAGAACCTGCTGCTCGCGCACCCACAGGTGCATGACGCGGCGGTGGTCGCGATGCCCGACCCGCTGCTCGGCGAGCGCACGTGCGCATTCGTCGTCGCACGCGCACCCGCGCCGTCCAGGCTGGTGCTGAAACGCTACCTGCGCGACTGCGGGCTCGCCGCCTTCAAGATTCCCGATCGCATCGAGTTCATGCCGCGCTTCCCGGAAACCGGCATCGGCAAGACCAGCAAGAAATCGCTGCGCGACCTGCTGCGCCGCCAGTTGCAGGCGGCGGCCGCATGAGCGCGCGACCGACCGGTTCGAACTGGATCCGCGAGCTGCGCCTGTCGCCGTGCCCGCGCGCGCAGCTCGTGTGTTTCCCGCATGCAGGCGGCACCGCGAATTTCTTTCGCAACTGGAGCCGCGCGCTGCCATGGGACGTCGACCTGCTCGCGCTGCAGTATCCGGGCCGCGAGGAACGCTTCGGCGAACCGTGCCTGACGACGATCGACGCCCTCGCCGGCCCCGCCGCCGACGCGCTGCAACGCTATGCGCACGCGCCGCTCGTGCTGTTCGGGCACAGCCTCGGCGCGGCGCTCGCGTACGAGGTGGCGGCGCGGCTCGAGGCACGCGGCGCGGCCCCGCTTTACCTGGCCGTATCCGCGTTGCCGCCGCCGCATCGTCAGCGCCTGTCCGATCTGCACCTGCAATCCGACGACGCGCTCGTGGCCGATGTCGCGCGGCTGTCCGGCGAGCACGCCGCGCTGCTCGCCGATCCGGAGATGCGCGCGATCTACCTGCCGATGATCCGCCACGACTACCGTGCGATCGAGACGTATCGCCGCGACCGGCCGCCGCGGCTCGACACGCCGCTCGGCGTGATGCTGCCGCTGGCCGATTCCGAGCTCGACGACGACGAAGCGCGCGCGTGGCAGGACGTCGCGTCGCGCCCGATCCGCATCGAGACGTTCAGCGGCGACCACTTCTACCTGCGGCACCAGTACCCGGCGCTGATCGCGCATCTGGTCGAACGGATCGACCAATCCCTTCGTTACGGAAAGGAGTACACATGAAAACACCGGACGCCTGCACGGGGCTGCCCGACATTCGCGAAGCCATCGATCGCCTGGACGCCGACATCATCGACGCGCTCGGCCGGCGCATGCAATACGTGAAGGCCGCATCGCGCTTCAAGCCCGACGAAGCGAGCATCGCCGCGCCGGAACGCGTGGCCGCGATGCTGCCCGACCGGCGCCGCTGGGCCGAACAGGCGGGCCTCGACGGCGACTACGTCGAGACGCTGTTCGCCGGCCTGATCGCGTGGTACATCGCGCAGCAGACGCAGCATTGGCGCCGGCAACGGGGGCTCGCATGAACGCCGGCCTCCCGCTGCTGCACGACACGTTCGCCCGTGCGGCCCGCCGCGCCGCCGACACCGGCACGCCGACGCTCGCGTCGGTGTCGGTGCCGGTGCGGCCGCTCGACTTCTTCGACCTGATCGCCGCGTGGGACGACGGGGCCACGCCGTGGTTCTTCCACGAAGCCGGCGATGCATCCGTCACGCTGTTCGGCTGGGACAGCGCGCTCGAACTGACCGCCACCGGCGACACGCGCTTCGCGCAGATCGATGCGCGCTGGCGCACGCTCGTTCGCGATGCCGTGACGGCCGGCCCGCAGCCGCCGCGCGCCGTCGGCGGCTTCCGGTTCGATCCGCGCGGCGCGCGCAGCGCGCACTGGGCGCCGTTTCCCGACGCCAGCATGACGGTGGCGACGCTGCTGATCGTGCGCGAAGGCGACGCGCACTGGGCCGTCTGCCAGCACGTCGTCGCCGCGCACGACGATCCTGCCGCGCTCGCGCATGCGTGTCTCGCGCGCATCGAGTCGCTCGGCACGCTCGCGGCCGCCCGCGACGACGCTGCACCGCATCTGCTGCACACGCAGGCGCTGCAGGCGAGCGAATGGCAGCACGAAGTCCGGCGCGCGGTGGACGCGATCCACGGCGGCGCGTTCGGCAAGGTCGTGCTCGCGCGCGACGTGCTCGAACAATACGCGCGGCCCATTGCCATCGCGCCGCTGCTGCGCCGGCTGCGCACGCGCGACGCGCACGCGCACCTGTTCGCGGTCCGCCGTGAAGGCGCCTGCTTCGTCGGCGCCACGCCGGAACGGCTCGCGCGTGTCGCGGCCGGCGACGTGCGCACGCATGCGCTGGCCGGGACGATCCGGCGCGGCACCACGCCCGACGACGATCGCGCACTCGGCGCGGCCCTGATGGCTTCCGCCAAGGAGCGGCTCGAACACGCGCTCGTCGTCGACGCGATCCGCGCCGCGCTCACGCCGCTGTCGCGCGCGCTCGACGTGCCCGGGGAACCGTCGCTGCACCGGCTGCCGAGGCTGCAGCACCTGAGCACGCCGATCCGCGCGACGCTGAAGGCGGACGCGACGCTCTTGCAGGTCATCGCGGCGCTGCACCCGACGCCGGCGGTGGCCGGCCATCCACGCGACGCGGCGCTCGACCACATCCGCGCGCATGAAGGATTCGATCGCGGCTGGTATGCGGCGCCCGTCGGCTGGATCGACGCGCACGGCAACGGCGACTTCATCGTCGCGCTGCGCTCCGCGCTGGTCGACGGCGGGGCCTGCCGGCTGTTCGCGGGCTGCGGCATCGTCGCCGATTCCGAGCCGGTCAACGAATATCAGGAAACCGAACTCAAGCTGTCGGGCATGCAGGCGGCGATCCGCGTGCGTGATGTGGAGGCGGGGGTGGAGGCGGCACCGGATGCGCATGACCCGGCACGGGTGTCGGCTTCGTCGACGGTCGAGTGACGCCGCGGCGCGGCGGCCGCGCGCATCACAACAGCGGCAGCGTGAGCCGGATATGTTCGGCGAACGCCGCCGTCAGATGCGACGGCCGCTTGCGATCGAACCTCAGCGTAATGCCCACGGCAGGCAACGGCGGCAGGCGCGGATCGCCGGTGACGATCGCCAGGTCGGCCGGTACCGCCGTCTGCGTCATCACCGCGAACGCCTGCCCCGAACGCACCAGCGCGATCAGCCCCGCGAGACTGCTGCTCGCGTAGGCGACGCGGTAGTGACGGCCGGCGCGCTCCAGCGCCTCGCAGGCCGCGATGTGGTCGAGCGTGTCGCGATCGGACAAAGCAAGCGGCAGCGGATCGAAATGCCCGGGTTCCAGCCCCGGATAGCCGATCCAGACCAGTTGCTCGCGGCGAATGATGTCGTCGTTCGCGCCGTCGTCCGGCAATGAAATCATCGCCAGGTCGACCGCACGTTTCTCCAGCTGTTCGACGAGCCGCGGCGTCGGCCCGCACACGACCTCGACGATCGCCTGCGGATGCTGGCTCGAAAACTGCCGCAGCAGCGACGGCAGCCACACCTCCGCGTAATCGTCCGGGCACCCGAAGCGGATCGTCCCCGACAACCCCGTGCCGCACAGGTCGGCCATCGCCTCGTCGTGCAGCCTCAGGATGCGCTGCGCATGCACGAGCAGCCGCTCACCCGGATGGGTCAGCACCACGCCGCGCCCGGTGCGCTGGAACAGCGGCTGGTCGACGGCCTCCTCGAGCCGCTTCATCTGCTGGCTGAGCGCGGACTGGGTGCGGCCGACACGCGCGGCCGCGCGGCTGAGCGCACGCACCTCCGCGATCACGACGAACGAGCGCAGCAGGTCGATTTCAAGCGAAAGCCCCAAGGTATTAGCTCCTTTTCTACCTTGCATAAGAACTATTCGTTTCCATCAAACCAGACGCACGCCTAGACTGCAAGCGCCCCCTGCCCTTTTGCCCGGAGATGCCCGATGTCCCTGAACGACGACCCGACCTTCTGGCGCAACGCCAGGCAGCACCTGGTCCGCTACGGCGGCACGTTCGAGCCGATGATCATCGAGCGCGCGAAAGGCAGCTTCGTCTACGACGCCGACGGCCGCGCGATCCTCGATTTCACGTCGGGGCAGATGAGCGCGGTGCTCGGCCACAGCCATCCGGAGATCGTCTCCGTGATCGGCGAATACGCGGGCAAGCTCGACCATCTGTTCAGCGGGATGCTGTCGCGGCCGGTCGTCGACCTCGCGACGCGCCTCGCCGACATCACGCCCGACGGGCTCGATCGCGCGCTGCTGCTCAGCACCGGCGCGGAATCGAACGAAGCGGCGATCCGGATGGCGAAGCTCGTCACCGGCAAGTACGAGATCGTCGGCTTCGCGCAGTCGTGGCACGGGATGACGGGCGCCGCCGCATCGGCCACGTACAGCGCCGGCCGCAAGGGCGTCGGCCCGGCCGCCGTCGGCTCGTTCGCGATTCCCGCACCGTTCACCTACCGGCCGCGCTTCGAGCGCAACGGCACGTACGACTATCTCGCCGAACTCGACTACGCGTTCGACCTGATCGACCGCCAGTCGAGCGGCAACCTCGCCGCGTTCATCGCGGAGCCGATCCTCAGTTCGGGCGGGATCATCGAGCTGCCGGAAGGCTATATGGCGGCGCTCCAGCGCAAGTGCGAGGAACGCGGGATGCTGCTGATCCTCGACGAAGCGCAGACGGGCGTCGGGCGCACCGGCACGATGTTCGCGTGCCAGCGCGACGGCGTGACGCCCGACATCCTGACGCTGTCGAAGACGCTCGGCGCGGGGCTGCCGCTCGCGGCGATCGTGACGTCCGCGGCGATCGAGGAACGCGCGCACGAACTCGGCTACCTGTTCTACACGACGCACGTGTCGGACCCGCTGCCGGCGGCCGTCGGCCTGCGCGTGCTGGACGTGGTGCAGCGCGACGGGCTCGTCGCTCGAGCGAACGTGATGGGCGACCGGCTCAGGCGCGGTCTGCTCGACCTGATGGAGCGTTTCGACTGCATCGGCGACGTGCGCGGACGCGGGCTGCTGCTCGGTGTCGAGATCGTCAAGGATCGCCGGACGAAGGAACCGGCGGACGGGCTCGGCGCGAAGATCACGCGCGAATGCATGAACCTCGGGCTCAGCATGAACATCGTGCAGTTGCCAGGCATGGGCGGCGTGTTCCGGATCGCGCCGCCGCTGACCGTCAGCGAGGAAGAGATCGATCTCGGCCTGGCGCTGCTGGGGCAGGCGATCGAACGGGCGTTGTGACGGTGGGGGACGGTGCCCTGCTTCGCTGATGCACGTTCCGTCGCGCCGGTTCGACGGCCTGGCGCGACGGAAACATGATCCGGATTCCGGATCGATCAACACGCCGCGGCGTCCACGCCGGTCACGCGTGACGAACAAGCCGTGACGCGTCGCTCAGGTACCCGTCGACGTGTACTTGCGCACCCCGAACCGCCACGCGACGAAGCACGCGCCCAGGAATACGAACGCAACAGCCGGCGCGAGCGGCAGGAACCAGCGCGGTGCGCCGAGCGGGTCGGGCTTGCCGAGGATCGCCAGCACCGGGAAATATGCGATGCACGCGATCGGCACGACGAAGGTCAGGAAATGGCGGAGCCAGCCCGCGTAGAGGCTGATCGGAAACTGCGCGGCCTGAACGCCGCCGTACGTGACGACATTGACGACTTCCAGGCTTTCGACGGTCCAGAACGCGAGCGTCGCCTGCAACACCATCAGCCCGAAGAACAACGCGACGCCGCCGGCGATCGTCCACACGGCCAACGCGATCGCCACGGCATTCCAGTCGAAGTCGAGCGCGCGCGTCGCGACGACCAGCACGACGATGCCCTGCAGCAACCTCCCGATCACGCGCAACCGGAAGTCATGGCCGATCAGTTGCAACGTGGCCGTGCGTGGGCGCAGCAGCAGGCGGTCGAAGTCGCCCGTCCGGATGAAGTCGCTGCCGAATACATCGAACCCGCGGCTGATGAAATCGGCAATCGCGAAGCTGACGCTGACCATCCCGAAGAACATGCAGATGTCGCCGAAGCGCCAGCCCTGCACGTCGCCGAACCGGTCGAACAGCGCCCAGATGCCGGCCAGTTCGATGATGGTCGTCAGGAACGTGCCCGCGCAGAGCATCAGGCTCGATGCCGGATACTGAAGTTGCGCACGAATCGATGTCACGAAATAGCGGAACAGCAGGCGAGCGGTATTCATCGGCTCAGCCTCCCTGCAGGTGAAGCCGCGCCATCACGCGGCCCATCGCGATACGCCCCAGCGCGACGAAGGCGGCGATCCAGAACGCCTGCAGTGCGAGCCCGGCCCAGGCTGCGTCCCCGCTCAGCGTACCGACGTAGATCCGCGACGGGATGTCGAGCATTCCGGCGAACGGCTGGGCGATCATCAGCGGTTGCAGCCAGTCCGGAAACAGGCCGAGCGGAATCAGGTTGCCCGAGAACAGGATCACGAACGCGGGCGCGAGCGTGTTGATCCCGCGATCGGTCAGTGTCGCGGCGATACACAGGTTGAGCAGCATCACGAAGGCGGCGGCGAGCCCGATCATCAGCAGCACGGACACGATGAACAGCACGGCCCGCGCGGCGTCCGCCGGCGGCTGCCATGCCCATTCGCCGAAACCGGCGAGCGGCAGTGCGATCGCCGCCGCGACGAACATCAGCACGACGCGCGGCAGCGCCCGCGCGCTCATCCACGCCATCGCCCGCACGTACCACCACGTATACGTATCGACCGGGCGCAACCGGTCATAACTGACCGCGCCGGTCCGCACCGCCGCCGCGACATCGGGGTCGCCCGCCCAGGGCAGCAGCGCGAACAGCGCCTGCGCGATCCACGTGTAGGTAATCACCTGCTCGAGCGTCATCGACGCCTGCGCGTGCGTCGCGTGACGATAGAACGCCGCGTAGATCATCACCTTGAGCGCGCCCCACCAGCATTGCGTCATGAAGCCCGCGAGGGCGGCCGCGCGATACTGGAGCAGCGTCTTGAAGCGTGCCGAGAAGGCCGCGGCGTACGGGCGCAGGACGTCCATCGGCTTACGCTTCCGTCGCGCCATGCAGGCGATAGAAGCGTGCGATGACCTCCTCGATCGCCGGCTGCTCGACGCGGATGTCATCGACCGCATGCTCGGCCGCGATGCGCGCGACAAGCGCGGGCGCACCGATGACGCCAGGATCGAACGCGAGCTCGACCGTGCGCCCCTCGCGTCGCAGCAACTGCGCACCGGCGATGTCGAGCTCTGGGGCCTCCTCCGCGAAATCGACCAGGATGCGGCGGTCGGACAGCACGCCGGCGCGCAGTGCATCGAACGGCTGGTCAGCGAGTACGCGGCCATGCCCGATGACGATCACACGCTCCGCGAGCGCCTCGATGTCGTGCATGTCGTGTGTCGTCAGCAACACAGTCACGCCACGCTCGCGGTTCAGCGTCTTGACGAATTCGCGCACCGCGAGCTTCGACGGTGCATCGAGGCCGATGGTCGGTTCGTCGAGAAACAGGATCGGCGGTTCATGCAGCAGCGCCGCGGCAATTTCGGCGCGCATCCGTTGCCCGAGCGACAACTGGCGCACCGGCTGGTGGAGCAGGCTTTCGAGGCGCAGCATCGCGACGAGCGCGTCGCGCGTACGGCGATATGCGCCGGGATCGACGCGATAGATATCGCGCAGCAGGTCGAAGCCGTCGATGACGGGCAGGTCCCACCACAGCTGACTGCGTTGCCCGAACACCGCGCCGATGCGCGCAACGTGCGCGATGCGGTCGTCGAACGGCACACGGCCGTCGATGATCACCTTGCCGGAAGTCGGCCGCAGGATGCCGGACAGGATCTTGATGGTGGTCGACTTGCCGGCCCCGTTGGGTCCGATGAAACCAAGCAGCTCACCACGCCGCAGGCTGAAGCTGACGTCCTTGAGCGCTTCGACTTCGCGCCAGCGGCGGCGCAGAAGGCCGAGCATGCCGGGCTGCCGCTCCGCGATTCGGTAGGTCTTCGCCAGGCCTTCGACGACGATCTGGGACATGCCATCCTCGCTGGTTCGTTGCCGCCCGCTGCCGTGGAGTAAACGGCGCCGGCGCGGAAAGCGCGCGATCTTATCATGGGGCGGGCCGAGGGATCGACAGCATACAGCCGCGTGGCCGACCGGCCCGACAGCTCGCAGCCCGCGACATGCGTACACTAGCGGGCGGGCAACGATGACCAGCGAGGCGAGCCATGACGACAGCGATGCAACCTGCCGACGCACCCGACCACTGGCTCGTCGCTCGGCGCGATGCAGACACCGGCATCGAAAGCCTGCATGCGCATTTCAGCGGCCATGCATACGATGCGCACGATCACGACGACATGCTGGTCGGCTTCACCGAACAGGGCGTGCAGCAATTCCAGTGCCACCGGTCGGTGCATACAAGCGTGCCGGGCCGCGCGATCCTGATCGAGCCGGGCGCGCTGCACGATGGCCACGCGCCCGAAGCGGGCGGCTTCACGTATGGAATGCTGTACCTCCCGCAGGCATGGGTCGAGCGAGCGGCACGCCGGCTGGATCTGCCGGGCCTCGGCGGCGTCGAAGCCGCGTTCGGCCACACGCTGGTCGACGATCGCGGCCTCGTCGACACGATCCGGCAGGCGTTCGTCGCGCTCCACGGCAACGAGGGCAAGCTCGCACGCGATCAGGCGCTCGACCGCCTGCTGACGCGGCTGGGCGGCGAATTGCGCGCCCCGCTCGCGAGCGGCGGCAATGCCGTCGCGCCCGCGATTGCCCGCGCGCGCGATCTGCTGCATGCGCGCATGAGCGACGATATCGGCCTCGACGCACTCGTCGATTTCACCGGAATCGACCGGTTCCGGCTGACGCGGCTGTTCCAGCGCGCGTACGGCACGTCGCCGCACGCGTACCTGGTGCGCCTGCGGCTACGCGCCGCGCGCCGCCTGCTGGCCGTCGGCCGCACGCCCGCACAGGTCGCGGCCGACGTCGGCTTCGCCGACCAGAGCCACCTCGGCCGCTGGTTCCGCCGCGCATACCGGATCACGCCGGCTGCGTACCGGCAAATGTGCACAAACGTTCCAGACTGATCCCACGCGGCATCCGATCATGTGCGCTTCAACGAGGAGCAATCATGTTCGATACCAAGGTGGCGCTGATCGTGCGCGACGATCTCGCGGCGTGGCAGAAACTCAATGTCGTCGCGTTTCTCGCGACGGGCGTCGCGGCTGAAGCGCCCGAAGCGCTCGGCGAGCCTTACGAGGATGCGGCGGGACGCCGCTACGGCCGCATGCTGGGCCAGCCGATGCTGGTGTTCGCGGCCGATTTGGACGGCCTGCAGGCCGCGCACCGGCAGGCGCTGTCGCGCGAACTCACGATCGTGCCCTACGTCCACGCGATGTTTTCGACCGGACACGACGCGGCCAACCGCGAAGTCTTTCGTGCCGGCGATGCGGAGCATCCCGACCTCGTCGGGCTGGCGTTGCGCGGGCCGAAGAAAGCGGTCGACAAGGCCGTGAAGGGGCTGGCATTGCATACGTGATGCATCGGCGTTTCGAGTTGGCGATTCGACACGGTAACGGCTACTGCGCGGCCAGCAACTCCGGCTTGTTCCCGTCGATCCACGCCTTTACGTCAATCAGGAGCGCCGTCGCACTATCGAAACACTCGCGAACCGCTGACGCCTGAACCACATCCCCGGAGTAATCGGACAGGTTGCGCTGCTTGCGCAGCGCGTCCAGTACGATCATGCGCTCGACCGGCAAACCGATTGTCTGTGGAAGCGTCTGGATCGCCGTCTGGTGGTGCCCCGGCCGGCTCGTCAACGTACGAAAACCGTTCGCGTGCAACGCCAGCATCGCGAGTTGCATGATCGCCTTGTACGCCGCATCAAAGCGGTTTTCGTTACTCAATGCCGCGATTTGCGCATCCGCCAGATTTCGTTCCGCCGCAGCCAGCAGGCGCGTCGCTTGTTCCCGGTCCGGCCGGATTGCATCAAGACTAACGCCGAGCAAGTTCTGCAAGGTCATGGTCGCTACCAATCAAGAAAATCTTGGGTTTTCCAAGCACGTCCCGTAAAAATGCGTCCTGCCCGGCGACGCCCTCACGAAACTCGTCCGCCGACAGCACCTTGGGATTGATGTCCCGCCCCAACGTAGCCTGCGCATCGTAGAACAGCCGGACCACCGTTGCAAAGCCGACCGAGCCGATCACCATCACATCGACGTCACTGTCCGCCGTCTCCTGGCCGCGCGCGACGGAACCGAACACGAACGCCACACGGATTTCCTCGGCGCAGGGCAACAGCGCTTCGGATAGCACATCAGCCATACCCGAGGTCTTTCGCATGATCGAAGCCAGTTCCTCGTAGATCGGACAACTTCGATTGGCACGATAGAGCACCTGATTGCCCTGCCGATCCCGGCTCAGGATGCCGGCTTCGGCCAGCTTGCTCAGTTCCTTGTGCAGCGTACCGGGCGTCGTGCCCGTCAAACGGGCGATTTCGCGGACGTGCAACGCCTGATCGGGCCGCAACAGGAGCAGGCCCAGCGCGCGGCGACGATAGTCACCAAACAGGGTCGAGGCAATGGATCGTAGCATGATTGACTACGATTGTAGCTCAATTGGCTACAAGGCATAGTCCGAGTTGCCGATTGTGTGCCGATCCAGGCCGATTACCGAAATGTAGCCAATTTGACTACGATCGGAGCGAAATTGGCTACATCCATCCCGCGATCAGCATGCAATCCATCACGTCAAAGTGCTACCGGACACGACGCGGCCAACCGCGAAGTCTTTCGTGCCGGCGATGCGGAACATCCCGACCTCGTCGGGCTGGCGTTGCGCGGGCCGAAAAAGGCGGTCGACAAGGCCGTGAAGGGGTTGGCTTTGCACACGTGAACCCCAGCCGCCCCCGCATCCCGTATCAACGATGCGCGAGCACGTTGACGAGCTTGCCGAACGGATCGCGCACGTAAAACCGCCGCACGCCCCAAGGCTCGTCAGCCGGGCCGTATTCGACGGGAATCCCGGCGGCATGCACGCGTGCGAGCGCTTCGTCGACGTCGTCGACCTCGATCGACAGATCGGGCGTCGGCGTACCCGCCCCGCCCTGCGATGCGAAGCTGATCTGCACGTCCATCTGCTCGGCATTGCCATAGGTTGCGATCCAGCCGTGATCCATCAGCAAGTCGAGGCCGAAGATCCGCTGGTAGAAGCGCTTTGCGTCGTCGATTGATCGTGTGTCGATATTGGCGACGATCCGTTTGACCTTCATCGGATTCCTTCACAGGTCGTGACAGTACCGCGACGCTACACCGGAATCGCGTGCAGAACCAGCGCATCAGCGCCCGGCCGCTTCCATCCCGGCACCCCGGGCCCGGGTGGCCCGCTCGTCTGGCTTGCCGGCCAGCCACACACCGATCGCGACGACCACGATGCCGAGATAGGTCGACATCGCGATGCTGTCGCCGAACATCCACGCGGCCCAGGCCAGCGTCACCGGCGGTTCGAGATAAACGAGGTGCCACGCGCGTCGCGGGCATGCGCTTGAGCAGCGCCCACAGCGACAGGTAGGCCATGAAGGTCGAGAAAACCGTCAGCCACACGACGGACACCCACACGTCCGGCTGGGTCGGCACGTGCAGATCGCCCGTGACGATCCCGCTCGCCGCGAACAGCACCAGGCTCACGCAGCCTTGCACGAACAGCGGCAGGCACAACCCGTCCCCGTTGCTGCGCGCGACCGTCAGCGCGCGGCGCCGCTGGTAGATCGTCGCGATCGACAGCCCCGACGCGGACACCAGCGGCAGCAGGTACATGACGAGCCCGACCGATCCGGCCGGCAGCGCATATTGCCCGCCGATCACGATGCCCACGCCGACGAACCCGACGACGAGGCCGGCCCACTGGCGTGCCCCGCTGCGCTCGCTGCCTTCCAGCGCCGTCATCGCCGCCGTGATGAGCGGCTGCAACGCGGCGACGATCGCGGCGATGCCAGGCGGCAGGCCGTGCTGGATCGCGACGTATACGCAGGCCAGATAGAGAAACTGCGACAGGAAGCCGATCACCGCGTGATAGCGGAGCTTCTCCCACGTCAGGCGCCCGAGCTGCCGGTTGAGAACGACCGCGAGGCACAGCGTGACGAGCAGGAACCGCCAGAACAGCAGGTTGAACGCGCCGGCCGTCTCCGCGCCGAGCTTGGCGCCGATGAAGCCGGAACTCCACGACAACACGAAAACGAGCTGAAGCAGGAATAGCTGCATGGGGCGACGGCTCTCGGAAGGTTGCCGGGGACAGGCGCGGGTTCTTGATCGACGTGAATCATTCCCCGGATACGTGCAACGCCCGACCGGCTGCCTGCCGTTGTCTGCCGGTTGGCCTGTCGGTTGACCCGAGAATAGGCAGGCCCAATAATTCCGTCAATCGACATTACCTGAATCACTGATTCGGAATTTCAAAATCATGCCCCGTACCCTGGACGTCGACCTGCTGCGTACCTTCCACGCCGTCGCGAAGCTGGGCCGCTTCAAGGATGCGGCCGCCCAAGTGAATCGCAGCCCGTCGTCGGTCACCGCGCAGATCCAGAAGCTCGAGGAAATGGTCGCGCAGCGCCTGTTCACGCGAAACAACCAGGCGGTCGAACTCACGCAGTTCGGCCACAAGCTGCTGAGCGACACCACGGAGTTTCTGCTGAGCCACGACCGGCTCGTCGAATCGCTATCGCCGCAGATGCTGACCGGCAAGTTGCGGCTCGGCATTCCCGATTCGTACGCCGCGCACTTCATGGCGGAATTCCTGCCCCGCTTCGCGGCCGATCGGCCGTTGCTCGAGCTGACGGTCGAAGCACGTTCCAGCGACGAGCTGCTCTCGCTGTTCTCCCGCGGCCAGCTGGACATCACGATCGCCGTCGTGCCGAAAGCGCCGCCGCACGGCGAGCTGCTCGGCAAGACACATCCGGTGTGGGTGGCCGCGCGGACCTTCAAGTTCAATCCCGACGCGCCGCTGCCGATCGCCGTGCAATTGCAGGGCTGCCCGTACCGCGACACCGCGCTGAGCGCGCTGAAGAAGGCGAAGATCGCGCACCGGTTGCTGCTCGAGAGCGCCAGTTCGCCGGCGGTCGAAGCCTGTATCGCCAACGGCCTCGCGGTCGGCCTCATCGAACACGAGCGCGTGTCCGGCAACCTGACGAGCCACGTCGCCGGGATCGTGCTGCCCGACCTCCCGCCGCACCTGATCGCCATCCTGACCGACGACCGCAATCGCGCCGCGCTGCATCTGCGCGACGTACTGAAAAGCACGTTCAGGATCGGACCGTGAAGACAAGGCCGGAAGCGGCCTTGCATGAGAAAGCGAAGACAAAAACGCCGCCGGCCCGTTGCAGGCCGGCGGCTTTCCGGCGTCAACCGCCGAGGTACGCCTGCTTGATCCGGTCGTTCGCGAGCAGGTTCGCACCCGTATCCGCGAGCACCACGCGCCCCGTTTCGAGCACGTAGCCGCGATCGGCCACGCCGAGCGCCTTGTTCGCGTTCTGCTCGACGAGGAACACCGTGACGCCTTCGTCGCGGATCGTCCGGATGATGTCGAAGATCTGCGCGATCACGAGCGGCGCGAGGCCGAGCGTCGGCTCGTCGAGCAGCAGCAGGCGCGGCTTGCTCATCAGCGCGCGGCCGATCGCCAGCATCTGCTGCTCGCCGCCCGACATCGTGCCGGCCCGCTGCGTCGCGCGCTCCTTCAGGCGCGGAAACAGCTTGAACACGTGCTCGATGCCGTCGTCGATCTCATGACGGCTCGCGAAGAAACCGCCCATCTTCAGGTTCTCGAGCACCGTCAGGCTCGGAAACACGCGCCGCCCTTCCGGCGAGATCGCCATCCCCTGCCGCATGATCTGGTGCGTCGACATCGCCGTGATGTCGTTGCCCTCGAACAGCACGCGGCCCGACGATGCGCGCGGCGTGCCGCACACGGTCATCATCAGCGTCGTCTTGCCGGCGCCGTTGCTGCCGATCAGCGTGACGATCTCGCCCTTGTTCACCTCGATCGACACGCCCGCGAGCGCCTCGACCGCGCCGTAGTGCGTATGGACCTGTTCCAGCTTCAGCATCACTCTTCCCCCAGATACGCCTTGATCACGCGCGGGTCGTTGCGGACCGCTTCCGGCGTGCCGATCACGATCGGCCGGCCGTGCTCCATCACGAGGATGCGGTCGGACACGCCCATCACGAGGCTCATGTCGTGTTCGATCAGCAGCACCGACACGCCGAACTCGCGGCGCAGCTTGTCGATCAGGTGCTGCAGTTCGACCTTCTCCTGCGGGTTGAGGCCGGCCGCCGGCTCGTCGAGCATCAGCAGGCGCGGCTCGGTGATCATGCAGCGCGCAATCTCCAGGCGTCGCTGGTGCCCGTACGACAGCGTGCCGGCCGGCCGGTTGGCGACCGACGTCAGCCCCATCCGGTCGAGCCACACCGCCGCGCGCTCGAGCGCTTCCTTCTCGGCACGGCGATACGCGGGCGTCGAGAACAGGCCCGGCAGCAACCCCGCCTTCACCTTGCGGTGCTGCGCGACGAGCAGGTTCTCGACGACGGTCAGCGACTTGAACAGGCGGATGTTCTGGAACGTCCGCACGAGGCCCTTCAACGCGATCTTGTGGCTCGGCAGCCCCGCGATTGCATGGCCGTCGAGCACGACATCGCCGCCGGTCGGCTTGTAGAAGCCGCCGACGCAGTTGAACACCGTGGTCTTGCCCGCGCCGTTCGGCCCGATGATCGCGAACACTTCATCGCGGCGCACGTCGAAATCGATCCCGTCCACCGCGAGCAACCCGCCGAAGCGCATCTGCAGCCCGGCGACCTTCAACAGTTCTGCATGTGCGCTCATTGCGGCAGCTCCACGTGGGGACGGCTCGCGGGCAGCAGGCCCTGCGGACGCCACATCATCATCAACACCATCACCAGACCGAAGATCAGCATCCGGTACTCGGCGAAGCCGCGCGCGACTTCCGGCAGCACGGTCAGCAGAATCGCCGCGAGAATCACGCCGAGCTGCGAGCCCATCCCGCCGAGCACGACGATCGCGAGGATCAGCGCCGATTCGATGAAGGTGAACGATTCAGGATTCACGAGGCCCTGGCGCGCCGCGAAGAACGCGCCGCCGATGCCCGCGAACGCCGCGCCGAGCGTGAACGCCGACAGCTTGATGCGCGTCGGGTTCAGGCCCAGCGAACGGCACGCGATCTCGTCGTCGCGCAGCGCTTCCCACGCACGGCCCATCGGCATGCGGATCAGGCGACTCGTGACGAACAGCGTGAAGCCGACCAGCACGAGCGCGAGCAGGTACAGGAAGATCACCACGTGGTCGCCGCTGTATTCCAGCCCGATCAGTTCGTGGAACGTCTTCGCACCCTCGACGCTCGCGCTACGCGCCATCTCGTAGCCGAACACGGTCGGCTTCGGGATGCCCGAGATGCCGTCCGGGCCGCCCGTGAGGCTCGTCAGGTTGTTCGCGAGCAGGCGGATGATTTCGCCGAAGCCGAGCGTGACGATCGCGAGATAGTCGCCGCGCAGCCGCAGCACCGGGAAGCCGAGCAGGAAGCCGAACGTCGCGGCCGCGATCGCGGCGAGCGGCAGGCACTCCCAGAACGACAGCCCGAAGTACTGGTTCAGCATCGCGTACGTGTAGCCGCCGACCGCGTAGAACCCGACGTAGCCGAGATCCAGCAGCCCCGCGAAACCGACCACGATGTTCAGCCCGAGGCCGAGGATCACGTAGATCAGCGCGAGCGTCGCGACGTCCACCGCGCCGCGCGAGCCGAAGAACGGCCACACGAGCCCGACCGCGAGCAGCACCCATACGACCGCGCGCTGCTGCCGCGCGCCCATCGCGGGCATCGCCGGCAGCTTCACCGCCGATTTCGCGCGCACGAGCCACGGCTTGAACAGCTGGAACAGGAACACGGCCGCGACCGCGATCCACACCGGCCGCCAGTGCGGCGTAAGCACCACCTGATAGCCGTCGAGCTTCAGTTGCAGCCCGAGCACCGGAATCGTGAGGATCGCCGTCAGGAACGCGGCGGCCACGGCATTTTTCAGCGCCTGGCCGATCGAAGCGTCGGCGGCCGGGCGGCGAACGGAAATGACTGTACTCATCTGCGTCTCCCTCAAACCTTTTCGATGTCCGACTTGCCGAGCAGGCCGGTCGGGCGGAAGAGCAGGATCAGCACGAGCAGGCCGAACGCAACGACGTCCTTGTACTCGGCCGGCATGTAGCCTGCGGCGAAGGTTTCAGCGAGGCCCAGCAGCACACCGCCGAGCATCGCGCCCGGGATGCTGCCGATCCCGCCGAGCACCGCGGCCGTGAACGCCTTGATACCCGCGACGAAGCCGATATACGGGTTCAGCTTGCCGATCGTCAGCCCGATCAGCACGCCGCCGACGGCCGCCAGCATCGCGCCGAGCACGAACGTGAACGAGATCACGCGGTTCGTGTCGATGCCGAGCAGGTTCGCCATCTTCATGTCCTCGGCGCATGCGCGGCACGCCCGGCCCATCCGCGAATGCGAGATGAACAGCGTGAGCGCGATCATCAGCACGACCGTCACGCAGACGATCAGCAGGCGCGCATACGGGATCGTCACGTCGAAGTCGCCGCCGAGATGGATGTCGAATGCACCGGAGATCAGCACCGGCACCGACACGTCGCGCGCGCCCTGGCCGATCTGCACGTAGTTCTGCAGGAAGATCGACATGCCGATCGCGGAGATCAGCGGCACGAGGCGCGGGCCGCCGCGCAGCGGACGATACGCGACGCGCTCGACCGCGAAACCGTACAGCCCGGTGACGATCACCGACACGATCAGTGCGGCGCCGAGCACGAGCGGCAGCGGATAACCGGCGGAGATGCCGATGGCCGTGAGGGTGACGAGGCCCACGTACGCGCCGATCATGTAGATCTCGCCGTGGGCGAAGTTGATCATGCCGATGATGCCGTAGACCATCGAATAGCCGATGGCGATCAACGCATAGATCGCACCCAGCGTCAGGCCGTTGACCAGCTGCTGGGCGAATTGCGGAAAGAAGTCAGTCATGTGCGGGAAGCTCCCGTTGGCGCTGTGTCGCGTACCGCGCCGGATCACGGCATTCGGCCGCGCGCAACGCACGGTGTCGTCTCGGGCCGCCTGCCGGCCGCGCACTGGGGACACGCGCGGCGCGAATGCACACCCGCCCCGTCCGGGTTTCGGACAGGGCGGATGCGTGGGCGGGTACTCCGTATTACTTGGCGGCGGTCTTCGTCGCGTCCTTGTGCCACGTGTACACGACGAACTTGAACGCCTTCAGGTCGCCCTGCGCGTCATACGCGACCTTGCCGATCGGCGTGTCGAACGTCGTCTTGTGCATGTACGCGGCGACCTTGGTCGGGTCGGTCGTCTTCGCGCCCGCGATCGCGTCGGCGATGATCTTCACCGCGGCGTACGACGGCATCTGGAACGGGCCGTTCGGATCGCGCTTCTTGTCCGCGAACGCCTTCACGAGCGCCGCGTTGGCCGGATCGGCCGAGAAGTCGGCCGGCAGCGTGACGAGCATGCCTTCCGAGGCCGGGCCGGCGATTGCCGTCACGTCCTTGTTGCCCACGCCTTCAGGCCCCATGAACGTGGCCTTCACGCCCTGCTCGCGCGCCTGGCGCAGCAGCAGGCCCATTTCCGGGTGGTAGCCGCCGAAGTAGACGAAATCGACGCCTTGCGACTTCAGCTTCGTGATGATCGCCGAGTAGTCCGAATCGCCGGCGTTGATGCCTTCGAACAGCACGACCGGGATCTTCGCGGCTTCGAGGTCCTTCTTCACCGACGACGCGATGCCCTGGCCGTACGACTGCTTGTCGTGCAGCACCGCGACCTTCTTCGGCTTCACGTTGTTGATGATGAAGTGCGCGGCGGCCGGGCCTTGCTGGTCGTCACGGCCGATCGTGCGGAAGATGAAGTGACGCTTCTTGCCTTCCGTCAGCTGCGGTGCGGTGGCCGACGGCGTGACCATCACGATGCCTTCGTTCTCGTAGATGTCGGAGGCCGGGATCGTCGACCCCGAGCACACGTGGCCGATCACGTACTTGATCTTCTGGCTGACGATCTTGTTGGCGACGGCGACGGCCTGCTTCGGTTCGCATGCGTCGTCCATCATCACGACTTCGAACTTGTTGCCGCCCGCACCGCCTGCTGCGTTGACCTGCTCGATCGCGGTCAGCGCGCCGGCCTTCACCATGTCGCCGTATTGGGCGACCGAGCCGCTCATCGGACCAGCGATGGCGATCTTCACGGTTTCCGCTTGCGCGGTGGCCGCGCCGGCGGCGAACAGCACGGCGGCGACGGAAATGGACGTAAGACGGGACAGCGTCATCTGGGAGCTCCTCGATGTTGTTTAGTCATACGGGCAAAGGCGGCATGACTTGCGCAATCGAACAGCACCCGGGGCGAGGACATGGGACACGCCCGAGACACATAGAAGACGGAACTCCAGCGGAATGTTGCGTAGCGGGGCCCGGCTCTTGCAGTCCCCGAAGGGGACGTCTGGTTCGGAAAGACATCGTGATGCGTCTTGCATTGCGCAAGCGTTTCGCCTGCCCCGCTTGCCAAACCGCTTGATCGGAGGGATGGTCCGACAGCCGTTGGCAAGGCAGTCGAAATTATATGGGCGTTTTTAAATCGTCTGTCAAAAATGCCGGTCTACCGAGGGAAAACACGTAGAGCGGTTGTGACAGTCGGTAGCAATGACGGCGCAACCTCGGGGCGCTGGGGCGGGGGCTGGGAGTGCAATCTGGTTGCTATTGGCGGAGGATTTTCGGCGCTGTGCCTTGTCGGGATTGGGATCGGGTGATAGGCGATTTTTCGTGGGGTGTGGTGGGGCCGTAAAGGGTCGCATCGTCGCTCTTCAATCGACTGATGATTGGTTTGGCGAGCACCATTGCAGTGCGTTGGGTGGAGGCGCTCAAGCCTTCTGTTTGCCGACGGTTTTCGTTAATTGGAAAGGTAATTGTTAATGGTGTGAAATAATACGAATTCGCCTCTGCAATCCAGCCAGCCTTCCTGCGAGACGCGTCCACCGCGCCTCGCAGTCGCTTCAGGGCCACTTCAACGCCCGCCCGTCGCCCAGCCGCCAGCCAGTGATCTGCCGTTTTTTTCATTGCACATCACCTGATTGGGATCGCTCATGAATCATCCGTTTCGCCTTTCCTCCGCCGCCGCGATCGCGTGCGCGCTCTCCGTTTCCACCGCCCATGCGTCCGGCCGCGATACGCTGACCGATCGGTCGGCCGGTGCCAATGTCTTTCGTTCCGAACGGCGCGCCGCCATTCGCGATGATGGACATACGGCACGCATGAACCGCCGCCGCTCGCAGTACGCCGCGCCAGTGGAACGTAGTCCGTTCGATACGCCGGATACGCGGCCGTTGCGTGTAACGGGCGATGCGCTTGTGGCAGCGCCGCCTTCGTCGGAACATGAACCCGAGTTGGTGTTGCCCGCGAATCGGGTCGCACTCGGGGCGGGTGGGAGCGACAGTTTTGGCCGCGCGGTGCCTGGATACGAGCAGCGTGAGCAGAACTGGAATGAATACCTGCGGGCGAATGGCTCACGGCCGGCGGGTAGTGGCGGATCGTATGCGGCGCAGCGGCCGTACGACGCGCCGCGCGGGCCGCATGGTGCGCCGAATCCGTTCGATCCATCCGTGCCGCAGCCGGAGACGCGGACGTTCTATGACAATGGAGCGGGGACGCATTGCACGGCTACCGGCGGTGCGGGGACGTCGCGGTCTTCTTGCAATATCGCTTGGTGATCCGCTCGTCGCGGGTGGCTTAGGTTGCCCTGCCCGGCGCGCTGCGCGAGTTCGCGCAGCGCGACCGCATCTTGCGGCGTTGCCTTTTACAACTGCGTGATGATCAGCCTGCCGGGCTCAATATCGATTCGCGCCTTTCGGCCCGGGACAAAACACGCATCGCCGATCAGCCACATTCCACCAATCTTCATGTACGGAAAGATCTTCTCCGGCTTGAGGTCGGTTTTCGGCGTACCCCACATTTCCTGAATCGTGACGAAACGTTCCGTCTTTGGTGGTCGTGCTTTATGATTCGGCTTAGCCATGGACAACTCCTGTTCAGTTGGCTGTGGTTAGCGGGTCGTGAGTGTTGGTAGCACTTGCGGCCCGCGCTCGTTTACTGCGTTGCTTTTGATGGTTCGGATTCCTCCTTTGTTGGTATTCGGTGAATACAGTGCCTTGATAGGGAGTCGGCGCGTGTGGCACAGCCATTCACACGCACGGCGTGCACGCAATCATCATCAGTTGGACATTGCCTATTAGACCATCACCGACGCGTATTGAGCTGCACGTTAGCCATTGGGATAGGCACGCGACTTGGTCAGTCCTCGGTTTACTGCGCGCTTCGAAGCCAATGGGGAGCAAATCAACGCAAGCGCGATCCGTCCCTGACACGACTGATCAGAACGTGACGATTTGAAACGGTTCGGCCTTGGCCACGCGCCACGTATAGCCGCTACCGGTACGGCGGTGAGCCTGCGCTTCCCCTAACGCGAACGCGCATAGCGGTTGCCGTGGTCGTTACGATGGCATCCGCATTAGACATTCGCGCAGGCGCTTAATCAACTCCGGGTTGTCAGTGCAATCGATGGGGCTGATGTTGTCGAGTGCCGGGACGTTCGAACTTATCCACTTCTGGGCCGACGTCGGGCCGGCAACCCAGTAGATCGTGTAAGCAAGATCAAGGTGCCCATTTAGAGCCTTAGCGAGATCTCGGACTTCCGGAAAATCCTTGAATTTCGCAAAGAGATCGGAGAAATTTTTCCAGACATCGTCGCCAGCATAGTACTGTTCGAGCCGAATCAACAGAGCACCCCCAAAAAGAAGCTAGATCGCCATCCTCATGATCATGCGCCAACGGCACGAGCACTACACCGTCACAATTCTGGCTGGCTCAGCCTCCCGTATGTGAGTGCATGTGTAGTTGCTCTCGATGTCTTGGACCTCGGTAGATACCAGTCGTCCACCCGTACCGTAGCGATAAGAAAGCTCCATACTCGGTGTGCCAGTCGCCGCGCGGTACGGAATCTTCTTCGGCAACAGCGCGCAATTATTGCGGTAAACAGTTGGCCGCTGTCGCGCGTGTAGTCGTCCACCGCATCCTTCGGGTGTGTGATTCGGAATCAGTCGAATCGCTTACGATCCGCGCCAATCAGGAAACGCGCTCACGGTAGCTTTCGCACCGGCTTATTCGTGGACGCTTTTTGCCAGGCGAGCAATATTCCCGCCTCTCCGCAAGCGTTGTTGACTTCGGGCAAAGCAGTCGCATCGACCGACCAAATCCACATGCCATTTGAAATGCTTTCCAACGATCCTCGAGAAGAATCAGATCCGATCCATTCTTTCAACGAAAGATCGTTGACGCGAATCTCCAGATGTTCTTCATTGAGAACATTCAGGGGATAAACCATCCTGAGTTTTGCTCCTTCGTAGCTCGCCGACCCTGGCGACCTATTAGGAAGCTCCCTGGTGAAAAGAGATGTATTTTCAAAAGGAAAAATTCCAACCAGATTAACACCAGTCGAATATTTGAACGCAATCGACGAATTTTCCGCATCGTAAGCGATCGCGTATTTAAATCTCACATTAATGGCCGCATGCTTTATAAATTTCACCATTTCTTTACTGACCTCGCCAATTGACCTCCCTATCTGGACATCGACAAATGATAGCCCCTCAAATTCCGGAGCATTGTGGCCAAATGAAATAACTGGGACGCCACCATTTTCCTCGTCGCTATATACCTGAAATTCAACGACCTCTCCAGTTGCAATCCTGCTCCTTAATTCAGCGATAGACGTTTCATGATCATCAACAAATCTCTCTCCGTTCCGGACAACGAATTCCAGAAAAACCGCCTTAGTTGCTTCTCCACCAAATTGACGAAACAGGCTTTCAGCCATTGACAGAGCGGACTCGACCTGAGTCGAATCGGTTCCATAAATTACGATTCCAGCGCTCATCTCTTCTCAGACTCCTGATATTGAGGCGAGAACAATTTCCGTTCGCGTCTTAGTTGGAAAATTCCGGCTCTTGAGGCTCCGGCGCATCTGACCCAGTAGATCCGAGGAAGAATCGAATCCGAATTAGCTGTCGCACTTCCCCGCTACGGTTTGTCTTTCACCCATCCGCAAGGATCATCTCGAAGATACATCACTTTCCGGTACACTATGCGCCAAGTTCGTTCATCTCGAATTTGTCCACCACCTGCAAGTAGACCCTTGCGCCGAAGGCATCGTCTGGAAGCGGATCAAAAATGAGGTCCTTTGTATACGCAGCCCCCTGAAGCGCCGGACACAGTCACCCACGTACAATAACGGGTATCCAAGAGTTCGCAAGCCCTTTTTACTTCGATCTCCCCGTTTTGAACTATATCGCCAAGTCTACTCCCGAAAAACAAACGTCCCGACGAAGCGCACGTGGGAGGCAGGACGCACGCTTTCCGCGCTCACATACTGAAAGTTATAAAGTAGGATCAGGCCATTATCATCAGCACTGCGCATAGCTTCGAGCTGATGAATCAACACGTCGGCAAAACTATCGATCCAAGAAAATCCCACAAGATTCTCTCGAAGGCTTAGATCCGGTTGCAGCATGTCCGCCTCGCGGAAGTCATCGTCAAACCAATCAATTCCGGTATCGTCTCGAAACTGATTGGAAGAGTCACCGTTTTCGTCGCAGGTGTTCTCGATGTAGTCCGTAAGATCATCACCGTCAGTGAACTTCCCGATCCAGACTGATACTTTGTTAGCTTTTTCCATTTCTTCTTACTCCATCGGCGGCCGAAGACCTGCGGGAAGGTTGTCGATGCCATTACTCAAAACGCTTATCCTCGAACATCTTAAGCCGGTTGTGCTCGACGTACCCGCCCGGATGATCACTCGACACCAGGTTAGCCGCCGCATCCCAGCGAAACACTTCCGACGGCAATCCCGGCCCCGCCGCCTGTTCAACGCGACCAGTCGGGTCATACCGATAGTTCGTCGTGCCATAACGCTGATCGCGCATTTGGATCACATCGCCCGCTGCATCGTAAGCAGATCATCGGCCGCATGACCACGCTGCACAGCGTGCCGCGCACGACGGCCTACCGCGTCATATCCGAAATGACTGGTCAGCTTGCCCTACGTTCGCAGCACCTCGCGATGCAGATCATCGCGTTCCATGTCGGCGACCGCAGCACCGTCAACGCGAATCTGGTGTACATGTCCCGACCCATAATGCAGCCAGTCGATCGTGCGCTCGCCGGAGATCGTGGTGCTGACGCGATTGCCGAGTTCATCATAGGTATGCGCGAGCCAGCCGTTCAGGTTGACCGGGTTCGTCAGCGACTGGTCACTGGCCGTCAGCGCATACAGTTCGCCAGACACAACCCGGATCGCCCATCCATATAGCTACTCGCAACGCTCTCAGGCATTTTCCTTTGCCCTGAGCCGCGCAATCGCATCGCCCGCGAACGTGTTCCGGAATTTCAAGAATCGCACGTGCTCTCTTTTTTCAATTACTCCGAGCACGCAAGTCATTTGGACGATTTAGCTACGAAATAGGCGAGCGCGTTGTTAGTTAGATAGTTCCCGTTGGAATCGCCTCGTCGCAAGTCGTCTTGTCCCCGACCCGCGCAGCAGGTTGATCGTTGATATAAACGCTCCCCGACCGATCGGCAATCATCTGCGACCCAGGATGGTCGGTACACGCGACGGTATCGAGATCGCCCGGCTTCGCCGCCCGCGCCGCCGGTTTGTTGTTGACGTACACGTTCCCCGATCCGCTCGCGGTCTTGCCTTTGATCACGGGCGGCACCATTGAATTCGCCAGTGACGCGGCCGGCGTAGTCCGATGGGAAAGCGATCAAACACGGAAGGCAGAATCAATACCTTGGTCCGTTTCTTCTCGCGATCCGCACCGGCCCCGTCTAGTTCCCGCTAACTGGACACCTATTCCATCCTGCAGCAATTCCGAATCTTGCCCGTCGTGCGGTTGCAGCGCGCCGGTCGTCACCCACAGGGTCACGCCGGTGCGTGTGTTTTACGGAGGCCACGGCATAGCTGGACATAGGGAACTGCCCCGCGTGCATATCAAAACTGAAGATCCACCTTTACTGCGCGAGGCGCATTCGCCGGCGGATCTTCCGGCGTTAGCCGGCTAACAAACTCCTGCAATGTGTCGGTGATTTTCGTCAAGCCCGTACCTCGTGGCGGCAAGCCCGGGCCCACCTCGCTCTCATGATCCCAGAACTCAACCGATCGAACACCTGATGGGTGAATTCTGAGGCAGACTTGATTTCCACCAGGCGCTTCTCCGATTGGAATCCAATCAGCCGGAATACGGCCCTTATACGTCTCAACCCTCTCGAGTATCGTCGATCCATATTTGCTCGACAGTCCGTAGAGAAGCTCTAAAGAATCGGTACCGTCCTGTGCTGCCCACGGTGACGGTTCATCAGAACGAAACTTGATGAGCGAATTGAATTCGATGTCACCGCCAAAATGCAACAACAGGTTTCTATTGTCGTCCGGAAGAGGGCCAACTTCGGCCTCAACGGAAGCTAAAAGTCGCATCTTCGTTTCCGACGACAACTTGTTAGGAGTTGCTCCGAGTTGCGAAAGTTTGTCTAGCATCGCGCCTTCCTCATATCTGCCGCAGATCCCGTGTGCGGGACATTTCCATGTAGATCAGATGGAATGAACTGAATTTCCGTCGTACTCAAATGATGGGGCGTAAGTCCCTTCTCTTTTAAGAGATTCTTGGCAGCATTCGCACTAATTCATTTGATACGACCAAGCTCAGTATAGACCGTTGGAAAATCAGCCCGCGTACCGTTAAGAACGTCTTTCTCGAAGGTTAACTTACCCTTCGACCACGCCGATGCCCACAAGGAATCGTGATGCCCGCACTTACCGACAATTCAATTTTTCGTTACCTTTCAACACAATCCTCTTTCAGAAACGCTATGCCCAATCCAAGCGGAGACTGCCGCTTATCTCAGAACAGCTCGAAATAACTATCTCGCTCGACATAGCACCATCTAAAAAGTCAAGTTCTAAATTCGTCATTCTCACGATAATAATTTACTTCATCAACAAACCATTCAATAGCCTCACCCCTATCATCCCTATTCTTTCTAATGTAATTCAACTGATTTACCAGCATCCAGCATCTCAAGTCATAATTTTCAACCGACTTTGGCATCTCCATATCCTCTGCATCCAAATAAATCTCATCATCATCCAGATCTTGAATGTAATCCCATGGAATATAGAAAAACCTCGTACCTTTCGGATTATCTCTCCACGAATCCAAGTTCGCATAAATCCAATTCTTCCCCGGCAAAGGCTGTACATTTTCAATCAGCTCAAGAAGAGAATTGTAAGTTTTCATGGTTACCGCACAAATTTCCGACCTCTAGCTTTGGACATCTAGCTCCGCCCGGAAAAGCCATCGCCAGGCGGCCCTTCGGCTATCCCCGAGGATCGTAGAAGTCATCTTTTTCGCGGTAGTAATTGATAGCATGAATAATATCGAGAACAGATGCCTCCGGATTTCTTCTCCGCTCGAAATCAACTATATCTCGAAATGTCTCTGTATCGAAAAGCTGCCGCACCCCTTTGTCATTTGCAATTTTCGGCAAATGAGTTCCCGGAACAACGTCTTCGAGCTCGTCATCCCCTTCGAGAAAGATAATTTCCGTATGCAACGGATCAACAGTCCAATCAGATTGGTTAATAAAAATAGCCGAGTCCCAATTGAGCCCCCCCAGCTCTCCAAGAAATTCTTGAATAGAATTATAGATTTTCATACGTATCTCCAAATTAACGACAGCCTGTTCCGCCACCCCATGTATTTCGACCACCAACACCATTCGCGTGATAGTCGAGATGACGCGAGGCATGATCCGCTCGGTCAACCAATTGCAAAAGCCCGCCCACTTGACCGTGGTGATGCCAAGTTGTACCGCTAAATGCTCTTCCTCTAAACGTACCGAGTCTCGTTGGGGCAACGTATTCAGAAATTCCGGGATACCTTGCCTCGAGTGCTGAAGCGAGCACCGGGTCATTCTTGATCGCGTAGTGAAGCTGTCTGTTCCCTTCGCTGAAGTGCTCTGCATCAGTCAAGCGATACATATCTTTCGGTAGCCGAGCTTCGAAGTGAACGTCGTACACCCCTGGGTCGTAACTTGCCAGCCCGAACGGATCAATCCACCCGACGGGGTTCGGCGCGTACTGATAGAAGTTCAATCCACCCAACAACCCAATCGGATCTGGATTAATGAAGCGACCGATGTCAGGATCATAGAATCGAAACGTGTTGTAGTGTAAGCCGGTTTCTCGATCCAAATACTGCCCTTGAAAACGCAGGTTCTGCGGCCGCGGCACATGGGCAGACGTCCGCGCCGCCCCTTGTGCAACTCCCCACGTCGGGGTCGGCCGCTGTGCTACGTGCGCAACCCACTCCTCCTGCACCGCATTGCCCCAAACCTTGTAGCGCGCCTGCCAAACCAGCTCGCCGCCTGCGTCAGTCAACTCCTCCGGCAACCCCGAAACGTCGTTGTGGAAATAGTAAACCGCATCCCTCGCATCAGCATCGTTAGCCGCCGGCTTGCCCTGATCGATTCGCGCAAGCGGCACATAGCTATTAGCCTCATACAAATACGTCAGCGCTTCCTCGCCCTGACGGTCGTGATACGTCTCCTGCACAAGCCGCATGCCATCCCACAGGAAATCCGTACTCGCGTAACTGCCGTTGAGCTTCCGAATCCGCCGACCAAACGCGTCGTATTCAAAATGCGTCGTCGAGATTCCAAGCCGGTCCTTCGGCACGACGGTCTTCAACTGGTTCCAATCGTCGTACTCAAGAATCAGTTCCTTGGCAGGCCCATGACCACTCACCTTGCGAACAAGCCGCCCATACGCGTCATACTCGAAGCGCTTGTCCTCGAACATCTTGAGCCGGTTGTGCTCGACGTACCCGCCCGGATGATCGCTCGACACCAGGTTAGCTGCCGCATCCCAGCGAAACACTTCCGACGGCAATCCCGGCCCCGCCGCCTGTTCAATGCGACCCGTCGGGTCATACCGATAGTTCGTCGTCCCATAACGCTGATCGCGCTTCTGGATCACATCGCCCGCTGCATCGTATTGCCACTGCTTCGCAAGCAGGTCATCAGCCGCATGGCCCCGCTGCGCAGCGTGCCGCGCACGACGGCCTACCGCGTCGTATCCGAAATGACTGGTCAGCTTGCCCTGCGTTCGCAGCACCTCGCGATGCAGATCATCGCGTTCCATGTCGGCGACTGCAGCACCGTCAACGCGAATCTGGTGCACATGTCCCGACCCGTAATGCAGCCAGTCGATCGTGCGCTCACCGGAGATCGTGGTGCTGACGCGATTGCCGAGTTCATCATAGGTATGCGCGAGCCAGCCGGTCGGCGTGTATTCCTCGACGACCTCACCGCGTGCGTCGTATTTCAAGCTGACCCGATTCTTCAGCGACGGGCCGCGAGCAGCCAGCGTGTACAACTCGGCGGATGTGATTCGGCTCGCCTTGTCGTACAGATATTCACACCGCTCATGCGCAGCTTGCTTCGCCGTCAGTCGACCGATCGCGTCGCGCTCGTATCGCGTCTCGATCTGTCCATCCCGGACACTCGTGCCTTGGCCGCACACGTCATATTCGTACGTACGCTTGTGACCATCGAGGCCGATCTGTGCAGAAACCAGATCGCGACGGTCATACTGGAAGCGATACGTCTCACGATTCTCGTTGGTCAAACTCGCGAGCCGGAACGCATCGTCGTACCCGAATCGCACGACACGATCAGCCGCATCCGTGCGTGCTATCAGCAATCCGCGCGGATTAAGTTCATAGCGCGTGCTGCGCTGGTTCGCATCGACAACTTCAACGAGCCGCCCGGCCGCATCGTATCGAAACATCTGGCGCGCGCCGTCAGCCGTTCCGATCCCCGTGACACGCCCCATCGCATCCGTTTCATAGACGGTGGACTGGCCCATCGCGTCGGTCACGCGCGCAAGCGTACCTCGCGCATCGTATGCAAACCGCGTGATCTTCCCGGAACAATCGGTGTACGAGGTCAACTGCGCGCGGCCGTTCCATTCGAGGAACTTGTAACCACCCCGCGCATCGCGTTATAAGAAATATCAAGCGACCAGAAATCATCAGGATCAGCGAGAGCGCGAAAAACCCAACCCCCTACGATCTCATGTCGCTTATGCGCACAGCTAACTATAATACTCCCTCAGAATAGTCTCATCAAATGACCTATTTCCAGAAATCCTCCTCCCCAGCAAGTAATCAACATCAAGCTCACTTAATTCGATACCATTTTTTTTTGCCGAAAAAATGACAGTCAGAAACGGGTAAGAATAGTAGCCCGGGTTCTCCATTACATCCCGAATCAATTCAATCTTACCTTCCACCACATTTATGACCCTCGGCAAATAAATACTTGCCACCTTTTCGCATATCCACCGACATGTCGACTCAACTTCCATCTCGTTCCGCGGCAAATCAACCGCACCACCGAGATTCGGAGAAAATGACTTTACCACCTCCATGGATGTATTCATCGCAAGCACCAACCCCGTCGGTATCTTCGGTTTGTACGGAGGATTAATTTTTTTAAAAAAATCCTGAAGATCAGGGGAATCGGCGGCGGCAGAAAGAATGTAGCCGTTTGCATTTTTCAGAAATCTAAATCCAATGCGTCCATTACCCACACCCTCTCGACCGACGAGAACCTCACCCCTTGATACCTTGACACCACTCTCACACAATTTTTCTTTGAGAGCTTCTTGCAATCTTTTTTCAAATATCTTCTTTAATTCCGCACTCATCTTGCACGCCTCAGTATTTCAGCACATGGAATGTTGCATCGTACGAAGTACCGCGCACCCCAAGCACCTCGCCTATATCTTTATTGCCAGTCGCGATCTCGAACTGCCCGGCTTTTCCCGCTGACGGAGTAATTACCCCACCACCAATACCGTCGACGGTATTCGATGGGCTCGCCATGTCAAATACACCAGATGCGCTTTGATTCTTCGTCAGACGTCCTGATCCGTGTTTGGCTTCGAAAACGTGATAGTTCCCATGACTGTCCGTCGCAACGAAGTCGGCCCGAATTCGCTTGCCATTCACCTTCATCGTCACCTCTTCGGCAACAACTTTGAAACCGTTTCGCTCCAAGTCGTACATCGATTTTTCGCGACCGCGCTTTCCGCTCCATTGGCTCAAGCAAGTCAGACCCCATGGATCAATCCAAGCCAACGGATTCGGCCCATATCGATACTGATTCAACCCGCCCGCCAACCCGATCGGATCCGGATTGATGAATCGCCCGATGTCCGGATCGTAGAACCGGAAGGTGTTGTAGTGCAACCCGGTCTCGCGGTCCAGATACTGCCCCTGGAAACGCAGGTTCTGTGGTCGCGGTACGTGTGTTGGCGTTGGCGCGACCACCGACACTTCGCCCCAGGTGGCTGTCGACCGCTGCGGCTCCCGCGCAACCCACTCCTCCTGCACCGCATTGCCCCACACCTTATAGCGCGCCTGCCAAACCAGATCTCCACCTGCGTCGGTTAACTCCTCGGGCAACCCCGAAACATCGTTGTGGAAATAGTAAACCGCATCCCTCGCATCGGCATCGTTAGCCGCCTGCTTGCCCTGATCGATCCGCGCAAGCGGCACATAGCTATTAGCCTCATACAAATACGTCAGCGCTTCCTCACCCTGGCGGTCGTGATACGTCTCCTGCACGAGCCGCATGCCATCCCACAGGAAATCCGTACTCGCGTAACTGCCATTGAGCTTCCGGACCCGCCGGCCGAACGCGTCGTACTCGAAATGCGTCGTCGAGATTCCAAGCCGGTCCTTCGTCACGACGGTCTTCAACTGGTTCCAATCGTCGTATTCAAGAACCAGTTCCTTGGCAGGCCCATGACCACTCACCTTGCGAACCAGCCGACCATAAACGTCATACTCGAAGCGCTTGTCCTCGAACATCTTGAGCCGGTTGTGCTCGACGTACCCGCCCGGATGATCACTCGACACCAGGTTAGCCGCCGCATCCCAGCGAAACACTTCCGACGGCAATCCCGGCCCCGCCGCCTGTTCAATGCGACCCGTCGGGTCATACCGATAGTTCGTCGTCCCATAACGCTGATCGCGCTTCTGGATCACATCGCCCGCTGCATCGTATTGCCACTGCTTCGCAAGCAGGTCATCAGCCGCATGGCCCCGCTGCGCAGCGTGCCGCGCACGACGGCCTACCGCGTCGTATCCGAAATGACTGGTCAGCTTGCCCTGCGTTCGCAGCACCTCGCGATGCAGATCATCGCGTTCCATGTCGGCGACTGCAGCACCGTCAACGCGAATCTGGTGCACATGTCCCGACCCGTAATGCAGCCAGTCGATCGTGCGCTCACCGGAGATCGTGGTGCTGACGCGATTGCCGAGTTCATCATAGGTATGCGCGAGCCAGCCGGTCGGCGTGTATTCCTCGACGACCTCACCGCGTGCGTCGTATTTCAAGCTGACCCGATTCTTCAGCGACGGGCCGCGAGCAGCCAGCGTGTACAACTCGGCGGATGTGATTCGGCTCGCCTTGTCGTACAGATATTCACACCGCTCATGCGCAGCTTGCTTCGCCGTCAGTCGACCGATCGCGTCGCGCTCGTATCGCGTCTCGATCTGTCCATCCCGGACACTCGTGCCTTGGCCGCACACGTCATATTCGTACGTACGCTTGTGACCATCGAGGCCGATCTGTGCAGAAACCAGATCGCGACGGTCATACTGGAAGCGATACGTCTCACGATTCTCGTTGGTCAAACTCGCGAGCCGGAACGCATCGTCGTACCCGAATCGCACGACACGATCAGCCGCATCCGTGCGTGCTATCAGCAATCCGCGCGGATTAAGTTCATAGCGCGTGCTGCGCTGGTTCGCATCGACAACTTCAACGAGCCGCCCGGCCGCATCGTATCGAAACATCTGCCGCGCACCGTCGGCCGTCCCGATCCCCGTGACCCTCCCCATTGCATCCGTTTCATAGACGGTGGACTGGCCCATCGCGTCGGTCACGCGCGCAAGCGTACCTCGCGCATCGTATGCAAACCGCGTGATCTTCCCGGAACAATCGGTGTACGAGGTCAACTGCGCGCGGCCGTTCCATTCGAGGAACTTGTAACCGCCCCGCGCATCGCGAATCGTGTGTACCAACCCGCGTTCATCCCGGTGATACTCGGTCGCGAAGCCCGCCGGATCGCGCATCATCGTCAGGTTGCCGCGATCGTCGTAGCGGTAGATCCAGCGCGAGTTGGCCGGATCGGTTTCCGCGACGGGCAGGTCGTAGTGTCCATTCCACTCGGTGCGCTCAACCTGACCGAGTGCGTCTATGCGCTGGGTCTGCCGCCCGCGCTCGTCATATTCGAAGCGGGTCGTGTTCCCTGCCGGATCGGTCGTACTGACCAACTGCCGCTTCGCGTTCCACTCCAACCGCCACACATGGCCTTCGGCATCCGTATGACTCGTCGGCTGCTGATCCTCGTTCCACGTCCACTGCGTCACGCGGCCGATCTGGTCGGTAATCGTCACCGTGCGCCCGGCGAGGTCCGCATTGAACGTATACGCTTCGCCGTCGTTGGTCCAGTGGCGCACGACACGTGCACCGCGCCCAACACCCTCCCATGCATAGAAACACTGCAAGCCGCCGCGCAACGTGTGCTGAACCATCAGTCCACGCTCGTACGCGAAACGTCGCGCGATATAGCCGCTGCGGTCGGTAACGGCAACCAGCTCGCCAGCATCGTTGTACGCGTAACGCACCAGCGTGTCGGGTTGCTCACCGTCCACGCCACGCGTCAGCTCGATCGCGGCGATGCGTCGAGGGTGCGACTTGTCGTAGGCGAACGCCACGACGCGCCCAGCGCTGTCATGCAGTCGTGCCGGCCGCACGACCTCACCGGCCGCTTCCTGCTCCACCTCGATCCAGTTACCGTTGCGATCCTCGAGACGCCACAGCTTGAGCGTCTCGTCACCCGCATCGCTCCGGGCACGACCGAAATCGCAATACACACCATCGACCGTCTCGACCACATAGTGGCCACCCGCGGTGCAGATCAGGTAAATGCCTTCCGGCACGCTGAAGTGGCTCTCACCCGGCGACACAGCCGGGAACACGATATCGCGCCCCTGCTCGTCCCAGTAAGTGATCGACTCAACCTCGCCATGCGCACGCGCGAGCCGCAGTTCGACGCTGATCGGCACGCTCCATCCCGCCCCGAACAGGCTGTCGGCACGATCATCGAGGCTGCTATAGAAACGCTGCCACACGATCGGCAACGGCCCGGGCAGTACGAAGTCTGTATCGTCCGTGCCGTCGAGAACCTTGCTGCCGGTAATGACGTTGACCGGATGCCCTGCCGACGGCCTCGCCAGGCTACCCAGCCAGGTACCGAACGCACCCGCCGCAAAATTCACCGCAAGACACGGCACCTTGCTCTTCAGGAACTGCCCCCAGCTCATCTTCCCGCGCCCGCAAACCGCGAGCGCAATACCCAGCGCCGCCCCCAGCCATCCGAGCCGGGTTGCCGACTTCACGTCCCTCACCCGCTGCGTGCCGCCGCCGATGAAAACGTTGTCCGAACCTTCGGCAATCGTCCCGTCGCAAGTGGTCTTGTCCCCGACCCGCGCGGCCGGTTGATCGTTGATGTAAACACTCCCCGACCCATCGGCAATCATCTGCGGCCCAGGATGATCGGTACACGCAACGGTATCGAGATCGCCCGGCTTCGCCGCCCGCGCCGCCTTCTTGTTGTTGACGTAAACGTTCCCCGATCCGCTCGCGATCTTGCCCTTGATCTCGGGCGGCACCATCGAATTGGCCAGCGCCTTCGCGCCGTCGTCGATGGCCTCGTTCATCCCGCTCGCTTCCATCAGCGCGCCCGAGCCAACGGCCACGCCGACGCCGATCGCGATGACGAGCGGCGTCGCCAGCCCGGCCGTGCCGATCTCGAGCGCGGCGAGGCCGGCGAATATCAGCCCCTCCATCGCCTCCGCCACCAATGCCCCGACGATGGCACCGCCGACCACCGACCCGACCGTACCGACCAGTTCACCCAGAAACGACGTGTGCTGGATCGGATCTTCGAAGCGAGCGGCCGCGAAGTTTTCCGCGCTCACGACGCGTCACCCGGCCCGAGCAGGGTCGGTCGCGCCGCGCGCGGCTGGAAACTGGCCAGCATGCGGTCGGCGATCGCCTGCTGCTCGTCGGTCAGCGGCGCCGCGCTGGTCAACGTCATCACAAGCACGCGGCCGGCGTCGTCCGACGGAAACATGGTCTGCACCTGATGCCAGAGCCGGCCGTCCCGTTCGTGCGTGGAGTCGATCTGGACGCCCGCACGACCCGCCACCGTCACGGGCCGGCGTGTTTTCTCGGTCAGCATCCTGGCATCGCGCGACGCCACTTCCCATTCGCGCGCGACGAACGCGTCGAGATTCTCCCCGTCACGCAAGCGCCCGCGAGCGATCACGAGATTGAGGCCGCCGGGGCCGGCGTTCATCATCAGGATGTTAACCGTACGGTCGAGCGCCGCGTCCGGCAGTTCGAAAGTGCCTTCGTGAATTGCGTAGTGCATGGCTGGTTTCGTTCGTTTTATTTGTTGAGATCGATGCGCTTGCCGTTGACCATCACGCCGTCGTCGGTCATCAGGATCACGGAGCCCTTGTGTTCGAGGCGAATGCCTTCCGGCGCAAGCGAGATCGAGCTGTCCATCACCTTCAGCAGGATGCCTCGCTCGGCCATGTAAACCTGCGTGCCGCCGCCCCCGTCCTTGGCCGGCGTCGTCACCTCGACGGTGGTCGCGGTCGTGCTGCGCTTCTCGGCGATCGTCTCGGTCAGGTTGCCCTGCGGAATCTGCTTCTCTTCGCTGCCGGTGGCCACCAGCACGGTACGCATCGGCCCCAGCACCTTGTGTGTCTCGTTGTTCTCGACGACGGTGTTCATGTCCTTCTGCGCGTGCATGAAGAATTCCTGCATGCCGTTCGTGTCGGTCATGCGGATCTCGTTCGACCCCTGCCCCTTGTGCGTCTGGCTCTTGATCCCCATCGTCTGGCCCGCCGCGCCGTGATACGGGTTGCCCTGCTCGCCGTTGAACACGCGGCCGACGATCACCGGGTTGTCCGGATCGCCCTGGTTGAACGCGACGAGCACCTCCTGCTTGATCCGCGGAATCGCGGCCGCACCCCAGCCGTCGCCGGCCCACGGTTGCGACACGCGCACCCACATCGAATCGGAGCCGTCCTTCTTGCCGCGCCGGTCCCACGGAAAATGCACCTTCACCGCGCTGCCGTTGGTGTAGATTTCCTCGCCCTTCGGCCCGACGACGATCGCCGACTGCGTGCCGTGAATCACCGGCTTCGGCGTGCTGCGCGGCGCGCGATACGGCACCTTCTTCGGCAGCAGCGCGAAGCTGTTGCGGTACGGCAGCTTCGCGCTGTGCTGCGTGTAATCGTTCACCGCCTCGTGACGCACGTGCAGGATCACGTATTCCTGGTTGTTCTCGAGCACCGGATGATTCGCCACGGTGACCGCGCCCGCCGTGGTCATGCGCCACGCGTAGCCGCCGCCGGTATAGCGGTGGGCCTGCGCCTCCTCGGCCTCCATCGCAAAACGGGCGTAACGGTTGCCGTCATCGCCGTGGTCGTACAGCGACTGGTGCTCGAACCGCTCGGTCGCGTCGAGCCGCGCATGCTTGAGGTTCTGCGGCCCGGCCTCCACCAGCATCAGCGGCGACGACGGGTTCTGGTGGTTGAAGTCGCGGAACGTGACCTTGCCGACGCCGAAGCGCCGGCCTTCGTGCAACTGGTCGATCCCGCTGTCCTCGCTCGCCTCGGTGGCCGCGAACGGCACCGTGGCGAGCCCGTCGATCGGGCGGAACAGCAGGTTCGAATCGCCGATCACCAGGAAGTGCTTGTCCTTCTCGTAGCGGTGCGTCCAGACGAGCCCCTCCTGCTCCATCAGCCGCGCGCAGAAGTTGTAGTAGCTCTCCTGGTACATCACGACATACTCGAGCGGCTTCTGGCTCGTCCGGATATCGAACACGAAGTCGGAAAACCCGTGCTCCTGGAAAATCTCGGTGAGGATGTCCTGCGCGGTCTTGTTCTGGAAGATCCGGCAGTCGGTCGAGCGCGTCAGGAACCAGAACCACGGCACCGCCGTCAGGTGATACTGCGTGACGTTCCCTGGGTTGCCCGCGCGGTCGAACGACGCCACGTAGCCGTCGAAGTAGCGGTCGTTATCGCCGGTACCCGATGCGACGACGCGCTCGAGCGTCGACAGGCGCGCCTGCTGGTCGAACCGGATCTTGACCTGCTGGCCGATCAGGTCTTCCGGGCGCAGGTCGTGGCGATGGGACAGCAGGTCGAGGTGGATCTCGGGCAACCGGTTCACGTGCTCGTCGACGACGGCGGCGCTGACCAGCAGCACATCCGGGCCGAGCGGCGTATCGAGCGTCACGTAGCGGTTGAGCTGGGTCAGGCGCGCGGGGTTGGCGGCGCCGTTGATCGCCTCGGCGATCGCGCCGGGCGTCTTGTCCATCAGCGAGAAGCCGGTCTGCGCGAGCTGCATCGCGCGCTGGACGGTGTCGACGTGGCCGGCCAGCCCCGCGAGCGGCCCGAGGCTGCCGGCAACACTCGACGCAACCGGGCCGGCCAGGCCGCCGAGCGCGCTCAACGAGCCCAGCCCGCCGCCGCCGCCCAAACCATTGGGAATACCCCCGTTCGGAGCGAAACTCATTCTTGTTCCTTGCGTATGATCTCAGGTTCCGTAGGCCGGCTGGCCGGCCCGAAGCCCCGATAATGTAGGACAAATTCCGACAGCGCGGAAGCCACTCGCAAACGTTTACGCTCGCGCCCCGAAAATCGGGAAACCAGGCTGGCAGTGGGATTCCGGGGCAGGATCGCCCTCGGCGCACCCATGGCGAGGAAGTATTCAAGGAGCCGGCGGGGGGCGATTTCGTCCGGGCAGGTGAAAGCCCCGGCTCGAATGCGTCGAGCAGCGCCATCCGGTCGTCGAAGACTGCTTCACCCGGTAATGCGCCACGTCAGCATGTCAGGGGCGTGACGATCGGCTGCTCGCGGGGAGCGAACACCCGGCATTCCGCGGCACGCGCCGCGTCGCCCCGCCGAAACGAAGCCTCATCGCGGCGAAACCACGATCGCTGCCCGCCGGTTCTGCGCGCGGCCCGCCGGTGTCCGGTTGTCGCCCACCGGGTCGAGCTTCCCTTTCCCGACGACCGCGATGCGCTTCGGGTCCAGCCCGAGATCGACGAGCTCGATCGCCACCACCTCGGCACGCCGACGCGACAACTCGACGTCGTAGTCGTCCACGCCCTCTTCGTCCGTATAACCGTAGACCCGCACCCCGTTGATCCCGGCCGAATGGAGCGTGCGCCCGATCCGCTCGACGATCCGCCGCACATCGGGCTTGAGGTTGTAGCGATCGAAATCGAACAGGATCGGCCCGGTCGAGCCGAATTCGAAACCCTGCTGGGTTTCCTGGAAACCGGCCGACTTCAGCGCCGTGACCTGCGTCTGCGTCAGCCCGCGATGAAGCGGCGGCGTCTTGCAGCCGCCCAGCAGCATGCACAGCAGCAGCGCGCCCCAGACGCACGTACGCCCGATGCCCACAGGAAACGAGTGGTTCATTTCGCATCCCCTTCGAGTGCGCCCGCGCCGGGCGCGCTTGTTGTCATCCGCGGCTGCGGCCTCGCCCGCAGCGCGAAGCAATCGATCAAACCGGTCCCGCGACACCTTCGGCCAGCTGCCACGAGCCTGGCCGGGCGCGCTTGGCCCGGTACATCGCTGCATCCGCCGCGCGCAGCAAACCGCTCGCGTCCGATGCGTGGTCGGGATACAGCGCTACGCCGGCACTCATCATGGTGGCCACCATGCGGCCGTCGGACAGCTCGATCGACGGCGCCATGCCGGACAATATCTCGTCGGCGATCCGGCACACGCTGCCCGCTTCGGGCACCGCCGCCAGCATCACCGCGAATTCGTCGCCGCCGAGGCGGGCGACCAGATCGGTCTCGCGCACCTGCGTGCGAAGCCGCGACGCGACGCCGATCAGCACCGCGTCGCCGACATCGTGACCGAGACAATCGTTGACCTCCTTGAAGCGGTCGCAGTCGAGATACAGGATCGCGACCCGCTGGCCCGTCGCATTCGCTTCGCCGAGCGCGCGCGTCAGGCGCGATTCGAACTGCACGCGATTGGGCAGCCCGGTGAGCGCATCGTGCGTCGCCTTGTGTTCGAGCGACGCGTTTTCGTCGCGCAGCGTGTTCTGCCAGTCTTCGAATTCGTCGAGCAGCGCATTGAAGTCGTCGCCGAGCTCGTTCAGTTCCGCGATCGCCGCCGGCTCGACGCGCCGCGCGAATGCCCGCTCGCGCCGCACCGCGTGCGCGACGCCGGCGAGCGCACGCAGCGGTGCGACGATGTTGCGCAGCAGGCGTTTCGAGCTCACATACGCGCCGAACACGCTGACGGCCAGGCAACCGAGAATGCCGCCGACGCCGCCGAGCAGGAAGCCGAAGAACTGGTGCCCGCGGCCGCGCACGACGACTTGCCCGACGACGATGCCGTCATGCACGACCGGCACCGCCACGGGCCCGGGCAGCGCGACGTCGGCCACGATGCGCTCGAGCCGCGCGATCCCGTTACCGGCTGGCAACTGCCACATCGCGAACGGCTGGCCGTTGCTGTCGGTGACGACGACCTGCGCGACGTCTTCCTCGCTCGCGATCATCCCGATCGCCTCGTTCGCCGCGACGCGATCGCCGAACACGAGCGCCGCCTCGACCGTATAACCGAGCGAGCGGGCCAGCAGGTTCAGGTTGTTGCCGGCATACGCACGCAACGCGATCACGGCGACGACAATCAACGACACGGCCGCCATCGCGACGGCGACGAACGCGAGGCGCAGGTGCGCGCGGCGCAGCACGCTTTGCAGCGTGGGGCGCGACATGCGCGAAGGGGGCAGGTGGAGCAAGGGCCGCATCATGGCGCCCCCGGCCGTCGTGCGAGATTCAGCACGTTCGGATGCACGCGCACGCCGCTGCGCGCCACCGCATCGAGATTGATGTCGAACGACACGCGATCGCCGTCGACATTGAGACAGAACATGCCGCCCGCGGTGCAGGACGGATCGTGCTCCGCGATCGTCAGGACCGGATGGCCGACCAGCGCGCTCCTGACGCGCGTTCTCTCGTCGTTGTTCAAGGTGCCGAGATACACGACGTCGCACGCGATGCCGAGCGACGGATCGTCGAAGCGGACGTGCTGCACGTCGAGCAGCGTCGAGCCGGCCTGCAGCGTATCGGTCAGGCCGCGCGCGTAGTCGGGGCGGCCGGTGACGCACAGGTGCAGACGAACGGGCATGGTCGGCCAGCGCGTGAAGCTGACGATGCCGAGCACGACCTGACGCACGGCGGAGTCGTGTGACAAAACGGCGTGATCGGGTGTCGCCGCGGAATCGGCAGGGCTTGTGGCGGCGGCGATGTGCATGGTGTCGGACGGACCGTCCGCGTCGGCGGGAACCCCCGCGAGCACGGCCGGCGCCGCCCCCAGAACGCAAACGATTGCGAGAAGTGCGTGGCGCAGTGAAGCGGTACGGCCGGGCCGGCCCGTCTTCCGCGCGGCGATCGCCGCCGCGCACGTTGGCGTCGTTGCCGTCGCAAAACCGGCAGCCGCCGCGCACACTTTCGCATCCATGATGGCAACATCCGCTGGCGTCGCTCCGGCGCTGCCTCCCGCCTCCCTCCGTGCGCGAGCAGGCACCGTATCACGCGCACGATTGCTTCATCTTAGGTAAAAATCCGCGTGATCCACCAGTGGGAAACACCCGCTGGGAAGCGGGGGCAAGCACGCTGAATGCGGCTTGCTCGCGACGCTGCGCGTGACTGCGAACATCGTCTTCGATTCAGTGTCAGCACCGAAGCATTGATCGGCGGATTGGCGCACCGGTTGCATTGTGGATTGCCTCGGTACGAACAGATCGGCCGCAACGGGATGTCTTGCGATGCGCCGTTCGCAATGGCGTAGCGAGCACGCGACGCACGCGGCCGGGCATTCCCTCGAACGCGGGCCGTCGCATCCGGTGACGGCCCGCTGCCGAGAAAGCCACTGACGTAGAATGGCCGGCACCGTCGATTCTTCCGACGAAACTGCACGTCATCTCACCTCGCTGATTCCAATGAACCTCATCGCCAGGATTTTCGGCGCGCGGCCACCGTCCACGGCGCCCTCGCACACGGTCTACTTGCAGCAAGGCCAGGCGATGCCGCTCGCCGACGCGCTGCAGAAGATCGCCGCGAGCCGCGACGTCGCGCTGCTCACGCAGGCGATCGGTCATTACTCGGGCTATGTTCGCGAAGCGGCGATCGCCCGCGCGGTCGAGCTTGGCGACAGCGCGCTGCTCGAACCGATTGCCGCACGCATCAACGACTGGGTGCCCGAAGTGCGGCGCGCCGCGACGAACGCACTCGTCACACTGCTCGCGACCGTGCCGCCCAGGTACTTCGCCGCACTGCTTCCGTCGTTGCGCCAGCTCACATCGGCCACGCGCGAAGATCACGGTCCATGGCTGCACGCATTCGAACAGCGGCTGGTGCAGACAGGCGGCGTCGATACGATCGTCGACGCGATGCACGCCCCGGACTTCCGGCTTCGACGCATCGCTTGCCTCGTGGCATTCGATCACCGGATCCTGCCGGCTGCCGAACTGGTCACGCACGGCCTGACCTCCGGCGACATCGTGCTCGCCCGACGGGCGGTGGCGATGCTCGACGACGTGCCGGCAAGCGATCGCATGCGCTGCATCGATCTCGCGGCCGACTCCCCGTTCGGCCCGGTTCGCCGCGCCGCACTCGCTTACATGATCGACCAAGGCATCGACGACGGCACCGAGGCATTCCTGTGGCGGTCAACGCTCGATTCGCAAAGCAGCTTGCGCGCCGCGGCGGCCCGGTTGCTCACCGAACTCGGCCGGAATGTCGCGGACCGCTGCGTTGCGCTGCTCGATACGGGCACGTTGTCCGGTACCCGGGTTCGCGCGGCGCTGTCGTTGCTCGCCGAACTGCGCGCGCCCGCCGCGATAGCGACGATGGAGCGGTTCTCGACGGATGCGCGCAGCCCGGTTCGTGCGCACGCACTCGTGCTGCTGGCTCGGCTGTCGCCATCGATCCGGGACGAGGTGGCCACGCGCGCGCTGCTGGACCCCGCCCGCAGGATTCGCAAAACCGCGGTGCGCCTGTGCGAGCAAGGTGCATTCGTCTCGCTCGCGCAAATCGAACAGGTGCTCGAGCGATACGGCGATCGCCATGCCGCACGTGCGATCTGCTCACGGGATCAGTGGGACAGTCTCGTGTGCATCGTGCTGATTGCCGCGCGCAATGAGCAACCGGACGATCCGGACGATGCGCTGGCGCGCGACCTGCAAACGTGGCTGCGCAATCCCGTCTCGATGTGGACGCGCCCCGGCGCGGCACAGCGCGCGATGCTCGACACGCCGCAAGCAACACGCCTGCTGGCGACGGTTGCACGCGATCATCGCGAGGAGCTGCGCACCCGGCTCCTGGAACACGGAATCGAGATCTGACGCGCGAGCGGCCGACAACTCGCAGCCCGCAACACGCCCCGCGCCGTCGCGAGTATGCTTGCAGTTCGAACGAATTCCCGTTCGGGCGAAACAACCGCCACGATCTCGCGCTCGCCCGGCTAACCGTCACTCACCACCACAGATGGACTTCGACGTCATCGTTCTCGGCGCCGGCATCGTCGGCGTCTCCGTCGCACTGCACCTGCAGGATCGCGGACGCAAGGTCGCCCTCGTCGATCGCGGCGCGCCCGGCGAAGGCACGAGCTTCGGCAACGCGGGGCTGATCGAGCGCTCGTCGGTCGAGCCGTATCCGTTCCCGCGCAGCCCGTTCACGCTGATGCGCTACGCGCTGAACCGCTCGACCGATCTCTACTGGCACAGCGCGTCGCTGCCCGCGTTCGCGCCTTGGCTCGCGCGTTTCTGGTGGGAATCGGCGCCGCTGCGCCACGCGGCGGCTTCACGCGACATGCTGCCGCTGATCGAACGCTGCATCGTCGAGCACGACGCGCTGATCGCACGGGCCGGTGCCGGCGAACTGATCCGCGCGAACGGCTGGCTGGAAGCGTTCCGCACGCCCGCCGCATTCGAACGCGGCGTGGCCGAGGCCGGCCTTACCGCGCGCCGCCACGGGCTCGGCATCACGCCGCTCGATGCCGCCGCGCTGCTCGCGCACGAACCGAGCCTCGCACCCGGTTTCTGCGGCGCGTTGCACTGGCTCGATCCGAAAAGCGTCGTCGATCCGGCCGCGCTCGTCAAAGCGTATGCGCATCTGTTCGTGCAAGGCGGCGGCACGCTGCTGACCGGCGACGCCGCGAGCCTCGACGCACTCTCGCCCGGCTGGCAAGTGAACACGCAGGACGGCACGGCCGCCGCTCCGGCTGTCGTCGTCGCGCTCGGCCCGTGGTCCGACACGGTGTTCGGCAAGTTCGGCTACAAGATCCCGCTGCGCGAGAAGCGCGGCTATCACATGCATTACGCGCCGTCCGCGCGCGGCGTGCCGTCGGCGCCGATCGTCGATCGCGAATACGGCTACGTGATTGCACCGATGAAGCGCGGGCTGCGGCTGACGACCGGCGTCGAGATCGCGCGCCGCCGCGTGCCGCCGACCGGCGTGCAGCTCGAACGGGCGGAACGCGTCGCGCGCCCCCTGTTCGGTTTCGGCGAGCGGCTCGACCCGCAACCGTGGCTCGGCTTCCGGCCGTGCACGCCCGACATGCGCCCGGTGGTCGGCCCCGCGCCCGCGCATCGCGGGCTGTGGTTCGCGTTCGGGCACAACCATCACGGGCTGACGCTCGGCCCCGTCACGGGCCGCCTGCTGGCCGAGATGATGACGGGCGAAGCGCCGTTCACCGATCCGGCGCCGTATCGCGCGGATCGCTTCTGACCGCGCAGCGCATCGACGCGCGCTCAGTCGAGCGCGCGCCCGAAGATGCGGATCACTTCGTCGAGGTGCTCGGCCATCGCGCGGCGCGCGGCGTCCGGGTCGCGCGCGCGGATCGCATCGAGGATCGCGCGGTGCTCCAGTTCCGATCGGTGCGGCATGTCGTTCGGCATGTACAGCGACTGCAGCCGCTGGAACATCAGGTCGTACTTGTGCGCGAGCAGTTGCTTGATCATCAGCGCATACGCGGCGTTGTCGCTCGCTTCCGCGATGCGGATATGAAACAGCCGGTCGCCCGGATGCGTGAGCGAACCGCTGCGGTTGTCTTCCTGATTGCGCAGGAACGCCTCGTGGATGCCTTCGATCTGCTCGTCGGAGCCATGCTTCGCGGCAAGTGACGCGGCTTCCGGCTCGATCAGCCGGCGCGCCTGCAACAGCGCGAACGGCGGGATTTCGGTATCGAGATCGAGTGCGATGCCGAGTTCGGGATCGATCTCGATGACCGTGAACGGCGCGGCCTTCGCTGCCAGGTCAGGCGCGGGTTCGGGTGCGGCGGCCGTTTCGGGGTGGCGCACCTTCACGCCGTCGCCGACGCGCACGCTGACGAGCCCGCTCACTTCGAGCGCGATCAGCGCTTCACGCACCGACGTGCGCGACACGCCGAACTGTTCGGCCAGTTCGCGCTCGGGCGGCAGGTAACTGCCCGGCGGAAAATCGCCGGACTCGATCATCGCACTGAGCTTGTCGGCGATCTGCTGGTACAGGCGGCGGTTCTGGATCGGCTGGATGGACATACGTTGATGCTGGTGATCGGTTGCATTGCAGACGGCCCGGCGAAGCGCACGGGCCGTTCGCGCCTATTTTATATGCCGCGCTTCGCGTCGCCCGGCACCGCGTAACAACGCGCCGCCGTCCCGCCCCACAGCGCGCTGCGCTCGGCCGCCGACAGCCGCGATTCGGCCCAGCGCTCGACGATCGATGCGACTTCGTCATACGACGCGGCCAGCAGGCACACCGGCCAGTCCGAACCGAACATCAGCCGCTGCGGGCCGAACGCGTCGAGCGCCGCGTCGAGGCACTGCTCGATATGCCGGACGTCCTTCCCGCGCAGGCCGCGCTTCCAGTCCGCTTCCGTCACGAGCCCCGACAGCTTGCACGCGACGTGCGGCAGCGCGCCCAGCTCGCGCAACGCGGCGCGCCAGCGCGCGAGCGCCGATTCGTCGCGCTCGAATTCGGCGAGCGCGGGCTTGCCGGCGTGATCGAGCACGAGCCAGTGCGCATCGTGCCGCGCGCAGAACGCCTGCACGTCCGGCAACTGGCGCTCGAACACGAGCACGTCGTACACGTAACCGTTCGCCTGCAGCCACGCGATGCCGCGGTTGAAACCGGGATCGGCGACGAACGCGCCGGCGTCGGCTTCGTCCTGCACCTGGTGCCGGAAGCCGCGCAGCTTCGGGCTGCGCCATTCGGCGACGCGCTCGGCAAGCTGCGGCGCGGCGAGATCCTCCCAGCCGACCACCGCCGCGATGTGCGCGTCGTCGCGGGCGAGATCGAGCAGGAACGCGGTCTCGTCGCGCCCGGCGCGCGCCTGCACCGCGATCGATGCGCCGAGCGCCTGCGCATGCATCAGCGGCCGCAACGCGTCGGGCAGGTAGTCGTGCGCGAGCACCTCCATGCCGGGGCCGATCCACGGATAGTCGGCCGCGCGATAACGCCAGAAGTGCTGATGGGAATCGATACGCACTGCGCCCATGGTGTCCTCGTGTTCTGCTCCGGCCGCCCGCGCCGCCGCACACGCTACGCGCCGCGCGCGGCGGCGCCGTGGCACGGCGTTCAGTCGTACAGCACCGCCGCGATCTTCGGATCGTCGATATTGGTCTTGTCGTACCAGTAGAAACCGGTATCGATGACCTTCGGCAGCTTCTCGCCCTTGATCGCCTTCACGGCCGCCTCGACCGTCTTGTAGCCGATCCCGATCGGGTTCTGCGTGATCGCGCCGGCCATCAGCCCGCTGCGGATCGCGTCCTTCTGCTGCTTGCCCGAATCGTAGCCGACGATCACGACCTTGCGCTTCATTTCACGCACGCCGTTGACCACGCCGATCGCCGAGCCTTCGTTGGTGCCGAACAGCCCCTTGAGCTTCGGGTACCCCTGCAGGATCGACTTCGTCACCTCGGTCGACTTCAGCTGGTCGCCTTCGCCGTACTGCACGGTCACGACCTGCACCTTCGGGTGCGCCGCTTTCATCCGCTCGAGAAAACCGTCGCGGCGGTCGATGCCGGTGCGGCTCGTCTGGTCGTGCGCGACCACCGCCACTTCGCCCTCGTCGCCGATCAGCGCGGCGAGCTTGTCGGCGGCCAGCGCGGCGGCGGCCTTGTTGTTGGTCGCGGCCGTCGTCACCGGGATGTCGCTGTCGACGCCCGAGTCGAATGCGATCACCGGAATCTTCTCGGCCTGCGCCTTCTTCAGGAGCGGCAGCGCGGCCTTGCTGTCGAGTGCCGCGAAGCCGAGCGCGGCCGGCTTCTTCGCGATCGCGGCCGACAGCATGTCGATCTGCTTGTCGACCATCGCCTCGGTTTCGGGCCCTTCGAACGTCACCTTCACCTTGTAGTCCTTCGCGGCCTGCGTCGCGCCCGATTTCACGGCCTGCCAGAACTGATGCTGGAAGCCCTTCGAGATCAGCGGGATGTAGGCTTCCTGCGCGTGCGCACCGGCCGTGACGCCGACGGCGAACGTCAGCCCGACGATCGCGTTCAACACCTTGCTCCTGATCACTTCGCGTCTCCTTTTTTCGTATCGACTGGAACGACTGGAACGCCGGCCGGAACCGGCGGTGAAGCACATGCCTGCGTACATACGTGCGTCAGCGGCGCCGCCGGCGCAGGATGTCGACGTAGACGGCCAGGATGATGATCACGCCCGTCACGACCGTCTGCCATTCCTGCGCGACCGACATGATGCGCAGGCCGTTGGTCAGCACGCTCATGATGAACGCGCCGATGATGGTGCCGACGATGCTGCCCGCGCCGCCCGACAGCGACGTGCCGCCGATCACGACGGCCGCGATCGCATCGAGCTCGTAGCCCTGCCCGAGCGCCGGCTGCGCGGAGTTCAGCCGCGACGCGATCAGCAGCCCGGCGATCCCGCACACCGCGCCGCTGAACGTGTAGACGGCGATCTTCCACGCGTCGACGTTCACGCCGGACAGCCGCAGCGCCTCCTCGTTGCTGCCGAGCGCGAACGTGTAACGGCCGAAGATCGTGCGGTTCAGCACGATCGATGCGCCGATCGCGACGAGGAACAGGATCAGCACCGCATTCGGGATCGGCAGCGCCGGAATCAGGTTGCCGATCAGCGAATCCTGCGCGATCGACGTGAAGCCCGGCGTGTCGTTGAAGTAGATCGGCCGCGTGCCCGAGATCACCAGCGACAGCCCCTTGAGCAGCATCATCATGCCAAGCGTCGCGATGAACGGCGGCACCTTCATCTTCGCGATCACGAAGCCCGATACGCAACCCGACAGCGCGCCGAAAAACAGCGCGGCCAGGATCCCGAGCGGCAGCGGCATGCCCCACTTCGTCAGCACGACGCCGGCCATCACCGCGCAGAACGTCATCAGCGTGCCGACCGACAGGTCGATGCCCGACGTGATGATCACGTAGGTGCACGCGACCGCCAGCACGCCGTTCACGGCGGTGGCCTGCAGGATCGTGACGAGGTTGTCGACTTCGAGGAAGTTCGGCGACGCGAAGCTGAAGAACACGATCAGCAGCACGAGGCTCGCGAACGCGAGCAGCTTCTGGCGCGCGGCGGGGTTGAAGAAGCGCGACTTCAGGCTCGATGCGCCGGCAGGCGTATCGGCGGACGCAAGGGGCGGAACGGGATGCGTATCGTTGGACATGATCGGATAGGCGTATGGATCGGCGTCTGAATCAGGACAACACGGTCGACTCGCGCTGCGTCGCGAGCTGCATGATCTTTTCCTGCGTGGCGTCGGCCGCGCGCAGTTCGCCGGTCACGCGCCCCTCGCACATCACGAGAATCCGGTGGCTCATGCGCAGCACTTCGGGCAGTTCCGACGAGATCATCACGATCGCCTTGCCGTCGGCGGCCAGCGCGTCGAGCAGCTTGTAGATCTCGCTCTTCGCGCCGACGTCGATGCCGCGCGTCGGCTCGTCGAAGAACAGGATGTCGCAGTCGCGCAGCAGCCACTTCGCGATCACGATCTTCTGCTGGTTGCCGCCCGACAAAAGGCGCGCGGGCTGCGCGACCGACGGCGTGCGGATCGCGAGCTGCCGCACATACGCGTGTGCGGTGTCGCGCATCGCGCGCGCGTCGAGAAACACGCCACGGCGCACGAAACGGCGCATGCTCGACATGGCGATGTTGTTCTGCACGTCCATCCCGACCGCGAGCCCGAAGTGCTTGCGATCCTCGGACAGATAGCCGATGCCGTGCTTCACCGCATCGGCCGGCGTGCGGATCGTCACGGTCTTGCCGTGCACGCGGATCTCGCCCGCGTCGATCGGGTCGGCGCCGAACACCGCGCGCGCGACCTCGGTGCGGCCCGCGCCCATCAGCCCCGCGAAGCCGAGGATCTCGCCGCGCCGCAGCGTGAAGCCGACGTCGCGGATCGCGCGGCCGCGCGACAGCCCGCGCACTTCGAGCGCGACGTCGTTCGCGGACGTATCGGGCGGCGTGCGGAATTCCGTCGCGAGCTGGCGGCCGACCATCATCGCGATGATCGCGTCCATCGACGTATCCGCCATCGGCACGGTCGCGACGTACTTGCCGTCGCGCATCACGGTCACGCGATCGGCGATCTGGCGCAGCTCGTCCATCTTGTGCGAGATATAAACGATGCCGACGCCGTTCGCACGCAGGTCGCGGATGATACGAAACAGCTCGGCGATCTCCGCGTTGTTGAGCGCGGCGGTCGGCTCGTCCATGATCAGCACGCGCGAGTCGAACGACAGCGCCTTCGCGATCTCGACCATCTGCTGCTTCGCAACCGTCAGCCGGCCGACCGGCGTGCGCGGGTCGAGATCGAGCCGCATCCGCCGGAAGATCGCGGCGGCATCGCGATTCAGCGTGTCTTCGTCGACGAACACGCCGAAGCGGCCGCGCGGCTCGCGGCCGATGAAGATGTTCTGCGCGACGCTCAGGTGGTTCATCAGGTTCAGTTCCTGATGGATGATGCCGATCCCGAGCGCCTGCGCGGCGCGCGGATCGGCGATCTCCACCGCGCGGCCGTCCATCCGGATCTCGCCGTCGTCGCGCTGGTACACGCCCGCGAGGATCTTCATCAACGTCGACTTGCCGGCGCCGTTCTCGCCCATCAGCGCATGCACTTCGCCGGCCCGCAGGTCGAAACGGCAATCGTCGAGCGCCTGCACGCCCGGGAAGCGCTTGCCGATGCCGGTCAATGCGATCAGCGGCGGCGCGGCAGTCAGGTTCGGGTCGGGTTGCATGGAGCGCTGCCCTCAGCTGATCGCGCGGTCGAGATGCGTATAACCGCCGTCGACGAACAGCCACTGGCCCGTCGTGTGCGATGCGCGTGCCGACAGCAGGAATACGGCCGTGTCGGCGATCTCGTCGGCCGTCGTGAAGCGTTTGCCGAGCGGCACCTTGCCCGCGATACCCGCCAGCTTCGCGTCGGGGTCGTCGAAACCGGCGAGCCAGTTGCGGTAAAGCGGCGTCATCACCTCGGCCGGAATCACCGCGTTCACGCGCACGCCGTCGTCGCGCAACGCGACGGCCCATTCGCGTGTCAGCGCGAGTTGCGCGCCCTTCGACGCGCAATAGCCGCTCGTGTTGCCCTGGCCGGTCACGGCCGTCTTCGACGAGAGGTTGACGATCGCGCCGCGCGTCGCCTTCAGGTGCGGCACGCAGTAGTGCGCCATCACGTAGTAATGGATCAGGTTGCGCTCGAGCGACGCGACGAACGCATCGCGACCGGCATCGAGCCCGACGCCATCGTTGACGCCCGCGTTGTTGACGAGGCCGTCGAGACGACCGAAGCGCGCGACGGTCTGCGCAACCGCGTCGCGGCACTGTGCGTCGTCCTGCAACTCGACCGACATGCACGCGGCCTGCGGCTGCTTCTGCACGAGTACGCGCCAGAACGCATCGTCCGGCGCGTGGCGCGCGAACACCACCGGAATCGCGCCTTCTTCGGCAAGCCGCATCGAGATCGCGGCACCGATGCCCGACGCGCCGCCGGTCACGATCACGACCTTGTGTTGCAGATTCAGATCCACTTCGCGTCTCCGTCGTTCATGTTGTCGGCACGCTCAACGCGTGTCAGCCCCGGAACCGGTATTGCTCCAGCGATTCGGGTTTCATCTCGATCGAAAAACCGGGTGCCGTCGGCGGCATGTAGGCCGCGCCGCGCACGATGCACGGTTCGACGAAATGCTCGTGCAGGTGATCGACGTACTCCGTTACGCGCCCTTCCTTCGTGCCGGAAATGCACACGTAGTCGATCATCGACAGATGCTGTACGTATTCGCACAACCCGACGCCGCCCGCATGCGGGCAGACGGGCAGCCCGTACTTCGCGGCCATCAGCATCACCGCGAGAATCTCGTTCACGCCGCCGAGCCGGCACGCATCGATCTGCACGACGTCGATCGCACCGCGCGCGATGAACTGCTTGAACAGGACGCGGTTCTGGCACATCTCGCCGGTCGCGACCTGCACGGGTGCGATCGCTTCGCGGATCGTGCGATGCCCTTCGACATCGTCGGGGCTCGTCGGCTCCTCGATGAACCATGGCCGCGCGAACGCCAGCTCGCGCACCCAGTCGATCGCCTCGTCCACTTCCCACACCTGGTTCGCGTCGATCATCAGCTTGCGGTCCGGGCCGATCACTTCGCGCGCGATCGTCACGCGGCGGATATCGTCCTCCAGGTTCGCGCCGACTTTCAGCTTCACGTGGTCGAACCCGGCTTCGACGGCTTCGCGGCACAGCCGCCGCAGCTTGTCGTCGCTGTAGCCGAGCCAGCCGGCCGACGTCGTGTAGCACGGGTAGCCGTCGCGCTCGAGAATCGCGATCCGTTCGGCCTTGCCCGGCGCCTGCCTGCGCAGCAGGTCGAGCGCTTCGTCCGGCTTCAGGCAGTCCGTCAGGTAGCGGAAGTCGATCGCGCGCACCAGTTCCTCGGGGCTCAGGTCGGCAACGAGCCGCCAAAGCGGCTTGCGTTCGGCTTTCGCCCACAGGTCCCACACCGCGTTGACGACGGCCCCCGTCGCCAGATGAATCGCCCCCTTGTCGGGGCCGATCCAGCGCAACTGGCTGTCCGACGTGACGTGCCGCCAGAAGCGGCCCATGTCCGCGCGAATCCAGTCGAGGTCGAGGCCGACGACGAGGTGACGCATCGCGTCGATCGCCGCGCAGCAGATCTCGTTGCCGCGCCCGATGGTGAACGTGAGGCCGTGACCTTCGAGCCCGTCGCGGTCGGTTTCGAGCACGACGTACGCGGCCGAATAATCGGGGTCCGGGTTCATCGCATCGGAGCCGTCGAGCTGGCGCGAGGTCGGGAAGCGCACGTCGAGGACGCGCATCGATCGAATGATAGGCATGACGAATCGTCCGCGAAAGGGAATCAGGCCTGCACGGTGCGCTGGCGTTGCTCGCCGAGCCCGTCGATACCGAGCGTGATCACCTGCCCGGCGCGCAGATAGACGGGCGGCTTCTGCCCGAGGCCGACACCCGGCGGCGTGCCGGTCGAGATCACGTCGCCCGGCTGCAGGCTCATGAAGCGGCTCAGGTAGCTGATCAGGTGCGGCACGCGGAACACCATCGTCGCGGTCGTGCCGTTCTGGTAGCGATGGCCGTCGACGTCGAGCCACAGCCGCAGCGCATGCGGATCGGGCACTTCGTCGGCCGTCACGAGCCACGGGCCGAGCGGCCCGAACGTGTCGTTGCCCTTGCCCTTGTCCCACGTGCCGCCGCGTTCGAGCTGGAATTCACGCTCCGACACGTCGTTCACGACGCAGTAGCCCGCCACGTGCGACAGCGCGTCGGCTTCCGCGATATAACGACCGCCCTGGCCGATCACCACGCCGAGTTCGACCTCCCAGTCGGTCTTCTCCGAGCCGCGCGGAATCTCGACGTCGTCGTTCGGCCCCGAGATCGCGCTCGTCCACTTGCCGAACACGACGGGCTCCTTCGGCACCTCCATCCCCGATTCGGCCGCGTGGTCGGAATAGTTGAGCCCGATGCAGATGAACTTGCCGACGCGGCCGACGCACGCGCCGAGCCGCGGCGTGCCTTCGACCCGTGGCAGCGACGACGGCGGAATGTCGCGCAACCGCGCGAGCGAGGCCGGCGCCAGCGCATCGCCGGCGAGATCGTCGATCACGCCCGACAGGTCGCGGATGTGGCCTTGCGCATCGAGCAGGCCCGGTTTTTCATGGTGCTTGTCGCCAAATCTCAGCAGTTTCATATCGTCTTGAACGGAAATGGAAAGTGAACGGGGAAAGGCGAGGTCAGTTCGACCAGCCGCCGTCGATCAGGTGGATCGCGCCGGTCGTGAACGACGCTTCGTCGGACGCGAGGTACAGCGCGAGCGCGGCCACTTCGTCCGCGGTGCCGATGCGGCCGATCGGCTGGCGTGCGACGAACGCCTGGCGCACCTCATCGGCCGACACGTCGCGCATGCGCGCCTGGTCGGCGATCCGCTGCTCCAGCGACGGCGATTCGATCGTGCCCGGGCAGATCGCGTTGCAGCGGATGCCGCGCTCGACGAAATCGGCGGCCACCGCCTTGGTCAGGCCGATCACGGCCGCCTTGGTCGTGCCGTAGACGAAGCGGTTCGGCACGCCCTTCACGCTCGACGCGGCCGACGCCATGTTGATGATCGACGCGCCGCCCGCTTCGAGCATCGCGGGCAGCAGCGCGCGAATCAGGCGGTACATCGACGTGACGTTCAGGTTCAGCGAGAACGCCCATGCGTCGTCGTCGCAGTCGAGGATCGAGCCGTGGTGGACATAGCCCGCGCAGTTGAACAGCACGTCGAACGCGCGCTCGTTCGCGGCAAGCGCCGCGACGTCCTGCGCATCGGTGACGTCGAGCCGCCGCGTGGCCAGCCGGCTGCCCGCGCGTTCGGCGTCGGCCTCGAGCCGCACGAGCGCGGCTTCGTTGACGTCGGTCGCCAGCACGTCGGCGCCCTCGCTCGCGAACCGCAGCGCGGTCGCGCGGCCGATACCCTGCCCGGCCGCCGTCACCAGCGCGCGTTTGCCCTGCAATCTCATGAGCGACTCTCCCGAAAAAAACCGGCCACCCGTCGGCCGATTGGCACAAAGGACCAAAGGTCCAACCAATCATAGGAGTCGACTTCGCGTTTGTCACGAAATCGGGATTCAGTATTTACCCGGGCGTGGAAATCGGGCGGTCGAGCAAGAATTCGGCATTCGATGGCCCGCAGGAGCCTGTCCCGAGATCCGCGCGCACCCAATACCGGCGGGCCGTCCAGCCGTTTATCCACACGCGCCCGGCGCGGCGCCGCGCCAAACTGGCGAAAAAGTCATGTTCGCGTCAGGGTCTCAACGGGATGCACGCGCCATCATGACGTACCGGACTGCGCTACCGGTCCATCGCCACCCCGCCCGCGTTCGATCCCTGCGGGCACCTCCGTCCCCCGGCGATGGGCTCCGTGACTGGGCGAGCAGACACGGCGCGCAGGCCGATTTCCCGCCCCGGACTTCATGTCCGGGGCGTTTTTGTCTGTGGTTTTCCCAAGAAAATAAGCGTGGATTGTTTCTAAATCGGCAAAAGGTAATTTGAGCCAGACAGGATGTTTTTTCCGGTCACAGACGCTTACATTTAGCGCACCACTCATGGAAACCGCTACGGATTCGCCATCGGGTAGTGACATCCACTGCCACGGACGAACCGCACGAGCTTTAGGAAACGGCAAAATGAAGGCCTCCAAATCCCTGCCTGTGCTCGATCCCGCCGACGTCCACGTCGAAATCCTCGAACGTTCCGATACGCTGCTCGTCGTCCGCTGGGTCGAGCCCGGCCGCTGTCACTACGGTGAACAGCGCTGGCGCCGCCGCTTCGCGCAACGCACCGGCACGTGCGCGCTGTCGCGCCAGGTCATCCAGCGCGGCGACGAAGTCTTCCGCCCGGCCGAACGCCCGGCGCCCGCGAACGCGGCGGCGATGATCTCCGCCGCCGAAGTGCTCGCGCTGGCCGGCGGCAGGTAAATCCTGCCGGCCGCGCATCGCGGCACGCGGTGCCGCACGACGATGCGCGAGCCCTAGAAGCGCCGGTCTAATTCCCCTGCTTGCCTGCCACGACCACGCGCACTATCGTTACACCACTCGATGTAACGATTACGTGCCGCGGCCACCCGGTCGCGCCGATGGAGGCAGACATGCATGCATGGAGCGCGCGCCACGTCCCGGCGCAGGGCGGCAAGGTCGCGGTCGTGACCGGTGCCAACAGCGGGCTCGGCTGGCAACTCGCGGAAACGCTGGCCGCGAAAGGCGCGACCGTCGTGATGGGTTGCCGCGACGCGGCCCGCGCCGCGCAGGCCGCCGATGCGATCCGCCGGCTCCATCCCGATGCCCGCGTCGAAGCCGACGCGCTCGACCTCGCCGATCTCGCCTCGATCGCACGCTTCGCGGCCGATGTGGCCGAACGCCATGGCCGCGTCGATATCCTCTGCAACAACGCCGGCGTGATGTTCCTGCCGCTGCGCCATACGTGCGACGGCTTCGAGATGCAGTTCGGCACCAACCACCTCGGCCATTTCGCGCTGACCGGCCATCTGCTGCCCGCGCTGCGCGCCGCGCGCCGGCCGCGGGTCGTGACGATGTCGAGCGGCCTCAACCGCGGCGGCCGGATCCGCGTCGACGACCTGCGCGCCGAGCACCGCTACAACCGTTATCTCGCCTATTGCGACAGCAAGCTCGCGAACCTCGTGTTCGCGATCGAACTTCAGCGCCGTTTCGAGCGCGCGGCGTTCGCCGGGATCAGCGTGGCCGCACACCCGGGCTACGCGGCAACCAACCTGCAGTTCGCGGGCCCGGCGATGGACAGCTCGCCCGCGCGCGCCGCGCTGATGCGGGCCGCGAACCGTTATCTCGCGCAGCCGGCCGACCAGGGGGCGCTGCCCGCGATTCATGCGGCGACCGCGCCCGATCTCGCGGGCGGCGCGTATATCGGGCCGTCCGGCTGGTTCGAGTCGCGCGGGCTGCCGGCGCCCGCGAGCGTGCCACGCGCGGCCCGCGACGCGGGATCGGCGGCGTTGCTGTGGGAGGCCTCGGAAGCCGCGACGGGCGTGCGCTTCCTCAGCTCGGGCGCGCCGGCCGGACGTTCGCCGGGCCGGCCGTTCGACACGGCGGCCGAGGCGCGCTGAAAGGCGTGTCGGCCTCCGCAACATTCTTCATACTTGTTGCACCAACCGATAAGAAAGCCCGTTGAAAGCCTGAGTCGGCGCGCCACTGTTACTGCCCAGGAAACAATCTATCGTCAAAATCAGCGTTTACCCTGAACCTTCCGATGACTAAGATTCGATCAATCGCTTAAGACATGGTGTCAAGAGCGAACTCAATAAAACACCGGAGGTCATCATGAAATCGCTCGTTTCCGCAGTCGTTGCCGCTGCCGCCCTGTCCGCTTCGTTCGGCGCATTCGCCCAAAGCACCGTGACCCGCGCGCAAGTGAAGAACGAACTGGTTCAGCTCGAAAAAGCCGGCTACAAGCCGGGCCTGTCGAGCCCGTACTACCCGAACGACATCCAGAGCGCCGAAGCGCGTGTTCATGGTGCCGACACCAGCGGCTACGGCGCGCAACCGGCTCCGGCCGTCCACTCGGGCGCCCCGGCCGCAACGTCGTCGAACGCTCGCGACTCGATCTTCTTCGGCCAGTAAGCCGATGCGCCCCGACGGGCGCCGCGCGCAGCGCGATGAAGAAACATCAGGACGAGCCCCCTTGCGGGGCTCGTCCATTTTTATGAAACGCATACCTCCGCCGCCCGGCAGCGGGTGGCTTCGCCCGGGCGCCTCGCGTCCGGGCGCTTTTTCATCCCGCGCGGCAGGTGTGCAGGCAGGATGAAGCCGCGCTTGCCCGTCAGTGCGGTGCAGCCGCGGCGGGCGCCGAACGCGACAGCACGCGCCACCGCGACAGCAATTCGTCGCGATCGACGTAGCAGCCCTGCAGATGCCGGCGGCCGGTCGACGGATCGAACTCGGTGCGCGCATGCAGCACGCGCCGGTTGTCGAACGCCCACATGTCGCCCGCCCGCAGCCGGCGCTGCACGCGAAAGCGCGGCTCGCGCGCAAGCGCGAGGAACCGCCGGTACGCGCGATAGACGGCCGCGACCGAGCCGGCCGGCGCATCGAGCGGCCCGCGCAGGAAGTTCGCGACGCGCACCTCGGTCACGTTGCCGCGTGCATCGAGCCCGATCACCGGCGCCGAGCAGCGATAGTCGCTGTTCGCACTCTTGTTCCAGAACTCGAACGGCGTCGACGCGAGTTGCTCGAAATCGGCCGGATGCTCGCGCCGCAGCGCATCCGCCAGCGCGAAGCCGTCGAGGAACACGCTGTCGCCGCCGGTCGCATCGTTCGCCAGGCAATGCAGGAACTGCACGCCCGGCTGCAGCTCGCGGGTCGGCAGATCGGTATGCGGCGGCAGGTTCAGCGACGTATACGCATTGCTGTCCGGGCGCGGCTTCGATTCGACGTCGAACAGCACACCGAAATTGCTCTCGCGGATCAGGCCGATGCGGCGCGCGATCTCGTCGACGCGGCCGCGCTCGGCCGGCACGCCTTCGACAAGCGTCAGCCCGGTGCGCTGCAACGCGGCGAGCCATGCGAGCAATGCGCCGTCGTCCTCCATCACGTCGCGCCACGCGAACACGCCGATGGCCGTCGCATCGTCGCCGGCCCACACGTGCCGCCCGTGCGCGGCCTGGCGCTCGGCGCGCGACGCGTCGTCGTACGCATGCGCGCGCAACCATCCCGGCGACCACGCGCTGCGATGTCCGTCGTTCCACTCGACATGCAGCGCGCCGTCGGCTTCGATGTGCACCGCGCGCGCGGCGAGATCCTCGCGCGCGTCGGCGATCTCGAATACCTGTTCACGCGTAACGGCATGCACGCATGCGGAGCACGCGCAGTTGTCGCGCAGCCAGTCGAAATGAAACGGCGATCGTCGCGTGTCGCTCCATTCGACGTCCACCGCTGAGTCGCCAATCGCGACCGCCGCAATGGTCGCGTCGACCGAAAACGTCCGCCAGTCCTCGATACGGTGTTGCGCTGCCTGCATCGTTGCCTCCCGGAAACGCCCGCTACGCGTGTGGTGCGAGCAGAAACCCGCCGACCGTCCGGTGCATCCGCGCCGCCTGCGGGCTCGTTCCGAGCGCGCGCCAGCAGCCGTGCACCAGCCCCTCTCCCATCCAGTAGTGCGCGGCACCGCCGGCCGCGCGAATCCGTTCGACGTACACGCGCGCATCGTCGCGCAGCGGATCGTGTTCGGCGCCGATCGCGAGGACGGGCGGCAGGCCGTCGAAACGCGCAGCCGCGAGCGGCACCGACGCGCGCAACAGCGGATTGCCGTCTCCCAGCGCATCGGACAGGCCGCCGTTCCAGTACAGCGCGCGATAGCGATGGACGTCGTCGAGCGTCAGCATCGGTGCGTGCGCTTCCGTTTCGCGCGCGGGCGGTTGCGGTTCGAACCCGAGCATCGGATAGACGAGCGCGATGCCGTCGACACCGCCTTCGCCCGCATCGCGCAACGCGGTGGCCACGGCCGCCGCGAGCATGCCGCCCGCGCTGTCGCCCGCGAGCGTCAGCGGAGGCGCGCACGGCCCGAACGGCCAGCGCGCGTCGCGTGCGGCGCGCGTGACGGCCAGGCAATCTTCGAGCGCGGCCGGCGCGCGATGCTCGGGCGCCAGCCGGTAATCGACCGCGATCACGTCGAGCCCCGTATCGGCCGCCAGTTGCGCGGTGATCAGCGCATGACTGTCGAGCGAGCCGACGACGAAGCCGCCGCCATGAAAGAACAGCACCGTGCCGCGCGGCGCACCCTGCGCGGACGTGTAGCGCCGCAGCGCGATCGCGCGGCCGTCGGGCGCCTGCCAGACGGCGTCCTGCTGCACGATGCCGGCCGGCGGCGCGGCCGGCGTCCACTCGGCCGCGAAGCGGTCGTAGAGGCGGCGCTGCTCGGCCGGCGAACGTTCGGCCGCGTCGGCCGGATACCACGCGTCGACGGCAGCGACGAACGCCGCGATTTCCGGTTCGAGCATCGTGTGCGCTCCGCGCTTGAAGGTTCGCGCCCGCTATCGGCGCGGCGGCAACGCGATCACGCGGCCCGCATACGCGGGTGCCGCGCAATCGCGCTGCAATGCATGCAGCCCGGCCACGCGTGCGGCCACGTCGTCGTCGAACGGCGCCGATTTCGCGCCGTCGCGCGTATCGACGTGCAGCAGCATCTGCTCGCTCGCCGATACCGCATCCTCATGCCCGTCCGCGAACAGCTCGAGATACAGGTGCAGCCGCTTCGCGTCATGCGCCAGCACGCGCGCATCGACACGCACCTGAGTGCCCTCCTTGATCTCGTGCAGGTAGTTCACGTGCGCTTCGAGCGTGTAGACCGAGCGGCCCCGCTCGCGACGCGCGGCGTCGTCGAGGCCGATGCGATCCAGCAGCGCATCGGTCGCGAAGCTGAAAATCAGCAGGTAGAACGCATCGCGCAGGTGGCCGTTGTAGTCGACCCATTCGGGCCGCACCACGTCGCGGTATATCGTCAGCGGGGTATCGCCGGTCATCGCCTTCAGTCCTTTAGTCCCTTAGTCCTCGAATCGCATCCCGTGCCGCGCCTTCACCGCGGCGATCGACTTCAGCACCTCGGTGATGCACTCGTCGCGATAGCGCTCGAGTTCCTTGATGCTGCGCGTGCCCTGCTGTTCGGTCGTGCCTTCGACGACGCTGTCGATCAGCGTATCGGTGAGCGTGGGCGCGACCAGCTTCGTCCACGGCAGTTCGAGCGCGGGGCCGAACTGCTGCATGAAGTGTCGCATGCCCGCATCGCCGCCGGCGAGCGTGTAGGTCAGGAAGGTGCCCATGAACGACCAGCGGATGCCCGCGCCGAAGCGGATCGCGTCGTCGATCTCGCCGGTCGTCGCGACGCCTTCGTTGACGAGGTGCAGCGCCTCGCGCCACAACGCTTCGAGCAGCCGGTCCGCGATGAAGCCCGGCACTTCCTTTCGCACGTGCAACGGCCGCATGCCGAGCTTGCGATAGATCTCCATCGCGCCTTCGACCGCTTCCGGCGACGTGCGCGCGCCGCCGAGCACCTCGACGAGCGGCAGCAGGTAGACGGGATTGAACGGGTGGCCGACCACGCAGCGCTCCGGATGCGTCGCCCGCGCGTAGAAATCCGTCGGAAGCAGCCCGGACGTCGACGACGCGATGATCGCGTCGGGTTTCGCCGCGCGGCTGATCTGCTCGTGCAGTTCGAGCTTCAGCGCCTCGCGCTCGGGCGCGCTTTCCTGGATGAAATCGGCATCGGCGACGCACGCTTCGATCGTCTCCACGAAACGCAGCCGCGCGGGATCGGCGCCGGGCGCGAGGCCGACGCGCTCGAGCGCGGGCCACGCATTCGCGACGTTCGCGCGCAGCCGTTCCTCCGCGCCCGGCGCGGGGTCCCAGACGACCACGTCGAGACCGTGCGCGAGCGCGCGGGAAATCCATCCGCTGCCGATCACGCCGGTGCCGATGGCGGCGAACGTCTTGATGTCGGTCTTCACAGCCATGTCAACGCATCCTTCAAATCAGGGGGAATCGGTGGGCGGCCGCGCTGGGCGTGCCGCCGCGTCATGTCGGTCAGTCGGCGCAACCGCTCACGCGAACTCGGCGACCGCTCGGCGTTCGAGCAGACGCTCGCCCCGTGCGGGCAAGCCGAGCTTGCGGCGGCCTTCGGCCGGCGTCAGCACCCGGCCGCCGAGCCGTTCGACGATCTCTCGCGCGCGCTCGACGAGCGTGCCGTTGGTCGCGTGCACGCCGCGATCGAGCCAGATGTTGTCTTCGAGGCCGACGCGCACGTGGCCGCCGAGCAGCATCGCCTGCGCGACCATCGGCATCTGCATGCGGCCGATCCCGAAGCCCGCCCAGTGCGCACCCGGCGGCAGGTTGTCGACCATCGCCTTCATCGTGCCCGTATCGGCCGGCGCGCCCCATGGAATGCCGAGGCACAGCTGGAACAGCGGCGGATCGTCGAGCAGCCCTTCCTTCAGCAACTGCTTCGCGAACCACAGATGGCCCGTGTCGAAGATTTCCAGCTCCGGCTTCACGCCGAGTTCCTGGATGCGCTTCGCGCCGGCGCGCAATTGCGCGGGCGTCGACACGTAGATGTAGTCGCCGTCGCCGAAATTCAGCGTGCCGCAGTCGAGCGTGCAGATTTCGGGCAGCAGCTCCTCGACATGCGCGAGGCGCGTGAGGCCGCCGACCAGGTCGGTGCCCTTGCCGAAACGCATCGGGTCCTCGCCCGGGCCGATCTCGAGATCGCCGCCCATGCCGGCCGTCAGGTTGATGATCACGTCGACGTCGGCCGAGCGGATGCGGTCGACCACTTCGCGGTACAGGTTCGGGTCGCGGCTGCCGCGCCCCGTCTGCGGATCGCGCACGTGGCAGTGCGCAACGGTCGCGCCGGCCTTCGCGGCCTCGATCGCGGCGGCCGCGATCTCCTTCGGCGTGACCGGAATCGCCGGATGCTTGCCGACCGTATCGCCCGCGCCGGTGACGGCGCAGGTGATGATGACTTCATGGTTCATGCTGGTTGCCTCGCTTGACTCGGGTTGTGTCGCATTGCGGGTGTTTCGTCAGGGCGCGCGGGCCGTCACAGGCCGAGATACGCCTTCACGGCCGGCAGCCCGTCCTTGCCGTCGAACGTCTTGACGCCCGCGAGCCACGGATCGAGCACCTGCGGGTTCTTCTTCAGGTACGCCTTCGCGGCTTCGGCCGGCTTCGTCTTGTTCATCACCGACTGCATCAGCTGGTTCTCGAGCTGCGTCGAGAAGCGCAGGTTCGTGACGAGCTTGCCCGCGTTCGGGCAGCGCGCGATGAAGTCGGGCGCTGTCAGCGTGTACACGCGCGCTTCGCCGTAGTTCGGCCCGAACGCCGCGTCGCCGCCGGACAGGTAGTTCATGTTGAGCTGGATGTTCATCGGATGCGGTTCCCAGCCGAGGAACACGACCCACTTCTTTTCGCGGATCGCGCGCTCGACCGTCACCAGCATCCCGGCCTCGCTCGATTCGACGAGCTTGAAGCCGCCGAGCCCGTACTGGTTCGTGTCGATCATCTTCTGGATCGTCGCGTTCGCGCTGCTGCCCGGCTCGATCCCGTAGATCTTGCCGTCGAGTTCCGCACGGTGCTTCGCGATGTCCTCGAAGGTCTTCAGGCCGGCCTGGTATTCATAGCTCGGCACCGCGAGCGTCGCCTTCGCGCCGGACAGGTTCGGCGGTTCGACGACGTTGATCGACTTGCTGTCGAGGAACGGCTGGAGCTGCTTCTGCTGCACGGGCCACCAGTAGCCGAGCGACACGTCGAGCTGCTTGCTCTTCAGGCCGGCGAACGAGATCGGCACCGACGCGATCGTCGTGGTCGGCTTGTAGCCGAGCGCCTCGAACACGGTCGACGCGAGCGCCGTGGTCGACGTGATGTCGGTCCAGCCGATATCCGCGAAACGCACGGTGCGGCAGGTCGCGGCATCCGTTTCGGCCCATGCCTCATGCGTGAACGCGCCGGTCGCCAGCACGGCCGCGGCAAGCGCGGCAATCTTCGTCGACTTCATGGTTCGGTTCCTCCCTGTTGGACTCGTGGCAGCCGGTGCGCGGGGTGTGCGCCGACCTGCATCGTGGGAGTAAAAGTAACGAGCCATATTGGTCGCGAGAAGACCGGCGGCGACCTGTTCTTGACTGTTTGCGACTATGAGTGGAAACCACTAGGTTTCTTGAGAAGCTTGTTGGACGGGGTTCTTGCGCGTATTGCGGGGGAATTCAGCTTGTCCACATGCGGCGCGCCGCTTGGGGCTCCGCCAGGACGAAACGGAGCACCGGTGCGGCTTCTGGCACGGCACGCGCACGCCGCACCGACGAACGGGTGTCATGGACGCATGTGAAGCTGGCCCGGCCTCCAGCAGCCGAAAGCGCGTTTCGTATTGCGGAATTCACGCCGATTTCCCGCGCCGCCGCGTTTTCGCCGCTTGAAAACTTGTTTTGCATCGCAAAAACAGCAACGTAACCCATTGAAAAACAACAAAAAATAATGTCTTATGTCTTATATAAGACATCACCAAAAGCTCAACGAGCGGCGTTACTATTTATCCCATGCAGTTCGCTGCGACAGACGTAGCGGGCACGCTCAACCAGTTACTCAAACGCGCTTTGCTCCCAGGAGATTGACATGGCCCAGTATCAAGACGACATCAAGGCAGTTGCCGGTTTGAAGGAAAACCACGGCAGCGCGTGGAATGCGATCAGCCCCGAGTACGCCGCCCGCATGCGTGCCCAGAACAAGTTCAAGACGGGCCTGGACATCGCCAAGTACACCGCGAAGATCATGCGTGCCGACATGGCCGCCTACGACGCCGACCCGTCCAAGTACACGCAGTCGCTGGGTTGCTGGCACGGCTTCATCGGCCAGCAGAAGATGATCTCCATCAAGAAGCACTTCAACAGCACCGAACGCCGCTACCTGTACCTGTCCGGCTGGATGGTCGCGGCGCTGCGCTCCGAGTTCGGCCCGCTGCCGGACCAGTCGATGCACGAAAAGACCTCGGTCAGCGCGCTGATTCGCGAGCTCTACACGTTCCTGCGCCAGGCCGACGCCCGTGAACTGGGCGGCCTGTTCCGCGAACTCGATGCCGCCAAGGACGCCGCCGCGAAGGCCGCGATCCAGGACAAGATCGACAACCACGTCACGCACGTCGTGCCGATCATCGCCGACATCGACGCCGGTTTCGGCAACGCGGAAGCCACGTACCTGCTGGCCAAGCAGTTCATCGAAGCGGGCGCATGCTGTATCCAGATCGAAAACCAGGTGTCCGACGAGAAGCAGTGCGGCCACCAGGACGGCAAGGTCACCGTGCCGCACGAGGACTTCCTGGCCAAGATCCGCGCGATCCGCTACGCGTTCCTGGAACTGGGCGTGGACGACGGCATCATCGTGGCCCGTACCGACTCGCTGGGCGCCGGCCTGACCAAGCAGATCGCCGTGACCAACACGCCGGGCGACCTGGGCGACCAGTACAACGCGTTCCTTGACTGCGAAGAACTGTCGGCCGACCAGCTGGGCAACGGTGACGTGGTCATCAAGCGCGACGGCAAGCTGCTGCGTCCGAAGCGCCTGCCGAGCAACCTGTTCCAGTTCCGCGCCGGCACGGGCGAAGCGCGCTGCGTGCTCGACTGCATCACGTCGCTGCAGAACGGCGCCGACCTGCTGTGGATCGAAACCGAAAAACCGCATATCGCGCAGATCGGCGGCATGGTCAGCGAGATCCGCAAGGTCATCCCGAACGCGAAGCTGGTGTACAACAACAGCCCGTCGTTCAACTGGACGCTGAACTTCCGTCAGCAGGCGTACGACGCGATGAAGGCGGCAGGCAAGGACGTGTCGGCATACGACCGTGCGCAGCTGATGAGCGTGGAGTACGACGAGACGGAACTGGCCACGCTGGCCGACGAGAAGATCCGCACGTTCCAGGCGGACGCATCGCGCGAAGCAGGTATCTTCCACCACCTGATCACGCTGCCGACATACCACACCGCCGCGCTGTCGACCGACAACCTGGCCAAGGAATACTTCGGCGACCAGGGCATGCTGGGCTACGTGGCCGGCGTGCAGCGCAAGGAAATCCGTCAGGGCATCGCCTGCGTGAAGCACCAGAACATGTCCGGCTCGGACATCGGCGACGACCACAAGGAATACTTCAGCGGCGAAGCAGCGCTGAAGGCGGCAGGCAAGGACAACACGATGAACCAGTTCTGATCGTCGCCATACCGGAAGCACGACGCCAGCCCGTTTCGACGGGTTGGCGTTTTTTTTATCCGGCGGGATGACGCACGGGGCGCCCGTCAGGCATCGTCCCGCGCGCTTCCCGCTGCGATCACGCGCACGAACGCGTCCGCCAGCGCCGTCGGCTCGACCGGCAGCACCAGCGCGCACGCCGATTTTGCGTCGTCATCCGAGATCGGCACGAAGACGACTCCGTCGATACCGAGGCTCGCCATCCGTTCCGGCACGATCGCCACGCCCTGCCCGGCCGCGACGAGATTCAGCATCGACGTCTTCGGCGACACGATCCGGGCGGTCGCGGGCACGAATCCCCGTTTCAGGCAAAGGTCGATCACGACGCGCGCCAGCCCGCCCCGCTCCCGATGCACGGCCGATACGAACGGCTCGCGCCGCAGCCGCGAGATCGCGGTGCGCCGGCGGCCCGCCAGCGGGTGATCGGCCGCCACCGCCACGCACAAGCGCTCGGCCGCGAGCTCGACGAAACGGACGCGCGGATCGCGGCGCAGCACCGGCACACGAACGATCCCGATATCGGCGTTGCCGTTCGCGATCTCCAGTACCTGATCCTCGGACGACGCGCGGTCGAGATCGATCCGCGCACCCGGGCACGCGCCCATGAAACGCTCGAGCACCGGCATCAGGCTGCCGACGGGAACGGTGCTCGAATGCAGGAGCCGCAATACGCCCGCTTCACCGCGCGACAACCGTGCGCCCTCCTCGGCCGCGGCAGCCAGGGTCGCCGGAATCGACGCGACGCGATCGCGATAGATCGCGCCGGCCGCCGTGAGCCGCACGCCCCTCGGCTCCCGGTCGAACAGCGGGAACCCCAGTTCGTCTTCCAGTTGACCGATCTGCCGGCTCAGCGCCGACTGCGCGACATGGAGCGCGCTCGCGGCCGGCGTGAAGCCGCCGAGATCGGCCACGGTCAGGAAGTACTGAATTTGCCTCAGGGATGACATGCCGAAACGAGATGGATAAGCGCCCGATTTGATATTTGCGTTATACCGTCGCGCTTCCCAGAATGGAAGCCTGCCGTGCCGGAACCGCCGTCGCGGCCACATCGCCGGAGCCGCCCTCTTCGTGACTACTCTCCTGTCGTATCTGCTGGCCGTCGCCGCCGGCATCAGCGTGGCGTTGCAACAGGTGCTCAACGCCAACCTCCGCGCGCAGCTCGGCTCGCCGTGGTGGGCCGGGTCGGTCAGCTACCTCGTCGGCCTGGCCGCGATGCTCGCCGTCGCGCTCCTGTCCCCGCATCCTCGCCTGAGCGGCACCGTCGCCGATGCGGGGTCGTGGTTCAGCTGGACCGGCGGATTCTTCGGCGCGGTGTTCGTCGGCATCGCGATCCTGATGGTGCCGCGACTGGGCGCCGCGACGACGCTCGCGCTGATCGTCGTCGGGCAGATGACCGGCGCGCTCGTGTTCGACCATTTCGGTGTGCTCGGCATCCAGCAGCATTCGGCCAGCCCGATCCGCCTGGCCGGCGCGGCGTGTCTCATTCTCGGCTTGGTGCTGGTTCGTGCGTGATGCGTTCGTGGCGTTCGTGGCGTTCGCGCGTGCGCTCGGATGTCGTGCTTCGACCCGGCCGGCTGGCCTTGCGCACCGCCTGGCGCCGCATCGAGCGGATGCCTCAGGTCGAGCGCGCCTGCGCCGAACGGGATCGGTGCGTGACTGCAGCCCGCCGCCGGCGCCCGGCCGCGATGCCGCGATCCGGATGGGCCCGCCTGCGGCATGCGCGCGCGGCCGACATGGCGGCAACGCACGCACCCGCCGCTACGCTCATGCGTAGTTCATCATCACCGACTTGCTTTCCGTGTACTGGTCGATCACCGCGCGACCGAGTTCGCGGCCGAAACCCGACTGCTTCATCCCGCCGAACGGCATCGCGTTGTCGAGCAGCGAGTGGCAGTTGACCCACACCGTGCCGGCGGCGATGCGCGGGATCAGCTTGTGAATCGCGGAAAGGTCGTTCGACCAGATGCTCGCGCCGAGGCCGTACGGCGTGTCGTTGGCGAGCTGCACGGCCGTGTCGACGTCGTCGAACGGCATCGCGACGAGCACCGGCCCGAAGATCTCCTCGCGCACGACGCGCATCGCCTGCGTCGTATCGACCAGCACGGTCGGCTCGACGAAGAAGCCCGGGCCCTCGATCGCTCGGCCGCCCGCCGCGGCGCGCGCGCCCTCGCCGAATCCCGAATCGATATAACCGCACACGCGCTCGCGCTGCTTCGCCGAGACGAGCGGGCCGATCTGCGTCGACGGATCCATCCCCGGGCCGATCTTCAGGCTCGCGGCGATCTTCGCGACGCGCCCGATCACGTCGTCGAACACCTTCGCGTGGATGTACGCGCGCGACCCGGCCGTGCACACCTGCCCCTGGTTGAAGAAGATCGCGTTCGCCACACCGAGTGCGGCCTTGTCCGGATCGACGTCGGGCAGCACGATCACCGGCGACTTGCCGCCGAGTTCCAGCGACATCCGCGTCATGTTGTCGAGCGCCGCGTGGCCGATCGTCTTGCCCGTCTGCGTCGAGCCCGTGAACGCGATCTTGTCGATGCGCGGATCGCGCGACAGCGCGGCGCCGGCCGTATGACCGTAACCAGTGACGATATTGACGACGCCGTCCGGGAAACCGGCCGCCTGGATCAGCTCGCCCAGGCGCAACGCACTCAGCGGCGTATCTTCCGCGGGTTTCAACACCACGGTGCAGCCCGTGGCCAGCGCGGGCGCGAGCTTCCACGCCGCCATCAGCAGCGGGAAATTCCACGGAATGATCGCGCCGACCACACCGACCGGCTCCTTGCGCGTGTAGGTGAAGATCTCGCTGTCGGGCATGTACGGCATGCCTGCGTCGATCACGCTGCCTTCGATCTTCGTCGCCCAACCAGCCATGTAGCGGAAGCACTGCGCGGCCATCGCGACATCGAGCCCCTGCGCCACCATCACGGGCTTGCCGTTGTCGAGCGACTCGATCTCGGCCAGCTCGCGCGCATTCGCTTCGATCAGGTCGGCGAGCGCCAGCAGCAGATGCTCGCGGTCGGTGGTCTTCGCGGTACGCCACGGCCCCGCATCGAATGCGCGCCGCGCGGCCGCGACGGCCCGTTGCACATCGTGCTCGTCCGCTTCGGGCACACGCGCGAGCACGGTGCCGTCGGCCGGATTCACGACGTCGAGCCGGCGGCCCGACGCAGCGTCGCTCCACTCGGCGCCGATCAGCATCTTCTTCGGCTTCGCGAGAAACGCGCGCGTGGCGTCGAGCAGCGGAAAGTTCTGGTTTGTCTCCATCTTCGTTCTTCCTCGATTTCCTGAATGGGTCGGTCAGTAGCGATCCACGACGCCGTCGACCCCGCGTGCCTGCAACGCGCGAACGAGGCCGGCGCGCACGGTCGCGACGTCGGAATAGGCAGGACGGCGGTGCGCGGCGACTTCGACGGCCGTATAGGGCTTGAAGTCGCGCGGCAGCGCGTCGCGGTTCATGGTCGTGAGTACCCAGTTGAGCACGTCGGCCAGGTCCTGGTCCGACAGTGCCGAGTTCGATGCGCCGGGCACGCGCATCACGTACTCGCGCCCGGCCGGCAGATGCGTGAAATAGCCGAGCGAGTTCGCGAGCGGCGGCACCTTGCCGGCGATACCGCCGCCCGTGGCCGTGTGGCAGCCCATGCAGTTGAGCACCCAGTGCTGCCGCGCGAGCGCCGCGTCGGCCGTGCCTTCCGCATGCGCAGGTGCCGCGATCAGGCCGACGACCGCCCCGGCAAGCATCAGCAGCGACGACAGGTGGCGCGACAGGTTGCCGAACCACGATGCCGACGCGCGCCGCGCGCGCGGCGCGACGTCGCAAACACGGGATGCACGGGCAACCTTCACAGGCCGAGCCCCTTAATGACGACTTCGCGTTGCGCATGAACGGCCGTGCCGTCCATCGCCTTCGCGCGCGCCGCGCGGATGTCGGCCGCCGTGAACGGCTTCGCATCGCCGTGCTGCGCGTTGAGATCGAACACGACGTAGTTGAGCACGTGCGCGATGTCGTCGTCGCTCGCGCTCGCAAACGACGGCATCTTGAAGTTGTAACGCTTGTCGCGCACCTTGATCTCGCCGAACATCCCGTGCAGCAGTGTCGCGACCAGCTGCGCACGCCCCGCCTCGGCCGTCGCATACTTGCCCGGATACTCGGTCAGCGGCGGCGCGAGGCCGTCCTGCCCTTTCCCGCCCGCCTGATGGCACACCGCGCACTGCGCGTCGAACAGGCTCTTGCCGGCCGGGTAATGCACGGCTTCCTGCGCGCGGGCGGCGCCTGGCAACGCGAAGGCCGCCACGGCCGTCATGCACGCGACTGCGATCTTTCCTGCTTGCGTCACTTTCATTGCTTCGCTGCCCCCAACAGAACCGAAACCGAACAGTGGTAATTCGAATTGCCGTTCGCCATGCACCAGTTGATGTCGTTGTTCAGCGACAGCTTGTACAGCGGCTTCTCGCGCTCGTTGCGGTTGCAGAAGCACTTGCCGCACGACGTCTTGCCGCAGCAATCGTTGTAAGACACGATGTAGTCCGAACCGTCGTGCGGATTGCGGCAGGTGCCGATCCACGTGATCGGCGAAGGCGTCGTGCCCGGCGGGCAACTGCTCGACGTGCCGCCGCAACAACTGCACAGCCAGCCGTCGATCGCGCAGTATTTCCAGTAGTCGCAGCTCATCGGGTCGTCGCTCGCCCCCGAGGCGGCGGCACCGGATGCGCCCGACGCCGCCTCGGCCGCATACGCGGTGCGATCGACGGGCAGCAGCGGCAGCATCGCCGATCCCACCAGCACCTTGCCGAGCTTCGCCATCGCGCTGCGCCGCGAACTGTGCTGCGCGACGCCGCGCGCCGACCGCTCGAACCATGAATCAAACAGGCCCATGTCGTTGTTCTCCCTTGACGTTGAAAGAGGGTCGGCCGGTCATGCGTGCTGCGCGTGCGCGTCGTGGCTGTGATCGCCGTGCACGAACTGCTGCAGCGATGCGACGCCGCGCTCCTTCGCTTCGAACAGGCTCTCGAGATGCTCGCGCGTATTGACGAGGCCCTTTGCACGCACCGTGCCGGATTCGTCGAGCAGCACCGCATACGGCAGCTTGCCGATCTGGTACGCGAGGCCGAGCTCCTGCGACAGCACGTACGGGAAGCGCCCGAGGTCGTGCTTGCGCGCGAAGCGCGTGTGTTCGTCGATATCGCCGTCGCTCGCGAGCACGATGTTCACCGGCGTCGATTCGCTCGCCTGCAGCGACGGCAGCAGCGGCAGCAGCTTCTTGCAGACGGGGCACGTCGGCGACAGGAAGAACAGCAGCGTCGCCTTGCCCGACGCATCGATGCCGCCGACCTTCACCTGCGAGCCACGAATGTCGGTCAGCTCGAACGCCGGCGCGATCGCGCCGACCGCCGGCCCCTTGTCGATCATCAATGCACCGGCCGGCATGATGCGTTCGTACAGGATGCCGATCTGGCGCACGAGCGCGAGACAGATCGCGCCGAGCGCGAGGACGGCCACCCACAGCAGGGCGGTGGAAACGGTGAGAGCGGTTTGCATCATGAATTCCTCAGATGGGAAAGGCGCGGTCCGTTGGCGAGCAGCACGTCGACGGTGAGCAGCGCGCAGACGATCAGCAGCACGGAGAAGAACAGCGTCAGGTAGTCGAACCACACGACCGCGCGCGCGCCCGGCTCGACGAGCGCGGTCGCGGCCAGCGCGGCGAGCAGCAGCGCGCGACCGACGTGCAGCCAGCCGATGCCGCGCGGCGCATCTGCTCGCGCGGCCGCGAAGCCGGAACAGCCGCAGTCGATGTCGGTGTGGCCGCGCAGGAGATTGATCGCGATCGCCGCCGCGAAGGCGACGAGCAGCGCGATCAGGCCGATCGCGCCGGCCATGCGCGTATCGGGAAACAGCAGTGCCGCCGCGCCGACGGCTTCCGCGAGCGGAATCGCGAACGCGACGGGCGCGGTCAGCGCGCCGGGCAGCAGCCGGTAGCCGGCGAGTGCCCGGCTGAACGCGGCGGGCCGGCGCATCTTCGCGAAGGCGCCGAGCAGCACGACGACGGCAGCGCCGGCCTGCGCGCTGGTGGCAAGTACGGGATCGAGCGTCATCGCGGCCTCACGGGTTGACGAGCAGCGACGACGTATTGCCGATCTGCTTCTCGACGTGCTGCAGCTTGCCCGTGCGCGCATCCATCACGACGAGGTCGGAGGTCGCCGTCAGCCCGTAGAACAGCGGCTTGTCGTCCTCGCTGACCTGGATCGACACGAGGGGATCGATCTTCTGCTGCGCGAGATCCCAGCGCGCGACACGCTGCTTCGACTTCAGGTCGAACACCCACACCTGCGTGCCGGGGTCCTTGTGCGAGCCGTCGGTACCCTTGTGCATCAGCACGTAGTAGCGGTTCTGCTTCGCCTGCACGGCCGTCTGCTGCATGCCGCCCGGGCGCCAGCCTTCGGCGCGCTCGGCGTCCGTCAGCAGCGGCCACGGCTTGCCGAACACGGGCTTGTCGCCGCTGAAATCCGCGCTGCGCACGTTGCCGCCGTAGGTCGTAAACAGATAGTCGCCCTTGTGGCGCGACGCGTTCACGAACGCCGGATCCTTGTCGACGTCGATGAACGCATCCGACATCGTGCGCTTCGTTTCCTTGCCGTTCGCGTCGAGCGTGACGGTCAGCGCCTTGCCGCTTTCACACAGCGCCGTGAAGCGGTCGTTGCCCGACGGATACGCGAGCACGCAGGCCGCCGTGTCGATCTCCGACAGCACCTTCTTCGAGACCGCGTCGATCACCGTCACCGATGCGGCCGGCGTGATGTTCGCGACGTACAGCCACTTGCCGTCCGCGCTGAACGCGGTGTTGTACGGCGACGGCACGTGCTGCGCATGCTTCGCCGGAATCACGATCTCGCCCGCATGATCGAGCGTCGTGTTGTCGGTGATCTCGACGACGTCGGTGCGCGTGCCGTGCGAGCCGCGCGAGAAGTACGTCGTCGCGACGAAGCTCGTCTTGCGGTCCGGCGAGATCGCGAGGCCCGGGCCGAAGCCGCCGTCGATCTGGCCGAGCAGTTTCTTCGCATCGGCGTCGTACACGTAGATGCGTCCGTCGGTCATCGACGGCATCGAGATGTCGACGATATAGACCTCGTGCGGATGCCAGAGCGGCATCTTCTGCACGACCAGTTCTTCCGGCTTTTCCGTCGCATTCGCGCCGCCGGCCCATGCCGCCGCGAACGCCAGCGTCGCCGCGAGCACCGCGGTTCGTCGCCTTGTCCTCATGTCGCCTCCAGTTGGGGAATCACGTAACGTGGGGCGACTGTAGTTCGACAATAAATCCGGTCAGCACCCGGACCGGCATCGCGTGCGTGCCGATTCGGGATATTGGAAAACCGCCTGAAAGGCACACCGGCCGAAGGCTTCCGACCCTCTGGCAGATGCGCCCGGAATAGCGCTGCCCCTTATTGCGCCGACCGCGTGGTCGGTTTAATCTTGCGCGGTCCTGATCGACGCACCCGGAGGCGCTGTGTTCGTGTTTCACGAGAGGTTCGACAACGCGGACCGGCATGCCGAGGCGCTGCGCGGCTGGAACCAGCGCTACGACCAGATCGGCTCCGGCGCGTATCGCAGCGCGGTCAAGCATGCGGTGCTGGACAGCGTGCAGCTGTTCCAGGAAGCCGCCAACGTTCGCATCATCCAGCGCGGAAGATTGCCGCACGACCAGACGGTGTTCGGCATGCCGCTCACCGGCTCGGGTGCGTTCGCATTCGGCGGTGCACGCATCGAACGCGGCACGATGGTGCTGGCGCGCGGCGGCACCCCGTTCGAGCTGCACTCGCCCGACGACATGTCGCTGATCGGTGTCGTCGCCAACGGCGAACTGATGCAGCAGATCGAGGATGCGGCCGACGTCCGCCTCGACGAAGCCACGTTGCGGCGCGGCGTCGTCGACATGCCCACCGCGGTGCTGATGCGCGCGAGCGTGCAGATCGCGACGCACCTCGAGCGTGTATTGTCGGCACCCGATACCTTCCGCGACGCACGCGCGCAGCGCGAACTGTGCGGCGCTATCGGCAACGTGCTCGTCGATCTCCTCACGTACCGGATTCCCGAGCCGTCGAACCGTCTCACGCATGCATGCCGCGCCGACATCGTGCGCCGCGTGCACGACTACGTGATCGACCATCCCGAAGCACCGGTCGACGTGCTGAGCCTGTGCACGCAATTGCGCGTGAGCCGGCGCACGATGCAGAACAGTTTCCAGTCGGTCGTGCAGACCAGCCCGTTGCATTACGTGCGATCGCTGCGCCTGTCGCAAGTGAGGCGGATGCTGCTCGACACGCGGCAGGCCGACCTGCCGATCAGCGACGCGGCCGCACGCTGGGGCTTCATCCACCTCGGGCATTTCGCGAACGCCTACAAGGCGCAGTTCGGCGAGTTGCCGTCGACCACCGCGCGCCGTTCCGCGCGCGGCGCAAAAACGCGCTGAGGCCGCGCAAAACCCGCGATAATCTCCGGCTGACCGTTCGCCGCCCCGCGCGACACGCGACGACCACCGGATTCCATTGCCTGCCCCGATGCCCGAGGATTTCCACTTCCTGCTGCTGCCTGGCTTTTCCGCGCTCGGCTTCATGTCCGCGGTCGAACCGCTGCGCGTCGCGAACCGCTTTCGCACGGAGCTCTATCGCTGGCACGTGATCAGCGCCGACGGCGCGCCCGTCGCCGCGAGCAACGGCATTCCGGTCGCCGCCGAAGCCGCGTGCGCGGAGGTCGAAACGGTCGATACGGTGTTCGTCGTCGCCGGCTTCGATCCGCTCGTGTGCTACACGCGCGCGATCGGCGACTGGCTGCGCCGCCAGCACCGTCATGGTGCAACGCTCGGCGGCATCGACACGGGCAGCTTCGTGCTCGCGGAAGCCGGGCTGTTCGACGCATCGCAGACGCTCACGCTGCACTGGGAAGCGCTGGCCGCGTTCCGGGAACGCTACCCCGGCCTGAACGCGACGCAGGAGCTGTTCGAGATCGACGACCGGCGCATCACGTGCGCGGGCGGCACCGCGTCGATCGACATGATGCTCGACCTGATCGGGCGGCGGCACGGTGCCGATCTCGCGGCGGCGATCTCCGAGCAGTTCGTGGTCAGCCGGATCCGGCAGCGCTCGGACAGCCAGCGGCTCGAGATCGCCGCGCGCTACGGCGTGCACAACCGCAAGCTGATCCAGGTGATCGGCACGATGCAGCGGCACATGGAAAACCCGCTCGGCTCCGATGCGCTCGCGCAGGAGGTGTCGATCACGCGGCGCCAGCTCGAACGGCTGTTCAGCGCGACGCTGAACGACACGCCGACGCATTTCTACCTGAACCTGCGGCTCGACCGCGCGCGTGAACTGCTGCAGCAGACCGACATGAGCATCACGTCGGTGTGCGTCGCGTGCGGGTTCGAATCGCCGTCGCATTTCTCGCGCACGTATCGCGCGCGATTCGGCCTGAGCCCGCGCAGCGACCGCCGCGCGACGCGCTGATCGTCACAGGTTTCAAGCACAATCCAGCACGGAATTGCGCGTTTCGGCAACGTTTCCCGCCGCTCGCTGAACAATGCCGGCGATTGATCGACGGACTGAAGAGGTCATCGAAAATAAACTGGAATGTCGTTGAAAATATTCTGTAACATACCAAAAAAAGTTAGATAGGCAGCCTAACGACATGTATGCCGCATCTCGGCAGGCTGCCACCGATATCGATTCGATCCGAGGGGTATGACATGACGATGCTCGATTCGCCGTCGCCGCACCTGCCTGCCGTTCGATTCTTCGCTCGCCGCTTCGCGCGCGCCTCCTCCCGCGTTTCACCCGCTGCTCCCGCCGGTTTCTTTTCGACCTGACATTTAGGTTTCCTTAGTCAGTCGACGCTCCCAACACCGCTTCGCCGCACCGGCTCCATCGAGCCGGCGCGCGGGCCGTGTCGTGCCTGCGCGCCACGAACGCGCGGGCGTGTCCAACCGTTGAGATGAGGATCACGTATGCAGACATCACGCAAAGCACTGCCGCTCGCCCTGGGTCTCGCGCTCGGTTTCGGCATCGTCGGCGGCACCGCAGCCGATACGAAAGTCTCGAATCCGCAGGCAACGAGCCTGCGCGAAAGCCTGACACGCGGCGTCGCGCCGCCGGCCGCCAGGTCGGATACGGCCGCCGGACAGTTCCGCGCGGACGGCGTCGCCGTCACGCTGTACAACCCCGCCTATCGCGCGAAGAAGGCCGCCGCGACGCCCGCCGCCACCGCGCGCGACTTCGTCGCGTCGCAGGCCGCACAACTCGGGCTCGACGCGACCGCGCTCGCGAGCCTCGTCGTCACGTCGGAGCGCAGCGACGCCGAGTTCACCGTCGTGCGCCTGCAGCAGCAGGCAGCCGGATTGCCCGTGTACGGCAGCGAAATCGCGGTGACGGTCGCGAAGGACGGCCGCATCCTGTACGTCGCGAGCAACACGATCAACGGCGTGGTCGCGAAGTCGGGCAAGGCGCAGGCCGTCGACCAGCAGCAGGCGCTCGACCGCGCACGCGCGTATCTCGGCGTGAGCGGCTTCACGAACCAGGATGCGCAGCTCGTCGCCTTCGTCGACAAGGCCGGCACGCATACCGCGTGGAAAGTGCGCGGCCGCCCGAACGACGGCCCGAAAGGCGACTGGGAACTGCTGATCGACTCGGGCAGCGGCGAAGTGCTGCGCGCCGAGGACAAGGCGTTCTACGCGACCGACGGCACGGGCTTCGTGTTCCGGCCCGACCCGCTGTCGCCGACCAAAAGCAGCTACGGCAGCACGGGCTACAAGGACAGCAACGACGTCGATTCGTCGCAACTCACCGCCGCGCGCGTGCGCGTGACGCTGAAGGATCTCGCGCAGTCGGGTGCGCGTTATTCATTGTCGGGCCCGTATGCGGCATGCGTCGATTTCGACGCGCCGCGCGACAACGCGTGCCCCGTGCAATCGACCCCCGCATTCGAATTCACGCGCGGCAACCTGTATTTCGAGGCGGTGAACGTGTACTACCACATCGACACGTTCCTGCGTTACGTGAACCAGACGCTCGGCATCAAGGCGCTGCCGTACCAGTACACGGGCGGCGTGCAGTACGACCCGCACGGCGAATCGGGCGACGACAACTCGTCGTATTCGTCGAGCAGCGGCCGGCTGACCTTCGGGCAAGGCGGCGTCGACGACGCGGAGGATGCGGACGTCGTGATCCACGAACTCGGCCACGGCATCCACGACTGGGTGACGAACGGCGGCCTGTCGCAGCAGGAAGGGTTGTCGGAAGGCACCGGCGACTATCTCGCCGCCGCGTACAGCCGCGACTTCAACCAGTGGAGCCCGTCGGATGCGCAGTACCACTGGGTCTACAACTGGGACGGCCACAACGAGTTCTGGGGCGGCCGCGTGACCAACTGGAATGTCGGGCGCACCTATGCGCAGGCACGCGGCGCGGAGATCCATACGGCCGGCCAGTACTGGGCCTCGTGCAACCTCGTCGCACGCGACGCGATCGGTGCGCAGGCGATGGACAAGGCGTTCCTGAAGGGGTTGTCGATGACCAACGGCTCGACCAACCAGAAGGCCGCCGCGCAGGCGGTGCTGACGGCCGCGTCCGCGCTCGGCTACAGCAGCGCGCAGCTGACCGCGATCGGCAATGCGTACAACCAGAGTTGCACGTACGGCGTGACCGTACCGAAGAAGTCGTAATCCCGCAGCAGGCGGGGGCGCATCGCACGACCTGTGACGCGCTCCCTTCATCGACATCGCCATCCTCACGAGATCGAACATGCCTACTCTGAAACTCACCCGCCTGAGCGCCGCGCTGGGCGCCATGCTGCTGACCGCCGCCGCGCACGCGACGCCGGTATGGATCACGCTCGGCGACGCGGCGTTCCGCCGGTTGCAACGCATCGACGCAAGCGCCACCGCGCAATACAGCACGACCCTCGACGCCGGCAAGGCGGCCGACGGCGCGGCGCGCCGCGAGACCGTACACGTCGTCGAAATCGACGATTCGCGGCTCGGCGAGCTGGCCCACGCCGTCCACCATACGCGCGGCCACGGGCCCGGCTATGTCGTGCACGACTCGTTCGACGACGCGCGCCAGGCACTGCAGCCGTTGCCGACGCCGCTCGCGAAGCAGGCCGCGGCTTCCACGTACAAGGTTTCGAACGCGCCGCAGATCGGCACGTGGATCCAGCAGCTGCAGGCCAGCAACATCGTCGGCACGATCACGTCGCTGTCCGGCTTCACGAACCGCTACTACACGACGTCGCACGGCGTCGCCGCGTCGGACTGGCTCGCGCTGCAGTGGAAGCAGCTGGCCGGTTCGCGCGCCGACATCACCGTCGAGCAGTTCGCGCATACGGGCTTTCCGCAGAAATCCGTGATCCTGACGATCCGCGGCAGCGATCCGGCCGCGGGCACCGTCGTGCTGGGCGGCCACCTCGATTCGACGGTCGGGCGCACGACGGAAAACACGCGCTCGCCCGGCGCGGACGACGATGCGTCGGGCATCGCCAGCCTCACCGAAGCGCTGCGCGTGCTGCTGGCGAACAACTACCGGCCGAAGCGGACGATCAAGTTCGTCGGGTACGCGGCCGAGGAAGCCGGCCTGCTCGGCTCGAAGGCGATCGCGAAGCAGTTTCGTGCGCAAAACGCGAACGTGGTCGGCGTGCTGCAGCTCGACATGACGAACTACAAGGGCGACCCGAAGGATATCTACCTGATCACCGACTACACGAACGCGTCGCAGAACACCTACCTGACGAATCTGGCGAAGACCTACCTGCCGGAACTCGCGATCGGCACGTCGCAGTGCGGGTATGCGTGCTCGGATCATGCGTCGTGGAATGCGCAAGGGTATCCGGCGTCGTTCCCGTTCGAGGCCGATCAGAACGACAGTCCGTATATCCATACCGTGAACGACACGCTGGAGAATTCGGATCGGCAGGCGAACCATGCATTGAAGTTCGGCAAGCTCGCGCTGGCCTACGCGGTCGATCTCGGCGGCAACGGCAGTGCGACCGTGACGCCCTGACGGCGTGCGGCCGGGCTGTTCGTCCGGAAATGACGGAAGCGTGTGCTCGCGGTTTGCATACGCTTCCGTCGCGAAGCGTTCTCCGCGGTCGCGGCGCTGACCCGTCGTCGAGCCGGGTACGCCACCTCGTCCGGATAGAATCCCCGTTCGACCACTTCGCTACACGCTTCCCGCCATGACCGATTTCTCCCGCTCCATCGACGATCTGTCGCCCGCCCGGGTCACGACCGCGTTCGACCTGCCCGGCCACACGACCGTTCGCTCGCTCGGCGTCGCCCAGGGCATCGTCGTGCGCTCGCGCTCGATCGTCGGTTCGTTCGGCGCATCGCTGCAGACGATCTTCGGCGGCAACATCACGCTCTACACGTCGCTGTGCGAAAAAGCCCGCCAGCAGGCCTTCGACAAGATGCTCGCCGACGCCCGCAAGCTCGGCGCGAACGCAATCGTCGCGATGCGCTACGACTCGACCGAGATCGGCTCGGGTGTCACGGAAGTCCTCTGCTACGGCACAGCCGTGCGCGTGACGCAGGACGCGTGACGTCCGTCACGCGTCGCGCTCGAGCGACTTCATGGTCGTGAGCTGCGGGAACAGCCGCATCCACGTGAGTGCAACGGCGATCGTCGCCGCGCCGCCGACGACGATCGCGGCCGGCGCGCCCCACCATGCGGCCGTCACACCCGATTCGAATTCGCCGAGTTGATTCGACGTGCCGATGAACAGCGAGTTGACGGCACTGACACGGCCGAGCATGTCGTCGGGCGTGCGCAGTTGCACGAGCGACAGGCGCACGACGACGCTCACCACGTCCGATGCGCCGAGCGCCGCCAGCGCGACGAGCGACAACACGAAATTCCTCGACAGCCCGAACACGATCGTCGCGATGCCGAATGCGATCACGCCGCCGAACATCGCACGGCCGGGCCGGCCCTTGAGCGGAAAGCGCGCGAGCCACAGCGTGCCCGCGAGCGCGCCGACCGCCGGCGCCGCGCGCAACGCGCCGAGCCCCCATGGCCCGACCTGCAGGATGTCGCGCGCATAGATCGGCAGCAGCGCGGTCGCGCCGCCGAACAGCACCGCGAACAGGTCGAGCGACAGCGCGCCGAGGATCGCCGGTTCGCGCCGGATGAATGCGATGCCTGAAAACACCGAACGGAGCGTCACCGGTTCGCGCGCGGGCGGCGCGCTGCGCAGCGGAATCGTGCCGCTCAAGACCGCCGCGACCGCGAACGCGACGACGCTCGTGCCGAACGCGACGGGCGCGCCGACGCCATACAGCAGCCCGCCGAACGCGGGCCCGAGAATCTGCGCGGCCTGGTTCGCCGAGGTCGACAACGCGGTCGCGCGCGGCAGATCGCTGCGCGGCACGACGGCCGGCAGCAGCGACGACACCGACGGCGACTCGAACGCGCGGGCCGTGCCGACGATCGCCGCGAGCGCATACACGGCCGGCGCGGCCAGCCACCCTTGCGCGGCACCGAGCAGGAACACGCCGGCGGCCAGTGCCTCGACGGCCTGGCAGATCGTCGCGATGCGCCGGCGGTCGTAGCGGTCGGCCACCTGCCCGACGACGAGCGTCAGCGCGAACATCGGCACGAACTGCGCGAGGCCCACGAGACCGAGTGCGAACGCGCTGTGCGTGAGCGCGTAGACGTACCACCCGATTGCAACCGACAGGATCTGGAAAGCCAGGGAAGACATCACGCGCGTGCCCCAGAAGCGCTGGAACGGTGCGTGACGGAACAGGTTGACGGGCAACGGGGATAAAGGACTGGGATCGGGCACGGAGTCGGTCATCGAGGTCTCGACGGTCGGCGCGGCACGCCGGCACCGTTCGGGAAAGCGACTGCGCACGCCGATGCATGCGCGCGACAACGGTACGGACGCGGCGAAATCGCGATGATATGCCAAGCGCGCAAAACGGGCCGGGGACGCGGCCCGCAACATCGCGCGGACTCGGGGAGCGACGCATCCGGCGGCCGCGTCGATCGCGGCCGCCGGATGGCGGCTCGGGCACGGGATCTTCCGATGCAGGCGGCCGCGGGCTTCAGCGGGGCGGAACGCCCTCGTCGGTCGCGCCGCCGGCGATGCCGAACAGGCGTTGACCTTCCGGAGTGTCCTCGACTCGCCAACCCTGCGCGCTCAACGCTTCCCGTATCCAGTCGGCCTGCACCCAGTCCTTGTCCGCTCTCGCGCGCTCGCGTTCGGCAAGCAACCCGCGAACGTGCTCCGGAATGTCAGGCGCAACCGGCCGCCATGCGCGCAGACCGAGGCCCAGCACGGCGTCGAAGCTGTCCACGGTCGCTTTCAGCGTCGCGGGTGGCAGGTTGCTCCTGACCAGATCCCAGAGCACCGCGAGCGCCCTGGGCAGATTCAGGTCCTCGTTCACTTCCGCGTCGAATCGCGCGGCGAAATCCGCATCGACGCGCCCTCCGTCCGGCCATCCGGCATACAGGTGCCGAAGCCGGTTCAGCGCGGTGTGCGCGGCGTCGAGCGACGCCCACGTGAAATGCAGCTTGCTCCGGTAATGGGCCGTCAGGCACAGGTAACGGTACGCGAGCGGGTCGATATTCCGGCTCTGCAAGGTCTGCAGACGAACGAAATCGCCGCTCGACTTCGACATCTTCGTATCGGCGTCGAGCGTCAGGAAGTGCCCGTGCATCCAGTAATTCGCGAGGTTCGTGCCGTGGGCCGCCCGCGTCTGCGCGATCTCGTTGCTGTGGTGCACGGCGATGTGATCCTCGCCGCCGCAATGGATATCGAACAACGTCCCGAGATACTTCGCCGACATCGCCGAGCATTCGATATGCCAGCCCGGAAAGCCGCGCCCCCACGGGCTGTCCCATTCCATCTGCCGCTTGACGCCGGCCGGGCTGAACTTCCACAGCGCAAAATCCGTGATGCTCCGCTTGTCGCCCAGCGCGACCCGCTTGCCCGCCTGCAACCCCGCGCGGTCTAGCCGCGCGAGATAACCGTAGTCATCCTGCCGACTGGTGTCGAAGTAGAGGCCGTCGTCCGTGCGATAGACGTAGCCGCCCCGGTCGAGCGTATCGATGAACGCGATCTGTTCGGCGATGTGATCCGTGGCGCGGCACCAGACCGTCGGCTTGAGCAGGTGGAGCGCGCGCCAGTCCCGCACGAAAGCGTCGGTGTAGCGCCGGGCGATGGCCCACGCCGATTCACCGGTCCGGCGGCTGCCCTTTTCCATCTTGTCTTCGCCTTCGTCCGCATCCGAAGTCAGGTGGCCGACGTCGGTGATGTTGACGACGTGCCGCACCTCGTATCCGTTGCGCACCAGTACGCGGCGCAGCAGATCCTCGAACACGTAGGTTCTCAGGTTGCCGATGTGGGCGTCGTCGTAGACCGTGGGGCCGCAGCAATACATGCCGACCTGCCCGGCCCGGATTGGCGTGAACGGGCGTACGGTACGCGACCAGGTGTCATACAGCGCAAGCGGCATCGAGTTTCTCCGTCCGAAGGTGTCGGCCCAAAAAACAAAAAGGCCGCCTGTCTTGCATCACAGGCGGCCGGAAGGCGATTGCTTGAATGTTCAGCGAGTTCGCTGGACGCAACTTCCCCCTGGCATGTTCTGACAACATGCGCGGAGCAGCGACGAGAGGAAATGGGCGCGATCAAGCATGGGGACGATGCTAGCGTCTATAGACGGCACCGGTCAATACCGTCGGGCAGTCGCCCGGCAGCGGGCCGTGACCGGACGGCTCTCGTGCCCGCTCACCCCAGTCGGGCAAAAAAAAAGCGCGAACCTCGGTTCGCGCCAAAGAGAGACCTCGCTGAAGACGTCACAACCTCACACCACCCCGATCAGAACGAATGCCGCATCCCGATCCGCACGTCGGCCTGCGTCTGCGTCGTCGACGGCGTGAAGCTGTAGCCGACCACCGCATCGACGCCTTGCGACGCGCGCAGGTAATCGCCGGAGATATACACGTCGGTACGCTTCGACAGCAGGTAATGCAGGCCCGCCGTGCCCTGGTTCCAGTGATGGCCTTCGAAGCGCGTGTGCTGGTAACCCGCGATCAGGCTCAGCGCCGGCGTGAACTGGTACAGGCCGCCGCCTTCATACACCTGCATGTGCGACGACTGGCCGAAACCCTTGATCGTCGTGTACGAGAAGTTGGCGTCGAGCGTCAGCTTGCCGATCGTGTAGCTCGAGCCAATGCCGAACGTGCCCTGGCTGTCGACGTTCATCGGCGTGTTCGCGAACAGGTCGGTGCGTGCGCCGGTCGCCGGATCGACGGTGACGGTCTGCTGGCCGAGGAACGTGTGCGTGCCGATCATCGCGTACGGGTCGAACGCATAGATGCCGTTCGGGTTGTTCAGGCGCGTGTACGCGGCGCCGATCGAGAAGTCGCCCTTCGTGAAGCTCGCGCCCGCGCTCCATGCGCTGTTGCGGTGGAAGTTGCCGGCGACGTTGCCGAACGAGTACATCGCGCCGAACTTGAAGCCGCTGAGGTCGTTCGACAGGAACTTCACCGAATTCGGCAGGCGGTCGCCGTTGAAGCGGTCGAAGTCGCCCTGGTGGATCGCATAACCGCTGCCCCACGCGGAGATGTTGTAGATCGACACGAGTTCGTTCGTGATGTCGAGCTGGTTGCCGAACGACAGCGTGCCCCAGTCGTTCTGCAGGCCGACATACGCCTGCCGGCCGAATTCGGCGCCGCCGAAGCCGAGCTGCCCGGTGCCGAGGCGGAAGCCGCTCTCGAGGGTGAACACGGCCTTCAGGCCGCCGCCGAGGTCTTCCGTGCCCTTCAGGCCGAAACGGTTTCCGTACGCGACGCCGTCGTCGAACTTGACCACGTGCGAGCCGCCCGTGTTGTTCACGTACGTGATGCCCGCGTCGAGAATCCCGTACAGCGTCACACTGCTCTGCGCATGCCCGATGGCAGGCACGCAGGCCGCGCATGCAAGCGCGGCGGCTACGGCAACTTTGGTGTGCTTCATTGTCGACCACCCTCCCTGAACCGTTCGATGGAAAGAATCTCGTCCCGGCGCGTACCGCGATGCGCCGGTGGATTCGAATTCGGTACGCCCGCTGGCTTCGGCATTTCGTTTTCCGCAATAACGCAGCCATTGGCGAAAAATACAAACCCATATTTCGCGTCACCCGTCTGAAGGCGACACCAAATGGTCACGATGCGACCCGCTCGGGAAAACACGTAGACGGGCGGCGCGGTCGAAACCGGCCGCCCGGAAGGAGGGAATCAGTGCCCGTCGAGGGCCGCGCGCACCGCCGGCAGGCCCGGAGCGCCGGCCGCCGTCGTCACGCCGTCCAGCCAGCCGGCAACCAGCGCCGGGTCGGATTTCAGCGCACGCTGCGCCGCGAGCGCGGGCGACGTCTTGTGGTCGAGCATGTCGGCGATCATCCGGTTCTCGACGTCGACGGAGAACGTCATCTGCCGGAACAGCCGCGCCAGGTTCGCGCACTGGCCGGCGAACCCGGCGCGCGTGACCGTATTGACCGTCGCGCCGCCGTAGTTCGGGCCGAAATACGCATCGCCGCCCGACAGGTAGGTCAGGTGGAACTTCGTGTTCATCAGATGCGGCTCCCAGGCCAGGAACACGATCCACCGCTTGTCGCGCACCGCGCGCTCGACCTGCGTGAGCATGCCCGTCTCGCTCGATTCGACGAGCGACCAGTTCGCGGACCCGAGCGCATGGTCGGACAGCAGCCGCTTGATGTTCTGGTTCGCGGGCGCGCCGGGCTCGATCCCGTAGATCTTGCCGCCGAAGCGGTCGGCGTAGCGCGCGAGATCGGCGAACGTATGCACGCCGGCGGCGGCCACGTAGTCGGGCACCGCGAGCGTGAACTTCGCGCCACTCAGGTTCGCGTGCAGCACGTCGATCGACTTCTCGTCGACGAACGGCTTCACGAGCGGCGCCTGCGCGGGCATCCAGTTGCCGAGGAACACGTCGACCTGCCCTTTCTTGAGCCCCTGGTACGTGATCGGCACCGACAGGTTCGCCACGTCCTGCCGATAGCCGAGCGCCTTCAGCACGACGCCCGCCATCGCGTTCGTCGCATCGATGTCGGTCCAGCCGGGCGCCGCCATCTTCACGTCGCCGCACGTCTGCGGGTCGGCCGCGTGCGCGGCCTGCGTCGTCATCACGCAGGCGGCCGCGGCCAGCGCCGCGCCGATCCGGATTGCTGCATTGCATTGCCGTTCCATCGTCCGCTTCCTCCGTCGTTCGTCAGTGATCGCGATGCGGGGCACTCAGCGCCCGATGCGCGGAAAGCGCGCCATCGCCTCGAGCGTGTCGAGTTCGATGTGATTGCGCATGTAGCGCTGGCTCGCGTCGGTGAACGGCTGCCAGTCCCACGCGTGAATGCGGCCCTGCGTCGTCGCCGCGTAATGGAAGCGCCGGCGCCGCTGGCTCGCGCGCACCTGCCGGTCCAGTTCGGGCAGGTTCCAGCGCTGCGCGGCTTGCGCACGGAACGCGGCCAGCACGTCCGCGGCTTCCGGCGTGCCGGCGAGGTTCGTCAGCTCGCGCGGGTCGTCGCCGAGGTGATAGAGCTGGTCGGGATCGGCCGGGCAATGCACGTACTTCCAGTCGCCGCTGCGGATCATCACGACCGGCGCGACCGCACCTTCCGCCAGGTATTCGCCGAGCGCAACTTCGTGCGCCGGCGTGCCGTTCAGGTGCGGCACGAGGCTTGCACCGTCGACGGGGTCCGGCCAGCCGCCGGCGGGGGCGGCGCCGGCCAGGTCGACGAGCGTCGGCAGCAGGTCGACGTGCGACACCGGCCCGCGCACGCGCGCGGCGCCGAAGCGGCCCGGCGCATGCACGATCAGCGGGACGCGGCAACCACCCTCGAAGAACGTCATCTTGTACCAGAGCCCGCGTTCGCCGAGCATGTCGCCGTGGTCGGACGTGACGATCACGATCGTGTCGTCGGCGAATCCGCACTGTTCGAGCGCGGCCAGCACGCTGCCGAACTGCGTGTCGACGTACGAGGTTGCGCCGTAGTACGCGCGACGTGCGGCGCGGATCTGCTCGTCGGTGGGCGGCGTGCGGTCGTTCTCGCAGACGAAGCGCAGCCGCTGCGAATGCGGGTCGCTTTCCGCCGCGTCGAGGCGCACGGCCGGCAGGTCGATCTCGTCGTCGCGATAGAGATCCCAGTATTCGCGCGTGATCGCATACGGGTCGTGCGGATGGGTCAGCGACACGACCATGCAGAACGGCCGCGCATCGTGCCCGGCCGCCCGCTCGCGCGCGACGTCGTACAACTTCTGCTTCGCGGCGAACGTGACCTCGTCGTCGAAATCGAGCTGGTTGGTACGCACGCACGGGCCCGCGTCGAGTACCGAACTCATGTTGTGATACCAGCTCGGCCGCTCCGCCGGGCTGTCCCAGTCGGGCACCCAGCCGAAATCGGCCGGATAGATGTCGGTCGTGAGCCGCTCCTCGAAGCCGTGCAGCTGGTCGGGCCCGCAGAAGTGCATCTTGCCGGACAGCATCGTCCGGTAGCCGCCCGCGCGCAGATAGTGCGCGAACGTCAGCGTTTGCGCCGGCAATTCGGCGGCGTTATCGTAGGCGCCGATCCCCGACGGCAGCTTGCCGGTCAGCAGCGAAAAACGCGACGGCGCGCACAGCGGGCTCGCGCAGTAGGCGGCGTCGAACACCACGCCTTGCGCGGCGAGACGGTCCAGCGTCGGCGTGCGCGCGACGCGATTGCCGTAGGCCGGCAGCGCGAACGGCGTGAGCTGGTCGGCCATCAGGATCAGGATGTTGGGTGTCGGGTTCGTCATCGGCAGTCGTGGGGAAAACGGTGTTCGAATGGAACGGCGCGCCGCTCGCGCAGCGAGACGTCCGGCATGACGGAAGCGGCCCGACGAAAGTGCCGCGCGGGCAGGCCGCGCTGGCTAGAATCGCGGAATGTGTTGCGTGCCACCCGTGGAGCGGAATGTGAAGCGGGCCGTGAAGCAGCCTTTGAAGCAGCCCGTGAAGCACGTGTGCCGCACCGTCCGATGCACTATCGCCCGCCCGAATTCGCGCGGGAAGGCGTCCGGCCCTTATGGGGCCATTAGAGGGACTTATGTCGAAATCCGAACCGTTACCGTCGATGCAGGCGCTGCGCGCGTTCGAATCGGCGGCCCGGCTCGCGAGCTTCACGGCCGCCGCGCGCGAGCTCGGCTCCACCCAGCCGGCCGTGAGCCAGCAGGTGTTCCAGCTCGAGGCCGAACTGGGCGTGCCGCTGTTCGAGCGCAGCCCGCGCGGCGTCACGCTGACGGCCGACGGCGAGTGCCTGTACGAAGCGGTGCGGCTGAGCCTCGACACGCTGCGCGGCGCCACCGCGACACTGCGGGCGCGCCGCGAGCACGGCGCGCTCACGATCGTCACCGACTTCGGCTTCGCCACCTACTGGTTGATGCCGCGCCTGGCCGGGCTGAAGCGCGTGATGCCGGATGTCGACGTGCGGGTCGTCACGTCGCAGGATTACGACGCGCAGCGCGACCACGGCGACATCGCGATCCTGTTCGGCGACGGCCACTGGCCCTCGTGCACGGCCGCGCGGCTCTTTCCGGAATCGGTCACGCCCGTGTGCTCGCCCGCGTTCCGCGACGCGCACCCGCACGTCGCCCGGGCCGACCACCTGCTCGCGTTGCCGCTGCTGCACGTGCAGCCGACGCGCCCCGAGCGCTGGCTGTCGTGGTCCGGCTGGTTCGACGCGCACGGCCTCGACACGGCAGCCGCCGCGCGCGGCGTGACCTTCAACAGCTATGCGCTCGTGATCCATGCGGCGCTGCTCGGCGAAGGCGTTGCGCTCGGCTGGGCGCCGCTCGTCGACGAACTCGTCGCGTCCGGGCAGCTCGTGAAGCTCCTCGACGCGCCGGTCGTCACGTCGCGCGGCTACTTCCTCGTACGGCCGCCGCAGCGGCCCGAGCCGGACGCGACCCACGTATTCCGGCGCTGGCTGCTCGACGCGTGCGCACCGGCCTGAACGGCCTTCCGGCCGACCTCCGGCTACGGGCCTGACGCGCGCCTGACGCCCGCTGGACCGGCCGCAGCCGCCCCGCCCGGCGCCTCCCCCGGCGCCTGCCTGAGGCCCAGCCGCCGCCCGGCCGCGCTGGCGTGCCGATACCAGCCACACGGCGGGTTGGTTCTATCCGCGCCCGAATCGTCCTGATTTACTTGAGCCTCCCGCTACCCGCGTAGCGTGGCGCCCCGTCGCGCCGCCGCGCGGGTTGCGTTCCATGACATCCGAGGAATCTCATGACCGCCGACTCACGCCCCGATCAATTCGTCCTGACGCTGTCGTGCCCGAGCGCGGCCGGCCAGGTCGCCGCCGTCGTCGGCTTTCTCGAGCGCCATCGCTGCTACGTCGATGCGCTGAACGTGTTCGACGACGATCTCAGCAATCACTTCTTCGTGCGCTGCGTGTTTCATCCGACCGATGAAACGCTGCAGATCGACGCGCTGCGCCAGGAATTCGGGCCGATCGCGACCGCGCTCGGCGGCGGCGAAGGCGACACGCAATGGGCGATTCACGACGTGAATGCGCGGCCGAAGGTGCTGATCATGGTGTCGAAGCTCGAGCACTGCCTCGCGGACCTGCTGTTCCGCTGGCGGATGGGCGAGCTGAAGATGGATATCGTCGGCATCGTGTCGAACCATCCCGACTTCGAGCCGCTCGCCGCGCAACACGGCCTGCCGTTCCGCCATTTCCGGATCACCGCCGATACGAAGGCGCAGCAGGAAGCGCAATGGCTCGACTTCTTCGAGTCGAGCGGCGCCGAACTCGTGATCCTCGCGCGCTACATGCAGGTGCTGTCGCAGGAGACGAGCGCGAAACTCGCGAACCGCGCGATCAACATCCATCATTCGTTCCTGCCCGGTTTCAAGGGCGCGAAGCCGTATCACCAGGCGCATGCGCGCGGCGTGAAGCTGATCGGCGCGACCGCGCACTTCGTCACCGACGATCTCGACGAAGGCCCGATCATCGAGCAGGTCGTCGAGCGCGTCGATCATGCGCTGCGTCCGGAGCAGTTGCTCGCGGTGGGGCGCGACGTCGAATGCATCACGCTCGCGCGTGCGGTGAAGGCGTTCATCGAGCGCAGGGTATTCCTGAACGGCGACCGGACGGTGGTGTTTTCGTAAGCGGGCGGGCCTCGCCGTCCGTCATGCGGAAGCCGAAGGCACGCGCGCACGCGTCGTGCCGATTCGTCGCGCCCGGTGTCGCAGATAGAGGTTGTTGAGGATCAGCGCCACACCCGTCAGCGCGGCGCCCAGGATATGCGCGCGGTTGGGCACGATGCCCGTGACCGCGGATACGATGAATGCCGTGATGGGCACGATGTCCATGAACAGCACGCCGTTCATCGGCCCCAGGTTCCGGTTGCCCGTCATCCACAGCAGGATCGCGCCAAAGCCGGCCACCGGCAATGGTGCCGGCCCTGAACGACAAAAGCCCGACCGGTTGCAAGCCGGTCGGGCTTCGTTGCATGCCGCAAGCTCGATCGCGCCACCCGTGTGCGGTTTCCGGGCGGCGCGCACTGTTACACGGCCTGACGCGTCACTTCACCCACGCAAAGTAATACGACAACCAGATCGTGAGCCCCGCCCCGACCAGCGCCGCATACGGCATCAGGTTCAGCCACATCGCGCGCTTCGGCACCTCGAGTTCCATGTCGCGCTGCATCTGCGTGGGGAACCGGCCGCGATCCTGCCAGTAATGGCGGAACAGGAATACCGGCACGATCAGCAGCATCGCGATCAGCCCGTTGCGCAGCGTGCCTTCGCCCTGCAGGTTCGCGCCCGCGCCGACATAGACGAGGTTCGCGTAGCCGCAGATCGAGCCGGCGACGAGCAGCCACGTCGGGCAGCGGAACGGTCGATCCCAGTTGCCGCGATCCATCCGGTGGATCCAGCCCGACTGAAGATTCAGGAATACGAACAGCATGTAGCAGACATTCGAGATCGACAGCACCGTCATGTAGTCCGACATCATCAGCAACACGAGGTTGAAGCCGAGATCGGTCCACATCGCGCGCGTGGGCGAGCCGTGCTCGTTCACGTGCGACAGGTACTTCGGCAGCCAGCCGTCGACCGATGCCTGGTACAGCGTGCGCGACGAGCCCATCATCGACGTCATCACGATCAGCAGGATCGACAGCATCAGCATCACGACGACCGCATTCGCGACCCACGCGCCGCCGCCGACGATCTTCGCCATCGCGGCCGCGACGCCGGTGCCGTCGCCGATCGACGGATCGAGCATCGCCTGCGTGCCGAGCGCCCCCTGGAACGCCATCGGCACGAGCGTCATCACGACGAGGCACAGCGCGCCCGACCAGAAGATCGCCTTGGCGGTATCGCGGCGCGGGTCGCGGAATTCGCGCGTGTAGCAGACGGCCGTCTCGAAGCCGTACGACGCCCAGCCGGCCATGAACATCGCGCCGAGCGCCATCGTGACGCCCTGCCCGTTCCACGAGCCGAACGTCGCGGTCGTGAGATTACCGTGTGCGTCGTGACCGAGCGGCAGCAGCGGAAGCAGGTTCGACATCGGCACGTCGCCCGTGACGAACGGCACGATGCCGACGATCAACAGCGGCGTGAGCGACGCGATGCCGAGAATGCGCTGCGTGCGCGCCGCCTTCGATGCACCGCTGTGTTGAAGCTTGAACGTGATGAGAAGCAGGATCGTCGCGATGATGAACGTCGCATTGATCCGCAGGGACAGACCCGGCTTGATGAACCCGAGATCCGCAACCTTGAGCTGCCAGTGCAGCACCGCCGCGTTGGCGGGAAAGAGACTCGTGAGCGCATAGCTCGCCGCGAGGCCGCAGCCGAGCGCGAGCATCGGCGACCATGCGAGCCAGTTGCACCACACGGAAACCGGGGCAATCAGCTTGCTGTAACGGACCCAGCCGATCGCGCCATATACGGACGCGCCGCCCGATTTATGGGGAAATAGCCCCGATATTTCCGCATAAGTCGCGCTCTGAATCAGCCCCATCGTGATCGCGGCGATCCAGATCGCCCACGCGGGCTGGCCGATCGTCGCGCATACGCCGCCGATCGTGAACAGCACGCCTGCCGGCACGCCGCTCGTTACCCAAAAAGCGTCTTTCCAAGTCAGGCCACGATGCAGCGTGTGGCCCGTCGAATCATGTGAGATGGTTGCCTCAACATCACTGGTGCTGTTCGCACGCAGTCCTGCCTGACTCATCCAATTCCTCCTGTGATGACTCCGCACAAGGGCCGTAGTGTAACAACTTACCGGCTTTTTTGCAGAACCAAAAAAATAATTCCGGGATATGATCGCATCGCAGTGCAATTATTTCGCTATCCTGCTGATCAATCCCGGACTGTCTCTTCGTCTATTTATTGCGGCGAATCGTCGCGGCTTACTGCACGCCTTCCGTCCACGAATTCACGCGATCCGCATGCGCTGCAATCCATGCATCGGCAGCCGCTTCCGGCTTCGAGCCGTTCTGGATCGCGAGCATCACGCTGTCGATCTCGCCCGGCTTCCACTGGAATTTTTTCAGGAACGCGACGACCGGCTTGGCCTTCGTTTCGAGCTGCGGGTTCACGACACTGTCGACGTGCTCCGCGCCGCCGAACACCTTCTTCGGATCCTCGAGGAAGCGCAGCTTCCACTTCGCGAACATCCAGTGCGGCGCCCAGCCGGTCACGATCACCGGCTTGTTCGCGCCGACCGAGCGCGACAGCTCGGCCGTCATCGCGCTGCCCGAGCTCGGCATCAGCGTGTAGTTCAGGCCGTAGTTCTTGATCGCTTCGTCGGTCTTGCGCATCACGCCCGCGCCCGCATCGATGCCGACGATCCGGCCGCCGAAGCTGCCTTTTTCGGCATTCAGGTCGTCGATGCTCTTCGCCTTCACGTAGTCGGGGACGATCAGGCCGATCTTCGCGTCGGGAAAGTTCGCGCCGAGGTCGACGACCTTGGTCTTGTACTCGCCCCAGTAGGAACCGTGCGTGACGGGCAGCCACGCGGACAGCGTCGCGTCGAGATCGCCGCGCGCGACGCCTTGCCACATGATCCCGGCAGCGACCGGCACGAGCTTCACCTCATAACCGAGTTTCTTCTCGATCACACGCGCCGCGACGTTCGACGTCGCAACGCTGTCGTCCCAGCCTTCGACGTAACCGATCTTCAGCGTGGGCTTCGTATCGGCGAGCGCCGATGCGCTCAGCGCCACCATCGCCGACAGTGCGCCGGTCCACATCAGTTTTCCGAACAGCTTCATGGTCGATCTCCTTGAAATGCGCACCGTGCGCGTTGTCTCTCTAGGTTCTTCAACCACAAATCCGCGGTATCGTTGTTTTCCGACGGATGCTTGTCCGGACGCGACGCGCCCGGACAGCCGATGGCGAGTTTCGACTACTTGTCGATCACGAGATCCGACAGCGGCTTGCTGCAGCACAGCAGCACCATCCCCTGGTCGATCTCGCGCTGGCGGATGCCGCCGTTGTGCTTCATTTCAACCTGCCCCGACACGAGCTTCACCTTGCAGGTGCCGCACATGCCCTGCGTGCACGACGCCGGCAGCCGCACGCCGGACTGGCGCGCCGCATCCAGCACGTGCTGCTCCGAGCCGCATGAAATCTCGCGATTGCTCTTTGCGAAGCTGACCGTGTACTGCTTCGTATCGGTGTCGGCGCCTTCGGCCGGCGGGGCGAGATCGGCGAGCAGCTCGTCGCTTGCGGTCTGCGCGAGCGTTTCGAACGAGAAGCTCTCTTCGTGATACTGCTTGCGATCGAAACCGGCTTCGTCGAGCAGGTCGCGCACGGCCTTCATGTACGGCGCGGGGCCGCACGTGAAGATCTCGCGCTCCATGAAATCCGGTGCGATCAGCTTCAGCAGCGGCAGCGTCAGGAAGCCCGTGACGCCCGGCCAGTTGGTGCGCGCGCCGACGCGCTCGACGACGAACGACGTGCGGAAATTCGTGTGGTTCGACGCGATCAGGTCGAGCTCGCGCGCGAAGATGATGTCGTCCGGCGTGCGTGCGCTGTGCACGAACAGGATGTCGCGATCCTCGGCGAGATCGTGGTGCGCGCGGCTCATCGACATCAGCGGCGTGACGCCCGAGCCCGCCGACAGGAACAGGTACTTGCGCGCCGGATGTCGTGCGCACGTGAATTCGCCGGCCGGGCCGAGCACGCGCACCGGTGCGCCCGGCTGCAGGTTGTCGTGCAGCCAGTTCGACACCTTGCCGCCCGGCACGCGCTTCACCGTGATCGACACCGTGTGCGGCCGCGCGGGCGACGACGAGATCGTGTAGCAGCGGTTGATCGTTTCGCCGTCGATATCGAGCTCGAGCGTGAGGAACTGCCCGGGCTCGAACGAGAACGAGCGGCCCTGCGGCGAACGGAAGAAGAAACTCTTCACGTCGTGCGTTTCCTGCCGCACGTGGCAACACACCAGCGTTTCCTCGACGTCGCTCGTCCAGCGCTCGGGAAGGGCGTTCCAGAACGCCGGGCGTGTGACCCGGCTGTCCACCGGCTCGAAATTGGCCGCATCTCGCATCATCTGTAACTCCGCTTCAGTGCTGGGTACTACGCGCCGGTTTTTTCGGCGAGCCGGCCGATGTACCAGGCCGAGAATTTTTCGACGAGACCTTCCGTGAACGGCGAATACGGGCCCGGCTCGTACGCGCTGCTGGTCGCGCCGCGCTGCGAGAACTCGACGAGCGTACGATCCTGGTCGTTCGTGGCGTTCCACACGGCCGTGAGGTTCTTCACGTCGTAGTCGATGCCTTCCTTCGCGTCCTTGTGCACGAGCCACTTCGTGCGCACGAGCGTCTTGCCGGCCGACAGCGGGATCACCGAGAACGTCACGATGTGATCGCTCATGAAGTGGTGCCACGAGTTCGGCTGCGTCCAGAACGACAGCCCACCGAGGTCGGCCTTGTCGAAGCCGCCGAGCAGCTTCTTCGACGCGACCTTCGCATCGAGCGTCTGCGATTCGCCGTGGCGATCGAGCGGCAGGCGCTGCGTGCGGAAACCCGTCACGTCGAGCAGCTTCTCGATCTCGGCGGACGGCAGGCCCATCTCGGCCCACTCCTTGCCGCGCCGCACGCAGGTTTCCGCAAACGCATCCATGCCTTCCGCGTTGGCGTCGGAACGCTGGTAGCCGAAACCGTATTCGTACAGCGAGATGGTGAGCTCCGGATGGTTCGCGACGCAGTGATAGCACTCGCGGTTGTTCTCCATCGTGAGCTTCCAGTTGCCTTCCTCGATGATGTCGATCTGCGCGGCGATCTTCGTGTTCGGCAGGTCGTGCGGCAGCAGGTACGGCTCCATCTCGGCGCGCAGCTGCGCGAAATCGACCGGCGGCTCTTCGGCGAGGCAGATGAAGATCAGGCCGGCGAGGTTCTCGACGTGGACCGACTTCAGGCTGTGCTTGCAGCGGTCGAACTTCTCGCCCATGTGCTCGGCGAACATCAGCTGGCCCGTCAGGTTGTAGGTCCAGCTGTGGTACGGGCACACGATGTTGCCGACCGAGCCCTTGTCCTCGTTGCACAGGCGCGCGCCGCGGTGACGGCACACGTTGTGGAACGCGCGGATCGCCATGTCGTCGTCACGCACGATCAGGATCGAATCGCTGCCCAGTTCCACGGTCACGTAGTCGCCCGGCTCGGGAATGTCCGGCTCGACCGCCACCTGGATCCAGTGCTGGCGGAAAATCGCCTCCATGTCGAGCGCGAAGATGTCCTCGCTCGTGTAGAACGGCGCTTCGAGGCTATAACCTTCCTTGCGCCGCTCGATCAATGCACGAATGTCTGCCGATACTTTCATCGTTTGCTCCGGATTCCTTGCATCCCTGGGTTCTTGCCGACAGGCATCAAAATCAGTAGTCGATGAGCTGATGCTCGCGCAAATACGCGAGGATCACTTGTGCTTTTTCGACCGAACTCCCTTCATTTACGACGTTGCCGCCACGGCTTTCGGTCGTCGTCGCGGACAGCATCCGGGCATGCCCGGAGCGCTTCTCGGCGGCGACCAGCTTTACGGGTTTACGCTCGACCGGGCCGACCGTCCACGCGGCCGCGTCGGCGTCCGCGCCGGGCGCCGCGAGCGCGGGCCGGATCGCCCCGGCGCGCAGCCGCGCATACGCATAGCGCGGCTCGGCATTTGCGAGCGGGTGGACGGCGACGACGGCCGGCAGCGCCGTGTCCACGCGGCGCCGCAGCCCTTTCGGCAAAAATTGCCGGACCGCCGCACGGCCGCCTTCGACCGTCACGTCGACGGCCGAGCCGACCAGCGGATAGCCGAGCGCCGCGGCGATGCGATACGGCAGCATGCCGGTGTCGTACGCGCCCTCGGCGCGCGTGCCGGTCAGCACGAGGTTGTAGCCGTCGATACGCGCGGCGAGCGCGTGGACGGCATCGTCGCCGTCGCGGCAGGCCAGCACCTCGACCTCCCGTGCGCCGAGCGCGAGATATTCGGCAAGCGCCGCGTTCGCGGGATCGCCAGCATGGATCACGTCGAGCTTCGCGCGATGCCGCTCCGCGAGCTGGCGGCCGGTTTCAAGCGCGGCCGCGTCGTTGCGGCTGTAGCGCGCGACACCGCTGACCGGATGACGGCCGACGGACACGAGCACCGCGATGCGTTGCAAGGGGCGGGGGGCGTTCATGCGGCGACTCCTTCCGGTTCACGGGTGCCGACCGCGGCCGGCGATTCTCCACGCGCGGCGCGCGCGGCCTGCACCTGCTCGATCAGCGCGGCGATCGTCGCCTGCGCATCGCCCACCACCGTCAGGTTCGCGCGTTTCGCGATCGGCGCGCTGCCGTCGAGGTTCACCGCGATCACGTGGCGGCAGTCCTTGATCCCCTGCAGGTGCTGCACCGCGCCCGAGATGCCGAACGCGATGTACACGCTCGCCTCGACCGTCTTGCCGGTCGCGCCGACCTGCTTGTCACGCGTGAAGTGACCGTTGTCGACCGCGACGCGGCTCGCGCCGATCGCCGCACCGAACACGCCGGCCAGCCGCTCGAACGCGCCGATGTCGGATACGCCGTTGCCGGCCGACACGATGAAATCGGCTTCCTCGAGCGCGACCTGGGCCGCGTCGATTTCATCGAGGCCGAGATCGCGATACGGCTGCGCGGCGTCATGGGCCGAGTGGATGAAGTCGGCGGCGAGACGCTCGCCCGCGCCGACGAACGGCAGCTTCGCGTCGACCGCGTTCTGCGCGAGCAGGATCACGTCGGGCAGCGCACGGGTGGCAAAGGCGCGCCCGGCCTGCGCATACGCGCCGACATGCTTCGCGTCGATCTCGACGACATGGGTCGCGACGCTCGCGCCGGCGGCCGCCGCGTAGCGCCGGCCGAGATCGCCGTCGCCCGTCGCGTTGTCGGGCACGAACACGTGTTTCGCCGCGAGCGCGGCCACACAGGCCTGCAATGCTTGCAGTTCGCTTTCGGGATCGAACGTGCGGCGATCGAAGCCGGTCAACTCGAGCAGCTTGTCGACGCCCAGTTCGGCCACGTCGTCCTTCAGTTCGCCGAACGCGAGCAGCGCGACTTCGGTCTGCGCATCGGCGAGCAATGCGGCGGCGGCGATCGCCTGCCGCGAATGATCGTCGAGCGCGCCGCGCTCACCGTGCGCCACCACCAGCATCACGTGCTTCGGGTCCTGTACCGCACGGCGCGGCTTCGCGGCCGCTGCGCCGTGACCGTGCGCCGACCAGTGCGCGGCGCTCGCATCGGCGCTGCCTTCCTCGCCGAGCGTGATGCGCTTCAGGCCCGCGGCCGTGATGATGAACGGCCGGCGCGGATCGATTCGTTTGATCGTGTTCATCGATTCACTCCAGCGAGGCGGCGACGAGTTCGGCCACGTCGAGCACGTCGGGGCGCGGGCCCACGACGCCTTCGAGCATCGCCGTGCAGTTCGGGCATGCAACCGCGACCACGTCTGCGCCGATCGTGCGCGCGTCGGCGATGCGGATGTCGGGAATGCGCTGCTTGCCGGGGATGTCGGTCAGCGGCGCACCGCCGCCACCGCCGCAGCAGCGGCCGCGCATGCCGTTGCGCTCCATCTCGACGACCTGGATGCCGATCGTCTTCAGCAGCTTGCGCGGCGCTTCCGTCTCGCCGTTGTAGCGGCCGAGGTAGCACGGGTCGTGATACGTGGTGCGCTTCTCGCTCAATGCTTCGACGGCCTTCGGCGCGATCTTGCCGCTGTCGGCCAGTTCGGCGAGATACGTCGTGTGATGCTTGACCGTCACGCGCAGCCCGAGCGCGCGGTATTCGTTGCGCAGGCTGTGCATCACGTGCGGGTCGGCCGTCACGATCTGCTTGTACGACAGCGTGCCGAGCGTGCCGATCAGGCGCTTCGCCATCTGCTGGAACGTCGCTTCGTCGCCGAGGCGGCGTGCGACGTCGCCCGTATCGGTTTCGGTCGAGCCGAGCACCGCGTAGTCGACGCCCGCCTTGTTCAGCACCTTGACGAACGCGCGCAGCGTGCGCTGGTAGCGCATGTCGAACGCGCCCTCACCCGCGACGAACAGCACGTCGACCGGCTTGCCGGGCTGCGCGACGGGCGCGCTCAGGTCGACCGACCAGTCGTAGCGCGCGGCCGTGTCGTAGCCGCCCATCGTGCCCGTCTCGCGCAGGTTCGCGAGCACTTCCTGGCCCTTGCCGGGCACCGTGCCGTGCACCAGCGTGCGGTTGCGGCGCATGTCGACGATCGCGTCGACGTGTTCGATCAGCATCGGGCATTCCTGCACGCATGCGCGGCAGGTCGTACACGACCACAGCGTCTGCTCTTCGATCAGGCCGGACACGATCGGGCCGTTCGGCTCGCCGCGATGCTGGCCGACCGCGAGGCCCGGCGAAGGACTGCCCGCGTATGCCGCATCGGTGCCGCCCGCCATCCCGACGACGAGATCCTGGATCAGCTTCTTCGGGTTCAGCGGCTGGCCCGACGCGAATGCGGGGCACGCGGCTTCGCACTTGCCGCACTGCACGCACGCGTCGAAGCTCAGCAGCTGGTTCCAGCGGAATTCGACCGGCTTCTCGACGCCGTACTCCTGATGCTCGATGTCCGGCAGCTTCAGCGCGGTCGGCGGCGTGGCCGTGCCGTTGCCCGTGAACGATTCACGGGTGGCCGCGAAGCGCTCCTGGCGCGGGTGGAAGGCAAGGTGCAGCAGGCCGGCGATCGCATGCTTCATCGGGCCGCCCTTCGCGGCGCCGACCGTCATCGTGAACGCGCCGACGCCGATCAGCAGCGCGCAGAGCACCGCGAACGCGCCCGACATCGCACCGGTCGGCACCAGCATGAACAGCACGAGGCCGAGCGCGAACGAGCCGAGCAGCCAGGGCAGCGTATTCCACGGGCCTTTCGACAACCGTGCGGGCACGTCCTTCGCCGCGCGCCGGCGCCACACGAACACCGCACCGACCAGCATCGCGAGCGCCGCAAGGAAGATCAGCTTGTCGAGCCACGGCGAGTAGATCGCGAGGCCATAGTTGATGAACACCAGCGCGAGCGCGCCGATCGCGCCGCCGGCCGTCGCGACGTGGGTCTTCGCGATGTACGGATCGCGGGCGACCACGTGGTGCAGGTCGACGAAATAACGCTTCGGGATCGCGAACAGGTTCGCGACACCGAATGCGCCGGGCGCCGTGGCGCGGCCGAGCCGCCAGTAGGACGAACGCTTCGCGACCGCGAACGCGAGCCCCGCCACCGACAGCCACAACAGGGCGGTAATGAGGAAGGACGGGTTCATCTTTTAGAAATCCTTCACGAGACGCAGCGAGTCGTAGATCGCACCGTGGACGTTGTGCATCGAGATGCAGTCGCCGACACGGAACAGCAGGAAACGGCCGTTGCCGAGTTCTTCCGACAGGCACGGCTGCGGCTCGGCCGCGAACAGCGTGTGCGGATCGATCTGGCCGCGGTTCACCGATTCCGGCTTGAGCTTCCAGTACAGCTCGTCGTTCGGCGACGAACCGTTCTCGATCACCACCTGGTCGACGGCGCGCTCTTCGAGTTCTTCCGTGTACTCGTTGCGCAGCACGGCGATCAGCTTGCCGTCCTCTTCATAGACGCGATCGAGCATCGTGTTCGGCGTCGGGATCACACCGAACGCATACAGGCGGCGATAGAAGATCGGGAACGTCGTACCGCCGCAATCGTCGGCGACCTTCACGTCCGGCGTCACGACCTCGACCTTCGAGCCGCGGCTCGCCATGAAGTCGGCCACGCCCGCGCCGGCATGCGTGCTCACGCCGTCGAACAGCAGCACGTTCTGCTTCGGCTCGACCTTGCCGGTCAGGATGTCCCACGAGCTGACGGCGAGGCCCTCGGCCACGCCCCAGCCCGGCACCTGCCACGTGAAGCTCGACCCGCCCGTCGCGAGCACGACGATGTCCGGCTTCTCGGCCATGATCATCTTCTCGTCGGCGGCCACGCCGAGGCGGCGATCGACGCCGAGGCGCTTCGTTTCCATGTCGAACCAGCGGATGATCCCCGACATCTGTTCGCGCTGCGGCGCCTTCGCGGCGATCATCACCTGGCCGCCCACTTCGGCGTTCTTCTCGAACAGCACCACGTCGTGGCCGCGCAGCTTCGCGACACGCGCCGCCTCGAGGCCCGCCGGGCCCGCGCCGACCACCACGACCTTGCGCTTCGGGCCGCGCGACTTCTCGATGATGTGCGGCATCGTCGCTTCGCGCGACGTCGCGGCGTTTTGAATACACAGCACGTCGAGGCCGTTGTACTGGCGGTCGATGCAGTAGTTCGCGCCGACGCACTGCTTGATTTCGTCTTCGCGGCCGTCGCGGATCTTGATCACCATGTGCGGATCGGCGATCTGCGCGCGCGTCATGCCGACCAGGTCGATCATGCCGGTCGCGAGCAGGCGCTCGGCCTGGCCCGCGTCGCGGATGCTCTGCGCATGCATCACCGGAATCTTCACGACCGACTTGATGCCGGCCGCGAGGTGCACGAACGGCTCCGGCGGCAGTGCCATCGGCGGCATGCAGTTGGCGATCGTGTTGTGCGTATCGCCGCCCGAGCCGACCACGCTCAGGTAGTCGATCAGGCCCGTCTCCGACATCGCCTGCGCGATTTCCTTCAGCGCTTCGTGATCGAGGCCGTCCTCGTGGAATTCGTCGCCGCACATGCGCAGGCCGACGCAGAAATCCTTGCCGACCGCCTCGCGCACGGCCGTCAGCACTTCGATGCCGAAGCGCAAGCGGTTTTCCAGGCTGCCGCCCCATTCGTCGGTGCGGTGGTTCGAACGCTTGCTCCAGAACTGGTCGATCAGGTGCTGGTGGGCGGCCGAGATTTCGATGCCGTCCATGCCGGCCGCCTTCACGCGCTTCGCGGCCGCCGCGAAATCGCCGATGATGCGGCGGATTTCCTCGATCTCGATGATCTTCGCGTTACCGCGGTGCACGGGTTCGCGCACGCCCGACGGCGACATCAGGTGCGGCCAGTGCTCGCCGTGGAACGACGAGCGGCGGCCCATGTGCGTCGCCTGGATCATGATCTTCGCGCCGTGCTTGTGCATCGTGTCGGCAAGACGCGTGAGCGGATCGATGATCTTGTCGGTCGACAGGTTCACCGATTTCCACCAGCCCTGCGGGCTGTCGATCGACACCGGGCTCGACCCGCCGCAGATCGCGAGGCCGACGCCACCCTTCGCCTTCTCTTCGTAGTAGCGGATATAGCGGTCGCCCGGCAGGCCGCCCGGCTCGGCATACACCTCCGCATGCGCGGTGCTGACGATCCGGTTGCGCAGCGTCAGCTGGTTCAGCTGCATGGGTTTGAACAGGTGGGGATAACGCATCGCTGGCGACCTCTGGCGTTCGAATGTCTCGTGTTGCGGGTGTTGTTCTGTAGCGTTGAATCAGTGCGCGATCGGCGACACTTCGAAGATGCAGTGGTCGTGATGCTCGGCCGCGCACTGCACTTCCTTCGATTGCGCACGCGGTGCGCCCTTGCCTTCCGGCGTCGTGTCGTTGACCCAGTCCATCGCGCCGGCGAACCAGCCCGCGAACATGTAGCAGAGCTTGCCTTCCTTGCCCGGCTGCTGGAGCACGAACGACGAGTGGCGCAGCTCGATCTTCGCGCGCGCGCCGGCCGGATCGGCCTCGATGATCGAGAACAGGCCCCAGCCGCGCTGCGACAGGCGCTTCAGGTAGTGCTCGAACACGGCCATGCCGGTCAGGCCGTGCAGCTTCGCTTCCTTGTCGCACCAGTGGTAAGCGGACTTGTAGCCGGCCTTGTAGAGGATCTCGGCATACGCTTCGACGCCGAGCGCTTCCTCGACCGCGACGTGGTTGTTCGTGAAGAAGTGACGCGGCACGTACAGCATCGGCAGCGCGTCGGTGGTCCAGACGCCGGTATCGGGATCGACGTTGATCGGCAGTTGCGGTTGCATCGTGGTGACTCCGTGAGGAAATGGGTCGCGCGGCTCAATGCGCGGGCGCGACATCGTCCGCGTGCCCGCGCGGCTTGCGCGGGCACGTCCCGATTTTTGTTGTTGAATCGCTGCGGGTGAGGCGGTCCGGCGTTCGCGGCGCTTACGCGCCCCACACGTCCTTGAACACGCGCACCCAGTTCTCGCCCATGATCTTGCGGATGCGCGACTCCTTCCAGCCGTGGCGTTCCATCGCGGCAGTCAGGTTCGGGAATTCGCCGATCGTGCGGATGCCGTCGGGGTTGATCACCTTGCCGAAGTTCGTCAGCTGGCGATAACGGCCCTTGTCATGCGTCAGCATGTCGAAGAATTCCTTCGCGTAGTCCTGCGTGAAATCCGTGCCGATGCCGACCGCGTCCTCGCCGATCAGGTTCACGACGTAGTCGATCGCCTCGATGTAGTCGTCGATGTTCGCCTCGATCCCGCGCTTCAGGAACGGCGCGAACATCGTCACGCCGACGAAGCCGCCCGCGTCGGCGATCTCCTTCAGCTGTTCGTCGCTCTTGTTGCGCGGATGCTCCTTCAGGCCCGACGGCAGGCAGTGCGAATAGCACACCGGCTTCTTCGAGAAGGCGATCGCTTCCGACGACGTGTTGCCGCCCACATGCGACAGGTCGACCATGATGCCGACGCGGTTCATCTCGGTGATCACTTCGCGGCCGAAGTCCGACAGGCCGCCGTCACGCTCGTAGCAGCCGGTGCCGACCAGGTTCTGCGTGTTGTAGCAGAGCTGCACGACGCGCACGCCCATGTCGGCGAACGCCTCGATGTAGCCGATGTTGTCCTCGAACGCATGCGCGTTCTGGAAGCCGAGGATCACGCCGGTCTTGTCTTCCTTCTTCGCGCGGAAGATGTCTTCCGTCGTGCGCACCAGCGTCAGCAGCTCGCTGTTGTCGCGGATCTTCTTCTTCATCACGCCGATGTTGTCGACGGTCTTCGTGAAGTTCTCCCAGACCGACACCGTGCAGTTCGCGGCCGTGATGCCGCCGCGGCGCATGTCTTCGAACACCGGCTTCTCGAACTTCGAGATGTTCAGACCGTCGATGATGATGCTGTCTTGATGCAGCGTGCCCATGAGTGGCTCCAGTATTGTCGGGTCGGTCGGATCAGTAGATCGGGAAGCGTTCGCACAACGCGAAGATCTCGCGGCGCACGCGCTGTTCGGTGGCGTGGTCGCCTTCCGGGTTCGCGCGCAGCGCGTCGAACACTTCCAGGATCAGGCGGCCCACCTCGCGGAACTCCGCGACGCCGAAGCCGCGCGTCGTGCCGGCCGGCGTGCCGAGGCGGATGCCCGACGTGACGGTCGGCTTCTCGGTGTCGAACGGAATGCCGTTCTTGTTGCAGGTGATGCCCGCGCGCTCCAGCGCCTGTTCGACCGGCGCACCCTTCAGGCCCTTCGGGCGCAGGTCGACCAGCAGCAGGTGGTTGTCGGTGCCGCCGGTGACGAGATCGACGCCGCCCGCCTTCAGCACTTCGCCGAGCGCCTGGGCGTTCGCGAGCACGTTGTCGATGTAGGTCTTGAAGTCCGCATGCAGCACTTCGCCGAACGCCACCGCCTTGCCGGCGATCACGTGCATCAGCGGGCCGCCCTGCAGGCCGGGGAACACGGCCGAGTTGATCTTCTTCGCGATGTCCTCGTCGTTGGTCAGCACGAAGCCGCCGCGCGGGCCGCGCAGCGTCTTGTGGGTGGTCGACGTGACGACGTGCGCATGCTCGACCGGGTTCGCGTGGCGGCCCGCGGCGATCACGCCGGCGATGTGCGCCATGTCGACCATCAGCTTCGCGCCGACGCTGTCGGCGATCGCGCGGAAGCGCGCGAAGTCGAGCGCGCGCGGGTATGCCGAGAAGCCGGCGATGATCAGGTTCGGCTTGTGTTCGTGTGCGAGCGCTTCGACCTGGTCGTAGTCGATCAGCATCGTGTCGCGGTTCACGCCGTACTGGACCGCGTTGAACCACTTGCCCGACAGCGCCGGCTTCGCGCCGTGCGTCAGGTGGCCGCCGGCATCCAGCGACATGCCGAGCACCGTGTCACCCGGCTTGGCCAGCGCGAGCATGACCGAACCGTTCGCCTGCGCGCCCGAGTGCGGCTGCACGTTCGCATAACCGGCATTGAAGATCTTCTTGACGCGCTCGATCGCCAGCGCCTCGACTTCGTCCGCGAACTCGCAGCCACCGTAGTAGCGCTTGCCGGGATAGCCTTCCGCGTACTTGTTGGTCAGCACCGAGCCCTGCGCCTCGAGCACGGCACGCGACACGATGTTTTCCGACGCGATCAGCTCGACCTGCGACTGCTGACGCTCGAGTTCCTTCAGGATGGCGCTGCGCACCGGCGCGTCGCGCTCGGCAAGGGACTGCGAGAAGAAAGGCTGGGTGTTCGACATAGTGCGTCCGTGACGAAGAATAAGGGGCTGAAACCGAAGCTCAAGGCCCGCCCTGCCTGGGTTTCCCGCTCGTCCCGTACAAGGCTGCCGACGGCTCTATTCTTGTCGTTCGGATTTTCGGCGGATTGATGAATTTAGACGCGTTCTTTGCCTTTTCCGCCATCCGCGTCCGTTTTATACAAGTGACCGGTCGTGCTTTTTCGGATGACCAAGCAAATCGCCGTCGGCGGTTCACCTGTGAACAGGCACGCCGGCGGTGCGATTGCCGCCCGGTCGGGGTGCACTGCCTCACGAATACGGTGCAGTGCAGCATGCGGCTTTCAGCCATACAACGTATGGAGCTAGGGTTTAGCCGTATGGCACGCTTGTTGCGCTGGCTCACACAATACCGCAGCCCGATCCGTGCCCCGGGCCTATAGCTATTAGAGATTTCAGGAAGCTCCCCATGTCCCCCGACCGCACAGCGTCGCTGTCCCACTTCGCGTTCATGCCGTTACCGAATTTCACGATGATCGCGTTCACCAATGCGATCGAGGTGCTTCGGATGGCGAACTACCTGAGCGGCCAGCCGCTCTACCGCTGGTCGGTCATCAGCCCGGAAGGCGGCCCGGTCACCGCGAGCAACGGCCTGACGGTCGATACGGGACCGGCCGAATGCGTGGGGCAGCCCGACATCGTGTTCGTGTGCGGCGGCGTCGACGTGCAACGCGCGACCACGCCCGCTCATCTGTCGACGCTGCGCCGCTTCGCACGCGCGGGCATCCCGCTCGGCAGCCTGTGCACGGGCACCTATGCGCTCGCGAAGTCGGGGCTGCTCGCGGGCTACGCATGCGCGATCCACTGGGAGAACATGTCGGCGCTGAAGGAGGAGTTTCCGGATACGCGCTTCCTGAAGGAACTGTTCGTGATCGACCGCGACCGCATCACGTGCACGGGCGGCGTCGCGCCGCTCGACATGATGCTGAACCTGATCGCCGCGCGCGTGGGCACCGCGCGCGTCACGCAGATCGCCGAGCAGTTCATCGTCGAACACGTGCGCGACACGAGCGCGCAGCAACGCATGCCGCTCGTCGCGCGCCTCGGCTCGGCGAACAAGTCGCTGTTCGAAGTGATCTCGCTGATGGAGAACAACATCGAGGAGCCGCTGTCGCGCGAGGAGCTCGCGCGGCTCGCGAACATGTCGCAGCGGCAACTGCAGCGCCTGTTCCGCGAACACCTCGGCATGACGCCGACGCACTACTACCTGACGCTGCGGCTGCGCCGCGCGCGCGAACTGCTGCTGCAGACCGACATGTCGATCATGCACATCACGATGGCGTGCGGGTTCCAGTCGGCGTGCCATTTCAGCAAGAGCTATCGCGACGCGTTCGGCGTCGCGCCGACAAGGGAGCGCCGCAAGCAGGTCGCGCCGCTCGCGCAAGGCGCGGCGAGCGCCGGCCCCGCCTTCCCGGCGCATGTGCTGCATGCGTGAGCGTCGCTATGATCGACGCATGAAAAAAACGGCCTCGAAGGCCGTTTTTTCTTTTGCGCTTACGATCCCCACACCTGCATTTCGTAGAGCGAGTATCCCCACTGCGTCGCGCGCTTCGTGCCGAGCATCCGCACGTAACGACCGCTGCCGTTGAGATTCGGCAGCGTGACGTGGGTATATGAACCGCCGTTGCTCGTCGAATAGATCGTCGTCCAGTTGGCGTTGTCGTTCGACGTCTGGATCTGATAAGCGAGCGCGCCCGCATCCCAGTACAGATCGACGTGATCGATGCGCTTCACCGCGCCGAGATCCACGGAGATCCATTGCGAACCGACACCGGCGCCTTCCGGCGAATCCCAGCGCGTGCCCGTGGTGTTGCCGTCGAACGCCTTGTCCGGCGTGAGCGACGCGTTGTAGCTCGCCGACGCAGCGGCCGGATGCCCCTGCGACAGCAGCACCGGCTGCGCGGCGGCCGGGCCGCCGTAATAGCTCGCCCCGAGCTTGGCCTTCGTCGTGTCGGCATTCACGCCGAATGGCGACAGGCTCCAGCGCTGGCCGGTCGTCACGTCACCGACGTAGAGCTGATAACCGCCCGCCGTCGTCGACGAGAAGAACACGTAGTTCGTGCCGTTCACCGGTGCCGGATCCGAGTTGTTGCTCACGCAGTCGTTGATCGGCAACGCGTTCGGCGTCGACGCCGGGTCCGCGGTCTTCGTATAGATCTGGTCGGCCTGGCCGCTGTCTTTCCAGCGCGCGTAGAACACCATGCCGTCCGCACGCACGATCGGGTAGTACGTCTGCAGCCCGGCCGGATTGTCGAACGTCGCGGTCGCGCCGGTCGCGAGCGTGCGCTTCATCAGCCCCATGTTCGCGCCGGTGCCCGTCGCGTAGTACACGGCGCTCGAATCGGGCGCGAGATACGGCATCGAATACTCGGCGCCGGCCGGCGCGTTCGTCAGGCTCACGACCGACGTAAACACCGGGCCCGCGCTCGTGTACGACAGCGTCGCCTGCTTGACGTCGCCGTTCTGCTTGAACACGAGCGTCTTGCCGTCGGCGCTGAACTTCGGATCCTCGTTGCGCGTGGCGCCCGTGCTGTTCGTCAGGTTGACGGGCGGCGTACCGGCGCCGAGTTGCAGCATGAACACGTTCCATGCGCCGTTGCTGATGCCCATGAACGCGAGCCACTTGCCGTCGGGGCTGAACACGCCGTTCATCGGATCGGTGATACCCCACGTGCTCTTGCTCAGTTGCGTCAGCGTATGGGCCGAGAAGTCGTAGAGGAACAGCTGGCTCGTGCCGTCGCCGTACTTCACGTAGCTGTGGTAGACGAGCTTGCCGGTCAGTGCGGCGGGGAACGTCGCGTTCGGCTGGGCGGCGGGATTGCTGATGCAGGCGGCCGTTGCGATGCCGCTCGACAGGTTGAGGGCGATGCCGGCCACGAGGCCGGCGACGAGAGTCTTCAATTTCACGCTGAATGATTCCGGGCAAGGTTGTGACGCCGCAGAAAAGGTCCCGCGCAGGATGTGCGCGGGCCTGGAATCCGCCGTCGGGCAGCGTCGATTCCGGTCGGTCGGACATCGGGAACGCAGATTGCTCGAGAGCATGCCGGCTTGTCAGACGAAAGAAAAGAATCAGAGCCCGGCAAAAACATGCGGATCAGCAATTGGGGGCGCGCTTGCACGCGACGGGTGCCGTGCTACTCTTTTTTCGGCAAGGCCCCGATCGGGCGGAGGGCTGGCATGAAGCGATACGCTGTGCTCGCACGAACGATCGCCGACGCAATCCACCGCGGCGACCTGCCGCCCGGTGCGCGCATCCCCACCGTGCGCATGGCCTGCCGCGTGTATGGCGTGAGCCCGTCCACCGTGTTTCGCGCGTACTACGCGCTCGAAGGCGAGGGTCTGATCGTCGCGCGGGCCCGATCCGGTTATTTCGTTGCGAACCTCGAAGACAAGCGCGTGCGGTTCGCCCACGATCCGCCGCGCAAGCCGGCCGCCGAACCAACCGGCGACGACGATGTGCTGTTCCGCCTGCTCGACTCGCTCAAACGCGACGAGATCGTTCCGCTCGGCTCGGCCTTCGCCAGTTATTCCCTGTTTCCGATGAGCAGCCTGTGGCGCGCGATGGCGTCGGCGGCCCGCAACATGGATCGCACGGCGCTACTGTCCGGCTTGCCGCCCGGCTACGACACGCTGCGCCGCCAGATCGCGCTGCGCTACCTGAACGCAGGCGCGGCGTTGCCGATGGACGAGATCGTCATCACGACCGGCGCGCTCGACGCGCTGACGCTCAGCCTGCAGGCACTGACCCGCCCGGGCGATATCGTCGCGATCGAGCGACCGGCATTCCACGCGGCCCTCGAGGCCGTGCAGCGCCTGCACCTGAAGGCCGTCGAGATTCCGGTCGATCCGCGCACCGGCCTCGATCTCGATGCGCTCGAAACGGCGCTCGATACGCATCCGGTGCGGGCATGCTGGTTCATGACGTCGTTCCACAACCCGACCGGCGCGACGCTGACCGACGAGCGCAAGCGCGAGCTGATCGACCTGCTCACCGCGCGCGGCGTGCCGCTGATCGAGGATGACGTCTATGGCGAGCTGCATTTCGGAACGGCACCCACGCGCCCGGCCAAACTGTATGACGACAGCGGGCTCGTCCTGCATTGCGGTTCGTTCTCGAAATGCCTCGCGCCCGGGTTCCGGATCGGCTGGGTCGCGGCCGGACGCTACGTGCGGCAGATCCGTCAGGCAAGAGGCGCGAGCGCGCCGGCGGCCGACGTGCCCGCGCAGATGGCGATTTCGAACTACCTGCGCGACGGTGCGTACGACCGCTTCCTGCGCAAGCTGCGCCGCAATCTCGCCGCGCACCAGGCGCAGATGCTGGCGGCCGTGCAGACGTATTTCCCGGACGGCACCGAAGTGTTCGCGCCGCACGGCGGGTATTTCCTGTGGATCGAACTGCCGCCGCGCGTCGATGCGATGCACCTGTTCGACGATGCGATGGAAAACGGCGTCAGCATCGCGCCGGGGCCGATCTTTTCCGCAACCGGCGGATTCCGCCGCTATCTTCGGCTCAATTACGGCCGGCCGTGGACACCGGCCGTCGAGCACGCGATGGAGACCATCGGGACGCTCGCGGCCCGGCAGCGGCAGGACGGTTAGCACGAAACGTGCACGTCGCGATGCTCCTTTTTGCGCATTGCGTTTCACACGCAGGCGACCAAGAATGAAGCGGAAGGTAACCGCGGAAGAACGTGCTCCGCTCACCCGACGTCACGGAGAATCCCATGAGCACCGCATGTGCACGACCGTCGACGATGCACGCGCCGCCGGATTCCGGCACGGGCCGATCGGTTGCCTTGCAGGAAAGCATCATGTCGACCGGCGAACGTTCGCCTCGTTGACGGCGCCTGCCCGCTTCCGGCGATGCGAGTCCTGCCCAATCGGACGTTCCGCGCACGCGACGACTGGCGCGCGATCCTGAACGCGCGAGCCGACGCGCGGCGCACTGCCGGCTGCCGCTGCAGGGAATGCGGCTTCGTGGCCTTCCGCGCGCTCGAGCACTGCCCCGTTTGCGGCCAGTGGAACTGGCCGTTCGATCCGGTTCGCCGCACGCCGGACGACGCGCACACCATGCACGCGGTGCAGCGCTTCGATACGTGGTCGTCGCGCGTCGCGCGGACGCTTCGCAACGCGGCGTTCCGGCGGCCGCGCGCATCGAGCGCGCCGATCCTGAGCATCCTGACGCTCGTGCTGCTGGTCGGCGGCTACGTGATGGTCGACCGGACGTGCAATGCCGATCCGGTCTGTCGCGGCTCGAACATATCGGGCGCGACGGCGAGCGATGCGGGTGCGTACGTGCCGAACGATCCCGTGCTGCCGGTCCTGCCGGCGCCCGCCTATCCGTTTCATTCGACTGATGGAACCCAGGCGGCGGCCGCGCGACAGCGCAGCCCGAATGTCGGCGAAGCCGCCGGACAGACCACAGTCGCGCGCGCCGCGCCGGCCATCCGTGCACCCGATCGGCCGCGTGCCGCCACCACGGTTCGGGTCGCCGACCTGAAAGCCGGTCGCAATGCCGCGCATCGCGCCCGCACATTCCACCGAGTGAGCGCGCATACCGCACACACCGCGCGGGCGCGACGCACCACCACCGCCAGCAATACGCAACTCGCCCAGCTCTATCGCGGCCACTGAGCGCGCACGCGCCGTCCGTGCGCGCGCTTGCGTCGATTCATTTTTCTAAACCGCCCCTCGCAAAACCTCGTTTGCGCCGCGACGCATGCGTGACGTTCAATGGGTCATTCGCCCGCGCCGGCGCGTATCGCGTTCCGGCTACTCACCCGATCCACCGAACGGAGTCGTCGATGAATGCACTACAGCTCGTGACCCTTGCTGCCATCTGGGGCGCGTCCTTCCTGTTCATGCGCATGGGTGCACCGGAATTCGGCGTGGTCCCGCTGATCGCGCTGCGCGTCGCGATCGCGGCCGTGCTGTTGTCGCCGGTGCTGCGCAACGCGCAGGCGCGACAGGAATTCCGCTCGCACGTCGTGCCGCTGTTCGTCGTCGGCATCACGAACTCGGCGCTGCCGTTCTGCCTGCTGACCTACGCGGCGCTGTTCGTGACGGCCGGCACCGATTCGATCCTGAATGCGACGACACCGTTGTGGACCGCGATCGTCGCATTCGCATGGCTGCGTATACCGCTGACGAAACCCCAGGCGATCGGCCTCGCGCTGGGCTTTGCCGGTGTCGTCGTGCTCGCCGGCTCCGCGGTCGGCGCCGGCACGCCCGGCGCACCGCGCGCGATCGCCGCCGCGATGCTCGCGACGCTGTCGTACGGGTTCGCCGCGCATTACTCGAAGCGCAAGCTGGCGAATGTCAGGCCGTTCGTGTCGGCGTTCGGCAGCCAGTTGTTCGCGGCGGTCGCGCTCGTGCCGCTCGCGCTGCCGATGTGGCCGCACGGCCCCGTTCACGCGTCCGCGTGGATCGCGGTGGTGCTGCTCGGCGCGATCTGCACGGCCGTCGCCTACCTGCTGTATTTCGGGCTGATCCGCAATGCGGGCGCGCAATATGCGGCGTCGGTCACGTTCCTGATCCCGATCTTCGGTGTCGTATGGGGCGCGATCTTCCTGCACGAGACGATCACCGTGCAGACGGTCGCCGGGTGCGCGATCATCCTGCTCGGCACCGCGCTCGCGACCGGCAAGCTCAAGGGGTTCGCGGCCGCCGCCGTGCGCGGGTCACGCCAGTAGATCGCGCGTGCCGTCGTCGCCACCGCCGATCTCGCTCGTGAGCCAGTCGCGGAACGCGGCGATCTTCCACTCGTGCCGGCGCGCTTCGCTGCACACGACGTAATAGGACAGTTCGGTCGGCCAGGGCCGCGCGAGCACGCGCACCAGCCGGCCGGCCGCGACTTCGTCCCGCGCGTAGATGTCGCGCACCAGCGCCATGCCCTGCCCGGCGACCGCCGCCTTGATCAGCAGCGCATCCTCGCTGAAGCTCGCGCCGCGCGGCGCACGGGCATCCTCGATTCCCTGCGCGCGCAGCCACAGCGCCCAGTCGGCGCGGTCCGCGTCCTGCAGCAGCGGATACGACAGGCAGTCGGCCGGCGTGGCGATCGGGCGCGCGGGATCGAGCAGTCGCGGGCTGCAGACGGGCCACAGCTCAGGTGTCCAGATGCGGAACGATGCATGCCCGGGATAATGGCCCAACCCGTGCCGGATCGCGACGTCGACATAGTCGCGACGCAGGTCGACCAGTTGCGCGCGTGTTTCGACGGTGATTTCGATTTCGGGGTATGCGGCATTGAACGCGCCGAGGCGCTGCACGAGCCACGTGTTCGCGAAGGAGGCGGTGGTCGTCACGGCGAGGCGGACGATGCGCCGATTGGCACCGTGCACGTTCGCCCACGCGGCCTCGATCTCGTTGAAGCCGCCGGCGAGCTGATCGAACAGCGCGCGACCCGTGCCGGTCAGCTCGAGCTCGCGGCCGGTGCGCTCGAACAGGCGCACGGCAAGGCGATCCTCGAGATTGCGGACGTGCTGGCTGACGGCGCCCGGCGAAATGCAGAGCTGGTCGGCCGCCTGCTTCATGCTGGCGCAGCGCGCCACTTCGACGAACGTGTGCAACGCGGCGAGGGGAAGTGACTTGGCCATTCGTGGATTCGGCGCCGGGCGGCCGCGATGGAGTCGGGAACGGGCGACGATTATCGCAGCAATTCCGTGCGGCCGGGATCGGCGGTGCGCAGGCGTTCCGGCCCGCGCGATACCTGCGCGCGGCCTGCTCTTCCCCGTGCTTCCTCGGCAAAAACGGGCGACCCGTTTCCGGTGCCGCCCGTTTCGCGTGACGCGCTGCGCGCGTCGAACGCTAGCGCATCACGCCGCCAGCAACCCGTGCGGGTCGATGACGAATTTGCGCGGCGCGCCGCCGTCGAACTTCTTGTAGCCTTCCGGCGCCTGGTCGAGCGAAATCACTTCGACGTTGACGATCTTCGCGATCGGCAGACGGTCGAACAGGATCGCCTGCATCAGGTTGCGGTTGTACTTCAGCACCGGCGTCTGGCCCGTGAAGAACGAGTGCGACTTCGCCCAGCCGAGGCCGAAGCGGATGCTCAGGCTGCCGTGCTGCGCGGCCTTGTCCTTCGCGCCCGGATCGTCCGTCACGTACAGGCCCGGGATGCCGATCGCACCGGCCGGCCGCGTGATTTCCATCAGCGAGTTCAGCACCGTGGCCGGTGCCTCTTCCGCGTGGCCCGACGAGCCGTGGCCGTGCGCCTCGAAGCCGACGCAGTCGACCGCGCAGTCGATCTCGGGGACACCGAGAATCTGCTCGATCTGCTCGCCGAGCGACGCGTCCTTCGACAGGTCGACCGTCTCGAAACCCATCGCCTTCGCGTGCGCGAGGCGTTCCGCGTTCATGTCGCCGACGATCGTCACGGCCGCGCCGAGCAGGCGTGCCGATGCGGCCGCCGCCATCCCGACCGGGCCCGCGCCCGCGATATAGACCGTCGAGCCCGGCTTCACGCCCGCGCTCACAGCGCCGTGATAGCCGGTCGGCAGAATGTCGGACAGGCAGGTCAGGTCGCGGATCTTCGCCATCGCCTGGTCGCGGTCGGGGAATTTCAACAGGTTGAAATCGGCATACGGCACGAGCACGTACTCGGCCTGGCCGCCGATCCAGCCGCCCATGTCGACGTAGCCATAGGCGCCGCCGGCACGCGACGGATTCACGTTCAGGCACACGCCCGTATGCGTGTCCTTGCACATCGCGCAGCGGCCGCAAGCGACGTTGAACGGCACCGACACGAGATCGCCGAGCTTCAGTGTCTCGACGTCGCGGCCGATCTCGACCACCTCGCCCGTGATTTCGTGACCGAGCACGAGGCCGACCGGCGCGGTCGTGCGGCCGCGCACCATGTGCTGGTCGGAACCGCAGATGTTCGTGCTGACCACTTTCAGGATCACACCGTGGCCGATCGCGCGGCCGCTCGGATCGACCATCTTCGGATAATCGATTTTCTGGACTTCGACCTGGCCCGGTCCAAGATAGACGACACCTCGATTGCTGCTCATCGTATTGTCTCCATGTCTCGTTGGTGGCGCCGCGGCGCGCCGGCGCCATCCGGCGCACGCGCAACGTGCTGTTCGAGAGTAGTCCCGGAGGCAGGGGCGCCGATGTCTCAAACGCGACACGCGTTTGAACGGCGCCGACATCGATGGCGGAAATGCGAAAGTCGGGCGGGAAACGATGGAAAGGTTTCGCGGACGGCGTGACGCGCGGGGGCGGGCCGGTCGTCGCGATCGGCCGCCCCTCTCCCGGGCAGGCGCTACCCGCCCTGATTCTCGCGAATGATCGCGGCCGCCGCCGCTTCCGCGTCGCTCGCCACCCCGTCGTGCACGCGCGTGCTGACGGCCGGCGTCGGCGGCTCGCTGTCGAGCGCGTGGCCGTTGCGGTCGTGCGTGTCGACCGTTGCGCGCATCGACAGCCCGACGCGCAGCGGATGCGCGGCGAGATCGCGCGGCTCGAGCGCAATGACGACCGGCACGCGCTGCACGACCTTGATCCAGTTGCCGGCCGCGTTCTGCGACGGCAGCATCGAGAACGCGCTGCCCGTCCCCGCCGAGAAGCCCTGCACACGGCCGCGATAGGTCACGCGCGAGCCGTAGAGATCCGACACGACCTCGACCGGCTGCCCGATGCGCATGTGGCGGATCTGCCCTTCCTTGAAATTCGCCTCGATCCACAGCCGGTTGAGCTGCACGATCGACATCAGCGGCACGCCGGGCCCGACCTGCTGGCCGACCTGCACCGAACGCTGCCCGATCGTGCCGTCGACGGGCGCGACGATCGTCGTGCGCTTCAGGTTCCGGTACGCGAGCTTGAACTGCGCGGCCGCCTGCACGACGGCCGGGTTTTCGTCGACGGGCAGCCTGGTGCCGAGCGCGCGCGCCGCGTCGAGCTGCGCCTGCGCGGCCGCGAGATTCGCCTGCGCACCGGCGACCGCCGCCCGTGCACGCGCGAGTTCCTCGGGTGCGACGATCTCGACCGATGCGCCGGAGCGCGCGGCAAACGCGCGCTGCGCGAGCGACAGGTCGGCGCGCCGTGCGTTTACGGCCTCGACGTACATCGTGTTCGAGATCTTCGCGTTCGCGACCTGCCGCACGGCCTGTGCGAGCTGCGCCTTCGCCTGCGCGAACGCGACGGACGCCTCGGTGTCGTCGAGCTTCACGAGCGTCTGGCCGGCGCGCACGGCCTGCGTATCGGCGACCACGACGTCGGTCACCGATCCCGGGATCTGCGCGGCGACCTGGACGATGCTGCCGGCCACGTACGCGTCGTCGGTGTCTTCGTAATAGCGATCGCTCAGCAACCAGTATGCGATCCATGCAAGCGCGGCCACCAGCACGATCGCGAAGAACACGATGAAGCGCTTGCGGCGCGCGTCGAGTGCAGGATCGTTCAGTGCGGCCGGCGGCGCGGCGGTATGTAGGTTGTCGTGGTGCATCAGTCGCTTTGCGTGACGATCAGACGATCGTGCTGGAACAGGGGGATCGGCGGCATGACCGACAGGCTCGGCGCCGGAGTCGCGGCCGCCGTGCGCGCGGGAACGGGGGTGCCGCGAGGCGTCGCGCCGACGGCCGGCGTGCGTGCCGCGTCGTCGCGTCGTGCGGCCCCGGTATCCGATGCAGCGACGACCTGCGGGACGGACACGCTCCGCGCACGCGCATCGGCGGACGGCCCCGCCACCGATGTGCTCGCGTTCGCGGCGGATGCGGTCGTGGCGGTCGCAGCCGCCATCGCGGGCGCGGCGGGTGCGACGGTCGACGCACCTCGCTTCGCCGCCCCGCTACGCGCCCGATGCGCGGCCGGCGCCTGCGCGACCGTCGCGCCCGCATCGAATCCGCCGCCCAACGCACCGACCAGCCCGACACGCAGCGTGCGCTGCCGGCCGAGCAGCGCGATCAACTGCGCGCGCTCGTCGATCAGCGTGAGATCCGCGACATCCACGTCCTTCTGCATCAGCACGCCGCGCCGGTGGCGGTCGGTCGCGATCTGCACGATCTTTTGCGCGGCCGCGACCGCATCCTGCTGCTGCGCGACGAGCGTCTGCGATGTCTGCAGCGACGTGACGAGCTGCGCGACCTGCCCGAGCGCGTCGTCGACGGTCTTGTTGTACAGCCCGATCGCCACGTCGGCCTGCGCGACGTCCGCACCGAGCTTCGCCTTCAGCCGGCCGCGATCGAAGACCGGCAGCGAGATCGCCGGGCCGACGGAACCGGCGAGCGCGTCGCGCGAGAACAGCGACGCGGGCGTCAGCGCGAACACGCCGCCGAGCGCGACGAGGTTCACGTCCGGATAGAACTGCGCACGCGTCGAATCGGCATTCGCGAACGCGGCTTCGACGCGCAACCGCGCGGCGACGATGTCGGGCCGGCGGCCGAGGAGACCGGCCGGCAGCCGCGCGGGCAGCGCGCCGCCGGCAAATGCGCCGACGCGCGGCCGCTGCAGCGCGAGCCCGCGCTCCGGGCCGCGGCCCGACAGCACGCCGAGCTGCAGTTGCGCGAGCTTGATCTGCTCGTCGTTCTGCGCGATCTGCGCGAGCAGCTTGCTGCGCTTGATCGCGGCATCGCTCGCGTCGTATGCGTTGTCGAGCCCGCGCGCGGTGCGCTCGCGCAGCACGGTCGTCACGCGCTGGCTCACCTTCAGCTTCTGCTGCAGCAGTTCCTGCATCGCATAGGCCTGGTCGAGCTGGCAGTACACGGTGACGATCGCGACCGCCAGCGTGAGCCGCACCTGCTCGGCCTCGACCCGCGCCGCTTCACGCAGCGACATCAGGCTCTTCGTCGCCGCGCGGTTCTTGCCCCACAGGTCGAGCTGGTAGTTGAGCCCGACGAACACCGACGACGGCGATACGTTCGGGTCGCCGAAGATCTCGACCGGCACGCGATAGCCGCCGACCGACACGTTGGCGACGTCGTCGCCCGGCTTCGGCATCCGCGCGCGGCTGACCGTTGCGCCGGCCGTGCCCGTCAGCCCCGTCAACGAATCGAACTGCTGAAGCTGCGCCTGCGCGATCCGCAGCCGCGCCTGCGCAACCTGCAGGTCGGGGTTGTTCTGCGATGCCTCGGCGACCAGCGCGTCGAGCTGCGGATCCTGCAACTGCTTCACCCAGTCGGGCGCGGGCCACGCGCCGTTCACGCCGGGGCCGGCCGTCTGCGCGAGCGCATCGTCGGCCGGCGCGTGCAACGACAGCGACGGCAGGAAGCCCGTCGGCACGCATCCGCCCAGTGCCAGCGACATCGCCGCGGCAACGATCACCGTGCCGCCCTTCATGCGATGCGCCCAACCCGCTGCTTGTTTCACACGCCGCATCTCGCTCCTCATCCCTGCTGAATGCGCCGCTCGACGCGCCGCGCCCGCTCGGCCAGCCGCGGCCGCGTGCGCTCGAGCGGGCCGAGCCGGCCGAACAGGCCGTCCGCGATGCCGAACAGGATGCCGGCGAGCTTCGCGCGCTTGTCGCGTTCGACGAGCGCGATCTGCGCGACCTGCCACACGGTCAGCAGGTTCGGCACGATCGCCACCGGAAAGCGCAGCCCGTACTGCATCCCGAGCTGCACCGCATTGCGTGCGCTGTAGTAGCGCCGTTGCCACGAGTGATTCATCGACGTCATTTCGAACGGGCCGATCGCGTGACGCTGCTTCGCGCCGATCCGGTGCGGCAGCACCAGCGACGGCACGACATAGAGCGGCACGTTGCGCGCCAGTGCGCGAAAGCTGTACTCGGTGTCGACATGATCGATGAACAGCGTCTCGTCGAAGCGGCCGAGCACGTCGAACGCATCGCGCGACACGACGCAGCCCGACGAGATCAGGAACGCGCAACGCTGCAGCGGCGCGCCCGGCTCGATGCGCAAGCGGCGCAGCCCGATCCCGTTGGTCGAGAGTTCGGGCAGGAAACTGCGCGCGTTCTCGTCGAAAATGCGCGGGCCGGCCAGGAACGCGCGCCCCGCGAGCCCGGCGCAGACGTCGCGCATCGCGGGGAAATACGCGGCGGGCACGGACGAATCCTGGTCGAACAGCGCGACGGCATCGACGCGGTCGCGAAACAGCGTCGCGAGGCCCGCGTTGTACGCGCCGGCAATGCCGCCGCGATTGCCGTGATGCAGCAGCGCGATGCCCTCGCGCGCGCACAGCTCGCGGGCCCGCGCATCGGGCTGCGGCGTGTTGTCGACGACGAGCAGCGCATCGCACGCGTGCCGCCAGGTGCCGAGCGCGTCGAGCTGCGCGTCGCTCGGGTGATACAGGATCACGAGTGCGCCGAGTGTCGTCATGTTCCTCTCCTCAATGCCCGAACGACGCGGCCGCGCCACGCTTCGGCCGCGTCAGCCACATCATCGCCGCGAGTGCGAGACACGTCATGCTCGCCATCCAGAACATGTCGTTGGTCGCCATCATGTAGGCCTGCTGCATCACGACCTGGTGCAGCGTCGTCAGCTCGCGTACGCCGTCCACGCCCATCGCGTTCAGCGTGTGCACGAAGCGCTGCGTGTTCGCCGATGCGTGCGTGACGGATTGCGACACGACGTCGTAGTGATAGGTCGCGCGGTTGTCCCACAGCGTCACGCTCATCGCGGTGCCGAACGCGGCCGACAGCGTGCGCAGGAAGTTCGACAGGCTCGACGCGGCGGCGAGCCTGTCGTCCGGAATGCGCGACAGCGTCGCGGCCGTCAGCGGAATGAAGAAGCACGGCAGCCCGATCCCCTGGATCAGCCCCGGCGCGGCGATCTGCGCGAACGTCATCTTCAGCGTGAAATGCGCATCCCACGCGAGCACGGCCGCGAACACGAGGAAGCCGAAGGTCGCGAGCACGCGCGCGTCGAAGCGGTGCGCGTGGATCCCGACGAGAATCGAGAACACCAGCGCGAGCACGCCGAGCGACGCCGTCGCGAGCCCCGCGTGAAACGCGTTGTAGCCCATCACGGCCTGCATCCACAGCGGAAACACGACGCCGACCACCGAGAAGCTCATCATCCCGAGCGAGATGATCAGCACGCAGAACGAGAACGTGCGATCGCGGAACAGGCTCAGGTCGACGACGGGATGCGCCTCGCCCGCCTCCCAGATCAGCAGCGACACGATCGCGAGCCCCGCGACCACCGCCAGCGTGACGATCAGCGGCGAACCGAACCAGCCGCGATCATGGCCGAGATCGAGCATCGCCTGCAGCGAGCCGACGCCGATCACGAGCAGCACGATGCCCGGCACGTCGATCGGGCCGGCCGTGCCGCGTTGCGCGTCGGGGCGCAGCATCGCGGTGCAGACCGCGAACGAGAACAGCCCGATCGGCAGGTTGATCAGGAAGATCCACGGCCACGAGAAGTTGTCGACAATCCAGCCGCCGACCACCGGCCCGAAGATCGGCGCGAGCAGCACCGTCATCGCCCACAGTGCGAGCGCGATCGTGCGCTTGTCCGGCGGGAACGTGCGCAGCAGGATCGTCTGCGACAGCGGCACCATCGGCCCCGAGCACAGCCCCTGCAGCGCGCGGCAGATCACGAGCACGTGCAGGTCGCGCGCGAGCCCGCACAGCAGCGACGTCAGCGTGAACAGCAGCACCGCGCCGACGAACAACCGCAATTCGCCGACGCGGCGCGCGAGCCAGCCCGTCAGCGGCACCGCGATCGCGGCCGCGACCGAATACGAACTGATCACCCACGTGCCCTGGCTGTTCGATACGCCGAGACTGCCGGAGATCGCCGGCACCGCGACGTTCGTCACGGTCGAGTCGAGCACCTCGATGAAGGTCGCGAGCGACAGCGCGAACGTCAGCAGCGCGAGCCGGATGCCGCGCACCGGTTGCGCGGCCGGTTCCGACGCCGGGGCCGGCGCATCGAACGCAGACGCCGCGACGGGCCCGTCGTGAAGCGGCGACGCGGTGCTCATGCGCCGGCCACCGCGGCTTCGGGCCGTGCGGCTGGCCGCCCGCGCGGCGGCGCGAACCGTTCGATGAAATCGGCGGCGGCGTCGCAGCCGTCCCGCTCGGCCGCCAGCCGTGCGCGTGTACGCGCCGCGTGCGCCGCAAACGCGGGCTCGCCGAGCACGCGCGCGAGCGCCGCGCCGAGCCGCGCACCGTCGATCGGGCCGTCGGCCCGCACGCCGCAGCCGCTCGCGGCAACCCGTTGCGCGTTGTCGAACTGGTCGTGCGCGAACGGCGTGACGACCTGCGCGATCCCGGCTTCGAACGCGAGCGCCGCCGTGCCGATCCCGCCGTGATGCACGAGCGCGCGGCAGCGCGGCAGCAGCGTGCGCATCGGCACGAAGCGGCGCACGAGCAAACAGTCGCCGTCCGGCGCCGCATCGTGCGGCGTCAGCAGGATCCCGCGCGCGCCGGTCGCGCGCAGCGCGTCCGCCACCGCGCGCGCGTAGGCCGCGTGATCGACGCGTGTCGAACCGGCCGTGAACACGACCGGGGGTTCGCCGGCCGCGAGAAACGCATCGAGTGCCACATCGTCGTCGGGAGTCGCAATATCGTTGAACAACGGAAAACCGCTTTGCAGATGATTCGACGGCCAGTCCGGCTGCGGCGGCGCGAACCAGCCGGGAAACAGGCACAGCACGCCGTCGGTGGAATGCAGCCAGCGGCCCAGCACGCGCCGCGCGGGCGCGAGCCCGAGATCGCGGCGCACCGCGTTGAGCGCGGGGCCGCATGTGCGATCGAGCACCTGGCGCTCGATCAGCGTCATCAGCGCCGCCTTCACGGGCAGCGGCCAACGCGCGGGAATCGTCAGGCGCGGGTGGGTCGGCGGCGCATGCGCGGACAGCAGCGTCGACGGCGACACCTGCACCGACACGTACGGCGTGCCGTGCAGCTCCTGCATGAAGCGCGCGGAGAACGCCCACAGCGTGCCGACGAGCACCGTGTCGCCGTCGGCCAGCGCACGCAGCGCGTCGTAGTGCGGGCGCAGCGTCGGTGCGATCACCTGCCACAGCGTGCGAAACGACGTGCGCGAATCCCACAGCGCGGGGTTCGCCATCGCGGCCTCGTATTCGGCCGCGGTGCCGATCGGCACGAATTCGAACCCGCAATGGCGCACGGCCGCCTCGAACGGCGCGTGCGTGCAGAACACGACGTCGTGGCCGCGCGCCGCGAGCGTGCGCGCGACGCCGAGCAGCGGATGCACGTCGCCCGCCGAGCCGATCGCGGTCACGATCATCTTCGCCATCGCGCGCCTCGCGGGGATCAGTAGAAGCCGGGAATCAGCGCCGCGACCTCGCGGCGGTACTGCGTGTATGCCGGCCCGAAATACCCGGTCAGCCAGCTTTCCTCGACGCGCACCTTGTACGCGAGCGACGCGAACACGAGCAGCACGCCGATCGCGCCGCGCCATTCGCCGCCGATCAGCGCGGCGCCGACGAGCGCGATCAGGCAGCCCGTATAGATCGGGTGACGCACGAGCGCGTATGGCCCGGTGCGCACGAGTTCATGGTCTTCCTTCAGCGTGACCGACACGCTCCAGTTCGTGCCGAGATGCAGCCGCGCCCACACCGAGAACAGCAGGCCCGCGACCAGCACCGCGAGCCCGCACTGCGCCTGCAGTCCGAAACGCTGCCAGTCGGGCACGAGCGCCTGCCACGACGGATCGGGCAGGATGATCAGCGCGCCGCCGACGATCAGCGGAATCGACTGCAGCGTGCGCGAGCGCGACGCTTCCTTGCGCACGGTCGCCTTCACGCCTTGCGAAGTGGCGATCCAGTAGGCGAGCCACGCGGCCCACGGAACGACGATGGCGATGGTCTGAACGATATTCACGGCTGGCCTGCCTCGTTGGGATGGGAATTCGGATGCGCGCTGCGTACCGGACGCACGGCGCGCGGCGTCACGACGACAACGCGTGCATCGGCGCGGGCACGCACGCCTGCGCGGCGGCGAGCGCGATGCCGGCGGCGAGCGACGACTCGCCGCAGAAAAAGTCGAGCAGCGCCGCACGCGTGTATTCGCGCTGCGCGCGGCCTTCGATGTCGAGGAAGTGGCCGGCGTCCGGCACCGTCGCGAACCGCGCGCGCGGCACGTGCGCGCCGAGCTGGCGCACGTCGGCGGGCGTCGTGTATTCGTCACGCTCGCCGTTCAGGAACAGGAGCTCGCAGCCGATGTTCGAGAACTCGCTGAGGTAGCGCTCGGGCTGCAGCGACAGGATCTGGTCGACGTGGAACGCGACCTGGTCCTGCTCGTCGCGCGGCAGGCGCGTGAGATAGCGGTAGTTGTACAGCTTCATGATGCGCGGCAGGTAGCGGCCGACGGTGTCGTTCAGCAACTGCGCGGCCTTCAGGTTCTCGCCGGCCGCGATGTGGTCGCGGGCGCGCGTCACGTAGTCGACCATCGCGTCGTTCAGGAACGGCGAGAACGAGCAGATCGCCGCGCGCCGCACGCTCGGGCAGCCGCGTGCGAGCGCGAACAGCGACGCCACGCCGCCCCACGACACCGACACGAGGTAGGCCGGCGCGAAACGCTCGACCAGGTACTGCAGGATCGCGGCTTCGTCGTCTTTCGTCAGGATGAAGCAGCCCGGGTTGTGCTGGCGCGACTGCCCCGCGTACGGCAGGTCGAAGCAGATCGTGTTCATCCGCTCGCCGAGATACTGGACGGTCTGCCCGAACGACGCGGTCGTCGCGAGCGCGCCGTTGACGAGCATCGCCGTGTCGAACGCCGGGTCGAACACGTTCCGTTCGACGTAGACCTTCAGACCATTCGGTAGCGGGACCACGTGTTTTTCGGTCAGCATCGTCGTTCTCCGGTGGATGCGGCGTCTCGACGTCGCGGCATGCTGCAGGTGCGCAATGGCTGCGCCGGTTTTCGCGCTCAATCCGAATCGCGCGATTGGCCAATGCACCGCGGCAATACCGGCTGCATCGATTCATTCCTCGTAGTGCGGCGCCATACTAATACGGACAATATTACTGACTCAAGTCATTCCAACGATACCCTCTACTCTGTCAGGAAATACCGCCGCTTCAAATTATTCCGCCATTTTTTATGGTAAGCGGAATCCTTTCGAGGGTGATCGCAATCGTTTGCGGAGCGCCGTTCGAATCCCTCATTATCATGCGATATTCATTTAAATTCAATAGCTTGAACCGTTTTATTCGCCTATTTAAAACGAATTTTCATGAATGAAACGTGACGTCGTTTCTTCGACCGCCTTCCATATTTCACCGAATATCACATAGCTCAATATTCTTTCATTCCGTAATCGCTTCGACACCCGTAACGATTAACCGGATTGATCGCCGACTTCAGAAAGCGTTTTAAACAAACTTCTGTTTTCTTAACCATCTTTCGATTATTTTTCCGCACCTGCACAACGCACGGCCGACTGCCCTTTCGTCTGCCCGGCACCCGCCGTCACCGTCAGACCCCGATTTTTTGTTGATTGAACGATCAATAAAAAACCGCTAAGCTCTCGACTTCCATGGACGGCCCGTCCGGGCGAAGGGAGTCGCGATGCCGAAAGTCGGAATGCGGGAGATTCGCCGCGCACAGTTGATCGACGCCACGCTGCGTTCGATCGACGAAGCGGGCCTGCCCGGCACGACGCTCGCGTCCGTCGCGCAGCGCGCGAACATCTCGACGGGCATCGTCAGCCACTACTTCGGCGACAAGGACGGCCTGCTCGAAGCGACGATGCGGCACGTGCTGCGCGACCTGTGGTCGGCCACCACGCGCCGCCGCGTGGCGGCACGCAAGGACCCGCGCTCGCGGCTGCGCGCGATCGTCGCCGCGAACTTCGACGACACACAGGTGAGCGCGCCCGTCATGAAGACGTGGCTCGCGTTCTGGTCGCAGAGCATGCACGACCCGATGCTCAAGCGCCTGCAGCACGTCAACACGCGGCGCCTCCATTCGAACCTGTGCGCGGAATTCGCGAAGGCGTTGCCCCGCACGCAGGCGCGCGAGGCCGCCGGCGGCCTCGCCGCGCTGATCGACGGCCTGTGGCTGCGCGGCGCACTCGCCGGCGGCCCGATCGACACCCGGGCTGCATTGAAGCTCGCCCACGATTACATCGACCTGCTGCTCGCGTCCGACTGACGCGCGACGCAGTCGCCCTCAAGGAGATCCTCATGTCCGTATTCGGTTTGCAGCGCCTCTACATCGGTGGCGGTTACGTCGACGCCACGAGCGGCAAGACTTTCGACACCTTCGATCCCGCCACCGGCGAACTGCTCGCGCAGGTGCAGCAGGCCAGCGCGGCCGACGTCGATCGCGCGGTTGCATCCGCGCAGGAAGGCCAGCGTGAATGGGCCGCGATGACCGCGATGCAGCGCTCGCGCATCCTGCGCCGCGCGGTCGACCTGCTGCGCGAGCGCAACGACGAACTCGCGGCGCTGGAAACGCGCGACACGGGCAAGCCGATCGCCGAGACGCTCGCGGTCGACATCGTCACCGGCGCGGACGTGATCGAGTACTACGCGGGCCTCGCCACCGCGATCGAAGGGCTGCAGGTGCCGCTGCGCGCCGAATCGTTCGTCTACACGCGGCGCGAGCCGCTCGGCGTGTGCGCGGGCATCGGCGCATGGAACTACCCGATCCAGATCGCGTGCTGGAAGACGGCGCCCGCGCTCGCGGCCGGCAACGCGATGGTGTTCAAGCCGAGCGAAGTCACGCCGCTCACCGCGCTGAAGCTTGCGGAAATCTACACGGAAGCCGGCGTGCCGGCCGGCGTGTTCAACGTCGTGCAGGGCGACGGCTCGGTCGGCGCGCTGCTGACGGGCCATCCGGACATCGCGAAGGTGTCGTTCACCGGCGGCGTCGAGACGGGCAAGAAGGTGATGTCGCTCGCCGGCGCATCGTCGCTGAAGGAAGTGACGATGGAACTCGGCGGCAAGTCACCGCTGATCGTGTTCGACGATGCGGATCTCGACCGCGCGGCCGACATCGCGGTCACCGCCAACTTCTTCAGCTCGGGCCAGGTCTGCACGAACGGCACGCGCGTGTTCGTGCACCGTTCGGTCAAGGACGCGTTCACGCAGAAGGTGCTCGAACGCGTGAAGCGCATCCGCGTGGGCAAGCCGACCGACGCCGACACCAACTTCGGCCCGCTCGTATCGGCCGCGCAGCTCGACAAGGTGCTCGGCTTCATCGAAAGCGGCAAGGCCGAAGGCGCGAAGCTGCTCGCGGGCGGCACGCGCCTGACAGACGGCCACTTCGGCGGCGGCCAGTACGTCGCGCCGACCGTGTTCGGCGATTGCCGCGACGACATGAAGATCGTCCGCGAGGAAATCTTCGGGCCGGTGATGAGCATCCTCGATTTCGAATCGGAAGACGAAGTGATCGCCCGCGCGAACGATACGCACTACGGGCTCGCAGCCGGCGTGGTGACGGAGAACCTGTCGCGCGCGCACCGCACGATCCATCGCCTCGAAGCCGGCATCTGCTGGATCAACACGTGGGGCGAATCGCCGGCCGAGATGCCGGTTGGCGGATACAAGCAATCCGGTGTCGGACGCGAGAACGGCATCACGACGCTCGAGCACTACACTCGAATCAAGTCGGTGCAGGTCGAGCTCGGCCGCTACAACCCGGTGTTTTAAGGATCACGAAAGGAGATTGACCGTCATGACGACACGCGAATACGACTACATCATCTGCGGCGCGGGTTCCGCGGGCAACGTGCTCGCAACGCGCCTGACGGAAGATCCGGACGTGACGGTGCTGCTGCTCGAAGCGGGCGGCCCCGACTACCGCTTCGACTTCCGCACGCAGATGCCGGCGGCACTCGCCTATCCGCTGCAGGGCCGCCGCTACAACTGGGCGTACGAAACCGACCCCGAGCCGCACATGGACAACCGCCGGATGGAATGCGGGCGCGGCAAGGGGCTCGGCGGCTCGTCGCTGATCAACGGGATGTGCTACATCCGCGGCAACGCGCTCGACTACGACAACTGGTCGACGCACAAGGGTCTCGAGAACTGGACGTATCTCGACTGCCTGCCGTACTTCAAGAAAGCCGAGACGCGCGACGTCGGCCCGAACGACTATCACGGCGGCAGCGGCCCCGTGTCGGTCACGACCAGCAAGCCGGGCGTGAACCCGCTGTTCGAGGCGATGGTCGACGCGGGTGTGCAGGCCGGCTATCCGCGCACCGACGACCTGAACGGCTATCAGCAGGAAGGCTTCGGCCCGATGGACCGCACCGTCACGCCAAAGGGCCGCCGGGCGAGCACCGCGCGCGGTTACCTCGACCAGGCGCGTGCACGGCCGAACCTCGAGATCGTCACGCATGCGCTCGCCGATCGCATCCTGTTCGACGGCAAGCGCGCATCGGGCGTCACGTACCTGCGCGGCAACGAACGTGCGACCGCGCACGCGCGCCGCGAAGTGCTCGTGTGCAGCGGCGCGATCGCGTCCCCGCAACTGCTGCAGCGCTCGGGCGTCGGCCCCGGCGCGTGGCTGAAGGAGCTCGACATTCCCGTCGTGCTCGACCTGCCCGGCGTCGGCCAGAACCTGCAGGATCACCTGGAGATGTACATCCAGTACGAGTGCAAGGAACCCGTCTCCCTGTACCCGGCGCTGAAGTGGTGGAACCAGCCGAAGATCGGCCTTGAATGGATGCTGAACGGTACGGGCCTCGGCGCGAGCAACCACTTCGAGGCGGGCGGCTTCATCCGCACGCGCGACGACGACCTGTGGCCGAACATCCAGTACCACTTCCTGCCGGTGGCGATCAACTACAACGGCTCGAACGCGATCGAGATGCACGGCTTCCAGGCGCACGTGGGCTCGATGCGCTCGCCGAGCCGCGGCCGCGTGAAGCTGCGCTCGCGCGATCCGAACCAGCATCCGAGCATCCTGTTCAACTACATGGCCGAAGCGCTCGACTGGCGCGAGTTCCGCGATGCGATCCGCGCGACGCGTGAAATCATGCGGCAGCCCGCGCTCGACCGCTATCGCGGCCGCGAGCTGAACCCGGGCGCCGATTGCAAGACCGACAAGGAACTCGACGCGTTCGTGCGGGCCCGCGCGGAAACCGCGTTCCATCCGTCGTGCTCGTGCAAGATGGGTTACGACGATATGGCGGTGGTCGATGAAGAAGGCCGCGTGCACGGGCTGGAAGGGCTGCGTGTGGTCGATGCGTCGATCATGCCGATCATCACGACCGGTAACCTCAATGCGCCGACGATCATGATCGCGGAGAAAATCGCGGACAAGATTCGTGGCAAGCAACCGCTCGCGCGTGTGGACGTGCCCTACTTCGTCGCGAATGGGGCGATGGCGCGGAATGTCGCGAAGGCCGTGCGGCAGCCGGAGACGGTTTGACGGGGCACGACGCCGATACAAGGCATGACCGGGATTCGCATGACGTCTGCTCTATCCCGGTCTGCATTCTCTGTGACGCGCATGTTCACGGTTAACGGTGATTGCGGATGCCTCATGCGGGGTAGGCATCCGATTCAGCACTCGGTCCTCGGAATGCTTCCCGCTTCTCGCTCCGAGCAATGAAATCCGTTGTGTTGGACGCCGAATTGCGGTGGCCCCTATCGCGACACGACTGACACCGAGATCGGACGCCCTTTGGCATCGACCAGTTCGTAGCCGCGATCACCGGCATAGCGGTAGAACACGTCCGTGCGCGATTTGACAGGCGTCGTGTCGAAGCCGCTCAAATCCGCATCCGGGGCACACAAGCGCTCCACCTCCTCGGGCCACCTGTAGGCGGCCTTCTTGCGTGTCACCCACCAGTCGATCAGCGGTCCGGTCGCACACCAGTAGAGCAAGCGTACAAAGGGGCGACTGACATACAGGTCCCACCAATCCGGGTTGGGCGTGCTCACCGGAAAGCCGCTCGGTTTGTGTACGCCGCCGAGTCTTCGCAGATGATCATCGGGTTGAATCGCCTCAAGGCCGTGCTCCATGTAGCGACGGATGAACTCGAGGCGATCCAGATTGGCCCAAAAGGTCGTGCCATCACCCGAAGCAAAGTCACCACCCAAACCAAACGGCTCGCTGTAGCACTTTCGAATAAAATTTTCGGATACCTTGCCGAATTCCAGACGCGGCTGCGGGAAATAAAGCTGAAGGCGAAAGCGGCCGTTCAATGTCTGGCCGATTTTAGTGATCGGTCGAACATCGCGCCATCGAAGATGCAGTATCTGGTGACCCGACGGTACGTGTACAAGTTGCGCTTGGCGATTAAATCGAGGCGATGGCGATATCGCACCCATCGCCGCAAGCCGGAAGATAAATCCATAGAAAAATAGAAAAATCAGGTATGTTCCGCTTACTTGAAATAAATCAACCAGATTATTTCTTTGAGGATCGCCCCATGAAGACGACAAAGAATATAGAAATGCAGAAAGCGTAAGATTGTGAGCCAATGCAAAAAAATACATAATCAGCAAGCACTGTCCGCGCAAAAAATCTGGCTCGATATAGCGCTCGTTGAACATGTGTGGATCTGACACGTCGTCACTGAAACACACTCTGGGCGGCCACATCGCGATCGTGATACTCGGCAAACCGATATGGTCGCTTTTGGTACGGAGCGCCTCGATTTGTTTTTCGAAACTCGCTGCATCCGGCGGCTGCAGGCTGGGATCGTCCTGAGTTGTAGTCATAGGTAGTTACTTTCACGCAGCACGTAATTTGGTTCGGTGAAGCCGTTCGGCCAGTACTCGACCTCCGTCTTGCCGATCAATACGTCGTTCGACAACGTGATGACGCCAACACCGTCTTGCTCAACCACCAGCTCCGGATCCACGTAGATAGCAACATGACCCTCCGCGCCGTGAGCCTGCGTCAGCTTGTATTTGCTGATCTGTGGTTTCCACCCCGGGAGATTGATTGTAATGCGGCGCAGCTCCCCTAATCCCGGGATAGTCAACGTACCGATGGTGTTGAGCACCTGGATATCCGTCGTGATGGTTGGCTTGAGGAATAACGTATAAAACGCCTGTAGTTCCTCGGCATCGCTCTTATACGGTACAAGTGGCGTACGGTCGAAATAACCGTTGTTACGTCGATTGCCCCAGGTACTGCGGGCGATCCAATCTGTCACCACCTGTTCGGCGGCAACGCGATCATGAGCAGCGCGAGCAATTGAGTAGAGACCATCCAGTCCGAGCAATATCCAGCCTAACGTCCCGGCTCCCATCCTCGCGACACCATATGGAACTCGCGCAACAAGGACGTCTTTGCGCGCGAGTCCGACCAGCCATTCGGGATTTAAACTACTAAGAACATATAACCCCCCCAGACCGGCTGCTGTCCCGGCAATCGCACCGCTGACCGCGTTCCAGCCGGCCGCTGCGCCACGCTCAGCGTACGTACCGAAGCCCCCATCCTTCACTGCGAGCACAAGTGCCGCAATTGCAGCCGTTCCAATAGCCCAGAGCTCCAACTTACTGGCCGATGCCTTCAACGTCCCCGCCTTCGCTTCCTGGCCGGCTTCGCTGGCAAGGTTTGACAGCCGATTTCGATACACCTGCGCCATGAACAAACCGCTGGAACCGACACCCAGCACCTTACCGCCGACGTCTAATGCATTCGCCAAGGTCAATCCATCCTCTTTACCCAATGCGTTGAAAGTCATGGTCGCGTTATAGGTGGACACCATAACAGCGAGGCCACCGAGGCCCACGCGCGTATTGTGGGCACGCCGAAGCTTGGCGGGCGCTTCTGCCATGTCATTCAGCACTTGCTGCACGTCGTACATCTTGTACAGCGTGAGCATCTCATTGGCCTTTTGAGCGACGGTCCTGGGCCGGAAGCCGTTTCCGCCCTCGATCCCCAATTGGTCCCGCACCCAAGTACCCGCGTCCTTCAGCTTGACCGGTACCGCCCCTGCCAATTGACCTTCCAGCGCTTCGAACGCGGGGCGATACACGCTCGTCCAGAACTGCGCCGGGCTGCGCAGTTTGCTCCTGGCAACCAACGCGCCGATCATGACGCTCAACTGCTGTGACGCGGTATCCGCCGGAATCGACTTCAACAGGGTCTGCGCACGCTCGATGACCGTGTCGTTGATGAGGCCGCCAGCCACGGCACCACTGTTGCTCCAGTCCACCCAATCGCCGATTTGCGGATGGCCAAGGACGAGGTCGTGCAGCAAACCCGTCAAGCCGTCCGTCGTCACGCATTCCTTTAGGTACGCTTCGCCCTTCGGATGGTGGACCAGACCTGTCAATGTGCAGGCACCGACCAGGCGCCTGTCGATAAAGTTCTCGATGTCCTTGTTCTCGTAAAGCGTCAGCAGCGTGGTATAGGCGGGCTTGACTGACTGAAATGCCTCCCACAAATCCAACGCAGCCACATCCACCGCTTTCTGAAGAATGGCCAACCGTTTCGGATGCTCCTTGATGAACGCGTCGTAGGCCTGATGGTCGGCGAAGCGCATACGACTGGCATAGCCGGCCTTGCCGCGCTGATAAGGATAATCGGCGTGCGTCCTGACGCCCCCTATCGTCACGCTCGTCACGGCCTCCTGGATAGCACGCTGTCGAGCCGCGTCGGCCAGCGACTCGATCATTCCCCAGACACGGAGCTTGCGTGCAGCCTCCGTCACGTAAGGTTCTTGATCCTGAAGCGCAGCGCCCACCAACTGATTGAGATCCATCAACATGCCGACTGGATCAGGCAGTGCCACCGCGAACAGGTCTATGTCCTTCTGAGGAAGCGCGGCAACCCGCATGGCATCCGCGACAGCTTGCCCCGTCGCCTTCTTCGGCAAGCTTGCGCTCCAGGGATAGACCTGCCCGGAAAGCTCCGGTAGCGCCTGCGGAAGGTGATCAACTGCGAAGCAGTGGGCTTGCTTGCCGCCTAGCGGGTTGATCTTGCGCATCAGCAAATCCCGACGCGCTGAATCACGCTCCATTTCGCACAACGCGCGATGACTGAGCACGCTGTCGCTCACCATCAGCCACACCGGGCCGCTTGCCTGCTCCTTGGGAATGAGCACATAGGGTCGGTCGGCGCCGCCATCGATTCGCGCATGGCGCCCCGGGAATTCGTTCCGATAGTCCTTCTCTGTCCACCACAGGGCGGTGAAGCGTCCGTTTTCAGTCACGCTGTATTGCCGCGTCCACATACGCCCGTGCTTGAGGTAACGAACATAGAGGTAGCATCCCGGCCGCAACATGCGAAGCCCCTGCTGCTTTCCTGCCGAAAGTACCGGGTATGGACTGCTCAACCCGGTGCTCGCATGACACGGGGCGTCCGCCACGCCATATCGCAACGGATAGACAGGGATACCGTGCTCGCACGGCGGCGGCGAGATGGCTTTGCCGACTTGCTTTTCGCTGGGGTGATTCGGGCCTAACGCCTTGTCGTACCTCGTTGCCATCATCATTTCCTTACGCCGTCGGAGCGAGTGTCTTGAGCCGCGCTTCGGCTGCGAACAGCCGCTGCTTCCCATCCACCTGCCGCTGGATCAAGATGTCACGCAACGCGGCATCCTTGGCAAACAGTTCATGCGAATACCGGAAGCGCAGTTCCATGTAATGGCGCACGTCGCGCTCCGTGGTGAGCGCCAGTTGGTCGGTCGCTTCGTTGGCAAAGTGGACCAGATGCCGCCATAGCACCGGTTCATTGTCCGGATGGTCATAGGCAGGAAAGCATTGACGGAACGCGCGGGCGCAGTCGCGCATGAACCACGCAAGGCTGGCCTGATCGAGGGCGATCTCGTCGTACAACGTCAACGTGACGGGCCCTTCGGGCACTGATGTCGGGCGATCGGTAGCCGGTACATCGGCAAACAGCCACTCACCCGTCCGCTCGTCGCCCGCATACCAGATGAAGCTTTTGATGGGGTCGAACAGCTCGGACAGGCGATGCGCCGGCAACCCTTCGCAAAGTTCTTCGAGGGGTCGCCCGGCATGCAGGCCGATGCTGATCGGAAAGCCGTCGGATGTCTCCAGCAAACGCAATCGCTGGAGGTGGAAAACCAAGGCGTCTTCTTCGTCGGGACCCAGCAAGATAAATCCGGCCTGCTGGCGTAGCCAGCATTCGACGGCCTGTGCATGGAGCGGTTCGTCAAGGGGAACCAGCAGCGGCCCCTGTCGGTAGCCCGGAACACCATACTCCCAGGCGGTATCGCGCCAGACCCAGCGATACTGGAACCGCCGAGTCACGGCCTGGACTTCCTCTTCGAGCAAATCGCTGTGAGTACCGCTCAGGCAAAGCCACGGACGTGGCCCCTGCGTCAGCGACGTCCAGTTTGTATGTGGCAGTGCTTCCACCACCCGGCGAGACCAATGCTGTAGTTCAAGCTTTGTGATCATCAGGTTTCCCCCTTGCCTGTCCCGCTATAGCGAATAGCGTTGGCACCTGTTGGGCGGGGATCAAAAGTACCGGGCAATCGCCTTAACGTCTATCGGACGAATCTGAAATTCATCGAGCGATTTTCACAAGCACTGCATACCATTGAACAAGCCTGCAGCAAGGTATTTACATCGGGAAATAAGCCAGGATGAAGTGAATCGATGCGCGAATCGACGATCGATATCTTTGACAAGGTTTGCAACCACTCGCGCGCGCGCGAACGTGCCTCACTTCGTCGCGAATGGGGCGATGGCGCGGAATGTCGCGAAGGCCGTGCGGCAACCGGAGACGGTTTGACGACGGCGGCGGTGTTGCCCGGCCGCCCAAAAAGAAACGCCGCCGACGGTTCCCGTCGGCGGCGTTTTTCCTTTCCGGCTCAGCCGCTATTGACCTCCTGCCGCAACCGCTCGACATCCACGCGCTTCAGGTAGTTCGTGATGTTCTGCCAGATCGGATGGAACCCGTAGCCGCCATGCTGCAGTTCGTCGAGCGCCTGCTCGCGCGTCCAGCCCTGGTACACCATCCGGTACAACGCCGACACGAGGCCGGTACGATCGGCGCCGTGCTGGCAGTGGATCAGCACCGGGCCGTCCTGGTCGGCCGTACGCAGCGCCTTCAGCGCCGCGACCATGTCTTCGTCGCGGATGTCCCAGGTGTTGATCCGGATGCGCTGCATCTTGATCTGCGTGCCGGCCAGGATGCTGTCGTCCGCGTGAAACGAACGGAAGCTGATGACCTTGCGAATGCCGAGCTTCTGCAGTTCCGGCACATCCGCGCGCGACAGCTGCGCACTGCGGTACAGCGTCGGCGTGATCCGATGCAGGTTGTTCACATGCGCATCGGTCACACCCTGCGCCCATTTGATCGGCCTCGGCCGGGCGGACACCTCGGAGGCCGGGTCCGCATGGGCCAGCTGCACGAGCCCGGCGAGCGTGACGGAAAGCACGGCAATGAAGGCGAGTTTCATGTCGGGTCGGGGATCAGTAGAACGCGCGCTTGCGCTCGCGGGAAAGAATGAACAGCACGATCGCGGCGGCGCTCATCGTCCAGTAGTCGGTCGGTGCCACGCCGAACCAATGGATATGCCACGGCACGTTGGCCGGATTGAAGCGGGTGAGACCGTAGGCCGGATTCAGCACGAACCACAGGAAATCCTCGGTCAGCCAGAACACCATGATGCACGCGACGATCCGCGCTTCGATGCGCCACGACCACCGTCCGTTGAACACGGCCGGCCAGTGAAAGAACAGCGCGACGAACGGGAACACCCACGCGTGGTAGCCGGTCATCGGCCGCCCGCCCCAGAAGATGTCGAGCAGCCAGTGATGCTCGATGCGCCACGTCGGCAGGTTGGCCGCCCAGCCCGCGCTGCCTTCGATCTGGATCTCCACGTTCGCGAAGAAATACGCGAGCAACACGACCCATGCAACGACAAACAGCGTATGGCGCGTCGGCACGAAGCGCACGACGCTCATGCGGCGGGCTCCAGGCCCAGCACGCGATCGAGCACGAAGCGGCCGGCGAGCGGCCGGCCGAGCGGCGTGAGGCGGCGGCGCATGTCGGCGAGACGCTCCGGCGCCTGCAGCAGCGCGCGGATCCGGTAGACGAGCGCGTCATCGTCGATCGCCTTCAGCGCGACACCCTGTTCGAGCAGGAAATCCGCATTGCGCTCTTCCTGGCCCGGAATCGGCGAGTTGACGATCATCGGCAACTGCATCGCGAGACATTCGGACGTCGTCAGGCCGCCCGGCTTCGTGATGACGAGGTCGGCGCAGGCCATCAGGCGCTCGACCTGCTGCGTGAAGCCCTGCGGAAACAACCGGCCCGGATGTTGCGCGGCCAGTTCCTGCAACGATGCCAGCATCGCCTGGTTCTTGCCGGCCAGCGCGATCAGCTGGAAGTCGGCATCCATCCCGAGCAGGCGCGCCGCCAGCACGTCGAGCCCGCCGAGGCCCGCGCCGCCGGACATCATCAGGAAGGTCGGGCGCGCGGGATCGAGGCCGTACTCGGCCGCGCAGGCCGCGCGATCGAGCGGCTGGCCGAACGCCGGCATGATCGGGATGCCGCTGACGTGCACCGTTTCAGGCGCCATGCCGCGGGCATGCATGCGCCACGCGATCTCGTCGTTGGCCGCGAAATAACCGCGCATGTTCGGCACGACCCACATGCTGTGCAGGTCGAAATCGGTGACCTGCACCCACACCGGCGTGTCGACGCGCTCCTTGCGGATCTCGCGCGACAGCAGCTCGGCCGGCAGGAAGTGCGTGCAGATGATCGCGTCCGGGCGCTGGCGTTCGATCTCCGCGAGCAGCGGCCGGCAATTGAGCCGCTCGATCGCACGCCGGATCTTCTGCGACGGGGCGGCGGGATCGACTTCGTCCGTCTTCTGGTACAGGTAGCCCCACAGCGCCGGCTGGCTGCTGACGAGCTTGATGTAGAGATCGGTGTACAGCTTGCGGAAGCCGGTGGACACGAAATCCATCACGTCCAGGTGGGTGGCTTCGATGCCGGCGGGATGGTGGTCGGCGAATGCGCGGATCGCTTCGGCCGCTCGGGTATGGCCGGCGCCGGCGCTGACGCTCAGGAGGAGGATTTTCTTGTTTTGCTTTGACATCTGACTGACCGTTTCGATGAAGGTGGTCGGAACGCGGGTTCGCGGCAGCGCTCTCACACTGCGGCTGTTTGCGTCCGGCTTACAGCAAGCTTGGCAGATCTTCGGCGACGCGGGCGGGCAGTGACGTCGAAGCGGTCGCCGGCATCGTTTGCGGAATCATACTGCGTTCGGGCGATGGCGCCGGAATCGGGGCGCGCAGGCGGGATGGATGGCGTGGTGTGCGGTGTGCGGTGTGCGGTGTGCGGTGTGCGGTGTGCGGTGTGCGGTGTGCGGTGTGCGGTGTGCGGTGTGCGGCCAGTGTGGACTGGTGACGGCATGACGGCTCGGCGCGCTGCCGCCCGATGCCCGTTCGCGTGAGCGAACGGGGTCCGGCATGGCGCGCGAATCAGGATGCGCGTACGCGAATCGTTTGGCATCCTTGCGGATTACTTCGAAAGAGGCTTCGGAAAAGCTGGCGCGTCAGCCGGCCTTGCCCCCTTGCTCGTGGAATCAGGGCGCTACACCGGCACGCTTGCGCATCCGCTTCCCGCGGACGATCGGATTCCATCGAGATGTCAGGCTCATTGCGCCACGCAGGTGATCGAACGCGACGTCCTCCTTCGGCCCGAAGCGGCTGACCGCCGGCCACGCGAGCACGTGATCGAGGCACGCCTGCCACTCGTCGCCATGAAAACGGCGACCGATTTCCCGCACGGCGTCAGGCGCTGCGATCGCGATACCCGCCAGCAGGTAATAAGCCCAAAAGCTGCCCGCGCCGACGAGTCGATCCAGCCTGCACACGGACAACGCCGCGAGCACCCCGTCCACCGACGCCAGATCAGCGCGATGCGTGCGGATCGCCCGCGCAACGAGGTTGTGCTGACCGCCATACGCGGCGATGGAGGTCCCGTTGCCGGCAGCGAGCACGGCCGAGAACGTCACGAGCGCAGCCATCTCGTCGATGCGCGATGCATCGTCGCGTGGCCCGCATACACGCAGCACGATCGCGTCGATGACGGCGCCCGGCAGGGTCGACGTTTCTCCGCTCGCCGCCGCGATGACGGCGAGCCTGTCTCTCAGATTCTTCGCAGGCAGCGTGTCGCCCTGCGCGCCCGTCTCATGTGCGGTGCATGCGCCGGCATCCCCCCCGCTGCATTCGAGACCGCCGGCAATCCGCCCGAGTGCGGCCCAGCCGACATCGGGATCGTCGAATGCGCATGCATCGATCACGCCGTGTGCGGTGTCGAACGCGGCACGCGACCCGGGGCAGCAGCGTTCGGCTTCGGCGAGTTGCCGTATCGAAGGCACATGCGAGCATGCGCCGCGCGGGTCGGTCAGGTCGCATTCGCAGGCGCCGCCGTCCGATGCGATCCACGGCGCGAGCCCGTGAAGCACGGCCGTTGCGCCACGCGACAGATTCGCGCCTGTTCGCATCCGTATCGCCTGCGACGCGGCGACGGTCTTGTCGCCACCATCAGCCGCCATCGCTACGCAAGCGGCAGCGTCGAGATATTCGATCAGGTACTGCAGCCACGCGGCCGTGCGCAGCCGGTCAGGCGTGGCGCCGCGGGCATCGCCATACTTTGCTGGATCGGTAAGCATGGGTCTTCCGGGATAGTTCTGGCTAATTTGGAATAGTGGTAATTCAGTCGAATCGGATGGCGCGGTACGCCGTACCGACCCTGCAACGCCACACGCATCGGATCGCGATACGTGCGGCCAGCCTGTCGTCACGCTGATACGGAAGACGGCTCGAGCGCATCGACGAAGCGGCAACCCGCGCACATCCCGCACGGCCTTCGTGCAAGGCGAGTTCCCCGCATCAATGCCCGACGCTTACTGCACGTGGAACTTCGGCGACGTCGCGAGCCAGCCGTTCACCGTGCAATCCGGCGTCAGCACGGCGTTGTTGAGCGTCACGCGCGAGTCCGGATCACTCCACGCCGTCGTGACCTTGCTCGGTCCACAAGTACCGAGTACCCGCATGTCCAGCTTCACGTTGTTGATCGACACTTGCGTCGTGCTGTCCACGTTTCCCGTCCATGGCGCCGCACTGCTCGCGCTACCGGTGAACAACACGCACAATGTGCCGCCGGTGAACTGGGTCGACGTGATGTTGACGATGCCGGTCGGCGTGACGGTGCCGTTGACCGTCGTCGTACAGTTGATCGGACTGAACGCGCCCTTCTGGAGCGATGTGAGCCCCGACGCGGAAAACGGTTCGCCGTTCGGATTCATCGGCTGGCCGTCCACGCGTGAAACGGTCACTGCAAAAGCAGGCGCGGCCGAACCCGCGGTGAATGCCACTGCAGCAACAAGCGACGCAATTTGACGAATGTTCATCTGTACGGCCTCTCTCTTGATATATGGCGGCCTTACACGAGAAACGCGGCCGCTCTGTCGAATGAATCCGGCCGTCGCGCCGATGCGCACGACGGCACGAACCCTTCGAATTCGCAAATACCCGCCGCACCTGTCGCACGACCCTCGCGCGCGGCGGGTACCCGCTTCGATCCGCGACGCTTACTGCACGTGGAACTTCGGCGACGTCAGCACCGTGCCGCCCACCGTGCAATCCGGCGTCAGCGTGGCGTTATTGAACGTCAGCGAAGAGTTCGTATCGCTCCACGTCGTGACAACCTTGCTCGGCCCGCAGGTGCCGAGCAGCGTGACGTTCACCTTCACGTTGTTGATCGACAATTGCGTCGTGCTGTCGGCCTGCCCCGTCCACGGCGACGTGCTGCTCGCGCTGCCGTTGATCAGCGAGCATGTCGCGCCGCCCGAGAACGTCGTCGACGTGATGTTGACGATGCCGGTCGACGTGATCGTGCCGTTGAACGTCGCGGTACAGCCTGCGCTGATCGCGCCCTTGCTGAGGTTCGTGAGCCCGGTCGCCGAGAACGGCTCTCCATTCGGGTTCATCGGCTGACCATCAGCCCGCGAAACGGTGACTGCGAAAGCAGGCGCGGCGGAAACCGCGGTGAAAGCCACTGCAGCAACAAGCGATACGATTTTGCGAATGCTCATTTGAACTGCCCCCTCTCTTCACAAATGGCGGCACGCCGCCAGGAACGCGACCGCCCGGCCGAATCGTTCCGGCCCGACGGTCGCAGGAAGCCGCCGGTGCGCGTCATGCGCGCCGGACGGCTCAGAACTTGTAGGAAATCCCGACGAACGTGATCAGCGGATCCGCCTTCAACCGTGTGCGCGTGGTCGCGAGCGTCGAACCGTCCGCCGCCTTGATCACGAGCGACGAGTAGGTCTTCAGCGGCATGTACGTCAGCGTCGCCGTCAGCCCCCAGTGCTTGTCGATCGCGTAGCTCGCGCCCACGTTGTAGACCGGCGTGAACGACGACGACGCCTTGCCCTCGACCGACGTCGGCCCTGGCTTGCCGGCGCCCGCCGCGAGCACGCTGCCGAGGTTTTCGTTGATGTCCTTCGCGAAGTTGCCGTTCAGTTCGATGTTGCTGAACCAGCTGTAGGCCACGCCGATCCCGACAAACGGGCGGAACTTCGCCGTCGGCGAATTGAAGTAGTACTGCAGAATGATCGTCGGGCTCCACTGCCTTGCGTTCTTCACGGCCGGCTGGTTGGCCGGGTTGTCCATGTTGACGCTGCCCAGCGCGCCGGACGGGCCCGGCGGCTTGATCGTGCCGTGCCCGGTCAGCGTGAACTCCGGCGGCACGCCGAGCACCGACGTCACCGCGATGTGGTCGGTGAAGAAGTGCGTGAGCGTCAGGCCGACCGTATCGGCGTTGTTGACAGTCAGGCTCGTGCCGGGCGACGTGAACGACCCGGGCAGGCGCAGCGGCCCGTTGATCGGCATGCCGGCGAGATTCGTCGTGAGCCCGTTGGTCGAATCCTGCGGCATGATGTGCAACCAGCCCAGCGTCGCGACGTTGTCGCCCGCCTGCTGGGCCGATGCGAGCGTCGATATGCCTGCGACGACACCCGCGACAATCAGCTTCTTCATGAAGTCTCCTTCTCATTCTGTCCGGGCGCCGCGCGCTTTCGCGCGGCGCCGCCGTGTCTCCATCCGGGCTTGCGTCACTGCACGAAGGCGCCGACCGTGAAGTACGGATTGCTCGTATCGTTCATGTCGAGGAACCCGAACACGCCGCCGGTGAACACGAACTTGCCGGTCGCCGGCCCCGATGCCGCATCCGCATGCACGGTCGTGACGACACCCGGCACCTTCTGCGTGAAATCGAGGTTCAGTGCACGCGTGAGCGCGGCCTGCGACGCGTTGAACGGATCGAGCAGCGTGGCCTGCGCGCCGACGAGCGCGGTCGCGCGGTAGTTGAACGCGCTGTCGACACCCGTGTACTCGCCGTTCTGCGAGCCTTGCGTGATCGCCGTCTGCGGGCTCAGGAACGAGATGCCCGATTCGTCGTCCGCGCTCGGCGAGCCCTGCGTCAGGTCCGCATTCGCCGCGCCGGTGCGGATGAAGATCGGCACGAGCTGGTTGCGCAGCTTGCCGACGATCAGGATTCCCTTGCCGGCCTTCGCGGGATCGACCGCCGCGAGCGTCGGCGGAATCTGCGGCAGGTAGTTGAGCGACTGGAACGCCGGCGCATCCGGACGCAGCGTGAACGGCTGGTTCACGGTCGCGCTCGACGCGAGCGGCTGCCCGCCGTTCTTCTTGCCGAAGTTGTCGGTCTCGACGTAGCTGCCGTCCGCGTTGATCGTCACCTGCTGGTCGAGCGCCACCGGCTGGAAGCTTTGCGACGGCACCTGGTGGTAGCCGAGCTGGTTGTACTTGCCGGCGATCTTCGTCAGGTCGGTTTCCAGCGACGAGAAGCTGATGAACGGGTAGTACGGGAACGTCGTCTTCGGGATCTTGCCGACGCCGATCACGCCGTCGAACTGGATCGTCGCGCCGGGGATCGCGCCGCCCAGCACGCCTTCGCCGAGGAACAGCCGCGCGGGGCGGCTCGGGTCGAGGCTCGCGTTCTGCATCCGGAACGTGCACTGGTTCAGCTTGACCGTCGGCAGGCCCGTCTCGTCGGCCAGCGTGCCGTCGACCACGTTCGCCGGTGCCGTGTCGCGCGTCGGCTGCACGGTGCCCGTGGTGGCCGGCACCGGCGACGCGAGATAGGTCATCCGGTACGTCATCTTCGTCGTGTCGAGCTGCACCTTCACGAGCTCGCCCGACCCCGACCCACCGATGAACACGGTGTTGTAGTCGATCGTCTGCGGGCACAGCCGGACCACCGGCGCGGGCGGCGGGTCGCCGTCTCCGCCGCACGCGGCCAGCACGGGCGCGAGCGACGCCGCGGCCATCCATTGCTTCAAGTTCATAGGAATCCTCTTGAAATTCGATTCGCCGGCGGCGACGCATGCGCCGCCGGTGTTACGTGTTCAATACAGGGTTACTGGACGAACGCGCCGACCGTGAAGAACGGGTTGACCTGGCTGTTGTTGACGACCATCGCGTAGACATTGCCGGCCGTCACGAGCCAGCCCGTGTCGCCCTTCTTGAAGATCGCCACGTTGCCGCTCGCGCCCTTCGCGTTGAAGTCCTGCGTGGCCGTGACCTTGATCTTGCCGGGCGTCGCCTGCGTGTAGTCGAGCCCGAACTGCGAGGTCACCCCCGACGTCTGCGGATCGATGAACGCCGCGGTACTGCCCTGGAACAGCGTGGACGTATAGTTCGCGGCCATCGTCGAGACGGCCGTGCCGTCATCGCAACTGCCTGCTACCGAATAGAAGGTGTTATTGGTGAAGACGCCGGGCAGGTCTGGGTGCGGCATGTTCGGGTTGAAGCTCGGCCCCGGCGACGTCACCTTGTTCGCCTGACCGCTGGATGTCACAACGCCGCATGCGGATGCGCTGGTCGCACCGATATATCCCCCCTTCAGGGAGTTCGCGGCAATCGCTTTCGTCGACGCCAGCATCGAGATGCCGACTTCGGCATCGGCGACCGATGCGAACAGATTGACCGTATCGACGTGCGTATAGCCGACACGAATCACGATCGGCACAAGTACGCCGTTCAGCCTGCCGACGATCATGATGCCTTTCGCCTGACTCGGTGCAATGATCAGCGTCGAGCCCTGCCCCGCGATCGGATACCCCTGCCCCACCGGATTGCTCACGAATACATTGTCTGCCGATCCGTCCGCGTTCTTGCGCTGCGCCCACGGCGTCCCGGTCGTCTGACACGAGTAGTCGCTGCCCTGCGTGATAGAACACGAACCGTCCGCATTGAACGTCTGATTCCAGTTGACGACGTCGGGCTCCCAGCCGACCGGCCCGGTCGGGCTCTGACCATCACCGCCGATCGGCGACAGATGGATGCCGACCTCGTTGTAGTTGCCCGCCACTTTCGTGAAGTCGGTTTCGGTGTCGGTGAAGCCGATGAACGGATAGAAATCGAAGGTGCGCGACGGTACGACGCCGAGCGTGATGCCCGGGAGCAGCGGGATACCGGCGAACGCAATCGTCGCCCCCGGAATCCCGCCGCCCACCACGCCATTGCCGACGAACAGCATCGGCGGATCAGCACGGTTGATCGTCACCGAATACGCGCCGTCGCTCGTCGCGCCGCTGTCGAGCACGAACGCACAGCGGTTCTGCTCGGCGGTCGGGAGCGTGGTCGGATGATGGAACGCGCCGCTGATCGTCAGGCCTGCGCGCGTATTGTTGACCTGCCCCGCCGACGTCGGCACCGACGATTCGATGAACTGCATCTGGTAGGTCATCTTCGTCGTGTCGAACTTCACCTTCACGTACTCGCCGCTGCCTGCGCCACCCGTGTACGTCGTCGTGTAGTCGAGCGCGTCCGGGCACAGCTTCGCGACGACGGGCGGCGTCGTGACGGAACCGCTCGGCCCGCACGCGCTCCCCGAGCACTGCGGCACGTTGATCGGCCCCGGATCGTCACCGCCGCCGCAACCGGCGACGAACGGCAAAGCGATGACCGCGCACGACAGGATCGCTTTCCGCCATTCAGGAATGCAAATCATCAACCCCTCCTTTTCAGGTACGACAAGTCTCGTCCGGACAGGCTGCATGGCCCGCCGGTTGGTATCGCGCCGCCGCACGAACGCGCGGCGCATGACGGTGTGCGCAAGGCTGCCGCGATGCCGGTCAGGCAAATGCGGCACGCGGCGCGGCGGCAGACAAGCGCTCTCCCGCGGCGCCGTCATGCGGCACGGCGCCGTGAGAACAATCGAAACGGGATGTGGTTCGCCGCTACACGGCGATATGACAACGCAGGTACGCGACCTGCATCGCGCCTGCGTTCAGCGAAAAAACGGGAAACGGCAGTCCGACTGGCCCCGCGGATAGGCGTCTCATCAATTGGTCTCCATCCGTACGCTTGATTCGTTATCGTGATGCGTCGTTTGACGAGACTATGATCGGACGATTCCTACAAGTAAATGGATGCAGAGTTCCAAACGGCCGAAACCGCGCAATCGCAGTGCATGCCGGGGATTTGACAGATTTTCAAACAGCCTTCAATTTATTTGCTCAGACAAATACATGACCCGTATAACACGCGTTTGAATAACCGCGGCCGATCCGCGCTCTGCCTTGCCTGCCGGCCCTCGACGATCCGCCTGCATGCTGCAGCGCAACCTCACACATCGACGATCGCGAGCGTGCCGTGGCTGCCCGGCAGCACCGCGTGAGACGTGCCGGCAAGCGCCAGGTACATTTGCCCGGCCTCGACGACGACCGTCTCGCCCCCGACCTCGAGCATCATCCGGCCGTCGAGCACCAGCAGCCCCTCGTTGTAGTCGTGCACTTCCGCTTCGTAAGCCTGCGCATCCATGCGCAGCACCTTGATCCTGGCCGGCCCGACCTCGCCGACGATCGTGGATTTCCACGCGACGGCCTGCGCGGCCGCCACGGATTTGAAATCGATCAAAGACATGCGCTCCGCTCCGTAAACGATGAAAGGAACGCATTATCGCGAGCGCGGCGCGCGCCGTCCCGGTACGGCGCGTCGGCCTTCGGGCGGCACAGTCGGCCGGACGGCCGCGCCGCCGCCGGACGGACACGCGATCGCATCCCCGTTCGCATAAAACGGCACGCATTGTTCAAACACCGCAAATAAAACACCGCGTTATTGGGCGATGCGCCGTCAATTCACGCCAATCCAGCACCGGCAACGCTCGCCCTTTCCACGAGAATGCATTTCCATCTGTCGATTGCTAATATGGCGATCCCGCGATCCTGCGATCCCGCACCACAACGCCGTTCGACATGACGCCCGTTCGCCATGCCGTCCCCGGTCCCGGCCGCTTCGCAGCGGCGGCGGCGCCGGGCACGCGCGGCGCACACCGTTGCGCCGGCCGGCCGTGCCATCCGTGAGCATGCAACCGATCCTTTCCGTCTCCGACCTCTCCAAGACTTACGCGTCCGGCTTCCAGGCGCTGAAGCACGTGACCCTCGACATCCGCCCCGGCGAGATCTTCGCGTTGCTCGGGCCGAACGGCGCCGGCAAGACGACGCTGATCGGCTCGATCTGCGGCATCGTCACGCCGACCTCAGGCCGCGTGACGGTCGGCGGCCACGACATCCGCGATCACTACCGCGCGGCCCGCGAAATGATCGGCCTCGTGCCGCAGGAGCTGACGACCGACGCGTTCGAAACCGTCTGGGCGACCGTGTCGTTCAGCCGCGGCCTGTTCGGCAAGGCGCCCGATCCCGCACATATCGAGAAGACGCTGAGGGCGCTGTCGCTGTGGGACAAGCGCGACAACAAGCTGATGACGCTGTCGGGCGGCATGAAGCGCCGCGTGATGATCGCGAAGGCGCTGTCGCACGAGCCGCGCATCCTGTTCCTCGACGAGCCGACGGCCGGCGTCGACGTCGAGCTGCGCCGCGACATGTGGAAGCTCGTCGATTCGCTGCGCGAAAGCGGCGTGACGATCCTGCTGACCACGCACTACATCGAGGAAGCCGAGGAAATGGCCGACCGGATCGGCATCATCCTGGGCGGCGAGCTCGTGCTCGTCGAGGAGAAGCGCGAGCTGATGCGCAAGCTCGGCAAGAAGCAGCTCACCGTGCAGCTCGAGCACCCGCTCGCGGACGTGCCGCCCGCGCTCGCGCCGTTCGGCCTCGAACGCGCGGACGACGGCGCAGCGCTCGTCTACACGTACGACTCGCAGCGCGACGATGCGAGCATCGCGACGCTGATCAACGCGCTCGGTTCGGCCGGCATCGGCTTTCGCGACCTGCATACGACGCAGAGCTCGCTCGAGGACATTTTCGTCAGCCTGATCGACAACCGCCGCAACGGCGTGCAGCAAGGAGCCTGACGCATGAACCTGCATGGAATCCGCGCGATCTACCGCGCCGAAATGGCCCGCACGCGCCGCACGCTGATGCAGAGCATCATCGCGCCGGTGATCTCGACGTCGCTGTATTTCGTCGTGTTCGGCTCCGCGATCGGCTCGCGCATCAGCGACGTGAACGGCATCGGCTACGGCTCGTTCATCGTGCCGGGGCTCGTGATGCTGTCGCTGCTGTCGCAGAGCATCTCGAACGCGTCGTTCGGCATCTACTTCCCGCGCTTCACGGGCACGATCTACGAGATCCTCTCCGCGCCCGTGTCGTACTGGGAGATCGTGATCGCGTATGTGGGCGCGGCCGCGTCGAAGTCGATCCTGCTCGGCGTGATCATCCTCGCCACGGCCGGCCTGTTCGTGCCGCTGCACATCCTGCATCCGTTCTGGATGGTGCTGTTCCTCGTGCTGACGGCGGTCACGTTCAGCCTGTTCGGCTTCGTGATCGGCATCTGGGCCGACAGCTTCGAGAAGCTGCAGCTCGTGCCGCTCCTGATCATCACGCCGCTCACGTTCCTCGGCGGCAGCTTCTACTCGGTCGACATGCTGCCGCCCGCGTGGCGCGTCATCACGCTGTTCAACCCGATCGTCTACCTGGTCAGCGGCTTCCGCTGGTCGTTCTACGGACTCGCCGACGTGCACGTGTGGATCAGCCTCGCCGCGACCGGGCTGTTCCTCGTGATCCTGCTGGCGATCGTCGCGTGGATGTTCCGCACCGGCTACAAGCTGAAGAACTGATACGGCATGTGCCGCCGCCGATGACGCATTTGGGCAAGCAGGCGGCGCTTTTCCTCTGATGCGGCATTTTGTGGTCGCGTCTACTGAAGACGAAGCATCGGGGCCGCGAAGCACGCGCTTCGCGGCCCCTTTTCATTTCAGAGGACGCCATGCCCGCCGCCACCGCTCCCGCCTCCGCCGCCGCCCGGCTCGAACGCCTGCCGTTCTCCGGCTATCACAAGCGGATCTTCTTCATCATCGCGATCGCGTTCTTCTTCGACTCGGTCGACCTCGGCACGATGACGTTCGTGCTCGGCTCGATCCGCAAGGAATTCGGCCTGTCGACGGCGGCCGCCGGCCTCGTCGCGAGCGCGAGCTTCTTCGGGATGGTGCTCGGCGCGGCCGTCGCCGGCCTGCTCGCCGACCGCTTCGGCCGCCGGCCGGTATTCCAGTGGAGCATGGTCCTGTGGGGCGCGGCCTCCTACCTGTGCTCGACCGCGCAGAGCGTCGACGCGCTGATCGTCTACCGCGTGCTGCTCGGGATCGGGATGGGGATGGAATTCCCGGTCGCGCAAACATTGCTGTCCGAATTCGTGCCGACCGAGAAGCGCGGCCGCCTGATCGCGCTGATGGACGGCTTCTGGCCGCTCGGCTTCATCACGGCCGGCATCGTCGCGTATTTCGTGCTGCCGCAGTTCGGCTGGCGCACGGTGTTCGCGCTGCTCGCGATTCCCGCCGTGTTCGTGCTCGTCGTGCGCCGGATCGTGCCCGAATCGCCGCGCTGGCTCGAGCATGCGGGCCGGCACGCGGAAGCCGACACGGTGATGCACACGATCGAGGCGAAGGTGATGCGCTCGGCCGGCGTCACGACGCTGCCGCCGCCGTCGCGGCTTGCGGAACCGGTCGTGGCACGCGGCCACGGCGCGCTGCGCGAGATCTGGAGCGGCGTGTATCGTCGCCGCACGGTGATGGTGTGGCTGCTGTGGTTCTTCGCGCTGCTCGGCTTCTACGGCCTCACGTCGTGGCTCGGCGCGCTGCTGCAGCAGGCCGGCTTCGAGGTCACGAAATCGGTGTTCTACACGGTGCTGATCTCGCTCGGCGGCGTGCCGGGCTTCCTGTGCGCCGCGTGGCTCGTCGAACGCTGGGGGCGCAAGCCGACCTGCATCGCGTCGCTGATCGGCGGCGGTGCGATGGCATACGCATACGGCCAGAGCGCGCTGTACGGCGGCAGCACGACGCTGCTGATCGTCACCGGCCTCGCAATGCAGTTCTTCCTGTTCGGGATGTGGGCCGCGCTGTACACGTACACGCCCGAACTGTACGGCACCGGTGCGCGCGCCACGGGGTCGGGCTTCGCATCGGCGATCGGGCGCGTCGGCTCGCTGATCGGGCCTTATGTGGTCGGCGTCGTGCTGCCGGTGTTCGGCCAGGGCGGCGTGTTCACGCTCGGCGCGCTGTCGTTCGTCGCGGCGGCCATTGCAGTGTGGACGCTCGGCATCGAGACGAAGGGGCTCGCGCTGGAACAGCTCGCGGCAGGCGACGAAGCGGGCGGCGGCGGCCAGTATGCGGCAGCGGCCGACAAGATGTCCTGAGCGCCGCATCGACGACCCGGGCGTGCTTTCCGGCCGGCATGGCGTTCAGCGCCGTGCCGGCTGCTGCGTGAACTGACAGGATTCGCGCCTGGAGCGGCGCTGCTAGACTGCGTCGAGGCACCGTGTCGCGCGCCCCTGGTGCATCGCGGCGCGCGCGATCGGGGTGCCCCGCCCCGTTACTATCTTCCCGTCCCAATAATGGGGCTTTGGCCAGCCAGGCCCGGTATGATTCCCGCCCCCAGTCGCAGTCATGATCCGGGGGGTGTTGTCGCCGGGTCTGGTGGGTGGCTGGTGATCGCTGATAGGGGTTTGGCCGGAATATTCCGACGCCGTCCGTAACGTGGATGCCGAGACTTGCCACCGTTGTTGCAGGCCAATCCGTTCACTTTGCACAAACTGCGATGCAAGACACTCAACAGCATGACGCCGTCGATGTTTTCGTCGGCGTTGACGTCGGTAAGGGCCAGCATCACGCTGTTGCACTCGATCGAAATGGCAAGCGTCTGTACAACAAAGCGCTGCCCAACGATGAGGCCAAGCTGCGCGCCCTCATCGCCGAACTCAAGACTCATGGTCGACTCCTGTTCGTCGTCGATCAGCCTTCCACCATCGGAGCGCTGCCAGTGGCCGTCGCTCGCGCTGAAGGCGTGCTCGTCGCCTATCTGCCGGGACTGGCCATGCGCCGCATCGCCGATCTGCACGCAGGTGAAGCCAAGACCGATGCCCGCGATGCCGCGATCATTGCCGAAGCCGCCCGCTCGATGCCGCATACGCTGCGCTCGCTTCGATTGGCTGACGAGCAACTCGCCGAGCTCACCATGCTGTGCGGCTTCGACGATGATCTCGCCGCTCAGGTCACTCAAACCAGCAACCGCATTCGCGGCCTGCTTACCCAGATCCATCCAGCGCTCGAGCGCGTTCTCGGACCGCGCCTCGACCATCCGGCGGTGCTCGATCTGCTTGAGCGCTACCCGTCGCCCGCCGCGCTTGCCTCAACCAGCGAGAAGACGCTCGCCAACCGCCTGACTAAGCTCGCGCCGCGCATGGGCAAGAGCTTGGCGGCCGAGATCGTTCAGGCTCTGAGCGAACAAGCCGTGACCGTGCCCGGCACGCAAGCTGCCACCATCGTCATGCCTCGTTTGGCCCAGCAGCTTGCGGCCTTGCGTAAGCAGCGCGACGAGGTCGCTGCCGAAGTGGAACAGCTGGTGCTTGCTCACCCTCTTTGGCCGGTCCTGACCAGCATGCCGGGAGTCGGCGTCAGGACCGCTGCCAGACTCCTGACCGAAGTCGCCCATAAAGCCTTCGCCTCCGCCGCGCATCTGGCGGCCTACGCAGGCCTCGCGCCGGTCACCCGGCGCTCAGGATCGTCGATCCGTGGCGAGCACCCATCTAGACGGGGCAACAAGGTGCTCAAGCGCGCCTTGTTCCTATCCGCCTTCGCGGCCTTACGAGACCCAGTCTCACGGGCCTATTACTCCCGCAAGATCCAGCAGGGCAAGCGCCACAACCAAGCGCTCATCGCGCTGGCGCGGCGACGCTGCGACGTCCTGTTCGCCATGCTGCGTGACGGAACCATTTACCAACCCAAGTCAGCCCCTAACGCTTGACGAACAACATAGGGGCACCCTCCCCTTCACGACACCCCCGTGCAAACGCACTAGCCGATCAGGTGAATTTGCGCGATGCCCGTGCACGTTCGACCCGGTACGCTGGTTCTGCATCGGCGCTCATGCGCTGCCATCCGAACCGCAGAGGAGAAGCACGATGAAGCTGCATCAGACACCCGATCCGACGCGGCCCGAACCGCCTCCGGACAACCCGCCCGAACCGCCGCCCGGTACCGATCCGCCGGTTCCGCTGCCGCCCGACGTGCCGCGCCCGGACATGCCGCCGCGCGAGCCCGGCTACGACACGCCGATCGCCGGGTAATGGAGTAACGCGGGAGTAACGCGCGGCACGATCCGTGCTCGACGATCGGTCCACTCACCCTATCAATCGAAGGAGAACATCAATGAACAAAATCTCGCACCTTTCGACACTGCTCGCCGTCAGCGCGGCTTTCCTGCTCGGCGCCGCGCCGCTCACGAACGCGGTTGCGCAGGACGCATCCACCGACAACGGCATGAAGACCGAATCGAACCAGCCCGTCACCGACACATGGATCACGACCAAGGTGAAGGGCGAGCTGGCCGCCACCGACGGCCTGAAGAGCGTCGACATCAGCGTGAAGACCGTCGACGGCGTCGTCACGCTGACCGGCGTGCTGCCGACGAAGATCGCCGTGAAGAAAGCGATCGCCGTGTCGCGCGCGGTCAAGGGCGTGAAGCACGTCGACGCATCCGGCCTGAAGGCGAAGGCCTGACCTCCCGGCGCGGCACGCCGCCGCGCTTTTTATCCCTGCACGACAAGGAGCACACGATGAACGAGGACAAGATCAAGGGCCAGTGGAAGCAGCTCACCGGCAAGCTGAAGGCCAAGTGGGGCAAGCTGACCGACGACGATCTGGCCGTCGCGGACGGCAATCGCGAGTATCTCGCCGGGAAGATCCAGGAACGGTACGGGATCGCCCGCGACGCGGCCGAGAAGCAGTTGAAGGAATTCGACCGCGAGCTGTGACGCGACAGCACATTCATGCAACCGCCGCGGCGCCGACGGCGTCGCGGCCACCAGGACCTACGACATGGGCAAATACCTGATCGCCTGGCTGCTCGGCGTGCCGGTCGGGCTGCTGGTGCTGTTCTTTCTGATCACGCACGTATTCTGACGGCACGGGGCGCGGCATGGGCCGGCCGCTTTGCCGCTTTCCACTTTCCACTTTCCCCAACCACATCGATGACCGTGGCACCGCGTTCCGGCATTCGCCCGATCGCGCGTATTGCGTTGCATCGCGGGCCGCCGCCCAACGCAAATCGGGCAGGACGCCCTTGCGCCCTGCCCGATCGGCTCACTTCATCCGAAAGCGGCGTACCCCGCTTTCGCTTCCTTACTTCGCCGCGTTCGCCGTCATCTTGAAGATGCCCTGCGCGTTGCCCGCATCGAAACGCAGGTCGGTCACCCAGCGGCGCGCCGCCTGGTCGAACGTGCGCTTGCGCGTGATGAACTCGTAGAACGAGCCCGGCACGTTGCGCTTCACCGTGCCGCCGTCGCGCGTGCGGAACTCGCGCTCGACGGTGTCGGCACGATACGCGGTCTGGAACACGCGGCCCGAGCGCGAGCGCTCGACTTCCGGCTTCATCGGCCGGCCCTTCGCCTTCTCGTCGTCGGACAGCTTGAACACGTCGGCCACGCGATCGGTCGCATGGTTGAACGCATTGCCTTCGGTCGCGATCCACGCCATTTCCGCCGATTCCATCAGCAGCGTTTCGTAGTCGAGTTCGTTCGGCACATCGTGCTGGCGCGCGAACGCACCGACGATCTCCGGCAGCAGCGCGTGCGCGGCGTCGAGCGACAGCCAGCCTTCGCGCTCGACTTCCCACAGCAGCGCGACGGCCGCCGGCGACAGCGGATCGCGCGACGAGCTGACGACGTTCGTCACGGCCTGCTGGAATTCCTTCGAGAAACGTTCCGGATGCAGTTCGCTGACGAAGAACTGCGCGATTTCGTCCGGCGCGTCTTCATGCGCATACGCGCGGCCCGTCATGCCGAGCTTGTCGAGCGGGTAACGGCCGTTCAGGCGGAAGCCGAGCGGACGCAGGATGCGCGTGAACGCGGCCTCGCCCGGCGGCAGCGCGCCCGTGTGCGGCCAGCGCACCGTGCGCAGCGCACCGTGGTCGAAATAGACCGAGCCGCCGCTTTCGATCGCGTCGGCCGTGTACGCGCGGCCGTTCGCCGAACGCTCGAGCAGCCCTTCGAACAGCGCCATGTTCATCGCCTGCGCGATTTCCGCGCGCGTCACGACGCCGTCCTCCCATTCTTCGAGGATGGCCGGCATGTTCAGGGTCGAGAACAGGGCGTCGGTCTTCGCCTGTCCCAGCAGCTTCGTCAGCAAGCTCTCGATATTCGGATTGCGCATCAGGATTCTCGTCTCGGGGGACCGCCGGCAAACGTGCCGGCAACTCGTCGGCCGGCTGCCCAGCGGGCGCCTGACCTTGCGTGGGGAGCATTATTCAAAGGGTTGCAGCCGGGCGTAAAGCGAGATTAAATTGATACGTGATGAGTTTTTGGAATTATCAGCCGTTCCTCGGCCCCGCCTTCCGCCCGACGCCGCGCGGGCCTGACCGTCAGACGAATCGAACATCATGCGCAAATTCAAGATCCCCAACATGGGCGCGCTCGTGGCTTTCGAAGCCGCCGCCCGCCACGAGAGCTTCACGCACGCGGCCAAGGAGTTGTTCCTGACCGAAAGCGCGGTGTCTCGGCAGATCGCGACGCTGGAAGCCAGCCTCGGCGTGCGGCTGTTCGCACGCGTGAAGCAGCGCGTCGTGCTGACGCGCGCCGGCAAGCTCTACGGCACGCAGGTGCGCCGCGCGCTGGAGGCGCTCGACCGCGACACGCTGTCGATCATCGCGCACGGCAGCGGCGGCGGCTACCTGGAGCTGGCGGTGCTGCCGACCTTCGCGTCGCACTGGCTGATCCCGCGCATCAAGAGCTTCTACGACCGCACGCCCGACGTGCGCGTGAACATGGGCAGCCGCACCGACCTGTTCTCGTTCGAGGACACGCACTTCGAGGCCGCGATCCACTACGGCAAGCCGACCTGGCCCGGTACGTCGTCCGACTACCTGTTCGGCGAGGAAGTCGTGCCGATCTGCTCGCCCGCGCTGCTCGACCGGCCCGTCGAGCGCGTCGAGGATCTGCTCGCCTACCCGCTGCTGCACTCGACGACACGCCCCGGCGCGTGGGCGCAGTGGTTCGAGACACACGGCGTCGAGGACATCCGCACGATGCAGGGCGTGCGCTACGAGCTGCACACGATGCTGATCAGCGCGGCCGCGGCCGGGCTCGGCGTCGCGCTCGTGCCGAAATTCTTCGTCGAGGAACAGTTGCAGCAGCTCGGCCTGGTCGTGCCGTGCGACGCGGCGACGGTCGGCGATTCGGCGTACTACCTCGTGTATCCGACCGAGTTCAGCCACAGCAAGCCGCTGGAGCTGTTTCGCGGCTGGCTGCTCGAGCAGGCGAGCGCGTATGCGGCGCCGGAGCGCGTGGAGGAGGATGCCGATCTGGAGGATGACGAGGACGTCGAGTAACGCCGCGGTGGCGTCAGCGTGCGGCGGCGTTGCAGGCATGCCGCGCCGGCACGCTGGCCTTGACGACTTTCACCAGCCGCGCGCTATCGGGCGTTTCCAGCCCCGGGCACGCGGTATACAGATCGCGGATCACGAGCGTCGCGCGCCCGTCGAGCAGGCAAACGCCATGCGGCTGCGCGGCGGGCAGCCGCAGCCCGCGCCGCGCAACGTCCTGGTTCGTGAAAACGATCATGCCCGCACGTTGCGAGCGGTCGGGCAAGCGCATCGCCGACGCATCGTCGTCCTCGAACCACACGTCCGGCCCGATCGCTTCATCGTCGTAATCGACCGCGTAACGCCCCGACAGCGTGATCGTCCGGTCGACATGCACGGCATGGCATTCCGGCTCGGCATCGGCCAGGATCGGCTGCTCGCCCGCCGCGGCCGGGCCGCACGCCAGCAACAATACGGCGCACAACGTGCGGGCGCGGCCGGTCAGGTTCGATAAGTCAAGCGCTTGGCGGATCATGGGGAGCGAAAGGCGGGCCATCGTGACGACGACCCGCATTGTCGCGCAACGCCCGCGTGATGCGCGTGACGAGCGTCACATATGCCACTTCACCGTCGCGGTGAGCGTGCGCGGGTCGCCGGGCATGTTGTACAGGTCCGCATTGCCGTGCGCGGCAATGAAGTAGCGACGATCGAACAGGTTGTCGAGCGTGAGCGTCACGTCGACCTTCTTGCTGCGATAGCCGGCGCCGAGATTGAACGTGGTGAACGACGGCAGCGTGACGAGATCGCTCGCCGACGTATAACGCGCCGACTGGAACTGCATGCCGGCCGCCGCATAGAAGCCGTACGACAGCTCGCGCTTGATCCACAGGTTCGCGCTGTGGCGCGGCATCAGCCCGGGCGTGTTGCTCGCCACCGTGACGCCCGCTGCCGTCGATTGCGCCGAGCCGTCGACCGTCCCGTTCAGGTACGCGTAACCCGCATATACCGACCACTTCGGCGCGATCTCGCCGGTGAAGCCCAGCTCCATCCCGTGCACGTGCTGCGTGCCGATCGGCAGCGCGTAGCCGGGATTGTTCGGGTCGCCGATCTGCTGGTTGGTCTGGCGCATGTCGAACAGCGCGACGCTCGCCGTCGCCTTGCCGCCGAGGTCGAAGCGCGAGCCGACTTCATACGCGGTGGTCTTCTGCGGCGCGAGCGCGGCGCCGTTCGCGAACGCGCCGGCACTGATCAGCGTATCGGCGAGCGGCGAGAACGACTGGCTGAACGACCCGTACAGCGTCAGCCAGTCGAGCGGTTCGTAGATCAGGCCGACGCGCGGGCTCCACGCGTGATCGGTACGGTCGAGGTTGACGTTCGACGACGTGTAGTCGTGGCGGATCTGGTTCAGGTAGTCGAAACGCAGCCCCGCGAGCACCTTCCAGTGCTCGGTCAGCGAGATCAGGTCCTGCGCATAGACGCCCGCGAGCCCGATGACGGTCGACGCGTTCGTCTTCGCCCGCGCGCCGGTCGGCACGCCGGGCAGGATCACCTGCTGCGGATTGAACAGATCGTAGGTCGCGACCTTCGACACGCTGTAGATCGTGTCGAACTTCTGCTGCTGCGACAGCTCGAGCCCGTACAGCAGCTCGTGGCGCATGCCGAACAGCGAGGTCTTCTGCGTGAGCTCGAACAGGCCGTCGATGCCGTGGTCGGTGCGCTGGCGCGTCGACTGGTCGAGCGTCACGACCGGGTGCGCGGCAATCTTGATCGGCTCGTACGTCACGTAGTTCTTGCGTTCGAGCGAGAAGTCGTACGCGCGGATCGCGCCGTGAAACGACAGCGAATCGCTGAAGCGGTGATCGAGCGACACCGTCGCGCTCTTCGCGGAGATGTCGTTGTACGAGCTGTTCGCCGCGTCCGCCGAGCCGTAATACGTGTTGATCGGCACGTCGACCGGCCGGCCGCGATACGCGGGCAGGCCCTGGTCGGACGTGCGGCGGTCGTGCAGGTAGTCGAATTCGACGTTCAGCACCGTGTCGCGTTCGAGCTTGAACTGCGCGGACGGCGCGATCGCCTGGCGGTTGAGCTGGAACTGGTCGCGGAAACTGTTCGAGTTCTCGGCCGCGCCGGTCATGCGAAAACGCGCCGCATCGTTCGCGTTCCAGCCGAGGTCGAATTCGCCGCGCCGCTCGCCGCGCGTGCCGAGCGTCACGCCCACGTCGCGCACCGGGTTCGCTTCCGGCCGCTTCAGCACGCGATTCACGATGCCGCCCGCCGAGCCGCGCCCGTACAGCACGGCCGCCGGCCCCTTCAGCACCTCGACGCGATCGACGTTCGACAGGTCGCGGTAGTACAGCGCATCGTCGCGGATGCCGTCGACGTACTGGTCCGTGATGCTGTTGAAGCCGCGGATCGTGATCTGGTCGCGCTGCCCGTCGCCGACCGAAAAACCGATGCCCGGCACGTTGCGCAGCGCATCCTGCATCGACGTCGCGTTCTGGTCCTCGATCACTGCGTGCGGAACGACGTTCACCGTCTGCGGCACGTCCATCAGCGACATGTCGGTCTTGGTCGCCGCGCGCGAGTGGCCGCCGTCGTACGACGCATGCTCGGCAGCCGCATTGACGGAGATCGCGGGCAGCGTCGCCGCGGTGTCGCTCGCCTGCGCGAACGAGGTGCGTGCGCCGGCCAGCGACGTGGCGATCAGAAGCGCATGGCAGGCGCTCTTGTTGAGTTTCATCGTGAACGTAGGGGCTGAAGGAAAAACGGCGAACGAAAACGCATCCGGCCGACGCGCGCATCACGCGGCGAATCGACCGACGAAGCGTTCCGTGAAGGAGACGATGCGCGGGGGATCTCCCCGTCGCATCCGCCGGCCGACGCACAGCCGGCGCGGGTGGCTGCCGGCCGGCGGAACCGGCTCGAAACGAGCCGCGACGTTCTGTCGCGACTTGTAACGGAGCGAAATATTAAACGAGAATGATTCGTGTTTTTAGTAATTTTTCGACGTGTCGCCTGCCCGCAACGTGCATGCGCCCGGCGCTCCGTATTCCTGACGAATACCTTTCCGTTTCGAGCTTTTGTGCGGCCCGAGCGTAATTGAAACGAAAGAATTTCATCTCCCCCATCGGGCGATGAAGGGCCGGTGGCCAGGCGGGATTCGGGATTTGACGACGAAGAGACTGGAGAGGATCACGAAGCATCCGTCGAAGCAGACGGCATGCATTCGAAGTCCGGTGCGCGCCGGACCGGGCAACCCCGACCCGGCGCTCCGGGCAGCCGACCTCGCATCGGCAGTGCGGCGGATTTTCTTCTGTTCTTCACTCCGTGTGCTCTCAGGTTCACTTCATTTTTTTCTTCGCCGCGCCGAGCCATTATCCGCGCAATCCGGCCACAGGGAAACGTTTGCGGGTGCCTGTGGCGTCTTATACCAAGCATTCGGCAACAGTCTTTCCGGATGCTTTCAAGGCATGCGGCACGATTCGGCAAATCTTGCATTCATGCCGGCGTTCCTTTTTAATGGAACTGGTTCCATTCGCTGATTCGGCCATGTTTCCCCGTGACGCTTCGTCGTGCGCGCGTCATCATGCCGATTCAGGATCGAGGATCGCTCAGCTCAGGATTCGCATCGCCCGTCCTTCCCGGACACCCCGTCAAACGAGACCGTCATGCCCGATTCCGCTTCCCTGCAACAGCTGTTTCCCGCCTTTCAGGACATCCCCGCCGAGTACCGGCTCGCTTCGCCGATCCACCAGCGCGTGTCGCTCGTCGACGGCGAATTGCGCCCGTGGGACGGCGCGACCAAGACCGTGCTGTCGCCCGTGTGCGTGCGACAGGCGGACGGCAGCGTCGAGCAGGTCGAGATCGGCAGCTATCCCGTGATGGGCGAGCCGGAAAGCGACGCGGCGCTCGACGCCGCGGTGCGCGCGTACGACTCGGGCCGCGGCGAGTGGCCGACGATGAAGGTCGAGCAGCGCATCGCGTGCATGCAGGACTTCATCAAGCGGATGGTCGCGCAGCGCGAACTGGTGGTGAACCTGATCATGTGGGAGATCGGCAAGAGCCTCGCCGATTCGCAGAAGGAGTTCGACCGCACCGTCACGTACATGACGCAGACGATCGACGCGCTGAAGGAGCTCGACAACGCGAACTCGCGCTTCGTGATCGCGGAAGGCACGATCGGCCAGATCCGCCGCACGCCGCTCGGCGTCGTGCTGTGCATGGGCCCGTACAACTATCCGCTGAACGAGACGTTCGCGACGCTGATCCCCGCGCTGCTGATGGGCAACACCGTGGTGTTCAAGCCGCCGCAATACGGCACGCTGCTGTTCGAGCCGCTGCTCGAGGCGTTCCGCGACGCGTTCCCGAAGGGCGTGATCAACACGATCTACGCGCCGGGCGCGGTGGTCGTGCCGCACATGCTCGCGTCGGGCAAGATCAACGTGCTCGCGCTGATCGGCTCGAGCAAGGTGGCCGACCACCTGAAGAAGCAGCACCCGAAGTCGCACCGCCTGCGCGCGATCCTCGGCCTCGACGCGAAGAACGCGGCGATCGTGCTGCCCGACGCCGATCTCGACCTCACCGTGAAGGAGTGCCTGCTCGGCGCGCTGTCGTTCAACGGCCAGCGCTGCACCGCGCTGAAGATGCTGCTCGTGCACCGCTCGATCGTCGACGAATTCCTGAAGCGCTTCACCGCCGCGCTCGAGCAGCTGAAGATCGGCATGCCGTGGGAGAAGGGTGTCAGCATCACGCCGCTGCCCGGCATGCATCGCACGGCCTACATGACGGACGCGATCGACGACGCGAAGGCGAAGGGCGCACAGGTCGTCAACCATTCGGGCGGCGAGTTCAGCAAGACGCTGTTCTATCCGGCCGTCGTGTACCCGGTGTCGGAAGGGATGAAACTGTACCGCGAGGAACAGTTCGGGCCGATCATTCCGGTCGCGCCGTTCGACGACGTCGAGACCGCGCTCGACTACGTGACGACGTCGGATCACGGCCAGCAGGTCAGCATCTTCGGCTCCGATCCGGTGCAGATCGGCGCGCTCGTCGATCCGCTCGTGAACCAGGTGTGCCGCGTGAACCTCAACTGCCAGTGCCAGCGCGGGCCCGACGTGTTCCCGTTCGCGGGCCGCAAGGATTCGGCGGAAGGCACGCTGTCGGTGAGCGACGCGCTGCGCGCGTTCTCGATCCGCTCGATGGTCGCGGCAAAGCAGACCGACAGCAGCAAGCAGTTGCTCGATTCGATCGTGTCGGATCACACGTCGAAGTTCATCAACACGGGCTTCATTTTCTGAGTACGGCGGCCGCGCGGCACGGCTCGCTCACTCGCGAGCCGCTTGCGCCGGCCGTGCGCCCGCATGGCCGCCGCATGCACTACACGTTCGACACCAGCAGCCGAATCCCCGCCACGCCGAACACGACGGCGAGACACGCTTCCATCGCGCGCCGGCCGCGCACGTACAGCCGGCGCGCGCCGTTCATCGAGAACACGAGCGCATAACCGCCGAATACCAGGCACCCGATCACGAGGCAGCCCGGCACGACGGCGCCGTGCGACGCGCCCGCACCATTCGACGACAGCGCGACGATCGACACCCACACGAGGATCGCCTTCGGATTGGTCAGGTGCAGCATTGCGCCGCGTACGTAGAAACGCGACAGCCGTTGCTCGCCCGCTGCGTTCAGCGACGTCGCCGCGTTGCCCGACCATGCCGTGCGCCCCGACTTGAATGCCAGCCACATCAGGTACAACCCGCCGAAGATCTTGATCTCGACCAGCAGCTTCGACCACGCCAGCAGCGCGGCCGACACGCCGAGTGCCGCCACCGTCGCCCAGACCATCGACCCTGAAATCACGCCGAGCGCAAACGCGAGCGCCGCCTTGCGGCCCTGGTTCGCGGCGACCGACATGATCGCGAGATTGCTCGGCCCGGGGCTGGCCGTCCCGATGAAATAGGCCGTGTAGGCCAACAGCAGGTTGGCCGAGAAAAAAGCGTGGACGCTCATGTCGAACCTCGCAGGGATGATCAGCGCATTGTTGGCAAACGCGCGCCGTCTGCCCATGGACAATTGGCCGGCAATTCGCTGGGCCAGTTGGACAGGTCGTGCAGCCGGCTCGCCGTGGGCGAATCCGTCTCGGTTTTGAAACACCCGTCACATTCGCCGCCGGTTTTCGCCGGCCGCGGCGGCCATCCCGCAGCGCCGCCTCCGGCCGGCCGAACGCCTGACAGGCGCAGGCGGCAGGCGCGCGGCGGCCCGTTTCGTCGGCCCGCCATGGAACGCGCGACGCAATTTATCCCCGCGTTACGTTACATCCGTGAAGCATTTCGCTTCGCCGGACCGCCCCGCGCACCCGACATGCATCGCGCCGCGCAGGTAGATGGCCTCCTCGATCGCCGCCACGATCCAGTACCGGCGGGACTCGCCGCCCTGCATCGCACCGTCGCTCGACATTGCTCCACAATCGCCCCGCCGAGCTGGTACGGAACCTGCGTTCCATTCGGGCGAGACAGCCGCGCCGGTCATCGCGCGGACACAAACCCACCCTCGGGCGCGTCCAGCGGATACGCCCGAACGATTCGCGCAAGCAACGAGGCCCTTCATGGATGCGCTGCCCAATTCGTCCGACACGTCGTTCCAGCTCTTTCTCGCGAAACTGCTCGAACAGCCGTTGCCCGACTGGACCGAAAAACAGCAGATGGAACTCGAGATGGCGCGCTCGCTGTCGACCGAAATGGTCCACCTCGCCGAGGACATGCGCGGCCGCACGCCCGATCTCGCGCGCTGCCTCGTGCTGCTCCGCTACGCGAAGGTGCTCGACTTCATGCTGACGTCGCTCGCCGCGCATCGCGACATTCATCCGCAGACGCTGCGCACGCTGTTCCGCCTCGCGAACCTGAAAGTCGACGATGCGTATCCGGCCTGAGCCGGCACGACGCAGCGGCTGCCGCCGGCGGCAAGCACGGCCACGGCGGCCATTCCCGATCCGCGCGCATGCCCGATAATCTCGCCGCATGAGCATCAGGAACCGGACATCCCGGCTGGCCGGCGCGCTCGGCGTGTTCGTGAAACGCTACGGGCGCAAGGCTCAAAAGCATCTCGCCCCGAACGATCGCCGCTACGATCGCCGCTACGATCGCGACGTCGAGCGGGCGATGCGGCGCATGTCGCCCGCCGACCTGTCCGATCTGCTCGCCGGCGATGACGACACCGCGAACGACACCCGGGCCGGTTTCGCCGACGCGAGACGCACGCCGTGAACGCCGCCGACTTCGACCGGATCTGGCCGGCCATCTGCGACACCCCGGCCTGGTCCGTGACGAAAGGCCAGGGCAGCTTTCTCACGTTCGAATTCGGGCAGCCCGCGCTGCATGTCAGGGAGCCGCTCGCCGGCTCGCCCGGCCTGTCCGCGGCATCCCGGGACAGGCTCGCGTCGCGGCACGTGACGGTCGCCGGCAGCGGGCATCTGTGGATCTGCTACTGCCACTGGTCGATCGCGCTCGACGGCCTCGAACTCGCGCACAGCGAATCCCGCTCCGGCGACATCGCCGCCGCCGCGCAACGTCTCGACGGACAGATCCTGCAATCGGTCGCGCCGCACGCCCAGCCGGGTTCGTGGGCGTTCGACTTCGACCTCGGCGGCAAGCTGACGACCTGGCCATACGGCGACGACCCGGCCGACGAACAGTGGCATCTCTACGACCGGCGCTCGGGCAACGTGCTCACCGCCCGCGCGGACGGTACCTGGTCGTATGGCCCGGCGAACGCGCCGCCGGAAAGCGGATCGCCCGGTTCCGGATAGCCACCGCGCGCGCCGCCTCCTCTTCCGGCAGCACGCCGGGCTGATGCCGTGCATCAGCGTGACGAGCGGCCCCGCACCGCAAACGGAGGTACAATCGCGCGCCATGAACGCACTTCGCCGCTTCCTGCTCCGGCCAGGCGTCGCGCGACAGCTTCTGTGGGGGTTCCTCCTCGTGACGCTGCTGTCCCGCGCGCTGATGTCGGGCGCCGTGATGCTCGATCCGGACGGTCCGGATGCGGGCTCGGTGGTGCTGTGTTCGGGCCGCGGCCCGCTGATCGTCGACGTGGCCGCGCTGGCTGCCCGTTTCGATGCCGGCGCGCCGATCACGCCGGCCAACGATGCGCTCGCGCTCGCCGATGCGCTCAAGCATGACGCGCACGCCGACAACCCGGCTTCTGCCGGAGGCGGCGACAGCCTGTGCGCATTCGGCGCCGCGCTGTTCACGGCGCTCGCGTCGTTCGTGCTGCTGGTGCTGCTGTTTCCGGCCGCCGTACCGCGGCGCTTCCGGATTCACGTCGCCTCTCTTCCGTTCGTGCGATCGATCTTCGACGATCGCCCGCCTTCCCGCGCGCCTCCCCTGTTCTGCTGACGGTTCCGCCTCGCGGCCCGCGCACATCGATATGCACGGGCCTGCACGCCGTTCGTCTCATACGACCTGATTCAAGCGTTCATCCGCCTGCCCGCACCGCGCGGGCGACGCCGTCATGCGCACCGTCCGCGCATGGCGCCGCGCCGCCCGCTCCGTCGCTGCGTGCCGGCGGGCGCTACGCACGTTGACGTCCGCCGGCACGCGCCGGCGTGGCCGCTCAACGAACACGAGGAGCTGACACCATGTCGACCACCGTCGAGCGGGCCCTCTCGCCCGCCCATTCCGCCCACGCGGGTTACCGGACGCTCTGGCGCTGGCACTTCTATGCCGGCCTGTTCGTCATGCCTTTCCTGGTGATCCTCGCGATCACGGGCACGCTGTATTGCTTCCAGCCGCAGATCGAGCCGCTGCTGTATCCGCACCGGCTCGTCGTCGAGCCGCGTGCCACGCCGCGCCTCGATCCCGACGCGCTGCTCGCGCGCGCGCGCACCGCGATGCCGGCCGGCGCGACGCCGGTTTCCGTCCAGGTCTCGACCGCGCCGGACCGCAGCGCGGAATACGTGTTCCGGCTGCGCGACGGCAGCCGCGAGAGCGTGTACGTGAACCCGTACGACGGTAGCGTGCTCGGCACGCTGAGCGTCGAGAACCGCTTCATGCAGATCGACCGGATGCTGCATCGCAAGCTGCTGCTCGGCAAGACGGGCGAACTGCTGATGGAGCTCGCCGCGTGCTGGACCTTCGTGATGATCGGCACCGGTATCGCGCTGTGGTGGCCGCGCGGCACGGCGCGCGTCGGGCGCGCATTGCGGCCCGACCTGTTGCTGCGCGGCCGGCCGCTGTGGAAAAACCTCCACGCGACGGCCGGCATCTGGCTCGCGGCCGGCACGGTGGCGTTCATCCTGACGGGGCTACCGTGGTCGGGTTCGTGGGGCAAGAACTTCAAGGCGCTGGCCGCGACCGTGAACCTCGGCGCGCCGGACGGCGCATGGGGCGGCGCGTCGGTGCGCTCGACGCGCCCGGGTGCCGCTGCGGCGCTCGAGCGTGCGCCTGCGCAGGCCGCCGCGCCGTCCGGCCATCACCACGAATCCGGCGAGTCGATGCCGGGGATGGTGATGGACGACCTGCCCTTGCCGCAAACGCCCTGGGCGGTCGGCAACGTGCCCGTCCCGCATTCGCCGTCGGCGCCAACCCCGGCCCCGCTGCCGCTGGCCCGCGCGATCGCGATCGTCACGGGCCTCGGCCTGACGAGCGGCTACACGCTCGCGCTGCCGTCCGGCGCGGACGGCGTGTTCACCGCGTCGTACTTCCCCGACGACCCGCAGGCCGAGCGGACGATCTACCTCGACCAGTACAGCGGCGCCGTGTTGAAAGACATCCGCTACGACGACTACGGCGCGGTATCGCGCGCCGTGTCGTATGGCACGTCGCTGCACATGGGCCGCTACTTCGGGCTCGCGAACCAGATCGTCTGCGCTGTGTTGTCGCTCGGGCTGGCCGCGATGGCCGTCACGGGCACCGTGATGTGGTGGAAACGGCGCCCGGCCGGCAAGCTGGGCGCGCCGTCGCGCGAACGCGGCACGCCGCCGATGCGCGGCTGGATCGCGGGGCTCGTGCTGCTCGGCGTCGTCTTTCCGCTGATGGGGGCGACAATCGTCGCGGTCTGGTTGATCGATCGTCTGCTGTTCGGCCGTGCGGCACGCGCGGCAGCCTGATTCGTCGCGCGCCGGCGCACGCTGCGCGCCGACGCGGCAAGCCCGGGCCACGGCGTGGCTCGGGCTGTTCGCGCTCGTGCTCGCGCTCGTCGCGCCGCTGATCTCGCAACTGCGCGCAAGCGCATCCGAATCCGTTGGCGGCTTGCCGGCCGCGCCGATCTGCTCGGCAACCGGCAATACGCTCGTGACGCACGCGGAACCGCATGCACCCGCCGATGCGCACTTCGACCGCTGCGGTTATTGCGGCCTGCTCGCCGGCCATCTGCCGTTGCAGTACGCGGTGTTCCTGTCCGCCGCCCTGGCCGTGCGGCATGCGCCACCCGCGCCGCCGATCCCCGCCGGCCGCGCCCCGTCGAAGCGCTACGCGCTCGCCGCCCGCGGGCCGCCCTCCTCCCGCGCCTGACGCACCTCGCGACCGCGTCGCCGCACATCGCGCGGCGCCGTCCGCTTCGCCTGCCCGCCCTGCCGGTGTCCGATGCCGAGCCCGCGCGCGTGACCACGCGCGGCGGCCGGCGCCGCGCATGGCGCGCATCGTGTCCGTTCCATCATCGTCACCCAAACCATACGTACAACGACATGTTTCCCTTGACCCGTATTGCCGTCGCGCTGTCCGGCGCGATCTCCGTGCTCTCCGCGTCAGCCGCATGCGCACAAGGCGCCGCGCCGACCGACGCGCCGACCGCATCGACGCTGCCCGCGATCAACGTCAACGCGACTCGCGCGGCGGACTCGCTGACGTCGAAACCAACCGTCGACCTGAAGCGCACGCTCGACCAGACGGTCGGCTCGGTGGGCTTCGTCGATGCCGACAGCTACCAGAACACCTACGCCTTCACGCTGCGCGACGTGCTGAAGGATGTGCCCGGCGTGTTCGTCGAGAACCGCTACGGCCAGGAGTTGCGCCTGTCGATCCGCGGCTCGGGGATTGCCCGCTCGTATCACACGCGCGGCCTCGAGATCCTGCAGGACGGCATCCCGACCAACCTCGCGGACGGCAGCGGTGACTACTACCAGATCGATCCGCTCGCGCTGCAGGCGGTGCAGGTCTACAAGGGCGGCAACGGCCTCGCGTACGGCGCGTCGACCCTCGGCGGCGCGATCGACTTCGTCACGCCGACCGCCCACACCGCCGACGCGCCGAACATCGTGCGCGTGGAAGGCGGCAGCTACGGCACGGTGCGCACGAGCGCGCAGATCTCGCGCGTGATCGGCCCGCTCGACTTCCTCGCGAACTTCAGCGTCAATCATTCGGACGGTTATCGCGACCACTCGAAGGGGCAATACGAGCAGTTCAATGCGAACGTCGGCTACCGGTTCAGCCCGGCCGTCGAAACGCGCTTCTACGTCGGCGTGTACGTCGTCGACCAGCTGCTGCCGGGCACGCTGTCGCTGTCCGACGCGCTGAACAATCCGACCAGGGCAGCGCCGAACGCGATATCGGGTGATCAGGCGCGCAACACGCGCACCGAGCGGATCGCCAACCGCACGACGGTGAAGCTCGATTCGGGCGAACTGCAATTCGACACGTGGGCGATTCACAAGAGCCTCTATCACCCGATCTTCCAGGCGCTCGACCAGGACGGCTGGACCTACGGTTTCGCGCCGCGCTACACCGGCCGCCTGACGCTCGGCGGGATGCGCAACGACCTGATCGTCGGCGCGCGCTTCTTCGGCGGCCGCACGCAGGCGAACCAGTACGTGAACGTCAACGGCAACAAGGGCGCGCAGACGCTCGACTCGACGCAGACGGCGTTCAACTATGAAGCGTACGTCGAGAACCGGCTGTTCTTCATGCCGACCGTCGCGCTGATGACCGGCGTGAAGGCGCTGCATTCGGTGCGCGAGTACATCGACAACGGCGGGCTGCCGCGCGACCCGAACTACCGGTCGACGAACGCGAGCTACAGCGGTGTCAATCCGAAGCTCGGGCTGCTGTGGCAGCCGGACGCGAACACCCAGGCCTACGTCGACATCACGCGCAGCCAGGACGTGCCCGACTTCACCGACCTCACGCAGACCTTCTCGAACACGACGCGCTTCACGCCGCTCGCGGCGCAGCACGCATGGACGATCGAGTTCGGCACGCGCGGCTCGCGCGAGCGCGTGAGCTGGGACGTGACCGCCTATCGCTCGCTCGTGCGCGACCAGTTGCTGCAGTACACGACGAACCCGGACGTGCCGGCGGCGACGTTCAATGCGAACAGGACGGTGCTGCAGGGGATCGAGGCCGGTGCGTCGGTCGAACTGTTGCGCAACGTCACCGGCCGCGGCGCGGGCGACAAGGTCACGCTGTCCGGCATCTGGAACCTGAACGACTTCCGCTTCAAGAACGACCCGCAGTACGGCAACAACCGGATCGCGGGCGTGCCGCTGAACGTGCTGCGCGCGACGCTGGGGTACGCGCGCCCGAGCGGCTTCCACATCGCGGCCACGCTCGACTGGGTGCCGTCGGGCGCGTGGGCCGACGATGCGAACACGTTGCGCGTGCCGAGCTACGCGCTGCTCGGGCTGCAGGCCGGCTACGACTTCCGCAACGGACTGTCGCTGTTCGTCGACGCGCGCAACCTGACCAACAAGCGCTACGTCAGCGACATCAGCACCGTCGCGGATGCGCGCACCGCGAACACCGCGATTTTCTATCCGGGCGAAGGACGCAGCGTGTTCGCCGGCATGCGGTACGCGTTCTGATGCGCCGCCTGCGGCATGGCTCGTTACACAGATTCAAAGGAAACCGAAACATGAAGTTCAGTTCGATGCTGCCCGCCGCCTTGCTCGCGGCCTTCGCGCCGGCCGGGCAGGCCCAGGAAAGCAACGCCGCGAACGCCGGCGCCACGCTTGCGCCGATTCGCGTCAACGCACAGAAGGCAACGCCGCTCACGCAACCGCTCGATACCGGCAGCCGTCTCGGCCTGTCGTCGCTCGAAACGCCCGCGAGCGTCGAACAGATCGATCGCAAGACGCTCGACACGCGCGGCGACAGTTCGATCATCGACGCCGTGAGCCGCGCCGCCGGCATCAGCGCATCGCCGCATCCCGGCAACGGCGGCTCGGAGCTCGGCGCGCGCGGCTTCGTCGGCGCGTCGTCGGTCACGCAGCTCTATGACGGCGTGCGCCCGTACGGCGCGATCGGCGTCACCTTTCCGTTCGATACGTGGTCGGTCGACCATATCGACGTGCTGCGCGGCCCGGCTTCGGTGATCTACGGCGAAGGGGCGATCGGCGGTGTCGTCAACATCGTCCCGAAGAAGCCGACGCGCGGCCCGATCCGCAACGAGCTGCAGGCGGGCGGCGGCACCGAGGGCACGGCGCGGGTCGCGTTCGGCAGCGGCGGCGCGATCAACGAGAAGCTGTCGTACCGCTTCGACATCAGCGGCAACCGTTCGTCGAACTGGGTGGACCGCGGCAACTCCCGCAACCTGTCGATCTCCGGTGCGCTGCGCTACGACGTGACGTCCGACCTGTACGTGACGGCGTCATATGCGCAGGGCTTCCAGCATCCGATGCAGTATTTCGGCGTGCCGCTCGTCAACGGCGCGCGCGATCGCGCGCTCGACAAGAAGAACTACAACGTCGGCGACAGCGACATCGCGTTCCGTGACAGCTGGGCGACGGTATCGGCGAACTGGCAGCCGAGCGACAGCCTGAACGTGACGACCACGCTGTACCGGATGAAGAGCAACCGTCACTGGAAGGATGCGGAGTACTACACGTACCTGCCGTCGACCGCGCAGGTCCGGCGCAGCAGCTACACGGAAATCTTCCACGACCAGGAGCAGTACGGGAACGTGACGGCGGCCACCGTGACCACCGCGCTGCTCGGCATGCGCAACACGTTCTCGACGGGTGTCGAGTTCAATCACACGACGTTCCAGCACGACAACAACGCGCCCTATTCGGGCACGTCGACGGTCGACCCGTTCAGCTTCGATCCGGGCAGCTTCATCAACACGGCCGGCACCTATCCGAAGTACCGCAGCCAGGCGAACCAGTACGCGCTGTTCGCCGAGAACCGGCTGGCAATCACGCCGCGCTGGTCGGTGATCGGCGGGCTGCGCTACGACCACGCGAGCGTGAATCGCGACGATCTCGTGAACGGCGGCGCGTTCACGAAGGTGTTCGCGAACACGGGCTGGCGCATCGGCACCGTGTACGACGTGCAGCCCGGCCTCGCCGTGTACGGCCAGTATTCGGTCGCGGCCGACCCGATCAGCTCGCTGCTGTCGCTGAATGCGTCGAAGGCGAACTTCACGCTCGCGACCGGCCGGCAGATCGAAATCGGCGTGAAGCAGTCGTTCCTGGACGGCAAGGCGGAATGGACGCTCGCGGCATACCGGATCGTCAAGAGCAATCTGCTGACGGCCGATCCGCTGAACCCAAACCAGTCGATCCAGGTCGGCCGGCAGTCGTCGCGCGGGCTCGAGGCGACGGTCGGCGCGGAGATCGCGAAGGACTGGCGCGTCGACGCGAACGTGTCGATCCTGCGCGCGAAATACGACGACTTCCAGCAAACGTCCGGCGGCGCGACGGTCTCGCGCGCGGGCAACGTGCCGGTGTCGGTGCCGCAGCGGCTCGCGAACCTGTGGGTGAGCTGGCGCTTCGCGCCGGACTGGACGGGCATCGCGGGCGTCAAGTACGTCGGAAAGCGCTTCGCCGATACCGCGAACCAGCTCGTGATGCCGTCGTACACCACGGTCGACCTCGGCCTCGCGTGGAAGCCGCGCAAGGACACGACGATCACGGCGCGCGCGTACAACGTGTTCAATCGCCGCTTCGTGCAGTCCGCGTACTACAACGAGACGCAGTACCTGCTCGGCAACGACCGGCGGCTCGAAGTGCTGGCGAACTACCGGTTCTGACGCGGCGCGCGTGCCGCCGGCACAGGCACGGCGGCGCACATCACCGCGTGCCTGCCGCGCGCCCCGCCATCCACTTGCGGTAGCGCCGCGTCTGGCACTGCGCGGCCAGTTGCTGCCTGACCAGCGCGCGCAGCGGCGACACCTGCGGATGCGTGCGCCGGCCTTCGCTGAGCCGCGTCAGCTGGAACTTGACGACGGCCATGTTGGCCAGCGCACCCAGTGCCTTGTTCTTCCACCGGATCGGCTGCAGCACCGGCGCGCTGTCCTTGCCGGCCCGCCAGTCGCGCGGCAGGTTCGGGTCGATCGACAGCGCGGTCGCGATGCCGACCATCGCCACGCCGCTGTCCACCACCTGCTCGGCCACCGCGCGGCGCCGGATGCCGCCCGTGACCATCAGCGGCATCTGCGCGACCGCCGTGATGTCGCGCGCGAATTCGAGGAAATACGCTTCGCGGGCCAGCGTGCGCCCGTCGCGCGCCTCGCCCTGCATCGCCGGCACTTCATAGCTGCCGCCCGACAGTTCGACGAGATCGACGCCCAGCGGATTCAGCAGTTCGACCACGCGCTTCGCATCGTCGGCGCTGAAGCCGCCGCGCTAGAAATCGGCCGAGTTCAGCTTGACCGCGACCGCAAATTCCGGCGACACCGTCGCACGCACGTCCCGCACGATATCGAGCAGCAGGCGTGCGCGATTCTCGATGCTGCCGCCCCACCGGTCCTGCCGGCGATTCGTCAGCGGCGACAGGAACTGGCTCAGCAGATAGCCGTGCGCCGCGTGAATCTCCACGCCGGTGAAGCCGCTCTGCTGCGCAAGCTGCGCGGCGCGCACGAAGCGCCGCTGCACATCGTCGATATCGGCTTGCGTCATCTCCTTCGGCACCGGGAACTGCTTCGACAGCGCACCGAGCTCGAGCGGTATGGCCGACGGCGCGAGCGTCGTCTGGCCGAGCGCCGCCTGCATCTGGCGCCCCGGGTGATTGATCTGCATCCATACGTGCGCGCCGCCCGAGCGCGCCACCTCCGCCCAGCGACGGAAGCGGCCGAGATGCGCGTCGCTCTCGAGCACGACCCCGTTCGGCCCCGTCATCGCGCGGCCGTCCACCATCACGTTGCCGGTCAGGATCAGGCCGACCCCGCCGTCGGCCCACGCCTGGTACAGGCGCAGCAATGCGTCGGATGGCGCGTGGTTCGCATCGGCCATGTTCTCTTCCATCGCGGCCTTGGCCAGACGGTTCGGAATCACCGCCCCGTTGGGCAGTGTCAGCGGCGTAAACAGGTTCATGGAGGGCACCCTCGATTGACGATGCCCAACGATAACTTTAAAGTCAACTTCAAGGTCAAGCCCCCTCGGAGCACCGCATGAAAATCGGCGAACTGGCACGCGCCAGCGGCATCGCGGCGTCGCGCATCCGCTTCTACGAAGCGAGCGGCCTGCTCGAACCGGCCCGACGCCAGGCAAACGGTTATCGGGAATACGGGTCGGAAGCGTTGACGCGGCTCGCGATCATCGACCGCGCGCAGCGCGCGGGTTTTGCGCTCGACGAAATCCGCGCGCTGCTGCCGCCCGATCTCGGCGCGTGGCCGCGCGACGAACTGCTCGTCGCGCTGCGCCACAAGGTCGACGAAATCGTGCTGCTCGAACAGCGTCTCGCGCAGAACCGGCAACATCTAGAGACACTGATCGACGAGATCGAGAACAAGCCGGCGGGCGAGGATTGCGCGGGCACCGCGCAACGGATGCTCGATCGGCTGTGCGCGCAGGCCGACGCACCGCCGGCGCCCGCGCCCGCGCCGGTCCCGAGGCCGACGCGCAAGCGCGCATGACCGGTTACACTGCGCCCCCCGACGAACAATCAACCCGCGCTGCGGCGAGACGAGTCGGCGCGTGTGCGCCGGCTTTCGCGGCGCGACCTCCAGACCCGATCCGCATGACGATCTCCCGCATCACAGGATTCCTCGTCGCCGCGCTGCTGACGTTCGGCATCGGCGGCACCTACGCCGCGACGTGCGGCGACACGCCTTCTTCGATCCGTTGCCCGGATACACCCGACCTTCCGGACGACATCGTCGCGCAGCTTCCCGCCGGCTACGAAGCGCTGGATGCCGCGTCGGGCCGCCTGACCGACAGCCCCCGCATCGGCTATGTGGTCGTCGCGCACCAGCCCGACGATTCGATGCGCAACGCATCGCTGCGTCCGCTGATGATCTTCCTGCCGGGCACGGACGGGCACTACCGGCTCGCGGCGCGCAACGACACCGTGATCATGAAAGCCAACGAAGGCGGGATGGGCGACCCGTATCTCGATGGCGTCGCCGAGAACGCGCTCACGATCGAACCCCGCACCTTCACGGTCGAACAGGGCGTATTCGCGGGGCCGAGCCACTGGCGCGACCGCGTGACGTTTCGCTACGACGCCGCGCACCGCACGTGGGTGTTCCATCGCGAAGTCATGCGGAACTGGCGGCTCAACGACGACCCGAACGGCGATGCGCTGAAAGCCGACCCGGTGCGCGTCACGCGCGCCAATGCGGCGAAAGCCGTCACGTTCGAAGCGTGGCGGCCGGGTTACTGGTGCGATTCGGCCGAGCGGCGCGGAACCGATCCGGCTTGCAGCAAGCAGCATTGACGAATGCGTAGCTGTACGAATGACGCTGCGTGCGTGCTTGCTTGCGGGCAAGCGATATACGTAGATGCTGCCGCACCCCACGGGCGGCGTGTCTACCGGCACGCGCCATCGTGAGCGGCCGTGCGGATTTCCTTACGTCGCAGGTAATCGACGCGCGCCGCCCGCGCCGCGATCATGGCTCCATCGACTCACCTCACGCCACGGAGCCCGCCATGACCGCCTACGCCATCGCCCACCTGCACGACGTCGAGATGTGCGACGACATCGTCGAGTACCTCGAACGCATCGACGGCACGCTCGCGCCGTATGACGGCCATTTCGTGATTCACGGCGCGCGGCCGGAGATACGCGAAGGCGTGTGGCGCGGCGACCTGGTCGCGATCGCGTTCCCCGATCTCGCCACCGCGCGTGCATGGTACGAATCGGATGCGTACCGGCAGATCCAGCCGCTGCGCGCACGTCACGCGAGCGGCCCGTTGATCCTGATCGACGGCGTCGACGCGCGGCACCGTGCGACCGACATCCTGCGCTGAGCCGCGGCAGCAGCGACGCCGGCGGCGCTTACGCCGCGTTGCGCTCCATCGGCTCGCCGACGACGAACCCGCCGCCCTGGAACCGCTGCGCGGGATCGTCGTAGTCGGCGGTCGGCGCCGCCACCGGGAACAACCCGGCGAACTGCTCCGAACTGTCGCGCGGGCGGAAGCCGAGGAAGCCGGCCTTCGTGTTGTCCCACCACTTCACCGGGTTGTCCGACGCGCCGTACACGATCGCATGCCCGACGCGGTTCGTCAGCAGCGAGCAGCGCACGAGCTCGATGAAGTCGCGATAGCTGAGGAACGTCACCAGCATGCGCGGATTCTTCGGTACTTCGAACGACGAGCCGATCCGCAGGCATACCGTCTCGATCCCGAAGCGGTCGAAGTAATAGCGCGACAGCGATTCGCCGAAGCACTTCGTCACGCCATACAGGCTGTCGGGGCGCAGCGGCGAATCGGCATCGAGCACTTCCGTGACCGGATGGAAACCGATCGCATGGTTCGAGCTCGCGAACACGACGCGCTTCACGCCATGCTTGCGCGCGGCTTCGTACAGGTTGTACGTGCCGGTGATGTTCGCACCGACGAGATCGTCGAACGGTGCATCGACCGAAATGCCGCCGAGATGGACGATCGCGTCCACGCCGTCGACGAGCTGCATCACGGCCGGGCGATCGGCCAGATCGACGACGCGGGTTTCTTCATGCGCGGCCGCGTCGCCGAGCGTCGCGATGTCGCTGACGCGCACGACGTCGGCCCAGTCGGCGAGCGCGCCGCGCAACTGGCGGCCGAGGTTGCCGGCCGCGCCCGTCAGCAGCAGGCGCCCGAACGGTTTGCGCGCGCCGGTGGATGAGGCGTTCATCGAATCTCCTTGAATCTGACCTGAAATCTGACTGGATCGGAAAACGTTTTCCAACTATACGCGGGAGCGCAGCAGAACGTCAATGGCCGAACCCGCTCGCAGCCATCCGCACTTTCCCGATATCGGCGCGTGGCCGCACGGCCCCGTTTTCTGCCACAATCCGGCGTTATCGAACGAAAACGTTACCCTCCGCATGAAAAAAGTTTCCCCGACGATCCGCGACGTGGCGGCGGAAGCCGGCGTGTCGGTCGCGACGGTATCGAAGTACGTGAACGGCACGCAGCGCTTTTCGCCGACCGTCGAAGCCCGGCTCAAGGAGGCGATCGACCGGCTCGGCTACCGTTCGAACCCGCTCGCGCGCTCGATGATCACCGGCCGCACGCGCACCATCGGCCTCGTGATCCTCGACATCAGCAACCCGCACTTCACGAACGTGGTGAAGGGGGCCAACCGCGTCGCGCTGCAGCACGACTACACGCTGCTGCTCGTCGATACCGAGGAGAGCCAGGCACGCGAACGCTCGCTGATCGAGGCGCTCGCGCAGCGCGTCGACGGGCTGATCGTCAGCACGCGGATGCCCGACGACGAAGCCGGCTGGATGCTCGACCTCAACAAGCCGCTCGTGCTGCTGCGCCGCAGCCCCGGCCTGCCGATTCCGAGCGTCGGCATCGACAACCGGCTGTCGACCTACATGCTCGCGCGCCATCTGCTCAATCTCGGCCACACGCGCATCGCGTATCTCGGCTTCGGCACCGCGCGCGTGAACGACGAGCGGATCCAGGGCGCGCGCGACTGCCTCGCCGAAGCCGGGCTCACGCTCGACGTGCACGATGCGCATGCGCCGACCGCCGAGGCCGGCGAGCGTGCGTGTTCGCGCGTGATGCTCGGGCCGCAGCGTCCGCAAGCCGTGATCTGCTACAACGACCTGATCGCGCTCGGCTTCATGAAGGAAGCCGCGTCGCTCGGCTTCCGGCTGCCGCAGGACGTGTCGGTCGCGGGCATCGACAACGTGCCGTACGGCGAATACGCGGCGCCCGCGCTGACGACCGTCGACATCCAGAGCGAGAACATGGGCGAGCTCGCGATGCAGAAGCTGATCGACGCGCTCGCGGGGCGCACCGACGCGAGTTATTCGACGTTCGAGCCGCGGCTGATCATGCGCGCGTCGACGGCCGCGGCCGGTTGAGTGCCCTGCCCAGCGCCTCCAAAGGAAAACGCGCCGCCCAAGGGCGGCGCGTTCGTTTGCGGACATGCGATGACGTGACTACGCGATCACCCCGTCACGCGTCGAGTTGCGCCGGCTTCATCTTCGGCGTGAGCATGTGCATCACGGCCAGCGCGAGCAGGTAGGCCGACGCACCGATCGCGAACAGCACCCAGTAGTGGCCCGTGCGCTGCAGCACCTGGCCGATCACTTCCGAGAACAGCACACCGCCGATCGAACCGGCCATCCCGCCGATCCCGACCACCGATGCAACCGCGCGGCGCGGAAACAGGTCGGACGCCGTCGTGAACAGGTTCGCCGACCAGCCCTGGTGCGCGGCGGCGGCGAGGCCGACGATCAGCACCGCGACCCACAGGCTCTGCACCTGCGACACGAACGCGATCGGCAGCACGCAGCACGCGCAGATCAGCATCGCCGTCTTGCGCGCGCGGTTCACGCTCCAGCCCGCGCGCAGCAGCATCGACGACAGCCAGCCGCCGCCGATGCTGCCGACCGTCGTCAACGCATAGATGCAGACGAGCGGCAGGCCGATGTGCTGCATGTCCATCCCGCGCGATTCGTTGAGCCACTTCGGCAGCCAGAACAGGTAGAACCACCACACCGGGTCGGTCAGGAACTTGCCGATCAGGAACGCCCACGTTTCGCGCTTGCGGATCAGTTCGCCCCAGCGCGGCGCGCCGGCGTTCGCGTTCGCCGCGTCGAGCGCTTCCGCTTCGTCGCGCGGCTCGTCGTATTCCGCGGCGAGCGCGCGCGTATCGGCCTGGCGATAGAGCACGAGCCACAACGCGAGCCACACGATGCCGATCGCGCCGATGATCACGAACGCCGCACGCCAGCCGTAGGCCACCGCGATGGCCGGGATGATCGCCGGCGCGAACACCGCGCCGATGTTCGCGCCCGAGTTGAAGATGCCGGTGGCGAGCGCACGTTCGCGGCGCGGAAACCATTCGGCCGTCGTCTTGATCGCGGCCGGAAAGTTGCCGCCCTCGCCGATCCCGAGCAGCGCACGCACGAACGCGAAGCCCATGACCGAGCCGACCGCCGCGTGCAGCATTGCGGCGATGCTCCACACCAGCATCGCGACCGCGTACGAGACGCGCGTGCCGAGCCAGTCGACGATCCGCCCGAAGCCGAGCAGGCCGAGGGCATAGAACGCGGAAAACGCCATCACGATGCGGCCGTACTGCACCTGGGTCCAGCCGATGTCGTGCTGGAGCATCGGTGCGAGCAGGCCGAGGATCTGCCGGTCCATGTAGTTGATCACGGTCGCGAAAAACAGCAGCGCACAGACGGTCCAGCGGTAGCGGCTGGCGGCCGCGCGCACGGCGCCGACGACGGCAGATTGCATGAATGTCTCCGATGCGCGGCCGCGCCCGTCGCGCCGCACGGTATTCGTTGACCGGCGACCGGCGCCGGGGCGGACGGCGGCGCGCTGTCGCGCACGGCCGAATCCGCCGATCAATATGGAAAACGTTTTTCAAAGGATAGGTCGTCAGCCGGCGCCCTGTCAGTCGGGGATTTCGATGAGTCATCTCAAATTGGTCGCGGCAAAAGAGACGACTGTTTTGCAATGTGGCATTAACCGTTTTCCGGGATTTTCCCGCGATCGGGGTGAGCGCACGGTCACGGATGCACATGTCCGAATCCGGCCAGGATCGGGGCCGGGATGGTTTACAGTCGCCCCATGCGCGTCGATTCCCCTCGCCTGCCGCGACGCCGCGCAGCACAACCCCAACCGTGAGCCACATGAAACGCCCTGCCATCGCTTTTGCTCTCGTCGCCGGATGCCTGGCGGGCTGCGCCACGCACGATCTCGCCCCCGCGTCGGGCGAAGCAAGTGCCGAACCGCCGCGCCGCATGCGGCGCGCCGGGCGCCGTGGCGCGCGTATGCCGCACGTGCCCCTTCACGGAGAGATGTTGCGATGACTCCCGCTCACCTGATTCCGAGCCCGCTGGGCGACATCGCGGTACGTATCGAGGACGATGCGCTGACGGGCCTCTACTTCGTCGGCCAGAAATACTTCCCGTCGGTTGCGATCGTGACCGGAGCGGACGCGCTCGCGACGCCACCGATCGCGCGCAAGGTCGCGGAAGAAATCGCCGAGTATTTCACCGGCACGCGCGAAACGTTCTCGGTGCCGATTCAACTGCGCGGCACCGCGTTTCAGCGACGTGTATGGAAGGAACTGCTCGCGATTCCGTTCGGCGAACTCGTGACGTATGGCGACATCACCGAGCGCGTCGGGTTGCCGATGAGCGGCGCGCGCGCCGTAGGCGGCGCGGTCGGGCGGAACCCGGTGTCGATCATGGTGCCGTGCCATCGCGTGGTCGGCGCATCGGGCAGCCTGACCGGTTATGCGGGCGGGATCGACCGCAAGCGTGCGCTGCTGTCGCTCGAAGGCGCGGGGTTCGAGCGCGGCGCCCGCCATCCGGCGCAGCAGGCGCTCGCGTTCTGAGTAAGGGCGGCCAGCCGCGTCACGCGCTCAGCACGGGCCGGCGCGCTTCACGCTTCGCATACGCGCCGGGCGTCACGCGGAATTTCGCCTGGAACAGCGCGATGAACGACGACGTCGAGTCGTAGCCCAGTTGCGCGGCCACCGCGCCGATCGGCTCGCCCGCCTCGAGCAGCGGCAGCGACGCCAGCAGCCGCACCGCCTGCCGCCATTCGGTGAACGACAGCCCCGTGTCCTGCCGGAACAGCCGCGACAGCGTCCGTCGCGTCGCGCCGACCTGATGCCCCCATTCGTCGAGATTGCGCGTATCGCCCGGATACGCATGCAACGCACGCGCGATTTTCAGCAGACGCGGATCGCGCGGCAGCGGCACCGTCAGCGGCGCCGCCCGCATCCGTGCGATCCGGTCGGCGATCAGGCAGACGAGCGCGCCGTCCGGCCCCGTCTCGTCGTAGTTCACCGGCAATTCGGCCGTGGCGATCACCAGCTCGCGCAGCAGCGGCGTCATGCAGAGGATCGCGCCATCGTCGTGCACGTCGTCGCGCGCGATCGCCGCATCGAGATACAGGCTGTGGAACGCGACACAATCGCGCGTCGACACCGCATGCGGCACGTGCGGCGGTATCCACATCGCATAGTGCGGCGGCAACAGCTGCCGGCCCGACGGCGTCGACACCTCGAGCACGCCGCTCGTCGCATACATCAGCTGCGCCCACGGATGACTGTGCGCGTCGACGCTCGCGTTGCCGGGAATCTCGAACGCACGCACATACAGCGGCCTCGGCAGGCGTGCCATCGGCGGCACCGCGTAAGGGTCACCCGATTGTCCCGCCAGCAACATAAGACGTCCTCCGAAGGTCATTGCACGAACGAGCGCGATGCTACCGTGGCGACTCTTCTTTCACACGGCTTCAGCCCATGAGCGCTCATACCCGCACCACCCGCAAGACCGTCACCGCGATCCGTTCGACCAAGGGCGTCGGCAACCTCGTCTCGCTGACCGCCTACTCCGCGCCGATGGCGAAACTCGTCGACGAAGTGGCCGACGTGATCATCGTCGGCGACTCCGTCGGCATGGTGCTGTACGGGATGCCCGATACGCTGCGCGTCACGCTCGACATGATGATTGCACATGGCGCGGCCGTCGTACGCGGCGCCGCGCAGGCGTGCGTCGTCGTCGACCTGCCGTTCTCGACTTATCAGGAATCGCCGGCGCAAGCGTATCGCTCCGCCGCGCGCCTGCTCGCCGAAACCGGTGCGCAGGCCGTGAAGCTCGAGGGCGGCAGCGAGATGGCCGACACGATCCGCTTCCTGACCGAGCGCGGCATCCCGGTGATGGCGCACGTCGGCCTCATGCCGCAGCAGGCCAACGCAACGGGCGGCTTCCGCGCGCAGGGGATGGACCCGCGCTCGGCCGCGCAGGTGTTCGACGCCGCGTGCTCGGCCGAACGGGCCGGCGCGTTCGGCGTCGTCATCGAAGGCACCGCCGAAGCGCTCGCACGCCACCTGACCGAAACGCTGACGATCCCGACGATCGGCATCGGCGCATCGCCGGCGTGCGACGGGCAGGTGCTCGTGACCGAGGACATGATCGGCGCTTTCGATGCGTACACGCCGCGCTTCGTGAAGCGTTACGCCGATGCGAACGCCGTGATGCGCGACGCGATCCGCCAGTACGCGCACGACGTGCGGCAGCACGTGTTTCCGGAGCCCGCGCATTGCTTCGGGTATGGCAAGCCGCTGCAACTGATCGAAACGGCCGGCGCGGCCGCGTAATCGCATCGCCGGCGCATCGCGAACCGTGCGATCGCTTCACGCGCGCTTGCGCATCGCATGTGTGACCCGCGCGTTCGCCTCGAATTTCGCGCGATGCGTCGAGAAGAACGTCCGCACGTTGCGGACGTTCGATGCGCCGGTGAACAGCCGGCGCGCGAATTCGTCGTATTCGGCGACGTCGGCCAGATCGGCCACCACGACGAAATCGGGCCCCGGCGACACGCGGTAGCACTGCGTGACGGCCGGCTCCGCGCATACGTACGCTTCGAACGCGTCGTAGTCTTCCGCCGTCTGCCGGTCGAGACTGATCTCGATCAGCGCGGTGACGGCCGTGCCGATCGCCACCGGGTCGAGCACCGCGACCTGCCGGCGGATCACGCCCGCCTCCGTCAGCCGCCGCACGCGGCGCATGCAGGTGGGCGGCGACGACAGCGCGCGCTCGGCGAGTTGCAGGTTCGACACCGACGCGTCGTCCTGCAGGATCGCGAGAATGCGCAGGTCGAGATCGTCGAGGGTGATGCCGGCCATCGGCGGCTCCTTCCCGTCTGGGTGTGAAATTTAATTTCAACATGATAGATGATCAACCATCCATTTCATTTGTTCTTGCATTTTGAAATTTAATTCCACCAGACGCCCTCTACCATCGCTCTCACTGATCCAGACAGGACATTTACGGAGCGCGATATGTGTGGAATTGTCGGGGCGGTCGCCCAGCGGGACATCCTGCCGAACCTGGTCGACGGCCTGAAGCGGCTCGAATACCGCGGTTACGATTCATGCGGCGTGGTGGTCTACCGCGACCGGGCGCTGGCGCGCGCCCGCAGCGTCGACCGCGTCGCGAACCTGCAGCGCGAGATCGCCGGGCAAGCGCTGTCGGGCTACACCGGCATCGCGCACACGCGCTGGGCCACGCATGGCGCGCCCGTCACGCTCAACGCGCATCCTCACTTTTCGCCGAGCGACGCGAACGCGCGCATCGCGCTGTCGCATAACGGGATCATCGAGAACTGCGATCAACTGCGCGCCGAACTGCAGGCGCAAGGCTACGTGTTCGCGAGCCAGACCGACAGCGAGGCGATCGCGCACCTGGTCGACCACCTGTATGACGGCGATCTGTTCGATGCGGTACGGCGCGCGGTCGCGCGACTGCGCGGCAGCTATGCGATCGCGGTGATGTGCCGCGACGAGCCGCACCGGATCGTCGGCGCACGCGACGGGATGCCGCTCGTCGTCGGCGTCGGTGAGGGCGAGAATTTTCTGGCGTCCGACGCGATTGCGCTGTCGGGGATCACCGATCGGATCGCGTACCTCGAGAACGGCGACGTTGCCGATATCCAGCTGCATCGCTACTGGATCGTCGATGCCGCCGGCCAGCGCGTCGAGCGCGCGGTGCAGCGGGTCGCCGCGCATAGCGGCGCGGCCGATCTCGGGTCGTATCGCTACTACATGCAGAAGGAGATCTTCGAGCAGCCGCAGGCGGTGGCCGATACGCTGCTCGATGTGTCTTCGATCATGCCGGAGCTGTTCGGCGATGGTGCGTGGCGGGTTTTCAACGACGTCGATTCGGTGTTGTTGCTCGCATGTGGCGGGAGTTATCACGCGGCGCTCACGGCGAAGTACTGGATCGAGAGCATCGCGAAGCTGCCGGCCAGCGTGGAAATTGCGAGCGAGTTTCGCTATCGCGACAATGTGCCGAACCCGCGCACGCTCGTCGTCGCGGTGTCGCAAAGCGGCGAGACGGCCGACGTGCTCGGCGCCGTGCATGTCGCGAAGCAAAGCGGAATGATGCATACGCTCGCGATCTGCAACGTTGCGACGAGCGCGTTGATGCGGGAATGCGCGCTGCAGTTCGTCACGCGCGCGGGGGTCGAGATCGGGGTGGCTTCGACGAAGGCTTTTACGACGCAGCTCGTCGCGCTGTTTCTGCTCACGCTATCGCTTGCGCAAATGCGTGGGCGGTTGAGCGACGACGCGGAGAAGGAACATCTGCGGGCGCTGCGGCATCTGCCCGATGCAATGTCGAAAGTGCTCGCGCTGGAACCGCAGATCATGGCGTGGTCGGAACTGCTCGCAAGGCGTGACAACATGCTGTTTCTCGGGCGCGGGATGCATTATCCGATCGCGCTCGAGGGCGCGCTGAAGATGAAGGAGATTTCTTATATTCATGCGGAGGCTTATCCGGCCGGGGAGCTGAAGCATGGGCCGCTGGCGCTCGTCAGCAACGAGATGCCGGTGATTGCGGTGGCGCCGAACGACATGCTGCTCGAGAAACTCAGGTCGAACATGCATGAGGTCAGTGCGCGAAACGGCCGGCTTTTTGTGTTCGCGGATGTGGACTGCGGGTTGGTGCCGGGCGACGGGATCGAGGTCATTCGGCTCAACGAATACTACGGGCCGCTTTCGCCGATTCTGCATACGGTGCCGATGCAACTGCTGGCGTATCACGCGGCGTTGGCGCGGGGGACGGATATCGATAAGCCGAGGAATCTGGCTAAGTCGGTGACGGTGGAGTGAGGTGGGCCGGGTGTGCTGAGGTGCTGTTCGCAGAAAATGAAACTGTTCCGTGGGGTCTCATAGAAGCGTTCCGTGGACGGGGGGCGAGCTGCCCCGAAGCATTGCCAGACCTGTCCGGAACGCTTTTGATGCGGTACACGACGGTCGATTCCACGATGGCGCAGCACCATACGCGATTGAAGCACCACCGGCCCTTGCAAGCAGTTTCTCATCCGGTTCTCCCGCACCTCGGGAGGCGCGCCGGTTTGAACGACACCGAACCGGAACAGCAGGTCGGGTAGCGCTCGCTACAGCACTGACCGCTGCCACTTGTCCTTAAAATTGACGAATTCCTTTTTTCTCACCCTCCACTCGCCCGCGTCGTTCTTCATGGTGATTCGGAATATCGCCAACATCCCGACGGTTTGACGAATGATGAAAACCACCTCTCCGTCGGCGGATTCCACGCCATCTTCAACGTCAGTTTCAGGGTCGTATGTCGGCGGATCCGAGCAACCCAAGTCAATCAGACGACCTTGGTTTGTCTTATCCCGCAATGTCCATCTCTCGAAAATACCCGAAAGCGCCTTCCGAGCACAATCATCGACTTCCGATACGTCGAGCCCACTCTCCAGGGCACTGCGCTTCTGCTTATAAAAACCCTTTTCCCAATGATTCATTTCCAACATGAATGATCTCAATGCCGTTCGCGCCCGCACAAAATCATCATCCATCATCTTCAATCTCTCATGATTGAGAATATCGCCCACAATCAGCCAAGGAGTCGGCAGCAGGCCCGTCGATATCTTACCGTCCTGGGTCAGCGTGCCTTTGAGTCGGTCGCATGCATGTGGAGTGGCACGCGCGCAACGAGCAACAGGCGGCTCGACTTCGCTCCGCACAAGTCTCTCGGAAATGTTCAATGAATTGGCACTGGCCGCGCGGCGATCAAAGGGCGGCCGTGGGAAAAAATACCGGTGGCGTCCAATGTGCACGCGACGCAGAGCGCTTTCATTTGGCACCAACATCAGCCGAGCGGCGACAACGATCATGCATCGCCTGACGGCCACCCTCCGGTCAATTCCCGGAGGCGGCCGAACCGGCACGAACGAAATGATGTTCCATCCTCGTGCGCAGCACGCCATCGAGCGCGGCAAGTCGATCGCGCAGCCGAACCGCTTGCCCTTCCGTCATTTCCCCGAGAACGATCTTCTGCTCGAGAACGTCGCCACAGCGGGCGATGGCCCACCGGTCGACCGTGGCGGTTTCGCCTTCGAGTACGGCAGCCGCTGTCGACACGATGCCCGGATTCAATCCCGAAACGAGATGAACCGTATGCGTGAGCGTGAAACCGGGAAGGAGGTGCGACCAGTCTTCACAGACGGTCTGGCGGGAAGCAGCGGTATCCTGGCGCATGATTGCTCCGGTTGAGTGGTTATCGAACCGGTGCCAGCCATGCTGCTCCCGTTTCGTTGCCGTAAATCGGCCGCATCGCCTCAAGGGCGTCCACCTTGCCCGGGAGGGCAGGTTGGCGTCGGATAATCCGACTCTGGATGCTTGGTTTCTCTCGTTCGACATTCCGAACGATGGTTCATTATACCGAAAAGCGGGTGTCGGGCAAGAAGTGTCGGAGAACCGCACTACAGCCTGACGGCATCATTGATCCGGCCCTTGTACTGGGACTTTCAAGCTCGCAGATCGCCAGCCGATGCAGGAGAATCCGTCTCTTCACGGCGGTGGAACTGAAGCACGGCCGCTGACGCTAGTGAGATACGAGATCCCGGTCATTGCAGTCGCGCCGAATGACCTGCTACTCGAAAAGCTCCAATCGAACCGGAACCAAAGAAAGCAATGCGCGTTGAAAACGCGAAGCAGTCAAATCACACACCTTGCAGCGCCGAGCAAAGCATTCGATATCTGCGCAGCACCTCGGAGACAAGGTTACTTTCTTTGACCGCATCTTTCTCCACCCTGCGAACATGAGCGTTCTGTCGGCCGCCCGACAACTCGGGAAATTTCTCGCGAATCGCCACCCGTGCCCGCTCTGCGGTATCCGGCTTGAGATACGATTCCCAATAGACGACCATCACGCGGTAAAGATTCTCGTCGGCGCTCAGCTCCTTCTCATCGTCCATCATCAATTCAGGCGGAATGTAACGCACGCGAATGAAAAATGGCCACCAGCGGACATCATTCTCATCGGCATGTGTGTATGGATACCACGCTTTGTCGAATATCTGAATCCATGCGTCACCCTCTTCGTACTCAAACTTTACCGACGGCAGTTCCTCGGCCAGGTCAGACCGGAGGAACGCGAGGTTCTTAAGATGCGTCAAGCGAGCTACCAACTCCGGGTAATGCTGGGTGAATAGCCAGATGTCACTTGAAGGATCACCAGGTGTCACCCCTTGGGTCTTGCTCAGCTTCGTCATCCGGGCTTCGGCGAGCGGTGTCAGCAACGACCGGTAGTGTCGGGTCAATCGCGCAAGAATGGTGTCAACATCCTTCTCGGCTTGCGACTCGTAGTCTGACTGTCGCTGGCAGTAAGAAATCAGCAGGTTCGCGGTTTGATTGCCACGACGCATCTGCGACTCAGCGCGGCTCGCGCCGGCCTCTAGCCAGGTGTAATCGAGGTATACCCAGTATTTTTTCATCTCGCTCAGCTTCAGTTGCCTCGAACGCCCCCGGTCTAGTGCGATGAGCGCGACGTGGAAGTTTTTGAAACCCGGATGACTGGCGACGAGTTGCTGCACCGACCGACGATATCGCTTGAGTTGCTCGTTCCCATGCTGAGCCTTGTACTTGTTCTCGACGACGATGACAAATCGGTTCACTGGATCAACAATGAAGAAATCGAGATGATTTCCGTTTGTGATGCGATATTCGCGCAACAGCAGAATCGAATGGAAACCCGTTATATTGATGCGCGCGGGTGCCCAGTGCGAAAAGAAGTCGGTATTAGGCCCGTCCTCCGCATAACAGTTGGTCCATGCTGCCGTCAGGAAGTCCTTGAACAAGGCGTCGCCTTGCCCGTGCCCCTCACGTGGGTTGAGCAACCACTGCAGTATCTGCGAATGCTGAGTTTCTTGCGGCTCGATAATGTCGAAGATATCGTTGGCCCGCTTGAGCGCTTCGATTGCGAGACCGAGATCCGGGTCACTAACGAATTGCTGAAAAAGGTCGACATCGTAGGCCGCAACTTGCGCCGGTCTTCTTCTGGTCACCATAACGCCCCGTACTGTTTCATCGATTTTGTCTGGAGCCGCCATTTCGACCTGGATCAGCAACATCGAAGCGATGACAGGAATCCTGTTCTCTTACCACGCATCGTGCCGCGAACCCGGCCTCGCCTCCAGAGTTGATTAGAAATGCGACGCTGGCACACACCGTCGCCTCATTCTCCACTGCAAACCACCAATCTGACGCCGCCGGCACGTGCCAGCGCCGCGAGCAGTCGCGACGTCAAAGCATCGATACGCGCGACGACATCCGATATCGCCTCAGTCTCGCCGCTTCGGGGGGACAGGCAGCAATGTCACATGTAAAACGGCCATGCCTTGGGGCGGATCCGCTTCGTCGAATCGCCGATCGGAATCATCCGGCGGGCCATCCCAAGCGCCACCGATTCTGCGGCCGGAATAATACGGAGGCAGCTTCCAAACATGGTCCACGAGAAAACGTGCCCGCTGGTTGATATTGAGGAAGTCCACATTGAAATATCCAATCTGCCGACAATACTCATGCAGCCGCTCCTCGACCGCCTCAACACACCGCACATATCCCGACTGCATCATCGAACAGATTTCCCGTCGCGCGCCCTGGGTCATCACCGCCCCCGCCTGCCCCTGCTTCTCGTTCGCGACTGCAGCCAGGTTGCTTGGCATTCCAATTTTGCTCGTATCGACGTTACCTATTTTCCGCTTCTCGGCATACGAAACGAGTACTGAGATCATCTCGTCCCACCCCAGCTTCTGCGGATTGGCACCTGCCTTCGATGGATCGATGCAACGCTTCCTCTGCATCCACCCCGGCGGCAGCCGATAACTAAATGCCCTGCCTACATCGGCGTGCTGCAAGACAAATTCTGCAATTGCCGATGCGAACGAGCCTGCGCATGCACTGCCTACATCAGGCTCAAACCATTTCCACAGGTCGTCGTGACGGTCTCCTTGAGACGCCTCCGTCTTGACGAGCAGATACTTTCCATGACGCTTTTTCGAATGGTGGTCGTTTGGCGGAATGATGTCGTACTCGCCCATCGCCTTACCGCCGGAAGATGTCGTTGCCCCCTTCTTCTTTCCAGGCTTTCCAGACATCTTGAAAGGCGGCCAATCTTGATAAAGTTTCAGCTGCGCCGGCTCGTTGTCGGGTACCGAAGCGGTCTGACCAAAGCGCTTCGCCTGAAAGAGAATTGCTCGCTTCGTCGTGGGCGCGGCACCTGCAATTGCAAGAACCAGCAACAGGTCGCCCAGTTCCGCCGCATCACCATTGAAGTTCGCTTGCGGATAGTGATCGATCCATCCGCCCATCGCGAACGCACTCCACCCATCCATCTCGTCCGAAATCGCGTTTTCGAGACCGGAGACGAACGTATCGGTTATCAACGTCTTTACCCGCCGAGGTTCCGACTCCCCGCCGGGAAAGACTTTGTGATGCTGTTCCAGCAGCACGCCGATACTCGCTTCAAGATTGGATTTGACGGTATTCGCGTTTTTCCACATGGGTACGATTCCAGAACGGAAAGCACGAAGACTTGCCGCTCGACTTGAGCCTTGTCACAAGGTATTGCTGTTGTACGTGTCTATTGCGTCTCGACGTCCGGCACCGACCAATAAGGTCCGGATTGGTGACAAGTCCAGGATGGAGCCTGCTGCGCCAAGCGGTTCGCGCTCCCCCTCGTCGTCCAGTTTCTGCATCGCTCCATCCTTGTCGATGACACGGCGGCTACATACTGTCGCGAGAAGAAAAAGCGACAAAGAACGCCGCACGCCCTTTGTCGTCAGAAGCAGGCTTGACATCGCTCTATCGAGACAGCGACTTCGCCTTTCTAGTCTTGAAATGCGTTGGATGGCCGGGAACCGCGCAGGTCCTCGATCTTGGCCTCCAGCTCGTCTCGCCGGTAGTCGCCTTCCGGGAGTTTTTGCAGTTCCGTTTCCAGCTCGGCAACCCTATAGTCGACGTCACGAATCTTCTCGTGACGCTCTCGCACCTGCCGGGCATTGGCAGTGAACGTTTCGGTACGCTCGATCTGCTCCGACGACATGGTGTCGCGATTCTTTTCGAGGTGTTCTTCTGCCCGCTTCCCGACTGCGGAAACCATGCCGGGAGCAACCTCGGTGACCGCGAATTTGCCAACGTTGAACAGCCCCTTCCCGAGCAGCTTAAGACCTGCAGCTGCACGATCCCCGCCGCTTCGATAGCTGCCAGTCAGATCCTTCCAGTCGTCGCCCAAACCAAAATACTTGCCCACATCCGTCTCCCGTTAGCGAACTTCGATCAGGTTGAATTCGTAACCACTGGAAAATTTGCTCGGGTTCTGGCTGCGGGCTTTGCCTTCCGCCTGCTTCACGGCCATGAAATCCGACTCCGCTTTGACCGATGCGGTGTGTCGGCTGTAGTTCGATCCTTTGCGCAATTCGTAAGATACGGTGTAGTTTTTCATTACAGCTTCCTTTAATCGAGTGACCTGACAAGATGCTGCGATACATAAAAGACTATCGGCAAATGGCGCGTCGACTTTAGCGAAGAGCCGGCAAATTCAGAATTTCGCCCAGGCAATGAAATCATCCAATGCCACGAAGCCATCGCGAATCGTAGTTTTCCAGCCGCGAACTGCCGGTAAGCCATCGCGGCAAGCCGCGCCCCAGTCGTGCGCCCTCGGAATAGAGCACGGCAACAGACGAACGGATCGCAATGCAACACCGGGCAGTCGAGCAACGTTAATGCGCCATCGAGACAAGTAATGTCCCGATCGAACGTAAAATTTGATTCTTCTTTAGCATTGGCGACATCGCATATGGTCGCATTGCCGACACGCGAAAAAATGATCCAAAGCCACAACCGAGGGACCAGTGACAACATCGCTTGACGAAGCCATTCTGCGTATCCTGCCGACTCACAGGGACGCAACGGACTGGATTTCCACGTCCGAGGTTCGACGACAACTCGAAGAACGAGGACATCGCACGAAGTATCCGAAGAAAGTCTTGCGGGAACTGATGAGGCTCGAGAAAAACAAAATGGTGCTCTCGATCTCCAGCGGGCGTGAACTGCTTTGGCAGCGAAAGCCCTGGCTGCAAGGCACGCGTGACAGCCCCAGTCTCATGAGCGCGGCCGAGGCTGTCGCCTTCCACATCCTTCAGCGGTTCGCCGGAACCAAGCTCCCCGCCGCGGTGACCAGGGATCTCGAACCGCTCTTCGCCGCCGCCGACGTGCGACTCTCACAGGAGAAGGTCGACAACCGCTTATACCAGGCGTGGCCCGACAAGGTCGACTCGGTTGACGGCAACTTCACGCTCATTCGTCCCAATCTACGCGAAGACATCTTTCAGGTCATCGCAACCGCAACGTTCTTCGAGCGCGAAGTGGTCGTCAGATATCGTCCGGCCGGAAAGGCCGATACGGACGACTTGAAGCCGAAAATCCTGTGGCCGCTTGCGCTGGTCGAGTCTGCGGGTGCGATGTACATGGTGGCGCAGGATCCTGCATTCGAACCGCGCAAGGACAAGCCGCGAATCCAGTGGCTTCGAAGCCTTTTCCGGCTCGATCGGATCATTTCGGCAGGCGAATCCGGAAAAACGTTCAACTATCCTGATGATTTCCATCTCCGGACCTACATCGATGGCGAGCAGGCGTTCAATTTCATGACCGAGCCGCCCATTCATCTCAGTATCGCCTTCGATGGCAACGCCGGAAACCACCTCAAGGAAACACCGATGGCAAGGGACCAGGAACTGGAAATCCTCCCGGACGGAAGGTTGAAAGCGACGGGCACCGTCGTTCCAAGCCTGAAACTGCGTTGGTGGCTGCGTTCCTTCGGTGCGAATGCCGAAATTCTCTCGCCCGCATCGCTGCGCAACGAGTTTGCGGACGAATACACCAGACTTGCAGCCCGATACGGCGCAGCCGGAAAGACACCGGTACCCCCTGCGATGGATTCGTGACCTCGGCAGACATACTGCAATCGAATGGAGGGTCGGCAAAACCGCCCCTCCATCGTTGAATCCACCTTCGTACGACCAGCTGGATTCGACGTCAGTACGTTTTGATGCGCTTGACCTTCGGAAGCGAGGGTATCACATGCGACCCGATCTCCGGGATGGGCGGCATCGACGGCATCGTTTCCGACGCAGCCGACGACCCGACGACGTCGAGTGTTCCGCCGTTCCTGATGGTGTAACGCGCCTTTTCCCGAATGTAAGCCACCTGAACGACACAAGGGACGAACACGCGATACGCCGGTGCCGCCAGGGCCATCGCGCTGTAAACCAGCGAGAACGGAACAACGACAGTCGCGGCGGCTGCCAGGGCGCCGGACGCCAGCATGGCCGCCCCCACGCCGGCCCCGCCCGCGACCGCAAGCCCTCTGCCGAGAACAGACGATGCCGTCGACTCGGCGACAAAGGCCGCCACCCTCATCCGGATCTCGCCATGGGCGGGCGCTTCACGCAGCGCAGCGGCAATCTCTGCCCGCCCCGATTCGGTCAACCCGCTCAAGCCGATATGCGACAAGGTCGCCTGGCGCTTGTCGTCGGGCATGGCATCGAGCGCATTCAGGAACAACTTTCGAAGAATCTGGGTCTCCACGGATGGCGCAGACTCCCAGCCCTCCACGTCGACCTTCAAGTGTTTCGCCGCATCAATAACCAGCCCCTGATACGCAGCACCTTCTCCTCCACGCAACGCGTTGGCAAAACTGTTGCCCCCGAACAACCGGATCTCCCTTGCGATATCGTTGCGATCACTGTGTCCAAATACACCCGACGTGCTACATGCCGTCAATTGCTTGAGCCTCGTATCCGATAAGGAACTCCGCCCTTTCCCCTTGTCGGTCAGGTGCTCGACCAGAATGACGAGATCGTCGTCATCCGCGACTTGAAGAAGTGCACTCAGACTCCACCACTTCTCTTCGAACTCGTAGTCCAAATTTTTTCTCCGTTTATGTTGCCGCTACTACCACGAACAGTCTCGTTGACCGGATCCAGAATGCCGATCGCATCAAGGTCCTTCAAGCGTATTCGACACTCGCGGCATACGTGTGACACATCAGAATGCCAGGCCCTCATCCTTGAACATTTCGACTATCGCCGCGACCAGTGCCGCAATCAGAAAGCAAACGAAGGTTGCCGCCAGCGCCGTGCCAAGCAGGGTTCCCAGAATCTCGAGGCATCCATTGAGCACTGACATCAGCGCCAGCCAGAAAATCGCCATGTTGAACGTTCCTTGGTTGTGTTCGACAGTGCCTATCGCCCTGTCATGAAAGCATCGAGATCGGCGTCACTTTTGATGAGAAGCGAATCGCTCACGCCATGCGCCCGCGCAAGCGCCAGACTCGACTCACGCAGATGCGTGTTAGTCGCAAGATCGAACGCTACCACCGTCAGATCTCCCAGCCGGTCGAACGCTTCATCGAGGAAGGCAAGAACCTTTCGTACCTCGGCATCGAGCGCAGAGACGATACGCTTCATACGCTCGGCGAGCCGGTCGGTCACTTCGCGCGCCTTTTTCCCGACGAAGTTCGATATGAACTTGCCCGCGATGGAACCCACGACGGCACCAAGAACCGGCACCGGAATCAATGCCTGACCGGCCGCCGTGCACAACCCGACGATGGCCGCATCGCTGCATACGAACATTCCGTTGTCGATCAGCGCGTCAAGTGAAATTCTTCCTGCGTGATAGTCGGCGACCAGTGACGCCATGCCCTTGGCGGCGCTGACAAAAGCACCGGCAAACGGCGCGGACATCTCGGCACAGTTCGTGAGCGCGTATATCGCCCCGCCGGCAATGGCACCGCCCGCGGCGCCCTTTGCCGTGGACAGTCCGACTTCCGTCCAGTCTTCGGCAGTGAAATCCCCGGCAAAGATGTTCTTTCCGTCCCGGTACTTCTGCCACAGCTTCGTGGTCAATGTCACTGCCGCCCCAACAGCCGCCGCACCACCCGCAGCCTTCAAGCCCTCGGCAACCGAAGGCTCGTGTTCGATGCGAATCTGGTCCTTGAGTGCCTCGTTCTGTTGCTTGAGATCCTGTTCGTGCCCGTTCACCGTCTCGTCGACCTTGCCGAGCTGGACTTCGCCGTATGTCGATACCGACGGCTGTACGGCCTCCGAAAACGGCTTGCCGCTCACAAGTTCGATCTGTGCGACCTTCTCGTGAATCGCCCGGATCGTCTTGTCGCTCAGATCGCCGGTGTTGCCGTTCAGAACCTCGAGAATCTGGGCATGCTGGTCCTTCGGGATGTGATAAACGCCGTCGGTCGCGAAGCTCTTGTATTTGTCCATGTGTTCGAGCACATGCGTCAACCCCTTGCTCGAGCCGTTGATGAACTTCGACTGAAAGTCGACGCCGTCGATCCGGTAGTCCATCGGTGCGGTCCGCCCCACGCCGTCGAAGGTCGCACCGGGCGTGACCTGAGCCAGGAAGTCTCGTGCCCTGCGAACAGCGACTTCGACTTGCTCGGCGACTTCCCCGTGCTTCGTATCCATACGGCCCAGGATCTTCCCGGGTTCCCCGATGAACTCGCGCAACGTATTCATGGCCCCCATCGCGCTGTCAAACGCCCGATCCTGCGCCGCTTGTAGCGCGGCTTCCGCAGCCAAACGCGCACTGTTGACGGCATCGACCACGACGCCCGCAGCCTGGTCGGTCAGGCTCGATGTCCGAAAGGAAGTTGAGGACCCGAGCAAAGCATCGCTTCCACCGAGGTCAGCAGATGATTTGATTGTCATTTTCGGCTCACGGCGCCTTCGCCAGGATCGTTTTATTCAGCAACGCAGACAGCGCACGCACGTGATTGATGAGGGCACCGAGAGCGTCCTTGTTTGCTGCCGAAAACTGTGCATAGTCGGTCGGCGCGGTTTGCCTCAACTGGGCGAGCAAGGAATTCATGCCGGCCGAGTGGTTCTGCGTCAGCGTCTTGAGGCCGTCGATCTCGCTCGCGGCCAGGCGAAGCGATGCGATACCCTTTTCGATCGGAATTCGTCGCTGGTGTGCCTCTTCCGCGACCTTCGCATTGGCGCGCCACATGAAGACGCCACCGCCGACGACCGCGGCACCGGCAAGCGTCCATCCGACCGGACCGGCCAACGCCAGCAACGCCCCGCCGGCGGACATCCCGCCGCCGCCCGCCGCCAGCGCGCCACCGCCCAGCCACGCCAGTGCGGCGTTGGTCGCAGCAGCACCGGAGAGCGATGCGATTGCGGTACCCGTCGAGGCGGTACCGAACGTGGTCGCAATGGCCATCGCCGCAGTAGGCGCGAGCAAGGCGGTCGATGCGCCGGCAGCCACGCCGACGCCGGTCGCCGCGCCGCCGGTCACGTTGATGTCGTGCATTTGGCGGTCGACCTCGGTCACCACACCTTCGAACGTCCGGTACTCGACCTTGTATTCGGCGAACGCGCGGTCGAACTCTTTCGGCGTCGACGCGAGGCCGTTGACGTACGCTTCGACCTCACCGATCAGCAATTCGCTGCTCTCGCGCCGCAAGTTGTAGAGATCCGTTGCGAGCGTCTGCACGACACCCTGACGCTTGTCATATTCCTTGGCTGCTGCCTCGAGTTGGCTCCGTGCGGTTGAGGCCGCCTCTCTGTTAAGCATGAAACGCTCCAGTTTGTCTTGTTGTTTCAACACCGAACCAGCAGGTCCGGATTCGCGCCGGACCGCTGTCGCGGTACAGGTCATCCACATCTCGCGCTTCGAGCCGAGAAATACCCCATCGACTTAACGACGCGATAGCCGCCCGACTTTAGGGGCACGGCCGGCTATTTGATTCATGCATCTGGCTCGATGGTGGTACGCGTTCGGGACAGTTCATGTCCCGAACCGGCATTTCCGAGCATGCTGTACGTCAAGCGAACGTCGAGCAGGTGTACCGAGGACGAGCAGGACAAGAACAGTCACGCCGATTGGCGATATATGGGCTGGTCAAAAGATGGGCGACGCAATCACAGACGCTTTCGAACATGCGGATACCTTCAGCAAAGCCTAAGGGACAGGATTTGTCCCAAGCGTCCTTCACCATTGCACGCAATCACTGGAGACCCCATGAATTCAGATATAAAAATCACGGTCGTCGTTTCCTCTGGTGCACTGTTCGATTTCGGATCAGAGAACCTCGTGTTTCGTGAAGAAGGCCTGTCGGCCTACCGAGCGCTGCAGGCCGCAAAACTCGATGTTCCGGCCGCCCCCGGCGCCGTGCTTCCGTTGATACGAAAGCTCCTCTCGTTCAATCGCAACAGCAGCCGCGTCGTCGAGGTCGCCATCCTGTCGCGCAACGATCCCGTCACCGGCCTGCGGGTGTTCACGTCCGTCCGCCACCATGGGCTGGACATTCACCGTGCCATCTTCACCGGCGGGGCACCGCCCCACCGATATCTCGCGCCGCTCAACGCAAGCCTGTTCCTGTCGACGCATGCCCGGGATGTCAAAGACGCGATGGCTGTGGGGATCCCTTCCGCTTTTGTCTATCCAGCGCCGGGCACTTCCGGATACATGAACGACGATGAGTTGCGCATCGCCTTCGATGGCGATGCCATCCTTTTCAGCGACGAAGCAGAGCGTGTGTTCAGGCAGCATTGGTTGCAGGCATTCAACGACCACGAAACGCGTCACGCGCGCACGCCCCTTCCCCCTGGTCCGCTCAAGCCGTTCCTCGCTGGGCTACGAGCGCTTCACGATTCGCACTTGTCCGCAATCAAGGTACGTACGGCTTTGGTGACGGCACGTAGCGCCCCGGCACATGAACGCGCAATCCGCACGTTGATGGCGTGGGGTATCACTGTCGACGAAGCCCTGTTCCTGGGAGGCAGGAGCAAATCCGGCTTCCTCGCCGAATTCGAGCCGGACATGTTCTTTGACGACCACGTATGCAATTGCGAATCAGCTGCGCACCTGGTTGCGACCGGGCACGTGCCGTACGGCATCAACAACGAATCCGGCTGGACTATTCATTGAGTACGCGAACTTCCAGATGAACCAAGAACTCGAGAGCCGTTTGACGGCAACCTATCCGACCATCTATCAGGCGCTGGTGCCCCGGTACTCCGGCAGTTGTCGATTCGAGTGTGATGACGGCTGGTATTCCATCCTCGACCAACTCTCGTGCAGGCTTGAAGCGGAGGCGCGCAAATCGCTGTTGCTTGTGCTTGACGTAAGGGAAAGGCTTGGCAGCTTGCGATTTCGTGTTCGAGGAAATGTGTCTGGCGAGGTGGACAGCTGGCTGGCTTCCGCCGCGCGGATGAGCCAGCAAACGTGCGAACGTTGCGGTCATCCGGCAGCACTACGCGGGCACACGGACGGCCGGGTCCGCACGCTTTGCCCAAAGTGTGCGGCGTCGATGAACTATCCGCTTGTGTAATGCGGCACGTCGTTCAGCTCAGCATGTGCCGGTTCGTCGCCGGCACGTGCCTTAAATGATGCGGCGTGAGTTTAATGAAGGCGCGTGATATTTATTTCACTACTGCTCATCTTATTGGAATTCGGCCGTTAAAGTTAGATAATCCATCGACTGCTCCTTCAGCTAACAGGTAACCATATGGCGTTGTTTGAAATCGCAGGCGACGGCCTGCATCCTATCCCTCTCGGCACTTTCGGAAACCTCGGACTTCGGGAAAGAAGCGATATCCAAAGAGCGGTGCGCGCGCATATTGAAGCCATCACTCCCGGCGTGCGGACGAAAGTTATCGCAGAAGAGTTCGGTGATTGGGCCGGCGCGAATCGCCGCATTGACTTGCTGTGCGTGGACGAGGATGCAAATTTGGTTGTCGTTGAGTTGAAACGCGACGACGGTGCCCATATGGATCTTCAAGCGTTGCGATACGCCGCAATGATTTCGACGATGCGATTCGAGCAGGCAGTCGCTGCTCATCGGAAGTACCTGGCTGACAACGGTTCGAGTGAAGACCCAGAGCAAGCGCTTCGAGAATTTCTGGAGGTTGATGAAGGTCCAATCGTCTTCACCGATACCGTGCGCATTGTGCTGGCATCGGCCAATTTTTCTTCCGAGCTGACGACGGCTGTCCTCTGGTTGAACAAGCAGGGCAACCTGGACATCCGATGCGTCCAGATGCGCCCGCACGCCGTCGATGCTCGCATTTTGCTGGACATCCAGCAGGTCATCCCCCTTCCGCAGACTGCTCAATATACCGTCGCGCTACGCGAAAAATCTATCGAGCAAGACAGCGTACGGACCACGACTCGGGACACGACTCGATACGATGTGACGATCGGCGATACGCTCTATCCCAATCTGCCTAAGCGCCGACTGATGCTTGCACTCGTACGCGAGGCCATACGGCAAGGGCACTCGCCTGACGAGATTCGTGAAGCAATCACCTGGCGAAAGCGTGACCTCTTCCTGTCAGCGCCGGGTCAGGCAGATGAAGCGACGTTCCAAGCATTATTTCCAGGAAAGAAGCTCCGATATTTCTTTGGCCCCGATGAAATGTTCTCCCTCAATGGGATGACCTATGTGCTTTCTCGAGCTTGGGCGGACCGCACACTTGAAGCTGCCGAGAAGGTCAGGCAGCTTCTGCGAAATCAGGAAGAAGTTTCTTGGGAACCTGCGTCTTCAGCGGCAGAAGAAGAGGAGGAAACCTACGATGGATACGTTATCAGACGGTTAGCGAGCGGCGTCATTCAACTCGAACGGGATGGCCAGATTGTGTCTCCGGCAAGCCCAGTTCTACGCAAGCTCGCTCAACAGCTGGATATCTCAACGCAATATGACAGCGGGACCGAGGCGAACACTCAACAACTCGGAAAGCGAATCATCGCCGTCCTTCAGTCAACGTGATTTTCCAATCGCGCGCCAGCAAGTTGCGCTGCCGGCGAGGTCTTGATCCGCAAGCGCATGTTCACCTGGCTAGCTAAGCAGTTCACGCTGAAGCAAGCAAATGTCTTCGTACGGAGATGGACATCTGCCGCTTCTGCGCGTGAACCTGCCAGGCCGCCGCTCACTCAATACGAAGCGAGCTGCTGGGCAGTCTTGACCACGTCCCTTCGTCGGGAGAGCTCCGCGTAGGGCGCGCCATCCATATACAGGTGATTACTGAAATCCTTAACTGAATCAGGATCGACAGTGAGCACTACACGAGTAGTTTTCGCATTCTGGATGGCCAGCGTTTTCCATGCCGTGTCTCCGGATACAAAGCCGATCACGAATTTTCGATCGGCGGTTGCACCGGGGTTCAGACCATGTTCATAGATATCGACCGGATCACTCTCCGCTACCGGGTCTTTTCCGTCGTCTACGTAAAGTTCGGCGTGCCACCTCAGTGAACTGACCGGCAAGTTGCCGCCATTGTGGACAGTCGCTGTAATCGTCGGTTGCAAGCCAAAGAAGTCCTTGCCAAGGGAAAAGGCTGCACCCGTGACCTTGATGGCCTTGATTTGAGCAAGTGCGGCATCGTAACGGGGCAACTCAACCTCGAGTTGCTTGATTCGAGCTGGATACGTTTCATTGACTTCCTTTGCTTCGGCTCGAATGATTTCACGAGGCGTGCTGTCCGGATACCGTTGGCGAACGGCATCGACCGTGAGGTCCTGCACCGCCCAATCGAAGGCCTGCTTGTCCTTGTCGGACATGTCTTTCGCCGCGACGTCAAGCGAGGCGCGATAAGTATCCGCATTCGTGGTATCCAGTTTTTTGTCAATGCCACTCCCACATGCCGCGAGCATGAGCGTAAGAGGGAGTACAAGTGCCGCACGTGGTCCAAGTGTTTTCAGCATTTTTTTATCTCGTTCTACTACGTCGTTGTACCCCTGGCCTGAACGCGCGTCACGTATGCGGCCGGGGCGCTCTCTACCCCGTCACTCACGCGATATACCTGTTCTTGATCCGGATATCCCGCCCCTTGAACGGCCCCGTATCGTGCTCATGCAGATGCACGACCACCTGCTTCGGATCGAACAGCCTCGACACCTCGCGGAAATCCTGATTCACGCGCTTCATGCCTTCGACCATCTCGCCATGCAGCGCCGCATCGTCGAGCGGCATCGGCGCACTGCCCAACGCCCGTTCGAGATGGAGGTGCAGGAAACTCGTCAACTGCGCATCCTCGGTCGTCGCGAGCTGGAACGTGCTGATCGCGTCATGAAGCACCGGCGAAGCGGACAGAACCTGCTCGATGTCGGACGGGAACACTTTCGCGCCATAGAACGGCACGCTCGAATCGTTGCGGCCGTACACGAACAGGAACGGGAAATGGCTGGTCCGCGCGGCAAAATCCTGCAGGCGCATGCCATGCGCCGACAGACGCCTGTTCAGCTCGCGGAATCGATACGTCCCACCCGAATCGCGAATGTTGTACCGGATCTTCGGCGCCGCGCCCGACTGCCGCCCGATGGTCACCAGCAGTTCGCCATCGTCATTCGTTTCGATCACGTAATCGAGCGCGTTGTACTGGAAGATCATCGGCGGCGTATCGCGGCCGAACAGCTCGCGGCACAGCTCGGGCCGCGTGAGCAACGCACGCCGCAGGCCGATCGTCGTCGGCGTCTCGACGCCGATGTTGATCTCGAGGTCCGACGCGCCATACGACGAGATCACCGTGCTCGCCTTGCGCAGCAGATGGTCGCGCAACGCTTCCGACAACCCTTCCCCGCCGACGATGAAATCGATGTGGTACGCGCTCAGGTCGAGATCGCATTCGTCGACCACCGAGCGGATGAACGGCGGGTAGCCGAATATCAGGTACTGGTATTTCGGTCCGAACAGCTTCAGCGTGTTGATCAGCTTGGCCTTGTCGGGGCCGATCGACTTCATGATGCCGACGTCGACCAGCGACATCGACACGTTCATGCCGGTCGCCCACGGCCCGAGCGCAAAGCAGTTCAGCAGCATCTTGCCGGAGTCGCGGAACACCAGCTGATAGTTCAGTTGCAGGATGCGCTTGACGTCGCTGCGTTCGGCCGCGCTGCGCACCCAGTTGTTCGGCTGCCCCGTCGACCCCGACGATTCGTCGATGACGACACCCGACTTCGGAATGGCGCCACCGTAGCAGCGCTGCTCGATCGAATAGCGCTTGATGTAATTCTCCTTGGTCATGGCGGGCAGGTCCGCCAGCCGCCATTTGCCGCCGGCCTTGTAGCCTTCGGCCTTCAGGAACTCGATGTAGGCCGGGCACGACGTGCTCGCCTTGAGGAACGCGACGCGGGCGCGCATGCGGCCGACATAAGCCAGATAGGGCTGAAAAATCGGCGCGTTGAGGAACACATAGAGACGTCCGTCGACGCTGATCACGCGGCGAAGGAACCAGAGCGTCCAGAGAACGGCTTCGAGAAAGAGGCGAATGAGCGTGTTCATGCGGATTGCGGCGAATGGGATGGAACCGGCGCATCGACGAGGATGTCGGCAAGCGCCCTGCGCTGGCTTTGCGGCGGCGTACGCGAGTAGCCGACCTTGAACACGAGCCATGCGCGGTCGACCCCGGCATGCGTGCTGAACCACGCGGCAGCGTCGGGGTTCGTGACCAGGTTGCCGTACGGATGCAGGTACAGACCGAGGCTCGTCAGCGCCAGCCAGAAGCGCAGCAAGAAGCGGCCCGACTCGATCGCCTTCTCCGGATTGAAGAAATCGCCGCTCAACACGCCGATCGCCGGCACATGGCCAAGCTGCGACCGGTACCGGCGCTTGAAATAGAAGCGCGTCGGCTTGAACATCAGGATCTTCGACAGACGCGCGGACATCCAGAACTCGGCGCGCGACAGGTTCATGCAGCGCCAGTCGAGACCGTCGCGATGTCGGGCAGTCGAACGTTCCGTGAACCGAAACCAGGCCGTGATTTCATCGTGGTAATCCGCGACGTTCATGTCATGGAACACGGCGTCGATGTTCGCCGCGATGATCGGCTCGATCAGTTCCGCACCCGACAGGTGCGTATATCGATGCCCCCATTCGTCGGCCAGCGCAGCCAGTTGCGTGACGGCGGCATCCGGCACCGGTGTCGGATCCATCGAAATGCGCGACGTGCGGCGCGCCAGCATCAGCGCGGACGGATCGTCGCGCGGCGCATCCGCGTTGGTGTTGGCGACGAGCCGCAGCGCAGCGAACGGAATCAGCCCCGGCGGCGTCGGCCGGGACAGGATGGCCGCGAATTCCTGCACCGGGCGATGCAGTTGCCATTCGACGCACAAGCCATGCGGTGCCGCGAGCAGATCGATCGCGTCGATGAACATGCCCATCGCGGACAACAGGAACGCGCCGGTCGTGTCTTCTTTCGGCAGCGTGCGCGTGCCGTCGATGAACAGCTCGGCGCAATCGTCCGAGATCAGTTGCACCCGCCACGGCTGAACGTTGTGCGGCGACGGTGCGTGTCGGGCCACGGACAGGATCGTGTGCCAGACAGTAAAGGTTTCAGCGGGAATCCCCGGCATTTCTCGTGGCTTCCTTGTTGTTGTGCGGCTGATTGCCGTTGTGGCGCGAGAACCGGCCCCTCTCAAGACCGGGTGAAGCTGTGCGCATCTTACATGAGGGCCGAGGCAGCCTCACGGATGCCCGGACGGCAGATCGACTGCGACGCAACCGTCCGCGCCCCGAAGCATCGTCCGCCGTCACATGCGGAGCTTCGTGGCCGGTCGAAGCCCCGTTCGAGAACCCCGCTACTTCGACAAGTGCAGCTTCTTCGACACGACGATGCCGCTCGACTCACTCACCAGCGAGATGTCATGGATATCCATGTGCAGCGTGGAGATCCTCGTCGTGATGTCGGTCGGCTCGTCGATACTCGGATCGACATGCTCGGTTTGTTCCGTCAGGTAAGGCCGAACCAGCCGCCCGGAGAAAACGAGTGCGAATTCGCCGCTCGCTCGTGCGTGCTCGGCGGGCGATAGCCGCATGCGGCTACGAATCGCGGTCTTTTTGCCTTGGCCGGAATCGAGTTCGATGATGTCGACGTGCTGGATGTACCCTTTCGCCTTCGCTTCGGGTGCAATCACGAGCCCGCGCCCTCGCGGCCCCGTCGTGACTTTTCTGAGCAGGATGCCCGTCCGGTCGTTGCGCTCTGCGTCGAACAGGTCGACGTCCAGCGTCAACAGGTGCCGGCGTGACGAGTACCTCAGCCCGTACCGCACCGGTACCACGAACGTCACGTCACGATCCAGATCGACGGACGCCAGGTCGGGATTCGGGCCACGCCGGTCGACCGCGCTGGAGACCAGGCCGCGAACCCGGTCGCGCAACGAAGGGGAGAGGGTAGTGATGTGCAGCTTCTTCAGTGCATCCCGGATTGCAACCGGGTCGTCGCCGGCAATCGGTCGTGCCGGCGACGTGTCGGGATGGACAGCCGACGCGATGCGCGCCGTGCCGTCCGCGGCCTCCGCCGCTGCATGCGCCGCGACCGGCGCCAGCATCATCGCCAGGGCGACGATGCACGCGTAGTTCGAGCGACCCAATGTGAATTTCCGGTAAAACACGACGAACTCCTGATTTTCAACGACGAGCACTATAGGGTGGAATGATCGGCAACGCACCCGCCGTTTGATATTCACGGACGGCCGGCGCGCCCATCATAGGTTCGTCGTCGGCACGGCGGCAGGTCAACGGACACACTACCGTGTTGCCCGGGCGACAACAACCGGCGGGAAACGCGCAGCGCCCCCGTCAGGAATCCGCACACTCATCCCCGCCCGTCCTCGCGCCGATACTCCGCCGGCGCCTTCCCCACCAGCTTCCGGAAGTCGCGCGTGAAGTGCGCCTGATCGAAATACCCCAACGCCTGGGCCAGCTCCGCGAGATCGACCGCCTCGCCGCCCGCGAGCTTGTCCGCGGCTTCGTGCAGGCGATAACGACAGATCACCCATTTGGGCGTCACCCCGACATGGCTGGAAAAGAGCTGCTGCAACGTGCGTTCGCTCAACCCCCCACGCTCGGCCAGGTCGCGCACCTGGGTGAGCCCGATGTCCTGCTGCAGCATCTGCAAGATGGCATGAATACGCTCGACCTGCGGATCGGGCGGCGGCAGCACCCGCAACAGCAGCGCCTCGGCCGCCGCCACCATCCCGGCATCGTCCCCAGCGCCGAGCACGGCCGCTTCGGCTTCCGCATCGCCGCAGCCGAACAGCGTCGACACCGGCAGCACCTTGTCGGTCGTCAGATGCACCGGTTTGCCGAAAAACGCCCGGAACGCGCCCGGCCGGAACCGCAAGCCGATCACCCTGCCGGCGCCCGCGAGCGTCGTCTCGAACGCCCCCGACACCACACCGAAGATCCCCGTCTGCCGCCGGTCGAACACCACATTCACGCACGGATACGGCAGTGTGCGCTGCACGTAAGGCGGCTGGCCGCGCAGATCCCATTCGACGATCCAGTGGTGATCCAGCACGCCGGCCAGTTCGGCTCGCGGGTGATAACGATTGAGACGGAAGCGCTGATTGATCGCCTTCGGGCCGACCACGCCCTTGGGCGTGTCGGTCACGTTACGCAGGTCGGCCATGGTCGGGAACCGGTGAGGTGAAGGCGCAATGATGCACCGCCGCAGCGGGTTTTTCCAAGACGAGGGTGCGCAACCGTCCTACATTCGAATCCCTGCCGACGAACGCACCCACCGGAGCCCGCCATGCCGCAAGACCGTCACCTGACCCTGTTCCACTCTCCGCGCAGCCGCTCGGCCGGCGTGCGGATGCTGCTCGAGGAACTGAGCGCCGACCATGAACTGCACGCGTTCGATCTCTCCACCGGAAAACACCGCGACGCCGAATACCTGCGCATCAATCCGCTGGGCAAGGTTCCCGCGCTGCGTCACGGCGACGTGATCGTCACCGAGCAGGCGGCCGTCTACCTGTATGCGGCGGAACTGTATCCGGAAGCCGGCCTGTCGCCGGCGCCGGGCGATTCGCTGCGCGGCCCCTATCTGCGCTGGATGACGTTCTATGGTTCGTGTTTCGAGCCGGCCCTCGTCGACCGATCGATGAATCGCCCGCCCGCGGCCTACTCGACGTCGCCCTATGGCGACTTCGATACCGTCGTCGACACGATCGATGCGCAACTGGCGAAGGGACCTTACCTGCTGGGCGAGCGCTTTACCGCGGTCGACGTGCTGTGGGGCTCGGCGCTGAACTGGACCACGATGTTCAAGCTGGTGCCCGAGACGCCGCGCATTCGCGCCTACATCGACCGCGTGCTTGCGCGCCCGGCCATCCAGCGCGCGCAGGCGGCAGATGCCGCGCTGGCGGCGGAACAGGACAAGGCCAAAGAGGCGGCCGCAGCGGCAGGGTAATCCGTTGGCGGGCCGACCTTGGCCCCGGATCCGCCCGCCGCCCCGTCAAAACACCGTATGCAGCCCCACCCGCGCCACTGTCTGGTTCGCCGAACCTGAAGCCCCGTTCGGATCCAGCACGCCATTGACCTGCGCATTCGCGCCGCTGTTCGCGCGTTGGTAGTCGGCCGACACATAAACCATCGTCCGCTTCGAAAACAGGTACTGAAGCGCCACACTGACCTGATGCGCGTGGTTGTCGTTCACCGCTTCGTTGCCCTTCATGTACATGTACTTCGCGCCCAGCACGACATCCGGCCTGATGTGCCACAGCCCGCCGGTCTCCGCCATCCACACGCCGGCATCGTTGAACGCGTTGTGCACGGTCGTCACCAGCGCACTCGCGGTCACGGCACCGAAGTCGTAATGCATCCCGACACCCCAGTTGCGCACGCTGGTGGACGGCACGCCGGGCGCGGGACCGTACTTCTCGTTCGTGTAGGCCGCACCGACCCCGAACGCCCCCACCTCGTAGTTCACCCCGGCGCTGACCGCATTGTCCGCGCCGACCGAGCCGGCCACCCCGCCGAACGCGTACATCACGCCGCCGGAAAAACCCGCGACCGTCGGCGAACTGTACTTGACGGAATTCGCGATTGGCTTGCTGCCTGCCGTGCGATCCCAATCGAACGCACCGGTCGGATTGCCCGGCAGCGCGAGACGCTGGAACGGGCCGTTGCGAAAGCCGTACAGCCCCGAGATGTCCCGCGCGATCGCATTGCCCTTCGAAAAGAGCGAATCCACCATGAAGTCGTACTGGTTGCCCAGCGTGATGCGGCCGAACCGGTTGCTTTCGAGGCCCATATACGCGTTGCGGCCGAAAATCCCCGTCCCGACGATGCTGCCGTTCGCCATCGAGAACTGGTTCACGAGCGCGAACGTCGCGCGATACCCGCCACCGAGGTCTTCAGTCCCGCGAAAGCCGAAGAGATTGGGCGCGAATATGCCGTCGTCGAACTTGACGTTCTTCCCGCCGCCCTCGTTGCTGACATAAGAAATGCCTGCATCGATCAGACCGAACATCGTCACGCTGCTCTGTGCCCATACGCCGTGCGCCACGGCAAGCATCACCACTGCTCCAAACCTGAGTTTCATGTCGTCTCCGTCTTTTTTATGAAAATGCGAGGCCGCCACCCGCTACGTGGCAGGTGCTCGCTCGGTGCTTCAAAGGAAATTGCGTTCATTCAGGCGGAATCGAACAACGCCTGAACCATGATTAGCTCGACTGATTGATCAATTCGATGACCGCCGCATCGACCCGCCCCGCTCGTACTCGTCGAAGCGCCCGAATCAAGCGCCCAGATGGACGATCCACGCGGTGGAATCCACCTCGACCGTCACGGCCTCCAGCGCCGAACCCGAGCAAGGCCCGTCGATACACACGCCATCGTCGAACCGGAACAGCGCGCTGTGATGGGCGCACATCAACACCTGCGACCGGTAACAGGAAACGCTGCCCGGGACGAAATCGAGCGGCACCGAGAAGTGCGGGCAGCGATTCACGTACGCCCACACCTGCCCGCCGCGTCTCACGACGATCACGGGACGTCCGATGCAGGCCTCGTCGACGACCCGCGCGCCGCCGTCGGGCACATCGGAAAAACGGCAGAGTTGTCGGGCTTCCATGTCTCACACCCTCTGCTCGGGATTGCCGAGGCTCCAGTCCCACGGCCGCACTTCGACGTGCGAAAACAGCCCTTCCTTCACGTACGGATCGTTGCCGACGAACTGCATCACCGCGTGAATGTCGTCCGCCTCCACGACGAGCAGCGTGCCGTTCATCGCGTCGCCGTGCGGGTCCAGCGTCGGCCCGCCGAGCCGCACGACCACGCCGTGCTGGTCGGCCGAGCGCAGGTAGGTTCGATGAATCGGCCGCATGCGGTCGCGCACGTCGCGCATGCCCGGCTGGTCCGTCGCAAACACCGCAAAAAATCGCGCCATGTCGATCAACTCCGGTCGAGGACGAACGCGCGAAGAGGCCGTACGAGGCACCGCACGCGCAGGCGCGCGCCTGGCGTGCCGTCGAAGCCTGCGGCAACCTGCCCGGTCACCCCGGCATCGCCGTCATGGTGGTCATCGCTCATGTCTGTCTCCGTTGACGCACGAGCCGCTCACCGCGGCGCGCGTCCTTCCCATGCGTGCTGAAGCAGCGCGCGAATCGCCGCGCGTTCGATCGGCCGCGGGTTCGCATACGGATTGCGACAGGCGAGGTCGGCCGCTTCGTCGAGACCGCTCTCCGGCATCCCGAGGTCGACGAGCGCCGGTGCGATGCCGAGCCGCGCATTCAGCGCGAACAGCAGCGGGCCGGCTTCGGCTGCATCGTTCCCGCCCAATGCGCGCGCCACGCGGCGCAGCGCATCGGGCGCGGCGGCATGGTTGTAGTGCGCGGTATGCGGCAGCATCGCCGCGTGCGTCTGCGCGTGCGGCAGGTTGAAGGTGCCGCCGAGCGTGTGGCACAGCTTGTGGTGCAGCGCCATGCCGACGGCGCCCAGGCAGGTTCCGGCGAGCCACGCGCCGTACAACGCGCGGCTGCGCATCGCGCGATGTTCCGGATCGCGCACGATCACGGGCAACGCGTCACCGAGCGCGCGGATCGACTCTTCCGCCATCAGGCTGATCACCGGGTTCGCGTCTTCCGCATAGAGCGCCTCGACGGCGTGCGCCATCGCATTGATGCCCGACGCCGCGGAAATGTCCGGCGGCAGCGACACCGTCAGCGACGGGTCGTAGAGCACCGTACGCGGCAGCACGCGCGCGTCGCGCCCGGTGCGCTTCAGCCGGCCTTCCGTGAGCCCGAAGATCGGCGTCATTTCCGAACCGGCGTACGTCGTCGGCACGGCCAGGATCGGCAACACCGACTCGAGCGCAATGGCCTTGCCGAGCCCGATCGTCGAGCCGCCGCCGATCGCGACGCAGCAGTCCGCGTCCAGCTCGCCGGCCATCTCGCGGGCGGCATGCGCGACCTCGACCGGCACGTGCATGACCGCCTGCGCACAGATGCCGGCCGCACGCTCGCCCAGGATCGCCTCCACGCGCTCGGCGAGCGGCCGCTGCTCGGGCGTGGACAAGACAAGCGCGCGGCGGGCACCGAGCGTCGACAGCTCGTCCGGCAGCCTCGCGAGTGCACCCCATTCGAACACCACGCGGGAAGGCGTGCCCTGATAGACGAAGCGATCCATGGAAAACCTCAGCGCTTGAAGTGCGGCGGCACGTTGCCGTCGACGTTGACCCACACCGATCGCGCTTCCGTGTAGTCGTGCATGGCCTCGAAGCCCATCTCGCGGCCATAACCCGACTTGCCGACGCCGCCGAACGGGCTGCCCGGGTTGACGCGCTTGTAGCAGTTGATCCAGCACATGCCTGCGTTGATCCGCGATGCCATCCGGTGCGCGCGCGAGAGGTCCTTCGTCCAGAGGCCGCTGCCCAGCCCGTATTCCGTCGCGTTGGCGATGGCCAGCGCTTCGTCGTCGCTGCCGAAGCGCAGCACCGTGACGAACGGGCCGAACACTTCCTCCTGCGCGACGCGATCGGCCGCGCTCCTCGCTTCGATGACCGTCGGGCGCACGTAGTAGCCGCCGGCGAGCGCCGGGTCCTGCGGCGCGCTGCCGCCGGTGAGCACGCGACCGCCCTGCTCGCGCGCGACGTCGACGTACGACAGCACGCGATCGAGGTGCTGCTTCGAGGTCAGCGGCCCCATCTCGGTATCGGCGTCGAGCGGGTTGCCGATGCGGATCGACGACGCGAGCGCGACGAATCGCTCGAGGAATTCATCCGCGATGCGTTCGTGCAGCACGAGACGCGAACCGGCGATGCACGCCTGCCCCTGGTTGTGGAAAATCGCCCATGCGGCGCCGTTGATGGCCGCGTCGAGGTCGGCATCGTCGAAGACGAGGTTGGCGCCCTTGCCGCCCAGTTCGAGCTGCACGCGCTTCAGGTTGCCCTGCGACGCTTCGACGATCCGGCGGCCGGTGGCCGTCGACCCCGTGAACGCGATCTTGCCGACCCCCGGATGTTCGGCGAGCCGCTGGCCGGCCGTATGCCCGTAGCCGGGGACGATATTGACGACACCGGCGGGGAACCCGACCTCGGCCATCAGCTCGACGATGCGCAACGTCGACAGCGGCGTGATTTCCGACGGCTTGAGCACGACGGTGTTGCCGGCGGCGAGAGCCGGGCCCATCTTCCAGCTCGTGAACATCAGCGGAAAATTCCACGGCACGATCTGGCCGACCACGCCGATCGGCGCGCGCTGCACGTAGTTCAGGAAGCCGGTTTCGACCGGAATCACCGAGCCTTGCAGCTTGTCGGCCATGCCGCCGAAGTAGCGGAAGCAGGCCGCCGTGCGCGGCACGTCGAGCGCACGCGAATCGCGGATCGGGTGGCCGGTGTCCAGCGATTCGAGCCGCGCCAGTTCGTCGGCGTTGGCCTCGATTGCGTCGGCGAGGCGCAGCAGCAACCGGCCGCGTTCGGCGGCCGGCAGGGCCGACCATTTGGGAAACGCGCGCGCGGCGGCTTCGACGGCGAGATCGACATCCGCCGCGTCGGCTGCCGCGATCTTCGTGATGACGGAGCCGTCGTGCGGGTTCAGCACGTCGATCGTGCCGCGGTCGACGGCGTCAACGAAACGCCCGTCGATGAAGAGTTGGGTTTGCATGAATCGTCCTCGGTACAGGGCTGAAGCGGAAGCGGCTGCGTTGCTCAGAACGCGATCGGATACGGCGCGAGCTCGCCGCTCTCGTAGCGTTGCGGCAGGTCCGGCGTCGCGTTTTCCCAGACGAGCAGCATCGACCGCTTCGTCGAATAGCCTTGATGCCGGATGTCGGCGGGCATCGCGCAGATGTCGCCGGCGCGCATCGTGACGCGTGCGCGCGGTGCGCCGGTGTTTTTGTCGCCGATGTCCCACACGATTTCGTCGGACAGTTGCAGGAACCATTCGACGCGGTCGTTGCCATGGAACACCGGCAGGATGAATTCCTCGGTGGTCGGGCAGAACAGGCTGCGCCCGCAGACCGACGTGACCGACGGATTCCACGTGACGTCCGAGCGCGACAGGTACTTGAACAGGTTGAACGCGTGCAGTTCGCCTTCGAAGCCCGGCTCGACATGCACTTCCGGTTCGTCCTGCGCGACGTCGAGGAACGCGCGGTTGACCGGCAGGTCGTCGCGCAGCGGCGAGTCGCCCTCGAGGCCCGGCATGCGGCGCGTCGCGATGCGCGTGCGCTCGATCGCCGCGCCGTTGTCGCCGTGCTTGCGCCCGAACGCCGTGCCCGTTTCCTCGGGCGCCGCGAACGGATCGAAGCCTTCGTTCGTCCAGTCGTGCAGCATCGCCTTGAAGGTCGCCATGATCGTGGGCGTTTCGAAGGTCTCGGTGTAGTCGACGCCGGCATCCTTCAGGATGCCGTTGAACGTGCCCGCATACACGTCCACCTTGCCGTAGTGATTGCGCGTGCCGAACACGTGGTCGAAATTCACCCAGCCGTAGAAGAAGCCCCACGCCACGTCGCGCATCATCGCGCGCAGGAACGCGTCCGCCGGCAGCGCATGCGTGCGGGTCCGGCCTTTCGCGGGCCAGCTGATCTTCACGAAGTATTCGTCGCGCTGGAACGCGAATTCGCCGAGCTGGAAGCGGCGGTAGCCGGTGACGGCATCGGCTTCGGTCGATCGCACCAGATCGGCGGCAAAGCCCGTGGAAAGGTCGAGGGTGTCGAGGGTGGCCATAACGTGTCTCCTGGGAATGTCGAATGAGGTCGGACGAATCAGTGCAGGCAGATTTCGGCCCACTTCTCCACGGACAGCTCGCCAAGGACGGTCTGCACCAGCGCGACGCCCGGCCGGCTCGCGGTGAAGCGGTATGCACAACCGGCCGGCAGCAGCGCCTGATGGCCCTTGCGCAGCACGACATACCCCATCTTGCGGCCGGCCGGCTGGGCGCCGGCGCTCACGGTGCCGCGTCCCGACTTCGGCGGCGAATCGAGCTTGATGAAGTCGATCCGGACTTCGCCGTCCATCTGGATCACGAACTCGTCGTGCGGGCACGCGAACCACGGCGACTGGCCGTCGGTCCGCAGCACTTCGATCACGTATTCGAGGTTCTTGCCGGCGACGACCTTTTCATACGGCGCCGATTTCGATGCGACCTCGAACACGTTCGAGAACGCGTAGTGCCGGGCGCTGCCGCTGGTGATTTCGATCTCGCCCTTCCGGTAATGGTCGAGCGAGCCAAAGACGGTGTGGAATGCCGTGTCGGTCATTGCTGTCTCCTGAGTTGAACTGCTTGTTGGATTCAACTCTAGGGGCAACGCACAGCAGCAACAAGGCAACGGACGGCGATTACGGCATTTGCGTTTCGCGAATAATCCGCGCGGTTCAACGCACCCAGCCGCGCTCCAGGAGGGGACGATCCCACGGGGATTCGTCGCCGATATGGTCCGCGAGGAATTCGACCAGCGCCTTCACCTTCAGCGCCTGTCGCTGCGTCGCGGGATAAACGGCGGCAAAGCTCAGCGGCGCGAGCTGATAGTCGGTCAGGATCGGTACCAGGCGGCCCGCGACGAGCGCATCGCTCGCCACGAGCGTGGGCAGGCAGACGACGCCGCCGCCGGTCAGCGCGTACTCGCGCAGCAGGTGCACGGAGTTCGAGCGGATCATGCCCGGCAGCTCCATTTCGACGACCTCGTCGCCGCGCGTCATCGTCCAGCGGTTGCGCGACGGGTAGCCGGAATACAGCGCGGTCGTGTGCTGCAGCAGGTCGCGCGGATGTTGTGGCGCACCATGCGCGGCGAGGTAGGCGGGCGACGCGCAAAAGAGGCGCCTGACGGTGAACAGCCGCCGTTCGATCAGCGACTCGGAGATCGGCGGAAAGATCTGGAACGCGATGTCGAACCCTTCTTCGACGGGGTCGACCACACGGTCGTTGACGATGACGTCGATCTGGATGCCCGGGTAGCGCCGGTTGAATTCCATCAGCGGCGCGCCGAAATGATCGAGGGCGAAACCGGGCAGCATCTGGATGCGCAGCCGCCCGGTGGGCGTGGCGCGCAGCTCGCGCATCTGGTCCGTCAGTTCGTTGACGCGCCCCACGACCTCCGCGCACTCGCGATAAAACGCCTCGCCCACTTCCGACAGGCGCACGTGGCGGGTGCTGCGATGGAACAGCGGCGCGTTGACGAACTTCTCGAGCTGCTGGATGCGGTTCGTCACGACCGAGCTGGTCACGCCGAGCTGCCGCGCCGCCTCGGCGAAGCTGCTCGCCTCCGCCACCCTGACGAATGCCTCGATGCTCAGAAACCGGTCCATGCCGCGCCCTTTTTCGACAGCGAAACCGGCAGTCTACCCGTGCGGATATCGGGCTGTGTCATGCGGGAGGCGTCACTGTGTCACCCAATCGATGTCAATCGCCGGCGGCGCCGCCCGCCGCATGCACCGCCCTGCCTTGCCCTGCCCGCGCGGGCCTTACCGCGATTGCTCGCCGGCCGCCAGTTCCGGCTGCACGGCTACGCGGCGCTGCAGCACGGCCGGCGCGGTTTCCTTCAGCAGCAGGCTGACCAGGATGCCCAGCACGACCGCACACATCGGCAGCCACAGAATGTTCTGGATGCCAAAGTGTGCGGCGACATAGCCGCCCAGCGCCGGCGCGATGCCGCCGCCGAAGATCTCGCCGACGCCCACCACCACGCCGATCGACGTCGACACGAGCCCGACGGGCGCGGCCTCCGTCGCCACCGGCCCGGACAGCAGCGACACCAGGCCGAGCGTGAAGAACGACGCGACGAACAGCACTCCGAACAACGCGAACGGCTGCGGGCCGAGGCCGCGGAACAGATAGAGCATCACGGCCGTCCCCGCGAAACCGACGATGCTCGCGAGACGGCGGCCGACCAGGTCGGACAGGCCCGGCAACCCGAACTGCCCGAGAAAGCCGCCGAAGCCGATCGCCGACACGACGAGGCCCATCTTCTGCGTGCCGAGTGCCAGGTAGTCGGTCAGGTACAGCGGCAGCAGCGCACCGAGCACGAATACGCCCGTCATCGCGCAGCACAGCGCGGCCATCGCCACGAGAATGTTGCGGCTCCTGAGCACATGGCCGAGCGATGCCGGTGCATGCTCCGACGCGACGGCCGGCGTGACCTTCGGCTCGCGGATGACGAAGAACATGATCGCGCCGAGGATCAGGCCGGGAATGGCGACGAGCGCAAACACCCAGCGCCACGACACGAAACCGAGCAGCTGCGTCGCGATGATCGGCGACAGCGCGAGCCCGAACAGCGCGAAGCCGCTTTGCTGCAGGCCGAGGTTCAGCCCGCGCCGCCGCGGATGCGATGCGTCGGCAGTCGCGGCAAAGCTCGTCGGGCAGAACGAGCCCTCCGCGACACCCATCAGGCCGCGAATCGCCATCAGCCCGAGCAGCCCGCCCGCGAGCCCCGAGAAGCCCGACAGCAGCGAGAACGCGATGATGGCCGGAATCAGCACCTTCCTGCGGCCGACCTTGTCGGAGATGCCGCCCATCAGCGCCGCGAAGATGCCCCACGACAGGCCGAGCACGCCGATGCAGTTGCCGACGTCCTGCGCGTTCAGGTTGAGGTCCTTCATGATCGAAGGGAACAGCGGCGCGATCAGCCAGCGGTCGAGGCCGACCAGCCCGAAGCCGAGCGCCAGCAGCGTGACCGCCTTCCACTCATAGGAGGTATCCCACTCGTTTGCTTTCATTTCCGTCTCCGTGGACACAGGTTCGCCTGCGCGCGACGGAGCGCCTGCGCATCAGCCAGGTCCGATGGTTTTTGTGTGCGATGTGAATCGCCGGGAAGCGCCGGCTGCCGTTCCGGTTCGACATATCGAATCCGGCCAGCCGACGGCACAACGATAGGTGCAACGCCGGGGATCGGGTATCGAACGCGCGGCGAACGCGACATTCGCGATATGCAAATAATCGGCGGCGGTGGGCGGAAGTGACGGTGGGAAGGCGGGGAGAGATCGGTCGTGGGGGTGAAGTGACGCGCGATTGTGCGTCTCGGGGGAAATCCCTCATGGACATCCGGGCGACCGGGGACTGGCCCGTTCACGCCCGGCATGCACCCGATCCGGCGAGGCCGGGCGATACGTGCGGACAACGTATTTCGTATGACAAAAGATGCGTTTTCGATCTTCGATCGTGGTGGACTTTGACTCGCGCTCCGAAATCTTCGCGCTTATGCAGTTGGCCATGGCGAGCCGTGACGGAAACGGCCTTCCACACTATCAAACTGAAAACGGCAAAACTGCTGTCAAGCAGGCACGCATACCGAGTGCACGAGCGCGATCGCACGCACATCGATTTTTATATTTCAAATCCGCCTTATCTATATTCGAATTAGGACAAGTCGAATTTCGAATTGCCAACATCCAATCCGGCTCGGCATAGTTGCCTGCAACCTCCGCGTCCGAACCGTCCAGAAAGGGATAGCGACAAATACCACCCCTGACGAACTGATATAAGACTTTTCCAACCAAAACAAAATACCCAACCGAATCAGAAAAATGTCGAACACCGTTTCAGAGCTAATTGATTTCCATCTCAAAATACCAATAAACCTTTAAAACCCCCATTGTTTGATATTCTGCGCACCGAAATCACGATCACCACTGCTTTACCGCACTGAAAGTCAGACTCAAAGAATACGAAGCCAGAAAAGCAACGAGATTGCCGTTATGTCGATAGCAACAGCATTACGAAACTTTGCGTCCGGTCTGGTCGACTGGAACAACCGGCCCGTCGCCCTGCATTTCGGGCAGGCGCAACACGCGGTCGGCCATCTGCTGGCGCTTCATCGCGCCGATATTCGCGAAGGATTGATGTCGGGAATCGACGGGCAACTGACCTGCATATCCACCCACGCCCATCTGGCGCCCACGCTGTTTCTCGGCCTGCCGGTGTCGGTCCGGCTGACGACCGACCGGGGCGACGTGCGGGCGATCAATGCGATCGTGCACGACGTGCAGGCCGGTCAATCCGACGGCGAGTTGACCGTGTATCAGCTGCGCATCTGCGATGCGCTGTCGTTGATGGACCGCCGCATCAATTCCCGGGTATTCCGGTCGCGAAACATCATCGACATCCTCGGCACGCTGCTGAACGAATGGCGGCAACGCAGCCCCGCACTCGCGCGCGCGTTCGATTTCGACCTGTCGGGATTGCGAGCCGAACGTTATCCGGCACGCGAACTGACGCGGCAGGTCAACGAGTCGGACGCCCGTTTCGTGCGCCGGCTGTTGCGACGCGAAGGCATCACCGTCTTTGCAAAGGCGTGGGCGGTCGGCAATGCGCGCGGCACGGCCGACGAGCGGCCGATCCACACGCTCGTGTTCTGCGACGACCCGCTGCGATTGCCGGAATCGCCTGCCGGCACCGTGCGCCTTCATCCGCGCGATTCGGGAACCGCGCAACGCGATACGGTGACGTTGTTTGCGCATCATCAGCGCCTGTCCCCCGGCAAAGCCGGCCGTCTGTCGTGGGACTACAAGAAGGCGCGCATGGACGATTCCGCGATCGCGACGAGCATCGATCAGGGCGACGCCGGCAACGACCTGGCCCGGCTGCTGACCGATGTCGCGATCGACATTCCGCACGTCGGCGACTCGTGGAACGATCACGACCGCATCACGCATGACCGGATACTCGCCCACCAGTTCGCGGCGGAGCGCTACGACGGTATCGGCCACGTTCGCGACATGCCGGTCGGCTGCTGGTTCACGCTGACCGGCGACCCCGAACTCGACATGAAGCCGGCCGAGCAGCGGCAGTTCGTCGTGACGTCGGTACGGCACGACATCCGGAACAATCTTCCCAAAGACCTGGCCGGCCGCGTGATCGCGCTGTACGCAGCCAGCCGGAACCTCGCGCAAGCCGCCCCACCCTCGCCGGCCGAAACGTCGGAACAGGCAGATACGCGCTACGAGAACCATTTCACGTGCGTGCGTCGCGGCGTGCCGCTCACGCCGTCCTACGATCCGACAATCGACCTCCCGCCGGCTCACCTGCTGACCGGCACGATCGTCGGCACGCAGGGCGAGGAAGTATTCTGCGACGCGGCCGGCCGCGTGCGCGTACGGATTCATGGCTTCGATCCCGCCGATCACGAACACGCACAAGGCGCCGGAACGAACGGGGCGGCCGGCGACAGCGCACCGATACGCGTCGGCGCGAGTCTGGCGGGCGGAAACTTCGGCACGCTCTTTCTGCCCCGCGTCGGGATGGAAGTCTTGCTGGGCTGCCTGTCGGGCGATCCGGACCGCCTGGTCATCATCGGCGTGCTGAGCAACGGCGCGAACCCGCCTGCGACGTTCACGCATACCGGTGCGCTGCCCGGCAACCGTTACGTGTCCGGGATCAAGACGAAGGAAATCAAGGGCGCTCGGTACAACCAGCTTCGCCTGGACGATACGCCGTCGCAGATATCCGCGCAGTTGGCGAGCGAGCATGCGCATACCCAGTTGAACCTGGGTTATCTGACGCAGCCCCGCAAGGATGGACACGGTGCCGATCGGGGCGAAGGCGCGGAGTTGCGCACCGATGCCGCGGCGGCCTTGCGCGCGGCCCAGGGCATCCTGTTCTCGACCTATGCGCGCACATGCGCGACCGGTGGTCAGCTCGATCGTGACGAACTGATTCAGTTGCTCGACCAGTGCATGATGCTGTTCAACTCGCTCGGCGACTATGCCGGCCAGCACGGCGGACGAGCCGCGGATACCGCCGGGCAGGAGAAGATCGTCGATGCGTTCCGTCACTGGAAGCCCGACCTTGCGGATGCCGGTTCCGCCGGCGACACGTCCGCCTTGATGGCGTTCGGCGCACAGGCAGGATCGCTGCACGTCACGCCCAGAACGCATGTCATGTATGCGGGCGAGAACATCGACCAGATTGCCCAGCGGCACGTGCAGGTCGCGAGCGGTGAGCGCATCAACCTGCATGGCGGCCATGGCGTCGCGATGTTCGCGCACAGCGGCGGCGTGTCGGCCATCGCGAATCGCGGGAAGGTGACGATCCAGTCGCAGGACGACGACACGCAGGTGGATTCCGCGAAGAACATCCAGTTGACCGCGGCCGGCGGCAAGCTCGCCGGCATGGCGAACGATCAGGTCGTGTTCGTCACGTCGGGCGGTGCGTACCTGAAGCTGAACGGCGGCGACATCGAACTCGGGTGCCCCGGCACGTTCACCGTGAAGTCGGCCGGCCATGCGTGGGGCGGCCCGGCCAGCATGAGCACCGACATGCCGACGTTCGACCACGCCCCGCTCGGCCGTGTGCCGAAACTCGTTCGCGCGACCGACGGCGATGCGGTGGCGGGGTTCGACGGGCACATGCAGCGGGCATCCGAAGCGCTGTCGAACCTGACCACCGACGCGGCCGGCGAGCTGCCCGCAGTGCATGGCCACCAGTTCGAAACGCTGTCGGTGCAGTTCATCAAGAAGAACGGCTAAGACCATGACCGATTCGATTCTCGACCATCGGCCAGTAGCGGGCGCGCGCGCCGACGCGCCCGACACGACGACCGACGCACCCGCCACCGCTGCATCGCACTCCGAATTGCCCCCTGTCGTCGTCGGCAGAGCCGAGGGGCCGATGCTGTTCGACAACGACAAGCGGCTCATCTGCGTCAAGCAACTGCCGTTGCCCGGCGTCGTCATCTTCGTCCACGGCGTCAACTCCGAGGGCGAATGGTACAAGGCGTCCGAAGAGGGATTGTGCAAGGGCCTGAATCGTCGGCTGGGACGCCTGGACGACCAGATGACGTATCACGGAGTCGACGCCGGGCAGTTGACGCCTGCGAAGTACACCGAGAGCGTGACGCCGGAGGGGTTTCTGAATCCGGACTTGCTGCCGGACAATTACGTCATCCCCGATCCGTCGTTCTCACCCGTCATCCATTTTCGGTGGGGCTACCGCGCGACACTGGAAGAACTGAAGGAATACGGCGACAAGATCTTTCTCAACGAGAAGGATTATTGGGGAGGCGGCCCGTTCACCAATGGCTGTTCGAGCTTGCCCGATCTCTGGCACGACGGCCTCGACGACCGAGCCGTGGGGTGGATAACCGTGCAGGGCATCAACCCGACCAACCGGCCGCTGTATCGCGCGCCGCCGCGTGCCTATGGCGTGCTTGCCGCGTTGCGGCTTGCCAAACTGATCGAGTCGATCCGGAAGATGCGCGCCGACGTGCCGATCACCGTCGTGTGTCACAGCCAGGGGAATATCGTCGGCCTCACGGGCGCGTTCTTCGGTGACGCGTTTCCGGAAGTGGAAGATCCGTGGGGCCGCAAGGGACGCTGCGTCGCGGATGCCTACGTGCTGGCGAATGCCCCGTACAGCCTGGCGAACAGCGAAGGCCCGCACAAATCCGACACGTTCATGGATACCTGGTCGCAACGTGCGACGAAGGATGCCGAGGGCAAGCGCGGCCGGCAGACCTACGCAGCGCGCACTCAGACGCTCCGCACTTTCTTGTCGATGATTGGCGATCGCGCTGCCCATGAACCGTCGCCAGACACGGTCGACGCCGACATGGCGAACAACCGGGTATCGCCGACGAGCAACAAGTCGTATACCGCACTGGCCGACCGTGCGCGCCACGGCCTGAACGGATCGACATATGGGCGCGTCACCGCGTATTGCTGTCCGCACGATCAGGTGATTTCGGCGATCACCGTGCAGGGTATCGGCTGGCGCGGCATCGACAGGCACGAACTGACGGATATCGGCGTACACGGCGTCCTGACACAGCGCGTGTTTGCGTCCGGCTTCGATGTCGGTGTGCAGAAGCGCTATCGCTATTGGGAAGACGACTGGCGGTACGGCAAGAAAGGCACGAAGAGGGGCTTCTGGTATCCGCCCTCGCCGCCGGCGAAATTCAATCTGATCGGTGCGCTCAAGGGGAATGAGTCGGTGTGGGGAATGGCGGCAACGCTGTTCTCGGCGCCGATCATGTTCCTTGCGACCACGGTCAGTTCGGCAATGAACATGTTTCGCGTGAACGCCGATCCGCCGAAGGGCTGGGAGGTATTGGCGGACGCACCGGCCCTGGACGAGACGTTTCCGCCGCAGGCGTTGAGGTTCGACAAGCCGATTCTGACCGAGGACGGCGAAGCAACGAGCGCCTTCAACGAAGACAACGATCCGCCATCCGCATGGCGCGATGCCGGCAAGATCGATGCGGCCAAACGGGCCGACGATCCTTACGACCAGTACAAGGCGAAGAACAAGGACGGTGACGCGCACGGTACGGCCGCGAGTGAAGCCGGGCAACGTTACGAAGACCGCGCCCTGATGCGGATGGAAGCGCGCCGCACGTTGAACACGGAGTGGCTCGACAGCGACGGTCACGTCATCGGTGAAGATGGCAAAAGCGCTCTACCGGATGGCTACAAAGAGTGGCGAGACAAGCAGATCGTGGACTGGCTCGATCGCGGTACGACGAACAGCCCGACGAACCACTCGACGACGATGACCAACCCGGAGCATGCGGAAAAAGCGCTTGCGTATGACGTCGCGATTGGTCCGTGTTACCTGACGCCAAAACAGATGAGAGCTCTGCGCATTGAGGCAGATTGGCGGATGGGGAATGGTATTCCACTCGACAATCTGAACAAAAAATACTTCGACTATTTTGAGTCCGGGCAACTCGACCGAATGACAATGCATGAGTGGGTGCATGCCAATGATTGCGAAGGCAATATGCCCGGCAAAATCGTAGACGAGCGCGAGGGCCAGCTCTATCTGAAGGTTGGAGGGCCGCTATGAAAGCTTTGATCGCCACTCGATCCCGACGCATCACCATCGCCTTTATGGTCTGGTTAATCGCGATCCCGCTGATGGCCACGCTAATGGCACATGTAGAACAACCGGACCCGGCACACTTGAAAATGGGAGATTGGATGAAACGATTCGTAGCTGTGCCCGGCTTGCTGGCGCTCATGATGTTTCTATTCACCACGGCCATGGCACGGCCGGCCCAAGCCGAGACGCACCCCATTCCCCCCACTCTGGAAGCCGCCCGTACAGACGATCCGGCCAGGAACCCCGTTGCGCAAGTCGTCGGCATGATTTGGTTGAATCCATTGCAACGGATGGACTATCCGACAGAGTGGCAACTGTTGTGGGCGCAAGGGCTTGTTACGCCCAACAAGAACGACGATATGGTGCGGACCAAGCCTGAAAAATTCTCTTCGCTTCGGTCAATTGGCGCACTGGTCTACGGCAACGAAGGGGAAGAGACGTTCAAAGGCTTCTATGCCAAGTACATTGATAAATCCATACTGCTGCTTCGAACGCGCTATGGGATGAATTCAAAGTACTTCTACACAGTGGGCCCCAAGAATCAGAAGGACTGGCGCGAACTCGCCGGCATACGCGTTGAAATTGCCATTCCTACTCGTCTCGACGCAACGTTCGCTCGGTCGCGCCTGGTCGATCGAATGATGACATTCTATGAAATCGGCCCGCCTTCCCCCAAAACTCTGTGGAGCCGCGACACGCCCCCTGACGTGCAGATCACGCAAGGCGGTGCAAACGCCGGCTTCACATCACTGAACAACGCGCTGGACTATCTGCAAGCGAACCCCGACAAGAGCGTGTGGGTAATGAATTGGGACGCGCCTAATTTCCCACCCACCGACGCCCAGATCAACGAAAACCTCGTCGTGCTGTTCCTCGCCGGTCCAACCTTCAACACCGAGCGCGAACCACTCGCGTGGATCGGCAAGGCAGCGACCGGCAACACCGCCGAGTTTTCGCAGAAGGCCGGCACGACACGAACGGTGCAAGCGTGGAAGGCAACCATCGATCAGGCAGCACGCAACGCCGGGATTGCCGTTCCGGATATCAAGTACATCGTTCACGACGCCGGCGCAGGTAGCGACGCCGCATCGGCGCGACTTGTCGGCCTATCGCAGACACTCACCGAAATCCTGCCCGAATACGATCACAAGAATCAGGCGTTCAACACCGTGGCCTTGCTCGGCGACATGGGAACCGGCAGCGCCTTGACCGACGTTGCGCTGGCGATCGGCCGGATCAATCACTACGGCGGCAACGCGCTCGTCGCAGGCACGACCGACCCGAAACACCCCGCGGCCGTCGTGGTCATTCCGCCGGCCAATCTCACGCCGATCGATCCGAACGAGGACTGGTTCCGTGCGCGTGGCGGGAACAACGCTTACCTGCCGTGGTGGGGGCGCCGTCACGACACCAACTACGGGATGCAGGGCTATTCATGGTGATGCATGCCGACGCGCGGCGCGTTGAGCACGAACGCGCCCGCCACACCAAATCACACTGGGAATGGGTTATATGCGAGGAATCATTCGAGTAGGCGACCTGCACACTCACGGCGGCCGGGTCGAATCCGGGGCGGCGACGAGCAAGGTGATGGGACGCGCGGTCGCCCGCGTCGGCGATGCATGTTCGTGCCCGCTTCACGGCGCCTGCGTGATTGCGGAAGGAGACATGGCATTCGATGTCGAAGGCCGCCCCGCCGCATTCCACAATCACAAGACGTCCTGCGGCGCGGCATTGATTTCTACCCTGCAAACTTCCGGGCGCATCTGAATGGCACAGATTCGACGCATGACAGCCGAACAGTTTCAGTTGTTGAGGCTGCACGATACCCGGATCAAGCCGGTGAACCGGTGGGCCTTGTTTGAAATCTTCGTCAGGGGCCGGTCGCAGCGCAAGCTCGCCGCCGAACTCGGCATCACCAATTCCGCCATGTCGCAGCTGGTCCGGAGAGCGTGGCAGCGATATCTGGCATTGCCGGGCAACGACACGCGCCTGACCACACTGACGATCACGATCCCTGCCAGGTACGAAAGCGCCTTGCATGCATGGGTGCGCGACACTCACCGACGGGCCACGCCACTCGATCCGCTGTGACCACCCGGTCGAGCCGGGGGAAACGCCGCGCCCCCTTCCACGTTTCGCAGACGTCGCGGGACATCGTTTCCCCCGCAACCCAGAGACGGGGCCATCTCGCGCGGCGCCATTGATCAAGAAACAAATTCCCCCAATCGCCACAAAAACAAAACCACATTCCACGTTAGCCCCAAACACCGACCCATTTTGGATCCTTTTTCCCTTCTGTCCCCCGTATCATTTCTCCCATTCTGAAAGAACAGAGCAAGAGACGGACATGAGCGAACCCACCACGCTGCACTACCTCGACTACGCAGCCACGACGCCCGCCGATCCCCGCGTGATCGAAGCGATGACGGCCTGCCTCGGCTTCGACGGCATCTTCGGCAATCCCGCATCGAGCTCGCACGCCGCCGGCCGGCTGGCGAAAGACAAGGTCGAGCAGGCCCGCGCGCAAGTCGCCGCGTTGATCGGCGCGGATGCCGACGAGATCGTCTGGACGTCGGGCGCCACCGAATCGAACAACCTCGCGCTGAAGGGTTACGCGGAAAACGCGACCGACAAGCGCCACCTGATCACGAGCCGCATCGAGCACAAGGCCATCCTCGACACGATGGCGAACCTGTCGAAGCACGGCATGTCGGTCACGTTCGTCGCGCCCACGCGCGACGGCGAGATCACCGCCGACGCGGTCGCTGCCGCCATCGGCCCCGATACGGGCCTCGTGTCGCTGATGCTGGTGAACAACGAGCTCGGCACGCTGACCGATATCGCCGCCATCTCCCGCATCGTGCACGCCGCCGGCGCGCTGCTCCACGTCGACGCCGCACAGGCGCTCGGCAAGACGCCGATCGACGTGCGCACGCTCGGCATCGACATGCTGTCGATGTCCGCGCACAAGGTGTACGGCCCGAAGGGTATCGGCGCGCTGTTCGTGCGCTGCGACATCGCCAACCGGATCGCCCCGCAAATCCACGGCGGCGGCCACGAGCGCGGCCTGCGCTCAGGGACGCTCGCGACGCATCAGATCGTAGGCATGGGCGTTGCATGTGAACTGGCCGCGGAAAAGCTCGACGGCGAAGCCGCGCGGATCGCGGCGCTCGGCGCGCGCCTGACGAACGCGCTGGCCGCGCTCGGCGACGTCACGCAGAACGCGGCCACGGCACGCCGCATCCCGCACACGCTGAGCCTGACGGTGAATGCGCCCGGCTTCTTCCCGTTCATGCTCGACGAAGCGCTCGCCGTGTCGTCGACCTCCGCGTGCAACTCGGCCAGCGGCGCACCGTCGCACGTGCTGACCGCGATCGGCCTCGACGCGGAGACGGCGGGCCGCACCGTGCGCGTGAGCTTCGGCCGTTTTACGACGGAGCAGGACGTCGATTTCGCGATCGCCTGTTTCCGCCGCGCGATCGAGCAGTGTCGTGCGACGGCCGCGAACGGGTTTTCCGCTTCGCGGCAGATCACGCCGGCCGACCTGAAGGCGATCCGCAACGCCGGCTTCCGCTCGGTGATCTGCAACCGTCCCGACGGCGAAGGCGTCGACCAGCCGGCATTCGACGAGATCGCCGCGGCGGCTCGCGAACTGGGCCTCGACGCGCGCTACCTGCCGGTCGAGCGCGACCGCATCGGCGAGGCGGACATCGACGCATTCGGCGCGCTGGTCGATACGCTGCCGAAACCGGTGCTCGCATACTGCGGAAGCGGCAACCGGGCCGGCATGCTGTGGAATCGCCTGTCGGCACGACGCACGGCCTGAGGCGGCACACTACCGTCGTTACACCGCAACGTCCGCGTTCACGCACGAAGCCGACGCTTCGCTGCCTGAACGCGCGGTGACGCCGGCCTACTCGGCCTCACGTCCCTTCATCGCCGTCCATCGGCGTATAGATCGCCAGCTTCAGCGCGGGATCGTCGTTCGCCTGGAACGTCGCGTACTCGTAGCGCTGCGCGCCGCGTTGCGCGTGGACGAGCACCTTCTCGCCCGACACGCCGCTGCGCACGTCGTGCTCATCCCACCATTGCGCGAACTCGACGCTGCCGGCGCGCAAGCGTTCCACCAGTGCGACGAATGCCGGCTCGCTCGCGTAGAGATCGTGGTTCGCGCGAAACAGTGCGATCATCCGGCGCGCCTCGTCGGCCCAGCTCGCGGCGAAGAGCGCACGCGCGTGCGGCTCGACGAACATGTAGACAAGGATGTTGCGATCGGCTTCCGCCAGCCGGTCGAAGCCGAGCAGTTCGGCCGCGGCGGCATTCCACGCGAGGATGTCCCAGCGCCGCCCGGTCACGTATGCAGGCTGCTGAAGATAGGCAACGAGCCGCGCGATCGCGGGCGGCACACGCTCCGGCACGAACGCACGCGCCTCGTCGCGCCGTGCGAGCGTGCGCAGATGGGCAGCCTCGGCCTTGTCCAGCCGCAATGCGCGTGCCAGCGCGTCGAGCGTCGCATCCGACGGGCTGACGTCGCGCCCCTGCTCGAGCCGCACGTACCAGTCGACGCCGATGCCGGCCAGTTCCGCCACTTCCTCGCGCCGCAGGCCGGGCGTGCGCCGGCGCGGGCCGCCGTGCAGGCCGACGGCATCCGGCCGCAGCTTCTTGCGCCGCGAGCGCAGGAAATCGCCGAACGGGGTTCGCGTGGTGACGGTCATCGGGTTCGCTCCGTGCAGGGTGGTATTGGCCGATCCTGGGCTCGCGCCGGGCCTTGTTGCGGATTCTAAGCCTGCCAGAATCGGCGCGTCCCCCACCCTCGGGAACCCTCATGAAAGCTGCGATCCTGAAGTCACTCGGCCTGCCGCTCGCCGTCGAGACGATGCCCGACCCCGTGCTCGGCACCGGCGAGGTCATCGTGGATGTCGTCGCGACACCGGTTCTGCCCTACGCGCGGGAAGTGTTCAGCGGCGAGCGCCGCTATCCGATCGCGCTGCCGATCGTCCCCGGCTGCGGCGCGATCGGCCGGGTCCGGCAAACCGGCCCCGATGCGACGCAGTTGCAACCGGGCGACTGGGTGTTCTGCGATCCGACCGTGCGCTCGCGCGACGATGCGCGGATGCCCGACATCGTTTTGCAGGGCTGGAGCGCGCGCGGCGAAGGCGGCAAGCAGTTGCAGCGCTACTTTCACGACGGCCCGTTCGCCGAGCGGCTGCGCGTGCCGACCGAGAACGCGGTGCGCATCGGCGATATCGCATCGGCCGATGCCGCGCGCTGGTGCGCGCTCAATACGCTGCTCGTGCCGTACGGCGGGCTGCTCGCGTCCGACCTGCGCGCGGGCGAGATCCTGCTCGTCAGCGGCGCGACCGGCCACTTCGGCAGCGCAAGCATCGCGGTGGCGCTGGCCATGGGCGCGCGGTGCGTGGTCGCGCCCGGCCGCAATGCGCGCGTACTGGCCGACCTCGAGCGCCGCTTCGGCGATCGCGTGCGCACGGTCGAGCTGACCGGCGACGAAGCCGCGGATCGCGCCCGCATGCAGCAGGCGGCACCGGGGCCGATCGACTGCGTGATCGACCTGATGCCGCCTGCGGTGCCGGCGACGACGGTGCGTGCCGCCGTGATGGCCGTGCGCCCCTACGGGCGCGTGGTGCTGATGGGCGGCGTCGGCATGCTCGGCGGGGCGGGGCTCGAGCTGCCGTATCCGTGGATCATGCGCAACGACATCACGCTGCGCGGCAAGTGGATGTACCCGACAGAAGCGGTGACGCTGATGGCGGGGCTCGTCCACGGCGGGCTGCTCGACCTCGGGCATTTCGACGTGACGACGTTCGCGCTCGACGACGCGAACGATGCGGTCGCACATGCTGCCGCGAACGGCGGGCCGTTCAGGGTGACGGTGATCGCGCCCTAGCCTCCGCATCGCGATCGTGGCGGCGCGCGATGCGATGCGACGCGATGAAAGGCGGGCGCGAAGCACTGCGCGAGTCTCCGCTGGCAAAGGCCGGGCGCCGGCGAATTCCGGCACAATGCCCGTCGTGTCCGTCACCCGAAACCCGCATGCCCTGCCCGTCAAACTCCCGCGCGCGGAAGCGCGCCGACGCCCCTTCCTCCAACAGCCCCTGCAACCGGCAGCATGCCGGCCGGGCCGCCGCGCTGCTGCTTGCCGTGAGCCTCACCGCGTGCGACGCGACGCCCGTCCCTGACCGGCTCTCGGACCTCGACGCGACCTACGCGATGCAGGAGCGGTTCGGCCTCGGCGACGTCATGGTGTTTCTCGGGTCCTGCATCGGCGCCAAAAACCCGACTTATCCGGGCCAGGCCGCCTGCACCGCTGTCATCTACTCGAACGGCCACGGGTCGGAAACGCAGGCCGATTTCCACTGGAACGGGAAGAAATGGGTGGCCGAGCCCACCAAGTCGCAGGATCTCCTGCCTTACCCCGATCCCAAGCTCGCAGAGTGGGTGAAGTAAGCGCGCGCGACGCGCCGCTACTTCGGATACTCCAGTTGCAGTGCGACCCAGCCCGATGTCGCGTCACCGTAGCGTGCCGCGATGTCTGCGAGCACACCCGGAAGCACCGATTCGCCACGCCGTCCGGCCGGCATCGCCACGCGCGCGTGCCCGGCAGTCGCCGGCTGCGCCAGCAACCGCAGCCCGTGCCTCGACTCGATCACGCGCGCGCCCGCCGTCGCGACGACGTCGCTGCGCCAGGTCCGCGCCCACGCATCGGCCGTCAGCGCAACCGGAAGCTCGTCGAACCCGTCTTCGACCGGAAGATCGAACGTCTCGTGCCGCCAGAACGCGAGGCGGTTCGTCAATGCGACCGCCACCGCCGGCGCGGTCAACACGAACCGGCTGCCGTCATGAACGTCGCTCCATGCCTGCGCGCCGACGCGCCGCGCGGTCTCGCGCGCCGCGGCCGGCCCCGCCAGCGCACTCACCAATGCCAGCGAAGCGGGAATCGACGCCGACACGCCGGTCGTCGTCATGACGTCGCCGTCCATCACATAGCGGCGATCGTCGACCCAGGTCGTCCCGGTAAAGCGGCGACGCAGGCGGTCGCGCGAATACCAGTGCGACGTCGCCGTGCGATGCTGGAGCAGGCCCGCGTTCGCGAGGACTTCCGCGCCATCGCAGATCGCCACCATCGTCGCGCCGCCGACGGCCTGCTTGCGCAACCACGCCAGCACCGCCGGCCGGTCGGCACCGTGCAGCGCGGGGACGATCACGACATCCGCCCCGGCTGGAACGGTCGCGTCGAACCGGTCGAATGTGGTGTCGGCCAGCATGCGCAACGCGGGCATCAGTTCGACCTCGCCTTCGTCGGCCGATACGGCGACGACATCGGCCGCACCGGACGTCTTCAGAATCGCGTACGGAACGATGAAATCGGTCGTCTCCGTTCCTGCATTGTCCGCGACGATCGCCACGAGCGGCCGCACGCGGCCCGCCTTCGGCGCGCCGACCGTGAGCGCTCGCGCGACCGGCGGTGCGTCCTCCGCCCTCACCGGTGCCGGCCACCCCGCCGCACACGCGCCCAGCACCGCGCACACGAGCAGCACTGCCCCGCCTGTCTTCCCTGACCGCATCGTCCACCCGTATCCGTCGATTGCACGTCCGGAAAATTACAAGGATCATGCTCGCGGTCACAAGGACAACTCCACCGCACTTTCCGCCATGTCCCAGTCAACCTGTTCGGCACGCGACATCGTTGTCGTCGGCTTCGAAGGCGTCCAGTCGCTCGACATCACGGGCCCGATGGAAGTGTTCGCGGTCGCGAACCGTCATCTTCCCGACCATGCGCTGCCGTACCGGCTCACGCTCGCGTCGCAATACGGCGACGACATCGTCACGCACGCGGGCCTGCGCCTCGCCGGCACGGCCCCGCTGGCGGCACTGCCGGGACAGATCGACACGATCGTCGTCGCCGGCGGCAATGAAGCGGCACTGCGACACGCCGCGTCGGAAGCCGGCGTGCTGCCGTGGCTGCGCACGCGAATCGCGGACACGCGGCGAATCGCGAGCATCTGCACGGGTGCGTTCGTGCTCGCCGCGGGCGGATGGCTGGACGGCAAGCGCGCGACCACGCACTGGAACCAGTGTGCGACGCTGCAGGCGCTGTGCCCCGACGCGCGAATCGAACCGGACGCGATCTACGTGAGCGATCCGCCGTTTCATACGTCGGCCGGCGTGACGGCCGGCATCGATCTGTGTCTTGCACTCGTCGAGGCGGACTGCGGCGCGCCGACCGCGCTCGCGGTCGCGCGCGAACTCGTGCTGTTCGTGCACCGTCCCGGCGGGCAGGCGCAGTTCAGCGTCGGGCTCGATATCCAGGCCAACGCGACGCCGCGCATGCGGACGCTGCTCACCGGGATCGCCGACGATCCGACCGGCGATCTCGGCGTCGCCGCGCTGGCCGCACGGATGCACATGAGCGAACGCTCGTTTGCGCGCAACTTCCTCAAGGAAACCGGACGATCGCCCGCGCAGTTCGTCCTTGCGGCACGCGTCGAGCGCGCGAAGGCGTTGCTGGAGCGGGCCGACTGGCCGCTCGAGCGGATCGCCGAGCGGTCGGGATTCGGCAGCGTCGACGCGTTGCAGCGCGCATTCGCGAAGCAGGTCGGCGTCTCGCCGCGCGACTATCGCGCACGCTTCGGCGTGAAGCGCGACCGGCAGCGGATCGCGTAGGCCGGCGCACCGCGCAATACGCGTTCCAGGATACGTTGAACCTGAACCCCATCGCGTCCCTGCGGGCCGTGCGCCTGAATCACGCACGCCGCGAGCTTCGGCTCGGCGATTCCGTGACGTCCGCGGCCACCAAATGGGGCTCCCGGCACCTGAGCAGTTTCGCGCAGGACTATCGCGCGATGTCCGGCGAGTTGCCGTCGGCCACCGCGAAGCGCTACGCGCGCCACGCAACCTGAACGCTTGTCACCTTCCGGCGGCCGGTGCGAACGATTCCGCACCGGCCGCCGCCCTGCCGGCTACGTCACTCGTCCTGCTGATCCTGCTGCGCCTGCACCTGCCGCTGCCGGATGAACTGCCGCACATCGCTCATCGTCACGCGGCCGGTGTGCTTCGCATCGATCTCGTCGAAGTGCTTCGACACGAAGCCCAGGCCGCTGCTCTGCGCCTGCGCCTTCGTCACGGCCGCGCCGTTGCTCAGCACCGTATTGGCGCCGAGCCGCGCATCGACACGCTGCTGCGCCTGCTGCTGCAACGTCGCGCCGGTCGACGGCAGCACCGGCGCCGCCCGCGTGGCAGGAAAGAACGGACCGTCGACACCGTGCCCGCCGTGCGGCAGCTTCACCGGCGCCACCGACTGCGGCGGCAACGCGTGGGCACTGCTCATCACGGCACCGAGGACGATCAACGGGGACATACGCCGCATCAAATTGATTAGGGACATGATCACTCGCATTCAATGGATGAATAGAGGGTTCCTTTGACAAGGAGTCCGTCGCTCAAGGGGCCGCCGCCAGCGTCGTCGCGGCCGTCGCGCCCGGGACGCTGCCGGTCGGCACGCCCGGCGGGTTTTCATCCGGCCACGGCGGCGGCAGCGTGTGCAGCGTCAGTGCCGTCGGAATCCGCGCGCCCTTGTAGAACGTCTTCAGGTCCCGCTTCATCTGCGGACGGGCGACGTCGTCCAGGTAGATCATGTGGCCGCCCTGGAAGAAGTTCACCTGCAGCTTCGGATTCAGGCCCTTCACCGTCTGCAGCCGCGCGAGCTGCTTCTCGGTGTTGAAGAACGGCGTCGCGAGATCGTGGAAACCGTTCTCCGCGAGCACGCGCAGCTTCGGGTTGAGCTGCAGCGCACCGAGCAGATCGGGGATCGTGTCGGGCATCGGCTGGCCGTCGTGCGAGAAGTCCCAGACGCCGATGATGTTGTCGTTCAGCGGCAGGTACGTCGCGTTCGGCGCGGTATAGCCGAGGTAATCCGGCATCTGCGTCGCAAGCGCGTTCGTGAACGGCTGCGAAATCAGGATGTCGGACGGGTCGCCGTCGTTCTGCAGCCGCGGATCGGAGTTCGGCAACGACACGCGTCCGTCATACCGGCCGATCGTCGTCCCGGGCAGCAGGCTCGTGCCGAACGGATTCGCGTTGAAGTAGCCGCGCAGCGCCTGTTGCGTGAGGCTCGACGGAATCGACCACAGCTTGAGCGTCGCGTCGCTCGGGAACACCGGCGTGCCGAGCGCATCCGGAATGCCGAGCTGGCTCAACACCCACGACTGCGAATACTTCTGCAGCTGGTTGTAGATCAGCGTCGTGAACAGTTCCGTCTGCAGTGCGTACAGATCCTGGTTCACCGGTGCCGGCGAAACCTGGTTGAAGTACGCCGCGACCGCCGCATAACCGGGCAGGTAACCGGCCACGGTATCGGTTTCGAGCAGCAGCCCCTCCGTCGACTGCGTGATCGCCACGGCTTCCACCGCATCCGCGAAGTAGTTCAGGATCGCCGACTGCAGCACGATACCCGTCAGGTGCACGCCGGCCGATTCGAGCGCCAGCGCGAGCATGTCGGTACGCGGCGTGCCGTACGATTCGCCGTACAGGTAGATCGGCGACGTGCTGCGGCCGTTGACGTTCAGGTAGCGCTGGATGAAGTCGCGCATGATGTTCACGTCCGCGTCGGAACTCCAGTATTTCTGGTTGGTGTTCGGCAACACGGCTTCCGACAGCCCGGTGCCGGGCGGGTCGATGAACACGAGGTCGGTGGTGTCGATCAGGCTGTCGGCGTTGTCGACGAGCGGATAGTTCGGCCAGTTGCTGCCGAACCCCGGATCGGGCGTGGCCACGCGGGTCGGCGCGAACGAGCCGAGACGCAGCCAGATCGACGACGAGCCGGGGCCGCCGTTATAGACGAACGTGACAGGGCGCGGCTTGCCGTTCGTGCTCGGCGCGGTGTACGCGACATACGACATCGACGCTTCCGCATTGCCGTTCGCGTCCTGCGCGGTCAGGTGGCCGGTGGTCGTCGTGTAGTTGACGGTCGTGCCGCCGTTTTTCCACTGGTAATGCATGACGGCCGCTTTCTCGGACACCTGGGCGGGCGCGAGGCCATCGCCCGCGTTCAACGAATAGGCGACCTGGTCGACGTAAGGCTGGTTGGCCGCCGGTGTCTGGCTGCTGGCCGCTTGCGCGCTGGCCTGCTGACTGGCCGTTGTCTGCGCGAGACTCGATGCGCCGACGGACGACGAGTCGTCGCCGCCGCACGCCGAGAGCGCGAGTGTCATCGCGGTCAATGCGCCTAGCCCGGCCATCCGGCCGCGACGGGCACGGCGGCTGCCGGTACTGCTCCTGTCTGGTTTCATCTCGTTCCTTGTGGCTGGTTCGGATACCGCTTCACAAAGGCCGCCCTCACTGGCGAGACGCGCAGCAACACCCGCCACTCGCGCAAAGGCGGTTGGGATCGGACTGCTTCAAGAGACTGAACGTGATACAGACACAGCAAACTGCTGGCGAGAATCGTGCTTGAACCGCCCCCTGCAGTTTGGACTTCTTTTCTGATTACCGAAATTTACGACATCGACAAAATAGGCGGTGCTGCGCCGCGTTGTCAAAGATCATTCCGATATTAAAAATCCCGCAATGATGCGAAGGGCCGCCAGTGTCTGGCATTTGAAAGAAAACGGGATTATTCGTGCAAGGTGCGTCTTGTCGGCAATGCCGCGCCGAATATTTTACTTTTTCGCGAACAACGACGAAGCCTTTACTGCATTGATGCAGCACGCTCAATACCTTCAGATCGACAGGATTTTTCTTTCATTTTTATTATCGCCAATCGATTAATTCATTGCGGCGAAATGCAGGCTTGATTCGAAGATTCGATTCACTTCAATCATTCTTCAATCCGGGGCTTATGCCTCCCTGCCATCCATAAAATACCGATTTCGCGGCATTGCATCGGTTCCAGTGGAATTATTTACCCGATATCCGGCCGGGTTTGTCGATGCGCGAGCGGCGTGCGATTCATCCGCCGCCGCCCGCGCGACGACGTGCGCACGTGCCGCACGTCGTCCATCGCGAAGCCGGTTCAACCCGCGCTCAATGCCCGCCGCCCGGCAGCGCGATATCGATCAGCACCGGGTCGTGATCCGACGAACGATACGCATCCGGCGCGTAGAACGTCTTCTGCTGCTCCGCCGATTTGTAGGCGAGCGTGTACTGCAGCGCGAGCGGTTCGTCCGCGTTGATGTGCCATTCGTGCACGGCCTTCACGTGCGACGCGAGCGGCAGTGTCGCGAGCGCGTGATCGAGATAACCGGCTTCGCCGTTGTACACGTAGCTGTACGCATTCGCGCCGATCCAGCGCGCGACGAGATTGCGGTAGCCGCGCGATTCGAGCGTGCGGATCGGGTCTTCATACGTGTAGCTGTTGAAATCGCCGATCAGCAGCACGCCCTGGCCCGCGACGCCCGTCGGGTTGCCGGCGAGCCAGTCGGCCACCTTCGCCGCCGCGCGCGTGCGCGTCGGGTTCCAGCAACCCTGGCCGTCACCCTGGTCGAGATCGTCGTTCGTGGCGTCCGGGCAGTTCTTCGACTTCAGGTGGTTGACCGCGACCGTCAGCGACTGCTTGTTGCCGCCGACCAGCCGGAACGACTGCGCGAGCGGCTGGCGGTTCTTGTCGTCGATCGCGAGCGTGGCCGCGCGGCCGACCGGCTCGACCTTGCGGCTGTCGTAGATCAGCGCGACCGCGATCGCATCGCCGCCGAGGCGCGACACGCCCGGATCGACCACGCGCCAGTGGTTGCCGAGCTTCGCCGCGAGCTGGCGCACCGCGCTCAGTTCGCCGTAGCCGTTGTTCTGGATTTCCATCAGGCCGATCACGTCGGCGTCGATCGCCTTCAGCGCGCTGACGATCTTCGCTTCCTGGCGCTGGAATTCCTGGAAGTTCTTCGCGCCGCGGTTGTTCGGATCGTCGAAGCCGCCGCCGAGACCGTTGCCGTTGAAGTAGTTGAGGACGTTGAACGACGCGACGCGCAGGTTCAATTTCGGATCGCGCGCGGGTGCGTTGGTGCGCGGGTTCGTGCGCGCGTCGAATGCCGGCACGGCCGCGCCGGGCAGCGGCTGCACGCGCCATGCGCCGTAACGCACTTCGAGCACGCCTTCGACGTCGCGCACCGTGTAGCCCGCACGCAGCGTGTTCGCGGCCGACAGGCCCGGCGCCGGATACGGCACGGTCGCGGGGTTCTGCTTGTTCGAGCCGTCGTCGAGGACGAGACGGTTGCGTGCGTTCGCATCGATCTGCGTCTGTGCCTGCGCGGGCGGCACGACGCTCGTCGGCGTGCGCAGGCGACCGTTGCTGAGCATCACGCTGCCGTAACGGCCGAGTTCGTAGTTGTCGGTGACATTCAGTGTCTGCGGCAGGCGCACCAGCATCCCTTCATACGCGGCGAACGCGTTCGGGCTGTCGACCGGCAGCGTGAGCGTCGCGGGCGTGACGGCCTGGCCGTTCGCGCACACCGCGATCGCACCCGACTGCGTGAGCTGCGTCTGCCCGTACTTCTCCTCGACCTTGCCCGTCACGTGCACGAGGTCGCCGGCCTTCGCGCGCACTTTCGGCGCATAGACGAACAGGCCCTCGGACACGCCCGGCTGGTTGCGGCGCTGCGCGTCGGCCTGCTGGACGAAGAAGCCGCCGAAGCCGTCCGTGCCGCCGAAATCGGCGGTGACGACGGCTTCGATCGACACGTTCTGGCCGGCGAGCGGCGACGGTGCGCCCGGCCCCTGGATCTCGGCGATCGGCGTCGTGCTGCCGCCGCAGTTCGGGCTGACGGGCGCGGCGGTGGCGGCGAAAACCGGCGCGGCGAGCGTCGGGAGCAGCAATAGCGGGGTGAAGAGGCGGATTGTCGAGCGCATGACGAGGAATCCCGGTTGTGAGGGTGGCGAAAGCTTAGCGGCGCTCAATGACGGTTTTTGGTAATCGAAAGACAGGCTGATGTAATTGTCGTCATCACGCTGCGATCGCCACCGATCGCACGTTCGGGCCTGAAAACGCGGGGAAATCGTCCGGCAATAAATTCGTCGCGCTCGCGACGATTCCCCCGCGTGCCTTCGCGCATGGTCCGCCGCGCTAAACCGTCCCCGGCAACGCGCTCGACACGAGCACGGCCGCCACCATCAGCACGCCGCCGAGCACGACCGCCTCGATCCGCAGCACCGCACCGAATTGCCGCAGCGAAACAGCCGGCATCGCGGCGGCCGGGTCGTTCAGCGCGGCCAACAGCTTCGGCATCCCGAAGAAGCGGTTGTGTCCGCCGAGCGCCGCGGCGATCAGCACCAGCGCGAGCTTCAGCAGCAGGATCTGCCCGTACGTCGACGCGAGCAGGTTGGCGGGCGTATCGACGCCGCGCCAGCCGTTGTACGCGCCGGTCGCGAACAGCACGATCAGCGCATATGTCGACGCATCGGACAGCGACTGCACGAACGATGCGCCCGTCGTGCGTTCGCTCGCGGGCAGGCCGATGAGCCACGGCATCACGCCGAATGCCGTCACGAGCACGAGCCCGACCCACGCGCTGATCGCCAGCAGATGCAGCCAGTCGATCCACACCGGCACGCTGAACAGCCCCGCGTCGACCGGATGCCCGCCGTTGCTGCGCGCGAGCGCGACACAGGCGAGCGCGGCCCAGATCGCGAACGGAAAGCGCGAATCGTGCGCTCGCCTGACGAACGACAGCAGCACGACGACGAGCATGAATATGGCGCCGGCCAGCCACGCATGACCGAACCCCGTGCCCGCGAGCATCGCGCGGACGGCCGGTCCGGCGTCGAGCATCGACACGTCGCTCATCAGCGCGCAGTGCGCCCAGAACGCGGTGATGCTGGCAAGCAGCGACACGACGGACGCGATGCGCAGCGTCGCGACGAGCCGCCGCCCGATGCCGTGCTGCCACGTCGACGCGCCGCGCGCGAGCCAGTGGCTGCCGAGCAGCGCGCCGACGACGACGGCGAACCCGGCATTCTGGATCGCCACCGACACGAGCCGCAGGAGACCGACGAAGCCGTCGTTCACCCTTTCACCTTGAACGTATAGGCGCCCTTGGTGCGATGCGCATCGGCCGTCATCGCGACCCACTGCACCGTGTACGCGCCCGGCGCGAGCTTCGGCATCGCAATGGTCATCACGCGCGGGTTCGACGCATCGACCTTCGCCTTTTCCTGCGTGACGGCGTTGCCGTTCGCGTCCGACACCTTCACCGAACTGAACGTCGGTTCGAGGTCTTCGTTGAAGGTGAGCCGCAACGTGTCGGGCGCCGTGTCGACCGTGCTGCCCGTCGCCGGTGCGGCGCTTTCCAGCTTGCCGTGCGCCGATGCGGCGACCGGCGCGGCCGCGACGATCGTGCCGGCCACGGCGAAGGCGGCCAGCCGCCTGAGAGTCGTGATCTTCATGTTCATGCCTCGCGTCACGGCTTCTTCAGCTCGACGACGGTCAGCGCGCCGCCCACGTCCTCGGCGACGAAGTCGATCTTGTCGCCCACCTTCACCTGCGACAGCATCGCCGGGTCCTTCACCTTGAACACCATCGTCATCGCGTCCATCCCGAGGTTCTCGAGCGGGCCGTGCTTGATCGTCAGCTTGGCCGCAGCCGTGTCGACCTTGCGGATTTCGCCGTGCGACATGCTCCGCTTTGCCGCGGCTTCCTGCTTCGCGCCACCGCTCATGTCCATGCCGGCCATGTCGCCCGCCGCGTACGACGCGGCGGAAAACGCCAGCGCCCAACCCGTTGCCATCAAAACCAGTCCCTGCTTCATCGTGTCGACTCCCGTGTGAGTGAATGGAAACCGGCGGCCGCATCGGTACGGCCGCCGCATGCTGCTGCTCAACCGTCCGGCAGTTCGCCGGTGTACTCGTACGCGACGGTGCCCTTCGGATGCCTGAACCAGCCCGGATCGCGATAGTCGTTGCGGCCGAGGCCCTGCCGCACCTTGCAGACCGTGAACATGCCGCCCATCTCCAGCGGCCCGAACGGGCCCGTGCCCGTCATCATCGGCAGCGTGTTGTCGGGCAGCGGCATCTCCATGCCGCCCATCGCGCCGCCCGTGCTGCCCATCGCCATGTAGTCGGGCACGAGCTTGCCGATGCGCTGCGCGAGATCCTTTTGCGGCACGCCGATCAAATTCGGCACCTGGTGGCCCATCGCATTCATCGTGTGATGCGACTTGTGGCAGTGGAATGCCCAGTCGCCCGGGCGATCGGCGGTGAACTCGATCGCGCGCATCTGGCCCACCGCGACATCGGCCGTCACTTCCGGCCAGCGCGCCGCCGGCGGAATCCAGCCGCCGTCGGTGCCCGCGACTTCGAAGCTGTAGCCGTGCAGGTGGATCGGATGGTTCGTCATCGTCAGGTTGCCGAAACGAATCCGCACGCGGTCGCCCGCACGCACCGGCAGCGGATCGATGCCCGGGAACACGCGCGAATTGAACGTCCACATGTTGAAGTCCGTCATCTCGTTCACGCGCGGCGTGTAGCTGCCCGGATCGATGTCGTACGCGGCGAGCAGGAACACGAAGTCGCGATCGACCGGCATCGTGCCGCGATCCTTCGGGTGCACGATGAACATGCCCATCATCCCCATCGCCATCTGCACCATCTCGTCGGCGTGCGGGTGATACATGAACGTGCCGTGCGCCTCGAGCTGGAACTCGTAGACGAAGGTCTTGCCGGGCGGGATATGCGGCTGCGTGAGGCCGCCGACGCCGTCCATCCCGTTCGGCAGCCGCAGCCCGTGCCAGTGGATCGTCGTGTGCTCGGGCAGCCGGTTGGTCACGAAGATGCGCACCTTGTCGCCTTCGACGGCCTCGATCGTCGGCCCGGGCGACTGGCCGTTGTAGCCCCACAGGTTCGCGTTCATGCCGGGCGCCATCTCGCGCACGACGGGCTCGGCCGTCAGGTGGAACTCCTTCCAGCCGTTCTTCATCCGCCACGGCAGCGTCCAGCCGTTCAGCGTCGCGACGGGCGTGTACGGCCGGCCGTTCGGCGGCACGAGCGGCGGCTGCGTGCCGGTTTTCGCCATCGTGGGCGCTTCCGGCAACGACGCGGCGCCGGCCTTGCTGACCATCGCCGAACCGAGCAGCGCGGCGCCCGAGTGGCTGAGAAATTGTCGACGGGACACCATGTCAATGACCTTCAGGATGCGTTTGCGTCGCGGGCGCCGATTGCGCCGCGGAGGTGGAAGCCGGCTGCGGCGCAGCGTCGGCGATTGAAGCGGATTCCGGCCGGGCAGATGGCGTCGCATGCGGCACGTCGCCCGGCGTCGGCAGCCGCCCCCCGACGGCCATCTGCAGATCGGTTTCGGCGAGCCAGTAGTCCTTCAGCGCATCGATGTAGCCGTTCACCGCGCCGACCTGTTCGCGTGCATCGGCCAGCAACTCGAACACGCTCGCGAGCATCCCGTTGTAGCGCAGCAGCAGCTCGTCCGAGATCGTCTTGCGCAGCGGCACGACTTCGTCGCGATAGTGGGTGGCGACGTCATAGCTCGTCATGTAGGCCGCATACGACTCGCGCACTTCGGAACGCGCGTCGATGGCCGTTTTCGCGAGCCGGTTCGCCGACTGCATGTAGACGGCCTCCGCCCGCGCGACCTTCGCGCCGCCCCAGTCGAACAGCGGAATCTCGACGCTGATCTCGAAGCCGTGCTCGTGCCCCTTGCCGGTCTCGTAGTCGTTCACGTAGCCGAGATCCACCGCATTGACGAAGCGCGTGGCCTTGCTCAGTCCGAGCGACGACGCGACACCCTGCGTCTGCAGCTTCGCGGCCTGGATGTCGAGGCGGTTGCGCATCGCGAAGCGTTCGAGATCGGGCAGGTTCGGCCGCGCTTTCGGCAGGTCGGGCAAGCGCTCGGGCAGCGCGTATTGCGTGCGTTCGCCCCACAGCCCCATCGCGCGCGTGAGCTTCTCGCGCGCGGCCACGGCCTGCTGGCGCGCCTTCGCGTGCTGCGCGACCGCATCGGCGTGGAACGCCTGCTCCCGCGCGTAATCGAGCCGGCTGAAGTTGCCGGCCTGCCGCATGCGCTGCGCCAGTTCGGCGGCCGCACTCGCGGCATCGCGCACCTGCCCTGCATAGTTCGCGGCCTGTTCGGCCGCGACGGCCTCGACATACGCGCGGCGCGCGTCGGCGGCCACCTTCAGCATCGCGTCGGCGGTTTCGAGCTTGGTCTGCTCGAAGCGGCGGCGTTCGATGTTCGTCGCAAGCGGCAGGGTCAGCAGCGCGAACACGTTCGCCGAGAACGTGCGGCCGAGGGTCAGCTCGCCGTCGCCCGCGCGTGTGCGGCTGAACGCGAAACGCGGGTTCGGCAGCCGGCCGGCCTGGACGAGATCGGCCTCCGACAGCCCCAGTTCCGCGTACGACGCCTGCAGGCCGCGGTTGTTCAGCAGCGCGACCTGCACCGCATCGTCGATCGACAGCGGCTTGGCGAGCAGTTCCTTCGTGCGCGTGTCGACGGCTTCACGGTCGGCGTCGGTCCTGACCACGACCGCGTCCTTGCCGATGCGCTCCGACGCGACGGACGACACCGCGTCGAAACCGCCGTCCTTCGAAAATGTCGTGCAGCCTGCGAGGAAGGCCAGCACGGCCGCGGCCGCGCCGATCCTCGGCGAGATCGACAGCCTCGTCATCGCGCGGCCTCCTCGTGCATCGAACGGGGAGCGCCGCCAGCCGCACGACCGGTCGTGCGCCCCTTCGCGGGCCGTTCCGTCACGTCGCGGTTCAGCTGTTTCCAGCCCGGGCCTTCGTCGTCCCGATACGGCCGGTAGCCGTCGAATGCGGACGTCACGGTGACGTCCGGCACCGCTACGGCGGCGTCCGCCGGATCGGGCAGCGGGGTTTGCGCAGGCGCGAGCGACGGCACGATGGCCGCCGCACCAAGCAGCGCCGCAGTAATCAATCGCATGAATGGGTCTCGTCGTGAGTCGTCCGGCGGACGGGATGCCGTCGCCGGAGCGGATTGCGGAGCACGGCCGGTCGGGGCCGCGGGCGGGGTCTAGACGAGAAGCCGACGCGGCGGCCTCTCGATGCCGCCGGTCAGGAACGACACGACCCCGGCCGCGGGCGGTGGCGAGACGATCGCCACGCGAACGCCGGCCGCGGCGGGGACGGCGGGCGCGCCCGACATGCCGGCGCCGACGCAGCAGGACACGCACGCGGAACACGCCGGCGCATGCCGGGCGTGGCTGTCGGCGTCGTGATGACCGTCCTGCGCGGCCGGCATTGTGTGCGACGCCGCTTCCATCGGCGCGACGGCAGCGCGTTCGCACTGCATCGAAACAGTCGCGAACGACTGAATCGGCAGGCTCAGCGCCAGCAGCACGACAAGGAGGAATTTGCGCCAGTACGACATGGATGCGGAATCAGGCAGGCAACGACCGGATGGGCCGGCGCGGCGCCGTGACAGCGCGTGCCGGGGGACAAGACGGCCGCAGCTTATCGCCGTCGCGGTGACGACGACATGGCCGAAACATGACCGGATTTTCATGAAACGCGGGCGACGCGCCGCAAGCGCTTCATGACAATTCCGTCATCCGGCGGTCATTCTCCGCGCACGCTCGGCGCCCTATGCTCACGCGTTACACTGACCGGCTGGAATCATGGACAGCCTGCCTCACCATGCGGATACTGATAGTCGAAGACGAACCCAAGATGGCGTCGTACCTCCGGAAAGGGCTGATGGAGGCGAGTTACACGGTCGACATCGCGGAAACCGGCAAGGACGGGCTGTTCCTTGCGCTGCACGAGGATTTCGATCTCGTCGTGCTCGACGTGATGCTGCCGGAAATGGATGGCTTCGAGGTGCTCCGGCGCCTGCGCGCGCAGAAGCAGACGCCCGTGCTGCTGCTCACGGCGCGCGAGGCGATCGAGGACAAGGTCGCCGGGCTCGAGCTGGGTGCCGACGACTACCTGCTCAAGCCGTTCGCGTATGCCGAGTTTCTCGCGCGCATCCGCTCGCTGCTGCGACGCGCGCCGCGCAACGTGCGCGACATCCTGCATGTCGCCGATCTCGAAGTCGACCTGATCCGCCGCCGCGTGCGGCGCGCCGACACCCGCATCGACCTGACCGCGCAGGAATTCGCGCTGCTGCAGCTGCTCGCCGAACGCGAAGGCGAAGTGCTGACGCGCACCTTCATCACGTCGCAGATCTGGGACATGAATTTCGACAGCGACACGAACGTCGTCGATGCCGCGATCAAGCGCCTGCGCGCGAAGATCGACAACGCCCATGAGAAGAAGCTGATCCACACGATCCGCGGGATGGGCTACGTGCTCGAGGATCGTTCGTGACGCGCAGCAGCCCGGCCTCGTATTCGCTGCTGCGGCGCCTGACGCTGGCGTTCGCCGTCGTCGCCGCGCTCGTGTTCGCGCTGACCGGCGCGTACCTGTATCGCTCGCTGTCCGCCGAGCTGACGCGGCGCGACGACATCGAGATTTCCGGCAAGCTCAACCAGTTCCTGCAGCTTGCGCACGCGAGCGGCTCGGCTGCCGCGCTGCGCGCCGATCCGGCCGTGTTTCATGAAGTGCTGCTGTCGCATCCGGGCGTCTATCTCGGCATCTACGACGCGCGGAACCGCGCGCTCGTCGAGCATTCCGACGAAGCCGGCCACACGCTGGCGTCGGTGATCGCCGCGCCTCATCCGGCCAGCGCAGCGGGCACCCCGTTCACGTGCGCGCCGCCCGGCATCGGCACGTCGCGCTGCGTGTATGCGCGCGCCACGCTGCCGTCCGGCGATGCGATCCAGGTTGCGCTTGCACGCACGGCGACCGATCGCCAGTCGTTGCTCGAAAGCTATCGCGTCGACATCTGGCTCGCGGCGGCCGCGGGCGCGCTGCTGGTCGGCGCGCTCGGTTACGCGGTCGCGTCGCGCGGCCTGCGCCCGGTCGAGAGCCTCGGCCGGCAGACGTCACGTATCGAGGCGCACAACCTGAACGCGCGGCTCGACGCGCGGGGCGGCCCGGTCGAGCTGCGTGAGCTCGCGACGTCGGTCAACCGGATGCTCGACCGCCTCGAACGCGCGTTCGTGCGGCTCTCCCAGTTCTCGTCCGATCTCGCGCACGACATGCGCACGCCGCTCGCCAACGTGATCAGTTCGTCGCAGGTCACGCTGTCGCGCGCGCGCACGACCGAGGAATACGAAGCGCTGATCGATTCGAACATCGAGGAATGCGAACGGCTGCAGCGGATGATCGAGAACATGCTGTTTCTCGCGCGCACCGACAATGCGCGCCAGCATCTGAAGACCGCCGAACTTGACGCGGGCGGCGAGTTGCGCCGGCTCGCGTCGTATTTCCAGGCGCTTGCCGATGAAGCCGGCGTAAGCATCGACGTGCAAGGCGAAGCGACCGTCGCCGCCGATGCGACGCTGTTCCGGCGCGCTGTCAGCAATCTCGCGTCGAACGCGCTCGAACACGCGCAAGCCGGGTCGACGATCGAGCTGGCGGTGTCCACGCAAGGCGGGTATGCGGTCGTCGAAGTCACCAATCGCGGCGCCGCGATTCCGCCCGAACAGGTCGAACGGATCTTCGAGCGCTTCTACCGCATCGATTCGTCGCGGCACGGCGCGGCGCGCAACGCGGGCCTCGGGCTCGCGATCGTGAAATCGATCATGGAGCTGCATCGCGGCAAGGTCGAGGTCGCAAGCCGTGACGGGCGCACGACGTTTGCGCTGCATTTTCCGCGCGGCGTCGAGGGGTAAGGCGTTTCCCGCGCGTGTCGCGTCGGCATGACGGCCGGCGCGACACCAGGCGAAGCACGACGACGACGCCCCTTCACTCTCCCGGTTCGCGCCGGATTTTCGCCTGGCGGCGATTGCGATCGTTCAGTATCTGGTGCCGGCGATGGTCGGTCAGCTTCTTCCAGCCACGCGCCTCGTCGCGCGTGCGCAGGCAGCCGACACAAAAGCCCGTCCGGCCGTCGAACGCGCACAGCTCGATACACGGTGATTTCACGGCCACGGTCAGGCTGCCTTCGCAGGCGTCATCACTTCGACGGTCACGTGCGACACGCCGTCGAAACCCTCGATCAGCGCATGGTAGAAACGCGCGTCGCGCACCGTCTCGACGGTCTCGACCGACACGATCGCACTCATGTGGCCCGGGCCGACACGCCACACGTGAAGATCGTTGACCTTGTCGCCCAGCGCCTCGATCGCATCACGTATGCGCGCCGCCAGTTTGCGATCCACGTTGACGTCGAGCAGGATGCCGCCGGTATCGCGCATCAGCCCGTACGACCAGTTCGTGATCACGAGCGCGCCGACAATGCCCGCGACGGGGTCCATCCAGACCCAGCCGAATGCACGTGCGAGCAGCAGGCCGACGATGGCCAGCACCGACACGGCCGCGTCGGCGATCACGTGAACGTAGGCCGACCGGATGTTGTGGTCGCGATGGGCTGCCGTGTGCGAACCGTGACCGTGATGCGCATGATGGTCATCGTCGTGATCATGGTCGTGGTCGTGCCCATGATGATGACCGTGCCCATGACCATGCCCGTGGTGATGGCCGCCGCTCAGCAGCCACACGCTGGCGAGGTTCACCGCGAGCCCCAGCACGGCAATCGGAATCGCTTCGCCGAAATGAATGGGTACGGGCGCCAGCAGACGCGCAACGGCCTCGTAGCCGATCAGGATCGCGATCATCGCGAGCACGATCGCGCTCGTGAAGCCGGCCAGATCGCCCAGCTTGCCGGTGCCGAACACGAAGCGCGGATCGTCGGCATGCTTGCGCGCATAGGTATAGGCCAGCGCGGCGATCAGCATCGCGCCCGCGTGCGTCGACATGTGCAACCCGTCGGCGACGAGCGCGAGCGACCCGAACAGCGTGCCGCCGACGATCTCGGCCACCATCATTGCCGAGCACAGGCCGATGACCATCCACGTCCTGCGTTCGTTCTGCTCGTGCGCCGCACCGAGGAAGATATGGTCGTGCCCCGCGCCGAACGCGTCATCCCGAAAAGCGTTCATGTCCTGCCTCGATTACTTGAAATAGCTGTGCACCACGTCGATCAACTGCTCGGTCGCGCTGCCTTCGTGTGCGTCAGGTTCGTGCGCATCGACCAGATGCTCGCGAATGTGGTCTTCCAGCACGACGGCCAGCAGCCCGTTCATCGCGCCGCGACAACTCGTGATCAATTGCAGGACCTCGTTGCAGCCGCGCTCCTCCCCGAGCGCGCGCTCGATGGCCTCGACCTGGCCCTTGATCCGGCGCACGCGGTTCAGCAGCTTCTGTTTTTCACGAACGGTATGGCTCATCGACGACGGGCTCCTGAATAGGGAGGGGGAGTATATATCCGGAAGGGTTCCCGTATAGGGGAGAGGGGTATATTTTTTCGGGATGAAGGCTTGTCGAAAGGTATCCGCTCGGCTAGATGCGAAGCGTCAAGGCTGTTTCTCGGCGCGGGAAGTCTGGTCGTCGGCGCATCGACGCCGATGGCACCATGAGCACGATGATTGCCGGCACGTGCCGCCGTTCAGTATCTTGTGCCGGCGACGATCGGTCCGCCTCTTCCAGTCACGCACCTCGTCGCGCGTCCGCAGCCAGCCCACGCAGAATCCGATACGGCCGGCGAACACACACGGCTCGACGCACGGCGATTTCACGGCCACGATCAGGCCGCCTTCGCAGGCGCAATCACTTCGGCGATCACATGGGAAACATCGTCGAATCGCACGTCACGCGCTGCATCGGCAGTCTCGACCGACACGAGCGGGCATACGTGGCTCGGGCCGTCGCGTGGACTGCGACGGGTTTCAGCACCCGGATCAGCGCAGCGAAATCGGAATTCTCGCCGCGACCCAATCTATCGTGGTCGGCGGCATCGAGATCGTCCGCGTGCTGTCGTACGCATCCGATGCGTCGAAGTAGATCAGCTTGCCGTCGTGGATCTCGATTGGATCGTTTCCAGGCCGGCCGCCCCAGAAGACGAAAAACAGCCGGGTAGCAAGTGTCGATCCGTGCTCATCGGCCACGACGATTTTGATCTGTTCGTTTTGGTCAGCAAAGAGGACGTCGCCGCGGTGGCCACTTCCGCAGATGTTGACGATATAGGTTGTGCCATCGACCTGCTTGATGCCGCCGTTCAGTTTCGCGTTGTAGTTGTATCGCTGGCAGTCGGTTTCGTCGGTCGTGATCCCGCGAACGCTGACGAGATAGAAGATTGCCAGGAAGCCCAGCGTGACGATCGCCAGTCCTGCGCGCATCGTTCTGCTGAAATGGCCGATATTTCTGACAAGCCGGTAGAAGTAGAGCACGAAGATGATCGACGTGATGGCGAAGATCGTGCTCTTCGCATGCTTGAGCGAGAAAAGCACGATCGCATTCCTGACGTCCACTGGCAAAAACATCCATGCAATGGCGACAACCAGGCATGTGACGACAACGGTCGAAACCGCTTTGAGAATGACGGCGGTCGCCTTCATTGCTCGGCCGGGACGGTTCTGCATACGGTGTCGAATTTCAGAATGATCGGTTTGTCCAGCTTGATGAGTTTAGGGCGACTGTAGACCATGAAGTCGCCACCACGATTATGCGCCGACCTCCAGTCGCGGTACGTCTTGTTATGAACTGGCCAGTAGACATCCTTCGCCAGGAACTTCCGAAAAAGACTGGTGCGTTTGTCGATCGGCTTGTTGACCTCCTCGCCCGCGGGGAGATACCGCCATTCTTCAATAGTCGAGTTCCCGACGTTCAAGTTGCTGCTTTTGAAAAAAACGTTGACCGCCGCGGCATAGGACAGAACCATCCTGTTCCTGTTCCTGTTCCAGTGGCCGAGGTATTGGCTCTTGGAAAGCGAATCGTCGTTGAACGAATAGCTGTCTTTGATGTAGACATAGACGTGGGTAATCCGCGCGACAGGCTCGAGACAGAAGACCCTGTTCTCGCCTTCGTATTGATAAAAGCGTTCGCCGGTAACGGCCGCCTTCCCTACGGCAGCGTAGAAATTGAAGTTCGCCAGGGCGCCGGTCAAATCCGTCATCGCGGTACCGTCGAGCGTGTCGAGGGATGATACTGGCTGGTACTGAAATCCCCAGGCGATATGAAACTGGAGCGGAGCAGTCAGAAACGGGGAGGTGTCGATAACAATACCTGCCGCGCTCACTTGTCCGGCCGAAAAACTCCGCTCGACCACGGGCGCCAGGACTTTCGTTACTGCGCGTGCGGCATTCGGCGTGTAAATCGCTTGCCGGACAAGCTGATTGAATCGTTCCGTTGCACCGCGAAATTTCAGAGCCCAATCCAGGGAAACCGTCGTGTCATCGAGCGGCTGTACAGAGTTGAGGTCGTTGTTATAGACATGTCTTGGGCTCGCAAACCATTTCCGCGCCAGCTTGGCCGAAATTGGCCAGCCCATCTTGTCCATCGCTTTGGGGATGTCCTGCAGATCGAACTCGGGCAATTTGTCGGCCTGCTCCGCGTCCCGAGGCTTGTCGTTCGGCTGCGGTTTGGCAGGCGGTTCGGTGGGCGCTGGCGCAGGGGTGGACGTGTGATGCGGCTTGACCGGTGCAGGTGCCTTGGGCGGCGATGGCGGCTCGTTCGGCGCACGCCTGTCGAACGAGATTTTTTGCTGCGTGTCGATGGGAATGCATCCGACCACTCCAGCGTGACATTTCCAACGTTTGCCGGAATAGAAGACTCCGGATTCCAGCTGGTAATACGGGACTTTTTTGACGTCGGGCATAGCGCTTGAATGATGATTCGCGAGAGAACCGGTCTCAGCGTAATCAAAACCCCGGCATTTCCAACGTCGATAACGAAGACAACTTGTCAGATCCAGCCGAACCTACGTAGGACATAGCGGTACGGGCAGTCTTCCGGCGGCACGACTGTTACAGAAGGTTTCGTCGCCACACGGCTCAACATCTCGTCCTCGAGTTCCGCAGCCCCCTCGTCTGCCAATAAGGCGACCGTGTCAGCCTCCACGGGGGGCCGGACGCGTGGAGTGAAGAGATTCGCGTCGACGGGCCGCAGTGGTATGTGTCCCGCATCCCGCCACGAACGTCCTCGACGAAATCGCACCCCGATCACACGAAGATGGTCACCAACCGCCCATCGATACCGCCGCAGATGTCGGTCCATGCCAGTCGCTCCGGCATGGTTAGTCTGCCGGCCCTCAAAGGGCATTTGCAGCACGTCACCGACGAGATGCGCGTGTACTGCAGCGACGGGTTCTGCCGGACGGTCAACCTCGTCTTTGACAACGAGCACTTTCGCCTCTTTTGTGACCACTTCCGTCGGCCCCACGATCGACACATCACATCGGCCAGATCATTGCGTGCCCAGTCATTCAGCGTCTCCCCATACCCACCGACCCGACAATGCCGTACGAAATGAAGGCTTGTCGAAAGCAACCCGCTCGGCTAGACTGCCCTTCGTCTTTGGGGAGTAGCCTGCTTTCCGTCTCCGGAAAGCGAACGCGTCAACACACTCGGCCTGCGGCCGTGGCGCGTTCAGCCTGATCGGCCTGGCGAGACCATCGGCACATCGCGTCGTTCCTGGTCGGACGTCGGCGGATGTGCCATGGTTCGTCAACGTCCGACCACGGAGTCCCCATGTTCCCCGCCGCCCTCTCCCCGCGTTTCGCCGCCGTCCCCGTCCGCACGCATGCCTGCGGAGGTGCCGCATGACGTTCATGTTCGTCGAACTGGCGGTCATGCTGATCGTCATCCTCGTCGCCGCCGAGGTCTTCACCAATGCGCTCGAACATCTCGGCGAACGCCTGAAGATTTCCGAAGGCGTCACCGGGTCGCTGTTCGCCGCCGTCGGCACCGCGCTGCCCGAAACGATGGTGCCGCTGCTCGCGCTCGCCGGCGGCACGGCGAACCCGGCCGTGAACGAGGAGATCGGTGTCGGCGCGATTCTCGGCGCGCCGCTGATGCTCGCCACGCTCACCACGTTCCTGATGACGCTCGCGGTGATCCGCTCGCGCGGGCCGCGCGGCACGATCGCGCCCGAACGGACGGGTTTCGTGCGCGACCTGAACTACTTTCTCGCCGCGTTCTCGCTGGCCACCGCCGCGATGTTCGTCCCGCATCACAACAGCGCCGTGCGCGCGCTGCTCGCCGCGATGCTGGTCGGGATCTACGTGATGTATGTCGTGATGACGTTCCGTGCGTCGAACCAGCTCGTCGATGCCGGGCATGGCACCGAGGCGCCGCACAAGATGTTCCTGTCGCGCCTGGGCGTGCCGACCAATCTTGCGACCATCGCGCTGCAGCTGCTCATCGGCGTCGCGCTGCTGGTCGGCGGGGCGAAGGGTTTCATTCACGGCGTGGAAGGCGTGTCGCACGTGCTCGGCGTATCGGCCCTGCTGCTGTCGCTGATCATCGTGCCGATCGCGACGGAGCTGCCCGAGAAGGTCAACAGCGTGCTGTGGATCCGCCGCGGGAAGGACACGCTCGCGTTCGGCAACATCACCGGCGCGATGGTGTTCCAGGGCACGCTGCTGCCGGCGATCGGCATCATGCTGACGCCGTGGGAGCCGCGCCTCGAAGTGCTGACCGGTGTGATCGTCACGCTCGCGGCGGCCGCATGGCTGCGCGTCAATGCGCGCACGCGCGGGCTCGCGATCTGGGCGTTGCTGGCGAACGGCGCGGGTTACGCAGCCTATCTGTTCCTGACACTGGCCCGGTAACCCGGCTCACCCGGCACGGGCACGCTGCCCCGGTGCGAACGATGCACCGGGGCAGCGTGCCCGCGAGCGGTTCAGATGCGCGTCTGGTTCACACGCTGCGACAGCTGTTCGGCGCTTTCCTTGCGCTCGCTGTACCGGTCCGTCAGGTACGCGCCGACGTCGCGCGTGAGCAGCGTGAACTTGACCAGTTCCTCCATGACGTCGACGACCCGGTCGAAATACGCGGACGGCTTCATCCTGTCGTCGTCGCCGAACTCCATGAACGCCTTCGCGACGGACGACTGGTTCGGAATGGTCAGCATGCGCATCCAGCGCCCGAGCACCCGCATCTGGTTGACCGCGTTGAACGATTGCGATCCGCCGCTGACCTGCATGACCGCCAGCGTCTTGCCCTGCGTCGGCCGTACCGCGCCGACCGACAGCGGAATCCAGTCGATCTGCGCTTTCATCACGCCGGTCATCGCGCCGTGCCGCTCGGGGGAGCACCACACCATGCCCTCCGACCATTGCACGAGCTCGCGCAACTCCGCCACCTTCGGGTGATGCTCGGGTGCATCGTCGGGCAACGGCAAGCCGGACGGATTGAAGATCCTGGCATCGGCGCCCATGGCCGTCAGCAGCCGCGCCGCCTCCTCGACCAGCAGCCGGCTGAACGAACGCGCACGCAACGAACCGTAGAGCAGCACGATGCGTGGCGGATGCGTCGACGGGCGCGCGGGTTGCAGCTGGCTCGCATCCGGCACGCGAAACAGCGCGGCGTCGAGTTGCGGCAGATCGTTCAGGCGGTCAGACACGCTTGCCCTCCGCATCGATCACGATTTCGCCGTCTTCCTTCGCAAACGGCCCGTTCTGCGGATCGGGCAGGATGTCGAGCACCCGTTCGGACGGGCGGCACAGCCGCGTGCCGAGCGGGGTGACGACGATCGGGCGATTGATCAGGAGCGGATGCGCGACCATGAAGCCGATCAGATCGTCGTCGCTCCATTTCGGATTGTCGAGATCGAGCGCGTCATACGGTGTGCCCTTGCGACGCAGCACGTCGCGGACGGGGATACCCATTGCCGCAATCAGCGCGCGCAACTCTTCTTGCCCCGGCGGCGTGTCGAGGTACAGCACGACACGCGGTTCGACGCCGCTGTTGCGTATCATCGCCAGCGTATTGCGCGACGTGCCGCAATCGGGGTTGTGATAGATCGTGATGTCGGTCATTTCCGGAATCCTGAATGGTTTCACGCGCGCTCGTACCAGCCCTTCGAACGGTTGACGACGCGCACGACGAGCAGCATGACCGGCACCTCGATGAGCACGCCGACGACGGTCGCGAGCGCCGCGCCCGAGTGGAAGCCGAACAGGCTGATGGCAGCCGCCACGGCCAGCTCGAAAAAGTTGGACGCGCCGATCAGCGCCGACGGGCACGCGATGCTGTGTTTCTCGCCGACGACGCGATTGAGCCCATAGGCGAGCGCTGCGTTGAAGAACACCTGGATCAGGATCGGCACCGCGAGCAGCGCGATCACCAGCGGCTGCTTCAGGATCGCCTCGCCCTGGAACGCGAACAGCAGCACCAGCGTGGCCAGCAGCGCGGCCATGGACCAGGGGCCGATCTTCGCCATCGCGCGGTCGAACGCCGCCTGCCCCCTGGCGAGCAACAGCCTGCGCCACGCTTGCGCGAGGATCACCGGGATGACGATATAGAGCACGACCGACGTGAGCAGCGTCGCCCATGGCACCGTGATGGCGGACATCCCCAGCAGCAGGCCGACGAGCGGCGCGAAAGCGATCACCATGATGCTGTCGTTCAGCGCGACCTGCGACAGCGTGAACAACGGATCGCCGCCGGTCAGCCGGCTCCACACGAACACCATCGCCGTGCACGGCGCGGCGGCCAGCAGGATCAGGCCGGCGATATAACTGTCGATCTGGTCGGCCGGCAGCATCGGCGCGAACAGTTGCCGGATGAACAGCCAGCCGAGCAAGGCCATCGAAAACGGCTTGACGAGCCAGTTCACGACGAGCGTGACGCCGATCCCCCGCACGTGCTGGCGAACCTCATGCAACGCGCCGAAGTCGACCTTGACGAGCATCGGCACGATCATCACCCAGATCAACAACCCGACGGGCAGGTTGACCTGAGCGTATTCCAGGCGGCCGATGCGCTGAAAGAGCCCCGGCAGTGCCAGGCCCAGCGCGATGCCGAGCACGATGCACAGCGCCACCCAGACGGTCAGGTAGCGCTCGAATGATCCGATGGCGGGCCTGGCCGCCGCGGCTTGCGACGGGGCCGCGTTCGAGCCGCTCACGTGCGATCCCCGCAGCAGGCCGGCGCCGCCGTCACGCCGCACGCAGCGCCGGCGCAGCAGTTTTCGGTCAGGAACCCGATGAGGCCGCTCATCGATTCGAAGTTCGCCGCGTAATAGATGAACCGGCCGTCCTGACGCGCGGTGACCAGCTCCGCATGCGACAAATCCTTCAGATGAAACGACAGGCTCGATGGCGACAGCCCGATCTGCTGGGCGATCGCACCGGCCGGCAGCCCTTGCGGCCCGGCGACGACCAGCGCGCGAAAGATGGCCAGGCGCGCTTCATGAGCAAGCGCGCCCAGGGCGCGCACGACGAGATTGGAGTCCATGGCGCGAAGGATAGCGTCTTCATTTCCATATTTCAAGAATTGTTGAAATAAAGATGCCGAGCCCCTGCCGAACGGCATAACCGGGCTGCACCCGACCCGCCGCGCATCGCCGAACGCCGCCGCGCGAGCCGCATCCGGCCCGACATGCGCGGCGCCGGTGCGGCCGCCGCCCCGGTTCACGGGCGGGCGAGGCACCGGCGCGCCGTCAGGTCAGGACGCCTTCACGAGCTTGACGATCGTCAGCGTGCCGTCGACCTTCTCGATCCGCACCTTGACCTTGTCGCCCGCATGCGCGTGCTCGAGCATCGCCGCGTCCTTCGCCTTGAACGCCATCGTCATCGGGGGCATCCCGACGTTGTCGAGCGCGCCGTGCTTCAGCGTGATCCGGCCGCTCGCGGCATCGACCTTCTTCACTTCGGCATCGGTCAGCGCGGCGTTCGACTCGGCCGCGCTGCCCGACGACATCTTCATGCCCGGCATGTCCATGCCGGCCATGTCGCCGGCGGCGAAGGCCGGCGCGGTGAAAGCGCCGGTCGCGAGAACGGCTGCGGTGGTGGTGACAGTGATCCACTTCTTCATCGTGATTCTCCGGTTGGGATGGATGGCACGTTCGTGCCGTGAGGTACTGCATCGGAATGCCGCACGCGGCCCGTGCTTCGCGCATGACGGCGCTGAAGCAGGAGCCAGGCGGCGGGAATGACGAACATCGACAGCAGCGGCGCCGTGACCATGCCGCCGACCATCGGCGCGGCGATGCGCTGCATCACTTCGGAACCGGCGCCGTGGCCGACCATGATCGGCACGAGGCCGGCGAGCACGACGGCGACCGTCATCGCCTTCGGCCGCACGCGCAGCACCGCGCCTTCGCGGATCGCGTCGAGCAGCAGCGCGTCGGTCAGCGGTTCGCCGGCATCGAGCCGGCGCTGCAGCGCGCCCTTCAGGTACAGCAGCATCACGACGCCGAATTCGGCGGCCACGCCTGCGAGCGCGATGAAACCCACCGACGTCGCGACGGACACCGCATGGCCGAGCGCCCACACGAGCCAGAAGCCGCCGACCAGCGCGAACGGCACCGTCGACATCAGCAGCAGCGCATCGGCCGCCGAGCCGAACGTGAGAAACAGCAGCACGAAGATCACCACGAGCGTGACCGGCACGACGGTGCGCAGCCTGGCCGCCGCGCGTTCGAGATACTCGAACTGCCCCGACCACGCGATCGAATAGCCGGGCGGCAACGCGACCTGTTGCGCGACGGCCTGCTGCATCGCGCGCACGGCGCTCTGCAGATCGGTGCCGCGGATGTCGACGTACACGTAGCCGGACAGTCGCGCGTTCTCGCTGCGGATCATCGGCGGCCCGTCGGCGATCGCGATGCGCGCGACGTCGCCGAGGCGGATCTGCGCGCCGCGCGCGGTAACGACCGGCAGTTGTCGCAGGTTCTCGACCGAATCGCGGATCTCGCGCGGGTAGCGGAGGTTGATCGGAAAGCGCTCGCGCCCCGCGATCACTTCGCCGACGTCGTCGCCGCCGACTGCCGACGACACGACCGACTGGATGTCGGCCACCGACAATCCGTAGCGCGCGGCGGCAAGCCGGTCGATATCGACGTCGATGTAACGGCCGCCGTTCAGCCGTTCCGCAAGCGCGGACGTCACGCCCGGCACGCGCTTCACCGCGGCCTCGACCTGCTTCGCGATCGCGTCGATCCCGGCCAGGTCCGGCCCGGAAATCTTCACGCCGACCGGCGTCTTGATGCCGGTGGACAGCATGTCGAGCCGGTTGCGGATCGGCGGCACCCACACGTTCGACAGGCCCGGCACCTTCACCACGCGGTCGAGTTCGTCGACGAGCTTCTCCGGCGTCATGCCGGGCCGCCATGCGCTGCGCGGCTTGAAGCGGATCGTCGTTTCGAACATCTCGAGCGGCGCGGGATCGGTCGCGGTATCGGCGCGGCCCGACTTGCCGAACACCGTGTCGACCTCGGGCACGGTCTTGATCAGCCGGTCGGTCTGCTGCAGCAGCTCGCTCGCCTTGTCGGCGGAGAGGCCCGGCAGCGCGGTCGGCATGTACAGCAGGTCGCCTTCGTCGAGCGGCGGCATGAATTCGCCGCCGAGCCGCGACAACGGTACGGCCGTCAGTCCGAGCGCGACGACCGCGACGCCGATCGCGACCCACGGCCGCCGGAGCGTCGCTTCGAGCAGCGGCCGGTACACGCGGATCAGCACGCGGTTGATCGGGTTCGCGTGCTCGTGCGGAATGCGGCCGCGCACGAGATAACCCATCAGCACCGGCACCAGCGTCACCGACAGCCCGGCAGCGGCGGCGATCGTGTAGGTCTTCGTGAACGCCAGCGGCGCGAACAGCTTGCCTTCCTGCCCTTCCAGCGAAAACACCGGGATGAACGACAACGTGATGATCAGCAGCGAGAAGAACAGCGCGGGCCCGACCTCGGCGGCCGACGTTGCGACGAGCTCCCATCGTCGCGCGGCCGTGACCGGTTCGCCGGGATGCGCGTGGTCGTACGCCTCGAGATGCTTGTGCGCGTTCTCGATCATCACGATCGCCGCGTCGATCATCGCGCCGATCGCGATCGCGATCCCGCCGAGCGACATCAGGTTCGCGTTGACGCCCTGGTAGCGCATCACGATGAACGCGGCCAGCACGCCGAGCGGCAGCGACAGGATCGCGACGAACGCGCTGCGAAGATGGAACAGGAACACCGCGCAGACGATGCAGACGATGACGAATTCCTCGATCAGCTTGTCCTTCAGGTTGCCCACCGCGCGCTCGATCAGTTGCGAGCGATCGTAGGTCGTGACGATCTCGACGCCGGGCGGCAGCGAGCGCTTCAGGTCGGCCAGCTTCGCCTTCACCGCGTCGATCGTCGTGAGCGCGTTCTTGCCCGAGCGCATCACGACGACGCCGCCCGTCACCTCGCCCTGCCCGTTCAGCTCGGCGATCCCGCGCCGCATCGCGGGGCCGACCTGGATGCGCCCGACGTCGCCGAGCAGCACGGGCGTGCCGGCGTCGTTCGTGCGCAGCACCACGTGCCGGAAATCGTCGAGCGTGCGCAGGTAGCCGGTCGAGCGCACCATGTACTCCGACTCGGCCAGCTCGACGACCGAGCCGCCGGACGCCTGATTCGCGTTGCCGAGCGCGTTCGCGATTTCCGCCTGCGTGATGCCGTACGCGCGCAGCCTGTCCGGATCGAGCACGACCTGGTACTGCTGCACCATGCCGCCGATGCTCGCGACTTCCGAGACGTCCGGCACGGCCTTCAGCTCGAACTTCAGGAACCAGTCGTTGAGCGCGCGCAGTTGCCCGGGATCGTGACGGCCGGTGCGATCGACGAGCGCGTACTCGTACACCCAGCCGACGCCGGTCGCATCCGGCCCGAGCGACACGGTCGCGCCGGCCGGCAGCCGGCTCTGCACCTGGCTCAGGTATTCGAGCACGCGCGAGCGCGCCCAGTACGGATCGGTGCGGTCGTCGAACAGCACGTAGACGAACGCGTCGCCGAACGACGAGTACGCGCGGACGGTTTTCGCACCGGGCACGCCGAGCAGCGTGGTCGTCAACGGATAGGTCACCTGGTCCTCGACGATCTGCGGCGCCTTGCCCGGATACGACGCCTTCACGATCACCTGCGTGTCCGACAGATCGGGCAACGCGTCGAGCGGCGTCTGCCCGACGGAGTGGACGCCCCATGCGGCGATCAGCACGGTGGCGAGCAGCACGAGGAAGCGGTTGTGGACCGACCAGCGAATGATGCGCGCGATCATCGTTCGCCTCCCTGCGGTTCGACCTTCGTCAGGCGATAACCGTCGTCGGTCTGCATGAACGCGAAACGCACCGTCTGGCCCGGCTTCACGCCAGGGAACGCGGCGGCCGACGGCTTGCCGAACGTCATCGTCATCGCGCCCCAGCCGAGCGCGGGCACGGGCTGATGCGAGAACGTGATGTCGTCGGCCGTGACCTGTTCGACCTTGCCGGTGGTTTCGTAGATCGGGGCCGCTGCATTCGGCGCCGGCTCGGAAGTCGTCGCCGCCCCGCTTGCGCCGGTGTCGCTTCGCAGCCGCGGCAGCACGCTCTTCAGGCTCGCCTCCGAATCGATCAGGAACTGCCCCGACGCAACGACCGTATCGCCTTCGTTCAACCCGTCGAGCACTTCCGTGTCGCCGCCGATGTCGTTGCCGGTCGTCACCTGCACCGGCTGGAGCCGGCCGTCGCCGTTCTTCACGATGACGATCGTGCGCTTGCCGGTCGCGATCACCGCTTCGGACGGCACGAGCAGGCGCGACACGCTCGCCTTCCCGGCAACCCGCACGCGCATCAGCATGCCGGGCGTGAGCTTCAGCGCGGCGTTGTCGATCTCCACGCGCGCCTGCAGCGTGCGGCTGCTCGTGCTGATGCCGGGCAGCACTTCGCGGATGCGGCCGGTGAAACGCTGCGCCGGGTCGCCCGCGAACGTCGCATCGACCGGCATCCCCGGCTGCACGTTCAGCGCGAGCGCTTCCGGCACCTCGACGATGAGCCACAGCGTCGACAGCCCCGCAATCTTCGCCAGCGTCTGTCCGGGCGCGACCATCGCGCCGTCCCGCACGTTCAGCTCGCTGACGACGCCGGTTTCCGGCGCGGTCAGCACGACGTGCGTCTGCGCGCGGCCGGTGCGATCGAGGCTCGCGATCATGCCGTCGGGAATCGACAGCGCCCGCATCCGCGCGCGCGATGCATCGAGCAGGCTGCCGTCCATCCCGCCGCGCTTGAGTGCGAGGTATTCCTCCTGCGGCGCGAGCCAGTCGGGCACGAACAGCGACGCCACCGGCGCGCCCTTCGCGATGCGCTGCATCGGTGCACGCGCATAGAGGCGATCGATGTAGCCGGTGACGCGCGACTGGACGACCTCCGCGCGCGATTCGTCGAACTGCGTGGTGCCCACCGCATCGAATCCGGCCGCCGTCTGCTGGCGTCGGACCGTCGCATAACGGATGCCGAGATTCTGCTGCAGGCCCGGATCGATCCGGATACCGGACGCGCCGCCGCCCTCGTCCGCATAGACGGGCTGCAACTGCATGTCCATGAATGGCGACTTGCCCGGTTTGTCGAAGTGCTGGTTCGGCACCATCGGGTCGTGCCAGTACAGCACCTTGCGGCCCGTATTCGGGTCGGTCTTGCCGGCAGGTGCGGCGCCGGGCGCTACGGACGATGCGGCCGATGCGCCGCCCGCCGCATGGCGCATGCCTGCGACGTAACCGGCACCGAGCAGCGCCGCGGCGGCAAACGTCAACAGCACCGCGCGCGCCAGGGATGGCTTCTTCATGAGGTTCTCCTTCACTGCGCGGCGGCCATCGTCGACGGCACGACCTGATATTCGAGCTGCGCCCAGGTCTGCGACACGTCGCGCCTGAGATCGAGCATCTGCAACTGCGCGTCGAGTTGCGCGCGCCGCGCGGCGAACGTGTCGGCGAGTGAACCCGTGCCCGCCCGGTAGGCGGCATCGGCCAGCTGCACGCGCTGATCGGCGGCGGGCAACAGCGACGTACTCAGGTTCGCGATGCGTTCGCGGCCGCTCGCGAGCGTTTCGGACTGCGTGCGGATATCGGCCTGCACCTGGCGCAACGTGTCCTCGTACATCAGGCGCGCTTTCGTCGCCAGTTCGGCCTTCTCGGCGACATCACGGTTCTGGCGGTTCCTGCGATTGAGCGGCAACGGAATCGTGACGCCGACGGACACCATGTTCGAATACGCGCCGCCGCGCTGCTGGTACGCAACCTCCCACGTCCAGTTCGGGCGGCGTTCGCTGTTCGCGACGGCGGTATCGGCTTCGGCGACGGCGATATCGTCGGCGGCCGTGATCAGCGCCGGCTGCGATACGCGCAGTTCGTCCGGCGGCAACGACGACACGAACGATTCCGGCGCGGGCGGCGTGCCCGTGACGTCCGACGCCGGCACGGCGGTCCAGCGCGACAACGCGATGAGCGCGGTCTGGTAGACCTGCCGCGCTTTCAGCCATTGATCCTGCGTCTGCGCGAGCATGGCCCGCGCCTGGACGACATCGGCCGCACTCGCCTTCGCGCCGCGATACGACGCCTTCGTCGCGTCGAGTTCATGGTTCATGTGATCGAGCAATGCCTGCTGCAGCGCGAGCGCCTGCTTCGCGTAGACGGCGTTCAGCCACGCCGTTGCGGTTTGCTGGCGTACGCTCGCGAGCTGCGCGAGATAGCCGGCGCGCTCGCGTCCGACCTGCTCGTTGGCCAGTGCCGAGCGCAGGCGCCGCTTGTCGCCGGACACCCACTCCTGCTCGATGCCGATGCGGCGCATCGTCATGAAGTCCTGGCCGACGGTGAAGCGCTGGCCGCCATTGACCGGCAGGTTGTCGATGCCGGCCTTGAGCATCGGGTCGGGCAGCTGGCCGGCCTTCACGGCCGCCTCCGAGCTGGCGCGCACCGAAGCCTGGGCGGCCTGCATCGACGCGGAATGATCGGTGGCGGACTGCAGCGCGGCGTCCAGCGTAAAAGGCGGTTGCTGCGCGTGAGCCGCGCCCGCAACCAGCAGCGCCGCCCAAAGCATGGGCGCGCGCCGGCGCGCACGCCGCGCAAGCGGCGTGCCGGGATGGAATGACATGGTTTAACCCCAACGGCGGAACCCCATGGGGATTCCACGTCCTGCGCACAGGACGAACCTCACCGCGAATGCGGCGAACCTATCGGATCGGGATCAGCTGATGCGTGGAGGGCGCCACAACCCGTTCGGATCGCGGACCGGGAGAATTTGCGCGTAGTGGAAGGCAACGATGCTGGCGAACGCAGCGGGACGACTGACTTCGGCGCGAGCGGCCGGATGATAGAGACTGCCGAACTGGCATTGCGCCGTCAGCTTGCAGGACAGGCCCTTCGCTTTCGCGTGGGCCTTGCCGGTGGACGACGACTGCATCGAATCGCAACCCGGCATGTCGGCGGACATGCCGGCGTCCATGTCCGTCGACATCGACATGCCCTGCTGCATCATCGGGCATTCCCCGGCCAGGCCGCTGGCTGCCAGCCCGCTGATGGGCAGCACCGCGCAGAGCAGCAGCAGGATGACGGTCCGGAGGAATTTCATGCGGGCGATTATAGCGCGGGGTTTTGCTGTGTGGCGGCGCATCGATACGGCGGAACGACGCGCCGCAGCCGCACCCATCGCGCCCACCGCACGCTACCGCGCCAACGCGTCGGCCTCCAGCACGGCGCGCACCGCCGGCCGCGCACGCACCCGCTCGTACCACGCACGCAGATGCGCATACCGGGTCAGGTCGATATCCGCGTTGTACACCGACCGCATCCAGTCGGCCTTGCCCCAGCCGGTCAGCGCGAACAGGTAGGCATCGGCAACGGTGAACGTGTCGCCGGTCAGGAATGCCTTGCCGTCGAGCTGGCGGTCGATCCATGCAAAGCGGCTGTCGAGCTTCGTTCTCGCCGGATCGACGTATTTCCCCGCCTGCACCGCGTACAGCAGCGGAATGAACCCCTTGTGGATCTCGGTGCCGAGAAAATTGAGCCATTCCATCAGCCGGTAGCGCGCGAGCGTGCCGTACGCAGGCGCGAGCGCGGCTTCCGGGCGCAGATCCGCGAGATACTGCGCGATCACCGGGCCTTCGCGCAGCAGCGTGCCGTCGTCGAGTTCGAGCAGCGGCACGTAACCGAGTTCGGTCACATCGTAGTAATTGCGCCCGTCTTCAATGACGTGCTTGCGTGCGTCGACCTTGATGACCTCCGCGTCGATGCCGCCTTCGCGCAGCACGATGCAGATGGCCTGCGAACAGCTTCCGGGAGCGTGATAGAGCTTCATGCGTTTCCTTCGTGGGTTGTCCATGTATCGATTCGCCGCGACGCGGGCGCTAATATCTCGCATCGGCGCATCGCCGGGAAGACGGCAGTCGTTTGTGCCGTAGTCACAAAAAATTTACCGACCAGGATTCAGCACGATGAAAACGAGTGCGACCGGATGTTCCGTTGAAGAAGCGATGCGCCTGCTCGGCGGCCGCTGGCGGCTGCTGCTGGTGTCGTATCTGCTCGACGGGCCGCGACGCTTCAGCGACCTGCGCCGCGACATGCCCGGCATCTCGCAGCGCATGCTGACGCTCGACTTGCGCGCACTCGAAGACGCCGGGCTCGTGCGGCGCACCGTCTATCCGGAAGTGCCGGTGCGGGTCGAGTACGACCTGACCGCCGACGGCGATCGGCTGCGGCCCGTCGTCGAGGTCATGCGCGAATTCGGGCTGTGGCTGAAGGCGCGCGATGCCGCTGCGTCGTGCGACACCGGCGCGACGCCCGGCGCGGCGGCAGCGATCGGAACGGCCCTTCATTCGAACCGATAACCCCTACCACCCTTACGCAGGAACCCGTTCATGGAACTTCACGCCACCGTCGGCGCGGCGACGTCCGATCTCGACGACGACGAAAGCTTCGCCAACATCTACTGTCACGACGCCGAGCAGGACTATTGCTTCGCGCTGTCGCGCTTTCCGGACGACACGCTGATCGAAGTGATGGTGCGCGACCAGATCACCTCGCGCGTCAAGGATCTGTCGGTGAGGCTGACGGGCGACACGATCGACATCGAGATCGAACCCGGCATCGCCGCGCGACTCGACGGCCAGACGCGCTACGTGATCCATCTCGCGCCCGGCCAGTACGATCCGGTCACGCTGCGCGCCGCGCTGAAGGAGATCTTCGCGGGGAAGAGCGGGTTTCAGGACGACAGCACGCGCGGTTAACGGCTTAACCGCACCGTCATCGTCGCCTTCGCGAGGACCTGGTAGTGAGCGGTATAGCCGACGACCGCAGGCGTCGCGTCACGCTCGACCGGCAGCTTCGCCACCTTGAGCGCGGTCAGCGTAATGACGTAGCGATGGGTGTCGCCCTGCGGCGGGCACGGGCCCAGATAGCCGACATGGCCGGTGTCGTTCTTCATCGGGACGGCACCCGCCGGCAGTCCGGCAACGTCATTGCCCGAACCGGGCGCGATGCCATGCGCCGACGCCGGTATGTCGGCAACGACCCAGTGCCAGAAGCCGGAGCCCGTCGGGGCGTCGGCATCGAACATCGTCAGCAGGTAGCTTTGCGTGCCTTCCGGAGCACCGCTCCACCGTATGGATGGCGAAATGTTCTGACCGTGACAGCCGAAGCTGTCCGATACCTGCGCGCGACCAAACGCGCCGCCGGCAAGCTCCGCGCTTTCGATCGAGAAATCGCCCGCCCGTGCCGTACCGGCAGCGAGCATCGCAACGCAAAGGGCGAAACCGGGCTTGAATATCGTCATCGTCACCTCACCAGCAAGCAGGAATGGAACGGACATTCTTGCAATCGCGCCGGCCCCGAACAAGGCAAGCAAACGTACCGGTATCGCGACTACCCGGCAACGTCCTGCCATGCCGGCCCCACTCGCGGAAAGCGCCGGATGCCGGTACATTGGCGGCAAACGGAAGTCCGGGCTGACCGCTTCCATCCTCATTCACGCCCTTCACGCCTGATCCGACCATGACGCGCCCTTCACGACTCCGTTCGCTGCTCCACGGCTCCATGCTGTTCGTTGCCTGCGCATCGATCGCGCCCGCCGCGCAGGCGGCCAAACCGCTGCTCACGTTCAAGGTCGACGACACCGTCACGGCCCGCGTCGAACGGGCGGACAGCGAGCACATTACCGTGCGCTTCCTGCCGAGCGGCAAGACGCAGACGCTCGACGTGACCGCCGCCGACGAGGAAGGCCGCTATCACCTCGCATCGGACGACTACAACTTCGACGGCCACCGCGATCTCGCGATGCACGCGACGCTCGGCATGGTGAACGATGGCTACGGCATCTACCTGTACGACGCCGCGCGCCAGCAGTTCGAGCCATTGCGGATGCCCGCGAGCGACATGCCGCACGGCAATTGCGACGGGCTGGTCAACGTCCAGGCGAAGCCGAAGGAGCGCACGCTGTACAGCTCGTGCCGCGGCGGCCCGATCTGGTACACCGATGCGTATCGCTTCGACGGCAGCGGCAGGATGTACCTGTACCAGTCGAGCGAAGCGATACCGGACGAGCTGCGCGACCTGCTCGACACCGACAACGGCCCGTCGTCGATGCTGTTGACCTACGACGCGCAAGGCAAGCGCGTCGCGCGCCGCCCCGACGCCTATGGCGGCGGCGCCGTCACGTTCAAGGTGCGCCCGGCTCGCCTGTCGCTGCACGATGCGATGACCGATGCGCCCACGCGTCGCTATGTCGTCGCGGGCGACACGGTGGAGGTGACCGACGCGAGCGCCGATTTCCAGTGGCTGAAGGTGCGGTATCGCAACCCGCATGCGGGGGCGGTGCAGGGCTGGGTCAGTGCGAAGGAGGCGATGGGCAACTGATGCAAGCGGCGGCCTATTCGCCACGCTTTCCCATATATTGAACGCAGAACATCCCATTAATAGGGATACCTGCCCAAATGTTGACGCGCTTCCCGCCGCGGCTCTAACGTTCGCCCCAACGCCATTCGATTCGGTCGCCCCGCTCGCGGGCGACGGCCGGGCACCGAACACAGGAGACAACCGTGGCCCAATCCGCGTCACGCACCCACTCGAACCCGCCGGATCAATTGCCCGCCCACGCCGGCATCGCATCCGGTTCAACCGTCCGCGCGGCCGCCGCGCAGGCAGCGCCGCCCAGCCGCAAGCGCCTGCTGATCCTCGCGCTGCTGTTCGTCACGGTCGTGATCAACTATCTCGACCGCAGCAACCTGTCGATCGCCGCGCCCGCGCTGTTCAAGGAACTGAACATCGATCCCGTGCGCGCGGGCCTCGTGTTTTCCGCGTTCGGCTGGACCTATGCGCTGATGCAAGTGCCGGGCGGCTGGCTCGTCGACAAGGTGTCGCCGCGCGTACTGTATGCCGGCGCGCTCGCGCTGTGGTCGGCCGCGACGTTGCTGCTCGGCTTCGCCGGTTCGTTCGTCGGGCTGGTCGTGCTGCGTCTCGCGGTAGGCGCGCTCGAAGCGCCGGCCTACCCGATCAACAACCGCGTGGTGACGACGTGGTTCCCGACCCGCGAGCGCGCGAGCGCGATCGGCGGCTACACGTCGGGCCAGTTCGTCGGCCTCGCGTTCCTCACGCCGGTGCTCGCGTGGCTGCAGGTGCATCTGGGCTGGCACATGGTGTTCGTCGCGACCGGCCTCGCCGGCATCGCATGGGCCGCGATCTGGTATGCGGTGTATCGCGAGCCGCGCGCGTTTCGCGGCGTCAACGCGGCCGAGATCGCGCTGATCCGCGACGGCGGCGGCCTCGTCGATCTCGAAGACCGCATCGCGGCGCGCACCGAGCGCGCACCGTCGACGTGGCGCGACCTCGGCGTCGTGCTCGGCCGGCGCAAGCTGTGGGGCATCTATCTCGGCCAGTTCGCACTGAACTCGACGCTGTGGTTCTTCCTCACGTGGTTCCCGACCTACCTCGTCAAGTATCGCGGAATGGACTTCATCAAGTCGGGCTTTCTCGCGTCGCTGCCGTTCCTCGCCGCGTTCGTCGGCGTGCTGTGCTCCGGCGTGCTGTCGGACTGGCTGATGCGTCGCGGCGCGTCACAGGGTTTCGCGCGCAAGCTGCCGATCATCTCGGGGCTGCTGATCTCGACCTGCATCATCGGCGCGAACTACGTCGCGTCGACCGGCTGGGTGATCGCGTTCATGACGATCGCGTTCTTCGGCAACGGCTTCGCGTCGATCACGTGGTCGCTCGTGTCGGGGCTCGCGCCCGCGCGGCTGATCGGCCTCACGGGCGGCGTGTTCAACCTGATCGGCAACCTGTCCGCGATCGCGACACCGATCGTGATCGGGCTGCTCGTGAACGGCGCGGACTTCTCGCGCGCGATCACCTACATCGCCGCGATGGCACTCGCGGGCAGCCTGTCATACGGTTTGCTCGTCGGCAAGGTCGAACGCATCGACGCATGAGCTTCGCGAGGGCGGCACACGCGTGCCGCCCTGCCTCGCCGCCGCCCGCGTGCCGCGTCAGAACCGCTGAAACCCGTCGCGCGCGAGATCGTGCGGATTGCCCGCCGCGTAGTCGAGTGCGCACGCGTCGGTATCGATGCCGACGGTCAGCAGCGTCTCCCAGCGCTCGGTGTCGGGCATCGACGGATCGGCGTGGAAGCACACGACGGCCTGATCGCCGGCCGCACCGCACATTGCCGCCGCGCGCTCGCGCACATCGGCGCTCGTCATCCCGTTCACGACTTCGTTCAGGTGCGCGAAGCGTTCGCGCGTGGTCGAGCTGTCGGGCATGCACTCGCCGCCGCTCAGCGCGCGATCGAGGAAGTGGTTCGTATGCAGCAGCCATCCGTCCGGACGCGGCACCACCACGCCGATTCCCGACGGGCTCAGCTCGATGCTCGCCGCGCGCGGGTTCGCGTCATGCCGCGTGAACACGGTCAGCACCGTGGACGCGCTCACGCGCGCGGACCGGGCGAGCTCGATCGCCTCCTGCACCGTCGTCGCATCCTCGAGCAGGCGCCGCGCGATCGCGTGCACGGGCACACCGGCGCTGTCGTTGTCGCTCGCGTGATGCAGGATGTTGAAGTGCAGCCCGAGCCCCGCGCTGTTCACGCCGAGCTTCGCGAGCATCCCGAACTCGGAGAACAGCTTGACGGTGCGGCCATGCGGCGTCGCGAACCGCATCAGCAGCCCCTGCGGCGCGAGGCTGTCGTGCCAGTCCCACGTCTGCAGCGTGCGCGGCGCGTGCGGGCCGGCCGGCGCGTAGACGGTCGTCGAGCACTCGCCTTCGGCCGACGCGGGCGCGGTCGCGAGAATCTCGGTGCGCGCGTTCAGGCACGCGAGCTGCCAGCGCGGCAGGTCGACGCCGTCGGCGATCGCCTCGACTTCGGCGGCCAGGCGCGGGCACCACGCACCGAGCGCGGCCAGGCTCGCTTCGCCGATCTCCCGCGCGCGCTGCGGCTCGATGCCGAGCTTCGGGAAGAACGCGAGGTAAAGCGCGACTGTCTCGCGAATCTCGGCGGCGAAACGCGCGCCGATCAGGCGGCCGCGCTCGTGCGGATCGGTGAGGTCGGTCACGAAGGTGTGCAGCTTCAAGGTCAAATCTCCTGGGTTGAATGCGTTCCGGGCAAGCGCGGCCCGGAACGTGATGCATGGCGCAGCCGGTCGGCCGGCATTTGCACCGGCCGGAACGGCGAGACCAGTCGGAACGGTCAGAACGAATAGATGAACTGCATCCCGGCCAGGTCGTTGCTGCGCGCGTACGTGCCGTTGCTCTTCAGGAACACCGGATGGTTCGCCGCGTCGTGGCGATACTCGAGCTTCACGGTGATCTGCTGCGTCGGATAGAACAGCAGGTCGGCCGTGATCGCGTAACGCTGCGCGCCCTTGCACTCGGTGCCGTTCGTCGACGAACCCTGGAAGCACGCCGGATCGATGCCGAAGCCGCTCGACCCGTTCACCGACGGATTGCCGCCCGCGAGCCCGTACTGGATGTTCGTGCCGCCGCCGCCGTTCGACGTGTTGTTCAGGTAGTCGAAGCGCAGCGTCGCGCCCATGCGGCCGACCCATGCCTGCGTCCACTTCGTATGGCCGAGCAGCGACATCCCGTACCAGCGTGCGGTGCCGCCGTTCCACGCACCCTTCTGCAGCTCGCCGTAATCGACCTGCGCGTTGACCTGCGTCTTGTCGTGCGTATAGGTCACGTCGGCTTCCACGTACTTGTAGAGGCCGGTCGGCGAGGAGCCGTTGCACTGGTAGCCGTAACCGCCCGCCGTCGCGCACGGCGAGAACAGCGACTGCCGGCCCAGCATCCCGGAAATGCCGAAGTCGAAGGCGGTCGACGTCGCGTTGTCGAAGCGCGCGGTGATCGTCGGCGTCCAGTTGGTCTTGGTCGTGTTGTTCGCCGCGTTCGCGATCGCGCCGGCGGTGCGCAACACCTCGTTGCCGATCACGACCTGCCAGAAGCGCGTCATCGCCGCGTTGGAGCCCTTCAGGCCGACGCCGATCAGGTTGCCCGGTTCGCTGAAGTCGTACAGCAGCCCGTGCGTGAGCGTCAGCATCTGGGTCGACGGCTGCACCTCGTAGCCGGCGAGGCTCGGCATCATCCCGATCTCGAAAGTGCGCGTCGTGCTGAGCGGCACGGTCACCACGGCCTGCGTGACGATGTTGTTGCCGACGCCGCCGTGCGAATTGCTGAACACGTTGCCGAAGCCGCGGTTCGGCTGGATCACGACCTCCGCCGACGGCGCCATCGGGCCGACGCCGAAGGTCTTCTTGATGTCGAGGTAGACGTCGCCGATCGTGCTGTTGAAGTAGTCGTACGCGCCCGGATCGTGGTTCAGGAACTGGAACCCGGACGTGCGCTGCGCGCGGTTGAACAGGTACACGGGATCGACGTAGCCGGTGATGCTCAGGCCCGCGAGCGGGCCGGTCGTCGCGGCTTCCTGCAGCGAGTCGACCTTCAGCGACGCGTTCGCGATCTGCTCGCGCATCTGCTGCAGGTCGTCGTTCGTGAACGCCGGTGCGGAATCGGCGGCCGGCGCGGCGGCGGCGGCCGTGTTGATCGAACCGATCCTTGCGCCGCTCGATGTTGCGGTGGCTGCGGTGGCTGCGGTGGCGGCCGTCGCAGCGCCGGGCGCCTGCGCGGCCAGCATGCTTGCGCGCAGCGCGTTCACCTGCTGCTGCAGCGCGGTGACCTGCGCCTGCAGCGCCTTCATCCTGCTCGCATCGGTCGCCTGCGGCGTGTGCGCGAATGCCGTGGCCGCGTCGAACGCGAGCAGGCACAGCGCCGTCATGTGTTTGAGTTTCATGTTCTGGGTGGTCGTCGGGACGAGCGCGCCCCCGCCCTCCGCGATCAGCGGCGGGGCGCGCGAAAGGTGTGCGGGAATCGGAGAAGCGGCGGCCGGCTTACTCGGTCTTCAGCTTCGTCCAGAGACGGTTCTGCAGACGCATCAGCTCAGGCGGAACCGGCTTGCTGAGGCTCAGCTTGCGGATCACGTCGGCGGGCGGGAACACGGCCGGATCGCTGGTCACTTCGGCGCGCACGAGGCGCTTCGACGACGGCACGGCCGACGGGTACGACGTGTCGTTGGTCAGGTTCGCGCTCTCCTTCTCCGACAGCACGAAGTTGACGAACTTCAGCGCGGCGTCCGGGTGCGGTGCATCCTTCGGCACGGCCATCATGTCGAACCACATCGCGCTGCCCTCGGTCGGGATCACGTACTTGATGTGATACGGCTTCTTCGCGGCAGCGGCCGCGATCCGCGCGGAGTTCACGTCGCCCGACCAGCCGAGCGCGAGGCAGATGTCGCCGCCCGCGAGATCGTTGATGTAGCTGCTCGAATTGAACTGCGTGATGTACGGGCGCACCGACTTCAGCAGCTCGTACGCGGCCTGGTAGTCGGCCGGGTTCGTCGTGTTCGGGTCCTTCTTCAGGTAGACGAACGCCATCCCGAACGCATCGACCGGCGAATCGAGCACCGACACGCCGCAGTGCTTCAGCTTCTGCGCATACTTCGGATCGAACAGCAGCGCCCAGCTGTCGAGCGGCGCGTCGTTGCCGAGCGCGGCCTTCACCTTCTCGACGTTCATCCCGAGCCCGTCGGTGCCCCAGGTCCACGGAATGCCGTACTGGTTGCCCGGATCGTCCTTCGCGAGCGCCTTCAGGATTTCCGGATCGAGCAGCCCGTAGTTCGGCACCTGGCTCTTGTCGATCTTGCGGAAGATGCCGGCCTGCAGCTGCCGCGCCCAGAAGATGTCGGACGGCACGACGACGTCGTAACCCGACGTGCCCGACAGCAGCTTCGCCTGCAACGTCTCGTTCGAATCGAACTCCTGGTAGACGACCTTGATGCCGGTCGCCTTCTCGAAGTTCGCGATCGTCGCCTTGCCGATCGAGTTGCCCCAGTTGTACACGTTGACGACGTCCGCCGCGCGCGCAACCGGCGCGCCGGCCCACAGCACGCCGCCCAGCGCGAGCGCCGCGCATGCCGTTCCCAGATGCCTGCTCCAATCCCCTGCCATGGTTTCCTCCGTCGATATCATGATCCGCTCGCAATGAACGGTGTGTGCTTCGGTCCGGAAAATTGTAGCCAGAGGAAATTGGCCGGTCTGCCCTGCCAATAGGGGGACACGCCGCACAATCGGCGCATCCGCTTCCGGCCGGATGCGCCGAGCCGCGAAAACGAAAGCATCCCGAAAGATTCCGTCGCCGCTTCGTCAGCCGGGATGCTCGTTCAGGACGCCTGCACACCCGTGCGTGCGCCGAAATCGTCGTCCACGTGCGTGATGCGGCCGCCCATCATCGTCAGCCCGACGTCGATGCGGCCGATGTCGTACTGGCCGACCTCGAACAGGTCGTTCTCGAGCACGACGAGATCCGCGCGCTTGCCGGGCGTCAGCGAGCCGACCTCGTGCTCCATCCCGAGCTGGTACGCGCCGTGGATCGTGTACGCGGCGATCAGTTGCGGAATGCTCAGGCGCTCGGCGATGTCCGGAAACACCGGCGCATCGGGCTCGCCCGCGAGCTGGCGCGTATGGCCCGACTCGATGTGTTCGAGCGGCTTGTGCTGGCAGCGACACTGGCAAGCGAGGCCGTCCATGCCGATCGACACCGTCACGCCTTCGTCGAGGAACGTGCGGAACTTGTACATGCTGCTCCAGCGCTCGTGGCCGTAGTGGTCGCGCAGCTGCTCGGTGTACGCGTCGACCACGCCCCATTGCAGCTGCGTGTTCGCCATCACGCCCGCGCGGCGAAAGCGCGGGATGTCGTCCGGATGCGTGAGGAACGCGTGCGTGATCACGTGGCGGCGATCGCGCGGCGGGTTCGTGCGGTTCACCGCGTCGAAACCGTCGAGCGCCATCCGCACGGCCGCATCGCCGACGCAATGGACCATCACGTTCGCATTCGCGCGATCGGCCTCGACCAGATAGCGGTTGAACGTGTCGGCCGGCATCGTCGGCGCGCCGCAGGTGTCCGGGCGGTCCGCGTACGGTTCGAGCAGGTACGCGGTGTGGTTCGCCTCGGTGCCGTCGAGAAACAGCTTCAATGCGCGCGCCTTCACGAGCGGCGAATCGTACTGCTCGCGATACCGGACGAGCGTGCCGACCGGGTCGTCGATCTCGCCGATCACCGCGACGCTGCCGACCACCCGCAGCTTCAGGTCGCCCGCGCGCTCCATCGTCTGCAGCGTCTCGTACAGCAGCGACTGGTCGCCGCTCGCGTCGAAGAAGCCCGCGTCGAACACGGTCGTCACGCCGGCCGCGCACAGCTTCTTCTGCCACGGCGGGATCGATTTCAGGTACAGGTCGATGCCGGTCGGCAGCAGGCCGGCCGCGCTGATCCGCTGCATCAGCAACGAATACGCGGCGCCGTCGACGATCAGGCCGGTCGGCTCGCCGGTCGCCGCGTCCTTCTCGAACCAGCTCGCGCCTTCCTGCACGGGCGGCGTCGACGCGTCGATGCCGGCGATCTCCAGCGCCTTCGAGTTCACCCACATCGTATGGAAATCGGTCGACAGCAGGCACACGGGGCGATCCGCGCAGATCGCGTCGAGCGTCTCCTTGCGCAGCAGCGCCGGCGGAATCGTCACCTGCACCCAGCCCATCCCGGTGATCGCCGGCTCGTCCGGATGCGATTCGACGTACGCGCGCAGCGCGCCGAGCACCTTCTGCGGATCCTCGTCGTTCACGAACGCCTGGAACGCGAACGCGGTCGTCTCGAAGTGCCAGTGCGATTCGACGAAGCCCGGCAGCACGAGCCGGCCGGCCGCGTCGACGACCTTCGTCCGCGCGCCGACGTACGCCTGCACGGCCGCCGTGTCGCCGACATGGACGATCCGGCCGTCGCGCACGGCGACGGCCTGCGCCCAGGGCTTGTGCGGATCGACGGTATAGACCTTCGCGTTGGTCAGAACGAAATCCGCCGGCGTCGTGGCGGCGTGCGTCGGTTGCATCTGCATGGCCTGTCCTTTCTGGTCATCAGGTTTTCGAAGTGCTTTCACTATAGGCAGACGATTCGCGCCGGTATGCCCCCCCGCCGCCGGGGCTTGGACGAATTCCGGCCGCCGCACGTTCGGTCTTGTCGTCGTTTTGGGGACAACGCACGAAATCCGTGGGGGTGATCCGGTGAATTCCCGGCTGACGCGTGCACGGCGTTCGCGTAACGTCGCGCTGTCTCCCGACCGCCTTCGTCCGACCATGCGACTTCTCCAGCCCGACCCTGCCGCCCGCGGCCACTATCTGATCGGCGTGCGTCCCGACTCACTCGGCGCGACGCTGCGCGCGGTCGGCACGCCGGATTTCGTCGGCGCGGTCACGGAGTTCGTCAACGACAGCATCGACGCCGACGCCGTGCACCTCGAGCGCTGGCGCGCCGACACGGGCAGCACGTCGGGTTTCGTCGTCGAATGGCTCGGCAGCGGCAGCCTGCGCTTCGCGGCCGATACGCTGCGCGTGATGGACATCTACTACCAGGACTACTGCCAGGCCGATCCGCTGGTCGCGCCGCTGCGCGGCAAACCCGGCACGCTGCTCGTGCAGCGCCATGTCGACGGCATCGCGCAGGGCGAGTTCCGCCGCCGGATCTTCGACGAGCCCGGCATCGGGCAGGAATGCCTGCTCGTGCACGGCAACGCGCACCTGCAATACGCGCTCGGGCTCGCGCGCACGGTCGGGCGCGCCGCGTTCACCACGGACGAGCTGTTTCACTTCCGGCAGATGGTCGACCTGCTGTTCCCGATGTTCGAGCTGCATGCGCACACCTGTGCGGCGCGGCGCGTGGCGGCGGTGTCGGTGAATGCCGCGTCGCAGGCGAGTTTCGACGCGCGCCTCGAACGGCAGGATGTGCAGCTGTCGCGCCGCGAGCACGAGATCTGCCGGCTGATGCTGTGCGGGCGCTCGGTGCCCGAGGCCGCGCAGCAGCTCGACGTGAAGCTGTCGACGGCCGAGTCGTACGTGAAGCGCGCGTTCGCGAAGCTCGGCGTGCGCACGCGCCGCGAGCTGTTCGACTGGGTACTCGTCGACTGCTGAACGCGCGGCCTGGATTTACGCGGCCAGCGCGGCCGCCTTGATGTTGAAGGCGCGCAGCAGGTCCTCGCAGAACGCGTCGACGATCGGCTTGTCGCTCGTGCTGCGCTTCATCGCGAGATGCAGCGGCACGTCGAAGCTGAACGTCGCGCGGCCGACGGCCTTCACGAGCCCGCGCTGCTCGAACGGCTCCGCGTAGTGCGCGGGCAGGTAGCCGAGATGGCCGCCCGACAGGATCAGGATCGTCGCGGCCTCGATGCTGTCCGCGCTCGCGGTCACGCGCCGCTCGGGCAGCGGATACTGCTCCTCCGGCACCGGATAGGTGCGCCACACCCAGTCGTGCAGTTGCAGGTCGTCCGCCGTCACGGGCCGCGACGCATGGAACAGCGGATGCCCGCGCCCGCAGTAGATCACCTGCTGCTCGGTGAACAGCGGCGTGTAGAGCAGCCCGGGCACGCGATGCCAGAAATACCCGATCGCGAGATCGAGCTGGTTGTTGACGAGGCTTTCCTCGAGTTCCTGCGGCGACGCGACCTTCATCGCGAACGTGACGGCCTGGTCACGCTTGCGGAATGCGCCGATCGCATCGGCCAGGCGCGCGTTCTCGACGAGCGGCGCCTGGCCGATCAGGCCGATCGACAACGTGCCGACCAGCTTGCGGTCGATGTCGCGCACACGCGCGACGAATTCGGAGGTCGCCGCGACGAGCGTGCGTGCGGTGGCCGCGAAGCGTTCGCCCTTCGACGTCAGGCGAAAGCCGCCGCGCCCGCGATCGCAGAGCTTGAAGCCGACGCGCGCTTCGAGCGCCGACAGTTGCGTGCTGATGGTCGACTGCCGCACGCCGAGCGACGCCTCGGCGGCCGTGATGCCGCGTGCGTCGACGACGGCCAGAAAGACCCGGATGAGCCGGAGATCGAGATCGGAAGTATTCGAGAACATGCCTGAAGCCGCTGCGCGTGTGCGCGTTGCCCGGCCGGCACGACGCGCATCGCGCGCCACGCCCGCCGCCTTCGCCGATGAACCGGACCGGACGCGCGCCGCCATCGGCAGCGGCGCGCGTCGAAACCGTCATTCAGGTGCCACCGCGAGCGCGCGTTCCATGCCGAACACGGCCGGCCGCAGCCGCCGGTAGCACAGGAACGCCACCGCGCACAGCACGATCGCCGCGATCAGCGCCGACTGCGTGCCTGCGCGCTCGATCAGCGAGCCGCCCGCGACCGAGCCGATGCCGTAGCCGAGCGCGACGCAGCCCGGCGACAGCGCGGCCGACTTGCCGACCAGGTCGTACTGCGGAATCGTCGCGTAGATCAGCAGCGCGCCGCCGGTCCAGCAGCCGATGAACACGACCGCGCCGAGCGTGAACGTCATGGCCGATGCCGGCATCGCGAGCAGCACGGCCGCGACCGCGCAGCCGCCGAGGTTGACGAGCGCCCAGCGGCGCAGGCCCGCGCCCGCGCCGAGCTTCGGCATCGCCGCGCAGATCACGAGGCTCGCGATGTTCGCGATGCCGAGCACGAGCGACACCGACCTGCCGCTCAGGCCCGCCGCGGTGCCGATCTTCTCGAGGAAGGTCCACACGACGCCGACGCCGCCGTACAGCGCGAGCTGCGCGCACAGCACGAGCATCGCGCCCCGGCGGTCGATGCGGCCGGCGACGCCGGCCGGTGCCGGGGCGGCCAGCGTCTCGCCCCGGCGAAACAGCGGCGTCGCGAGCACGAATACGCCGAGCACGCATGCGACGAAACCGAACACGCCGTGCGCGCCCCATGCGTCGCTCAGCATCGGGAAGATGTAGGCCAGCAGCACCATGCTCCACGTCACCTGCCCCATCAGCATGATCCCGAGATTGCGTTCCGGCGCGCGCGAGTACGACAGGTAGCGCAGCGCGATGCCGTTCAGGCCGCCCGAGCCGACGCCCGCGATGAACTGCAACGCGGAATACGCGACGAGCCCGTGCGTCGCGAGCGTGCCGAGGTTCGCGCCGGCCGCGAGCGTCACCGCGCCCGCGAGCACCCACCGCACCGGCTGGCGGCCGAGCACGAACGCGACGAGCAGCGTGCCCGTCGATTCGCCGAGCACCTCGATGAAGCTCGACAGCCCGAGCGCCGCTTCGCCGAAGCCCCAATGGCGTTCGACCTGCCCGACGATCGCGGGCAGGCCGAGGAAGACCGTCGGCCCGAGGATGCCGAGCAGCAGCATCACGACGACGAACGGCGCGCTTTCCTGTCGCGCTTCGTCCTGCAGGTTCACTACGTTCATTCGGTGTCTCTCTCCGTGTCCGCGGCGCGGACCGTCTCCTCGAGGGAGTCGGGTATGGCGGCGGCCCGGCCCGGGCCGCCGTGTCGCTTACATCGGGAAGCCCATCGCCTTGATGCCGCTGATCCACGCGCGCTTCCAGCCGCCTTCCGCATCCGCGCCGTCGAACGCATGGAACGTGATCTTCGCGGCGACCCAGCGCATCGGCTCGGGCGGGATGTAGCTCGGGCTCTGGTTCGCGATGTCGAGCTTGCGCTCGGGGCTGTCGCGATCGAACAGGATGTTCAGCCCCATGAACGCGCCGAACCGGCTCGCCGCGACGCCGAAACCCGTATAGCCGGCGACGAACACGGCCTTGTCGCCGAGATAGCGCTTCGCGAACACCGAGCCGCGCGAGCAATAGTCGATCGGGCCGCCCCACGCATGCGAGAAGCGCACGTCGCTCAATTGCGGGAAGGTGCGGTAGAACGCTTCCGCGAGCCGGTAATACGTCTCGCGCCGGCCGTCCTGATGCGGTTCCGGATCGCCGTCGAAGTGATAGCTCACCAGGCCGCCGAAGATGATGTTGTTGTTCTTCGTCAGGCGGAAATAGTTGAGCTGCGTGCGCGTGTCGTACACGCCCTGGCGATTCTTCCAGCCGATCCGCGCGAGCTGCTCGTCGGTGAGCGGCTCGGTGGCGAGCACGTGGTCGCGCACCTGCATCACGCGGCGGTTGATGTCGGGAATCCCGACCTTCGCGGTGCCGCTGCCGAACACGACGCGCGGCGCGCGCACGCTGCCCTTCGGCGTCTTCACGAACACGGTGCTGCCTTCGTCGGTCACGGTCACGAGCGGCGTGTGCTCGTACAGCTTCACGCCGAGCGACAGCGCCGCGCGCTTCAGCCCCCACGCGAGCTTCGCCGGATGCACGATGCCGCTGCGGTTACGCGACCACAGCGCGCCCGCGAACAGCGGTGAATTCAGTTGTTCGAGCGTTTCGTCGCGGTTCAGCAGCACGACGTTGTGGCCGTACTCGCGATGCAGGTCGTAATCGCCCTTCAGGTGCGCGATGTGCTCGGGATCGACCGCGACCGTCATCTCGCCGTTCCACTCGATGTCGGCGTCGATGTCGTAACGCTTCAGCGTTTCCTCGAAGCCGTCGAGGTTGTGATGGCCGAACGCCTCGAGCTGCGCGATGTCGTTCGGGAACACGCGCACCGCATTCGGCAGCCCGTGCATCACCGACGTCGAGATGATCCCGCCCGCGCGGCCCGATGCGCCGTGCGCGACCTTGCCGGCCTCGATCAGCACCACGTTCAGGTGCGGCATCTGTTCCTTCGCCTGCACGGCCGACCACAGCCCCGTGAAGCCGCCGCCGACGATCAGCAGGTCGGCGCTCACGTCGCCGACGAGTTCCGGCTCGGTGGCCGGCGCGGCCGGGTTGTCGAGCCAGTACGGGAACAGCTTCGTATTCGCGAGCGCCGCCTCGACGCCCAATGCGACCGGCGCGCCACGCAATGCGTGCGCCTGCGCCGGTGCAGTCTCTCTTGCCTTGACTTCCATTTCCATGATCCCTGCCATCACACGCGGAAACGAAACCGCCGCCGGGCGCGCGTCACACGGACGACGACACCACGGCGGCGGCTTCGGCCATCACGACTTCTCGAGCAGCACGTAGAACTTCTTCGCGTCCTCGATCGTCTCCCAGCGGCCCGCGAAGCCGGCCGGCAGCAGGTAGCCCTGGCCCGGCGTGAATTCCTTGCGGTTGCCTTCGACGTCGGTCAGCGCGATCCGGCCCTCGACGAGCCACACCGCTTCGTCGGCCGCGGTTTCCGGAAACTCCACCGAGCCGACCTTGCCTTCCCACCAGCCGATGAGGTAGTTGCCGCTCTTGCCTTCCGCCGCGCGCCAGTCGCTTTCGTCCATCCCGAAGTCGAGCTTCGTGAATTCGCCGATGCCTGCGCCGAGCGGCAGGATGTCCTTGATCAGTTTGGTCATCAGAATCTTTCGTCTCTTGATTGAAAAAAACAGAGACAAAGTTACTCATTTACACTGCCCCGGTATGCCCCCCTCCGGGGGGGACAAGCGGTGTTTTCCGGGGCCGGTCAGGTCGCAAGGACACCTGCCGGGATTTCCCCCTAATGACGTTTTGCGTGGCCGACGCTACAATCCGCCGGCTTTTCACCGGGGAACCGCATGCTGCTCAACGTGAACCCCTTCCACCGCGACAACGACCGCTTCAACGTGTCGTTCAAGGCGCTGGGCGAGCTGATCGAGACGGTCGGCACGCCGCACTTCGTGCCGCGCCTCACGCAATTGCTCAATGAAGTGGTGCCGCTCGACGTCGCGCACGTCGAACGCTCGCGCGTCGACGGCTCGATGCCCACCGGCTACCGATGCGAATGGATCGGCAGCAGCGGCATCGGCGCGGCGAGCGCCGACGTCTCCGACGTGATGACGCTCTACTACGAGCGTTTTCTCGACAGCGACCCGCTGTTCGCGGGGCTGCGCGGCAAGACGGGCACGATGCTCGTCGTGCGCGACATCGCGGCGATCCCGCCCGGCGAATTCCGCCAGCGGCTGTTCGACGACGTGCAGATCGGCCACGAATGCGTGCTCGCACGCGGCACGCGTTATTCGCAGCATTCGATCGCGCTGGAGCGCGGCCGCGACCGGCCGCCGTTCACGCTCGCCGAGATGAACCGCTTTCGCAGCATCAGCGACGTGCTGTTCCCGCTGCTCGAACTTCATGCGTCGACCACGGCCGCGCGGCGCATTGCGCACCCGACGCCCGAAGTCCACCCGCTCGCGCAGTTCGACGCGCGCCTCGCGGCCGACGGCGTGAAGCTGTCGAAGCGCGAATACGAAACCTGCAAGCACCTGCTTTCCGGCAAGACCGTGCCGGAAACGGCGGAGATCCTCGGCGTGCGCGTTGCGTCGGCCGAGTCGTACGTGAAGCGCGCGTTCGCGAAGCTCGGCGTGCGCACGAAGCGCGAACTCGCCGCATGGGGCTCGGCGACCACCGCGTTCCCTTCCTCCGGCCCGCACGACGGCGCCGCGCCGCCGGCCCTCTCGCGCCGGCCTGATCCGGCCTGACCTGGCCGCGCGGCCGCGTTCGGTTGCGCCGCGTCGATGCGGCGGCGCCACTTGCATCGAGCCCCGTCGATGTAAACGTTGCGACTTCAAAATCTTCGCGCGGGCGTTCTCCTCTACCATCGGCCGATCGCTTTACCTCAGATAAAGGAGACGGCCCCATGCCCCGCGAACTCAATCAACCGATGGGCGGCAACGAGATGCCGCGCTTCGGCGGCATCGCCACGATGATGCGCCTGCCGCAAGCCGAGACGACCGACGGCCTCGACGTGTGCTTCGTCGGCGTGCCGCTCGACCTCGGCACGTCGAACCGCTCGGGCTCGCGCTTCGGCCCGCGCCAGATCCGCACCGAATCCGTGCTGCTGCGCCCGTACAACATGGCCACCCGCGCCGCACCGTTCGATTCGCTGCAGGTGGCCGACATCGGCGACGTCGCGACCAACCCGTACGACCTGAAGGACTCGGTGCGCCGCATCGAAGAGGCATACGACGAGATCGTCGCGAACGGCTGCCGGCCGATCACGCTCGGCGGCGACCACACGATCGCGTGGCCGATCCTGCGCGCGCTGCACAAGAAGTACGGCAAGGTCGCCGTCGTCCACGTCGACGCGCACGCGGACGTGAACGACACGATGTTCGGCGAGAAGATCGCGCACGGCACGCCGTTCCGCCGCGCGGTGGAGGACGGGCTGCTGCAATGCGACAAGGTCACGCAGATCGGCCTGCGCGGCACCGGCTACCACGCGGACGATTTCGACTGGTGCCGCCAGCAGGGCTTCACCGTCGTGCAGGCGGAGGAATGCTGGAACCAGTCGCTCGCGCCGCTGATGGCGCAGGTGCGCGAACGCGTCGGCGACACGCCGGTGTATCTCAGCTTCGACATCGACGGCCTCGACCCGTCGTTCGCGCCCGGCACCGGCACGCCGGAAATCGGCGGCCTCACCGTGCAGCAGGGCCTGGAAATCATCCGCGGGATGAAGGGCCTGAACATCGTCGGCGCGGATCTCGTCGAAGTCGCGCCGCCGTACGATCCGACCGGCACCACCGCGCTCACCGGCGCGAACCTCGCGTTCGAGATGCTCTGCGTGATGCCGGGCGTCGCCTACCGCTAACCCGACCGACCTCGACAGGATGAACCTCATGTCTACCGCCGAGCTTTCCCCTTCCGCCGCGACGTTCGTGCTGCCCGCCGCGCGCATCGCCGGGCAGTCCGTCCACACGCATTCCGACAAGGCGGGCGCACCGATCTTCAACGCGTCGACCGGCGACGCGATCGGCTGGCAGGAATTCGCGACGGCCGCGCACGTCGACGCCGCGGTGCGTGCCGCGCGCGACGCATTCGCCGGCTGGCGCGACACGCCGCCGGCCGAACGCGGCCGGATGCTCGCGACGATCGCCGAGCGCGTCGAGGCATCGCGCGACCGCCTGGCGGCGCTGCAGATGCAGGTGAGCGGCAAGCCGCCGTTCGAGGCCGAGGCCGATGTCGGCGACGTCGCCGCCACGTTCGCGTACTACGCGAAGCTGTGCGAAGACCCGGCACTGTTCGCGGCCGAACCGGTCGCGCTGCCGAGCGACGCCGTCACGGCCGAACGCTTTTACGACGCGGTCGGCGTCGCGGCGCTCGTCATGCCGTGGAACTTCCCGATGGTCACGACCGCGTGGAAGCTCGCGCCCGCGCTCGCGGCCGGCTGCGCGGTCGTGCTGAAGCCGTCCGAACTCACGTCGCCGACCGAGCACGCGCTGCTCGAGATCGTCGAGCAAGCGGGGCTGCCGGCCGGCGTCGTCAACGTCGTGAACGGCGGCGCCGAGGTCGGCGCGGCGCTGACCGCGCATCCGCTGATCGACAAGATTTCGTTTACCGGCAGCACGGCGGCCGGCCGCAAGGTCATGCAGGCCGCGGCCGTCGACATGAAGCGCGTGACGCTCGAACTCGGCGGCAAGTCGTCGCTGATCGTGCGCGACGACGCCGATCTCGACGTCGCGGTGTCGCTCGCGGTTGCGGGCGCGTTCACGAACGCGGGCCAGATGTGCTCGGCCACCGCGCGCATCCTCGTGCACGACAGCGTGTACCGCAGCTTCATGGCCGCGTTCGAGACGGCCGTGCGTGCGCTCGTCGTCGCGCCGCCCGCCGCGGAACAGGTCGCGATGGGGCCGCTGATCTCGGCCGCGCAACGCACGCGCGTCGAAGCGATGCTCCAGCACGGTATCGAGGCGGGCGCACGCGTCGCCTTCAGCGGCCGGGTGACGGATGCCGGCGGTGCGGGCTTCTTCATGGCGCCCGTCGTGATCGCCGAGCCCGCCGCCGACAACCCGCTGTGGACCGACGAAGTATTCGGCCCCGTCGCGTGCGTGAAATCGTTCCGCACCGACGACGAAGCGATTGCGCTCGCGAACGACACGCGCTACGGGCTCGTCGCGACCGTCGTGACGCGCGATGCCGGCATCGCGAAGCAGTTCCAGCAGCGCGTGCGCGCGGGGCTCGTGTGGATCAACGCACCGCAGCTGATCTATCCGCACGTGTGCTGGGGCGGGTTCGGGCTCAGCGGAATCGGCCGCGAACTCGGCGTCGCGGGGCTGCGCAGCTATCAGGAACTGCGCCACGCGATGCGCGCGATCGACTGACCAGTGCGGCCGTTCAGGCCGTTGGCGGCACCGTGTCTCGTGCACGGTGCCGCTTTTTTTTGGTTCTTCGGGGATTTTCGGGGAGAGCGCCGGGGTGTTCGGCGTGCGCCGCTCACGGGATTTCACGGCGCGTGAGCAACCCTCAGTGCGACAGCTCGGCGGCATGGTCGTGCTCGCGAAGCTGGCCGGGAATCGCGCACTGCGCGAGCCCGCCCGCGTCGATCCACGCACGCGTGCGTTCCGCGGCCTTGTCGATCAGCTGCGCACACTGCGAGTAATCGTATGACGACACGTCGAGCGGACAGAGCGGCGGCACGACATGGATTTGCGCGCGTGCCCCGTACAACTCCAGATCGCGCACCAGTTGCCGCGCGATCACGAGCGTCAGCGCGTGCGTCGCATGCGCGATCGCGCTGCGCGGCGGTACGCGCAACGCGCACGCGAACCCGGCCGGCAGCACGACGATCCGCTTGACGCCGAGCGCGACCGCGACGGAGATCGGCGTATTGTTCGCAACGCCGCCGTCGACGAGTTCCACGCCGCCGATGCTGACCGACGGAAACACGCCGGGAATCGCCGCGCTGGCCTGCACGGCATCCACGACCGGGCCGGCGGACAGCACGACTTCCTGGCCGTTCAGCACGTCGGTCGCGACGATGTGGAGCGGCAACGCGGCCTGCTCGATCCGCCGGTACGGCAGGTTCCTTTCCAGCAGCAGGCGCAGCGCATCGGCCTCGACCAGATGCGGCCGGTTGCGCAGCAGCATCGCGACGAGGCTGCGCATCGAGAACGGCATGATGTCCTGGCGGCGGATCCGGCACCACAGCGCGGCGAGCATCGCGACGCCGTCCGCATCGGGCCGGCCGGCGAAATAGGCGGCGTTGATCGCGCCCGCCGACGCGCCGACGACGCAATCGGGCCGTTCGCCGCTCGCGACCAGCTCGCGGAGCATGCCGACCTCGATCGCGCCGAGACTGCCGCCGCCGGCGAACACGAAGGCGGTCGAGGAAGTGGGATCGGACGTCACGGTGCGCCCTCCTGCGGTTGGCTGCGACGGTGCTTTCTCCATGATGGATCGTGCGGCGCCCCGGATGTCCTGATGAAAACCCTGCCGGCGCGCGAACCCGCGCCGGCAGGCGATGCACCGTGCGCCGCGTTCCCCGGACTTCCGCGCGGCGCCTTCCGTCGCGACGGGTGTGTCATTCGCCGCCGTGTTCCGGGCCGCATCCAGACGGAAATTCACGCGAAGGCGCGCAATTTTTGACTTCGATCAAGCAAATCGCGCCTACCGCCGCCCGCAAACGTATGCCACGCGTGAATCGTGCGCGCTACGTGGAATCACGGGTTCAGTCGCCCCGGCGACCGCCGTTATTGCATCAACACCCGCCGACCGGCATCGCGTTGCGATACATCGGGACGGCCGCCGGAATCGCATTCGACACGCAACGATCCGGCGCCGTCGCGGGCATGGAGCGGGATGGCCGGACGTCCCCCCCGCTTTTCGACAACAGATGCGGCAGCGCGAGTCGCGCAAGAGGTAATCATGTTTGTAGCCATCGGGTGGATCGTCGTGATCGGATCGGTGATCGGCAGTTTTGTCGGCGTGGGCGGCCATTTGCCGGCCTTGCTGCAACCGTTCGAACTGCTGTGCATTTTGGGCGCCGCGCTGGGTGCGTTCGTCGTCAGCAATCCGGTCGCGACGCTGAAGAAGACGATCAAGAGCCTGCCGACCTGTTTCAAGGGCGGCGGCTATACGAAACAGCAATATGTCGAACTGATCGCGCTGCTGTACGAGCTGCTGCAGAAGGCGCGCAAGGACGGCATGATGGCGCTCGAGGCCGACGTCGACGCACCCGAACAAAGCCCGCTGTTCCAGAAGTATTCGCACGTGCTCGAAGACCATCACCTGCTCGACTTCATCGTCGATTATCTGCGGATGATGTCGGGCGGCAACGTGAACGCGCTGGAGATGCAGGACCTGATGGACGAAGAACTGCATACGCACCATGCGGAAGCGTCCGTCGCGGCCAACGCGATCCAGAAGATGGCGGACGGCCTGCCGGCGTTCGGCATCGTCGCGGCGGTGATGGGTGTCGTGCATACGATGGGCTCGGTCGGCGCGCCGCCCGCCGTGCTCGGCAAGATGATCGCCGGCGCGCTCGTCGGCACCTTCCTCGGCATCCTGCTCGCGTACGGCTTCGTCGGCCCGCTCGCGGATCTGCTCAATGCGAAGGGCCGCGCCGCGGCCAAGCCGTTCCAGTGCGTGAAGGCCGTGCTGCTCGCGTCGATGAGCGGCTACGCGCCGGCGGTGGCGGTGGAGTTCGGCCGCAAGGTGCTGTTCACGGCCGATCGCCCGAGCTTCAAGGAGCTCGACGAGGCCGTCCGCGCGACGAAGTCGCCCAGGCCCGCATAACGGAGGCGCCATGGCCGACCATCGCTCCAACCCGTCGAAACAGTCCGCATCGGCACCGCTCGTCGTCGTGCGCCGCAAGAAGGGCGAGGACCACGACGCCCACCACGGCGGCGCCTGGAAAATCGCCTACGCCGATTTCGTCACGGCGATGATGGCGTTCTTCCTGCTGATGTGGCTGCTCGGCTCGGTGTCCAAGTACGACAAGCAGGGGATCGAGGATTATTTCAACACGCCGCTGTCGACGCTCCTGTCCGGCGGGAAAGACGCACAGGCGCCGCGCCCGAGCATCGTGCAGGGTGGCGGCCGCGACCTGTCGGACCCGGCGCCGGCCATCGACGCGAAAGCGCAACCGGTGCCGGCCAGCTCGCCCGCGGCCGCTGCCGACATCGTCGATACGCAAAAGCTCGAGCGCCTGAAGGCGAAGCTGACCGCGGCGATTGCACAAAGCCCGTCATTGCGCGCGTACCAGGACCAGATCCGGATCGCGATCACTCACGAGGGCTTGCGCATCGAGATCGTCGATTCGCTCAAGCGCCCGATGTTCGCGTCGGGCAGTTCGCAACCCGAAGGGTATGCCACCGCGATCCTCACCCAGATCGGCACGGCACTCGACGATGTCGACAACCGCGTGTCGATTGCCGGCCATACCGATTCGACGCCGTATCGCGACGGCCCCACGGGTTATTCGAACTGGGAGCTCTCCAGCGATCGCGCGAACGCCGCGCGGCGCGCGCTGGTCGCGGGCGGATTGCGGGAGGAAAAGCTGCTCCAGGTGCGCGGGCTCGCGGATGTCCTGCCGCTCGACCGGAACGTCGCGGACGAGCCGACCAATCGCCGCATCAGCATCCTCGTGATGAACAATGCCGCCGAGCAGGCGTTCTTTCGGGACGGCGGCAGGACGACCGTGGACGAATCGGCCGGCGCCCGGGCCGCCGTGCTGCCGGCGGCGCTCACGCGGCCGCATTAGGCGCGGGCGTATTCACGAACGCGGGGCGGATGTGCCCGATGGGGGCCGGGCGCTGCGCGCAGCCCTTGTGCGACAGCGTGGTTCTCGGCGTCGCGGTCGCGTTCGGAACGGTCGGGCGCGACATCGACTGACTCGGGCGGTTGTTCGGGCGGTTGTTCGGGCGGTTGTTCGGGCGGTTGTTGCGGCCGTTGCTCGGGCTGTTGCTCGGGCTGTTGCGAAGGCCGTTGCGAAGGCCGTTGCGAAGGCCGTTGCGAAGGCCATTGCGAGGGCCGTTACCAAGGCCGCTGACGGCACCATGTCTCGTGCACGGTGCCGTTTTTTTCGCGCATTCGATATGTTCCGTAGAATATATCGAAACCAGCACTTCCGGAGATTCGCCATGCCCCGCACGCCGACGGATCGCGCCCCGCAGCGCACCGCACGGGAACAGCCGCTCGCGCACAAGATCAGCGCGCTCAGGCCGCTGTCGAGCGACGCACGTGCGCAGCAGGTCACGGATGTCGTCGACGCGTTCCGGCGCCTGCGCGGCAGCGTCGTGCGCTTCATCCGGATGTTCTCGGCTGCGCACGCTGAAAACGCGCAGGACGATGCGCTGTCCGCGATGGGCTTTCGTGAACTGCTGTCCACGCTCGAAGACGACGCACGCACTGCCCGCTTCACGCGCCTGCCCGAACTCGAACGGGCGATCGGCCAGGCGCGCCGCCTCGAACGCACACGCGACGACGTGTTCTCGGATTCGTTCAGCAACGACCCGGCAGCGATGCGCGACGCGGTCGCCGCGCTGGAGCGCGTCGACGTGCTGTTCGTCGGGCTGTGCGTCGAGTACGTGATGGAGCGGCACGCGCCGGCATCGCGCCTCGTTTCACCGTCCGCCCCGGCATCGCCCTCCGCCGCCCTGCTGCTCACCGACCGACCGCGCGCACTCTGCTGACCGCACCACGCCGCATTACCCGGTGATTTCCCCCGAATTTCGTTCGTTATATCCCGTGGTATATTTCGCGAATCTTTCGCGCATCCGTCTCCGGCCCGACCATGCCGGACAGAGGTCAACATGCACGTTCCGCCCTTTCGCCTTGCCCGCACGGCCGATCTCTCGTCGCCCGGCGGTAATCTGCCCGCGGCAACCGGCACGCGGGTCGACGCATGCTGCGCGCCGTCGCGCGCGCAACTGACCGAGCTGAAGCGCCGCACGCGCCTGTCGGAGCTCGACGCGAACCTGCACTGCTCGATCATCGGCACCTGCCTGACCACGCACGAGCTGCGCAGGCTCGTGCCGAAATACACCGACCTCGACCGCCAGCACGCGACCGACCTCGACATCCATCACGCCGCCGTCGAGCTCGCGATCGACGGCACGGCCGGCGCCAAGGCATTGCACAAGGCGCTCGACGAGCGTTACGCCGGCGCGATCCGCGCATTCGACAGCGCACAGGATGCGGATGACCTCCTTGCGCGCTGGAAGGATGCGCTGAAGAGCGGCGACATCCCGCCCGCCTACTGGGCGCTGATGACGCATCCACGCACGACGATGGCCGTGCGCCAGGCCGCGTTCGGCGACCTGCACATGCTGTCGCACCTGGTCGGCGCGGCCAATCGCGCCGATATCCGGCGGCTGGTCGCGCTGGAGGAGGAGAATGCGGCGCTGCACGCGAAGATCGACCGGCAGCAGGCGCGCCTGCAAGAAATGAGCGCGCAGCGCGACGCGGCGGTGCAGGAGCGGGATGCCCTCGTTGCGCGCCGGAACGCACAGCCGCCGGCGGCTGAAAGCGCATCGCGCGACGAAGTCCACGAACTGCGCGAGGCACTGGCCGCGCGCGATGAACGACTCGCGCTGCATACGAGCCGCCGCGAGGCGGCCGAGCAGCGGATCGCCGCGGAACAGGCGAGCGCACGCGCGATGCGCGCACGACTCGACGACCTGATGGCGATGGTGAAAACGCTGCGCGCCGAAGCGAGCGCGATCGAACAGGCGGTGCAGGCGTCGGCGGACGATCCCGCCGAACACGCGGCCGATCCGCTGTCGATCCTGCGGGGCACACGTCTGGTCTATGTCGGCGGGCGCCCGGGCTCGAACCGTGCGATCAGGCGGATCGTCGAAACGGCAGGCGGTGACGTGACGCTGCATGACGGCGGTATCGAGGATCGCAAGGGCCTGCTGGCCGCCGCGCTACCGGGCGCGCACATGGTCGTGTTCCCGGTCGACTGCATCGACCACGATTCGATGAACCTGCTCAAGCGCATCTGCGAACGCCACCACGTCGCGTACTACCCGCTGCGGACGGCCAGCGTCGCCAGCTTCGTCGAACTGATCGGGCGGCTCGATGCACAGGCACGCGACGTCATGGCGCCGGATGCCGCCGCCGGCGGCACGCCGCGCTTCTGCCTGCGGCACGGCTAGACCTGATTCGCTTCGACGCGCTCCTTCTGCCCTTCAGCGGGTCGGTGCAAGCGCGTCGTCGGCGTCAACGGGCCCCGCGCTTCAGCGCCGCACCATTTTCGTGAGCGCGGCGATTTCGTCGGCACACGCCGCGTAGGCGCGCGCCTCGATCCCGCGATAGAGGCGGATGATCTCCTCGCCGACCGGCGTGAGCACGCTGCCGCCACCGCTCTGCCCGCCATGCTCGGACACCGTCGCCGGCGATTTCAGCGAGCGGTTCAGCTCGTCCATCAGCAGCCACGCACGCCGGTACGACATCTTCAGGCTGCGCGCCGCCGCCGAAATCGAACCGTGTTCGTGCACGGCTTCGAGCAGCGCGACCTTGCCCGGGCCGAGCGCGATCGTGTCGGCCTGCTGGATACGCATCCTGAATCGCACTTCAGGCTTGGGGTGTGCCGGTGTCTTCATGTTGTGCTGCCCTTTGAACGATGCGGGCAAGCATACACGATGGCCGATGCGACGCATGCCGGCCGCCCGCGCCGGTTCAGACCTCGAGCACGCGGGCGACGATGCCGGCCAGCCGCTTCACGTGGCGCGGCGCAGGCAGGAGGTCGGCGCCCGAGAACAGCAGCGGCGCGCCGTCGTCGATCGACAGCAGCGCGTCGCCGCATTCGAACGCGACGATCACGTGTTCGCCGACCGGCGTGTTGAACAGTTCGTGCCAGGAAAACGTGACCGCGTAGCCGTCGTGCGCATGCGCGATGAACACCATGCGCTTGAAGTCGCCCGGCGTGTCGTTGCGCAGCCCGGCCGCGTCGAGCAGGTCCTTCAGCCGTGCGCCGCGATACGGCGCGACCGAGCGGATGAAGCGATTCGTCGTGAAGCAGCGCAGGTCGAACGGCTCGGCCGTCGCGCTCGCGTGCCGGCGCAGATCGTCGAGCGTCACCGTCATCGGCCGCACGAATGCGCCCGTCAGCGCGATCGAGCCTGCCGCCGCCGGCTGCACGTGTTGCGCCTGTTGCACCTGCTGCGCCGAAAGCGCCGCCGTCCCTGCCCTCTCCATCGCCCGCCTCCATGACGGCCTGCCGGTGGGCAGGCCTGCGTCGTATCGGCGGATATATTACGCCGGGAAAAAACCGGCCGGCGGAATGCGCGCCGCATGGGCGGCATAACGCCGGCCGATCGTGCCCGGCGCTACGACAGCACGATGTTCTTGATGACCTTCTTCAGGCTCTTGAAGCTGTCGACCGATTCCGCCTTCGCGTCCGTCACCAGTGCGCCGATCCGCGCCGGCTCGCAGAAGCTGATCCGGCTGTTCGTGCCGAGCTTGCTGAAATCGGCCAGGATCGCGACGTCCGCCGCGTTGCTCACCATCGCGCGCGCCACTTCGGTTTCCATCCGGTCGTAATTGGTCGCGCCGCGCACGGCATCGACCCCGACCGGCGACAGCAGCGCGAGGTCGGCGCGATAGCGGAAGATCTCGGCGACCGTGCCGTCGCCGACGGTCGCGGCCGCACGGGTGCCGATCATCCCGCCGAGCAGGATCGTCTCGTTCCTCGCCTGCCCCGGGTCGCTCGACCGCATTTTCAGCGCGACGTCGATCGAGTTCGTGACGATCGTGAGGCCCGACAGCTTCGCCAGTTCCTCGGCCAGCAGTGTCGTGGTCGTGCCCGCGTCGATGAACAGCGTCTGCGAGCCCGTGACCAGCCTGGCCGCCGCGCGCGCGATCGCCAGCTTCGCCTTCACGTGGGTCTGCGCGCGTTCGGCGATCGGCGCTTCGTCGCCCACCTGCACCGCGCCGCCGTGCACGCGCTTCAGCTCACCGAGCGCTTCGAGATCGACGAGATCGCGACGCACGGTTTCCCGCGACACGTTCAGGTCGGCCATGATCCGGTCGGTGGAAACCCGCTGCATCTTCGATAACAGAAGCCGGATCCTCTGGTATCGCTCTTCTTGCCACATGGAATGTCCTCGGAATGAACGTCAATGTTATTCGAACGGCGAACTACGCAGCGCTCTCCTCCAGTTTTTTGATGCCGACGAGGGTCTGCAGGGATTGACGCACCGCCTGGCACTCGCTGCTCGTCATCTTTGAAAACACCACGTGGATGCGGTCGTCGTCCGGCGCGGCGTCGTCCTGTTCGATGATGAACCGGACGATGCGCGCCTGATCGATGCCGGGCATCGCCTGCAGCGACGTCAGTTTCACGGCGCCGCGGCTCGCGAGGATACGCACGCCCCAGCGCTGCCGCGTCGCGAACAAGCGCTTCTCGATCGGCTTCAGGCCGGCCAGGATCGCGAGCACGATCGCCGTCGCGGCAATCGCTGCCACATACATGCCGCCGCCCACGGCCAGCCCGACCGCCGCCACGACCCACAGGCTCGCCGCGGTCGTCAGGCCGCGGATGATCTCGCCGCGCAGCATGATCGAACCGGCGCCGAGGAAGCCGATGCCCGATACCACCTGCGCGGCGACGCGCGACGGGTCCAGCGACACGTTCTTCGCGTTCTGGACATCCGCGAAGCCGAACGCCGACACGACCATCACGAGCGCGGCGCCCACCGCCACCAGCATATGGGTGCGCAATCCGGCCGCCCACGACAGGCGCTCGCGCTCGATGCCGACGAGGCTGCCGAGCAATGCCGCCAGCAACAGGCGGGACACGATTTCCAGCTGACTGATCATTCGAAGTCTCCTTGCTTTGCCTGGTCCATCCGATGAGGCGCGGCCCGCATGGGGCCGCCGTCCGGTTCTTCCTGCCTGCCCCGCCCGTTGCCGCACCCGGCACCCGGCGAGTTGTATTTTTGTGCGATCTTGCGATTTTGTGCGTTCTAATATACGGTACGAAAAACTGCAAAGCCAGACCCAAGTTCGTTTGTTTCATCCGATCGGCACGATCAATCGTCAGACCATTCAGGCAACACGATCCGGAACACTTGCTTAGGAGACCAACATGATGAAGAAGGCATGGATGCTGGCCGCAACCCTGCTGGCGGCGCTGGCGACGGCCCCCGCTCACGCATCGGAAGGCGACGTCTGCAAAAAGGTGACGCTCGGCGACGTCGGCTGGAGCGACATCGCGGCCACCACCGGCGTCGCGATGATGCTGCTCGACGGGCTCGGTTACGAGGCGACCAAGACGATCGCGTCGCCGCCGATCGTGCTGGCCGGCGTGAAGAAGGCGCAGATCGACGCGTTCCTCGGGTACTGGGATCCGAGCATGACGCCGACGGTGAAGCCGTTCGTGGACGCCGGCGCCGTCCACCAGTTGCCGGAGCCCAACCTGGTCGGCGCGCGCTATACGCTGGCCGTGCCGCAATACACATCCGACAAGGGGCTCAAGCGCTTCGCCGATATCGCCAGGTTCCGCGACCAGCTCGACGGCAAGATCTACGGGATCGGCGCCGGCAACAACGGCAACGCGCTGATCCAGCGAATGATCGACAAGAACGAGTTCGGGCTCGGCGGCTTCAAGCTGGTCGAATCGAGCGAGGCCGGCATGCTCGTGCAAGTGACGCGCGCCGTGCAGGAGCACCGGATGATCGTGTTCCTCGCGTGGGAGCCGCATCCGATGAACATCGACTACCGGATCACCTATCTCGACGGCGGCGACACCGTGTTCGGCCCGAACTACGGCTCGGCGAAGGTCTACACGCTCGTCACGCCCGGCTATCTCGAACGCTGCCCGAACGTCGGCCGGCTGCTGACCAACCTGAAGTTCACGACCGACGAAGAAAACCAGCTGATGGTGCCGATCATGAATCACGCGGACCCGGTCGCGGTGGCCAGGGAATGGGCGAAGAAGCATCCGGGCGTGCTGTCGAAGTGGCTCGACGGCGTGACGACCATCGACGGAAAGAATGCGAAGGATGCGATCGAGAAGCTGATCGGCGCATGAGCCTGCAAGACAAGGAACCCGGCATGTACAAGAATCTCGCGCTGTTCGATCTCGACCACACGCTGCTGCCGCTCGACAGCGACCAGGCCTGGGCCCGCTTCATCTCGCGGGTCGGCTGGCGCGAGGACGACGCGCACGCCGCGCTGATCGACGAGCACTACGGTCATTACGCGGCCGGCACGCTCGACATGAACGCGTATCTCGCCGTGACGCTCGCGCCGCTCACCCGCTATCCGCGCAAGGTGCTCGAGCGCTGGCATGCGCGGTTCATGGACGAAGTGATCCGTCCGTCGATCACGCCGCAGGCGCGCGAGCTGGTCGGGCGGCATCGCGAAAACGGCGATCTCTGCTGCATCGTGACGGCGACCAACGTCTTCGTCACGCGGCCGATCGCGGCCGAATTCGGCATCGAGCACCTGCTCGGCATCGAACTCGATACCGACGACGGCACGCCGGACGGCGCGTTTACCGGGCGCAGCACCGGCGTGCCGAGCTTCCGCGAAGGAAAGATCGTGCGCACGACCGCGTGGCTGGAATCGCTCGGCTACGCGCCGTCGGATTTCGAGCGCACCTACTTCTACAGCGACTCGATCAACGACGTGCCGCTGCTGGATTACGTCACGCATCCGGTCGCCACCAATCCCGATTCGAGGCTTTTGCAGGTGGCAGGCACGCGCGGGTGGCCTGTCATGAAGTTGTTCTGATTCGGGCGATATTCTCTGCTGTCCATTTTCATGTCGGGAGGGGTAATGAAATACGGAACACGCAGCAACGGCCTCGATCATTCAGGAATCCGATTCGAGTCGAGTCGAAAGCATGTCGTCAGGTCGCGTCGATCGGAAAGCCGCTTTCCGCACTGGCGCGGCGTTTTCATGATCGCGCTGCTGTGCACGCTGGCCGCTTGCGGCGATGGCGACTCGGGCACCGCGGCCAACGTGGCGGCCGCGCGCGCGGCCGCACCGGGTTCGGCATCCACGCCCGTCCTGCACTGCGCGAGCGCGTGCCACTGACCGACGCTGGCCCCGGGGCCAGCCATCCACGACAGAGAGCGATCATGCAAAACAAACCCACGACACGACGTCAGTTCCTCGCCGATGCGTTGAAGCTCGCCGGCGCGACCGCGATCACGGGCATGCTGCCCGAAAGCATCGCGCGCGCCCAGGCCATTCCGGCAGCCACCGTCACCGGCACGATCCAGGACGTGAAGCACGTCGTGATCCTGATGCAGGAAAACCGTTCGTTCGACCACTACCTCGGCACGCTGGGCGGTGCGCGCGGCTTCGGCGATCCTCGGCCGGTCGTGATTTCGAGCGGGTATCCGGTGTGGCGCCAGCCCTGGCTGACGTCCTACGTGTTTCCGTTCAACCCGTCCCCGCCCTCCGGCACGGCCAACGGCGACACCTACTACGGCGACCTGGACCACAGCTGGAGCGGCACGCACAGTGCCTGGAACAACGGCCGCTACGACAACTGGGCCGACGCGAAGACCAGCGGCACGATGTACTACTTCACGCAGAAGGACATTCCGTTCTACTACGCGCTGGCGAGCGCGTTCACGGTGTGCGACGCGTACCACTGCTCGATGCTCGGCCCGACGGACCCGAACCGCCTGTATCTGTGGACCGGATGCTGCGGCAACGTCGCCGGTTACTCGCCGTACACGACGAACACGATGACAGGCACCGGCTGGACCACGATGCCGGAGCGCCTGAACACGGCTGGCGTGACGTGGAAGTTCTACCAGGACAAGGGCAACGGCCTGGATGCCGCACATGGCTACGGCGAATACAACGGCTCCAAAAGCGATCTCTGGTGGAACGGCAATTACGGCGACAACGTCATCCTGAACTTCAAGCAATACCAGAACCTCGGTGCAGGCGATCCGCTCGCGCCGGCGCTCAACGGCACGCAGATCGACCCGTCAGGCGGCGGCAAGGAATACGATACGAACCTCTTCAGTCAGCTGCGGGCCGACGTCGCCAACGGCACGCTGCCGCAGGTATCGTGGATCGCCGCGCCCTACGCATACTGCGAGCACCCGTCGTGGGCCGCGAGCGGCGGCGAATGGTACGTCAGCAGCGTCCTCGATGCGCTGACGTCGAATCCGGCGGTGTGGGCCAGCACGGTGCTGCTCGTCATGTACGACGAGAACGACGGGCTGTTCGATCACATGCCGCCGGCCGTCCCGGCCAGTTCCGCCGCCGGCACCGGCCGCTCCACGGTCTCGACGTCCGCCGAATTCGTCTCCGGCAGCGGCGCCGCATCGGACGGCTCGGCGAGCGGCGACGTGCCGATCGGGCTCGGCCCGCGCGTGCCGATGTTCGTGATCTCGCCATGGTCGAAGGGCGGCAAGGTCAATTCGCAGGTCTTCGATCACACATCGGTGATCCGCTTTCTGGAAGCGCGCTTCGGGCTACAGGAAACCAACATCACGCCGTGGCGACGCACGGTCTGCGGCGACCTGACGTCGGCCTTCGATTTCTCGAACGCCGACCGGACGATTCCCGCGATCCAGCCGCCGGCAAGCAACATGAACCCGAACGGCCCGGCCGTCCCGATCCCCTACCCGACCACCACCGCGGTGCCGGCGCAGACGGCCGGCCGCAGCACCGCCTGCCGCCTGCCCTACGAGTTCTTCGTGCAAGGCAAGGTCAATCGCGCCGGCAATGCGCTGTCGCTGACGATGACCAACACCGGCACCGCCGGCGTCCACCTGCAGGCGTGGGTCGACGGCACGAACACGATCCCCCGGCACTACACGATCGCGGCCGGCGCGGGCCAGTGCGCGAACCTGTCGGATTCGCTCGCGCTGAATGCCGGTGGCAGCTACGACTATTCCGTCTACGGACCGAACGGCTTCCTGCAGACGTTCCGCGGCAGCATCGGTTCGTCCGGCAACACGGGATCGACCGCCGAAGTCAGCCTGTGCTACGACGTGGCCAACGGCAACGTGCAGATCACGCTCGACAACTCCGCCGGCTCGGCCGCGACGACGTTCCAGCTCACCGACAACGCGTACGGCATGAACACGCGGCAGTCGGTCACCGTCGCCGCCGGCGCGACGCAAGCCGTCACGTGGTACGGCGACGGCGGCTGGTACGACGCCAGCATCCGCGACGCGAACGATCCGAATTTCCTGCGCCGGGTAGCCGGCTGCGTGCAGATACAATCCGGCACCCTGCTCACGGATTCGGCGATCGGCAATACCGGCAAGAAATTCGTCGCGTCGCTCGCGTCGCAGGGCTCGACGTTCGGCACGCTGCGGTTCGACTACGTTGCGCCGCCGTGGAGCCACAGCCCGAAGAACTGGGTGGGCATCTTCGCGCATGGCGCGCAGCCGACCAAGGGCAGCTACAAGTCGTGGGCGTACCTGCCGAAGAGCACCGGCTCGCTGCTGTTCTCGTCCACGGCCAACAGCACGCTGGCGTCGGGGCAGTACGACGCGTGGTATCTGTTCGACGACGGCTACACGCCGCTCGCGGGGCCCGTCACGATCAACATCTGACGGTGGCCTGACCGTGCCGTGCCGGCCCCCTGCACGGGGCCGCCACGCATTCGGGCGCGACGAGCCGCGTTGCACCCGAATGCGTTTCCCGTCGCCCTGCCCGCGCGACGGGCACTACACGAGCAGATTCTCGTAGAACGCGCCGAACGGCCGCGTCGGGTGCGCGATCCGGATTTCGAGGATCCACAGCCCGGCCGCCGGCGCCGCAGCGAAATCTCCGAGATTGCCGGCCTGGCAGATCAACCGGTGCAGGGTCGCGCTTCGTCGCGCCCGACAGCAAAAACGGGCGCTCCGATGGAGCGCCCGCTCGCGGGTGAGGTCGATCAGAACTTGTGACGCAGGCCGATCCGCGTGACGAACTGCGTGTTCGCGCCCGCGTTGCCGATGAACGAACCCGACGAGCCGATCTCCGCCTGCACCGGCACCGCGCGGCCATTGATCGTATTGCTGCCCGACGCCTTCTGGTAGGCCGCGCTGACGTACACGTCCGTGCGCTTCGACAGCGCATAGTCGACCGCGGCGTTGACCTGATGCCACTTGCCGTCGAAGCGGCCGTCGAGCTTCGAGAACGTATAGCCGAGGCCGCCGCTCAGGGCCGGCGTGAACGCATAGCGGCCGCCGATTTCGTAGTTGTTCAGCGTCGGCGATTCGCCCGACAGCGGCACGAACTTCGTATGCGTCCAGTTCGCCCACACGAGGGCCGCCGCGATCGCATAACGCGCGCCGACGCCGACCGTCTCGAGATCGCGCAGCCCCTGCGTGTTGACGTTCGCGATGCTGACGCCGAACGCGGGCGTCGCGCCGTTCGGGAAGCGGATGTTCGTGTACGCGGCGCCGATGCCGAACGGCCCCTGCGCATAGTTCGCGCCGAAGCTGTATGCGCTCGACGAACCCTGCGAACCGTTCGTGCCGGCCGTGGTCGGCGTGCCCGCGAACCGCGTCGAGTTCGAGAAGCCGTACATCGCGCCGAACGTGAGGCCCGCAAAGTTCGCGCTCTGGAACTTCACGGCGTTGTTGATGCGGCTCGACGTCAGCTGGTCGAGATCGTTGATGTGATACGCGTAGTTGCCGGCCGGCGTCTGGCTGCCCATCGCGTAGTTCGCGCCGATGTAGTCGGTCGAGAACGAATACTGGCGGCCGAACGTCAGCGAGCCGATCCCGTTCTTCGACAGCCCGACGAACGCCTGCCGGCCGAACAGCGCACCGCCCTGGCCGATCGAGCCGTCACCGCTGCTGAAGCCGTTTTCCAGCACGAACAGCGCCTTCAGCCCGCCGCCGAGATCCTCGGTCCCGCGAATGCCCCAGCGGCTGCCCGACGCGACGCCGTCACCATACTTGACGAGCTTGCCGTGGCCGCCCGACGTCGCGACCTTGTTCGAATACGTGATACCCGCATCGATCAGCCCGTAGAGCGTGACGCTGCTTTGCGCGTGCGCGGCGGTGCCGAACATCCCGAGTGCGGCTGCGGCCGCGATGGTCTTATTCATGTTCACTTCCTGTTGTTGTCGACGCGCGCCTGCGTCGCAGCGTGACGCGCGGCGTGTTGACGAATCACCGACTGATTGACGAACGCGAGCCACCGGATCGCCGCGCGCACATACACCTCATGCACATGCACGATGCTTCGTTTCGGTACCGGTATGGGCTTGCTGATGTGGCATGCCGCGGGGCGGCCGCCTGTGTTGCAGCGCCTGCGCGCGTGCGCACCGAGTGCGCATGCCGCGACGACGCGTTGCTCCGGCGATGCAGGTCAGAATCTCTTCCGGCTTTCGTGGAGCGGGTGGACGACGTGGCGCCTGACGACGCCACGACCTTCGATATATTTTTCTGAATATATCGAGTTGTCACGAAACGGTAAACAATTATTCGGGTTCCTGTCGTCTTTCCTCCACAGGCGACCGACGGTCACCCGGATCGAAGTCGCGACGCACGACGGCCCGCATCGCGTCGATGCCGGCGACGGCCTCATGCCGAAATCCAGCATAATCAGGCGGTTGAAAGAGCGCCCTCGCCGGTGCGCGTACCCCGCACACGTTTGCGTCGCCATCCGGTTCACGGTTTGCCCGCGTTTCGCCGTCACGGGAGGAGCCAGTCTGTGCCGGTCTCGCGCACGGCGAACTGTGCGGGCGCAAAAATCCGCGGCACGCACACACTCGATGCGGCGCACCTCACGATGCCGGCGATCGCATCACCGACGACACCACGCCATCCCGCAGAAGACAGGACACCGACACATGGACCGAGCCGAACACATCAGCATCGAACAGACGAGCGCGCTTCCCGCCGACGAACTGGATCGATGCGACTTCTCGTTCGACATCGCGTGGGAATTGAACGCGCCGTATCAGGACTTGCTCGATCTGCGCGCGCTGCCGGCGCGCCGCAAGCACTACGGCTTCGATCCGGCCGGCTGGGCAGACGAGGCGACCGGCAAAACGGCGCTCTTTCGCGCGACGGCCGGCGGCCGGCTCGCCGGGTTCGTGGCGATCAGCCAGAGCTGGAACGGGATGGCCGAGATCGCGGAGCTGGCCGTCGACCGCCGCAGCCGACGGCAAGGCATCGGACAGTTGCTGCTCGCGGCCGCCGAATCCTGGGCGCGCAGCCACGGGTTCGGCTTCATGCGGCTGGAAACGCAGTCGAACAACATCGCCGCGTGCAGTACCTATTCCCGCTCGGGCTTCGTGCTGGGCGGCCACGATCGCCTGCTGTACGCGGACGACGAGAACGACGGTGAAGTCGCGCTGTTCTGGTACAAGGACCTGCGCGACGGGCAGACCGCACGGATCCGCACGGTCGACCCGGAATCGATGCGGCCGGCGCGCTGACGCACCGCCGAACGCGCGTCATCGCCGCATCTCACGCGCATCACATCCGGATCATGCCCGCGTCGCCACGATGAACAGACGCGGGAACGGCAGCAGCACGGTGCCGTCGGCAAGCGCCGGATAGCCGCCCGGGCCCGCGATCGCGTCGCGATACCGCGCGAGAAACGCCGCGCGCTCGCCGTCGTCGAGCGCCGCGAGGAACGGCCGCAGCGCGCTGCCCTTGAACCATTCGACGACCGCATCGGCACCGCCGCGCAGCGGGTGGTAGTAGGTCGTGCGCCACACGTCCACGCGCGAGCACAGCGGCGACAGCAGCGCGTGGTAATAACGCGCATCGAACCGCTCGGTGCGCGCCGCGCCTTTCAGCTTGTCCGCCCACGGCCCGGCCGCGGCGACCTCGCGCATCAGCCGATGCGCGGGTTCGTCGAGGTTGTCGGGCATCTGCACCGCCAGATGGCCGCCCGGCGCGAGCCGGCCGACGAGTGCGGGAAACAGCGTGTCGTGCGCGGGCACCCATTGCAGCACCGCATTCGCGAGAATCAGGTCGTAGCCGCCGGGATCGGCCCACGTGGAAATATCCACGACGTCGAAACGCAGGTCCGGCAGGCGCTTGCGCGCGGCGTCGATCATGTCCGCCGACGCATCGATTCCGTGGACCGTTGCGTCCGGCGCACGCGCGATCAGCGCCTCCGTCGAATTGCCGGGCCCGCAGCCGATGTCGATCGCGGTATGGATCGGCGTGTTCGGCACAGCGGCGAGCAGATCGCGGATCGGCCGCGTGCGTTCGTCCTCGAATTGCACGTACTGGGCCGCGTATCGATCGAGTGGGGTCGTCATGTCGTTCTCCTCGTGGTCGGCGTGGACGGCCGTGCCGCTGCCGGCGTGCGCGGTGCGGGGGGCCGTCGATGCGAAGCATTCTGCGGTCGTCGTGAAGTTCAGTAAAATGAATTTAATATCGTGATTGATTCAAAATTCTGATGAAGATCGATACGCTCGGTGTTCAGGCTTTCGTCGCGATCGCCGACGGCGGCAGCTTCCGGCAGGCGGCCGATACGCTGCACGTCACGCAGACGGCCATCACGCAGCGGCTGCGCAAGCTCGAAACCTTTCTCGGCGTCGCGCTCGTCGAGCGCACCACGCGCCGCACCACCCTCACCGAAATCGGCCGGCGCTTCCTGCCGCAAGCGCGCCGGCTGCTGAACGAGCTGTCCGACGCGCTCACCGAAATTCGCGAAACCGGCCTGAGCCAGCGCGGCGACGTCACGATCGCGTGCGTGCCGACGGTCGGCGTGCAATACCTGCCTCGCATCCTGCGCGCATTCTCCGCGCACCGCCCGCACGATCGCGTGAAGATCCTCGATCACGCGTCGGCGTCGGTCCTGCAGGCCGTGCTGCATCGCGAGGCCGAGTTCGGCATCGGCATCGCCGGCGACCAGCATCCCGAACTGGTCAACGTCCCGCTGACGAGCGACCCGTATGTACTCGTGTGCCGCGACGATCATCCGCTCGCGAAGCGGCGGCGCATTCGCTGGGCCGCCCTGCAACCGCATCCGCTGATCTTCGCCGGCGAAGTGAGCGGCAATCGCGGGCTGCTCGACGGCGCGCTGAAGACGAGCGGCGTGTCGCTGCATTCGTTCTACGAAGTACAGCGCAGCTCGACGGCGCTCGGGCTCGTCGCGGAAGGGCTCGGCGCGGCGGTGGTGCCGAAGCTCGCGATCCAGAAGAATGCGTACCCGATGATCCGCACGATCGAACTCGTCGAGCCCGTGGTGTCGCGCACGCTCGTGCTCGTCACGCGCCGGAGCGCGCAACTGTCGCCGGCCGCCCGTGCGTTGTACGACATGATCGTCGAACAGGCGACACCCTCTCGATAGTGACAGTCGCGCGTCACGAAGGCCATGCCTTCGGGTAGTATCGCGTCACGCGGTCGCGACGAACGGTGCCTACCCGGCGCCGCACGCGTCATGCCGCCGCTGCAACGGCCGTTCCTCACCACCCCTGCACGGAGCACCGCATGGCCTATCGCAACTACCACAAGCGCAAGATTGCAGACCGGGAACTCCATCCCGAAACCCAGATGATGTCGTACGGCTACGATCCGTTCCTGTCGGAAGGATCGGTGAAGCCGCCCGTGTTCCTCACGTCGACGTTCGCGTTCCGCACGGCCGAGGACGGCGCCGAATTCTTCGACGTCGTGGCCGGGCGCAAGCCTTCGCCCGAAGGCGAAGGCGCGGGCCTCGTCTACAGCCGTTTCAATCACCCGAACCTGGAGATCGTCGAGGATCGCCTCGCGCTGCTCGACGATTCCGAAGCCGCCGTCGTGACGTCGAGCGGCATGTCGGCAATCGCCGCGATCCTGCTGACGTTCCTGCGGCCGGGCGACTGCGTCGTCCAGTCCGTGCCGCTGTACGGCGGCACCGAAACGCTGATCTCGAAGTTCCTGCCCGAGTGGGGCATCCGCTCCGAAGTGATCGCCGACGGGCTGTCCACCAGCGCGATCCGCGCCGCGCTCGAAGCGGCCGCGCAAAAGGGCAACGTGCGGATGTGCTACATCGAGACGCCCGCCAACCCGACCAACGCGCTGTTCGACCTCGACGGGCTGCGCAGCGAAATCGATGCGTTCGAAGCGCGGCACGGCTACCGCCCGCTGTCGGTCTGCGACAACACGCTGCTCGGGCCGCTGTATCAGAAGCCGTCGCGGCAAGGCATAGACCTGAGCGTGTACTCGCTGACGAAATACATCGGCGGGCATAGCGACCTCGTCGCCGGCGGCGTGACCGGCACCCGCGACCTGATCACGAAGATCCGCTCGGTCCGCAGCACGCTCGGCTCGCAGCTCGACCCGCATTCGTCATGGATGATCACGCGCTCGATGGAAACGCTCGTACTGCGCATGCAGCAGGCCGCACGCAGCGGCAGCGCCGTCGCCCGCTGGCTCGCCGGCAATCCGCATCGGCCGGTGCGCGTGCTGCATCCCGAGCTCATCGACGATCCGGCCTACCAGGCCGTCTACCGGCGCCAGTGCAGCGGGCCCGGCTCGACGTTCGCGTTCATCCTCGACGGCGGCCGCGAGCAGGCGTTCAGGTTCATCAACCACCTGACGCTCTTCAAGTCCGCGGTCAGTCTCGGCGGCACGGAATCGCTGATCTGCCATCCGGCATCGACGACACATTCGGGCGTGCCGGCCGAAGCGCGCGCAGCGGCCGGTGTGTCGGAAGGGCTGATTCGCGTGTCGGTCGGGCTCGAACATCCGGACGACCTGATCGCCGACCTGTCGTACGCGCTGGAGCATTGCTGACGCGGATGGCGTGTGCTCCGTGCCGCCGGCACGGGGCACGCTGCCGACGCCCGGATGCCGACGTTCGAGCTCCGTCGTCGTGCTTGCTCGAGGATCAACACGATGAACACCACGCGGCATTCGTACCGGATCGCCGATCTGCAAGGCGTGCCGATCGCGACCATGACGATCGTGCAGGAAATCGACAAACTGGACGCGTTGCCCGATCGCTGCTGCACGGGCCGCGTGTCCGTCGAATTCGAATACCGGGAGTCGCCATTCGGATCGTCCACCCGGGTCAGGAAATTCCCGTTCAGCGAACGGTGGCTTCCGCTCGACGACTCGTCGTTCAAGATGCACATCGGCGACTTCATGCTTCCGCCGGAATTGTGCTGCCGGGGCATCGGCACGCTGTGCTGGTCGGAGATCCATCGAACGCTTCCCCTTCCGCCGGGCTTCTCGCTCCTGCTCGCCGGCAGTCTCAGCGACAAGGACGCAACGATGACCGGCCACATTCTCGGGAAGACGCAAACGATCGACAACATCGAACGCCGGAACGCATTCTGGCGCCGCATGCTGGATCCGGCCCATCAGACGTTCGTATCCGACGCGAACGGCGACGGATATTTCAGAGGCCGGTTCGTCGATCCGGCCACTCACGCCAGCTATACGCCCAAGGCGATCGCCACGAGAATCTGAGCGCGCGACGCACGACGGACGAACCGGTTCAAAGCACCTTCACCATGAACACGCGCGACGTGCCTTCCGGTTCGCACGGCACTTCGCCGAATGCTTCGTAACCCTGCTTCCGGTAGAAATCCGGCGCCTGGAACGAGATCGTGTAGAGCACCGCCCGCGCGCATCCGCGTCGTTTCGCTTCCGCTTCGGCCTCGCGCAGCAGCCGGCTGCCGAACCCGCCGCCGCGCAGCGATTCGGGCAGGTAGAACAGATCGATGAAGAAGAGACCGAGCGACGTGCGCCCCGTCAGGCCGCCCACGATCTCGCCCGTCGCGGGATCGGTCACGTACACGTCGAGCGTGGCCGCGTCGGCGCGCCCCGTCATCGCGTGATTGAATTCGCCGAGCTTGCGGCTGATGAAATCGTGTGCGGCCGGCTGCTCGATGTCGGTCAGTCGCAGGGTAACGTCGGGAAGGGCTGTCATCGGGAGAACGCGTGCGTGAAAGGGCCGCCGGGTGTATCGCACCGTCAGCGGGCGTCGCACGACTATAGCGCGTCGCCCGCTGCGTGGCGACCGCGCCGCTCGCGCGCGATATCGCGTGCGATGTGGCATTCCCACGCGTCGTTCGGCCACATCGGGAACCCGAAACCCGGCGCCGAAGGCACCGTTGCGAATCGCGGCGGCTGCGCCGCCTTGGACGTGGCATCGCCACAGTCACCGTAACCGACCCGCTCGGTCATGAGCGTGCACACCGCGCACGATCGCCCCGTTTCCCTCCCCGCGAGCAAGCGACCCACGCAAACGGCGGGCCCGTCATGCGCCCGCCGTCGCTTTCGTCATGCCGTCACACCATCATGCCCGCGCTCACGCCACCGCGAACGCCGCCTTCATGTCGGCCACGCGGCGCCGTTCGCGCGCGATCATCATCCGGTTCACGACGATCACGCCGATCGTCACCGCCGTGATGAACAGCGTCGCCAGCGCGTTCATCTCCGGGTTCAGCCCCAGCCGCACGCGCGAGAACACCACCAGCGGCAACGTCGTCGACCCCGGCCCCGACAGGAACGCCGACAGCACCAGGTCGTCGATCGACAGCGTGAACGACAGCAGCCACCCCGACAGCAGCGCCTGCGAGATCAGCGGCAGCGTCACCACGAAGAACACCTTCAGCGGCGTTGCGCCCAGATCGAGCGCCGCCTCCTCCAGCGACTTGTTCATCTCCTTCACGCGCGACTGCACGATGATCGCCACGTACGACACGCACAGCATCACGTGGCCGATCCAGATCGTCACCATCCCGCGCCCCTTCGGCCAGCCGAACATCTGCTCCAGCGCAACGAACAGCAACAACAGCGAGATGCCCTGGATCACTTCCGGAATCACCAGCGGCGCGTTGATCATCCCCGTGTACAGCGTGAAGCCCTTGAAGCGGCCGAAGCGCGCGAGCACGAAACCCGCCCACGTGCCGATCACGACCGACGCGGTGGCCGTCAAGAGGCCGATCTTCAGCGACAGCCACGCGGCGGTCAGCAGCTCGTCGTCGTCCAGCAGCGCGCTGTACCACTTCAGCGAGAAGCCCGACCACACGGTCACCAGCTTCGACTCGTTGAACGAGTACACCACCAGGCTGATGATCGGGATGTACAGGAACAGGAAGCCGAAGGCGAGGACGCCTGTCGACAGCGGTTTGCTCGGCTTGATCATTTCGCGTCCTCCAGTTCCTTGACCTGGTAGTACTGGAACAGCGCCATCGGCACCAGCAGCAGCATCACCATCGCGACCGTCACCGCGGACGCCATCGGCCAGTCCATGTTGTTGAAGAATTCATCCCACATCACGCGCCCGATCATCAGCGTGTCGGCGCCGCCCAGCAGTTCCGGAATCACGTACTCGCCCACCGCCGGGATGAACACCAGCAGGCTGCCGGCGATGATCCCGTTCTTCGACAGCGGCAGCGTGATGCGCGTGAACGCGACCCACGGCTTCGCACCGAGGTCGTATGCGGCCTCGAGCAGCGTGAGGTCCATCTTCACGAGGTGCGCGTACAGCGGCATCACCATGAACGGCAGGTACGAATAGACCATCCCGATGTAGACGCCCGCGTCGCTGTGATAGAGGCGCAGCGGCGTGTGGATGATGCCCAGCGCGATCAGCGTGTGGTTCAGGAGGCCGTCGTCCTTCAGGATCCCGATCCACGCGTACACGCGGATCAGGAACGACGTCCAGAACGGCAGCATCACGGCCATCATCAGCACGTTGCGGCGGTTCGGTTCCGAGCGCGCGATGTAGTACGCCATCGGATAGCCGATCAGCAGGCACAGCACGGTCGACACGGCGGCCATCTTCAGCGAGCTGAGGTAGGTCGCGATGTACAGGTCGTCCTGCAGCAGGAACGCGTAGTGCGACAGCTGCAGCGCGAAGTGCACGACGCCATCCTTGATCTCGACGAGCGACGTGTACGGCGGGATGCCCATCACCTGGTCGGCGAAGCTGATCTTCAGCACCAGCACGAACGGCAGCGCGAAGAAGATCGCGAGCCACACGAACGGCACGCCGATCGCGACGCTGCGGCCCGACGGCAGGAAGCGCGACAGCATCGAGAAACGGCCCGGGCGCGATCTGCCGGCGCCGGTGCTCGCGGCGCCGGCAGACACCGGCGCGGACGGAGTGGAAGCGGAGGTTCTCATCGTGGCGTCCTCACTGCGTCAGCACGACGCCGCTGGCCGGCGACCACGACACGAACACGTCGTCGTTCCACGCCGGCGCGTTGTCGTTCATCAGGTGCGAGCTCGACAGGTTCGACACCACCGTCTTGCCGCTCGGCAGGCGCACGTGGTACAGCGAGTAGCTGCCCATGTACGCGATGTCGGTCACGACGCCGCGCGCCCAGTTGTGTTTCGAGCCCGGTTTCTCGCGCGACACGTGCACGCGCTCCGGACGCACCGAGATGCCGACCGGCATGCCGAGCGGGCCCGTCACGCCGTGGCTCACGTACATGCGCGCTTCGAGGTCGTCGCTTTCGACGAAGATGTGGTCGGGTTCGTCCTCGACCACGCGTCCTTCGAAGAGGTTGGTCGAGCCGATGAATTCGGCCGAGAAACGGCTGTTCGGGTATTCGTAGACTTCGCCGGGCGAGCCGATCTGCACGATCTTGCCTTCGCTCATCACCGCGAGGCGGCTCGCCATCGTCATCGCTTCTTCCTGGTCGTGCGTGACCATCACGCAGGTCACGTCGACCTTCTCGATGATGTTCACGAGTTCGAGCTGGGTCTTCTGGCGGATCTTCTTGTCGAGCGCCGACATCGGCTCGTCGAGCAGCAGCAGCTTCGGGCGCTTGACCAGCGAGCGGGCCAGCGCGACGCGCTGCTGCTGGCCGCCGGAGAGCTGATGCGGCTTGCGCTTCGCGTACTTGCTCATCTGCACGAGCGCGAGTGCATCGGCCACGCGCTCCCGGATCTCGTTCTTCGGTGTGCCTTCCTGCTTCAGGCCGAACGCGACGTTCGATTCGACCGTCATGTGCGGGAACAGCGCGTACGACTGGAACATCATGTTGACCGGGCGGCGGTACGGCGGCAGCGACGCGAGGTCCTCGCCGTCGACGAAGATCTTGCCGGAGGTGGCCGTCTCGAGCCCGGCGAGCATGCGCAGCAGCGTCGACTTGCCGCAGCCCGAGCTGCCGAGCAACGCGAACAGCTCGTTCTTCGCGATCGTCAGGTTCACGTTGTCGACGGCCGTGCTGTCGCCGAATTTCTTCACGACGTTTTCGATGCGCACGAACGTGTCGTTCGGCTTGAGCATGTTCGTCGTCGGTCGATGCATCGCATCAGGTGTACTGAATGAATCCCGTTTCATGATGGTCCGTTTCAAGCAGGTAAGCGAATCTCAGGCGTCACGCGCGACCGGCGGCAGTCGGGCGGTGCTGGCGGAGAGGGATCGAGCGATTCCTCGTCCGGAACGAATGGCGCAACGAAACAGGCAGGGAAAACGCACGGCGATCGATGGCGATCAGTCGCGAACGACCGCGGCCACCGCGCTGGCTGTCATGAAGATTTCATCGGTTTTCATCGGGCTTTCCGCACGTTTTCGTCGTCTCCAGTGCGAATTTTTAAACCCGTCAAAAACCTTTTGGATCGCGGATTTCCGTTCCGGACATTGAACGGGATCGATGTTTGGGAAGGTGGGAAAACGGGGGCACGACCCGCCTCGCGCGGCAGCGCGGGCGCCCCGGCGGCACGGACGCCGCCGGATGACACGGAAGACGAAACGGAGGGTGGGGAAAACGAGCAGCCGGGCGGCTGCAACGCGCGGCCTGGGCGCCGCGCAGGTCACGTCACTTCGCGTTCAGTTCCTTCCAGCGCCGGTACACGTCGATCGCGCCGCCGTGCTTCTGCTGCACCATCGGCAGCCGGCGCGCCTCGATCGGCTTCGCATATTCGGCATAGAACGTGTCGAGCTCGAAATACTTGCGGTCGTCGCGGTAGAACGGCGCGTAGTCCTCGCGCGTCGTGATGTAGATCACGCGTTTCGGGCTGCAGTAGTACAGCGCGCCGAGGCACATCGGGCACGGGCTCGCGAGAATGTAGATCTCGCAGTCGGTCAGGTGCTCGGTGCCGAGCTTGCGGCAAGCGTCGCGCACCGCGAGGATCTCGGCGTGCGCGGTCGGGTCGCTGGTTTGCGCGACGAGGTTCGGGCTCTCCGCGACGATCTCGCCGTCGCGGACGATCACCGTCGCGAACGGACGGCCGCCCTCTTCCACGTTCTTCATCGCAAGATCGATCGTGCGTTTCACAAAATCCATGGCTGCGTCCTGGTTGAAACGGCATGGCGGGAACGTGCGCCGGCCGGTGGCCGATGCACGTCGGGCGAGAGCCTGCACGGCACCGCTGCCGCGGCGCCGCGCCGGCGTCAGAACGGCTTGGTCGGCAGGTACTTGCCGTCGAGCGTGATCACCGCACGCGAACCGCCCTCGGGATCGTCGACCTTTTTCACGTCGAGCCGGAAATTGATCGCGCTGATGATGCCGTCGCCGAACTTCTCGTGTACGAGTGCCTTCAGCGTCGTGCCGTACACCTGCAGCATTTCGTAGAAGCGGTAAATCGTCGGGTCGGTCGGCACGCGATCGTCGATGCTGCCGCGCAGCGGGATCGTCTGCAGCAGCAGCACCGCGTCGTCGTCGAGGCCGAGCTTGTCGGCGACATTGCGCGCCGCATCGGCCGGCAGCGCATGCTGGCCGAGCAGCGCGGCCGTCACGAACGCTTCGCTCAGGCCCGTGCCTTCGGTGAGCTGCGCGAACGACAGGTTCTTGCGCGCCTTCGCGAGAACGACGGTCTCCGCGAGCGCGTGGCGGGCGGTCTGGCTGTGCTGGGACTGGATCATGGCAATTCCTCGTGGGTAGGTTGGAGCGATTCACGCCGCGACGGGAAGCGTCGCGGGCGTGGCGCGGACCTCGGGATGGTCCGCCAGGGAGACGAACCGGCCGGTCGCGCCGTCATGGGCGTCGATGCAGCCCGATTCGATGTCGTAGACCCAGCCGTGCAGCGCGAGCCGCCCTTCTTCGAGCGCGAGCCGCACGGCGGGGTGCGTCTTCAGGTTCGCCAGTTGCGCGACGACGTTCTCGCGCACCATCGAGTCGATCCGCTCGCGTTCGCTGCGATGCGTGCGCGCCTCGTTCACGACGCGCGCCGAATCGGCATAACGCAGCCAGTGGCCGACGGCCGGCATGTGGTCCATGCACTGGCAGGTGGCAATCGCGGTCATCGCGCCGCAATCGGAATGGCCGCAGATCACGACGTCGGTCACGCGCAGCGCGGCCACCGCGTATTCGACGGACGCCGACACGCCGCCCGGCTCGGGGCCGTACGACGGCACGATGTTGCCGGCATTGCGGATCACGAACAGGTCGCCCGGTTCGCGCTGCGTGACGAGTTCGGGCACGAGCCGGCTGTCCGAGCACGAGATGAACAGCGCGCGCGGATGCTGGCTGCGCGCGAGATCGCGGAACAGCGTGGCGCGCGCCGGATACGCGTCGCGCTGGAACTTCAGGAAGCCTTCGATGATGTCCTTCATCGCGTGTTCTCCGGTGCGGATGGAATCGATGAAGGGTAGGTTACGCCGGACTTCCAATAAGGTAAAAGACTGATTTATGATCTACCGGATAAGCAGGACTTATAGGAACCACCATGCTGCTGCGCCATATCCATTACTTCCTCGCCGTCGCCGAGCATCGCAGCTTCACGCGCGCGGCCGCCGCGCTGCATGTGTCGCAGCCCGCGCTGTCCCAGCAGATCCGCCAGCTCGAGGAAACGCTCGGCGCGCAGCTGTTCGACCGCACCGGGCGCGTGACGCGGCTGACCGACGCCGGCGACGTGTATTTCCGCTATGCGCGGCAGGCGCTGCACGATCTCGCGGAAGGCCGGCGCGCCATTCACGACGTGCAGGATCTCAGCCGCGGCTCACTGCGGATCGCGGTCACGCCGACCTTCACGAGCTATCTCGTCGGGCCGCTGGTCGAGGCGTTTCACGGCCGCTATCCGGATGTGTCGCTGTCGGTGCGCGAGATGTCGCAGGAACGCATCGAGGCGCTGCTCGTCGACGACGAGCTCGATGTCGGCATCGCGTTCGACGAAGTGCAGACGGCGGATCTCGAAGCGCAACCGCTGCTGGTCGAAACGCTCGCGCTCGTCGTGAGCCGCCGCCATGCGCTCGCCGGAAAACGCAAGGCCGGCCTGCGCGCGCTGCACGACGCGTCGCTCGTGCTGCTCACGGCCGAATTCGCGACACGCGTGCAGATCGACCGCTATTTCCGCGAGCACGACGTGCGGCCGCGCGTGTCGATGGAAGCGAATTCGCTGGGGGCCGTGATCGAGATCGTGCGCCGCACGAACCTCGCGACGCTGCTGCCCGCGACGATCGCGAGCGGCCACGACGATCTCGCCGCCGTCGCGCTCGAACCGGCCGTCCTGCGGCGTACGGCCGTGCTGCTGCAACGCAAGGGGGCATACCGGAGCGCGGCCGCGCGCGCGTTCGTCGAACTGGCGCTGGCGCATGGGGCGGGGCCTGTCGGGCGCGCGCGATGACCTCGGCCGCCGGGGTGCACGGCACGCGCCCTGGCGCTATCGGCAACGGATCGTGCCGCCGAACCGACTCACAGGAACACCGGCATGCCGAACCTGCTACGCCGCCTGACACTCAACCCGGTCGCCATCGCGGCATTGCTGGCGGGCGCGGCCTGGTGGATCCACGCACAGACGCGCGCCGACGGCCCGTATCGCGTCGTGGGGTTCAACTACACCGATCGTGGTGTCTACAGTTTCGTGGTGGATGGCTTCGGCGCGGGCAGCGTGCACGCGCGCCAGTTCGGCGGCGGGGGCGGCACGATGTGCTGCATGAGCGTGCCGCGCGGCAAGAAGACCTGGCACGTCAGGATCACGTACGATCTGACGCCTGAAGAAGACGCCCGGAACCAGGCGCCCGACATCGTCGAAACCGACGTCGCCGTGCCGGCTTTGCCGAACCGGCGCGACGGTTATATCGAGTTTCATTTTCTACCCGGCCGCAAGATCGACGCCCGATGGGTGGCGTACCCGACGATGCCGCGCATGCGCGCCGCCGGGTGATCGGGAAGGGACTGCGCAGCCCACCCGCCCGGCGCTGCGTCAGTTGTAACCGAGAATCGCCACCGCCGCGACGTCCGGCCGATCGATCGTATTCCCGACGAGCGACGTCATCGGCTCCTGCAGCACGGCCTGATACGACGTCACGCGCGCGGCCTCCGGCACGCCCGCGTCATCCGGTGCCGGTTCGTCGAACGCGGCATCGAAGCCGCTGTAAAACCCCGGTTGCTTCTGCGAAAAAGTCATCTCCACTCCTTTACCTGATCAAGTTTTCGATGTTCTAGCCGACCTGCTTCAACGCCGCCGCATGCCCCGCCGCGCCGTCATGCGCACTGTCATGCGCCGCCTCCGATCGCGCCAGCTGCGCGCGCGTGCGCCGCGTGATGTGAATCACCGCGAACACGACCGGCGCGATCAGCAGGCCTTCCGCCAGTTCGGGGTCGACCGGCAGGTTCATCACGTGCAGCGCTTTGAACGCCGCCGTTGCGAGCGACAGCACGTAGTACGAAATGGCGGCCACCGACAGCCCCTCGACCGCGTGCTGCAGATGCAGCTGGTTGCGCGCGGTGCGCTCCATGCCCGCCAGCAGGCGCGTCACGTCCTTTTCCTGCGCGAGGTTCACGCGCGTGCGCAGCAGGTCGACCGCTCGCGCGATCCGCGCGGCGATCTGCTCGTGGCGCGCCCATACGCTGCGACAGGTTTCCATCGCCGGCGCGAAACGCCGCTCCATGAATTCGGCGATCGTCGGCATCCCTTCGATGCGTTCCTCGCGCAACTCGTGGATGCGCGCCAGCACGAGCTTCTCGTACGCCCGCGACGCGCTGAAGCGCGCGCCCGATCCCGACAGCGACTCGACCCGTACCGCCAGATGCGTGAGCTTGACGAGCAGCGCGGTATCGTCGCCGTCGGCGCCGCTCGCGTCCATCCGCTGCATCAGTGCATGGAGCGCCGCGTGGATCTCGTCGAGCTCGCGGCTCATCCGGCGCGCGACGGGCAGCGCCAGCAGGGCCATCATCCGGTACGTCTCGATTTCATGCAGGCGCTGCAGCAGGCGGCCGCCCTGCTCCTCGCGGAAATCCTCGTCGACGACGAGAAAGCGCATGAAACCGTCGTCGCGCACATGCCAGTCGCAGAACACCTTGCCGCCGCCGAGCACGTTACTGCCGACGAGCGCGGGCCCGTCGATCCAGCGGCGCAGGTCGCCGCAGACGAGCCGCGCGGCGTCGCCCGTGAGCAGCTCCATGCGCACCGCGACGAAGCGGATGCCGGCAAGCCGCGCGAACCACGCGGCCGGAATGCCCTCGATCGCGAGATCGTCGAAATAACCGGTGTCGCGGCGCGGCGCGACGAACGTGAAGGTCGAGAATTCGGTGTGGCGCTCCCACTTCAGGTGCCAGCCGCTCGGCGACTGCACCGCGTAGTGCGTCGCGCCTTCGTGCGGCGCGGCGATGCCGGTATCGCGGCACAGCGCGTGCAGCAGCGTTTCGTGGATGTCGGGCTGGCCGTCCGCGTAGATCGCGTAATGCGTGAGCGACACGGCTTCGGCGAGCCGCAGGAACGGCCGGGCATGCAATTCCGCGGCCAGCGCCGCGCGCAACGGATGGTCCATCATCGATACACCACGCTTCCCTGTTCAGTCCCGCACACCGGATCGTCCGGCCCGAACGCCGCGCCGCCCCCGGGCGAAACGTCAGCGTGATCGCACTATGGCAGACACACAGCAACAATAAAAACGCATAATGCTGATCGTTACGTTCAGTTTTCCTGATACCCATGAAGATGCTCGATCACGACGTGCTGGCCACCGTCGTCGCCGTCGCGGAGACCGGCAACATGACCCGCGCGGCCGAGGCCGTGAACCGTTCGCAGTCGGCCGTGAGCATGCAGATCAAGAGCCTGGAAGACGCGATCGGGCGGCCGCTGTTCGTGCGCAAGCCGCGCAGCATCGTGCTGACGCGCGAAGGCGAGGTGCTGCTGGGATTCGCCAGACGAATGCTGGCGCTGCGCGACGAGGCCTGGGCGGCCGTGGTGCGGCCGGAAGTGACCGGCAAGGTCGTGATCGGCGTGCCGGACGACTATGCGTCGTCGCTGCTGCCGTCGGTGCTGAAGAAGTTCTCGGCGACCTACCCGAAGGTCGAGATCCAGGTGATGGGGCTGCCGAGCAGCGCGCTCGCGCCGCTGATCAAGGAAGGCACCGTCGATCTCGTCTGCGGCACGCGCATCAAGGGGCTGTCCGGCGACTTCATCCGCCACGAGCCGATGGCGTGGGCCGCGATGACGAACGGGCCGCGCGTATGGGAAGAGCGGCCGCTGCCGATCGCGGTGTTCATGCCGGGCAGCGTCGCGCGCGAGAACGCGATCCGCAGCCTCGAACGCGCGAAGGTGCCGTACCGCACCTCGTATGAAAGCCCGAGCCTGCTCGGGCTGCTCAGCATGGTCGAGGCCGGCCTCGCGGTCGCGCCGCTCGCGCGCTGCGCGATTCCCGCGCAACTGTCGATGCTCGGCCGCGCGCACGGGCTGCCCGACCTGCCGCCGCTCGAACTGATTCTCGCGCGCAGCACGAAATCGAAGCGGCCGCCGTGCGACTTTCTCGCGGAACAGTTGATGGAAGACCTGCAGCGTCAGACCGGGCAGACCGGCGACGCGTGATCAGCGCATCGCGCCGAACCCGGCCGCGCCCAGTGCCGCGTTGACGTTCGCGGCCACCTGATCGACGAGCGCTTCCAGCGTATCGCCGCATACCTGCGTGTGTTCCGGTGCGACATGCTCCGCGCGTTGCCAGCCCCACTGCGCGCCCGACGCGACCGACAGCGTCGCGCCGAAGCGGTTGCCGTGGCGGCGGCCGAAGGTGCTCACGCGCCGCCCGGCCATGTAGTCCTGTTCGGGCAGACAGAGCCGGATCTCGACCGCGACCTGGTCGCGATCGTTGACGCGCGCGGCCGGGCTGACCGTCGCGGCGAACACCTTGCCGATCCGCCAGGTCACGTCGCGCTCCCACGCCGCGAGCGGACCGCCGGCCGCGTCGACCCGCTCGGTGTCCACCGACCACTGATGCCGGTCGGGCACGACGATCGCCTGATGCAACAGCATTTCGGCCACGCGCACCGTCGTCACGAGCTGACGCGCGAGTTGCTGGCCCGACGGCAACGACGCCGTCCGTACCCGGCCGTTTGCCGGCTGCACGACAGGTACTGCTTCCAATAGATCCATGACTCCTCCGCATGCATGATCGGCGCCGTGCACGCAGCATCGCGCGCCTGTCCGCCGCCTGAGGGCGGACAGCACGGCGACCGGGCGGCGGATCGGACAAGCCATCAAGGAACGAACCACAATCCACGAGCAACAGCCGTTCCCAACTTCACCGTGCCTTCGGCCCGACGCGCAACCGGCGCGCGACCGGCCCGATCACCGCATCGGCCTGCTGCGCGATCAGCATGTGCAGCGTGAAATCCAGGTCTTCCGGCGCGATGTCGAAGCGCACGTGCACCACGTCGCGCACGGCGCGCGCGCTGACGACGTACACGCCGAGCGGGGAATGCAGCAGCGCCGCGAGCCGCGCATGCGCGTGTTCTCCGGAGTCGGCCGTCAGCGTGACGGGCAACTGCAGGCGCGGGCGCGGCGGCGGGAACGGAATGACGTTGTCGGGTGCGCCGGCGCGCAACTGGCGGCCGGCGACATCGAAGGCGGGAACGGGATGAATGAAGGTCATGGAGCGGACGGAGGCCGTCTCGGCTGTTCGACACGTCCCCAGCTTAGAAGAGACCGCATAAACGTCGTGCAAAAAAACGGGCCGCCCGTGCAAAAAACGGCACGGGGGACACAACACGTCAACGACCAGCAGCATGGCGGCCGGCCGTGCGGTCGCGATGCGCGCGACGCGACCGCCCGCCACCCGCCGCGGTTCGCGCCAATCACGCCGTGCGCCGGCCGCCGCGCTACGCGAACGCTTCGAGCGACGCGCGCCGCCGCTCGTCGACCATCGATTCGATCAGCGACACCAGATCGTCGGTGAGCGGATCGCAGATGCCCGGCGAGCGATGCAGTTCGAGATCGGCCGCCGGCAGCAGCGGCAGCCCGTCCGTCTCGTCGAGCACGCGCCAGTTCTCGGGCAGCGTGCAGCGGTCGATCATCGTCACGGCCGCGCCGTGGTTCACCGCGATCTTGATGCCGGTCGGGCTCTGGCTCGTATAGACGACGTGATACGGCCGCCCGGCCGTCGCGAGCGCCTGCAGCCCGCGCTGCCGGTAGCAGCACGTCTCCGGAAACAGCGCGAGCGGCACCGACGCCTGCGGGCCGAGCACGAAATCGCGGTGCGCGGCCCACACGACATCGTGCCGGCCGAGCAGCCGCCCGCCCGCGTTCGGCCCGTGCCGCACGACGAGCGCGACGTCGAGCTCGCCGGCCTGCAGCCGTTCGAGCAGTTCGAGCGACGTGCGGCAATGCACGTGAAAGCGCGCACCCGGCCGCATCGCATAGAACGACTTCAGCAGGTCGGGCAGCCACAGCTCCGCGTAGTCCTCCGGCAGCCCGAAGCGCACGACGCCGCGATCGCTGCTCGCCTGCTTCAGCGCGAGGATCGCGTCGTTCTGCACCTGGATGATGCGGCGCGCATGGATCAGGAAATTCTCGCCGTCGCGTGACAGTTCGAGCCGTCGGCTGTTGCGCATGAACAGGTGCGTATCGAGCCGCTCCTCGAGCGTGCGGATGCGCAGGCTGATCGTCGACTGCGTGCGATGCAGTTGCCGGGCCGCCGCGGTGAAGCCGCCGCTCTCGACCACGGCGACGAATGCCCGGATCAGTTCCGGATCGAGCGAACTGAGCTTCGACCAATCGGGCCTTTGAATGGCAGCCATCGGAATTACTCGCTTTCGAAAAAAGAAGGGAAGACGAAAGATAGGGCTCGGAGTACGCCGATTGTTGTCCGGATGCGCCCGGCCCTCCAACCCCTGCCCGGGTATGACAAACCCGGAGCCGGTTCACGAACGAGCACCCGCCAGTTCCGCCCCGCCCGCCGTCACGACACCGGCCGAGGCCCGCCCGGCGGGCGTCCGCGTGACGGGCCCAGGGCTTTCCCGGAGACGACGAAAACTCATAGCCCGATCAGAAAACATCGATTCACCGGCCGTGCCGCGGCCCACCACAATCGCCTCACACCCAACCTCATCGACGAGACATCGCAATGACCGCATCCCAACCCAGGCAGCTTTACATCGGCGAAGGCTTCGAAGGCCCCGGCGTCAACCTCGCGCACATCAACGTGCTGGTCGGCCCGCGCAACGGCCCCGCGGGCCAGGCGTTCGCCACGGCCCTCGCGACGCCGTCGGCCGGCCATGCGCCGTTCGTCGTGATCGCGCAGCCGGGCGTGCCGACCAAGCCGCTCACGCTGTACGTCAACAAGGCGCAGATCGCCGGCGATTTCCACGGCAACGCCACGTGGGGCGCGTCGCAGGCCGGCATCGCGAAGGCCGTCGCCGAAGCGCTCGAGAACGGCACGCTGCCGCCCGAAGCGGAGAACGACTGGGTCGTCGTGTCGGCGAACTGGGTGAACCCGCAGACCGACGATCTCGATGCCGTGTTCGAGAACAACTATCGCGCGTGCCGCACCGCGATCGTCGCCGCGATGGAAGGGCTACCGCATCGCGACGCGGTATTCGCCGCCGCGCGCGACGTGTCGAACCCGTTCTACACCCCGAAGAAAAACTGAAGACGACAAGCGGCCGACACAAGGCCGCACCTGGAGGAAGCATGGAATACGTCCGCCTCGGCCAGTCCGGCCTGACGGTGTCCCGCCTGTGTCTCGGCACGATGAACATGGGCACCCCCGACTGGAAACCCTGGATCTTCGACGAAGCGCAGAGCGAGCCGATCGTGCGCCGCGCGCTCGACGCCGGCGTGAACTTCATCGATCTCGCCGATTTCTATTCGACGGGCGTCGGCGAGGAAGTGGTCGGCCGCATCCTGAAGCGCAACGCGCGCCGCGAGGAGCTCGTCGTGACGACCAAGGTCGGCTACGACATGGGCAGCTACCCGAACGCGGGCGGCCATTCGCGCAAGCACGTGCTCGACGGCATCGACGCTTCGCTGAAGCGGCTCGGGATGGATTACGTCGACATCTTCATGCTGCACTTCTTCGACGTGAACACGCCCGTCGAGGAAACGATGAGCGCGCTGCACGACATCGTGCGCGCGGGCAAGGCGCGTTATATCGGCGTATCGACGATGTACACGTGGCAGTTCGCGAAAATCATGCAGGCCTGCGAACGAAACGGCTGGGACAAGCCGGTCAACATGCAGCTGCAGCTGAACCTCGCGTATCGCGAGGAGGAGCGCGAGATGGTGCCGTACTGCATCGACCAGGGCGTCGGCGTGTCGGTGTTCAGCCCGCTCGCGCGCGGCCTGCTGACCTGCGAGCCGCAATCGACGCGCAACCAGACCGACTTCTTCACCGCGCAGATGTACGGCGATGCCGCATCGCTCGCGATCGCGGAATCGGTCGCGAAGGTCGCGAAGCGACGCGGCGTGCCGCCCGCGCAGATTGCGCAGGCGTGGGTGCTGAGCCGCCCCGGCGTCGCGAGCATGCTGGTCGGCGCGGATTCCGTCGCACAGTTCGACAGCGCACTCGGCGCGCTCGAGACACAGCTCACCGAAGAGGAATTGCACGAACTGGAGCGCAACTACACGCCGTGCGACCTGATCAACGACTACACGGCCGGCAAGCGCATCGCGCGCGCGTCGCGTCCGGCGCAGGGCAGTTTCGCGACGGACTGAGGCACTGAAGGAACGACACACGATGAACGAATTTCTGAGGACCGGCCATTACATCGGCGGCGAATGGCACGAACCGCATGGCGCGAGCGATGCGACCTATCCGGTGCTGAACCCCGCGACCGGCGAAACGATCGCGAAAGTCGCGAAAGGCGGCGCCGACGACACGCAGCGCGCCATCGACGCAGCCGCGCACGCGTTCCCCGCGTGGCGCGCACTGACCGCGAAGGAGCGCGGCGCACGCGTGAAGCGCTGGGGCGAGCTGATGCTCGAACATCGCGATGCGCTCGCCGGGCTGCTGACGCGCGAGCAAGGCAAGCCGCTCGCGGAAGCGCGCGGCGAAGTCGCGTACGCGGCGAGCTTTCTCGAATGGTTCGCGGAAGAAGCGAAGCGCATGTACGGCGACGTGATCCCGAGCCCGAAGCCGGATGCGCAGATCGTCGTCACGCGCGAGCCGGTCGGCGTCGTCGCGGCGATCACGCCGTGGAATTTCCCGCTCGCGATGATCACGCGCAAGGCCGGCCCCGCGCTCGCGGCCGGCTGCACGATGGTGCTGAAGCCGTCGGAGGAAACGCCGCTGTCGGCGTTCGCGCTCGCGGTGCTCGCCGAGCGCGCGGGCGTGCCGGCCGGCGTGTTCAACGTCGTGTCGGGCGACGCGGTCGCGATCGGCGAAACGCTGACGAGTTCGCCCGTCGTGCGCAAGCTGTCGTTCACGGGCTCGACGCGGGTCGGCAAGCTGCTCGCGAAGCAGTCGGCCGACACGCTGAAGAAGCTGTCGCTCGAACTCGGCGGCAACGCGCCGTTCATCGTGTTCGACGATGCCGATCTCGATGCGGCGGTCGCGGGCGCGATCGCGTCGAAGTTCCGCAACACGGGCCAGACCTGCGTGTGCGTGAACCGCTTTCTCGTGCAGGACGGCGTGTACGACGCATTCACGCGCAAGCTCGCGGACGCCGTGCGCACGCTGCGCGTCGGCAACGCGCTCGCGGGTGAGGTCGACCAGGGGCCGCTGATCAACGAGGCGGCGCTCGGCAAGGTCGAGCGGCACGTGGCCGATGCGGTCGCGAAGGGCGCGCACACGCTCACCGGCGGCAAGCGTCATGAGCTCGGCGGCACGTTCTACGAGCCGACCGTGCTGGCCGGCATGACGGCCGACATGCTGATCGCCGAAGAGGAAACCTTCGGCCCCGTCGCCGGCTGCTTCCGCTTCGCGACCGAGGAAGAGGCCGTCGCCGCGGCCAACGATACGCCGTTCGGGCTGTCCGCGTACTTCTATACGCGCGATCTCGGCCGCGCGTGGCGCGTGTCGGGTGCGCTGGAAAGCGGAATGGTCGGCGTCAACGACGGGATCATCTCGACCGAAGTCGCGCCGTTCGGCGGCGTCAAGCAATCGGGGCTCGGCCGCGAGGGCTCGAAGTACGGCCTCGACGAATACGTGGAACTCAAGTACACGCTGATGGCCGGCCTCGGCCGCTGACCGCTCCCCGCGGTCGACCCGCGCCGCGCGCCGCCCGGCCGCGCGGCGCCTTGCACGGCGCTCGCGGCGCAGCGCCGCCTGCGCGCGCCGCCGCGCGCCAGATAACGATCCAGGAGGCAGCTTGACCCAAGCCAACGTTCAATCCGGCACCGCGCGCGCGTTGCCGCTGTCGCGTGGCGCCGATGCGCCGCACCGCCCCGTCACGCTCGACGACGTGCCGCTCAACCGTTTCCACGTGAAGATCGCCGGCCTGACGTTCGGCGCACATTTCACCGAAGGCTACACGCTCGGCACGATCGGCTACGCACTCGCCGCGCTCGGCAGGCAGATGCCGATCGACGCGTTCTGGATGGGGATGATCGGCAGCTCGGCGCTGATCGGCATCTTCCTCGGCAGCCTCGTGTTCGGCTGGCTGTCCGACCGGATGGGCCGCCAGAAGATTTTCCTGACGAGCTTCGTGATCATCACGGCGGCCGCGTTCGCGCAGTTCTTCGTCACGTCGCCGCTCGAACTGTGCGTACTGCGCGTGCTGATCGGCTTCGGGATGGGCGGCGATTTCACCGTCGGCCACGCGATCCTCGCCGAATTCTCGCCGCGCAAGCATCGCGGCACGCTGCTCGGCTCGTTCAGCGTGATCTGGACGATCGGCTATGTCGCCGCGAACGTGCTCGGCCTCGCATACGGCGACGCCACGCCCGACGCATGGCGCTGGCTGCTCGCATCGGCTGCTTTGCCTGCGCTGATCGTGCTGGTCCTGCGGATCGGTACACCCGAATCGCCGCGCTGGCTGCTCGGCAAGGGCCGCGTGCAGGAAGCACGCGCGATCGTCGCGAAACATTTCGGGCCGCACGTGATGCTCGACGGTTCGGCCGAACCGCAGGCGAATGCCGGCTTCGCGCGGCTGTTCCAGCGTGACCTGATCCGCCGCACGATTTTCAACTGTGCGTTCTTCGTGTGCCTCGTGATTCCGTATTTCGCGATCTACACGTTCCTGCCGACGATCCTGAAGACGATCGGCCTCGCCGAAGGCTTCGGTGCGGACCTGCTGCTGAACGCGTTCCTCGTGCTGGGCGCGCTGATCGGCATAGGGCTGACGATCCGGCTGTCGCGACGCGGCTTCCTGATCGGCTCGTTCGCGGTGACGTGTGCGTCGCTCGTCGCGCTCGCGGTGCTGCCGTCGGCGGCGGCCGCCGCGATGATCGTCGCGTTCGCGATCTTCACGCTGACGATGTCGGCGTTCAGCAATCTCGTCGGCGTGTTCCCGCCCGAGTGCTTCCCGACCGAAGTCCGCGCGAGCGGCGTGGGCCTCGCGATCGCGTGCAGCCGGCTCGGTTCGGCGATCGGCACGTTCCTGCTGCCTGCCGGCATCGCGACGCTCGGCTTTCACGCGACGATGTTCGCGCTCGCGGGCGTGCTGCTGGTGGGGATGATCGTGTCGATCGCGTGGGCGCCGGAGACGAAGCATCTGACGCTGGAGGAGGCGTCGGGGCATTGACGACGGAGGCGGGTGGCGTGCCCGCCTGCTTCGTCACGCTCGGTGCTTTCGCTTCGACTCGCCGCCGATACGTACCGGCGGTGCCGATCGCGATTCGAACGAACCCGGCCGTGGCCGGGTTCGCGCATTCCGGACGCGATGCGGTGCGCGCGTTCGTTCAGAACAGAATCGACGCGTAGTCCCGCGCGCCGTGCAAGATGTGAAGAATGTCGATCCGCGCCGGCGGATCACCGACGACCCGATAGAAGATCTGGTAGTTGCCGTACACGCGGTGCCGCACGCCGTGACGCTCGAAGCGCGGCACCAGCGGAAACGCCAGCGGCATCGCGGCCAGACTCATGCACTTGTCGCGAATCTCCCGCACGAACGTCACGGCGCGTTGCGGGTTGTCGCGTGCGATGTCATCGGCGACCGCTTCGAGTTCGTCAATCGCAAAATCGGACAGGCGCACGATCAGGCCTGCCGATCCGCCCGCGCCCGATACTTCGCCTCGAGACGGTCGAAGACTTCCGCCGCCTCGGCGCCGCGTCCTGCTTCCGCATCGGCCAGGCTGCGCGCGATCACCGCGTCCAGCGCATTCAGTTGCGCCTCGCGATCCTGGATCAGGCGCACGCCTTCGCGCAGCACTTCGCTCTTGGATCCGTAGCGCCCCGATTCGACCAGCTTCGCGACGTAAGCCTCCAGTTGCTGGCCCAGTTCCGCACTGATCATGTCGACCTCCCGACCGGATTGAATTCGATCCGCCGAGCGTACCTTGGTTATCAACTATTATCAATAAGACACGCTCCGGACGGAACGGCGCGAACACTTTCACGGCCGATCGGGTGAATGGACGAAACGGGATTCAGGCAGGCCGCGGCGGTGCCGGCATTCACCCGGGTTTCGCCTTCACTCGTGTAGCCTTGCCGAACGCCCACCATGCGAACACCGATCATGATTGAAGACATCGTCACGCCACAACCCGGCCTGAAGGTCTACCCGTCGGACACCGACGTCTTTGCCGAGGCCGATGCCGCACTCGCGCGCCATCTGCATCCGCTCGTGTCGATCGACCTGTCGACGGTCGATCCGTCGTGGCAGGGCTGGATCCACCTGCTCAGCCCGGTCGAACCTTATGACGGGCTCGTCGGGCAGGACACGGCCGCGTACCACAACGACTATCTTCGCGCGAACTGGATCGGGTTCCGGCTCGACGACGACAACCGCTACACGCTGCTCGGCGACCGGCGCTACTTCTATCTGGAAAACCCGCCCGACCCGCGTGACGCAGGCTATCGCAAGGAACTGGAGGCGCATTACGCCGAACAACAGGCCAGCATCGAAACCGCACGCAAGCGGTTCGCCGAATACGGCGTGCTCTACTCGTCGAACCAGTACGCGCCGGCCGAGCGCGATTTCAGCCAGGAAAAGCCGTGCAATCTCGTCGACCAGCTTGGCGGATCGGTCGGCTGGGGCAACTGGTCGGGCACCTCGGATTTCCCGGTCGACGACAGCGATCCGGACGACATCCGGCCGATCGGCCCCGACGGGGCGCGCTTTCGCTTCGTTGCCGGCGTGACTGGATGGGAATATCGCGCGGCGGGCGCCGACTGGATTCTCCTGTTTTACGAACCGGTCAGCCGCGTGGCGCTGCTGACGTTCGACTGGTCGTAAGGCGGGCGGGACGGCAGGCGTTCCGCCTCGTGGTTGGCCGTTCGGCGGACTCGGCGCGGCGGATTCGCGGCGATAGGCTGGGGGTTTCCGATTTTCGACCGCAACCATGCACGCCCGCCTTGTCGACCTCAGTCATGTCCTGCCGTACGAGACGACGTACTTCGACGACCGGCTCGCGGTCGAACGAAACGGCCTCGATATTTCCGCGTTGCTGGGTGTGGACGGTCACGTTCCCGACGCGTTGCTGGTTTCGTTGTGCGGCGCGCCCACCGGATCGGAGATTCAAGCCTATCTCGACAGCAGAGGCTGGTTGACGCTCTCGGTCACGAACACCACCTGGATCCGATCCGAAAACCGCGTATCGGTGCGTCGAGAATCGGACACATCCCTACTTGAACTCAAGACGATCGATCTCGTCGACAACGCAATCGCGGGACTCGGCGCGGCGATGCTGTGGCGCATCGTCAGGGCATCTGATACGTTGGGCATCAGCCGAATCATTGCATTCGCAGCGGGGGGCCGGAAGGCCGCGCCCAAACCGGGCGGGCGCCGGCTACTCGGATACTACGCATGGCCACGGTTCGGTTTCGACGCGCCCATTCCCGACAAGTGCAGCGATGAAGCAGCGTTGTTCCAGTATTTCCAGGGGCGCCCGGCCGGTCTTGCCGACGGATCGCTCCGGTCGCTGCGTGCGCTCTATGCCACACGATTCGGGCGAGATTTCTGGCGTGTGGCGGGATCACATCGCTGGATGTCATTCGACGTCGCACCGCACGGCACATCGGCGCAGGCGCTGCAAAGATACCTGATCGAAAAGGGGATTTACGAATGAACGCAAAGCACACGCCCATTGCCGGATTCCGGATCGCGCGCGCCATGGCAAAGCGGGGCCGGCCGGCGAACCGGCATCGCCTTGCTCTCGTCTCCGAAGCCAGGCAACTCCTCGATACGCTCGTCGCAAACGAACTCCATCGAAGCCTGGCGCGCGTCATGCGCCAGTCCGTCACCGGGCATGACATACGACCGGCCGACATGCCGGCATCCCCGCCTCGACGCGCCGTCTTCAACGTCGGGCGTATCGATCTCTCCAAGTGCCAGTTGCCAGTCGAATCGATCGCCGAAATCGAAGCCAGCGGCCGCCGAGAGACACTCATGCACTTCGGACACGACCCCGACGCGTAGCCGGCAACGACGGGAAGAAGCCGTCTGGCTCGGCTCGACATCGAGCGTACAGGTCTCCCGTTGGTAACGATCTTTAACGGACACCAAAGTTGGAAGCGGTGTGCGACCGGCGCGGACCGATCCGATTTTTCCCACATTCCGATCAGCCGCGTCCCACAGTCGCCCCCTACCCCTTCCGCCCCACCTGCTCCCTCACCCACGCGGCAAACGCAAGCACGTGCTCGACCGCGACACTCTCCGGCTCGACATCGAGCCAATAGCCGAACGGCCCGATCGGCTGCACCGGCGACAGCCGCACGAGGCTGCCTTCGGCGATCTCCTCCTCGATCATGTTCAGGTCGACCACCGCGAGCCCCGCCCCCTTGCGCGCTGCGCGGATCGCCTGTTCGAGCGTGGAAAACTCGATGCCGTCGCCGATCCGCGCCACCGGCACGCCCGCCTGCTCGCACCAGTCGGCCCACAGCGTCAGGCGCTTGCCTTCGTGCAGCACATGCAGCGACGGCAACCGGCCGAGCAGCACGTCGAGCGCATCGCCGCGATAACGCGGCGCACCGACGAGCGCATGCCGCTCCATCATCAGCAGCTCCGACTGCATCCCCGTGCGCGCCGCGCGCCCGAAGCGGATGTGGCAATGGCAATCGTCGGCCGGCTCGGTGCGGATCGACAGCTCGACGTCGGGCAGCGTCTCCGCGAGCGTGCCGAGCCGCGGCGAAAACCACTGCGTCGCGAACGTCGGCGGCAGCGACACCGTCAGGCGCCGCTTCGCACCCGGCCGCGTGGCGACGACTTCGTCGACGCCGCGCTCGATCGTGTCGAACGCCTGCCCGATGAACGGCAGCAAGCGCTCGCCGGCCTCGGTCAGGCGCACGCCCTTGTGATCGCGCTCGAACAGCCGCGCGCCGAGCGCTTCCTCGAGCAGCCGGATCTGCCGGCTCACCGCCCCCTGGGTCACGCACAGCGAAACCGCCGCACGGTTGAAGCTCAGGTGACGCGCGGTCTCCTCGAAAAATCGCAGCGCGATCAACGATGGCAGGCGTCGCATGATGTGTGTCCCTTTCGTTCGTATCGTTCGTATCGTTCACGTCGTTCGTGCTGTTGCCGGCCGTCACCGCCGTCCATCCTGCGGGCCGCCTGATCGCAACCCTGCGCGCCAGCCGCCGCGCCGTAAAAACCCCGAGGACCCGCACTCTCCTTCGCCTCCATTCATCGTCCCCGCGCCCGCGCCGCCCGCCTACAATAAGCATCCCGCACCAAACACGACACCGCCCCGTGAGACGCAAGATGCCGGCGCTGAACGCGCTGAAAGCCTTCGAGATGGCCGGCCGCACCGGCAGCTTCACGCGCGCGGCCGAACTGCTCAACGTAACGCAGAGCGCGGTGAGCCGCCAGGTTCGCCAGCTCGAAGGCCAGCTCGGCGAAACCCTGCTCGAGCGGCGCCATCACCAGCTCGAACTGACGGCGGCCGGCCGCGTGCTGCTGCGCGCGCTGCAGCAATCGTTCGACAAGATCGAGCTGACCGTACGCAGCCTGCAGGAAAAAACCCATCTGAACCGCCTGCGCGCGAACGTGCCGCCCACCTTCGCCGCGCGCTGGCTGATGCCGCGGCTCGGCCGGCTGCGCGACGCGCATCCCGAATTCGAGCTGAGCCTCACGACCCGCATTCACGACAGTCTCGGCGAATCGCGCGTGCTCGACTGCGCGATCCGGTTCGGCGACGGCGAATGGGACGGCTTCGACAACGCACCGCTGATGCAGGAGCAGCATATCGCCGTCTGCGCACCGGCGCTGTATGCGCGGCTGCGACAGGACGGCGCGCCGATCGACCTGAACCGCTTCACGCTGCTGCACGTGCTCGCCACCGACGACCAGCGCTACCTGACCTGGCAGCACTGGCTGAAGGCCGCCGGCATCGCCGACGTCGACACGCGCGGCGGCTACGAATTCGACCTGCTCGACCACGCGATCCGCGCGGCGATCGACGGCCTCGGGATCACGATCGCCGATCGCCACATGGTCGCGCGCGAGCTGGCGACCGGGCAACTGATGCAGGTGCTCAACGTGCACGTCGACGGCCATCAGTCGTACTGGTTCGTCACGCGGCCCGAACAGACGAACCTGCCGCACATCGTCCAGTTCCGCGACTGGCTGCAGCAGGAAGTGTGGCTCGCGAAGCGCCACCTCGAACCGTCGTCGCCGCTTCCGCAAGTGCCGCTGGCCTAGCAGCCCCCCCGCCCCGACCGACCGCGAGCGCCGTCGACCGGCACGCGCGGGCGACACCTTACCGGTTTCCACGCCCGTCCGCACTCTGCCCCGTCTGAAAATGCGGCCCGGCCACCGCCCGCCCCGCGTCCGTTCCCCCGGCTCGCGCCACGGCAGCCTTGCCGGACGGGCGATTCCGGCCGACAGTCCGAGTAACGTGCGTTTTTCTCATGCCCGGCACGAAAATAAGTCGTTTGTCGTGCGCTAAACGCATGAAGAGAATGGCCTCTGTCCCGTGCCGCGCGTGTCGCCACCCGAAGCGATCCGCCTGCATTCATCGGAGGAGTCACTTCATGCGCACCGAACGCAATTACGTGAACGGCCGTTTCGTCGCCCCGGAAAGCGACGCGTTCATCGTCGTCCACAATCCCGCCACCGAAGCGCCGTTCGCGCGCGTGCCGGCCACGACGCCGGCCGACGCACTCGCCGCCGTCGACGCCGCGGCCGCCGCGCAGAAGGCGTGGCGCAAGCTGCCGAGCGCAGAGCGCGCCGCGTACCTGCACCGCTTCGCCGACGCGCTGACCGCGCGTGCGCCCGAGATCGGCGCGGCGCTCGCGCAGGAATCCGGCAAGAGCGTCGAGGACGCGTCGAACGAAGCCGTCTACGCGGGCCAGATCACGCGCTATCACGCCGAGTGGGCACGCCGGATCGAGGGCGAGATCATCCCGAGCGACACGCCCGACGAGAACCTGTTCCTGCAGCGCGAGCCGATCGGCGTCGTCGCGTGCCTGATCCCGTTCAACTATCCCGTCTACACGCTGCTGCGCAAGGTCGCGCCCGCGCTGATCGCCGGCAACACCGTGGTCGTGCGGCCGAGCAACCACACGCCGGTATCCGCGTTCGAGATCGCGAAGGCGGCCGACGATGCGGGCTTCCCGCCGGGCGTCGTCAACATTCTGACGATGGATCACGCGACGGCCGAAGCGCTGTGCACGCACCCGGCAGTCGGGATGATCACGCTGACCGGCAGCGTGAACGCGGGCCGCAAGGTGCTCGATTACTGCAAGGCGAACATCGCGAAGCCGTCGCTCGAACTCGGCGGCAAGACGCCCGCGATCATCGAGCCCGACGCCGATCTCGAACGCGCGGCCGCCGCGCTCGTCGCGTCGAAGACGACCCATTGCGGCCAGCTCTGCACGGCGATCGAGCGCGTGTATGTACACGACAGCGTGCACGACCGTTTCGTCGCACTGCTGAAGGAGAAGATGGCGGCCGTGCGCATCGGCGACCGGGCGGAAGACGCCACCCGTATGGGCCCGCTCGTCAGCGGATCGGCACGCGCGCACATCCACGGGATGGTCGAACGTGCGATCGCGGCAGGCGCGACGCTCGAAACCGGCGGCGCGATCCCCGACGGCCCCGGCTTCTTCTACCCGGCCACGCTGCTCACCGGCGTGCGGCAGGACATGGAGATCGTGCAGGAGGAGACCTTCGGCCCGATCATGCCGGTGCTGCGCTACGCGACGATCGACGAAGCGATCGCGCAGGCGAACGACCACCAGTTCGGCCTGTCGTCGGTGCTCTACACCGAGCGCTACCGCACCGCGATGACCGTCGCGAACGCGATCGAAGCCGGCGAGCTGTACGTGAACCGCACGCCGGCCGATCCGTACCAGGGCTTCCATGCCGGCTGGAAACGTTCGGGCCTCGGCGGCGACGACGGCAAGCACGGGATGCTCGAATTCACGCAGACGCGCCTCGTCGTCATGAAGTACTGACACCGCGATACCCACGCACCGTTTCCGGCGCGCGCACCAACGCACCACGCCGCGCGCCGCCCCTGCCCCGACCAGACCATAAAAAAACTGCAGGCGTCCGCCTCGAGGACGCCTGATGGAGGAAGACATCATGCCGACCCAACCGTCGACGCCCGCCGCGTCGCTCGCGTTGCACGACGACGCTCACGCGTCGCAGCACTCCCGCGCGCAACGTTACCTGCAACTGCTGCTGCTCGTGATTGCCGCGGGCGCGATCTATCCGATGCTGTATCTGCGGCAGGTGTACCAGCCGACGATGCTGCAGTTCTTCCATATCGACGACGTGCAGCTCGGCTACCTGTACTCGTCGCTCGGCACGATCTTCCTCGTCAGCTACCTGCCGAGCGGCTGGCTCGCCGACCGCCTGTCGCCGCGCTGGCTGATCTGCTTCTCGCTGCTCGCGACGGGCGCGCTCGGGCTCGCCTACGCGACCGGGCCGTCGTTCGACACGCTCGTGCTGATCTTCGGCGGCTGGGGGCTGACCACCGGCCTCACGTTCTGGGCCGCCGTGATCAAGCGCGTGAACATGATCGCGGGCCCCGACGAACAGGGCCGCTTCTTCGGGCTGCTCGACGGCGGCCGCGGGCTCGTCGAGGCGCTGCTCGCGACGATCGCGATCACGCTGTTCGCCTACGTGACGCAGGCGCACGGCGGCACCGACGCGGCCGGCTTCGGGCTCGTCGTGCACCTGTACGCATTCTTCTGCATCGCGCTCGGCGTGCTGCTCGCGCTGGTGAAGGATCCGGCGGGCACGAGCGACCGTGCGGCCGCCGCGCAGCGCCGCACCGGCAGCGACCGCCGGGGCAACGTGCTGACCGACCTGAAGACGCTCGCGGCGATCCCCGAGCTGTGGCTCGTCGCCGCGATCGTGTTCTGCGGCTACCAGGTGTTCTGGGCGACCTACAGCTTCTCGGCCTATCTGCACGAAGGCAATTTCGGGCTCAGCGCGACGGCGGCCGGCTTCATCACGACGCTCAAGCTGTGGATGCGCCCGATCGGCGGCATCGGCGGCGGCTTCCTCGGCGACCGCGTATCGAAGGTGTCGGTGCTGTTCTGGGCGCTGGTGCTCGCCGCGCTGTCGCTCGTCGGCCTGATCGCCGCGCCCGCGCACAGCCCGCAGGCGATGCTGGTCGTGCTCGTGCTGTTCATCGGCATCCTCACCTACGCGATCCGCGGCCTGTACTGGTCGCTGCTCGACGACTGCAAGGTGCCGACGCATTGCGCCGGCCTCGCGATCGGCCTGATCTCGGTGCTCGGCTATTCGCCCGACGTGTTCGTGCCGCTGATCAACGGCTACGTGACGCAGACCTTCCCGGGCGCGCACGGCTACCAGCTCTATTTCGGCTATATCGCGGCCATCGCGCTCTGCGGCGCGGGCGCGGCCGCCTTCCTCAAATACCGTCTCACCCGCATTCACCGAATCCAGGAGTCCGCATGAAGATCGTTTCGCTCGAAACCCATATCGTCGCCGTGCCGCCGCCGCATGTCGGCGGGATGTACTGGATCTTCGTGAAGCTGAAGACCGACGACGGTATCGAAGGCGTCGGCGAGATCTATTCGGCGACGTTCGGCCCGAAGGCGATGGCCCCGATCATCGACGACGTGTTCGAACGCCACCTGCTGAACCGCGACCCGCATCACGTCGAACGGCTGTTCCGCCAGGCCTATTCGAGCGGCTTCACGCAGCGACCGGACCTCACGATGATGGGCGTCGTCAGCGGCCTCGAAATGGCGTGCTGGGACATCGTCGGCAAGGCCGCCGGCAAGCCCGTGTACGAACTGCTCGGCGGGCAGATCCACGAGCGGCTGCGCTCGTACACGTACCTGTACCCGAAGAACGCGAAGGGCGAATACGACTACGACGATCCCGATCTCGCGGCCGAATGCGCGGCCGAGAACGTGAAGCTCGGCTTCACCGCCGTGAAGTTCGACCCGGCCGGCCCGTACACGGCCTACTCGGGCCACCAGCTGTCGCTGGACGTGCTCGACCGCTGCGAGACGTTCTGCCGCAAGGTGCGCGAAGCCGTCGGCAGCAAGGCCGACCTGCTGTTCGGCACGCACGGGCAGATGGTGCCGTCGTCGGCGATCCGGCTCGCGAAGCGGCTCGAGAAGTACGACCCGCTGTGGTTCGAGGAGCCGGTTCCCCCCGGCCAGGAAGAAGCGATCGCGCAGGTCGCGAAGCACACGTCGATCCCGATCGCGACCGGCGAGCGCCTGACCACCAAGTACGAGTTCCACAAGCTGCTGCAGGCGGGCGGCGCGTCGATCCTGCAGCTGAACGTCGCGCGCGTGGGCGGCCTGCTCGAAGCGAAGAAGATCGCGACGCTCGCCGAAGTGCACTACGCGCAGGTCGCACCGCACCTGTACAACGGGCCGGTGGGCGCCGCCGCGAGCATCCAGCTCGCGACCTGCACGCCGAACTTCCTGATCCAGGAAAGCATCATGACGTGGGGCGGTTTCCATGCCGAAGTCGTGAAGACGCCGATCCGCTGGGAGGACGGCTACATCATCCCGTCCAACGAGCCGGGCCTCGGCATCGAGCTCGACATGGACGTCGTGCGGCGCCACACGCCCTACACGGGCGAACGGCTGCACCTGCAGATGGGCGAACACCCCGTCGACGTGAAGGATCTCGCCCCCGCGAAGGGCTGAGCGCAAAGGACAGACATGAGCTACGACTACATCATCGTCGGCGCGGGCTCGGCCGGCTGCATCCTCGCGAACCGCCTGAGCGAATCGGGCCGGCACTCGGTGCTGCTGCTCGAGGCGGGCGAACGCGACGCGTCGTTCTGGTTCAAGGTGCCGGTCGGCTTCACGAAGACCTACTACAACCGCCGCTACAACTGGATGTACTACAGCGAGCCCGAGGCGCAGCTCGCCGATCGCAAGCTGTACTGCCCGCGCGGCAAGGTGGTCGGCGGGTCGGGCTCGATCAACGCGATGGTCTACGTGCGCGGCCAGCGCAGCGACTACGACGACTGGGCGGCCGCCGGCAATCCGGGCTGGGCGTACGACGACGTGCTGCCGTACTTCCGCAAGCTCGAAACCCACGCGGCCGGCACGACCGATCCGCAGCATCACGGCGCGACGGGGCCGATTCACATCACGTCGATGAAGGCCGACGTGCATCCGATCGTCCACGAATTCCTGAAGGGCTGCGGCGAACTGAACCTGCCGCGCACCGACGACTTCAACGGCGCGCAGTTCGAAGGCGCGGGCATCTACGACCTGAACACGAAGAACGGCGAACGCTGCTCCAGCAGCTTCGCGTACCTGCGTCCCGCGCTGGGCCGCGCGAACCTCACGCTGCGCGCTGGCGTGCTCGTGCGGCGCGTGACCTTCGACGGCACGCGCGCCACCGGTGTGGTCGTCTCAGGCGCGCACGGCGACGAAACGCTCGTCGCCGCGCGCGAGGTGATCCTCGCGGCCGGCGCGGTCGATACGCCGAAGCTGCTGCAGCTGTCGGGCGTCGGCGATCCGGCGCTGCTCGCGCGCCGGCGCGTGCCGCTCGTGCATGCGCTGCCGGCCGTCGGCCGCAACCTGCAGGACCACCTGTGCGTGAGCTTCTACTTCAAGGCGAACCGGCCGACGCTGAACGACGAGATGGGCACGCTGCTCGGCAAGATGAAGATCGGGCTGCGTTACCTGCTGACGAAGCGCGGGCCGCTCGCGATGAGCGTGAACCAGGCCGGCGGCTTCTTCCGCGGCACGGACGATGCGCAGGAACCGAACCTCCAGCTCTACTTCAACCCGCTGTCGTACCGGATTCCGAAGAGCGACCGCGCGAGCATCAAGCCCGAGCCTTATTCGGGCTTCCTGATCGCGTTCAACCCGTGCCGGCCGACGAGCCGCGGCACGATCGAGATCGCGTCGAACCGCGCGGAAGATGCCGCGAAGATCCACGTCAACGCGCTCACCACGCGGAAGGATCTCGACGAAGCCGTGCAGGGCAGCAAGGTGATCCGTGCGCTGATGCGCGCGCCGGCGCTGAAGTCGATGACCGTCGAGGAAATCTCGCCGGGGCCGCAGGTCGATTCCGACGAAGCGATGCTGCGGTATTTCCGCGAGCAGTCGGGTTCGATCTACCACCTGTGCGGCTCGTGCGCGATGGGGCCGGACGCGGCGACGTCGGTGGTCGATGCGTCGCTGCGCGTGCACGGGCTGCAGGCGCTGCGGATCGTCGATGCGTCGGTGTTCCCGAACATCACGTCGGGCAACATCAACGCGCCGACGATGATGGTCGCGGAAAAGGGCGCGGATCTGATCCTGGCGGATGCGGGACACGGCGAAGCGTCTGCCGTGAGCGCAAGCGAACGGGAAACGGTCACGCATTGAGGCGGCTGCGTTTTCGCCGATTGCCGTTCCGGCAATCGGCTTCACGACGCAACTCGATGCAACGCGATGCAACGTCAGCGCCGCGACTATGCGCAATAGGACAACACGATCAACGGGTCCCCCCCTTCCTTCGTTGCTCGCCAATTGATGAACGCGCTGCACTCGACGAGTGCGGCGAAAATCTCCGGATTGCGCTCCTTCAACGCTCCCGCATCGTCGATCCGCAGCGACACGATGCCGTGCTCGTAGCAATAGTCGCTCATGCAATCATTCCATGCATTCATGTTCCGGCCGTAGTAACCCGGAAATCCGAATTCGCTCGCGAAGTAGTCGTGAAACTTCGCCCAATCGCCAAGCGCTTTTCCGTCCACACTGAATCGATTCATCGAGTCCTCTCGTTCACCGTAAAACCACTGCCGCCGTTCGTTATTCACGCCCCCAAGGCCGGCTCGCCAGCATCGAACAGGTCACACCCGCCCGGGCCGATCCCGCAGATCGCCGACACATCGCAGCGTGCCGCATCCCGTCCTTCGATTCACATTCAATCCCCCGCATCGCCCGACATCGCCACCTCGTCGAACACCCGCACGATGTGATCGATCATCGCGCTCATCCGCGCGGTATGCCGCAGATCCTTGTGCGTGACCATCCAGACTTCATAGGGCCGCGCCGACGTGCGCGCCGGCCACACGCGCACCAGCCCGTCGCGCTCCGCGATCGGCACCGGGAGTTCGGCGAGCCCGAGCCCGGCGCGCGCGGCCGCGCGCAGCATGAGATTCGAATTCAGCCCCGACACGATCCGCCCCGCGCGCACCGGCTCGCCGACCACCGTCAGCGGGTTGCGCGCATTCAGGTGCGGCAGGAAGCACACGAGGTCGTGCCCTTCGAAGCCGGTGCCGGGCGTCGGCTCGCCATGCCGCGCGAGATAGTCCTCTGACGCGTACAACGCCGTCGGCCATGCCGCGAGCCGGCGCATGAGCAGATCGGGATTGTCGGGCTTGATCGTGCGGATCGCGATGTCCGCCTCGCGCTTGGCCAGGTTCTCCACCTGCGTCGACGTGTTGAGCAGCACGCGCACGTCCGGATGCTCGTCGTGCAGGTTGCGCATCGCGCGCATCACGAATTCGAGCCCGATCGTATCGGTCGTCGTCACGCGCACGTCACCCGCGAGGCGCCGGTCGACGCCCTGGGTCTGCCGCACCAGATCGATCGCCGACTGTTCCATCTTCTCCACGTTGCGCAGCGCCACCTCGCCCACCGCGGTCGGCACGTACCCGGCCGACGTGCGCAGGAACAGCGTCGCCCCGAGCGCGCGCTCGAGCGCCGCGAGCCGCCTGCCGACCGTCGCCTGGTCGAGCCCGACCGCCCGCGCGGCGCCGCGCAGGCTGCGTTCGCGGTGGATCGCGAGAAAAATCCGTGCGTCGTCCCAGTTCAAGCGCCTTCTCCCGGTGTGATGCAAATTTGCATCTGTGGTCGTGAAAATCGCTGCGCGAATTCATCAAGGCCCAAGCCTATACTTTTTTCACCGATCACTCACCTGTCTTTCCGAGGCAAACATGTCCGAAACGCTCTCCCCCGTTCCCGCCGACATGGCGGCAGTCGAAATCACCCGCCCCGGCGGCCCCGATGTCCTCGCTACCGCACGTCGCCCCGTGCCGCGGCCGAAAGCCGACGAAGTGCTGATCCGGGTTCACGCCGCCGGCGTGAACGGCCCGGACGTGCTGCAACGCAAGGGGCTCTACAACCCGCCGCCTGGCGCATCCGACATCCCGGGCCTGGAAATCGCGGGCGAAGTCGTCGCGACCGGCGAAGCCGTGCGCGACTTCGCGCCGGGCGACCGGGTCAGCGCGCTGGTGACGGGCGGCGGTTATGCGGAATACGCGGTCGCCCATCACCTCACGACGATGAAGCTGCCGCCCGGCCTCGACATGATCGAAGCCGCGGCGATGCCGGAAACGTTCCTGACGGTCTGGCTGAACCTGGTCCAGCGCGGGCGGCTGCAGGCGGGCGAATCGGTGCTGATCCACGGCGGCGCGTCGGGCATCGGCACCACAGCGACGATGATCGCCAAGGCGATGGGCGCGTCGACCGTCATCACGACGGTCGGCTCGGAAGCGCATCGCGCCGCGAGCCTGCGGCTCGGCGCGGATCACGCGGTGCACTACCAGGAACAAGATTTCGTGGCCGAAGTCGACAGGATCACCGCCGGCAAGGGCGTGGACGTGATCCTCGACATCATCGCGGGCGACTACGTCGCGCGCAATTACCGGGCCGCAGCGATGAACGGGCGGATCCTGCAGGTCAGCGCGCTCGCCGGGCCGGCGAAGGAACTCGACGTGTGGCCGATGATGACCAAGCGCCTCACGCACATCGGCTCGACGCTGCGCTCGCGCACACCGGAGGAGAAAGGCGCACTCATCGCCGAACTCGAACGGCAACTGTGGCCGCACGTCGCGGCGGGCACGGTCAAGCCGCAGGTGTTCCGCACCTTCACGCTCGACGACGCGCGCGGCGCACACGTGCTGATCGACTCGGGCGAGCACGTCGGCAAGATCGTGCTGACGACGGCCGCGCACCGCGCGGCCTGACCGGGCAAGACGCGTCAGTTCACGCTCGTGCGCTTCTCGACGAACCGCTTCACGTAATCGTCCGCCGGACGCGACAGGATGTCGTCCGGCGTGCCGACCTGCACGAGCGCGCCGTCACGCAGGATCGCGATCCGGTCGCCGATGCGCAGCGCCTCGTCGAGATCGTGCGTGATGAACACGATCGTCTTCGCAAGCGTCGCCTGCAGTTCGAGCAGCTGATCCTGCATCTCGGTGCGGATCAGCGGATCGAGCGCGGAGAACGCCTCGTCCATCAGCAGCACGTCGGTATCGGCCGCCAGCGCGCGCGCCAGCCCGACACGCTGCCGCATCCCGCCCGACAGCTCGTCCGGGTAATGATCGCCGTAACCGTCGAGCCCGACCTTCGTCAGCCAGTTGCGCGCGGCGTCAGCCGCGTCGTGCCGCTTCTCGCCGCGCGTGCGCAGCGCATACGCGGCGTTGTCGAGCACGGTCTGGTGCGGCAGCAGCCCGAAGTTCTGGAACACCATGCTGACCTTGTAGCGGCGCAACTCGCGCAGCCCGTGCGCGTCGAGCTTGATCACGTCGCTGCCGTCGATCACGATCTCGCCGGCCGTCGGCTCGATCAGCCGGTTGAAGTGCCGCACGAGCGTCGACTTCCCGGAGCCCGACAGCCCCATGATCACGAAGATCTCGCCCGACTCGATGCCGAGGCTCACGTCGTTGAGCCCGACGTTGCAGCCCGTTTCGGCCAGCACGTCGGCCTTGCGCCTGCCCGAGCGCAGCAGGTCGAGCACGCGCGCATGCGCGGCCTGCGGCCCGAACAGCTTGTACACGTGTTTGACGTCGATGGTCGCCATGTCTGCCTCCGTTTCTATGCCCGCGACGATTGCGTCGCCTGATTCGAATCGACGCCCGCCGGCTGCGCCTTGCGCGGCAGCCGGTACGGCACGCGCGACGCGCCCTTCTGCCGGCGCTGCTGCGCGAGCCGGCGGCGTGCACGCCGCTCCTGGCCGAAGCCCTGGCTGATCCGGTCGATCACGATCGCGAGGATCACGATCGCGAGGCCGGCCTGCGTGCCCTTGCCGACGTCGAGCGTCTGGATGCCCGCGAGCACGTCCTCGCCGAGCCCGCGCGAGCCGATCATCGACGCGATCACGACCATCGACAGCGCCATCATCGTCGTCTGGTTGATGCCGGCCATGATGCTCGGCCGCGCGAGCGGCAACTGCACGTTGACGAGCAACTGCCAGCGCGTCGTGCCGAACGCACGCGCGGCCTCCGTCACGTCCGGATCGACCTGGCGGATGCCGAGATCGGTCAGGCGGATCAGCGGCGGCAGCGCATAGATGATCGTCGCGAGAATCGCGGGCACCTTGCCGAGCCCGAACAGCATCAGCACCGGGATCAGGTACACGAAGCTCGGCAGCGTCTGCATCACGTCGAGCACGGGCAGCAGCATCCGCCGCAGCCACGCGCTGCGCGATGCGAGGATGCCGGCCGGCACGCCGATCGCGACCGACAGCACCGTCGCGACGAGCATCAGCGCGAGCGTCTGCATCAGCTTGTCCCACAGGCCGAAGCAGCCGATCGCGTAGAGCAGCAGCATGAAGAGCGCGCCGAGGCCGATGCGGCGCGTCGCATTCCACGCGATCGCGCCGACGACCAGCAGCACGAGCCACGGCGGCGCCACGCGCAGCGCGCCTTCGAGCGGCACGAGCAGGTAGCGCAGCACGAGCACGCTGAAGTGATGGAAGCTGTCGCCGTATTGCGCGACGAAAGTCTCGAGCGCGCCGTTCACCCAGTCGGCGATCGACAGGTGCAGAAAGAAGCCGTTCATGTTGATTCTCCGTCGCGCCGCGAAGGCGCGTGACGGCGGCGGCGGGCGCGGGCCCGCCGCCGCGCGCAGGTTACGCGCCCTTCAGGCTGCCGGCGATCTTCTGCGCGACGTCGGCCGGCACCCATTGCTTCCACATGTCCTGGCGAGTCTTCAGGAACTGCGTGGCCATCGCCGCGCCGTCGATCTTCTTCGTGGTCATCTCGAGGATCGTCTGGTTCAGGAAGTCCATCGGGAAACGCACCTTGCCGAATACGCCGACGAGATCGGGATTCGCGTCGGCGAACGGCTTCGACACGCCGACCGTCAGCCGCGACACCATGTACGACGACGCGCACTGGTGCGTGCTGCTCTCGTCGCGCAGCGTCTTCCAGCATGCCTCGTTATAGGCCGGCATCTTCAGCGCGGTGAATTTGTACTTCGCCATCAGCGCGGCCGGGCCCCAGTAATAGAACACGATCGGCGCGCCGCGCTGGTACGCGGACGCGATCGCCGCGTCGAGCGCCGCGCCGGTGCCCGGATGGAAGTTCGTGTACGACTGGTCGAGCTTCAGCACCTTCAGCAGACGCGTGTTCACACGCTCGCAGTCCCAGCCCGTCGGGCAGTTCAGGAAGCGGCCCTTGTCCGGCTCCTCCTCGTCGGCGAACACCTGCCTGAACTTCGGCAGATCGTCGACCGACACGAGCCCGGGCGCGACCGGCTTGATGTTGCGCGCCGGATCGCCCTTCACCACGTAGTCGGGCACGAACCAGCCTTCGGTCGTGCCGCCCGGCAGCGTGTCGCCGATCAGCTTCACGGCGCCCGACGAGACAGCCTTCGCGGTGATCTCGCTGCGGCCCGTCCACTGCTCGGCCCAGATCTGCAGGTCGTTGCGCGCGAGCGCCGTTTCGGTGGCGGCCGTGCTGCCCGGCACGACGTCCGTCTTGCAGCCGTAGCCCTTCTCCATGATCTGCCGCAGCACTTCGGTCGCGAACGACCCGCTCTCCCACGTGATGCCCGCGAAATGGACCGTCTTGCCGTCGGCGCACGCGCCGCCGGCCGCGTGGGCCGCGGGCGCGGACAGGATCGCCGCGGCGGCGAGAAGGACCGTTTTCAGTCGTCGAATCTGCATGGTGGGTCGTCTCCAAATCGAATCTGTTGTTTGTGCGTCGCGGCATGCGCGGCGACCGGCGAATCGTGCATCCGGCCACGTCCGGTCAGCCTGCATGTTTCAGCCGCCAATATGTTTAGGGAAACGAGTAATTCCGATCATGGCTATCGGCAGCGCCAATCGATCTTCGGGCGCCCCGCCAGGCCCGCCCGGCGGGCCTCCCGGCCGATCTCCCGCACCTGCGCACGGCCCCGGCCAGGCTGCGTCGCGCCCCCGTCCGGCGAGGGCGCGACCGGCGTTGGCGCGCGCCGCCGCGCACACGGTTTCGACTATCGAAACGGCCGGCCGCGACCCCATCGGCGAACCCGATCCCATCCATCGAAATTACTCGCTTCCGGTTCCTCTTCGGCTTGGGAAGAATGCGCGGTGTCATCGGAGGAGACACGACCCGGCACAGCCGGTCGCCGGCGCCGCCGCGCATCGCGCGTTTCCGGCGCCGCGCGCGCTGCGCCGGAAACGCCCCGGATGACGGGGCGCACCTCGCCGGTCGCGCCCACGACAACCGATACAAGAAGCTGGATATCCCGGAGATCTCTCAATGAAAAAGACCCTGACGGCGCTCGCCGTAACGGCAACCTTCGCCGCCCCCGTGTTCGCGCAAAGCAGCGTCACGCTGTACGGCGTGATCGACGAAGGCCTGAACTACACGAACAACGTCGGCACCGGCCACGTCTACGAGATGGCAAGCGGCTACGCGCAGGGCAGCCGCTGGGGCCTGAAGGGCAGCGAGGACCTGGGCGGCGGCATGAAGGCGATCTTCCAGCTCGAAAACGGCTTCGACGTGAACTCCGGCCGGCTCAACCAGGGCGGCCGCATGTTCGGCCGCCAGGCGTATGTCGGCCTGAGCCAGACGCAGTACGGCACGCTGACGTTCGGCCGCCAGTACGACTCCGTCGTCGACTATCTCGCGCCGACCACGGCCAACGGCAACTGGGGCGGCTACCTGCTCGCGCACCCGTTCGACAACGACAACACCGACAACTCGTTCCGCCTCGACAACACGGTGAAGTACGCGAGCCCGAACTTCGGCGGCTTCCAGTTCGGCGGCGCATACAGCTTCAGCAACAGCACGAACTTCTCGGACAACCGCGCGTACAGCTTCGGCGCGCAATACCAGAACAACGGCCTGCTGATCGGCGCCGCCTACCTGCAGGCGAACCACCCGGGCAACGGCTCGGCCGGCGCGATCACCGCGAACGACGCGAGCTACATCGCGGAGCGCATGCGCGTGTTCGGCGCGGGCATCAACTACACGTTCGGGCCCGCGACGCTCGGCTTCGCGTACACGAACTCGAACTACAAGAACCCGACCGGCAACGGCTACCTCGGCACGCCGGGCGCGATCATCGCACCGGGCGCGACGGTCAGCGCGATCAAGTACCAGAACTTCGAGGTCAACGGTTCGTACCAGATCACGCCGGCGTTCATGGTCGGCGCGCAGTACGTGCTGTCGCTCGAGAAGTACGACGCGTCGACCGGCGACGCGAAACCGAAGATCCACTCGGTCGGGCTGATGGCCGACTACAACCTGTCGAAGCGCACCGACGTGTACGTGCAGGCCGCGTACCAGCACATCGCCGGCGACAAGACGAACTCGATCCTCGACAACGCGTTCATCCCCGGCACCGACGCGCCGTCGTCGACGTCGAACCAGGTGGCCGTGCGTCTCGCGCTGCGCCACAAGTTCTGACGCAACCCGGTTCTCCGTTCTTCACCCGACACCCGCGCCGGTCGGCCCGAGGTGTCTTCGCCCGCCCGCACGCGCCAGCCTGCCGGCGGGTTTTTTCATTGTTCCTCGCCGATTTGCGGCGCGCGTGCGACAGCGGCCATCGCGTCGGACCGGACCCGCGCGTTCGACGGCCTCACGAAAATCCACGAAAATCGCTTCCGGCCTTTCATGTCCGCTGGTGCCCGTCTCGGTCCTGCGCACGCGCCGATACGTTCGCAGGGGTCGCGGTATCCGTCCGGCAGCGCACGTTTCGCCACGTTCGGGTCGATCACCGATAAGCCCCGCGCGGGATGAAGGGCGTTCGCGGTGGCGCATTGCTCACAATAGTTTGCAATTCCGCGTCAAGCCGGTCGATATGATCTGCCTGTCACCGTCGGGGCAGCATCGGCATCAACCATCCCGCGGCCGCGAGCCGCAACGAGCCCGAACGGCTCGACGACCACAACGCATCGGGGGCGACGACAATGGAGCGCAATGAAAACCAACAATCGCACGGCGCCGCAGGCTTCTGGCGACGAACCGCCGCCTTTTCGATCGATTCATTCATTCTCGGACTGATCGGGCTGGCAATCGCGATCCTGTTCTTCGATGCCCTTTCGACGATCGGCGATTGGGGAAGGCTGATCGGCTTCCTGATCGGTTCCATTTACTTTGGCCTGCTCGAAGGCGGAAATCGGCACCAGTCGTTCGGCAAGCGGCTAATGAAGATCCGTGTTGCCGATAGCGCCGCGCCTGGCGCATCCGGTCCCGGGTACTGTCGCGCCTGGGCACGGTACGCGCTGATCGCCGTTCCGCTGATACTCGGCGGCATCGGCTTTATCGACCTGCCCGCGCTTCACGATCCGGGCATGCAATGGCTCGCCACCGCAAACAGCGCAATCATGTTCTTCTGGGGCATGGCATTGCTGTATCTGCTCGTTTTCAACAGGCCGAGCCGCCAATCCATACAAGATCTGCTCACCGCCAGCAGGGTCGTGCGTGTCGCGGTGCCCGTCGAGGATACCGCTCCGGTTGGCCGGAGGCACTGGGCAATCCTGGCCGGCGTTGCCGTGCTTCTGTTCGTCGGCAGTCGTTTTGCGGTAACGCGGCTGATCGATGACGATCGCATGGACGACGTCCGTCAGATCCAGCGTGCGACATCCACCGTTCCGGGCGTGATCCAGAGCGGCGTCTGGATCGGCAACATGCGTGCGGTCGGCCCGGCTGGCCAGACGTCGAAAGCGGTCGCCACCATCACCGTGCTCTCGAGCACGCCGACGCTGCTGAACAGGGCCGGGGCGACCGCGGTTGCACACGCAGCGCTTTCCGCATCGACCTGGCTGCGGCAGCAGGATCTCGTCAACGTGGTGAGCGTCCGCGCGGTCAATCTTGGCATAGCGACGTGGCGAAACCAGTTTTTCATGGGTCGCTCGCCGGCCGACTGGGCCGCAACCGCCAGCAACGGGGTGACGTGATGAAGCCGGCGTTACCGCATCCAGCTCGATTGCGCCATGCCCGTCCGCAGGACGAAAGCAGGCGGGCGCGAAGCGGGAGCGACGGTGCCAACGCCAGCGCACGCGGCCAGTGATTGCGGCGATCGCAGCCCATGCGGGGCAATCGTCGGGAGCCGACAAGCCGTATCATGGCGCCAGTTGAACATGATTGAACGCACATCCACACACAACGGAACATCCTGAATGAGTGACATCGGCATCGACCTGCCGATCTGGGTCATCCCGGTCCTTTACGGCGCCATCTACTGGCCGGCGACGCTCTTTTTCGGATCCCTCTGCCTGTATGTCGGCGTGACTCGCCTGCGCGGCATCGGTCGTATTGCCTTCATCGTCATCGCGCTCCCGCTCATCGCCGTTGCGTGCCTCGGGATCTATTACGCCCTTGCCGGATATTGAGCAACGGCGCATTGCCCCGCGACTGCTCGATATCCGCGGATATCCGGGTTCGATCGTGTCATCCCGTGTCATGAAGCGCCTGCCGCCCGTCAATCGTGACAGGTCGACAGCCGGCGATCCGTCGATACACTGTGTGCCGCCCCATCCGAAGGAGTGTCACTTGAAGCACTGTCGCCGCGCGCTGTTCACCCTCGCCGCCGGCCTTCTGGCCAGCGCGACTTCCCATGCCCGCCCGGTCTGCACCGTCGTCGCCGACGCCGCCACCGGCCAGGTGCTCGTGCAGCAAGGCGACTGCGCGACCCGCGTCACGCCCGCGTCGACGTTCAAGATCGCCATCAGCCTGATGGGCTTCGATGCGGGCGTCCTGAAGGACGCGCACACACCGACGCTCGATTTCCACACCGGCTACCCCGACTGGGGCGGCGCGCCGTGGCGCGAGCCGACCGATCCGGCGCGCTGGATGAAGCTGTCGGTGTTCTGGTACTCGCAGCAGGTCACCCAGGCGCTCGGGCAGGCGCGCTTCCAGCAGTACACGACCGCGTTCGGCTACGGCAACGCGGACGCCACCAGTCAGGTGGGTGAACTGAACGGCGTGATGGGCGCATGGGTCAACGCGTCGCTGCGCATCTCGCCGCTCGAACAGGTCGGCTTCATGCGCAAGATCGCGAACCGGACGCTGCCCGTCAGCGCGCACGCGTACGACATGACCGAGCGCATCACGCTGATCGACACGCAGCCCGGCGGCTGGATCGTGCACGGCAAGACGGGCACCGGGTCGCCGGGGCGCAAGTACGACGCGTCGCATGCGTACGGCTGGTTCGTCGGCTGGGCGGCCAAAGGGCCGCGCACGCTCGCGTTCGCGTACCTGATACAGGACGACGAGCGGCAGACGCCGAACGCCGGCCTGCGCGCACGCGACACGTTCCTGGCGACGCTGCCCGCCCTCGCCGAACCGGGCAGGCCGCAATGAGCGCCGGCCCGCGCAACGCGCGCATCGACCTGCTGCGCGGCGTGTCGATCGTGCTCGTCCTGCTGCATCACTTCAACATCCCCTACTCGCTGCGTGAAACATCGCTCGCGCGCGTATTCGGCTGGGAAACGGTGCATGCGGTGGTGCGCAACGGCAACTACGGCGTGACGATGTTCTTCGCGATCTCGGGCTACCTGATCACGTCGAATGCGCGGCGCCGCTGGGGCAACCTCGGCGCGGTCGACGTGCGCGCGTTCTACGTGTCGCGCATCGCGCGCATCGTCCCGTGCCTGCTCCTGCTGCTCGCGCTCGTCAACGGCCTCGCGGCGGCCGGCGTGCCGATCTTCCGGAACCACGCGCCGGAGGGCGTCGCCGTGTCGTTCTGGCTCGTGAATCTCGCGTCGCTGACGTTCTGGATGAACGTGCTGATCGGCGCATACGGGTGGGTCAACTACGCGCTCGGCGTGCTGTGGTCGCTGTCGGTCGAAGAGGTGTTCTACCTGTCGTTTCCGCTGCTGTGCATCGCGCTGCGCCGCGATGCGCGGCTGGTCGCGTTCTGGGTGGCCGTCGCCGCGATCGGGCCCGTGTACCGCTTCACGCACGCCGGCGACGAAGGCGGGTTCCTCTATGCGTACTTCGCGTCGTTCGACGGGATCGCGATCGGCTGCTGCACCGCGTTGCTGGCCGAGCGCAAAAGCTGGCAGCGACTCGCCGCGCCGCTCGTGCAGGGGCTCGTCGCGGCGGCGATGGCCGCGCTGTATCTGGCCTGGCCGATCGCGGAAAGCCACGTCGCCGGCGTCACCGCGATGGCGCTCGGCACGGCCGTGCTGCTGATCGGCGCGCACGTCAACGGCACGCGCGCGCAGGGCCGCCTGCTCGCGCCGTTGCGCCGGGCCGGCACCCTGAGCTACGAGCTGTACCTGTTTCACCTGATCGTGCTCGGCGGGCTGCGCACGTTCTGGCCGCCGTCGGCCACGCATGGCGACACCCGGCTGCTGTTGCTGATCGCGTATCTGGCGTTGTCGGCGGTGCTGAGCGCGGCGATCGCGCGCGGCTATGCGACACCGCTCGACCGCTTCATCAAGCGGGTCGCGTCGCGGCCGTCAACGCGCGTGCCGGACGGCGCGCGGTTCTAGCGGATCGTCGGCCGCCCCTGCCGGGTGACACGACTTCGGAAAGAGAAGAAAGCGGCCAGCACCCGGCCGTATCGCGATGGCGATACCGCCCGGCCTGACCGCAAACCCCGCGTACGCATCGCACGATCGACCGAAGCCGTCGGGTAATCGGTAGCGTGTCGCCGCCCGCCGGTCAATCCAGATAGTCGGCGTATTCCTTGCGCGCGTAGCGGGCGAGCGTCGTCCACGGCGGCGCCTCGCGCCGCGCGGCCGGCGCCGGTGTCAACGTCAGCTTGCGCACGACGCGGCCGTCGGCACTCCGGTATTCGACCGACAGCGGCGCCTGCAGCGTCTCGCTCCACAGGATCCGGTTCACGCCGCGCGCGCCGGGCGTATCGACCGCCTGCTCGTACCAGAGGGTGCCGGGCGCGTCGCCGCGCTTCGCGACCGCGAGCCGCTTCAGCTGCGACGGCGGCGTGACGTAGTACGCGTTGTCCCACGAGCCGTCGAAGCCCGTGGTTTCGTACTCGGCCGGCGGCACGCTGACGACCGTCCGGTTCGCCGCATCGACATACTCGATGCGGGCCGTCTTGCCGTCGTAAGTCACATGCCGTGCAGCCGCCTGGAAGTTGAAATGCCTGTGGCCCGCGTGGGCGGCCGCCGGCTGCACGCCGGCGCGGCGGCCCGGGCCTGCATCGTGGTCATGATCGTGATCGTCGCCCTGACCGCCGCCGGCCGCCGCGGCGGGCAGCACGCGTTCGACCCACACGTGCCCGTCGCGCCGCACCATCCGTTCGCGATACAGCGTCGTGCGCGTCACGCCGTCGGCCGTCACCGTGCGGCTCTCGTGCAGCAGCACGGCGTCGAGATCGGGCGCGGCACACGCCGGCAGTGCAATCATCCCGCAGGCGAGCGCACAGAGGATCCGGCGTTTCATCGTGCGTTCCTGTTCATCGTGCCATCACCCGCCTCAGAAACCGAACGCCGAGCGCACGAGACCGAACACCTTCGTGTTGTCGATCGTGCCCTTGAACGCCTTCGCATCGGCGCCGTCCGCGAACAGCATCACGTCGCCGCCGCCGTGCGTTTCCGAACCCGCGCTGCCCATCCGCACGCCGACTTCCTGCAGATACGCATCGTTCGTCGCGGTGGCCGAATCGACCGACGCGCGCACGTTCGGCCGGTTCGCGCCGTTGCCGAACACCAGCGTCGTGTAGGTATTGCCGTCGGCGTCCTTGCTCGGCTGGCCGTCGCGATAGTTGCGGCTGATGTCGAGAATCGGGTTGCCGCGCTTCGAATAGCCGTTGATCGTCATCGTGTGGTCGTGGTCGGCCGTCACGACGATCAGCGTGTTCGACAGGTCGACCTTCGACAGCGCGACGCGGATCGCTTCGTCGAATGCCGCCGTATCCTCGAGCGCGCGCTTCGCGTTGGTGCCGTGCAGCGCGTGATCGATCCGGCCGCCTTCGACCATCAGGAAATAGCCGTTCGAATGCTTCGACAGCACGTCGATCGCCTTCGACGTCATCTCGGCAAGGCTCGGCTGCGACGGCCCTTCGCCCTTGCCCGCGACGCGGTCCAGTTCGTACTCGAGATGGCTCGTCGAACTGAACAAGCCGACCAGCTTGCCGTTGCCGGCCTGCGCGAGCTGATCCTTCGTCGCGACGACCGTGTAGCCCTTCGCCTTCATCTCGTTGAGCAAGTTGCGCCCGTCCGCGCGGCCGCGCCTGTTGGCCACCGGATCGAACGGCGTCCAGTGGTTGCGGCCGCCGCCCATCAGCACGTCGACGCCGTCACCGAGCGCCGCGTTGTAGCCCGCGCCGCCCGGCGCCGCCTGCGCGGCGATATCGTATTGCGCGTCGCGATGGCAGATGTGCGAATAGGTCGCGGCAGGCGTCGCGTGCGTGAGCTCGGTCGTCGTGATCGCGCCGACCGCCTTGCCGCGCGCCTTCGCCAGCTCCAGCAGCGTCGCGACCGGCTGGCCGTTGCCCGGCGCGCAGTTGTTGACCGTCTTGTTGCCGTTCGCGTCGTTGCCCGGTGCAACCGCGCGCGTGTCGGACGACATCGACAGCACTTCGTTGTTCATCTTCACGCCGGTCATGTACGCGGCCATCGACGGCGCGCTGTCGGTCGTCTGCGCGTCGTTCGAGAAGGTCTTGATGCGCGCGGTGCGCGCCAGCTTCTCCATCGTCAGTTGTCCCGACTCACCGACCTTGTAGATCCGGCTCGCCGTCACGGTCGTCGGCCCCATGCCGTCGCCGAGAAAGAAAATCACGTTCTTCGCCTGGCCGGCGGCCTGCGCCGCGCCGCATGCGAAACCCGCGACGGCCAGCGCCGCCGCGATGCACTTGATGGTCGACATCCTGTATTCCCCTGTACCCGTATGGTCGGCGCTCACAGCTGCACCGCGTTGCGCACCAGCTCGAAGACCTTGTTGTTCTCGATCACGCCGTGGAACGCATCCGCGCCGCGGCCGATCGCACCGAGGAACACATCGGTGCCGCCGTGCGTCTCGTTGCCCTTGTCCATTCGCACGACCGCCTCCTGGCGATAGTCGTCGGCGCCCGTCACCGCGTCGGTGAGCGCGGTGCCCGCGCGGCTGCCCTGCACGCGGTTCTCGCCGTTGCCGAAGCCGATGATCGTGTACGGCGCGCCGTCCGCGTCCTTCGCGACCGCGCCCGTCTGGTAGTTGCGCAGCACGCCCAGCACGCCGGCCTTGCCCGCCTCGGTCTTGCCGGTGCGCGCCGCATAACCGTTCAGCACCAGCGTGTGGTCGTGGTCGGCCGTGACGACGATCAGCGTGTTCTTCAGGTCGGGATCGGTCTTGCGCACCTTGTCGAGCGTGGCCTTGATCGCGTTGTCGAACGCGACCGTGTCCTGCAGCGCGCGCTTCGCATTGGTGTCGTGCAGCGCGTGGTCGATCCGGCCGCCTTCGACCATCAGGAAATAACCGTTCGGATTCTTCTGCAGCACGTCGAGCGCGCGCGTCGCCATGTCGGTGAGGCTCGGCTCCTTCGTCGCGCCGCGATCGAGGTCGTAGCTCATGTGGCTCGACGAGAACAGGCCGACCAGCTTGCCGCTCTTCGTCGCATCGGCGGCCAGCAGGTCGTCGCGGTTCTGCGCGAACGCATAGCCCTTCGCCTTCAGCTCGTTGACGAGGTTGCGGCCGTCGGTGCGCTTGCCGCCGCCGTCCTTCGGCACGAAGAATTGCGTGCCGCCGCCGAGCACGACGTCGACGCCGTCGCCCAGCGCGCCGTTGTAGCCCGCGCCGCCCGGCACGAGCTGCGCCGCGATGTCGTTCTCGGCGTCGCGATGGCACACGTGCGCATACGTCGCAGCGGGCGTGGCGTGCGTGACGCGCGTGGTCGTCACGACGCCGGTGGCCAGCCCCTTCGCCTTCGCGATCTCCAGCAGCGTCGTCGCCGATTTGCCGTTGTTCGCGCCGCAATTGCCGGTCAGGCTCGCGCTCGGCTCGATCGCCTTCGTGTCGGGCGACATCGAGATCACTTCGTTGTTGGTCTTCACGCCGGTCATGTACGCCGACATCGACGGCGCGCTGTCCGTCACCTGCGCATCGTTCGAATAGGTCTTCACGAACGCGGTTTCCGGCAGCGTATCGATCGTGAGCGCGCCGTCTTCACCGACGCCGTAGATGCGAGCAGCCGTCAGCGTCGTCATCCCCATGCCGTCGCCGAGGAAGAAGATCACGTTGCGCGCGGCCGTCTGAACGGGCGGCTGGGTGGGCGACGTGCTGGTCGGGCCGTCGTCGCTGCCGCATCCGGCGAGCGCAAAGGCGCCCGCGCACAGCAGCGCCGCCGTTTTGATTCGATTCATGGTGCCGGTTCTCCCCGCCGTTGATGCTTTCGAAATGAAAGGCGATGGTAGGAACCGGATGTGACGTCAATGTGAATGGAAACTGGAAGGTAGCGAATGAATGATGAAAGGAAGCAGCGAGGCGCCACCGCCGGGCGCCGCGCGTGCTGCGGCGTCATTCCGCGTGTTCGGCGGCAATGTTGCGCACGGTCACGATGCGCGCAGGCGGAATGTTCGCCCAGACGATCCGGCTGCCGCGGGCGACAAATGCCGGATCGCCCAGCGGATGCCGCCCGGGCGGCCGCAGGTCGTACGTGAACTGGATCATCACGCCGTCGGCCGACAGCACGCGATGGCACTGGCCGACGATCGCCGTCACGTCCTGGCGCGGCAGCGTGCGCAGCGGCAGGCACGACACGATCGCGTCGACGCGCGCGTCGGGCGGCAGCAGGCGTTCGAGCTGCCGCGCGTCGCCCGACACGATCGAGATGCCCGGAAAACGTCGCCGCAGATGCTGGACGAACGCCGGCGAACGCTCGACCACGACGAGCCGCCGCGGCGCGACGCCGCGTTCGAGCAAGGCCGCGGTGATCGCGCCGGTGCCGCCGCCGAGCTCGACGACCAGCCCGTCACCGTCCGGCACCGCGTCGGCCATCTCGCGCGCCAGCTGCCGCGAACTCGGGCACAACGCGCCCACCGCGGCCGGACGGCCGACCCACTCGCGCACGAACAGTGCCGAGACACGCCACGCGTTCGGCCAGATCATCGGCAGCCCTTGAACGATTGCGCCGTCGGCAACGACGCGCCGAAGACTTCATGAAACAGGGCTACGGCGACACGGGGCTTCGGCATGCGCATCCTCCTGGACGAATCGATCCGTCGCGGGAAGCGCGACGATCAAATCGATTCTAGGAAACGCAAACTTAAGGCGACGTGAAGATTGACCCTGATTCCCCTGATCAATTCGTACCGGATCAACCGCCGACGCCCGCCCCGTGCGCGGCGCGTCTCACCGCAGGTTGGTTCTCGCCAGCTCGACGATCTCGTCGCCGCGCCCGCTGAGGATCGCGCGCAGCATGAACAGGCTGAAGCCCTTCGCATGCGCGAGTTCGATCTTCGGCGGCATCGCGAGCTCGTACTTCGACGTGACGACGTCGACGACGGCCGGCCCGTCATGCGCGAACGCCGTGCGCAGCGCTTCCTCGACGTTCTCCGAGTGCTCGACCCGCACGCTGAAGATGCCCGCACCCTTCGCGATCGCCGCGAAATCGGTCGGGCTCAGGTCGACGTTCGTATCCAGATAGCCGGCCGCCTTCAGCTCCATCGACACGAAGCCGAGCAGGCTGTTGTTGTACACGACGATCTTGACCGGCAGCTTGAGCTGGCGTGCGGTGAGCAGGTCGCCGAGCAGCATCGACAGCCCGCCGTCGCCGGACAGCGACACCACCTGCCGCCCCGGATGCGCGCCCTGCGCACCGAGCGCCTGCGGCATCGCATTCGCCATCGAGCCGTGATTGAACGAACCATGCAGTTGCCGCTTGCCGTTCATCGTCAGGTAGCGCGCGGCCCACAACGTCGGCGTGCCGACGTCGGCCGTGAAGATCGCGTCCTCCGCTGCGACTTCGTCGACGATCTTCGTCAGGTATTGCGGATGAATCGCGCGGCCTGGCGGCTCGGCCACCGCGAGATCGTCGAGCCCCTTGCGCGCGGTCGCGTAGTGCTTCAGCGCATTCTCGAGGAAACGCCGCTGCGTCTTGCGCGTCAGGCGCGGCAGCAGCGCCGCGATCGTTTCCTTCACGGTGCCGACGAGACCCAGCGCGAGCGGTGCGCGATGGCCGAGCTGCGAGCCTTTCCAGTCGATCTGCACGACCTTCGCGTTCGACGGATAGAACGGCCGGTACGGGAAATCCGTGCCGAGCATCAGCAGCGTGTCGCACGATTCCATCGCGTGATAGCCCGAGCTGAAGCCGATCAGCCCCGTCATCCCGACGTCGAACGGGTTGTCCCATTCGACGAACTGCTTGCCGCGCAGCGCATGCACGACCGGCGCGCCGAGCGTGTCGGCCAGCGCGACCACCTCGTCGTGCGCGCCCTGCGTGCCGCTGCCGCACAGCAGCGTGACCGCGTCGGACGCGTTGAGCAGCGCCGCGAGCCGATCGAGATCGGCGTCGGCCGGCAGGATCGACGGCGGCGCCGATTCGCTCCAGGCCGGCGCTTCGTCCGGGCCGTCGCCCAGCGCGATGTCGCCCGGCAGCACGATCACCGCGACGCCGCGCTCGTCGATCGCGGTGCGCATCGCGCGCGCGAGCACGCGCGGGAACTGCGATGCGTTCGTCACGAGTTCCGCGAAGTGGCTGCACTCGCGGAACAGCTCCTGCGGATGCGTTTCCTGGAAGTAGCCGAGGCCGATCTCGGTCGACGGGATGTGCGCGGCGATCGCGAGTACCGGCTGATGATTGCGGTGGCAGTCGTAGAGGCCGTTGATCAGGTGCAGGTTGCCGGGGCCGCAACTGCCCGCGCACACCGCGAGCCGCCCGGTCGACGCGGCATCCGCGCCGGCCGCGAACGCGGCGCTTTCCTCGTGCCGCGTATGCATCCAGCGGATCGAGCCGATCTGGCTCAAGCTGAACGACAGGCCGTTCAGGCTGTCGCCCGTCACGCCCCAGATACGCTCGACGCCCGCTGCCGCCAGCGTCTTCGCCAGGTATTCCGCCATCGTCTGTCTAGCCATCATGCCCTCGCTCGTTGATCGGTCGTCACACGATTGATCCGACAACGGCAGCCGCCGTTGCCGCTGACGGGACGAGCATACGCGATCGTGCCGCGCGGCGTCGTGACGATGCAAGCGCCCTGCACGCCGCTGCGGCAGCGATCCGTCGCGCCGCACGCGGCGCCTTTCGACGGTGTCGGGCAATCGTCGGCGCTTTGTCATGGTTCCGATTGCAGTCGGAAACCGCGCAGGGGCGCCTGCGGCTCCCCGCTCAGCTCCAGTCGGATGCCGCCTCGTCCGGATCGACGAGCGTCAGTCCGGACGCCGGCAACGGCAGCGCGGTCTTGTAGCGCACCTGCTTCAGCGCGAAGCTCGACCGGATGTTCGATACGCCGGGGATCGTCGTCAGGCGCTCGATGATGAAACGCTCGAGCGTGCGCATGTCGGGCATCACGACGCGCAGCAGGTAGTCGGCGTCGCCCGACATCAGGTAGCACTCCATCACCTCGGGCCGCTGCGAGATCGCTTCCTCGAAGCGCTGCAGCGCGTCCTCGACCTGCTTCTCGAGGCTGACCTGGATGAACACGTTGATCCGCAGCCCGAGCGGCTCGGGGTCGAGCAGCGTGACCTGCTGCCGGAACAGCCCGAGCTTCTCCAGCGCGCGCACGCGGTTGAAGCACGGCGTGGCCGACAGGTTCACCGCACGCGCGAGTTCCGCGTTCGTGATCCGCGCGTTCTGCTGCAGCTGGTTCAGGATGCCGATGTCGATGCGGTCGAGCCGCCGCGGGTTTGAACTCATGGTCGAAATATTCCGGAAGAGTGGCCACAACCGGAATATTTACACTATCGGCGAGCGAAATCCCAATGAAATCAGACGCATATTTTGCGGATCGGCGGGTAGCATGATCCGACCGATTGCCACTGATGCGCGCCGCTCCGAACCGGCGCGCGGGAGACCTGCGATGACGGACCTGTCGAACGGTATCGATGCCACGCGGCGCGCGGGCGCCGCTCACGCCGACGCCGACCCTGAAGAAACCGCCGAATGGCTGGAGGCGCTCGACGCCGTCGTCGCGCACGTCGGCAAGGAGCGCGCCCAATACCTGCTCGGCCGGCTCGCCGCGCATGCGCACACCCGCGGGCTCGCGGCGCCGCGCGGCCCGGTCACGCCGTACGTGAACACGATCGCCGCGCACGAGCAGCCGCCCTATCCGGGCGACGCCGATCTCGAGGAACGGCTGTCCGCGGCACTGCGCTGGAACGCGCTCGCGATGGTCGTGCGCGCGAACCGGGCGTACGGCGAGCTCGGCGGCCACATCGCGAGCTACGCGTCGGCATCCGACCTGTTCGAAGTCGGCTTCAACCACTTCTTCCGCGCGGCACCGGCCGGCGCGGGCCATGAAAGCGGCCCCGGCGGCGATCTCGTGTACTTCCAGCCGCATTCGTCGCCGGGCGTCTATGCACGTGCGTATCTCGAAGGCTTTCTCGGCGAAGACCATCTCACGCACTATCGCCGTGAAATCGCCGGGCCCGGGCTGTGTTCGTATCCGCACCCGTGGCTGATGCCCGACTTCTGGCAGTTCCCGACCGGCTCGATGGGCATCGGCCCGATCAACGCGATCTACCAGGCGCGCTTCATGCGCTACCTGCAGCATCGCGGGCTCGCGAACACCGCCGGCCGCACCGTGTGGGGCTTCTTCGGCGACGGCGAGATGGACGAGCCCGAATCGCTCGGCGCGCTGTCGCTCGCCGCCCGCGAGGGGCTCGACAACCTCGTGTTCGTGATCAACTGCAACCTGCAGCGGCTCGACGGCCCGGTGCGCGGCAACGGCCGCGTGATCGACGAACTCGAGGCGCTGTTCGCCGGCGCCGGCTGGAACACGATCAAGGTGCTGTGGGGTTCCGACTGGGATCCGCTGTTCGCACGCGATCACGCGGGCGCACTCGCGCGCGCGTTCGCCGATACCGTCGACGGCCAGTTCCAGACCTTCTCCGCGAACGACGGCGCGTACAACCGCGCGCGCTTCTTCAGCCGCGACCCGGCGCTCGAGGCGCTTGCCGCGCAGCTCACCGACGCCGAAATCGACCGCCTGCGCCGCGGCGGCCACGATGCACGCAAGCTGCACGCCGCATATGCGCGCGCGCTCGCCCATCGCGGCCAGCCGACCGTGATCCTCGCGAAGACGATGAAGGGTTACGGGATGGGTGCGGCCGGCCAGGGCCGGATGACGACCCACCAGCAGAAGAAACTCGACGTCGACGACCTGAAGGCGTTCCGCGACCGCTTCCGGTTGCCGCTGTCGGACGGCGACGTCGAGCAGTTGAAGTTTTACAAACCAGCGGAAGACAGCCCGGAAATGCGTTACCTGCATGCCCGCCGGGCTGCCCTGGGAGGCTATCTGCCCAGAAGGCGGATGGCGGCATCGAAGGGGCTGACCGTCCCTTCGATGCCGGCCTGGGGGGCGTTCGCGCTGGAAGCGGCCGGCCGCGAGATGTCGACGACGATGGCACTCGTGCGCATGCTTGCCGCGTTGATCAAGGATCGCGAGCTCGGCCCGCGCATCGTGCCGATCGTGGCCGACGAAGCACGCACGTTCGGCATGGCGAGCCTGTTCCGGCAGGTCGGCATCTACTCGCCGCTCGGCCAGCGCTACGAACCCGAGGATCTCGGCTCGATGCTCTACTACCGCGAGGACACGCGCGGGCAGATTCTCGAGGAAGGGATTTCGGAAGCCGGCGCGGTGTCGTCGTGGATCGCCGCGGCGACGTCGTACAGCGTGCACGACCTGCCGATGCTGCCGTTCTACATCTACTACTCGATGTTCGGTTTCCAGCGCATCGGCGACCTGATCTGGGCGGCTGCCGACCAGCGCTCGCGCGGCTTCCTCGTCGGCGCGACGTCGGGCCGCACGACGCTCGGCGGCGAGGGCCTGCAGCACCAGGACGGCAGCAGCCATCTCGCGGCGTCGACGATTCCGAACTGCCGCGCGTACGACCCGGCGTTCGCGTACGAAGTCGCGACGATCGTCGATGCCGGCATGCGCGAGATGGTCGAGCAGCAGCGCGACGTGTTCTATTACGTGACCGTCATGAACGAGAACTACGCGCAGCCGTCGATGCCCGGCGACGATCCGGCCGCGCGTCGCGAAGGCATCCTGAAGGGCATGCACCGGCTGCCGGCCGAGTCGAACGCGACCGCGCGCGTGCAGTTGCTCGGCGCGGGTGCGATTCTCGGCGAAGTGCTCGCCGCGCAGCGGATGCTGAAGGACGACTGGGGGATCGATGCGGCCGTCTGGAGCGTCACGAGCTTCAGCGAATTGCAGCGCGACGGGATGGAAGCCGAACGGCTGTCACGGCTCGGCGACGGCCCGGCATCGTCGTATGTCACGCGGATGCTCGAAGGCACGCACGGCCCGGTGGTCGCCGCGACCGACTACGTGCGCGCGGTGCCCGAGCTGATCCGCGCCTACGTGCCGCGCCGCTACGTGACGCTCGGCACCGACGGGTTCGGGCGCAGCGACACGCGCGATGCGCTGCGCGCGTTCTTCGAGGTCGATCGCGCGAGCATCGTGCTCGCCGCGCTGAAGGCGCTGGCCGATGACGGGGAACTCGATGCGGCGGTCGTGCGAGACGCACGCGAGCGTCTCGGCAAGACCTCGCCTCCAGGCGTCGCGCCGTGGCAGCGCTGACCGAGTGACGCGACCGGGCTGCAGCCGACGACGATTCGTCAACCAAAGCAATTCTTTGGTCAACCAAACGGGCGGGGATCCAGCACGAACGCTTCTTTGCCGATCACTTTCACACTTGAAGCAAAATCCGCATGCAGCGGGTTCAGCAGCAAGTTGAAATCGGTCGGGCAAACGTGTGGTTGCTGCCATGGCGACTCCCAAATGGGTTGATTCACATTCCCATTTGATACTCCCAATCGGGAGTTTTCAATCGACCAAACGGCATATCCGTCACCAACGAGAATCGACGGCGCTCCGCGCTACACCGGCAACGCGTGCGTCGACAGAATCTCCTTGAGCACCATGAACGAGCGCACCTGCCGCACGCCGGGCAGGTACAGCAACTGCTCGGCATGCAACCGGTTGAAGCTCTCGTTGTCGCGCGTGCGGACCAGCATGAAGTAGTCGAATTCGCCCGTCACGACGTGGCACTCGACACACCCCGACACTTTCTGCGCGGCCTTCTCGAATTCGGCGAACGCCTCCGGTGTCGAGCGATCCAGCACGAAGCCGATCACGACCAGCATCCCGGCACCCAGCGGCTTCGGGTCGAGCAACGCGACGATGCCGCGAATCAATCCCATCTCCTTCAACCGCTCGACGCGCCGCAGACATGCCGGCGCGCTCAGCTTCACCTTCGCGGCAAGGCTCACGTTCGAAATCGACGCATCCTGCTGCAACTGCCGCAGGATCGCCCGGTCGATGCGATCGAGCGCCGGCGCGGCGTCGGCCGGGGATGTGCTACCGCGATCTAATTTCATTGCGCCTCCCATCCGTTTTGAGAATCAAAATTGTCTCTACCATCAATATCTCATCGATAACGTAGGTCGTCACCATTTATTTCGCAAGCTCATTTCGCACCGTCCTGCCTATCATTTTTCCATCGGGACACGGCGTGCGAGCAGCACCCGACCGATCCGGTTTCCTGCCCACCTTCCCTCGGAGCTTGTCGATGAACCTGCAACGTTTCCCCCGTTATCCGCTCACGTTCGGCCCGACCCCGATCCAGCCGCTCAAGCGCCTGAGCGCGCATCTCGGCGGCAAGGTCGAGCTGTATGCGAAGCGCGAGGACTGCAACAGCGGCCTCGCATTCGGCGGCAACAAGACGCGCAAGCTCGAATACCTCGTGCCCGACGCGCTCGCGCAAGGTGCCGACACGCTCGTGTCGATCGGCGGCGTGCAGTCGAACCAGACGCGCCAGGTCGCGGCCGTCGCCGCGCATCTCGGGATGAAGTGCGTGCTCGTGCAGGAGCACTGGGTCAACTATGAAGACCCCGTGTACGACCGCGTCGGCAACATCCAGCTGTCGCGGATGATGGGTGCCGACGTGCGGCTCGTCGCCGACGGTTTCGACATCGGCATTCGCCGCAGCTGGGAAGAAGCGATGGAGAGCGTGCGGCAGTCGGGCGGCAAGCCGTATCCGATACCGGCCGGGTGTTCCGAGCATCCGCTCGGCGGGCTCGGGTTCGTGGGCTTCGCGGAAGAAGTGCGGGAACAGGAAGCGCAGCTCGGCTTCAAGTTCGATTACATCGTGGTCTGCTCGGTCACGGGCAGCACGCAGGCGGGGATGGTCGTCGGCTTCGCGGCCGACGGACGCGCGGATCGCGTGATCGGCATCGACGCGTCGGCGACGCCCGAGCGCACACACGAGCAGATCACGCGGATCGCACGGCACACGGCCGAGCTGGTCGGGCTGGGGCGCGATATCGAAACGAAGGACGTGGTGCTCGACACGCGCTATGCCGGGCCGGAATACGGACTCCCGAACGATGGCACGCTGGAGGCGATTCGTCTGTGTGCGCGGCTGGAAGGCATGCTGACCGATCCCGTCTATGAAGGGAAATCGATGCACGGGATGATCGACAAGGTGCAGCGCGGGGAATTCGAGCCGGGGTCGAAGGTGCTGTATGCGCACCTTGGCGGAGTGCCGGCGTTGAGTGCTTATGCGGAGATCTTCCGCAACGGCTGATGGGTATCCGAAGTCGATCCCGCGCGCGATGGGCCAATTCCACGCAATGATGCAGCCGCCTCCGGCATCCGCCGGCGGCGCACTCATGCCGGATAACCGGTTGTCGAGCGCCGTGCCGTTCTGCGCGGCGGCGTGCGGTGCCCGCGTGTCGCCTCGCTTGCGGCACGGCGGCGTGTCGGCGCGGCGGCCTGGGACCATCGCCGCGCCCATCATGGCGTTCGCGCGTCAGTCCATGAATACGATCGCCCGGCGAGCGCGTACCTCTCGACGATCCAGTGCGCACGACTGCGCAGCGTTCGCGGTCGTCGGCCGTCCACGTCGCAAGCCTCTCCCGCCGTCGCGCCGGCAAGCACGGCGTCGTTCCGTTCAGTCGCCGGGCAATCTCGACAGCGCAGCCTCCACCTCCTCGCGCATCGCCGGCCATTCCGGCTTGAGCGCATCGACACCGCCCGCGGCCAGCGCACGCTCGCCTCTCGCGCACGCATCGCTCGCGTCTGCGTCGCCGGCCAGCGCGAAGCCGCCTCGCATCGAATGCAGCTCGCCCTTGAGGCAATCGTCGTCGCCGCGCAGCAATGCGGCGTCGATCGTCGCCAGCGAGCGCAGCGTCGCGGCACGCAATTGTTCGCACATCTCTTCCGTCATCAACGACACCTGCCGGTCGTCGCGATCGACCGCGTGCAACGCCGTCGCGCCGCGCCCCCCGTGGCGCCGCAACACCGCATCGAGCGCATCGATCGACAGCGGCTTGAGCACGACCTCCGCGACGCCAACCTGTGCGCACCGCCGACGGTCCTCTTCGGTCGCGTGCGCGGTCATCGCGATCACGGGTACCGTCGCCCCCTGCTCGCGCAGGAAGTTCGCCAGCGCGAAGCCGTCGAGTTCGGGCATGCCTAGATCGGTCAGCACGACATCGAACGACTGCGAAAAGTACGCACGCATCGCCTCGACGCCGTTCGTGACGATCGTCGCATCGTAGCTCAGCGCATCGAGCTGATCCCGCAACAACACGCGGCTCGCCGGGTGATCTTCCGCGACGAGCACGCGCAGCGGCACACCGCCGTCCGGGCGCGTCGGCCACGCTGGCGTCGTGGCGGGTTCGTCGTCGAACGCAACGCGCCATCCGGACGGCGCCCTCGCCAACAGCAGCGATGCGGTGAAGGTCGTCCCCGCACCCGGTTGGCTGTCGACCGTCAGCGCACCGCTCATCAGGCGCGCGAGACGTCCGCAAAGCGGCAGCCCCAGCCCCGTGCCGCCGAAGCGCCGGTAAATCGACGGATCGGTCTGCACGTACACATCGAACAGCGCCGGTAGCGCTTCCGCAGGAATGCCGATGCCCGTGTCGCGCACCGAGATTTCGACGCCGTGCTGCCGGCCGGAAGCGACGGCCGGCAGCGCGTCGATCGTCACGCTGCCATGCTCGGTGAACTTGATCGCATTACTGACAAGGTTCGACACGATCTGGCGCAGGCGGGTCGGATCGCCGACGTAACCGTCGGCCAGCCCCGGCGCGACACGGCATTCGAGTACGAGCCGTTTCGCTTCGGCGAGCGGACGAAAGATCGCCGCGACGTCGAGCAGCACGGCTCGAAGGTCGAACGGCACGGCTTCCAGCACCATCTGGTTGGATTCGGCCTTCGACAGGTCGAGCACGTCGTTGATCACGCGCAGCAGTGCGTCGGACGACGACATGACCGTCTGCAGCCGACGCTGTTCGGTCGATGGCAATGCCGCACGCGCCATCAATTCGAGATTGCCGACGATCGCGTTCAGCGGCGTGCGAATCTCGTGGCTCATCGTCGCCAGGAAGGTCGACTTCGCCTTGTTCGCGTCGTCCGCGGCTTCGCGTGCCTCGCGCAGCTTGTCCTCGGCCTGCTTGCGCGCGGTGATGTCGGTCAGCGTACAGAGCAGTACATCGACGCCGCGATAGCGGGTACGGACGATGTGCGCCGCAAGGTAGGCCGCCCCGCCATCGGCGCGGTCGACCGACAACTCGTGCGTGACGACGCGCGGCTTCCGACCGCCCGCGATACTGTCGCGGTATGCCTGCCAGATGCGCTTGCCGAGCGACGGCGCCATGCCGGTGCCGCCATAAGCCTGTGCGGCCTCGTTGCGCGCCATCGTGTCGCCGTTGGCCAGCGCCAGCAGCATGATGCCGGCCGGCGCCGTGCGAATCAGCGTGCGGTTCAGCGCCTCGCTTTCGATCAGCCGGATCGCGCGGCGGTTGGCAGGGCGCAGCGCGCGCCGGTCGAACATGACGATCGCGAACCACACCGTCCCGATCGCGAGCAACGCGAGACCGGTTGCGATACCCAGGCGGACGGCCACGTCGTCGAACAGGCCGCGCCACGAATACGTCGCGGTCAGCACCTCGCGGAACCCCGGCATGCGGTCGCCGATGACGATACTCGTGCCGACACGGTGTGCGGCGGCCCGCTCGCCACCGATCGCGCGCGCATAATCGAGCGCGCGGGCGGTCAGCGCGGGGGCAGCCTGCCGGCCGGTCAGGACATTCGTGTTCGAATCGACCAGTGCATAGTCATGGCCGGAGGACGAGGCGCGCAGGATGTCGTCGATCTCCGGCCGCGCGACAACGACAAACCATGCGACCGGCTTGCCCTGGCTGTCCCGCACCGCCTGCGCGAACCGCAGCACGGACCGCCCGAGCAGCGGATCCTGCCGCCGGTCCAGAAAAATCTGCCGATTGCCGGGCGCGGCAGCCGCCGATACATACTCGGCCGGCGGCTGCAACTGCCGGATCAACGCCTTCACGTCGAAACCGGCCGGCAGCGCGAGCGTCGCCTTCACCAGCGGATACCCGGCCACGATGACGAAGCCGCCGTCCGGATCGATCAGATATCCGCCCATGCCCGGGCCGCCGGGCTGCCTCGGCGGCATGACACCCGTCTTCTCGACCGGCTCGAGAAACGCCGCAAGAAACGGCGCGTAGGCCCCCCTGGCCGGGGCGACGGATCGGCCGCGAACGCGGCCACCGCCACGCGTCCCGTGTGTCCGAGAACGGCCAGCCTGCCGCGATCGTCGGCAAACCGCTTGAGTGCATCGGACGGCGCGGTCGGCAAGTGCCGGGCCATCAACTCGAGGTTTTCGACATAGCGATTCTGGAGCGCCCTGACCACCTCCATCTCCGCGAGCAGGTCGGCCTTGCGTAGCAGGAACTCGGAACGGTCACGCGCAACCGACTCCTGCAGGTCGAGCTGCGCGACCAGTGCCGCGCAGACCAGCACGAACACCGTGATCGCCACACCGCTTCCGTACAGCAACCATTGCTGCTGGCGTCGCACGCGCCCCGGTTCGAACGGCTTGCGGCCCGCGGCCGCGGCATGCGCGATCAGCGTTTTCAGTTTGGTGGGCATAGGTGTCGTCGAAGTCGTCTCGGCACCGGCACCGCGTCATGCGTTGTCCGGGTCACTCGGTACTGTCCGCCGGGCGCCGTTCATGCACCGGCCTCGGGCAAGTCGGGCAGATGGCCCTCGCTCGCATAGCGAATCAGATCGGCATCGCGAACGATACCGAGCTTCTTCATCGCGCTCGATTTCCGCGAACTGATCGTCTGCTTGCTGCGATGAAGCTGGACGGCGATCTCGCCGACCGTCAGGCCGGCCCCGTAAAGCCGCACGACTTCGATCTCGCGGGCGGTCAGCGTGCGGACACCCGCCGACGGCTGGCAATCCTCCAGCAGCTTCTTGACGAACGGAGACAGATAATTGGCACCGACGAAAGCCGCATGCACCGCGCCGACCAGATGCGAAATCGCATCGGACTTGCTCAGGATGCACCCGACACCCTGCTTCTGGATCGCGAGCAGCACGCTCGGGTTGTCGATCATCGTGATCGTCACGAGGCGAAGTGCCGGGTAGCGACGCTGGAGGAAGGACAGCAGTGAAAGACCGTCGCCATACTTGCCGCCGGGCATGACGTAGTCGACGACGAGCACGTCGCTTTGCTGCTCGTCGAGCATCGCCACGAGATCGGTCGAATTCGAGACAGTGCCGAGCAGCTTGATCGTGCTGCTGCCCGCGAGCGCCTGCGACATTCCGAGTGCGGACGAAGGATGATCGTCCGCCACCATCACTCGCACAAAAAATTCATCCATTTATCTTCTTCTCCCGATACACGCGGCCTGACGTGCCATGTTGTGCGACGCGCCGGGACTTGAATCGATCCCGCAACACGGTCGCGTCACGGCGTTCGGCGAACCCGGCGGTGTGCAGCGAAATTTTAAGATAATAGACGGGTTCCGCGGCGGCTCTGCGCTCCGGCGTGGCGGCCTGTACCCGCCACGATCCGACGCACATGCCATCACGCACGCAGACGCGCCCGGCGTGACGTTACGGGCCGAACCGTCGAGAGTCCGCCGCCCATGCACGTCCGATCGGCGGCGCCCCCACGCCGTCGATCCATCCCGTCCCGCAAGGCGGCCGAAGCCGCGCCCTAATGCTTGACCGCGGTTTTGTCCTGCTCACCAGACCTGTCATCCGCGACGTGCTGCCACTCGGTGATGGCCCGCCGCTTCTGCGACGGCGACATCATCATGAATTCGTTCAGCTTCGTCAGGAAATCCCGTCGGGATTTCTCCGGCAACGTCGCGAATCCAAGCAGCAGCCCGAACACCTTTCCCATATAGCGCACTGCCTTACCCTTCCTTCTTCAGTCGAATTCACGCGGCATCGAAGCAATGCGGCGTATCTGCCTTCCCTGTTCTGACGCAGGCGATCTACGTCGCCGATGCGCCGCCATTTCTAGCGTCCCGGCCAGTGTGCCGCCGCAGCGGCCATTACGCCCGAAGCAAGCCGCCCGTCCGCCGCGCCCGCGGGCAACACGATCCCGCGCCGCCGCGCGATGCGTACGAGGCCGCGGCGCAGGTCGGCCAGCGTTACCGGCTTGGTCAACACGCACGCGACGTTCGATGCCGCGTAGCGCCGGGCATCGTCGGGCACCAGATGCGATGCCACGACGATCATGTCGCACGGCAAGGCGCGCGCATGAACGGCTTCCGCCAGTTCCCGGGCCGACATGTCGGGCAGGTCGGCGCCGAGCAGCAGCACGTCCCACGTGCCGTTCGCGAGCGTGTCGAGCGCCGCGCCGCCGGACGACACGCACCGGACCGTGCAACCGAGCACATCCAGCTGCTCGCGGAAAATCGACCCGTTGACCGCCGCATCGTCGGCCACCAGCACACGCGGCACACGCGCACTGGAGGCCGGCAACAACGGCTGCCAGAAATCGGTCGCGCGCCCCGGCCCGCGCGGCGACTCGGCGGTAGCGACTCGCGCCTGCGCGATTGCCATGCACAGCCCGTTCAGCGAATAACTCGACACGCGGATCGTCCGGCCCGCGACATCCGGCTGCAGCGGGCCGTCCGGCGTAGCCAGCACGACCGGCGTCTCCCCACCAAGACTGTCGAGCTCTTCGCGCCGCCATTGGTCGGAATCGCCGAAGAGCACGATCGCGTGTGCACGCGCGAGGCACCCGGCGGCAATCCCGATCGGACTCGGATGCATCGCGACGTCGAAACCCCATGCCCGCAGATGGGGAAATGCAAACGCACGCCACGCGTCCTCCGGCGACACGACGATCAGCGTCTGGCCGGCGCCCGTGCCGGCCGGGGATTTCGGCGCAATGCCCGCGCGCAGCGGCAAGCGCACGGTAAACAGGCTGCCGACACGCGGCGCGCTGTCGACCGAAATCGTGCCGCCCATCGCCGCGACCAGCCGATCGCACAGCGCGAGCCCGAGCCCCGTGCCGCCGTAGCGCCGCGTGATCGATGCGTCGACCTGCGAGAACGGCTTGAACAGCCTGTTCTGCTGCGCGAAGTCGATCCCGATGCCGGTATCCTCGATGCCGATCGCGATCTCGGGCGCACCACGCGCACTCCGCCCGACCGCCACGCGCGCGACGATACGCCCGTCGCTCGTGAACTTGATCGCGTTGCTCAACAGGTTGCCGACCACCTGTGCGAGCCGCGTCGGATCACCACGCATCCGCTGCGCGCCGCTCGCATCGATATCGGCGAACAGCGGCAACCCTTTTGCCTTTGCGACCGGTGCGAAGGCCGCGAGCTCGCGTTCGATCACCGCGATCACGTCGAACTCGATCGACTCGACCGACATCGCGCCAGCTTCGATCTTCGAGAAATCGAGCACGTCGCTGACGATCGCGAGCAGCCCTTCGGCCGACGCGCGCAACGTCCGCACGCGGCTCTGCTGCGATGCGTCGAGCGCCGTGCGCTCGAGCAGCTCGAGGTTGCCGAGGATCACGTTGAGCGGCGTGCGGATCTCATGGCTCGTCGCGGCGAGAAACGACGACTTGGCCGCATTCGCCGAATCGGCCGCGCGCACGGCTTCCTCGAGCTGACGAACGAGGCGGCGCTGCGCGCTCGTGTCGGCGAACGTCGCAATCAGCACGTCCTCGCCCTGATAACGTGCGCTGTGCGCGATGACCTCCAGGTGCAGCGGCGCATCGCCGCGTGCATCGAGCATGAGTTCGGTCGTCATCGTCCGGCCTGCCCCGCCGTTCGCGACGAACGCGTCGTACTTCTCGAGTACCTGCGCGGACAGCGCATGGTGATCGCCTTCATGCGGCAGCAGCATCTGCGTGAGTGCGTCGCTCGCGAGCATCACGCGCCGGTCGGACAGCGACACGAGGCCGATGCCGACCGGCGCCATCGCGATCACGCTGCGGCACAGCGCCTCGCTGTCGAACACGCGGGCCGAGCGTGCATACACAGGCACAAGCACGCGCCGGTGAAAGCGCACGAGCAGCAACCACATCACGACGATCGCAACGAGGGTCGACGCCGCGAGCGCGCCGGCCTGCACGCCGATGCCGGCCACCACGTCGCCCCACGACAGCGCATAGGCGATCGTCCAGCCGGTTGCCGCGAGCTTGCTGCTGAACACGATCGCGCCGTCGCGAAAGAGCGGCTCGGCGGACACGGCGCCACGATGCGCGACATCGAGGTTCAACAAGCGCTCGGTGAGTGCGTTCGTGCGTTCGACGTCGGGATCGATCGCGATCAGCCGGTTGTCCGCCGACGTGACGAAGAACGTGCCGGCCAGGGCCCGCCCGGGCAGCCATGACAGCAGGTATTCGGGTGCGTATTCGGTGACCAGCACCGCGAACGGCTGGCCGGCGGCGCGCGCCTCGGCGGCAACGCGGATGCGCACCTGCCCGGTGACGGGGTTGACGTAGGGCGGCAGCCAGCGGACATTCGGCCGACCGTCGTTCGGGGCCGGCGGCGAGCCGTCGAAATCGACGCGCAACGCATCGAGCACGTGCGCCGGCCGACGCCAGCGCGGGATTGTCGCGCGTCAGGTGCGGCACGAGGCCGAAGACGCCCGTGCGCGTGCTGTAGTGGTAACCCTCGAGCGTGCGCCCGCGATTGAGCGAACTCGCCGCGCAGATGCGCGACAGCAGGAACGACAACGCGAGATAGCGCGCGACCTCGTCGCGCTGCGCCGTTTGCCCCGGCACGCCGACCACGAGCGACGGATACGGCTTGATCGCGAGCTGCTGGCCGTCGGCGAAGAACGTGTGCACGACGTCGGCCGGCGCCGCGCCGATCTCTCGCCAGATGAGTTGCGTATTCGTGACGCCGTTGCGGAACGACGTCTCGGCCACCTGTATCTCGTCCGAGGCTTCCTCGACACCGTTCAGGAAATTGCGCCGCTCGCCGTCCAGATAGCCGTAGACGATCGACGTGATCCCGAGCCCGCAGGCGATCAGGATCAGGATCGTGACGACGATGCCGCCCCCGAACATCGAAATGCTCTGGTAGCGGCGAATGGACTGAAGCGTGCTGTATGGCATGACTCGGCGTGACGGAGCCCTGAGCGCGGACCTGTGGCAGATCCCCTGCGGATGGACGTCACGATGGAAACAATCGGGATAGCGATGTCCCGATCATGCCAAACGACACTGCGAAAATCAGGCGTGCATTATCCTTTTAGTAAACGTCCTATTTTTTTGAATGATTGTTTTGAACTTGAACGAAACTCGACGGCAGAATCGCGTGTCGCGCACCTGTCCGTCCGGATAGGTTGCTTCATCGAATCGCCGCAGGCACGCCCGAAATGAAATACCGCCGGCAAGCCGGCGGCAAAAGATGCGTCAACGAATCTCGCGACGCACCGAGGCACCCGATTCGACCCGCGCGGAACGACCCGGCAGGATCGCCCGCGCACCGCCGTTGTGCCGGCAGCGCCCGCTCAGTTCTGCGTGAGCGGATTGAGCGTCGTGCACAGGAAGCCCGTGCAGTTCGTCGGCTTGAAATAGAACGATGCCGTCACGATCGGCGGCGTGGTGCCGAGCGCGATATCGCTCAGGTAAGCGGAGCCTTGCGCACCGAAACCGTTCGCCTGCTGCACGAAGCTCGCGCCGGTCGACTGGATCGCGGCCGACTGGTAGGTGAAGGTCGGCGATTGCGTCTGGTCTTTCACGTAGACCCACGAGATCGTGCTGCCGAACAGCATCCCGCCCTTCGCGCGATAACCCTTCGCGCCTTCGCTGTTGGCCTGCGCGATGAAGTCGCTGACGTTCGTCGTCGGCGTGAGGGCGTCGTACGTGTAGGTCGCGCCCGACGCATTGTTCTTCATGTACACGTTCGCCTGTACCGAGCCGATCACCATCGGACCCAGGAACCAGTAGCCCGACTGGCCCTGGCCGTTCGCCTGCGTGAGGAACGCGTTCGGGTCGGCAGGCAGGCCGGTCGTCGTGTACGTGTAGGTGGCCGACGAACCGCCATCCTTGCGATACAGGTAGCCGTACATGAGCGGCCCTTCGTAGCGATAGCCGTTCGTGCCCTGCGTGTTGGCCTGGTTGAGGAACGTCGTCCAGTCGCCCGGCGTGGATTGCAACTGGTACGTGTAGGTCTGCGCGGTGCCGTCGTTCACGAAGATCGAGCGCGAACCGCCGCTGGATGCGTTGTAGTAATAGTCGCCCAGATAGCGGTAGCCCTTTGCGCCTTCACTGTTGAGGAGCGTCAGGAAACTCGCCTGATCCGCCGCGGTCGGCTGCGCGTCGTAGCGCCACGTCATCGTGCCGCCGCCCGAACCGCCCGAGCCACCGCTGCCGCCGTTGCCGCCGCTTCCACTACCGCCTGTGCCACCAGTGCCACCAGTGCCGCCGTTGTTGCTCGTCCCCGATCCGCCGGACGCGGCGGGCGAGGAATTGTCGTCGCCGCCGCAAGCGGTCAGCGCCAGACAGGTCAATGCGATCAATGCAGCGGCTTTCATCGGGGTCACCTCGAAGCAAAAAAGATGAGCGAAGCCGGTACGCGCGGAATCACACCACGCGTACGGACAGTCTCGAATCGGAAATCGGCCCGCGGCGCGCCGCGGGCCGGTCAACGTCAGTTGACCTGCAGCTGGCCGCCGCGGCCGAGGCCGCCCTTGACGTCCTGCGCCTTGTAGCTGCGCAGTGCGACGACCATCTTGTTGTACGCGTCGATGAACGCGACGACCGTCGCCTTGCCTTCCGGCGTCGACGAGAAGCCCGCGAGCGCACCGCCCACGCCGCCGCCGAAGCCGCCCAGCGCGGCACCGTAGTTGGTCGCCGTCGAGCTGCCTTCCGATGCCGCGATCTGCACGGCCGAGCGCACGTCGAACAGCGTCAGCGTGACGACCGATGCCTTCGTCTGCAGGTGGCCGGCCACAGCCGCCACCGCGCTGTTGCCGATCAGCCCGCCGATCATGCTGCCGATGCCGCCGATCGGCGAATCGTTGATGACGATCTGCGGTTCCATGTAGTAGTCGGCCGCGACACGCTGGCCCTTCTGCTGCTTCGAGCCCGCGCGGTATTCGCCCGAGTTGCGCTGCAACTGCGTGATGCGCGACAGGCGCGCGTCGCTCTTCTGGTTGCCGATCGACGTGATCACGAAGCAGTTCGACTGCTGGACGGCCAGGCGCAGCAGCGGGTCGATCGTCGTCATCTTGGTCGCGCTGCCGAACGGGCCCCACCAGTCGGCATTGCGGCCGTCGTCGACCGCGATCGTGCCGAGCGGCGACGCGCAGCGCTGCAGCCCCGTATCGGCGCCGGCGCTCGTGCCGCCCGCGGCGGCACCGGTCACGCCCGCGTTCTGACCGCCGGGCGTCACCATGCCGCCGCAGCCCGCCACGGACGCGCAAAGCGCTGCGACCAGCGCACCTTGAGTGAGACGTTGGGAAAGGTTGGTCTTCATGTCGTTGTCGATCGATTAGAGTCGTTGTTCGGCTTATGTGTTCGTGCGAACTTCGATAAGCCCCCCGGCTGGCGCGCGATGGTGGTCTCCCCGCTGCTGCCCCCGTTGCTTCAGGCCCGGTCAGTAGTACCAGTACGTCTGCTGCCAGACGCCGTAGTACGGATAGCCCGAGTACCAGTAGCCGTAATAGACGTCACGCCACTGCGTGCGCCATTTCCAGTCTTCTTCGTCTTCCTTCTTGGCCTTGCGTGCAAGGTCGAGCAGCTTCTTCGACTCCTTGTCGCCGCGGCCGGCCGCGATCGACAGCCACTTCTCCGCTTCGCGCGCGTCGGAGCCCATTTCCTCGAGGCCGAACAGGTAGAAACTGCCGAGCGCCTTCTGCGCCTGCAGGTCACCGCGCTCGGCGGCCTCGCGCATCCACTTGAGGGCCTGGTAGCTGTCCTGGCGCACGCCGTCGCCGCGGAAGTAGCGCAGGCCGAGGTCGTACGCGGCCTTCGGCTGGGTCTTCGCGGTTTGCTTCAGCGCGGCGATGCGCGGATCTTCCCGGTCTTCCGAATCGTCCTTTTTCTGATAGGAGACCTGATCTTTCGGGCGGTAAGAACAACCCGTGTCGTCGCAGATCCGCACCGTGTTGCCGGTGACGGACGGATCCTGCGCGCACGCGGCCAACAGCAACAGCAGCCCCGGTGCGAGTAGACGGCGGAACATTGGTACTTTCCTCAAGTTTTATTGGCGCCGCAATTCTTCGAGCCTTTCACCCCCGTGAGCTCGCACCCGGCGGCGCGCGGCGCAACGGATACAATCCGTCGACGCCGACACGCACCCCAAGGCTCTCTCAGGTTCTCTCTTCGAATCGTTCAGTCACCGCTTCATCGTTGTCGCTTTTCGTTGTACCGGCTCCCGCCGGCTGCGATCTCCAAACATGACGCGACAAACAAAGGTGACGTGGTGAGCAATAATAATGGAGAAAAACAGCATGTCAAGGTGATTCGCTTTTTCAAAGTTTGCGTGTCACGTCAGTTTTGATATGCTCTCCCTCGCCAAAACCCCTGGAGACCCCATCGAGATGTCCAACAGCGAGCAGGCCAACGTCGATCTGATCACCGCCAACAAGGTGCGCGACCTACTGAACCGGAACGGCATTCCGCCGCGAAGTCACAACACGACGATCGCGAACGTGCTCGGCCTCAGCTTCTCTGTCGTCACCCGCAAGATGAAGGGCCTGATCCCGTGGAACCTGTCGCAGTTGCAGGACATCGCGACGCATTTCGGCGTGCCGCCCGCGATCCTGCTCGACGACAAGGGCACGCAGCCGGCCGCCGCCGAGATGATCGACGCGACGCTCGTGATCGAGTCACGGCGCTTTCGCTGCCGCGCCGCGATCTCGACCAAGGCCAGCAGCCAGATCGAGACGGACTTCGTCGCGCTGCAATGGCAGGGCGAGTGGCTCATCACCGAGCGTCAGCACGCGCGCGAGGGCCGCACGTATCCGGTCGACGTGATCGAGCTGCGCTCGTCCCAGCCGAACGTGTATGCGGCGCGGATCGCCGTGGTCGACGATTCGCAGGACGTCGCCGAAACCGTATGTGAATATTTCATCGAAAAAGGCGTGAACGCGATTCCGTACTTCGACGGCGCATCGTTCCGCAAGGCACTCGAGGTAGAGGATTTCGACGGTTACATCCTCGACTGGATGCTCGGCGACCAGACCGCCGCCGAGCTCGTGCGCGGCATCCGCTCGAGCGAGAACAGCGGCGCGCCGATCTTCCTGCTGACCGGCAAGATCTCGACCGGTGAAGCCAGCGAAGACGAAATCGCGCACATCGTGTCGCACTACAACGCGCGCTGCGAGGAAAAGCCGGTGCGCCTGCCGATCCTGTTCGCCGAAGTGGCGCGCGAACTGAAGATCACGCTGCCGGCCGCAGCCGCCGCGAACTGAGACCGGAAACACAAGCCACGACACCACGCGACAAGACCGAGGGAATGACATGCGAATTCCGACCATCTGGACCAAGAGCCTGCTGACGGCCTGCCTGCTCGGCATGGCCGCCGCGGCGTGGGCCGCCTCGTCGTTCACGTTCACCGTCGACGGCAAGATCGACAGGCACAACCAGCCGGGCAAGACGGCCTACGTCTTCTCCGAGCAGGCGCTGATGGCGCTGCCCCAGCACACGATCGTCACGTCGACGAGCTGGACGCCGAAGGCGACCTTCACCGGCCCGCGCCTGTCCGACATCCTGAAGACCGTCGGCGCGCACGGCACGCAGATCGAGTTCCGCTGCATCGACGAGTACACGTTCACGATTCCCGTGTCCGACGCCGACCGCTACGGCGTGATCCTCGCGCGGACGATGAACGGCAAGGTGCTCGACAACGACAACTATGGCCCGCTGTGGATCATGTACCCGCGCGACCAGTATCCCGACGAACTGAAGACGCCGCTCGGCGAAGCCAAGTTCGCGTGGCAGATCATCGGCCTGACGGTGAAATGAAACGCGGGCGATGGAAAAATAGAAAAATCATCCTGGTCCTCGGCTCGCTGTGGATCATGGGGTTCGCCGCGTGGGCGTTCCTGCTGTGGGACCTCCTCGCCACCTCGGTCAACGAGGGCGTACTCGAAGGGCCGCGCGAAGGCGTGTTCTGGACCGCCGCGCAATACCGGAACGTCTATACGCGGTTCGACCGGCAACTGATCCTCTACGCGACGCACGAGGACGACGACTTCAATCACGTCCAGATGCAGCTCGACAGCCTGTCGGTGTCGTTCGGCTTTCTGCAGCGGCCGTCGGAAGTGTCCCAATACTGGCTGCGCATCCCGCGCGCGCGCAACGAGATCGACGCGCTCGGCGAATTCATGACGCGCCTGAAGCGCGACATACCGCCGTTGCGCGATTCGCCGAAGCGCGCACGGCAGGTGATCGACGACGTGAACGCGTACTGGCCGAAGGTCAACGGCCTCGCGAACTATTTCCGCGCGATCGAGATGGCGCAGCGCGACTTCACGTTCCATCAGCTGAAGGAAAAGCAGCGCGCGATTCTGATCCTCGGCATCGTGCTCGGCGTGATCCTCTGCGCGCTGTTCCTGCTGCTGTTCTATACGATGCGCACGCGTGACGACCTGCTCGAACGGCAGGACGCGGCGCTCGACGCGGAACGCAAGGCGTCCGATCGCGCGTTCGAAATGATCGAGGCGAAGAACGCCTTCCTCGGGATGGTCAGCCACGAGTTGCGCACGCCGCTGCAGGCGATCTGCGGATCGGTCGAGATCCTCCTCGCGCGCCCGCAGTCGGACGCGAACCTGAAGACGATCCGGCGGCTGCAGAATTCCGCGCTGTCCCTCGAAGCGCTCGTCAAGGACCTGACCGACTACATCAAGCTGCGCTCGACGAAGCGCCTCGCCGAGCGGGAAACCGTCGGCATCGCGTCGCTGCTCGCCGAGGTGCTCGACCCGCTGCGCGAGAAGATCGCGGCCAGGCGGATCACGGTCGCGCAGCGAGTCGAGCCGCACGAGCTTGCGATCCGTTCCGATCGCAAGCTGCTGCGTCAGGTGCTGTCGAACCTGATCGAGAACTCGGTCAAGTACACGCTCGGCGGCTCGATCGACGTGTCGATCACGCTCGCCGACGCGCCGGCCGGCCAGCAATTGAAGATCGTCGTGCGCGACACGGGCGCCGGCATCGCGAAACAGCACCTGTCGAAGATCTTCGAGCCGTTCTATCGCGCGAACGACGCGGTCGGGCTGCATGTGGACGGAATCGGCATGGGGCTCGCCGTCGTGCGCGAAATCGTGACGACGCTGCGCGGGCATGTGGACGTGCGCAGCACGGTGGGCGAAGGCAGCGAGTTCGTCGTGACGCTGCCGGCCGAAGTGCCCGGCATCGACACCGCCGGCAATGCGGCCGGCGACGCGCCCGCGCTGCCGCACGCGGCCGCGTACCGCGACCGGCGCGCGCTGGTGGTCGACGACGACGACAACGCACGCGAAACGCTCGGCGCGATGCTGTCGGCGCTCGGCATCGACGTCGATCTGTGCAGCACCGGGCAGGAAGGCGTCGCGCGCTTCGGTGCGAGCCGCTACGACATCGTCGTGCTCGATCTCGAGCTTCCGGACCTGAGCGGTTTCGACGTCGCACGGCGCATGCGCGCGGTAGCGCAACCCGACGACGACGGCCGGCATCCGGCGATCCTCGGCGTCAGTGCATATGAATCGGCTGCGCTGGGCGAAAACAAGCGGGTATTCGACGCATTCCTGCCGAAGCCCGTCCACCTGCGCGAACTCGGCGCGCTCGTCGACAAACTGCTCGCGTAAGCCCGCGATGCCGTGTGCGCACCGGCACCGCATTGCGAGCCGCGCGCAACGTCACCCGTCGAGACTCATTCGCCGATCAGATGCAGCACGATGTCGCGCCGGTGCGCGGCGCGGCGATGCTCGAACAGGTAGATGCCCTGCCACGTGCCGAGCACCATGCGCCCGTGCTCGACCGGGATCGACAGCTGTACCTGCGTGAGCGCCGTGCGCAGATGCGCGGGCATGTCGTCGGGCCCTTCGGTGTCGTGCTCGTAGCGCGTGGCGTCCTCCGGTGCGAGCGTCGCGAAGTAGCGTTCGAGATCGCGCTGCACCGATGGATCCGCATTCTCCTGGATCAGCAGCGACGCCGACGTATGGCGGCAGAACACCGTGAGCAGGCCGGTGCGGATCGCCTGCTGGTCGACGAATGCGCGCACCTGCGGCGTGAATTCGACGAGGCCGCTGCCGCGCGTGTCGACGCCGATGTGCGTGAGGGCCTGTTGCATCTCGGCGACCTCAGGCGAGCGCGGCGAAGCCGTCGGCTTCGATCTGCTTCGCGTCGGCCGGGCGCACGACGCGCGCGACCTCGACACCGTCGCGCAGGAAGACGAGTGTCGGCCACAGCTTCACGCCGAACGAGCGGCCGAGCGGGCGGCCCGGGCCATCCTCGATCTTCAGGTGCCGCACCGCAGGATGCGCGGAGAACGACGCAGTGATCGCGGGCTGCGCGCCTGCGCAGATCCCGCACCAGTTCGCGCCGAATTCGATGACGGTTGCGCCGCCCAGTGCGTCGACTTCCGCGCGCGTCGGTGCATTGGCGGTGTAGCGTTGCTCGGTATCCATCAGGCCCTCGTGTGCGTTGGCGGAACGTGGCCGCGCCCGCGTGCGTGGTGCGGCGGTCGCGGCCTGCGATTTCCTACTCTAGCGGAAAAGCGCGCGTGATGCCGGCCTGCCCATTGCGGCGCCCACGCCGCCTGCGCCCCCTCCGGAATGACACGACAAGATTCGGAGCGCCGCGCCGCCGCGACAGAATCAGCATGCGGACTGATTCGTCACCGAGGGCACCCGCCATGAATGCGCCGCATTGCGTCACCGAACCGAACATCCTCTATTTCGGCACGCCCGTCGTGCTGGTCAGCACGCTGAACGAAAACGGCACGCCCAATCTCGCGCCGATCTCGTCCGCGTTCTGGCTCGGCTGGCGCGGCGTGATCGGCATCGCCGCCAGCTCGCAGACCACCCGCAACCTGCTGCGCACCGGCGAATGCGTGCTGAACCTGCCGTCGTCGGCGCAGGCGGACGCGGTCGACCGGATCGCGCGCATGACGGGCACGCATCCGGTGCCCGACGGCAAGCGCGCGAGAGGCTACGTATTCGAACCCGACAAGTTCGGCACGGCCGGGCTCATCGCAACCGCGTCGCAAACCGTCGCGCCGCCGCGCGCGCTCGAATGCCCGGTGCACATGGAAGCGGTCGTCGCGGCCGCGCACGGGATCGGCGACGAGGCGCCGGACCTGCGCGGCCACATCCGCGTGTTCGAGTTGCGCATCCAGCGCGTGCACGTGCATCCAGACCTGCTGATGGAAGGCCACGCGGACCGCATCGATCCGGACAAATGGTCGCCGCTGATCATGAGCTTCCAGAAGTTCTACGGGCTGGAGCCGCGGCAGGTGCATGCGTCGCGGCTCGCGGAGATTCCCGAGCGCGCGTATCGCAGCCCCGATATCGAGCGTTCGCGTGAAGCGGGCATGTTGACCGGCGCCGGAAGGTAACGAAGCGCCCGGCACAATGGCAGTAAACCCGGCGCGTCATCGTGTCTCCACCGGCGGTATCGATGCGGCTGCGCCGACCCCGCACCGCCTCGTACTGCCGGCCCTGTGCATCGCCGTGCCGATCGCGCGGATCGACGCCGCGAGCCTATCCCGCCTCGCGGCCCGCCATGCGTTCCATCCATTGCTCGAACGCGGACACCGCGGCATCGTCGGCACGATCGGCGTTCGTCACCAGCATGTAGTCGTCAGCACGCCATACGGGCGACGCGATCGGACACACGAGGCGCCCCTCGGCGAGATCGCGCCCAATCAGCGGCAGTGATGCCAGGGCCACGCCGAGCCCCTCGATGGCCGCGCCGAGCTGAAGATTCACATGATCGAATTCGACATGACGCGCGGCGCGCAGATCGGAAGCCCCCGCTTCCTGCAACCAGTGCGACCAGGCGGAGCGCGTCGTGGCCGAATGCAGCAGGGTGTGATGGCGCAGGTCGGCCACGCTCTGTATCGGATGCCGGCGCAGCAATGCGGGATTGCAGGCCGGCACGCGCAGGTCGGGCATCAACGGGCGCGATACGACGCCCGCGCCCTGCTCGGGACCGGAACGAACACCGATATCGAAAGCGTCGGCGACATAGCGCAACTTGCGCGATGTCGTCGACACCCTCACGTCGATGTCGGGATAGCGCGAATGGAAATCGGCGAGCCGCGGCAGCAGCCAGCACAGCGCAAAGCTCATCGGCACATTCACCCGCACGACGCCCGATATCCGGTGCTTGAACGTGTCGTGGCGCAGCCGCCCCACCGCGGTACCGAGGCGCTCGAACACGTGACTGACGTCGTTCAGCAACGCGGCCCCTTCGTCGGTCAGCACGACACCGCGCGGACGACGGTCGAACAACGGCAGGCCGAACCAGTCCTCCAGCAGCCGGATCTGCTTGCCTACGGCCCAGTGGGTGACATGCAGTTCCACCGCCGCCCCCGCGAAGCTGCCGTGCCGCGCGACCGCATCGAAAGCGCGCAGCGCATTGAGCGGAGGCAACTCGCCCCGATGCTTCGCCGTGTCCTGGTTGTCGTTCATGACGTGACTTTTTCTCTCCGTTGACGCGATTTTAGTTCAATTGAAATGGCCGCTGCGTCACCCATAAAATTGACACATCGAGCGTGAAAACGATGCCACGAGCGGCTTCCACCGACCGCTCGCACGGAGCAAATGACGATGCGCCTGCCGGTTTTTTCCCCTCCCGCGACGCGGGAGACTGCGCCACCCCGACGGCGCGTGCTGTGGCTGTCCTGCATTGCGCACGCAATGCACGATGGCTATACGGACATGATCTACGCGTTGCTACCCGTGTGGCAGTCGGAATTCGGGCTCGACTTTGCGGCCCTGGCGATCCTGCGCGGCATCTATGCCGGCACGATGGCGACGCTGCAGTTGTCTGCGGGGCGCCTCGCGCAACACCTGGGCAGCGGCACGACCCTCGCATTCGGCACACTGCTCGCCGCGCTCGGTTATGCGCTCGCGGGCCTGTCGGGTGGCCTGCTCGGTCTGGGCGTGGCGCTGGCGATTTCGGGCGGCGGATCCAGCACGCAGCATCCGATCGCATCGGGCGCCGTCTCCCGCCTCTACGGACGCGACGCGAGAGGCCCGCTGAGCATCTACAACTTTGCCGGCGATCTGGGGAAATCCGCACTGCCGGCCGCCATTTCGCTGCTCGTGACCATGATGCCGTGGCGTCACGCGCTATGGATCGTCGCCGGATTGGGCTGCGTCGTGGCCGCCGTCATCGCGCTCTGGTTTCCCGCCGTGCCGCGTGGCGCCGGCAAGACGGCGGCCAAAGAACAAGCGTCCGCTCAACGCAGCGGCACCGGGGGAAGCGGATTCCCCACGCTGTTTTCCATCGGCGTGCTCGATACGGCGGTACGCATGGGACTGCTGACATTTCTGCCTTTCCTGCTCAAGGCAAAAGGTGTCTCGCCGCAACTGCTGGGAACGGCGCTTGCACTCGTTTTCACAGGCGGTGCGGCCGGCAAATTCATGTGTGGCTGGCTGGGCGCGCGTCTGGGTATGGTCAGGACGGTGCTGCTCACGGAGGGTGGTACAGCCGTGTGCATCGTCGCGGTGATGTATCTCCCTTTGGCACTTGCCATGGTGCTGCTGCCGATTCTGGGTATGATGCTCAACGGCACTTCGTCGGTGCTGTACGGAACCGTTCCGGAGATGTCCGCACCCGAGCGCACCGAGCGCGCATTCGCGATTTTCTACACAGGGACGATCGCATCCGGCGCGATATCGCCCGTTCTCTACGGTTTCCTGGGCGACAGGATCGGTGTGCATGGCGCCACGTATGCGACCGCGCTGACCGCCCTCGCGATCTTTCCGCTCGCCCTCGCACTACGCCCGCATCTGGCGGATGACTGAACAGGATGAACACCATGACGAACGCTGACTCCCCGACCGTCGCACTCGTCGGTCCGGGCGCAATCGGAACGACCGTCGCCGCGGCCCTTCACGAAGCCGGCCGCACACCGGTGATCTGCGGCCGCTCGGCCCACGCGCAGCTGAAGCTGCGCTTTGACGGCGGCGAGATCGTCGTGCCCGGGCCCGTCCTGACCGATCCGCACGCGGTCAAGGAGCGGTTCGATCTCGTGTTCGTTGCGGTGAAGTCGACGCAGATAGCGAGCGCGGCACCCTGGGTCTCCGCGCTATGCGATGCGAATACCGTCGTCTGCGTGCTGCAAAACGGCGTCGAGCAAAAAGCCGCGTTCGCGCCGTACGCGGCCGGCGCCACGGTCGTGCCGTCGGTCGTCTGGTTTCCGGCGCAGCGCGAATCGGGCGCATCGGTGTGGCTGCGGGGCAAGCCTCGGCTCACGCTGCCCGATACGCCGGCGAGCAACGTGGTGGTCGCCGCGTTGCACGGCACGCGCTGCTCGCCGGAGGTCGCGGAGGATTTCATCTCGCTCGCGTGGCGCAAGCTTTTGCAGAACGCAGTAGCGGGACTGATGGTGCTGACCGGTCGCCGCGCCGGCATGTACGCGCGCAGCGACATCACCGAACTGTCGCTCGCCTACCTGCGGGAATGTCTCGAGGTCGCGCGGGCCGAAGGTGCGAAGCTGGGTGATGAAGTGCCGCAGGAAATCGTCGATGGACTGCATGGCTATCCGCCCGACTTGGGTACGTCCATCCTGGCCGACCGGCAGGGCAACCATCCGCTCGAATGGGACTGCCGGAACGGCGTCGTGCAGCGATACGGACGAGCGCACGGCATTCCGACGCCGATCAGCGATCTGGTCGTGCCGCTTCTCGCTGCCGCCAGCGATGGTCCGGGCTAGTCGCAAGGAAACCCAAGCGCATCCGATCGACGCGAGACTCCCCACCTGACCGGCCATGACATTCGGCCGCAGGTCACTGGCTCGCGCCGCACTGTTTCTCGTCAGCAGCGAAGGGCGCTTCGTCAACGGCACGAACCGAAATGCCGACGGCGGGATGCGCTGCGATGACCTCCCGCCACGACGCTCACTCCGCCGCTCGGTGATACATCGCAACGTAGCGAGCCCGTGCAATCACTTTTCCGTGCATCTGATATGCAACGAGGGCCGGGCTCGACGTGGCGTTCACGTCGATACCTGGAACCGAGAGCGCCGACGCCGTGACGACGTATCGGTGCGACTCTCCCTGAGGCGGGCAAGGCCCGCCGTATTTCGCCGCGCCGAAGTCGGTCAGCGTTTCGATGGCCCCCGCAGGCATCCGCTTCGGATCGCCGGAGGCGCCCTTTTCGATCGACGTGTCGGATGTCGGAATATTGACGACGCCCCAATGCATCCAGCCCAGTCCGCCCGTCGGGGCGTCGGGGTCGTGAATGGTCACGACGACGCTCTTCGTTCCGTGAGGAAGATGGGACCACGAAATGCGTGGCGAGACGTTTCCGCCGTGGCAGCCAAATCCGCCGTAGACCTGTTCGTTCTCGAACCGGCCATGGTTCAGGTCATCGACTTTGACGGAGAACGTTCCCGCGACGGCGATTGTCGGCACGATCGACAAGAGCATCGCGGAGCAGAGGGTCGATCGCGAAAGGAAATTGAATGTCATGGCGTGCTCCGTTGAAAAGGAGGGCGTTTCCGCGGCAGGCAAAAACGAGCCAGCCGAACGAAGCGCGCGGGTTGCCGGCTTCCTTGCGGCAGATACGCCGGGTTGAAACAAGAAACAAGCGTTGTACAACCGGCGTTGACGCAAATTGTAGATTTGGATTCCCAACGTCGGTAGCGTCGCCCACGCGTTCACCATGTTGTCTTGATAGCAACAATTGACGACGGGCATGTCTTGAGATTGCGATCGCGACCGTCACGCTGAAGTGGCGGCGGCACGAGAAGCAGGCATCGCAAACCGGCCGACTGCGTCTCGCGGAGCATTCGCGCGTGCCCGCAATCGGCCGCCGTGCGCGTCTACGGCCGGATGATCCGACTCCGTGCGAATCGCCCGGTTGCGTCGAAGAATGCAGCCCGGCGAATCAGATAACATACGGGCCGCCACCTTTCCACGATCAAACCGACGGAGCGTTTTCAGTGATTCAACCGACCCCTGTATTCAAGGACAACCTCGCGCAACTGCCGGCCATCGACGGTATCGCGCGCATCGATCTCGCCGGCGCGAACGGCGACGTGGTCGCCAGCATCGAGAATCAGCCCGGCAAGCAAGGTTCGCTCGCGGTGTACAACTACCTGAAGCAGGCCTTCGGTGTGCTCGACGCAAACGCAGCCGAGCACGGCCTCGCGGTGTTCGCGGAACACACCGCCGACGCACGCAACCGCCCCGGCGCGCACCCGAACGTCGATCGCCTGCTCGCGATCGTCGCCGGCGGCGAAGCGCTGCGCATCGACGTCGCCGCGAAGGGTTAAACGACAGGCGGGACAACGATGCCGACCATGAGTGCATGGCACGCTCATGCTTCTCTTCGATGGGCGCCAATGCATGGCGCATCATCGTCCCGCCCGCAAGACCGCAACAACCCGGTCATGCCTGATCGAGCGCAGGCAAGCGTCAGCCAAGACGCATCGCTTTCGTCGAGCACGCGCGGTCGCCAGCCTTCGTGCCGGCCCGACCTGATGAAGCGCATGCCCCTGCCCATGCCGTCACGCAAGCAACCGCATTCATGCGATCAATGACAGCGTCGCACGCAAGTCATCATTTTTTCGCTTCGTTGTCCTGATTTCAATACGACCTCGCACCGGTCGCCCACGCCGTCGCCAGCGAATCCCTTCGTCCATTAAGCGCCGGCGCCGAATTTTTGCGACGCATCGCAAATCGCCCTACCCGAAACCGCATGCCGCCCCGGCATCGCCGGCTACCGTCCCGCCCCTTGCCCATGCCGGCGCGCTTCTCCGCGCCCTGCTCCGACGACTGGATCAATCGAGGCCTGTTCGTTCGCGGCACACGCATCTCAAAAACCCGGTCTCATCGAATTCGTACGTGTACCAGTTGCGTACAAGGTCATTTAATACGCGTCCCATTTAAATCCCTTCCCCGGTTGACGAAAATTGATTCCGGTCGAGTTGATTCAGACGCGTCGCATTGATCAGGCCTCGTTCACGAATGCCTCAATGCGCTGCACGCGACCACCCGATAAGGCAGGCGGCGCTCCCTCCCCGCATCTCCCCTTCCCGTGAAACGGAAGCACTGACACCGCTCGGCACTCCCCTGCCGCGACGCATTGTGTCGTGCGAAGGGTGACGCACGCTCCATCAGACAAATACGGTAGTGAAGGATATATGCATACGGCACTCGAAGAGCGGCGCCCCGCAGCGCCGCAGGCAGTCGATGGGCTGCTCGCACGCATCGTCGACGTCACGCTGATTGCGGTCGGTGCTGCTGCGGCGGCCCGTTTTTTCCCCGGCGACGATGTCGATCCGTCCAGCTGCGTGGCGATCGTCGCCAGCACTGCGGCGTTCGCGACGGTCTTGTTCCCGGCGTTCGGCATGGCGCGCACACCGCACTGTCGCGCGAAATATCGCGTCGCCATCCTGACCTTTACGGCATGGCTAATCGCACTCGCGGGGTCGGCGATCGTCATGTTCGCGATGCACGGCGCGTTGCCCGTGCCGCTGAACGGGTTCCTGTTCTGGGCGGCGGTAAGCGGCATCGCACTCGTCGCGTTTCGGCTCATCGCATGCGCGACGCTCGAACGGATCGTCCACCAGGGCGAACGCGTCAGGCAAGTCGCGATCGTCGGCGGCGGCGCGCATTGCGCCGCAGTGCTCGAACGGATCGCGCAATCGCCGTCGGCGAGCTATCGCCCGGCAGCCGTGCTCGATCCGGATTGTTCGGCGCAAGGCAGCGCAATCGGCATCGATGTTTTTCAGACGCTGGATGCATTCGCCGCGCACGTGCGGGCGCAGGCGATCCCGGAAGTCTGGATCGCACTGCCGATCACCGAAACCGGTGCCGTCGTTCGCGTGCTCGATGCATTCCGGCACGACCTCGTGAACGTCCGCCTCGTGCCCGACGTCAGCCAGCTTGCGATGTTCGACGGCGAAATGGTCGACCTGGTCGGCGCGCCGGCGATCAACCTCGTCGCGTCTCCGCTGTCGCCTCGCGCGCTGGTTCAGAAAGCGATCTTCGATCGGCTGTTCGCGGCGGCAGTGCTGGTCGGTACGGCACCGCTGCTGCTCGCGATCGCGGCAGCCGTCCGGTTGTCTTCGCCTGGCCCCGTGCTGTTCCGTCAGCAACGCAAGGGCGCGGACGGCAAGGCGTTCTCGATCTACAAGTTCCGCACGATGCGGATTCATGCAGACGCGGACGGCGGCGTGCGGCAAGCGACGCCCAACGATCCGCGCGTGACCCGCATCGGTGCATTCCTGCGCCGCACGAGCCTCGACGAGATGCCGCAGTTCATCAACGTGCTGCGCGGCGAGATGTCCGTCGTCGGCCCGCGTCCGCATGCGCTCGAACACGACGACCTGTACCAGACGATCGTCGACGGCTACATCCATCGCTACCGCGTCAAGCCCGGCATTACCGGCTGGGCGCAGATCAACGGCCTGCGCGGCGAAACGGATCGCGTCGAGAAGATGCAGCGCCGCGTCGAAGCCGATCTTCATTACCTGCGCAACTGGTCGTTCGCACTCGATATGCGGATTGTCGTCGCGACGATCGCGTGCGGCTGGACACATCACAACGCGTACTGATCACGCATAGGGTGCCGCCGCGCGGCGCCCATTCCTGGAGAAAGCCATGCCTATGGAATCCGCCGCACGCGCGCGGACCGGAGCCGCGCGCCCGCGCGGCGCCCGCCTGTTGCCGATACTGTCGATCGCGACGCTCAGCGTCGCGCTGTCCGCCTGCGCGCTCGCCCCCGGCATGCGGATGGTCGAGCCGCTCCCGCCATCCGCGACGGATGCCCGGCCCGGCGGTGAAGCGCCGCATTACGAGATCCGGAAAATCGGCCCCGACCTGATTCGCCAACTGAAGGCGCAGGCGGCGCAGCAACTGGCCGCGCAAGTCGACCTGCTGACGACATCGCCGGGCGCGTACCGGATCGGCCCGGGCGACGTGCTGCAGATCACCGTATGGGATCACCCCGAGCTGGCGGCCGCGCAAGGCGCGGCGACGCCGAACGCGCCGCACGCCGCCGATCCCGTCACCGGCTTCGTCGTCGATCAGAACGGCGACCTGACGTTCCCGTTCGCCGGCCGGGTTCGCGTCGCGGGCCTCACCGCCGACGCCGCGCGAACGCGTGTCACCGATGCGCTCACGCGCGCCTACCGCAATCCGCAAGTCACGCTGCGCGTCGCGTCGTTCCGTTCGAAGCAGGTCTACATCGACGGCGAAGTGCGCGCGCCGGGCAACCAGCCCGTCAACGACGTGCCGATGACACTCTACGAAGCGCTCGGTCGCGCAGGCGGCCTGAATCCGGCCGCCGACCAGAGCCGGATGACACTCGTGCGCGATGGCGTGTCGCATCCGCTCGACCTGACGCAGTTGCTGCGCCAGGGCCGCAATCCGGCCGACATCGTGCTCGCCGCCGGCGATCTGCTGCATGTGCCGAGCCGCAGCGACTACGGCGTCTACGTAATGGGCGAGGTCAACAAGCCGTCGCTCGCGCTACCGCTGCGCGACGGCGGGCTCACGTTGTCCGACGCGCTGTCGCAGGCCGGCAGCGTGAATCCGAACACGGCCGACGCCGCGCAACTGTTCGTGATCCGCGGCTCGCAGACCGACAGCCCGCAGGTGTTCCACCTCGACGCGCGCTCGCCGGTGTCGATGGTCCTCGCGAACGAGTTCGAGCTGCAGCCGAAAGACATCGTCTATGTCGACGGCAACAGCCTCGTGCGCTTCAGCCGCGTGCTGAGCCTGCTGCTGCCCGGTGTCAACTCCAGCGCCATGGCCGCGGCGCTCGCCATCAAATGAGCGCGCTCGCCACCTTGCTCGTCGTGTGCGTCGGCAACATCTGCCGCAGCCCGATGGCGCAGGCGCTGTTCCGCGCGCGCCTGCCGGGTGTCGACGTGCAGTCGGCCGGCCTCGGCGCGCTCGTCGGGCATCCGGCCGAGCCTTTCGCCGTTGCGCTGATGCGCGAACGCGGCCTCGACATCGCCGCACATCGCGCGCGCCTGCTCACGCCGCCGCTCTGCGCGCAAGCCGACCTGATCGTGACGATGGAGCGCGACCAGAAGCGCGCGCTCGAGCGCCGCCATCCGTCGCTGCTGGGCCGCGTGTTCACGCTCGGCGAATTCTGCCCGGCACCGGGCCACGCACGTCCGGGCTTCGACGTGCCCGACCCGTATTGCGGCACGCGCCCGTTGTTCGAGCAGAGCCTTCAGCTCATCGAGCAAGGCGTCGACGACTGGTGCGCGCGCCTCGCGTCGGCCACGCAGCCCATCGCCTCGGCGGACGCCGCCTCCCCGCCGCCTGCCGCTTCCTCCCGATTTCCGGACTGAACCGATGATGCCAACCTCTCCCCCTCCGCGCATGCCCGAGCATGCCGACGAGATCACGCTGGCCGGCGTGATCGACACGTTCGTCTCCCATCGCTGGCTGATCGCGTGCGTCACCGCTGCATGCGTCGGCGCCGGCACGCTGTATGCATTCCTCACTCATCCGCAATACCAGGCCGACATCCTGCTGCAGATCGAGGACAGCGGCGACGCATCCGCCGCGAAGAGCCTGCTCGGCGACGTGTCGTCGCTGTTCGACGTCAAGTCGACGGCCGCGGCCGAAGCGCAGATCCTCGCGTCGCGGCTCGTCGTCACGCGCGCCGTCGACGATCTGCGCAGCTATATCGACGTGCGGCCGAAGCGCTTTCCGGTCGTCGGCGATTTCATCTCGCGTTTCAACCCGGACGTCGCGCGCCCCGGCGTGCTGGGCATCGGCGGTTATGCGTGGGGCAATGAGCACGCCGATCTCCCCCGCTTCGACGTGCCGAAACCGCTCGAAGGCGACCGTTTCGAACTGACGGTGCTCGACGGCGGACGCTACCGGCTCTCGGGGCCCGGCCTGTCCGCGCCGGTCGTCGGGCAGCACGGCCGGACGGAAACGTTCCGGACGGCAAACGGCCCGCTCGTCGTCGAGCTCGCCCGCGTCGACGCGCAACCCGGCACGCGTTTCACGGTCGTGCGCCAGTCGCGCGCGGAGACCATCGACACGCTGCGCCGCACGCTCGACGTTCAGGAGAAGGTCAAGCAGTCGGGCGTGATCGTCGCGACGCTGCGCGGCCCCGATCCGCAGCGCGTTCAGGCCACGCTGCAGGCCATCGCGAGCCACTACGTCCGACAACACATCGAGCGCCGGTCCGCCGATGCCGCGCAGTCGCTGGCGTTCCTCAACACTCAACCGCCGATCCTCAAGAAGCAGCTTCAGCAAGCCGAGCAGCGCTATACGGACATGCGCAACGCGCACGGCGCAGTCGACCTGACCGAGGAAGCGAAGCTGGTGCTGCAGCAGACTGCCGATGCAAAAACGCGCCTGCTGGAACTGCAGCAGAAGCGCGACGAGATGGCCACGCGTTTCGCACCCGGGCATCCCGACATGATCGCGATCGACGCGCAGATCGGCACGCTGCGACGCCAGCAGCAGGACGTCGAGCAGCACGTGAAGCGCCTGCCCGATCTCCAGCAGAACGCGTTGCGACTGATGCTCGACGTCAAGGTCGACACGGATCTGTATACCGCGCTGCTCGGCAACGCTCAGCAGCTCGAACTGGTGAAAGCGGGCCGGACCGGCAGCGTGCGGCTCGTCGACGCGCCGACCGTGCCCGACGAGCCCGTCCGCCCGAAGCGGACCATCGTGATCGGCGCGGCCGCGCTGTTCGGTCTCGTGCTGGGCGTCGGGCTCGCATTCGCGCGCGATTTCCTGTTCGGCGGCGTCGACAGCGCCGATGAAATCGAGCGCCACCTCGGCATCAACGTCTACGCGACGATTCCCGATTCGACGGAGCAGCGGCATGTCGCACGCCGGATGGCCGCCCACGCGCCGGGCCCGCATCTGCTGAGCGTGCGCGATCCGCACGACGCGGCGATCGAAAGCCTGCGCAGCCTGCGCACCGCGCTGCGCTACGCGATGCAGGGCGCACGCAACAACGTGCTGCTGCTGAGCGGCCCGGCACCGGGCGCGGGCAAGTCGTTCGTGTCCGCGAATTTCGCGGCCCTGCTCGCCGCGAACGGGGCACGCGTACTGCTCGTCGACGGCGATCTGCGCAAGGGGTATCTGCACGACTATTTCGGCGTCGCGCGCGAGCGCGGCTTCGCCGAGATCGTGTCGGGCGACCTCGCGCCGCACGACGCGATTCACGCGAACGTGGTGCCGAACCTCGATTTCGTCGCGACCGGCGCATTGCAGCCGAACCCCGATGCGTTGCTCGCCGACGAGCGGATCGCCGCGCTGCTCGGCGATTGGTCGGCGCGCTACGACGCGGTGGTCATCGATTCCGCACCGATTCTCGCGGTCGCGGATGCAGTCGTGCTCGGCCGGCATGCCGGCGCCGTGCTGCTGGTCGCCCGCGCCGGCGCAACGCGTCTCGCCGAACTGGGCGAAGCCGCGCGACAGCTCGCGCACAACGGCATCGCAACAGCCGGCGTGCTGCTCAACGGCGTTATCCCGCGCGCAGGCCGTTACGGCGGCCGCTACGGCGCCTACCGCTATACGCGATACGGCGACGCGCCGCGTCGCGACACCCATTCATCGCCGGCACGCCGCGCACTGCGCGCGCTGGCGGCACGGCTTCGCCAAGGAGGCTCGCGATGAGCGACACGATCGATCTCGGGCGCAACGCGCGCCCCGCCACGGACGCATCCCGAGAGCCCGCCCTCACCATGCCGCCCGGCCCCGCCGCGCGCACGGCCCACGGCCCGCATCCGCGCCTTCGCATCGCGCTGGTCGTCGAAGCAGCGGGCGGCGGCGTCGCCGTTCATCTCGCCGACCTGATCCGCGGCCTGAGCGCGCACGACGGCATCGAACTGCATCTGATCATTCCGCAAGGCCCGCGTTTCGACGCATCGATTCTCGACGCGAGCGTACTCGCACATTGCCGATCCGTTCACGCGGTGCCGATGCGGCGCGCGGTCGGCTGGCGCGACGCGATCGCCGTCGCCCGACTCTACCGGCATCTGCTGCGCATCGGCCCCGACATCGTGCACAGCCACAGTTCGAAGGCCGGCGCGATCGCGCGCCTGTGCATCGGCCCCTGGCGGCAGGTGTATACGCCGCACGCGGTGTATACGCTGAACCCGTCGCTGCGCGGCTGGCGCCGCCGCTTCTACGGCACGATCGAGCGCGTGCTCGGCTGCCTGCGCTCGAGCCGGATCGTCGCGGTCTCGCGCGACGAGGCGGCGCATCTGCACGACACGCTCGGTATTCCGGACCACCGCATCGACACGATCGTCAACGGCGTGACGCCGCCGCGGCTGATGCCGCGCGACGACGCGAGGCGCGCGCTCGGCCTGCCGAGCGATGCAGTGGTGGTCGGTTTCGTCGGCCGCCTCGAGCACCAGAAGGGCGTCGACCGGCTCGTGCGCATCGCGCGCGGCGTCCATCGACGGTGCGGCAACGCGGTGCAGTTCGTCGTGATCGGCCCCGGCGATTTCGATGCGGCAGCCGGCCCCGATGCCGACGACGTGCCGCCGAACCTGCGCGTCGTCGGCGCGGTGGAAGGCGCGAATCGCTACTTCTCCGCGTTCGACCTCTTTGCGCTGCCGAGCCGCTACGAAGGCTTTCCGTACGTCTGCCTCGAGGCACTGGCCGCGCGCGTGCCGACCGTCGCATCGAACGTGGCCGGTGCCGCCGAACTGATCCGCTCGCACGACATCGGCCTCGTGGTACCGAACGACGACGACACGACCGACTTCATGCACGCCGTCGTCACGCTCGCTGACGACACGGCGTTGCGGCGCGGCATGCGCGCGAATTGCGCGCACGCACTCGAACACTATTCCGCCGCCGCGATGGTCCAGCGCACGCTCGCGCTCTACCGCAACGTCGCTCACCAGGAACCGAAATGACCCCGACCACCCACATAGCACTGTTGCATGCGTATAGCGCGCGTAATTCCGGGGACGGCCTGCTGGTCGATCTGTCCGTCGGGTTGCTGCGCGAGGCATTCGGGGATGCAATCCGGATCTCGATCGTCGCGGCCGATCCGGCTTCGTTTCCCGCCTACGACGACGTCGCCGCGGCACCCGTGCTTGCCGACCACGGCACGAGGCGGGTGACGGGCGCGGCCCGCTTCGTGCTGCCGGTCCACGCGAACAGGAGGCTGCACGACTTGCAAGGCCTGCTCGATCGCGTCGATTTGATCGTCGGCGTCGGCGGCGGCTATCTGCGCGCGCTCAATTGCCTCGAGGCACTGAAGCTGGAAGCTGGCCATCTGCTGCAGATGCGCGCGGCGAAGGCCTCGGGCAAACCGGTCGTGTACCTGCCGCAAAGCATCGGCCCCGTGCGGCCGACGTGGCCCGTGGGCACGCACCTGCGCCACCTGCTCGCGTCGTTCGACACGGTATTCGTGCGGGACGACCGCTCGTCCGCGTTCCTTGCCGCCAATGCGAACACGCGCCGCGCGCCCGATCTCGCCGTGCTGGATTTCGAGCGCCGCAGCGACACGATCCTGCAGCGGGCCGCCCGCTCCGGCGACGGCGTGCGTCACGTCGCATTCGTGTTGCGGCGCCCGCCGGCATGGAGCCGCTCGCAGTGCGCGCGTTACGCCACGTCGATTGCACGGCTGATCGAGCGTGTCCGCCCGCACTGCCGCATCTCGTTCGCGGTGCAGAGCGCCTGCCGCGGCAACGACGACGCCGCGTACTACCGCGACATGGGCATCCAGGACGCGCTCGTGCCACTCAAAGCGCTGCTCGCGCACGATGCGCCCGACTGGGTCGTCTCGGTGCGCCTGCACGGCGCGCTGGAATCCGTGCTGCAAGGCGTGCCGGCGTTCCACGTCAGCTACGAGCGCAAGGGCTTCGGCGCGTATGCGGATCTGCATCTCGACGACTGGGTCGTCAACGGCGCGGCGTTCGACCCGGACGCCGTCGCCGACAAGATTCTCGCCACCGGCTCGGCAACCGCGTTCTGGCATTCGGCCCGCACAGGGCTCGACCGGATTCGCACAGCGCGCGAACACGTGGTCGACGCGTTGCGCGCGGCTCGATACGCGTGACGACCTGAAGGCTGCCAATGCTCATTCGACTCACCCTCAGATTCGCCGCACTCGGCCTCAAGTTCGGCCTGACGATCATCATCGCGCGCGCGCTCGGCTTCGATGCGTTCGCCGTCTACGGGCTCGCGGTCGCCGCATCCGTCGTCGCGTCGAAACTGCTCGGGCTCGGCTTCAGCACGGAACTCAACCGCCGGCTGAGCGCGAGCGACCCGCTGCCCGCGATCGGCGAGGCACACAGACTGGGCACCGCGTTCGCCGGGCTGTATCTGCTGATCTGCACGTCGCTCGCGATCGCATCGCTCGCCGGTTTTTCAGCCGGCGAATTCGGCGTGTCGACGCGCGTGCTGGGGTGCGTCCTGCTCGTTGCGCTCGCCGAGCACGCGGCATTCGAAACGAATACATGGATGTTTTCACTGCACCGCCCGCGCGTGGGCTCGTTGCTGCAGTTCGTCCGCACCGGCGGATGGGCCGCCATCGCGTGCGCCGGCCTGCTCGTCGGTGCGATACGCTCGATCGAAGCCGTATTCGCGCTGTGGTTCGCGTGCAATGCGTGCGTCGTGGCCGTATCGTGGCATCGCATCGGCGTGCTTGCGCGCCGGGCCGGCCACGCGGGGCGAATCGCACGCATGCCCGCGGCCCGCGACATGATCGAGGTCTGGCTGCGCGGCCTGCCGTTCTACGCGGCAGGCGGGCTGCTGTCGATCCTGCAGTACGTCGAGCGCTTCATCGCCAATGGCCACGCAAGTGCCGATGCGCTCGGCCGCTATGTTTTCGCGTGGTCGGTCGCCAACGCCGTGCAGGCGATTGCCTTGGCGACGGTCGTCGCCACGGCCGCGCCAGATTTCGTGCGTGTGCTCACGGACGACCCCGCCGACTTCCGTCGTCGGCTGCGCCGTGCGGTGGCGGCCAGCGCGGGGCTGGCGACATTGCTTTCCGTCGCGATCCTCGCCGTGCACGACGACCTGTTCCGGCTCGCGAACGAACGGGCCGGTGCGCACGAGGTCGTGTTGCTGGCGGTACTGCTCGCGTCGTTCGTGCTGCGCGCGGCTGCCGACGTGCTGTGGGCGGCCGCGATCGCGTTGCGGACCGGCGTCGCCGTCACGCTGTCGATGGCAGGCATCGCGCTGGTTTGCGTGCCGGCCGCGTGGTACCTGATCGCGCGTTTCGGCACGACCGGTGCGGCGCTCGCGCATCTGACGGCCAGCATCGCGATCGTCGCCGCGCTGGCGCCGATCGTCCTGCGCAGCGTGCGAATCCACGCGGCCGGCGCGATCCGGAGGAGCGTATCCGATGCTGCATAAGCTGATTGGCGCAGGGCCAACCCTCAGTCGCGGATTGACCCGCGCGATCGCGGCGCTGGCCGTGTTGCTTTACTGGATCGTCTATGCGAAGGCCGGCACGTTCCTCCCTGAATACGTGTTCCGCGACGCGGAGAAGATCCAGAGCCAGATCGGCGGATCGGGCAACTACGACGGGACCTCATTCGATGCCGTCGCGAAGTTCTACGCGATGCTGGGCGTCGGCGGCACCCACGCGTTCACCGCCACGGTCGGCGCGCTGTTCATCTGCCTGATGATCGCGCAGGGGCGCCGCGTCGGTTCGCTCGCGACGAGCCTCGTGCTGCTCGTGCCCTGCGTGTTCTTCAACCTGTTCGTCGCGAGCAAGGACACGCTCGTCGTGCTGATCGCGATCGTGCTGGCCAGGGTCGCGCAACGCCGCCCGGCGCTCGCCGCGATCGCGGCGGCCGTCGTGCTGTACAGCGCCTACGCGGCAATCGTGCGCAGCTATTTCGTGCTGATCCTCGGGGCCGCATTCGCCGTGCTGCTGTTCCGGCGAGGCTCATGGCGCCGCAGGACGCTGCTGGTGCTCGCCGCGCCGCTCGTGTTCGTGCTGCTGCCGTACGATGCGTATTACCTGCTGCTGCATCCGCGCGACATGGCCGCGGACTACCTCGCATACGGTTCGCCGTATGGCGCGCGCACCAGCTTCCACAACCCGGTCGCCCCGACTTCGTTTTTCGCGTTCTGCGTCGATTACCTGTATGCGACGCTGCGGCTGAATCTGCCGGTGCTGTTCTCACCCGGGCCGAAGGAAATCGCCATGCAGGGGTTTGTCTGGATCGCGCTGGCCGCCGTGTGGCGGCGCACGCCCGGCGACGGCCAGCTGGCCCGCGACGTGCTCGCGTCGCTCGTCGTCGGCCATGTCGCCGTGTCGATGCTGTTCGAGCCCGATCTCGGCAGTTACACACGCCATTTGTCGAGCGTGTCGCTGCTGTGTGCGATGCAGTTCGCCGGTTTCGCGCGCCAGGTACGCCGGCCGGATCGGTCGGCGTCCATGCCGGGCGCCGATGCCGGTGCCGGCGCCGCAAGCGGTGTCGAAGCGCACGTGCCTCCGTCCGCAATCTCGCCTTCGCGGCACGCAATCCGGGGGGACATGTGAGCGCGAACACACAGCGCCAGCCCATCTACCTGAACATCCAGTCCGCGCGGGCGCTCGCCGCGCTCGCGGTGGTCGCCTATCACTTGAACGTGCTGCCGTCCGGGCAAGCCGGTGTCGACGTCTTCTTCGTGATCAGCGGATTCATCATGTCGTGCGTCGCACCGTACGAGGGACGCGATTTCCTCGTCAAGCGCCTGATCCGGATCGTGCCGCTCTACTGGGTGACGACGCTCGGCATCCATGCGATCGCACTGCTGCGTCCTCACTGGCTGAACACGACGACGGCGGCGCCCGACTATCTCGTCAAGTCGCTGTTGTTCATCCCGTACGTAAAGGAAAACGGTCATTGGGGGCCGCTGAATCTCAACGGCTGGACGCTCGAGTACGAGATGCTGTTCTATCTCGTTGTCGCGGCCGCGCTCGGCTGCGTGCGCGCGCGTCATGCGACCGCATTTGCCGCGCTGACGCTTGCGTTGCTGTGCGCATGCGTGGCCGTTTTCGACCCACGCGGGGCGACCGTCGTCGGCCATCTCGGTCAACCGTTCGTGCTGGAATTCGGTCTGGGTGTCGTGGCGCACGGCGTGCTGCAAACCGGCATCGCGAAGCGGATCGCCGCGCCCGTATGGGCTGCCGTCGCCGTTGCCGCCATCGCGGCGATCCCGGTGCTGCAGATGCGCTACGGCACACCGGAAGGGTTTGCGCGAGTCGTGCTGTGGGGCGGCCCCGCGTTCGTGCTGATCGTCGCGCTGGTCGCGCTGGACAGGCGGAGTTGGACCAACCGGAACCGGATCATGGCCGCGCTCGGCGCCGCCAGCTATTCGATCTATCTGATCCATCCGTACGTGATCGGCATGGCCGGCAAGCTTGCCGGACTACGCGCCGATCCGCGCACGGCGGCAGGCCTTGGTGCCACGTGCGCGATCCTCGGCGTGGCTTGCGTCTGCGGTTACGTCTGTCACGTATGGATCGAACGACCGATGTTGAAGGCGCTGAACCGGAGATTCCGGCACGCACGCGGCGCGGCGGAATCGTCGACGTGATCGCAAGCGGGATTCGACAATGCCCGTCGCGGCGAGCCGCGCACCGAACACATCGCAGCTCGCCGACAGCGTCGCCGTCTCGCCGGCCGGCAGTTGCCGGACCAGCGCGCTGAAGCCGAGGTCGGCGACGATGCTGTCGGCCATCGCCTGCCGCTTCTCGCTCGATGCGTTGATCGCGGGCCTGACGTCAAGCCTGTACACGGTTTCGGTATCGACCGCATGCATCGACTTGACCGCGATCGTCTTCGCTTGCCCCTGCGCGAGACTCATGCGGAATGGATACGCATCGCGGCTTCCCGCGAATCCGTCCCCATGCCTGATTTCCATGTGTCGGAAATCGGCAGCAATTGAAGGTGCCGATTGCTGCAGCAGCACGGCCGGCCCGGTAAACGCAAGCGGTAGATCGGTGGAATACAACCGACCTGCCGCTAACGAATACCGTTCGATCAAAGACCGTCGGAGCCGGTCGTCTTCGTATCCGATGACGCGGAACTGCTGCGACAGGTCGGCTGCCCCGGGATCTCGACGATATGCCCTTGCAGCGGTCGCGGGACACCCGGGTAGACATTGAATTTTTCCACGGCGTGGCCGTCCACCTTGGCGTCTTTCACCGCATAACGCACGTTCCCGGTGGCCGTCAGGCGCGCACCGTATGCGTCGCACGTCACGGACAATTCCTCGCGTTCGTTTGCAGGCAACTGGCGGACAAGCGCGCTGAATCCCAGGCTGACGACAATGCTGCCGGAAGCTTTCTGCCGTTCTTCGGCCAACACCCGAATCACCGGCTTGACGTCCAAGCGGTACACCGTTTCCGTTTCAACTGGCTGCGTCGGCTTCAGTTTGATGGTCTTGGTCTGCCTTGGCGCGAGGGTCAACTTGAACGGGTACGCGTACAGCGACGGCTTTACCGCGGTTCCAACCTGCTCGAGTTCTTCTTCCTTCAATGGAACCCCGGGGTTGAGCAGGCGAGCCAGCGAAATCGTCACGTACTCCGGACGGTCGCCATTGTTGACGATCTGCACGGAAGTCGTGCCCTTGTCGACCTCGATCTCCTTCGGCATCACGTCGATCGCCGCGAAGGCCGAACCCGAGATGAACCCGGCGATCATGGCCGTAATCGGAAAACTGAATACTTGCAATTTCATAGGCATGTCTCGATGGATCGACAAGTTTCAGGAAGATGCCGCGTCTATCGTCTTGCGCCGCTTGTCTTTCGCGTACACGGCCCTTGTTAATGATGCGCGCAGCCAATCAGGGACGGAAAATGCACCGCCCGCACAATGGCGGGCGGCAATATGTTCCATCATCTCAGATGACGGGCATGGTCGTCTTCGTTATTTCGTCACGATCGGCTCGAAGATCAAAGACAACGTGCCTGTATAGGTGCCGGTCGTGCTCTTGAAATCGCCAGCCGGCGGATAGGCGGAGACTGCGAGATTGTAGTACCCCTCCGAATCGATATTGGGCGACGGCGGCGCCGGGTTCTCGAATTCGATACCCTGCCCAACGGTAAGCGGCTTGAGGTCGGCGCCTTCGACACCCATGTTGACCTTCGGCGTCTGGAATGCCTGGGTCGGCTTCGCCTGGTTCCTGATTTCCAGCGGCTGGTCCATGCGGACCCGGAATTTTCCGGCGGTCGAAATGACACGCAGTCGTGCCTGCACCTCGTAAGCCGTTTCCCAACCACCCAGTTGCTGCATCGTCAAGCCTTGTCCGAACCATCCGCCCTGGTCGTCCGTGATGATCAGATTATCCGCGCGAGTCACTTGGGCCGTAACTTTGCTCTGGCTCTTGCCATTGACCAAAATGATTTGCGCCGCAGCGAGTGCCGGCATGAAGGCCACCGCAACAAGCAGCCAACCGAAAATGCGTTTCTTCATCTCGCCCCCTAGGACTTGGTCACGATGGTGAATGACAGTACGTCGCTGTAGTCGCCCGTATCGGCGGTCGTGTCTACCGACGTCTTGAACGTCGGGACGAAACACGTGCGATTGCCATTGTTCAGCCTCACCGGGCTATTACTGCTGTTCGGCAACGGAAAGGTGGCGCTTCCGCTATCCAGCGTCACGCTGTAGGGAACCGCCTGTTTCGGCTTGCTGATGTTCTTGAGCAGGTAGCGATTGCCTGAAACACCATTCGCATTCGTTGCATTGATGACGAAATTTCGGGAACTGTCGACGCCGGTGTACGTGAAGCACAGTTGCTGTGCGGGCGTGGCGAGCGTTTTCACACCTTCACCCCGCGGCAGTTCGCCCAGATTCCAATCCGGCGCGGCCATATCGATGGTGATAGCGGGCGGCGGCGGTGGCGGCGGGACCGTCGGGTTCACCACCTTGCACGAACCCGTGCTCCCCATACCATTGAGATAAGCGGCACCGGTGATTTCGCCGATGTCATCGCCGTACGTATAATTACCGGCTCTAATAGCGACCCCAGGCCAATCCTTGATTGCCGAATTGTTGATATTAACCTCGACGTCGGCCGTGAACGCTTGTTTTGTGCCCCAATTCACTAACGTATTATCTCTGCCATTATGATACATCACATAACCCATGCCCTCGTATGATTTGCTACTTCTTACGCCATTGAGTGCCACGTACCTGGCCGCCGCACTGCTTGGATTCAATTTCCCGTTTCTATCGTATGTGTATATCAATATCCCCCGCGAATTGAATACCGTGTCGGGTGCGAGTGCACCCGAAGAAGTTTTCCCCAAATTCCCCGTGATCGTTCGATAGTTGATGGTCACGTTGATCGTGCTGGTTCCATCCCCATTGTTTCTCCACGAACATGCCCCATAGCTATTGGCAACGTTGGCAAGCTGAAGCTTGAAGATTTGCGCGGATGCGTCGAAGGGCAGCGCAGTAAAGCACAATGCGAACACATAACGTCGCCACTTTCTCAACATTCCGATATTGCTGATCAATTTTTTCATTTCGATAAATTGAAAGTTTAATTTCATCATCGCAACAGTCGGCTTGGGTGCCAGACACACCGTTCTTGACCATGTGACGATATATCTCCGTCGTCATGCAATGGACGCGGTAATGCCTGCATCGGCGCTCGTGTTCGAAGCAAGGGCGTATTCCGCCTTAACACGAGCGAGCTATTTCTCCTGTGCTGCGCGCTGGTAAATCACCACGCCATACCCGACATTGATGAACAACGGCGCCGGTGCGCCTTCGCTTTCCCCGGCATCGACAAGCACCCGCTCCTTCGGCCGAAACGTGATTCGCCATACCTGCGTGCGTGACGGCGTGCTCAGTTCCTTCAATCCCATTCGATACTTCTGCCCTGGCGCCAGTGTCAACCGACCGGGAAGCACGAACAGGCTCGGCTGCTTCACTTCGGCAACCGGGACTAGATGCTCCGGGGTGTCACCCGGATTGGTCAGCAAGTGCTGTTCGACATTCAGGTAAAGCGGTGTATCGCCGGTGTTCTCTACGTACAACTCGCTTGCCGGTATTCCCGGCTCCAGCGTCAGTTCAGTGCGGGACAATTTCAGAATTCCCGCCGCCATGCTGCTGGTGCAGCACAGCGCCGCAAGCATGCCCAGCGCCCAGCGCCGCTTGTGCGTCATCACGGGCATTCCAGCGTCATCGGCTTTTCGTCGATGCGCAACGACATCCGCTTGGTCGCAAAATGCTGCGGCGTACCGGGGAACAGTGCGATGGTCTGCGGGGCAGCCGATTGATCGACCTTCACATCGTTGAAAATCTGGCGAATATTGCCCGTGCTCTCGAGCGTCATCCCGCCACTCTCGCAGCGATGTGTCCAGCCCGACTGCTGCTTGCCCGGCGGCGGCATGTGCCGCACGAGCACGCCGTAACCGATCGCGACCGACATCGGCGCCGTAATCTTCTCTTTCGGCGCGTCATCAACCTTGAGTGACCGTACCGGCAGGATGTACAAGCGGTACAGCGCTTCCTGCTCCGGCTCCGCGAGCGACTTCAGGACGATTGCGCGCGTCTGGCCCGGGCCGAGCGTCAACTTGTCCGGGCTGGCCAGTACGCCGGGGTGCTCGAGATCGCCCAGCGCGACCTTGTTTTCCGGTGTCTTGCCCGGGTTCGTGACCTTCTGCACCGACACGTTCAGATAGAGCGGCGCATCGCCCATGTTTTTCACCGTCACCTTCTGCTCGTGCGCGTTGAACACCTTGGTCGTCGCGGGCATCACCATCAGCTCGCCTTCGGCATGGGCCGGTTGGATCGTCGCCAGCAGCAGCCCGCACAGCGCGGGAAGCATGGTTCGCAAATTCATGTTCATTTCGTTTCCTCTCCTGCATTCGTATCGGTCGTGAGCTCGCAGCTGTAATTGCTGCCCTTCGCTTCCTTCAGGTCGCAGCTATAACGGCGATCGTCGCGCTGCACGGTAACCATGCTCAGCATCTTCTTGCTGACGATCGAGAACAGTCCGTTCCGGTGGACCGTATCGCCGGTTTCCACCACTTTCCCGTCGATGGGCTTGCCGTCGGCGTCCGTCAGGAAGCCGCTGTAGATCATGTTGATGTCGACCCGCGCCTTCGCCGAATACACCTGCCCCGGATGCGCGCGGACGATGTTCGCCGGCACTTCGATGTTCATGTCGAGATCCTGGCTGTTGCTCAGCACGCGGGCGAACGCGACATCGTTGTATGCGTTCAGCGGCACCGCATAGGTGCTGTCGCCGGCAACCGGGGCGCCCTCGACGTTGAAGCCGTACTTCATGCCGTCGATCTTCGGCGTCTTCAGCAGCATCGCGCTGCCGCTCGGACTGTAGCGCCCGAACGCGACGCCGTCCTTGTTCGCCGCCACCATGCCGCGGTAGTTGAAGTCCACGTTGCTGCCCGCGCTGCTGTGGCCGAGGTTCAGCGACGCGTCGCCGCGCGTGCCGGACCGGCTGCCGTAGACATTGACGCCGTAGTCGTTGCCGACGCGGTTCGCATTCAATCCGATCGACGACGTGCCGAAGCTGTCCTGGAAATCCTTGCGGACATCGCCGCTCAACTGCGTCTGCCCGCCGGAATGCGCGGCGCTGAAGCTCGCCTGCACCTTGTCCAGCATCATGGTCATGTTGAAGTACACGCCATAACCGCCGTTGCCGCGCTGGAAGCCACCCTTCTGCACACCCAGCGCAAAGGTGCCCCACAACCCGTTCGGGCGATAGTTCCAGCGCACTTCCGCCTGATGGGCCGCACCGGAATTCGACTGCTGATAGTTGTAGCCGACGGTCGCCTTGCGGATGGTGCGGCTGTAAGACACGGCCGTGCTCGGCTGCCCCCGATAGAAGCGCGACACGTCGGTGTTCTGGTAACGGCTCACCATCAGGCTGCCGAGCGCTTCACTCGCCAGCGAAATGTTCGCGTAACCGCCGACGCCCCTCTCCCCGCTCAGCACGCCGAGCGTGGGCGCGACGTCGATGCCGGCGATTTGCGTCGGGCGCGTCACGTTCACTTCCGCGGCCCATTTCCCGTCGTGCCCCGCAAGCATCGACGCGTTCACATAGAACTGCTTCAGGTTTCGGCTCAGGCCGGCCTCGACCAGAAACCCGCCTTCGTCCATGTCCTTGCCGGCCGTCACATGCCACGAATTGCCGCCGCCCGTTGCCCCGAAGTTGAGGTTGTTGATTTCGCGGGTTTCGCGGGCAACCACGTTGCCGTTGCGGTCGACAAGGCGCACCTCCACCGAGTAGTAGCCGCCCGGAAGATCGGCGAAGCTGATCTCGTTGCGGCCGATCGCCGCCGGCCGCTTCATGATCAGGCGGCCGCTGCGGTAAAACTCGTAATTCCCTTCCGCGGTCGCATAGAGAATCAGCGACCCGGCATTGTTGTTGACCTGCAGGTGTGTCTGGCTGCCGACCGTCACGAACTGGTCGAAGCTCGGCGAAAGCAGCGTACTGACCGAACCCGACGCATAGTCGATGTTGTTCTGCTTGCCTGCCCGCACATACGTGTTGGCAAAGTTCTTCTGCAGGTAATACGACGACACGCCGCGCGTGCCGCCACTGCCGTAACGCGACGACGTCTGGTTCGCGTACCAGCTCACGTAGCCGAAGCTCTGCGACGGCAGGCCGACCCAGGTGTTGCCGTTGAAGTTCGCGGCCCGGTAGCCATCTGACGCGGCGCGCAAGTCCAGTGACTGATTGTTGACGATGCCCAGGCTCGTCTGCGGCGCGACATAATCTTCGCGCTTGCCGCGAATCGAAATCGACCGCTTCATCTTGTCGACGGTGACGTAGTAACCGTCGACCTCGACGTCGCAGCCCTTGCTGCAACGCTTGTAATCCAGTTTCGAAACGACGTTCGTTAAGGTGCGGATGTCCTCCGCAGGAACGCCGTTTTCCTCATATTTGCCCGCATCGAACGTGAGGGCGCCATCCGCTTGCGAATAGCCGATGAACCCCGGCAGCGTCCGTCCTTTGAACGTCGCTACATAATTCGCGCTGTCATCCATCTCGGCCGCGCTGAACCCTTCAGGTACTCCGTACGAGACCTTAAGCTCTGCAAATGAATGCGACGAAACAAAAAGGAACGCACCCAGCCACAGCTTGTTGAATTTGAAGGGAACTTGATCGGCGAACACGTTGTCTCTTATGGCGGATTTGAAAGGATGGACACGCGATTTATTCTTGAAACGGCGTAAAAAAAGAAGCCCCTGATGGGGCCTCTCATCAGCCCGCTTACCTGGCTTACGGAGCCGCAGACGAGACCGGCTCGAACACCATGACGAGATCGCCGCTGTAGCTGCCGTTGGTGGTCACGGTGCCGACTTGCGTGGGCGCATCGACGTTGATCTGCAGGTTGTGGATTTCGTCGAAGCCGCCGTTGCCCGCGGTCGTTTGCGTGATCTTCTGCTGCGCGCCGAACTTGACTTCGGCGTCGCCCGCCTGGCTGGTCAGTTGAACCTTGGCGTTCTTCATTTCGTAGTAGCCGCTCGACAGCTTCAGCGGCTGCGCCAGCGAAATGTTGAACTCGGGGTTCTTCGTCCACACGCGGACCGGCAGCGTCTTCGAGAACTTCGACTGCGTGTAGTCGCTGGCTTCGAGTTCTTCCGTGCTGTACCAGGTCGAACCATCCGGCTTCGACACGAAGATGCCGTCGTTGATCTGCGCGGTCAGCGTGATTTTCTTCGACACGGGTTCGGCTTGCGCCGTATGCGCCATGCCGAACAGTGCGCCGGTTACGCCCAGTGCCAGAACGAGTTTGCTGAGTTTCATCGAATGATCTCTATTTAAAAATTGCGTTTCAGGAATCGAATTGCGATGAATTAATCGAAATTCGATGTGTGGAAGATCAATTCCACTGACGCTATTTTCGATGACTCGTGGCGAGTGGGAAATGGGACGAATTCCAATCATCCGGCCAATCACCCTAGTACTCGTACGAAAACACGAAATCCATCTTTTTAAATCGTTGATTGTTAGATGAATTTGACAATTCGTGTCCGAGGTCACGCACAAAAGCCTGTGCTTCTGGCATTCACTGGGCCGCCTGTGGAGGCTTCGGGCCAATCACCTTGCGCCCGGACTGCCAAGTCCTTTTCAAACGACCCGCGTCTTGCCTGCATTCGTATGCCCGCCCCACACGCTCGAAATACGGCGGCACACATGCAACTGAAGTCGGATGCTGTCGGATAGCACCGCGGACTCCGCGTGGCCGTAGCGACGTACAACCTGTTCAAAGCAGATTCGACTATGAAGGCCGGCAATTCGAGCAGAAAATGTCAGCAATGCTCATTCAGCAGGCGTTGTCGACGCCGGCGCCGCCACACCGTGATGTCGGGTGATCGGTATCAATGCCCGACCCGACACCGCGCATCAAATATCGGAAGCCGGTTTGATTTGACCCACCCCGGCAGCGGAATACAGACAATTCACATTTCACATCTATTCGAATAAGACAAGACGACATTGCCTTGTTGTTCGTACGGAGGGGGCACTCATGTCCGCTCGCGGCCTGCGCCAGTGGCTCCCATCCGGCACACGCCCGGAATTTAACAATTCACCCAGATTTCCTGAACATCCTTGCCACCCCTTCGGGTTTAGTACTTGTCCCATTAGTAAGGATGGTGATTTAGTCGTTGTCCAATTTCCCGCCATGTCGAGCATCAGCAAAATACACATCGAAGCGCAACCATTGAGACTCATCTCAAGTTCACCCCAAGACGAATCTCATACGCGCTTTCATCAACACACTTAATCTCCGCCAGGAACTCAATCAATGAAAGTCTCGAAAATCTCCTACGCTCTTTCGATGCTCATGGCCGTGGCCGGTCTCGCCGCAGCTTCGGCAGCGCATGCATCGGACGGCACGATCAACTTCACGGGCTCCGTGGTCGCGTCGACCTGCAAGATCAACGAAGGTGTCAACGATCTGTCCGTCACGCTGCCGAAGGCATCGACCAACCAGCTCGCGGCCGAAGGCGCGACCGCGGGCCGTACACCGTTCAAGCTCACGCTGACCGGCTGCACGACTGACAAGGAAGAAGGCGGTACGACGATTCCGGCGCCGGTGAACAAGGTGTCGGTGGCGTTCGAACCTGGCCCGAACGTGAACCTCTCGACCGGCCGTCTGACGTTGACTGGTGCGGATGCGGCGAAAAACGTCGAAATCGGCATCCTGAACGACAAGTATCAGCCGATCAAGGTCGGTGCAGAAAGCTCGGCGCAGAACTCGCAAATCGTCGATATCGACACGACGGCCGGCACCGCGACGCTGCAGTATTCGGCTCAATACGTCGCAACCGGCGAAGCAACCGGCGGTTCGGCGAACTCGTTCGTCACCTACTCGCTGATCTATCCCTGAGCGCTCGGTTGATTGAGTGAGAGCCGGCCTCCGGATGAGGCTGGCTCGTCGGAGCAAATCTCCCGATTTCCTCCGACATTTATTCGGACTACACAATGTAAGGAGGATGACGATGAAACTTGCGGCCCCCTATCGCATGCTGGCCCTACTGATGACCGCCCTGTCCTGTATGAGCGCGCAGGCGAGCGTGACGCTTTCCGGCACACGTGTCGTATTTCCGGGCGCCGACAAGGAAGTCACGGTTCAACTGTCCAATGACGGCAAGGCGCCGGCCCTCGTTCAGGCGTGGATCGACACGGGTAACGAGCATGCCGCACCGGACCAGATCGACGTGCCGTTCGTGATGACGCCGACGATCTTCCGGCTCGAGGCCGGCAAAGGTCAAACCATCCGGATCATTCACTCGGGCGAAGCGCTGCCGGCCAACAAGGAGTCTCTGTTCTGGTTGAACGTGCTCGACGTCCCGCCGAAAGCGTCGGCCGACGACGACAGAAATCGCCTGATGATCGCGTTTCGCACACGCGTGAAGCTGATGTACCGGCCGGACGGGCTGCCGGGAAATGCGGCCGACGCACCACGTCAGCTCACATGGAAGATCGCAGCCGATCCCGATAACCGGTTGGTTCTGAAGGCAACCAATCCGACGCCATACGTCGTCAACCTCGGCGGCATCGCACTGCATACGAACGGCAAGACGCTGGACGCCGGCGTGGGCTACGTGCGTCCGGGCGAAACCGCTTCGTTCCCGGTCAAGGGTTCGACGAACTCGGACGCAACCGGCGGCACGGTCGTGTACAGCAGCTTCGACGACTGGGGCGGCAACCGATCCAACGAGGCCGCCGTGTCCCGATGAGGTAACGCGCGCGCTGCCGATTCAGCCACACCACTCGATCCGAGGCGAACACTCGAATAAACACTGACGGGAAAGATTAAATGATAGAGAAGCGGCAACCAAGCATGCAGGCGGATACAGAACCGAAGCTTAAGCCGGTCTGCGCGCTGCTTCTCACGATCATCGCGGGTTGGCAGACGCACGCATACGCGGCGCAAACCGATTCCGGGGAGTTGCAGATCGCACGGACGGAGTTCGCGCAGGTCGAGTTCGAGGGTGGTTTCCTGAACAACGGCAGCGGCGCGATCGACGTGTCGCGCTACGAGCGCCGCAACGTCGTGCGGGCCGGCATGTACAAACCCGACGTCTATGTCGACGGCGACTGGGTCGGCCGCATCGAATTGCAATTCAAGAACGTGCCGAACACGGTCGACGCGCAGCCGTGCTTCGACAAAGCGCAGTTCGAACTGATCGGCGTCGATTTGTCGAAGCTGCCCCAGGACGTGCGCGCGACACTTGACGAGGACGGCGCATGCCTGCGTATCGGTCAGGCCATTCAGGAAGCGTCGGTCAGCTACGACTTCAACGAGCAGCGGCTCGATCTGAGCATCCCGCAGATCTCGATGCGTCGGCAGGCACGCGGCTACGTGAGCCCCGACCAGTGGAGCGAGGGTATCCCGGTCGGCATGCTCGACTACAACGCGAGCGTATATCACGCGCGTACCGGCGGCCAAGGCGAAAGCACGCAGGGCTACGTCGGCGTCAACGGCGGCGTCAACGTCGGACGCTGGCACTTCCGTCATAACGGTTCGTTCAGCTGGGACGATCGCGGCCGCAGGAAGTATGAGAACTCGGCGACTTACCTGCAGCGTGACCTGACCGCGTGGTCGTCGCAGTTGATCGTCGGCGACGCGTACACGTCCGGCGATCTGTTCGACTCGACGTCGTTCCGCGGCGTGCGCCTGTATACCGACGACCGCATGCTGCCTGAGTCGCAGCGCGGCTATGCGCCGGTCGTGCGCGGCGTCGCAAACACCCACGCGAAGGTCACGGTCACGCAGAACGGCGCGACGCTGTACGAGACGACCGTCGCGCCGGGTGCGTTCGTGATCGACGACCTGTATCCGACGGGGTACGGCGGCGACCTGAAGGTCAACGTGACGGAAGCCGACGGCTCCGTGCATTCGTTTACCGTGCCGTACGCGGCGGTGCCGCTGTCGCTGCGCCCGGGCCAGAATCGCTACAGCTTCACGACGGGCGTCGTGCGCAACCTGCCGAACACCACGCCGTACTTCGCGCAGGCGACCTGGCAGCGCGGCGTCACGAACCTGCTGACGGGCTACGGCGGCGTGACGTTCGCGCAAGGCTACCTGTCCGCGATGGCCGGCGCGGTGCTGAACACGTCGTTGGGCGCGGTCGGCGTGGACGTCACGCATGCGACGACGTCGATTCCGGGGGAGCGCCGCTATTCGGGGCAAAGCTTCCGGATCAGCTACGCAAAGGCCGTCGCCGCGACCGGCACGAACGTCGCGATCGCCGCGTATCGCTATTCGACGAACGGCTTCTTCGCATTGAACGACGCGATGCAGGCGCGCGACCAGGCGCAGCTCGGCGCCGGGGCGGCGAGCGTGTCGCGGCAGCGCAACCGCGCGTCGCTGACGGTGAGCCAGTCGCTCGGCGCCCGCGGCGGCAGCCTGAACGCCACCGCATCGGCGTCGACCTACTGGAACCGCAGCGGGTCGGACGTCAACTTCACGGTCGGCTACAGCAACACGTTCCGCGACGTCGCGTACAGCGTGTCGGCGACGCGCCAGCGCGACGCATGGGGCAAGTCGAGCACGATGTACTACGCCAACCTGTCGATTCCGCTCGGCAAGACGCGGCCGATGACGCTCGCGACCAGCCTCAGCCGCGACACGCGCGGCTCGACGCAGGCGCAAACGAGCCTGTCGGGCGCGCTCGGCGTCGACAACAACGTGTCGTACGGCCTGAACGTGAACCACGGCAATTCGTCGGGCACGTCGCAGACCAACGGCGGCGCGAGCATCCAGTACCGCGGCCCGATCGCCGAATTGAGCGGCAGCGTCAGCGCAGGCGCCGACTATCAGCAGTTCTCCGCCGGCGCGCGCGGCGCGATCGTCGCTCATCGCGGCGGCGTCACGCTGTCGCAGCCGCTATCGGAAACCTTCGCGATCATCGAGGCGCCGAATGCCGAGGGTGCGCGCGTGACCAACACGTCGGGCGTGCGAATCGACCGGCGCGGCTATGCGGTCGTGCCATACCTGACGCCGTTTGCGATGAACGACATCGGTATCGATCCGAAAGGGCTGTCGACCGATGTCGAACTGAAGGAAACGAGCCAGCGCATCGCGCCGCTGGCGGGAGCGGTGCCGATGCTGACGTTCAAGACGGCTTACGGACGCTCAGCGGTCATCCGCGCGCGGCAGGCCGACGGTTCGCCGGTGCCGTTCGGCGCGACCGTGACCGATGCGGGCGGCAAGGACGTCGGCACGGTCGGCCAGGGCGGCAAGCTGCTCGCACGCGGGCTCGTGGATCAAGGTGAACTGAAGGTGCAGTGGGAAGCGGATCGCGGCAAGTCGGTGTGCGCGCTGTCGTACTCACTGCCGGTGCGCAAGCGCGCCGCGACCTACCAGTCGCTTCAGAGCCTTGAACTGCCGTGCGTGGCGAGCGAGGTCACCAGCTACGCGCCGGCCATGTCGAATCGTGTTGCGTCGGCGGGTCGGTGACGTTACGCAATATTCACTACGAAAACGGTCGAACGTCACGTGCGGCAAAGCCTGCGAAAGTTTCGAGATCGTTTGCGATTTAATGGGGCAGATTTATGAAAAGGATGAATACCGCGAGAAATGCGAACCTGCGTGCAGGCACGCTGCGCGCGTCGAATCGTTCCGCAATACGAAGAACGATGCAATGCCTGGCGCTGTGCACGATTGCATTTTCCGAATTCGCGTTTTCTGCTTGTGAATTGAGTGGTGCTGCCTATGGGCCTAGCCCCAGGCTCCCCGGGACGGTCAATGTGACCCAGGACGAAATTCCTTCGGGTCGCCAATTTCCGAATTCGACCAGCGATAGCGCCTGGGCTGCAAATATCGCCGGTTACACGTGGAGTTGTAAGTATGACGAATATGTCTTGACGCCGGCCACACCGGTCATTCCGAATGTGACGTACAAAACGAGCGAAGGAAAGGTCGCTGCCGTTTTCGAAACCGGCATACCCGGGATCGGCTTCGTAGTTGAAGTACAGGATTACAACGGCGGTGCTCCCCCCATGGCACCACTTGTAGATGGCGAACTCTCCGTACCACTTCCTTATGCGCGGGAAAAAGGCGCGATCATAGCAAAGGTGACATTCGTCTCGGCCGGTCCGCTCGCGACGGGAACCCACACATCCAAGTCGACAACGCTTTTCAACTACAGGCTGAAGTATCAAGGGGCGTTTCTTCCGGGAAGCAGCTCATCGTCACGGTTGTTCTCGACGAGCACTCAGGTGACGGCAAGGGCATGCAAAGTCATATCCGGCGCAACCAATTCGGTCACGTTGCCAACCCTGGTCGCGGCAAGCCTCAAGGCGACGGGTGACGTGGCATCTGCCCGATCGGCACCGTTCTCGGTCGGCCTGAACTGCGACGCGAACGTCAGTGTTCACGCGACATTGACCGATGCGACGAATCCCGCGAATACAGGCAGCACCCTCAGCCTCGATCGCAATTCGACGGCAGCGGGCGTAGGGATTCAAATACTCAAAAAGGGTGAAAGCACCCCGTTGAGCTTCGGACCGGATTCGTCCGCCAAGGGAAATACGAATCAATGGACGGTTGGCAAGTCGTCTGCGGCCAACACCAAAATTTCGGTGCCGCTCGAGGCCAGATACGTCAAGGTCGCGGAAACGATCAAGCCAGGCTCCGTGAGTGCACTCAGCACGATTACGTTTTCGTACCAGTAGCGATGAGTGGACGGCGCAGCACGCGCCGACCGCGAAGCGGCGGCGCATGAACCGATCACGATCGGGCAGCCGCCTCTCTGTTTGTGCGGTGGCCGCAGCAATGTCGAAGCAGCCATGCTCGGCACGATTACCATCGGTCACCAGCCAACGGCAAATACCCCAGACTATTTTCCCGGCTCGTCCGAACCCTGCCTGTCATCCGTCGACAGCCGTTCAAGCGCCAGCCGGACGGTATCCTCGGTCGAATCCCACACGCGTTTCAATGCTTCCTGACCGCCGTCCTGCATCTCGTGCTCGGCGCTAGCGAACGCACACATCGCCATGCCGTCGCACACCCCGCAGGAAATCCCCCGGGGACAGCGCATCCTCGACCCTTCGTCTGACGAACTACCAAACTACTCTGCACTCCCGATTTTCCGACTCATGAGTGGCCGGCCGCCCCGTGAACTTCCTTCTACGACCGCCCCGGCTACATCATCGATACCCGCCGAACCTCATGAATCAATTTTTCGCTGACGTTGTTTAACGAAAATTTCGTACGTGAACGACATTTTTTAGACCGTCATTAGGACTTATCCAATTCTTTCGAGCGCCTTACTCGGAAACAATGTCACCTGTTTCCTGCCGCTGCTATCGACGTGCGTCAGCAACGGCAACGACGACAGCAGTGCAACGGAAACGTCGGTGCGTCGTCTCTCGACGCAAGACCATTAATCACAGGTAATCACATGTCCAAAAAAGCACTTTCCATCCTGATGGCGACAGCGGGTCTCATCGCCGTTGCGTCGTCGGCCCACGCGGCGGACGGCACGATCACGATCACCGGCGAGATCACTGCCCAGACTTGCAACATCTCGGGCGACGGCGGCGGCAAGGATTTCACCGTCACGCTGCCCACCGTGTCGACGTCGTCGCTGTCCACGCCGGGCTCGACGGCCGGTCGCAAGCCGTTCCGCATCGCCCTGTCCAACTGCTCGCCGAACTCGGGCAATGCTTCGGTGTACTTCGAACCGGGCACGACGGTCAACGCGCAGACGGGCCAGCTGTTCAACTCCACGGGTGACGCGAAGAACGTCGAAGTCGGCCTGCTGAACAAGGACGGTTCGAACATCAAGCTCGGGGCAGCCCAGGCACTGCAGAACTCTCAGGTCGTGCCGATCTCCGGTGGCGCGGCAACTCTCGACTACTACGCGCAATACGTCGCAACCGGTGGCTCCGCCACGGCCGGTTCGGTAGGCACGTCGGTCATGTACTCGGTCTCGTATCAGTAATCCGGTCTCGCGACTGGCGGCCCGGGCTCGCGAAGCAACGCGGCGCACGGGCCGCGTCCGACCGACGGTATGTGATCTGTTTATCTACAAGGAGAAATCGGCGATGGAAATGCCAATGAACTGGCGCTCGAGCGTGGGCGCCGCGGCGCTGGTCGCGTCGCTGTCCGGTATTGGCGCAGCGGACGCGAGCGTGGTAATCAGCGGGACGCGCGTGATCTATCCGGAAAAGGAGCGCGAGGTCACGGTCAAGCTGACCAACGAGGGCGACAGGCCGTCACTCGTGCAGGCCTGGGTGGACGACGGCAACGCGAACGCGCTGCCCGACGAGTCGAAAGTGCCGTTCATGTTGACGCCGCCGTTGTTCCGCCTCGATCCGAAGAAAGGCCAGAGCCTGCGGCTGATCTACACAAAGGAGCCGCTCGCGCAGGACAAGGAAACGCTGTACTGGCTCAACGTGCTCGACGTTCCGCCGCAGGCGACCGACGAACCGGACGCCCCCAACTTGCTGCAGCTCGCCTTCCGTTCGCGCATCAAGCTGTTCTTCCGTCCTGTCGCGCTGCAAGGCGTGGCCGACGAGTCCGCGGAGAAGGTGACCTGGAACTTCGCGCCGAAGGCCGACGGTGGCTACGCGTTGCAAGCGAAGAACCCGACGCCCTACCACGTGACGTTCACGAAGCTGACCGTCAAGTCCGGCGGCGCAACGTGGACCAACGACAAGGGCGGCATGGTCAAGCCCGGCGCCACCGAGCAGTTCAACGTCGGCAACGTGCCGTCGCTACCTGCGGGGCCAATCGAGGTCGACTACACGTTCCTCAACGACTACGGCGCGGGCATCGAAGGCAAGTACGCGCCGAAGAAGGCGCACTGACGCCACCCGGCAGTCCCTGAATCAACCCAGTAGCTGACCGACGCGGCAATCGCATCGGCGCAGGCAATCCGTCGTTCGCATCATGCAGATGCGGCATTAACACATCGAATTCATGCGAACAGATCATCACAATCGAACACTGGAGGCTCCGGCGCGTTTCGCGCTCAAGCCGGGCTATCTGCTCGTCATGGCGACGCTCGGCAGCTGGGCTGCCGGCGCGCTGGCCGCACCGGCGGACCGGTTCGATGTCGCGCAGGTTCAGTTCAACGACACGCTGATGATGAAGCCTCGCGGGCAGCGGCTCGATCTCGACCGCTTCGCGAAAGGCAACCCGGTCCCGGCGGGCGACTATCTGGTCGACCTCTACGTCAACGGCGCATGGAGCGGCCGCTCGACGGTACGCTTCAGCGCGGAAGCGGGAGCGGCCGACGCGAAGCCGTGCTTCGATCGCACGCTCGTGGCGCGGCTCGGCCTCGACGACCAGGCGCTGACCGACACCGGGCGCGCCGAGCTGGTGCGCGTGCAAGCGGGCGAGTGCACCGACGTCGGCAAGCTGGTCGCCGACGCGGCGTATGAATTCGACATGTCCGAACTGCGCCTCAACGTGAGCCTTCCGCAAGCGGCGCTGCTGCGCAATCCGCGCGGCTACGTCAGTCCGGAACTGTGGGACGACGGCGTACCGAGCGCGACGCTCAAGTACAACGCGAACGCGTACCGCAACGCGTCGTCGGGTTACTCGAGCACGCAGGCCTACGCGGGGCTGAATGCGGGCGTCAACATCGGGAACTGGCATTTCCGGCACAACGGAACCTATACCGCGCAATCGCAGGGCGACAGCCGCTATCAAAGCCTCAATACGTATGTGCAGCGCGACCTGCCGGCCTGGCGCAGCCAGCTGAAGATCGGCGAGACGTACACCGACGGCACGCTGTTCAACAGCGTGGGCATGCGCGGCGTCGCGCTCGAGACCGATGACCGGATGCTGCCCGATTCGATGCGCGGCTATGCACCCGTGATTCGCGGCGTCGCAACGAGCAACGCACACGTCTCGGTAACGCAGAACGGCGCCGTGCTGTACGAAACGAACGTCGCGCCGGGGCCGTTCGAAATCAACGATCTGTACGCCACGGGCTACGGCGGCAACCTGCTCGTCACCGTCACCGAGGCCGACGGCAAAAAGCGCAGCTTCACGGTGCCGTATTCGGCGGTCGTGCAATCGCTGCGCCCCGGCGTCTCGCGTTTCGGCGTCGCGCTCGGCCAGTTGCGCGAGCCGCAACTCGATCGTCATCCGAATTTTGCGCAGGCCACGTATCAGCGCGGCATCAGCAACCTGATGACGGGTTACGTCGGCGCGATCGTCGCGGAAAACTATCTGGCCGGGTTGGTCGGCGCGGCCTTCAACACGCCGGTCGGCGCGCTCGCCGTCGACGTCACGCACGCCAGTGCACGCATCCCGGGCGTGTCGGCGACGAACGGCCAGAGTGTGCGCGTGAGCTACAGCAAATCCGTCGAGGCAACCGGCACGAACATCGCGGTCGCCGCCTATCGCTATTCGTCTCGCGGCTACTGGGAGCTGCGCGACGCGATGTACGCCCGTGAGCAGGCCGCGGCCGGAGCAGATCCGAACAACGCATACCGGCAACGCAACCAGGTTCAGTTGACGCTGAACCAGACGCTCGGCGAAGGACGCGGCAGCCTGTTCGCGGTGGGCTCGACGTCCAGCTACTGGAACCGCCAGGGCACGACGACGCAGTTCCAGATCGGCTACAACAACAGCCTGCGGATCGGCGGCGTCAACCTGAGCTACAACCTGTCCGTTTCGCGGCAGCGCGACGGCTACACGGGCCGCCTGAACAACCAGGTGTACGCCAACGTGACGGTTCCGCTCGGCCGGCGATCGTACGCGCCGACGCTGACCACGAGCGTCGCGCACGACAGCCGCGGAGGCGCAACCGGACAGATGTCGCTGACCGGCACCGTCGGGAAATCCAACGCGTTCTCGTATGGCATGAACGTCAACACCGGCGAAGGCGCAACGTCCGGCGGCGGCAACGCGCAGTATCGCAGCCCGTTCGCGACGCTCTCCGGCAGCGCGAGCGGCGGCAGCGGCTACTCGAGCGTGTCCGTCGGCGTGTCGGGTGCGGTCGTCGGCCATGCGGGCGGCGTCACGCTCGCCAACGACCTCGGCGAAACGGCCGCGATCATCGAGGCGAAGGATGCCATCGGCGCGCGCATCACGAACGGCACGGACGTCCGGATCGACGGGCGCGGCTATGCGGTGCTGCCGTACCTGACGCCGTACAAGATGAACACCGTCGAGCTCGACCCGAAGGGCATTCCGACCGATGTCGAAATGCTGTCGACCAGTCAGCAGATCGCACCGCGGGCGAATTCGGTGGTCAAGCTCAAGTTCGAGACGGTTACCGGTCGCCCCGTGCTGCTGACGATGCGCCAGCCGGATGGTGCACCGGTGCCGTTCGGGAGCACGGTGGTCGATGCGGAGGGCAAGACCGTCGGATTGTCCGGCCAGGGCGGCATGTTGTTCGCCCGCGGCCTCGGCGAAACCGGCGTGCTGACGGCGAAATGGGGCAATCGAGCAACCGAAGTCTGCTCGCTCAGCTACCGCTTGCCGACCAAACACGACAAGGCCGAAGTGTACGCGCGCGTCGACGCGATATGCGCGCGCACCGTGCCGGGGAATACGCGCCCGCAAGACGCCGTCGCAACGGAGGCGCGCGAGCATTTCACCGATTCAGATCAAACCGGCGCCGCGACGGTCCGCTCGAGCGATGACTCGCACCTGAGTGCCGCTTTTCACTGAGTCGAATTCAATCGAAATCACGATAAATGGAACATGAAAACATGAGATTCAAATATCTTTTTATTTCCATGATTTTCTTTGCAAGCTGGATTCATTCTAATCCCAGCCTCGCGCAAACCAATCTTTGCCGTTTCGGCAACGGAAATGTGAACGATTACCAGCGATTTTTCAGCTTCGGCAATGTGCTTGTCTCCCATGACACACCGAACGGTGCCGTTCTGGCGACCACGACGGTGGAACCGGTAATGGATTATGTCTGCGGAGCCAACCCGGGCCCGCCGGGAGGATACCAAACCTATTTCAACGGTGGCGGGTACAGCTCGAACATTCCCGGAGTGTTTTACCTTAAGATGAATATAGCAGGTCCCAACGCCGATAGCTCGCTGGGATTGCGCTTCAGCAATCTTGATACCGGAGAGATCATGATGGTGCCTTACGGCACCGCTCAGGATTGGGCCCCCGCGAATCCGACGACCAAGCCGATTGAAGGCCGATTTCGCGTCAAAGTCGAATTAATCAAGCTCAGCGACCATATATATAATGCGAAGCTACCGTGGGTAACCGTGGGCGCCTGGAACACAGGCATAGTAAGCCGTGGAAATCCACACTCCAGAGCCCAATATCAGTTTTACTGGCTGAACAACAACGGAAAACTGATCGTCATGCCGAACACCTGCACGGTCACCACGCCGTCGGTCAATGTGCCATTGCAGCCCGTCGCGGCAAGCAAACTCAATGCTGTTGGCGTGACAGCGGGGGATAAGGAATTCAATATCGGTTTGAACTGTAAATCCGGGTCGAAGGTTTACGTGACACTGACCGATTTGACCGATCAGAGCAATACCGGCAATCAATTGACCCTCACGCCCGATTCGTCGGCGAAAGGCGTGAAGCTTCGCATCCTGAGAAACGGGCAGCCCGTCAGTTACGGTCCGGATTCCATCGCCATTGGCAATACCAACCAATGGCTTGTCGGGCCGTCCGCGACAACGACCAGCATTCCGCTGTCCGCGCAATACATCGCGACCGGCCAGGTGTCCGGCGGAACGGTCAAGGGTGTCGCGACGTTCACGATGAGCTATCAGTAAATGATTCGGTAGCGCAGCGGTCGCAAGGCAATCGCGAACGACCGGTGTGCAACGGCGGTCATCGCTCGAACGATGGCCGAAACAGGCTTCTGTTTCGCAGTCCTGCAGGATTGCATCGGAAGATCATTGACGGACGAAGTCGGGTGTCGCCCGTACGGCCGGTCACGGCATGCGGACGGCTCGACGGCGGAGTCCGTTTTTACATCTCCTAGTACTAGAGGAATTGACATGAAACTCGCATTCTCCAGCATCGCCGCTCTCACCATCGCTGCCGCGGCAGCACTGCCGGCCGTATCGCACGCGGCAGACGGCACGATCACCATCAACGGCAAGATCGGCACGCAGACCTGCACGATCGACGGCAACGGCACCGGCAACAAGGACTTCACCGTCGCGCTGCCGAAGGTGTCGACGTCGGCGCTCGCATCGGGCGGGATGACGGCCGGCCGCACGCCGTTCAAGATCGGCCTGAAGAACTGCTCGCCGGCGACGGGTAATGTTTACACGCACTTCGAGCCGGGTACCACGGTCAACTCGACGACCGGTCAACTGATCAACGCAGCGGGGACGGCAAAGAACGTCGAAATCGGTCTGCTCAACGGCGACACGACCAACATCGGGGTCGGCAAGGCCGATGAAAACTCGAAGATCGTCGCACTGTCGAACGGCGCCGCGGAACTCCCTTACTACGCGCAGTACGTCGCGACGGGTGGTGCCGCAGGTCAGGGTACGGTGAACACGTCGGTGATGTACTCGATCATGTATCAGTAATCGACGTCCCCGGCGCGCCCCTCGCGCGCCGGGGTATCGCCGATGCGCGGGTTCGTCGTAGCCCGCGCGCTCGAAGTCGAACACACGCCAGAATAATTTTTTCGATTGCCCTTTTATCCGGGTGGAACGATGTGTGTTTCCACTATGTCCCGATGATCAATCAGGACGACAAGCCTTCACGCCGACCACTGCCACGCACCTCGACATTCCGTGTGGCTATCGCGAGGATTGGGCCATACCTGCACCGGTAGGAACGCATCTGCGTCTGCGCAGCGGCTATCGGGATGTTCATTTAGCGATGCGCAGCACGACGGCCGCCAGCCCAGAACCGGCGATCAATACTTCGGCCTATTTTCCCGACACACGCGAGCCCGCCTCGTCGTCCGTCGACAGCCGTTCGAGTGCCAACCGAACCGCCTCCACGGTCGAATCCCACACGCGCTTCAATGCTTCCGGACCACCGTCCCGCATCGCGTGTTCGGCGCGCGCGCATGCATCGCGCGCATCGACGTCGCCCGCCAGCGCAAAGCCACCGCGCATCGAATGCAGTTCGATCCGCAGCGTATCGGCGTCGCCGCTCGCGAGGGCGTCGTCGATCGCCGCGAGCGAATGCAGCGTCGCATCACGCAGCGTGCGCCGCACCTCGTCGGTCATCGTGGGCGCGACGGGCGCTTGCCCGCGGGCCGGCGCGGGCGATGCCGTATCGCGTCCCGCGTGCCTCCGCAACGCCGCATCGAGCGTCTCGATCGACAGCGGCTTGAGCACGACTTCCACCGCGCCAGCCTGTGCACAGCGCCGGCGATCCTCATCGGTCGCATGCGCAGTCATCGCGATCACGGGCACGCGCGCGCCCTGCTCGCGCAGGAAGTTCGCGAGCGCGAAGCCGTCGAGTTCCGGCATGCCGAGATCGGTCAGCACGACGTCGTACGGACGCTCGAAGAACGCGCGCATCGCCTCGATGCCGTTGGAAACGATCGTCGCGTCGTAGCCCAACGCGTCGAGCTGGTCGCGCAGCAACGCCCGGCTTGCCGGATGATCCTCGGCGACGAGTACTTTCAGCGGTTCTTCATCGTCGGCCACCGCGTCCGTTTCGGCCTCTTCGCCACCTTCGAATTCGGCCTCCGCTTCGTACCCGCGCGCAGTTTCCGCGAACGTCCCGGGTTCCGGCGCATCGTCTCGCCAGCCGGACGGCGCTTCGGGCAGCGGCAACGCCGCCACGAAAACCGTGCCTTCGCCAAGACGACTGTCGACGCTCAACTCGCCGCCCATCAGCGTCACGATGCGCCGGCACAGCGGCAGCCCTAGCCCCGTACCGCCAAAGCGCCGGTAGATCGACGCATCGGTCTGGATATAGACATCGAACAGGGTCGGCATGCTGTCTTCAGGAATGCCGATGCCCGTATCGCTGACGGCGATTTCGACGCCACGACCGGCCGGGCCCGACTGTGCAAGCCGCACGTCGATCGTCACGCCGCCGCGCTTCGTAAACTTGATCGCATTGCTGACGAGGTTCGAGACCAGTTGCCGCAGCCGTGTCGAGTCGCCCACGTAACCATCGGCGAGATCCGGGGCAATACGGCACGTCAGCGCCAGGTTTTTCGCATCCGCGAGCGGACGGAAGATCGCGGCCACGTCGTTCACGACACGATGCAGGTCGAACGGGATACTTTCGAGCGCCATCTGGTTCGACTCGGCCTTCGACAGGTCGAGCACGTCGTTGATCACGCGCAGCAGCGCATCGGACGACGACATGATCGTCCCCAGCCGGCGCCGAAGCGGCGCCGTCATCTGCGCGCGCTCCATCAGCTCCAGGTTGCCGATTATCGCGTTGAGCGGCGTGCGGATCTCGTGGCTCATCGTCGCGAGGAACGTCGACTTCGCCTTGTTCGCGAACTCGGCGGCTTCACGCGCCTCGCGCAGCTTCTCCTCCGCCTGCTTGCGGGCCGTGATGTCGAGCAGCGTGCACAGCAGCACGTCGATGCCGCGGTACTTGGTGCGCACGATGTGCGCGTCGAGATAGACGGTGCCGTGTCCCGCGCGCTCGACGGCCAGTTCCCGCGTCACGCGCGCACGCGCGTTGCCGGCGGGCGCACCGTCTCGGTACGCGCGCCACAGCCGCTTGCCGAGCGGCTCGCCCGACACGTCCCGCTCGTACGCGATCAGCGCGTCGTTGCGCACGATGGCTTCGCCGTCGACGAACGACAGCAGCACGAGCCCGGCCGGCGCCGTGCGGATCAGCGTCCGGTTGAGCGCCTCGCTTTCGATCAGGCGAATCGCTCGCCGATTCGCCGGACGCAGCGCCCGCCGGTCGAACATCACGATTGCGATCCACAGCAGCACGATCGCGAAGAGCGCGGGTGCGACCGTCAAGCTCGCGCGCAAGGCTATGTCGCTCAGAACGGCACGCCATGAGATGGTCGCCATCACCACCTCGTCCGATCTCGGTATCCGGTCACTGACGACGAAGTTCATACCGACGCGATGTGCGACCGCTCGCTCGCCGGCCTCGTGGCGCGCATGCTCGAGCGCACGGGCCACCATCGTACTGTCGGGTTGCCCGCCGAGCAGAAGGTTTCCGCCGGAATCGACGAGCGCGTATTCCCTGCCGGCGCCCGGCGAGCGCAGTATCCCCTCTATCAGCGGCAGGCTGTTGATGACGAACCAGACGACCGGCTTGCCGTTCGCGCCGCGCACCCATTGCACCATCCGCAGCACGGAGCGCCCGAGCACCGGATCGAATCGCCGGTCCAGCGCAATCGCGTTTCGACGAACGGCGGGCGCGGTCGATACAGCCGCATCCGCCGTCGATACGGCCGTATCGTTCCTCGTCGGCAGCAGTTGCTCGGCCAGTGCCCTCACATCGAAACCGGCTGGCAGTGCAAGCGCCCGCTTCACGAGCGGATGCCCTGCCGCCACGATGAAATCTCCGTTCGGATCGATCAGATAAGCGGAACCGCCCGGATCGGCCGGTTGCGGCGGCGGCAGGACGCCCGTCACCGCTACCCCCTCGAGATAGCGGACGAGGTAAGGCAAGTGACTGTTCGCCGATGCGGCCGGCGGGATATCGGCGAATGCGGCGATCGCAATTCGCCCTTTGCGCCCGACGAACGTCTGCTTGCCGTGCTTGCCGGCGAGCAACCCGGGCAGGCCCGGCGAATTTTCAGCGACGTTGGCCCACTGCAGCTCGATGTCCTCGACATAGCGATTCCGCAGCGCCCGCATGATCTCCACCTCGGCAACGAGTTCGGCCCTGCGCCCCGTGAACTCGACGCGGAAGCGCTCGAGCGACTCCTGCACGTCGAGCAGCAAAACCAGCGTCGCGCACACCAGAATGAACGCCGAGATCGCCGCGCCGCTGCCATACAGCAGAAACTGCTGCTGCCGCCGGACGCGCCCCGGCTCGAATGGCTTGCGAACAGCCACCGCGCCGTGCGAGAAAAGTCTTTTCAGCTTTGCGGGCATGTCGTGTCGATCTCGTTGCTCGTGGCCGGGCGTACCGAATCATTCACCGATGCGGGCGCATCGGCTCCCTGGAAAACAGGGTAGTCGTGTCGCGCGGCGTGCCTCCGCCCGCACGCAATGCGTCACTTCGGCGGCGTGCGCCCCGAAGCCGACCGGAGCGGCAGCCGGCCCTCGCACGTCACGTCGACGCGGAATCGTCGTCGGACGCGCCGGCGAGTTTTTGCTCATCGTTGTAACGGATCAGATCCGCGTCGCGAACGATCCCGAGTTTCTTCATTGCGCTCGACTTCTGCGAACTGATGGTTTGCTTGCTGCGATGGAGCTGCGCGGCGATCTCTCCCACCGTGTAGCCCGCGCCGAACAACCGGACAACCTCGATCTCGCGCGACGTCAGTGCGCGGGCAGTGGGCTCGGATTCGATGTCCTGCAGGAGCTGCTTGATGTACGGCGACATGTAGTTCGCACCGACATACGCGGCATGCACGGCGCCGATCAGGTGCGAGATCGCGTCCGACTTGCTGAGGATGCAGCTCACGCCCTGGCTGTGAATCGCGCGCAGCACGCTCGGATTGTCGATCATCGTGATCGTCACGATATGCAGCGCCGGATAGCGGCGCTGCAGGAACGACAGCAGCACGAGCCCGTCGCCGTACTTGCCGCCCGGCATCACGTAGTCGAGCACGAGCACGTCGCTCTGCTGCGCGTCGAGCGCCGCGACCAGGTCCGTCGAGTTCGAAACGGTGCCCACAAGCTTGATCGTGCTGTTGCCTTGCAGCGACTGCGACATGCCGAGCGCGGACGCCGGATGATCGTCGGCCACCATCACGCGCACAAAGAATTCGTCCATGTTCCTGTTTCCCCGAGGCTTTCAGTCACGCTTCCGGTCCCCGCCGCGACGGGGAGCATGCTCGCGCCATCGTGTCGATAGCTGGCCGTATACGGCGCACCGGACTAATAGTGACTCAATTTTAAGATAAATCCCGGTTCGCCCTGCAATATCTGTGCGGCCCACGCGGCGGACGATATGCGCCGACGCCCGTGATGCGCACGACGAGTCCGCACGGCCGCGCCATGCAGATTTGCCGAAGTTCAAGACGGCTCGGCGCCGTTACGGGATGCCGGCCGCGCTCTCTCGCAGCGCGGCCGTGCCGCTACACGGCGCGCTATCGCTGGCTCGAATCGCCGGGCAGGTCATGCGAGTTGCCATCCACCCTATTTTTCCACTCGGTCAGCACACGTCGCCGCTGAACCGGCGACATCAGCAGAAACTCGTTCATCATCGTCAGGAACTCCCGACGAGACTTCTCAGAGAGTGCGGCAAAATCGAGCAACAGTGCGAATATCTTCCCTACATGGCGCACAGCGTTCCCCTCCAGTATTGATTTGAAATCTGCCGCGCGACGTGCGTCGGCACCCTGCCTCTGTTGTTATCTCGAATACTCGTTGATGCGTTCGCTGCTGTTGGTTACTTGTCATGCAACACCGTTTCATGATTGGTTGAGCCCAATGGGCACGCGGCCGCGCATGGCTCCTGCGCCGGAGTCGCGGCACGCCGCTGCCGCGCATGCGCAAGCGCGCCGCGCAGGTGCCTGAGCGTCACGGGTTTCGTCAATACGCGTCGCACACCCGCTGTCGTGCAGCGGTGCATGCTTTCGGGCGTCAGATGAGACGTCACGACCAGTACGTCGCACGCGGGATCGACGCCGCGCGCCGCTTCCGCCAGTTGGTGCGCGCGCATGTCGGGCAGATCGTCGCCGATCAACAGCACGTCCCAGTCGTCGCCAGCCAGCAATTCGAGCGCCGCATGCCCCGATCCGACCTCGGTTGCCGTGCAGCCGAGCGCGCACAACTGTTCGCTGAAAATCGAGCCGTTGATGGTTTCGTCGTCGGCGACGAGCACGCGCAATGCACGACTGCCGCGCGCGGCCGCGTCGCACGACATTTCGGCCGTCGCCGAATCGCGTGCGGGCGAATCGTCACGCCGCGGGGCATCGCCCGATACGGCACCAATCCCGCTTTCGTCTCGCATCGGGCCGCCGAGCGCCAGCGCAGCGCGCAAGCCGCCGAGCGAATAACTCGATACGCGTACCGTGCCACCCGCGCGATACGGTTCGAGCGGGCCGTCGGGTATCGCGAGTATCAGCGGTGCGCAATCGCTCAGGCTGGCCAGATCCGCGTGCGACCATGTGTCGGAATCGCCGAACAGCACGACCGCGCCGCGTCGTGCGGTGCCGGCCGGCAGACTCGACGGGCTGTTGTACACGCTGACGTCGAATCCCCATGCGCGCAGATGCGGCAACGCAAAATCGCGCCACCCGGGATGTGCGGCGATCAGTGTCAGCCGGTGTGCGCGAGCCGTGCGCGGCCGGTCGAGTGCGACGACGTCCAGGCCGAGCGGCAGAAGCACCGTGAAACGGCTGCCGGCGCCCGGTCCGCTCGCCACTTCGATGCGGCCGCCCATCGCCGCGACGAGCCGGTCGCACAGCGCAAGCCCAAGCCCCGTGCCCCCGTAACGCCGTGTGATCGATGTGTCGACCTGCGAAAACGCGTTGAACAGCTTGCGTCGATGTTCAGCGGCGATGCCGATGCCGGTGTCCTCGACCTCGACCGACAGCTCCGGCGTGTCGTGCCTTTCGGCAACGACCGCGACGCGTACGGTCACGCGGCCGACATCGGTAAACTTGAGCGCGTTGCTCAGCAGGTTGCGGAGCACTTGCGCGAACCGGGTCGGATCGCCGCGCATCTGTTGCGTACTGCTCGCATGGATCTCGCAGAATAGCTGTACCCCCTTCGCCTTCGCGATCGTCGCGAACGCATTCAACTCGCGCTCGACCGTCGCGATCACGTCGAACTCGATCGATTCGACCGACATCGCACCGGCCTCGATCTTCGAGAAATCGAGAATGTCGCTGACGAGCGCGAGCAGGCTCGTCGCCGACGTGCGCAACGTGTGCACGCGATCATGCTGGGTCGCGTCGAGCGCCGAGCGCTCGAGCAGTTCAAGGTTGCCGAGAATCACGTTCAGCGGCGTACGGATCTCGTGGCTCATCGCCGCGAGGAACGACGATTTCGCGGCGTTGGCCGAATCGGCCGCGCGCACGGCCTCTTCCAGTTGCTGCACAAGCTGCCGCTTGGCGGTCATGTCGGCGACCGCGGCGATCAGCACGTCCGTTCCCTGATAGCGTGCGCCGCACGCAATGAATTCGAGGTGCAGATGCGCGGCTTCCACGCCCCCCACCAGGAGGTCGTCGTGCAGCACGCCGCCTGCGTCGCCGCGCGCCTGCCATGCGTCGGCCACCTGGCTCGACAGCGCATGATAGTCGCCGCCGATCCGCCCAACCATGTCCGTGAGCGCAGGGCTCGCGAGCATGAAACGCCCGTCGTCGCGCGCGATCAGCCCGAGCCCGATCGGCGCCATCTCGATCACGCTGCGGCACAGCGCTTCGCTGTCGAACACGCGCTGCGAACGCGTGTAAAGCGGCACGAACTCTCGCCGATGAAAGCGCAGCAGCAGCCCCCACATGACCATGAGCGCGAGCAATGTCGCGGCACCGAGCATACCGGCAGAATGCGCGACGCCGGCCGCGATGTCGGTCCACGACAGCGCATACGCAAGCGTCCAGCCCGTCGATTCGAGCTTGCCGTGAAACAACAGGAAGCCGTCGCGGAACACGGGTGCGCCCGACGACGACGCACCGTCCCGCCACGGGTTCAGCTTCAGCAGGCTTTCCACGCGATCGGCATCGTGCGCCGACGGATCCATCGTGACGAGCCGGCCATCGGCCGTCGTGATGTAGAACGCGCCTTCCGGGCGATAGTCGGCAAGCCAGGACAGCAGGTAATCGGGTGGATATTCGGTGACGAGCACCGCAAACGGTTTACCGTTGTCGCGCGCCTCGGCCGCAATCCGGATACGCGACTGCCCCGACACGGGATCGATGAACGGCGCCAGCCAGCGCACATGCGGGCGCGTATCGGCGATGCCAGGATACGGGCGCTCGAAATCGACGCGCAACGCGTCCAGCACGCGCGTACGGCTTTCCAGTGAAACCAGTGCCGGATCGTCGCGGTCCCGATGGGGAATCAGCGCGAGCAATCCCGTACGCGTGCTGTAGTGGTAGCCCTCCAGCGTACGCCCGCGATTGATCGAACTGGCCGCGCAGATGCGCGACAGCAGCACCGACAGCGACAGATAGCGCGCGACTTCGGCCCGGTTGCCGGTTTGCGCCGGCACACCGACGATGAGCGACGGATACGGCCGGGTCGCGATGCGTTGGTCGTTGGCGAAGAATTCGTCGACGACGGCCGCCGGCGCGTCGCTGGCCTCCTGCCAGATCAGTTGCGCGTTCGCGACGCCGTTGCGGAACGAGGTTTCGCTCACGTGGATTTCGTTGAGCGTCTGTTCCAGGCCGTTCAGGTAGTTGCGCCGCGCCCCCTCGACGTAACCCGAGACGATCGACGCCATCCCGAGACCGCAAGCGATCAGGACAAGGACGGTGACGACGATTCCGCCGCCGAACACCGAAATGCTCTGGTAGCGACGAAGGGATTGAAGCGGGCTCTGCGACATGGCGCGCGGCGACGATCGCGAACGCAACCGGAACGACGTCGTTCCGGCACCCGTGATCGTCTCGGAATACACCTGAAAAAAGAGGGATTTCCGATCATGCCAAAGGCCCGCGCGGGCGTCCTCATCGAATGAACCATTTCGTACACGTCACACAGAATGTCGAAATACTTTCGGACTTGACCGAACCTTGATGCCGCAAATATGAGTCGCTTGTTCCGCATTGCGTTGAATGCGTGTTCGGCGGATCAACCTCTCGGGCAACGCAATGTGTCGAAGTTTTTTAGAGATAACTCCGATCGCGCTGCCGCCATGACGCGTACTGCCGACGCGAATACCGACCGTTCCGACGATTCTGCGGGCGTGTCAGGCTCGCCGCCAAAAAGAAAAGGTTCTTCACGAAGCGACGTGAAGAACCTTTGAAAGACATCGTTTCGACGACGACCGGTCGGCTATGGCATGCATACCACCATCGCCGACCGGCCAACCCGCCCGGCACCTACGCCGAACGGGCGTCGAGTCGAAGCCGCGACAGCACGACGTGCCCGGGAGGCGAGCGGCACTGCAACGAACGCCGCCTCCCGGAACGGGACCGATCAGTTCCCGATTTAGCGGAGATTGAGGCCCACGAGCTGCACCGTCGCCGCGCTTCCGCTCACGCTATTGCCGCTCATCCAGCCGAAGTTGACACCGAACAGCCCACCGTAGAACTGGTCGTACCCGGCCGTGTAGGCAATACGGCTGCTCGAGCTCGAACGATCGACGTTGCCGAAGTTTTCGCCGGCCACGCCGCCCAGCCGTGCATAGCGCCCGCCGGACACTGAACCCGACGCCGACGACGACGCGATCTTGCCGTCGTTTGCGCCGACGAGACCGCCGACCGAACTGCCATCGCCGCCCTTCACCGAACCGGAAGCGTCGGATGCATCGATCGATGCGCCCATGAAGTTATGGCCGACCAGACCGCCGACGGCGCTATCGGCGCCCACGACGACGTCGCCCGACGCGCTGGACGACGACACGCGGCCCATGTTGAATCCGACCAGGCCGCCTGCCTTGCCCGTACCGGCTACGTTCACGGCCCCTCTTGCTTTAGAGCCCGCCACCGTGCCGGCATTCATGCCGACGAGACCGCCCGCGATGCCGCTATCGCCGACAGATACGTTGCCGTCGGCCGAGGAAGCGGCCACGGTGCCGAAGTTTTCGCCGACGAGACCACCCGCCTGGCCCCGCGCGCCGACCTTGACCGCTCCGTTGGCCGACGAACCGTCCACGTTGCCGAGGTTCGAGCCGACAAGGCCGCCGGCCTTCACGTCGTCGCTCCCGTTCACGTTGCCGTGTGCGCTCGATGCGATCACCTTGCCGAGGAAGTCGTTGCGGCCGACGAGGCCACCCAGATCGCTGTCGGCACCCGTCGAGACGTCGCCGTTCGCGGTGGATGCGCTGACGGTGCCCGCGTTATACCCCACGAGCCCGCCCGCCACCGCGGCGTTGCCGGCCTGAACGCTACCGTTCGCCGTCGACGCCAGGATCGTCGCGCGGTTGACGCCGACGAGCCCGCCGACGATGGCCGACTTGCCGGCAACGACATTGCCGCCCGCCGTCGACGCTGCGATCTTGCCGAGATTTTCCCCGACGAGGCCACCCGCCTTGGCGTTGTCGCCCACGGTCACGCTGCCCGTCGCGTCGGAGGCCTCGATCGATGCGGTGTTGTAGCCGACGAGGCCGCCCGCCGTCGCGTCATGGCCGGCCCGCACGCTCGCGGACGACGAAGAAGCGTTGATGCGCCCGGCCTTGTTCGCGCCGTCGTTGACACCGACGAGACCGCCGACACGCGCGCCGCGGGCCATGGCCGTAACGCTGCCTGCTGCCGTCGACGCCTTGATAACGCCACGGTTGAGACCGACCAGACCGCCCGTGTTGCCGGCCGACTGGCTGCCGATCTGTACGTTGGCGCTGCTGTTGCTGATGATCGCGTCGCCGCGATTCGGCCACAGGACGGTGATGTTTTCTCCGACCAGTCCGCCAACGGAGATCGCATCCTTGTCGCCTTCGACACGGCCGGAAACGGATGCGCGATCGATCGTGCCGCTCAGGTTGCTGCCGACCAGGCCACCGACCATCGTACGGCCGCTGCCGCTTACCAGGACGTCCTTCGCCTTCACGTTCGAGATCTCGCCCATGTTGTAGCCGGCCAATGCGCCGACGCTGACGGGCGAGCCGCTGGCCGGCGCAAATGCCCGTGCCGTGATTTTTTCAAGCGTGAGGTTGGCGATACGGCCGGTATTGGACGCGAACAGCCCGACGACCGCCACGCCGGGATTCGTGACCGACAGGTTGCGCACGGTATTGCCCAGACCGTCGAACGCGCCGCCGAAGCTCGCGCTGTTGCCGCCGAGGCTGCGGAATTGCGCGCCGTTGCCGTCGATCGCATTACCCAGCACGTAACGACCGTTCATGTTGCCGTCGACACCGCGCAGCCCAGCGAGATCGTGAATCACCCGATACGCTTCGCCGTTCGCCGAGAACGACGCATTGCGACCCGACAGCGTGACCACCGCATCGTCGTTCGTCAGCGTATGCCCGCTGCCCGAGTTCAGTGCGAGGCTCGCGTTTTCGCCCGTCAACGTCACCTTGTTGCCGAGCCGGATTTGTTTTGCCGCGTTCATCGTCACGCCCGCGTTCGCGCCGCTCGCCGTCAGCGACTGCTTCAGGTCGACGTTGCCCTTTTTCGACGTCAGCGCCAGCGCGTTGTCGCTCGCCCAGTTCACCGCGTCGCCCACCGTCAGGTCGCCCGACGTGTTGGTCAGCGCCACGTTCGTCGTGCCCAGGTTGCGCGACAACGTCTCACCGTCGATCACGACGTCGGCGTTGCCGCCTACCCCGGCGTTGGCCGCCTCGATCGTCCACAGTCCCGCCTTGCCCGACACCGCACGCGTATCCACCTGCACGTCGCGCGACACCACCACCCGCTCGCCGCGCGTCGTCACCGTGCCGCCCGTCGTCGATGCGTCCTGCGCGCTCGCGTCCAGCTTGCCCGCGACATGCACCTGGCCACCGTCCAGCGTGATCTTCCCGGCGCGGCTGCTCAGCCCCTTCGCCTCGATCGTGCCGCTGTTCTTCACCACCGAGCCCAGCAGGTCGCCTGCCGCGCGCGCCGTCATCAGCACTTCCCCGCCGTCCGCCTTCAGCAGCCCGCCGTTGTTCGCCTGCGCGTCCACCGCACCGCCTTCGACCTGCAGGTTCAGCAGCCCGCTGCCGTCGAAGTTCACGTTGAACGCATTGCCCGCGCCCAGCGCCACGCGGCCCATCTGCGCGCGGATCACGCCCGTGTTCGATACCCGTGCGCCCAGCAGCGCCACGCTGCCGCCTTCCGTCGCCGCGATCGTCCCCGCGTTCTCCACCGCTTGACCCGACGTGCCCGCGAACCGGTAGCGGCCCGCCATGAAATCAGCGTCCGACAGGTTCTGCGTCGACGCCACCAGGCCACCCACGTTCACCTGTGCGCCCGAGCCGAACATCACCCCGTTCGGGTTCACCAGGAACACGCGACCGTTCGCGTCGATCTGACCGTGAATCTGGCTGCCGTTCGCCCCGATCACCCGGTTCAGCGCGATCGACTGGTTCGTCGGCTGCTTGAACGACACCCGCTCGCCGCCGCCCACGCTGAAGTCCTGCCAGTTCGTGATCAGCTTGTCCGTGTGCTGGTTGATCGACATCGTCTTGTTGTCCGCCGACGTCGCGATGTCCGCTTGCCCCCCCGCGATCACGCCGCCCGTCGGCAGTGCGTACGCACCCGACGCTGCCGCCAGCCCCAGCAGCGACACGCCCGCCGCGAGCAGGCGCTTGCCGCCGCCCGACTTGCCGCGACGGCGCGCCGTTTCCCCGACTGCGCACCAGCCGCCCTGCACTTCATTCCACACCAATGAATAGGCCTTGTTCATTTTGGTATCCTCTTCAATTTATATTTACAACCCCGCCTTGCCAGACGGAACGATCACGCGTGCTCAGAAATACTGAGCGGCCTGAACCCATACGCTCGGCGCGCGGGTCGGCGAGCCGGTCGCCGCGCCGAGCGGCCACGCGGCCGTCAGCGTCACCTGGCGCTTCGCGCCATACCAGCTCGCGCCGACACCGCCGGCCTGCATGTGCTGCATGTTTCGTTCTCGCGTCCACGGGTGCTTGTCGCCCTGCACGCGCCCGGCATCGACGAACGTGCTGACCTGCCATCCCGGCGCGACGAGATAACGCAGCTCCGCGCTGGCCTGCCAGCCCTGGTCGCCGCTGCCGGCACCGAGCGCATACGCGCGCACGCCGTACGGGCCGCCGAGACTGAACTTCTCCGATTCGTCGAGATTGCGCGACGCGAGCTGCGCGCTGAACTGCGTGTACAACTCGAGCCTCCGCCCCAGCGCCTGCACGCGCAGCGCACTCACATTCAGCTTCGCAAAACTGCCGATCGACTTCTTCAGCGCATCCGCTTCGAACGGATCGTTGCTGCGCAGCCGCCCGACGCCGAACATCACCGAGAACCCGTTGCGGCCGCCGCCCAGCAAGCCGTCCTGACTGTTGCCGCTGACGCCGAAGGTCCACAGGCCGACGTTCTTGTCGCGCCGGATGTCGAATACGCCGTAGTCGTCGCGCAGGTTCTTGTTTTCGTACTGGATCTGCGCGGTGACGCTCAGGGTGCGCGCGCGCACGAGCGGCTGCGTGACGTACGCGGTCTGCACGCTCGCACGGCCTTGGGAATCGAGATCGGAAAACGCGCCGCCGAGCCGGTAGCGCAGCGACGAATACGCGACGCCGACCCGCGTCGACGCGGGCCCGACCGGTACCTGGTAGGCGGCACGGTAGTAGCGCTGCAGTTCGTTGCTGACGAGCCCGCGCAGGCTCAGGCGATCGCCGAGCCGCAGCGGTGAATTGACGTCGATACTGCCGCCGAGACGGTAGCGCCCGAGCGCCACGTCGCCGAAGTTGTCGAATTCGAGCGATCCGGACGCGAGCGGCCCTTTGTCGGCGTCGACGACGAGATCGGTGGTGCCGGGCGTTTCGCCCGGACGCAACGTGCCGCGCGCACCGACGCCAGCGAGATCGTCGAGCAGCAAAAGGCTGCGCTCGAGATCGGTCCCGCGTACGACATCGCCCGGATGCAGCGCCGAGAGCGGCTGGCGCAGCGCGGCACCGAGCACGCGCGAATGGTTCTGGATCGTGATGGCGCCGTAGCGCCCTTCGGTGATTTCGATACGCACGACGCCGTCATCGATGTCCTGGCGAGGCAGGTAGGCGCGTGCAAGCACGTAGCCATGGCGGCGATAGAAGGCTGTGATACGCCCGGCGGCGCGTTGCAGGTCGGCGAAACTCAACGTGCCGCCGGCCAGATCGGCGACGAGCGGCAGCAGTTTGTCGCTGCCGAACACGGTATTGCCGTCGAGCGCGAATGCGCGAACGAACACGAGCGGCCCCGACTCCGGCGCGCTCTCGGCGGCCTCTTCCGACGGCGGAACCGTAAGCTCTGGCGCGGATTCCGGCGGCAGATCCGGACGCGGCGTCTCGATGTCGCGCATCGCTCGCCCCGCGTCCGGCACTTGCGCAAGCGCCGGTTCGAACAGGCCCGCGGCACCGCCGCAGATCAGCGCCGCGCACAATGCGTGGCGGGCCCGCCGCGTCACGCTTGCGTCGCGCGGCACCGCATACGAACCGCCATCGAGCGATCGTGTCGCTTCGACGTTACCGATATCGACCCGACGGTGGTCGACGACTTGCATATGATCTACCCACATGGAACAGGTTCGGACCTTGCCGGCAAGGCACTTGCCAGCACTGACTCAAGGGCCGAATGCTACAGACAGACATTTCGCATGTATTTAGATCACGTACGAAAATTCGTGACTAAATTGTTAATTGCTGATGCAGTCGCACGAAGCGAGCGAATGGTCAAGACGGCTTCCGTTTTATCGAAAGGATGGAAGCCTGTCGGCCGTCGGCCAAATCATGGCGCGAGCACGGTTGACCGCCTGCAGCGGCACTCCTAAACTGGCATTCCTTTTTACGCCGCTCACGCAAAAGGGATTCCCATGATCGACCTCTCCACGCTCGCGCTGTTCTCCGGCGCGTGTCTCGCGCTGACCGCCACGCCGGGGCCCGACATGCTGCTGATCGCGTCCCGCAGCGTGAGCCAGGGCCGGCGTGCTGGCTTTGCGACGCTCGCCGGCATTCAGGCCGGCACTTACTGTCATGCACTCGCCGCCGCGCTCGGGCTGTCGCAGCTCTTTCTCGCGGTGCCGATCGCGTACGACATCGTGCGTTTCGCCGGCGCCGCGTATCTGCTCTATCTCGCGTGGAAGACGTTCCGTTCCGACGCAACCTCGCTGTCGCCTGTCGCGTCGCAGCGTCGCCACTCGACCACTACGATCTTCCGTCAGGGCCTGACGACGAACCTGCTGAATCCGAAGATGGCGCTGTTCGTGCTCGCGCTATTCCCGCAGTTCGTGCGGCCCGAGCATGGCTCGATCGCCGTGCAGATTCTCGTGCTCGCGACGGTGCTCAACCTGATCGGGCTCGTCGTGAACGGCGCGGTGATTCTCTCCGCGAGCCGGCTGAGCCGGCGGATCGGCGCGCGCCGCCGCGCGTCGAAGCTGCCGCAATACCTGCTCGGTACGGTGTTCGTGGGGCTCGCGGCAAGGCTCGCGGTGGCGGGGCGGAACTGATCTCGCTTCCTGCAGAAGCGCACGGGCAGGCCTGATATCCATTCGGACAACTAGCCGAATTCAGGCCACAGCCAAACAATCTGGCTCGCACATCAGCAACGAAGCACCGGAGAAACGCCTGAACGTTTCTCCGGTGCTTCCGTGCATTCGACGAGCCGCCCTCATGACAGACACGACGGCGCTCCTTCCTGCAAGGAAATAACAAATTTGTTACTATGCGAACCGTCGCGGATGAAATCCATTTCTTCAGCGAGCAAGTCGAGGCTGGCGTATTTGCGTTGCCGAAAACGCTGATCGCCAGATTCTTCGCACTCGCTGACCGCATGGAGCAGTACGGCCCGAATCCGGGCGAACCTCACACCAGGCCGATGGGCGACGGGTTGTACGAAATGCGGTTGAAGGGCCTGGAAGATATCGCACGTGTGTTTTACTGCGCGGTCGTCAACCGGCGGATCGTCATGCTTCACTGCTACGTGAAGAAGACGCAGAAAACGCCGCAGAAGGACCTGGAAACCGCGCGCCGCCGATTGAAGGAGATTCGAGATGGCAACCTATAAGGCACTGCGCGAGCGCGCGTTGGCCGATCCGACGGTATGCGCCGAGTACGACCGGCTGAACCGCGAGGAATTCGCGCTGCTCGACGCAATGCTGGCCGCCCGGCGAGCCGCCGGTCTTTCGCAAGCCGATGTGGCAGAGCGCATGGGCACGAAGGCGCCTGCCGTCACGCGGCTCGAACGTGCGCTCGCGACAGGCCAGCACTCGCCGTCGATTGATACGCTGCGCAAGTATGCGGCCGCATGCGGCAAGAAACTCGTGATCTCTTTCGCCTGAGTCGCACCAACGCACGGACGTGCATGAATCGGCCGTCGGTTCCTCGCGCGACTGATCGCCCAAGTGCCTTGCATCCCGCCTAATCCCCGCCCGCGCAAGCATCGTCGGTACGATCGCGCGTATCCACTACCACGCGCAGTTCCCGGCTGTCCATCAAGCTCGCCGGCGTCACCGTGCGGCGCTGCCACGGAATCCGCCCGAAGTACCAGACCTTCCAGAAACCGAGCGGATGATCGGGATTCCGGCGCAGCAGCGTGTCGAAGGTTTCGACATCGCCGAGCGTGATCCGCGTCGCGTCACGCACAACCTCCCGAACAAAACGCGAACAGAACTGCCGGCGCGACGCGAGATTGAAACCCGTGTCGTAGACCACGCCGACCCGGCGCATCGCCGCGTCGACGAGCCGGCGCCGCTGCGCGGCATCGAACGGCTGCTTCAGCCGCGCGATCACGCATGCGCCGCGATGGGAACGCGCAAGAAACCGCGACATCGTCGTGACGCGCGACAGCGGAAACGTGCTCTCGGCGACGAGCGGCTCGCCACCGCGCCGGCCGACGACGATCCCGACGTGATTCGTCCACGACCGTGTCGCGCTAGCGACCTCGAGAAACGGCCGCACCGTCACGCGGATGAACACGATGTCGCCGATCTCCGGCTCGACCGGCAACGGCATGTCATGAGGTTCGGGAGAACCGGTGGAGAAAAGACGCCGCCGGCCCGCACCGGGCGAGCGGATCATGAGCGGCTGGCAGCCGGTGTCGACAATCATATGGACCTCGCGAGAGTGAACATGGCGCGAGGATGTCAGCAGCTACCGCGCTCCGCATCCGCTTCTTGTGCGAGGGCGTGAATCCGTGCCGCCGGGTGGCGGATTTCGATACCGGCGTGAGGTGCGCGGCGTAAGGCGCGAAGCGTAAGGCGCGAAGCGTGAGGTGCGAGGCCGAGCCGTCAGCGCGTCGCGCCCAGTGCCACGCGCAGCCGTTCCATCAACTGCGTGTAATGCCGCAGCACGTCGTCCTTCGGCACGACATTCGCGGTCGCGAAACGCTCGGACCACGCCGGCTTCCATTCATACGCCCCGTGTACGCTCCGGTCGCCGTCCGGCGACTGGATCAGCGAGCGGATTCGCGCGTCGCGGCCCGGGCCCGTGTGCATGTCGAACAGCGCGTGGATATACGTGTGATACGCGTCGTACACATCCTCGTCGAACAGGTAGCGGTAGATATGAAACGTGCGGTCGAGCTCGCGCTTCGCGCGGATCACGTCGTCCGGCGAGATGTCCTTCCAGTAGCCGATCCACGTATAGAAGCACAGCAGCGCATTGAGCTGTGGCGCGACCGCGTCGTACAGCGCGAGGCGCTTCTCGATCAGCCGCTGGTTGGTCCACTGTACGAGTTCGAGTCGCTTCAGCCGACGCGCGACGAGCCAGCCGAGGCAGGCCACCGACAACGGCGTCAGCACGCCGAGCACGAGCTTGACGATTTCCAGCGAATTCCACGGATTGTTGAATGGCTGCATGAATGGCCCGACAAGAAGAAACGCATCCGCGCCGGCGCATGACCCGGCGCGCAGCGCCGCCTGCCCGATCGCATCGACATTGACCGTTAGTTGCTTGCGCATCGAACATCGCACGGCGGTGCGTGCGATACGTTCGAAGCGGCGTGACTCGCCAGATTACCCGGCGATTGTCACCGAGACCTGACCGTTCGTCGAGTCATCGCCTCGCACCCGTTCGGCGCTAGGTCGGCAGCGCCGACGTCAGCTTGACCTTCTGCATCGGAATGTCGGTCTTCACGCTCAGCACGCCGGGAATGCGCGTGAGGGTTTCCATCTGGAAGCGCCGATAGTCGTCGATGTCGGCCGCGACGACGCGCAGCAGGAAATCGCAGTCGCCCGCCATCAGGTGACATTCGACGACTTCCGGCATCTGCTGGACGGCATCGGCGAAACGGTTCACGGATTCCGCGTCCTGCCCCTTCAGCCACACGCGCGTGAAGATCGTCAGCCCCTTGCCGACCTTCGCGGGATTCAGCACGGCCACGTATTTCTCGATCACGCCCGCTTCCTCGAGAAGCCGCACGCGCCGCAGGCACGGCGACGGCGACAGCCCGACCTCGTGCGCGAGCTCCACGTTCTGCATGCGGCCGTCGCGCTGCAGCGCGCTCAGGATCCGCCGGTCGATGGCATCCAGTTTCATTTGGCATCCGATTCCAAAAAATTCGCAAATCACGCGTTCAATGCCAAATTCTCTGAAAGTTATGGCCACAACGCAACCCGATTCGAGTCAAAAAAGCAGACAATCCCTCCCCCCGAAGGAGGAGTAATGAGCAGTAGCGTTTCAACGTCGTCCGGGCTTCGCGACAAGCCCGCCTATGTCGCCGAGATGGGCCGCGGTTTGCGCGCGGCGCTGCCCGTCATGCTGGGTTTCGTGCCGTTCGCGCTGGTGCTCGGCGCGCAGGCCGCGCAGAAAGGGCTCAGCCTGTTCGAGGTGCCGATGATGACGGGCCTGAATTTCGGCGGCGGTTCCGAATTCGCGGCGATCCATCTGTGGACCTCGCCGCCGCATATCGCGCTGATCGTCGCGATGTCGTTCCTCGTGAATTCGCGCCACATCCTGATGGGCGCGGCGTTCGAGCCGTACATCCGGCGCCTGCCGCGCCGCCGCGCGTTCGTCGCGCTGTTCTTCATGTGCGACGAGAGCTGGGCGATGTCGCTCGCCGACGCGCGCTCGCGCTCGGCCACGCACATCAGCGTGCCCTATTACGCGGGCATCTGTATCGGGCTCTACCTGACGTGGATCTCGATGACCACGCTCGGCGCGGCGGTCGGCCCGACGATCGGCAACGTCGAGCAGTACGGCTTCGACATGGCGTTCACGGCCGTATTCCTGGTGCTGCTGCGCGGGATGTGGAAGGGAATGCGCGCGAGCCGTCCGTGGTTCGTGAGCCTCGTCGTCGCGGCGGCCACGCACCTGGCTGTGCCCGGCGCATGGTACGTCGCGGCCGGCGCATGCGCGGGGCTCGTCGCCGCGTTGCTGTGGGAGCCGCGCGATGCCTGAGCTTCCGGATTTCAGCACCGTCGCGACGATCGTGCTGATGGCGTCGACGACCTACCTGTCGCGCATCCTCGGCTACGTGCTGCTGCGCAACCGCACGCTCAGCCCGCGGATGGCATCGGTGATGGAGAACGTGCCCGGCTGCGTGCTGATCTCGGTGATCGCGCCAGCCTTCGTGTCGACGCGGCCGGCCGACCTGCTCGCGCTCGCGATCACGCTGCTCGCGGCGACGCGCCTGTCGATCCTGCCGACCGTCATCGTCGGCGTCGCGTCGGCGGGGCTGCTGCGGCATCTGATCGGATAGGGCCTGTTCCCGCTGATAGCGGGCTTGTGAACGTGCGTTGCCAGCCGTCCCCCAAGGGGACGAGCGACGACCGATCTCGCGCTCCGGCCGGCAACGCACATTCTCCTGTTTTGGAAATAATCATTCGCGGGGCTAGCCGCCGGAAGGGCCGATCGCCGCTTACGTGGCATCTCAACCGACGAACGGGCGCACAATGCGCCCGTTTTCATGTCCGCGCCGACGACGCAACACGACGATTCTCGCGCCGGGATGCTAGCCTTGTGGCTTGCGCCACGCCGCCCTTCCCTCTCATCGCCCATCTCCGTGAGGATCGTCCCAATGCAAGAAACCCGCCCGCTTTTCGACCGTGTCCTGCTGACCAACGACGACGGATTCGACGCCCCCGGCCTTGAAGTACTCGAACAGGTCGCCATGCAACTGGCGCGCGAAGTGTGGATCGTCGCGCCGGCGGAGGACCAGAGCGGCACGTCGCATTCGCTGAGCCTGCACGAACCGCTGCGCGTGCATCGCAAGGGCGAACGCCGCTTCGCGGTGCGCGGCACGCCCGGCGATTGCGTCGCGATCGCGGTCAGCCACCTGATGAAGGACGCGCGGCCCGACGTCGTGCTGTCCGGCGTGAACCGCGGTGCGAATCTCGGCACCGAAACGGTGTTTTCCGGCACGGTCGGCGCCGCGATGACGAGCATGCTGGTCGGCGTACCGGCCATCGCGCTGAGCCAGGCCTTCACCGATCGCAACGCGGTGCCATGGAACACCGCGCTCGCGCATGCGCCGGACGTCATTCGCCGGCTCGTCGCCGCCGGCTGGGACAGCGACGCGTGCCTCAACGTGAATTTCCCGGCACGGCCGGCCGACGACGTGCGCGGCCTGAAGTTGACGAACCAGGGGGCCGGTACGCTGCAGGGCGTCGAGATCGTGTCGGGCCGCGATCCGCGCGAGATCGACTATCACTGGCTGAAGCTGGCCCGCGCGCCGCGCGAAGACGACCCGGATTCGGAAACGGTCGCACTCGGCGAAGGGTATGTCGCCGTCACGCCGCTGAAGTTCGAGCGCACGCACGACCAGGCGCTCGCGCAACTGCGGTCGCGGCTCGGCTGATCCGCGTACGCGGGCAGGAAAGCGGTCGCGGCAATCGCGTGCATGATTCTTGCGCGCGGCTGTCCGGCCGCGACATTGCATCACGACATCACCGCATCACCGCATCACCGCATCACCGCATCGCCGCATCGCCGCATCACCGCATCACCGCATCACGTCAGGTTCATCCCCCCGTCGAGCATCACGATCTCGCCCGTCACGTAATCGGACGCGACGAGCATCGCGACCGTCTGCGCGATGTCATCCGGCGCCGCCGCCCGCCGCATCGGCGCGCGCTCGCGCCAGAGCTGCTGCGCCTCCGTCCAGTCGGCCGTGAGCGGCGTATCGACGAGCCCCGGCGCGACCGCATTGACGCGAATCGCCGGCGCGAGCGTGCGCGCGAGCAGCCGCGTCGTGTGATTGAGCGCCGCCTTCGCCGCCGCATAGGGAATCGACGCGCCCTTCGGCCGCACGCCCGCATGCGAACTGACGTTCACGACGCACCCGGCCCGCCCGTGCGACGCCGCCTCGCGCAGCGCAGCCTCCGCTTCGGCGACGAGCCGGAATGGCGCGATCACGTTGATCTCGTGCATCTCGCGCCACACGTCGGGCGTCGCCGCGGCAAGGTCGTCATGCGGAATCACGCGGCTGACGCCCGCATTGTTGACGAGGACGTCGAGCCGCCCGTGCACGGCCAGTGCGTCGCGGATCAGCCGCACGCGTTCGGCATCGTCGGCGAGATCGGCCTGCACGTAGGCCGCGCCGAGTTCGCGCGCCATTGCGCGCCCCACGTCCGCCGAACTGCGCGAATGCAGGATCACCGCATAACCGTCCGCCGCCAGGCGGCGCGCGATCGCCGCGCCGATTCCCGACGTCGATCCGGTGACGAGCGCGACCGGCCGATGCAGCCGCGACGCGCGCGGCTCGGCGACGGTTTCGGTTTCAGGTTCCGTTTCGGGAATCGGGGCAGAAATCGGCGGAAGCGGCGCGTCCATGTCGGGGAACCCTGTCAGTGGCGTTCCCGCATCATAAGCGCGACGGCGTCTCCCAGACGCGAAAGTCACCGCGGCCACCACGAGGATCGCTCCGGCGAAGCCGAATCGGCCGGCCATCCAGGCTGCCGGCAACGCGCCGATCGCACAGCCGAGATCGCATCAGGACCGATACACGCTCGGCGAGCGAGCGCGCCAGCCAGCCGGGCCTGGACGCATCGGACGCATCGGACGCATCGGCCGCATCGGACACGGCGGCAATCAGGCCCGGACAGACCATCGCCGTGCCGAGACCGGGCAACACGCTCGCCACGAGCCGCCAGCGCAACCGCCCCGTCAGCGCGGCCGGCGCACGCCTTGCCGCCCGCACCCGCATCCCGGCGACGATCAGCCCCTTGCTGCCCCAGCAGTCGCTCAGCGGCCCGGTGACGATCCGGCAACTGCCCCACACGGCCGGATAAGACGGCCGCAAAGATGCCGATCCGCTCGAAACCGGCGCCGCCGGATGAAGCCAATCGGCCCGCGTCGATGCGGGCCGCTTGCTGTTGCCTGCCGCTACTTCCCTGCCAACGTCAGCGAAGGTGCGAGCGCGCTGTTCGGATCCTGACCGTTCCACTGGCTGACCCAACCATCGTTCGGCGTCGCCCCCATCACGAAATCGAGCGTGCCGCCGGCCTTCATCTCGTCGTACGTGATGTACGGCCGATGCAGCGGCACGCCGTTCAGGCTCACCGACTGCACATAGCGATTGACCGACGACGGCGCGCCGCCGCCGGCCGTGTGCGCCGTCACGGTGAAGCGCCGCGACTTGCCGAACTTCAGCGCACCGCCGTCTCCGCCGCCCGATGCAACCGGGATGTCGATCGTCGCTTCCGCGAACAGCGGCGTGCCAAGGTAGAACACGCCGCCCACCGGATTCAGCGAATAGATGCCGAGCGCGGACAGCACGTACCACGCGGACAGCTGCCCGCAGTCGTCGTTGCCGGGAATGGCCGAATCGCGCACGCGGCGCGGGTCGGCCAGCGCGGCCTTCAGGCTGTCGCCGCTGAGCAGCGCGCGATCGCCGGCCGTCAACGTCAGCGAATACATGTCGTCCATCACCGTGCGCACGCGGTCCTGTGTCTTCGACGGCATGCCCGCGACGTCGTACAGGTACGGCAGATGGTTCGCCGGCTCGTTCCCGGCGAAGAACTGGCCGCTGCGGCCGGTCAGGTCCGGAAAGCCCTGGTTGCCGAGGAAGGTCAGCGGGTTCGCCGGATCGAACGTGCGATCGAGCTGCGCGATGAACTGGCTTTTCCCGCCGAGCAACGCAACGAGCCCCGGGAAGTCGTGGAAGATGTTCCACGTATCGATCCACGCATTCGATTCGGAGAAGTCCGTCTTCTCCGCCGCCGTCGGGTCGAAGCCCGCCACCCAGTTGCCCTGCGCATCCTTCGGCTGCGAGAACTTCCAGCCGTTGTTCAGCGTCGGGTTGAACACGTTCCGGTAATTCTGGCTGCGCTGCAGGTAGGGCCGGTAGTCGGCCGTGCTCTTGCCCGCCGCCTTGCCGACCGCGGCCGTCGCCCAGTCGTCGAACGCATAGTCCTGCGTCGTCGACACCGATGCGTTGTCGCCCGCGACCACGTAGCCGCGCTGGCGGTACTGGTCGAAACCGTGCGCGCTCGCGCCCTGCGTGGTCGTCAACGCGATCCAGATGTCGTCGATGCCCGCGCTCGTCAGGTGCTTCAGGTACGCATCGGCGATCAGCGGGATCGACGGGTGGCCGGCCATCGTGAAGGTTTCCGTTTGCGCGAGCGGCCACACCGGCAGCTCGCCCTTGCCGTTCTGCCTGAACTGCGTGAGCAGCGACTTGACCCAGCCGTCGACGCGCTCGGGCTGCACCAGCGTCATCAACGGCGACTCGGCACGGAAGGTGTCCCACAGCGAGAACGTCGACGAATAGTCGAAGCCCGGATTCGCGTGCTTGCTCGTCGTCGGCGGCGACGTCGTGCCGTCGTTGGTCGAATCGGTGCCGACGTAGCTGCCGTCCGCGTTGTTGTAGACGGTCGGCGCGAGCATCGTGCGATACAGCGACGTATAGAACATCGTCCGCTGGTCGGCGCTGCCGCCCTTGATCCTGATCCGTCCGAGCGCGTCGGCCCACACGCGTTCGGCCGCGCCGCGCACCTGATCGAACGACTTCGCGCCGACTTCCGCGGCGAGATTGGCCTGTGCATCCGCGATGCTCGACGGCGAGATGCCGACCTTCACCGTAACCGCGCCGCTGTCGTTACCGTCGGCGAACGTCAGGTAGGCCTTGAAGCCGTCGGCGCTGAACGCGACGTGTTTCGTATCGAACGGCTTCGAGAAACGCGCGACGAAATACGTCGGCTTGTTGTTCGCCCAGTTGTTCGTGATCTCCCAGCCGGCGATCGTCTGCGCGTCGATGACCCGGATCTTGCCGCTCGCGGTCGAGCCGCCGATCGGGTTATCGATGCTGACGATCATGCTGCGCTTCTGCGCAGCCGCGCTCGGGAAATACGTGTAGCGATGCACGCCCGCGTGCGCGGTAGCCGCCATCTCCGCGAGAATCTTCGCGCTCTTCACGTTCCACGGCGTGTTGCCGCTGCCGACCGGCGCCATCTTCACGCGGTAGTAGCCGGGGCTCGCGGTTTCGTCGTCGTGGCTGAACGACGCGTTGTAGGTGATCGACGCATCGGCGGCCACCTTGGCCAGCGTCGCGGTGTCGACCGGCGCCAGCGTCGGCAGGAACCGCACTTCGCCGCCCGAGCCGATGCCGGTGCCCGACAGGTGCGTGTGCGTGAAGCCGGTGATGAGCGGATCGTCGTACTGATAGCCGGACGTGCGATCCCAGTTCCACGGCAGCGTGTGCGCGCCGCCGGTCGTGTCCGGCCCGAGCTGCACCATGCCGAACGGCACGGTCGCGCCCGGGTACACGTGGCCGTGGCCGCGCACGCCGCTGCTCCAGTCCGCGTTGATGTCGAGGTTCGCGGTGCCGATCATCGGATCGACGCTGCGCAGCAGCGATCGCTTGCCCGCGCCGCCGTTCTCGCCCTGGTCGTTCTGATCGCCCTGGTCGTTCCGGTTGCCCTGCGCGTTCGACATCTGCGCGAGCACGCTCGCATCCGTCGAAGTCTGATCGCCCCCGCACCCCGACAACACGGCAAGGCACCCGATACCCACCACATGACGTAGCTTCATCCGTTCGTCCCTCCCTCTCTCTGCGTCGATCCTGTCGGCAAGAACCGCTCGTTGATCCTCTCGACCGTTACGGCGCGCCGGCCGCCTGCGGGAACGACGGCATCGCGGATGCGTCGGTGCCCCACGTCGCCGCGCTCGCGTCGGCCGTCATCGAATACGACAGCTTTCCGCCCTTCGCGATGTGCTCGAACGGCAGCCACGCGGTCGGGTAAGGTGCGCCGTTCAGCTTCAGCGACTTCACGTAGAACGACGCGACATCGCCCGAACCCGCGCCCGGCGCGACGATGTGCAGCAGGCGGTAGCTGCCGTCCTGCTGCCCGACGCGCACGACGATCTTCTCGAACTGCGGGCTCGACAGCGCGACGCCGCTCACGCCCGGCACGACCGGGTAGAGACCGAGCGCGGCCCACACGTACCAGCCCGAGATCGCGCCGAGATCGTCGTTGCCCGGCAGCCCGGCCGCACCGGTGCCGAACTCGTTCGCGAGCGACGCGTGCAGCACGCGCTGCGTATGCGACGGCGCGCCCGCCCATGCATAGACCCACGGCACGGCCATCGTCACTTCGTTGCCGACGTAGAAATACGGCTGCACGGTGCCGATGTTCAGGTGCGTGAAGAACGTGTCGAGCCGCTTGACGACCGGTGCGGCGCCGCCGGCCTGCGCGATCACGCCGCCGAGATCGTGCGGCACGTACCACGTGTATTGCTCCGAGTTGCCTTCCATGAAGCCGGTGCCGTCGGTGACCCACGCGCCCGCCGACGTCTTCGGCTCGATCGCGTTCCTGTCGAACAGGTTCTGCCAGTTGCCGCTCGACTTCAGCAGCGTGCCGGCCGTCGCCGTATCGCCGAGCGCTGTCGCGAAGCGCGACACCGCGAAGTCGCGCACTGCATATTCGAGCGTGTTCGACGCGGTCTGGTTGTCGCCCGGGCCCGACGACGGCACGTAGCCGAGCCGGTCGTAATCCGCGCGGCTGCCCATCACCGGCGTGCCGGCGCATGCGGCGCCCGGCGTCGTGCTGCGCTTCATGATCGACAGCGCGGCCTGCGTGTCGAAGTTCGTCGCGCCGAACGCATGCGCGTTCGCGACGATGATCGAGCCCGCATCGCCGGGCATCACGGCCGTCTCGGTATTGAAGTACGCCCAGCGCGGGAACGCGCCGCACGCTTTTGCATCGAGCACGAGCGACTGCACGATGTCGCTGGTCCGCACCGGATCGAGCAATGCCTGAAGCTGCATGAACGAGCGGTCGATGTCCCAGCCGGAGAAGTTCGCGTACATCGTGCGGCCTTGCTCGACCTGACGCGTCGGCGCGGCCGATGCGCCGTTCGACGCGTAGAAGTCCGGATACTGGCCGTTCACGTCGTTGAACACGTTCGGGTGCAGCGACGCGTGATACAGCGCGGTGTAGAACTTCGTCTTGTCGGCGTCGCTGCCGCCCGTGACCTGGATCGCGTTCAGGCGCGCGTTCCACGCGGCGCTCGCCGCGCCGCGTACCTTGTCGAAACGCCAGTTCCGGTTGCCCTGCGCGTCGGTGCCCGGATTCTCGGCGAGCAGGTTCGCCTTCGCATTCGCTTCGCTGACGAACGAAATGCCGAGCTTCATCATCACGTCCGGGTGCTTGCGGTCGACATTGAACGTCAACGCCGCGGGGCTGTCGTTCGACAGCGCCGGCTTCACCGCGAACGGCTGGCTGAATTCCGCGTAGTAATAGACGGGCACCGCATGCCCGGCCCAGCAGAATCCGCCGCCCGCGATCGTGCCGGACAACGCGCGGTCGCCGACCTGGCTGATCGTGTCGCCCGTCGAGCCTTGCGCGCGGTTGTTCAGCACGGTCGGATCGATCGCGATCGTCGCCTGCTGGCCCTGCGCGAGTGCCGGATACGTGAAGCGCGCGAAGCCGGTGCGCAGCGTCGTCGTCAGTTCGGCCTTGATGCCGTTGCCGAGCGTGACGCCGTAATAGCCGGCCTGCGCGGTCTCGTTCGCGTGGCTGAAGCTGGCGGGGGTGCCGGCGTCGCCGGGCGCGAGCTGCGGCATCACGTTCAGGTAGCCGCCGTTCGCCCAGCAGCCGGTGCCGCTCAGGTGCAGGATGCTGAATGCGTTGATCGACGTGTCGCCGTACCAGTAGCCGCCGGAGAAGCCGGAGCCGTCGCCTTTGCGGCTGTCGTACTGGGCGGTGGGCGTCATCGGGCTCCACTGCATCATCCCGAACGGGACCGTCGGCCCCGGGAACGTGCCGCCGCCCAGACCCGAGCCGACCGGGTCGGCCGGCTGGTCGGTCGCGTAGTCGGTGCCGATCAGCGGATTGACGTACTGAACGACGCGAATGTCGGCGTTCTTCTTCGATGCTGCGTTGTCGTTGTCGTTTCCATTGCCGTTGCCGCTGTTGCCGCCGTTGCCGTCTTCGTTGCCTTGCGACTGTGCCGCGGCCGACAGATTCGAAGCGGCTGCCGACGGCGAATCGCCATCGCCCCCGCACGAAGCCAAGCCAACACAGAGCGCCAGCAGCGCCGCTCTCAACCCCCAGTTCCTCGACATCGCCTGTCTCCGTTTCGTTCTTGAATCAAGCCGCTGATTCGAACTACTGAGCTTTAAATCAGGAATCTTTTCGTGACTTGTCGCGTACGCGGTCAATCGGTCGAAACTGCCGGACGCGTGTATTTATTTCCGTACCCGGATGCCCGAAAAAGACACGCCGGCAGGTCGAAATGCCGGCACCCGGGAACGGACAATGCGCACAAGCGTGCCCAAATAAACGTGGTTTCTCTACCCCGTATTTTTACGAATTTTTATTTTGTTTATCTAAACAAGAGGTAATTGATTCGGTTTTTTATACGGAATTCGACATTGCGAATGCGATCGGCAATCAGGGCTGTTTCGGCAGCTCGACGTAGTCTTCAAGCTCGCCGGCGATATAAAGCCGCTTGCCGATACGCGGGTATTCGCAGACATCGTGTTCGAGCCGCTGCCCGCCGACGAGCAGCTCCAGCGGTGCATCGCCGGTGTTCTGCACCGTGTGCGCTTCACCGCCGCGCGGAAAGCCGATGAAGTCGCCGGGCCCGATTTCACTCACGCGTTCGCCGATCGTGACCGAGCCCGTGCCGGACAGCACGTAGACGAATTCTTCTTCGTACAGGTGACGGTGATACTCGGCCGATTCGTGACCGGGCATCAGCGTGAGCAGGTGGATACCGAATTGCGTCAGGCCGGTCAGGTCGCTGAGTTGTCGTTTGAGCCGGACGGCATTGGGATTCAGCGAGTGCACCGCGCGCGTCGGTTCCATCTTCGCGATATCGGCGGCCTTCAGCAGTTCCCGGGGAAAGGGAGTCGACATGGGGATCTCGCAAGCGTGAATGCATCGGTTGAACGCTGCGCCGGCGCGGCGCGCGCAGCGGCTATTGTCCGACATTTTCACGCTGGCAGCCGTGGCATCCGCACCGCCGTCGCACGCGGCTCACACGCCCCCGTTCGTCGCGCGAGCGCGTCGATGCGAATGGTGCGTGCCGCGCTGCACGTCATCGAATGCACGAAGCTTGCGCCCGCCGACGTGACGGGCGCGGACGCCGCGCGACGCTCAGCGCACGTGCACGCCGCGCAACGCCGTCAGCAACGCGACGAGCCGATCGATGTGCGCATCTTCCGTGCGCCACGACGACACGCTGATCCGGAACGCCGGCCGCCCCTGCCACACGGTCGCGCCGAACCACACGTCGCCCGATGCCTGTGCGGCTTCGAGGATCGCCGCGGTTTCGTCATCGGTGCCGGCGCGCACGAGCACCTGGTTCAGCACGACGCGGTTCAGCACCTCGTAGCCGGCCGCACGCAGGCCGTCCGCAACCCGCGCCGCCTGCGCGCAATGCCGCTCGACCATCGTCGCCACGCCGGCGCGGCCGAGCGCACGCAACGCAGCCCACACGGGAATGCCGCGCGCGCGCCGCGAGAATTCGAGGTTCAGGTTCTTCTGCGCATCCTGCGCGCCGCTCAGGTAGACGGCATCGCTGTTCATCGCGGTGGCGAGCGCCGCCGCGTCGCGGCAGATCACCATCGCGCCGTCGTACGGCGTGTTGAGCCACTTGTGGCCGTCGGTCGTCCAGCTGTCCGCGCCGTCGATGCCGTCCGTCAGCGCGCGCTTCGACGACGCGCGTGCCCACAGGCCGAACGCGCCGTCCACGTGCACCCATGCGCCGGCCGCCTTCGCGGGCGGAATCAGCGCCGCGAACGGATCGAATTCGCCGGTGTTCACTTCGCCGGCCTGCACGCAGAGGATCGTCATGTCGTCGAGCGGCGGCAACTGGGCGGGGTCGATGCGGCCGTGCGCATCGACCGGCGCGACGACGATGCGCTTCATCCCGAAGCCGAGCACGCGCAGCGCCTTCTTCACCGTGATGTGCGCGAGCGCGGAAATCACGACCTTCACTTCGGGCGCACCGATCAGCCCGTCCTCGTCGATATCCCAGCCCTTGCGCGCGAGCAGCGCGCGCCGCGCGGCCACCAGCGCGACGAGCGTGCAGGCTGTCGCGCTCGTACCGAACCCAACCGCGCTGCCTTCGGGCAACGCGAGCGCATCGACGACCCAGCGCGCGGCCTGGCGTTCGATCGTCGCCGCGACCGGCGAATTCGCGTACGACGACGCGCACTGGTCCCACGCGAGCATCAGTCGCTCGGCCGCGGCAGCAGCCGGGAGCGCCGCGCCGATCACGAAGCCGAAGTAGTTCGGGCCGTTCGACGCGACCGTCGCGGGCGTGCCGTGCTCGTCGAGCAGGCGCAGCACGTCGTCGGCCGGGCGGCCCGCGTCGGGCAGCGGCTCGTCGAAGGCGGCGAGGCCGGCCAGCGCGGCCGCGTCGGGAAACGCGCGTCGCTCGCCGGTTGCGGCCAGATACGCGTGCGCGCGCCGGTCGGCGTCGGCCAGCAGTGCAAGTTCGTCCATGTCGGTTGCCTCGGGGGAAATGGAATCAGAGTTGCGAAAGATCTTGGCCGAGCTGCTGCAGCGCGCCGTCGATCCGCTTGTAGTACGTGAACTTGCCGACGCGGGTCGCCCGCACGAGCCCGGCATCCGCGAGGATGCGCATGTGGCGCGTGGTCGTGGCCGGCGCGATGCCAAGCTTCTCGGTGATGTACGTGCAGCACACGCCGAGCTCGTCGAAGTCGCCGTGCGGCTGCGGCGGGAAATGCTTGCGCGGCTGCTTGAGCCAGCGCATCACGGCCAGACGGCTTTCGTTGGCCAGGGCGCTGATGCGGGTAACGTCGTCCATGGGGTGCGGTTTCGTTTGACGTTTCGAATATTAGCTAAATGACGAAGTGTGGGCAATCGGTTTGAAGGACGATTGCTGCTGGCGATGTGGTGTGCACGGGCGTTGCATCGACACGCGACGCAAAAGCAGCGGGATCGCTGCTTCAACGTTTCGCGACAGCCCGTGTAATCTGCGTCACGCCGCCGTCAGTGCCTGCGCCAGCCGGTCGATCAGCGCACGCACGCGCGTCGGCTGCGCGGCACGGCCCGGATACACGATCTGCAAGTCGACGTCGCCCGGCGAGAAGTCGCGAAGGATCTCGACGAGCGCGCCGGACGCCAGATCCTGCTCGACGTCGACCAGCGACTTCAGCGCGACGCCATGCCCCGCGATGCACCACGCCCGCACGAGCGCGCCGTCGTTGGCCACGCGCCGGCCGCGTACCATCACGCGCTTCGGTTCGCCATCGATGCTGAACGGCCATTCGGCATACAGGTCCGGCCCGAAACGCATCACGAGGCAGTCGTGAGAAACGAGATCGTCCGGATGCGTTGGCGTGCCGTGCGCGGCGAGATACGCAGGCGACGCACATACCACGCGCCGCGCGCGGCCGAGCGAGCGGCTGCGCAGCGAACTGTCCGCGAGCGTGCCGCGGCGAATCGCGAAGTCGAGCCCCTGCCCGACGAGATCGACGTAACCGTCGCCGAGATGCAGGTCGACCGTCACACCTGGATGCTCGGCCAGGAACGCATCGACGACGGGCACCACACGCTCGCGCCCGAGATCGGCCGGTGCGCTCAGCCGCACGGGCCCCGACAGCGTCTGCACGCCCAGCCGCACGCGGCTTTCGAGTTCGTCGGCTTCGGCCAGCAGGCGCCGCGCGCCGTCGACGAGCGTGCGGCCCTCGTCGGTCAGGCTGATCGCGCGCGTCGTGCGCGTGAGCAGCGCCGCGCCGTAGTGACGCTCGAGCGCCGTCAGTCGCTCGGACACCGTGGCCGGCGACAGCCCGACCTCGCGGCCCGCCGCAGCCAGCCCGCCCTTCTCCACGATGCGCAGGAACAGCGCGAGATTGTCGAGCAGCATTGTTCGCTCCTTCCGAAGGATATTTTCGAAGCCTGCCCGATTATCCGAAATGTCCGCAAGCGATACAGTGCGGCAACGCTCGATGTCACCGCCGTCCGCCCCAGCGCTTCGATCATCCACAGGAAACCCGCCATGGAATACCGCACCCTCGGCCGCTCCGGCCTCAAGGTTCCCGTCCTGAGCTTCGGCGCCGGCACATTCGGCGGCACCGGCCCGCTGTTCAGCGCATGGGGCAACACCGGCGTCGACGAAGCGCGCCGCCTGATCGACATCTGCCTCGAAGCCGGGGTGAACCTGTTCGACACGGCCGACGTGTATTCGGATGGTGAATCCGAGCGCGTGCTCGGCGCCGCGATCAAGGGACGTCGCGACCAGGTGCTGATCTCGACGAAGACGGGCCTGCCGACCGGCGACGGCCCGAACGACGCGGGCACGTCGCGCGCGCGACTGATCCGCGCGGTCGACCACGCGCTGCGCCGCCTCGACACCGACTACATCGACCTGCTGCAACTTCATGCGTTCGACGCGGGCACGCCGGTCGAGGAAGTGATGTCGACGCTCGACGATCTCGTGCGCGCGGGCAAGCTGCGCTACATCGGCGTGTCGAACTTCGCGGGGTGGCAGATCATGAAGTCGCTGGCGGTGGCGGATCGGCACGGCTGGTCGCGTTACGTCGCGAACCAGGTCTACTACTCGCTCGTCGGCCGCGACTACGAGTGGGACCTGATGCCGCTCGGCGCCGACCAGGGCCTCGGCGCACTCGTGTGGAGCCCGCTCGGCTGGGGCCGGCTCACCGGCAAGATCCGGCGCAACGCGCCGCTGCCCGAAGGCAGCCGCCTGCATGAAACGGCGAGCTACGGGCCGCCGGTCGACGAAGCGCGACTGTACGACGTGGTCGATGTGCTCGACGCGATCGCGGAGGAAACCGGCAAGACGGTGCCGCAGATCGCGCTGAACTGGCTGCTGCAACGGCCGACCGTGTCGTCGGTGATCATCGGCGCGCGCAACGAGGAACAGTTGCGCCAGAACCTCGGCGCGGCAGGCTGGGCGCTGACCGATGCGCAGGTCGCGAAGCTCGATGCGGCGAGTGCCGTCGAAGCGCCTTATCCGTACTTCCCGTATCGCCGGCAGGCGGCGTTCGCGCGGTTGAACCCGCCGATGCGCGGGTAAGGGACGGTAGCGGCGACGCGGTTGCGTGCCTGTGTCAGGCCGGCACGCCTGCCCGGCCGAGCCGCACGACCTTGTCGGCCGCGCCGATGACCGAGCGCCGGTGGGTGATCGCGATCACCGTGACATCGCGCGCGAGCAGTCGCACGTGTTCCATGATGTCGCGCTCCGTCGCTTCATCCAGCGCGGAACTCGCCTCGTCGAGAAACAGTACGGTCGGGTTGCCGTACAGCGCCCGGGCGATCGCGATGCGCTGGCGCTCGCCGCCGGACAGCTTCAGCCCGCGCTCGCCCACCGTCGTGCGGAAGCCGTCCGGCAGGCCGTCGATGAACGTCAGGATCGCGGCCCTCGCAGCGGCTTCCCGCAAACGCCGAGCATCGTGCGGCCGGCCGAGCAGAATGTTGTCCTCCAGGCTTTCGTTCAGCAGCACTACGTCCTGCGGCACGACGGCGACCGCACCGTACCAGTCGGCGCGGTCGATGTCCGCGAGATCGACGCCGTCGACGAGAATGCGCCCGCCGGTCGGTTCGATCGACTTCAGCGCCAGCTTGAAGATCGTCGATTTCCCCGCCCCCGTTTCGCCGACGATGAACGTGACGGCCCCGCGCTCGGCGACGAAATCGACATCGGTCACGCCGCGCCCGTTGCCGTACGCGTAGCCGACATGATCGAACACCACGCGCCCTTCGCGCGGCACGAACGCCGATGCGTGCGACACCTGCCGCTCCTCGGGTGCCGTCCAGAGCGCCGCGAACGGCACGAGGGCCGCGCGGGAGCGCGCACTCTCGTCGATCGAGCGCGCGAGCATTTCGAACGGCAGGTTCAGTTGCAACAGCAACGTGTTGAACAGCACGATGTCGCCGATCGACAGCGCACCGGCTTCATGGCGCGGCAGCAGCAACCAGAACGTCACCGAGAACTGGACCGCGAGGCAGAGACCCAGCAGCGCGAGATAGCCGACGTGCTGCAGCACGTATGCGCGCCAGCTGTCGCGCTCGACGCGCGCTTTCTCGGAGAAACGTTCGCTCATCCACCGATGGCTGCCGAAATGCCGAAGCGTCTCCATCGCATTGATCGCGCCGCCGACGAAACGCGCATTCTCCTGCCCGGCCTCGATGGCGCGGTCGAGAAACGCGCGCGAGCGCCGCGCGGCAACGATCGCGATCGTCACTGCGACCGCGCCGTAGGCGGCCGTGATGGCCACGACCTCGAAATTGATCAGCGCGCCGAGCGTGGCGAGCGTCAGCACGATCTGCAGCGTGCCGGGGATCAGCTCCATCAGCGCGAGTTGCACGAGCACAGACAGCGCGCGGCTGCCGCGTTCGTTCGCACTCTGGATTTCAGCCGGATTGTGTTCGACGAAGAAGGCCGTGGTCTTCTTCAGGATGCGTTCGAAGAAGCGCGTGCCGGTGATGAATCCGAGATTCTCGGAACTCATGAAGGACAGGTACTGCACCACGCGTTGCAGCGCGCTGGACAGGCCCAGCAACACCGCATAGAGCACAAAGCCCGGGATCAGCGCATGGAGCACGCCGCGATGCGACAGCGCGTCGATCAGGCGCGAGAACAGATAGGGCGCGGCGACGGCGCTCGCACTCGACAGCACGACGACCGCCGCGACCGTCAGCAGCGTCCAGCGATCGGCCTTCCAGTAGGCTCGCAGCACCTCGACAATCGGATTCGGCGCGTGGTGTTCGTTCATGACGCGAAAAACCGGGGGCGACCCGGATGGCGACAGACGGCCGCGTTCGGGTGGCATGGCGGCAGCAACGCGGGGCCTTCGAAGACCGGTTAGCCCTGGACACTACCAAACGGCGGATGCCCCTCACATTGACATATCGGTAAATCTCGATATACTCCGCGCCATGGAATTGCTCGACATTTTCAAGGCCCTCTCGAACCGGACTCGTCTCGAGATCCTGCAAGGCTTGAAGGATCCCGTGAAAAACTTCCCTCCGCAGGACGAAGGGGACGTGCTCACGGTGGGCGTTTGCGTCAGCAGCATTCAGGAGGGTGTCGGGCTGTCGCAGTCGACGGTGTCCGATTATCTTGCCACGCTGCAACGCGCCGGCCTGGTCAAGGTCAGGCGCATCGGCCAGTGGACCTACTACAAGCGCAACGAAGCAGCCATCAGTGCGCTTGCCAAGGCCATTGGCAAGGAGCTGTAATTTTTTACCGCATCATATCGATAATTCCCGATATCTCTTTTTGTCGAAACAAGGAGTTCCAATGAAAGCGCTCATGCTCAAATCATTTGGCGGCCCGGAATCGTTCGAACTGCGTGACGTACCCAAGCCCGTGCCGCACACGGGACAAGTTCTGGTCCGCGTCCATGCGACGTCCATCAACCCGCTGGACTATCAGGTCCGGCGTGGCGACTATCCCGACCTGGTGCCGCTGCCGGCCATTACCGGGCATGACGTCTCCGGCGTGGTCGAAGCAGTCGGGCCGGGTGTGACGGCCTTCTCTCCGGGAGACGAAGTCTGGTACACCCCGCAAATCTTCGACGGGCCGGGCAGTTATGCCGAGTACCACGTTGCCGCGGAAAACATCGTCGGGAAGAAGCCGCCGTCACTGAGCCATCTCGAAGCGGCAAGCCTGACCCTGGTCGGCGGGACGGCATGGGAAGCACTGGTCGTGCGTGCGGCGCTGCGCGTGGGGGAAAGCATTCTGGTACACGGTGGCGCGGGAGGCGTCGGCCATGTGGCGATCCAGCTCGCCAAAGCCATCGGCGCGAGGGTGTTCACGACCGTGCGCGCAGCCAACGTCGAATTCGCCCGAAGTCTGGGGGCCGATGAGGTCATCGACTACGAAAAGGACGATTACGTCGACGCCGTCATGCGAACCACGGGCGGCCGCGGAGTCGACGTCGTGTTCGACACCATCGGCGGCAACACCTTGTCGCGCAGCCCCGACGCGCTCGCACAGCTTGGCCGCGTCGTCACGATCGTGGACATCGCACAGCCGCAAAACGTCATTCAGGCCTGGGGCAAGAACGCGAGCTATCACTTCGTTTTCACGAGGCAAAACCGCGGCAAGCTGGATGAGTTGAGCGCGTTGGTTGCGCGCGGACAGCTGCGGCCACACGTCGGCGCCGTCTATTCCCTTGCCGATATTCCGCTCGCCCATGCCCGGCTCGAAAGTCCCCGCCACGGTGTTCGAGGAAAGATCGCGATCGCGGTCGAGCCGTCGACTCATCTCGACCGTGTTGCCGCGTCTTCATGAGCCTGTTGCGCGGATGCTCGACCGCTGGCCGTGGCACCATGAAATGTAGTCGTCATGGGCCTACCGATGGTGCCGCGAACGTCCTATCGTAGAGACCTGCGACGCGCCGGCCGGATCGGAGGCGCGCGCCCTTCTCATCGAAAGGTCCGCCAACATGAACGCCAACGAAACAGGACTGACCGTACGCGCGGTCGCTGAAAACGACTACGACCAGTGGCTGCCGCTGTGGGACGGCTATAACCGCTTCTACGGCCGCTTCAACGATACGGCCCTGCCGATGCGCATCACGCAGCTCACGTGGTCGCGCTTCTTCGACGGCTACGAGCCCGTCCATGCTTTCGTCGCGGAACGCGACGGCAAGCTCGTCGGGCTCGTGCATTTCCTGTATCACCGCAGCACGACGCACGCCGGGCCGGTCTGCTACCTGCAGGATCTGTTCACGCTCGACAGCGAGCGCGGCAAGGGCGTCGGCCGCGCGCTCATCGAAGCCGTGTACGACACCGCGCGTGCGCATCGCGCCGAACGCGTGTCCTGGCAAACACACGAATCGAACCACACGGCGATGCGGCTCTACGACACCGTCGCGGAAAAACCCGGGGCCGTGCTCTACCGGAAGGAGCTGTTGCGCTGAAACGGACGAAAATGGGTGTCGGAATGCTGGCCGTCTCACGTCGACAGGCCACAGTCGCCCAGGGGACACAAGATCCGTCATTCCATCGGATGCTGTATCCCCACGGCTACCAATTCAACGCGTCAATTTGTGTTCTCTTCCGTACAGGCGAACCCATCGTCGTCGCCCGACATTGACCACCCGCGCTCACCCCACCGGCCGCGCCTTGATCCACAGAAACAGCGGCACGCGCGCCCACTGCTTCAGTTGATCCGTATCGGCGTGGTCGGGCGGCGGCTCGCGCAGCGACACGATAGCGAACCCGGCCGCTTCCAGTGCGTCCATATACGCCTGCAGCGGCAGCGACCAGCCGGCGAAATGCATCGACAGCCCGTCGCGCGTTTCCACGCCGTCGAAGTGCTCGCGCCCGAAATAGCTGCCCTTCAGCACGAACGGCGCATCGGGTTGCGGCCCCGCGAAGCCGCCGCGATCGCGGAACGGATGCACGAGCGAGATGAACAGCAGCCCGCCCGGCTTCAGCACGCGGCGCGCCTCGCTCAGGGCGCGCTGCATGTCGTCGAGATCCATCAGCACGTTGTATGCCATCACGAGATCGAAGCTGGCCGCGTCGAACGGCAGCGACGCCGCGTCGGCCAGCTCGTAGCGATGCGCGGAATCCGCATGACGGGCGGCGTCGAGCATCGCGGGCACCACGTCGGTCGCGGTCACGTCGTAGCCGAGCGCCTTCAGTTCGCGGCTCACGCGGCCTTCGCCGCAGCCGATCTCCAGCGCGCGGCCGGTGTCGCGGCCGATATAGGCCGCGAGCCCCGCGCGGTATTTCCAGAACGCATCGTGCCCGGGCTTGCCGGCCCAGCCGATCCATTGGTCGGCGACCTGTGTCCAGTGTTCGGTGATGGCTTTCGTGTCGGTCATGCGCGCTCCCGCCCGGTGTGCGTCGTTGGCTCAGGATGCGCATGGTAAGCCGATGCGGCGGAACGCGCGACCAGGCTGTGCCGCGCGGCCGGTTTCCGTTTCCGGCGGCGACGTTCTACAGTGACATAAAACAATCCGCGCCGCCGCGCGTCGCCCCCGCCCGGCGATACGCACCCGATTCCGAGGACATCCCATGCCGAGCATCCTGGCCGCGCCCGCCAATCTCCCCCCGAGCCCCGTCGCGGCGGAAACGCGCATGGTGCACGACGTCGCGACGCTGAAGCCGTCCGACTACCGTTCGGCGGACGGCGTGTCGTGGGTCATCGCCACCATCACGCCGGCCGCGGACAGCGGATCGAACGTGACCGGCACGACGTACTTCGACACCGCGAAAGGCCGGACCGTCCCGGTGCCCGACGCGCGGCGTCGCTACGCGAATCGCGGCACGTGGCAGGTCGTCGCGAGCTCGAGCCCTGCCGTGCCCGCCACCGGCCGCTACGACTGGCTGACGCTCGCCTGGCTGCCGATCAACCGGCGGCCGCTGCCGCAAACGCCCGAACACCTGTATTCGCCGTTCATTCGCGGCGGCACGATCGTGTATCGATGGAATCCGGCGGCGGAAGGCGGCGAGCAGTTCGGCAACGTGCGGATGATCTTTCCGGAATGGACGCAGCAGGTGGCCGATGCGTTGCGGTCTGCGCCGACAGCGTCGCCGGACGGCGCCAGCACGTCGGCCGCACCGTCGGCGCTCGATCGCCTGACAGCGGACACGAACCCGATGACCGCCGTGCTCGACTTCGGCGACGCACTGCGCGACGAGCCGGTCGAGCGAATCGTCGCGCGGCTGCCGGCGCTGCTGCGCGTGAAGGACCTGCACGAACTGTCGGCGATCGTGTTCCTGTGCCTGTCCGGATCGCGCGCCGAAGACCGGCCGCGCCTCGCCGAAGCGATCAACGAATCGATCGCGTCGACCGACGACAGCGCACGCCTGCTCGCGATTGCATATGGCGCGTTCGCGGCCGGCCGGGCACGGCCTCATCCGTTCAACGATGCGGGGCAGGCCGCGCGTATCAACGACGTGTTCGGCGCGTTGAAGCGGCGGACCGCGGCGCTCGACGTGCCGGTCGCGGAAGGGTCGCCGTGGTACGAGTTCTTCACGGCATATCGGCTCGGCGGGGCGGCGCCGGGTAACAACCCGTGACGACAGGCACATAGCCGGTGCTGCCACGGCGGAAGCCGGCCTCCCGCTTGCGCGTGGAACCGGTCGCTCCGGCGAGCCGTGCGCCGTCATCGGCCGTCACGTGAGCGGCGCAAGTCTGCATCGGCGCCGAAGGCCGCGACGAATCCGGATCAAATGGCATGTTCGATCTATTCGACCATTTGAACCGGATCGCCCTGTGCTAGATTCGCGCCCGGCCATAGAGCCATCTCAAATAACCCGAACTAAAAAGACCAAATCATGAAATCTGTATTCCGTCATGCCGCTCTGGCATTGGTGACGATCGGCTTCCTGTCGGGCTGCGCCAGCAGCGTGACACGCGACGCCAGCGATCCGGCGGGGGCCGCCGTGACCGCATCGACGATGAAATTCGGCACGAAACCCGTGGTCGTGAAGGTCACGCTCGACAATACCGCGCAGGAAGCGTTGAAAGACAACCTGAAGTTCGACGCGAAGAAACTGCAGGAAAAAATCGAAAGCGCACTGGACGCACGCAAGCTGCTGGCAAAAGCGGATTCGACCGATGCAATGCACCTGAACGTCGAAGTCAACGGCATTCGCGTGCGCTCGAGCTTCTCGGCCGTCATGTTCGGCTTCATGGCGGGCAACGATCACGTCGATGGCACCGTGACGCTCGTCGACGCCGACAATCATCAGATCGACCGCTTCAAGGTATCGGCTTCGTACGCGCTCGGCGGCATCGCCGGCGGCATGGACGATACGCGCATGAACTGGTTGTACGAGAAGTTCACCGAGCAGACGCTGACGACGCTCGAACCGGCGGCCGGCGCGCAACAGGCGAACGCCACGCAGACGAAGACGCAGTAATGCCCGACGCCCGGCCGGCCGCGAATACGCGGCCCGCCGGGCGGCAGCGGTCGCGCTCATCCGCCGGCGACGATGCGGATGTCGCACGCAACGATCGTCGCCGACCGGGGCCTTGCAGCCTGCCCGCCAGTCACCGGCCATGCCCCGCCGCTCACGGCGCGCGGCATGACAGCATCTCCGAATTCCTGAATACGGTCGCAAGCCACGCTTGCACAAATGCTCAGCCATCAGTCGGCCGATCAGCAACGACGGTTCATATGTGTTGCCTTCATCGGAACCCTGTGCCTGCCACCAACCTGGCGCCACGCGGTGCGCGAGTGACTGCCCGGTGCCCGTATCCGGCGACGATCCCGTTCCGTCGAATCAGCCGGCATGAATCGGATCGCGGCCGAGCCCACCCACCGCCACAACGCATTCACGATTGCATGTGAAACGACGGGAATGCAGCCGCTCGGGGGAACCGACCGTCAGGCAGAGATCCCTTTCGAGACACCGGCGGACACCACGCCGGACCGGTGACCGCATTGTCGACGAGCGATTCGCAACCGATCATCAAACCAGCCTGAACGACCGCGCACTGACCGAACAATGACGGCATCCCGAATATGCGCACGCCGCGCCGGGAACCCGCACACATCGGGCCATGTCGAATCGCATCACGACCGTTGACCGCATCGCGTTCATCGGCCGATCATCGTCCTCCTGCCCCCCGCTCGATCAAGTCGCCCCTTTCCTGCTCATGTTAAGCATCGGTCCCTTTTCGATCCGCGTCGTCGCGGTGGCCGTCGCCGCGCTGCTCGCGTGGCTCGTCGCCCGTTTCGTCCAGCGCCGCCCGCCGGACGGCCAGCACAAGACCGCATCGAGCCTGATCCTCGATACCTTGCTGCTCGGGCTGATCGCCGCGCGCATCGGCTACGTCGCGCAGTGGTGGCACGAGTACGCCGCCGCACCGCGCTCGATCGTCGCGCTCGGCGACGGCGGCTTCGACTGGCGCATCGGCCTCGCGGCCGGAATCGTGTTCGCGGGCTGGCGCCTGCGCCGCCTGCCCGCGCTGCGTCGCCCGGTGATGGCCGGCATGCTCGCGGGCCTCGCCGCGTGGGGCATCGCGCAGGGCACGCTCGCAACGTTGCAGCACGGCGCGCCGCCGCTTGCCGCGTTGCGGCTCGAAGCGCTCGACGCCACGCCGGTGCCTGCGCAACGCTTCGCAGGCAAGCCGGTTGTCGTGAACCTGTGGGCCACGTGGTGCCCGCCGTGCCAGCGCGAAATGCCGATCCTCGCGCAAGCGCAGCAGGATCATCCGGGGATGACGGTGCTGATGGTCAACCAGGGCGAAGACGTGCAAGCGGTGCGCGCGTTCCTCGAACAAAAAGGGCTGCGGTTCGATCACGTGCTGCTCGATCGCACGCTGCACGCGATGCAGGCCTATGGTTCGCGCGGGTTGCCGACGACGCTCTTCTTCGATGCGAAAGGCAATCTCGTCGAATCGCACATGGGCGAGATCACTGCCGCACGGCTGAAGGACGCCGTGGCGGACCGCTTCGGCCAGTAACGCGCGTCGGCCGAAAGGCCGCGGCATCGCTGCGTCACATCCGCGCCTCGACCACGGCGAGCCGGGCCGGGAGATGGACACGCTGCACGCATGATTCGCTGCCGCCGTGACGGAAAGCACGGCGGCTTCCCGCGCAAGTTCGGGCGGCCCTGCACGACGCCCATGACATCCTCGTGCGACGTGTGGCGGGCGAATCGGAGCATTCGACCGACACGCTTTCTGACATATCGTCAATAAAGTGACGACACGGCCCGCCGGCGCAATCGCCGGGGAATCGTTTCGCAGCAAGCCTGCAAGACATCGGTGTGTCCGTCAGTGCAGACGAAGACGCTCCGGACCGACACCTGATGCCGGCCGATCTCGGCTAGAGTGATTGCACGTTTTCGCCTGGAATGCCATTTCATTTCGCCATGCCAACCATGTGACGGGATGCCGATCGAAATCCACTGCGTAAACGAGCGCGGCCCGCGCGTGCACTACCACGCGCGGGCCGCTGACCACAACCCACTCAGTACAGGAGTCAGTCATGGCTGACGGGAATCATAACGCACCGGTTCGCTTTCACGATTGTTCCATGCCCGCTCGCACGTCTTTTCAGACTCGCCGCATCGTTCCACATCTCAGGCTCGCCGACACGGCACCGCCGGCCCTCCATCTGTGGATGAAGCTGTCCGGCCGCTGGATCGACGCAGCGGGTTTCGAACCCGGGCAGCGCCTGCGGATCGAGGTGATGCACAAGCGGCTGGTGGTCACGCCGATCGAAGAAGCGCCCGGCGACGATATCGGCCAGGATGCCGATCGCTCGACAGGCCAGCCGCGGCCGACGTTCTCGGTGATCACGGGAGGCGCGCAATGAATCGCAACGACTCGCGACAACGTGCCGGCACCTTGCCGGCCGACTTCGGCCTCGATGACGCGGGCGCACTGTCGGCCAAATCCGCGCTCGTCCTGAAGATCAACGCACTGACCGTCTCGCGCGGCCTGAGCGAAGACGAGGCTGCGGCGCTCGCGGAGATGGCCCGGCCGGTCGTCACGCCCGAGCAACGCGAAAGACTCCGGAACGTCTCGCTGGAACTGCTGATGCAGACGCTGGCGTCGCTGGGCCAGCAGGTGGAAATCGTGGTGCGGCCTGCGGGCCCACCGCATTCGGCAGGCATCACGGTTTCAGTCTGACAGTCGGCAAAAGGAACGAAGGGGGCGTAGCGGCCGCGCCCCGGCCGCTACGCGTTCCGACGATGCGCCGGACCTGACGGTCAGGGGCGCGACAACACCATCACACGACCCGACACGCGCTGCAGCTTCAGCCAGCCCGTGTCGGCCGTAAATTGAAGCTGCTGCAGCGGAAAATCGAACTCCGCGCGCTGCGCGGCGCTGATCACCGCATCGGCGATCCAGCGGATCAGTTCCTTGCCTTCGTCGGTCGTCTGGTGGCCGTTCTGGACACCATAGAAATAGCGGTTCCCGGCGTTGACCTCGTTCTGAACCTGCATCCAGTGCCCCGGCAGGCCCCGCTGCGTCCTGAACAGGTCGGCCACCCGCTGCGTCGTCAGTCCGCGCGCCCACAATGCGCCGTTCACGGCGGGGCGCGCCAGGTTGTGGCGATCGGCTTCCTGGGCTTGCTCCTTGATGTCGCCTTTCAGGGAATCGGGTTTCGTCATGACGCTTTCCTCGCGATGGGCCCGACAAAGGGCCGGTTGAATGGACAAGGACCACGGAGAGGAGGGGCCTGAAGCGCGGATCTGCGCGACCCTGGCGTCCGTGGCCACCACGAACGACAGGCCGGCGACATGCGCCGGCCTGGCTCACGATATCGGCCGCAGGCCGGTCGTCCCGCCTGCGCCGGGTGAACGATACGCCCATTGCAGGAATTCTTCGCCTGTCAGGTATGTCAGGCTTCGATATCGGGCGTCCGTCCCCATCACGCTGTCCTTTTCCCCTTCAACAGGAACGCCGCCGCCGTACATCCGACCATCGCAACACCCGCGATCAGGAACGTATCGCTGTACGCCATCAACAGCGCCTCACGCATCACGCGCTGGTTCACGAGCGCGAGCGCCAGCTCGTTCACGCCGCCGGTCGCCGAACCCGGCAACGCATCGGCACGCGGCACATGCACGCGCGACAGCAGCCGCACCAGCATCGCCATCCGCTCCTGAAACGCTTCCGAGAACGGCGTCACGGCCTCGCCGATCCGCATCGCATGCAGCTTCTGCCGCTCGACGACGATCTGGCTCGCCACCGCGATGCCGATCGCACCGCCGACGTTGCGCACCATGTTGAACACGCCGGACGCCGAACCGAGCTGCGCCTTCTCGATCCCGTCGACGGCCATCACCGACAGCGCGATCACGACGAGCGACTGCCCGATCCCGCGCACGACGAGCGACGGCACGATCACGTTCGACGCAGCGTCGGCGGTCAGGTGGATGTTCATCAGGCAGCCGGCCGCGACGAGCACGAAACCAAGCACGATCGTCGCGCGCGGGCTCGTGCGGCGCATCAGCGGCGGCGTCAGGAACGACATCACGAACTGCACGAGCCCGTACGGGATCATCGCGAGGCCGATGTCGCGCGCGCTGTAGCCGTGCAGCTCCGCGAAGTAGTTCGGCACGAGGAACACGACGCCGAACACCACCGCGCCGAACAGGAACTGCATCAGGCTCGCGATCCCGAAGTTGTAGCGGCCGAGCAGCCGCAGGTTGATGAACGGCGCCTCGCGCCGCAGCTCGATCGCGACGAACGCGACGAGCCCCGCCACCGCGACGATCGACAGCTCGACGATCAGGTCGGACGCAAACCAGTCCTTGCGCCCGCCCTCCTCCAGCACGATCTGCAGCGCGCTCAAGCCGATCGCCATCGTCGCGATCCCGAACCAGTCGGCCTGCCGCAGCTTCGCCAACTGCACGGGCACCGGGCGGATCGCCCACGCGATCGCCGCGATCAGCGCGATCGCGGGCGGAATCTGCAGATAGAAGATCCAGCGCCACGAATACATGTCGGTGAGCCAGCCGCCGAGCGACGGGCCGGCCGCCTGCGCGACATTGTTCGCGACCGCGAACAGCGCCATCCCGAGCGGATGCTTCGACGGTGGCAGCTCGGTGACGATCAGCTGGAACGACAGCGGAATCAGCACGCCGCCGAACGCGCCCTGCAGCGCGCGCGCGACGATCATCGTCGAAATGGTCGGCGCGACCGAGCACGCGATCGAGAACGCGAGGAACCCCGTTGCGCCGACGAGCAGCACGCGGCGCGCGGAGAACACCTGCACGAGCCAGCCGGTGAGCGGAATCACGACGATCTCGGCAACGAGGTACGCGGTCGAGATCCACGAGCCTTCCTCGAAGCTCGCGCCCAGCGACCCGCGGATGTCGGGCAGCGACGCGTTCGTCACGTGCACGTTCATCCCCGCCATGAAGCAGCCGAACACGCCGCCGAGCACCGCGACCCACGCGCGCAGCGAGACGGTTTCGTCGTGCGCGGCCTGCGCGCCCCGCGATGCCGCGGCCGTCACGATCCGGCTCCCGGCGTGCCGCGCGTATCGACGCGCGCGATCACCGACATGCCGGGCCTCAGGACGAGGCCCGGCGGCGGCGCATCGAGGCGGATCTTCACGGGTACGCGCTGCACGATTTTCGTGAAGTTGCCGGTCGCATTGTCGGGCGGCAGCAGCGCGAATTCGGCGCCCGAGCCCGGGGCGAGCCCGAGCACGCGGCCGTGCAGCGTGCGGCCCGAGTAGGTATCGACGTCGATCTCGACCGGCTGCCCGTCGCGCATCGCGCCGAGCTGCGTCTCCTTGAAGTTCGCGACGACGTACACGTCGCGCAGCGGCACGACCGCGAGCAACGGCATCCCGACCTCGACGTACTGGCCCGCACGCACCGCCCGCTGGCCGATCGTGCCGTCGCGGGTCGCGCGGATCACCGTGTGCTCGAGATCGAGTTGCGCCAGCGCGAGCTTCGCGCGGGACGCCGCGAGCCGCGCACGCGCCTGCTCGATCGCGGCCGTGCCTTGGGCACGGCGCCGGCGCAACACCGTCTGCTGGTCGTCCTGCGCGCGCACGGCCGCACCGGCGCGCGCCAGTTCCGCGCGCGCCTTCAGCGCATCGGCGTGCGCCTGTTCCCAGCGCTGCCCGCTGGCGGCCGATTCGGCGAGCAACTGCTTGTAGCGCGCCGCATCCGCGTCGCGCCGGGTCGCCTCGGCACGCGCGGCGGCCGCGTCGGCCTGCGCCTGCTCGATCACGCTGCGCTGCTGGCCGACCTGCGCGTCGAGCGTCGCGGCCGCGGCTTCCTCGGCCTGCAACGTCGCATCGGCGGCGGCAACGGCCGCCTGCGCGTCGTCGAGCTTCGCGCGATAGTCGCGATCGTCGAGCATGACGAGCACGTCGCCGCGCTTCACGGGCTGGTTGTCGTCGACGGCCACGCGTGCGACATAACCGGCCACCCGCGGGCTGACGGTCACGATGTCGGCGCGCACGTAGGCATCGTCGGTATGCTCGATGAAGCGGCCGACCGTCCACCAGCGCCAGCCGAACCCGGCCAGCACGATGACGGTGATGAAGGCGCCGGCGGCGATCCAGTGGCGCCGCGCGAAACGGGCGGATTTCTCGGGTACGGCTGTGGTGCTCATGATCGGAATCGGAATGGTCGAGTGCGTGCGGATTCACGAACGGCCTGTCAGGGCCCGTTCACGTCAATAACGGGCTTGCGCTGGCCCTGACGCTGCCAGCCGCCCCCCAGTGCCTTGAAGACGGCAACCTGATCGAGCGCGACCTGCTGCGTCGACGCGGCCAGCGCCGCATCGACCGCGACGAGGCTGCGCTGCGCGTCGAGCACGCCGAGAAAATCCAGCGCGCCCGCGTCGTAGTTCAGTTCCGCGAGCCGGAAAGCGCGCGCGTGCTCGGCGCGCGCGGTTTCGAGCGCGGCCTTGTGGCGCCACTCGGCACCGTATCGCGCGAGCGCCTGTTCGGTTTCCTTCAGCGCGCGCAGCACCTGCGCGTCGAACGACGCGCGAGCGGCGGCATCGTCCGCGCGTGCCTGTGCGAGCTGCGCGCGGCTCGCCGCGAGATTCGGAAAGCGCCAGGTAATCAGCGGCCCGACGCCCCACGCGATCGCGTACTTGTCGCCGAGCGACGACGGATCGCCGGTCGTCGACAGCCAGTTCACCGACCCGCCGAGCACGATCGACGGATACAGCTCGGCCGTGGCGGCACCGATCCGCGCGTTCGACGCGGCGAGCCGGCGCTCGCTTTCGCGCAGGTCGGGCCGGCGCCGGAGCAGCGCGGCGCCATCGCCGACCGGAAACGGCCGCGCCAGTGCCGGCGTCGCATGGCAGCGCGCGGCCGCGTCGGGGATCGCGCCGGGCGCGTGCCCGGTCAGCACCGCCAGCTCATACAACGCGGCGCGGCGCGCGCCAGTCAGCGCCGGCAGTTCGGCACGCGTATCGTCGGCAAACGCGCGCGATCGCGCGACTTCCAGATCGGACACGAGACCGTGCGTGCGCTGCCGTGCGGTCAGCGCGGCGAGGCGGTCGGCGATCGCGACCGAACGCTCGGCCACGTCGATCCGCTCGCCGTACGCGCACGCCTGCGCGTAGGCGGCTGTCGTCTCGGCGGCCACCGTGACGCGCATCGCATCCGATGCCGCCTGCACGGCCTCCGAATCGGCGCGCGCGGCATCGACGAGATGGCCGACACGCCCCCACAGATCGACTTCCCACGACAACGCGAACGACGGCGCGAATCCCCGGCGCGTACGTGCATCGGTGCCCTTCGCGCTCGCGACGATCTGGTCGGGCGCATGCTTGCCGTAGTCGACGCCGAAGCCGGCCGTCGTATCGGGCAATCGCGCGGCGCCCGCTTCGTCGAGCACGGCGCGCGCCCGCTCGACGCGCGCCGCGGCCACCGCGAGATCGCGGTTTTGCGCGAGCGCTTCGCGCACGAGTGCGTCCAGCGCCGGATCGTCGAACAGTTGCCACCAGCGATCGGGCAACGCGCCGCCCGGCGCGACGGGCGCATCCGCCGCGGCATCGAACGGCGCGCGATGTGCCGCATCGATCGACGGCGGGCGATACGGCTCGCCGACGGAGCATGCGCCCAGCATCGCCGCGCTCAGCAGCGTGGCGGCGATGCGCGGCGCGCAAGACGAGGCGGCAACGGGTAAATCGAAGGAAAGCGAAGCAAGGAAGGAGGCGCGCATCGTGCGGTGGCAGTCGAACAAACGATGGGCCTATGGTAATTTCGGCACATTCAGTCGATCTCGCGCGCAAAGCGCATTCGTCGTCGAGAAAAGGACAAGTGGATCCATTTTTCAGCGCGCTCGAGCGCAAGGACAAGCACAAGCAGATCGCGGTCGCCGTGTCCGACGCGGCGTCCGGCGTCTTGTATCCGCCGCATTCGCACCGGCACGGCCAGCTGATTCACGCGATCTCCGGCGTGATGCTCGTGCATGCGGATGCCGGCAGCTGGGTCGTGCCGACCGGGCGCGCGGTGTGGGTGCCGGCCGGCACGCAGCACGAGATCCGGATGGCCGGCGACGTGCAGATGCGCTCGGTGTTCGTCGCGCGCGAAGTGCGGCCGAGCCTGCCGGGCGAGTGCCGCGTGATCGAGGTCGGCACGTTGCTGCGCGAACTGATCGTGACCGCGTGCGAACTGCCGGCCGACTACGACCTTTCGCATCGCGCGGGACGCGTGCTCGCGCTGATCCTCGACGAAATCGAAATCGCGCCGCTGCTGTCGCTGCATGTGCCGATGCCGCGCCATCCGGCACTCGCCGCGCTGTGCACGCAGCTGGTCAACGACCCGTCGTTGGCCGTCACGCTGCAGTCGTGGGCGCGCGATGCGCACATGAACGAGCGCACGCTCGCACGCACGTTCAAGCGCGAGACGGGCATGACGCACGGCGCATGGTGCCGCCATGCGCGATTGCTGCTGAGCCTGCCGCGCCTCGCGGCCGGCACGCCGATCCTCGAACTCGCGCTCGAGCACGGCTACGACAGCCCGAGCGCGTTCGCGGCGATGTTCCGCAAGGCGCTCGGCGTGCCGCCGAGCGAATACTTCCGACGGCGATAAACAGCGCTGTCCGTTTCGCGACGATCGAGCGCTGCCGCGCGTGCGCGGCGCAACGTGTGGCCCGCTACAGTGGCGGCATCGCACGACACTCGCGCTCCGCCGATGGATCTGATTCAACGCATGCAGGTTTTCGTCACGCTCGCCGACGCGGGAACCTTCACCGAAACCGGCAAGCGGCTCAACCTCACGACCGCGTATGTCAGCCGCGCGATCGCGTCGCTCGAAACGCATCTCGGCATCCGGCTGCTGAACCGCACGACGCGCTCGATGTGCCTGACCGAAGCCGGTGAACGCTATCTGGCCCGCGCACGCGACATCACGCTCGCAGTGGACGCGAGCGAACGCGAAGCGCGCGGCGCGCGGCTGCATCCGTACGGACGACTGCGCGCGCACTGCAGCGCCAGCATCGCGAACCGTTTCGTGATTCCGCTGGTCGCGCGCTTCCAGGCGCGTTATCCGGAAGTCAGCGTCGATTTGACGCTCGCACCGCACGTGCCCGACCTGATCCGCGGCAGCTACGACGTCGCCATCATCGCAATGCCGAACCTGCCGAACTCCGATCAGGTCGCGATCGATGTCGGGCGAATCGGCAGCGTGCTGTGCGCGGCACCCGCGTATGTCGCGCATCACGGCATGCCGGATACGCCGCGCGCGCTCGTGCGGCATCGCTGCCTGCAGCTGGTCGCACCGGCCTACCCGGCGGGTGAATGGGCACTGACGCGCGGTGCGGATGCGGAAACGGTCGCGTTCGAGCCGGCGATGACGGCCGACGTCGCGGCATCGCTCGCGATCGCGGTGCGGGAAGGGGCGGGAATCGGCCTGCTGCCGGAATTCGTCGCGGCGGACGATCTGCGTTCAGGCGCGCTGGTGCGCGTGCTGCCCGATTACCGGGCGGACGACGTGGGCGTGTTTCTGGTGTATCCGTCACGCCGGCACATCGACGCGAAGACGCGCGCGTGGGTGGATTTCATGAAGGTGGAACTGCGCGATGCGCTTGCCGGGCCGCGCAGCGGCCACCGGGACGGCCACCAAGGCGGCGGCGACGCGACCGCGCCGGACACCGCCGGCGCAGCCGCCACGACGCCGCTTACGCGACAGCCTTCACCGCGGAATGCGCGCCAAAAAACGTCGCCTGCACCGCTTCGTCCGCACGCGCATACGCGCGGTTGACACCGCTGATCACCGCGCGGATCGACGCGGTCGTCAGGTTCGCGTCGATGCCGACGCCGAACGCGCTGCCGCGCACGCCCGACCCGGCCAGCTCCGCGATCGCGATCGCCTTCGCATCGGCGCCTTGCGACAGCGCGCGCTCCTCGTAGTGCTGGATGCGCAGCGGCGTACGCAGCGCATGCATCAGCGCGTCGAGCGGGCCGTTGCCTTCACCGCGCAGCACGCGGCGCTCGCCGTGCACGTCGGCGGTCAGCACGATCGTCTCGCGGCCGTCGCGTTCGCTCAGCTCATGGCCGACATAACGCAGCGGCGCATCGCCTTCCACGTATTCCTGCTGAAACAGCGACCAGATCTGCGCGCTCGTCACCTCGAGCCCGCTGTCGTCGGTCAGGCGCTGCACGGCCGCGCTGAAGTCGACCTGCAGGCGGCGCGGCAGCGCGACGCCATAGCTCTGCTCGAGCAGGTACGCGATACCGCCCTTGCCCGACTGGCTGTTCACGCGAATGATCGAGTCGTACGTGCGGCCGACATCGCTCGGATCGATCGGCAGATACGGCATTTCCCATACGGCGTCGGGTTTCTGTACCGCGAAGCCCTTCTTGATCGCGTCCTGATGCGAGCCGGAGAACGCGGTGAACACGAGGTCGCCGACATACGGATGGCGCGGATGGATCGGCAACTGCGTGCATTCCTCGGACGTGCGCGCGACTTCGTTGATCTGCGAGAAATCGAGGCCCGGATCGACGCCCTGCGAGTAGAGGTTCAGCGCGAGCGTGACGAGATCGACGTTACCGGTGCGCTCGCCGTTGCCGAACAGGCAGCCCTCGATCCGGTCCGCACCGGCCATCACCGCGAGCTCGGCCGCCGCGACCGCGGTGCCTCGGTCGTTGTGCGGATGCACGGACACGATCAGCGCGTCGCGGCGCGCGAGGTTGCGGTGCATCCATTCGATCTGGTCCGCGTAGAAGTTCGGCGTGCCGACTTCGACCGTGGCGGGCAGGTTCACGATCGCCTTGTGCTCCGGCGTCGGCTGCCAGACGTCGAACACGGCATCACAGACTTCCTTCGCGAAATCCAGCTCGGTCGCCGTGAAGGTTTCCGGGCTGTATTGCAGCGTGAAATGCGTGTCGGTCGCGGCGTCGGCGAAGCGCTTGATCGTGCGCGCCGCGTTCACCGCGAGTGCCTTCACGCCGTCGCGGTCGAGGCCGAACACGATCTTGCGGAATTCCGGCGCGGTCGCGTTGTACAGGTGAACGATCGCGCGCTTCGCGCCGCGCAGCGAGTCGAAGGTACGCTCGATCAGGTCGTCGCGGGCCTGCGTGAGCACCTCGATCGTCACGTCGTCGGGAATGTGGCCGCCTTCGATCAGTTCGCGCACGAAGTTGAAGTCGGTCTCCGACGCCGACGGAAACGCGACCTCGATCTCCTTGAAGCCGATCGCGACCAGCATCTTGAACATCCGCATCTTGCGCGCCGCGTCCATCGGCTCGAACAGCGACTGGTTGCCGTCGCGCAGGTCGGTGCTCATCCAGATCGGCGCTTGCGTGATCGTGCGCGTCGGCCACATGCGGTTCGGCAGGTTGACGGGCGTGAACGGTCGGTACTTCGTCGCGGGGTTCTTCAGCATCATGATGTTCGGTCCTCGGTCGGTGGGTCGGGAAACCGCTGCGCGATGGCCATCAGTCGTGGTGGCAGGCTGCGCGCACAGCGGTGAAAACGGTGGAAAGCGGCACAACGGCAAAGCGGTACGGCGAACGACGGCCTTGGCGGTTGAGCGACCGGGACGGAGCGGAACGATTCGGAAGAAAGACGAACTCAGGCGCCGGTCGACAACCGGGGCCAGGTCGATGATGCGGGGGAAATCTGGCGCTTCAGGAAAGAAGCAGATGGAAAGCGCGCAGCCGCAGACCCAGCCCGGAGAAACGGGCTAGTAGTCGTAGCGAGAAGAGGGGCTGGGCGGCTTGCATGGCCGGAATCAAATCACAGGGTGACGGGGGCTGTCAACGGGCCGGGCGCAAATGACGCCGAATTTGATCGCTCAGAATCAGTCCTGTCCGATAGGCGTCGCGCAGCCCCGTCGATATGCTTCTTGGGTGCGGCGCCGGTGGAGCCCTGTTCACGTTCGGAGTGAGTGGGTCAATCCACTTCGCCGGTTGCCGCACCCCATTTCCATCGCGATCGGGTTTCGGCGCGGGCGTTCGGTGGTGGCCGGTGGGCGCGGCCATGACCGAGATGCTGATGTTGAAACGAACGCTGCCATATGCGAACGCCGAACGTCCGCGCCCAAGCCCGATTGCTGTCGCCTCCCCTGCCTCCCCGCCGGCGTTATCGCGCATCGTTCAGAAAAGCGATATGGGCGCCGATATAGTTTCTCGAATATCTGCAAATAGCGCCAATTAAACACGCTTCATTAAATCGATTAACCTTGGTTTTCGATTTACTGAACAATAGCCATTCCTCGGCGAATATTTTCTGATTTATTTTTCGGCATGCTCGATGCGTCGCATTTCAAACGGCAAACGTTTGCGCGACACAGCTCCAAGCCTTACCCATCATTCCTCAGGAGGAGAGCATGGCCGATTCTCAAACGTCTTCCAATCGCGCCGGCGAGTTTTCGATTCCGCCGAATACCGATTTCCGCGCGATTTTCTTCGCGAATGCCGCCGAGCAGCAGCACATCAAGCTGTTCATCGGCGACAGCAAGGAACCCGCCGCGTATCACAAGCTGACGACGCGCGACGGCCCGCGTGAAGCGACGCTGAATTCCGGCAACGGCAAGATCCGCTTCGAAGTGTCGGTGAACGGCAAGCCGTCAGCCACCGACGCGCGCCTCGCGCCGATCAACGGCAAGAAATCGGACGGCTCGCCGTACACGGTCAACTTCGGGATCGTCGTGTCGGAAGACGGCCACGACAGCGACTACAACGACGGCATCGTCGTGCTCCAGTGGCCGATCGGCTGACCTGACGCACGGCCGACGACCGACCACCGCCGGCCGCCTCCGGGCCGGCCGGCGGTTGGGCACCGCATTCAGCGGCGCCTCGCGCCGCACTCCACAGAAACCCGTCCTACCAACGGAGACATCCATGCCCCTCCTTTCGGCTTCGATCATCAGTGCACCCGTGGCGACCTCGGAGACCTACGTCGACATCCCGGGCCTGTACATCGACATCGCCAAGGCAGAGATTCGAAACGGGAAACTGCAGGTCATCCTCAACGTGCCGACGCCGTACGCGACCGGCAACAACTTCCCCGGCATCTATTTCGCGATCGCGACCGACAAGGGCGTCGTCGCGGACGGCTGCTTCACCTATTCGTCGAAGGTGCCCGAAAGCACCGGGCGCATGCCGTTCACGCTCGTCGCGACGATCGACGTCGGCACCGGCGTCACGTTCGTGAAGGGCCAGTGGAAAAGCGTGCGCGGCAGCGCGATGCATATCGACTCGTACGCGAGCCTGTCCGCGATCGGGGAAACGGCGGCGGCGTCGCCGTCGCCCGCCGGCGGCGGCAACGAAACCGGTGCGGAGGGCGGCAGCGGTGCCGGCAGCATCGGCGGCGGCGAGCGCGACGGCACGTTCAACCTGCCGCCGAACATCAAGTTCGGCGTCACCGCGCTCACCAACGCGGCGAACGACCAGACGATCGACATCTACGTCGACGACAACCCGAAACCGGCCGCCACGTTCAAGGGTGCCGGCGCGCAGGACCAGAACCTCGGCACCAAGGTGCTCGATTCCGGCAAGGGACGCGTGCGCGTGATCGTGATGGCGAACGGCAAGCCGTCGCGGCTCGGCTCGCGGCAGGTCGATATCTTCAAGAAGTCGTATTTCGGGATCGTCGGCTCGGAAGACGGCGCCGACGACGACTACAACGACGGCATCGTGTTCCTGAACTGGCCGCTGGGCTGAGTCACACCGCCCTGCCCGCCGTCGCCACGCCGCCCGGCGTGGCGATCTGTTCGAGTGCGTCAGCCGGCGCACGCCCCGCCCGCGCCGCAAGAACGATCAAATGCCCCCGGCGCCGATACCATATAGTCCGCCCGACACACTCATTGGCACGCCATGAATCCGGTAGGACAAGCACTCTGGTTTATCGAAACCAAACTGGACACGGAACTGACGCTCGACAGGATCTCCGCCAGTTGCGACATGTCTCGCTTCGGCTTCTCGCGCCTGTTCTCGATGAATACCGGCTGGCCGGTCATGCGCTACGTGCGGTCGCGGCGGCTCACGCGCGCGGCACGCGCACTCGCGCAAGGCGCGCCGGACATCCTGCACGTGGCGCTCGATGCCGGCTATGGCTCCCATGAGGCGTTCACGCGCGCCTTCCGCGATCTCTTCGGCGTCACGCCCGAGGACGTGCGGGCACGGCGCACCCTCGACGGATTGTCTCTTGTGGAGCCGCTGCGCATGAAAGAACTGAAGATCATCGACGTGAGGCCGTCGCGCTTCGAAACCGCCGGCAAGCGGTTGATCGCGGGCATGAGCGACCGCTATACGTTTGACACCAACGAAGGGATTCCGGCGCTCTGGCAAGCGTTCATCCCATACATTGGTACCCTTCCCGGCCAGGTCGGCGACGTGACGTACGGCGTGTGCTGCAACCCCGATGCGGACGGCAGCTTCGAATACATCGCGGGCGTGGAAGTCACGAGCCGCGACCGAGTGCCCGCGCCGTTTCGCTGGGTCGAACTGGCGCCACAGCGGTACGCGGTGTTCGAACACGCCGGGCATGTCTCGACATTGCACCAGACCTTCTACAGCATCTGGAACGGCTGGCTGCCGACGTCGGGATTCAAGGCGGTGGACGCACCCGAGTTCGAGCGCTACAGCGGCGACTACGATCCGGTGACGGGCGCCGGCGTGCTGGAAATCTGGTTGCCGGTCGAACCTGTGGCGTTAACGTGAACGAACGTGACAAACAATCGAACCACGCTGATTCTGCAGCCAATGTGTTCGACTACGAAGTGCCCACACGATGAACCGGACGGGCTGCAGTTTCTCGAGGTGCGGGATTCACAGTCAGGATCGTGGCCGCGTATGCGGTCTCCCGACGAAGTTCGTTTGCGAAATCAGCGCCTGACGCCAGCGTGTTCATGCGAACGAAATGACGAGCTTCTTGCCGCACGCTGCGGCGTACTTGCGCAGCGTCGCAAACGACGGCGAGTGCTTCTCGCTCGAAAACGAAGCTTCGAGCCTCGATACGGCCGACGTCGTGGTGCCCATTCGTTCGGCGACCTGAGCCTGAGTCAGGCCCGCATCCTTGCGCGCGTCGAGCAACGCACGAAGCGCGGTGAACTCCTCTTCCAGTGCATCGTATTCCGCCTTGATGGCCGGATCGGTGAGCAGACGTGCGGTGTCTTCGGCAGTGTGTCGGACCGGTGCATACCGCTCCTCGCTTGTATGTGCGGGGCGAGCCTTAGCCATTGTTACGTACCTCCTTCATTCGCCTGCGGGCGATTTGCAACTCGTCGTTGGGTGTTTCCTGCGTCTTCTTGACGAAGGAATGCAGGACGACGAGTTCATATCCCACCCGGATGCAATAGAACACACGCCCGATGCCTTCACGGCCTCGCGGGCGCAATTCAAACAATCCTTCCCCCATCGCGCGCGAATACGGCATCCGCAGATCCGCACCGTGTTCTTCCATCGCCTCGATCAGTCGGAGGTAGCCAGCCAGAATGCCCTTGGGCAAAGCGAACACATCACGCTTTACCCGTTCGTCGTAGTACAGGATCGTCCACTTCTTCATCGCGATATTAGCAAATTTGCTAACTCCCGTCAAACCTGTCGAGTCCTTCCGGTCGGCGCGCTCCGGGCACGTGACCATCCGCATGTATTGCGACTCCTGCGACAAAGCGACATGCCCGCTGCCGGCCACGCGCCCCGATCAGGTACCTCTCGTCAGGCCAGGTGAACCGGGTATCCGGCTTCCGTTTGTCAATTCGTCTTCTACACGCTTCCTTCAGACTCTAAGGCGACGTCTTTGCGATTCGTCAGTTAACCAAACGATCTAATTCCCACATTGCAAGTCCGCGGGGTCAACCATCGTGCGACGGGGAAAGCGTCGACATCGCGACCGACCGCAGCCAGTCGGCAGACGCGAGCTGCGTGCGCGCACCGAGCGCCACCTGATTGAACGCCACGCGCCGCTCGCCCTTCAGCTTCGCCGCGTCGCCCGCCTGTACCAGCGCGACCGGGTCGACGAGACGGTCATGCCTGCGCACCTCGAAATGCAGATGCGGCCCCGTGGCCGTCCCCGTGCTGCCGACCGCGCCGACACGCTGGCCGCGCGCGACCCGCATGCCGGTTCGCAGCGTCGGCTCGAACGCCGACAGGTGCGCGTAGTACGACGCATAGCCGCCTTCATGGCGAATCACCACGTACTTGCCATAGCCGCTCGGCTCGGTGCCGATGAACGTCACGACCCCACGTTCCGACGCATGAACCGCGCGCCCGGCCGGTGCCGCGAGATCGACGCCGGAATGCACATGACGCGCGCCGGTCACCGGATGCACGCGCGCCCCGAAATGCGAGCTGATCCGCGTTGCGTTGACCGGCATCGCAAACCGCGAACCGGCGAGCGGCACGCCGTCGAAGTCGTAATAGCCACCCGACGCACCGTCAGCGGGCGCAAACCACACGCCCGCGACGTACTGGCCGCGAAAGCGAAGCTCGAGCGCCGTCACGCGCGTGCCGCCCGGCTGCATCGCGCTGTCGTCGGGTTCGTATGCGACGCGGAAGGTGTCGCCGAGTGCGCCATGCTGTTTCAGGTCGATGCGCCCGGCGAGCATGCGGACGACCTGCTCGGCAACGCCGGCCGGCAGATCGGCGCGCGCCAGCGACGCCCGCAGGCTGCCGACGATCGCGCCGCCACGCGCGCCGCGCTCGGCCTCTTCGAGCACGAACGGTTCAGCGGCGGCGAGATCGACGGGACGCCGTTCGTACGCGGCCCGTTCACCCATCGCGGGCAACGCCGATGCAAGACCGTAATCGAACCTCGACGCGTACGCGCGTTCGACCGCACCGCGCGCCGCATCGCACAGCACGCGGTAGGCCACACATGCACCGAAGCGCGCAACGGCGCCATCGCGTTCATGCACGCTCGGCACGGTCGACGCAGGCGACGCGTAGGCAACGTCGAGCGGTGCTGCCGACGATGCATGCAAGCCGCCCCACGTCGTTCGCGCGGCATCGAAAAAGGGCACGTCGACAAGGTCGGCCGTCACGGGCGAAAACGGCGCGGTGTCGTGGGACACATGCGCCGACGCACCCGGTGAACCCGCCACACAGGCGGCCGCGACGACACCGCGCAGCAGCGCGCGGCGCATCGGGAAACCGCAAGCACCGCGGAGCGCGGATAGACCTTGTTCGCGTGCGAGACGGAAACGCAGGTCTAACCGCATGACGTCGTCACTCGCTATCTGTCAATGAAAAATCGGGAAAGAACCGGGTATCGCGGAGGAACGATCGTCGCGACCCGGCAACGTGAAGACGAGTGTATCGGCGCGATCGAAGCAGCTGAATAGGACAAGTCTCAGTTACTGGAAAAGTCGCTTCGTACTAGATCGAAATCGCGATGTCGTGCACCGACGGCACGGCTGTGCGGCATTCGACCCCACCCATGCGTGCGAACCATCGTGCCGCAGGTACAGTCGAACGCTTCCGGCGCGTGAGCGCGAGCGTGCCCGACCACGGCACGTTCGCGTCGCATCGCGCACGGCTTCCTCAACCCGGAATCCCTTCATGTTTCTCGACCAACTACACCCGGAACGCTGGACGTTCCTGTGGAACGCACTGTCCACCCTCTCCATCAAGCTATGTGCCGGCCTGGCGCTGCTCGTCGTCGGCTGGTGGCTGTCGAAACGCATCGGCAACTGGCTGAACCGCCTGCTCTCGAACAAGGAGCGCGTCGACGACACGCTGCGGCCGATCCTCTGCGACGTGGCCGTGTGGGGCATCCGCATCGTCGCGATCGTCGGCGCGCTGTCGCAGCTCGGCATCGAAACCGCGAGCATCGTCGCGGTGCTCGGCGCCGCAGGCCTCGCGATCGGGCTCGCGCTTCAAGGCACGATGCAGAACATCGCGGCCGGCATCATGCTCCTGCTGCTGCGGCCGTTCAAGGTCGGCGACTATATCGACGGCGGCACGGGCGTCGCGGGCACCGTCGACGAGGTCGGTCTCTTCATGACGCGGCTGACGAAACCGGACGGCATCTGCGAGTACGTGCCGAACAGCGCGCTGTGGGGCAGCTCGATTCGCAACTACACGCGCAATCCGACGCGCCGTCTCGATCTCGAAGTGGAAGTATCGGTACACGACGACATCGACCGTGCGCTCGATGCGCTGCGCAAGCTGGCGCTCGCCGATCCCGACGTGCTCCGCGAGCCGGAACCGGACGTGATGGTGATGCGCTTCGACGACAGCACGGCGGTCGCGAACATGCGCGTGTGGACGCACACCGACAAGTTCTGGGCAATGCGCTGGCGCCTCGCGCGCCAGGTGCGCAAGGCGCTTGCCGATGCGGATTGCGTGCTGCCGATCCGCGCACGCGAGCTGCACATCGTGCACGACGCGGAGCGCCGCGCCGACAGTACGCGAGTGCGCGCGCTGTAAACGGCGAAGGCCGCGAAGCCTGTCCCGCTTCGCGGCCCCCGCGACATCAGACGCAACACCAACGCAACATCACCGCCGCGTCACATCTTCACGATATCGAGCAGCGCCTTCTTGCCGCTCTTGTACGTGAACACCGAGATCGCGCCGTGCTTCAGGTCGCCCTGCGGCGTGAAGCTCGTTTCGCCGATCACGCCGCGATAGTCGGTGGCCGGCATCGCGGCCAGCACCTTCGCCGGATCGGTCGAGTTCGCGCGTTTCATCGCGTCGACGATGATGTGGACGGCGTCGTACGAGAACGGCGCATACACCTGCATCGGCTGGTGGTAACGCGCTTCGTAGCGCTTCGCGAACGCCGCGCCGCCCGGCATCTTCTCGAGCGCGATGCCGGCTTCGGAGCACACGACGTTGTCGGAGGCCGGGCCCGCGAGCTTCGGCAGGTCGGTCGAGCACACGCCGTCGCCGGCGAGGATCTTCGCCCGCATGCCGAGCTGGCGCGCCTGCTTCGCGAGCGGGCCGCCCGTCGCGTCCATGCCGCCGTACATGATCGCGTCCGGGTTCGCGCCCTTGATCTTCGTGAGGATCGCGCGGAAGTCGATCGCCTTGTCGTTGGTCGCGTCGCGCGACACGACCTTCATGCCGGCCGCCTTCGCGGCTTTCTCGAACTCGGTCGCGAGGCCCTGCCCGTACGCGGTCGAATCGTCGACCACGGCCACCGTCCTGATGCCCATGTTCTTCGCCGCATACATCGCGAGCGCGGGCCCCTGCTGCGCGTCGGTCGCGACGACGCGATAGGTCGTCTTGAAGCCCTGCTGCGTGTAGGTCGGGTTGGTCGCGGCCTGCGAGATCTGCACGACGCCGCCGTCGCGATAGACGCGCGACGCCGGAATCGACGTGCCCGAGTTGTGATGGCCGACGACCCCGATCACCTTGTCGTCGACGAGCCGCTGCGCGACCTGCGTCGCGGTACGCGGATCGCCCGCGTCGTCCTGCGCGTCGAGCTGCAGCGTGACCTTCTTGCCGCCGATCACGAGCCCCTTCGCATTGATTTCCTCGACCGCGAGCCGCGCGCCGTTCTCGCTGTCCTTGCCGAGATGCGCGATCGCGCCGGTCAGCGGCGCGACGTGGCCGATGCGCACGATCTCGTCCGCGTGCGCGGGCCATGCGGCCAGCGCGCACGTCAATGCGGCCGCGGTGGCGAGTGCCGTCTTGTGATGCCGGTTCATGCCTGTCTCCTCCTTTGTCGCACTTCGTTCGTGTTCGGATTCGTCGTTCGTCGAAGGCCGCGCATGCGCTCACGCGCGCCCTTCGAATCCCAGCAGTACGTTCACCGCGTTGATGCCGATCTCGTCGACCATGTAGCCGCCTTCCATCACGAACAGCGTCGGCAGGTTCAGGCGCGCGAGCGCCGCGCCGATGCGCAGGTAGTCGGGCGAGCGCAGCCGGAAATGGCTGATCGGGTCGTGCTCGAAGGTATCGACGCCGAGCGAGACGACGAGCGCGTCGGGCGCATGCGCGGCGATCACGGTTGCCGCCTGGTCGAGCGCCGCCGAATAGGTGTCCCACAGCGTGCCCTTCGGCAGCGGCAGGTTCAGGTTGTAGCCTTCGCCCGCGCCGATGCCGCGCTCCTCCGCGTAGCCGGAGAAGTACGGGTACGACACCGGCGCCTCGCCGTGGATCGATGCGAACAGCACGTCCGCACGGTCGTAGAAGATGTCCTGCGTGCCGTTGCCGTGGTGGAAATCGACGTCGAGCACCGCGACGCGCGCGGCGCCCTGCGCGATGCAGTGCTGCGCGGCGATCGCCGCGTTGTTCAGGTAGCAATAGCCGCCCATGTACTCGCGGCCCGCGTGATGGCCGGGCGGGCGGCACAGCGCGAACGCCGCGCGCGCCGCGCCGCTCGACAGCAGGTCGGCGCCGGTGAGCGCCGAGTTCGCGCTCGCGCTCACGGCGTCCCACGTGCCGGCGTTGATCGGCGCGCCGGCGTCCATCGCGTAGAAGCCGAGCTTGCCGTCGATGAACGCGGGCGGCGTCGCGGCGGCCGGCATCGCGCGCACCGGCCACACGAGCGGCAGCGCCTGGCAGGTGCGGCCCGTCGCGGCCCACTCGTCCCACGCGCCGGCGAGGAAATCGACGTAGCGCGCGCTGTGCGCGGCCGCGTAGTGCGCGCGGTCGAACGGTTTCGGCGCGATGACGTCGCCAAGTCCTGCGGCACGCACCTGCGCGAGCACCGTCTCGGCGCGAAGGGGGTTTTCGAACGAATCGGTGATCGCGCCGTCCTTCAGTTCGACGCCGCGATGCAATTGGTGATCGCTGCTGTAGACCGTGAGCATGGTTGACTGTTGCGGTGAGGGTGGCAACAGTTTATTGACCGCAGGCGGCAATAACTTTGCTTTCGACGCGCGCCTTTCGTACAATTTTGCGAAAACCGCCTACGGAATCCCGAAAATGAGCAAAATTCGCGCTTCGGTCGAACTGGATGGCGTGGACCGCGCCATGCTGCGCCTGCTGCAGGACGACGGCGCGCTGTCGAACGCGACGCTCGGCGAGAAGCTGTCGCTGAGCGTCACGCCCTGCTGGCGCCGCCGCAAGCGGCTCGAGGACGAAGGCGTCATCACCGGCTACCAGGCGAATCTCGACCGGCGCGCGCTCGGCATGAACGTGTTCGCGTTCGTGCAGGTGACGTTCAACATGCATTCCGACGAGGATTCCGATCACTTCGAGGAGGTGATGCGACGGCACGACGAAGTGACGTCGTGCCACAAGATCACCGGCGCGGCCGACTACATCCTGCAGGTCGTCGCGGCCGATCTCGATGCGTACGCCGAATTCGTCGAGCGCGTGCTGCGCAAGCAGGCCGGGGTCTCGTCGATCCAGTCGAGCCTCGCGTTGCGCGAAGTGAAGTTCTCGTCGCGCGTGCCGGTACCGGGCGCCTGAACGACGCGGCGAACGCAGGGGCCGTCAGCCGATTCTCCGAATACTCATCCCATGGAGCACCACCCATGAAGCGTTTCGTCCCTTCCCTGTCGCTGGCCGCCACGCTGGCCTGCGCGTTCGCATTGAGCGCCTGTGCCGCACCATCCACGACGCCGGCCCAATCGTCGGCGCCGCCCGCCCCGCCGATGGTCGGCAGCGATCGCGACGCGCATGGCTGCATCGGTTCAGCCGGTTATTCGTGGTGCGAAACGACCCAACGATGCGAGCGCCCGTGGGAACTCGCGAAGCAGAAGGGCTTCGCGAATTCGGCGCAAGCGTACGACCAGTTCTGCCGGAACGGTGCCGCCAAGTAAAGTGACGTGACGTCGCGCGATCGTGTCGCGGCACGCTGCCGCGACACGACGAGACACGAGCAAGACGCTCCCGAAAACCCCTCGCGATCCCGCGCAGTTATCCACACGTTTCCCGGTTCCGCCGACCGTCATTCCGGAAACCCGGACACGCAAAAAACCCCACGAAAACAACGGTATTTTTCGTTTGTGACACAGCAAACGAGTTCGGTTACATTACGCGCCCCTTGCCACCCCGCCCCCCGCAAAACGCGTCGCGCGCGGCCTCTTTCCACGCAGCCTGAAGCGCCTTCCGCCAAGGCTTGCCGCAAGGGCCCGGGCGCGTCGTGCGCCACTGTGACGCAGGCGCTTGCCTGCCCGCGAAAAGCCGATCCGAAGGTGTCCTTCCCGACGGTTTCGCGTGCGCAAATGCAACGCGGCGCGGCGTCGATCCGGAATTCCGGATTCGCGATCCGGATCTCCGGATCCGCGTTTCACCGCGGTCGACACGCGCGCCGGGCGGCTTGGCAAACCGATGCATCCAAGTTGAAAAAGGGATCTGCTGTGATCAAAACGTTACGGGTAATACTGTCGGCGCTCGCGCTGTGCGTCGCCGCGTCGTCCGCGCACGCCGCCGATACGAAGAAGGTCGACGTCCTGCTGGTGGGCGGCGGCATCATGAGCTCGACGCTCGGCGTCTGGCTGCACGAGCTCCAGCCTGACTGGTCGATGACGATGGTCGAGCGCCTCGACGGCGTTGCGCTGGAAAGCTCGAACGGCTGGAACAACGCCGGCACCGGCCACTCGGCGCTCGCCGAACTCAACTACACGCCGGAGAAGGCGGACGGCAAGGTCGACATCTCGAAGGCCATCGAGATCAACGAGTCGTTCCAGATCTCGCGCCAGTTCTGGGCGTGGCAGGTCAAGCAGGGCGTGCTGAAGAACCCGCACTCGTTCATCAACTCGACGCCGCACATGAGCTTCGTGTGGGGCGACGACAACGTGCGCTTCCTGAAGAAGCGCTACGAGGCGCTGCAGGCCAGCCCGCTGTTCCGCGGCATGCAGTATTCGGAGGACTACGACCAGATCAAGCAGTGGGTGCCGCTGATGATGGAAGGCCGCGACCGCAACCAGAAGGTCGCGGCGACGTGGACGCCGATCGGCACCGACGTGAACTTCGGCGAGATCACGCGCCAGTTCGTCGGCTACCTGAAGACGCAGCCGAACTTCACGCTGTCGCTGTCGAGCGAAGTGCGCGAGATCACGCGCAATGCCGACGGCACGTGGCACGTGACGTGGGTCAAGCTGCACTCGGATGAACCGGCGCAGTCGGTCGACGCGAAGTTCGTGTTCATCGGCGCGGGCGGCGGTGCGCTGCACCTGCTGCAGGCGTCGGGCATCCCCGAGGCGAAGGACTACGGCGCGTTCCCGGTCGGCGGCTCGTTCCTCGTGACCGACAACCCCGAGGTCGTGAAGCAGCATCTCGCGAAGGCGTACGGCAAGGCGTCGGTCGGCTCGCCGCCGATGTCGGTGCCGCACCTCGACACGCGGATCATCGACGGCAAGAAGATCATCCTGTTCGGGCCGTTCGCGACGTTCTCGACCAAGTTCCTGAAGAACGGTTCGTACTTCGACCTGCTCAAGAGCACCAACACGCACAACGTCGCGCCGATGATGCGCGTGGGCGTCGACGAATTCCCGCTGGTCCAGTACCTCGCCGGCCAGCTGATGCTGTCGGACGACGACCGCTTCAACGCGCTGAAGGAATATTTCCCGAACGCGAAGAAGGAAGACTGGCGCCTGTGGCAGGCCGGCCAGCGCGTGCAGATCATCAAGCGCGACCCGGTGAAGGGTGGCGTGCTGAAGCTCGGCACCGAGATCGTCAGCTCGCAGGACGGCAGCATCGCTGGCCTGCTCGGCGCGTCGCCGGGCGCGTCGACGGCCGCGCCGATCATGCTGAACCTGATGAAGAAGGTGTTCAAGGACAAGGTCGCGACGCCCGAGTGGCAGCAGAAGATCCGCCAGATCGTGCCGAGCTACGGCACGAAGCTGAACGACAGCCCGGCGAAGGTCGTCGAGGAATGGACCTACACGAGCGACGTGCTGCAACTGGCGCCGCCGCCGAAGATCGACATGGCGACGCCGTCGCAGGCAACGGGCACGGCCCCGGCACGCCCCGCGAAGGCGTCGGCCGACATGGCGCTCTGATGCGCTGAGCGGCAACGCGCGATTTGAACGGCTATCCGCGAGGATGGCCGTTTTTACGTGCGCGGGCCGCGCCTCCTGCATGGCGGTCCTTGCCGCAGGACTCAAGGACGTTGACGAACGTGACCGACTCAGGCTCGATCAGTGCGAGGAAGGCTTCGCACTGCGGCGGCCCCCGCCAGCCGTCGCAGATGTCCCAAACAGACTGCTGGCTGGTAGCGAACAGAAGGTCGAGATAGGTGCCGTCTGGCAGCGTCACCAGATGACGCGACAGGAATCCCGGTTGATGCCGCAAGTTGCAGGTATCCGAATACGCCAATTTCCACGAAATGCATGGTATGCGAGATCGTGTCGTGGATCTGCACGGCTTCTTGGCGTATAACCTGGCGCAGGTCATCGATTTGCACACGGCGGATCGCCGGGACATTCCCACTCATGTTGCCTGACTCCGAGACGAGTACCTGCCCGCCATCGGGACCTTCGAACAGATAACTTCCGACTGATTTCAACAGCCGCTGTCACTCCACCTGCCATCCTGCTTCGCCCTCGACCAGAGTGCCGCCATGGCTCGTGGTGTCGCCTTCGCGCGCCACCGGCTGGCCTTCGATCTCCGCGCCGGACGAGCCGGTTTGAATCACCGCGCCACAACTGATGCGGTCGCCCACGCGCGCTACGGCTCGACCGTTGATGGCGGCGGACTCGGCGCCGCCGATGACGACACCTTCACCGTGGATAGGACAGCTGTGTCGGTGGCCGACGAGTACGATAGGTCGCATATCAAGCTCCTTATGGTTTGGACTACTTTTGAATATCCTGACGCTTACTAGCTAACAGGCGAAGACCACCGAAGATGCCGATCGCCAAGGCCGGTAACGAGGCCATGGCGAGCTTCATGGTCACGACGGTAATGGTGAGACCGACGCAACTGACCACGATCAGCGCGCCGAGCACCTTTGCTAGCCACGTGCCCTGGAAATGGCTCTGCTTGATCGGCACCGTCGGGTGGTGCGACCGCCACGTCGCCATGGCTGGCCCAAGCGCCGCCCGGAAGTCCTTGTAGCCGGGTGTCTTGCGGTTCCCGAGCAACGCGAGCGTTGGCTGTTCCCGGCGCGTGAGTCGGATCAGTCCGTCCAAGGTATACGCGGTGATCGGTGAGCGACTTCGTGTTGGTGACGCCGTAGCGTGCGCTTAGCAGACCCAAGGCCTTCTCTGCATTGGCTTCGGCAGCGGCGGCGAGCACCTGCTGACGCAGGTTGCGGCTGGCGTCCCAGCGGGTCTTGCCCTGCAGGCGCTTGAGCGTCACGGTGGTCACCGCTTCGGCGGTGAGATCGGTGATGCCAGCGGCGGCCGGGAAGCGCCCGGCCAGACCCTCGATGACGCCATCGGCAGCGCCCAGCAGCACGCCCACCGCATCGGCCTTCTGCTTGAACGGGTTGTATGGGGCGAGCGCGAGATAGAGCGGACTGTCGTGCTGGTCCAGCCAGGCGCTCAACCGTTGGAAGCGCGCATCCTCGTCGTCCGTACCCGGCAGGGCCTGGCTCATGGGATGGAGCATCAAGGCCAGGGTCATTTCGAGGCCCCGGGCGGACGACTGCTCATCGCGGTCATAGGTGGCCAGGGCGGCAGCCAGACTGGTGGGCTCGTTGCGATGGCGGGATTCGGCGGTGGCCAGCCATTGGTCGTGGTCGGTGCAAGCCAGGAGCGCGGTGCGCAGGTGGGTGCGTAGTTGCGCTTCGCGTTGATCGCGTTCGGCCAGGAACTGGTGGTATTTGGCGGTATCGATGCGATCACCCAGGCGGTTGCCGATGGGCGACACCCCCTTGTCGGTGAGTACCTGGTAACGCAGCTCGGAGGGCGTCGCCCGGCGCTTGCCCCCCACTTGCTTGGTTCGATGCTCCTCGCGCAGCTTGACCAAGACTTCCGTCTTGGGCTGGTTGGCGGGGTACATGCTTTGCAACGTTTGCTCCAGCACCGCGGCAACGAGGTTCTTGTGGTGGTAGTCCTTGCTCTGGGCGCTGAGTTTTTCCACATCCATGCGGAAGCAAGCGGGCACGCTGGGCGCTTGGGGCTGGTCCTTGCCTTGGCCCGCGGCAGCCTGACCCTGCTGCGTCGGCAGAATGTCGCGCAGTTGATGCTGATAGGCGGCAACCGACAGGCCGAGATCCAGGCTGATGCCTTCGGCGTCGTTGAGCACGACCACCACGGGCACGCGCGGCTGGGTGAAGCGATAGTGCTGGCCCTGGGCCAGGAAGGTGCTGACGGGCAAGTCGTCCTTGCTGGCGTGGCTGCTCCAGTTCAGGGCGATGCGCTGGCTCTTGGGCTTGCAGTCTTCAACCCACTTGCTCAGGGCACTGGCGGGCAGCACGTGCGGCTGGCTGGACGGGGCCTTTTCACCGGAGGTCAGCTCGGCCATGTCGAGCCGGCGCATATGGCGCTGGCGCATGGCCGGGTCGGACGTGATCCTGGTGGTCATGGCGTTGGTCCACAGGTGCGGGCTGTAGCCGATCCAGACCTCTTTGGCCTTGTCCTGGCAGGTGTCGGCCCACACCCAACCCATGCTGTTTCCGGTTTTGTAACGATCCTTGCGGTGGTACTGCTCGAGGCTGCCGTACTTGAGTTCCTTGTAGCGCCCTTCACCGTCGTATTCGTGGATGACCAGCTGTTCGCCCTTCGTTCCTTTCATGAACACGTAGACGTAGCCCGGCCGCAGGGCGCGCAGGGTGTAGGCCGAGCGCTTGAGCGGCTTGAAGCCCTTTTCCAATTTGAAGCCGGCGTCGGCATATCGGTAGAACGGTGCCTTGTCGTCGCGCGGCACGATGGCATAGCGAATCGGCAGGATGGGCACGCGCGAACTGCACGAAGGAGCCGAGGACGAACCGCCGGCCGTGGGCTTAGTCATGGGAGGACTCCTTGGTGTTCGCCAAGGCGGCGAGCTGGCGCACCCGCGCCTGCGGAGATTCAGTGAGGTCGTTGAGGATGGCGACAGCTTCCCTGTCTTCGAGCAACCAGGGATGACGAGCCACCAAGTCGACGTAGCGTCTCGCCTCGTCGTCGTCGCTGATGTAGAGCTGGGCAGCGACCTGCAACAGTTGGGCGACCCACTGCCGGATGTCATCGAGGGAGCGACGCGCGTGCTGCGGCAGTGCCTGGACTTCGTAGCTGCGGCTGAGCAGGAAGTGCTCGCTGGTGTTGGCGTCGAAGCGGGTCCATTCGTGTGGCCGCAAGGTGAACGGCGCGGCGTTGTCGTCACGGCTGGGCGTGGCTGTGCGATCCAGGCGCATCCACGCCTTTACCGGCCCCCAGTGGGTACGCCAAAGCAGGCTGGTCATGGGACCGAGCCATACGTTGCGCTGATCCTCGTCGAGGGCATCGAGCCATGCGGCGAGGTGGTGAGGCTGGATGTCGAGATGCGCCTGGCTCTCGTCCGGCAAGGCAATCTGCACGAGGCTGCTGAGATGGGTGGCGAGCGTGTCCAGGTCAGCGTCGGCGCCGATGACGACGGCACCTCCGATGGGCACCCATTCCGCCAGCGCGTGCTGCATCAGGGCATGCTGCGCGGTGGCGTCCACCAACAGGGGGCCTTGGTCGTAGATATCGTCGAGCGGGCCGTGCTGCCAGAGCCAGGCGCGATGCGGAAACGGGTCCCACTCCTGGACCAGATCCAGTACCCCGGGCGCGTAGGCGGGCTGCCACTCCCCTTGCTGCGGGGGTGGGCGGTAGACCCAGTTCTGCAAGGGCACGGTCATCAGCAGAAGATGGCGGAAGGGGCTGTCGGGTAGCGCGTCTACAGGAAGGTCCAGGCGCTGCCATGTGAGCAGCGGCGACGCCGGTGTATTGATCATTTCGCTCGCCCCCCCAGGCAGGTGCAATCAGCGAGCGGACATGTGCCATCCGGACGGCGGCCGCACCGCCGATCGAGCGGCTTGCCGGAGGCCGGTGCGCCCGTGATGGCGAAGGGATTGCTCGTTCCCCCGCTCTGCTGGGTCATCGGCCCCTTCGTACGAATCGCCACGCCTTCCAGCGTGATGCCGCCGCCATCGATGCGCACAGTGCCGCCCGGGCCTTTGACTTCTAGGACTTCAGCAGCATGGATTTCATAGACCTTGGTGCGATGCCGAATGGCCTGTCCCGCCTCCAGCTCGGCACGCCCCTGCACGCGCTGCGTCAGATGTCCGCCGATATCTGCCGTGTGGTTAGCCGCCGTCTTGTCGCGACGATGGTTGCCGACTTCCTCGGTACGGTCCTTGCCCGTGTGGATCGTGTGGTTGCGGCCGATGGTCAAGAAGTCGTCCTGGCCGATATCGTGGCGACGGTCCTGGCCGATGGTGACCTGCTCGTCGCGCCCAACGGTCTCTTTGCGATCGTTACCGATGGCGATGGTTTCGTCGTGCTCGACCTGTTCGTTGCGGTCGTTGCCGACGAAGGTGGTTTCGTCGTGATTGACGTGGATGTTCTGGTCCTTCTGCGCGTGGACGTAGATTTCCTCTTGATCCTTCTCGTCCTCGAAGCGCAGTTCGTTGTAGCCCTCGCCCTTGTGCGTCTGGCTCTTGATCGTCATCCGCGTCTTGTGCCGCGGCAGCTCGTACGGCGGCAACTGCAGCCGGTTGTACGCCCGCCCGATGATGAGAGGCTGGTCCGGATCGCCATCCAGGTTGACCACGATCACTTCCTGCCCGATACGCGGGATCGCCATGTGGCCCCAGGTCGCGCCGGCCCAGTTCTGCGCGACCTGGATCCAGCACGAGCTGTGCTCGTCGTGCTTGCCTTCGCGATCCCACGGGAACTGCACCTTTACCCGGCCGTACTCGTCCGTGTAAATCTCTTCGCCTTCGGGGCCGACCACGGTCGCCGGCTGCGGGCCGTCGATGCGCGGGCGCGGCAGCGGCTCGGCGCGCCACTCGGCATCGTCGGGCACCAGCACCGCGTCGTAGCGGTAGTGCGTGCCCTGCTGCGCGTCAGCGCCCTCCTCCGCCTGGCTGGTGGTCTGCACGCCGTGATGCACGATGCTCACCGGGCGCCAGCCGCGGTTCATGTCCTCGCGCGGGTGGCCGGTGAGGTCGAACGCGATGCCGGGTTGCAGGCGCGCATCATCGCCGGTAACCCGCGCGACTCGCGCATCGCGACGGTGACCACGCAGGCGGTCCTGCGTGAAGGCCTTGCCGCTGGCTTCATGCTTGTAGCGGCCCGGGTAGTCGTAGCGCGCGTAGCCGCGACCCTGGTGATCGAGGTCGGTGCCTTCGCGCGGGTACTCGTGCGGATAGCGTGGACTCTTGAACGTGTAGTCGCGCTGCACCTGACGCGCGGTACGCACGTTCTCCGTATAGGCGAAGGTGCGCAGGCATGGCTGCGGCTGGTCGCCGCCGGGCGTGGGGTTGTAGATCACCGGCTCGCCCTGCTGACGACCGAAGATAAACAGCCGATCGCAGTGGATCAACCGATGACCGTCGGCGCGGTGCTGAAAGGCGTAGAAGAAGCCATCCTCGCGCAAGATACGTTCGATGAAATCGTAGTCGGTGTCGCCTGCCTGCACGCAATACTCGCGCGCCAGATGCTCGTTGGTGACACGCTGCTCGTAGTCCAGCGTTTGATGGTGTGCCTTGAGCACGGCCGTGGCGATCTCGGGCACGCTCAAAGTCTGGAAGATGCGCCAGTCGGAGGACAGCTTCAGACGCGCCAAACGCGGCTCGACCACCGCGGAATAGCGAGTACGTCGAAAGCCCGTGTCACGCTGAACAAACGACGAGATGGCGCCATGCACGTAACGCACCGGCTGCCCGCCCTGCCAAATCGTGAGCAACCCGTTGCGATCGAGCACCTCGCCAAAGTCGATGGCGGGATTCGCGCTCGCCAGTTCCACCTGCAACAGGAAGGTTTCGGATAAACCTTCGTGCAGCGTGAATTCAACGACTTCGAACAATTCGTCGCCGGCGGTGAAGGTGAAGCGCAGGGCGGATTGGGTGAAGCGCAGGTCGGATTGCATGGGTATCGTGAGCTCTCTGCCACAACAAACCTATCGCGTCTTGCGTCGCCCGATAGGCGGTGGCGAATGAATGGCAAACGTACAAGCCCGCGCGGAACTTTCGCCGAACCGGCCGTCGCAGACGGACATCCATGAACTTCCTACCTTGACAGGCTGTACAACTGCCCTGGTCAGCGGCATTGGAAGACAGAAGCGCGATCCTCCAGCCGGTGACTCGCATCAGTGATGCAACGTAGTCTCTCAGGAGAGTCGATGGTGTATGACAGCGCATGCTGGACGTCCGGCAGCGATAGTTATCTATTGCCACACTCCCGTCTATGGGACAAATCCGAAAACAGTTGCATTCGAAACTAAACCACGGCCGGTCGAATGAAAGGTCACAGACAAAGAACGGTGCCGAGACAAGTATCTGAACGGATTCGAGCAGAAGCGCCGCAAGATCGCCAATTTCGTACCGCTGGTCAATGCGAATCCAGCATCGGTCTCCGCCGAAAACCAATGCCGGTACCCAGTGCATGCTGTTCTCGATGCGCCAACGCGCTCGCCGGCCTACGCAACTCGCGCTGCGCCGGAACGCAGGTTCGACACGTAGTAACGCCGCACCCCGTCGCGAAACTGCCTGCGCCACCACGTATCCGCTAGAATTGCGCCACGCGCGTTCCTGTCCTGTGATCGCGCCCCGATCCATCATCCACCCCGACGAACCATCACGCGAACGGCTGCACCGCGCCCCGCCCTTTCGCGCGGACGCCGCGCGCCACGACCGCGCAATACCGGCGCCCTTACCCGACATGCCGGGGCGCCCAACCGAATTCAGCTGGAGAAAAATCCGTGTTTACCTGCCGAAACCAGAGCTGCGGCACGCAGTGGGAACAGTCCGACGTCGTCATCAAGGACGAAGGCCAGGGGCTGCTGTTCCGCTGCCCGCTGTGCGGCGCCCGCAACTACCTCGAGCGCTTCGAGGACGATGAAGGCAACGTCGTCTACGAACAGATGGAAGGCAAGCCTTACCTCGGAGACCTCCAATGACCCAGCCGACCGCCACGCCCTTCAGCGCGCTGCCGCTGACGCCGGCCACGCTCGCCAACCTCGCCCAGCTCGGTTATGTCGACATGACGCCGATCCAGGCCGCGAGCCTGCCGGTCGCGCTGGCCGGCCAGGACCTGATCGCGCAGGCGAAGACGGGCAGCGGCAAGACCGCCGCGTTCTCGCTTGCGCTGCTGGCCCGCCTCGACGCGCGCCGCTTCGACGTGCAGGCGATGATCCTGTGCCCGACGCGCGAACTCGCCGACCAGGTCGCGCAGGAAGTGCGCCGCCTCGCGCGCGCCGAGGAGAACGTGAAGGTGCTGACGCTCTGCGGCGGCACGCCGATGCGCCCGCAGGCGCAGAGCCTCGAGCACGGCGCGCACATCGTCGTCGGCACGCCGGGCCGCATCATGGATCACCTCGATCGCGGCAACCTGAAGCTCGACGCGCTGAACACGCTGGTGCTCGACGAAGCCGACCGGATGCTCGACATGGGCTTCTTCGACGACATCGCGAAGGTCGCGCGGATGTGCCCGACCACGCGCCAGACGCTGCTGTTCTCCGCGACCTATCCGGACGGCATCGTCAAGCTGAGCCAGCAGTTCCTGCGCAATCCGAAGGAAGTGAAGCTCGAGGAGCGTCACGACAACAGCAAGATCCGCCAGCGTTTCTATGAAGTGACGGAGAACGAGCGTCTGCATGCGGTCGGCCAGTTGCTGAACCATTACCGGCCGGTGAGCACGATCGCGTTCTGCAACACGAAGCAGCAGTGCCGCGACCTGCTCGACGTGCTGCACGCACAGGGCTTCCACGCGCTCGCGCTGCACGGCGAGCTCGACCAGCGCGAGCGCGACCAGGTGCTGATCCAGTTCGCGAACCGCAGCTGCTCGGTGCTGGTGGCGACCGACGTCGCGGCGCGCGGGCTCGACATCGCGCAGCTCGAAGCCGTGATCAACGTCGACGTGACGCCCGATCCCGAAGTGCACGTGCACCGCATCGGCCGGACGGGTCGCGCGGATCAGGACGGTTGGGCGCTGAGCCTCGCGAGCATGGACGAGATGGGCCGCGTCGGTGCGATCGAGCAGGCGCAGAAGCGTGACGTCGAATGGCATCCGCTCGCGGAACTGAAGCCGGCCGACGACGGCGTGCTGACGCCGCCGATGGAAACGCTGCAGATCCTCGGCGGACGCAAGGACAAGATCCGCCCGGGCGATGTGCTCGGCGCGCTGACCGGCGACGCCGGGTTCGACGGCAAGCAGATCGGCAAGATCAACGTCACCGAGTTCTCGACCTATGTCGCAATCGAGCGCGGCGTCGCGCGCGACGCGCTCCGCAAGCTCAATGCGGGGAAGATCAAGGGCAAGCGGGTCAAGGTCCGGTTGATGGACGAGGAGTGACGGGAAGCGGCGCGGACGGTTCCGCCGTTGCGCGCCGCCCTGCGGTGCACCGCACCGCCGCGCATCATCCCAGTTCCGGATACCCGTGCGCGGCGGCGTCCCGAGCAAACACGGCAATCGTGTCGTAGTCTTCCGGCGAAAGCCGCTCGAATCCCTTCAGCCGCAGCACGCGCGCGCGTTCCGCATCGGCCGCGACCGCGACGTCGAGCGCATCCTGCAATGCGGCGACCCGCGTATCTTCCAGCGCCCGTGATGCGATGAACGGCAATCCCGGCGCGGCGGCGCTCATGCCGATGACCCGGATGTCCTTCAGCAACCCGGGCAGCGCGTCGCGCACATACGCGAACGTTACGCAGTCGATCGCCGCGCAACCTACCTCTTCCGCAGCCAGCGCACGCAGCACGTTCAGGTGCGAGCCGAGCGCGGTAACCGAGCCGAAGAAGCGTCCGTCGAGCGCATGCGGCGCAACCGCATGCCGGAGCGCGTTCATCCCGCTGTGAGAGTCGTCGCCGTTGAACGCGGCCCGCAGTCCCCGGCAGGCGGCGAGCGTCGTCGCGCCGCCCGCATGGGCGCGTGCCGACACGACCAGCATGCTGCGGTATCGCGCGCCGTCGCAGCCGTCCGCATCGAAACGCGGTGTCGCGATCAATCGCACGTCGTCGCGCAAGCCCAGCATCCGGTACGGAAAGCCGCAAGTCTGCGACAGCAGCAGATCACCGCGCCGCCACAGCGCGTGCAGGTCGCCGAACGGTTCGTCGGGCAGCGCGACGTCGGCGGGCCCGCCCGCGTTCGCGAACGCGGCGAGCGCGTCGCGCAGCAGCGCGCGCCACAGCACGGCATGGCGCGGCGTCACGTTGTACATCGGCAGGGCGGCGATCCATTGGCTCATGCGGGCATTCTACGCAGCGACGGCGGCACAGCGAAACCCGGTTCATCACGCCGGAACGGGGGCACGACCGTCATGCCGCGCGCCCGAAGCTTATCGGCCGCGCGGCGATAAGCAAATGCGAATCGATTGGTTGGCCGTGCCGGGCGATCCCGGTACCGTCGTGATGCCTGCCCGAGCATCGCCATCGTCGCGATACCGGACAGACCGACCGTGATCCGCGAGACACCTGCGCACCGGGCCGAGCGCACCGGTTCAACCGCTCGTTCCCCGCACTGCCCGTTCAATCCTGCCTCAACGCCATGGCCGAATACTTCGACGTCGACCACGCGCGTGCGATCGCCGCGCTCCACGCCCGCTTCACCGCCCGTACCGAATGGCCGACCTGGCTGCTGGTCGCCGCGATTTACGGCGGCTGGCTCGCCGTGCTGGTGCTCGTGCGCGAACGCTACCTGTCGCTCGCGGCCGCGACGCCGCCGCTGATCCTGCTCGGCGCATGGCACATGTCGCTGCAGCACGAACTGCTGCACGGCCATCCGACGCGTTCCGCGTTCGTGAACAAGCTGCTCGGCTATCCGCCGCTGACGGTCTGGTATCCGTACACGCTGTATCGCGACACGCACCTCGACCATCACCGCGACGAAGACCTGACCGTGCCGGGCGTCGATCCCGAAACGAACTACGTAACGCGCGAACGCTGGGCGCGGCTGCCGCGCTGGCGTCGCGCGCTGACGGTCGCGCGCAAGACTTTCATCGGACGAATCGTCGTGGGGCCGCCGCTCGCCGTCGCCGCGACGGTCGCCGATGCGGTCGCCAGGTTCCGGCGCGGCGACTTCCGCCATCTGCCGATGTGGATCATGCACGTAGCCTGCGTGGTCGTGCTGCTCGCATGGCTGCAACGCGAGATCGGCGTGCCGTGGTGGTACTACCTGCTGGCCGTCACGTGGCCCGCGCTGTCGCTCGCGATGATCCGCTCGCTGTACGAGCACCGCGCCGCGCGGCACCCGAAGGCGCGCATCACGATCAACGAGGCCGGCTTCGCGATGCGGCTGCTGTACCTGAACAACAACTACCACCTCGTTCATCACGACCTGCCGAAGCTGCCGTGGTACGACCTGCCGCGCGCGTACCGGATGCGGCGCGACGCGTATGCGAAGAAATGCGGCGGCTTCGTGATCCGCGGCGGGTATCGCGAGCTGCTCGCGCGCCATGCGTGGACGCCGACCGATACGCCCGTGCATCCGTTCGACCAGGGCACGGCGTCGCTGTCGACGGGGAGCGGGGTAAAGGTGGCGGTGGTCGACAAGGTGCTGCAGGTCAGTACGTGACGTGCGGCGGAGCCGCACTTCTTCGTGAAGCAGCCCGATTCAGCGACGCGGGCGTCAGGCCGTACGGCCGGCGATTCGTCCGCCGCGCCGCATTTTTCTTACGAAATGCCGACGACACCGCTCGTGCCCGCGCATTGCCAATTGCGCCGCCAATGTCCAGAATGGCGGCTCGTCCGGGGCTTCCAACAATCATTCGCCCCGGCTCTGCCCCCGGCCACGCGCCGCACGCCCCCACGACGATGCAATCGAACACCCCGCCCGGCGCAATCCGCGCGATCGGCAACGACTGGTCCGTTTCCGCGATCACCGCGGGCTTTCTCGCGGTACTGATTTCCTACGCGGGCCCGCTCGCGATCTTCTTCCAGGCGTCGCAGGCCGCGCACGTGTCCAATGAAATAGTGTCGTCGTGGGTCTGGGCGATCTCGATCGGCGCGGGCATCTCGGGCCTGTTCGCGAGCTGGAAGCTGAAGGTGCCGGTCGTCACCGCGTGGTCGGCACCCGGCACCGCGCTACTCGTCGGCCTGTTTCCGCAACTGACGCTCAACCAGGCCGTCGGCGCCTACATCACGGCCGCGCTGATCATCCTGCTGATCGGCGTAACCGGCTATTTCGACCGGCTCGTACGTCACATTCCGCGCGGCATCGCATGCGGGATGATGGCCGGCATCCTGCTGCCGTTCGGCACGCACGCGTTCGCCGCCGCATCGGAGCAGCCCGCGCTCGCATTCGGGATGATCGCGGCCTACGTGATCTTCAAGCGCCTGCTGCCGCGCTACAGCATCGTGCTCGTGCTGCTGACGGGCGCCGCGCTCGCGACGGCGCTCGGGATGACGCATCTCGGCAACGTGTCGCCGAGCATCGCGCACCCGATCTTCATCGCGCCCGAATGGACGCTCGGCACGACGCTCAGCCTCGCGCTGCCGCTCGTCGTCGTCAGCCTCACCGGCCAGTTCCTGCCGGGCATGACGATCCTGCGCGTGTCCGGCTATCACACGCCCGCGCGCCCGATCATCACGGCGACCAGCGTGATGTCGCTCGTGGTCGCGTGCTTCGGCGGGATCACGATCGTCGTCGCCGCGATCACCGCGGCGCTGTGCACCGGCAAGGACGCGCACGAGGATGCGGGCCGGCGCTACGTCGCCGGGCTCGCGAACGGTGCGTTCTACCTGGTCGGCGGGCTCTTCGCGGGCACGATCGTCACGGTGTTCTTCGCGCTGCCGAAGGCGTTCGTCGCGATCCTCGCGGGGCTCGCGCTGATCGGCGCGATCGGCGCGAACGTGCACGGGATCTTCGAGGACGAGAATCACCGCGAGGCGTCGGTGATCACGTTCCTCGCGACCGCGTCGGGCATGACGTGGCTCGGGCTCGGTTCCGCGTTCTGGGGGATCGTGATCGGGTCGCTTTCGTATGCGGTACTGAACAAGGTGCGGCGACAGGCGTGATGCGCAACACGCGCAACGCTCGCCGCCGCGTCGATCAGCGCGCGTGCTGGCGCAACAGCTGCGCAAGTGCATCGGCCGGCGCCGTCGTGCCGTAAAGCCGCTCCGACACGCCCTCCTCGACGTCGATCTGTCCGGCGTTGTGCACGTCGTAGAGATCGACGATCAACTGTGCATGGCGTTCGCTGAGGCCCGCGCGCAGCAGCGTCGCGGCCCAGGTGTCGCGCGGCAGTTCATGCGCGACGATGGACCGGCCCGCCGCCGCGCCGAGCGTATCGGCGATCGCCGCCACGCTCACCCGCTGCGGCCCTTCGACGCTGACGATGCGCGGCCCGTTGCCGCCCTCGGGCGCATCGAGCAGCAACCGCGCCGCGACGACGCCCACATCGGGCGCCCAGACCGTCGGGAACACCTTGCCGACCGGATGGTGGAAGCTCGGCAGCACGCCGGTGCCGAGCGCGACCGGCAGCACGCGCGCCCAGTTCTGCATATGCTCGGCCGAACGTAGCAGCGTCAATTGCGTCGGGATCGTTCTCAGCCGCTCCTCGAGGTAATGGAATAGACGCGTGATGCCCGTGTTGCCTTCGCGCTCCGCGCCGTAATCCGACAGGGCGAGTAGCGCAGGCGGCGGGTTTGCGGCGAGTGCGGCGGTGGCGACGTCGATCGTCCGCGCCATCGTCGCGGCCGGATCGGGGTCGGCGACGGGTACCGGGCACAGTATCTGTACGGCCTGTGCGCCGTCGATCGCGGATGCGACCGCGTTCACGTCCGTCAGCTCGGCGATCACGACATCGCAGCCAAGCTGCGCGAAGCGTTCACGATGGCGTACGTCGCGCAACACCGCGCGCACGGGATGGCCGGCGTTGCGCAAGGTCGTCACGGTCGACTGGCCGACGTTGCCTGATGCTCCGAAGATCACGAACACGGTTCGCTCCTGGGGGGATGAAGGTGGGGTGATTGTCGAGTCGGAGAGCCAGGGTGTCGGACACAAACGGATGAATCGGACAGAAATGGACGAACGATTCAATGTTTGACGGTTTTTCGCGGAACCGGATAAACCCCAGTAGCACGCGTTCGACACCTCACGGTCTTTGTAATCAAGGGGACGGAAGCGAAGCAACGGGAATACAAGAGCCACCCGGAGACGGTATTTACTTGCGTCTGATCGCCTTGACAGTTGGCCGCCTTGGTGAAGCGGCTGATGCTGAGTGGGATAAGCTCGACGACGAGAATGTGCCACGCTGATCACCCGAGACTCATGTCTAAAGAACTGAGTCTCAGATGATCGCGATTTCGTTGGCGCTGCCGAAACACCACTTCCGACTCAGGCGTTGGGCACCATGTCGAAACGACGCACCGAACTTTTGCGAGTTATTGAGCGCGAATAAATTTGACAGTTGCTCACGTTCTAACCTGCGGCTAACAACCAACCGCACAAATCGCAGTTGCTCAACAAGGCCAGATCACTCCCCGCGCGGGGAGTCCCCACTGATCGCCCTGCTCGCCCATGGACGAGACGTACAGACCAGATTCCCATTACGGGATTCCGAGCAATCTCAATAAAAATCAGATTCATCTCTATATTTTTAAGGATGCATCTCATGTACTTTCTTGCTCGCATCGGGTTCACTTCTTCTTATTCCAAACCTCCTTTTGTTAGAAGATGGCTATATAGCCAATTAACTTGCTTTCAACAATGAAGCACGCCATCCCAATCGAAGCAATATTTTAAATCCGCAATAATATGGAGCGGTCAATGAGAGCCAGTCTGATAGGTCGAGCGCAGTGTGTCGTGGGGGATATGACTTCTCACGGAGGGGTTGTCATATCCGGAAATCAATTTCACACATGGAACGACATTCCAATTGCTCGCCAAGGCGATCTTGTGACCTGCCCAAAATGCCCGCCCCATATTTTCAAAATCGCAGAAGGCCTCGAAACGTCGATAAGTGACGATCGGCCCATGGCCGTCGAAGGGCATAGAACGACCTGCGGAGCGGTGCTTATAGCACGGACGGCCCCAGCGAACATGGTCTCCGCTCACACCGCATTCGCGAACGGCTGTGGTTACGACGAGCAATTCATCTTGCGTGATCTGGACGGGCATTCGATTCCAGGGATGCCTTACAAAATCACGGCAGCAGACGGCACGGTATATCGCGGAACCACCGACATGCATGGACGTACTGAGCGCGTAATTTGCGTAGAAACACAGAGCCTAACCATCGAACCAGATATGGATTGGCTGCTTACACGTTAAATCCAGGACTGATCGATGACAAATCTCGCATGGTCGGCCAACGCCGCGACCAATACTACACCGCATAGCTTCCAAGTAGTTCAAACTGACGTGATACGTTACGTCAATAAAGTCGACATCGACAGTGGCTGGTTACTTGTCGGGAGAGACGATCTTCCACGTCCAGAGTGGAAATCACTTTTCAAGTATTGCAAAGTCACGCTTATTGGCAGCAAAAATGGCCGCACTTACTTCAAGGTAATGGAAGGGGAATCTCGGGGAACAATCGCCTTTCTGTCAGATTCGAACGCCAGCCAATACCTTGGCAAGACAGCGCCCACACAAAAATCTGTCGAACTCGTCATGACCTATGGCGCTTATGATGAGAGTTGGGAATCAATCACTCGAAAGAGAATGTTGCCACAGCAATTAGCCAGCGGGACACTCGGCGAAATCAGGTTTGAAGCGACAATGAACACAAGCTGGGGCGGCGAATTTCATCCTATCCCACCCGGAACCTATACAATTTTGCTACCCGACTTCCCTCACAAAAAAGAATATACCGAGCAGTATAAACGCGAATATCCAAATCTATCCCATCATCAAGTCTGGTTTCCTATCGCCCATGGCAACAACAGCAGATATGTTCACGTGGGAAACGTATCGGAAGGATGCGTTACCGTTGTGCACCTGAAGAAGTGGTCCGAGATTCACGAAACGCTTGTTCGCCACCGCGGTCCAGACGGAAACAGCGTAGGCACCCTCATTGTCAAAGGTCAACCTCGGAGAACAAGATAGTGCGTAGCTGCTCCCTTTACACCGCTTGCTTTCTCGTTGCGATCATCGGGTTCTCCGATTGGTCATTCGCATCACCTGATTTGAACAGCAGCCCCGCAACCGAGTGGACCATGTTCAGAAGAACAGTCGAAGGATATCGAGAAAATATAAACAAAAATGAGAGCATTAAAAATGCAAGGGAAGCCGAAGAGAGAGGTCGAGAGGCATTCATAAATGGAGATCTTCAAAAGGCTTACCTCCACGGCTACGGTGACGCAATAGCATGGCTCCCGAGGCCCGAGTATTTTTTTATAGTCGGAGATATCAATCTTCGCCACAAATTATCACTTCACAGCGACTCCCCTTACGCAACATCAGAATACAAGAAATGTTGGGATAAATATCTATTCGCCATCGATGTACAGAGAACTATTAATTACGATTTTCAAAGAGGATTTGGGCTGACTGAGGAATTGAATTTATCGACCACCAAGAACTCAAAAATCTACAAGCAAGCCATCGCCAACGCATCCTGCTTCGCACGATTGACAAGTAAATATTCTGAAGGAGTAGGTCCACAGTGCGTGCCAGTCAATGAAGTAAAAGCATGCCTTGGGAATCCACTCTTGTTTCTATATCACTAGGCCATAAAACCGCCATCACCGCTGTTTAGGTTAGGGGTGGCATCCACTCGCGCTACCTTTCACCAACCCCATTACTGCCCCAGACACACCGCCGCATCTGTGTACATTCATGCCCGGATTCCCAACCGATTGCCTGCAATCACAGTGGTCGTGTCGAAACAGCTACCGAAACCGACACAGTCACCGGACTTGTAGCTATGCGTCAGCCCTTCCCCTCGCCCTCATACGCCAGCCTCAACCCACCCCGCCCCCCCGATCGCGCAATCTCCGTCGGCGTCGCACCCACCACGCGATTCATCCAGTTCGCCATGTGACTCTGGTGCGCAAACCCGGCTTCGAGCGCGATCTGGCTGATACTCAGCCGGCCTTCGAGCAGCAACGCCTTCGCCCGCTCGACCCGGCGCCGCACGACGTACTGATGCACGGGCATCCCGAGCGTTTCGCGGAACAGCACCTTGAAATGCGGGACGCTGATCGACACGAGCGCCGCGAGTTCGGCAAGCGTCATGCGCCGCTCGAGATTCGCTTCGACATAGTCGATCACGCGCGCGGCCGCCTTCGGCGCGAGCGTGCGGCGGCGCTCGCGAAACGCCGGCTGGCCGTCGACGAGCCGCGCGACGAGCGCCGTGCACAGGCTTTCCGCATAGAGCGGATCCGACGCGTCGTCCGCTTCGAGTTCGGCCGCCATCGCCCACGCGATGTGCTGAAGGCGCGGGTCACGCACCTGCAGCCTGCGGCGGATCTGCCCCTCCGACGGCTTCAGTTCGAGCTGCTCGACGGTGCGCCGCACGAACGTGTCGCTGAGCATGATGTGCAGGATCCGGCAGTCGGCGCTGTCGGTCCACTGGCCGGGCAAACCGGCCGGAATCACGTCGACGTCGCCATGCGCCTGGATACGCGATACGCGCTCGCCGTCGCACACGCAATCCGCGCGAACGGGCCCGCCGATATGCACGCCGATCCGGTGATGCTCGGCCGCCGGAATCCGGTAGGTGCCCGCGCGGATTTCCAGCAGCGACGCGCCGAAGCCCTGCCAGCCGAGCCCGAGGCTGGAGCGCAGGCTGACCGGGACGCCGTTGTCCGTCGGCGCCGCGAGAATCGCATCGCTCATGGCCTTCCTCCGGTTGATGGGGATGTCGAACGCGCATTGTGACGCGTTTTCGGCCCGCCTGCCGGGCCTGTCGGCGGCTCACCCCGGCTGAGCAGAAAAAGATCATCCGTTTCTGCTCGGGGCCATCCTTGCGTGTGCGCCGGCGGGCGCCGTGCCGCTTACGATGGCCCCATCCGACACCTACGGAGACCGTCATGCCTCACTGCCTTGCGCAACGCGCCGCGCTCACCGCGCCGTCGCCCGCCGCCACCCGCCCCTCGTCCGGCCCCCGCTCCCGCAACGACCGCACCACGATCGCCGTCCGGTGCCTGCGCATCGTGGGCTGGTACCGGCTCGAACGGCTGCTCGCGTCGATCCCCGACAGCAACGACGATTTCGGGCTCGTCTGACCGGCCGCACGGCCGGTGTCGGACGCTCATTTGCGCCGCTTATTTGCGCCGCCGCTCGTGCGATGCCACCGTCGCGCCGTCGATCACCGGCGCGCCCTGCTTGATCAGGAAATCGCGGAACAGCCCCGTGACCTGCGAAATGCGCCGGTCGGCGAGCGTGACCACATACCATTCGCGTTCGATCGGGTTGCCGGGGAACGGCAGTTGCCCGAGCAGCCCGGTGCGCAATTCGAGTGCACACGCGTGCAACGACAGGAACGCGACACCGAGCCCGGCTTCGGCCATCTGCTTGATCGCCTCGTTGCTCGACAGTTCGGAGCCCACATGGAAGCGGTGGCCGGCCGTCTTGAAGAGGTTCTCGACGGTCGAGCGCGTGCCCGCGCCGCGTTCGCGCACGAGCAGGTGCGCGGATTCGAGATCCTTCAGCGAGATGCGCTTGCGCTGCATCAGCGGATGACCAGGCGCCGCGACGAACACCATCGGATGCTTCGCGAACTCCACCGCATGCGTACGCAACTCCTTCGGCGCGCTGCCCATCACCGCGAGATCGATTTCATGCGTGGCGAGCATGCGGATGATGTCGTCGCGATTTCCAACCTTGAAATAAGTCTTCACATGCGGACGCGTCGCGGTGAATTTCACGAGCAGCGGCGGAATCAGGTACTCGGCCGTCGTGATCGCACCGATCCGCAACGTGCCGCCGAGATCGCCGGTCAGCGCGGCCACTTCGTCGCCGGCCTCGCTCCACAGATGCAGGATCTCGCGCGCATAGCGCGACACGATCTCACCGGCCGCGGTCAGCTGTACCCCGCGCCCCACCCGCTGCAGCAAGGCGGCGCCCACCGCCTCCTCGAGCAGGCGAACCTGCAGCGACACGGCCGGCTGCGTCAGGTTCAGCTCCTCGGCCGCCCGCGACACGCTGCCGAGCCGCGCAATCATGTCCAGCGCCTTCAGCTGCCGGAACGTCGCGGTCTTTCCTATAAGTGAATACATATGAGTCGCTTATAAACATTAAATTGTTCGAGTGGGTTCGAAACTATATCGTCGGTTCTTGAGCAATGTCATCCGAATCGTCATTCAGCGGGAGCCCCACATGGACAACACCACGCCCAACCTTGCAACGGACCGCGCACCGCGCCTGCCGCGCATCGTGATCGTCGGCGGCGGCGCCGGCGGCCTGCACCTCGCCACGCGTCTCGGCGATACGGTCGGACGCCGCGGCCAAGCCGAAGTCGTGCTCGTCGACCGCTACCCGACGCACTTCTGGAAGCCGCTGCTGCACGAAGCCGCTTCGGGCCATCGCGACCCGGCATCGCACACGATCGAGTACGCGGCGCAAGCAAAGCGCCACGGTTTCCGTTTCGTGCAGGGCGCGCTGCAGCGGGTCGACCGCGCGGCACGCACCGCAACGATCGCGGCCGTACAGGACGCGGACGGCACGGAAATCCTGCCGCAGCGCGAGCTCGACTATGACGACCTCGTGCTCGCCGTCGGCAGCGTGACGAACTTCTTCAACGTGCCGGGTGCCGCGCGCCATGCGCTGCCGCTCGAAAACCTCGACCAGGCCGAGGATTTCCGCCGGAAGTTCCTCGCGGCCTGCACGAAGGCGAATCACCTGGCCGAGCAGCAACCCGCGCGGCGGGCGGCGCCGATCTGCATCAACGTGATCGGCGCGGGTGCGACGGGCGTCGAGCTGGCCGCGGCATTGCGGCATGCGATCCAGCAACTGACGACGTACCGCTTCAAGGCGCTGGTATCCGCACGCGACGTGCACATCCGGTTGATCGAAGGCGGCCCGCGCATCCTGCCGGCACTCGACGCGCGGCTGTCCGGCAAGATGCACGCGCAGCTTCGCGCGCTGAACGTGGACGTGCTGACCGATACCCGCGTGGCGGAAGTCGGCGCGGATGCGGTGACGACCGCGACGGGCGAACGGCTCGCGAGCGACATCACGATCTGGGCGGCCGGCGTGGCGGGCCCCGCGATGCTGCGCGAAATCGGCGACATCGCGCTCAATCGTGCGAACCAGGTGATCGTGACCGATACGCTGCAGACACCCGACGATCCGCACGTGTATGCGTTCGGCGACTGCGCCGCGTGCCCGACGGCCGGTGCGAGCGGCTTCCTGCCGCCGCGCGCGCAGGTTGCGTACCAGCAGGCCGTGTATCTGGTCAACGCGATTGCGCGCCGCGTCGCCGGCAAGCCGGTGGCCGGCTTCACGTTCCGTGATGCAGGCACCGTCGTGTCGCTCGGGCATGCGGGCGCCGTGTACCAGGCCGACCTCGGCGTGCGTTCGCGCTCGCTGATCGTCGACGGGCTCGCCGCGATCGGCCTGTACAAGTTCCTGTATCGCAAGCACCTGTTCAGCGTGGTCGGCGTGAAGCGTGCGCTGTTCCAGTCGCTGAGCCACTGGCTGCAAAGCCGCAACCAGCCGTCGATCAAGCTGCACTGAGCGACGACTCGCACGCGAGCATCGCACAACGGCATTTCGGGCGGCCATCGCTCGATATGCCGTTTTTTTATATGCATATAACGGTTGCATCCACAACGTGCGCGACTTTGGTGCATCACATCGAAAACCATCGATGCGAGGCATGTCGCTCGAAAAATGTCGCGCGACACGCATCCCGCGCCGGTTCTGGCTCACACCCCGATTCATTAGTCGAACCGTATAGGTTGGATAAAAATATTAATTGGTCGCGTTTTCAGGATCGACGCTAAGGTGTGTGGCATTCCCGTCGGCGAACGGATCATCACGTTTCTGAAGAGGAATCACCGTGGTTATCGAAGCCATCGTCACCCGTCTCGACGCTGCATTCGCGCAAATCGAAGCAACACCGGATTCGCATGAATCGCGCCATCAACGCGACGCGATCATCCAGTGGCTCGACCGGGCATCGGAAGAAGGATATCGACTCGGTCTCGTCACGACGCTGCCGGCCGCACGGCTCAGCGACATGTTCGAAGGCCAGTTCGGCCGCGCGAACCTCGACCGCTTCTCGGTCGTCGTCACGGACGCCAATCAGCAGGACTCCGGATCAAACCAGCATCCTTTCGACGTCGCACTGCAGGCACTCGGCGTACCGCCCGAACGCGCGGTGGGGATCGCGAGCAGCGAACCGGAGCGCCGGGAAGCCGAGCATTTCGGCCTGTCGCGCTGCGTGAACATCACCGACACCGTGCGCTCGATCGCATCGGCCGGCCTGCACTGACCGCCCACACACCGGCTGGCGACGGCCGGCCACCCTCGATTCTGCGGCCATCCGACGATTGCCCGACCGAATCCTGACATTCTGCTGTCAAAGTCGCTTGCAACACTTCCGGGCTTGACCCATCCCTCCCGGAAACGGGACGACGCGAAACCGCATCGTCCCGCCCGTTGCACACCACGATGACACGCCCGACCCGCACCGCCGCCGCCCTCGCCGTTACCTGCCTGCTGCTCGCCGCTTGCGGCGGGGACGATTCGACGCCGCCCGCGGCCTCGGCCGACAACAGCGGCTCGACGCCCGCACCGCAACCGCAACCCCAGCCCACGCCGGCACCCGCGACCTATTACCAGACGAAGACGCCATACCGTCCGCAGCAGGACGCCGCGACGTACGAAGCACCGCCCGCCGGCTACGCGCCCGTCTACACCGAACTCGTCGCGCGCCACGGCTCGCGCGGGCTGTCGGGTTTCAAGTACGACGGCGCGATCTACGCGATGCTGGTCAAGGCCGAAGCCGACGGCGCCCTGACCGCGCTCGGCGCACAGCTCAAGGCCGATACGTACGCGATGATGAAAGCCAATGCGCTGCTCGGCTATGGCGTGGCGGGCATCTCCACGCCCGGGTACGGCAACCTCACGCAAACCGGCATCCGTGAACACCGGCAACTCGCCGCGCGCCTCGCGCAGCGGCTGCCCGCGCTGTTCTCGGCCGGGAACCGGCAGATCGTCGTCGTCAACTCGGGCCAGGATCGCGCGGTCGACAGTTCGACCTTTTTCTCCTCGTCGCTCGTGGCCGCGCAACCGGCACTGGCTCCGGCGATCACGCTGCCGGCCGCGCCGGCTGGTTATCCCGCGAGCGCGCCGGTCGTGCAGCCGGCCGGCACCAACCGTTTCCTGCTGTACTTCCACTCGCTGAAGCCGGCCACCGACCTCGTGACCGATACGGGCAATCCGTACTACGCGACCTACCAGGCGAGCCAGGCCTACCAGGCTTATGCGAGCGACGCGACGGTGGCCGCGAAGCTCAACGCGATCAAGGCCGCGCCGCAGGCGGCCGACGTCGCGCAAACGGTACTGTCCGCGCTCGTGTCGCAGGCATTCATCGCGAAGCTCGGCACCAGCGGCTACACGTTCGCGAACACGGGCACCTATGCGTTCACGTCGGCGGACGGCAAGTTCACCAACACGCTGAAGGGCGACGGCAAGACGAAGATCGCGACGGCTGTCGATGCGGTGAACGTGCTGTACAACCTGTTGCAGGTCGCGCCCGCGATGACGGCGGAAACGGGCGGCGTCACGATGGAGAAGTACATCGGCGCGGAGCAGGCGCAGTATCTCGCGTATCTGCAGGATGCCGAGGACTACTACCAGAAGGGGCCCGGTGTCCAGGAAGCGAACCCCGTCACGTACCGGATGGCGAAGGTGCTGCAGGACGATTTCTTCGGCGAAGTCGATGCGATCGCGCGCGGCGACCTGACCCGTGCCGCGAAGCTGCGCTTCACGCATGCGGAGATCATGATTCCGTTCGCGTCGATCATGCACCTGAAGAACGTGTTCGTGCCGACGCCGCAAGCGCAGACGTACACGTACGCGAACAACCCGTGGCGCGGCGATCAGGTGTCGCCGATGGCCGCGAACATGCAGTGGGATGTCTATCGCAACGGATCGCGGCTCATCGTGAAGATGCTGTACAACGAGCGCGAAACGGATTTCCAGGCTGCGTGCGATGGCGCGAAGCTCGCGCCGGGCAGTCACTTCTATGACTACGCAGGGTTGAAGCAGTGTTACGGGTATCAGTGACGTGATGCGGGGAACGCCGCGCGCGACAAGCCCGTTTCGACACCCGGACGATGCACCTCGTCCGGGTTTCAGCATGCGCGTGCCTGCCTGCTAGATCTTGCGGACGCCGTTCTGAAGCAGCGTCCGGTGCAGGAGGTCCACCTGCGACGCCGCGAGCACCCGCTTCGGGATGAGGCGGAACATCACCGCCGACTGACAAAGCAGGATCACATAACGATCCTCGCTCCAGTGAACGAGATCCGCAAAACGAAATTCCTCGTGCGAGGTCGGGGATTCGACCACGAAATGGTCGCTGCGCCAGATGACCGTGTGCGGCTGCTGGAGGGTCTTTTGCTGGCTGTAGATCTTGCGAGCGGCACGACGCAACAGCAGATGGTTGAGCAGCGGCACGCCGATCGTGACCACCGCCGCGATTCCCGCCATCCACCAGACATTGCGCCAATCCGGAAACGCGCCGCTTGCCACCCGGAAACCACCGAACAAAAGGACGACGTACGCTATCGACGTGATCGCGAATGCCTTGAGCAGATATTTCCAGTTATATCTGCGCCAAAGATTCAGGCGGTAAGCGTGGACCAGATCGTCCACCGTCGGTTGAAACACGATATCGGTATCGCTCATGTGCGGGCTCGGAATGTTCGCTGTTTTTTTATACTTGCGCTGGATTGTTCACCGCGAGCGCCGCGATCCGGACAGTCGGCGATGCGTGCGCAGGGTGACCTGCAAACGAGGCCGCGCGAAATCGCCGGCCATTCGATGCATGGATCGCCAATATACATGCGCAGAACGCGTACTCAGGCGAATCGCGTATCGGAGGCGGCGCTCAACCTGTCGGGCATGCACTTCCGACGCTCACGCAACCCGCCCGTCCGCCATCCCGGGCTCGACCAGCATCACCTCGATCCGCTCCTTGCCCTTCCCGGTGTTCTTGCGCTTGAGCGTCAGCATCCCGATCTCGCCGGTCGACGCCGGATGCGTGCCGCCGCAGGCCATCGTCGCGAAGCCGTCGACCGTCCAGAAGCGGCGTTGCGCGTCGACGTCGCTGAAGTCGGTCACGATGCGCAGGTCGCGCATCGACAGATCGGCAGCAGCCGATTCGATCTCCGGAAACAACGGCGACAGGCTCGTGTCGCTCGCGAAGTCAACGCGTGCCTTGTTCGGCCCGATATGCGCGCCAATGCGCTCGATACCGGGCCGGAGCCGGTAGACCAGTTGCAGCACCATTTCCGCCGCGAAGTGCAGACGCATCAGCCGGTACCGCCGCACCCAGTCGATACGCCAGGTCACGCGATCCCCGACGTTCAGCGAATGATCGTGCGGCAGCGTGTAGACGATGTCGAGACCCTGCTTTTCAGCGTGGATGACCTGATAGCCGCCGAGCGAACCTGAGTCGCTTTCCTGCCCGCCCGAAAACGCGAAGAAGATGGTCGCGTCCACCCGCACGCGTTCGCCGTTGACGTGCGTGACGACGGTATCCAGCGTGGTCCGGTACGGATCGTCCCAGAATACTTTCTTCGTCATCGCCGCCGCGCCTTTCGCCGAGGAAAGCACGCAGGTTAGCCGGATCGCGTCGGGGTGGCTTGTACGATCTTGCGCCCGGATGCCGGTGCGTCGTCGCCTGGCGTGACGAGCGGCCCCGGCCCGGCCTCCCCCTCACCCTTGCGCTCGACGCTCCACGTATGGATCGGCCGATGCCCCGGCCGCTCCCATTCGGGCGGCATCCACAGATGCTTCAGCCGCTGCAGGATCGGCCCCGGTGCGAATACGTCACGCCACATGTCGACGAATTCGTGCAGGTTCAGCACCAGGAAGTTGTACGAACGAATCTGCTGCGTGATCCCGTAGTCGACCGGCTCCGTTTCCTCGACATAGGTGCCGAACAGGCGATCGAAGACGATCAGCACGCCGCCGTAGTTCCTGTCGATATAGCGCGGATTGCGGCCGTGATGCGCGCGATGGTTCGACGGCGTGTCGAACACGTACTCGAACCAGCGCGGCAGCCGCCCGATCGCTTCGGTATGCACGAAGTACTGGTACACGAGATCGACCGCGAGCAGGAACAGCACGACCGCGGGCGGGATACCGAGCCAGACTGGCGGCAGGTAGAACAGGAACACGCCGACGAACGCGTTCAGCAACGACTGCCGCATCGCCGTCGTGAAGTTCATCACTTCACCGCTGTGATGCGGCACATGCGCGGCCCAGAACCAGCGCACGCGGTGCGACGTGCGATGAAACCAGTAGTAGCAGCATTCCACGACGACGAAGATCGGCACGATCGTGAGGCCGTTCACCGGCACGTCGAACAGCCGGTGCCGGTAGACCCACGCGAAGATCGCACCGGTGAACAGGAGCCCCATCACGGTCTCGGCCACCTGATAGCCGGCGCCGAGCGACAGGTTCGCGACGATCTCCTTCCAGCGAAACGGCTCACGGCGCCCGCGCCCGGTCATCACCGCGTATTCGATCACGAACGCGATCAGGAAGACCGGCGTCATGCCGATCAGCAACACCTGCTTCCAGTCCACGTCGTTACCCAGGAACGCATGGAGCCACGTCATCAACTCGGTCGGCATGTTCGCAGCCTCGATCAGGAACTGGCCGGCAGTATGGTCGCGCGCGGGTCGCTGCGCGTTGACACTTGCCGACGATTACTTGACACTTTCCGCCATGCCCGCCGCCTCCCCGCTTTCGACGCAGCGCGTCTACTACTCGAGCACCTACGTGCGGCTGCTGTTCGACTACCTGTCCGAGCAGGGCAAGGATGCCGCGCGCGTGCTGGGCGAGGCGCGGCCGCCCGAGGACGACCGCGGGCTCACGCTGTACGCGAGCGCGCACTGGCGGCGCCTGCTCGAATGCGCGGTGCGCGTGCTCGACGATCCGCTGCTCGGCCTGCACGTCGGCCAGCGGATCACGCCCGCCCATCTCGGCGCGCTCGGCTACGCGCTGCATGCGTGCCGCGATGCCGGCGCCGCACTCGCGCGCTGGCAGCAATACGAGCACCTGATCGCGAACGTCGCGCGCATGGAAGTGCGCGTCGAGGCAGCGTCGGTCGCGATCGAATGGCACGATGCGCCCGAGCCGCTCGGCCCGCTCGTCGACGAAGTTGCGCTCACGGCCATCGTCCAGTTCGCACGCAACATCACCGGCACGCGTGACGGGCCCGACGAAGTCTGCTTCGTGCACCCGTCGCCCGGCGACGATCGGCCCTACGTCGATTATTTCGGCTGCCCGGTGCGGTTCGGCCAGCCGGTGAACCGCCTCGCGTTCCCGCTGCACCTGCTCACACAGCCGCTGCGCCAACCGGACGACGCGCTGCTGCGGATGATGGAACGCCAGGCAAGCGCGCTGCTGGCCGAGCTGCGGCAGACGGACGATCTCGAACAGTCGGTGCGCGAAGCCGTCGCGCGCCTGCTGACGCAAGGCGAAGCGAGCATCGAACAGATCGCGTCGGACCTGCATGTGTCGTCGCGCACGCTGCATCGGCGGCTTGCCGAACTCGGGCTCAACTTCCGGACACTGCGCGAGGACACGCGGCGGCGGCTCGCGATCGACCACCTGAACGATCCGCGGCTGACCCTCGCGGAAGTCGCGTGGCTGCTCGGGTATTCGGAACACAGCGCATTTACGCGCGCCTTTCGGCGCTGGACCGGCGAATCGCCGCAGCAGTGGCGCAGCCGGCAGCCCGCGCGGACGGCGAGCGTCGCGCGCGGCTGAGCGCGGTGCGCAACCGTGCCGCCGACGAACTCGCGTCCACCCGCGCGGTCGAACGAGCATCGCCGGAGAATCCCATGAAACGCGTTGCCGCTGTCGCTGTCCTGACCCTGCTTGCCGCCGTCAGCTTGCCGGTAGCCGCCGGTGCAACATCCGGCAGCGCCGGGCCGGCACCCGTTCAAGCGCACGCGAACAACTGCGTGCCGTCCCGCAACGCCACGCCCGACGCGCGCTCGCCGTCGAAGGCGCCGCCGATCCGCGTATGCGTCAGCGATTCCAATACGCAACTGAACCTGCCGTGGTTCCTGACCGACGTCCTCACCGCCGTGGACACGCATCAGTCGGGCGGTGACCTGCTACGCAAGATGCGCGACGATTTCTGAACGCGGCCCGCGCGACGCGCGGGCACCGCATCGTTCACTCATCTTCGGACGCCTGCAGCACCTGCGTGAACGTACCGACCATGTCGGCCCACATCGCGGGGTCGGCAATGCTGCGCAGCAGCGCAAGCACTTCCTTTCGTTCGCCTTTCGAAAGCGGACCCTGTGCGCCGCTGATGGTGTTGTAGCGCGGCGTGCCGCGCGAAGCGAGCGCGCGATCGAGCACGTAATTGCGGGCCTGCCCGTTTACGTCGATCCGGATCCACAGCGAACCGCCGTCGGCTGCGGCTGCACCATCGATCACGATGACCGTGGGCACGGTATTTTCTTCCATCCCGAAGCTCCGGCGAGACGTGCGACCGTATCGCGCGGCGACCGAACGTGGGCCGCGGGCAGGTCGGCAAAGACAACATCCCGAAAGAATGTTTCCTGTCGAGACACAATGACAAAATTACACCAATTGTTGAATAACAATATTTCGTAATCTCTCGTCACATCTTATACTTGCCGCGCACCATCCTCGTGCCAAGAGACGGTGTTTTTTCGTCCCGGCCGCAAGACCATGCGGCCGGGGATTTTTTCGGTACGTTCCGCCAATTCATATGCGCCGGATGCGCATGTTCATGGAGGCAAGCCTCGGAATGAACGGCCAATTGCGACGAGGCTGTCACGGATGTCCGTCGCGACCGTAGAATCGATCGCATCGAGATGGCGGCGCGCATGACGCAGGCGTGCCGTCGATGTATCGACCGGTTCGACTTGCCTCTCCCAACACACAACACCAAAGGCGACCGCGGGAATGTCGGCGTTCACGCCAGGCTCGAAACCAGTTTTCCAGCGCAGCGGCGCCTGGCCGCGGGTCGTCTTGTTCGTCGCCGTTATCGTTTGCGTACTCATGCCGGTATTCGCGATCGCGCTTGCCGACCGCTATGCGCGCGATACCGTCATCGAACATGAACGCGTCGTGGCGAACGACATCGTGGCATCGGTCGACCGCATCCTGGACGGCGCGCGCCTGCGACACGTGGATGAACTCACCGCACTCGTCGGGCGGCCATGCGCGACGGTATTCCGGACGCTCGCCGAGATAGGCACGCGCCTGCGCTACCTGCGCGCCGTCGCGCTGGTGTACGACGGCCGTGTCATGTGCTCGTCGGCGCTGGGAGCAATCGACTTGCCGCTGGGTGCGTACACGCACGAGCCGGAACCGGGTTCGACGCTCGTCACGCTGCTGCGCCAGACGCCGTTCCAGCAGGGCATCCCGGTGCTGCCCGTGTTTTACGCCACCGCGCCCGGCGCGGGCGTGCTCTACCTGGTCGAAGGCGACTACGTGGCCGACGCGCTCGCGCACGGTGCCCGCTACGGGACGGAAACCGCGACGCTGTCGATCGCGGGTTCGGGCCATCTCGATCAGCACGGGAAGTTTGCGCCGGAATCGGCCGCGGAACCCGCAGGCGGCAGCACGATCGTGTCGCCCCGCTGGCCGTTCACGGTGTCGGTTGCGGCATCCCCTCACTACGCGTCGCAGGTTCGGCATCACTATCGGCTGATCGGCATCACGATCGTGCTGCTGGCGGATGGCCTCGTGATGGCGGCCTACCTGCTGGCGATGGCGCCGCGCCGGCTGCTGCTGAAGGCCGTGCGCAACGCGCTCAGGCGCGACGAACTCCATGTCGTGTACCAGCCGATCGTCGAGGTCGGGACGCGCAGGACCGTCGGCGTCGAGGCGCTGCTGCGCTGGCAGCATCCGAAGTGGGGGGCCATCAGCCCGGCGGTGTTCATCCCGCAGGTCGAATCGAGCGCGGTGCTGCCGAAAGTGACCGAATTCGTGCTGCGGACCGCCGTGTCGGAACTCTCCGCGCTGACGCCGTCAATGCCGCTGCGCATCGCCGTCAACATCGCGCCGAAGGATCTCGAGCGCACGCGGTTCGTGTCCATCGTCGAGAATGCGATTCGCGCACTGCCGCCCGGCTTTACGCTGGTGCTCGAAGTCACCGAGCGCATCCTGCTCGAGAAGAACGCGCGGACCACCGCGATCTTCCATGCGCTGAGAGCGAAAGGCGCGAAATTCGCGATCGACGATTTCGGCACGCATCACAGCAATCTCGACATGCTGTCGCGTTTTCCGTTCGACTACGTGAAGATCGATCGCCAGTTCGTCTCGCAACTGAACGGCGGCAGCGCGGGATTGATCGAGGGAATCGCGTCCGTTGCGCATCACTACGACCTGAAGATCATCGCGGAGGGCGTGGAAACGGAAGCGCAGCATCGCGCGCTGCAGACGGTCGGGATTCAGTATGCGCAGGGGTATCTGTATCAGCGGCCGCAACGGGCAGAGCACTTGAAGCAGGATGTCGCGTGGGTGTAGGGCGCCGGTGCGTGCGCCGATGCGCACGCTGCCGAATCGCCGCGGGTCGTCTCGTCGTGCACGCGGATCACGCCATATCCGCTTGCGGGTTTCACGCCGACGGCATGCCTTGCGACGGTCCAGCGGTCTCGCGACGCGCAGCGGCATAGAACACGCGGAACCACACCCAGTAGGCCGCGCCGGTTGCGGCGAGAACGACGACCGGCATGATGCCGGACATCAGGCTGGCTATTCCGAGCACGTCGCCCACGAGGCGCAGCACCGCATAAGCCAGCAGCAGGACCGATGCCATCGACGCAAGCGACGCCCCCAGCAGACGCCGGACGTGCAGTCGACCGAGATCGCGAGGCAGGCCGAGCATCGCGCCTGCGAAGACGATCGCGGCGGGAACGACGATCCCCCCGACGTAGTTCAGCATCACTAGCTTGAGATCGTCGTCGAAATAGTCGAGCAGGATCATCACGGCCTGCGTCATGAAGAGCAGCAATACGCTGGCAAACAACCAGGCCGCGAGACCCGCAATGCGCCGCCGCGCATTGCCGCGCGGCGCCCCGGGCAACGCGTCGTTGCGAAACAGGTGGGTGACGAACCACCACGCAAGCCAGGCGACGAGCGCATAGAGGACGGCGTTCACCGGCGCGATGAGCGTCACGATGTGCGTCAGGCTGAGGGAACCGCCGCGCAACATGCCCACGAGCGCCTGGAATACCAGTACCTGCGCGGCCTGCCAGACCAGCAGGCACAACGCAAAGGCCGTCAGCGGCAACGCGGGGCGACGGAATGCAAGCTGGTCCCGATACTCTCCGTGCCAGCGGACGATCAGGAACACCAGGCCGCTTCGAAACACCAGGCTCCCGATGAAAGTGGACAGTTGCACGGCCAGCATATTCACGGACGGCGAAGACTTCGTCGACCACACGTAGAGGCCGATCAGAAATTGCGCCGTGGTAATGACCGCCGCGATGAGCGCGGCGATACCGGGTAAAGAAATTTGCCGGGAGGAAGCGTTCATGGGGAGTCCGGGGTAATTGAGTTCATCGGCAATGCGTGCGGCGCCGCACCTCCAGGCAAACCGAACAGCCGCGCCATCCCCGCAGCAACAGGACGGCCGGGCATCCGCCGGGAAAATGCGCGTGTGCGTTTCGTGCGGTGCTTCCGGGCAACGACCCACGGCACCAATCGGGGCGACACACCGGTTGCGACCGTTTCCGCCGAACCGGCTGTCCGGTCAAGACCCTCGAGCGTGTCGCGCAGAAGGGCCCGCCCCGGCAGCCCGAGGACGAGCGACAGCGAGTCGAATGCAAGCGGGATCAGTGGATGCGTGCGGTTCTGCGGTCGATTGCCTTCGCTCAGGTCGAGCGACAGGCCGGTCGACTGCGGCATGGAGGCTTTCACCAGCGGCGACTGGAAACGAGGCAGGCGAAGTCAGGTCGGCATGCGTCATGCGCTCCCACGCAGCTTGCGCGATGTGTCGGCACGTCATCGCGACCGATGCAGGGCTGCCCGGCCCTGCGGTGGGGAATCGGAGCACGATTGCCAAGCCGGGAATGGAACGCGACAAGCAATGCTTGCCGAGCCGGCCGTTCCGCAATTGCTTCCATCATGCGGTGCGCATTCATGGCGCCTCTCTCAGAATGATGTTGTTCTTGACCGGCGATTCTACGAATGATGATTCCGTGACGTCAATCGGGCCGGATTCGTCAGCATGCCGGCGGATGATCGGGATCGGACAGGCATGTGTCCCGATAGGCGTCGTCGACGGCGCGCAGAAACGCCTTCCGTCCGTTCTCCAATGCCGTGGCCGTGTGCGCGTCCGGCGAGACAGGCATCACGCGGCCATCAGGCGACATCGAATATCCGAGATCGACGAACGCATCGTCCGGCGCGCGCTTCGTTCCGATCCAGTAGCCGATCGAAACCGAGCTGGCAACGCCGGTCGCGCCGTTGTAACCCACTTCGAATCGTCCGGCCTTGAAGATGCGCGGCCGCATTTTTTCCGCATAGGCCAGCACTTCGGCAACCGTTGCGCCATCTTTTGTCCGATGCTGCCTGACCGCCTGTATCCAGTTGGCTTCCGTGGTCGCCGGCAATGCCTTCACTTGCGGGGAAGCGCATATCGCACGCCCGCTTCCACACAGGCAGGCCGCAACGACGACGCAGCCGGCAACACGTGCGACGCGATCAATCGCGAGTTTCATTCAATGATCCTTGACGGGTTCAATCGAGCCCGAATCTTACGATCATCGGCCCGGATGCCGGAACGGTATCGCGCACCCCGTCCCGGCACAGCCCCGCCCAAGCGCTGAAATCGGCCGCCCGGGCATCCACGACGAGCGGGTGTCTCGACAGCGTTCGAGCAGGTTCCCATTACGGATTCCCCCCGTCGATCCCGCGACACCGCATTTCGTCGGCGCAAAAAACCCCGGGAACCCGACGCGCATCTGCCGCGCGGCGCTTCAGTCGAACGTACGCACCACGGCGGACGCCTTGGTCGCGATCAACCAGCTGCCATCCACCTTGTGCATGACGAAGTGATCGTTGAACAACCGGTTGCCGATCCGCACCCGCACCGTCGCCGTTGAAAGGCCGTCCGACACATGCGCCATCGAGAGGATCGCCTCGTCCCTGGGCGCGCCGGTCGATCGCGGACTCGGCCTCCCGTTGATGAGCGCCGCATACTCGTGCGACGCCAGCGTGCGAAACCGGCCTTCGTCGAGCCACTGAATCATGCAGCTCGGGTGAAAAACCTTGTCGAAGTCGCGGCTCTTCGGCTCATAAGCCAAATTGAAGTAGTCGTCGATCAACGCGACTACGGCCTGGGTCTGGGTCATGGCTGGCTTTCCTCGATAGTGAACCGCTCGTATAGTGAGCGATCGCCCCCGCCCTCGGCTACGGCGACCCGGTTATCGCTGCCATTACAGGAACACATGGATCATGGAAGACCTCGACGGAGGACTGGTAAGCGGCTTGCTTGTCCTTGCGGCCCTGGCCGAATCCGGGAGCTTCGGTCGAGCGGCCTCCCGCCTCGGCAAGACTCAGCCTGCGGTCAGTCGCGCGATCCAGCGGCTGGAGGATCGCCTGCGCGCGAAGCTCGTGCATCGCACCAGCCGGCACGTCGAAGTGACGGACGCGGGCCACGACCTGTTGTCGAAGGTGCTGCCGTTACTGCAGGGGATCGAGGAAGCGACCGCCGGCACGTCCGGCCAGACCTCGGTCGCCAGCGGCACGCTCCGCGTGGCGTGCGATGCCGCGTTCGCCCGCCTCGTGCTCGCGCCGGAGCTGGCCCGGTTCATGAAGGAACACCCCGCTCTGCACCTGAAGCTGGAGACCCGGAACGACCTCTCGGACCTCGTCAGCGACGGTTTCGATCTCGCCATCCGCTTTGGCCCCCCATCCGTTTCCACCTTGGTCTGTCGAAGGCTGTACAGCCCGCGGGTGCTGACGGTGGCCGCGCCGTCCTACCTGGAGCGGCGCGGCCGGCCGAGGTCGCCGCAGGATCTGGTCGACGACGGCCACGAATGCATCCTGGCCATCGACCCGGCTACCGGCCGCCCCTTCGACTGGGAGTTCTGGCGTGACGGCGAAAAAGTGAAAGTGGCCGTAACCGGCAGCCTGACCGTCACGGATGCGGGCACCAAGATCGGCGCCTGCGTTGCAGGCTTCGGGATCGCCCAGGTGATCGACCTCGGAATCGACACGCACCTGCGTGCCGGCACACTGGAGCCGGTGCTGACCGACTGGTGCGACGAGACGTTCCCGCTTTATGTCTACTACCCCAGCCGGAACCACGTTCCGGCCAAGGTGAGAACGTTCATCGACTTCGTCGTCGGCATGATGCCCAGGCTGCAGTCCAATGGCTACGGCGCGTGCCGGCGACCGCCATCCGCCGTGCTCGAAACGCTGCGGCGCGAGTAGTCGCCTTCTTTCCGTCGCGCGCCGGACGCCAATCGCCTCGAAAAACCGAACGCCAGCCGGCACGCGGAAGATCGCGCATCGCCCGCCGGCTTCCTGCCACCTGTTGCCACGCGCGCCCCCGTCGGCACGGCCGCCATTCAAGCGCTAAAATCCGCCGCCTGGGCATTCACGACGAGCAAGCGTTTTGACGGCGTTCGAGCAGGGTTTCATCCTCACCCGCCACTGGCGGGACACCGCATCCGGCATCGAGATCGAGTTCTGGCTGGCAACCGAACACGGTCCGCGCCGCGTGCGCCTGCGCCCGCAGGAAGCCGTCGCGTTTATCCCCGCCGAACAGCAGGCGCTCGCCGAACGCACGCTGGCCGGCGAGCACGACGCCGAGTTGCGCCCGCTCGCGCTGCGCGATTTCCGGCAGCGCCCCGTCGTCGGCCTCTATTGCAAGCGCTATCGCCATCTGTCCGGGCTGCAAAAGCGCCTCGCCGCAGCGGGCGTGGACGTCTACGAAGCCGACGTGCAACCGCCCGACCGCTACGCGATGGAACGCTTCATCACGGCATGCGTGCAGTTTCGCGGCCGGCCCGGCCGCGACGGCACGCTGACCGGCACCGAGCTGAAAGCCGCGACCGGCTACCGCCCGGCCCTGCGCTGCGTGTCGCTCGACATCGAAACCAGCGTCCACGGCGAGCTGTATTCGATCGCGCTCGAAGGCTGCGGGCAGCGGCAGGTCTACATGCTCGGCCCGCCGAACGGCGATGCAAGCAGCGAAGCAGGCAGCGACGCGGGCACGCGGGACTTCGACCTCGACTATTGCGACAGTCGCGCCGCGATACTCACGCGGCTCAACGACTGGTTCGAAACACACGATCCCGATGCCGTGATCGGCTGGAACCTCGTGCAGTTCGACCTGCGCATCCTGCATGCGCATTCGGAGCAATACGGCATCCCGCTGAAGCTCGGGCGCGGCGGCAGCGTGCTCGACTGGCGCGCGCACGGCCAGCAGCCGGACCACTTCTTCGCGGGCGCGGCCGGCCGGCTGATCCTCGACGGCATCGACATGCTGAAATCCGCGACGTGGACGTTCCCGTCGTTCAGCCTCGAATACGTGTCGCAGGCACTGCTCGGCGAAGGCAAGTCGATCGACAATCCGTACCAGCGGATGGACGAGATCCAGCGCCGCTTCGATCACGACAAGCCGGCGCTCGCGCGCTACAACCTGAAGGACTGCGAGCTCGTCACGCGCATCTTCGACAAGGCGGACCTGCTGTCCTTCGCGCTCGAACGCGCGAGCGTGACGGGCCTCGCGGCCGATCGCACCGGCGGGTCGGTCGCGGCCTTCACGCACCTGTACCTGCCCCGCATGCACCGGCTCGGCTACGTCGCGCCGAACCTCGGCGACGTGACGGGACAAAACAGCCCCGGCGGCTTCGTGATGGATTCGCGCCCCGGGCTGTACGACTCGGTGCTCGTGTTCGACTACAAGAGCCTCTACCCGTCGATCATCCGCACGTTCCTGATCGATCCGGTCGGGTTGATCGAAGGGCTCGCGAATCCCGGCGACGACGCATCGGTGCCCGGCTTTCTCGGCGCGCGCTTCTCGCGTACCGCACACTGCCTGCCCGATATCGTGCGCCGCGTGTGGGAAGGCCGCGACGATGCGAAGCGGCAGCGCAACGCGCCGCTGTCGCAGGCGCTGAAGATCATCATGAATTCGTTCTACGGCGTGCTCGGCTCGACCGGCTGCCGCTTCTTCGACCCGCGCCTCGCGTCGTCGATCACGATGCGCGGGCACGAGATCATGCACCGCACGCGCGAGCTGATCGAAGCGCAGGGCTACGAAGTGATCTATGGCGATACCGATTCGACGTTCGTGTGGCTCGGCCGCGCGCACGACGACGACGAAGCCGGCGCCAAGGGCCGCGCGCTCGTCGAACACGTGAACCGCTGGTGGCACGCGCACCTGCGCGACCAGTTCGGGCTCGAGAGCGCGCTGGAGCTGCAGTACGAGCGGCACTACCGCCGCTTCCTGATGCCGACCGTGCGCGGTGCGGAAGAAGGCAGCAAGAAGCGTTACGCGGGCCTCGCGGCGGCGGCCGACGGCGGCGAGGATCTCGTGTTCAAGGGGCTCGAAACGGTGCGCACCGACTGGACGCCGCTCGCGCAGCAGTTCCAGCGCGAGCTGTATCGACGCGTGTTCAGCCGCGAGCCCTACCAGGACTTCATTCGCGACTACGTGCAGCGCACGCTGGCCGGCGAATTCGACGACCAGCTCGTCTACCGCAAGCGCGTGCGCCGGCCGCTGCGCGAATACGAGCGCAACGTGCCGCCGCACGTGCGCGCGGCGCGGATCGCCGACGAGTTCAACCACGCGCAGGGCCGGCCGTTGCAATATCAGCGCGGCGGCTGGATCAGCTACGTGATGACGACGGCCGGCCCCGAGCCGCTCGAGACGATGCGCTCGCCGATCGACTACGCGTTCTACCTGAGCCGCCAGTTGCAGCCCGTCGCCGACGCGATCCTGCCGTTCCTGCGCGACGATTTCGAACGCGTGATCTCCGGGCAGGGGCAGTTGTTCGGCGATTGACGACGTGGCGGCACGGCGGCACGGCACGCCCGTCGCCCACTGTGGCGCATTCCGGAAACACAGTTCACCCGGATTCGGCATTTATCCGGCCGGCATGGATTCCTAAACTTGCTTCGTCGGTTCGCTGAACCGCCACGCAACCGTCTGAGGAAATCATGAAATCGATCATCGCCACCGTCGTCGTCGCCACCGCTGCCGCGACTGCCCTGCTCGCCGCGCCTGCCGTGTCGTACGCGCAGTCGTCGCACTCGACGCTCACGCGTGCGCAGGTACGCCAGGAACTGTTCGACCTCGAAGCCGTCGGCTACGACCCGGTCGCCAGCAACGGGGACAACTATCCGGGCGACATCGTCGCCGCGCAGGAGCGCCTGACCGCCAAGCGTCTCGCGGCACGCAACAACGCCGCTGCCGCCTATGGGCCGGGCGGCACGCCGGGCACGGATGCGGGCGCACCGGCAGTCGCGGCGCCGCGGCCGTAACGCGCGGCCGGAAGCGCCGGCGAAGCAGGCCGTTGCGCGCCGCCGGCCGCACATCCGGCTAGAATACCGGCCTGCTGCGCGTCCTGCCGCGGCCGGAGGACATTCATCATGACCGCACGACGCGGTGCCGCGGTCGTCATCGCGCCCGGCCACGAGACAGCCAGCCTGTCGAAAGCCCAGAAGACGTTCAATACGCTCGTCCAGCAGATCGAAACGCGACGCGAACGTCTCGGCGCATGGGACGCCGTGACACCGGCCTTCCAGAAGAAATTCGTCGACGGGCTGCTGCCGCTCGAGCAGGCGGCGACGGCGTTGCGGATCAGCCTGCTCAACCGGCTCGACGACGCGTTCCTGCAAAAGGGCTTGAGCAAGGCCGAGCAGCGCACGCTGTCCGACGTGATCGTGAACATGGCGCGCGACCTGCTCGACGTCAGCGACGACGCGCAGTTGAAGATCATCTACAACCGGCACCGCGCATCCGGCGACGACGACCGTACGGCAGCCGATCGCGCACGGCCGAAGCAGGCACCGGAGCCTGCGCCCGCCCCCGCACCGGAAGACGATCTCGACACGCTGTCGCCCGACGAACTCGCCGAGCGCATGCAAGCCGAGCTGGACGAACAGTTCAGGCGCGACATGGCCGAGCACGAGGCCCGCGAGGCGCAGCGCGCGAAACGCAAGAAAGCGCCCCGGCAATCGGCGGCGCAAGCGAGACGCGAAGCCGAGCAGGCCGAATCGAGCAAGTCGATCCGCGACGTCTATCGCAAGCTCGCGAGCGTGCTGCATCCCGATCGCGAAACCGATCCGAAGGAACAGGAACGCAAGACCGTGCTGATGCAGCGGGTCAACCACGCGTATGCGAAAGGCAACCTGCTGCAACTGCTGGAACTGCAGCTCGAGATCGAGCAGATCGACCGGCGCGCGATCGACGGCCTCGGCGAAGACCGGCTGATGCGCTACAACGGCATCCTGGAGGAACAGGTGCGCGAGCTGGACCAGGAGATCCGGCACGTCGAAACCCACTTCCGCCGAACCTACGGCATCGCATCGTCCGTCAAGATCGCGCCCGATACGGTCATGCGGATACTGACGCGCGACATTGCCGGCATGCAGCGCAGCAACCAGGACCTGACCATCGTGGTGCGCGAATTCGACGACCCGGACAACGTCAGGGAATGGCTGAAGGAGATGAAGCGCCGGCCGGCATCGTCCCGCTTCGACGACGATTCGTACTGAACGCGCACGCCCGGCGCAACGTCGGCGCGGCGCGGCGCAGTGCAGCGCACCGCGCCTCCGTCACCCGTTCACGCCCGGTGCCCCGAGATCGGCCCCGCTTCGCCGGTCAGGTTGAACACGCTGTCGATCCACGCGAGAAACGTCGAGAACGTGAAATCCGACCACTGCTGCGTGCGGAACGCCTTCATCACCGGCGTCTCGGCCGGGTCCTGCTGGTTCAGCAGGTTGTCGACGAAGGTGCCGATATCCGCGTCGGTGCCGTTCTCGTGGATCCCCGACCCGGTGAAGCTGACCGCCGTCACCTGATGGTTGGCGATGAAGTCGTTGCGCGCCCACGGCATGAAATAGCCGAAGTTCGGCAGTGGGTTCAGCGTCTGCTTCAGCCCGTCCAGCTCCTTCCCGAACATCGCGAGCGACAGCGCATCCTTCGTCGCGTCGTCCGGCGCCGCGATCACGGCCGGCACGAACGCGCGATAGTGATACGCGGCGATGATCTTGTCGCGCTGGTAGCTGGAAAAACCGAAGCGATCATGCGGAAAGGTCGCCGACAGCGCCGCGTACGCGCTCCCCATGTTGCCGGGGTCGAACCGGCTGGTCAGGCGGCTGTTCACGGTGATCATCCCGTCGGGGCCCGTCATCCCCCACTCGGTGCGCACGCGGTCGTACAGGCCGACCGACGGATGCGTGGCCGCGTCCGCATCGAACGGCGTGTTGAACACCGTGCCGGCGTCGTCGAGCAGCGAACTGTGCGCCTGCGGCTGCAGCGTGTTGCGCAGCGTCGCGTAGTTCGCGAGCGTGCCGTAGCCGCCCGCGCTCATCCCGTACACGAGCAGCCGGTTCGGCTTGCCGAAGCCGTGCGACGTCAGCCACTGCGCGACGGCCTGGATGTTCTTCAGCCCGCTGTAGTGCTGCAGGCGCCAGTCGCCGGACGGCGACGTGTAGTTGCGCACCGCGCTGCCCATGTGGATATCTCCGGTGCAATAGGGCACGAAAACCTGTGTCCATTGCTGCGTTTCGACCTTCGGCTCGCCGACGAGAATGTGCGCGAGATCCATGCGCGTCAGCAGCGGCGACAGGAACGACGACAGCAGGCTCTCGTTCGCGGTGCCGTTCATGTAGTTGTGCGGGATGCCGTCCGGGTTGAAGCCGCCGAGGCCGGCCTCGGCACCGGTCGACGTCTGCGTGCAGGTGCCGTAGTCCCAGCACGCGCCGCCCGGCTCCATCATGTACAGCAGGTTGTCCGACTGTGCGCGATTGATGTAGAAACGCATCGGCGTGCCGTTGCCGCACGATGCACCGGTGCTCTCCGGCAACGTCACTTCGTACCACGAATAATAAGGAACCGACGGATCCGGCATCGTCGTATCGGCCGCGTGACCGTTCAGTGCCGCGCAACCGAGCAGCGCGGCAACGGCCGCGCGCAGCAGGCATCGTGCTGTTGACATCTCCCCTCCTTGTCGATGGACATGACGCGGCCGCCGGGCGCCGCCCCGGCCGCGCGGATTCGGCGCTCAGTGCACGCCGGACGGTGAAGCGCCGTCGAACAGCTGGACGCGCAGCGCCTGCAGGCGTTGCGCGATGACGGCTTGCTGCTGGTCGGGATCGGGAATGCTCGCCTGAACCTGCCGGACGACGTCGCGGCTCTGCTGTTCGTACGAGAGATAGCGCGGGTCCTGCGCCGGCGACGGGCCGACCGTCCGCTGCGCATAGGTGTCCCATTGCGCGCGCATCGACCGGATCGCCGCGCCGCGCGTCGCGGGGTCGGCTTCGGTGTCGGTCAGCAGCGCCGCGCTCAGCGCTTCGGCCTGCACGGGCACGATCTCGTTGCGCGCGACGTGGTCGGGAAGTTCGTCGAGAATCCGGCGCGCGAGCGCGTCGCGCTCGGTTGGCGGCAGGCTGTTGCGGCGATCGCCGTAAGCGGCGACCTCGTCGCGGAAGCGCGCGAATGCGACGACGCGCTTCACTTCCGCGTCCGCATCGGGGCGCCCGGCAAGGCTGCGGCGCAGCGCGTCGACGTCGAGCCGTCGCTCCTCGGGGCCCGGTGTCGCGGCGCCGACACCGGTACCGAACGTATCGGCCGCGCCGGACGGTGTGCCCGCCGTCGCGACCGGCGTGCCGGACGACGCGGCCTGCGCCGGTGTCGCCGCTTCGTATCGCCAGATCGCGACGGCGGCCACGCCGATCGCCGCGATCGCGCCCGTGCGCCGCCAGAGTGCCCTGTTCTTCTTCACGTCGCCTCCTCGTCACGTCATGCCGTTCTTCGCCGGTGCATCCGCGAGTAGGTTCTAGGTCGAATCCGGCATGCAGTCAAAAGCGGCACTAGAACGCGGGCACTAAACCCGCGCACAGCGGCGATGGCCGGCAAGACGTTTGAAACGCATTTCGTTGTCGCATCGGCACGCGCGTGATGTCGAGCGTCGTGCCCGTCCGGTGGTGGTTCGCGCCGGCACACGCCATGTGCGCCGCGACACCAAGCAAGCAACGATCCACCTTCACGGGGCGCGACGCTCACGCTTGCGCGTGGCCGATACGGATGGCCGGATAAGACCCGTCGAACGACCCGCTGAGCGCTTGGTCGTCATTTTGGCCGGCCCTATGCTGGTTTCCGACACGCGCCGAACGGTCGGCGCGGCACACACCCCACCCAGCCGAGCCCGTTCCATGAGCCGTGCAGACCTTCCGCATCGCGCACCCGCCGCCGTCCACGACTATCCGACCTACCGCGACGCGCTCGCGGGCCGCCGCCTTCCCGCCGCATTCGTCGATCTCGACTGCCTCGACGCGAACCTCGCCGACCTGAAGCGCCGCGCGCGCGGCCTGCCGATCCGGCTCGCGACGAAATCGGTACGCTCGCGCGAACTGATCGGCGCGGTGCTCGCCGCCGGCCCGTTCATGCAGGGGCTGCTGTGCTATTCGGCCGCGGAAGCCGCGTGGCTTGCGGACGGCGGGTTCGACGACATCGTCGTCGCCTATCCGACCGTCGAAGCCGACGATCTTCGCGCGGTGGCCGCGCAGCTCGGGCGGGGCCGCTCGATCACGCTGATGGTCGACGATGCCGCCCAGGTCGACGCGATCGACCGCCTCGCACGCGCGGAAAGCGTGACGATCCCGCTCGCGATCGATCTCGACATGTCGTCCGCGTATCCGGGCCTGTATTTCGGCATGTACCGCTCGCCGGTGCGCGACGTGGCCGCCGCACTCGCCCTCGCGAACCGCATCGGCGAGCGGCAGCACGTGCGGCTCGACGGGCTGATGGGTTACGAAGGACAGATCGCCGGCGTGGCCGACACGGAGCCGGGCAGCGGCGCGCGCAACGCGCTGGTGCGCCACCTGAAGCGCCGCTCGGCGCGCGAGATCAACGCGCGCCGCCACGCGGCCGTACAGGCGCTCGCGGCGGCGGGCCATACGTTGCGCTTCGTGAACGGCGGCGGCACCGGCAGCTTCGAAAGCACGCTGGGCGACGCGTCGGTCACCGAGCTCGCCGCCGGTTCCGGCCTCTACGCGCCGGCGCTGTTCGATCACTATGCGGTGTTTCATGCGCAACCCGCCGCCGGCTTCGCGCTGCCGGTCGTGCGGATTCCGCAGCCGGGCATCGTGACCTGCTCGGGCGGCGGCTATATCGCATCGGGCCCGGCCGGCAAGAGCCGGCTGCCCCGCCCGTGGCTGCCGGCCGGCTGCACGCTGATCGACAACGAAGGCGCGGGCGAGGTGCAGACGCCCGTGCGCGTGCCGCGCGGCGTCGCACCGGCGATCGGCGACCCGATCCTGTTCCGCCACGCGAAGGCCGGCGAACTGTGCGAACGCTTCAACACGCTGCTGCTGATCCGCGGCGGCCGCGTGGTCGGCGAGGCGCCCACCTATCGCGGCGAAGGCAAGAGCTTTTTCTAGCGGGCCGCGCGGCCCGTCGTTCAAACCGTTCACCTCATTCGATCGACAACCACGGAGACAATGCCATGTGGCGTAACTGGTCGGGATATGTCTGCAGTCCTGATGCAACCGTGTCGACGCCCGCGTCGCACGCCGCGCTCGCGGCGGCGCTGCGCGACGCGGCGGCAGCCGGCGCCACCGTGCGCGCGGCCGGCGCCGGGCACTCGTTCTCGCCGCTCGTGCAGACCGACGACGTGATCCTGTCGCTCGACGCGATGCAGGGCGTGATCGACGTCGACCGCGACCGGCGCGTCGCGCGCGTGCATGCCGGCACGCGGCTGTGGGCGCTGGGCCCGGCGCTCGCCGCGCACGGCCTCGCGATGGAGAACCTCGGCGACATCAACGTGCAGTCGATCGCCGGCGCGACCAGCACCGGCACGCACGGCACCGGCATCACGCTCGGCAACCTGGCGACGCAGATCGACAGCCTGACCATCATGTGCGCGGACGGCAGCGAGATTCGCGCGAGCGCCGACACGCATCCCGAGCTGTTCGCCGGCGGCCGGATCGGGCTCGGCGCGCTCGGCGTGCTGACCGAGATCGGCCTGCGCCTCGTGCCCGCGTTCAAGCTGCGCCTCGAGCGCGGCGGCATGCGGCTCGACGATTGCCTCGCTCAGGCGGACGCGCTGATCGCCAGGCATCGCTCGTTCGAGTTCTACTGGTTCCCGCACACCGACACCGTGCTGACCAAGGCGTGGGACATGACCGACGAGCCGGCCGACGCAGTGCACTGGGCGAGCCGCGCGTCCGAGTCGTTCCTCGAGAACACGGTGTTCGGCGCGCTGTGCGGGCTCGGCCGGCGCGTGCCGGCGCTGTGCCCGGCGCTGAGCCGGCTGTGCGCATCGACCGTGTCGGCGGGCCGGCACGTGGATGCGAGCTACGCGATGCTGTCGACGGTGCGCCGCGTGCGCTTCAACGAAATGGAGTGGTCGGTGCCGGCCGACCGCGGCGCCGACGCGCTGCGCGAAATCCGCGCATTCATCGCGCGCCGCAGCTTTCCGTTGATGTTCCCGCTCGAATACCGCTGGGTGCGCGGCGACGACATCTGGCTGAGCCCCGACTACGGGCGCGACAGCGTACGCATCTCGGCGCACCAGTATCGCGGGATGCCGTTCGACGCGTATTTCTCGGGCGTGCAGGCCATCTGCCGCAATCACGGCGGGCGGCCGCACTGGGGCAAGGTGCATGCGATGAAGGCCGCCGAGCTGGCGGCGTGCTACCCGCACTGGGACGATTTCCTCGCGCTGCGCGAGCGGATGGACCCGCACGGCCGCTTCCTGACGCCGTACCTGCGTACGCTGTTCGGCCTGCCGCAAAGCGCAGGCGCAAACGCAAGCGCCACCGCTCGCGCCACGCCGGCCCGCCGGGGGGCACACCCGATGTACGAAACGGCCGGCGTCGCGCAAGACCGGCCACGATCCGGCCAGGAGGCCTCATGAGCACAGCCACGCTGCACGCGGCCGCGCCGTCGCGTCCCGATCCGTCGACCGGCGCCGTCGTCCGCCTTGCGCTCGCGTTCGCGGCCGCCACCAACGGCCTGATCCTGTCGCCGTTCCTCGTCGCGGCGGTGATGACGCGCTTCCGGCTCGACGAGGGCACCGCGACCGCGCTCGTCAGCGCCGAGATCCTCGGCATCGCGATCAGTTGCGCGCTGCTGTCGCACCGGATCGCGCGCGCCGCGCGGCCGTTCACGCTGGCCGGCCTGATCGGCACGATCGCCGGCCAGGCCCTCGGCGCGGTCGCGCCCGGCATCGTGTCGGCGGCGCTCGCACGCGGGATGACTGGGCTGTTCGAGGGGATGCTGTTCGTCGTCGTCGCGTCCGGCGTGTCGCAGCGCGCATCGACCGACCGCCTGTGGGGGCAAATCAACCTGCTCGCGGGCGTCGTCAACGGCGGCATCCTCGTGCTGATCTCCGCGCTGCCGGCCGCGTGGCTCGGACGCTGGGTGTTCGCGCTGCTGGCCGCCGTCGTCGCCGTGCTGGCGCCCGCGATCCGCGGCATCGACGCGTTCGCGAGCGCGCCCGCGCAGGCCCGCTTGCGCGCCGGCACGCTGCCGTGGCGGCCGGTGATCGCGATCTGGGTCGTGACGGCGCTCGTCTATGGCGTGCAGGCGTCGCAATGGGCGATCGCCGGTTTCGTCGGCGAGCGTGCCGGGCTGTCGCCCACGACGATCGGCGTTCTGCTGTCGGTGTCGTCCCTGCTCGGCTTCGTCGGCGCGGCGATTCCGTCGCATCCGGCCAGCCACCGGCACCGCCTCGCGCTGATCTGGGCCGCGCAGCTCGCGATGATCGCGTCGATCGAATGGTTCTTCGGCGCGCGCGGCGGCAGCGCGTACTTCCTGAGCCAGTTCGTGCTGAACAGTGCGTTCTTCGTGATCGTGCCGTTCCTCACCGGCATGCTGTCCGACGTCGACCCGGACGGCTCGCTGGTCGCGCGCACGCTCGTCATCACGTTCTTCGCGGCCGGCATCGGCACCGCGCTGTCGGGCGCGCTGCTCGGCCGCTTCGGCGGCACGCGCGTCGCCCACGTGCTGTGCGTGGCCGTGCTGGCCGCCGCCCCGTTCGTGCGGCTGGCGCTGCGGCGCGCGGCACCCGCTGCCGTGGCCGGCGCGGCGCCCTGACCGCAGTGCGCCATGCCGTGGCCGCGACGCACCACGAGAATGGCCGCCGCGGCCTTGGCCCGCGCAAATTTGGCTTTCTACAGTCGTTCCCGACGGCACGAGCCGTCCGTCCCCAGTTCGATGCGGAGTCCAGAAGAATGAATCGTCACGATAGCGTTCGCGCCGCGTGCTGCGCGATGATGGTCCTGGCCGGTACCGGTGCGCACGCGCAAGGCAACGTGACGCTGTACGGCGTGATCGATGCGGGCATCCGCTACGAAACGCACGGCGTGTCGTACGGCGCCGACGGCACGCCGGTGTCGACGGGCCGCAAGATCTCGATGGCCGACGGGGGCGGCCTGACGGAAAGCTACTGGGGGCTCAAGGGCAACGAGGATCTGGGCGGCGGGTTGTCCGCGCAGTTCAACGTCGAAAGCCACTTCGGCCCCAACAGCGGCGCCATCGTGCCGGCCGGCTCGCCGAATTTCTTCCAGGTCGCGTACGTGGGGCTGACGTCCACTACGCTTGGCCAGCTCTCGCTCGGGCGCCAGTACAACGTGCCGTTCGAGATGGCGTCGCTGACCTTCGGCTCGAACCTGTGGGCCGGCCCGCAGGACCCGTACTTCAACCTGTTCAAGCCGGAGCAGACGATGCTCGCGGGCGCGCGCACCAGCAACATGATCCAGTACGGCGCGCAGCTCGGCAGCTTCTACCTGCTCGCGCAATACGCGCCGGGCGGCCACGCGGGCGGCGGCGTGCGCGGCGGCCAGCTCGGCGCGGCCGCCGCGTATGCGCCGGACAAGGGGCCGTTCACGGTCGGCGCATCGTTCATGCGCAGCTGGGACGACGTCACGCACGGGAAATTCGACATCTACACGGGCGGCGGCTCGGTGACGATCGGCAACGCGACCGTCAATGCCGGCTACATCGAGAACGCACGCGACAACGACTTCACGTCGTTCGAGAACGGCCCGTTCAGCCCGACCGATCTGGCGGGGCTCGGGATCATCTCGCCCGCGCAGGTCGTCGACCCGACCGTGCCCGGCGGGTTCCGCCGCCGCAAGATGGCGCTCGCGGGGCTGACCTACCGCTTCACGTCGGCGTTCACGGCGGCCGTCAACGCGTGGTGGACGCAGCAGTCCGGTTATACGGCGGATTTCGACGGCCGTGCGCGCCAGTTCCAGGTGATTGCCGGCTACAGCCTGTCGAAGCGCAGCATGCTCTATGCGGAAGTCGACTACGCGATCTACCGCGGCGGGCTGGTCGGCGCGCAATTGGTCGGCGTGAACGGCCAGGCACCGAGCACCAGCATCACGCAGCTCGGTGCGACGGTCGGCCTGCGTCACTACTTCTGAAGCGGGGCCGCGCGGGATGTGGGCGATCGCGGCCGGGGCGGCACCGGGTCTCCGGCCGGGCGGGACGAGTACAATCCATGGAAAAAAATACGGAGCATCCATGGACGATACCGACCGTTATACGACGGCGAATCTGCCGGTCCATCTGTTGCGGTGCCTCGCGGAGACAAGCAAGGAACTGGGCATCGACCCCACGCGGCTGTGCCTCGGGCTCGGCTTCGACGTCGCCGACCTGTCGAATCCGTCGTGCCGGATTTCATTGCGCCAGGCGAGCACGATGATCCGCCGCGCGCTCGAGATGGCGCCGGGGCGGGCGCTCGGCCTCGAACTCGGCACGAGCGAGACGATCGCGTCGATCGGGCTGGTCGGCTATGCGATGCTGACGAGCCCGACGCTGAAGGACGCGATCGTGACCGGTATCGGGCTGCAGCGCCACACGGGGCCGCTGATGCGCTTCGACGTGATGTCGGATGCGCGCACGCTGTCGGTTCGCGCCACCAACGTCTTCCTCGAGCCCGACATCGAGGCGTTCCTCGTCGAGGAGGCGTTCGGCAGCTTCATGAAGATCGGGCGCTCGCTCGTCGGCCCCGCGTTCCAGCCGAAGGTCGTCGATCTCAGCTACCCGCCGCCGGCCTATGCGGAGCAATACGCCCGCGTGTTCCCGTGCCCGGTGCGGTTCGAACAGGAGCAGAACCTGTTTTCGTGCGACGCCGCGCTCGGCAACCGCCCGATCGCGACCCACGATCCGCTCGCGCATCGCCAGGTGCTCGAATTCCTGCAGGACGCGCTGCCGCCCGAACCCGAAGGCACCGAATTTCTCGAATCGATCGAACGGATCATGCGGCGCGACCTGCGGCATGCGCCGTCGCTCGCCGAGATCGCCGCGCAGCTGTGCATGAGCGAGCGCACGCTGCGACGGCGGCTCGCCGACCAGGGCGTGTCGTACCAGACGGTGATCGACACGATCCGCCGCAAACGCGCGTTCACGCTGCTGAGCAATCCGCGGCTGTCGATCGAGGATGTTGCACACGAAGTCGGGTTCAGCGACGCGCACAACTTCAGGCGCGCGTTCAAGCGGTGGACGGGGCACGGGCCGAGAGAGGGGCAGCGGGCGGCGATGTAGCGGCGCGGCCTGCCCGCACGACGCGATGACCGTTCGCGTGCGACGTACGACTACGCGTCCACAGCCCCCTGCTGCAACAACACCGCGTCGCGCTTCTCCAGCAGATGCCGCCGCAGGATCGCCGCGAGCGCCTTGCCGTCGCGCGCCTCCAGCGCCTTGATCATCTCCTCGTGATCGTGCACCGCGCGATCCCATTTCTCGACGTGCTGGTTCGAGCGGAACCGCATCGACATGATCCGGCGATTGATCGACTGGTACGTGGCGCGCAGCGCCGAGTTGCGCGCGGCCTCGTTGATGCGGTCATGGATTTCCTGGTTGCGGCTGTAGTAGCCGGGCAGGTCGTTTTGCAGCCGGCACGCGAGCATCGAGTAATGCAGCGCCTTGATCTCCGCGAGCTCCGCTTGCGTGATGCGCTCGCAGGCCAGCTCGCCTGAAAACGCCTCCAGCCCCGACATCAGCTCGAACGTCTCGCGGATCTCCGATTCGCTCATCCGGTACACGCTCGCGCCGCGATTCGGCGACAGCACCAGCAACCCCTCGGCCGCCAGCACCTTGAATGCCTCGCGCAGCGGCGTGCGCGAGATGCCGAGCGTCTCGCACAGCTCGCGCTCGTTCAGCCGCATGCCCGGCGCGAGCACGCCTTCGACGATGAATTTGCGCAGGTGCTCGACGACCGTGTCGTGCAGCCGCTGCCGCTCCAGTTTCGGCAGTGCCGGCGCGCCGCCGGCCTGCTCCAGATCATTCAAATCTTGCATGCAAAATCCTTCCTTCTTGCTTCACGCGATTCTACTTCAACTCGCCCGACCCGAATATCTCCCCGCCAACGCCGGGTAAACACCGGCATTTTCGGCGAAATCAGTCCTTGGGTTTGCCGCGATCGCTCTGCTAAAGTATTTTGCATGCAAAATTCAAAATTCAACCAAGGAGACAGAACAACCATGCCGCAACTCGACTTTCATCCGTCCGGCCGCCATTTCCTGCAGATTCCGGGGCCGAGCCCGGTGCCCGACCGCATCCTGCGGGCGATGAGCTATCCGACCATCGACCACCGTGGCCCCGAATTCGGCGCGCTCGGCCTCAAGGTGCTCGCCGGCATCAGGAAGATCTTCAAGACCACGCAGCCGGTGATCATCTATCCGGCGTCGGGTACCGGTGCATGGGAGGCCGCGCTGACCAACACGCTGAGCGCCGGCGACACCGTGCTGATGTACGAGACCGGCCACTTCGCGACGCTGTGGAAGAAGATGGCCGACGCGCTCGGCCTGAAGCCCGAATTCCTCGGGCTGCCGGGCATCGAAGGCTGGCGCCGCGGCGTGCAGCCCGACATGATCGAGGCGCGCCTGCGCGCCGATACCACGCACGCCATCAAGGCGGTGTGCGTGGTGCACAACGAAACCTCCACCGGCGTCACCTCCGACATCGCGGCCGTGCGCCGCGCGATCGACGCGGCCGGCCACCCGGCGCTGCTGATGGTCGACACGATCTCGGGGCTCGCGTCCGCCGACTACCGCCATGACGAATGGGGCGTCGACGTGACGGTGTCGGGTTCGCAGAAAGGGCTGATGCTGCCGCCCGGCATCAGCTTCAACGCGGTGTCGCCGAAGGCGCTCGCGGCGAGCGGGCACGCGACGCTGCCGCGCGCGTTCTGGGGCTGGCACGAGATCATCGAGGCGAACAGGAACGGCTACTGGCCGTACACGCCGAACACCAACCTGCTGTACGGGCTCGCCGAAGCGCTCGACATGATCCTCGGCGAAGGGCTCGACGCGGTGTTCGCGCGCCACCAGCGGCTCGCGGAAGCCACGCGCCGCGCGGTGCGCGCGTGGGGCCTCGAGATCCAGTGCGCGGACCCGGCCGTCTACAGCCCCGTGCTGACCGGCGTGATGATGCCCGACGGCGTCGACGCGGACGCCGTGCGCAAGCTGATCTACGAACGCTTCGACATGTCGCTCGGGCAGGCGCTCGGCAAGATGCGCGGCAAGATGTTCCGCATCGGCCATCTCGGCGACTGCAACGACCTCACGCTGATGGCCACGCTCGCCGGCTGCGAGATGGGGCTGAAGCTCGCCGGCGTGCCGGTTGCCGCGAGCGGCGTCGTCGCGGCGATGGACACCCTCGCATCGAACACGCACGCCCCCGCGCTGCGCGCGGCGGCCTGAGCGCCGGCGGGCGGCGCGCACGTTTCCCGCACGCCGCCTGACGCGCCCTTTCCGCTTCACGGGCGGCCGCGCGGTCGTCGCGACACGCAACGGCCGCTGCCGGCGCCCGCCCCGCTTCATCGGCACGACCCATCTCGATGCCGGCCTCGACGCCGGCACGGGCAGCAAGCCAGACAACATCCAGGAGACGAAACATGAAGCTGTTCCGAGCGACCGGCATCGTGCTGGTGATGCTGTGCGTGATGTACTTCATCACGTACCTCGATCGCGTGAACGTGAGCACGGCCGCTGCCGGGTTCGGCAAGGAATTCGGGCTGAACAGGACGGAGATCGGCCTCGTGTTCTCCGCGTTCGCGTATCCGTATCTCGTATTCCAGATCATCGGCGGCTGGGTCAGCGACCGCTTCGGCGCGCGCCGCACGCTGCTCGCCTGCGGGCTGCTGTGGGCCGTCGCGACGCTGCTCACCGGGATGGCCGGCGGCCTCGCGTCGCTGCTCGCCGCGCGCCTGCTGCTCGGGCTCGGCGAAGGCGCGACGTTCCCGGCGGCCACGTCGGCGATGTCGCGCTGGGTGCCGCGCGAGAAACGCGGCTTCGCGCAGGGCATCACGCATGCGTTCTCGCGCGTCGGCAACGCGGTCGCGCCGGCTGCCGTCGTCGCGGTGATGGCCGTGTACGGGTGGCGCGAATCGTTCTATATCTGCGGCGTGATCAGCATCGTGTGGGTCGCGGTGTGGGCGCTCGTCTATACCGAACACCCGAAGGACCACCCGCGCATCACGCAGGCCGAACTCGACGCGCTGCCGCAACCGAAGCCGAAACCCGCCGCCGTGCCCTGGGGCCCGTTGTTCCGCCGGATGATGCCCGTCACGATCGTGTACTTCTGCTACGGCTGGACGCTGTGGCTGTTCCTGAGCTGGATTCCGCAGTACTTCCTGCACAGCTACGACCTCGACCTGAAGAAATCGGCGGTGTTCGCGTCGGCGGTGTTCTTCGCGGGCGTGATCGGCGACACGCTCGGCGGGATCGTCACCGACCGCATCCTCGCGCGCACCGGCAGCCTCAAGCGCGCGCGCAGCTGGATGGTGTCGATCTGCATGCTGCTCACGCTGCTGTCGCTGTTGCCGCTGCTGTTCACGCATCACCTGTACGTGTCGATGGCGTGCCTCGCGGCCGGCTTCTTCTTCGCCGAAATGACGATCGGCCCGATGTGGGCCGTGCCGATGGACATCGCGCCGGAATACTCGGGCACCGCGAGCGGGATGATGAATTCCGGCTCCGCGCTCGCGGCGATCCTGTCGCCCGTGATCTCCGGCTTCGTGATCGACCGCTTCGGCAGCTGGGAGCTGCCGTTCATCGGCAGCATGGTGCTGATGGGCGTGGGCGTGCTGCTCGCGTTCCGCATGCAGCCGGAAAGCCGCTTCGCCGACGCACCCGCCGAACAACCGGCCGCCAATCGCTCGCCGGCCTGATGCCAACGGGGCGCTGCCGCCCGCGGCGCCCGCCTTTTCCCCGACTGCAACGATGACCCAGGCTACCCACGACCTCGCCGTCCGGCTCGCCGCCGGCTGGCAACACGGCATCGCGTTCGCCGCGCTGCCTTCAGCCCTCGTCCCCGCCGATGCCGACGCTGCCTATGCGGTGCAGGCGCAACTGCTCGCCGAGCGCCGCGCCGCGATCGGCGCGTGGAAGGTCGGTGCGAAACAGCCCGACGGGCCGATCCAGGGCGCGTCGCTGCCGGACGACTGCCGCCATGCGAGCGGCGTCACGCTGCCGCGCGGCGCGTTCCGGCCGCTCGGCCTCGAACTGGAGATCGCGTTTCGCTTCGGCCGCGACTTCGCGCCGCATGCGCCCGCCTATGCCGACGATGAAGTGTTCGACGGTATCGCGCAGATGGGCGCCGCGATCGAGATCGTCGCGAGCCGCTTCCGCGAATGGCCGGACGTCGCGCCTGCCGCCCAGCTCGCCGACCTGCAGAACCACGGTGCGCTCGTGCTGGGCGAGATGACCGGCTATCGCGCCGATTTCCCGTTCGCCGCGCCGGCCCCGGCGTTCACGTTCGACGGGCACGACATCGCCGGCACCGCACCTGGCACCAACCCGGCCGGCGACCCGCGCCGTCTGCTGCCGTGGCTCGTGAATCACGCATCGCGGCGCGGCATCGCGCTGCCGGCCGGCACCGTCGTCACGACCGGCTCGTACACGGGCATGCATTTTCCGCGGGCCGCGGGCACGGCCGTCGGCCGCATCGCGGGGCTGCCGCCCGTCAGCGTCACGCTCGCCTGATCCCTCATCCGATCCTCGCCCGATCCGTTCCCACCCGATACCGACCGCCGCCATGACATCCGCCGTCTCGCCTTCGCTGGTTCGCCCTGTCCATCTCGTGCCGTCGCAAGGCGCCGCGCTGTCGCCGCTGTTCGAGCGGCTGCGGCGCGAAATGCGCGGCGACGTCCACGCCGATCGCGCGAGCCGCGGTCGTTATGCGACCGACGCGTCGATCTACCAGATCATGCCGCTCGGCGTGGTCGTGCCGCGCGACCAGGACGACCTGCGGATCGCGCTCGACATCGCACGCGACCGCAAGATTCCCGTGCTCGCACGCGGCGCCGGCACCAGCCAGTGCGGGCAGACGGTCGGCGAGGCGCTCGTCGTCGACAACAGCAAATGGCTGAACCGGATCGTCGCATTCGATGCGCAGGCGCGCACCGTCACCGTCGAGCCCGGCATCGTGCTCGACCACCTGAACGCATGGCTGAAACCGCACGGGCTGTGGTTTCCGGTCGACGTGTCGACGGCCGCGCAATGCACGATCGGCGGGATGGCCGGCAACAACTCGTGCGGGTCGCGCTCGATCGAGTACGGCAACATGGTGCACAACGTGCTCGCGATCGACGCGATCCTCGCCGACGGCAGCGAATGCCGGTTCGGGTCGCTCGCGCAGCCCGTCACCGATCGCCGCACGCTCGAGCTGCTGCACGGTGTCGAACGCATCGCGAAGCGCGAGCGCGACGAGATCGTCGAGCGCGTGCCGAAGGTGCTGCGCCGCGTGGCCGGCTACAACCTCGACCTGTTCGACTGCCAGAACCCGCGCGCTTACACCGACGACGGCCATGCGAATCTCGCGCACCTGCTCGTCGGCTCGGAAGGCACGCTCGCCCATAGCCGGCAGATCACGCTGAAGCTCGCGCCGCTGCCCGCGCACAAGACGCTCGGTGTCGTGAACTTCCCGACCTTCTACCAGGCGATGGACACCGCGCAGCACATCGTGAAACTGAAGCCGGTGGCCGTCGAGCTGGTCGATCGCACGATGATCGACCTGTCGATGGAGAACCCGGCGTTCCGGCCCGTGATCGAACAGGCGCTGGTCGGCCAGCCGCAGGCGATCCTGCTCGTCGAGTTCGCGGGCGAATCGCGCGACGCGCAACACGCGCAGCTCGACCGGCTCGCCGAACTGATGGCCGATCTCGGCCTGCCCGGCAGCGTCGTGAAGATGACCGACGCCGGCGCGCAGAAGGCGCTGTGGGAGGTACGCAAGGCCGGGCTGAACATCATGATGAGCATGAAGGGCGACGGCAAGCCGGTGTCGTTCATCGAGGATTGCGCGGTGCCGCTCGAACACCTCGCGGAATACACGCGCCGCCTGACCGACGTGTTCCACAGGCATGAGACCGAAGGCACGTGGTACGCGCATGCGAGCGTCGGCACGCTGCACGTGCGGCCGATCCTCGACATGCGGCGCGACGGCGCGACGCGCATGCGCGAGATCGCCGAAGAAGCGGCGGCACTCGTGCGCGAGTACAAGGGCGCGTATTCGGGTGAACACGGCGACGGGCTGTGCCGCGGCGAATGGGTCGCGTGGCAGTACGGCCCGCGCCTGAATGCGGCGTTCGCGGAGATCAAGACGCTGTTCGATCCCGACAACCGCTTCAACCCGGACAAGATCGTCAATCCGCCGAAGATGGATGCGCGCGAGCATTTCCGTTTCGCGCCCGGCTATGCGGCGCTGCCGCTGCGGCCCGCGCTCGACTGGTCGGCCTGGAACGTCGCGCGCAATCCGCTGACCGGCGAAGAAACCGCCCCCGGCTCGGGCACCGACATCACGCACGGGCTCGCGTCGGCCGTCGAGATGTGCAACAACAACGGCCACTGCCGCAAGTTCGACGCGGGCACGATGTGCCCGAGCTACCGCGTGACGCGCGACGAACAGCACGTGACGCGCGGCCGTGCGAACACGCTGCGGCTCGCGGTGACGGGCCAGCTCGGCGCCGACGGCCTCGCCGGCGACGACGTGAAGGCCGCGCTCGACCTGTGCGTGTCGTGCAAGGGCTGCAAACGCGACTGTCCGACGGGCGTCGACATGGCGCGCTTCAAGATCGAGGCGCGGCATGCGTGGAACCGCAAGCACGGCACGACACTGCGTGAACGGCTCGTCGCGTATCTGCCGCGTTATGCGCCGTGGGCCGCGCGCATGCGCGGCGCGATCGCGTTCGTCAATGGCGTGCCGGTCGTCGCGTCGTCGATCAAGCGATGGATCGGCCTCGCGCCGCAGCGTGCGCTGCCCGGGTTCGCGCGACCGTTTCTGGCGGATGTGGGTGCGGATACGGGGACATCAACGCCCTCGCAAACCGGCTCGGTCACCCGCGAAGTGCTGCTGTTCGTCGATACGTTCAGCAACTACCAGGAACCGGACAACGCGCGCGCCGCGCAGGCCGTGCTCGAAGCGGCCGGCTACACCGTGCATTTCAACGTGCGCGCAGGCGCGCGGCCACTGTGCTGCGGCCGCACGTTCCTCGCGGCCGGGCTCGTCGACGAAGCGAAGTTCGAGGCCAGGCGCACGCTCGATGCGCTGCAGCCGTACCTCGAACGCGGTGTCGCGATCGTCGGGCTGGAGCCTTCGTGCCTGCTGTCGATGCGCGACGAGTTTCTTGCCTACGGTTACGGCGACGAAGCCACACGGCTCGCGAGCCACGCGTTCCTGTTCGAAGAGTTTCTCGTCCGCGAACACGAGGCCGGCCGGTTGTCGCTGCCGCTGCACGCGATCGATGCGAACGAAGCGCTCGTGCACGGCCACTGCCATCAGAAGGCGTTCGGCGCGTTCACGCCGGTGCAGACGGTGCTGCGCTGGATTCCGGGGCTCAAGGTAACGCCGGTCGAATCGTCGTGCTGCGGGATGGCCGGCAGCTTCGGCTATGAAGCCGAGCATTACGCCGCGTCGCAGGCCATGGCCGAGCTGTCGCTGCTGCCGGCCGTGCGTGCGCGGGCCGAAGGCGCGATCGTCGTCGCGGACGGCACGAGTTGCCGGCATCAGATTCAGGACGGCGCGCAAGCGCAGGCGATGCATGTGGCGAAAGTGCTGGCGCGGGCATTGCGAAGCTGACCGCCGCCGCGTGCGCCTCACCGCGGCTCGCCGATCCCGCCCATCAGCGTCACCAGTTGCTCGCGCAGCCACCGGCTGCCCTGATCCTGATCCGCGCTGCGATGCCAGTAGCAGAAGTATTCGAGCGCCGGCATCTCGAACGGCAGTTCGAGAATCCGCGCCGGATACCGCTGCAGCAGCCGCAGCGGCGCCGTCAGCGCCAGGTCGCCGCGCATCGCGATCAGCGGCGCGACCATGTAGTGCTGCACGCGCATCTGGATGGTGCGGCGCAACCCGAGGCGCGTCAGCTCCGCGTCGACGTGCCCGCTGCCCTTGCGGCGGCTCGACACGTGGATGTGCCCCATCGACAGGTAGTCGTCCATGGTGAGCGTGTCGCCCTTGAACGGGTGATCGTCGCGGATCATGCACGCATAGCGGTCGCGCACGAGCAGCGCCTGATGAAGGTGCGGATCGCCGATCAGCGGCGCGTCGATCGCGATGTCGACGGAGCCGTTCGCGAGCGCGGTCGCGACTTCACGGCGATCCATCGTGTAGCTGCGCACGTGCATGCCGGGCGCATGCTTCTGCAGCAGTTCGCCGAGCGCGGGCAGCAGCAGCGCTTCGGTCAGGTCGCTCATGCTCATCCGGAACACGCGCGTCGACGACGCCGGATCGAACACGTCGCCTTCGTGCGCGCTCGAATCGAGCAGCTGCATCGCCTCGCGCACACGGCCGACGATGTTCTCGGCCAGCGGCGTCGGCATCATCCCGGCCGGCGTGCTGACGAACAGCGGATCGTTCAGGGTCTTGCGCAGCCGCGCCAGCGCGTTGCTGACGGCCGGCTGCGTGAGATTCAGCACCTCGGCCGCGCGCGTCAGGTTGCGCTTGGTGTAGATCGCGTCGAATACGACGAACAGGTTCAGGTCAATCTTCGAAAGGCGCATCGCCGGATCTCCTTGCCGGCATCTTACGGCGTGCGCCACCCGCTCGTCCACGGCCCTGCGCATCCCGGCGCGACGCTCAGGCGCGCAGCGGCGGCGTCAGGTACGGCGCCGTCGAACCCGGCACGCCGTCCTTGATTTCCATCCGCGCGATCGCCTGCAGGTGCACCTCGTCCGGGCCGTCGGCGAAGCGCAGCGCGCGGCCCCAGGTCCAGAGGTCGGCGAGCGGCGTATCGGGGCTCAACCCCGCCGCGCCGAACACCTGCATCGCGCGGTCGCAGACGTTCGCGTACACGGTCGGCACCAGTGCCTTGATCATCGCGATTTCCTTGCGCGCGGCCTTCGCGCCGACCTTGTCGATCATCCACGCGGCCTTCAGCACGAGCAGGCGCGCCTGCTCGATCTCGATGCGCGAGCGCGCGATCCATTCGCCGACCGTGCCGTGCCGGTTCAGCGGCTTGCCGAACGCGACGCGCGACTGCGCGCGGTCGACCATCAGCTCCAGCGCGAGCTCGGCGGCGCCGATCGACCGCATGCAGTGGTGGATGCGGCCCGGCCCGAGGCGGGCCTGCGCGAGCGCGAAGCCGCTGCCTTCCTCACCGAGCAGGTTGCTCGCCGGCACGCGCACGTTGTCGAATGTGATCTCGCAGTGCCCTTCCGGCGCGTAGTGATTGACCACCGTGATGTTGCGCAAGACCGTCACGCCCGGCGTGTCGCGCGGCACGAGAATCATGCTCTGCTGCCGGTGCGACTCGGCCTCGGGGTCGGTCTTGCCCATCACGATGAAGATCTTGCAGTTCGGATGCGCGGCGTTGGTGATGAACCACTTGCGGCCGTTGATCACGTACTCGTCGCCCACGCGCTCGATGCGCGTCGTGATGTTCGTCGCATCCGACGATGCGACATCGGGCTCCGTCATCGCGAACGCCGAACGGATCTCGCCGCGCAGCAGCGGCTTCAGCCACTGCTCGCGCTGCCCGGGCGTCGCGAACATGTGCAGCAGCTCCATGTTGCCGGTGTCCGGCGCGTTGCAGTTGAACACTTCCGACGCCCAGCCCACGCGCCCCATGATCTCGGCGAGCGGTGCGTATTCGAGGTTCGTCAGGCCCGTGCCGGGCTCGTCGTCCTTCAGGTGCGGCAGGAACAGGTTCCACAGCCCTTCCGCCTTCGCGCGCTCCTTCAGTTCCTCCATGAACGACACGGGATACTGGCCCGCGTGCACTTCCTCGTTCCACTGGCGGATGCGCGGCACGATGTGCGCATCCATGAATGCGCGCACGCGGCTGCGCAGTTCTTCCACTTTCGGGGTGTAGCCAAAGTCCATGATCGACTCCTCGATTCCGTTCGTTCGGTTCCGTCAGAAGGCCGAGACACCGCCGTCGACGGCGACGGCCTGCCCGGTCAGATAAGTGTTTTCCTTCGCGCACAGCGTCAGCATCGTCGCGACGATTTCCTCGGGCCGGCCGAGCCGCTTCATCGGCGAGCCCTGCGCGAGAAAATCCTGGCGGTCGCCGATATCGCTGTCGGTGACCATCGGCGTCGTGCTGTAGAACGGGCACACCGCATTCACGCGAATGCCGTGGCGCGCGTATTCGATGGCCGCCGTCTTCGTGAGCCCGACCACCGCATGCTTCGACGCCGCGTAGGCGGCCAGCTTCGGCGCGCCGCCGAGCCCGGCCATCGACGCGACGTTCAGGATCACGCCTTCGCGCTGCGCGAGCATCTGGCGGATCTGGTGCTTCATCCCGAAGAACACGCCCTTCGTGTTCACCGCGAAGCTCAGGTCGAGATCGGCTTCGTCGGTGTCGATCAGCGCCTTCATCGGCGGCGCGATGCCCGCATTGTTGATGCCCACGTCGAGCCGGCCGAAACGCTCGGCCGCCGCGTGCACCAGCGCGGCGACGTCCGCTTCGGCACGCACGTCGCAGCGCCGCGCGATCACGTCGGCGCCGGCCGCGCGCAGCGGCGCGGCCACGCGTTCGAGCGCCTCGCCGTTCAGGTCGCCGAGCGCCAGCCGCGCGCCCATCGCGGCGAGCTCGCTCGCGAGCAACGCGCCGAAGCCGCTCGCGGCACCGGTGATCATCACGGCCTGGCCGGCGTAGCTGTCGATCTTCATCGCGCGCTCAGATCGTCAGGCCGCCGTCGACGACGATGCATTCGCCGTTCGTGTAGCTCGCCGCGTCCGACACGAGGTACAGCACGGTGCCGGCCATTTCGCGCGGTTCCGCGTGGCGGCGCAGCGGGATCTTCGCCTTCCACGTCTCGTAGATGTCCTTGTCGGCGAACAGCGCGCCCGCGAACTTCGTCTTCGTGAGCCCCGGCAGCAGCGCGTTCACGCGGATGCCGAACGGCCCGCATTCCTTCGCGAACGCCTTCGTCATGTTGACGACGGCCGCCTTCGTGATCGAGTAGATGCCCTGCCGGTCGCCCGGCTGCAGCGCATTCACCGACGCCGTGTTGACGATCGCGCCGCCGCCGTGTTCCTTCATCAGCTTGCCGGCCTCGACCGACATGAAGAAGTAGCCGCGGATGTTCACGTCGACCGTCTTGTCGTAAGCGGCGAGATCGGTATCGAGGATGTGCCCGAAATACGGGTTCGCGGCCGCGTTGTTCACGAGGATGTCGAGCCGCCCGTGCTTGCCGCGGATATGCTCGAACGTCGCGGCGATGTCTTCCAGGCGCCCGACGTGGCAGGCCAGCGCCTCGGCGCGGCCGCCCGCCGCGACGATCGCGTCGGCCACGGCCTGGCAGTCGTCGAGCTTGCGGCTCGACACGATCACGTGCGCGCCCTGCTCCGCGAGCAGTTTCGCGATTTCCTCGCCGATGCCGCGGCTCGCGCCCGTCACCAGTGCGATCTTGCCCGTCAGGTCGAACAGATTCGTTGCCATGTTGCTGTGCTCCTCCATTGATGTGGTGTCGTACCCGGCGCGGTCAGCGATGCGCGTCGATCACGCCGACGGCCATCTCGGCGAGACGCCCGGCCATCGCGCCGACGCGCAGCGCCTGCTCGCTCGATGCGTTGCCCTGCAGCGCGCGCGCCTTCACGCCCTGCGCGATCGCCGCGAGCCGGAAGAAACTGAATGCGAGGTAGAAATGCCAGTCGCGGATCGGCTCGATGCCGCGCAGCTCGCAATAACGCGCAACGATCGCCGCTTCGTCGGGAATGCCGAGTTCCGCGCGATCCTGGCCCGCGAGCCCGCGCACCTGCCCGCCCGACGGCAATCGCAGGCACATGCAGAAGTACGCGAGATCGGCGAGCGGGTTGCCGAGGGTCGACAGTTCCCAGTCGAGCACGGCCTGCACGCGATAGCTGTCGCGCGCGAACATCAGGTTGTCGATCCGGAAATCGCCATGCACCAGCGTCGGCCGGCCCGTGTCGGCCGGGCACGCCTTCGGCAGCCAGTCGATCAGCGTCTCCATCGCGTCGAGGCGCTCCGTTTCCGCCGCGCGGTACTGCTTCGTCCAGACGCCGATCTGGCGTTCGAAGTAGTTGCCGGGGCGGCCGTAGTCGGCGAGGCCCACCGCGTCGACATCGACGTCGTGCAACGCGGCCATCGTCTGCAGCAAGGCGTCGTAGCACACCGCGCGATCGGCCTTCGGCAGCTCCGGCAGCGCGGGATCCCAGAAGATCCGGCCGTCCTCGAAGCTCATCACGTAGAACAGGCTGCCGATCACGTCGCGGTCTTCGCAGAGGTGATACGGATGCGCGACCGGCACCGCGGTGCCCGACAGCGCGCTCAGCACGCGGAATTCGCGGTCGACCGCGTGCGCGGATTTCAGCAGTTCGCCCGGCGGCTGGCGGCGCAGCACGTAGCGGCCGCTCTTCGCATGCAGCAGGAAAGTCGGATTCGACTGGCCGCCGGCAAACTTCTCCGTGTCGACCGGGCCTTCGAAACCCGGCACGTGCGCTTCCAGATAGCGCGTGAGGCGGGCTACGTCGAGTTGCTGGGTAGGGTTCGTCATCGTCGCGATCGTTCGTGGGTCAGCCGTAGGTTCGCAGCGCGTGTCGTTCGGGATCCTCCAGATGCGGGATGCCGTTGAACGACGCGAGGTGGAATGCATCGGCGTTGAAGAAAAACTGCGAAAGGCTGCTGTTGCGGATCTGCAGGTTCAGCGCGATCGCGCTCGACGGCGGGGCGGCCAGCACCTGCTGCACGGTGACCGCGATCGGGCCGCCGGAGCTCACCGTCAGCACGCGCTGGCCGCCGCCGTGGCGGATGGCCGCGCGGGCATCGGCCACGCGCTGCTGGAAGTGCGCCCAGGTCTCGGGGGCCGAATCGCCGAGCTTGTCTTCCGACCAGAGCTGCAGCACCTGCCGCAGCGCGCGGAAATGCGCCTTCATCGAGCCGGCCGCGAGGCGGGCGATGTCCGGGTAGTCGTGCGCGGCGGCGGCGAACAGACCGTGGAAGTCGTATTCGTTCAGGCCGGGATGGCGGTCGATCGCCGCGCCCTCGCAGCCCATCCCGCGCAGGATCGCGTCGACCGTCTGCGCGTGGCGGTTCATCGTGCCGCAGATCACGCGGTCGAACGCTAGGCCTTGCTGTGCAAAGTATTCGCCGAGCCAGACGCCCTGCTGCTCGCCCGCCGCGGAAAGCCGGTCGTAGTCGTCCGTGCCGAAGGAAGCCTGCCCGTGCCGTACCAGAAAAAGTTCAGCCATCGCATGCCCGCCAGATCAGAAGGATTCAGCATAGGGGGCGGGGATGCATTTTCAAACTTTATTTTCTGAATCGGCCGGTATTCATCGGGTGAATTTCAGGCATTCCAACCGTGCGCTTGCGCCGGCTTTCGCCCGCCCCCGCCGCGGCACGCGAATTGCGGCGGGAGGCACCGTCCATTCACGACGTCAGGAGGGGTGCGATGCTCGGTACGATCCTCATCATCATTCTGATTCTGCTGCTCATCGGGGCATTTCCGGCGTGGCCGCACAGCCGAAGCTGGGGCTACTGGCCGTCGGGCTCGGTCGGGTTGATCGTCGTCATCGTCGTGATACTCGTGCTGCTGGGTCACATCTGAGTCCGACGCCGTAGCTTCTTTACAAACGCAGGCAAGGGCGGGACATCCGTCGGCCAGGCGCGAATCGCGTCGCGCCGCGCTGTCCCCCCGCCTCCGTTCGATTGCGCCGGCCGTGCGGTAGTATGGCGACCTGACGGAACCCCCTGATGGATCTGAACGAGTGGCCATGCCCGAATTTTCTTCATCGCCCGGCGCCGGCCAGAACGCCCAGGCGCTCGTCCTCATCGCCGAGGACGAACCCGAGATCGCCGAGATCCTGACCGCCTATCTCGCGCGCGGCGGCCTGCGCACCGTGCACGCCGCCGACGGCCGCCGCGCACTGGAACTGCACCTGCAGCTCAAGCCCGACCTCGTGCTGCTCGATGTGCAGATGCCGCACGTCGACGGCTGGAAGGTGCTCGCCGAAATCCGTCATCGCGGCGACACGCCCGTCATCATGCTGACCGCGCTCGACCAGGACATCGACAAGCTCACCGGCCTGCGCATCGGCGCCGACGACTACGTGGTGAAGCCGTTCAATCCCGCCGAAGTCGTGGCGCGCGCGCAGGCGGTGCTGCGCCGCTCGATGGCCGGCGCGCGCCAGGAAGAACAGCGCGTGCTGCGGGTCGCGCCGTTCGAGATCGATCTCGAACACCACGAAGCCACGCTCGAAGTGGGCAGCGAACGGCACACGCTCGTCCTGACGCTCACCGAATTCAAGCTGCTCGCGCAACTCGCGCGCGCGCCGCGGCGCGTGTTCAGCCGCGCCGAGCTGATGGCCACCTGCCTGCCGGAAGGCGACGCGCTGGAACGCACGGTGGACAGCCACGTCAGCAAGCTGCGCAAGAAGCTGGACGACCTCGGCGTGCAGGGCGTGCCGGTCAGCGTGCGCGGCGTCGGCTACAAGCTCTGGAGCTGAGCATGAAGCTCGACGGCCTGAGCCGGCAGATCGCGCTGACCATGGCAGGCATGGTGTTCGGCGTGACCGTGCTGATAGTGCTCACCGCCACCGTCTTCTACTACATCGCGTTCAATTACTGGTCCGCGCATTTCAACACGAAGAACCTGCTGCCGACCGGGCCGGAATGGGCCTGGCTGATCGCGACCACGGCGGTCGGCCTCGCGCTGTCGGTCGCGGTCGCGGTCAATCTCGCGCGACGCATCCTCGTGCCGCTCAATTCGGTCACCGAAAGCATTCGCCGCGTCGCGCGCGGCGATCTCGACGCACGCGCCGTCGCGGGCGACCGTTCGCTGCACGAAGCCGCGCTGCTCGCCGACAACTTCAACGCGCTCGCCAGCGAACTGCAGCGCGTGACCAACGAGCAGGCGCTCTGGAACGCGGCGATCGCGCACGAGCTGCGCACGCCCGTCACGGTGCTGCGCGGGCGCCTGCAGGGGCTCGCCGAAGGCGTGTTCACCCCCGACGAAGCGCAGTTCCGCAGCCTGCTCGGGCAGGTCGAAGGGCTGACGCGGCTGATCGAGGATCTGCGCGTGGTCAGCCTCGCGGACAGCGGCCACCTGAGCATCGAGATCCGCGACACCGATCTCGCGGCGGATGCGCGTGCGGTGGTCGACATGTTCGAGCCGGCGCTGCGGGCCGCCGGCCAGCATCCGGTGCTCGATCTCGACACGCGGCGCATGCGTTGCGACCCGGTGCGCATCCGCCAGGCGCTGCTGGCGCTGCTGGAAAACGCGCGCCGCCATGCGGTGCCCGGCGCGATCCGCATCCAGACGCGCATCGAACAAGGGATGTGCCGGTTGCGCGTCGGGGACGACGGCCCCGGCATCCCGGCCGATTTCGCGCCGCACGTGTTCAAGGCCTTCCGGCGCGCCGACGACACGCAGCCGGGCGGCAGCGGCCTCGGGCTCGCCGTCGTCGCGGCGATCGCCCATGCGCATCATGGCGAAGCTGTCTGCATGCCGAGCCGCACGGGCGGCACGCTGTTCGAAGTGCAGTGGCCCGACAACCTCACGCCGGCGCCGGAACACGAGCGCTTTCCGGCCTGAGGCATCGCCTTTACGGCCGACCTGGCGCCCGCCTTTACCGCGCCACGTGCGGTTCGCGCCCGACCTGTTCGAGCGGCGGGTTGAACCCGAGCACCGTGTACTCCAGCACGGACACCGTCCCTTTCCCGGCCGCGCCCTGCACGACGACCGCGCGCACCGCGCCGGCCCGGTCGAATTTCAGGCGGGTGCCGACGGTCGCGTTGCGCAGCGCCTCCAGTTCCTCGATCCGAGCGATCGCCAGCTTGCGCACCGCGCCGGACACGTACACCGGCAGGAACACCAGCGCGATGAAGATCGACACGGCGTCCTTCGATACGCTGTCCAGCACCGGCTGACCCGACATCACGAGCGACAGCGACGTCGCGGCGACGAAGATCGCGAGCACGGTCGCGCCCACGCCGAGCGACGAGAACCGCTCGGCCGCCTTCTTCATGCGTGCCTTCACGAGCGCGCGTGTGGTCGCGGACGGCACCAGCCATTCGCGCTGCGCGCCATGGTATCCGGCGAAGCCGAGGAACAGCGTCGCGACCGCGCTGATGCCGATGCTGGTGTATAGCGCATCGAAGATCATGCAGATGAATTCGAGCACGAACACGATCACCGGCGGCCACAGCAGCAGCCGGAACGAATAGCCGTCGCGGCCATGCCCGCGAATCCACCATTTCACCGGCGCAAGCTGCCAGAAGCGGCGCTCCTGGTGGAGCGAAAGTTCTTCGTTGTCGGTCAATTTCCCACCTGTCGGATCCTGCGCCGTGTCGGCGCCGGCCGTGAATCGGCACGGCCGCAGCCGCATTCTCCCAGATGCGCGGCGCGGCGAGAAAGGAGCCGCCGCCGCGCCGACACATTGTGTGTATCGCACATGCCCGCTCGCTTGACCCGGCCCTTGGGATCGCCTTTATGCTGGGCGCAACGAATCGACAGCAAGGAGAGGTGACGGATGAGCACGTCCACGCCCCGTTTGAACGCGTCGGCCGCCGCCGCGCGGCTCGGCGTCTCGATCAAGGCGTTGCGGCTGTACGAGCGGCACGGCCTCGTCACGCCGGAACGCACGCCGGCCGGGTACCGTGCGTACGGCCCGGACGATCTCGCCCGCGCGGCCGACATCGTCGCGCTGCGCGCGCTCGGCCTCAGTCTCGCGCAGGTGGCAAGCGTGCTCGACGGCGACGCGCGCAGCCTCGACGACGCACTGGCCGCTCACGAAGCGGCGCTGGACCACGGCATTCAGGATCTCGTGCGCAAGGTCGATCGCGTACGCGCAATCCGCGCCGGCCTCGCGCGCGGCCGGATGCCGGCCGACGGCGAACTGACCCGGCTCGTCGACGACAGCCGCGCCGGCGTGGCATTCAGCCTGCCGTGGCCGTGGGGCGGCGAGTGGTTCGAGTGTCGCGACATCCGGCCGCTGAACTACATCATCGGCCCGCTCGGCAGCGGCAAGACGCGGCTGGCGCTCCGGCTCGCCGACGCGCTGCCCGGCGCCGCGTTCGTCGGCCTCGACCGGCTAGAGAACGACGGTGCGGCGGCACGCGACATGCTGCGCACCGATCCTGCATTGAAGTCGCGCGTCGACCGTGCATCGGCAGCGCTCGCCGCCCGAGGCGCGACGCCGTCGGCGGCGCTGACCGCGCTGCTCGTCGCCCTCGAAGCCGAAGGCCCGCGCACACGGGTCGTCGACATGATCGAACAGGATCTCGATCGCCCCACGCAACAGGCACTGATTGCCCGTCTGCGCGAACAGGCCGCCGCCGGGATGCGGCCGCTGTTCCTGCTGACGCGTTCGTCGGCGATCCTCGACCTGTCGGCGGTCGGCCCGCATGAAGCGATCATCCTGTGCCCGGCCAATCACAGTCCGCCTTCGCGCGTGGCGCCTTACCCCGGCTCACCCGGCTACGAAGCGGTTGCCACGTGTCTTGCGTCGCCCGAGATCCGGGCGCGGATCGCGCATCCTCCGGAAGCGGCGTAAGCCCTCGTCACGGCGCCATCCGCCCCATCCTGCGCGCCATCGCCGGGCTGACCGCATGCACCGGATCGAACCCGAAGAATTCGAGCACGTGGCGCGCGACGTCGTCGCGATCGTTGTCCGCGCAGATCATGTGGTAGCTGTTCTCCAGCACGATCCCGCGCGCGTCGGGCATCTTCGCGAGCAGGAAATCCGCCGAGCGCAGGCTCGTCAGCTCGTCCTCGCGCGCATGCAGCACGAGCGTCGCGCACGGCGTGCCGGCTGCCGCCTCGAGCGCCCAGTCGCGCATCCGGTCGACCTGGCGCACGCACGCGAGCGGCACCCACGCATAGTGGAAACTGTCCTCGCGCTCGAACTTCTTCTTCACGATCGCGCGGATCGTCGCGTTCTTGATGCCGAACGGATCGCCTTCCTCGACGCGCATCCGCTCCGCGACACCCGGCACGCGATACAGCACATGCCGCAACGCCCGGTACCACGGCGTCGACCAACCGTCGATGAACATCGGCGTGGCCAGCAGCGCGAGCCGGCCGCGCGCATGCTGCACGCGATGGCACAGCAGCAGCGCGACCAGCGCGCCCATGCACATGCCCGCGACATGCACGGTGTCGTACTCGTTCTCCAGCGCGCGATACTGCTCGGTCACCGCGTCGAGCCATGCCTCCGCGCGCACGCCGACCAGATCCTCGGGGCGCGTGCCGTGCCCCGGCAGCGTGATCATGTGCGTATCGCCGCCCGCGCGCCGCACCGCCTTGTGCAGCGAACCGAGATCGTATTGCGTGCCGCCGAGCCCGTGGATCAGCAGGACGCCCGTGCGCCCCGTCATGACGCGTCCCCGCTCATTCGTCCGCCGGCCACACGCGCTCGAGCTGCCAGACGCCGGCCACCACCGTCACGTCGACATTCGAGTCGAGCAACGGTGCGCCGTGATCGGTGATTGTCTGCGTGCCGCCGTCGCGCTGCACGATACGCAGCGACAGCGACGCACGATCCTCGCCGGCGATCTCCGCGTTCCAGTAGTCGCTCAACGCATCGCGGTCGCCCGGCTGCACACGTTCGAGCACGAGCGACACGCTCGCGATCTGCGCCGCGTCGACGCCGACACCGAACACGCGCTCGACGTCGCCGCTCCACTCGATCCGCCCCGATTCCGGATCGAGCACATACGCGATCTGGCCGGCGCTCGCGAGCGCGAGCTCCATGTTGTTCTGCAGGACCGCCGCATGCTCGTGCACGCGCTCGCGCGTCGTCTTCAGCGTGCTCACCGTCAGCACCAGCAGCGACGCGACCGCCAGGTAAAGCTGCGCCTCGAGCAGCGAACTGCCGTAGTGCTCATGGAACGACGCGAACGGGCCGTCGCCCTGCGCGGTCTGCTCGATCACGATCAGCGCGAGCACCAGCACCGACGACGAACCCGCGCGGCCGCCGAGCAGCAGCGTCACCGCGACGGTCAGGAACAGCGGGATATACGTCAGCGCAAAGCCGGCGCCCGTGCCGAATTTCTTCGACGTGTCGCCGTCGAAGATCACGAGTGCGCCGATCACGAGCAGCGCGAACGCGACGATGCCGAGTACCAGGTCGAAGCGCTCGTGGTCGCCCGAGCGGTGCGCGCGAAAGCGCGACCATGACGCGAGCACCGGCGTGACCAGCAGCACGCCGACGAAATCGGACGCGGCCCACACCGACCACACGTCGAGGAACGGCGCGCCCTTGACCGCCGTGTACCACGCCGCGCCGCCGATCGCGCCGATCACGCCCGCGATCAGGCCGGCGAGGATCACCGAGCGCAGGAAATACAGCCCTTCGAGCGAGAACCGCACGCGCTGGACGAGCCACACCGCGAGCGCGGCGGCGCCGACCTCGTCGACCGTGAACAGCACCGCGTTGACCAGACTGCCGTGTTCGATGCCGGTCAGCGCGAGTTGCCCGGCCAGGAACGCGCCGGCCAGCGTCAGCCATTCGCGCATCGGCCGCAGCATGAACGCGCCGACCGTCACGCCGGCCGGCAGCCAGATATAGCCCGTCAGCCGGACGGGGCCGTTGAACTCGTGCGAGATATAGCCGGTCGCGAGATACAGCGCCGCCCAGAGCAGCGCGGCGACGAGGCCCGGCCGCGATCGTTTGGTGTCCATCGAGAATCCCTGTGTGCTGCGCCGTGCAGGCAGACGCACCGCCGCGTCGGAAGCGGCGGCGCCTGCGGCCGGCAGGTGCGCGATGTGCGAATGATATGCGGACAGGGCTGACGGAGGAATACCGGTGGGGGAGGCACGAGAAGCCGCGGCCTCTGATCCGGCTCGCCGGGCCGGTCGCTGCGGCTTGCGCGGGCCGGCGGAAACGGCGTGTGGCGCCGGCTACGCGGCGCGTGCCGGAACGGCCGCGATCACGGCCTCACGGCCGCATGCGTCACGTATCGAACGGCCTCCCGGTTCAATCCTTTCGCCGCCACACCGAGATCGGAATGTCGCCGTTGGCACGCGGCGGAACGCGGTAGCTCAGCTCGCCGTCCTTCAATTGATAGGTTCGCGTCTGCGTTTGCCCGGCCCAGTTCGGGTACGACGCATTGCTGATGTGAAACGCCAGCGTGTGGTTCGCGGGATCGACGCTCAGCGTGCCGTAGTGGGTACTCGAACCGAGCACGGCGTCACGGAATTCCTCCGGCGTGCCGGTCGCCTTGTCGTTCGACGCGAAGCGCGGGCGTTCCGACTTGAAGATCTGCAGCGAGTAGTTCCCGTGCGCGTCGATCAGCAGCAGGCCCGTCGGATCGGCACCGTAGTCGCGGCCGATCGTGCCGTCGGGATGTTGTACGTCCGCCGCGACCAGCGTCCACGTCCCCGCGAGCGACGGCGCGGCCGATGCGTCACCGGGAATCATCGACGCGGCCAGCAGCATGCCGGGAAAGCCTTGGCGGAATATCGAGCCGATTTTCATTCAATGTCCTTGTCGGAAAGAAGGGAAGCAACCTCACGGACATCCGCAGCCGCGTATCGCGCGCATCCCCGTGAACCGAAACGACCGGTTCACTCGATGGTAGCGACGGGAATCTGCAATAAATACGATAATTCGAAATCGACCTATAAGAAAAACCGAATCATGACGCTTCCGAATCTCGACATGGATGCGCTGCGCACGCTGATTGCCGCGGATCGGCTCGGCAGCCTCAACCGCGCCGCCGACCGGATCGGCCGCTCGCAGTCGGCGGTCAGCCAGCAGATGCGCAAGCTCGAAACGCAGATCGGCCAGCCGCTGTTTCGCCGCCAGGGGCGCGGCCTCGTGCCGACCGAAGCCGGCGAGCTGATGCTGTCCTATGCGCGCCGCATCCTCGAACTGAACGACGAGGCGGTCGGCGCGATCCGCGGCGCGGCGATCGACGGGGCCGTGCGATTCGGGCTGCCCGGCGATTTCGCCGAAGCGTGGCTGCCCGTCGCGCTCGGCCGGTTCAAGCGCACGCATCCGGGCGTGCGCGTCGACATCGTCGTCGACGGCAACGGCGCGTTGCTCGACCGGCTCGATGGCGGCGAACTCGACATCGTGCTCGCGATGGGGCGCGGGCATCGCGCCGACGCCGAACACCTGGTCACGCTGCCGATGGCGTGGATCGGGCCGCAAGGCATCGACGTGCGTCCGCGTGCCGGCGCACCGCTCGATCTTGCGCTGTACAAGCCGCCGTGCCTGTTCCGCAAGGCGGGTACCGACGCGCTCGACAAGGCCGGCATCCCGTGGCGGCTCGCCTACACGACCGGCAGCCTGCAAAGCCTGTGGGCCGGCGTCGCCGGCGGCCTGGGCATTACATCGAGAACGATGGCGGGTGTGCCGCCGGCGCTGCGGCAGCTCGGCGAGCGCGACGGCCTGCCGCCGCTGCCGTCCGTCGACGTGTGCCTCCATGCGGGCGGAGGCGATGCGCCTTCGGCGCTCGTGAGCCTGAAGCGCGTCGTGATCGACACGCTGATCGCCAATCTCGCCGATGTGCACCCGCACTCGGGCCGGCGCGCAGGATGATCGGCCACGCATGCGCGCCGGGCTCGGCGTTGCGCCCTTTGACCGGCTTCCCGCCATCGCGGATGATGCGCTGCGGGGTTCGACCTTTCCGTCGGCGCTCCCGTCCCGAACGAACGTACGAGTCCGCACGATGACACACGCAATCCGCCTGCGCCCGGCATGCGCCGCCGACCTGCCGTTCCTGCTGACCCTGCGTCGGCTCACGATGACCGTGCACCTGCAGCGCGTCGGCGCGCCAACCGACGACGAAGCGCACGACCGGCGCATTCGCGCGAACTTCGACGATGCGATGATCGTCTGCGACGCCGACGACGCAATCGGCTTGCTGAAGGTGACACGCGCCGCCGACGAGTGGCACGTTCACCAGATCCAGATCCTCCCCGATCACCAGGGCCGGGGCATCGGCGAAGCCGTGCTGAACGCATTGCTGGCCGACGCGGCGCGCGCGCACGTGCCGGTATCGCTCAGCGTGCTGCACGGCAACCCGGCGCGGCGGCTCTACGAACGGCTCGGCTTTCGCGTCGCGTCGGCAACCGACACGAGCGCGAGCATGATCTGGCGCGCGTGACGCCCGGCGTTTCGACGTCGCCGCGTTACTGCGTGATCTTCGCGTCCTTCAGCAGGTTGCCGATCATCTGCGCGCTCGCCTTCTCCACGGCGGCCGCCTGCAATTGCTGCTGCAGCGCCGGCTTCGCGGTCGCGAAACCCGGCACCTGCGTCGGCCGCTTCGCATCCAGCTTCACGATCGCCCGCACGCCGTCGACCGGGATCGAATCCTTCGTCGCGGCGCCGACCGTCAGTTTCTCGAGCGCCTGCGCGACCGGCAGCGGCAAGCCGGACGTCTTGCCTTCCGCCGCCGGCGTGTGGAAGCTCACCCACGGCAACTCGCCGCCGCTGTCGCGGCTCGGCGCGATGCTGTACTGGCGCGCCAGCCCGTCGAAAGACTTGCCCGCCTTCAGCTCGCTCAGCACCGTCGCGGCCGTCACCGGATCCTGGACGATGATCAGGCGCGGCTTGTACTCGTTCTTGCCGAGCGAGGCCACGAGCTCGTCGTAGCGCGCCTTGACCTGCTCGTCGGTCACCGGCTCGGGCTTCACGTTGTCGCGCAGGTAAAGCTGCACTTCAGCATTCGCCTTCGCCTGCTGCACCGCCGCCTTGACCTCGGGCTTGTCGGCGTAGTTCGCCTTCTCGGCGGCCTGCTGGACCAGCACGCGCGTAATCAGCTGATTCTTGATCGCCTGGCGGACCTGCGGCGAGTCGGGTTGCCCGGACGCGCGCAGCAACGTGTCGACGTCGGCCTGCGTGATCGGCGTGCCGTTGACCGTCGCAACGGTCGCGGCGGCCGCCGGCGTCTCTGCGTGGACTGGGCCGCTCATCGCGCCGGCCAGTGCGGCGATCAGAAACAGGCGGTTCGGTGTCGTTTTCATCTTCATTGTTTCGTCACTTCGGCATAAAAAACGCGGCATGGGGCATGCCGCGCGAGTTCACCGGCGCTGCAATGCGCCGGCGCAACCCGTCAGTCGATCCGGTTCATCGTCGTGGGCACGCGCAGTGCCTGCCGGTGCCGCTGTCATTGTGCCCGGAACCGCTTTTCCGCGTCGTGAGGTTTGGAACGGCCGCCCGGCGGGCGGTGAGGCGCGCGTTGCGCACGCCGCTCATTACGAACGCGTGATGTGGAAATTGCGTGGATACGCGGTGGAAATCCGGCGAAATCGCGACGAATACGATGAGGCGTTCGCGAGCCCGGCCGCCGGTCGAGGCGGCCCCGCGTTGATCAAGGCGTCCACCGGTACACGGTGATGCTGTTGCCTTTCACGTTGTTCTTCATCACCACGTACTCGCCGTTCGAGCGGCGGTATGCGCGAATGCTGTACATCGCATCGATCGCGCTGCTGGTATCCACGGTCGCGGGGCTCGCGTTGACCAGCGTCGTGTCGAGATTGCCGGTCGTCAGGTTGAACGCGTCGACGTTCGGCCACAGCGGCCCGCTGCTGCTGAACCAGTAGCCGACGAACAGATGGTTGCCCACCGCGTCGATCGATTTCGCGCCGCTGTGCGGCAGCGTGATCACCGGGTCCGGCTTCGTCGTATTGCCCGCGCTCCAGCCGTGATACACCTCGATGCGCGTGCCGATCGACGTCCAGTCGTTGGTCCCGATCGCGCCTTGCGCGAGCACCATCGTGTCGCTGTCCGCGAGATAGACGATGCGCGTGAGCGGCTGGATGCTGTCGGGCACGCGGGTCGCGACACCCGGCCCCCACGACGGCTTGCCGCTCGCGTCGAAGCCGGTCAGCGGATAGTGGGTAATCGCGCCGGTCTTGTCGAGACCAGCCCACACGCCGCCCTTGCTGTCGACGCTGAAGCCGCCCGTCACGCGCCGCGTCGTGTTGAACGCGGGGCCCGGGATCGAGCCGTCCGGAATCGCGACATAGCCGTTCGCCGCGTTGAAGTGGAAGAAGTAGAAGACCGGCGGGTTCTGGCCGGCCGCGACGAGAATCCGGTTCGCGCCCACCGACGTGAGCAGACCGAAATGCTCGTCGCGCTGCGTGTCGTTCATGTCAATGCGCGGATCGGCCGGGTACGTGAACGGATCGACCGTGTTCGCGATGAACCTGCCGCCCGCGCTGCCGCCGTACACGTGCGTGCCGCCGTAGAACAGCGCACCGTCCGTGACCGGGTCCGGCGCGGCGATGCCTTCGAAGTTCAGCGACTGCAGCGTCCACCGCAGGTTGCCGGTGCTGCTGTAAGCATGAATGTCGGTTGCGCCGTTGCGGCCGAGATCCCAGCTGCCGCCCCAGGGATTGTTGAGCACGTAGAGATTGCCGCCGGTGTCCTTGCCGATCCCGACGATGCGCGTGAAGCGCTGCGCACCGACCTGCCCCTTGATGCCCGTCGTCGTGTCGAGATAGCCCCCGCGCACGCCGAAGGTGCCGGCCAGCGCGGGCCGGCCCGACACCGTATAGCGCTTGATGTTCTGGTCCGGGCCTTCGTCGCCCACCAGCAGCTGCCCGGCCGCCGCATCGAAATACAGCGCCGACGGCTGCGACCCGGACGGCATCCGGATCGTGTTCAGCAGCGCACCGGCCGGGCTGAAGCCGACGATCGAGCCTGCGCGCTTCTGCGCCACCCACACGTTGCCCGCTGCGTCCAGCGCGAGCGCGCCCGGCTCCGATACGCCGATATCCCGCTGCCACACGCCGTCGGTGGTGAACACGCGCACGCGATTGCCGTAGAAGTCGCTCGCATAAAGCAGCGAGCCGGCCGTCGCGAGCCCGGTGACGACGTCGATGCGCGGCTGGTTGGTGGCCGCGCTGACCTGGATTACGCGGTCGCGATACTTCGTCGCGCGGTTGTAGCGCCCCACCGCGCCGCTGCCGTATGTCTTGCCGGGCTGCAGCGCGACGAACAGCGACGTCGCGTTGCCCGTGATCGCGCTGCCCTGGAACTCCGAATGCGTGCCGATCGAGCCGACGCTCTTGCCGTTCTGGTAAATCGCGACACCGCCTTCGTCCTCGTCCCACATCGACGCCGTATAGATCACGCCTTCAGGCGCGACCCACATCGCACGCGCGACGTTGCCGACGTGGGCCGCGAGCGTGCCGTACGTGTTCGCCAGCCAGTCGGTGGTGTTGCGTGCGTGAACGGGCGGGGTAATCGCGGCGATCGCCGCGGCGAGCAGCGCGGCCTGAAACCGTTGTCTGGCGACCATGACGGATGCACTCCTGAATGGTGCGAACACTCATATGAAGGGCCGGCCGGATGGCTTGAAAGCCGCAATACGTCAATTCTTCCGCTGAAGCATCCGGCGCAGTCGGTATTACGTACGGCATGCGTTCGATCATGCGCAGCGCGAGAATAGCGTTATATAAATCGAAAAAAATTGCGGATCGCGCGCGTCATTGCGCTTTTCGCGGGAACGGCTTCGACGGCATCGCCCGTGGCGCCCCCGCGCGCCGACGGCAAGCGTGACTGCGCGACAGTGAATGGTCACTTGCGCGTCGAATCGGGGATCGGGAAATTCAGGCTCGTGCCTGCGGGAATATCGCCGCCGGTTCAGCGACGATCGATTGAAACGGCGAGTGCCTGTTTCGGAGAATCGGGAAAAAAGCCACGGCATTCAATGCGGATTCATTGCACCCGACAAATCGCCGGCCTGAATCCATTGCGAATCCAGGCCGGCGATCGTCCGTTGCCGCGGGGCAGGCAACGCGCCACTAACGCCGCACTGCTGCACTGCCGCACTGCCACGCATCAAGCCGATGCCGAGGTCTCCGGCACCTTCACCTTCATGACGCGTCCGTTGTCCGGATCGTTGTCGTCGCGCGGGGCGTCGAGCTGCCCCTCCCACTTCGCGACCACGGCAGCCGCGATCGAGTTGCCGACGGCGTTGGTGGCCGAGCGCCCCATGTCGAGGAACATGTCGACGCCCATGATCAGCAGCAACCCGGCTTCGGGCATGTTGAACTGGTTGAGCGTCGCCGCGATCACGACCAGCGACGCGCGCGGCACGCCCGCCATCCCCTTCGACGTGACCATCAGCATCAGCAGCATCGTGATCTGCGTGCCCAGCGGCAGATGGATGCCGTACACCTGCGCGATGAACAGCACCGCGAACGTGCAGTACATCATCGAGCCGTCGAGGTTGAACGAATAGCCGATCGGCAGCACGAAGCTCGAGATCTTGCGGTTCACGCCGAAGCGGTCGAGCGCATCCAGCAGCTTCGGATAGGCGGCCTCGGAACTCGCCGTCGCGAACGACAGCAGGAACGGCTCGCGGATCAGCCGGATCAGCGTGAACGCGCGCTTGCCGAGGAACGTCACGCCGGCGAGCGTCAGCACGCCCCACAGCAGCGCCAGTGCCAGGTAGAAGCTCGCCATGAACTTCGCGAACGTGAGCAGGATGCCGAGCCCCTGGGTGGTGATCGTCGACGCCAGCGCCGCGAACACCGCGACCGGCGCGAACCACATCACGGCGCCCGTGACCTTCAGCATCACCTGCGCGAGATCGTCGATCACGCCGGTCAGGCGCTTGCCCGATTCGCCGAGCGCCGACAGCGCGGTGCCGAAGAAGATCGAGAAGATGACGATCTGCAGGATTTCGTTGTTCGCCATCGCTTCCGCGATCGACTTCGGCACCAGGTGGACCACGAAATCCTTCAGCGTGAAGGCGCCCGTCTTCAGGTTGAGGGCTGCATCGGATGCCGGCAGCGGCAGGCTCAGGTGGCTGCCCGGTTGCAGGATCGTTGCGGTCAGCAGGCCGAGCAGCAACGACGTAAACGAAGCGATGAAGAACCAGCCGAACGCCTTGACGCCGACGCGGCCTACCGCGCTGCCGTCGCCCATCTGCGCGATGCCGACGGTCAGCGTCGCAAATACCAGCGGCGCGATGATCATCTTGATCAGGCGCAGGAACACGTCGGACAGCAACGACACGTACCCGGCGACTTCCTTCGCCATGGCCGGGTCGGGAAATGCGCTATGGCAGGCGTAACCCACGGCGATACCAAGAATCATCGCGACAACGATGTACTTGGTGATGTTGTGCTTCTTCTTCATTAGCAATCCAAATCACAAAGCGTATGTTGCTAACGGCTGGCTAACTTTCGCGCCCGGCTACGAATCGAAACCCACGTCTCTCTGGGTGCGACGAGTCCGCCTTTGGCGGTCGCCATGGCGGACAGGGGGGGCATTCTAACGCAAATGGCCCCCTGGCTTTCAAATCTGAAAGTCTGCCGGCTTGATTTGCGTCCGGATGTCGTCGAAAAATCGGGTTTTGTCGCGATCCTGCCTGCTTCCTGATTGCTTCCCGCTCGCTTCGGGCCTGTTTTTCCGACCCGGTCGGCGAGGGTAATCGGGCCACGCCACCGTTCGCGCCGGAATTCCCCCTCCCCCACCGCGGCATCGCACGATGTGACGACACTGCAATCGATCGCGACACATCCTCACAAAGATGCGCAGACCTCGACACTACGGCACGTAATGCGTCTGTAATATTTCGAAACGTTTCGCGGCGCCCGTCCGGGCATCGGTGCGCAATCACGCATCGGCAATGCGGAACCGGGTTCGAGTCATTGCTTTCAACACGTTGAGGCATTCATTTTCTCAGCAGTCCTGCCAAATGAATGATCGAGGAAAGGCAGCATCGTGATGAACATTCTGTATACCAACTTCCACGGCGACTACGGCGGCGGCCAGGACACCTACGTCCGCGACCTCGCCGCCGCGATGAGCCGGCACCATCGCGTGACCGTCGCGTCGCCGGAAGGCAGCCGCTTGTCGCGACTGCTGAAGGACAGTCCCGACGTGGCCATCTTCGACATGGAATTCAAGCCGCGCTGGAACCGGCTGTGCCAGGAAATCGTCCGGCTGCGCCAGCGGATCCGCGCCGAGCGCTTCGACATCATCCACGTCAACGGGTCCGCCGATCACCGGCAGGTGATGCTCGCGCTGCTCGGCTGCCGGTACCGGCCCGCGGTCGTGCTCACCAAGCACAACACCTATCGCGCCGACAGCTTCGGCAACGTGCTGCGCGCCCGGCTGGCAACCGACCACACCATCGCGGTCAGCGACTACGTGGCGAGCATGCTCGCGCTCCGGTCGCCGTACGGCAACGTCACGGTCGTCAAGCACGGCGTGCGCCGGCAGGCCGCGGAACAGCTGGCCGCCGACGAAATCCGCCGCCGCAAGATCGCGCTGTTCGGGCCGTCCGGCGCGGATGCGATCGTGCTGGGCAGCAGCGCCGGCACCGCGCCCGAGAAAGGCTGGATGGACCTGATCGCGGCGCTGGGCCGCCTGCCCGAACACGAGCGCGAGCGGTTTCGCGTGCTGCTGGTCGGCGCGGAACCGTCCGGCGAGCAACGCGAGCAGATCGAGCGGCACCACATGGCGTCGCGCACCGCTTTCACCGGGCGTCTCGACGATGTGCGCGCGCCGTTCTCGATCATCGACGTGTCGTTCGTGCTGTCGTACCACGAGAGCCTGTCGTATGCGTGCCGCGAGGCGATGTCGCTCGGCTGCCCCGCGATCGTGACGCGCGTGGGCGGGCTGCCCGAGAACGTCGAGCCGGGCGTGGACGGCTGGGTCGTCCCGCCGCGCGAGCCCGAGGCGATCGAGGCCATCCTGCGCGCAATCGTGCGCGAGCCCGCGTGCGTGCGGGCGATGGGACGCAGCGCGCGGCTGAAGGGCAAGCGCGAGTTCTCGTTCGACCGGTTCGTCGATGCGACGTTGTCCGTCTATCAGAAATCGATTCGGCACAACCCCTATCGTTGGGTGACATCCATGAGGTCCGTTTAATGGCAATGAACATCTGGAAGAAGTACTGGGACCTGCGCACGCAGGAGTGCCCGTGCGACGTGCACTTCGTCGAATGGCTGGAATCCGCTCGTCTCAACGGCATCCGCATCTATCACTTCGGCACCGGCGGCCACCACCACGTCGGCGTGGAATGCGCCCGGCCGCACCTGAACAACACCGTCTTCGGCGTGACGGCGTCGCCGAAGGAATACAAGTCGTACGTCGATCTCGTCACGCGGCAACCGGAGGTGAGCAAGACCTACCTGGCCTATTTCGGCGACATATACACGAGCAATACGGACCTGCTGCCGGCGTTCGACGTCGTCACGCTGTTCCATCTGTGCGAATTCCGCGACGAAACGAACAGCCGCTACGGCGCGAAGACCGACGCCGAAGTGCTCGACCTGTTCGCACGCCATACCGCGCGCGACGGCCACCTGCTGTTCTACAAGGGCTCGTCGGCATACCGGAAGGCCGAGCCGATCATCGAGCAATGGGCGGCGAATGCCGATTTCACCGAAGTCGGCGACTTCAAGACCTTGCGGATTTTCCGCAAGGCCGCGTAATTCCCCGTTCCCGCGACCCGCTCATGCTGCTGTCCGCCACGCGCTACCCGATCCTGATGTATCACCAGATCCGCACGCTGCCGCCGCCGTCCGACCGGCTGCGCAGCCTGAGCGTCGCCCCCGACGCGTTCCGCCGCCAGATGACGCTGTTCAGGCGGCTCGGCTACCGCGGCCTGAGCGTGCGCGAACTGCAGCCGTACCTGCGCGGCGAGCGCAGCGGGAAGGTCTTCGGCATTTCGTTCGACGACGGCTTTCTCAACGTGCTCACGCATGCGATGCCCGTGCTGGACGAGCTCGGCTTCACCGCGACCTGCTACTTCGTCGCCGGCCGGTTCGGCGGCGAGAACGACTGGGATGCGGGTGCCGATACGGCGCGCTCGCCACTCATGACGAGCGCGGACATGCTCGCTTGGCGCGATCGCGGCCACGAAATCGGCTCGCACACGCTCGATCACGTCGCGCTGTCGCACGTGCCGGCCCACGTGTCGGAAGTCCAGATCATCGAATCGAAGCGGCGGCTCGAAGCGTTGAGCGGCCAGCCTGTCGAATCGTTCTGCTACCCGTACGGCGATCTCGACCCGCGCGTGCGCGACCAGGTCGCCGCCGCCGGCTACCGCAACGCGACGACGACCCGGCGCGGTTGCGCCGGGGCGTCCGACGATGCGTTCCTGTTGCCGCGAGTTCCGGTGGCGGGCGGGGTCGGTGCGATGCGGCTTTGGTTCAAGTGTGTGAAGGCGCGGGTTCGGAGGCGCAGGTAGCTCGCGCTGGTCGACTGCATTGATGGCTATTGTGGCCACCGGCTGCGGAAAGCGAGCAGGCCGGTCAGTGCGATCACCATGAACATGCCCCATCCCGGCGCGAGCACCGTCCAGCGTGCGGCTGCGCTGCCGATGAAGTTGCCCGGCACGCTGGCGACGCTGCTCGCGTCCAGATGGCGCTCCATGAACGGAGCATGAAAAAAGCCCCGTCCGTTTCCGGCGGGGCTTGGGGTGGGTTCGACACACCGGCCTACGACGCGCAACCTCCTCCCGGCCCGCCATTGGCGGTCGTGGTGGTGGTCGTAGTCGTGACGAAAAGCGCGTTCATGCGAAGAATCTGGTCAACCTGCTGTCGGCCCTCAATACGGGAGCCGTGTGACCGATCAAACAGGCAATCCGTCGAAACCACGGAAATCGCTCGGCTATTCCCGATATCGCACGGCCGCCGAACCCTACAACCCTCCACGCAGCTCGCGCCGCCCCCTTCGGCATACGCTCACCGCTGGAAAGCCCTGCGCATCTGCGCGCCGGCCACGTCGAACACCTGGCGGGCTGCCGACGTCACGCCGGCCATATGGATGCACGCATGGATCATCCCCGGCAGCACGACGAAATCGGCCGCCACGCCGGCCTCCCGCAATCGCTCCGCATACGCGTGCGCGTCGTCGCGCACCGGATCGTACTCGCAGGCCAGCAACGTGGCCGGTGGCAAACCCTCGAGCGAAGCCGCCTGCAGCGGCGACACGCAGGGTGACCCGCCGTCGGCCGGATCGGTCAGGTACATGTCGAAGCAATACCGCATGACATCTTGCGTCAGGTAGTAGCCCTGCCCGCAAGTCCGATAGGACGTCGTGCTCATCGACGCATCCAGCGGCGGATACAGCAACAGCTGATGCGCGATCGACGGGCCGCCCCACCCACGTGCGACCAGACAGGCAGCCGCCGCAAGGTTTCCTCCCGCACTGTCACCGCCGACGGCGATGCGCGCCGGGTCCAGCCCCAGGCCGGCCGCCTCGCGCGCCACCCAGTCCAGCGCATCGCAGAAATCCTCCAGCGGCACCGGAAACCGGTGCTCCGGCGCAAGCCGGTAATCGACAGACAGCACGACGCATTGCGTCGCGTTGGCCAGCGCGCGGCATGGATTGTCGTATAGCTCGAGCGTGCCGAGGCACCACCCGCCGCCGTGTGCATAAACGAGCGCCGGCCGGCGTGCCACGCTTTCCGAAGCGACCGATGGCCAATAAGCCCGCACGCGAATCGGCTGCCCGTCGCGCGTGGGCACCGCGAAGGTTTCCGTATGGTCGACCGCTTCCAGCGGTCCATGCCAGCCCCGCAGTGTCGTATCGGTCGCCCGTCGCAACGCGTCCAGCGACGCGGGCGCCTCGGTCACGGCCAGTCGCTCCAGCAGCGATGCGATGTCGGTGTCGATCGGCATGTTCAGCGGCTCCGCTCCAGGAAAGGCAGCAGATGGCCGATGAATGCGTCGGGGGCCTCTTCCATGATGAAGTGGCCGCAAGCCTGGACCACCGCGCCCTGCAGATCGGTCGCGTTGCCGCGCATCGTAACCAGCGGCGCATCGCCGGTGGCATGTTCGGCACCGATGGCGAGCACCGGCATCGTCAGCTTGCGCTGCGCCCGCGCCTGGTTCTGCCGGATCGTCTCCGGAATCGCACGGTAATAGGAGAAGCCGCCGCGCAAGCCGCCCGGTGCCGCATAGGCATCGATATACACATCGACGGCCACACGATCGCGCCGGAACGACCAGCGGTTGAACATGAACTCCAGATACGCCCGCTCACGGCCCGCAATCAGCGTCTCGGGCAGGTCGGCCAGCTGGTTGAACATGAAATGCCACAGGAAGATGTTTTCTTCCGGCGGGGCGAAGATCGACGGCGCGGGCGCCAGCCCGGGGATCACCGCCTCCGTGAGCGCCAGCGACTTCACGGCGTCGGGCCGGTCGCTCGCCAGCGCATAGGCCACCCACATGCCGACATCGTGGCCGGCCACCTGGTAAACATCGAAGCCGAGCTGCGCCATCACGCGATGCAACGTCGCCGCCGTGTGCCCCGTGTCGTAACCCGCATGCGGCCGATCGGAATAGCCGGTACCTGGCGGATCGACCGCGACGGCCATGAAGCCGCGCGCGGCGAGCGCCTGCATCACGTGACGCCACGCGTACCAGGTTTGCGGCCATCCCGGAATCAGCAGGACCGGGGTACCGGCGCCGGCCGTGACGCAATGGATACGCTGGCCGTCGATGCGTACGTATTGGTGAGCAAAGCCTTGAGCGTCGGCAGACGACGACTGAAGTTGAGCGGACATATCGATGATTCCTGGCAGTGGGGGGGGGAAACGGCTCAAGCGATGCCGAGCATGTCGTGGATTTGCCGTTGATCGACCGCGGCACCGGCGAAATCGTCGAAGATGCGCTCCGTCACCCGGATGATGTGGTCATTGATGAACGCGACGCCTTCGCGCGCGCCGTCCTCCTGATTCTTCAGGCAGCACTCCCATTCGAGGGTGGCCCATCCTGTGTAGTCGTACTGAGCAAATTTCGAAAAAATCGCCTTGAAGTCGACCTGACCGTCGCCAAGCGAACGGAAACGGCCGGCGCGCTCCAGCCACGAACTGTAGCCGCCGTAGATGCCCTGGCGTCCCGAAGGCAGGAACTCCGCGTCCTTCACATGGAACATGCGGATGTGGTCGCGGTAGATGTCGATGTACGCCAGATAGTCCAGTTGCTGCAGCACGAAATGGCTGGGATCGAACAGCATCTTGCAGCGCGCGTGCTGGCCGACCAGCGCATGGAAGCGCTCGAAACTGACGCCGTCGTGCAGGTCTTCGCTGGGGTGAATCTCATAGCAGAGGTTGACGCCGTTTTCGTCGCAGGCGTCGAGAATCGGCCGCCAGCGACGCGCCAGTTCGTCGAAGGCCGTCTCGATCAGGCCGGCGGGCCGTTGCGGGAACGGAAACAGGTAAGGCCACGCGAACGAGCCCGAAAAGGTGCCCATGTCGGTCAGCCCCAGGCGGCGTGAAGCCCGTGCCGCCAGCTCGAGCCGATCCAGCGCCCACGCGGTGCGCGCGGCCGGGTTGCCGCGCACGGCCTCGGGCGCGAAGTTGTCGCACATGGCGTCGTACGCCGGATGCACGGCAACCAGCTGCCCGAAGATATGCGTGGTCAGTTCGCTGATCTCCAGCCCATGTTCGGCCAGCATGCCCTTCATGTCATCGCAATAGGCCTGACTGTCCGCGGCGGTCTCCACGTCGAACAGCCGACCGTCCCACGCGGGAATCTGCAGCGCCTTGAAGCCGACGCCGGCCGCCCACTGCGCGATATTCGGCAGGCTGTCGAACGGCGCCGCATCGTCGGCGAACTGCGCGAGATGAAGACTGGGGCCCTTGAGAGTACGCATGATCGATTCCAATTGTTTGTCGATTGACAAAGAATAGAGTGCGGGAACGGCGCGTGTCAACACGGCGCGCGATAAAATCCGTGCACGATGTGACGACGGGCGAAAGGGATATGGCGGGACGACCGAGAGAATTTGATCGCGACATGGCGCTGAAACGCGCGATGCTTGCGTTCTGGCGGCGCGGCTACGAAGGCACGTCGATGTCCGACCTGGTCGAAGCGATGGGCATCGCGTCAGCGCGCATCTATGCCGCGTTCGGCAGCAAGGAAGCCCTGTTCCACGAGGCCGTGGCACTCTACGAGCAAGGCGAAGGCGGCTTCGCCGATCGTGCGCTCGGCGAGGAAACCGATGTCCGCGCGGCCGTCGAACGGATGCTGCGCGATGCCGTCGCCGCTTATACCAGGCGCGGCCAGCCGCACGGCTGCATGGTGGTGTCCGCCGCGACCAACTACTCGGCCGAAAACGAAGGTGTCATGGAATGGCTGGCCGCCCACCGGCGCGCACGCACGCAATCGATCGCCGAACGCTTGCAGCTCGCGGCCGAGCAGGGGCAGCTCGCGCGAGGCACCGACATCAAGGCGCTGGCCGATTTCTATGCGACGCAGTTGCACGGCATTTCCGTTCAATCCCGCGACGGGGTATCGAAAGAGCGCCTGCTCGCGTCCATCGGGCCGGCGATGATGCCGCTCGTGACGGCTGTGCGTGACGGCGCGTAACCCGGCCCGGTCAACCGACAGGACGGCCGTTTCAAGCTCGGGCAGATCGGCAGGAAAGGCAACTCGGCGGACGACGCGATGCCCGTCGACAATCCGGTGCATGACCGCAACGAACCACGAGTTCGTCGTCTTCAGGACAGATCTCCCCCGACGATGCGCTCCCTGTCGGCAAAGGACAGGTGATGGAGCACCCCCTGAAAACAATCGGGGAAGCGGAAGATATCGCGCCCGGCAAGCGCAAGCGCATGTCATTCAAGCTCACGCCGGGGCCACGACGCGCTGATCTGCAACAAGCCGGGCCGCTATGAAGCGGGGATGCATACGGCACTTGTCGTGACGCCGTAGATCGTTCCGCCGGACCGAAATCCGGCCCGAAGCACCCGGGCGTCGTCCACCTCGTTCCCCATTACGCGATCACCCATCCCACGCTCACCCGAGCGAGGCGCAGCGCTTTCCTGGCGCGCCTCGTGCGAGCGGCTACCTGTCACACCCTGTCTACCTGCCGGGAGGGCATGCGGGACTACACGCGATCGTTCAAATAAATTTTGTAGAAACAGCAACTGAGACGTAGACTTCGCTACATGAAATCCATTTCTACATGGTCGCTGCTTGTTCTGACCCTTCCGACGGAAAACGCGACGGCCCGCATGCGGTTCTGGCGCGCGCTCAAGGCGAAAGGCTGTGCGGTGCTGCGCGACGGCGTTTACCTGCTGCCCCACACCGAAGCGCATGAAGAGACGCTGCGCGAACTCGCGGGCGCGATTGCCGAGAGCGGCGGCGCAGCTCACCTGTTGCGCGCACCGAGCCTCGACCGGTCCCAGGAACAGGAATTCCGGGCGCTGTTCGACCGGGCCGACGATTACGCGACCTTCACACGCGCGCTCGCCGACGTGCGCAAGACGCTTGACGGGCAATCAGCCGCCGAACTCACTCGCCTGTTGCGTCGCGCGCGCAAGGATCTCGACGCCATCCGGGCGATCGACTATTTCCCGGGCGATTCGGCCACCCGCGCCGAAGTCGCCCTGCAGGATTTCGGTGCGCTGGTCGACACGGTGCTGTCGCCGGGCGAGCCGCATGCCGCGGACCGCGTCATTCGTCCGCTCGCGATCGGCGAGTACCAGGGCCGCGCCTGGGCGACTCGACAGCGGATGTGGGTCGATCGCGTCGCCAGTGCGTGGCTGATCCGCCGGTTCATCGACGCGCAAGCGCGCTTCATCTGGCTCGCGTCGCCGGCGGATTGCCCGGCTGACGCGCTGGGCTTCGATTTCGACGGCGCGACTTTTACGCACGTGGGCGAGCGCGTGACATTCGAAGTTCTGCTGGCCAGCTTCGGACTCGACAAGGACCCGGCCCTGATGCGTCTCGGCGAGATCGTGCATGCGCTCGACGTGGGCGGTTCCGCCGCGCCTGAAGCAGTGGGCTTCGAGGCCGTGATGGCCGGCACGCGCCAACGGACGGAGAACGACGATCAGTTGCTCGAGCAGATGGGCGCCGTACTCGACTCCCTGTATGCGCACTTCACATCGGACGGCAAGAGCGAAACCCCGGCCAAATCATGACGACGACCATCGCCACGACCGAACCGACCTACTCGCTTGGCGAGCTGGTCGCCTACATGTTGCGTCTCGGTACGTTCGGTTTCGGCGGACCGGTCGCGCTCGCAGGCTATATGCGTCGCGACCTGGTCGAGCGACGCGGCTGGATAACCGAGGCCGACTACAAGGAAGGGCTCACGCTGGCCCAGCTCGCACCGGGGCCGATGGCGGCCCAGCTCGCGATCTATCTCGGGTTCGTCCACTACCGCCTTCTCGGGGCGACACTCGTCGGTATCGCGTTCGTGCTGCCGTCGTTCCTGATGGTGCTCGCGCTCGGGTTCGCGTACGCGCATTTTGGCGGGCTGTCGTGGATGCAGGCCGTCTTCTACGGCGTCGGTGCCGCGGTGGTCGGCATCATCGCGATGAGCGCTTACAAGCTCACGACCAAGACCGTCGGCAACGACAAGCTCCTCTGGGCGATCTTCCTGACGCTGGCTGCCGTGACCTTCATCACGGAATCGGAAATCGCATGGCTTTTCGTTGCAGCAGGCCTGATCGGCTGGCTGTGGCGCGCGCCGCCCAAGTGGCTGCAGCGGGGCGGGCTGAATGCGGTTGCCGCCGCCAACTTGCCGGCAGCCAGCGGGCTATTGAGTGGCATCGACCTGCCGCAGCTGGTCCAGATCGGTGCCTTCTTCATGAAGGCCGGCGCGTTCGTGTTCGGCTCCGGACTCGCGATCGTGCCGTTCCTCTATGGCGGCGTCGTTACCGAACATCACTGGCTGAACGACAAGCAGTTCGTGGATGCCGTCGCGGTCGCGATGATCACGCCCGGCCCGGTCGTGATCACCGTCGGCTTCATCGGGTACCTCGTAGCGGGCCTGCCTGGCGCATGCGTCGCCGCACTCGGCACATTCCTGCCGTGTTACCTGTTCACGGTCATTCCCGCGCCCTACGTGAAGAAGTATGGGCACCGTCCAGGCGTCAAGGCATTCGTCGATGGCATTACGGCTGCGGCAGTCGGCGCGATCACGGGCTCCGTCCTCGTCATCGCGAAGCGATCGATCGTCGACGTCCCGACCGCACTGCTCGCCGTCACGACCGTGCTGCTGCTGTGGCGCTTCAAGAAGCTCCAGGAACCGGTGATCGTGACGGCGGCCGCCGTCATCGGACTCGTGGTTTTCCCGCTTCTCCGCCACTGACTCGCGTCACCGGGAAACGAACATGACGTATCAGGCCAGGACGTTGCCATGCGATCGTCGTTCTCATGTTCGAGAGGACGACGCGAGCGACCGGGCAAGGAGCAAGCGATGCGAATGTGTTGCGTGATTGCGCTGGCGATCGCGCTGTCCGTCGCGCTGCCCGGTTGCGACAAGACTGCGCCCGATCAGGGGGCCGGCGAGATCGTGACGCTCGAGCACGCGCCGGAGGCGGTGAGAGCAATGATCGAGCGTCAACGGCAAGGCGGCAATGTCGGCGTGATTCAACGGCGTGTGAAGAACGGCAAGGCACGTTATGTCGTCACCATCGTGCAGGGTGGCCAAGAGCAACGTCTGAGCCTGACCGAGGACGGCCGGCTCATCAGCAGCCGCCCCGCTGGCGACGACGAAGAGGACGACGACTGACCTCGACGCGGCCAAGCACCGTACCTTGTTCGCGCATCATGCCCACGATGCTGCGGCTGCCGGCCGGCTTCGGCCTTCAATGAACCACGCGTGCACGCGACCGCGTAGTGCCATCCGCTCACGGTCGACATGCGGTGCATTTCATCGGCGACCTGCTCACCTTGCGTCGAAGTGAGCGTGCGGGTCAGCGGAAATGGCCTTGTCCGATTCCTCCAACGCCAGTTCGGCCGCAACGGCATTCGCCCCGGCCTTGATGAACACGTCGAGATCGGCCGTGGGCAGGAAGCGCTTCATGATCGCCTCCAGTTCGTCCTTTCCGGCATCGTCCAGGCTGCGATTGCCGTTGGCGAGGCGGGCCACCGCCGCGCGATAGCACCCGATATAAGCACGCTGTGCGGCAATCATGTCGAGCGGCTTGCCCGCCTGACCGTGGCCCGTATAGAACAGTGCGATGTCGCCGGACCGACGTTCGAGCGCATCGAGGCTGCGCAGCCAGTCCGCCGTATGGCCGTCGTTCATGAAGGAATGGACGCCGTTGAATACCATGTCACCGACGAAGGCGACACGCTGGTGGTTTCCCACGGCCCAGACCAGATCCCAGTTCGATTCGCCAGGGCCGAACTCTCTTGCCTCGAACGGCACGCCATCGAAATGCAGCACGTCGCCGTCATGCACGAGGCGATTCGGGAAGGTGCGCCGCGCAGGCCAATCGTCGCCGAACACCGACTGCCACTGGACTGCCTTGGCATCGTCGACACGGCGCATCGCCTCGTCGACGCCCCGCGTCGTGATGACCGGCACATCATCAAGATCGCGGATCAGCTCGCCGATGCCGTTGTAGTGATCGGGATGCCCGTGCGTGATCAGCACCGCGAGCAAGGGTTTGCGCAGGGCATCCAGCCGGTGACGCACCTCGCGCGCATCCGATACGGTCATCATGGCGTCGATGGCCACGACACCGTTCGGCAATTCGACCAGAAAGGCGTTGGTGAGAAAGGTGCGTGCACCGGACGTGCACGTCACCACATTGATTTCAGGCCCGTTGAAATCGATCATTTGAAAGTGCTCTCGTCAAGAAACTGTTGCTTTGTATTGGTCGGACGCTCCGGCCCATACCGCGTATGCGGTTCCCAAAGGCAGGATCTTCAATGTGACGCTCATTCGCCACACGCTCGGCACGGCCGCCGCGATGGATATCGCGCCAGACAGTATCTTTGTGTCGCGCCCGGAACACAACTCCCGGTAATCCGGAAGCAAGAGCGATCGATCACGCCGCAAGCGGACTGGAAATGGCAAACATGCGCGTTGCCTTCATTGGAAGCAGGCTGCAACGCTTACGCTTCGGTCGATTCGTGAGGATTGGAGCGCATATTCCAGGGTAGTAGCCTGGTGTAACCGTCGACCGTCTGCGCGAGCGGGGGACATTGAAGCAACCGGATCAGATGGTTGCACGGGCCGATCCCGTTCGCCTTGCAGGTCTCGACGAGCGAGCAGAGGTTGGCGCTGATGTGCGCGCCGGCGATTTTGACGGTCAGGCCTCACCGCGGCTCGTACGTCAACAGGATTTCCGCCTCGACACCTGACGCATGGCGACAGATATCTCGGATTCGACCGAGCATGTGCCCCTATCACCCGGGCGACCTGAGAGCAGCGATCCGTTCTGGATGTCGGCCGCGTCGAAGCGATCGGATGGCGCCTGTTGGCCCGGCGGCTGATCAAACGTAGCCTGTCGCAAGACGCCTGAGCGCGCGTTTGCCGAAATCCTGGTGCCGAGATAGCAGAGGTTCGCTTTCCGGCGCGACCATTTTCCAGTGTACGACCTGCTTAATCGCTTGCGCCCCAGATCCTTGGATATGGGGCAAGACCGATCAGGTGAAGGCCGAGCGTACCTCCCCCAGGGATCGTGCATGTGCAGCCGGTTCGTCCGCGCGGCGTGGCGCAAAACTTGTGAATCCTTCCCCCAAGACGCCTAGAATTCAATCATGGCTGCATTCCACATCCACAAGGAGGCTGTCATGACTCAGTCGATGATTGGTTGGGTGGTTGGTCTTGCGGTGGTCGCGGTGGTTGCAGTCGCGTTGGCGCGCCGTTACCAGAGCGAACATTCAAGTAAGGAAGTCGTTCAGTGGCTGGACTCCCATCACTTGGGGTGGATGCACCGCAAACATTGACCTCTCGGCGCTGGCGGCGATAAGCCCCGCCTTGCCGAAGTTTACCGGGAGCCGAACACACGGATGCAGGCAGGCGGGTGAAGTCTGCCATGTCGTTGTCTCGCCAGGGGTCCTGGCAAGGAAGGCATCATGGATGATGAAGTGTGTACGACCCACACGCACGTGGCACGCCTTCGCGTAATGCAGACCACGTCTGGGCGCTACCGCGGAATCGTCCACTTGCACCGCATCGGAGAGGATCCCGGCACCTCTGAGCAACACGATACCGAAGGGGATTTTGCATCGGATGTGGAGGCGCGTGACGCCGCACGAACGCTCGCACGCAGATTGCTCGAAGAGCGAATCCAGGGGTACGAAAAGGCGCGAGGCATCGATCGAATCTGCGTCGGGGGCCTGGTCGTTACGCAACGTTAATCGGCAACGCCACGTCCATTAGCGCGTAGCGCGCCAGCCGCACGATGCGGCCGCTCGCCCGGTGATCTGCCTTGAGAACACGGGACAGAAAGGAATGTCGGTGTTACGACGCGAGTTTCCCTTTGACCGGCAGCATGGCGTCGGCTCGCGCAATTTCAGATCGGGACGCGTGTCTCCGATTGATGCGCGCTCCGATGCATTGCTGTTCAACAGCGAGCCGTGTCAAAGAACTGCGCCGAACATCCCATGTTCGCCTCGGTTCTGATCGATGATGTCTTCTGCGTAACGTTGCGAAGCCCGGCGTGCGTCACCGGCACTGGCAAACGGCGAACCGTCGACAAGCTTGAAGGTCTGGCTCCGGGTCAGCGTGGCGTCAGTGCCGCGCAGGCAGACCTTGACCGCCGCGTCGAAACCGGCTTCGTAGTTGTGAGCACGGCCAGAGCCTGTGTGAAAGTGAGGATAAATCAGCGGATATATTTCGAATCCGCGATAGGTACGCATGCTCATGATGAACTCCTGGTGATTGACGGCGACGAATTGCGTAGACGAGCGCAATCAATCTTCTATCGGCGCTACGTGGTTAGCGTCGAACAAATCGGTTTCGAGGCACACCGGGCGAAGCCCGTTCGTCTTTGTGCCGGAAATTGATACGCCCTTTGGTGAGGTCATAGACCGACAATTCCAGCTTGACCCGGTCGCCAGCGAGAATACGGATGCGGTGTTTGCGCATGCGGCCCGATGCGTACGCCGCAACGACCGCGCCGTTTTCCAGGGTGACGCGAAACCTGCTGTCCGGGAGCACCTCATCCACGACGCCGTCCAATTCCAGCAATTCTTCCTTTGCCAAATCATTTTCTCCAATCAATGTGACGCGCCGCAATCGCAGCGGCGTGCGGATATCCGGTCCCCGACAGGGAGCGGTTTCCGTGCAAATATCGAAAACGCTCATGCGTGGGGCGCGTACCAACGCGACATGCGGGCCGCACCTCGTCCGGGCGTTAACGTGTCTCGGTGGAACGCTTCTTGCCGCTCGATTTGATGGGCGCAGAGGGTGCATTCGGTGGCACCCGGTTCAGCGCCGTGCCGAGCACCGGCAAATCCTTGGCGCGCCGTGGTCTCGCGAGTGATCTTTTGTTGCGCGATTGACTCTTGGTCAAAGTTGCCTCTGTATGCGTCGATCGCGATCTCACGATGAATGAGCCGTCCGATCGTTCGCCACCGGATGCGCGGCATCCCCCACTTTCTTCCTTGGGGTGTACGTCTCGAGGCGAAACGGTAGCCGCAGCAGAGCTGTGGGCGCCTGCAGCGGATGCGAAAGTCTCCGACGATGATTGCGTGGCCGATCCTGCACGCAGGACCGACTAATGATGTGGATTACTGAGGAACGATGTTCGAGGCCTGCAGCCCCTTGGGCCCGTTCTTCGTCTCGTAGCTGACCTTTTGACCTTCGGCCAGCGTCTTGAAGCCATCGCCGCGAATCTCCGAGAAGTGCGCGAACAGATCATCGCCGCCGCTGTCAGGCGTGATGAAGCCAAAACCCTTGTTGTCGTTGAACCACTTGACGGTACCGGTATCCATGGAACTTCTCCTGATATTGGACAAATGTATGCGCCCCGATAGGGGAGCACGAAAAAGGATCAAGGAGGGAGAGGACAACGAATACCGCGTTCCGCGGTCAGTGATGAGCAGCAATCGCGCTTCTTGAAGGCTTCGAACACCCACCCTACGCGGGGCCCAACTCCGTGTCAAGCTGTTTCGGTCGGCGCATTTCGGGTGGCAGCGCAAGAACACGCCGCGACCGGCGAGGCTCGCCCCGGTTGTATACCCTTGGCGCCGTGGCTTCGATTTGCTTCGAATGTCTAATTGAAATTTCGACGATACCGTCGTGGCCCCATCTCCCCGCATATCGGCGATTGTTCACGCGCGGCTGAGCCGGTTCGTCCCGCGCCCGATCGGGGCGGCATGCCATGCGGCGGCTCGTGCAGAACTTTCCCTGTACAAGTTCGCCAATGGGCGTAGGATGGGGTCGTTGACTGACTCACTACCGATTCCCGCGCCACTCAAGGCGCCCCCTCCGAACGTGATTGGGCCTCTCATCTAAACCGCGCAATGCGGACGAGCGCGCCGCGTATCGGCTGCGTGTGCGAAGCGCCTGATCGATGCCTGTCTACAGGACACGAGCGTGTTGGATAACGCGTCCTGATCCCTTCCTCGGTCCATCCTGTTTCTGCGTCCGCGGCGCTGCCACAGACTCAAACACGCCTGGCGCATGGCGCGCCGGCAACGTCGAGAGGCTGGATATGAACAGGAATGACCTGCTGAAGTGGATTCAGCGCAATGGTTCCGGTGTCATCGAACAGTTCCTGCCGTATGACGCTCGCGCCGAGATGGATGGCGTCATTCTCGATCGTCGCCATGAAATCGATGAGGATGCCTTTCCGATGTTTTTCTCGATCTGCGCGCTGTTGCGTAAAGGCGGAACGGCGAGCTGCGAATCGGACTAGGAAGCAGGCCGGATCATGGCACGCCTCAAGCTTTGACTGTTCTGGTCGCGACGATACGCTTCGCGGTGGCCACGGGCCCCGCGGCAACTGAAGGAGGAAGGAAAATGCAACTCGACTCAACCCGATTCCATATCGACCCGACACCGCGCAGGGCCGACGGGGAATACATGGCACACGCGCGGATCAGCATCGATCGTGCAGACGGCAGTACGTGCGACGTTCAACTGAGCGGAGACCTGGCTGGCTTCGACGTGCGCGAGGATGCGATTGCCTTTGCGAAAAACTGGGCGCACGAATGGCTCGACGCGCATTTGGCCGACGATCTCCCCGCGTTGACGAATTGAAATTCGGGTGGCACGCCAGCCGCCCGAGCAATCAGGGCGTCGCCGGGATCGAAGCCGACGGCAATACATGCTGCTGCCAAGGCAGGTTGACGCGGTGTCGAAGGTCGGTCGAGAGGATGGCCATCCCTGGAGGGCCGCAGACCAAGGCAGCAAGCACGCCCTCCAACGGATTCATCACCGCCAGATCGGGCCGCATGCGTTCCGCATCCTCGAAGTCCGCGACTCTCGTGAGCCGAACTTCCTCCCAAGTGCGGCACGTCGCGTCGGGATATCATTCCAGCCCGTCGAAGGCACCCGCTTCGAGATCTTTCCTGAAATGCTGTAGCCAGTCGCTTTCGTCGCCGATCACGTATTCCTTCGTAATCTGCGTCGAGAGCCTGGTGATGGTGACATAGCCCTGCAGACCGAGGTTCTCATCACCCTTCGGGTCGGTCGTATCCGTCTCCTGAAGATCGAAATCGCCCTCTGCCAAGCCACGGCTCTCCAAGGTCGCCAGAAAGTCTCTGTGTTCATCCGGTTCGATCAGCCGCATATCCGGCCCCCTCGTGTTCAGCGGAGATGTCGCGAGGCCGACGGCACGCGTTCGAGCGTTGAAATCATGCATACCGAACTCATGCGGAATACCTCACGATCCCCCACATACGGCGCTACCGGAAAGCAAGCGTCATCGCCTGCAGTTTTATCGTCTGGGTCCTTTCATGCTTTCCGACTCCATGGCCGCGTTCCACTCCTCGCTCGCCTCGATAGGGTCCATCGCTTCGTCGACCGAAGCCGTTGCGCGCTCGGCGGCCGCTTTGGTTTCGTCCTCCGCGGAGTCGACATCGCTGTTGCCGTCACCCGGGGGTAGCAGCATGTCCTTGAGCATCGCCCTCAGCTCCGGCGTGTCCCATGGCAGGCCACGCCGGGTTCGGACCTTTATGTAGTGTTTCACTTCCGCGTCCTGCTCCGCGGTTAGCGGCAGGCCCCGGAAGGTGCTTTGGGGGTCGGAGTCTGTCATCGCTGTCTCCTCCTGCTATGGCGTCTTCAGTGTAGTCCCATTGCGACCATGAGAGTCGTGATCGAAGCGCTCATTCGTCGAATCAAATGCCGTGCGTCGCCGCGGCAGGCAACAGCCGGCTATCGACTGTCGTTGGCTGCCTACGTCACCATGACATTCGACCGGTTGAATCCACCTCAGTCAAAGGACATTCCGCCCGTCCATGACCGACTTATCATGCAGGAATACGAATTGATATGACCATGCACTCGGAAGAATTTGAAGCGAAGCTGACCAGCGACGGCCCATGGCTGCAACTGACCGACGCGGTTCACAGGATGCATCGGCGATGCGGGCGATGACATGGCGCACGTAGGCCTTAACCGATCCATATGTGCGCAGCATGTTGACGTCAACGGAACAGGACACCAGGTCGAACCGCTACCGGCCGGCTTCGGCTCGTTGCTGCGGGCACGCCAGAGAGCGAACATCGAGCGTGCGAAGGAGTAGGGGCAGACGCCACCGATCGCCTATGCTGGAAGCTCACGAGGAGCCGACTATGACGCCACATGACGTGATGATGATTTTCGAGCGGAGGAACGCAGAGGGAAAGGCGGCCGCCGATCTGGATCATGCTTGTGCCGGATTCGCCGGCTGGTTGGCGGAGGCATGGAGTCGATTGAGTGAGGAGGAGATCGCAGTTCTGACGTCGATCGGCGCCTCGCTGTATCGCGAGGGGTATGCGAGGCGGTACTAGGCAGGCTCGGGGACCAGCGCGAATATATTGGGCGGAGCGGACCGAAAGGGCGTATAAAGTTCGAATGACTATCCCCTCCGTTACCGCCGAGTCGGTCCTGGGCCTGTTCCGGCTCATTGCCGGGAGGGAGGAGCGCCGGACTTCCGGCGAATCGGCAAGGATGGCGGCGCTCCAGGCTCTTGCCGAGCAACTTGCACGCAACCATCAGGCAATGACGGAAGACAGTTGGGATGCAGCCGTCCGTGTTGGCGGTCTGCTGTTGCGAGCGGAAATGATCAACAACGACGCTGACACGGTGGCGCTTGACCTGCTAAGCCGGCTGCGGCGGCGGAAATGAAAAGCTCGTTCGAGCGTATAGCAAGTCGCCCCCTGCGGAGTGGCCATCATGTCGACACACCTGCTTCTTCTCTACAAGGGGTACGAACTTCATCCCCTCGTCTTCGCCCGTACATTCAGTCGCTTTGACGGGCATTCCCGTTACGCCGAAGGGTATGACATCGCGGTACGGATATGCCGCCCGGGCGCGATAGCAACCTCCGCCGCGAGCCGTATTTTCAGGCTGGGCCAACCGCATACATACTCCGACTTTGGTATGGCAAGGCGTGCCGCCCGGCAGCAGGGAAAGGACATCATCGACGGAAAGGTGAGTGGAGCTTCGGTCATCGACATGTAGTTCGGTCAAACGCAGCGGTCGGCCACGACGGCACGAGAAGCTGAACGCACGCATTCTTCCTCACCGGTATCGCCACCATGCAAAGTGATCGCAATGCGATTCCGTACTACCTCGTCTTACGGACTGACTGCCCACCGTATGTTCTGAACGCTGACCGCCTCGTGCTGCGCCGCGCGGCAAGCCCTCTCCTGCGAGCGTTCGCGAGAGCCCGCGGCGCGCCGACCTCGATCGCGGACGACGCATGGAGCGACTTTTCCGGCTCGGAATCCATTCCGCTCCTTGAGCGCACGGAGATGCGGGCCTACGCACTGGTTCGCGGGGCCGAAAGCGAACATCAACTCCGGATACTGGCTACTCTCTGACTGCACCAACGTGCGCATTCCTTGCAGACGGCGCGCTCAGCAGCCTATTCGAAACGAGGTCTGTTTGCGAAGGCATCCAGTCCGAAAAATCGTCGATGGCGGTGACATCGCTTTGCTCCGCGTAGCGGCACCAATTTTGCATCTGGAGGTTCATTGATATCGCCCGGCCGACGTCTTCGGTGCTGGTCTTGCCATGCCTCCCCAAGCAGCTCGTCGAAAAGATCGATGCAGTGGCGAAATCGCGCCATATGAGCCGCGAAGCGTTGGTGGCCGAGTGTACGGAAGGAATTGGCCACCCAGCGTTGCGGTCCTCCTGCCACGAACTTGTGTTGGCGCAGCTGCCGAACGCGACTCGGCGAATTCATCTGCCCGGGTTGCGTCGCTTCACCGATGCGGGAAAGTGATGCATGCGCCGTTTGTCGTCACGAGCGACACGCCAAAGTAAAAAGCCGGCGTTTGGCCGGCTTCGAGTTCCGCCTTGCTGGGGCGGCTCCACGTTCTGTTTGAGAGCGAGGAGTTTTGCTACACATACGCTATAGGTTCGGCAGAAAACCCATGCCCAGACGTTTCCTTGCATCGGAAATACGCTGCCTGGGTGTAACGGCTTTCCACGAATGGGCACGGCTTCTCTGCCGCTCCGGGTGAACCACGGGCATGCCATCGTCGGTCGCGCGTGCCTCCGCCTGTTCTTGCTGCTCGTCCTTCGCGTTTTTTTCCCATTTCGGGCAATCGTTCATCAACATGCTCCCTCCACAACCCCGGTTTCGTCATTGATTGGCTCGCGCCGCCCGAGTCGAGATAAAACTGCGCAAGCGATACGGATCGCGACGGCCCACTTCGATCACGGCGTTTACATCTCGATGAAGTCTGCGGCCGATCTGCAGTCCGTGCGTCATGTGTCAGCTTGCGCGTGCGAGCGTCTGAAGTCGGTACGCTGCCGTACGGGCGGGATGGCATGGATGCGGGATAGCATCAGCGCCGTTTCTCAAGGCGCTTCAAATCAGGGAGCAGGCGGTCGAATTCTCGCCTGACCACGCCGTAGCATTCGCACACGCGCTTCTCGAGCCCGGAGCGATCCAATACCTCGATGTGCCCATAGTTGTACCGGATCAACCCGGCATCCTGAAGTTTCAGTGCAGCTTCCGTCACGCCCGACCGGCGGACACCGAGCATGTTGGCGATCAGTTCCTGCGTCATTTTCAGTTCGCTCGATGGCAGGCGATCAAGGCTGAGCAGGAGCCACCGACAGAGCTGCTGATCGATCGAGTGATGGCGATTGCATACGGCTGTTTGCGCCATCTGTGTGATGAGCGCCTGGGTGTAGCGTAGCAACAGCCGCTGCATCGAACCGCCTCGACGGAACTCGTCTTTCAGGATGCGCGCATCGAGTCGGTAAGCGTGTCCCGCGCTTTGGACGATCGCGCGGCTCGGGGTTGTTTCGCCCCCCATGAATAGCGCGATGCCGATCAACCCGTCGTTGCCGACGATGGCAATTTCGGCTGACGAACCGTCTTCCATCACGTACAACAGCGACACGATGGACGTCGTCGGAAAATAGACGTGACTGAGCGCACCGCCCGACTCGTACAGCACCTTTCCCAACGGCATGTCGACCAGCACGAGCTGCGGCGAAATATGCGCCAGATCTTCTACCGGTAATGCTGCCAGCAGATGATTTTCGATCATGGATGGCTGACCCGACATATGTCACTCCTCCAGTGGCTGCAGCCTCTACCCAAGACGCCCCAACGACACGAAGCGTCATCGGCTTGAGACTCGAACGCGCGAAGCAGACGTTACGCGAGAAGCCGGGCAGAGCCGGATATAGAAGATAGGCTTCGGTCGGATGCAGATTTCCGCTCGAAGGGTTGCAGCGCAGTGCCCACCGCTGGGCGCCATCTGATTTCCACGCCGACAGGCAGAGTGAGCGTTCGAACAGGATTGCCGGATGGGACAGATCGAATCCCTGCGTGGGCGGCAAGGTGCCGCAGCGTAACGCGTTGTAGCGCGTGGCCAGAGTGTCCGCGGCTAACGGCAGAGCAACACGCGGTGCGCCGTGAAATACCCGAAACGGATGATCCGGCTGGGTTGTCGAGTCGAGCCCCCCAGGGCCAGGAGTGCAGAAGTCGAGACGGTGCTTGCTGCGTTCGTGACAATCAAGCAGCGCATCCTTCGACCGATCCATGCCCCCTCAGCTCCGGAATACTCGCACACGCGGCGAGTGCAGGTCAGAAAGAAGACGCACGTAGGGTACGCGTGCAAACGGGGGCCGACCTCACGAGATCGTGTACCGGTTCTGAGGTCCCCCCTTGTAAAGGTCTCGGGCGAGTCCCAGAATCCGGTCGCGATTGCGGTCGAAGGCCGCAAGCAAGGCGGGCTCGCCAGAATCCATGTCGAAGTTCAGTTTCGCCAGCATCGCATCGTCGACCAGAAAGGTAATCTCGCGAGAATTGTCGTAGCCCCAGAAACACACACAGTGTCTGGAAGCGTCGTAGGAGCGACTGGGATTCGGAAAGTTGAGCGTCACGGTGTTATTCGCCATCTAACTCTCCTGACAGATGTAACGCCACTTGCTCGCATTGACATCGATGCGGGCGTCATTTTCACGCCGCTTCTCGGCACGCTCGCTGTCCGCGCGCTTCAGTGCCAAGGCACGCGCCTTTTTCACGTCAACGTAATCGCTGTGGCTGGCGGGCGTGGCTGGCTTCAGTGCGGTTTGCTTAGGCATGCCGGTTCCCAAAAGAGAATTTCAAATTTCAGGACCGTCGCGGTGACTGAATTTCATCGTCGGCCGCCCTATACGAGGACCGGACGACGACCCGCAGGCTTGCCGCCGACGGCATCTCTCGCGCACGGAACTGGCGGATCAAACCTCGGAGGGAGGCTCGGTTGACGCGCGAAGTTCGCAGCTTCGACGTTCGCGCGCAGGATCGTCGTGGTGAGCCTTCTGCTTAGCTGTGCGGACAGGGGGAAGCGTAAGGAGTCAGAGCAAAACCATCTGTCACGCACATCGAACGTCATGAGAATGCGCGCTATACCACGGCCATGCAAGCGCTATCTCGCATCAGCGCACGAGCGATCAAACCCCGTACCGGCAATCGTCAATCAAACTGTACCGGTACTGTACAGAAAACCGTCGCTAAACTGACCTCCATCCCAGTCCAGAACAGAATGGAGAATCCGCGATGGAATTCCTCACCCTGAGCGCGCTGCCCGCCGGCATGCTGTTTGCGCTCGTCACGTCGATCACGCCCGGCCCGAACAACACGATGCTGCTCGCATCCGGCGTCAACTTCGGTTTCCGCCGCACCATGCCGCACCTGTTCGGCATCAGCACCGGCGTCGCGATCCTGATGCTCTGTGTCGGCTTCGGCCTCGGCGAAGCATTCAAGCGCCTGCCGCTGCTCTATACGATCCTCGAAGTCGCGAGCGTCGCGTACCTGCTGTACCTCGCGTGGCGCATCGGCACGTCGGGCGAAGTGAAGGCACACGGCGGCAAGCCGCGGCCGATGACGTTCATCGAAGCCGCCGCTTTCCAGTGGATCAATCCGAAGGCATGGATGATGGTGCTGACCGCCGCGACGACGGTCCGCCTGTCCGGCGACTACGGGATGAACGCCGCGTGGATGGCCGTCGTATTCATTCTGATCGGCTTTCCGTGCATCAGCCTGTGGGCCGCGTTCGGGCTCGGCCTGCGCCGCTTCCTGTCGAATCCCCGCGCGTTGCGCCTCTTCAACGTGACGATGGCCGTGCTGCTGATCCTGTCGCTGTACCCCCTGATCGCGCACCTGCTGCCGCAGTGAGCGCTCACGGCGCGCCCGTTGAGATTCGTGCCATGCAGGCGTACCCTTTTGGTACGAGCGCGCGCAACCGCTTCGCCGGTTGCGCCGCTGCTGCCGGGAGAGTGCCGATGAAGCCACTGCTGAGGGCGGGTGAACACATCGAGGGGATGCACTGGATCGCCGAGTATCGCCCGCTCACGCACGAGATTCGTGTGTTGCGCGAAGACATCGAGATCGGCATCTATTGCGCGCCGCCGACGATGTTCGGCGAAGAGGAAGACATGGGCGCCGCGAACCTCTCCGATCATCGCAGCCGGGAGGCCGCGCTGCGCGCGTATCTGCGCAACTTCGTGAAGGAACACGACGCGGAAGAATAACCGGCGGCCCGACGGCCGCCGTATCGGCGGGCCGGCGCATCGCACCGGCCCGCGCTTCGCTCAATGCCCGAGCGATTCGATCTTGCCTGCCGGCTGCGTCACGCCGTGCGGCCGCGCCATCTGCTTGATCAGCAGCGCGACACACGCGAGCAAGCCCGCGACGGCGATCGTCGCAAACACGCCCGCGAACGAGACATGCCGGCGCGTCAGCTCGGCGACGAGGAACGATCCCGCAATCCCGCCGAAGCGGCCGACGCCGAGCATCCACGCGACACCCGTGCCGCGCCCCTCGGTCGGATAGAACGCGGCGGCGAGCGCCGGCATCGACGATTGCGCGGTGTTCATCAGCACGCCGGCCACGAACACGACCAGCACGAGCAGCCCGACGTTACCGGCCGCCTGCCCGATCGCATACACGCTGACGGCCGTCAGCGCGTAGCACACGGCGATCACGCGGTTCGCGTTGAAGCGGTCCATCAGCACGCCGCACAGCACGGCACCCACACCGCCGAGCGGGAACAGCGCGGAGATCAGCGTCGCGCTCTTCGGCGTCAGCCCAGCATCCTTCAGCAGGATCGGCATCCAGTTGATCGACGCGTAGAAGATCACGAGCCCCATGAAGTACGCGAGCCACAGCATCACCGAGCCGACGATGTACGAGCGCGACAGCACGACGCCGAGGCCCTTGCTGCCGGTCTGCGGCGCGGCTTCGGTCATCGCGAACGAACCGGCGTTCAGCGCTTCGCGCGAGATGCGCGCAAGCGTTGCGCGGATCTTGTCGACATGCTGGCCGCTCGCGACCATGAAGCGCACCGATTCCGGCATCTTCAGCAGCAACAGCACGCCGAGCAGCAGCGGCGTCACGCCGCCGAGGATCAGCACGCTGCGCCAGCCGAAATGCGGAATCATCCACGCGGCCAGGAAACCGCCGAACGCGGCGCCGAGCGGGAAGCCGCAGAACATCAGGTTGATCACGGTCGCGCGGCGCTTGTCCGGGCAGAACTCGCCCATCATCGTGACCGCGTTCGGCATCGCCGCGCCCAGCCCGACGCCGGTGATGAAACGCAGGATCGTCAGGTGCCCGATGGTCGTCGAGAATGCGGACATCAGGCATGCGACGCCGAACAGGAATACCGAGCCGAGCAGCAGCGAACGGCGGCCGAGCCGGTCGGACAGCGGGCCCGACACGAGCGCGCCGCACGCGAGGCCGAACAGCGCGGCGCTGAGTACCGGTGCGAGATCGGGCTTGGTGAGGTTCCATTCGCCGAGCAGCGACGGCGCGATGAAGCCGATCGCGGCCGTATCGAAGCCGTCGAGCAGCACGATCACGAAACACATGAGGAACACGAGCCATTGAAAGCCGCCGAACGGCTGCTCGTTGATGAAGGTCTGGACATCGACCACGGGTGCGCGATTCATCGCTAGTCTCCTGTGTCGATCCAAGCTGACGCCTCAGCGCCTACGTGGATCCCATGCGTCGTGGTCGACCGGCGTTGGCGCGTCAGCGCTTACTCCGGTCCCATGCAACGCTAATAATGTATGAGCAATACGGCATGGCAGCCGCGCCCTTCCTTTGTTCGTCCACCAATCATCCGGTGTGCCGTGCGCCGATGCTCTGCCGGCGCGTTCATCGATTCCGTCGTCGACGGCCCGCTTGCGACAGCGGGCCACGCGATCGGTTGCGGCCGCCCTCAACCGGCCGCGCCTGACCGACCGTCTTACGCGGCCGCGTCCTGTTCCTTGAAGATCTTGTCCGCGAGATGGAACGCGGAATTCGCGGCCGGCACGCCGCAATAGATCGCGGTCTGCAGCAGCACTTCCTTGATCTCGTCGCGGGTCACGCCGTTGTTGCGCGCGGCGCGCAGATGGAGCGCAAGCTCCTCGCCGCGATTGAGCGCCACCATCATCGCGATGGTCAGCAGGCTGCGCGTATGGCGCGGCAGGCCGTCGCGCGTCCAGATCTCGCCCCATGCATAACGCGTGATCAGGTTCTGGAATTCGTCGGTCACCTCGGTACGGTTCTCGATCGAACGATCGACGTGCGCGTCGCCGAGCACCGCGCGACGCACCGTCATCCCTGCTTCGTAACGTTCCTGGTCGTTCATCGCCGGTGCCTCACGCGGTCAGGAAATCGAGCAGCGCGCGGTTGAAGCCGTCGGTGCACTCGATGTTCGAAATATGCGCGGCGTCGAATTCGACGTGCTGCGCACCCGGAATCGCGGCGGCGAGCGCGCGGCCCTGGTCGGGCGGCGTCGACATATCCTTCGCGCCGGTCACGACGAGCACCGGCAGCGCGATGCCTTTCACCTCTTCGCGCAGGTCGGCGGCATTCAGCGCGTCGCAGTTCGCCGCATAACCGTCCTTGTCGGTATGGACGAAGGTGTCGCGGATCGCATCGAACAGGCGCGGCTCACGCTCGACGAATGCGTCGGTGAACCAGCGCGGCAGCACGGCGTCGGCGAGCGCGGCCATCCCTTCGGCGCGCGCCTTCTGCGCGCGCGGCGCCCACACTTCCGGCGAACCGATCTTTGCCGCGGTGTTCGACAGCACCGCGCGCACAATGCGCGACGGGAAGCGCGCGGCCAGCGCCGCGCCCGTCAGCCCGCCCATCGAGATTCCGCAGAAATGCGCGCGATCGATGCCGACGTGGTCGAGCAGGCCGATCACGTCGCCGGCGAGCTGCTCGATCGTGTACGAACCGGCCGGTGCATCGGAATGGCCGTGGCCGCGCGTGTCGTAGCGCAGGATGTTGAAGTGCTGCGTGAGCGGACGGATCTGCGGTGCCCACATCTGCAGGTCGGCGCCGAGCGAGTTCGAGAAGACGAGCCACGGCGCGTCGTCACGCGCGGCACGGTCGATCCGGTAATGCAGTTTCACGCCGTTGACAGTGGCGAAAGGCATCGAGGTTCTCCTGGTTATTGCGTGCCCGCGTGCAGCGCGAGCACGGCGTCGACGCAGGCCTGCGCCTCGCCGACGTAATGAGCGGGATCAAGCAGCCGCGCGAGCGCGTCGCGCGACAGGTGCGCCGACACGGTCGCATCGGCGGCGAGCACATCGAACAGCGTCGAGCCCGTGCGCACGGCTTCCTTCGACGCATGCTCGACGACGTGATGCGCGTCGAGCCGGCCGATCTTGTCGCCGAGCGCGAGCATCACCGCTTCGCCGAGAATCAGCCCGCGCGTCAGTTCGAGATTCGCGGCAAGGCGCTCGGTGTTCACGTCGAGGCCCGCGACGATCTGCGCGATCTGCGCAAGCGCGCCGCCGGTCAGGCGCGCGAGATCGGGCAGCGCTTCCCATTCGGCCTGCCAGCCGCCGAGCGCACGTTCATGTTCCTGGACCATGCCCGCGAACACCGTCGCGACGAGGTTCGGTGCGCGCACCGCGGCGGTGAGCACCGCCGCGCAACCGACCGGGTTGCGCTTGTGCGGCATCGTCGACGAGCCGCCCTTGCCGGCGGCGGCCGGTTCGCCAAGCTCGCCGACTTCGGTCTGCATCTGCAGCGACACGTCGCGCGCGATCTTGCCGAGCGTACCCGTCAGCATCCCGAAGCAGGACGCGGCTTCCGCGATGCGGTCGCGCTGCGTGTGCCACGGCACGGCCGGTGCGGCGAGCTTCAGGTCCGCCGCCAGCGCGGCCGTGACGCCGGCCGCGTGCTCGCGCAGGCTCGCGAGCGTGCCGGCCGCGCCGCCGAACTGCAGCACCAGCGCGCGTTCGCGCAATTCGGCGAAACGCGCGCGATGGCGCAGCAGCGCGTCGAGCCATTGCGCGAATTTCAGGCCGAGCGTGATCGGCAGCGCCTGCTGCAGCCACGTGCGGCCGATCATCGGCGTCGCGCGATGCGTGCGCGCGAGCGCCGCGAGCGACGCACACGCTTCGTCGAGCATCGGCTCGAGCACGTCGAGCGTGTCGCGTAGCTGCAGGACGGTCGCGGTATCGATGATGTCCTGGCTCGTCGCCCCCCAGTGCACGAACTTCGCGGCCTCGGGGTCGTCGGCCTTCACCTGCGCGGTGAGCTGCTTGACGAGCGGAATCGCGAGATTGCCGCCGAGCGCCGCGCCGTGCGCGAGCGCGTCGGCGTCGAGCCGGCTTGCGTCGCACGCGCGCTCGATCGGCGCGACCGCGGCGGCGGGAATCACCTGCTGCGCGGCGAGCGCACGCGCGAGCGCGGCCTCGACGTCGAGCATCCGCTGGATCGTCGCGCGGGGCGACCAGATCCGGTTGAGCGGCTCGGTGCCGCAGATGAGGGAGGTCAGGCGGGCGCTGTCTTCGAGCATGGCATCAGATTGGGGAAACGGCGTGCGCCTATTGTCCACCCAAGCGTGCCGGCATGCGCGCAAACGGACGCGCCGGCACGCCTGCGGTTCAGGCAGCCGCCTTTTGCGTCGCGTCGATCAGCGGCACGCCGGTCAGCTTCTGCAGTTCGTCGAACGACAGGTCGGTGAAGATCTCGCTCACGGCCAGCCCGTCGGCCGTCACGTCGAGCACGGCGAGATCCGTATAGATACGGCTCACGCATTGCACGCCGGTGACCGGATACGAGCACTGCGCGACGATCTTGCTTTCGCCCTGCTTCGTCAGGTGCTCCATCATCACGAACACCTGCTTCGCGCCGATCGCGAGGTCCATCGCGCCGCCGACCGCCGGAATCGCATCGGGCGCGCCCGTATGCCAGTTCGCGAGGTCGCCGTTCGCCGATACCTGGAACGCGCCGAGCACGCAGTAATCGAGGTGGCCGCCGCGCATCATCGCGAACGAATCCGAATGGTGGAAATATGCGCCGCCGGTGAGCAGCGTCACATGCTGCTTGCCGGCGTTGATCAGTTCGTCGTCTTCCTCGCCGGGCGCGGGCGCGGGGCCCATGCCGAGCAGGCCGTTCTCGCTGTGCAGGAAGATCTCCTTGCTCGGATCGAGGTGGTTCGCCACCAGCGTCGGCACGCCGATGCCGAGGTTCACGTACGCGCCTTCGGGGATGTCCTGGGCGACGCGCTTGGCCATTTCATCGCGGGTCAGTCGTTTCATCTGAATATCTCCCTCAAGCGGCTTGCGATGCAGCATGTTCGGCAGCCAGCTCGGCCGCATGCGCGGCCTGCGGCACCTCGACGACGCGCTGGACGAAAATGCCCGGCGTCACGATGTGTTCCGGGTTCAGCGCGCCGAGCGGCACGACTTCCGACACCTGCACGATCGCGACCTTCGCGGCGCTGGCCATGATCGGCCCGAAGTTGCGCGCGGTCTTGCGATACACGAGATTGCCCCAGCGATCGCCCTTGTACGCCTTCACGAGCGCGAAATCGGCGTGGATCGGCGTCTCGAACACATACGGCTTGCCGTCGATCACGCGCGTTTCCTTGCCTTCCGCGAGCTTGGTGCCGTAACCCGTCGGCGTGAAGAAGCCGCCGATGCCGGCGCCCGCCGCGCGGATACGCTCCGCGAGGTTGCCCTGCGGCACGAGCTCCAGCTCGATCTCGCCGGCGCGGTACAGCCCGTCGAACACCTGCGAATCGCTCTGGCGTGGGAACGAGCAGATGATCTTGCGCACCTGCTTCGCCTTCAGCAGCGCCGCGAGGCCCGTCTCGCCGTTGCCCGCGTTGTTGTTGACGATCGTCAGGTCGCGCGCGCCCTGTTCGATCAGCGCGTCGATCAGTTCGGACGGCATGCCGGCCGTGCCGAAGCCGCCGATCATGATTGTCGCGCCGTCGTGGATGTCGGCCACCGCCGACTGAAGCGATTCGAAAATCTTGTTGACCATGTCTCTTCCTGATACGAACCCGCGGCTCGATGCGCGGCCTGTCGAGGGGACACGCGCGTGCCGCGTGTCGCGCCGGGGCCGATCTCGATCCCGGTATTTGTTCGCTAATCGAACCTAGATTCGATTAGCGAACGATGGGCCGATCATAGAGTCGCGCACAGCGCGTTGTCAAGGCGGGTTCCCTCGGGGGGCGTCGCGTCGTCGAACGGCAGCCCGACGTAGTTTTCGGCGAGCGACTGCGCGGCGGCCCGCGAGCGCGTCACGTATTTCAGCTCGGCAAACTTCAGGCGATTGACGAACGGCGAATCCTCCGGCGACGAGTGCAGCATGTTCGTCATGAAGTACGAGAAGTGCTCGGCGCGCCACACGCGTTCGAGGCAGGTCGCCGAATACGCGTCGAGCAGCGTCGCGTCGCCGTTGCGGTAGCGCGCGCCGAGCGCGCGGGACAGCGCGCGGACGTCGGCCACCGCGAGGTTCATCCCCTTCGCGCCGGTCGGCGGCACGATGTGCGCGGCGTCGCCGGCGAGGAAGAGGCGCCCGTGCTGCATCGTCTCCGACACGAAGCTGCGCATCGGCGTCACGCTTTTCTGCGTGATCCGGCCCTCGGTCGGCGTCCAGCCCGTGTCGTTCGAGAAGCGCGTGTGCAGTTCGTCCCAGATCCGCGCATCGGACCATTCGGTGAGGTCCTCGTCGGGCTTGCACTGCAGGTACAGGCGCGTGACCGTCGGCGAGCGCATCGAGAAGAGGGCGAAACCGTTGTCGTGATGCGCGTAGACGAGTTCGTCGAGCGACGGCGCCGCGTCGGCGAGGATGCCGAGCCACGCGAACGGATACACGCGCTCGAACGTGTTCAGCCGCTCGGCCGGGATCGTCTGGCGCGCGATGCCGTGGAAGCCGTCGCAGCCGGCGATGTAGTCGCAGTCGATGCGGTCTTCGCGGCCGTCCGCGTGCTTGAACGTGACGAACGGGTGTTCGCCTTCGACGTCGTGCAGCGCGACGTCGCTGACTTCGAAATGCATCTGGTGGCCATGCTCGACGCCCGCCGCGATCAGGTCGCGCACGACTTCATGCTGGCTGTAGACGGTGATCGCGCGCCCGCCGGTCAATTCGGACAGGTCGATGCGATGGCGCTGGCCCGAGAACAGCAGCTCGATGCCGTGATGCTCGAGCCCCTCGCGGCGCATCCGGTCGCCGAGGCCGGCGTCGTTCAGCGTGTCGACCGTGCCCTGTTCCAGCACGCCGGCGCGGATGCGGTTCTCGCAGTATTCGCGCGAACGCGCTTCGACGAGGATGGAATCGACGCCTTGCAGGCGCAGCAGATGGGAAAGCAAAAGGCCGGACGGGCCGGCGCCGATGATGGCGACCTGGGTGCGCATTGTTCGTCTCCTGAACATTAATTCGAATCGTCGAACACATTTGAGCGCTTTCCCGACTATGCGGCAACGCGATTCAGGAGATATGTTGTATACGTTTTCAAGATACTGGCCTGGCGATGGAAGCGCTCGATCTGAACCTCATTCCCTACCTCGTCGCGCTCGACGACACGCGCAACGTGAGCCGTGCCGGCGACCTGCTCGGCGTCAGCCAGCCGCGCGTGAGCACGGCGCTCGGCCGGCTGCGCGAGTACTTCGGCGATCCGCTGTTCGTGCGCACGTCGCGCGGGATGGAACCGACGCCGCGCGCGCTCGCGCTGCTGCCGGCCGCCCGCGACGCGCTCGCGCAGATCGAGCGCGGCCTCGTCGCGCCGCACGACTTCGACCCGGCCGCGAGCACGCGTACGTTCTCGATCGCGCTGTCGGACGTGGGCGAGATCGTGTTCCTGCCGAAGCTGCTGCAGGCGTTCGCGATGCGCGCGCCGCACGCGAACCTGCGCTCGGTCTCGCTCGCGCACGACGAAGTCGGTCGCGGCCTCGAAGCCGGGTCGATCGATCTCGCGGTCGGCTACTTCCCCGATCTCGACGGCAACAACTTCTTCCAGCAGCGGCTGTTCACGCACCGGTTCGTCTGCCTGATGCGGCGCGGCCATCCGTTCGAACAGGCGCCGCCGTTCACGGTCGAACAGTTCCTCACCTGCGGGCACGCGGTGGTGCGTGCCGAAGGGCGCAGCCAGGAGGTGCTCGAGAAATATCTCGCGAAGCAGCGCATGCAGCGCCGCGCGGTGCTCGAGACGCCGCACTTCATGAGTCTGCCGTTCATCCTGAGCCGCACCGACCTGATCGCGACGGTGCCGCATGCGATCGGCTATGCGTATGCGGCCGAGCACGCGTTCATCGTGCCCGTCGAGCCGCCGCTCGCACTGCCGCGCTTCGACCTGAAGCAGCACTGGCATCGCAAGTACCACAACGATCCGCGCACGGCGTGGCTGCGCGGCGTCGTCGCGTCGCTGTTCAACGACGAGCAGGACGAATGGCCGAAGTGAGTGCCGGGCCGCGCACGCGACCTGCGAAAGCATGAAACAATGCCCGGATTCCGCGCCGCCTCGGCGGCGGCATTCGATGGAGCAGATAGATGGCTAAAAAGAAGTCCGCGCGGCCCGAGCCGGCCGCATCCCGTCCGAGCCGCGAAGAAGCGGAAGACGCCGTTCGCGTGCTGTTGCGCTGGGCGGGCGACGATCCCGCACGCGAAGGCCTGATCGACACGCCCGCGCGCGTCGTGCGCGCCTACGAGCAGTTCTTCGCCGGTTACGCGCTGGAGCCGCGCGACATCCTCGCGCGCACGTTCAGCGAAGTCGACGGCTACGACGAAATGATCGTGCTGAAGGACATCCGCTTCGAGAGCTACTGCGAGCACCACATGGTGCCGATTATCGGCCGCGCGCACGTCGCGTATCTGCCGAACCATCGCGTGGTCGGCATCTCGAAACTCGCGCGCCTCGTCGACGCGTTCGCGAAGCGCCTGCAGATCCAGGAAAAGATGACCGTGCAGATCGCCGACACGCTGTTCGACGTGCTGCAGCCGAAGGGCGTCGGCGTGATCCTCGAAGCCGCGCACCAGTGCATCTCGACGCGCGGCGTGCACAAGCCGGGCGTCGAGATGGTGACGTCGCGCATGCTCGGCACGTTCCGCACCGATCCGTCGACGCGGCGCGAATTCCTGTCGATCGTCGCGAATCCTTCTTCAGTCAACCTGACGAATACGTAATGGAGTCGACGAAGCAAACGGCGCACGCGCCCGTCGTGCTCGTGACCGGCGCCGCGCGCCGGGCTGGGCGCGCGTTCGCCGAGTATTTCGCCGCGCACGGCTATCGCACCGCGGTGCACTACGACCGTTCGGCCGATGCGGCGCAGGCCGCGGCCCGCGCGATCGCCGAGCGCGGGCACGATTCGGTTGCGTTGCAGGCCGACCTGTCGGATGCCGAACAGATCACCGCGCTGATCGACCAGGTGTATGCGCGCTTCGGGCAACTCGACGTGCTCGTCAACAACGCGTCGGTATTCTGGCAGGATCATTTCCCGAGCTTCGACCTCGCGGCGTTCGACCAGGCGTGGGCCGTCAACTGCCGCGCGCCGATCCTGCTCACGCGCGCGTTCTACGAACGGGCCCGCGCGGCCGGTACGCAGGGTGTCGTCGTGAACGTGGTCGACCAGAAGATCAAGGAAAACTTTCACCGCGACCATTTCAGCTATACGGTCGCGAAGGCCGCGCTCGGCAACCTTACGCAGATGCTCGCGCTGTCGTCCGCGCCGGTGCTGCGCGTGAACGCGGTGTTCCCCGGGCTGATGCTGCCGAGCGACGACCAGACGCAGGCCGACTTCGAACACGCGAGCCGCGCATCGACGCCGCTCGCGCGAATCGCGGGCCCCGACGACGTCGCGAGCGCGATCCTGATGCTGACGGGCAACGCGTACAACGGCGTGGATTTCGTCGTCGATGCGGGGCAGAACCTGATCCGCGTCGACCAGGACGTGCTGTACAAGCACCGCGCGCCCGACAGCAAGCACTGACCGACGCGCGCGGCGGCCGGCGCCCGCGCGCCGCGTTACGGCTTCTCGGTGCTCCCGCCCTCGCGAACCTTGCCCTGCGCGACGCTCGTGCCGGGCGGCACGCTGTGCGTGAGCCACACATTGCCGCCGATCACCGAACCGCGCCCGATCGTCACGCGGCCGAGAATCGTCGCGCCCGCGTAGATCACCACGTCGTCCTCGACGATCGGGTGCCGTGCGTTGCCCTTGACCAGCGCACCGTCGCCATCGGCCGGAAAGCTTTTCGCGCCGAGCGTGACGGCCTGGTACACGCGCACGCGCTCGCCGATGATCGCCGTCTCGCCGATCACGACACCCGTGCCGTGGTCGATGAAGAAGCTCGGGCCGATCTGCGCACCCGGGTGGATGTCGATGCCGGTGGCCGAGTGCGCTATTTCATTGATGAATCGCGCAAGCAACGGTACGCCAAGCTGATGCAGCGCGTGTGCGAGCCGGTGGTGCATCATCGCCAGCACGCCGGGGTAGCACAGCAGGATCTCGGTGATGTGCTGCGCGGCCGGATCGCCCGCATAGGCGGCCTGGATATCGCTGACGAGCAGCGCGCGAACCGCCGGCAACTGCCGGCCAAATTCGCGCGCGATCTCGAACGCGCGTTCGTCGAGCTCGGCGAACGGCGTATCGGCATGCTCGGGCAGGAACGGCAGCGCGCGGCGGATCTGTTCGGACAGGATGCGCAGCGTGCTTTCGAGCGTGTGGCCGACGTAGAAATCGACGCTTTCGTCGGTCAGATCCGGTGCGCCGTAGTGCGTCGGAAACATCGACGCGCGCAGGCCGGTCACAATCTTGCAGATCGCATCGCGTGACGGCAGTTCGCGGATGCCGCGCGGATGGCGCGTGCGATGGAGTTCCTCGCGCGACTCACGCAAGCCGGCGACGATTTCTTCCAGGCCCCACTGACGGGCGGGTGATGTCGACATATATCAATGCAGGCGGCCGCGCTCGGTCGCACGGCCGCTAATAAAGTGACGGGTTCCGCAAGATTACCGCGTTTTGTGCCCGGCGGCGGCACGCCGGGGATCGGCCGGACGGCCGAGGGCACCGAATCGCGGCGGCGTCAGATCGTGATGCTGCTGGCGTCGATCCATCGCACGGCCCAGTCGCGCGCGTGCGCGATCGCGTCGCCTTCGTCGTTGAACTGGAGCTCGATCGGGAAAAAGCGGTTCGCAACGAGCTCTCCGTCGCTCGATCGGGAGATCACGACGTAGGGCTTGAACGAACCGTCGCTGGCACGCGCGGGTGCACAGTTCAACAGATAACCGCGGTGCGTGAAGGCAGTAGTCGCTTGCATGAATCCGCCACCTCTAGTCCCTTGCTTTGTTGTTCACTGCCCGTCTTTAAGGGTGCTGCAGCGCCCCGGCGCGGGCAGAGGCGGCGCGACTCAATCCCCTGTCGCCGCTTCGCAGGAAAAGAATCATACTCTGTAGAAAACGCGTCTTCTAGCTGAAATAAATCACGACAAATCAGTGCGCGTCGCGCGACCGCGGCGATCGCCCGCGCGCCTTTTCCCGTCATGTCCGGAACGGGATTTGCTTCGATCCGGAACGCTTCGCCGCGAGGAGAGCCGCGATGGAATCATCCGGTCAAACCGAGCGCTTGCGCCCACGCAGCATCGAGCTCGACAACGACGACACGCACGACAGCACGGTCGACACCGACGGCAAGAACCGCGAGGCGTCGCGTCTCGCCGGCGGCGGGCCGATCTCGCCCGACCAGATCACGCGCAGCAACGCGTCGCTCGTCAATGCGATGCCGGAAGCCGGCGACGGCTTCGCCGGGTTCGACAGCCGCCCCGGTGGCAACCATCCGGCGTTCGCGCTGCGTGCCGGATATATGGTGATCGAGAAAGGCTTCGACGCACCGCCGGCGATGAGTGATGCGCCGTTCGGCCCCGTCCACCGGATGTACGGCAGCGCGTACTGGCCCGGCCACCAGCGGCGGCCGGAGCGCGTATTCGAGCTGACGGCCGTCCCGAGATAGCCGGCGCGGCGTTTGAATCGATCGTTCGATTGCCAACCGGTATCGGCCGACAGCCGATGGCCGAGGATCGGCGCACGCGACGGTGCGCCGACCATGGGCCGGCAACCGCGCGATGCAGGAACGAACGATTCCGCGCGACGGCGCCGGCGGTCTCATGCACGCCGTGAATCGCGCCGATGCAGATGCGTTGATCGAAGTCATGTCGAAACGGCGCGATTGCGATTGAATGGCGATGCGGGCGATGCATCCGCGTGACCGTCGCGCGGTGTCGCTTCGATCGGCGCGCGTGGCGATGCACATGCATGCGCATGTGCCGCGCGCGACAACGCTGCCCGCGCATGCGTTTCCACCGACGATGCGGACGACGGCGGCGGCCACGCCGCACGACACGTCCCGCACGTCACTGCATGCACCCTGTGCATGGCGTGCGCCGCAAAATCGGAGGCGGCACCGCCGCGCGGCACGACCGGCACCTCGCTGCAAAGTCCCGGCCATTGGTTTACCCTGCCTCGCAGCATCGCGCATCGCCCAGCCCGATCGGCCATCCGGCCGACTTCGTTTCAACCCGCCACTCGGAGACACTATGTACAAGCGTATTCTGGTTGCCGTCGACGGCAGCGACACGTCCCGCCATGCGTTCGATGCCGCGCTGGCGCTCGCGAAATCGCACGGCGCCGAGCTGCAACCGTTCTACGTCGTCGAGAACGCCGCGATCTACTACAACGTGCCCGGCTACGATCCGTCCGTGCTGCGCGACCAGCTCGTCGCGCAGGGCGACGCGCTCGCGAAGGATTTCGCGACGCTGATGCAGGCAGCGGGCGTGAAGGGCGAGACGCGGCTGAGTGAAGCGACGTCGCTCAACGACGTATCGTCGCTGATCCTGGACGGCGCGAAAGCGTTCGGCGCCGATCTGCTGGTGCTCGGCACGCACGGCCGCCGCGGGTTCCGCCGTCTCGTGCTCGGCAGCATCGCCGAGCAATGCGTGCGCCACGCGACGCTGCCCGTGCTGCTGATCCCGGCGGCCGCCAACGTCGACGAGCCGGCCGCGTGAACGGCGTTCGGCATACGCGGCCGGTCGCGACGTTTTGTCACCCGACAGCGGCAAGTTGCGGTGGGACAATGATTCCGTCGATTCAACGCCGGAGTAAACGATCATGCTGACGCCCGTCGCCACACGTCCCGCCGCCACGCCTCATGCCGGTAGCTGGGCGCCTCGCCAGGCCGCCCACTGCTCGACGTGCGCGATGCGGCACCTGTGCATGCCGCAGGGGCTGGCGCCCGAAGCGCTCAGTCGCCTCGAATCGGTCATCTGCGCGGCGCGTCCCGTCAAGCGCGGCGAAGCGTTGTTCCGCGAAGGCGACGTATTCGACAACCTGTACGCGGTGCGCTCGGGTTCGCTGAAAACCGTCGCGACGCGCCACGACGGCCGCGAGCAGGTCACCGGCCTGCATCTCGCCGGCGAAGCGCTCGGCCTCGACGGCATCTGCGACGACACGCATCCGCGCACCGCGGTCGCGCTGGAAGACAGCTCCGTCTGCGTGATTCCGTACAGCGCGCTCAAGGCATTGTGCTCGGAAGCCGGTTCGATGCAGTTGCGCATGCACAAGCTGATGAGCGAACAGATCGTGCGCGAAACGTCGCAAACGATGCTGCTCGGTTCGCTGAACGCCGAAGAGCGCGTCGCCGCGTTCCTGCTCGACGTATCGTCGCGTTACCTGAAGCGCGGCTACTCGCCGTCGGAATTCAACCTGCGGATGACGCGCGAAGACATCGGCAGCTACCTCGGCATGACGCTCGAAACGGTCAGCCGCACGCTGTCGAAATTCCAGAAGCGCGGTCTGATCGAAATGCAGGGCCGCCACGTCCAGATCGTCGATTTCGACGGCCTGCACCACGTCTGACGTGATCCCGCACGGCGCGCATCTCGCGCGCCGCGCCGCCTGCGTCACGCGACCGGTCAATCGAGGAACAGCGCGGCGCGCGCCTTCAGCGCCGCGCTGAAATCGTCGAGCCAGCCGATCGACAAACGCCAGCTCTGCCAGTAAAGGTCGATATCGATCGTTCGCCCGCGCGACATGTCGACCAGTTCACCCGCCGCCAGCTGGCGATCGACCATCCGGTCCGGACACATCCCCCATCCCAATCCCGTCTCGCATGCGCGCAGATAGCCCGCGACGTGCGGTATCCAGTGCTGCGGCGGATCGAGATCCGCGCGCGTCACGCGCCGGATGAAACGCGCCTGCAGCCCGTCCTTCGGATTGAACATCACACACGGCGCGCGACGCAGCGCATCGCGGGTAATGCCCGCGCCGAAGTAGCGTTCATAAAACGCCGGCGAGCATACCGCGCGATAGCGGATCCGCCCGAGCCGCTCCGATCGGCACCCCTGGATCGGTTCGGCCTGCGCGGTCACGGCGCCCTGCACACTGCCGTCGCGAATACGCGAAGCCGTGTAATCCTGATCGTCGATCACGAGATCGAGCAACGTTTCGCGCTCCGTGCAGAACGGCCCGACCGCGTCGATGAACCACGTCGCGACGCTGTCGTCGTTGACGGCCACGCGCAACATCGGCCATGCGCTCGCGATCTGGCCCGGGAGTGCCGGCATCCGCCCGCCCAGCTCGGCCTCGAGCAGCTGCACGCGCTCGGTGTGACGGCACAGCAGCGCACCCGACGTCGTCGCGACGCACGGCTGCCCGCGCTTGACGAGCACGCTGCCGACCCGCTCCTCCAGCAATTTCACGCGCTGCGACACGGCCGACGGCGTGACATTCAGCTCCTTGGCCGCACGCTCGAACGAACCGTGCCGGATCACCGCCGCGAGGGCATCGAGCAACGCGTAGTCGAGCATTAGATTTCCTTAATCTGCATTAGGTGATTTAGCTTCTCTTATTTTCATGCTGACCGCAGACTAGCGCTACCCGATTCATCCGTCTACTGCTTCTCCTGCTGTCATCCATCATGAACTGGCTCGCTTTTTCCCACGGCGCCGCGCTCTGCGGGTCGCTCATCGTCACCATCGGCGCGCAGAACGCATTCGTGCTGCGGCAAGGCATCATGCGCTCGCATGTCGGCAAGATCGTGCTGCTGTGCGCACTGTCCGACATGATCCTGATCGGCGCAGGCGTCGGCGGCGCATCGGCGCTCGTCGAACGCTATCCGACCTTCGTCCATGCGGTGCTGTATGTGGGCCTCGCCTATCTCGCGTGGTTCGGCATCAACGCGCTGCGCCGCGCGTTCAAGCCGGGCCATGAAACGCTCGACGTGCGCGGCGATGCGGTCGCCCCGCCGCCGCAGAGCGGGCTCGCGATCGTGCTGATGACGCTCGCGTTCACGTGGCTCAACCCGCACGTGTATCTCGACACGTTCCTGCTGATCGGCACGGCCGGCGCGCGTGAACCGGAAGGCGCGCGGCTCGCGTTCGCGATCGGCGCGATGTCGGTCAGCGTCATGTGGTTCCTCGGGCTCGGCTACGGGGCACGATTGCTCGCGCCGTGGTTCCGCAAGGCCGTTGCGTGGCGCGTGCTGGACGGCGCGATCGGCAGCATGGTGCTGTTTCTCGCGGCCGTGCAGTTGCGGTAGGGAGGGGAGCGTCGCGGCAGATGCGGTCTGCCGCGACGTGAGGCCAGCCGGTCGCGATCGGCGTCAGGCCGTCGATGTCGTGTCGGGCAGCGTGCCGCCGATGGGCTGGTTGCTGGCCAGCTGGGGTTCGTCGGCGGCCATCGGATCCTGCTGCTTGGGCGGATCGGCCTTGGCGAGTTGCGTGGCGGCCTGCTCGGCCTTGTCGCCCTCGTAGCGCCAGTACAGGAACTTCTTGCCGCGCTTGCCCATGAAGTACTGGCGGTTGACCGTCCAGCGGCTCAATTCCGCAGCGCCGACGTAGCCGTCTTCCATCTGCTTCTTGAAACCTGCAATCGAATCGTGCACATAGTGGTCGAAGAACTTGTCGAACGCCGCGCGCGTCGCTGGATCGAGGCTACCCAGCCAGTTGCCGGCAACCCGGACGGCCGCGTCGATGGCTTTTTCCTGTTCCGAAACAGAGACAGTCAGGTATCCGCCGTTTGCATGACGCAAGCGATCCGTATCTTCATTCCACTCGCGATCGGTAATGACCATATGATCGTCCACGCCACCGGGTGGCTTCAGACGGCCGTCCTTCAGGCGTCGGCTTCTGCTGGCGCGCCACTGATAATAGCGGTTCATGTGCCAAATGACCTGCGCCTCGAGCCTGTCGCTGTTCGGCGCCACGCCCGCACTTTTGCCGCCCCCCTGACCCATGTAGACATTCCATGCGGCCTCCAGCTCCTTGGAAATCTCGAACTGTTGCCCTGCGTCCGCAAGCAGTTCCTTTGGTGAACGAAACGGGACGCCGGCCTTCCATGCTTCGATATAGAGATTGTTCAGCGCAACGTTGGCCAACTCGTTGGTTCGACCTTCCTGGTAGTTGTGCTCGTAACCACCGCCCACGTCCGAGTGCATGCCAGGGTAGTACACCTCGCGGCAGTTCGCGGGAATCTTCTGGTCTTCCCGCACCGAGTCACCGGGGAATTTTTCCCGCACCTCCTGCGATGCCACATAGTGAACACATTGCCGCACGTAGCCCGGAATGCGAATATCGTTCGCCCATTCCGCGTGACCGCCTTTGTCGATGTAGTAGAGGTAACCGCCGGCGAGCGGTCCGAAAAAAATGGTAGCGATGGCCGGTCCCGCAGCCTCGACGCGGCTGCCGCCGAAGCCCGTTGACGAAACCGTATCAAGAATTCCAAGGAAATAAACGACCACTTCGGGGCGATGCCCCTTCATGTTCTTCTTGTTCCACCAAAGCCTCCCGCCGATATTCTCGGCGAGTTGCTCGGTCAGCATGCGAACGAAGGCACGCGCTTCCGTCGCGCCCCGCGAGAAACCGAATACGGCCAGGTTGATCTGGCTCACAGCAGGCATGTGGCCGGTGACATGCCTGTCGAGTTCGTTGAGCATCCATCGGATGCGCAACTCGCCTTTTCTCGCGGCAGCCATACCGAGTGCGTTGTCGAGACCTTTTCCGGTATCTCCTACTTTGTCGCACGGCGTGCCGACACCTTCGACATAGCGTGCAACGGTCCGGGGGAACGCGTTGTCTTCAGCATGCGCAAACCGCCAGAGCTTCGCGATATTGCTGTACTTGGTCAGCTTGACATCCTTCAAACCACGGCCGTCCAGGTCGAAGTTGTTGCCCGTTCCGTCGAAGAATGCCGTGAACCACACGGGCTTCGGGCACTCCTTGCATTGCTCGATCAGCAGCGGATCGAGAATTTCTCGCTGGGCACTGCGGATGGCGTCCTCGGCGGGGGTGAGATCCGAGATGCGTCTGACAATGGGGGGATTGCTCACGGCAGTTTCGCTCCTGTTTCGGCAATGTGCCCAGCGTCAGTTCCATTGGGCCGGCTTCTTGCGCCCATAGAACGGATTGGGAATTTCCTTCAGGCAGGCACGACCGGTCAGCTTGCGCTGCTCGTCGCGCATTGAAAGCGCCACCTTCGGGACTGGGCCATCGACGTGGAAGTCCATATCACCTTCCACACGGCCATCGGGGAAGAAGTGCAACACGATACCGCCGCTCTTGCCCTTCACGGGCGGGCGCGTGATCGTGATCTCGCCTTCACACCATGCCATCCCGGGTCGGGTTTCTCGATGCGTGTACTCGTCGTAATCGGGGGACGAGGCTTCCAATGCGCGCTTGTCGACCACGCGCTCCCACCACACTTTGAACTTGCGAGGCGTGGTCCATCGCAAATCCCATGCGAGGCTCGGTCTTTGCCCGCCGCCGCCTGTCCAGCGTGTCGCGCTCCGCGGCGTCGCGCTCTTCCCATCGGCGCTCGCCGCATCGTCGAGGCTGTTCTTGTCCGGCGGCAGGAGGTAAACGCCGTAGATATCGTAATCCGTATAGTTGAAAGACCCCGCCGTTATGACGTCGTAATTCGGGTCATTCCACTTGCTCGCGTCGCCGGGGGCCAGGCTTTCCTTTTCAGCATCGCCCGTGGTTTTGCTGCACGCAGCCGTGGAAAAGACCATCACGGACAGCAAGCTGATCCAGCAGCGGTTCATATTGAACTTCCTTCTCTTCCAGTCGATTTCATTCGAGTCGCGTCGCGCACGCGCCATCACGCGGCCGCTTCCTGCATTCGCCGCCAGTCTTCCGCCGGCACCAGCGCCAGTGCCTCCGGAAACGCCTGCCCCTGCGCCACCGCGTCGAACACGGCGGCCATCGCCGGATCCTCGTCGAAGCGCGCGCCGTACCGCAACGCCAGTTCGCAATAGATCAGCAGCGACGCCGCGCTGTCGGCGCCGTGCGCGCGGCAGCGCGCCAGTTGATCGCGCACGAAGCCGTAGTGCTGTGCGGCCGGCAACGACGCGAGCAGCGCGGGCTTTTCGGTACGCAGCCGCTCGAGCATCGTGTACGGATAGCAGGCGGCGAGCAGATCGTCTTCCTGAGCCTGGGTCAACTGCAGCGGAAATTCGGCGGCCTGCCTGACGTTGGCGGGCGCGGCGATGTCCGCCGTCCGGAGCTGCAGCGAGGTATCGCGGTGAATCCAGTGCCGCACGCCCTGCGCCAGATACGCGCGATGCGCGGCGGGCAGCATGTCGAGCCAGAACGGCAGCACGCGCGGATCGAAGAAGCGCATCAGCATCACGCTCTCCATCTGCTCGAGCTGGACGTCCACCATCGGCGCCAGATGCGCGGCCAGTCGCTCGAGCGACAGCGGCGACACGAGCACGCTCGCTGCCGGCCACGGAATGCTGCGCGGCTCGATCGCGTCCGCGGCATCGGCACCGTCGGCGTCGGGCTGCCATTCGAACAGCAGCGGCCCGACGATTCTCGCCTCGTCGTCGGCGGCGTCGTCGAGCAGCGAGGCCGCGACGAACGCGGGCCACGACGCCTTGTCATCGTCCGGCAAGGTATCGAGCAATGCGCCATCGATCAGGACGTAAGCGCGCAGCCCGTCCTGCGACGACAGCGCCGCCTGCAACGCGTCGGCCGCCTGCGCGGCAATCAGGTCATTCGTCATGCGCTGCCCTGCCTCACGCCTTGGCCGCGAACGGCGACGCCATCGATGCCGCGTTGACCATGCACGGCGCGCACGCCGTGCCCGGGAACGCGCGCGCGGGCACCGGCAGGCTGTCCGGCCCGATGAACGTATGCGACGCGGCATGCGCGGTGAATTCGCCCTTGGTCCCGTGGACGATGCCGCTGCCGTTCCAGCGCGTATAGCTGGTGCCGCCGTTGATCAGGACTTCTTCCTTCGCGGTGATGGTGATGCGGTTCGCATCGACCTTCACGTCCAGCTTGGCCAGCACGTTGATGCTGTCCTTCAGCGCCTGGATGTCGATGTCGGCGGCGGCGGCCACGAGCCGGATGCCTTTTTCGAACGCGGCGACGCGCACGGCCTCCTGCGCGCTGACCAGCATGCTCTTGCCCGCGCCGATGCTCGTATGGGCGCCGCTCGTCAACGCGACGTGCTGGTCGCTCGCGACATGGGTCGACCCCGTCGTCGTGGCCAGGATCCCGGCCGGGCTGGCGAGCGCGAGAAACGGCTGCGCGAACTCCGGAAACTCGCCTTGCTGAGGATTGCCGCCGGTGCCTCTCAGGCCGTCGTTCTGCGTGCGGAGCGCCTGATGGACGGCATCCTGGTCGCCGGACTCCTGCGCCTTCACGTCGTGCGCGGAACCCGACAACGATTCGTGCAGGTCGTGCGCCTTGTCGAGGCGCGCGACGGTTTCGTCGATGTCCGTCGCATGGGCGCGCGCGTCGTAGCGCGCTTCGCTGGTCACCAACAGGCCCTTGGCCGCCCGAACCGCACCGTGCGCGTCGGTCCGCAACTCGAACCCGCGCGCGCGCTGATCGGTGCGCCCCTGCGTATTGTCGATGCGGACGTTGTGTCCCAGGGTCAGTTCGCTGGCGTCGGTATCGCTGCGCAGCTTCAACTGGAGCTGCTGCGGCGTGTCGTCGAGCAGCACGTGGTTCGAGCGGCCGCCCGCCGCGTTACCGGCGTCGCCCGACAGCTCGCGGCTGCGCAGCCCCGTCAACACCTGCTGGTCGGGCAGCGCCCATGGCGGCATCCGTTCCGCGTTGTATGTGGTACCCGCCACGATCGGCCGGTCGGGATTGCCGTCGAGGCACATCACGACCACCTCGCTGCCCACGCGGGGATGCGCGATCATGCCCTTCTCGCCGCCGGCCCAGCCGGCAGCCACGCGAATCCGTGCGCTGGTCTGCGCTGCACGATCCCAGTGGTAGACGATGCAGACCCGACCGTATTCGTCGACGTCAACGCTGCCGGCGCCCTTCGCGCCCGCGACGGTCGCGGTTTGCGGCGCCAGCACGCGCACGGGTTCGCTGTTGAAGCCACGGCCCGGGCGCCAGGGCGTATGCCGATGGCCCGCGACGAAGCGGTTGCGATACTCGGGCTTGCCGTCCGCCTGCAGGTAGTTGTTCGCTGCTTCGTGACGGGCTTCGAGAATCAGGTACTCGTGATCCTGCGGGCTGCCCGACGCCGCGCTGAAGTGATCGGACAGCTGGAACCAGCGTCCGGGCAGGATGCCGTGATGGTTGCCGGCCGCGTCGAAACGCGTCGCGGCCGCCTCGATCTCCTCCATCCGCACGCGTGCGAGCGCATCGCCGGCGCGCGTCTGTTTCGCGAAACCGTAGTGCCCCACGTATTCGTGATGCTCGACCTGCGGCGCGACGCCCGGCGGATGCAGCGTCGGAATCTGCGCATTGGCCGCATGCGGCGCCTTGAAATCGAACGCGGTCGCGCTGTAACTGCCGGCGGACAGCAACCGCACCGCGGACCATTGCGAAATGGCGTCGGCGGCCATCGGACCGTCGTGCGTCTGGAAACGGATCACGGGCGAGCGACCGTCGACGGCCGGGCACTGCACCGTGCTGTCGTCGCCGACGATCAGCTTCAGGCCTTTCTCGTCGTGCTCCCACCAGTACAGGCACCCGACGGCTTCCAGATGGCGGACGATGTAGTTCCAGTCGCTTTCGCCGAGCCCACCGCCCTGGACGTTCATCGTGCGCGCGGGATCGTCGCCGCGCACGCGCCACTCCCACGACGGCGCGAGCCCCTGGTAATCGGCGAGCAGCGTGCCGATCTGCTGCTGAAGCGATTGGCCGAGGAACAGGCGGTTGTTCACGCGGGTCCGCAGGAAATGGCTCCACGGGCGCAGCACCGCGCGATATTCCGCAATCGAATCGTCGTTGCGGACCAGCGAAAACTCGGTGCAGTAACCGGTGAAATAACGCAGGCCGCCATCGGGGCGCACCATCGACACCGCGAGCAGCTTGCCCAGCATGTCGTCCAGCGTGACGCCGGCCTCGCCGGACAGCAGCGTCAGTTCGAACGTGAAGTCGATCCCGAGCCCCTCGTGCGCGACGAGCCGCTCGACAACCAGCCGCGCCGGACGATGCCGGCCGTACGAGTCGGTGACCGAAGGCGCGTCGTCGTGGGGGAAAGACAGCGTGAGCAAGCGCTTGTCTTGCAGGAAAAACGGAGGGCGAATAAATGCTGCAAGGTCAGCCATGACCGCCTCAGAATGATCTTTCGTTCGAATGGCAGCGGCGCGCTGCCTCCCTATTTTTGGGATGAAAGGATATCGTAGAGCGCGACCAGCGACAACGCTGACACGACCCGGTAATTTCTTCGCCTCTCGAAAGAAATCGGTAACAAATACAATATCTTGCGGCGTACCGGGCGACGCTCGAACGGATGGCGCATCCATGATGATGCCGCTTGATCCGGCATCCCGACACACGGCCTCCGAACACGTCGGTTTGCGTGCTGCAGGAGGAACCTCGTGCTGCGCTTCGCCGTCTCAACGCGACCGGCTTCATCTCCCGCAGTCCAATCCCCTAATCCCGCAGCACCCGGAGAGAAACATGGCACACCGCCCCCTCGGCACATCGAACATCCAGGTTTCGCCGCTCGCGTTCGGCGGCAACGTCTTCGGCTGGACCGTCGACGAGAACACGTCGTTTGCGCTGCTCGACGCGCTCGCCGACACCGGCATCAACTTCATCGACACGGCCGATGTCTACTCGGCCTGGGCCCCCGGCAACAGCGGCGGCGAGTCGGAAACGATCATCGGCAAGTGGCTCAAGCGTTCCGGCAAGCGCGAACAGGTCGTGATCTCGACCAAGGTCGGCCTGCTGGCCGCGCGCGCGGGGCTGACGAAAGACAACATCCTGAAAGCCGCCGACGATTCGCTGCGCCGCCTGCAGACCGACTACATCGACCTGTATTTCTCGCACAGCGATCTCGCCGACACGGCCCCGCTCGAGGAAACGCTCGGCGCGTATCAAACGCTGATCGAAGCGGGCAAGGTGCGCATCATCGGCGCATCGAACTACAGCGGCGCGCGGCTGCGCGAAGCCGCCGACATCAGCCAGCGCGACGGCCTGCCCGCGTACCAGGTCATCCAGCCCGAATACAACCTGCTCGATCGCGCCGACTACGAACGCGATCTCGAACCGGTCGTGCGCGACCTGAAGCTCGGTGTCGTCAATTACTACGCGCTCGCGAGCGGCTTCCTGTCGGGCAAGTACCGCAGCGAGGCCGACCTGAAGAAGAGCGTGCGCGGCGACCGCGTCGCCGGCTACCTGAATGAACGCGGGCTGCGCATCCTCGCGGCACTCGATGCGGTAGCCGCGAAACACGGCACGCAGCCGGCCGCGATCGCGCTCGCCTGGCAGATCGCGCGGCCGACGATCACCGCACCAATCGCGAGCGCGACATCGCTGGCGCAGCTGGAATCGCTCGGCGACGCGATCCGCGTCACACTCGATCAGGACGACATCCGCCGGATCGACGAGGCCAGCGCGGCCTGAAGTCGTCGGCAGCGGGCCAGTCGATCGGATCGCGCGGCCTGCGCGGTTCCGCGACCGGCGCGTGTCGCGTGCGCGCCCTTGTCACCGCCTGCGCGGAGGCAGGGCATTCGGGTGAGGCGGATGGATACAATGGCGGCGCACGGGCGGCCCGCCGCACGGCTCGACACGGCCGGACCGAAATCCGTGACGCCCGGACCCACACCACGCACAAAAAACGCCCATGCCCCGGAACACCCGTCGCGCCCGCTACGCCTGCCCGTTCGCCGCCATGCTCGCCGTGCCGCTCGCCTGCGCGCCGGCCGCGTCTTATGCAGGCTGGTACGAGGTCGTCAACTACACCGGCACGATCGGCACCGCGCCGGTCCACATATCGCTGCAGACCTACGACGCAATCAACCGCAACGACGCGGGCCGCTGGCGCGTCGACGGCAGCTACTACTACGACATGCATCGCAAGCCGATCCCGTTGCAGGGCCGCCGTGAGCCCGATGGCCGCATGACGCTGTGCGAAGCATCGCCGCCGGCATCGAACGCCGACTCGCCGGTCGTGCCCGCCGCATCGCCGTCGCGGCCGAAGCCCTGCCCGATCGCGCTGAACGTCGCCGGTCAAACGGCAACCGGCACCTGGGACGACGGCCGCAAGACATTACCCGTCACGCTGAATGAAGTCGGGCGACTGAACGACAACGATCAGGATCACGTCCGGCTCGACGGCACCGTCGACATTCCGATGTGGTATCGCACGAAGACGCACATGCTGGTCGGCGTCTATGCGCTGTCTGACAAGTGCGGCCTCGCGATGCAGTCGCTGCGGGCCGTGAACATCGCGACGGGCCGCATCGACCGCACGATCGCGCTCGACTGCGACGCCGGAATGGTGATGACGTCGATCTACGCGAACGTCGCCGACGCGCGGCGGGCCGGCTACGTCAGTGTCGAGTATCGCGGCGGCAAGATGGGCTACGAGCAGGACGTGTCGCTCGGGCTGCCGTCGTCTTCGAAGAAGTAACCCGGCACGACCTAACCCGAAATCGCACACGTGTCTTGACTCACGCGGCCGCTTCCCTTGACTCGGCCGGACATCGATCGCGCCTGCGCCCGCCATGCCCCGCTGCAAGGGCGTCACGGGCGTGTCCCGGGTCTTTCACGGATTGACCACGCGCTCCGACGTACCCGAGACTGCGCCGCTCAGGCGGTCATCGGGAGAACGTCATGCCGGACACCAGCACGGAGATCGCCACGATCTCGACGCGCGCCGTGCGCGGCCACGAACGCGTCGACTTCTGGGTCGACCATGTCGCGCGCACGCTCGTGCGGATCGAATGCAGCGGCAAGTCGTCGGAAGGCATCGACGCGACGCTGCGCAAGCGCGATCTCGGGCTGTTCGGCGCCTGCGACATCGTCGCGAACCGGCACGCGGTCGTGCGCACGCCGCACAACATCCATGCGGACCAGCGCGATGCCGTGTTCATCTGCCTGATGCACGCAGGGCAAGGCTATACGTTCCAGGACGTCGACTGCATGCAGCACGGGCCCGGCGACCTCGTGCTCTACGACACGTCGATGCCGTACGGTCACGGTTTTCCCGCCGACATGGCGATGACCGTGCTCGACGTGCCGCGCGACGTGTTCGAGGCGCGCGTCGGCCCGTGGCGCTACCGCAGCCTCGTCAAGATCGACCGTGACGACGGCGTCGCATCGTGGGCCGTGCGGCAGGTGTATGCGCTGCTCGCCGCGCCGCAGGAGCCGACGCCCGGTGCGCGCGAACGGCGCGCCGCCGCGATCCTCGATCTCGTGCAGTCGATGCTGCGGCTGCGCGACGGCGACGCGTCGCCGACCAAGTCGACCGTCCACACGCTGTCGCGCGCAAAAGCGTTCATCGACAGCCATCTCGCCGACGACGATCTCGACAGCCAGTCGGTGAGCCGCGCGATCAACCTGTCGCCGCGCCAGCTCGCGCGCGTCTTCGAGATCGAAGGAACGCCGCTCACGCGCTACATCCTTGCGCGGCGGCTCGAACGCTGCCGCGCCGACTTGCGCGACCGGTCGCTGAAGCACCTGACGGTCAGCGAAATCGCGTTCCGCTGGGGCTTCAACAACAGCGCGCACTTCAGCCGCAGCTATCGCGCGCGCTTCGGCGAGACGCCGAGCGAGTCGCGCGCGTCGGCACCGGCGCCGGCCGACGCGCGGTAGCCCGCCACCGTCCACCCGCCGCCCTGTCCCTGCGAGGCAAACACCACGTCCGTCCCGGTCAAACGGGGCCGCATGGCGGCCGCTAAGCTGGCTTCCTGCGCGGCGGCACTCGTTTCGCCGCCCGACAGCAAGGAGAAGAAGCGGGATGGAGACGTACGACCATATCGTCGTCGGCGGTGGCTCGGCCGGCTGCACGGTCGCGCACCGGCTGGTGAAGGCCGGCAGGCGCGTGCTGCTGCTCGAGGACGGCCCGAAGGACGACAGCCTGTTCATCCGGATACCGGCGACGTTCATCCGCGTACTCGGCACGTGCCGCACGGTCACGTTCGAGAGCGAGCCGCAAGCCGGTGCGGCGGGCCGCAAGACCTACGTGCCGCAGGGCCGCACGCTCGGGGGCGGCAGTTCGGTCAACGCGATGCTGTACGTGCGCGGCACGCGCGACGACTACGACGACTGGGCCGCGCTCGGCTGCACGGGCTGGAGCTGGGACGACGTGCTGCCCGTGTTCAGGCGCGCCGAATCGCACCTGCGCCTCTCCGAGCCGTTTCACGGCACCGACGGGCCGCTGAAGGTCGGCGACACGCGCTTCAGGCATCCGTTGAGCCTCGCCTTCGTGAAAGCCGCGCAGGAAACCGGCATCGCCTACAACGACGATTTCAACGGCGCCGCGCAACAGGGCGTCGGGTTCTACCACACGACGATCTTCGACGGCCGGCGCGGCAGTACCGCGGCCACCTATCTCGCCGACGCGCTGCGGCATCCGAACCTGCGCGTGCTGACCGGCTGCCGCGTGACGCGCATCCTGTTCGACGGCCGGCGTGCGACCGGCGTCGAATGGCGGACGGCAAGCGGCGCGACGGGTTCGGCCGCCGCGCGCGCCGACGTCGTGCTCGCAGCCGGTGCGCTGAGCACGCCGAAGCTGCTGATGCTGTCGGGCATCGGGCCCGGCGCGCACCTGCACACGCACGGCATCGACGTGCTGCACGACAGCCGCGACGTCGGCGCGAATTACCAGGATCATCTCGAAGTCTCGATCTACGGCCGCAGCCACGCGCCCGTGAGCCTGCTGGGCGAGGATCGCGGGCTGAAGGCATTGCGGCACGGGCTGCAGTGGATGCTGTGCCGCACGGGCCTGCTGACGTCGAACGTCGTCGAATCCGGCGCGTTCGTCGACACGACCGGCAGCGGCCGCGCCGACATCCAGTTCCACGTGCTGCCGACGCTCGTCGGCGACGTCGATCGCGAGCCGCTGCCCGGCCACGGCCTGTCGATCAACCCGTGCCTGCTCAGGCCGCGCTCGCGCGGCTCGGTGCAACTGCGCGGCAACGATCCGGCCGCGCCGATCCTGTTCGACAGCGGCGCGCTGTCCGACCCGGCCGATGTCGACGGTCTCGTGCGCGGCGTCGCGCTCGCGCGGCGGATCATCCGCGCGCCGTCGCTCGCGCGCATCGTGCGCGAAGCCGAGACGCTGGCCGATACGGCACTCGCCGACTACGTGCGGCGCCGCGCGAAAACCGTCTATCACCCGGCCGGCACCTGCCGCATGGGCAACGACGAACACGCGGTCGTGACGCCGCGCCTCTCGGTGCAGGGCGTCGACGGCCTGCGAATCTGCGATGCGTCGGTGATGCCGCGGATCGTGTCCGGCAACACGAACGCGCCGACGATCATGATCGCGGAGCGCTGCGCCGAATTCATGCTGGCGGAATGACGCGACGCGGCGCATCTGCGCCGTCGTTCGCTGCAACCAAAAAAACGGCGCGTGGGACACGCGCCGCCGCTCCATCCACATCGGCTGCCGGTATCAGCGGCCGGCCGCGTGCGCCGCGTCGCGCAACGCCATCGGCGACGCGCCGTAGCGCTCGCGAATCGCCCGGCTGAAGTGCGCCTGGCTCGAGAAACCCCAGCGAAACGCGATCTCGCCGATGCTCGTCTTGCGCAGCCGCGCATCGGTCAGCTCGCGATGCGCGTGCGCCAGCCGCTCCGACCAGATGTGCTGCGTGATCGACTCGCCTTCGGCCGCAAAGAGCCGGCTCAGGTGGCGCAGCGACAGCCCGACCGCGTCGGCAACCGCCTGCGGCCCGAGCTCCGGGTCGCCCAGGTGCGTCGCGACGTACTGCTTCGCGGTCAGCAGGTACGACAGCGACGCGCGCGACGCGCCCGCGCCGTTCACTTCGGCGTCGACGAGTTCCGCGATCAGCGTGCGCGTGTACTCGGCGAATCGCGCGGCATCGCGCTCGACCGGGTCCTTCATGAACCGCTCGACACTCGCGCGCAACGTCGCGCCGAGCATCGCGCCCGCGCCCGGCTTCGGCGCGATCCGCAGCGGCAGCGCCGCCAGTTCCGCATCGAGCCGGTCGTCGAGCGTCGTGACCGGGATATCGATCAGCAACTGCCGCATCGGTGTCAGGAATCCGAACAGATAAGGCACACGCGTGTCGTAGACGACGACATCGCCGGCTTCCGCGAGCAGGCACCGGTCGTGCTGGATGAAATACGCACGCCCGCTCAGGATCTGGCACGCGAACAACGACTCCTTCGGCAACTGGCGCACCAGCGCGGGGCTGCGTTCGATCACGTGATCCTGGCCGCTGATGTCGGCGATGCCGAGGCCCGGCAGCGCGATGTCGGTCTTCTCGACCTCGAGCCCGGCCGGCGACAGCGACGAGCAGCGCAGGCCGACCAGCGTCTCTGCATTGAATGCGTCCCAGTACGCCATCCGGTCGCGCACCGGCACGTCGGCCGTCGAGCCTCGCGTGCGTGAAAAAACGGTCGAATTCGTCACGTCGCCTCCTGCTGGCGCCCGTCGTGCGGAGCGCCATGCAATGCGAAATTGGGGGATGGATCGTTTAAACGTCGTGCGGTGCGATGTCCGGCCCGATCAAGCAATTCGTCCAGCCCAGTCAAGAGCGGCGCGCACCTGCTGGCTAAAGTCGAGCCCACGACATCCAAACACAAGGAGACGAACCGTGGTCGACCAAGCCGTAGCCGAATTCTGGCAAAACATCCCGCCGATTGCCAATCCGTTCAAGCCCGATGCGCTTCCGGAAGCCTACATCGCGAACGCGGCCACCGACGACGAGCGCTATTACGTTCCGTTCACCGAAACGGTTTCGTCGCGGCCGCTGTGGATCTCGCCGTCGCAGAACAAATGGTGCGACATCCTGATGGCGAAGGAAGCCGGGCTCGTGAACCGGCACTATCACCCGCACGAGGTGTTCGCTTACACGCTGTCGGGCAAGTGGGGTTACCTGGAGCACGAATGGACCGCGACGCGCGGCGATTTCGTCTACGAGACGCCGGGCGAGGGCCACACGCTCGTCGCATTCGATCACCCCGAGCCGATGCGCGCGTTCTTCATCGTCAAGGGGCCGCTGATCTGGCTCGACGACGAAGGCCAACCCGACGGCTACTTCGACGTGCACTCGTACATCGCGATGTGCAAGGCGCACTACGAGAAGGTCGGCCTCGGCGCGCAAACGATCGAGAAGCTGTTCCGCTGACGCGCGGCGAGGCTCACCATGACATCCCCTTCCTCCTCCAGGCCCGCCTGGACGTACGAGAACAGGCTGCTGCTGATCCTGTTCATGACGTTCGGCTTCGTGTTCTTCGACCGCCTCGCGCTGTCGTTCCTGTTCCCGTTCATGTCCGCCGAGCTGCACCTGACGAATGCGCAGCTCGGCATGGTGTCGTCCGCGCTCGCGCTCACGTGGGCGCTGTCGGGCGCCGCGACCGGCGCGTGGTCCGACGCGCGCGGCACGCGCAAGCCGCTGCTGATCGCCGCCGTGATCGGCTTTTCCGTGTGCTCGGCACTGTCGGGGCTCGTCGGCGGTTTCGCGAGCCTGATCGCGTTCCGCGCGCTGATGGGCATCGCCGAAGGCCCGGTGCTGCCGCTCTCGCAGTCGCTGATGGTCGAGAGTTCGACGCCGAGCCGCCGCGGGCTGAACATGGGCCTGCTGCAAGGCTCCGCCGCCGGCCTGCTCGGCGCGATGATCGGCCCGCCGGTCGTGATCGGCATCGCGACCGCGCACGGCTGGCGCCACGCGTTCTTCGTATCGTGCATTCCCGGCTTCCTGATCGCGTTCTGCATCTGGCGCTGGGTGCGCGAGGTGCCGCCCGGCGGCGCACGGCATGCGCAGGCCGACACCGTCGGCGCACCGGCCGCGGGCGGCGCGGCGATCAGCCGCTGGGCGCTGCTGAAGGAACGCAACATCCTGCTTTGCGTGCTGATCAGCTGCTTCTTCCTCACGTGGTTCATCGTGATCATCTCGTTCGCGCCGGTGTTCCTCGTCGACAGCCGCCACCTGTCCCCTGCCGACATGGGCGTCGTGATGACCTGCCTCGGCGCCGCGTGGGTGTTCTGGGGTTTCGCGGTGCCCGCGATCTCCGACCGGATCGGCCGCAAGCCGACGATGATCGTGTTCGCGCTGGTCGCCGCCGCGTGCCCCGTCGCGATGATTCACGCGAATTCGCTGTGGGCGCTCTGCGCGCTCGTGCTCGCGACCTACACGGGCCTCGGCTGTTTCACGCTGTTCATGGCGACGATCCCGGCGGAAACGGTGCCGCCGCGCGCGATCGCCAGCGCGCTCGGGCTGATCATGGGCGCCGGCGAGCTGATTGGCGGCTTCGTCGCGCCGACCGTCGCCGGCTTCGCCGCGGACAAGTACGGCCTGCAGTTCGCGATGTGGACGTCGGCCACCGGCGCGATCCTCGCGTGCGTGCTGTCGTTCGGCCTCGTCGAAACCGCGCCCGCCGTGCTGCGCAAGCGCGCGCTCGCCGGCACGGCCGCGAACCGTCTCGATACACAGAACCTCGGAGGACGCTGACATGCGTGCACTTCAATGGCATGGCCCGCGCGACGTCCGTCTCGTGGAAATCGATACGCCGCGCCCCGGGCCGGGCGAGGTGCGCATCGCGGTCGCGTATTGCGGCATCTGCGGCAGCGACCTGCACGAATACGCGGACGGCCCGCACGCGATTCCGGTCGACACGCCGCATCCGCTGTCGCGCCGTACCGCGCCGCTGACGCTCGGCCACGAATTCTGCGGCACCGTCGTCGAAGTCGGCGAAGGCGTGACGACGCTGAATCCGGGCGATTGTGTCGCCGTCGAGCCCGAATATCGCTGCCACCAGTGCGCGTACTGCCGCTCGGGGTCGTACAACCTGTGCGTGTCGATGGGCTTTGCCGGGCTGATGGGCGACGGCGGGATGGCCGACTTCGCGGTCGTGCCCGCCTACATGCTGCACCGGCTGCCCGACGGCGTGAGTCTCGAGCAGGCCGCCGTGATGGAACCCGCGGCCGTCGCGCTGCACGCGCTGCGCCGCGCCGAGCTCCGGCTCGGCGACACGTGCGCGGTATTCGGGCTCGGGCCGATCGGCCTGCTGCTGATCCAGCTCGCGAAGCTGCAGGGTGCGACGACCCTCGTCGCGGTCGACGTGTCGACCGAGCGCCTCGCGGCCGCCGCGCGCTTCGGCGCGACGCACACGTTCAATGCGCGCACGCTCGACGCGTCCGTGCTGCGCGACGCGATCCACGAGGCATCGGGCGGGCTCGGCGTCGACGCGAGCTTCGAGGCGGCCGGCTTGCCGGCCACGTTCGAAGCGGCGATGCAGGCGCTGCGCAAGGGCGGCCGCGTCGTGATGGTCGGCCTGATGCCGCAGGCGGGCTTCGACGCGTTCCGCGCGGTCAACGACGAGCTGACCTTCACGGCGAGCGTCGGCTACCGGCATGCGTACGAGGACCTGCTGCGCATCGTCGCATCGGGCGCGCTCGATCTCACGTCGATCGTCACGCGCACCGTGTCGCTGGAGGACGCCGTCGCCGACGGCTTCGACGCGCTGCTCGCCGATCGCACGCAGATCAAGATCCTGGTTTCCCCCGCGCAGCGGCATGCGCGCTCCACCCACGCCGTCGAGAGTGTCGAACATGAGTCGCCAGTGGTTATTTGAGGGAAGGACCGTCGCGGTAACCGGCGGTACATCGGGCATCGGCGCAAGCACGGCGTGGCGTTTCGCGGAAGCCGGCGCATCGGTCGTTGCGCTCGGGCTCGACGCTACCGGCCCGCACGCGCCGGTGCATCCGCGCGTCCGGTGCATGGAACTGGACGTGACAGACAGCGACGCACTGACGCGCACGATCGCCGCTTTGCCGCGGCTCGACGTGCTCGTCAACGGCGTCGGCATCAGCCGGCACGCCGACGAATACCGGATGGACCAGTTCGAACTCGTGCTGAACGTGAACCTGACGTCGGTGATGCGCGCCTCCGACGCCGCGTTGCCGGCGTTGTCCGTACAAGGCGGCAGTATCGTCAACGTCGCATCGATGTATACGTACTTCGGCAGCAAGGACCGCCCCGCGTACAGCGCGAGCAAGGGCGGCATCGCGCAGCTCACGCGCTCGCTCGCGCAGGCGTGGGCCGATCGCGGCATCCGCGTGAACGCGGTCGCGCCCGGCTGGATCGACACGCCGCTCAGCAGCGGCCTGATGGCCGACACGCAGGCGTCACGACGCATCCTCGAACGCACGCCGCTCGGGCGCTGGGGCACGGCCAACGAAGTCGCGGACGTGATCCTGTTCCTGTGCTCGCCCGCCGCGTCGTTCGTGACAGGTGCGGTCGTGCCGGTCGACGGCGGGTATTCGACGGTCTAGCGCGCGCTCGACAGGCATCGGCCACACACCGGTTCGCTCCGGTTGCCACCGAACCGGGAATCGCCCGGCTCGGGTTTTATTCATATCAATCAGTAGTCCAATTAAAAATATCCGGCCTGACCGGAAACATGTGAGGAGCACATTGGAGATGGCGAAAAAGACCCTTCTGGCGCTCGCGGCATGCGCCCTTCCCGCCGTGTCGTTCGCGCAGAGCAGCGTGACGATGTTCGGGCTGATGGATGCCGGCATCAGCTACGTCAGCAACGAAGGCGGCCACGGCAACGCGAAGTTCGACGACAACATCTTCTTTCCGAACCTGCTCGGTTTCGAAGGCAAGGAGGATCTCGGCGCGGGCACGCGCGCGATCTTCCGGCTCGTGAACCAGTATTCGCTCGGCAACGGCTCGATCATCGGCGGCGGCTTGTTCGCGCGGCAGGCCTACGTCGGGCTGGAGAACGATCATTACGGCAAGCTCACGCTCGGCAACCAGTACGAGTTCATGGTCGATGCGCTCGCCGCCGGCGGCAACGAGATCGCGCAGGATCTCGTCGGCCTGTACGGCTTTCGCAACGGGCCGTTCGACAAGCTCGCCTTGCCGAACAACCCCACCGGCGCGTTCGACTGGGATCGCGTCGCGGGCAGCAATCGCGTCGCGAATTCCGTCAAGTACACGAGCCCGTCGCTGTCGGGCCTGACCTTCGGCGCGCTGTACGGTTTCGGGAACGTCGCGGGGTCGGTCGGTGCGAACAACACGGTCAGCGTCGGCGCGAGCTACGACAACGGCCCGTTCGGCGCGGGCGCGGCCTATACGAACCAGAAATACGGCGCGTCGGCGGGGCTCCCGCCGACCAGCGTGCGCAACTGGGGCGCGGGCGTGCACTACACACTCGGCACGGTCACGGGGAAGGCGCTCGTGACGACCGTACGGAACTCGGCGAACGGCGCGGGCGCGTGGTCGGCGGAAGCCGGCGCGTCGTGGCATCCGTCGCCCGCGTGGGTGGTCGGCGCGAGCTACACCTACATGAAAGGCAACGACACGCTCGACAATGCGCACGCGCACCAGTTCCTGGCGGCCGTCCAGTACTGGCTGTCGAAGCGCACGATGGTGTACGTGGCGGGCGTGCATCAGCGCGCGAACCACGGCAGCAACGCGCAGATCAACGGCGTGATGGACGCGAACGGCGCATCGAGCGGCGCACTGCAGTCGATCGCGCGGGTCGGATTCAGTACGCGGTTCTGACACGCGCGGCGGCCGGCCGCGCAACCCGCGTGGCCGGCCCGAAGCTTTCGTTGCGGCACACGCTCGGCTGCAACGACTTCGGTACGACGACGGTCGGCTTCACGTAGAAACCGTCGCGCGCATCACGGCCGCGCCCCCGGCCTGTCGCCCGACCGGCCGGCAAGCGCATCGAACGTATCGAGGCGCACGCGCCGCAACCGACCATACGCCGCAGAACCGGATCCGGGCATACCGGCTGCAAGCAAATTTGAGCGGGCGCGCCGCAACCGGGCCGGCGGCCGCGCCTTGTCGCGCATCCCGTCAGTCGCCGTCCTTCTCGAGCACGTTCTGCGTGAGCGCGACCGACGGAATCGTCGGCTTGAGCGACGCGCGGTGCGCGCGGCCGCTCAGCCACTTCCAGCCGGCCACGAGCAACAGCGCGACGAGCGGGATCGACGCGATCGTCCACGTGCCGTTCGGATAGTCGAATGCCATCAGGACCAGCACGCCGAGCAGGAACAGCAGCGTCAGCCATGACGTCACGGGCGCGCCGGGCATCCTGAACGACACGTCGTCCACCTCGCCGCGCGCGACCGCCGCGCGGAACTTCATCTGGCACACGACGATGAATGCCCACGTGCTGATGATGCCGAGCGACGCGATGTTCAGCACGATCTCGAACACGCTCGACGGCACCAGGTAGTTGAGCAGCACGCCGACCACGTAGATCGCGACCGTCACGAGAATGCCCGCGTACGGCACGGATTGCCCGCTCATCCTGCCGAGGAACGCCGGGGCCGAGCCGCCCATTGCGAGCGAACGCAGCACGCGCCCGGTCGAATACAGTCCCGAGTTGAGACTCGACAGTGCCGCGGTCAAGACCACCAGGTTCATCACCGAACCGATGCCGGGCACGCCGAGCGCGCCGAAAAACGTGACGAACGGGCTCTGGCCCGCCTTGTACGCACTCCACGGCAGCAGGCAGACCAGCAGGACCACCGACGCGACGTAGAAGATCGCGATGCGCCAGATCACGTTGTTGATCGCGCGCGGCAACACCTTGCGCGCGTCCTTGCATTCGCCGGCGGCGGTGCCGACCAGTTCGACGCCCGCGAACGCGAACACCACGCCCTGCACCAGCACCAGCGCCGGCATCAGCCCGTGCGGGAAGAACCCGCCGTTGTCGGTGATCAGGTGCATGCCCGTGTCATGGCCGGCGACGTGCCCGCCGGTGCCGAGGATCACGCTGCCGATCACGAGAAACAGCACGATCGCGGCGACCTTGATCAACGCAAACCAGAATTCCATCTCGGCGAACCACTTCACGCCGATCAGGTTCATCGTCGCGACGATGCACAGTGCGGCGAGCGCGAAGATCCACTGCGGCACGCCCGAAAACGGCGCCCAGTAATGCATGTAGAGCGCGACCGCGGTGATGTCGACGATGCCGGTCATCGCCCAGTTCAGGAAATACATCCATCCGGCGACGAACGACGCTTTCTCGCCCAGGAATTCGCGCGCATACGACACGAAGCTGCCGCTGCTCGGGCGATGCATCACGAGCTCGCCGAGCGCGCGCAGGATCAGGAAGGAAAACACGCCGCACACCAGATAGACGATCGCGAGCGACGGCCCGGCGGCCTGCAGGCGCGCGCCCGCGCCGAGGAACAGGCCGGTACCGATGGCGCCGCCGATCGCGATCATCTGCACCTGTCGATTGCCGAGGGTCTTGTGATAGCCGGCCTCGTGGGATTCGAGCCAGTTCCGTTTGCTGGTGTCGCCGGTCGGCGCGGGTTCGGGAATCGATGCCATGACTGCATCCTCGTGTGCTTGCGTGATCTCGTTCGGACCGTACCGCGATCCGGGCCCGTCGGCGCCTGCGGCCGTGCGACGCGCCATCACGCCGCGCATCGAGGCCGCTGCGCGCCGGACATGGCGCGCGGCACCGTCAACCGCGAACGTATGCAGCCGTAATTCCGTTCACAAACGCTATGCAAATTTCGACTGTCCCGGCATCGAATCGCGCATGCGACATGGATGGAAAGCATTTTGAAATACGTCAGGATTTCGAAAGACGAAAGCGGGAGCACGAGATGAAACTACACCTCGACCGACGTCGCGCCCGGAACCCGGCTCCGCTGGCGGACGACCGGTCAAGTCACGGAAACAGCCGTGCCGGATTCAACTCGGCTTCGCTGCGTGGCCGGGCGCACCACCCAAGATCCACCGGCACCGGGTAAAGCCGTCGTGCACCAAAACGCGGCCAGAGATGACACAGCGCCCCTCCGCCTCGACATCGAACAACTGATTGATTTCGGTCAGCGCGCGCTGCACCGCGATTCGGCCATCCGGACGGGAGCCGAAGCCGATCGAAAAGCGCCCGTCCTGCGGATTTTCCGCCGGCGCGGCCACCGTCGGCACCTCGAGATCGGTGGTGATGTCGAGCGCCCGCAAACGCCCCCCGCACACCCGCGCGCGCGAAGTGCTCCGCGACGCCAGACGCGTGCGCACCGGCGCCGCGGCCGGCTTACGCCACCCGCGCGCGGCCGACGCGTGCCTGGTTGCCGCGCCGCAGGTCGGGCGGCATCGACGCATACGCCGCATCGCGAATCAACGCATGGCGGAACGAATAGACCACGCGATCGCGCCGATGTTGCGCGTACAGGATCCGTTCCTCGAGCAGCAACTGCAGGTGCGCGTCGAGCGTCGCGCGATCATGCGGCGAAGCCGCGACGAGCAGTTGCGCATCCACCTCGAGCCCGATCGTCGCGGCGAGCTGCGCGGTGTCGCGCGCGTCGTCGATCCGGTCGAACGCTCGACCGAGCATCCCGCCGAGACTGAGCGGAAGCGGACGGGGATCCGTCGTCAGCAGCCCGGCGAGCGTGCCGTCCGCGCCGCCCATCGTCAGCTCGCGCGCGACGGCCTCGATGAACAGCGGAATGCCCGCCGTGCGCCGGGCGAGCGGGTCGAGCCAGAGCGGATCGAGCTCGCCAGGGCCCAGGCATGCCGACATCAGGCGCTGCGCGTCGTCGCGCGGCAGGCGGCGCAACACCAGGCGTTCGGTCGCGCCGCGCCAGCGCGCGAGCTGGTCGGGGCGCGACGTGAGCACGATGCCGAGCGCCGCCGCGCGCGGCGAACGCCGCAGGTACGCAAGAAAATCCTCGGTCGAGCGGTCGATCCACTGGACATCGTCGACGACGAACAACACCGGCGCGCCATTGCCGAGCGACACGATCAGCTGCTCGAGGATGTCGAACAATGCGTGTCGTTCGCGCGCACTCGACCATGGGACCCTCGACCCTTCGCAAGGCACCCCCAGCCAGGTCGCGAGTGCGACACGGGCCGCCGCGTGATCGCATTCGAGCGGCGCGATCATGGTGTCGATCGCCGCGAGCGCGAGATCCGCCGGGTCGTCGGCGTCGATATGCCAATGCGCGGCGATGAATCGCAGGATCGGAAACAGTGCGTGATTCTCCCGCTCGGGCAGGCACCCGCAATACGCGCAGGCAGAACCCTCGCCCCGGACGGCCTCGCACAACTCGTGGACGAGGCGCGATTTGCCGAGCCCCGCGTCGCCGACGACCAGCCGCGGCACACCGTGCGGCGCAGGCTCGCCGCGCATCACGCGACGATGTCGTGCGAGCGTCTCCTGCCACGCGCGCAGGAGCACGTCGAGTTCGCGCGCGCGGCCGATCATCGGTGCCCACATGCCGGCGTCGAGCGAATCGAACGGCGTATCGGCGCGCCGCTCGCCGAGCAATTCGTGAACCGGCTGCGGCACGAGGCCCGCCCGCGCGAGCCGCAACGGGGTCGGCCGACAGTCCGCATGCCGTTCGAGCGCCAGCCGCGCATCGTCACTGATCAGAATCTGTCCGGGCCCGGCAAGCCGCAGCAGCCGCGCAGCCGCGGCAGGCGTCGATACGCCCGACATATGCGACGCATGGGCGAGAACCTGCCCGACGTGAATCGCGGCGGCCACTTCGACGCGCCAGCTTGCACCACCGGCTTCGCCGCCGGCCGCCGCAGGCACCGGCAGCCGTGCGCGCCCGGCCACCCGCACCATGTCGAGTGCCGCGCGCGCCGCGCGGCGCGCCGGCCAATCGATGTCGCCTTGCAGGCCGAAATGGAACAGCAGCGTGTCGCCGAGCCGTGCGTCGACCTGCGCGCCGTAACCGACGGCGATATCCGCGCACTTCGTCTGCCATTGCTCCTCGTAGCCGTCGAGCAAGGCGTCGTGATCGACCCCGGCGTGGCGTCGCCGGCCTTCTCCGGTGATCGTCACACAACAGCACAACGTGGTGATCTGACGGTACCCGCCCGCCGTTGCGATCGGCTCGCCGTACGGCGCGAACGGGCGCGGATGCGTCGGCCCGCTTGCGCGGCCGGCATCGAAACGGCCGACGAGCGCCGCGAAGTTGAGCGTGCGGAACGCTTCCGCGAGTTCGTCGGCCGACGCGGCGCGCTGCTCCGGATTCTTGCTCAGCGCGCGCCGCAATACCGCGCCGAGCGGATGCGATGCGATCGGCGGAGGGAACGCGACATTCGCCGGGCTGAGCTGCTGATAGAGAATGTCGGCCACGCTCGCACCGCGCATGACGACCTCGCCCGTCAGGCATTCGATCACGACCAGGCCCCACGCATACAGGTCGCTTCCTGGCGTCGGCGGCTCGTTGCGCAATTGCTCGGGCGCGCAATAGGACGCCGAGCCAAGCACCTCGGTCGCCAGCGTCAGGGTCTGGCGCCCGATGTCCTCCGCGCCGGGCAGCAACGCACCGATGCCGAAATCGAGGAGCTTCGCGTGCGGCCCGTCATCGGCCATCGCGATCACGATGTTCTGCGGCTTCAGGTCCCGATGCACGATGCCCCTGCGATGCGCGGCCGCGAGCGCGTCGAGCACCTCCGCCATCAGCCGGCCCGTGTCGACGGCCGACAGCGGCCCCTGTGCCGCGAGCCGGTCGCGCAAGGTCCGGCCCTGCACCAGCTCGAATACGGCGAACAGCCGGCCGTCGGGCGCTTCCCCCTTGTCCAGCAAGGCCACGATGTTCGGGTGCCGCAGCGCCTCGCACAGGCTCGTCTCGCGCTGGAAGCGCGCCCGCTGGCGCGCGCGCTCCGTCGCGGTCCGCGCGGCGTGATCCCGCATCAGCTTGATCGCGACGGCTTGTCCCGTTTCGCAGCAGGTCGCGCGAAACACCACGCCATTGCCGCCTTCGCCGAGCAACGAACCGAGCCGGTAACGCCGCTTGCCGGCCAGTTCCGCAAATGGCGCGAGGGGCGCGCGGGGCACGGCCGGCGCCGAGACCGGTTCTCTCGAGTTCATGAGCAATGGACTACCGGAGCAGGCGCCGGACGATGCACGCCGATACGCGGCTGAGCGGGCGGCACCGACTGGCATTCGAGATGCGCGCCGCGCATGACGCGGAACGGGAAATCGCCGAACCTGACGCTGCCGCGCCGGCGCTCGACGAGCTGGCTCGCGCCCAGCCCCGGCAGGGCCGCGAACTGGCTCCGGGCGCGGTGAATCTGCACGTTGACATGGGACGTATCGATGCCGAGCATGCGCGCCAGCCGGTCGAGTTCGATCCAGCCTTGCGTGGCGGCGTCGTAGCCGGCCTGCATGTCGGCCGAGCGCGCGCGGGCAAGCGTGACGAGACTGTAGTGATGCGCGCGCTCGCCGAGGTCGACCACGCCGCCGCGAACATGCAGCAGCATGCGCACATGCTCTTCGTCCCGGCTGACGAGGAATTCGAGCAGTTGTGCCGGCACGGCCGGATCGGCGGGGGCGGCGAGCCTCATCGTCGAACCATTGCGCGCGAGTGCCAGGCGCCACGTGGCGTCGCCGGTCGATACTTCGTCGCCGTCATGGAGCGCGCGCGGCGGCAACGTGTCGTCGCACAGCCATTCGCCGGCCGGCGACCGGACGATCGTGACCGGCTGCGCGGCGCGTGCGGCCAGGATCTGGCGCGGCGCGAGCACGATCGGATGCGCAGCGCCTCGTATCGGCCACAGCGTATCGGCCGGATCGTCGAGCGCATCGACGCGCCACGGCGCGATGCCGGCCCTGCCGAACCGGATCATGTCACCCGGCTGCAGTACCGCGTGATCGCCGTGGCGTAACGGCACGCCGGACAGCGACGTGCCGTTGCTGCTGTGATCGTGGAGTTCCCACAGCCCGCCCACCCAGCGGATATGGGCGTGAACACGGGACACCGACGCATCCCGGATGACCGTATCGCAACGCGCGGCATCCCGGCCGAACACGTGATACGCGCGGAGCAGGCACGCTTCCCCGGAAGAATCGTTCATGAGTATCGCCATGGCTGCCCCGTATCGAATCCGCCCGGGTCGCTCGAGTGACGCATCGACGCCCAGGCAAACGATTGCTTCAATGAACGCGAACGATGTCGCCCGTTCGCCGCCTCGTTATCCGTTTCTTCGTCAGCTTCCTTTCGGATCGTTGCTCATCCGGCACGTGGTGTTTCGACTGATTGAATGGCCGGCTGCATTGTTGTCTTGAAATCGAGCAACCTGATGAAAATCCTGCCAAATAAAATCATGCATCGCAATCGGAATACTCAACTCTCTCCTTGATATTGCAATGCTTTACATTTTCGGCCGATTTTTAGATCGCATATAAAGGGTCGTAAATTCGAATCACCTCTAGATCCCCGACTGGCTTGTCTGAAACGGACGCAGCCACATTGAATGACGAGGCGAACTTAAATACCTTTGCCAGCGCGGATGTTTTGTTTGATTAAAAGGAAATAAATTAAATAGTTTCGGCGATTTAAATAATTACCCTCGATGTTTTAGCGAATTGCATTAAAAGAGTTACTGCGGGATTAAGGTGTCGCATCCGATGTTTCGGGGGGTGTCGACGGGCAAGCGGGTACCGGCACGCCGCCGCGTCACGATCGATTGCCGGCAACGGCTGGACGCAGGCAAGGCGTCGACGATCCGATCGCCGTGCTCGCTCCGCCAGGAGGCCGATGGAACCCATCGGCAACAACCACCGCCGCAAGCGGCAGGCTCGCAAAGAAATGGGGCCGCTATGGCCCATGCAGCTCACGGCTTGATCATCTGGCCTGCGCGTAGCAACACCTTGCCGGGGAGAGGTCGCGCGGCAACTCCGATTCTTGCGAGGGAACGAGAATGCGCCGTCGTGAGGGCCGGGCCGTTTTATGAGCGCACGGCACTGCCTCACGCACGATCCAGGTTCCCGATCACCTTGAAGTCAAGCGCATACCGCGTTCCGTGAGGTTGGCGGGGCGGACCGCGCAATCATTCTCTGCCGTCCCTGATGCTCGAGATGCCCGGTGTTTGGCGGCGCAAAGCCGACAGACCACATGTCCGAAAATGGCGCACGTCGTGGGCGCGCGGGATATACGATGTCACCCATGCCTACCCCCATCGACACCCCCGACAGCGACGCCTGCTACCTGGCGCTGAAGGCGCACGACGCGCGCTTCGACGGCTCCTTTTTCGCGGCCGTCACCAGCACCGGCATCTACTGTCGTCCGGTGTGTCGCGTGAAGACACCGCGTCGCGAGAACCTCCGCTTCTACCGTCACGCGGCAGAGGCAGAAGCGGCCGGTTTCAGGCCCTGCTTGCGTTGCCGCCCCGAATTGGCCCCGCGCGCGGCATCCTGGAGCACGGAGGACGCTTCGCGCATCCTGGCCCTGCAAGCCGCAAGGTTGATGGATGAACCCGACGCATGGCGGCACATGACCTCCGCGCGCCCGACCTTCGGACAGTCGAGCGGCGGCTTGATGCCGCGCATTGCGCAGCGGCTGGGAGTGACCGACCGCCATCTGCGCCGCATTTTCGACGCACACTTTGGCGTGTCGCCGCTTCAGTACCTTCAAACACGCCGGCTGTTGGCGGCCAAGCAGTTGATTGCCGACACCCGATTGCCGATGAGCCAGGTCGCGGCGTCCAGCGGCTTTTCCAGCGTCCGACGCTTCAACGATGCCTTCTCGCGCCACTACGGCCTGAATCCCAGCGCCTTGCGCCGGGCCAGATCCGCGTCCGATGGACAAGGCGTGACCGTGCGACTCGGCTGGCGGCCTCCCTATGACGTACAGGCAATGGTGGGCTTTTTGCGCCTGCGCGCGTTGCCCGGCGTCGAGCAGGTCGCGGGCCTGGAATACACGCGAACGCTGCGGCTTGTGCAAGGGACGCAGGCGCGTAGCGGCTGGTTGCGCGCTCGCCTCGACGAAGATCGCGCGCAGGCCGTGCTGACGATCGGCGATTCATTGGCCGCCGCCCTGCCGGCGCTGATCAACCGTGTGCGCGCCGCGTTCGATCTGGACGCCGACCCGATCGCCATCCACGCGGCTCTGCACGCCGCGTTCCCGTCGGGCGAAGGCTTGCGCGTGCCGGGCACACTGGACGGCTTCGAGCTGGCGGTGCGCGCCGTGCTGGGCCAGCAGGTCACCGTGGCCGCTGCACGCACACTGGGCGCGCGCCTGGTTGCGGCCTTCGGCGATCCGATCGAAACCCCTGTCGCGGGTCTGGATCGTCTCTTTCCCACGCCTGCTGCCCTGGCGGCCGCCACCGGCGATGAGCTCGGCCGCCTGGGCATCACGCGGCAACGACAGACCGCGCTGCATGCGCTGGCGCACGCGGTGCTGGACGGGCGCATCGCTTTGCACCCCGGCGTAGACGTCGCTGCGACTTGCGCCGAATTGTGCGCGCTGCCCGGCATCGGCGACTGGACGGCGCAGTACATCGCCATGCGCGCGCTGCGTTGGCCCGACGCCTTTCCCGCCGGCGACGTCGCGTTGCAAAAGGCCCTGGGTGTGGGTAGCGCCCGTGCCGCAGCACAAGCCGCCGAGCAATGGCGGCCCTGGCGCGGCTATTCGGTGCTGCGTGCGTGGCATGCGATGAATCACGGTGCGTTGGCCTGACTACGACTCATATCGACACCTTTCCCGGCCGCGTGACTCGTCACCACCGGAAGCGATCAACTTGCACGATGAATTCAATCACACGGATCCCGAGCACGGTACCTGCACAGAGCGATTTGTTCGGAAGCAGCGACGCCGAATTCTCGATAGACGAGTCCTTTCGATCGGCAAGGCGTTTCGATCTCGACGCTCATTCCTGGATCGACATCGTGCCCGGATGGATTTCAGGGGCGTCGCAGCTCTATGAGCAGTTGCGCAACAGCGTTCCGTGGCTGGAGCACGATCGGCGCATGTTCAACCAGGTGTTTCGCGAGCCGCGCATGACGGCGGTCTACAAGCATGTCGCCGATGTGCCCGACGCGCGCCTGCTGCAGGCCGTCTGCGCGCTGTCGCGTCACTACGGCGTGGAATACGACGGCCTGTGGATGAACCTCTATCGCAACGGGCAAGACAGTACAGGCTGGCATCGCGACCACGGTTCGTGCCGGAAGCTCGACTGCATCGTCCCCGTCCTGACGCTCGGCACGATACGCCGGTTCCTGATCAAGCCGATCAAGGGCGGCCGCTCCATGACCTTCAAACCGTCTTCCGGAGACTTGGTGGTGATGGGAGGGCGCGCGCAGCAAGACTGGGTGCACTGCGTGCCCAAGGAACCGGAAATCGAGGGCACGCGGATCAGCGTCAACTTCATGAGCTCGGCGCAGGGCGTGAGGGATTAGCACGCGAAGCTGCCGAGATCTGGCGGTGTGACGTCTCTCGACACGAAGACAATCCGCATGGGTATTCATCCGGGCCGCGTGCGCGTGGATGCCGCCTGATCGCTGCGCATTGGCGTGGAGTCGACTCCGTCGTTCCGGGCAAGGCCTCGCACTACGGTTGATGAATCCCCGGCGCGTCAAGACAATGGCTGCGCACAATTCACGATCGGGGTTGCGCGGCACGGGTCAGACGGATCGCAACGGGCCGTGCCGATCTTTCGCTCCGGGACCGATGGGGAACTTCATCGTGTCTTGAAAGGGATTTTCTATCTTTGACTACCACGGCGCGAGGCACCCGACCAAAGCAATGCAAGCAATTGCCTCGAAGACAGAACCGGCTCGTCGGACGCACGCAATCCGGGCAAGCGATGCCACGCCACGCCGGGTTCGCGATGATGCTGTTGGTGATAGTTGATGTTGTACGGCCAAATAAAGAAGCGGCCCAGTAACCCGACACGCCACGAATAAGTCCAGTCATTCCAGCCGGCCGTGACACCCGGCCCGCCACTGTGCTCTGCAATGCTACGAATCTTCTGCACCAGCGCGCCAATTGTCACGAGAGGCACGAACCAAAGCGCCGCCAGCGTCAACAGTTCGCGTACCGTGCATGCATGCACGAGCGGCACGAGCAGGATGCCCCATGTCGATATCGCAGCGAGCAGCGGCAGTGACATGGACGCACCACGCCCGTTCGCGCGCCGGTATGCGCGCATGTTTTTCACCATGTTGACCACGAACAAGTCACCGAGCAGTTGCCGGACGAGCGGGAGTGTGTCGAGTGGCTCGAATTTCCATGGCTGCGCGTGGTACAGATAGTTCCGCTCAGGATCGTCCGCAGTCCCGACGTGTCGATGGTGTGCAAGATGCAGCGGGCGATAGAATTCGATGGGCACGAGTCCCGGTACGCCGATTGCCAGGTTGATCAGAAAATCGTTCGCGAAACGACGGCGGGTCAAATGATAGTGTGTCGCGTCGTGATACAGAATGAATAACGCGTGTTGCCGGGTCGCGACAATGACAGCGGCGAAGAGGTAACCGCCCCAATGCCCCACCGATAACGCAACTCGCAGCGTAACGACGATACATAGCCATTCAAGCAGCAATGCCGCAGCCGTACGCAGGTCAACGTCGAGACGAATGAGCGCGGTCGTCGCACCGCCGACGCCGACGCCGAGTGCGAGCCCCGCGAGCATGTCCGCGAGCAGATGCTGCCCGGTCGTCAAGACCGTGAGCGCCAGTATTGCGCTCCACGCAGCGTAATAGCGCGCTGCGCGGACACGTAGCGCAGCCAATACCACGGTTACCGCCACAGGCAACGCAACATGCCCGCATGGACTCGCGGCGAGTGGCGTGTCGATCCGATACAGCCATGCGATCCATCCCGACACAGCCGGCGACCGGCTCACGGCAGTCGGCCAGAACAGATGACTGACGATGCACAGGCCTGCGGCAAGCGCACCGGCGAAAAACGCGGGCAGCAGCCAATTGCGGCCTCGGCCGAACCAGACAATCGACGGCATCACGAGCGCGTAACTCAAATAAAGCGGCACACTGGCGGACACTCGCGGAATGACCGCATCGTACGGCCCCGGACGCAGCACCACCACGGGCGCCATCGGCGCGTGTGTGACCCAGAAGTAGAGTGCGCCCGACGCGACGACATAGATTGCGAGCCACCGCCACGCGTCGAATGCTGACGGTATATAGGAGAGGGAAACAGAAGGTATGGCGCGCATGTGAAAAAAGGAGCGGCTCAATCGCGTATCATGATAAATCGTTTCAGCTCGCATGAATGACGACGCTATGCCGCTTCGAGCCAGTTCCATGACACGTGCGCAGCTGCGCGACGTCGACGTTGCACACATGTACGCGCTCTATTCGGCCTGTTACCGGGATACGGAACAGGCACGCTTCGAACACGATCTCGACGACAAGACACATTGCGTCATCATGCGCGATGACACCGGCAAGCTGCGCGGCTTCTCCACGTTGAAACTGTATGAACAGCAGTGGTGCGACACCACACTGCGCATCCTGTTTTCCGGCGACACGATCGTGGATCCGGCCTGCTGGGGCAGCCAGCAACTCGCGTTTTGCTGGATTCGACTCGCCGGTGAGCTCAAACGCAACTCGCCTGACCTGGCACTATACTGGTTTCTGATCTGCAAAGGGCATCGCACGTACCGCTACTTGCGAGCGTTCGCGCATGATTTCACCCCGCGATTCGACCGACCGACCGAGCCCTCGATTCAGGCACTGCTCGATCATCTGGCTGTCGAGCGCTTCGGGCACGCATACGACGCCGCGTCCGGCGTGCTCAATTTTCCTGTACCGCAAGGCCGCCTCGCCCCGGCCCTCGCCGAAGTGCCTGACGCGCATCGGCGGCTGCCGGATGTCGCCTATTTTCTGGAGCGCAATCCAGAATACGCGCACGGAAACGAGCTCGTCTGCCTGTGTGAGCTGAAGCCGGAAAACCTGCGCCCGATGGCAAGACGAATCTTCGCCGGTGAATGAGCCAATGACGCGGATCCGGCCAGCCACAGCGTCCGACAACGAACGGCTTCTCGCGTTTCAAACACGTTACGCGATGCTCGGCGGGATGCCGCTTCGCTTCGATCGCTCACCGGATTACTTCGCACTGCATCGGTGCCATTCGAACGACTATCGAACCTGGCTCGCGGAGGACAGCGCCGGGCACGTCAAGGGAATGGCCAGCATGGTCGTTCGCGACGGCTACCTCGCCGGAGAGAAACAGCGCATCGCTTACCTCGGCGACTTGCGCATCGCACCCGATCGCGAACTGGCACGCACGTGGGTCGATTATGTCGTCGATCGCCTCGCTGATCTCGCCCGGCACGAAGATGTGCAGCATACGTACTGCTGCGTCATTCGCGACAACCGGATCGCAACGCAATCGCTATTCAGGACAGGCAAGCGGACCCGGCTCGGATTTCGACATTGGCGCGGCTACAGTAACGTATCGATCTATGCGCGACGTATTGCTGCGCGGCGCGCCGACTCCGTCAGGATCACGAACGCGTCGGCCACCGATGCCGACGCGCTCCGCGCATTCCTGGACCAGGAGTCGCGTTCCCAACCCTTCGGCTGCGTCTTTACAGCGGACGAATTCACGCGCCGCCTGAACGCCTGGCCCGACTTCGGAATCGAGCGCTTTCTGGTCGCACGCAACGCGCAGGGGCGTATCGTGGGCTGCGTTGCTCCGTGGGATGCGGGACGTATCAAGCGCATCGTCCTGGAACGTCTGCCGCGCTCACTCGGTGCGTTGCGTCACGGCGTCAACGCCGTCGCGCCGTTGCTCGGACGCCCTCCCATCGCAGCACCCGGCCAGCCGCTTCAGGACATCTACCTGACTCATCTGCATGTGAGCGGACGCGACCCGGACATCGCACAGGCGCTGCTCGATGCAGTCTGGCAACGAGAGCGGAGCCGCTATGCGTTGCTGCAGCTTTGCCTGTACGATCACGATCCGCTATGGTCCGCGTTGCGCGGCTATCGATACACCGCGCTGCCGATGGATCTGTATACGCTATCGACGCCCGGCGCGACCGCACTCGATCCGGGCGGCACCGAAGCGATCCCGGGATTCGAGATCTATCTCGTCTGACCGCTCGCGACCGCTGCCGCTCGCGTGTCGTTCAGGAGCGCAACGAGTGCAAGCCAGAAACGTCCCGCATCGAAACCGGCGCCGCCGAGTACAGGCTGGCCATGGTCGAGATGCGGCACGCATACTTGAGGCATGCCGCGAATCGTCTGGTGGTCCAGGTAGAACTGTCCGTCATGCGCACAACCGGGACGGTAGCGGTCGAGGCGCGAGTGATGTGCGTCGAACCGGGACGTGCGTTCTATCGACCAGCTCACGACATGCACACAGTGCAGGCCACCGGGCACCGCAGACAACAGATTCGCGATGCCGGCGTCGCGCTCGCTGCCGATATCGCGCGAGCCTGCATGGAGCCAGCGTGTGCGCAACAATCTCCCGGCGGCTCGACCCAACCATGCGGGATCGATGCGCGCCCCCCGTTGCCCGAGCAGGCCGTCGACGATCGCGCTCGGGCCGACGGGCGGCTGCACGAGTGCGATACCGTCGCAGCGAGCGCGAAGCCCTGAATCCGCATGCAGCGCCGCCAGTGCATCGAGCCCGCCCTTGCTATGGGTGAGGACAATAAAGCGGCGATCAGCAGGCAGGCGCGCATACAGGTAGCGCACGATATGCGCGCCCTGCTCGGCAACCGCGCGAGACGAGCGGACCGGCACACGCAGGATTGGGTAGCGCGCGGCATGCAACGCCCGCACGGCATGCCGGAAGCAGGCAGGTATCCACTCGGAATAGAGTCCCGCAATCAACACGACGACGGTGTCCGGGAATGCGCGGGCGCCATGCGCATGCCAACATTCGATGAAGTGCCCGGTCCAGTCGATTGCTGCGGGCGCCGGTTCGAACGGCGTCGATGGGTAGTGTTGCCGCCACTCGTCGAAGCCGGACGGCGACCATGCCGGACGCCGTGCGCTCATGCCGGTTCCGTTGTCACGCCGTCGGCAGCGAGTGCCGCACGGGCAGCAGCCAGGGTGGCCGGATTCCCGATTCGCGCAGGGTGAAAACGCGGCGAGAACCATACCAGCCACGCGGGCAGCACGCGGGTAACGATGCCCGGCGCGCCGAACAGCCACCAGCCAAGCTGTGCCCAGCTTCGCCAATTGCCGGCGCCGCGGTCGGCACGCGCGAGACGCACGATGAAATAGCCCAGATCGACGATGAAGCATGCCGTGACGCCGAGCATCGCCGCCGTCCGTATGAAATAGCGCTTGATCGCGCCGCCGCCGCAAGCGCGAAATACGTCGAACGCGACGGCCTTGTGTTCGGTTTCCTCGATCGCATGCCATCGCCAGATCGCGGCCATCGACGGGTCGACGCCGTCAAGAATGGCCGGATCGCGCAACAGCAGATCGGCCAGAATAGCCGTGTAGTGCTCGAGACATGCCGTGAAGGTCAATTGAAGCAGCGGCGACGCGACACGCCGGCATTGTTGCTGCCGTCTCCGCATGAGCGCCTCGAGTGCGTCGACCGGCATGCCCTGGCGAGCCAGGCGCCGGTTATACGCGCGATGCTCGCGGATGTGAGCGGCTTCCTGGTACAGGAAAGCATCCACTTGAGCGGCGAGTGTGCCATCGACCGGCAGCGCGTCGCGGTACTGCCTCACGCTATCGACAAAGAACTTCTCGCCGAGCGGAAACATGATCGAGAACGCGTCGAAAAAGCGCGTCACGAGGCGTTTGTCACGATACCAATAGCGCGGAATGTGGTCGGCAAAACAAAAACGCGGATTGCGCCGACGGATGTCTGCCGCGTCGTTGCAGCGCTCATGCATGGAATCGTCGGTTCGTTTGGCGGACATGGTCGCGATCGATCGTGGCGTAACGCGCAAGATCAGCGCAGGCGGGCGTATTGTTCGATGATGGCGATCGAAGGTATGCTCTGCGTCGCCGCCACCATCCATGTCCGAATTGTATGTTCGTTGCCAATGCAAGCGCCATAGATAAATGTTCGCGACGGTTCGATCGGCTGAATCTCTGCGTGCTCGCGCTGCAGAGCGTTGCATGGGCCGGCATCCTGACGTGGCTGTCGCACGGTACGAGCCCCTTGCGCTGGGCGTCGCTCGTACCGTTCTGCCTGATCATGCAAGGTGTGTTTTCGATGATGCACGAAACTTTCCACGGTTTCGGGCATCGGCGCGGGGCAGTCAACTACCTGATGATGTGGTGGGCATCGGCGATGTTCGGCGCGGCCGCAACGCTGATCCACGTGAATCATCTCGGTCACCACGTGCGGAATCGAACGCTCGCGGAGCGGGTGGACTTCGTCGAGCCGGACGCTTCGCTGTGGCGCAAGCGAATCGAATACTACGCGGCGATCGTCGGCGGCATCTGGTTCGCGAGTTTCGCGGGCAGCTTCGTCCTCGCCGTGCTTCCGAGTCGCGTCCCGTATGGCTGGGCGAAGTACGGACGCGACAACACGTATGCGGCTGCGTTCAAAGACTTCGACCAAGCTGAATTTCGGCGAATTCGATACGAAACCCTCGCAGGCGTGGCCGCGTGGATCGCACTGGGCGCATTGCTGGACTGGCGCGTGCTCGATATCGCGCTTGCCTATCTCGCATTCGCGTTTTCGTGGTCGTCGCTCCAATGGGTGTATCACATGCACACGCCGCTCGACGTTGTCGAGGGCACATACAACATGCGTGCCCCCACACTGATCCGCTGGGCATTCCTCAACTTCAACTACAACCTGACGCATCACCGGCATCCGAGCCTGCGCTGGCAGGAGCTTCATGCACGCTCCGACGCGGCGGAGACGCGACCGCTGTGGTACGGTTGGCTGCATGTGTTCGATGCGCCCCGGCGCTTGCCCAGCGATCTGACACAGCTCGAAAAAACCTATTTCTGACGAGAGGATGCACGTGCGTGCACAAGATGCGTGGGCCGCGTTTAGCGCTGCTGCAGAACCTTTCCGTCGCGCATGGCTCACCGCGCTCGATGCGCCGGGCGACGCGCAGGCAACCTTTCTGTCACGCCTGCTCGCCACGAATCGGAACACGGCGTTCGGCATGGCCAACGGGTTTGCCGATATCGCGGATCCGGCCCAATTTCGCGAACGCGTGCCGGCAACCTCCTACGCCGGCATGTCCCGATGGATCGATCGTGCCCTCGAGGAGTCCGCTCCGATCCTGACCGACCAGGCGCCACGCTTCTTCGAGCGCACGAGCGGCGGCAGCGAGCAGCAAAAGCTCATTCCCTATACGCCAGCCTTTCTCGAAGAATTGCAGTTCGCGCTGATCGTCTGGCTCTCCGATCTGCATCGCACCGTGCCCGGCGTCGCGGCCGGACGCGCGTACTGGTCGATGTCGCCTCCAATGCAAGCGCGCGAACGCGCTCCCAACGGCATCATGATCGGATCGGACAGCGATCTCGATTACCTGGCCGGCAGCCCGCTCGTCGATCTACTGCCGACACTCGTCGCCCCGTCACTGTCGGGTAATGATCGGGCGTGGCGCAACGAAACGTTACGCGCGATTATCTCCGCCGACGATCTGGCCTTCATCAGCATATGGAGCCCGACCTTCTTGACCAGTCTGCTTCGTCCGCTGTTCGACCACGCCGAACCGCAGCGCCGCGATACGCTCACCTTCCTGTTCGATTCGCTACCGTCGAGCCGTATGGCAGCGCTGCGACGCGCACTCGACGACGGCCACTGCGGCCGGCTGTGGCCGCAGCTCGCGGCAGTGAGTTGCTGGATGGACGGTCCAAGCAAAGGCTACGCCGCACATGCCCGCACCTTGTTTCCGCAGGCGGCATGGCTTCCGAAAGGCTTGTTTTCCACCGAGGCGGTGGTCAGCCTGCCGTTCGGCGATACGACCGGCTGTCCCCTCGCCGTCTGCAGCCACTTCCTGGAGTTTCTGCTCGACGACGGAACCGCGATTGGCGTGGAGGAACTGAAGCCGGGCGATACGGTCGAGGTCGTCGTGACGACCGGAGGCGGCCTGTACCGCTATCGGCTCGGCGATCGGGTCCGTGTGACCGGATATGCGGGACGAACGCCATGCGTGACCTTCGTCGGGCGGGCTGGCACGCAAAGCGATCTGGTCGGTGAAAAGCTGGACGAAGCCTATCTGGCTGCGTCGCTTTCCGACGTGCTGCAACCGGGTGACGAAGGTTGCGTGATTCCGTGCGCAGACGCGGATCCGCCCCACTACCTGCTGTTGCTTGCCAGCGGTACGCAGGACGTCGCCGCCTTGCGCGATGCGCTGGAACAGGCTCTCGTCCGCGCTTTTCACTACCGGCACGCACGCACGGTCGGCCAGCTTGGCCCGTTGCGCGCGGTTCGCGTGCCCGGGGGCGCCGCCCAGCTGGCGGATCTCGTCCAGCGAGCCCACGAGCGCGCAGGCATCCGGGCTGGCGATGTCAAACCCCGCGCACTGGTGGCCAAGCCCGCCGTGGCGAACGCACTCCGCGCCTTCATCGAGGACACGTGCTCATGTTGAACATATCGATCGCATCGACGCATCCCCCGTGCGACGAATCCGTGCCGGACGCCGATGGCGAAGCCTTCGGCGCGCTGGTCGAGCAATGGTACGTCGCGGGCACCGAAGCCGACGTCAAGCGCGACAAGCCGTTCGGCACGCGGGTACTCGGCCTCGGCATCGTGTTGTTCCGGGCGGCCGGCGGCGAGATCGTCGCGCTCGTCGATCAATGTGTGCATCGCGGAACCCGGTTGTCGGCCGGGAAGGTCATCGACGGCTGCCTCGTCTGTCCGTATCACGGCTGGCATTATGACCAGCACGGCAGCGTGACCCGAATCCCCAGCATCGACGGCGCGAGCGCCGCGCCGCCAGGTACGACCTACCCGTATCGCCAGCGCAGGTTACCGGTGCTGACTCGGCACGGCCTCGTCTGGGTCTATCGCGGGCGAGACGATCCAGCGCTGAAGCGGCCGTTCGACATGCCGCACTACGGCGAACGGCCGTGGCAGTCGTACTACATGGTCAATACGTTCGATGGCGACCTCGGTGCGCTGGTCGAGAACTTCATGGACGTCCCGCATACGGTGTTCGTGCACGACCGGATCTTCCGCTCATCCACTGGACGGCGACTACGGGCATCCGTCGAACTCAAGCAGCAGAGCGTCGAGGTCACGTATCACGATGACGGCGACAAGATCGGCATGCTGGACTGGCTGACCAATCCGTCCAGGGAACCGCTTCGACATACCGATCATTTTTATGCACCGAACGTCACGCGGTGCGACTATCACTGGGGCAGCCGCTCGAGTTTTCTGATCATCAGCCAGATCACGCCGCTCGACACGCGTCGATCGCGTGTCTATACGTACATCGCCTATCGCTTTGCCTTGCCGGCCGCGGTGCTGCGCGCGCTGAAACCGCTGCTGCACCTCTACACGCATTCCGTGATCCAGCAAGACGTGCGAATCATGCGTGCGCACCGGGAGGGACTCGACAACGCTGCAGGCTTCACCCCGTCGAGCGTGCGCGCCGATGTGGTCCACATTGCGATCGGCCGGTTGTTGGCCGCGGCGCAGCGTGGCGAGCCGTTGCCCGATGAGCAATGCGGCACGAAGCCGATGGAATTCGTGATCTGAGCGTCACGGGCACGATCGGACGAGGCCGGCCCGGCTTGACCGGCGCACCGCCCGCGCGCCCCGTATTTCCGTCAGCCGCCGGTCTGATCCTGGCTCGCGATCAGGCGTGCTCCGCATGCCAGCAAGTCGCCATCGCAGGCGGCAACTTGCCCGTCGAACCGGGCGTGGCCCGACACCGTCGCAATGAAGGTCAGGCCGTGAATCTCGCAAATCGCGGGATCGTGCAAGCGTGCAATCGCACGCCCGTTGATTCGCGAGTTCGGCGCCCCGGACACAACGCGTCCGCCGTGGCTGTGCACATCGCCTTCGATGATGTATCGCTTTTGACCCATGACGTGTCGATCCGGTCCGTCAGAAATCCCAGCTGAACGTCTGCGGATGCGCCTGCCGCGACGCGGCGTCCGGCGGCGTCAGCATGACGATCGTGGCATGCAGCGGATCCCGCAGGTTGATCAGTGCGCTCGTCTTCCCGTCGCCATAACCCATCATCAGCGCCAGCGCGGTCTGGACCCAGATCGAGCTCGTTCCGGTGTCGCCGCCGATACGGCGCTGCATGTCGAAGGCGTCTTTCGGATCGTCAATATCGACATGCTGCGGGTTGTCGTGCAGCGACTGCACCAGCAACGCGAGATTGGCGGTCGAGGCGCCAGTATCGTAGAACATGCGTCCCGGCTGCTCGCCGGGCGCAAGCGCACCCACAGCCTGCTGCCAGCCGGCGCGGATCTTTTCGATTCGCTCGCCCTTCTTCAACGGCGCCCCGTGCCCGTTGCTCAGATCGACTCGCACCGGCCGATGCAGATTGGCCAGAACCGGCCATTTGTCATACTCCTTCAACTGCCACGTGGTCCAGGGAATCGGCACCCACGGGTTCGGCTTGAAGCCGTCCGGCATCTTCAACGACGCAGTCTTCCAGAACTCGGGGAGCTTCGCCTGCCAATAATCCACCGGCATCTCCTTTTCACCCTTCTTCCAGTGGGCTTTCTGAAGCTGCCAGAAATAATTCCACAGCTTGATCACGTCATATTGGGTCTGGCTGTTGTCGATTGCCTCCGGTGCGTCCACCACATATGGACGAATCAGTCGGTCGACTCGGTCCTTTCTCGTCACCAGCAACGCAACGTAACTGTCAGGATTCTTTGGTACGAAGTTTCCATCTTTTGTGGACAAACCCAGGTAATCGGCGCCCGGAGTGCCCAAATAGGATCGCGTATTGATTCCATCCTCAACCAGCAATACCACTGCCGGCAAGTCCGGCTCGCGGTCAAAGATATCAAATACTCTAGAGACTACCTCGTCCCCGTGCGCAGTATGTATTTCATCGAGTCTCGTATAAAGGGTATTACCAATCCCCGCCCCGTTATCCGCACTACTGATGTGGGTTGCCATCCGGTCCGCATCCGGATCACTCTCGTTTCGCGGCGGCCCGGCCACTATCACGGGAATCGGCCAATAATCGACCCATCCGCGCAACGTATAGCCGAAGACGTTGTTCTCGCGCTTATGTCCCGCAAAGCTTCGATCGCTACTCGACCACGGATATTGTTTGGGATCCTGCAGGAGCAACGTTCCGCTGCCCCCTGCCTCGTCCAGCCGCATCAATAGCGCACGCTGGCGAAACCGGTCAACGGCGACGCCAAAACGGCGTATTTCCAACGTGAACCGCGCATCCCTGGACCCGTCCCCGGCAACGACAGCTTCGTTTGCGCTGGATGGACGAGCGGCCGCCGGCGTGTCTCGAGGCGGCGAGTCTCTACGCAACGAGGCGCCATAGGCGATACTGACGCCTGCCGCCAACAACAGCGGCGGCAAGATCAACAGCGACAAGCGTCGATACATTGCAATATTTCCTCCCAAGAACCCCTCCCTTCCAACAACAAATTCGACGACTGCAATCCACAAGAGAGTCAGGATTGCGAGTGAAAGCAGAAATATTCGTGCAGCCGGTGGTCGTGTGACGTTTGTCGTAATCATGGCGCGTCAATTTTTCAATGTACCGATCGTGCTTCTTTTACAACTTCACTATTTCGATCTTTCCTGGTTTCACTGACCACACCTTCAGGAAAATCCTTCGGCACGATATCGTCTTCCGGGAAAACTCCGCTTTCGTAATAGCTGCAATTGGCTTTTACTATGTCGGACGTTACGGAGTCGAGCTTTTTGCCGAGTTTTCTCTCGGCTTTTACTATATCGCTCTCCGGAAGTCTCCAATCAGCAATAGCCCGCAGGAGTTTTGCCCAGTCCGGATCGTCGAGCGCACGCGCTTGGCCTACCGACACATCGAATGCGGTCGCACAGCGGTGATTTCTACGACCGCTCATGACCGCCGAGTGATATGAACTTTCTCCCCGATGTTCATTCATCAGCCGAACCTTGGCTTCGTTGAGCGTCTCCTGACGATAAACGACGATGTGCCCGGGCGACGGCGGTACCGTCGACACGACCCGGCCGACCTTGCACTGATCGTCGGGATCCTTGCCCGCGTTCAACGACGCCTCCACCTCAGCGGAGGTCGGCAACGTCCCATCCTCGCTCGTTGGCCAGTCGATGATTTGTGCAGGCAACGGCTGCAACGCACCTTCGCCACTGTTCGTGCTCAGGGCAATTTCCGCTTCGAGCTGGTCAATGGCTTGTTTGCCGGGCGCATACTCGCCGGTATTTTTTTCCGAGAGCGGCGTTGCCTCCGTTCCAGGCAGCACATTGCCTTCCATTTCGGGATCGAACGGTGGCGTCAATGCTTCGCCATTGATATTGCGCTCGGTGCCGACGTCTATCTGCGTCGATTTCACCCATGTCGTGAAGCCGCCGGGCAAGCCATGGGATGTTTCGCCCTTTTCCCGCACCGTAAAGTTCCCGGGCGGCGTACCAACCTGAACCGGCTTGCCCTGCCGCAGACGCCGGGTAAAAACACGCTGCCGGAAAGCCGCCGACAGCAGATTAATTTTCTCGAGCTTGCTTCCCCGCTGCGCCGCACGCACATCGATTGAGTCGGGCAAGCCCGAGCACCCCATGCCATTGACGCCGCGCAGGCCGACGGTCGCATCCTCCGGGCTGAAGTACATATACACTTTGCCGCGATTGTCGCGCTCGGCGAACACGACGCATTCGTTGCCTTGCAACCCGCTCAGGCGCGTCGCCTGCGCGGGATCCCAGGTTGGGCCGACGATGCCAAAATTGTCCCGTCCTGGCTCGTATTTCAATTGTTCGAGCGGCGGCGTCGGATATTTGCCGTTCGCCACATGCCCGGCCAGATTTGCCAGGGTCTTTGCACGCGCGTAAGCCGTCTGCTGCTGGTCCCCGCGTTGCAGCAACCGATCCATGAACTCCTCGCTCAAGCTGTAGGGCGAGTCGATCAGGACCAGCGTGTCGGCAGGACGGTCGGCCGGGCCACATTGGTTTGGAATCAGCCCCTCGACGAGATAGGCCTGGGCGAGCAGCGATATCAGCGTGCCCTGACTGTGCGCAATGATGTTGACTGTCCCGTCCGGATCGACAAGGCGGATTTGCCGCACCAATGCCGCGAGCCGCCGAGCTGCCAGCACCATGTAATGCCGATTTTCCGCTTCGCGAAGCGGGTGCGTCGGGTCGCCCTGCATCCGGTCGAGAATTTTCGTCGTCATTCCCCCTTTGAAATTCGAGTCGAACATGTCGGGGATGTTATTGGTCGCATTGGCGAAGAATCCGCCGTTGCGCGCGCGGTGTTCATCAAGGCGGTTGCCGAACCGGTCGACGTACTGGCCGTTGACGGTCTCCTTATTGGGGTCTCGGGGCAAATCCTCCTTCCCGACGCGTAACCCCCAATAAAACGGAATCAACGGACTCTTTGTCTCTTCGCTTTCCTGCCGACGATAAATGACATCGTCCATGTTCTTCATCATGTCGGCAACGCTCACCTTGCTCGGGTCGTTCGCCATGCGGCCGTGCGAGTACTCGGCGCCCTTGAAATCGGAACGACCGAGGCGGTCGTTCAATCCTTCGCACAGTCCGCCTTCGACCGTACCGAAATCCGTTCCGAGGTCATTCACACCATGGATCAGGATCGTCGTGCACGGAAAGCGATTTTGCACGTCGGTATTGACGCACGCATCCTGCGGCCGGTTGCAATTGAGAATCGCCTTGCGTTCGCCAACAATCCGGGGCGACGAGGTTGTGGTATCGGACATGACCGCCTGCCTTAAACGTCGAAAACCTGAATATGAGCGATGTGCATCGCGTCGCTGGATGCCAGCTCCGTCAACCCGTGTGCATCCGACACCCCATTAATGACCTGGCCGTTGCGCAACGTGATCTTGTATGGACGGTTCGGTACGGGATGCGTACCGTCATCGCCGTCGGTACCGGGGTACCGCAAGCGGAACTTCTGATCGGCACCGCCGCGATTGAACGCCGGCGGCGCAACGTGGTCCGTGTTCGGGCCGACGAAATCATGTCCCGCCGTGTGAGCAGTGAACGCACCGTCTGAACCGACCTCGACGCCGCCACCGATTTTCACGTAGCTTCCGTCTTCCGCGACGAGCCGAATCGACTTGCCCGAGATCAACACCTCGTCGCCAACGGACATGATCTGTATTCCCTTCTGGGCAGTCGCCGCAAGCGTGTCCTGTTGCGCCTGCAAGACAACGGGACCTTCGCCGGCAATCGCGCGGACGCCTTCACCGCGCCCGAACAGGTGGATGCCTTGGCCAGCCGTCGTGATCACGCGCTGACCGCCAGCGAATTGCAGGTTCTGCCGCGCGATCTGATCGATGTTCTCGCCGGCGTAGGTCACGTAAGTCTTCGGGGTGATATTGAGCGCCCCCGCCTTTGCGCCAAATGCCATCAGCGCCTGAGAGTCGCCTGCGCCGGCGTTCGATGCACGATCGTCGCCTGAAGCGTGGCCACCCGGTGTCCATCCCTTGAAGGCGGTCACGACAGCTTGCTGTCCCGTCGCATCGGTCGCCGTGCCGCCGTGCTGTCCGGCGTAGTCTCCCAACGCCTTGAACAGCTCCGCGCATTCGCCGAGCAACTCGACGAGTTCATCGCGATCAAGCTGTCCGCCGCTCGCCTGTGTACGCGCGTATGTCGTCAGAAGCATCCCTTGCGCCGCACGCAGCGCGGCTGCCGCGTCCGTGCGCAATTCGGCGCCTTGGCCGCGGTCTGCGCCCTGTCCGTTATCGCGTGGTTGAGTCAGGTAGCCGAGATTCAACTGGCTATGCGCATGCTCCGATGCAAGCTGCGCGCTGATTTGCTGCGGCGTGTCGTCGAGACGAAGCTGGTTGTAGCGCTGCCCCTTGATTTCCTTCGTCTTGATACCGGAAAGAAAGCGATTGCCCGGCAGACTGCCCGTATGAGTGAAACTCGCCGGCATGTTCGCGCCGTTTGCCAGCACGCCGATGATGACCAGCCGGTCCGGATCCCCGCCGAGGCTCCCGAGCAGAACTTCGGTGCCCACCCGCGGCAAGAAAGTCTCCCCGAAATTCGGCCCAGCCAGACTGGATGCCACGCGAATCGGTGCGCTGTCGCTCTCGTTGCTGTTCGTTCCGGCACCCTGCGCATGCGCATGATCGCGAGAATCCTGACCGAGAATCTGCACGAACACGCAGCCATTCTCGTCGCAACTGACTTCCTCTCCATCGACCCCGACTACGCGTCCGGTAATCAGCGGCGTCGGCGGAAGATCAGTCTTGGGATCGTAAAGCGGCGTGAGCGGCGTGCCGCGCGGCACGCACGAGAATGTATTCTCGTAGCGCGTATCCTGCCCGGACGGATCGCCGTCGGTCATCGTTCGCGGCCGTTGAAGCGTATGGCTGGCCGCGAACAGCGCCTGCGCACGCTCGTTCAACCCCTTGGGCAGATTGTTCCAGACTTCGTGGTGCAGCGACGTGATCACGAATTGTTGCTTGTCGGACGGGAGCGTGCCCCACTCATCATCTCCGGCGATCGTGATCCATGAGCCGACTGCGAGGTCGCGAATTCCGCTCACGCCGTCGTATCGAACCGCCTGCGCTTCATGAGCCAGAATGCGATCCTCCGTCATCCGCTCGTGGTCCGCCCAGGAGTCCGCCATATGCGGGACGTCGATCACGATGTCCGTCAGCAATTTCGCGAGATCGTTGCCCGATTCGCCTTGATCGATCTTTGTCGATGCGCTCGACTGGTCCACACGGGCATATCGGTAGTCCCACGAAGGTCGCCCCGATTCCCCCGAAATCAGTTGCTGGCGCATCGTCAAAGCGGTGATGGTGTCGCGCTGCTCCGTTCCAGCGTCTCGCGGATGGACGCGCACCGTACCCGCGGCGGACTCGTTCAGTTTCTGAGGGTCGTCGCAGAACACCAGCGTATGCACGGGAGGATCGCCGTCTTTCGTCTCACCGCTCACCCGTCCGGCGCGCACAAACATCGTGATGCCGTCGCGACGCGCAATCCTGGAGATGAAACGGGCATCAGATTCATTGACCTGACGTACGAAAGATCGACTCGGGTAGCGGGACCTGTCGAGTTGAGACAGATCGAATTCGAAAGCCTGCGCGAGGGCCACGCTACGCTGTCGCCATTCGTTCAGGACAACTCCAAGCACATCGACAACGCTGACGTTACGGAAGATGCGAGAGTTGGTGCGCTTTTGCAGCAGGTTCACTGCGTCGGTCACGGTGAACTGGTAAACCGTCAGCTCTCCGTCGGTCCGGCCGATCTGCACGGCGCTGACGATTGCGTTGATGGCACGCAGTTGGCCGCGATCGGTGACGATACCGACTGAGACCGGCGCACCAATGAAAAGCTTCGGAGGCAGATCGCCCTGCTGCGAAATGCAGGTCAGATAGCCGCTGATGCCGGTCATCATGCTTTCATGGATGCTCGCGTGCTGCAACGCAACCTGTGATGCCAGCGCGTGCTGCGCCTTACCCCAATTCAGCACGACCGGCCGGCGATTCGCATCGATTCCCGATATGAAATTGCGGAACGACTCTCGGATATTCACGACGGTCTCTCAGTTTGATTCGTTATGACCCGCCGGATGTTGCTGTTCTAAATTGCTGGCGGCTGCGCGTGAGTTTACCAAAATGTGACACGGAAATAACAATCCCGGATATCGATTAGCAATTTTTCATGTTATTCGACTAAGGCCACTAAATTTCGCGGCTCCAGCTGGATCGACGAGGAGCACTCCGAACGCCGGCCATGTCCCGAGCCCCTCCACGCGAAGCATTTTTCGAAGGCCCTGCGCGCACGGACCACGCCGAGACTGTATGCATGTGGATCCAATCCGTCACGTCAGAGTTCGCTGCCGTATCACGGCCATCGGCTCGTCAACTGAACGCCACCAATCACCCAGACGCTCGATATTGGAAACTCTTGAGGTACTCCGAACATCTAGTTCGGTTGGATCTTGAACAACCGTCCCCGATTTGCGTAAGGCTGCGCGATACCTTGCATCTGCATGAGCTGTTCGGCACAACGGGCCTTTGGGGAGGGCTTGATCCCGTTCTGTCCGGTCAATCTGCTCTTGTTCCACGGCACCCGCCCGGCAGCGGAAGAATTAAGCGTTTCCATGTCAACCTCCTCTCCAAAGAAGGGAGATCGATTGTGCGCTGGCGAGCGGCCGCTGTTCGCCCCTAACCCGTCATCCAATCTTCAGCGGCGTCAATGACCGCTGACAAGCAACTTCCGCCATCTGCCACTTTGCTTCCACACGCCGACTTCGCCGAGCAGAATTCGGTTGAAGTCAGTACGGAATACGGGAGCCCGCACCCATCGCCGAGGTCGCGCTTTTTGTTCGGGGAAGCTGTCGTCGATGCCGTTTGTCTGGATGGTAGTACTCACGATTGCTCGCTGCGGCCCGAAGTAAGGTTTGCATTGATCCACGATGCAACGTCGGTGACCGGAATGGCGTGGCGTCGATTGACCGTCCCACTCTTGTCCCATGCGCCCCCTCACCCTTGTGCACAAGCCGCACGATACTTGCGCATCATATCGTTCGGGTCGCGCGGCAGCTCATCCAGCAAATACTGCTCGCTCCACACCGAACGGCTGAACGGCCGGCCGAGACCCGCTTGCAGCTTGTCGGCTACCTCCCCGTAAACCAGCCTTCGGTATTGAGCGACATCGATTCCGCTACGCGTACTTGTCGCCGACCGTACTCCGAATCGGATGGGTGTCGTAGACAATGATCATCCGTTCGATGAGCCCCGCGATGTCGAACTCGAACACGTCGACGCACTCGAAGCGCACCGCCGATCCGTCTTTCAGGCCCCAGTCGTAGATGAAGTAACCTGTCGCACGTCGAGCCCCACTCGCGCTGACGCAGATATCGATCGGTGTAATCTTGCTTTCTCCCGACGCGGCAGCGACCTTCGAAAAAAAGGCCTCAGGATGCATCCAGCCGAGAAATGGCGAGAAAATCTGCGCGTCCGGCGTAAATAGCGCGCAGATGGCACCGACATCGCCTCGCTCCAGTTCCCGAAGGTACGCGCGAACCTGTTCCGTATATAGTGATCCCGACGTTGAGTCCAAAATTATCCTCCGATCATTCGTTGACAACCCCGTTCATTCGCAAGAACAGGGCATCCGGTAGACGCACGATAGCGACGCACCGATGACCGAACAATCGAAAAATGTGCAATCCGGGTATGCAGCGCATGCATATCCGCTGGCTGACCTGACGCGGCCCCTCCCACCGTTGGCAGCGATTCAGTCATTCGTCGCCGCGGCGCAGCTCGGCAGCGTCAGCAAGGCGGCGGCTCATCTATGCCGTACGCAAGGCGCGGTGAGCCGCCAGATACAGCAGTTGGAAACGCATTATCGATGCGCGCTCTTTGTGCGCCACGTATCGGGTCTGACGTTGACAGCAGAAGGAAATGGACTGCTGACGGTCGCGGTCAACGTGCTTACGCAATTGGTTCAGCACGCAAACTTCCATGCGCGGACGACCTCGGTTCTCACCTTGAAGTTGCCGTCCACGTTCGCCATTCGATGGTTGCTCCCGCGACTGCCGGACATTCATTGCGCCATGAGCGGGACGGAGCTTCGTATTTCGACATCCGCGGACGATACGCCAGATTTCACTACGTCCGACGTCGATGCCATCATTGTGCGAGGCACGGGACAGTGGACCGGTATGGAAGCGGTACCGCTGTTTTCCGAGACGCTCACGCCGATGTGCGCGCCCGCATTGGCAACATCACTGCGATCCGTTGCCGACCTTGCGCATGTCGATTTGCTCCATCCCGGGCCCAGCCACGCGGAGTGGAGATGCTGGCTCGATCATGTTGGGGCGCTCCAGATCGATGCAGAACGTGGACTTGTATTCGATACCCTCGAATTGACGCTCGCGGCATCGATGGATGGACACGGAATTGCAATCGGCGACCCACGAATGGCACGAGACCGGCTCCGTGCCGGATCGCTGGTGACGCCGTTTGAGGACGTGGTTCAGGACGGCCTTTCCTACTTCCTCGTATATCCGTCCCAACGTGCGGCACAACCGAAAATTCGAGCCCTCGCCGACATCTTGCTGCGGCTTGCGCGAGAAGACTGATCGATAGGCGAGAGTCCGATACCCGGGCAGGGCCGACAGTCGGATGTTGCAGCCGAAGTACAGGCGAATGACAGGATCGGGTCATGATCGGCAAGCTACCCCACCTGCTCCTTTCCCGTCGCGCCAGTTTGGTCAACGCTTGTGGACAACCGAATCGAGCACGAAGCTGGTCGTCATGTTCTGCACACCGTCCATCGCACTGATCGTCGCCCAGATGTCGCTGACGCGCTCGTGTGTGGCGGCCTCTATCTGTACGAGCAAATCGACCTCGCCGCTGAGCACCGCGCAATCACGCACCTCGGCGATCCGCTCGAGTGCGGCAAGCACGTCCGCACCGCGCATCCGGTCCTTGCGGTAAACCAGCATCACGGCGCGCACCGGCACGACCTCATCGGGCAATGCGAGCCGCACCGTATAGCCTGCAATGATGTTCAGTGCTTCGAGCCGGTCGATCCGGTTCCGGACCGCTTGCCTGGACAAACCGATCCTGTCGGCCAGCACCGCGAGCGGAATCCGCGCATCGGCACACAACGCGTCGATTATCTTCTGGTCCAGGCCGTCGATCTTCATTCGCCGAGCCCGGTGTGCCGGGCACCGCGTGCATCGACCGCGTCGCGCAATGCCGCGATGTGGCCGGGGCCGATTCCGCAGCATCCGCCGACGATCCGCGCGCCCAGCGCAAGCCACTGCTCCGCCCATCTTGCATAGCCTGGCGGATCGATGTCGCCGCGCAAACCGTGGAGTTCCTCGTTCGCACGCGCATCGGCGCGCTGAGGCGGAAACGCGTTCGCATAGGCGCCGATCACGAGCGACGTTCCCGTTCGCGCAAGCCCGCGCTGCACCGTCTCGATCGCCGCACCCATCGCCTCCGGCTGGCTGCAATTGAACAGCAGCGCGGTCGCGCGCGCGGACACGGCGGCGTCGATCGCTTCGCCGAGCGTCTGCCCCGATCGCAATACCGGCGTGGCGTCTGCTTCGACGTCATCGCGCAGCGTGAACGAGACCCAGAGCGGCTTCGGATTCTCACCCAGCGCTCGCCGGACCGCGCCGATCTCGTCGGTCAGGCTCTGCGTCTCGGCCAGCCACAGGTCGACGTAGGGATCGAGCCCATCGACGAGCGTCGCCAAGATGGCATCGGCGCGCGCCGCGTCGAACAGATCGGGGCGGTAGGAACCGCCAGTCGGCGGAAGCGATCCTGCGACGCGCACGGGCCGCCCTGCGCGGTCCGCCGCTTGCCGCGCGAGTTGCCCGGCAAGGGCCGCGAGCGCGACTCCGTCGCGACGGAACCGCTCCTCGCCGATATGGAACGGCACGACCGCATAGCTGTTTGCGGTGATCACGTCAGCACCCGCCGCGACGAATGCGTCGTGCGCAAGGCCGACGTAATGCGGCGCTTCCATCAGCGCGAGTGCCGACCACTCCGGCTGCCTGAACGGCGCCCCCATCCGCGCCAGTTCGCGCCCCATGCCGCCGTCGAGTACTGTGATGTCATGCATAGTCCGTGCTCCGTCGTTGCAATCCGCGCATCTCGTGCCCGAATCGATTCAAAGGTCGGCGCGACGCACACGAGACGTCGATCGAGCGTGCGCACCGGTCCGTGTCAGATCTGCTCCAATGCTTGCGCGATATCGCTTTTCAGGTCGTCGATGTGCTCGATGCCGACCGAATAGCGGATGAAATTGAGCGGAATGTCGGCAGCGCGCATTTGCTCCGCCGACATCGTGCCCGCCCACATGGATGCCGTATGGATCGCGAGCGAATCGACGCCGCCGAGATTGCCTGCATTCAGCGGCAAGCGCAGCGCCTCGACAAAGCGCTGCGCTTCGCCGTAGCCTCCCCGCACGCCGAACGCCACCACACCGCCGAAGCCGCGCATTTGCCGGCATGCGAGTCCGTGCTGCGGATGGCTGCGCAGGCCCGGATAAAACACGCGTTCGATCTTCGCGTGCGCTTCGAGGAATTCGGCGAGCGCCTGAGCGTTCGCGTTGATCCGCTCGACGCGCATCGGCAGCGTGCGCAGCCCGCGCAGCAGCAGCCACGCGTCCATCGGGGACAGCACCGAGCCGAGCGTGATGTGCGTATGCCAGATCTGCTCTGCGAGCACGTGGCTCGTACAGATCACGCCGCCGGTCAGGTCGTGATGACCGCCCAGATACTTGGTCGCGCTGTGCACGACGATGTCGACACCGAGCCGGTGCGGCTGCTGATTGACCGGCGACGCGAACGTGTTGTCCGCGAGCGTCAGGATGCCGCGCGCCCTTGCGATTTCAGTCACCGCGGCGATGTCGGTCACGAGCAGCAGCGGATTGACCGGCGACTCGAGCACGATCAGCCGCGTATTCGGCCGGATCGCACGATCGAACGCGACCACGTCGGTCTGGTCGACGAACGTCACCTCGACACCGAACCGGCGCAGCATGTCGTCGAGCATTTTCGTGGTGCTCATGTAATGACGCGTCTGTCCGACGACGTGATCGCCGGCCTTCACGACACTGAGGATCGCGGTCGCGATCGCGCCCATTCCGGATGCGGTGACGAGCGCAGTCTCGGTGCCCTCGAGCTCCGCCATGACCGCCTTCACGCGCTCGTGAACGGGATTGCCGTAGCGGGTGTAGTTGCGCGGATGCTGCGGCACGCTCGACATCTCCGCGAATTCCTCGCTGCCGGCTGCCTTGAACACCGCCGAATAGTGGATCGCCGGCGCGACCGACTTCTCGTCGGTCACGTCGCGGTCCGCAGCCAGCGCCAGCGTTTCAAGCTTGTATCCCATGTCGTCCTCGGATCGTTGGTTGTGTCGCGTTCATTCGGCGCCTGTCAAGCACGCGCGCTGCCCAGATGGCGATTCAGCAGGCCTTCGATGCGTTTGAGCACGGTCGAAAGCACCGCCGTGATGCCGACGTACACGATGCCGGCCAGCATCAGCGCATCGGTCGTATAGGTTTCGATCGCGATGCGGCGTGCGACACCGGTCAGGTCGAGCACGGTGATCGTGCTGGCAAGCGCGGTCGACTTCAGCTGCAGCACGATCTCGTTGCCGAGCGTCGGCGCGACGATGCCGATCGCGCGCGGCACGATCACGAACCAGGTGAGCATGAAGCGGCTCAACCCGAACGCGAGCGCGGCTTCCTTCTCGCCGGCGGGGACGCCGGCGATCCCGCCCCGGATGTCTTCCGCCATGTACGCCGCGAGATTGAGCGTCAGCGCGCACAACGCACACGAGAACGATCCGCCGACCAGCAGCCACAGAGGCGACGCACGCACGATGGAGAACTGCGCGAGCCCGTAATACAGCACGAAAATCTGCACCAGCAGCGGCGTGCCGCGAAACACCGACATGAACAGGCGGCTCGGTGTCGACAGCCACCGGCACGCCGACGTGCGCGCGACCGCCAGCGGCACCGCGAGCGCGAACGCAAGCGTGCAGGACAGCACCAGCAGCTCGAGCGTGATCCATATGCCGCGCGCGACGTCCGGGCCGGACTGCACGATGAGGGAAAGAAAGTCGTTCATCACGTGGCCCCCGTCAGGTGCGTTTTGCGTAACCGCGGCCCGCGATGCGCTCGAGCCACGCGAACACGGGGTTGGATACGGCAAGAAAGCCGAAATAGACGATGCCGACCGTCATGTAGAAGACGAATGGCTGCTTGGTGAACTGCGCGGCGATGTTGGCCTTGCGCAGCATGTCCTCGAGCCCGACGATCGACACCAGCGACGTGTCCTTCAGCAAGTTCTGCCACATGTTGTTCAGGCTCGGCAGGCAGATGCGCCACGCCTGCGGCAGACGCACGTACCACAGTGTCTGCAGGCGTGTCATCCCGTACGCGCGCGCGGCCTCGATCTGTCCGGCCGGCACCGCGATGAACGCGCCGCGGAACATCTCCGACGAGTAGGCGCCGAACACCACGGCGAGCGCGATCACGCCGGCCGAGAACGGGCTGATGACGATGGCGCCATCGAATTGCGCGTTGAGCAGATGCGACAGCCCGAAGTAGCAGATCAACAGGATCAGGAACTCGGGAATGCCGCGCAGGAAATTGGTCAGCGCATAGGTCGCATGTCTGAGCCACCCCAGGCTCGACAGCTTTGCCGATGCGCCGGCGATGCCGAGCAACATGCCGACGCACAGCGCGGCGACCGCGAGCTCCAGCGTGACGAGCGCGCCAGCCGCGATCTGCGCGCCGTAGTTCACCAAGATGTCCATCGTAATATCGCTCCTTGTGAGCCCGATTCGCGCAGGCCGCCGTCCGGCGACCGCGCGGTCCCGATACGCGGTTATTGCGGCGCGATGCTGAACGGGAAATAGCGCTTGTTGGCTGCGGCGAACGTGCCATCCGCCTGCACCTGCACGATGCCCTTGTCGAACAGCGCCTTCAGCGGCGCGTCGCCCTTGCGTACCGCGATCGCCGTACCGTCGCCGAAGATCTCCGCATCGGCGATCGGCTTGCCGACGAAGTCGAAGCCTTCCTTCCTGCCGGCCTTCGTCAGCCAGTCGTACGCGACCGTGTTGTCGGCGAACACCGCATCGACGCGCCCTGCCTCGAGATCGAGCCAGGCCTCGTCGAGTGTCTGATAGACCTTCACGTTGATCCCCGACTTGCTCGCCGGCAGGCGGCGGCGCAGATAGGATTCGTGCGTCGAGGCCGTCTGAACGCCGATCGTCTTGCCACGCAGCGTGGCGGCGTTGTCCGTGATGCCCGAGCCCTGCTTCGCGACGAGCTGCACGGGCGCCGTCGTGAAAATGTGCGAGAAGTCCACCGATTGCTCACGCTCCGGCGTCTTCGACATCTGCGCGAGCACCGCATCGATCTGCTTCGCCTTGAGCGCCGGAATCAGCGCGTCGAAATCCATCGTCACCCACTGGCACTTGACCTTCATCGTGTCGCACATCTTCTTGCCGACGTCGATCTCCATGCCCTGCAGCTTGCCGGATGCATCCTTGTATTCGAACGGCGCGTAATCGGCGAGCGTGCCGATCCGCACGACCTGCTCGGCGTGCGCGACCGAGCCGAGCAATGCCGCGCCCACGCACAGCGACTGAAGCAGCTTCTTCATGGTTTCCTCTCCGGTTGACAACGAATCCGCATCAGATGATGCTGGACAGAAACTTCTGGAAACGCGGCGACTTCTGGCTCGCGAACACCTCATCGGGACTGCCGTCTTCCTCGATTCTTCCCTGATGGACGAACACGACCCGGTTCGCGACTTCGCGTGCAAACCCCATCTCGTGCGTGACGACGAGCATCGTGCGTCCCTCGTCGGCCAGCGAGCGCATCACTTTCAACACTTCACCGACGAGCTCGGGATCGAGCGCCGACGTCGGCTCGTCGAACAGCATCACGTCGGGGTCGGTCGCGAGTGCACGTGCAATCGCGACGCGCTGCTGCTGGCCGCCCGACAGCTGGTTCGGATAGTGTTCGCACTTGCCGGCGAGCCCGACCCGTTCGAGCATCGCGATCGCCTTGTCGCGGGCGTCGCGCTTCGGCACGCCGAGCACGCGCACCGGCACGAACATCACGTTCTGCAGCACGGTCATGTGCGCCCAGAGATTGAACTGCTGGAACACCATCGCGAGCTTGCGGCGCACGCGCATCACCTGCTGCGCATCGGCCGCGACGAGCGCGCCGTCGCGGCCCGCCGGCTTCAGCGCGAGCGTTTCGCCGTTCACGCAGATCCGGCCGCGGTCGGGCATTTCCAGCAGGTTGATGCATCTGAGGAACGTACTCTTGCCTGACCCGCTGCTGCCGAGGATCGACACGACCTCGTGATTCCTCGCGGTCAGCGAGATGCCCTTCAGCACCTCGACACCGCCGAACGACTTGTGAATATCCTCGACCACCAGCGCGTCCGCCGCCGGTTTGCATGCAGGAATTGCTGCTGGCATCCTCGACTCCTTCTTCGATACGTTGCTCACCACACCGCTCCGGTTCGCGCCGCGCCGGCCCGCCAGGCGCCGGCGCTTGCGCATCAGCTCGACAGCCGCCGGTTGCGCCTGAAGCAGACCACCTTCGGCTGCGTCATTTCCGTCATCGCAAACCGAACGCCTTCGCGGCCCAGCGACCCATGCTTGAATCCGCCGAACGGCATGCCGTCGAAGCGGTAGTCGGAAGAATCGTTGATCATCACGCCGCCCGCCTGCAGTTGCTCCGCCGCGTCGAGCGCCACCTCCAGCCGGCTGGTGAACACGCCTGCATGCAGGCAGCTCTCCGACGCGTTGGCCGCATCGAGCGCCTGCTGCAGGTCGGTGAATTTCTCGATCGTCACGACCGGCGCGAACACCTCGTCGGTCCATACGCGCGCGTCGTGCGGCACATCCGCGAGCACCGTCGGTTCATACAGCGCCCCGCGTCGGCGATGACCGCTCAGCACCGTCGCACCGCACGAGACCGCTTCGTCGACCCAGCGTTCGACGCGGATCGCCTGTTCCTCGCCGATCATCGGCCCCATGTCGGTCGCATCGTCCAGTGGGTCGCCGACGACCATCCTGCCGGTCAGCTCGACGAAATACCGGACGAACGGCTCGTATGCGGCCTCAGCGACGAAGATCCGCTGTGTGCCGATGCAGTTCTGTCCCGCCGCCCAGAACGCGCCCGACACGCAGGATTCGGCGGCATCCTTCAGGTCGCAGTCGGCCATGACGATCACCGGCGCATTTCCGCCCAGGTCCATCGCGATCTTCTTGAGTCCCGCATCGCGCGTGATGGCTTCGCCGGTCTGCGGGCCGCCGGTAAAGGTCACCATCCGGATCCGCCGGTCGCGTACCAGAGCCGACGCGATATCCGCGCCGCCATGCACGATCTGCAGCGCGTCGCGCGACGCCCCGGCTTCCCACAGAACCTCGACGAGGGCCTGCGCCGACAGCGGCGCGAGCAACGAGGGCTTCAGGATGACCGCATTGCCGGTCGCGAGCGCCGGCCCGAGCTTGTGTGCAACGAGGTTCAGCGGGTCGTTGAAGGGCGTGATCGCGAGAATCACGCCCAGCGGCTCCTGCGTGTAGTAGCCGCTGCGATCCTCGGAGCCGGGATACCCGTCGAACGGGATCGTCTCGCCGGCCAGTCGCTTCGCTTCCTCGCCCGACAGGCGCAGCGTGTTCACGCAGCGCGCGACTTCCTTGCGGGCCTGCCGCAGCGGCTTGCCCGCTTCGAGCGCGATCGTGCGTGCGAATGTCTCCGCTTGTGCTTCCACGCTCGCGGCCGCGCGAAACAGGATGTCGGCCCGCCGGCTGCGTGGCAGGGTTGCGGCCGCGCGCGCGCCGTCGAGCGCGCGCTCGACGAGGACCGGCGCCGCATCTGCAGGCGACAGGCGAACCTGGCCGACGATCGAGCCGTCATAGGGCGACCGAACATCGGCCACGCCGGCTCCCGTGCAGTCGGTCATCACCGCATCGCGCGCGCTCATGCCGCCACCTCGTGCGAGGTTGCGCCGATTCTGTCCGCGAGTTCGATCAGGTCGGAGAGAATCGCGAACGCCGTTTCCTCACGGCCGGCACCCGGCCCGCTGATCGTCACGCCGCCGAGTACGTCGGTGTCGAACGTGATCGCGTTCGTGACGCCGCTCGCGGCAAGCAGCGGATGGCCGGCCGGGAGCTTGCGCGGTTCGACGCTCGCGGTCACGGTGCCGTCCGGATGACGGACGGCAGAACCGATCAACCGCCACGACATGCGCTCCGCCGCCGCCGCGCGCACGTCGTGCTCGGTCAATTCCACGATGCCGCGGCACGTCACGTCGCCACGCTTGAGGCCGGCATTCCACAGCGCGTTCGCCAGAATGACGACTTTCAGCTGTACGTCCGAACCGTTGACGTCGGCCGCCGGATTCGCCTCCGCATAGCCGCGCTGCTGCGCATCCCGGATCGCCGCATCGAAGCTCGCGCCGGCCTCGACCTCACCGAGGACGTAATTCGACGTGCCGTTCAGGATGCCGGCGAAGCCGTTGATGTCGCAGCCGCGCAGCGAGGTCGCGAGCTGCCGCAGCACCGGCGTGCCGCTCATCACCGTGCCCTCGTACATCATACAGGCACCCGATTGCGCGGCGATCCGCGCCAGTGCCGGCTGCGCGAGCGCGATCGGCCCCTTGTTGGTCGTGATCACGTGCTTGCCGCATTCGAGCGCGGTACGGCAATGCGACAGCGCAGGCTCGCCGGTGTTCGGATCAGTGAAGGTCGCCTCGACGACGACATCCACGTGGTCCGATGCGATGGCCTTCAGCACCGCACCGAGGCCGACGTCCGGCGACACCAGCGTGCCCGGATCGCGGCGCAACGCTTCCGCATCGACGCCCCGCCGCGCGGTTTCGTCGAGGACGTCCAGCGCGATACCGCGAGGATTCGTCGCGATCCCGAGCCGCAGGTCGGCGACCATCGTCACCGATACGTCGAGTCCCGCCGCCCCCAGCATTGCACGCTTCTTTTTGAGCAGTTCGACCAGTCCCTGATTGACTCCGCCGAAACCGACCAGTGCCAGTTTGAGTTCCATCTCGATCATCTCCTGTTCATTGATCACGTGATACAGGTTAGTCGTGCGAATCGATTTTCAAATTAGTCGTTTCGCCCGAATCAGGTAGTCATCCGTTGCGGTTTGTCATGCGGAACGGGCGGATCGCCCGTTGCCGCGCGAAGCAATTGCGTCAGGTGGCCGGCGGTTCGTCGTCCTTGTCGACCGGCACGAACAGCCCGACCTTGACCGCGCTCAGCACGACATTCGTGTTGATCCGGCGGATCATCGGGTTGCTCTGCATGATCCGCGCGGACAGCCGGTCGTACGCCTCGACGTCGCGTGCGGTGATGATCGCGATCAGGTCGACGGAGCCGGTCACGTAGTAGATCTGCTGGATTTCGTCGTGCGCCTTCGACCACTCGCGGAACCTGGCGACCGTCTCGTAGTTTTCGCGTTCGATCTCGATTGCCGCAATGAACGTCATCGGCCTGCCGACCGCCGCGCGATCGACCACCGCGATTTCCGCTGAAATGATCTTTTCGGTGCGCATGCGTTTCAGCCGCTTCTGCACGGCCGAGGTGGACAGACCGATCCGTTCGGCAATGGCGTCCGCCGTCGCGGTGCAATCGCGCTGGACGATATTCAGGATCTTGCGGTCGAAGGAGTCGAGTGCGTCGGTCATGGCGTGGCCTGCCGGAGAACGGGTACTTGCGTCAAAGATAAAAAGGGCGGGCCGATCTGAGCCCGACCAGATGCCGGACACGGTCGAACGCGGTAACGAGCGTTTCGCGCCACTGCGCGGCTGGCCCGCGGATGCATACGGGTTCGAAATGGATCGTGTCCACACCTGCAGGAATACGGAACGGGCGCTCGATGCCATCGTCCGATTCGGTCACGAGTGCGGTGCCGTCGACTTCTGTCAGGCTCATCAGCAGATGGGCGGGCGCAGTGGCGCCAAGCAGGTTGCGCAGAGGCGACTCGTCCGCGGACAACTGCTCGAGCAGCGGCAGCTCGTACGCGCCGGGCCACCAGGTGTCGTGCTCGTCGAGCCACGGACCGACGCCCGGCATGCCGACCATCTCGAGGATCCGGTTCGCACCGAGATGCGCATAGGCTCGACACCGGCCCGCCTCGTCGGTCGAAGCGCGCGCCAGCCAGCCGCCGGCGCTCGGGACAGGGTCCGTCAACGCGACGTTCGCAGGCTTCAGTCGGCCGAGCATTTCAGCCGCGCTTGCAGCGGATCGGCGCCCTTCGCAGGATCTCTGGGCGTGATCCGTGACGATACGGCACACCCACTTGGGACCATCCTGCAAGGCGGCGGGGACGTCGCCGGACCGGACTTGAGCGGTTCGCCTGCGGGCGTGTTCAACGATGACGATTGGCGTGTCCGGCATACAACTCTCTCGTGCTTGCGGGGCCGCGTCGCAGCAATGCTGGCGCGCGTCGTGGATTGGCCGACGGTGTTGGGGCTGGAGAAATCATATCGCCTCGATGCGACTGAAAAAATCTCAACCGCGTCGAACATCGACGCAAAACGTCGAAAAGCACGGCTTTCTTGACGTTTTACATCCCACCAAACACCGGCCAGCCTGGCATCCGCCGCGAACGCCAAACCCGCAGGTCAATCCGATGCACCGAACAATCGAATCACGACACCACGCAGCCATCGATTGCCCGCCTCATGGTGATATCGCGCATGCCAATGCTGCCGTACCGCAAACCCGTCGACCGGGATCGGGCACGCATGAACCGCCAGATCGCTCGCCTGAGCCAGTGTCTGGCCGATATGACGAGGTAGCGTCGTAATCAGGTCGGTCGTCTGGACGATCGCCCCCAGGCCCAGAAAACCCGGCAGCTCCAGCACGACGTCGCGCTCGATGCGCGCCTGCCGCAGCGCCTGTTCGAGGAGTTGCGCGCCCGTTCCCGCCGTAATGGCGACATGTCCTTCGGAACGATACTGCTTCGCCCCGAGACGACCGCGAATCCTCGGGTGATGCCGGTTCGCCAGGCATACCCAGTCCTGGTCGTACAGCTTCTGCTGATAAATGCCGCCACCCAGCCACGGCACATAGCCGATCGCGAGGTCGGCTTCGCCGGATTCGAGCGCGCGCTCCGTATTGCCGTCGATCCGTGCGGCTTCCAGCCGGACGCCGGGCGCCTGCGCCCGGACATGGGCCAGCAGCCGCGGAAGCAGCGTGACGTGGCTCGCGTCGGTCATGCAGATGCGAAACCGTCGCTGGGCCGTCGCGGGATCGAACGCGATCTCCCACGCGGTGAAGCGCCGCAGGGATTCGAGAATTTCCCGGCATGGCCCGATCAGCGCGTCGGCTTGCGGTGTCGGTGCCATGCCGCCGGGCGTCCGGATGAAAAGCGGATCGTGCAGGTGTTCCCGCAAGTGCCCGAGCCAGATGCTGACCGTCGGCTGGCTCTGGCCCAGTTGCTCGGCTACGCGCGTGACGCTGCGCACGTCGTACAGGAGATCGAAAAGCTGAAGCAGCTTCAGGTCGGGCAGGTCGGCGGGCATCGCGGCGTTATTGTCCATGGCAATGACGCCATTGTATCCATTGCATTGGCGGCATGAGCGGCGACGCCTATCGTGATGCCATACGTCAGCTTTGCATGGGACCAGAGTAAGGCGCCAAAGCGCCAACTCTGGTCGACAAAGGAGAATCCATTGAAAATAGCAATTCTGGGCGCCGGCGCACTGGGCTGCGCGATCGGCGCCACCCTCACCCAAGGCGGCCATGAGACCTGGCTGATCGACCGCTCGCCCGCACACGTCGATGCGATGAGCCGCGACGGCCTGCGCGTCGACGACGCCGGCGGCACCCGCCACGTACGCGTCCACGCGACGACCCGGGCTGCCGATGTCGGCGTGGCCGACCTGGTGGTGGTGCTGGTCAAGTCGTTCCACACCGATGCGGCCATCCGCGGCGCCCAATCGCTGGTCGGGCCGGATACCGCCGTGCTGTCGCTGCAAAACGGCCTCGGACACGAGGACATCCTGATCGACGTCGTCGGCCGCGAGCGCGTCCTCGCGGGCAAGACCTACGTCGGCGGCGTGCTGCGCGGCGCGGGTCATATCGAATCCGGCGTGATCGGCAAATACACCTACATCGGCGAACTCGACGGCCGCATCACACCGCGTGTCGAGGCGATCGCCGCGGCGTTCAATGCCGCCGGCCTCGCCACGACGATCAGCGACAACATCGTCGGCACGATGTGGGACAAGCTGCTGGTGAACGTCGCGACGGGCGCGCTGACGGGCCTGACCGGCCTCACCTACGGGCAGCTTTACGACGAGCCGCTGCTGAAGGCGACGTCGCTCGCGGCCGTGGCCGAGGCGATCGCGGCGGCGCAGGCTGCGGGCGTGAAGCTGTCGATGACCGATCCCGAACAGGCATGGACGCTGGCCGCCGAGGGGCTGCCCGCGACCTTCAAGACGTCGATGCTGCAAAGCCTGGAGAAGGGCTCGATCACCGAGATCGACTTCATCAACGGTTCGGTCGTGCGCTGGGGCCAGCGCTACGGCGTGCCGACCCCGGTGAATGCAACGCTCGTCGCCTGCATCAAGGGGCTGGAACGCGCGATGGCCGACCGCCAACGGCAGGAGGCGGCCGCATGAATGCCACGAAAGCCTATCTCGAACACGTTGCGATCTGGGTGAAGGACATCCGCTGGCATATCCGTTTCTTCGAGGACGTGCTCGGCATGACCCTGCGCGAAGTGGACGGCACGCTCGACGCGCCGCGGCAGTACTGGACGCTCGGCGGCCTGCAGTTCATCCACGCGCCGGAATACGAAGGCCCGGAAGGCCGGCTCGCCCATCTCGGCGTGATGTGCGAAGACCTGGAGGCCGCGCTGGCCGCGGCCCAACGATTCGGCGTGACAGAGATGCCGCAGGGGCGCAACTGGCTTCGCCTGCCCGACGGGCTCGCCGTCGAACTGATCCAGGCCCGGCCGGCTTCCTGCGTCGCACAGGCGCTGGCAATCAACCCGCGCGCGGAGGCGTGACCATGACGATCGTCGAAAAATACTGGGACGACGCCCGCGAGGGTGACACGTGCACGAGCCCGAACTACATCGTGACCAAGGAGCGCATTCTCGCGTACGCCGACCTCACCGGCGACCATACGCCCGTCCACGTGGACGAGGAATACGCGAACGCGAGCCATTTCGGGTGCCTCGTCGCGCACGGGCTGTTCGGCCTGTCCATTGCCGACGGCCTGAAGACGCAGAGCGACTATCGCTTTCTGCCGGGCATGTCGCTCGGCTGGACCTGGGATTTCCTGCTGCCGATCAAGGTCGGCGACGTGCTGCACGTGAAGTTCCGCGTCGGCTCGATGCGGGCCAGCAAGAGCCGCCCGGACTGGGGCATCGTCGTGCTGCCGTCGGAGCTGATCAATCAGGACGGTCAGGTCGTTCAACGCGGCGAGCATCGCCTGATGGTGCCGCGCCGCCCGGAGGCACTGTAATGCAGGCTCGCCCACTCGAAGGCATTCGCGTCGTCGACTACAGCCACTTTCTTGCCGGGCCGTATGTCGGGCGCTGTCTCGCGGCGCTCGGCGCCGAGGTCATCAAGGTCGAACGGCCCGGGTCGGGTGACGCCGGAAGGCAGCACGCAACCGTGCTCGACGACCAGCAAAGCGGCTACTTCCTGCAGCTCAACATGGGCAAGCGCGGCGTGAGCGTCAACATGAAGGACGCGCGCGGCAAGGCGTTCATGCAGCGGTTGTGCGACTCCGCCGACGTGTTCATCGAGAACTATCGGCCGGGCGCGCTGGACAAGCTCGGGCTCGGTTATGCCGAACTGTCCGCGCGCAATCCGGGCCTCGTCTACTGCTCGATTTCGGCGTACGGGCATACCGGCCCCGACGCGCATCGCGCGGGCTTCGGGCTGATCGCGGAAGCCAAGAGCGGGATCATGCAAATGGTCGGCACGCCGGGCGAGCGGCCGCCGCTGCTGCGCATCTCGCTCGGCGACATGTACACCGGCATCCATGCGGTCGCGGCCATCAATGCCGCGCTGCTGGGGCGCGTGAAGAGCGGCCGCGGGCAACACGTCGACATGGCGCTGTACGACACGCTGGTATCGATGCACGAATATGCGGTGCAGTGCTACACGCTGCAGGGCGTGCTGCCCGAGCAGACCGGGCACGACATGCCGACCTCGACGCTCTACGGCGTGTTTCGCGCCGCGGACGGCGATCTCGTGATCGCCGCGCAAGTCGACGACGCGTGGAAGCGCTTCGCCGAGCTGATCGCGACGCACGGCGGCCCGGCGGGCTTCGGCGCCGACACGCGGTTTCACGACAGCACCGGGCGCAACGCGCACCGCGCGGAGATTCTGTCGGTGGTCGAGCCGTGGGTGGCCGCGCGTTCCGTCGCGTCGGTACTGGATCTGCTGGACGGCATCGACGTTCCGTGCGCGAAGGTGCAGCGCATCGACGAGGTATTGAACGATCCGCAGATCCAGGCCAGAGGCATGGTCGTCGAGCAACAGCATCCGCGCTACGGGACGCTGCGCCTGCCCAACCTGCCGTTCCGGTTTTCCGATTGCGACACGACGATTCGCGACGTCGCGCCCGATCTCGGGCAGCACAACGCGGAGATCGCGCGTTCCCTCGGGTTCGATTCGGCCGAAATCGACGCGATGCAGGCCGACGGCGTCCTCTACTCAAAAGCGAGCCAATGATGACCGACCAATACGCGGTGATCGGCAATCCGATCGGACACACGAAATCCCCGTTGATTCACGGCCTCTTCGCGCAGGAGACGCGGCAGGACCTCAGCTATACGGCGATCGAGGGGCCGATCGAACCGGCAGGCGCCTTCGCTGACGCGGTTCGCGCGTTTTTCGAGGGCGGCGGCAAGGGCATCAACGTCACCGCGCCGTTCAAGCTCGACGCGTTCGCGATGTCGGACGAACGCAGCGAGCGTGCGCAGCTCGCGGGCGCGGCCAACGCGCTCAAGTTCGACGGCGGCCGCATCCTGGCGGACAACTTCGACGGCATCGGGCTGGTGCGCGATATCGAAACGAACCTCAATCTGCCGATGGCCGGCAAGCGTGTCCTGGTGCTCGGTGCCGGCGGCGCGGCACGCGGCGCGCTGCTGCCGTTCCTCGAAGCCGGCCCGGCGGAACTCGTCATCGCGAATCGCGACGTCGACAAGGCGCGCGCACTGGCCGCGCAGGTTGCCGGACGCGGCCCGCTCGTTGCCAGCGGTTACGCGGACCTCGCGCGCATGGGGCGTTTCGACCTGGTCGTCAATGCCACGTCGGCGAGCCTGACCGGCGACCTGCCGCCGGTCCCGCCGAGCGTGTTCAGTCCGGCCGGCACGGCCTACGAACTGGCATACGGCAAGCGTCTGACGCCGTTTCTCCGGCTCGCGAAAAACGCAGGCGTACACGGAATCGCGGATGGCGTCGGCATGCTGGTCGAGCAGGCGGCCGAAGCGTTCGCGTGGTGGCGCGGCGTACGCCCCCAAACCAGCGCGGTGATCGATCGCCTGGCCGTGCCCTTTGATTGAACACGCAACGGAGATTCGCATGAAGAAGATCCTGATGCTGCACGGCATCAATCACAACATGTTCGGCAAGCGCGATCCGGCGCAGTACGGGACGATCACGCTCGCGCAGATCGATGCGCGGCTGCAAGGGCTGGCGACGGAACTGGGTGTGCAGGTGGAATCGTTCCAGACGAACCACGAAGGCGCGATGTGCGAGCGCATTCATCGCGCTTTCGAGGAACGCCAGGACGCGGTGCTGATCAACGCGGGCGCATGGACGCATTACAGCTACGGCATTCGCGATGCCCTTGCGATCCTCACGTGCCCGATCGTCGAACTGCACATGTCCAACATTCATGCACGCGAGCCGTTCCGGCATCACTCCGTCCTGGCCGAGATCGTCAGCGGGCAGATTTGCGGTTTCGGTGTCCAAAGTTATCTGCTGGCGCTGAGGGCCGCGGTTTCGGCGCTCGGCGACGAATAAGCCGATTCCCGCATCGGCTGCCGGTGCGGGACCGACGCGCATGCGCAGCCGTCGCCAGGGCGCGGCGTTGCGCACCGCGCGTGCTCGCCGCGCGCCGTATCGACGGGCCGCGGTCAGGTCGCACGACGGAGTCGACACATCGGGCAGTGACGACTCCCCGCATCACCCGCCTTGCCCGGCACGCATATCAATATCCGGAGACGACGATGACCACGACCTTGCGAGACGAGCCCAGGGGCAGGCACCAATCGAGAAAAGCCGCCATCAGCGGCTGGATCGGATCGGTGCTCGAATACTACGATTTCTTCATCTACGCCACGGCATCGGCTCTGATCTTCCCGCAGATATTCTTTCCGCATGGGAGCCCCACGACGGCCATCATCGCGTCGCTGGCCACTTACGGCGTCGGCTACGTGTCCCGCCCGATCGGCGCGTTCGTGCTGGGCCACCTCGGCGACACGCGCGGACGGAAAACCGTCCTGCTGTTCTGCATGTTCCTGATGGGCATCTCGACCGTCGGCGTCGGCCTCCTGCCGATCTATCAGCAGGCCGGGCTGATCGCGCCCGCCTTGCTGGTGACGCTTCGCCTGCTGCAGGGTTTCGCCGTGGCCGGCGAGATCACCGGCGCGAGCTCGATGATCCTGGAGCACGCGCCGTTCGGCCGGCGCGGCTACTTCGTCAGCTTCACGCTGCAGGGCGTGCAGGCCGGGCAAGTGCTGGCCGCCGCCGTGTTCCTGCCGCTCGCCTACTACATGCCGTCCGCGCAATTCGATAGCTGGGGCTGGCGCATTCCGTTCCTGCTGAGTGCGCTGGTCATCGTCGCGGGCCTGATCATTCGCCGCGAGGTCGACGAGTCGCCAGCCTTCGACGAAGCGGTACGCAACCGGTCGCAAGCCGGCTCGCCGGTGGCCGACGCTTTCAGGCACCACTTTCCCGACATGCTGCGCGTGGCCTGCATGTCGATGATGAACGTGATTCCGGTCGTCGCCACGATCTTCGGCGCGGCCTATGCGGTTCAGCCTGCATATGGAATCGGATTCCAGAAGGATGTCTATCTCTGGATCACGGTGATGGGCAATATCGTTGCGATGATCGTGATTCCGTTCGTCGGCAACCTGTCCGATCGCATCGGCCGCCGGCCGCCGATCATCGTCGGCTCGCTGGCCGCCGGGCTGCTCGCGTTCGCGTACCTGTATGCGATCAGCATCCGGAACGTGCCGCTCGCATTCGTGATGTCGATGCTGATGTGGGGCGTGGTGTACCAGGGCTACAACGCGGTATTCCCCGCCTTCTACCCGGAACTCTTCCCGACCCGCACGCGCGTCTCGGCGATGGCCATCGCGCAGAACCTCGGTACCGCGGCCACGGCGATGCTGCCCGCGCTGTTCACCGCGGTCGCGCCGCCCGGCGCCCATCACGTCTGGCTGATCGTTGGTGCGATCGCGTTCGGCATCACCGTGATCGCGTCGCTCGCGGCCTGGAGCGCACGCGAGACCAGTCGTGTCCATTTGAACGATCTGGGCCGAGCGAACGCGCAACCGGTCGGCAAGGCAGAATACGACCTGCTGCGCGCCGAGGCGCTGTCGCACGATCGCGTCGTGCGCGAACCCGTGCCCGGATCCGTCGGCAGCTAGCCGGCGTTCGGCGGGGCGTCGGGTTCGGCGCCCCTTCCGCCCGGCCATGTCAGCTCGCCGCGGCCGCCCTCGCCGGACGAGCAACCTTGCGTAACCGCAGCCCTTACTCGAAGCTCGATGCCCGATACCGTGTCGAAAACCGCCATGCCGGACTCCACGCGACCCGCTCGCCTGAACTTCGCGCTCATGTTGCCGCTTCTGCTGGCGGCCCAGCCGGTGGCGACCGACAGTTACCTGCCGGCGCTGCCCGAAATCGCCGCCACGCTGGGCTCCGCCAGTGTCAGCCTCACGGTTTTCGCGCTGATATTCGGTGTCGGGCAATTGCCGATGGGCAGCCTTTCCGACCGGTTCGGCCGCCGCCCCGTCCTGCTGACCGGCCTTGCGCTCTATGCGCTGTCCGCACTGGCCGCTGCGCTGGCCTCGACCGCGGCGATGCTGGTGGCCGCTCGCGCGATGCAGGGGCTGGCCATGGCCGCGATACTGGTATGCGCCCGTGCGACAGTGCGCGACCGGTATTCGGCGGGCGACGGCCCGTACGTGATGGCGCGCGGTTTCATGGGGATGGGGATGATGGCGTTCCTCGCCCCGATCCTCGGTGCGTATGTCGCACAGCAAGCCGGATGGCGATGGGTGCTCGCCGGGATGAGCGTGTATGCGCTCGGGTTGCTCGTCATGTGCTGGTACGGCTTCGAGGAAAGCTTCGCGCGAAGCGCGCCGAGCCGGGACTCGAACCGGGAGGTGCGCGAGATACTCGGCAATGCCCCGTTCAGGGTATGGACGCTGCTGGCCGCGTCGACGTACACCGGCATGTTCTGCTTTCTGCTGTTGTCTCCGGCTATCTACATCGGGCAGCTCGGCATCTCGCCCCAGCGTTATGGCTGGATACCGGCTGGCGGTACGCTCGTCTATGTCCTGAGCACGTTCGGCTGCCGCGTGCTGCTGCGCCGTCAAAGCATGTTGCGAACGGTGCGGCAAGGCGCAACGCTGAGCCTCTGCGGCGCGGTGATCCAGGCATTGGGGTGCGCGCTGCTTCCCGGCAGCATCTGGCCGCTGCTCGTCGGGCATGGCGTGTATTGCCTCGGCCACGGAATCCATCAGCCGTGCGGGCAGGCAGGGGCAGTCAGCGGCCTGCCTCACCTTGCAGGCCGCGCCGTATCCTGGTCCGGCTTCATCATGATGTTCTTCGCGTTCAGCGTGGGACAGACGGCAGCGGGATTCGCCGATCCGCGTTACCAGTCGGGCGCGTGGCCGATGGTTGTGCCGATGCTCGTCGTCGGCGTGACGCTGGTGACGATTGCGTATGCGTGGCTGCCAAAAGTCATCCACGCGACCTTGGTCGCCAGGTAATCTCCTCGATTTCCACGATCTGTCGCAGCGCAAGGATCACACGCGTCAAAGAGACCGGGCTCTCACCGGCCCGTTACGTGCCGGCTGCGCGGGTCGGGCGTGCGAAGGCACGGCTGGAGCGGGCCGACTGGCCGCTCGAACGGATAGCCGAACGATCGGGATCCACAAGCGTGGACGCGTTACAGCGTGCGTTTGCAAATGCGTCGGCGCATCGCCGCGGGACTATCGTGCGCGGTTCGGGCAACCACGGCGGGCAAACCCGAAGACATCGGTTTCAGGCAACGCAACGCGCATGGCGCCGGCAGAATCATGCACAATGCACCGCATCTGAGTGGCGGAGATTTGCCTGTGGGGATCAACTTCGATTTAACCGACTTGCAGGCATTTCGCGCCGTAGTGGAAACGGGGAGCTTCCGAAAGGCCGCCGACGCAGTCAACATCTCCCAGCCGGCCTTGAGCCGTCGTATCGACAAGCTCGAGGAAGCGCTCGGCGTACGGCTGTTCGAGCGCACCACGCGCAGCGTCTCGCTCACCACGGTCGGTCGCGTGTTCGCGCAGAGTGCCGAACAACTGCTCGACGATCTCGATGCCGCCCTGCTCGGCATCCGCGACGTTTCATCGAGCCGCCTCGGCCATGTGACGATCGCATGCGTGCCGTCGGTCGCCTACTACTTTCTTCCCGCCATCGTCGCGCGCTATCATCAGCGCTTTCCGCGCATCAGGGTGAAGCTGCTCGATGCAAGCGCCAACGAGGTGCTCGGGGCCGTCATCAGCGGCGAGGCGGATTTCGGCGTGAGCTTCATCGGCAGCCAGGAGGCTGAGATCGAGTTCAAGGTGTTGCTCCAGGAACGGTTCGTTGCCGCCTGTCGCCGCGACCACCCGCTCGCACGCAAGAAGCGCGTGACCTGGAACGAGCTTTACGAGCACGACTATGTGTCGGTCGACAAGACTTCCGGCAACCGTCTGCTGCTCGACCAGGCGCTGACCGCCGTCGCGCCGCGCGCGCCGAGCGTCTGCGAGACACGCCACGTGACGACCCTGCTCGGATTGATCGAAGCGGGGCTCGGCGTCGCCGCGGTCCCCTCGATGGCGATGCCTGGGCATGACCACCCGATTCTCACGAGCGTGCCGCTGGTCGAACCGGTCGTCAAACGACGCGTGGGAATCGTGAAGCGGCGCGGACGACCGCTCACGCCGGCCGCCGAGGCGTTTCATCGGATGGTCATCGAGGCGAAGCGTGGCGGGACCGCAAGCAGTGGCGCATCGGCGTAACGACGACAGAGAGACACGAAGGAAGACCGGACAGTGAGGTTGGCCAGGCCGCTTGGATCGCTTTACGTGCAGGTTCTGCTCGCGATGATGCTCGGCATGGGCATCGGTCACGCATGGCCCGCGGCGGGCGCGATGCTCAAGCCCCTCAGCGATGCGTTCGTCGGCCTGGTCAAGATGACCATCGCCCCGATCGTCTTTTGCACGATCGTCTCGGGCATCACGTCGCTGGCGAACGGGAAGGCGATCGGCCGCACGATCGTGCGGGCACTGGCGCTCTTCTATCTATTGACCGCCGCTGCGCTCGCGATCGGACTCGTCACCGCATATGTGCTGCAGCCCGGCGCCGGCATGCACGTCGACGTCAGCCACCTGGATGCAGGCATCCTCGCTCCGTATGCGAAGCATGCGGAGCCGCGGGGCCTTGTGGAGTTCGGGCTGAGCGTGATTCCGGACACGATGCTCGGCGCGTTCGCCAAAGGCGAAGTGTTGCCGGTGCTGCTGCTGTCGCTGTTGTTCGGCTTCTCGCTGAATGCGCACCCGCGGGCCGGCCGGCCCGTTCTTGCGCTGATCGACGGTGTCGCCCAGGTCGTCTTTCGCGTGCTCGCGATGATCATGCGGCTCGCGCCGCTCGGCGCATTCGGCGCGATGGCGTTCACGGTGGGCCGTTTCGGCATCGGTTCGGTCGGCTCGCTCGCGAAGCTGATGGCGTCCTTCTACGTGGCCTGCGTGCTGTTCGTCGCGCTGGTGCTCGCACCGCTCGCGCGACTGCACGGTTTCGCGCTGTGGCGGCTCTTGCGCTACATGCGCGAAGAATTGCTCATCGTCCTCGCGACGTCGTCCACGGAGCCCGTTCTGCCGCGTCTGATCGTCAAGCTGGAAGCACTCGGCTGCGACAAGGGCATCGTGGGGCTCGTGCTGCCGGCGGGCTATTCCTTCAATCTGGACGGTACCGCGATCTATCTGACGCTCGCGGCATTGTTCATCGCCCAGGCGTGCGACGTGCCGCTCTCCGCGTCGCAGATCGCGGTGATGCTCGCCATCATGCTGCTCACGTCAAAGGGGGCGGCCGGTGTTTCCGGCAGCGGGCTGGTGGCGCTGGTCGCCACACTCGCCGTCATGCCCGACCTGCCCGTCGCCGGCGTCGCACTGCTGGTCGGCATCGATCGCTTCATGTCGGAGGCGCGCGCCCTGACAAGCGTGATCAGCAATGCCTGCGCGGTGATCTTCGTTTCGCTGTGGGAAGGTGCGTGCGATCGCATGCGGCTTGCGCAGAGGCTCGCCATGGCCGGCCCGGCATCCCCGAACGGGGCCGATGAAGGCAGTACCGCAGGGGATGCCGGCGGCAACGGGAAGACTTTGTGACACAAGCCTTCCCGCGGGTCGGACTCAATGCGCGGGGACGGCATCCAGTCCGGTTGTTTTCACGTCAGCCTGCACGCCGGGCGACGCCAGATAATCGAGCAGCGCCTTCGCTTCCTTCGGATGCTGCGCGCCGACGGGGATGCCGGCAGCGAAGCGCGTGACGGACTGCAGCGATTCGGGAATCTTGCCGACGAAGGTCGCACCGTGGACGGGCAGCAGCTCGCTGACCTGCTGGAAGCCGATTTCGTAGTCGCCGTTCGCGACGACAGAAGCCACCGGAATCCGCGGGATCATCTTCGCCTTGGACTTCACCTGCTCCTCGATGCCGAGTTTCTTGAACAACTCGCGTTCGATATACACGCCGCTCGCGCTGTCCGAGTAGGCGATCGACTTCGCGTGCAGCAGCACCTGCTTGAGACCTTCGGTGGTGCTGATGTCGGGTTTTGCCGCGCCGTCGCGCACGACCATGCCGATGCGCGAATCGGCCAGCTCGACGCGGGATCCCGGGATGACCTTGCCTTGCTTGATCAGTTCGTCCAGCGCGTAACCGACCATGATGACGGCGTCGGCGGGCTCGCCGCGCGCGAGCCGGTTCGGAATCGCTTCGGGCGACTTGCCCATCGACGGGCCGAGCGCGGTGTCGAGCGTATTGCCGGTCGTGGACGCGAACCGCGGGCCGAGCAGTTTATAGGCGGCCGTGAAGCCACCCGAGCTCATCACGTGGAGCTCGGCCGCCTGCACGTTGGCCGCAAACGCCGCGCTGGCGACGAGCGCGGTCGCGCAAAATTTCAGGAGCTGATTTCTCATGGTCGTGGTCATGCGAATTCGTGTGTGGGGGTGAAGTTTCGGATGGGCTATCAATGCGCCGGCGTGAGCGTCGCCGTGCGGTGACGGTAGAGCGCGAACGTCGCAAGCAGCGCGCACACCGCGGCGAAGCTCATCCAGTAGCCGGGTGCGGCCTTGTCGCCCGTCATGTGAATGAGCCCGGTCGAGATGGCCGGCGTGAAGCCGCCGAACACGGCCGTCGCGAGGCTGTAGGCGAGCGAGAAGCCCGCGACACGCACCTGCACCGGCATCACTTCGGTGAGCGCGACGACCATCGCACCGTTATAGATCCCGTACATGAACGAGAGCCAGAGCAGGACGAGCAGCATGTTGGCGAACGACGGCGCGTGAGCAAGGAACGACAGCGCCGGATAGGCGGTCAGGACGGTGAGCATCGTCATGCCGACCAGCAGCGGCCGACGGCCGAACCGATCGGACAGCGCGCCGCCGATCGGCAGCCACACGAAGTTCGACACGCCGACGCAGAGCGTCACGAGCAGGCTGTCGGCGGTGCTCAGATGCAGCACCGTCTTGCCGAAGGTCGGTGCGTAGACGGTGATCAGATAGAAGCTCGTGGTGGTCATCGCGACCAGCATCATGCCGGCGACCACGACGCCCCAGTTCTGAACCAGCGTGCCGAACACTTCCTTCATGCCAGGGCGATGCTTGCGCGCCTTGAATTCCTGGGTTTCCTCCAGGTTGCGGCGCAGCATGAAGATGAACGGCACGATCATGCAGCCGACGAAGAACGGCACGCGCCATCCCCAGGTGGCGATCTGCGATGCGCTCAGCCACTGATTGAGCGCAAAGCCGAGGCCCGCCGCGATGACGATCGCAACCTGCTGGCTGGCCGATTGCCAGCTGGTGAAGAAGCCCTTGCGGCCGGGCGTTGCCAGCTCGGCGAGATAGACCGATACACCGCCCAGCTCGGCGCCTGCGGAGAAGCCCTGCAGCAGCCGCCCGATCAGTACGAGCACGGGCGCCAGCAGCCCGATCGACGCGTAGCCCGGCACGAACGCAATCAGGATGGTGCCGCTCGCCATGATGGACAGCGTGACGATCAGGCCCTTGCGGCGGCCTACCTCGTCGATGTACGCGCCCAGCACGATTGCGCCCAGCGGCCGCATCAGGAAGCCGGCGCCGAACACGGCGAAGGTCATCATCAACGAAGCGAACTCGCTTTGCGCAGGGAAGAAGACATTGGCGATCTGCGTGGCGTAGAAGCCGAACAGGAAGAAGTCGAACTGCTCGAGAAAATTGCCGGCCGTGACGCGAAAAATCGCGGCGGCCTTCGAACGTTCGGCCGGAAGGCTGGACGAGGGGTGCATCGAGGTGTCTCCTGAAAATCCGGAAATATGCGGGGCGGGTCGATTGTGGTTTTCCGGAATGTTCGCTCGACGTCGATCAAACGATAAGTGCGATTTTTGGAAGAATTGATGCAAGGAGGTTATCAATCGTCACGGCCTCGCCAGTTTCGATCAGCGCCTGCACGGCGTGCGACGTCGGTGGGCATCACGAGATGTCGAGCTGATCAAGCGAAACACTCGGCGAGGGCCGAGGACGCGCTGCTCGCCAGGATCGCCCACGATCGCCGGCGCAGCATGCTGCCTGACGAGGTGTCCGAGAAGGACCCGATGGAGTTCGACGGAGAAACCCGGGCAACCATCAAGCAGGCGATCGTCCGCCTGGCGGATCTGCTTTTTGGCGACGCCGGTTACCGTGCGACAGGCGCCAGCGGACCAGTTCGTCCGCGCCGGGACCTTCCTGGATCTCCAAATCCGCCGCGTTGGTCTGCTCCCCCGTCTCCTGATCGATAAAGCTCCACCTCACCTCGGCTCCCGTCTTTCGATTCACGAACTTCATCGGAGGCGCCGAAGCTCCGGAAACTTCCAGACTGTCCCCAATCTGGGCGAGTACCGGCATCACCGGGGCGATCTGCCAGCCCTTGTGAGTCAGGAGATATTCAAATCGCTCCGGATTCACCTGATAGCGCCTACGCTCAACGAGGCCGTTGGCCTCCAGATGCTTGAGCCGGTCGCTGAGCGTCGCGTTGGTTATGCCGGACGACTGGCGAAACTCGTCGTACCGGCTGAGCCCGCAGACAAGGTCGCGAAGTATCAGCAAGCCCCATCGGTCACCGATCGCCGCCATGACGCCGGCAATCGGGCACACCATTCCGTCAAAACCCTTCGAGCGCATGAGCCGTTTCCCAGATTAGCCCCGGCGATCGTCGCCGAGGGTGAGTCTCATTATAAGAGTCGCGCAAACGTCGACAGGACGTTTCCACCCAAGAGCCCGTCGCCTTCCCGGTTCAAGTGCCGAAAAGTTCTTGTCTTGTGGGACACTCACTCTTATTATAAGAGTGAGTGTCCCACTTGTTGACCGGCATCGTCGGTGGGCGTCCGTAGCATCGAATTCAAGGAAACCATCATGCCTTCCCATGCCACTTCCAGAATCTTCGTCATCGGTGGTACAGGCGCGCAGGGCCTGCCTGTCATCAGCGCGCTCGTCGCGGACGGCAAGTATTCCGTTCGCGCGTTGAGCCGAGACCCCGATTCCCGGCGCGCCAAGGCGCTGCTCGCACTCGGCAACGTGTCGATCCTGAAAGGCACGTTTGCCGACGAAGCCGTTCTGCGGGCAGGCTTTCGCGGCTGCGACGGTGCGTACATCAATCTGGACGGGTTCAACACCGGCGAGAAAACGGAGATCTACTGGGCGATGCGTTGCTACGAAATCGCGCTGGAAGAAGGCATCAAGTTCTTCGTGTATGGCAACCTCGACTACGCGCTCAAACAGGCCGGCTACGATTCGCGCTTTCGTGCTGGCCACTACGACGGCAAAGGCCGCGTAGGCGAATGGATCCTGTTCCAGAACCAGACGAGCCGGGAGCGCATGGGCGCGGCCGTGTTCACCACCGGGCCATACATGGAGATGGCCATTTCGGCGATGACGCCGATGATGCCCTTCGTCGAGGACGGAGTCGTCACCTGGCGCGTGCCGCTCGGCAACGGTGCGGTGCCGCATGTCGCACTGGAGGATTGCGGCTACTACGCGCGCTGGCTGTTCGATCACCCGGAGCGCGCGAACGGCATGGATCTCCAGGTCGCCATTGAGCATGTCGCGTACGGGAAGCTGGCCGAGGCGTTCGAACGGGTAACGGGGCATCCTGCGCGCTACATCGACACGGATCTGGACACTTACTGGAACGGCCCGCTCAAGATGGCGGCGAACTCGCCCGCCGGATACAACGCGGACCCGAATGACAAGAGCACGATGAGTTTCCGCGACAACTTCACAGGATTCTGGAACATCTGGAAGCACGACGTCATCCGCCGCGACTACGCGCTACTCGACGAAATCCATCCGAACCGCATCCGGACCGTCGAGCAATGGCTTCGACGAGAAGACGAGCGTGGCCAGCAGCAAGGCAAAGGAAGTCTCTGGGAGCGGGTGCAGCCGGAAACCCTGTTCAAGTCGGTGCCGCTTCTGAAGCTGTCCGAAGACGGCAGAAAAGGCGCGCTTTAATCTACGGCATCACGTCCAGTAGATACCGGGAATTCGATCAATGTTTAGTTAACCTAATGGGCTTCGGAAATGAATCAGATCGTCGAGATCCGGAAGAACGGCGGGACGGGCTTGCTGGGTGTGCTGATCGTCTGGGGATTAGCCGTTGCCGCGGCGGCCGAAGCGGGGGTTTATCGAGCGGTCTACCCGCTGGGGCTCGCCTGCCTCATTGCCCTCGGTATCGTGGCGCCAGTTGTCGTTTATTCGATGTCCCGGAGCTTTCGCACATACATCGCGACCATCGGGCTAAGAACGCTGACTGCGTTTCATATCTGGCGAATTGCGGCCGCGCTGGTCTTCTTCTGGTACGGGGCGCACGATCTCCTGCCGGAAGCATTCGTCAGGAACGCCGGCTGGGGCGACCTCATCGCGGGGTTGATGGCGTTCGGCGTCACCATGCTGCCGAAAACGCGCAACCGGTATCTGATCTTTCATCTGTTCGGGTTCGCAGATTTCGTCGTGGCGGTCGGTACGGGATTGACCTACTTCCTGCTCAATGATCCCCGCATGTCCGGCATCCAGACGCTGCCGATGGCATTGATCCCGTTCTACGGCGTCGGAATTTCAGGAGCGAGCCACATCATGGCGTTCGACCTGCTGCGCCGCCGCCCGAGCCTTTCGAACGTGCGGTGAGGCTTGCCGAAGCAACGGCGCTAGTGCCCCCTGTACGAAACCGCTTCTTCAATCGGACAAGGAAATCATCGTGAACTTTCGTCGTACCCGTGCCGCAGCCAGCGTGCTGTTCGGCTTGCTGCTGTGCGGCCCCACGTTTCAGGACACCGCGTCGGCGCAGCCCGGTATCCCGTCGGCCGCCTCCGCCGGCGAAGCGACGGCGCCGTGGGACCAGCGCGCGAATCCGACGGCCGTTGAGGCCGATGCCTGGTTCGACAACTACCGGTTCCGGGATGGCGAGACGCTGCCCCGGCTGCGGATCCACTACGCAACGCTCGGCACGCCGCATCGCAATGCCCATGGCGCCGTTGACAACGCCGTCCTGGTCCTGCACTGGACCGGCGCGGACAGTCGAACGCTGCTGAGTCCGACTTACACAAAAGCCCTGTTCGACCGGGGACGTCCGCTCGACGCGAATCGCTACTACCTGATTTTTCCCGACAACGTGGGCCACGGCCAGTCGAGCAAACCGAGTGACGGGTTAAGGGCGAAATTTCCAAACTACGATTACGGCGACATCGTCGATCTCCAGCACAAGCTGGTGACCGAAACCTTGGGCATCGAGCATCTTCACGCGATTCTCGGCATGTCGATGGGCGGCATGAACGCCTGGCAATGGGCGGAAACATATCCCGACATGATGGACGGCGTCATGCCCGTGGTCTCGCTACCGATTACGGTCTCGGGCCGCAATCTGCTGTGGCGGCGCATGGTGATCGACGCGATCCGCTCCGATCCCGACTGGAAGAGCGGGGAGTACACGCAAACGCCCCGCGGCTGGGTCCAAGGCTTCGGGGTGTTGCGAATGATGATCGACAGTGCGACCGCGCTACAGCAGGAAATTCCGGACGGCGCGGCGGCAAGCAAGTTTCTCGCGACCGTGCGCTTCCAGGCGGAGCATGTCGACGCGAACGACATTCTTTATTCGCTCAAGTCATCGTTTGACTACGATCCCGAGCCAGGGCTTTCCAGGATTCGGGCCAAGCTGTTTGCCCTGAATTTCTCCGACGACGAATTCAACCCTGACACCCTGCGCGTTCTCGAGCGACTTGTGCCGACGCTTCAGCATGGCCGGTATCTGGTGCAGCAGGGCACACCGTCGTCGCCGGGCCATTTCACGATGACTCGTCCCGATCTTTGGGCGCGGCATGTGGGCGAATTCATGCAATGGCTGGGCGATGCTCCCTCGCAAGCGAGTCTTGGCGATATCTGGCCGATTCCGGTTTCAGCCGGCTCATGATGTGTTCTACGAGGGATGGGTCCGCGGCGACCGCTTCTGAATCTCGATGACGCAATTGAGCGGTCTATTGAAGGATCGGCCAGTGGCAGCCACTGGCCGAGACTGTATAGAAACGCGTTCGATCACCTGGGCTGGATCAATCCGTTCCGATGAGAGGCGACGATGGGGCGTTTTGTCGACGGCGAGGACCGCAAGCAAGTAACGTTGCGTCCCGAATGTCTTGATGACTTCATCGCCGAGGACAGATCACTCCCGCTACACCGCTTGCATGAATTGAGCAGATCTCCCGACTGGGCCAGCGAGCGCTGGATCAGTTCGTTGGCCTGGGTATCGAGGGACGGCACCTTTTCGGGCACAGCAACGACCGAACCCATAAGCCCGACGATCAGGTCGGGCGGTTCGATCGCATATCCGCTGGGCGCGAGGACCCGGTTCACGTGGCGCCAGGGCGGCAGCCCCATATCCGGATGCAGTCGATCGATACCGCATATGCCGTCATGCAGGCACTCGGCAAAGAGTGCGGCGTTATCGGCGAACCGTCACTGAAATTCAAGAGCGTTGAATTTTCGCTACCCAGAAAACACCACAAGTTTCGAGCCGCGCCACACCTGCAGCGCTCGATGCGCAACGCTCGTACAGTGCCCGCCCAGTTGGTGACCCATTTGTTACATCGCTGGAACACAATCTTCGCCCCTCCTACTCGGCGGTTGCTCCAACAAGCGTGTGTAGGTTGGCAAAAAAGGTGGCCTCTGCGGTCCATGCAAATCAAGGACTTGGCCATCTTTTCTGCGAATTTCGCTGCTGAAAAGCGGCAGAAAAGGTGATCTTTCCCTATAAAATTTGCAGAAAAATTGGCCCTTGATCGCAGATCGCTCTAGATGTTTTTTAAAATCAGTGACTTACGCGCACGACGGAACCCAAGAAAGGGCGGCGCTCATGGGATCCGACATCACCTGCAATTCGGCACCGCCCAGCGATTTCATGCAATTCATGGCGTCTATGCGAGATCCAGACAGCCCCGATCCGATCATCTCGGCCAGGCGTTTCGCGGCCGCTCTGCATATCGATATGCAGACGCTGGCGCGGCTCGCCAATGTACATCGCAACACAATTGGCCGCCTGTCAGGATCGGAGAGTGCGCAGAAGTTCCTTCGGGACGCACTTCGGATCATCCGTGCTGCAACCGACGTCTCCGGTGACGTGCCGAGCTCTCTCTTCTGGTATCGCAATGAGCCCTTGCCACCCTTTGACTACAAGACTGCCGAACAGCTAATTTCGGAGGGACGTACAGACGACTTGCTCCGCTATATCACGTCGCTTGAGACAGGCGCCGCAGGATAAGGCAGTGGGCACCTGTTGTGAGTCCGTAAAATTGCGGCTACCCTTATGCTTCAGCCGGTCTAGGGCCGGCGACAAGAAACAGGGTGCGGGGCATACTGGCTTGGACGTTGTTCCGCAGTAAGTTTCCTGCCCCAACTCTTCAAACGCCCGCCCGCAGAGCGGGCGTTTTCCTTTTCGTTCTCGTTGACAGTAGAGCCGCTCGAGACTGTGCGCTTCGGACACACTCGAACATCATGAACAAGAGTAGTCACGCACTCCTAGGTGGATTAGTCGGCGCCTGAATTGCGCAACTCCCAGCGATGATTGACAAAGCCGCATCGCCGGGAGCTGTTTCGTTCGTATAGATCCTGGCGGTTTGAATCGAAGATCGTAGACGATGACGCTGCATGCGGCGCATGCCTGCAATGGGCAACGCGTACCCCTGCCGATCCGGCGCACGCCCTGGCCTATCGGACGGCCTTACTCACGCGCCCATCCATTCTGATAAAGCTGTCCGGCCAGCACGCCGAGGCGCGACGCGAGTACGTAGTTCTCGCCGTCCTCGATCAGCGCCGAACGCACGTCGCGGAACAGCTTCTCGATCGGGAATTCGCGCGTGGTGCCGTTGCCGCCGAACAGCTGGAACGCCTCGTGCGTGATCTTCATCGCTTCCTCGGTCACGCTGACCTTCGCCTGCGCGGTCGCATAGGGATGACTCTGCGGCGACATCCGCGAGAACGCGAGGCTGCGGCGCGCGATCGCGCGCGCCATCTCGAGCCGACGCAGCATCTCGCCGATGCGCAGGTGCGTCATCTGGTGATCAATCAGCAGCGCGCCGCCCTGCTTGCGCTCGTGGCAATACGCGAGCGCCAGTTCGAACGCGGCCCGCGCCGCGCCGACGAACACCTGGCACATGTGCGTGCCCGCATACGACCACGTCGACGCAAGGTTGCCGAGATAGTCGTCCTTCAGCGCGACTGCGAAGCGCTTCGGTACCTTCACGTTGTCGAAATAGATCTCGCCCTGCGGCAGCGAGCGCTGGCCGATCTTGTCGAGCGGCTTGCCGCGCGACACGCCGGGCAGATCGAGCGGCAGGATCATCGCGATGCCGTTCGTGAACGCGCTGCGTTCGCCTTCGCCGTAGAAGCCGTCGCCGTAGTCGGCCGCCATGTACGCGAGCGCGACCTGCGCGACGGAGCCGTTCGAGATCCACGCCGAGCTTTGCCCGTTGATCACGATCTCGTCGGCGCCGACCTTCGCCGTTACGTTGCCGACCGGCTGCCGGCCGTTCCCGGCGAGCTCCTGCCGATACAGGATCGCCGCGTCCGACCCGCGGTCAGGCTGCGTGTTCATCCAGCAGCCGACCTTGCCCGCGCACATCTCGACCAGTTCGGCGTTGCCGACCGTGTGCGCCATCATCAGCGGCATCGTGGCCGCGCCGATCGACACGGCGAGGCCCGAATCGCCCCAGCCGAGCTCCTCGCCGATCAGCGACTCGATGCGCACGGCCGTCTCCGGCGGAAACTGCGCGATCAGTTGCGGATCGAGCCCGAGCTTCGCGCTCTCGACGATCGCGGCCCAGTACGGCGAGCCCGGCGCGATCACGTCCTCCGCCGTCATCCGGTCGAGCTCGCGGCCGATCGGCCGCAGCACGTCGCGCGCAAAACGATGAACCGTGTGCTGGATTGCGCTTTCCTCTTCGCTCAGCGGCGTCTCGAAGCCGGTCAAGCCGACCACGGGCAGCGCTGCGGACTTGTTCAGACGAATCATCTCCGTTCTCCTCCTGGACTCGAATCATGTCGGCCCGGCAGCGGACGCGCCCGGCCATCCCATATCTAGTAATACATACCAAACATAGGTCATAATGACAAACACTGGAAGCAAAAAAAAGACAGGGTATTCCCCTGTCTCCGTTCGCATGGCCGCGGCGGCGGATCGCGCCGTTATTTGCCCGCGGGCGCCGTCAGTGTGCCGTAGGCGATCGCGCGCGACGTCGCGATGAAATACGCATCGAGCGCCTGCGTCTGCCGGCCGGTGCCGTACTGCATCGCGAGGCCATCGGCCAGTGCGATCAGCATCGTCGCCGCATGCCGGCTGTCGGCCGCGCTGAACGCCGGAGTGACCGCGCGCAGCAGTTGCGCGAGGTCGCGCGTCAGCGTCGCGTACCACTCGTCATAGAGTTTGAAACACTCGGGATCGGTGGCCGCAAACGACAGCAAATGCCGGAATAGTGCGTTGTACTTGGCATCCTTCGCATCGGAGACCGAGCGCTGCATGATCTCCTCGAACACGTCGCGCGGCGACGCTTCGCTGCTGATCGCGCGCTTCATGTCGTCGAGATACGCCTGGATGACCGGCTCGATGACGGCCCGCAACACGGCGATGCGCGTCGGGAAGTAGTACTGCAGATTGCTGACGCTGATCCCTGCCGCCGCCGCAACCGCGCGCTGCGAGAACTCCAGCGGCCCGCCTTCCAGCAACAGCTTGCGTGCGACGCGAATGATCGTGTTGCGCGTGCGCAGGCCCTGCGCCCGCAAGCCGTCGGTGTTGCCGGCTGCGGCGGTGGGAGTCGAAGTGCGCCGCTTTCTCGTACTGCGCGGCTCGTTGGACACTGTCATCGTGTTCGTCGTGAAGAGGGCGTTTCGGCTTCGTCGAATGGATGCTCCGTGCCTTACGGAGCGCCAACGACTATACCCGATGCGCGCTGCATTTTCCATCGAGCCGCCCTGCGTCAGGCGGCCCGGCCGGATCCACGTGTGCGTGTCGCGACGATCGCATGCCGCTACACCGGCCGCACCTTGCGGTTCACGCGTTCGTCGAGCAGGTTCGCGACGCCGAGCATCGCGGTCATCGCACACCACCGCAGCGGCTCGGGCGGCACCGACGGCGTCTTGTGCGTCAACGTGTCGAGCAGCGGCGATCGCCCATCGTGAATGCGCTCGGCCAGCACGCGCCCGATCAGCGATTGCGTGCCGACGCCATGCCCCGAACACCCGGCCGTGTAGAACACGTTGCCGTGCGCGCCGGCCACACCGACCACCGGCAACGCATCGCCCGCGAACGAGATGTAGCCGCTCCAGCATGCGCGCACCGGCACGTTGCCGAGTTGCGGAAAGCGCGTGTGCAGCGCCTTCAGCAGCGCGCGATACGCGTCGTCGTCCGGCACGTTCGGCGTCTGCGAGCCATACACGTAATGCAGCCGCTTGGTCGTCAGCAACAACGTGTTGCGCGCGGTCAGGCGATGGCTCTCCATCGTCAGGTGCGGCGTGACGATGCCCTCGCGATTCGGCCAGCCGAGCGCCGCGAGCTGCGCGTCGGACAGCGGCTCGGTTTCGAGCGCCGACACGCGCAGCGGCATCACCTTGTCGCCGAGCAGGCCGAGCTGCGGCGTGTACGCATTGGTCGCGAGCACCAGCACCGGTGCACTCGCGCTGCCGCGTGCGGTGCGCACGCGCACCGTCTCGCCCGCGTCGAAATCGAGCAGCGCGGTGTTCTCGTACAGCTTCACGCCCGCCGCGAGCGCCGCGCGCCGCAAGCCCGTCACGTACTTGCCGGGATCGAGCGTGCCGCCGCCCGGCACGTATGCGCCGAACAGGAAGGCCGGCGGAATGCCGCGTTCGCGCATCGCCGCGCCATCGAGAAACTGCGCGGGCGAGCCGAGTTCGATGCCGGTGGCCATGCTTTCGCGCAGGCGCTTCTCCTGCGACGGATGCACGCCCGCGCGAATGATGCCCGACGCACGGTAGTCGCAGTCGATCGCGTATTCGACGAGCTTGCGTTCGACGTATGTGACGCCCTCGTCGTAGAAACCGACGATCCGCTTGGCCTGTTCGTGGCCGACCCGCTTGAGAAACAGCTCGTATTCGAGTCCCTGGCCGCCGGCGAGATAGCCGGCGTTGCGCCCGCTCGCGCCGAAGCCCGCGAATTCGCGTTCGAGCACGACGACGCTCGCGCCGCGCGCCGCGAGTTCCAGCGCGGTGGACAGACCGGCGAAGCCTGCGCCGACGACGATCACGTCCGCCTGCATGTCGCCTTCAAGCTCAGGTTGCGCGCGCTCGGGCGCGTCGATCCAGCCGCCGACGGGACGATACTTCCGCAACGCGGCGTCGGCGCGCATTTCCTCGCCCCAGCGCGCGAGCGGCCCGGCCGCGTCGGCGCCCGCCGCCTGCATCGACGCCGCCGCGCCGACCCCGCCCGACGCCTGTCGCGTCGTCTGCCCTGCCTGCGCTCCCTGCCCGAGCGCGATTGCGCCGTGTGCGTCGCCCATGTCCGCCTCCGTCAGTCCCTGCTGAGAATGTGAATCGCCAACGCGGCCTCTTCGACGCCCTGCAAGCCGCCGCCGTTTTCCTGGATCGCATGACGCGCGCCGTCCACCTGCCGCGCACCCGCTTCGCCGCGCAACTGCGTGACCAGCTCGTACAACTGCCCGATGCCGGTCGCGCCGAGCGGATGGCCCTTCGATTCGAGGCCGCCCGACGTGTTGATCGGGATGCGCCCGCCGAGCGTGAACTCGCCGCGCTCGGCGGCCGGACCGCCTTCGCCGAGCGGCACGAAGCCGAGGTTCTCGGCCTGGATGATTTCGCCCATCGCCGACGCGTCGTGCACTTCGGCCACGTCCATGTCCTCCGGCCCCACGCCGGCCTGCTCGTAGGCCTGCAACGCGGCGAGCCGGCCGATGTGCTTGTGCGGCTCGTCGATGCGACGCCGCGTGAAGCTGCGGATCACGCTCGCGGCGATCCGGATGCAGCGGCTGCGATCGGCGCCGATGCGCTCCAGCCCTTCCTCCGTGCACAGGATCGCGGCCGCCGCGCCGTCCGACAGCGGCGCGCACATCGGCAGCGTGATCGGGTACGTGATCGGCGCGGCCGCCAGCACCTCGTCGATCGTGAACGGCTGGCGGAACTGCGAATACGGGTTGTGCACCGAATGCCCGTGGTTCTTCGCCGACACGGCCGCGATCTGCCGCTGCGTCGTGCCGTACGTGTGCATGTGGTGCCGGCACATCGCCGCGTAGATCTTCATGAAGCGGCTGTACGGGCGCTCGGACTCCGAGCCGGGCGGCAGCTCGATCCCTTCGCCGAGCCGCGCGAGCGTCGCGAAATTCTCGTCGACGCGCGATACGTCCCAGCCGGCCTCGAACAGCGCGAACGATTTCGCCTTGTCCGCGACGTTCATCTTTTCCGCGCCGAGCGCGAGCGCGACGTCGCACGCGCCCGACTGCAGTTCGCGCACGGCGAGGTGCACGGCCGTACTGCCGGATGCGCACGCGTTCTCGACGTTGAACACCGGAATGCCTTCGAGGCCGATCTTGCTGAACACGACCTGGCCGGGGATCGACAGTTGCCCCTGCAGCGGGCCGTTCGTGATGCCCGCATAGAACGCGGCGCGGATCGCGTCGGCGTGGCAACCTGCGTCCCGCAATGCGCGTTGCAGCGCCTCTCTCGCCAGATCGTCGAGGCTGCGGTCGAGATGCCGGCCGAACACGGTCATCGCGATACCGGCGATGTAGATGTTGCTCATCGTATGGAATCCATATGAAGCAGGTTCAGATCCTGCGTTGCTGACCCTGCCAGTACTGTTCGCGCAGGTCCTTCTTCAGCACCTTGCCGGCCGTGCTGCGCGGCAGCGCCGCGACGAAGTCCACGCTCTTGGGCGCCTTCACCGAGCCGAGCTTCTCCTTGCACAGCGCGACGAGCTCTTCCGCGCTCACCTGCTGCCCGGCATTGAGTTCGACCACGGCCTTCACGGCCTCGCCCCATTTGTCGTCGGGCACGCCGATCACCGCGCAATCCTGCACGGCCGGATGCGCCCAGATCACCTGCTCGATCTCGCTCGGATAGACGTTGAAGCCGCCGCTGATGATCATGTCCTTCTTGCGGTCGGTGATGTGCAGATAGCCGTCGCGATCGAGATGGCCGATGTCGCCGGTGTGCAGCCAGCCGTCGACGATCGTCTCGGCCGTCTTGTCCGGCGCGCGGTAGTAGCCCTTCATCACGAGGTCGCCGCGTACGCAGATCTCGCCGGTCTCGCCCTGCTTCAGCAGCTCGCCGCACTCGCCGACGATCTCGACGCGCACCAGCGGGTTCGGGCGGCCGACCGACGCGAGCCGTGTGTCGGACGCGAGCTTGCCGTCGACAAAGTGCTCGGCCGGCGTCAGGTACGAGATCGACGCGGGCGCCTCGGTCTGCCCATAGCCGCCCGTCATCACCGGGCCGAACACGTCGATCGCGCGCTTGAGTTTCTCGACCGACATCGGCGCGGCGCCGTACAGGAAATAGCGCAGCGACGAGAAGTCGACCTGCTCGATGCCGGGGATGTCGAGCAGCCGGTAGATCACGGTCGGCGGCAGGAAGAACTCGGTCACGCGGTGCTTGACGATCGCACCGAGCAGCAGCGCCGGGTCCGGCTTCGGCAGCACGACCACCGTGCCGCCGCGCGCGGTGCACGGCAGCGACATCATGCCGGCCGTGTGCGTCATCGGTGCCGCGGCGAGATTCACGGGGCGCGCATCGTCGTACGTCATCGCGATCATGAATTGCGCGAAGTACGTTTGCAGCGAACGATGCGTGTTCATCACGCCCTTCGGCGCGCCCGTCGTGCCGCCCGTGGCCGACAGCGCGACGACGTCGTCCATCGCGTAATCGACGGCCGGCGGCGTCGCCGGCTGGTGCTCGCTCCACGAAGCCAGCGACGGTGCCCACGGCAGGTCGGCGTCGAGGCACACCCACAGCCGGATCTTCGGCAGGCTCGGCCGCAGCGCATCGATCGCGGCCGCGAATGCCTGATGGAAGAACAGCACTTCGCAGTCGAACGCATCGAGCACGTACTGGTTCTCGGCCACCGCGTTGCGGCCGTTCACCGGGATGTACGCGAGCCCGGCGCGCCACATCCCGAGCGCGCAGCTCCAGCCGATCACGTCGTTGTCGGCCCACACCGCCGCCTTCGCCTCCTTCGCGAAGCCGGCGGCGAGCAAGCCGTTGGCGATGCGGCACGACAACTCGCCGATCTCCTGGAACGTGTAGTTGCGATCGTCCTGGATGTACGCGATGCCGTCGGGATTGAGCCGCCAGCCGCGGTCGTAGAAATCGATAATGGCCATGTCACAAGTTCCGTTGGGTCTGGTCCGGTGCGGCGGCGGCCGTCACAGTTGCGTGACCGTCGCGCGCGCGAGCCCGCGCTGTTCGAGGAAGCCGAGCAGGTAGCGATGGCCGAATGCCTTCGAGCCGGACGCGAAGCCGGTGCGCGCGGTATCGCCGTCGAGCAGCTTGAGCACGCCGGCCGCGTGAATCGCGCCCGTCGAGATGTACGGCGTGACGCCGTGCACGGTCGCGCGCACCGCCGCGAGCTGGCCGCGGCCGATCGCGACATCGACGCTGCGCTGGATCGTCGTGCGCTCGCGCGGCGGCATCGTCGGCGTGGTCGACGCGACGACCTGCTTCAGCACTTCGTCCTGTTGCTCGCGCGGCAGGTGCTTGTATTCGGCTTCCCACTTCTGTCCGAACTGGTGCACCAGCTTCATCACGTTGTTGTCGTAGAAGCCCACGCACGAGATGCAGCTGCGCACGCGCGCATCGTGCTCGAAATAGACGGGCAGCGACGTGCCGCCCCACGGCAGGCAGAACACCGGCTGCATCAGCTCCGGCGTCGCGACGGTGAACGACGCGTCCGCGGCGTGCGGCACGAGCGCCTTCTCCCACAGGTAGCAGGACTCGTGGCGCGCGCCGTCGAAGATCGTCGCGGTCGAGCCGATGCTCACGCCGGCCGCGCCGCGCGGGCCGCGCGTCAGCGTGGCCGTCTCCAGCGCATCGATGCCCGGCGTTTCGAGCGCGAGCTCGGCGGCGATCTCGGCGAACGTGTACATGTACGCGTTCGACGACGACACCAGCAGGCCGGCCTGGCGATACTGCTCACCGAATTCGTCGCGCACCGCACGGATATACGACTGTTCGCCGGTCGTATCGAGGTGGTGACAGCCGGCCTTCAGCGCGGCCTCGACGCCGACGAGCCCGAAGCTCGAGAACGGCCCGACCGTGTTGCACACCACCTTCGCCCCGCGGAAAGCCTTCACGAGCGCATCGACGTCGTGCTCCGCCTCGATGATTTCGTATTGCGCGGATTCGAGCCGCACGACGCGCTGCGCCATCATTTCCTTCGCGCGGCCCGCATTGCGCGCGACCGCCGTGAACGGGATGTTCTGGTCGATCAGCCAGTCCATGATCAACATGCCGGTGTAACCGCTTGCGCCATAAACGACGACGGGGTGCTTAGCCATGGTTGTCTCCTGAAACGTGAATTGTCGAGAACCGGTTCGGTTCGAGGTCGGGTACTGCTGCTTCGTATCCGGCGTGCCCTTTTGTAGAACACATTACCTATCTTAGGTCACTATGACAAAGTAAACGGCAAAGAAAAAGGCAGGGTATTCCCGGCCCTGACGCGTTTCGCGCATCACTTCGCCGCTCCGTCCGGCGACAGGCCGGCCAGATAGTGCGCAACCGCACGCGTGTCGTCGCCCGACAACGTCGCGGCCAGCGCGTTCATCGCGCCGGTCGGATCGTGCCGCTCGCCCGAGCGGAACGCCGCCAGTTGCGTTTCCAGGTAAAGCTGCCCTTGGCCGGCGAGGCGCGGCGCCGGATCCTTGCCGGTCAGCGCCGCGCCGTGACACGCGCGGCAGCTTCGCGCCTCCACGAGCGCCATGCCCCGCTTGTCGAGCGCCACGTCGGCCGGCACGGCCTCGTTGCGCGCCGGCGCCTGCCGCGCGAAATAGGTCGCCAGCGCGGCGATCTTCGCGTCGTCGAGTTCGCGCGAAAGCGGCCCCATATACGCGTTGCGGCGCTGGTCCGTGGCGAACGCGCGCAGTTGCGCGGCGATATACGTGGCCGGCTGGCCGGACAGCGACGGATACCACGCGTTCTGCGACTGCCCGTGCACGCCGTGGCAGAAGAAACACGTCTCCTGCGGCCGCGGCCACGCGCCGCCGTTGACCTTGTCGGCTTCGCCGATCGCGGCCATCGACTTCTGGTAACGCATGCCGTCGACGAGGTCGGGTCCGTACAGCGTGCCGGCTGCCGCCACGCCCGCGATCACGAGCGCCGCGCCGATCATCCAGGTTCGTTTCATTCAGGCCTCCCGTCCGCGGCCGGCCAGTTTGCCGAGCGCCTGCAACGCCGCGCGGTGTCCGGAGCGCACCGCGCCGTCCATCGCGCCGGCCCACAGGTCGGCCGTCTCGGTGCCCGACCAGATCAGCCGGCCGGCTTCCGGGCGCAGGAACTTGCCCCATTTTGTCCAGAACCCGGGCGGCAACGGGTGGATGCACTGCAGCGTCCACGGATCGACGCGGCCCCAGTCGTAGTCGTGGAACTGCGTCGGATGCAGCGCCTTGTCGCCGAGCGCGCGCGCAAAAATGGCCGACAGCGTCCGCTCGGCGGCCTTCGGCTCGGCCGGCAGCGCGCCCGGCGCGACGAACGCGGCGAGCACGCCGACCGAGCCGTCCGGCGGCGAGTTGTCGTACGCCATGAACACCGGGCCGCCGACCTCGAAGATCTGTCCGTTGTAGCCGTCGTCGCGCCAGAACGGCCGGTCGTACACGTGCACCGTCTTGCGCATCGGCGCATTCGCCGGCCAGTTCCGCTGCAACTGCGCGCGGCCGTCCGGCAGCGGCGGATCGAACACGATCTGCTGGCACAGCGCCGGATTGAGCGCGACGATCACCCGCCGCGCGCGCAGCACGCCGCGATCGGTCTGCACGTCGACCACGTCGCGATCCCAGCCCGAGATCTTGCGCACCGGGCAGGACAGTTGCACCTTCGACGCGCCGAGTTCGCTCGCCATCCGGATGCTCAGCACCTGCGAGCCGCCGACGAAGCGCGTTTCCTGTGCGCCGCCCTTGGTCGATTCGAGCTTCGCGTAGTCGCAATCGGCGCTGTTGATCATCGACAGGTAGTGCAGCAGCCCGAGCTGGGCCGGTGCGCCGCCGAGCGACAGCTTCGCCGCGAGGCCGAGAAAGTAGCCGTCTTCATAAGTCACGCCCTGCTTGCGCAGCCAGTCGCCGTAGGTCAGCTTGTCGAGTTCCGCCGCGTGCTGCGCGGTCCACGGCTCGCGCGACGGCACGCCGCGGGCGAGTGCGCCGAGCTTCGCGCCGAGCGCGTCGTCGCCGCCCGATCCGCCGTGGAAATCCTGGGCGACGCGCGCGTCGCCGGCCAGCACGACGGTCTTGCCCGCGTAATAGGTCGGGAACGTATCGACGCCGAGTTCGCGGGCGAGGTCGGCGATCGCCGTCTGCCCCGGGCCGATCCACTGGCCGCCGGCTTCGGACACCACGCCGTGCCCGAGATCGTGGTTGTAGGTCCGCCCACCGACGCGATCGCGCGCCTCGACCACGACGAACGATTCGCATCCGGCGCGCTGCAGGTCGCGCGCGGCGGTCAGCCCCGCGAGCCCGGCGCCGATGATGACGACGTCGAACACGCCGCGATCGGCGGCTGCCGGCGCCGCGCCTTCGGCGAACGACACCTCGCCGGCGGCGAGCGACGCGGCGCTCGCGGCCGCGACGCGCAATATCCGCCGTCGGGCCTGCATGTCCGGCTTGTCCTTGCTTTTCATCTTGCGTACTCCATCCTTCCTTTTTTCGGATTCAACTCACGGCGCGGCCAGCACGCCGTCCTGCGAAAACAGCACCGGCTTGCCGCGCGCGTCGATCAGCGCGGCGGTGAGCGTCGCGCGATCCGCGCGCTGCGCGACGTCGAACGGGCCGCCCGCGACGCGCTGCGTGAACGTCAGTCCGTCGAGCCCAACGCCGACCAGCCCGCCGCCGGTCGCGACGAGATCGGTGATCGAGCTGTGCGCGCCGGTATTCAGCGCGGTCCATGTCGCACCGCCGTCGTGGCTCTCGAACAGGCTGCCGAGCAACCCGCCGACCACGATCCGGCCGTCCGGCATCGCGACGCCCGACCACAACGTGCCCTTGCCGCCCGTTGGCAGATAGACCCAGTTCGCGCCACCGTCGGCCGACTTGAGCACCATCCCCTGTTCGGACACGACGTAGAGCGCCTGTGCGGCATCGGCAAACGCGTGATAGAGATTGCGGTCGGCCTTGCCGCCGCCCGGCGGCTTCGGCAGCGTCGTGCGCGCCCACGTCTTGCCGCCGTCGTGCGTCTGCAGCATCAGTGACCACAGGCCGACGGCAATCCCGTCCCGCGCGTTCGTGAACAGCACCGAGAACAGCGGCTGGTCGACCGACGTATCGAGCCGCTGCGTGACCCACGTGTCGCCGCCGTCGTAGGTCGCGAGAATCGCGCCCCACTGGCCGACGGCCCAGCCGTGCTTCGCATCCGCGAACGACACGGCCGACAGCGCCGCCGCAACCGGCACGCGTCGCGCCTGCCGCCAGGTCTTGCCGTCGTCGTCGGACAGCAGCACGATGCCGTGCTCACCGACCGCGACGATCCGCGATCCGGCGCGCGCCGCATCCATCAGCATCCGGTGCGTCGGCGCGGCCCACGCATGCGCGGGCTTCGTGGCCCAGGCCGCCACCGTTCCGTCCTGAGGTTGCGCGAAGGCCGCCGCGGCGGCGCACAGCGCGGTACAGGCAATGAGCGTCTTGATCATGGATGAACCTCCGTAGGGGTGTGCGCGGGCATCAGTGGCTGAACAGCACCGACCAGCCGGCATGCGCGACGCCGAGCGCGATGACGGGCGGCTTGTCGGCAACCTGCGCGGCCGCCGCCTGACGTCCGGCGTCGCCGTCGTTCGACGACGGGGCCACGGCCGGTTCGCCGCCCGTGGCGTGGCGCACGCTGACGCGTTGCGCGTTGGTTGCGAACGCGCGGGCCGGCGCGGGCTGTTGCGCAACCGTTTCATGGAAGCGTGCGAAGCCTGTCGCCACGAGGCAAAGTGCGCCGCACACAGCAAAGGTCTTGACCATGACTGGATCTCCGTCTGGATGTGCGTCAACTTCAGTGGCTGAACAGGCCCGGCGCGCGGGCCGGCTTGCGGCGCGGGAACCAGCGTTCGAGCAGCGACGCGAGCGCGGGCAGCGCGGTCATCGCCATCACCAGGTTCACGATGAACATGAACGCGAGCAGCTTGCCCATGTCGGCCTGGAACTTGAGCGCCGAGAAGCTCCACGTCGCGACGCCGATCGCCAGCGTGATCGCGGTGAAGATCGTGGCCACGCCCACTTCGAGCATCGCGTGCTGCACGGCCTTCACGATGTCCTGCCCGCCCGCGAGATGCACCTGCAGCCGGTTGTAGATGTAGAACGCGTAATCGACGCCGATGCCGACTGCCAGCACCATCACCGGCAACGTCGCGACGGTCAGCCCGATCTGCAGCTCCTTCATGAACCAGTAGCCGATGAACGTCGCGACCGACAGCGGCACGCAACAGGCGAGCATCGCGCGCCAGTCGCGATAGGCCAGGAACACGAGGACCAGAATCGCCGCATACACGTAGAGCATCATCGGCAGCTCGCTCTTCTCGACTTCGTCGTTCGTCGCGGCGAGCACGCCCGCGTTACCTGCGGCGAGCCGCACCGTGATGCCCGGGAACGGATGCGACGCGCGGTACTGCTTCACGTCGTCGAGGATGCGGTTGATCGTCGTCGCCTTGTGATCGGTCAAGAACAGGTGCACGGCCGTCATCCCGCAGTCGCGGCTCATGAAGCCCTTCAAGCGCGACACGTCGACCGACACCCCGCCGTAGTTCTCGGCGGCGATCGGCACGACGTTCATCTTCGGGAAGTCCTCGTTGTAGCCCTGGTTGTACGCGCGCAGCATCGCCGAGTACGACTGCACCGATACGACGCCAGGCTCGGTCTTCATCGCGGCCGAGAAGTCGTCCTCATACAGGCCGACCGCCGGGTTGTCGCACGCCTTGCCGGTCGATTCGATCGCCACCGTCAGCCAGTCGAGGCCCATGTCGTAGTTGCCGGCGATCGACGTCGCGTCGCGGTTGAAGCGCGCGTCCGCGCGCAGCTCCGGCGCACCCGGCTGCAGCGTGCCGATCACGCGATCGCGGCTTTGCCACGCGGCGAGCGCGAAGATCGCCACCGTCAGCGCGACGGTGACGCCCGAGTACTTCGGCTCCGCCACGCGTGCGAGCACGCGCAGCGGCTTCGCACGCTGCTGCGCGCGCTTCAGCGAGTTGTCCGCATAGGTTTTCGTGAAGTTGAAGCACGATGCCGCGACGGGCAGCAGGATCAGGTTCGTGACGATCTTGTAGGCCACGCCGAGCGACGCGGTGATCGCCAGCTCGCGCACCATCGGAATCGGAATCAGCAACAGCGTGATGAACGACACGAACGCGGTGATCAGCGCGAGCACGCCGGGGATCAGCAGGCCGCTGAAGCTGTGGCGCGCCGCATCGAACGAACTCTGCCCGTGCGCGATCTCGCGGACGATGAAGTTCACCTGCTGCACGCCATGCGACACGCCGATCGCGAACACGAGGAACGGCACGAGCACCGCGAGCGGATCGAGGCCGAAGCCGAGCAGCTTCAGGGTGCCGAACTGCCATACGAGCGACGTCAGCGAGCACGCGACCAGCAGCACCGTGAAGCGCACCGAATGGCAATACCAGTACACCGCGAGCGTCGTCAGCAGCAGCGCGACCGCGCAGAAGCCGAGCACGGCCGTCGCGCCGTCGGCGATATCGCCGATCTGTTTCGCGAAGCCGATGATCTGGACGTCGTAGCCGGCATCCTCGAACGGCTTGCGGATCTTCTCCTCGAGCAGGTGATTGAATGCCACGTAGTCGAGCACCTTGCCGGCGCTGTCGCGCTCGTTCAGCTCGGCCGTGATCATCGCGCTGTCCTCGCCGTGAGACACGAGCGTGCCGACGTAGCCGCCGAGCGTCGTCGCGCGGCGCACGCGCGCGACGATGTCGGGCGTCAACTGGTCGGGCGTGACCGTGCCGGGAATGATCGGCTCGGCGCGAAACCCTTCGTCGGTCACTTCGTTGACGAACGCGTTCGGCGTCCACAACGAGCGCACGCCGATCCGGTCGACGTTCGGCAGGTACGTGACGGCCTGCGTGACGTCGTACAGCCGCGTCAGCCCCTGCTTCGACCAGATCGACCCGTGCCTCGCACGCACGACCACCGTGATCCGGTTCGCGCCGAGCAGGTCGTTCCGGTATTGCTGGAACGTGCGGATGTACTCGTGCCCGATCGGCATCTGCTTTTCGAAGCCGGCATCCATGCGCAGTTGCACGGCGAACACGGCCATCGCGACGGTGAACAACGCGATCGCCGCGAGTACGATCGCGCGGTGACCGAAGAAAAGCCTTTCCAGGCGACTGACCAGACGATTGAGCACGACGTTACCCCTTCATGTATTGCGGCGGCCCACCTGCCACCTGCCACCCGCCGCCGTCAGAAATTCCGCGTGACGAACAAGCCGACGAAATTGCGGTCCGCATAAGGCTGGCCCACCGTGTTGTGACCGCCCCAGAACGAAGTGAAGTTGATGCCGGCCTGCCAGTTCGGCGGGTTCTGGTTGAACAGCACGTAGACGTTCAGCGACTTCGCACCCTGCATGTAATTCGCGGTGAAGGTCGGTGTGTAGCCGTACAGGCCGGTGCTGAACGTCAGGCCCGGCGTGACCTGCCAGCCGGGAATCAGCGTGCCGTCATAGGTCCAGTTGAAGTCGATCGTCGCGCCCACCGAGCTCGACGTACCCTGGCCCATCCCGATCGGATAGCCGGCAGCCGACCCGTTGTTCAGCCACGGCAGGTAGCCGGTCTGCGGCACCTGCGTGACGGTCTGGCCGCCGACCGTGCGCGTGACGCCGCTCGGGCTCAGCCCCGGGTAGTAGATCCACGTCAGTTCCCACGTCAGCGCGGCCGAATCGGCGCCGAGCAGTTTCAGGAACGGATACTCGCTGCGCGTGAGCGCGAGCAGCCCGTTGATGTCGTACTGGAACTTCTTCTTGTCGACCCATTGCGGGCAGTCCACGCCGGCCACGCCGTTCGTGTTCAGGTCGAGCGGGCCGCCCGCGCCGTAGCAGCTCGACAGCGCGACCGCATCGCGCGGCCGGTACGACAGTTCGGTGCCGATCGCCCACGGGCCGACGCCGAAGTTCGCGCTGACGCCGAACAACTGGCGCCGGCCGAGATACGACCATTGCTCGGTGCCGTTCGCGAGCGACGCGAGCACCGGCGACTTGTCGGTGTAGTTCAGGTAGTAGAACGCGAAGTTCGCGTCGAACGAGCGCGGCGAATAGTTGAACTTCACGCCGAACTGCGGCCGGTATTTCGCCGGCAGGTTCGTCGTGCTCGGCAGGCCGATGTCGTTGAACGGCGGCCCGGCGTAGGTGCCGTTCACGAGCCCGTTCTTGATCGCATTGAGCGTGTCCTGGTTGCCCGCCGCACCCGATCCGCCGATCGCGTTCGCGATCGTGCCGGCGCTCGGGCCAGTCACGTTCAGGTTGTTCGTGTTGATCGTGAACGGCTCCGCGCCGCGGCCGAAACCGTTCGTCACCGACCAGTACGAGCCGACCGGCGGATAGCGGTTGCCGTTCCACTGGAACTGGTAGTACGCCTCGGTGCTGAACCCGTGCGACAGGTCGGCTGCCAGGCTCACCATCGGCGCGGGCAGCAGCGCCTGCTTGAGCTGCGAGCCGGGAATCAGCAGCTTTTGTGTGTCGATGGAGTTCGTCGCGTTGATGCCGCTCTGCGCGAACATGCTCTCGCCCCAGTTGATCACCTGGTTGCCGAGCCGCACGTGCGCGTTGCGCCCGCCGATCGTGAAATCCTTCTGCGCCCACAGGTCGAGCAGCTGCGCGTTGTAGACGACCTGCGCGGCGGCCGTGCTCGACAACGGCGTGCGGTTCGTGTTCTTGGCCATGAAGTCGTACATGCCGGTACCGCGCACCATGAACTTCAACCCCTCGCTCGGCATCTTCAGCAGCAGCTCGCTGGTCGCGCTGATGTAGGTGCTGAACGGTTGGCCCCTGCGATAGTTCAGGTCGCCGTTGTCCGCATAGCCCCACTGGTTGGTGTTCGCGCCCGCGCCGCAGCCGAAGGCGTTCGGGTCGCCGGTGAGCGAGCAGCTCGGGTTTTTGGTGCGAATACCGGCGCCGGCCGTGAGGTTCGACACCCACGAGCCCTGCAGGGCCCCGCCGTTCAACGTGAAGTCATACGCGTACGCGCTCGACGTCGCGGCGCCCGCCATCGCGACCGATACCGTAGCATTCCTTAACAATCTTGCCGGTTCCATGATCCACCTCCGCCCCTGTTCGATGCCGGCGCACGATCGTTGCGCGCGCCGGTCCTTGTATCCGTCAGCCGGTCACCGTCAACGTTCGCTGACCGAGCGCAGCGATTCCGCCGTGTAGAAATCCTGCTTGAAGCGCGGATCGTCGGCCTGACCGAACCAGCGAATGTCCTTGCCCTGACCGATCGACGACGCATCGAACACATAGCGGCCATTGATCATGTCGTACTGCGCGAGCGGTTCGTTGTCGCAGGTGCCACCAAGCTCCCATACCGGAATCGGGTAGCTTTCCCGCACCTTCCACAACTTGCCCTGCGCGTCGTAGTCCTCGCCGACGAGCGCGAGCCAGCTGTCTTCGTCGAGATAGAACACCTTCTTCGACGCGACGTGCCGCGCGCTCGGCTTCAGCGTCGCTTCGACGACCCACACGCGATGCGTCTCGTAGCGACGGTTCGCCGCGGCGAGGCCGTCGGGCGTCGCGACGTCGTGCAGCTTGCTCTTGAACCGGTACATGCCGAACGCGTTGTACGGGACGAGCATTTCCTTCTTGCCGACCAGCTTCCAGTTGAACCGGTCGAGCGAGCCGTTGATCATGTTGGCCTCGTCGATCAGGTACTGGTTCTCGAAGCCGATCAACGGCGCGTCATGCGTATAGGCCGGCATGCGTCGCACGCGGCGCTGTCCCGGGAAGTAGTAGTAGGTTTCCGAATCCTTGTTGAAGTACTGCCGCTGGACGAAGGCCTGCCCGGCCAGCGCGGCCGGCGAGTTCATCTGGAAATAAACGGCGGCGCTCAACTGGTCGACCTCCTGCGGCGAGGTCTTGCCGAGCTTGGCCGACGGGAAATAGAACGTCTGCGGGCCGACCGCGTCGATCCATTCGCTGCTGCCGGGGCGCGGCGAAATGCTCGTGGCGACCTGCGCCCATTCGACGCCTTCGCCGCGATAACGCATCTCGTAGTTCAGGATCGCTTCGATGCCGTTCTTCGGTTGCGGGAACGGCACGCCCGGCAACGCGGCCGCGGCGAGGTTCTCGCCGCTCGCATCCAGCTTCGCGGCCGTGAGGTTCGCCTTCGAGTTCTGCTCGGCGGCATCCGGCAACTGGCATTCGCGGTGGGACGGGTAGACGTCCATCCGGTAGCCCTTCTTCTGCTTGATCAGCGCGACCTGGCCGGGCGACAGCTTGTCCGCATACTTGTCGACGTTCGCCGCGTCGATCGAATAGAGCGGCTTCTCGTTGCGATGCTTCCAGAAATCGCCGCGTACCTTGCCCCACTCCCAGCCGGCGTCGGGCGACTGCTTGCCCGCATAAGCCGGCACCGCGCCGTCCTTGCTCGCCGAACGGTCGGCGCCGGCCGGTGTCAGGTCGTCCGCCGCGACGGCGGTGCCGATCGCGACACATGCAGCGGCCGCGATCGCGGACGTGGTCCAGAAACGATGCTTCTTCATCATGGTTCTCCTTCCTGCTCCGCCTTCGCTCGCCCATCCCGGACGAAACGCATTTGTTTCGATCGTCGTCGTCAATCGACGATGACGTCGCGCCCTGATCGAGGCCGGCCGGGGTCCCGGCCGGCCACGTGCCAATCGACTGCTATCCCGTTACTTTTTTATCAGGACTGCGATTCATATGGAACGCAAATCCCGCGAAAAACCCTCGTGCCTTCCGTCAGCCCTTGCCGGAGCCGGCCACCGCCACCGCGCGAATCTCGACGCACAGCCCCGGCAGCGCCAGTTGCGTGACGCCGACCGCTGTCCACGACGGGTAACGGTCGGGGAAATACACGTCCTTGACCGCCGCGAAGCCTTCGGTCTCGCATTGCAGATCCGTGTGGAAAGTCGTGAGCTCCACGACATCGGTGAGGCTCGCGCCGGCTTCCTCGAGGATCGCCTTCAGGCACTCGAACGCGATCCGCGCCTGGGCCTGCACGCCGTCGGCCGGCTGCATCTGCGCGTCGAGGCCGACCTGGCCCGACACCCAGATCGTGTCGCCGACGCGCGTCGCCGGCGAGAAGTGGTACGCGTCGTACCACGGCTGGAACGCAGCCGGCACGATCGATTGCCGCTTCGGAGTTGCTGTCATGACGAATTCTCCCGGTTCAGACGAGTTGGCGGAAACACGGCGCGCGGAACGGATCGCCGGCCTTCAGCCCGGCGAGTTCCTCGACAAACAGCACGCCGGCCGGCGTGAATCCCGAGCGGCTTTCGTCGGGCAGCGGGCTGAACACCGCGTCGTCGCCGAAAAAGCGCAGCACGAGCGTATGGCGATCGGGGAAATCGGCGTCGACCGCGCCGCCGCCGTGCAGCACGCCTGGATGGAGCAGCAGCACGTCGCCCGGCTTCGTTTCCCACGACAGGATGTCGTACGCATCCGGCGCCGCGCGGCGCTCGGCCTCGATGTTCGGCAGGCGCGGCCACACGTCGCCGCCGTGCAGCGGGTCGGTCGGATCCTCGGCGTTCTGGAACGTCGTGCCGTCATGCCGCACGCCGTGATGCGAGCCGCGCACGATCTCCAGCGCATTACGCTTGGGCACGTGCTCGAAGCTGATCCACGCGTTGCCGAAGTGCATGCCCTGCCACGGCAGGTACGACGTGTCCTGGTGCCACGGCGAGCGTGCGCTCTTGCCGCCGCCCTTCATGAACAGCTCCTCGGCGAAGTACCACACGTGCTTCGAACCCCACAGGTCGGCGAACAGCTGCCCGAACGGCAGCGTGCCGACCAGCGCGTCGAGCCGCTCCTTCGCATACGGGTTCGCGTTGTCGTTGTGCGACTTGTATTCGGTGCCGTCGAGCAGCGTCGTCGCCATCGGGCCCGGATTCTCCATTCCCCAGTCGAACACCGCGCGGCATTGCGCGAGTTGTTCGTCGTTGAGCACCCCTTCGATGAGCACGGCTCCGTCCTCGAAGAACGCCTTTCGCTTCATTGCATCCATCGTCTATCTCCCGATTCGTTCAGCCTCAACCGGCGGTTCGTCTTCACTGCCGGCACATCAGTAGAACATGATGACTATGTTAGGTCATCATGACAAAAATAATTAAAAGAAAAAGACGGGGTATTCCCTGTTTCGTCTGCATGATCGAACGTTTGTGGCCGGCCGCCGCCGGCCCGTCATGACAATCGGCTTTCGGCCTTCATACAGGCGCACGACAACGCGCGGCCACCGCGTCTTCGCGCCGTCATCCGCGCACGCGGTCGAACACCGTGTGCGCGATGAAGCCGACCAGTACCGCGTCGGCCAGCGCATCGGCCGCGCCGTGCGACTGCATGCCATCGCACAACGCGGTCAGGCCGAGCGCCAGCACCGGCGTGGGCAACGGCAAAGACACGCCGGCCCGCGCGGCATACGCGTCGATGCACGCGGCCGCGAGTGCCTGGCGGTCTCGTAGCAACGCGCCGAAGCGCGCACGGAACCGCGGATCGCGCGCCGCCTGGAACTGCGCGTCGAGCCACATCAGGTGCACTGCAGGCTGGGTCGCGCCCCTTCGCCAATACGCGAGCATCGCGCGCTGCGCATCGTCGACCGGATCGTGCGAACCGACGATCCGCTGCAATGCCGCGGCAGCCTCGTCCCGATCCCGGCGCAGCAGCTCGAACAGCACGTCGGCCTTGTCGCGGAAGTTCGAGTAGAATGCGCCGCGCGTATGCCCGGCCGCCGCTGCAATATCCTCCACGCTCGCGGCCGCATAGCCTTTCTCCGCGAGGATCGCGCGCGCGGCGCCGAGCAGGCGTTCGCGCGTCGCATCGCGCCGCTCGGCGCGGGTCAGGCGAATGCGGTCCATCCGCGCACTCCACGATCACGGCAACCGGAGCGATCCTTCGTTACCTCCTCAGTACAGCTACTCATTTAGGATACGACAACACACCGGCATCGGCCCGACCGCGCCCCTTCTCCCGCTCCAGTGCGCAATAGGCGTAATAGAGCGCGACGGTCAGGTACGACCACGTCAGCAACGCCAGTACGTAGAAATTGAACACGACGTTGGTTTCCTCGCCGGGGATCTTGTAGAAGTCGTAGATGCACGCGATCGCCTGCGCAGCGACGAGCGCGATCGTCGTCGTCAGCGCATGGAACGCGTGCCCGGCACGCGCGAGTCGCCACACGAAACCGGCGAGATAGATCGACATCAGCGTCCACATCGCCACGTAGAAGTACGGCAGCGCGTGCTGCAACACGCCGGCCACGAGCGCGATCGTCCCGAGCGTCGCGAGCACGAACAGCGTCACGTCCTGCCGCATCGACGGCCGGTAGCCGTGCGTGACGGCCATCAGGCCGGCGACCGCGATCACCGGCATCCCGAATCCCCGCGAGAACGCGTCGAGAAAATGCGAGATGAAGTACGACACCGGCGATTCGGTCGCGAAGAAGATCACCGCGTTGGATGCGGAGATCGTCACGATCCACCACTCGAGGCCGATCAGGAAGTTGCGCTTGCGCACGAACTTGAAGCCGTAGACGCCGGTCGTCGCCGCAAGCGTCGCGCTGGAAAGACAAAGGGCAAGTGATCTGTAATCCATGGTTCGAACTCCCGAAGTCGATTGCTGCCGTTGATTCACTGCCCAGCGGGGCCGAGGCTCGCGAGATAGGACGCCACCGCCGCCCGATCGTCCGCCGACATCGCCTGCGCGACGCGCTGCATCGTGCCGGTCGCCTCGCTGCGCGAGCCCTTCGCGAACGCGTCGAGCTGCGCGAGCAGATAGTCGTATCCCTGCCCGGCCAGCCGTGGGAATTGCGCCTGCCCCATCAGCTGTGCGCCGTGGCAGGCCGCGCACGCACCGCCCGTCACCAGTTGCTCGCCTTTCGTGCGCAGTCGTGCATCCGGCTTGAAATAGCGGTTGTCCAGCGGCGCCTGCTTCGCGTAATAGCCGGCCAGACGCGTGATCTCGGCTTCGCTCATCGTCATCGCGAGCGGGCCCATCGTCGGGTTCGTGCGCTGCCCGCCCGCAAATGCGCGAAGCTGTGCGGCCACGTATTGCGCCGGCTGGCCGGCAAGGCTCGGATACGCCTGGCTGAGCGACGTGCCCTTCACGCCGTGGCAGCCCATGCACGCGTCTGTCACGCGCGGCCACGGGCCGCCGTCGGCGTCATCGGCTTGCGCGGCCGTATCGATATGGCGCTGCAGGCGATAGAAGCCGAGCAACGTCGGGCCGTAGAGGGCCAGCAACGCACCGATCGCCACCACCGCCGTGAGCAATAAAAGCCGTTTCTTCATCTTCGTGATCCTAAGCATGACGCAGCGCATTCAGCGCCTGAAGCGCGCTTTGGTGACCGGAGCGCACGGCGCCGTCCATGTAGCCGGCCCAGATGTTCGCGGTCTCGGTGCCCGACCAGATCAGGTTGCCGCACGGCGCACGCAGCGCTTCGCCGTGCGCGCTCCAGAAGCCGGGCGGGATCGCCGATACGCACGTGAGCGTCCACGGGTCGGCGAGCCCCCAGTCGCGATCGTGGTACGACACCGGCGCACGCGCTTCGTCGCCCCACGCCTGCGCATAGAGATCCATGTGCATCTGCTTCGCGGCCTGCGGATCCGACGGCACCAACGCATTCCGGACGAACGCGTTGATCACGCCGATCTCGCCGCCCGGCGGTGAATTGTCGTAAGCCCAGAACACCGGCCCGTCGGTCTGGAAGATGTGGCCGTTCAAGCCCTTGTCGCGCCAGAACGGGCGGCGGTAGACCATCGCGGTCTTGCGCGCCGGCGAATGGGCCGGCCACGCACGCTGCAACGCGTGGCGCTTTTCAGGCAGCGGCGGATCGAACTGCACCTGATGACACAGCGCCGGGTGAAGCGCCATCACGACCTTTTTCGCGCGCACCGTGCCGCGATCGGTTTCCAGCGTCACGACATCGCGATCCCAGCCGACGATCCGCCGCACCGGCGACGACAGCCGCACCTTGTCGCCCAGTTGCTGCGCCATCCGGATGCTGAGGATCTGCGAGCCGCCGACGAAGCGGGTTTCCTGCGCGCTGTGCTTGATCGAATCGAGCTGCGCGTAATCGCAATCGGCGGAGTTGATCATCGACAGGAAGTGCAGCAGCCCCATCTTCGCCGGCGCGACGCCGCCCGACAGCGAGATCGACGCGTTCCAGCCCATCCGGTCTTCCGCCTTGATGCCCTGCGTCGCGAGCCAGTCGCCGACCGACAGTCGGTCGAGTTCGCCGACCTTGGGCGACGTCCACGGCGCGCCCGACGGCACGTCGCGCGACAACCTGCTCAGTTTCGCCGCGACGGCCTCGTCGGTGCCGAAGGTGCCCTCCAGGTCGATCTCGGCGCGCCCGTCGCCGCCGAGAATCACGGTCTTGCCCGCGTAGTAGCTCGGGAACGTGCCGACTTCCAGCTCGCGAGCAAGATCGGCGACCGCCGTCTGGCCCGGGCCGATCCACTGGCCGCCCACTTCGGTCACGTGGCCGCCGCCCACGTCGTAGTTCAGCGTGCGGCCGCCCACGCGGTCGCGCGCCTCGAGCACGACGAAGGATTCGCAGCCGGCGTAGCGCAGGTCGCGCGCGGCCGTCAGGCCCGCCAGCCCGGCGCCGACGATCGCGACATCGAGCACGCCGCTGTCGTTCCCGGCGGCAGGCGCCGCATCGGCCTTCGCCCGCGCGGCGCCGAGTGCGAGACCGCCCGCCGCGACCGATGCACCGGCAACCTTGAGCCACTGCCTGCGCTGCAGGTCGGCCGCCCCGCTGGTGGATGACTTCCTGGACATAATCTGTGAATGACGCCTGCATTGGGGCGCGAACTCCGGCTGCCCTGGCGGCAGGCGGCCATCGTTCGCGCGGAGTCTGAAGACAGGATGCGATCCCGATCCGCTTCACCTGCCACCGGGCCGCCTGCCCTTGACGGGGGCGCTAATCCGGTTCGCATTCCTGCCTGTACACGCGCCGTACTGCCCCATACCGATAAGGATTTTCTGGCGCCCTGAGTTAGTACATGTTGCAAAAGTTAGGTCATGATACATAAAACATGATCGAAAAAAAAAGGCAGGGTATTCCCCTGTCATACAGTACCTTGCTGCGCATTTGAAAGGCTATGGAAAGAAAAAATATTGCCGCTTCGACGCACAAGATGCCAATTCATGCGTGGGGCGCAACCGGGATTCGCGAATAGGTCATGCTGATGACTTCGGTGAGCCCCTCCAGGCCATCGACCACGGTAATCAGGATGTCCTGGCAGCCGCGCGTCTTGAGACCGCCGTCGCAAGGAACCCGCCAACACCGGCCCGTCACACGCCGCGCTTCTCGAAATCCACGGCCTGCATGTTGGGGCTGACAAAGATGACGCTGACGGGCGTGAGTGAAACTGCCTTTACGATGACGTCGATATCGTCCGGTTTGGTGGCGCCAGCGCGGGAAGCGCGTTGGCGCCTGCCTGCGAATATGCCTTCAGCCGTGTCAGCGAGCCCTCAAGCTTGATTCTTTCCAGCGCCTCTCGAGAAAACAGCCATCCAGTGAACCCTGGCTTACCCTTGAGCACAGCCTCCGGCTTCATCTCGCCACGGAGAATCATCCGAAAGAGATGCTCGATCATCTCGTTACGCCAAGCACACGATCGAAGTACCCGTGCCAACACTACTTGCTCGGCACCCTCATAGTCGATGACCGGCAAATCCTCGGCAAGCTTGAGTAGCTTTTCGATACTGGATCTCAATACCTGCACTTGTTCTCCTTTGCGAAACTGTACGGTATCCCCTTGAGCCTCCGGAAAAAGGAGCGGGAGCAACACGATCTGCCGTCGAATCGATATCCCAAGGTTCCGAAGCGCCTTGAGGCCAGCCTGCTCATGCAAGATCTGCCGAATCCTCGGTAGGTCTTCGCGCCGAACAGCCAGCAACATTCGTTTGCTTCGAGATGGTCGATATTTGACCACGATCAGCCCCTTCCCAGCTAACTCCTTGAGCTTCTCTTCTTTCATATTGAGTTCCCGAGCTGCGCTTGACGCCCACATCCAGGGCAATCGAGATGCGACGGTGTCCATCAGGGCGTTTTTCCGATCAAGCGAAGGCCACGGCCAATGATCGACGAGGTACTGCAAAACAACGTCCCTTAGGAACCCGAATTCTCCTTTATGTTGGTTCGAGCGAATGTAGGTATAGATGCCTCGGAAAGTGGATCCGACACACCCATCCTCGTCGCCTCGTTCCTTGTGCATCTTACTTAGATATGTCCGAAACCCAGATGGCCACACCGACAATGCATCGGCCGATGGATCAAGGGCCGCGATGGCGTTGCTCATTGCTCCGATGTGGCCTGCCTCGCGACGGCAACCGGCTTTTTCGGCATCGGTTGGGTTCCCGAAGTGCACAAGAAGAGAAATCATGTCATTCAACGAAAGCCCATCGAATACAGAAGATTCTCCGCAAAAATTTGGAAGCCTACTAGCTATTATTGAGGATAGCTAAGTGAACTTCGTTGGTGCTGACGACGTTTGCATGTCTGCAAACCGTTCTCCACAGTCGCAGCAAAGCAGCGATTTTCTTGTCCAAAGTATGGGGCGGTTGCACGCGCCACACCGATCGATCAGCCAGCATCGATGCTTGGTGCACGCTAGATAGGGACGCAATTCCCACTCGGCTGCCCAGCGCGTCTGTTCGCGCAAGCAAAGCGGGCAGCACCGTGCAGTCTTGTTCAGCCACGCCCTGGGCGCAGAGCGACGCAAACTGATCAGACTATTCAAGTATCGTCTCGATTCGACCGGGGGCGCGATACGATCCCAAGACAACGCCTTCTCAAGAGCCGTCTCGTCGAGGACTACACCAAGCTGATACAGGCGATCTAGCGAGATACCATTGCTGACGGCGATGCGCTTCATATAGGCCGAACTCGCCTCTCCGACCTGGATGACTGGGTGCATAAACATCCTTGGAGGAGAGGCGATTGCAACCGCTACCGACGATTCAGCGGAGTTTCTTGCCATTTCCATTCACGTCGCGAGCGAGATACCAGAAGGGCTCACCAGTACCCACGAGATCACGCAACTCCGCATCGGGGTGAAATGGATTGAGCCTACCTACCCCACCAGCCCAGACCTCCTCGGCAAAAGCTTGTTCGAATTCCGTAAGACCGAGCCGACTCTTACCACGCTCAATGGCACACAAAACCGCCCCGTCGATGATCTTGGCAACGTAGTCGATTACACCGGCGGAAGCCAAGTACATTCTCATCGCGAAATCCGGAGAATAAAGTTCGGGGCACGGCAAGGGTAATCGGCTCTGCATGTACTTCAGTACGCCAGCAAATTCCCGACGATCGTCCGGCAGCGCCCAATCAAACCGACGCAGCTCATGATGCGCTGAGAATCGCCGGGTCAGCTGAGGGTTACACGCGATGGGCTTCGACAGGTGACGTCTTTGACCGCACCACCCGGTGCCGCCGCCGTCGGGAACGATGCGCGTCGGGGGTCTGATCAGACCGACCAGACAAAAACACTGGGAGTTTCAATGAAAACTATTTAATTTCCACATCAATAGTTTTGATCAAATACTGCAAAAAAGGCCACCTTTTTTGCCAACCTACAGCGTGATCACCTTTTCGCCAGTCCCCGCCATCCATCCCCCAATAAATCCCCTTGACGGCCTATCTTTCGATATATATCTTTAGATATGTTTTCCGATATATAGGACCCGATCATGCGACACAACCCTTCCCGCGGCCATGCCCGAAGCGACGGTCATGGTGCGCATGCCCGCCCTGACTGGTTCACCGGTCTCTGGTACGCGATCGGCCGCCACCGCCGCGGCCACGATCCGTTCGGTGGCGGCGGCCCGTTCGGCGGCCGTGGCGGGCGCGGCGGCTTTGGCGATTTCGGCGACGACGGCATGCCACGCGGCCGCCAGTTCAGCTCCGACGATCTCCAGTTGCTGTTGCTTGCGCTCGTCGCCGAGCAACCGAGCCACGGCTACGAGCTGATCAAGGCGCTCGACACGCGTTCGAACGGTTTCTACAGCCCGAGCCCCGGCATGGTGTATCCGGCGCTCACGTATCTCGAAGAAGTCGGCTTCGTCGCGTCGCAGGCGGAAGGCAACCGCAAGCGTTATGCACTGACCGACGCCGGCCGCACCCATCTCGACGCCCAGCGCGAACGGGTCGATACGCTGTTCGCACGCCTCACGCACCTCGCTCGCAAGATGGAATTCATGCGCCGTGCGTTCGCCGGGGAATCGGCGGGCAACGAAACGCAGGACGAAACGCAAGCAGGCTGGCTGCCGGAGTTCGTCGAGGCGCGCCTCGCACTCAAGCGCGCGTTGCTGCACAAGAGCGCAGCCGGCCCGGATGAACAGCGCCGCGTCGCGGCCATCTTGCGCCGTGCGACGGCCGAAATCGAAGGCGGCACCGGCGCGTGATCCGCGCCGTCCCGTCAAACCTCAGGAGAACGGATTGATGCAGAACACATCCGAGCGCACCGTGACCCGCGTGCGCCACACCCTCAAGTTCCGCTTGCTGCAGGTCCTGCGCGTGCACGCCGTGACGCCGCACCTGCTGCGCGTCACGCTCGGCGGCCCCGATCTCGCGGATTTCGAATCCGCGTCGTTCGACGATCACGTGAAGGTATTTTTCCCGCCGCCCGGCGCCGAACGGCCTGCGATGCCGACGCTCGGCGCGAACGGTCCGGAGTTTCCGGAAGGCGAACCGAGGCCGGTCGCGCGCGACTTCACGCCGCGCCGCTTCGACCGCGCCGCTCGCGAACTCGATCTGGAATTCGTGCTGAACCACCCGGGCCCCGCGTCGCAGTGGGCCGCACAGGCACGCGTCGGCCAATGGCTCGGCATCGGCGGCCCGCGCGGTTCGTTCGTCGTCCCGACCGGTTTCGACTGGCACCTGCTGATCGGCGACGATACGGCGCTGCCGGCAGTCGCGCGGCGCCTCGAGGAATTGCCGGCCGGCGCGCGCGCGGCCGTCGTGATGGAAGTCGCGGATCGCACCGCGCAGATCGCGTTCGACACGCGCGCCGACGTGCATGAAATCTGGCGCTTCCGCGCCGAAGCCGACGCCGCGAACGGCGACGTACTGCTGAATGCCGTGCGCGACCTGCCGCTGCCGCCGTCCGGCGACGGCTACGTGTGGGCGGCAGGCGAAGCGCTGTCGATACGCGCGGTACGCCAGCACCTGACCGGCGAGCGCGGCGTCGACAAATCGCGCATCCGCGCGGCGGCCTACTGGAAGCGCGGCGCGGCGGCCGTGCACGAAACCCTGGAAGACTGACGGATGCGGGTAGCCGTCAAAGGCGTACCCGGCTGACCGGCGGATGACACAATCGTCGCGTCGGCGCACCAGCGGGCTTGGCACCGCTATCGCGACTGGTATATATCTGTGTGTGCGACGCCGCTGTCGGGCGACAGCCGTCGCAGCCCGCCCAGGAGCGTCCGGTCATGACAAAAGAAAGCCCCGCGTCGCCTTTCCTTCGCAACCTGAAGATCGCCGGCTATTGCGGCCTTGCCGCGGTGGTACTCGCGCTGTTCGTCGCGATGTGCGCGATCCTGAAGGAAAGCGCGCTCGACCGCGACGCCGCGCAACATCCGGCCGATACGCCCGAACTGCACGATGCGGGCGGCGGGCCATCCGCATCGGCTGAATCGGCCAGGACACCCGGCTGACGGCGTCCGGCCCGATCCCCCCGCTTACGGCGCGTGCCGGCGCCCCATCACGACTGCATGCACCGAATCGCCGAGCCGTTCGAGCAGCGCGGTCGCGCGTTGTCCGTACAGGTGCGCGGCCAGCGCGCCGGCCGTGCCGACCAGCACGCCGCCCGCCATGTCGAACGGCCAGTGCACGCCCGCATAGATACGCCCCCATGCAATCGCCGCGGCCAACGCGGCCATCACGAACCCGGTGAGCCGGGTCGTGCCGCCGAGCATCAACCCGACTGCCATGCTCCACGCGAACGTCATGTGGTCGCTCGGAAACGAGCTGTCCGGCGCATGCGGAATCAGTTGCGTGCCGACGCCGGCCATGAACGGACGCGGCGAGAACCAGAAATGTCCGATGACCTGCGCGAGCGCGATCGCCACGCATACGCCGACTCCGGCTTCGATCGCCTGGCGCCGCGTCGTGCGCGCGCCGAAGATCCAGGTCAGCAGCAGCATCGCGGGCAGCGCATAGACGAGCCAGTCGGCGGCGAAGATGGCGAGGCGGGCAACGCCCGGCTGCGGCGCAACCCCGGCGTTGATGGCGGAAAAAAGGGTGAGATTGAGGGTCTGCATGAATCCGGTTGCGTGAGGCGTAAAAACTCGGCCGGTTGCCCGGCCTGATACGAACGATGCTAGGGCGCTCTCGCTTAAGCGATGCTTAATGCGGCGGACGCACGCGACGAAGCCCGCCGCGGCGAACGCACTTAGAGCTTGCACTGCAGCACAAGTTCACACAATTGTCACATTCCCGCGCGACCGCCTCCCGGAAAGGCTCACCTGCCGTCCCGTAAAGACTCACCTTTTTCACATCGTGACGTCATCGATGCATGCGAATATCGGGACGCCGGGGGCTGTCCGGACCGTTTGCATCATTCATCTCAATATTTACGCGTCGAATTCTACGAAATCGGCAACAATTAATTCCATATGCGGCATCGCACAACGGCAACGCACAGGCATAGGATTACGAGCTTACGAGCACTCATCCACGAAGCGATCAACAACAAGGAGTCCGCATGAAACCCAGCGATGTCCGATCGAAAGCGTTTGCGATGCCGTTGACCAGCCCTGCCTTCCCGATGGGCCCTTACCGTTTCGTCGATCGTGAGTTCCTGATCATCACGTATCGCACCGATCCGGACCGTCTCCGCGAAATCGTCCCCGAGCCGCTGCAGGTCACCGAGCCGCTCGTGCATTACGAATTCATCCGCATGGCCGATTCGACCGGCTTCGGCGATTACACCGAAAGCGGCCAGGTCATTCCCGTCGAGTACAACGGCCAGCCGGGCGGCTATACGCTCGCGATGTATCTCGACGATCACCCGCCGATCGCCGGCGGCCGCGAACTGTGGGGCTTCCCGAAGAAACTCGCATCGCCCACGCTGCACGTGAACACCGACCACCTCCTCGGCACGCTCGACTACGGCAAGGTGCGCGTCGCGACCGGCACGATGGGCTACAAGCACAAGGAACTCGACATCGACGAGCAGACGAAGCGTCTTGCCGGCCCCAATTTCCTGCTGAAGATCATCCCGCACGTCGACGGCACTGCGCGCGTCTGCGAACTGGTGCGCTACTACATGCAGGACATCAAGATGAAGGGCGCGTGGACGGGCCCCGCATCGCTCGAGCTGGCGCCGCACGCGCTCGCGCCGGTAGCCGACCTGCCCGTGCTCGAAATCGTCGAAGCCCGGCACATCGTCGCGGATTTGACACTGGGCCTCGGCGAAGTCGTCTACGATTACCTGGCTCAGTAACACGTCCGCAGTCCTTTCTCCCTGTCAAACCTTTCACCACGGGAATTCGAACATGAGCAACCTGAATGGCAAGACCGCAGTCGTCACGGGCGCCGCGAGCGGCATCGGCAAGGAAATCGCACTCGAGCTCGCGAAAGCGGGCGCGGCCGTCGCGATCGCCGACCTGAACCAGGACGGCGCGAACGCCGTTGCCGACGAGATCGTCAAGGCGGGCGGCAAGGCGATCGGCGTCGCGATGGATGTGACGAACGAGGAAGCCGTGAACAGCGGTATCGACAAGGTGGCCGCAACGTTCGGCTCGGTCGACATCCTCGTGTCGAACGCGGGCATCCAGATCGTCAACCCGATCGAGAACTACTCGTTCTCCGACTGGAAGAAGATGCAGGCGATCCACGTCGACGGTGCATTCCTGACGACCAAGGCCGCGCTCAAGCACATGTACAAGGACGATCGCGGCGGTGTCGTGATCTACATGGGTTCGGTGCACTCGCACGAAGCGTCGCCGCTGAAATCGGCGTACGTGACGGCCAAGCACGGGCTGCTCGGCCTGGCCCGCGTGCTGGCGAAGGAAGGCGCGAAGCACAACGTGCGCTCGCACGTCGTATGTCCGGGCTTCGTGCGCACGCCGCTGGTCGACAAGCAGATTCCGGAGCAGGCGAAGGAACTCGGGATCAGCGAAGAGGAAGTGGTGAAGAAGGTGATGCTCGGCAATACGGTCGACGGCGTGTTCACGACGGTGCAGGACGTCGCGCAGACGGTGCTGTTCCTGTCGGCGTTCCCGAGCGCCGCGCTCACGGGCCAGTCGTTCATCGTCAGCCACGGCTGGTTCATGCAATGAAGCCGCACGCCCGCACCGAAAAGCAGGCCGTCGATGCGGCGGACCTGCATCACGAGGCCGGCGCACCGGCCGCCGCGCGCACGCTGCCGTACGAAACGATCGCGCTCGTGCTGCAAGGCGGCGGCGCGCTCGGCGCGTACCAGGCCGGCGTGTTCGAAGGGCTGCACGAGGCGGGCATTCCGCTCGACTGGATCGCGGGCATCTCGATCGGCGCGCTCAACACCGCGCTGATCGCGGGCAATGCGCCCGAGCATCGCGTCGAGCGGCTGCGCGAGTTCTGGGAAACGATCTGCAAGCCGGCGTTCTTCCCGACGGTTCCGGCCGCATTCGAGTTCGCGCTGTTCAACAGCATCGACCAGGTTCGTACGTTCTTCACCGCGTCGCAGGCCGCGAGCGCGATGATGCAGGGCCAGCAGGGCTTCTTCGTGCCGCGCTTTCCGCCGCCGCTGCCGGGCGTGTCGGATCATCCGGAGAAGATCAGCTGGTACGACACGTCTCAATTGCGCGCGACGCTGCTGAAGCTGTGCGATTTCGACCGGATCAATTCGGGCGAAACGCGCGTGTCGGTCGGCGCGGTCAACGTCGGCACCGGCAACTTCGTGTACTTCGACAACTCGCGCATCCGTCTGGCACCCGAGCATTTCATGGCGTCCGGCGCGCTGCCGCCCGCGTTCCCGCCGGTCGAGATCGACGGCGAGTACTACTGGGACGGCGGTGTCGTGTCGAACACGCCGCTGATGGAAGTGCTCCGCGCACGGCCGCGCCGCGACACGCTCGCGTTCCAGGTCGACCTGTGGAGCGCGCGCGGGCCGCTGCCGCGCACGATGGCCGACGTCGCCGAGCGCACGAAGGACGTGCAGTATTCGAGCCGCACGCGCTTCGTGACCGACACGCTGCAGCGCGAACAGCGCTACCGCAACGTGCTGCGCCACGTGCTCGAGCAGGTGCCGGAAGAGCAGCGCAAGGCGGATCCCTGGTGCGTCGAGGCCGATGCGATGTCGTCCAGCAAGAAGTACAACATCCAGCACCTGATCTACCAGCAGAAGGCGTACGAGCATCACTACAAGGACTATCAGTTCGGTCTGTCGACGATGCGTGACCACTGGTCCGCGGGTCTCGACGACATCCGCAAGACGCTCGCAGTCAAGGACGGCCTCGCGCTGCCCAACAACGACGCGGGCTTCGTGACGCACGACATTCACCGCAAACGGTAATGCCGTGCGCGACGGATCGGCGCGATGCATGCGCCGATCCGTCCTCTTCTCCGATCAGACATGCCGATCTTCATTGCACTGTTCGCGCTCATCGCTGCCGGATGGGGCGCGGTTCACCTGTTTCACGTCATCGCCGCACAGTTCGGCCAGCCGGTCGCGATCGCGGCCGCCGTGCTCGCCGCCGCGATCCTGATCGCGCTGGTCGCCTGGTGGATCAAGCGCCACCGCGACATCGCACCGAATACGAAGGAAGAAGGCTGGACCCACGTCGTGCACCGCGCGTGGGGCGAGCTGCGCGTGTCCGCAACGCAGGGGCTGCTGTGGCTGTCGCACGACGGCGCGGACGGCCGCTATACGCTGTCGCAGCTCGACGGCTGCCAGGCCGCGCCGATCGGTGGCCGCTGGCACCTCGTCGTGCACGTGCGCGATGGCGTGCGCAGCGAATGGACGCTGCCGATGATGGACAAGCGCGACGCGCAACGCTGGGCGCGCGTGCTGACGCTCGCGAAGGACAACCGGCTTTGAGACGGCATGCCGTGGATGCACGGGCACGGCATGCACGCATGAACCGCCGCGCCGCCTAGCCCGCATGCCGGTGCGCTATCGCGCGCCGAGCGCCCACAACGCATCGAGTACATGCTGGGTCGCCCGCTCGACCGGCCCCGCCCGATGGGCGATCCCCAGTTCACGCCACAACGCCGGGCGCAACGCCCGCATGACGATGCGCGCATCGGGCAGCGGGGCGCCCGCCTCGTGCGGCAGCAGCGTCGCGCCGTAGCCCGCGGCGACCAGGCTCTTGATCGCATCGTTGTAGTTGAGTTCGATCCGCGGCTCCGGCCGGTGGCCGCCGAGCGCGAACCATTCCGTCGTCAGCCGTGACAGGCGGGTGGTCGCATCGTTGAGAATCAGCGGGCGGGCGGCCAGATAGCCGGGCGTCACGCGCGCCGGAAGCGGCCAGTCCGCCGGCAGAAACGCCATCACCGGATCGCGCCGCCACGCGCGAATCGACAGCCCCGCGACCGCCGTCTGCGGCAGCGCCACCAGCCCGACATCGAGCGTGCCCTGTGCGATGCGCGCCAGCGTGTCGTGCGACGTGAGCACCGCGATCTGGACATCGATGTCCGGATGCTGCTCGCGCAAGCGGGCCACCGCCTGCGGCAGCAGGTGCGCGATCGCCCCGGTCGATGCGCCGAGGCGTACGCGTCCGGTCAACCCCTGCACCTGTCGCTGCACATCGTCCAGCGTGGATTCGACCTCGGCCAGCAGGCGGCGCGCGCGCTCCACCAGCACTTCACCGATGGGCGACGGCCGCACGTTTCCACGCGTGCGGGACAGCAACGGCGCGCCGATGCGGCTCTCCAGTTCGGCAATGTGAAGGCTGACGGTCGGCGGCGCGAGGTGAAGCAGTTGCGCCGCGGCGACAAAGGACCCTTGGTCCGCGATGGCGACCAGCGTGCGCAGGCGGTCCAGGCTGATCTCCCGCATTCTCCACCTCTCGTTCAAGAAAACTGAATCTGATGGTCAGTAAATTCAACTTTTCCTATTCTAGGCGTTCGGCGGACGATACGGCTTTCCCGACGACCGAACCGAAGGAACGCGACCACCATGAGCCAGCCCACTGTCTACATCGACGGCGATCAAGGGACGACCGGATTGCAGATCCACGAGCGCCTGCGCGGGCGCACCGACTTGCGGCTCGTCGCGCTGCCGGAGGCCGAGCGCAAGGATCCCGTGCGGCGCGCCGAAGCGATCAATGCCGCCGACATCGCGATTCTGTGCCTGCCCGACGCGGCCGCACGCGAAGCGGTCGGCTTCATCCGGAATCCGGCGGTACGCGTGATCGACGCGAGTTCGGCCCATCGCACGCAGCCGGAATGGGTCTACGGCTTTCCCGAGATGGCCGACGGGCAGGCACGGGCGATTGCACACGCACGGCGTGTCACCAATCCGGGCTGCTACCCGACCGGCGCGGTCGGGCTGCTGCGGCCGCTGCTACAGGCCGGGCTGCTGCCGCGCGACTACCCGGTGAGCATCCATGCCGTGTCCGGATACTCGGGCGGCGGGCGGGCTGCCGTCGACGCATTCGAATCGGACGGCGCTTCACGCGCGAAACCGCTGCAGATCTACGGCCTCGCCCTCGCGCACAAGCATCCGCCCGAGATCCAGCTGCATGCCGGTCTGGCGAACCGTCCGTTGTTCGTGCCGGCTTACGGTGCCTATCGGCAAGGCATCGTGCTCACCGTGCCGATCGAGTTGCGGCTGCTCCCTGCCGGTGTGACCGGTGAGCAACTGCATGCATGTCTCGCGCACCATTACGCCGAGTCGCGCCACGTCGACGTCACGCCGCTCGCGGACACGCATGCGATCACGCATCTCGATCCGCAAGCGCTGAACGGCACCAATGACATGCGGCTCGGCGTGTTCGTCAATGCCGAGCACGGCCAGGTGCTGCTGTCCGCCGTGTTCGACAATCTCGGCAAAGGCGCATCCGGCGCAGCCGTGCAGAATCTCGACCTGATGCTCGGGGCGGCAGGCGCGGCAAAAGCGGCGTAAGCCGTGTGCGGGCACCAGCGTCGGCAGGCCCGGCATCTCGCGACCGCGATGTGTTGATACCCGTTCGACGCGACCGGTTCGCGACGCGGTTGCGAGCCGGAAACGGGGCCTGCCGATGTTGCGCACATGCCCCCGTAAAAGCTCACCTTTAGCCGGTTTCAGGCCGTATCGTCACCCGCCGCGGCATTCAAACCGGCCAGCGTCTCCATCAGAAAATCCACGCACACGCGCACTTTCGCCGACGCCGCGACGCGCTCCGGATACACGGCCCAGATGTTCGCGGGCTGGATTGCGTCCGGCAGCACGCGACACAGTGCACCGCGTTCGATCAGCGGCGCGGCTTCCCAGATCGAACGCAGCACGATGCCGCGCCCGGCCAGCGCCCATTGCACGGCGACCTCGCCATGGTTCGTCGACAGCGCGCCGCCAACCTTCACCGTGGCCGTTTCACCGCGCACGTTCAGCCGCCACACGCCGAACGGGTGATCGCGCTCCTTGATGGCAAGACAGTCGTGCGATGCGAGATCCGCGAGCGAGCGCGGTGTACCGCGCCGGGCGAGATAGTCGGGCGACGCACACAACACGCGGTAGTTCGCGGCAAGGCGGCGCGCGATCAGGTGATCGGCGATCTCGTCGCCGATGCGCACGTCGAGGTCGTAGCCTTCGCCCGCGACGTCGACGAGCCGGTCGAACAGATCGAGCCGCACGTTCAGTTGCGGATAGCGTGCCGAGAAGTCGAGCAGCGCCGGCGCGACGATGTACCGGCCGAAGCCGAAGCTGCTCGAAATGCGCAACGTGCCGCGCGGCACCGTGCGCGTGGTCGACACGTCCTCGACGAGATGATCGACGTCGTCGAGAATCTTCTCGGCGCGCGCGAACACGCGCTCGCCTGCTTCCGTGACCGTCACGCGGCGCGTCGAGCGATGCAGCAGGCGCGTGCCGAGCTGCGCCTCGAGCAACGCGATGCGCTTGCTGACATAGGCCGGCGACACCGCGAGCTGCTCGGCGGCCGCGCTGAAGCTGGTCAGGCGGACGACCAGGCTGAACACGCGCAGGTCGTCAAGATTCGGCGATTTGTTCACGATTCGTGGAAAGTCGATTAACCTTTCGCGCGATTTTAATCCAGATGGAAATAAATAGAATGACGTGACGCGCCGCTGCCTCTCCCCGCGGCCAGCCCACCAGCCAAGGAGCTTTGCATGACCGACAAGACCTACAGAATTGCCGTGATCCCCGGCGACGGCATCGGCCGCGAAGTGATGCCCGAGGGCCTGCGCGCACTCGACGCCGTGACCGCGCGCTTCGGCATCCGCTTCGACTTCGTCCAGATCGACTGGGCGAGCTGCGACTACTACGCACAGCACGGCAAGATGATGCCGGACGACTGGAAGGCACAGCTCTCGGGCATGGACGCAATCCTGTTCGGCGCGGTCGGCTGGCCCGCGACGGTGCCCGATCACGTTTCGCTGTGGGGCTCGCTGCTGAAATTCCGCCGCGAATTCGACCAGTACATCAACCTGCGGCCCGCGCGCCTGTTCGACGGCGTGCCGTCGCCGCTCGCCGGCCGCCGCGCGGGCGACATCGACTTCATGATCGTGCGCGAGAACACCGAGGGCGAGTATTCGTCGGTCGGCGGCACGATGTTCGAAGGCACCGATCGCGAGATCGTGATGCAGCAGGCGATCTTCACGCGTCACGGCACCGAGCGCGTGCTGAAATTCGCGTTCGAACTCGCGCAGCGGCGCGCGAAGCGCCTCACCGTCGCGACGAAGAGCAACGGCATCGCGATCAGCATGCCGTGGTGGGACGCGCGCACGGCCGAGATGGCCGAACGCTATCCCGACATCGCCGTCGACAAGCAGCACATCGACATCCTGTGCGCGCGTTTCGTGCTGCAGCCGGACCGCTTCGACGTCGTCGTCGCGTCGAACCTGTTCGGCGACATCCTGTCGGATCTCGGGCCCGCGTGTACGGGCACGATCGGCATCGCGCCGTCGGCGAACCTGAACCCCGACCGCACGTTTCCGTCGCTGTTCGAACCCGTGCACGGCTCCGCGCCCGACATCACGGGGCAATACATCGCGAACCCGGTCGCGATGATCTGGTCGGCGGCCCTGATGCTCGACTTCCTCGGCAACGGCGCAGGCCGCGAACGCGAAGCGCACGATGCGATCGTCGCCGCGATCGAGGACGTGCTGCGCACGGGGCCGCATACGCGCGATCTCGGCGGCAACGCGAGGACACAGGAAGTGGGCGAGGCGATCGCCGCGCGCATCGCGGGCTGACGATCAGGCCCGGCGCAATCGCAATCACACGCGCCGGGCAGAGGCTGCACGAATCGGTGTGCGGTGAGTTGCACGCCATGCGTTTGCGCACGTGTGCGAATTCCTGCGCCTGCCTGGTGAAGTCGAGCGGTGAGCAACGTCGCACCGCAACGCGCACGGCACGCGCCATCAGGCGTCGACGTCGATACGATCGGTGAGCTGCACGCCACACGCGTGCACACCGATCGTCAAACCGCTACCGGCCCCGATCGATCGGTGAGATGCATCACGTGGTGAAGCACACCGTTGCATACCGATACGCGCATCACGAGATCCCTACGTGCATGACATGTCCGCTTTGCCCGGGACGATGCCGCGTCGAACGGCTCGAAGCACACAGTCCGACGCGACATTTCCCCTCGTCCCGAAAAACCTCACCTTCAGCGCATCGACTCCCGAATTTCCTCACCGTTGAAGCCCGGTGATGCGTTCGCCGGTCCGTCGAGTCGGCACGCGCGTCACAGGCCGAGATCGGACAGCCCGGGATGATCGTCCGGACGACGGCCGAGCGGCCAGTGATAGAGACGATCCTGCTCGCGAATCGGCAGGTCGTTGATGCTCGCGTGACGATGCGCCATCAGCCCGTTTTCGTCGAATTCCCAGTTTTCGTTGCCGTACGAACGGAACCAGTTGCCGGCATCGTCATGCCATTCGTACGCAAAGCGCACCGCGATGCGATTGCCGTCGAATGCCCACAGCTCCTTGATCAGCCGGTAGTCGAGCTCGCGCGCCCACTTGCGCTGCAGCAGCCCGACGATCTCGTCGCGGCCGGTCACGAATTCCGCACGATTGCGCCATCGGCTTTGCGGCGTATAGGCGAGCGACACGCGCTGCGGGTCGCGTGTGTTCCACGCGTCCTCGGCGGCGCGCACTTTCTGGCGCGCCGTTTCGAGCGTGAAGGGCGGAACGGGCGGACGAACTTCGACGGAAACGGACATGGGTTGCTCCTGTTCAGGTTCTGGCCACGGACGACCGCGGCCGGTTCGGATTCGCTGCTTCGACTATCGTGATACCGCGTCGAGCAGCAGTTCGGCCGTCGCGCGCGCATCGCGCGCGGCGTTTGCATCACCGCTGACGAGCGCCACGCCGATTGCGCCGTCGATCAGCACGAGCCACTGACGCGCGATGCGCGCGAGCCCGCGGCGCTCGATGCCGGTTTCATCGGCATACGCATCGAACCGCTCACGCACGAACGCCAGCAAGCGCGCCTTGTGCGAGCGTGCGACGACGCGCACCGGATCGTCGGCATCGGGAATCTCGCCCGATGCGTTGAGGAACGCGCAGCCGTGAAAGTCGGGTTGCCCGAACCAGTCGCGCAGCGCGTCGAACATGCCGAGCAACTGAACGCGCGGTGCCTTGCCGCGCGCCAGCGTCGCGTCGACGAACCAGCGCATCCAGCGTTCGTCGCGACGTTCGAGCGCGGCCACCACCAGCGCCTCTTTCGATTCGAAATGCGAATAAAAGCTCTTTCGCGCCGCGCCGGATCGCTTGACGATCGCATCGACACCGGTTGCATGGATGCCGCCCGAGTAGATCAGCGCTTCGGCTGCATCGAGCAGCCGGTCGCGAACGCCCGGTTCGCCGGAAGGGTCGTGATGTGTGTTCATGGGTTTACGGTAGAACGATCGTTCTCCACCGTCAACACCCGGATGAAAAAGCCCTGCTGGCGGAAGGGCTGAATTGCAACCTGGCCGCGCGATGCAAGTCCGCCGCGTTTACGACATTTTTTCTTGAAGCGGACGCGCGACGCTCACTACACTTCGCTCACCCTGTCTGGGCGAAAGGACATCATGCAGCGACCGGAATCCGCGCGCCCCGCGCGCGCCTATGCGGCTTATGCCAAGCGGCTCGACGGCCGCGTCGTCGTGCGGCGCTTCGACCCGCGCAACGATTCGTACGACACGTTGACCGCGCTGCTGCATCGCGCCTTCGCACCGCTCGGCGCACTGGGCTTCAACTGCCCGTGCGTCGATCAGCCGGCCTCGGCGACACGCGAACGCGTACTCACCGGCGAGTGCTTCGTTGCGCTCGGCAACGCGCACCTGGTCGCGACGATGACGATGCGTTCGCACGATCCCGATTCCCGCTGCGATCCATACCGCAGCCGGCACGTCGCGACGCTCGGCCAGCTTGCCGTCGATCCCGTCTGGCAGGACCGCGGCATCGGCCGATCGCTGCTCGCATTCGCGCAACGGCGGGCCGCCGCGCGCGGCGCGACGCACCTGGCGCTCGACGCACCTTACGCGGCGGTCCGGCTCATCGATTTCTATCGTCGCGAAGGATTTCAACCGGTCGACATGATGCGCTTTCCGGGGCACAACTACGACAGCACGATCCTGTGCAAATCGGTCTGCGTCACAAGCGGTCGCATCGTTGCCGGTGATACGACGCGGATCGACGTTGAACGACCTGTCGGTGCCGCGTCGTGAAACACGACATGCCGAAGCGCGAAGGCGGCGACGATCGCACCCGGCTCGCCGTCCGGCAGGCACGCGTGCGCGCTGCACTGCGGCTGCGTGGCGTGTTGAAGCTGACGATCGTCACGATCGCGGTCGCGCACGTGCTGGCATTCGTGTTCGACAGCCTGCTGGTCGTGGCCGGCTTCGCGCCGGATGCCGCAGCGGTGCTGCTGTTCCGTTTCGTGACGTGCGCGCTGGTCAGCTTCTGGCTGCAAGCGGATGCGTTGCGCGCATATCAATATGCGGCGCAACACGGGTTCGTCACCGCGCCCGGAGTGCACGGCGGCCCGGTCGACGTTGCACCGCAGTGTCCGAAACGCTGGCTCGTCGTGTTGAGTCTTCAGCTCGATCCGCGCGGGTTGAACGGTGAACGGATCAAGTAGCCGTCGGCGCACCGATCGACGTCGATCGATATCGAATGGTTTCACGCATGAGTGAGTCGCAACGACGCGCGCGGGCTCACGGTCGACGCCACGGTTCGGCACGACATCGCATGCGGTTGCATGACGAGCGATCGCGCGGCAAGGCAAGCAGGGAAGTGTCTGGAAGGGGAGAGAAGGTGCCGGAAGGCACGAGGGCGGAAAGCGAGGCAGCTTCCGTCAGGTGAAGTGAACGTGCGATTGCAGTTCACCGATGCGCAATCGTGTCGCGATTCGGCGCGCCAACACAGCTCCCGAATAATCTCACCTTGAGCCTGGACTCGCGCGTTTCGGCCTCGAAAACGCAGACGTAAACGAAAGCGGGGCAGGCGGCGAACACGCAGCACTGCCCCGCGGCACTCAGGCCGTCCAGTCGAGAATCACCTTGCCGCTCTCGCCGGACAGCATCGCGGCAAAGCCTTTCTCGTAATCGTCGGCCGCGAAGCGATGCGTGATGATCGGCGACAGGTCGAGGCCGCTTTGCAGCATCGCGACCATCTTGTACCAGGTCTCGAACATCTCGCGGCCGTAGATGCCCTTGATCTCGAGCCCCTTGAAGATCACCTGGTTCCAGTCGATCGCCGTCTGCGCGGGCGGAATGCCGAGCAGCGCGACCTTGCCGCCGTGGTTCATCGCCTCGAGCATGCTCGTGAACGCGCTCGGCACACCCGACATTTCGAGGCCGACGTCGAAGCCTTCGGTCATGTGCAGGTCGGTCATCACGTCGCGCAACGACTCGCGCGCGACGTTGACCGCACGCGTCGCGCCCATCTTGCGCGCGAGTTCCAGCCGGTAGTCGTTGATGTCGGTGATGACGACGTTGCGCGCGCCGACGTGCTTCGCGATCGCAACAGCCATGATGCCGATCGGGCCCGCACCGGTGATCAGCACGTCTTCGCCGACGAGGTTGAACGACAGCGCCGTATGCGTCGCGTTGCCGAACGGATCGAAGATCGACGCGAGATCGTCGGAGATCTCGGGCGGGATCTTGAACGCGTTGAATGCCGGAATCGCCAGATACTCGGCGAACGCGCCTTCGCGGTTCACGCCGACGCCGACCGTGTTGCGGCACAGATGCCGGCGCCCCGCGCGACAGTTGCGGCAGAAGCCGCACGTGATGTGGCCTTCGCCGGACACGCGATCGCCGATCGCGAAGCCGCGCACTTCCTGCCCCATCTCGACGATCTCGCCGACATATTCGTGACCGACGTGCATCGGTACGGGAATCGTCTTCTGCGCCCAGTCGTCCCACTTCCAGATATGGATGTCGGTGCCGCAGATCGCCGTGCGGCGGATCTTGATCAGCACGTCGTTGTGGCCGACTTCGGGACGCTTCACGCGCGTAAGCGTGAGGCCGGGGCCGCGTTCGAGCTTTGCCAGTGCTTTCATGGTCGCGCCTCCGTCAGATCACGCCGAGCGACTTGCCGACGCGCACGAACGCGGCGACCGTCTGGTCGATCTGTTCAGGCGTATGCGCGGCGCTCATCTGCGTGCGGATGCGGGCGCGGCCGCGCGGCACGACGGGGAACGAGAAGCCGATCACGTAGACGCCTTCGCCGAGCAGCTTGTCGGCCATGTTCGTCGCGAGCTGCGCATCGCCGAGCATCACCGGGATGATCGGATGCGCACCCGGCACGAGCGTGAAACCGGCTTCGGTCATCTGCTTGCGAAACCGCGCGCCGTTCTCGCGCACGCGCTCGCGCAGCTTCGCGCCTTCGTCGCTGCCGAGCAGTTCCAGCACCTTCAGCGATGCCGCGGCGATGCTCGGCGTAAGCGTGTTCGAGAAGAGATACGGGCGCGAGCGCTGGCGCAGCAGCTCGACGACTTCGCGACGCGCGGCGACATAGCCGCCCGATGCGCCGCCGAGCGCCTTGCCGAGCGTACCCGTGATGATGTCGACGCGGCCTTCGACGCCGCAGTGCTCGGGTGTGCCGCGGCCGTGCGTGCCGATGAAGCCGACCGCATGCGAATCGTCGACCATCACGAGCGCGCCGTAGCGATCGGCGAGATCGCAGATGCCTTTCAGGTCGGCGATGATGCCGTCCATCGAGAACACGCCGTCGGTCGCGATCAGCTTGTGGCGCGCGCCCGCTGCATCGGCTTCCTTCAGCTTCGCCTCGAGGTCGGACAGGTCGTTGTTCTTGTAGCGGAAACGCTTTGCCTTGCAGAGGCGGATGCCGTCGATGATGCTCGCGTGGTTCAGCTCGTCGCTGATCACCGCGTCGTTCTCGTCGAGCAGCGTCTCGAACAGCCCGCCGTTCGCATCGAAGCAGCTCGAATAGAGGATGCTGTCCTCGGTGCCGAGAAAGGCGGCCAGCGCGCTTTCCAGTTGCTTGTGCACGGTTTGCGTGCCGCAGATGAAGCGCACCGATGCCATGCCGAAGCCGTCCTGGTCGAGGCCGGCCTTCGCCGCGTCGATCAGGCGCGGATCGTTCGCCAGGCCCAGGTAGTTGTTCGCGCAGAAATTGAGCACGCCGGCACCGCCGGCGAGCCGCACGGCTGCCGCCTGAGGACTCGCGATCTCGCGCTCGGTCTTGTAAAAACCGTCCGCGCGGATCTGGTCCAGCGTCCCGCGCACCTGGGCGAGAAAGGCATCACGCATCGCAAAGCTCCTGACAGGGTTTCGCATTCCGCAACGCGCCACTCGTGGCGGCGGCGCAACGGCCTGCTACTGTTATAGTCGGTCGTTCGGTTGACCGCATTTATCCGATATTCCGAACTAGAATTCGAAATACCGAACAACTCTAAGCGAACGGAATCCAAATGGCAAGTTCCTCCGGTTCGCGGCGCACGCCTGCCAGCGCCGCACCGCAACCGCCGGCCGCCACGCCGCCGCGTGTCGGCGAGCAGATCCAGCGGCTGCGCAACGAACGCAAGCTGACACTCGACGACCTGTCGCGCGCAGCCGGCGTATCGAAATCGATGCTCTCCGAGATCGAACGCGACAAGGCCAACCCGACGATCGCCGTGGCGTGGCGGCTGACGAACGCACTCGGCATCACGCTCGACGAGCTGTTCTCGCAACCGAAGGCGCCCGAGACTATCCGCGTCGACGGCCCGCACGACATTCCGACACTCGCCGGCCATGACGGCCGATACCAGTTGCGCGTGTGGGGCCCGATCGACCTCGCCGGCAAGTTCGAGTGGTACGAGCTGACGCTACCGGGCGGCGGCGCACTGATATCGAACGCCCACGAGCCCGGCACGCGCGAGCACCTCACCGTGCTGCAGGGCGCGATGGAAATCGAAGCCGCGGCGGCAAGCCGGCGCCTGAAGGCAGGCGACACAGCGCGCTACCCGGCCGACGAGCCGCACGCGATCCGCAATCCCGGCAAGGCCGAGGCGCGGGCACTGCTGATCGTGATACACCGCTGACGGCGCGGATAGCCGGCCGAAAGGCCGATTGCAGGCCAGTTGCGGAAAACACTGTATGTTTGTACAGTATACGGACATTCCGCCATGCATGGGCTGGAGCCGGCGCACCGAGGCGCCTGCCCGGTCGACAGGAGCCTGCAATGACAGAAGAACAAGATTTGGCCGCGCTCAGCTTCAAGGCTGCCGCGCACGACCTCGAGCTGATCGTTCGCCATATCGCCGGGCGTTATATCCGCCAGCGCGTCCCGCTGACGTGGCGCCTGCTGCATGCGATCGAAGCCGAGGCGCTTGCCGATCTCGGCTTTGCCAGCCGGCACGAGGCCGGCATGCGTCAATTGTTCGAACGGCCGTCGGACATGACGTTTCCCGAAACGGACGATCCGATCGACTTCGGGCGCTCGAACGCGCTACCCGCCGTATTTTCGTTCGCGGTTCTCGCATACGAAGCCGCGTCAACCTCGAACGACACCGCGCCTCGCGAGCGGGCTCACCGCCCGTCCAAGGCGTGGGGCGACTGACTGCCCGCCCAGGCCGCCACGCGTGGCGGCCTTGTCCTGCCCCTTGCCTCTTGATGCCCGAGACGTTGCGGAAAGGGCTACCATACACGCAACTAACGGAACAAATCACATGTCCCTTCCCGCCTCTCCCGACATCCCGGCACGCCCGGAAGAAACGGACCTGTTCGACCGCGGCGCGTCCGACTGGATCCTCTCTCCCGAAGCCGCATTCGATGCATGGCTCGCCATGCAGGACTATCGTCGCTCATCGGCCGACGTCTATCGCGCGCAATGGGGCGCGTTTCTCACGTGGCTGCGTACGCACCAGAAGAATCTGGCGACGGTCGATACGGCAACCATCGCGAATTTCGTCGGCGAACTCCCGATCCGGAAAACCCAGCGAATGCGCTATCTTCGGCTGATCGAGCGCGTGCTCGACCATATCCGGCGCACCGAATACGCGTCGACCAACCCGGCCCGGTTCATTGCTCAGGATGGCGAAGCGAACTGGCGCAAGGCTCGCGACAACGAACCTACCGGTTTCCTCACGCCGGCCGAGCGCGCGACGTTGCTCACGTACCTGTTTTCGCCGATCGGCGTATCCGGTTCCGCGTACTGGAAAGAGCGGCGCGACCGCGCGCTCGTTGCCGCGTTTCTCGGCGCCGGCATTAAAACCGGTGAAGCTCGTGCACTTACGATTAGTTGCATCAATACAGCTGGAACCTCGCTGCAGATCGAGTCGACGCACCCTGATTTCGCGCGCGAAACCCATCTGGCGTCGTTCGCGATCGCCCTGCTCGAAGCGTGGCTCACCGAACGCAAGCGCCAGGAGATTCCCGGTGAACTCGTGTTCCCCGCATCCCATGCCGGGCGGCCGATGCACAAGGCGACGATGCTGCGCGCCATCGACGCGATCGTCGAATCCGCCGGGCTCACATCGTCACGCACCGCGCGCGCCAGCCCGCAAACCCTGCGTAATACCTACGCGGCCGAACTGTTCGAACACGACGTGCCGCCCGAACGAGTCGGCAAATGGCTGGGCTTCATGCGACCGATCTCGTCGAACCGCCTGCATCGCGCATGGAAAAACTGGCGCGACGGTCTGGCCGACAACAATGCCGACGGTGACGCGTCGGGCATCGACGAAACTCACTGATCCCCAAACAGCTGCTCACGCCAAGCGATCCGTGAGCAGCCTTGTGCGGCACAGCCTCACCGTTCAATCGCTCCCGAAAAACCTCACCTCAAGCTCCCCGGATCGTCTCACCTGTGCAGTGCCGCCGCCCATTGCGTCACGTGCGCACAAAGCGGGCGACGGCTTCCAATCGGGATGGCCATGCGCCCGAAGCGTGTTCGCACTCGGGGCAGGCCACTTCAAAACCCTCTTTTCCGTGTGACAGCTCGGGCTCACCGTCGCAATGCGGACAATGGGCCGGTACCGGAGTCTCTTGATCCAGTGAGGTGCCGATCGCGGCAAACGCCTCCGCATCCAGTTGCCCGGCATCAGCCAGGCGGCGGATCAGCGCGGCGATTTCCGGATTCATTCCGCGGCTCGCGCGCAGCAAACTCACATCGCGCGTCGCGCGTTCCAGTTCATCTCCCTGGCTGCGCAACTGTTCTTCGAGCCGGTCTGCGCGCGCCTTGGCCGCACTCAATTGCTGCAGGAAATCGAATTCCTTGCGCTGAACGTCGCGTAAGCCGTTCTGGTAGGTCGACGCCGTGCTGCGCAACGAATCCAGCTCGACCAGCATCGGCTTGACGCGGCGTTCGGCTTCGGCCACCGCGTCCTTGATTTGCTGCGCGTAGTGCTCGGTGCGCTGCTGCAGTTCGGCTTGAAGCGCATCGATGCGGTCGCGCAGCGTGGCGTTCTGCGCCTGCTCGGCTTCGATACGGCCGGCCGCCGCAGCCAGCTCCTTCTCCAGTCGAGCGACTGTGGTGAGTAACGTCGCTTCGCTTGCCGAACCGTGCGTCGTTTGCGATGCAAGCTGGACTTCGAGCTCGGTCACGCGCGCCTGCAATTGCTCGTTTTTCGCTTCGCCACGTGCGAGCGCGCCTTCGAGCGTCTCCTGGCGGACGATTGCGTCGCGCAACCGCTGTTCGGCGTCGGCCACGCCGGCGCGAACCTGTTCGCGATCGCCGTCGAGGCTGTCTCGCGCGGCTTTCAACGCTTCTTCATAGAGTGCCCCGAGCAACGCGCCGGCTTTTTCTTCGACCGCTTTCGGAATTGCGGCACCGTCGAGCCTGACCTTGGAGGCGGAACGGATGCGCTCCCAGAAATGGTCGATGTCTTTCGGGATATCGCTGGCGCTGCCGATCTGGGTGAGATCGCGGACGTTGGCAGCCGACGGCCGGATGCCAAGATCGAAGAACAACCGCTTGCATGCATGCAGCGACAATTCCTGCCGTCGCGCACCTCTTGCACGCAGCGATTCCAGTTCGTCCCGAATGGTTTGGCGTATTTCGTCCAGGGTCATCGCTGTGCTCACAGACATTGAAGTGTGGCAATCATAACGAAATACGTACTTATTGATACTTGTTTCGGCTCAACGTTGTGAATTTGCGTCGCTTTGCACAGAAATCGGATCTGTGAGCCGATCTGGGCGACTGTGGTCCAGAATTCCGTGAAACAAAGCGAAGAAAGTTAGCCAAGTCCTTGTCGTGCAAGCGTTTTTCTGTCGATCCCGAATTTCGGCATTTGTTTCACATGACAACGGCTCCGGTTGCCTGTCGGTGTTCAGGGGTTGGGGTGTCTGTGGAAAACTCTGCAGCCGATGTCTTGAGAGTATTAGAAGTAAACACCTTTGAACCCTTAGTTAAAAACGTTAACGCCACGGCACAGCCTTATGCTGCAAGGCTTTCCGGCCGACAAGGTGAAGTTTTACGGGAGCCAAGGTGATCTTCTGCGGGAGCTGAAGTGATGGGGTTCAGGGAGCTGCGTGAGCCGTTGCGGGAAAGGTCGTGAGCGGATTCGGGATCACAGTGAAACACGAGATTTCCCAAAGGTGAGGCTTTTCGGGGCCTCACAGCCACAGAACCCGCGCTGTGCCTGACTGCACAGTTTTCTGCCTGTGCAGACATGGGTGAGAATTTGCGGGACCTTCTTTGTGCCCCGATTCTGCCCATCTTTTAGGCAGTTTCTGTGAAAGGTGAGGTTTCACGGGACTCCACGGGCGTTTGGTGTGAGGATTTCCGGGAAAGGGACGCCATTTTGCACAGCAAAAGTGCTCTCGTGGGCCTGTGATGCACTAAAGGTGAGGTTTTTCGGGAGGGAAATCCGAGTTTTCCTGCCCGGATCCCGCTGAGGTGAGCTTTTTCGGGGCATGGATCACAGACTGTGATTCGGACCACAGGTGAGCCTTTCCGGGAATGGAATTTGCCTGAAAAATGGTCAAAGGTGAGCGTTTTCGGGATCCGTGGACGGCCGAATTGGCCGAAAAGCCCGCCAGGACTGGAAGAAATCTCGTTTTTGCTGTGCCTCTTTTTGGCACAGGTGAGATTTTTCGGGGGGCGACATACCGTTGTCGTATGAAGGATTTCCGTCGAAAGGTGAGGCTTTTCGGGGGATGTCGGCGGTGCACAGCCAAATGCCTTCTGTGCATAAGTATCGGAAGGCATTGAGGTTTTTGATACCGCGTCTGTTACGGTGAGGTTTTTCGGGAGCTATTTCCGTGCCAGAAGTGGCACAGCGATTTTTCGGTAAGGTGAGCGTTTTCGGGAGGCTCTGATGGCGGATCCCGCGCGTGCCGGGCATTCGTCGGCATTCAGATGAATGAACATGCTGTGCTCAAGGTGAGTTTTTTCGGGACCCGATACGGTTTGTGCGCTGTACAATGCGCGCCCGGGCCGACACAGCAGGTTCGTTCGGGTCCCGCGGGCCGGTTTGGCGGGCGTCTTCCGGGGCGGCGAACCCGATCACGATCGCCCGGAGAGTCGCGCCTGTACATGCATACAGGCCTGAACGGGTCGTATCGGGAAGCGCGATGAGGTGGGATCGCAACCCTGTGACGAACTCACGGCAGCGCAGTCGTAAAATTACGACAAATCGAAAGGTGAGCCGATACGGGAGTGCATTTCGCACGTTCCGGGCACAGGTGAAATTCTGTGAATCGGCGCATCCCGCAGCACGTCTGGACGAGTCCGGAACGCTGCAAATCCGGACCGGTGAGGATTTTCGGGAGCGCCTGGGGTGAGTGCCGTTTTACGCGCGCACTTCACCCGCTATGGTGAGCATGTCGTTCTGGACGCACTTCACCGCAGACGCTATCCTTCCGGAAAACTTCTCCTCCGACCCGACGTATGGCCACGACGAAGCGCGCCAAGAAAACCGATGTGGATGTGGTGAGTGCCAGTTCAGCCGAATTGCGTAAGGCCGTCGAGGCGATCGCAATTCAGCCGAAGAGCGGCAAGATCACGCTCCTCACTCGCAAGCTGTTCAATGTCCTGCTGGCCGTGGCGCAGCAGGCCGACGACTCGGGCGATACGTATCGCGCGCTGCTCTCGGACATCGTCGCCAACTCCGCCTTCGATTCGAACGACACCGCGCTGGTGAAGGAACACCTGCGCCGCATGGTGTCGGTGCAGGTCGAATGGAGCACGGGGACGTCGAGCCAGAAGCCGGGACGCAAGTGGGGGATCTCGACGCTGATCGCCGACGCCGAAATTCTCGAGGATCCGGCGACCCGCCGCGTGTGGGTCGAATTCTCGTTCGCGCCGAAGATCAAGAAAAAGCTGCTCGACCCGGTCCAGTACGCGCGCCTGAGCCTGCAGTTCCAGAGCCAGCTGCGCAGCAGCGCCGGCCTCGCGCTGTACGAAATCTGCGTGCGCTACCTGACGAACCCGAGCCACCTGACGATGCGTGAGCCGTGGGAATGGTGGCGGCCGATCCTGTCGGGCACGCCCGACACGGAAGCCGGCGACGAAGCAAAACGTGAGTACAAGTACTTCAAGCGCGACTATCTGCGTCCCGCGATCGCGGAAGTCAACGCGGTCACCAACATCTTCGTCGAGCTGATCGAACACCGTGAAGGGCGTCGGGTCGCGGAGATCCAGTTCCGTGTGACCGAGCGCAAGCAGCCGATGCTCGCGCTCGACGAACATCCGAACGTGTTCGACAGCACGCTGGTCGACCGGATGGTGAAGATCGGGATCCCGCTGAAGGAAGCGCAGACGCTCTATGCGGACAGCGAGGAAAACCGCATTCGTGCCGCGCTGCAGATGACCGAGCAGCGGATGCGCAGCACGACGCTGCCGCCGGTGCGCAGCGCACCGGCGTTGTTCAAGGATGCGCTGAAGAAGGGTTATGCGCCGCCGGTCGAATCGGTCGACGCGCTGCCTGCCGGCACGCCGCCTGCGAAGATTGCGGCGGCCCAGCCGGACGATCTGAAGGCACGCCTGTTGAGCGAATTCGCCGCGTTCCGCCGCAAGGAAGCGAAGGTGCTGTACGAAGAGCAGGGCGACGCCGAGCGCGAAGTGGCGCGCGAGTCGTTCGAGTCGGAGGCGCTGCCGACGATGGGCACCCATCTGCGCGACGACTGGCGAAAGCGCGGCCTCGATTCCAAGCTGGCCGAGACGGCCTTTTTCGACTGGCTGGCCCAGAAGACCTGGGGCGAGCCGACGGACGGCGACCTGCTGTCGTTCACGCTGAACCAGTCGCGGGCCGCCTGAGGCCCGCTCAGGCCCGCTGACGGGCCGCCGCCGGCCCCGCCCTCGGTTGGCGGGCCCGGCATCTTCACCAGGCCCAACCGGCCGTTTCCGTCACTCCGACAACAGCATCCGCTCGAGCTGCTCGAGGATCGCGTCGCGCTTGTCCTTCGGGAGGCCGCGCAGGCGCAGTTCGATGCGATCTTCGCCATACGACTTCAGGTCGCCGACCGACTTGCCGCCAAGCTTGATCTCGAGACGCTGCGCATAGCGCTGACGGCCGGCAGCCTTCGGCGTTTCCTGCGCCGCGACGCGGCCCTTGACGATGTCCGACACCTGGCGCGTGCTGAGATCGTCCGACACGATCTTGTTGATCAGCCGCAGCGTGGCCTCGGTGCCGCGCGCATTGTGATAGCGGCCGACCTGATACGCCATGTTTGAACCGAAGCGATCGGGGCGCGCGACCATTTCCTGCATGATCGCTTCCGGCAGTTTGCCGATCGACAGGGCGACGGCCACCGTCGATTCGTCGAGGCCGAGGTGCTCGGAGAGTTCCTTCTGGCTCTGGAAATGCTTGTCGTCGAGGAAGCGGCGCCACACGACGGCGTTGTCGAACACCGTCTGCGAATCGCGCTGGACGTTGAGATCGTAGCCGAGCTTGTAGCTCTGGATGCCGATCGGCACGTCGATCACGATCGCCTTGACCGATTCCTTGTTGGCTTCCTTCAGCGCCCGCACGCGGCGGCCGCCATCGCTGACGAAATACGTGCCCGGATTGTCGTAATCCGGAATCACGTGGATCGCCTGCTGTTGCCCTTGCTTCGCGAGGTTGACCGCGAGTTCTGCAATCGACGATTTCAGATAGAAGTGCCGCGGATTGAACGGGCTATGCTTGATCGCCTTCAGCGACAGCTCGATCACCTGCCCGGGCGCATAGCGGTTCTCTAGACGCCACGCACGATATTGCGCCGATTCATCGATCGACGGATCGAGCGTGAGCTCGGGAGCGGGCTGCGGCGCGGTGTCTTTCTTCGCGGATTTGGTCGGCGCCGGGGTGGGGGTCTCGGACTTGACGATGCCGTCGATCGCATTGAGTCGATCGAGCGCCGTGCGCTTCTCGCTCGTCGTGATATCCGGGCGCGCTTGGAATCCTTTGGCAAATTGGGAGGGTTTCATGTGACTCCTTTGTGCGCATAAAGTCAGGGCAGCATGGCGACGATTTCGTCGGCGCATGCGCGAATTTCCGTGGCGGCCAGCTTGCCGCCACGATCGTTCATCTGCAGCACGGTCTGACCGAGCGCCATCGCCTGCTTGTACGCCTCCCGGGTCGGGATCTGCGTTTTCAGCAACGGGAAGCCGAGTTCCTCGAGCGCGCGCTTGAGCTCGCGGGTCAGCATGCGCTTCTCTTCGGTCTTGTTCAGCAGGAAGACCGCGCGGAGGTCTTCGTTCATGACCTGCGCCTGCTGGATCAGTTTGACCAGCCCGACACTCGACCAGTAATCAGCCGGCGACGACGACGTCGGAATCACGGCAATCGATGCGGCCAGCAGGACGACGCCCGACACCTTCTCGGTGATCGACGGCGGGCAGTCCACGACGATGATGTCGTAGTCGTTGATGAACTTCTTGATCTCGCGATGGATCTGGCCATCGGCTTCGGCAAGGTTGACGACCGGAAACGGGATGCCGTTTTCGCTGTCGCCGGATGCGCTCGACCAGTGAACCAGCGTGTTTTGACGGTCTGCGTCGATGACGAGGACGCGCTTCCCTTTTTCATGGAACGCGGCACCGAGGTGCATGGCAATCGTGCTTTTGCCGACGCCACCTTTTTGTTGAGTGACTGCAATGATTTCCGCGGCCAATTTTCACTCCTATTTTGGTCGTTGGAATTCTACAGGACGATATTTGAATTTCAATGAAATTGTCGTTCGACAACTACGCATTGGCCATTCGGGCTATCGGTTTATGCGCATAAACGAACCGGAGATGGCGAGTGGCCCGATTGGATGGTGTAGCGGATGTCTGCAACGTCGATGGACGGGGCGGGGTTTGAATCATCAAGTGTGGCGTCGCTGGTGTGAGTAGCGAGTTGCCGCGGGATCGTGGTGCGCTGCCCTTTCGTTCGATGAGGCGGTTGGGGCTGAGAGCTGGAGAGTTTGTGCGCATAAACTCCGCTGAAACCGCGGCTGTCGACCGCGTGACCGGGGGGAGCTGCACCTCTGATAGTGGAGTGTTAGCGGTATGTCCTGGCCCGGTACACCGCGTTGAGGCATGCCGCTGAACCCGTGTACGTCGGCACACCTCGCTGCCTTTGGGCGTCTCGTTTATGCGCATAAACTGCGGCCGATGGCGATGGCGATGGCGATGGCGATGGCGATGGCGATGGCGATGGCGATGGCGAGCGGCGAGCGGCGAAAGATCACACCCCGACTGCTCCGGAATCCAGTGCGCGGCGATTGACCATCGGGCATGTCGACGTAGCAATCGCATCCACGTGAGGACGTTTCCACTGTCACCACGCCGCGAATCGAGAGCTGCCTCGCCCGGCAACCGCCCGCTTTATGCGCATAAAGCAACCGACGTACGACGCACCCGCCCGCCTCCTTTCCGGTCGGAACCTCCCATCGTATTGATCTGGCGTGCGGCACCTCGATCCGTCATCCCGCGGCAGAACACCGCTCACCTTTATGCGCATAAACACATCAACGCAACGCCGTGAAGCGCATCCCGAACAGCACTCCCCTCTCATGGTCCGTCGCACGACCTGGTCCATCTGCTTCCGCGAAGCAGCAAATCCACTCGAAATCCCGCGATCCCGCGCCAACCTCCCGGCCCAGACACCCGATGCAGACTGGCTACAATACGGGGCTCTACCCTCCAGGCTTGAATGATGATCACGATCTACCACAACCCCCGATGCTCGAAGTCGCGCGAGACGCTTGCTTTGATCGAGTCGCTGAATACCACCGGTGCGCCCCTGAATGTCGTCGAGTACCTGAAGACGCCACCGACGGTAGAGGAATTGGAAGCGCTGCATCGGCAGCTTGGCCGCCCGGTTCGAGACATGCTGCGCGACGGAGAGGAACCGTACAAGACGCTGAATCTGGCCCGCGCCGATCTGACCGACACACAAGCCTACGCGGCGATTGCCGCTCATCCGATTCTGCTGCAGCGGCCCATCGTCGTTTATCGCGGCAAGGCCGCCATCGGCCGGCCGCCCGAATCGGTGCAGGCGCTGTTCGAATAATTCTTGCCCGCCGTATTTTTCTGATTGCATCGGCCGGGTACAAACATCGGCATTCGAAGCCGATACGATCGCCGGACACCGTGCGACCACCACCCGGGCGATCGCAACCAAGCAAGCCGCCCCTAGCCTTCCCCGGACGACCCATCGTCGTCGTCCGGCCCCCGCCCCGCCGCCGCTTTCGCGGCTGTCCGCAGCAGTGCGATCTGACCGCGATAGGCCCTGCAGCCACTGCAGGTCGGCAGGTGTACACGCACCTGCAGGCGCTCGTGCAGGGTCAGATGCCGGTCGAGGGCATCCGACAGCAGTCGCGTCACGTCAGTACATTTCCCCGGCAGCATCTTCGGTCGTCAGTCCTTTTTCACTGAGGCAGGTTCGCAGGCGCGTGCGCGCCCGATACAGCAGCACGCTGCAATGATTCGTCGTCAGCGTCAATTCGCTGCAGATGTCCGTAATCTCGACGTCGAGGAATTCGCGCATCATGAACACGCGCCCGATCTGCTCCGGCAGGTGGTCGAGGCAGGTCTGGAACAGCGTCCAGAACTGCTGCTGCTGCAACAGCGTTTCCGGTCGCGGCCACGGTCGCGGCTTCGCATGCGCGGCCCAGTGCCCGTTTTCCTTGAACAGCTCGCGATCGAGCGCCGATTCGCCGTCGAGCTCGGCATCGAGCGCCGACAAGCTCACCGTGCGCTGCCGCGCGCGCAGCACGTCGATCAGCTTGTTGCGCAGGATGCCGAACACCCAGGTCTTGTGGGCCGACAGCCCGGCGAAATCGCCCGCGTGCGACCACGCGGCGGCGAGCGCTTCCTGCACGGCGTCTTCGGCCGCGTCGGCATCGCGGAGCTGGAGTCGCGCGAAGCGCAGCAGGTCGCGCCGCAGTTGCGCGAGATAGGCGGGATCGTCGTATTCGGACGGCATGTCTGGGTTGCGGTGTCTCGAGGCAATCGCGTGCGCCACCAAGCGGGCGCGTCGCGGTGCGAGCAGCTTACTGGGCGCGGTGCCCGCCTGCAATGCATGTTCCGTCGCGAATTCACGAAACCGGTCGACGCGCTGCGCTATGCTTGCCGAACCCTGTGTCGTGTGTCGACCTCGGCACGCGGCGGGCAATTTGTAACGTCAGATCATAACGGTCAAGTTATCCACAATTTCTGTGGAAAACCTTGTGGAAAGTCGGCCGGCCGGCCCCGTGGGGCGGTTCGCGGGCTGGCTTGCCTATAAACAGACCTTTGTCGCTCGTTCGGAAGCAATCGATCCGATTCCTCACTCACCGGAAGGAGAATGTCATGTCCTATCGCATCGCTGTGGTCGTCGGCAGCCTGCGTCGCGCTTCGTGGAACCGCGCGCTCGCGCACGCCGTGATCTCGCTCGCCCCCGCCGATTTCTCGTTCGAGTTCGTCGAGATCGGCGAACTGCCGCTGTACAGCCAGGACTACGACGCGGATTTCCCGGAAGTCGCGAAACGCTTCAAGCAGTCGATCGAAGCCGCCGATGCGCTGCTGTTCTTCACGCCGGAGTACAACCGCTCGATTCCGGGCGTGCTGAAGAATGCGCTCGACTGGGGCTCGCGCCCGTGGGGTTCCAATTCGTGGTCGGGCAAGCCGGGTGCGGTGCTCGGCACGTCGCCGGGTGCGACGGGTACCGCGCTCGCGCAGCAGCACCTGCGCAACGTGCTCGCGTACCTCGACGTGAAGACGCTCGGGCAGCCCGAGATGTTCATCAAGCACGATCCGGCACGCATCGACGATCAGGGCCAGATCGTCAGCGAAGACACCCGCAAGTTCCTGCAGGGTTTCGTCGATCGCTACACGGGCTGGGTGCGCTTGCTGAAGTCGGCCTGAGCGTCGCCCCGTTCATGTCGCCGGCGCCGGCCCGCACGTAGCGGGTCACGTGCCGGCGTGTCACGCGTGCCGTGCGTCGCGCGCTTCGCGGATGCCCAGCAGGATCTCGTCGAGCAGCGCGATGTCGAACGGCTTCGACAGCACGCGGACGTTGACGGTGCGCGTGCGGTCGAGTTCCTCCGCGTAACCCGTGACGAGAATCACGGGCAGCTTCTCCGGCCGCTTCTCGACCGCTTCGGCGAGGTCGATGCCGTTCAGGCTGCCCGGCATGTGGATATCCGAAATCACGAGGTCGAACGCGTCGTTCGCGGCCGCGCCTTCGATCAGGCGCAACGCGTCGTCGGCGGTGGGCGCGTAGGTCACGCGGTGCCCGAGCAGCGACAGCAGCGCTTCGGTGCCGGCCGCGACTTCGCTGTTGTCCTCGACGAGCAGCACGTGCAGGCCGGCGAGCGCGCCCGTGCCCGCGTCGTGCGCGACCGCCGGCGGCCGTGCGACGACATCCTCGGCGCGCGCGCGCGGCAGGTAGAGGCGCACCGACGTGCCGGCACCGACCGCGCTGTCGATCGTCGCGAGGCCACCCGAGCGTTCGCAGAACGCGAATACCTGCGGCAGGCCGAGCCCCGTCCCCATCCCCTGAGCCTTCGTCGTGAACAGCGGCTCGAACGCGCGGGCGAGCACGTCGGGCGCCATGCCCGAACCCGTATCGTCGAGCGAGATCTGCACGAAATCGCCGGTCAGCGGAAAGCCGTCCTCGCGACGCAGCGTCACGTTGCGCGCGCCGACCGTGAAGCGGCCGCCGGCCGCCATCGCGTCGCGCGCGTTGACCGCGAGGTTGATCACCGCGAGTTCGAGCTCGGCGACGTCGACGCGGATCGGCCACACACCGGGCTCGATCGCGACGACCAGCGACGATTTCGAACCGAGCGACGTCTTCAGCAGTTCGCGGCATGTGCCGACCCATTGCCCGACGTCGATCGTCTCGTTGTGCAGCGGCTGCTTGCGTGCGACGCCGAGGAGCTGGCGCGTGAGCGACTGCCCGTTCTTCAGCGCGCGTTCGATCGCGCCGAGCTCCTTGTCGAGATGCTGGACCCCGCGCCGCCGCACGATCTGCACGTTGCTCGAGATGATCATCAGCAGGTTGTTGAAATCGTGCGCGACGCTGCCGACGAGATTGCCGAGCGCCTGCATCTTGCGCGACTGCCGGTACGCCGATTCGATCGAACGGCGCATCGACGCTTCGGCCTGCCAGCGGTCCCACGCCTCCTCTTCCGCCTTCAGCCGCTTGAGCGACAGCCAGATCACCGACCACAGCGCGACCGACGGCGCGAACATCGAGAGGAACAGCACGCTCAGGTGTTCGTACCATTCACGCCAGATCGCCGACGTGCGATACGAGCACGTCACGTAGACGGGATAGCTGCCGACCTGGCGATACGCGACGATCTCGCTGCTCGCGCCGTCGTGGCGCACCCGCACGACACCGGCGCGCGGATCGTTGCGTGCGTCGCCGAACGTGACGGCGCGGTCGGTGTGCGCGAGTGCCGGCGGCGGCGGATACGACGCGATCACCGCGCCGTCCGAGCGCGCGAGCGCCATCGTCATCGGCGTGCTGGCGCCGCCGAGCAGGTCGCGGTAGAACGCGTTGAAATACGACGACTTCAGCGCGATCGACACCATTCCGGCGAACGAACCGTCGCTATGGCGACGCGCGACGCCCGTGTTGAACACGGGAATGTTCTCGAGCTTGAGCGGCCCCATCATCAGCCGCGAGATGTGTTCGATCACCTTGCCGTCGCGAATGCCGGCGAAATCGTCGCGGTTCGCGATCGACGCATAGGGCGCCGGATAGTAGAGGCTGTTCGCGAGCAGCATCCCGCTCGCGCCGAAGATCGACACGGCCGCCACCTGCGGATAGCCGCCGCCGATCGTGTTCAGCGCTTCGTGGATGTCGGACTCCCTGTTGCGCACGGTTGCATCGTCCATGTCCTGCACGAGATCGACGATGCGCGCATCGAGCGTCTCGCTCAGGTCGAACACCTTGAGCGCGTGCTCCTCGGCAACCCGCACGGTGCGCATCGTCACGTCGCTCGCGGCGGCCTCGCGCGTCTTCAGGTCGTTGTACGCCATCACCACGACGTAGATGCAGGGCAGCACGATCGCCGCGACGAGCAGCACGATCAGCGTCACGCGTCGCACCGCGAAATCGTGCTCGGGCGCACCGGACGCATAGTTGCCGTCGTCCTGCCAGTCGTCGGCGGGCGTGGAGGCGGGAGCGTGGGAATCGGCGGGCCGGTCGGACGTCATCGAGGAAGCGGGTGAGGCGAAGGTGCCTGCCATCATAAACGAGTTGCGACGGCCCGCCGAACGGCCCCGGATGCACCCGGACGCAAGTAATCCTGTCGATTTCGACAGGGGGAATTCGTCAGATTGAAAACGCGACGAATCCGGCAGCGCAAACGTACACAAGGAAAAATTTTGCGTGCTTATCTCGAAAATGGTCGCGGCTGTTTTCGGAATGGCGCATGTTCGGACCGATTCTGTCCGAAATGGTGAATATGGCGAGTTGCATCGCCTCCGGTTTACTCCGAGAATCGCGCCTTGCTTTCCCTATGACAGATATCTGCGCCCGCCGGCATTCGCCGCGCGGCGCGTCGCGCGCGCCCGCGTTGCGGCGCCCGCGCGCGGTTGCAAGGCGGCTGCCCGCGCCCGAACGCATCGGCGCCTCAAGAAGTGCGCCGCGCGGTCGTTAACGCGAGAGAGACCATTCCGTATACCGCTTCGCCCCATGCCTTTGCCGATTGTAATTGCCGACGATTCGCTGCTCGCTCGCAAACTTCTGACAAAGGCGCTGCCGGGAGGCTGGGACGTCGATGTCGCGTATGCCGCGAATGGTCGAGAGGCCTTGGCGCTGTATCGTGACGGCAAAGCTTCCGTAATGTTTCTGGACCTGACGATGCCCGACATGAGCGGATATCAGGTGCTGGAGACACTGCGCCACGAAGATCTGAACACGTTCGTGATCGTGGTATCCGCCGATATCCAGCCGCAGGCGCAAGCACGCGTGCGCGAATTGGGCGCGATCGCATTCGTTGCCAAGCCCGTGACGTCGGAGGCATTGCTGCCCATTCTCAAGGAGTATGGGTTGTATGCCTGACTCGGTGTTCACGGCGGAGCAACGCGACGCGTTGCAGGAGATCGCCAACCTCGCAATGGGCCGTGCCGCCGCACGGCTCGCGTTGTTGCTCGGGCGCTTCATCGAACTGTCGGTGCCGCGCGTGCGGGTCGTGAAAGCGACCGACGCGGGCGATGCGCTGCGCGAGATGACGGGCATCTACGACAACGTGACCGCCGTGCGCCAGGGCTTCCGTTCCGACATCAAGGGCGAGGCGATCGTGCTGTGCCGTACCGCGAGCATCGCGCGGCTCATGTCGGTCGTCGACCGCACGTTCGGCGAAGGCGTGTACGGCGGGATGGCGACACCCGACGAAGTCGTGTTCGACGTCGCGAACGTGCTGATGGGCGCCTGCGTCGCATCGATCCTCGACGAGCTCGGGCGCAAGCCGGTGTTCTTTCCGCCTGGGTTGCTCGGCGCGAACGTGTCGTTCGACGACGTCTTCCAGCCGACCGAACTGGCGTGGAGCGTGGCATTGCTGCTCGAGGTGAACTTCGGGCTCGAGGACCACGCGTTCCGGGCCCACTTCGTGATGCTGATGGCCGAGGATTCGATCCGGCTGATGGGCGACGCGCTCGACGCGTTGCTGTCCGCGCTATGACGGCCGCTACCCCGTCGCTGAGCGATCTCGTGATCGAGCGGGTGGGCTTCGGCCTGTTCGTGCTCGACCGCGCGATGACCGTGCTGATGTGGAATCGCTTCATGCAGGACCACAGCGGTATCCCGGCCGCCGACGTGATCGGCCGCAACCTGTTCGACTGTTTTCCCGACCTGCCGCGCGCGTGGCTGTCGCGCAAGCTCGAGAGCGTGTTCCAGCTCGGCAGCTTTGCGTTCAGCTCGTGGGAGCAGCGGCCCTACCTGTTCCGCTTCGAGCACGACCGGCCGATCACGGGCGGCGTCGACTACATGCAGCAGGACTGCACGTTCATGCCGCTCACGCGCGGCCGCGACGTCGAGGCCGTGTGCGTGACGATCTCGGACGTCACGCACGTGAGCGTGATGCAGCGTGAGCGCGAGGAGGCGGTCGCGAAGCTGCGCGAACACGCGAATCGAGACGGCCTGACCGGCATCGCGAACCGGCGTTTCTTCGAGGCGCGGCTCGGCGACGAATTCGCGCGCTGGCAGCGCTACGGCGGCGACATGTCGGTGCTGCTGTTCGACCTCGACCACTTCAAGACGATCAACGACCGTTTCGGGCATGCGGCCGGCGACGCCGTGCTGCGCGAGACGGCGCGCCGCGTCGCGTCGATCGTGCGTGCGCAGGATACGTTCGGCCGCTTCGGTGGCGAGGAATTCGCGCTGCTGCTGCCGTGCACGAATCTCGACGAGGCGATGCTCGTGGCCGACAAGGTGCGCGATGCGATCGGCAGCGTGCCGGTCGATGCCGAGGGCGTCAGCGTGCCGGTGACGGCGAGTGTCGGCGGCGCGTGTGCAAAGGCGGGTGCGCCCACTTGCGACGTGCTCGTCAACGAGGCCGACGCCGCGCTCTATCGCGCGAAGCGGCTCGGGCGGGACCGCTCGGTGGCCTACGCGTAGGCGCACCCGCACGGCCCTGCTGCGCGGAGCGGATGCGCCCCGCGCGTGCCGTGCTCAGCTTTTCGCGATGTCGGCCAGCACGCCGGCCAGGACGGCCGGCTGCGACATGAACGGCGAATGGCTGCTGTCGAGCTGGTGCACGTGGGTCGGGTTGCCGGGCGCGAACGCGTCGGCTTCGTCGATGAAGCGCTGCTGCAGCGCGGGCAGGATCACGCGATCCTGCAGGCACTTGATGTAGTGGCGGTCGATCGCGCCCCAGCGCGCGGCCGTCGTCGGGATCGCGGTCGCGAACGGCGCGGCCGGCACGTCGCAGGTCATCAGGTTCGCGACGGCTTCGAAGTCGGCTTGCGGCACGTCGTCGTACAGCGCGCGCTTCGCGAGCTCGCGATACGCGGTGTCACCGCTGCGCGGATCGATGCGCAGCGCACCGGCGACGCGCGGGCTCGCCAGCATCAGCGGGCCGAGCAGCTCACCCTTGTTCTCGGGCGCGCGCACGTAGTCGAGGCCCGGCACGCCCGACGCGGGCATGAAGGCCGAGAGATAGACGATCTTCGCGATTTTCCCGGGCGCGCGTTCGGCAGCCGCCGTGATCGCGAGGCCGCCCATGCTGTGCCCGACGAGCACGACCTTGCCGTGGCCGAGCGCGTACGCGTCGTCGACCGCCTGCATGACCTGCGTCGCGTAATCGTCGAGCGTCGTGTTCGCGACCGGCGACGGCTCGGCGCCGAACGCATCCTTGTCGAGCGGGCGGGTGAAGTAGGAAGCCGGAAAGCGGGCGTTGATGCCGTGCGCGGGCAGGTCGCGCGCGATCGACAGGTGGCCGCGCTCGGCCAGCGCGGCCGCAACGTGCGCATAGCACCACGCGCCGTGCCAGGCGCCGTGCACGAGCACGAAAACGGGATGATCGGACTGCGGGGTGGCGCTTGCGTTCGTCTCCATGGTGTCCGGGTCTTCAGATTTTGAGAAAGGTGTCATCTTAGACGAACCCGCGCGCACCCAGACGGGCCGCTTTCGATCTGTCCCTCTTGTCTCGTACAGGCCACATTTCGTCCGTATCCGATATGAATTTATCCCGAAGCGCGCTAATTTGTTGCTTTGCCCGCGATTGCGCCCCATGAACGTCGACTATCTCTTCTATCGGAAGCCGAACAAACCCGGCCCCTATTCGCTCGACGACCTGGGCGACATCGCGCCGCCGATCGGTCCGGGCGACCTGATACGCGCGGGTATCGCACGCGTGTTCGCGCAGATCGACTGGCAAGAATCGCCCGACGTGCCGGGTGCGTGGTTCGGCACGGGCGGCGCGGTGTTCCAGTTCACCGCGGAGCCCGACGGCCACGTGACGAGCTTCATGGGCTCGCGCCTCGAGCGTCGCTCGATGTTGCAGCTCACGCGCGAAATGGGGCTCATTGCGCTCGACCTGCAGCGCGACATCGTCTACGGCTGACGCAGCGCCGGCGCCGCTTCCTGCCCGGGCCGGGCGCCCTTGCCGGCCAACGGCCTCCGGCATGCCGCCGCACGCGGCGAGTGTCCGCCATCGAACTTCAAAGATTGCTATACTTTCGCCCAATTCCGGCTTCCGGCCGGTAATTTGTGCCTGTCTGCGTCGATCGTTCGCATATCTCGCACGCATTTGACGCCCTGACCATCCCAGCCGGGCATGGCTTCTTCAATCGCCCCGCGTGGGTGTCTCCGTGGAGCTTGTCTTGGCCGTTTCCAATTCCGTCGTGGACGAACAAGAAACCGACGCCGCTGCCGTCACATCGGGCAGTTCTTTCTATCTTGCGATGCGCATCCTGCCGGCCGTGCAGCGCGATGCGATGTTCCAGGTCTATGCGTTTTGCCGCGCGGTCGACGACATCGCCGACAGCGACCTGCCGCGCGCCGAGCGCAATGCGGGCCTCGATCGCTGGCGCGCCGACATCGACGCATGCTACGCCGGCCGCCCGCCGCGCCATCTCGCCGCGCTCGACCGCGAGATCCGTGCATTCAACCTGCAGCGCGACGATTTCCACGCGATGATCGACGGGATGGCGATGGATGCGGTCGAAGACATCTGCGCGCCCGACGAGCCGACGCTCGACCTCTTCTGCGATCGCGTGGCGAGCGCGGCCGGCCGTCTGTCGGTGAGGATTTTCGGGATGCCTGAAGCCGAAGGGATCAAGCTGTCGCATCACCTCGGCCGCGCACTGCAACTGACCAACATCCTGCGCGACATCGACGACGATGCGGCGATCAACCGCTGCTACCTGCCGCGCGAGCTGCTCGCGCGCGAAGGCATCGCGATTACCGACCCGGCGACGATCGTGCGCGATCCGGCGCTGCCGCGCGTGTGCGCGACGCTCGTCGAGCGCGCGCTCGAGCATTTCCGCCAGGCCGACGCAGTGATGGATACGTGCCCGCGTGCGCAGGTGAAGGCGCCGCGCATCATGTCAGGGGCGTATCGCTGCATTCTCGAAGCCGCGATCGCACGCGGCTTCGCCTTCCCGCGCGCGCCGCTGCGCAAGCCGAAGGCGCGCATGCTGATGATCGCCGCGCGCTACGCGCTGTTCTGAGTCGACCGAGTCGATGCCCAGGACCGTCCACGTGATCGGCGCCGGCCTTGCCGGCCTGTCGGCCGCGGTCGAGCTGCAACGCCGCGGGCGGCGCATCGTGCTGCACGACGCGCACGCGCATGCGGGCGGCCGCTGCCGCTCATGGTTCGACGGGACGCTGAACACGACGCTCGACAGCGGGCTGCACACGGTGTTCGCGGGACAGCCCGCGACGCAGCGCTACCTGCGCGCGATCGGCGCGGCCGACCGGCTCGCGGGGCCCGCGCTGCCTGAATTCCCGGTCGTCGACGTCGCGTCGCAGCAGCGCTGGACGCTGCGCTTCGGCGGCGGGCGCTGGCCGTCGTGGCTGTTCGATGCCGCGTCGCGTGCGCCGGGCACGACGCCGCTCGACTACCTGGCGCTCGCCCCGCTCGCGTTCGCGCGCATGGGCCGCTCACTCGCTCAGACGATGCGATGCGACGGCATGCTGTGGGAACGTTGGCTGCGGCCGTATTTCCTCGGTGTGCTGAACGTCGAGCCGCGCCACGCGAGCGCCGAACTCGCGCGTGCGGCGCTGTGCGGCACGTTTGCCGCGGGCGGCCCCGGCTGCCGTCCGCTCGTCGCGCGCGATGGTCTCGGCAGCGCATTCGTCGAACCGGCGCTGCGGATGCTGCAGCACGGCGGCGCGCAGATCCGGCTGAACTCGCGGCTCGACGCGCTCGAATTCGGCGCGCACGGCAACGCGGTCGATGCGATCTCGGTCGGCGGCGAGCGGATCGATCTCGCACCGGGCGACGCCGTCGTGCTGGCCGTGCCGCCCGAGGTCGCGCAGCCGCTCGTGCCCGAGCTCACCGCGCCCGACACGTTCAGCGCGGTCGTGACCGCGTACTTCGCGGTCGAGGCGCCGGCCGGCACGCCGTTGCAGACGGCGGTCGTGAACGGTGTCGTCGATGCGGTGCGCACCGGCGGCGGCCAGCTCGCGGCGACGATCCGCGACGCCGGCCGCTGGCTCGACACGCCGCGCGACACGCTTGCGCGGCGCATCTGGGAAGACGTCGCGCGCGTGACGGGCGCGAACCCGGAAACCATCCCCGCGTGGCAGCTCGTCGTCGAGCCGCGCGCGGGCTTTGCGGCGGTGCCGTCGCAGGAAATGAAGCGTCCGGCCGTGCGTACGCGCTGGACCAATCTCGTGCTGGCGGGCGACTGGATTGCCACCGGCTTGCCCGCCACGATCGAGGGCGCGATCCGCTCCGGCCAGCTGGCCGCGGACGTGCTCCAGACACAGTAAGCAACAGAGGGACCGATGAACGATCTCACCGAAATGGCTACCTTGTCCGCCGGCACCGTGCCGGCCGGCGTCGATGCGGCCGTCGCGCGTGCGACCGACGCGCTGCTGGCCGCGCAGAACGCGGACGGCCACTGGGTCTACGAACTCGAAGCCGATTCGACGATTCCCGCCGAATACGTGCTGCTCGTCCACTATCTCGGCGAGACGCCGAACGTCGAGCTCGAACAGAAGATCGGCAAGTATCTGCGCCGCATCCAGCAGGCCGACGGCGGCTGGCCGCTGTTCACCGACGGCGCGCCGAACATCAGCGCGAGCGTGAAGGCGTATTTCGCGCTGAAGGTGATCGGTGACGACGAGAACGCCGAGCACATGCAGCGTGCGCGCCGCGCGATCCACGCGATGGGCGGCGCCGAGATGTCGAACGTGTTCACGCGCATCCAGCTCGCGCTGTACGGCGCGATTCCGTGGCGCGCGGTGCCGATGATGCCGGTCGAGATCATGCTGCTGCCGCAGTGGTTCCCGTTCCACCTGTCGAAGGTGTCGTACTGGGCGCGCACCGTGATCGTGCCGCTGCTCGTGCTGAACGCGAAGCGCCCGCTCGCGAAGAACCCGCGCGGCGTGCGCATCGACGAGCTGTTCATCGATCCGCCCGTCAACGCCGGCCTGCTGCCGCGCCAGGGTCACCAGAGCCCCGGCTGGTTCGCGTTCTTCCGCGTGGTCGACCATGCGCTGCGCGCGGCTGACGGCCTGTTCCCGAACTACACGCGCGAACGCGCGATCCGCCAGGCCGTCTCGTTCGTCGACGAGCGCCTGAACGGCGAGGACGGCCTCGGCGCGATCTATCCGGCGATGGCCAACGCGGTGATGATGTACGACGTGCTCGGCTACGCGGAAGATCATCCGAACCGCGCGATCGCACGCAAGTCGATCGAGAAGCTGCTCGTCGTGCACGACGACGAAGCGTATTGCCAGCCGTGCCTGTCGCCGGTGTGGGACACGTCGCTCGCCGCACATGCGCTGCTCGAGACGGGCGACGCGCGTGCCGAGGAAGCCGTGCTGCGCGGCCTCGAATGGCTGCGCCCGCTGCAGATCCTCGACGTGCGCGGCGACTGGATCTCGCGCCGCCCGCACGTGCGGCCCGGCGGCTGGGCTTTCCAGTACGCGAACGCGCACTACCCGGACGTCGACGACACGGCGGTGGTCGCGGTGGCGATGGATCGCGCGCAGAAACTCCGGCAGAACGACGCGTATCGGGATTCGATCGCACGCGCGCGCGAGTGGGTCGTCGGGATGCAGAGCAGCGACGGCGGCTGGGGCGCGTTCGAACCGGAAAACACGCAGTACTACCTGAACAACATCCCGTTCTCGGATCACGGCGCGCTGCTCGATCCGCCGACGGCCGACGTGTCGGGCCGCTGCCTGTCGATGCTGGCGCAGCTCGGCGAGACGCCGCTGAACAGCGAGCCGGCGCGCCGCGCGCTCGACTACATGCTCAAGGAGCAGGAACCGGACGGCAGCTGGTACGGCCGCTGGGGGATGAACTACGTGTACGGCACGTGGACGGCACTGTGCTCGCTGAACGCGGCCGGCCTGACGCCGGACGATCCGCGCATGAAGCGCGGCGCGCAGTGGCTGCTGTCGATCCAGAACAAGGACGGCGGCTGGGGCGAGGACGGCGACAGCTACAAGCTGAACTATCGCGGCTTCGAACAGGCGCCGAGCACGGCGTCGCAGACGGCCTGGGCGCTGCTCGGCCTGATGGCGGCCGGCGAGGTGAACAACCCGGCGGTGGCGCGTGGTGTCGACTACCTGATCGCCAACCAGAACGAAGAAGGCCTGTGGGACGAGGCGCGCTTCACGGCGACGGGCTTCCCGCGCGTGTTCTACCTGCGCTACCACGGCTATCGCAAGTTCTTCCCGCTGTGGGCGCTCGCGCGCTATCGCAACCTGAAGCGCGACAACACGACGCGCGTCACGTTCGGGCTGTAACGCGTGGCGACGCAATCCACCGGCATGCTGCCCGTCATCGCCGTGACGGGGATGGCGTTCGAGGCGCGCATTGCGCGCGGCGACGGCGTCGAAGCGGTCTTCGCCGCGCGCGCCGACCGGCTCGAACGCGCGCTGACCGAGGCGACCGCGCGCGGTTGCGCGGGCATCGTGAGCTTCGGCACCGCGGGCGGGCTCGCGCCCGACCTGGCGCCCGGCGCGCTCGTGATCGCGAACGCGATCGACGGGCCGTTCGGCCGCGTCGAGACCGATACGCGCTGGAGCACGCGGCTCGTCGCCGCGCTGCACGACACGCCGGTGTGGGCGCGCGTCACGCGCGGCACGATCGCGGCGGTGAGCGCACCGGTCGTCAGCGAACAGGAAAAGACGTCGCTGCATCGCGCGAAGGGCGCGCTCGCCGTCGACATGGAGTCGCATATCGCGGCGGCCTTCGCGGCGTCGCGCGGTGTGCCGTTCGCGGTGTGTCGCGCGATCGTCGATCCGGCGTGGCGCACGTTGCCCAGCGCGGCGACGGCCGGCCTGCGCGACGACGGCAGCACGGCGATCCTGCCGATCCTGCGTGAACTGCTGAAGCAGCCGTCGCAGCTCGGCCCGCTGCTGCAGGTGGCCAGCGACGCGCGCGCGGCGCGCACGACGCTGATCCAGGCGCGGCACGCATTCGAGCGTGCGGGCGCGATGCGGATCGTCTGAGCGGCGTTCGCCGCTTTTCTTACCCCTCCCTTCCCGGCTTTCCTTCCGGTTCTCGCGGACAAATCGCGGACAAAAAAAGAGCGCTGCAGATTTGAACTGCAGCGCTCTTTTTCCTTGCGGCGGTAGCCGTTGCAGCGTTACTGCGCGGCCGGACTGCTCGCAGGCGTTGCCGGCGCGGTTGCCGATGCCGCGGCAGGCGCAGCAGCCGGCGTGCTCGCCGGCATCGCACCGTCCGCACCCGGATCGTCGTACTGCGGCAGCCCCGGCGCGGCCGGTGCATTGTTCGGCGCAGCGCCCGGTGTACCGCCCGACTCGCCCGGATCCTCGTAGTTCGGCAACCCCGGCACGGCAGGCGTCGCGGCGGGCACGGCGCCCGATTCACCCGGTTCGTTGTAGGTCGGCAGCGTTGTGGACGACGACTGGCTGCGATACGTCAGCGACTTGCGCTGCTGCAGGTACGCGTCGCGCACGAACGAATACGGATCGAGCGCGGCCTGCTTCAGCAGGTCGGTCGCGCCGAGCAGGTCCGAGCGCGCGCTGATGAACTGCGCGATGTACATCGGGTTGCGCGCGGCCGGCTCGATGTAGTTGAGCAGGTTGAAGCGCACGTCCACCGCGCGGCCGACGCCGTCGCGGAACGTGCTCGGCCCGAACACGGGCAGCACGAGGTACGGGCCGGACGGCACGCCCCAGCGCGCCATCGTCAGGCCGAAATCCTGGTGATGCTTCGGCAGCCCGGCCGGCGTCGCGATGTCGATCAGGCCGGCGACGCCGAACAGCGAGTTCATCGCGACGCGCATCAAGTCCTGCGTCGCGTCGGTGATGCGCAACTGCAGCAGGTTGTTCGCGATGTTGCCGAGGTCGCCGAGGTTCGAGAAGAAGTTGCTGATCGCGGTGCGCACGGGCGTCGGCGTGACCTTCTGGTAACCCTTCGCGATCGGCTGGGCGATGTTCGTGTCGACGGTGTCGTTGAACTTGTACATCGCCCGGTTCATCGGCTCGAGCGGGTCGTTGGGGTTGCGGTTCGGTCCCGTCGCGCAGCCGGTCAGCACTGCGCTGGCGGCAACGGTCGCCGCAATGATTCGCACCTTATTCATTGATTCCTTGCGATTGGTTCTTGGCGCGTTTGACGCGCGGTTTGCCCATCAGGACGGGCTGGAACACCACGGCGCCGATCAGCGTGCAGGTCAGGGCCAGCGCGAGCAGCTTGCCCATGCTCGACGTGCCCGGGTGGTGCGACAGCCACAGGCTGCCGAATGCGGTCGCCGTCGTCGCGGCGCTGAACAGGACGGCGTGCGTGAGGCTCGAGTGCAGCAGCCCGGTTTGCCCCCCGCGCCACGCCATCACGAAATACACCTTGAACGCGACGCCGACGCCGAGCATCAGCGGCAGCGCGATGATGTTCGCGAAGTTGAGCGACATGCCGAGCACGACGCACAGTTCGAGCGTCACGATGCCCGACACGAGCAGCGGCACCAGCGTGCGCAGCACGTCGCCGAAGCGGCGCAGCGTGACCCACAGCAGGATCGTGATCGAGATGATCGACCACAGTGCCGCATGCAGGAACGCGTTGATGATCGTGTCGGCCGAATGCAGGATCGAGATCGGCCCGCCGGTCGCGCCCGGCTCCGCGGCCTTCACGGTCTTCGCGAAGCGGCGCAGCATCGTGTCGTCGTTCGGGTCGACGCCCTTCGGCACCTTCGGCGAAATCTGCACGAGTGCGTGGCCGTCCGGTGCGACCCAGTCGCGCACGAGCTGTGGCGGCAGCGATTCGCGCGTGATGTCCTGCGGCTGCAGCAGCGAGGCGAGCTGGTTGAGCGCGATGCGCAGCGTGTCGGAGAACGCACGCTCGGCGCGGTCGCGCGTCGCGGCGTCCGCGGCGGCGAGTTTCGCGAGCGAGGCCGACAGGTGCTGCGCGGCGGCCGCGCCCGGGCCCGGGTGATCTTCGGCCGCGTAGCTCAGCAGGTCCGACACGCGCTTGAGCGCGGCGACGCGCTGCGCATCGGTCGCGGGCGGCGCGGCCGGCTGCGTCAGCGCGGGCAGCAGGTCGCTCGCGGCCGCGGCGATCGCCGCGCGCTTGGCCGGCTGGTCGGCGGGGATGAAGGTCGACAGTGTGGTCGTGCGGCCGACTTCAGGCAGTGCGTCGAGGCGCTTCGCGGCCGCGTCGGCATCGGCGAGCGACGGCGCGAGCAGCGTGACGTCGTTGACGGCGGCTTCCGGCGAGTCCTTCAGCGCAAGCAGCGTCGCCATCGATTCGCTGTGCGGATCCTTCAGGTGCAGCGGGTTGAAGTCGAAGTGGAGGAACGCGAGCAGCGGCAGCGCGCCGATCACGACCACGAGCGTGCCGATCAGGATCGGCTTGCGATGGCGATCGAGGTAGTCGTCGACCGGCGCGAGCCACGGGAAGCCCGGCGTCTTCGATTCGCCCGGCGGCGCGAACAGGCGCAGCAGCGCCGGCAGCAGCGTGATCGTGGTCAGCAGCGCGACGAACATCCCGACGCCCGCGATCAGGCCGAGTTCGGACACGCCGCGATAGGCGGTGGGAATGAACGAGAAGAAGCTCGCCGCGACGGCCGCGGTGGCCAGCGCGAGCGGCATGCCCATCGAGTGCGCGGCGCCGATCAGCGCGTGATCGATGCGCGGATCGCGGAAGCGCTCCTCGCGGTATTTCACGCCGTACTGGATCGAGAAATCGACGCCGAGGCCGACGAACAGCACCATGAACGCGACCGAGATCATGTTCAGCGAGCCGACCATCGCGAGGCCGAGCGCGGCGGTCACGACGAGGCCGACGAACAGCGTGACGAGCACCGAGCCGATCATCCGCTTCGAGCGCAGCGCCAGCCACAGGATGACGAGCACGGCGAGCAGCGTGAGCGCGCCGTTGAGCGCCGCGCCATCTTCGACGGACGCGAATTCGTCGTCGGCGAGCGGCTGTTCGCCGGTCAGGCGCACGGCGGCGCCGTAGCGCTTCTCGAGGTCGAGCGAACGGGCCGCGTCGCGGATCACCTGGCTGGTTTCCGCGCCGGCCTTCAGCGCGCCGTAGTTGACCACCGGCTGCACGGTGACGAACGCGCGCGCGGGCTGCCGCGCGGCATCGTTGTCGACCAGCGCGCGCCACGAGAACGCGGCCGGCTTGCCGGCCAGCACGTCGTCGACCGTCGCGGCGCTGCGTGCGAGCAGCTTCGCCATCGCGGGCAGTTTCACCTGGCCGGTCAGGAGCGGCTGGCCGAGCGTGGTGGAGAGTGTGGTCGCGAGCCCGGTCAGGCTCGGGTTCTTCGCGAGTTCGTTGACGAGCGGGCGCGCGCTCGCGAGCTGCGAGGTGGTATCCGTGACCTCCTGCGGCGACAGGAACAGCAGCCCGTTGTGCTCGAAGAACGGCCCGCCGCCGGGCTCGGCCACCTGGCCGATGCGGCCGGCGTCGGCATCCTTGCGCAGCGCTTCGGTCAGCGCATGCGCGGCGGCGTTCGCGAATTCGGGCGCCGGCGCCTCGACGACGGCGAGGATCGTGCCGTTGCGTTGCGGGAACGCCTTGTCGACGGCCTGGCCGAGGGCGGCCCATTGCGGCTCGGCATCGACGAGCTTGCTGATGTCGGTGTTGATCTTGAAATGCTGCGCGACATAGACGCCGCTGAGCGCGGCGATGACGAGCGACAGGACGACGACCCAGACGGGGCGGCGCACCGACCATGCAACGAGTCGGACGATGAGAGATGTCACCATGTGGCGGTGGGGAGCGGCTGGCAAGGGCAAAGTAGCCAAGTATACCGGCGCGGCGTGGCGGCGGTCGTGACGTTGGGGGTTTCGGGGCGGGAAGGAGATTTGTTCGCGACGGCGGAATCGATACCGATGGCTCGCCGGTTTGTAAGGGGATATTTACATAATCGGCGCCGCGCTGCGTCGTCGCGCCGCCGCACGCCTGTGACAAAGGAACCTGAAAGGTAACAGTCGGTCACGGCGGCGCACCGAGGCGTCGGGCCCGGTATACTTTGCTTCGTCGGCCGGTGCAATGAACCGGTCGTTTTTTCTCATCGAGCGATATTCGTATGAAACGTCATCTGTTTGCTTTCGTCGCGGCGGCCGCCGTGTCGGTTTCCGCTTTTGCGCAGAGCGCGCCGGTCGATATCGTCCGCAATGCGGTCGAAGGTACCGTCAACGCGATGAAGGCCGATCCGGCCGCGCGCGGCGGGGACATGGCGAAGGTCTCGGCGGTCGTCGAGCAGCGCTTCCTGCCCGCGACCAACTTCGAGCGCACGACCCGCATCGCGGTCGGCGACGCGTGGAAGCAGGCCACGCCGCAACAGCAGCAGGAGCTTTACAAGCAGTTCAAGCTGCTGATGACGCGCACCTACGCCGCGTCGCTCGCGCAGCTCGGCAGCCAGGACGCGAAGTTCTCGTTCAAGGCCGGCGGCGCGTCGGGCGCAGACGCGCTCGTGCAGTCGACGGTCACGACGCCGGGCGACAGCCAGTCGGTCGGCTATCGTCTCGGCAAGGTCGGCAACGACTGGAAGATCTACGACATCGACATGTCGGGCGCGTGGCTGATCCAGGTCTACCAGGGCCAGTTCAAGAGCCAGCTCGCATCGGGCGGGATCGACGGCCTGATCGCGTATCTGCAGAAACACAATTCGCGGACGAACTGACCGCCGCCGCGCGGTTCGGAATCCGGATGCATGAAGGGCGCCCTCGGGCGCCCTTGTTTATTTACCCTGGGGCGTGCACGCGCAAGTCCACACCGCCTTCGCACACATCGAGGCTCGCTGTGCGCGGCCTACTGATACGTCATGGTGAAGGTCAGCACGGCGTTTGCGCTGCCGGCTGTTACCTTCGCGGCCGTCTGGTAGTACCTGGCGGTGAGCGGGATCGTGTAGGAGCCGCCGGTCGATTTGCTGTAGCTCGTCAGCGTGTACTGCGTGTTGTATTTCAGCGCGTTGCCGTTGCCGTCCTTCAGTTGCAGGCCGATACCGGTGGCCGTCGAACCGCTCGACAGCGCCAGCACGCCGTTGGTGCTGTCGAGGACGGCATTGACCGGGATGAACTGGTACTGGATCGAGTTCAGGCCTGTCGGGCAGGCGTTGACCGCCACGTTGAGCGAGACGGCCTGTTTGTTGGTCGAGCCGATGCCCGTGAATTCCGACTGCATGGGCGAGCCCATGTTGACCGTCACGTTCGGCGTGGTGCACGCCGCGACATTGACGATGGTCGAGGTCAGCGAATACGACACGTGGCTCGAAGCGGAGACCGCAAACGGGCCGTTGATGTTTGCTCCCCCCGTCGAGGGAGCTCCCTCGAACAGCACGCCGCCCGTCACCGTGCCCGCCGTGATGGCGCCGGTCTTGACCAGCGCCACCTGAACCTGGCCGCCGTTGGTGACCAAACTGTTCGTACCGTTTTGGTTACAGGCCCACCCAGCCCAAGGGCTGGGTAGCGGCGGCCTCGGCGTGCCGAGATCGTCCCATGGCTGCCATCCACAACCGTTCGCATAGGAACGCACGCCGATCGCGACACCGACGCCCGGCACATTGGTATTCCAGACCGTATAGGCCACACCATTCGGCCCGGCCACCGTCATGCCGGCCTTGGTCATCGACAGCGCTTCGAAGGCCATACCCGAGAATGCAGAACCCGACACGAGGCAACTATAGAAGTTGGTGGTGGCCGGAGTACTGGCCCAGGTCGTCAGCACCGTACCGATCGCTGCGTCGCGCGGGATCGTCACCGAAGCCGGCATCGAGATCGTCACCGTCTGTGCCGTGCCCGTGCAACTGGCGCTCTGCGCGAGCGCGGCACGCGAACCCGGACCAAGCATCAACGCTACCAGCGCGAGCAGCCAGAACACCATGCGGCCCCAGCCGCGCGCCGACTTCGCCTGCCGGCGCTTCGCGGTCGAATTTTCGTTTCGTTTCATGACCTCTCCCAGGCTCATTTCATCAGCAGCGCTCATTTCGTACATACCGCTTCCGTATCGGTCCACCGTTGCCGGCTCGTGTTGCTCGCCGGCGCAAGCGTGTAGGATAGCGAACAACCCTCGGCGGCCGTGTCGCCCCACTTCACCTTCAGCGTGCCGGTATCCGTCTTCACGCCGCGCAGCACGACGCGGCCATCCTGCGCGACGGTGCCGACGTTCTGCCCCGCCGTATCGCTCACCTCCGCGCCGAACGGAACCGGCTCACCATCGGCCATGCGCGCGCGCATGATTACCGCGCGTCCGCCGCCCTCGGTCTCGTACTTCAGCCGCACCACCGCACCCGCGGTCGGCGCGACGTGCTGCGCGCTGGATTTGAGCTCGACGCTCATCGGTACGCCCTTCGGATCGATTTCCACCTCGTTGGTCGAGAACGGCGTCAGGGTCGACACCAGTGCATGACCGAACCGATCGATGCGCAGGCCGCTGCCGGCCGTCACGCGTGCGCCGTTTGCGTCCTTGGCCTCGACGATCGCCATCGTCTCGCCCATGGTCGGCGCAAAGGCCACGCCGCCGGCATAGGCCACCATACCGCCCGAGATGCCGCCGCCGTACTGCGTAAAGCCGGTGCCCTTCGAAGCGTTGCCCGACAAGGTCGCATACGGCGACATGTAGGACACGTTGCCGCCGACGTTGGCGGTCGCCCCGGTGCCGCTGCCGCGGGTATGACCGACGTTCACGCCATAGCTGAGCGCGTTGTCGATGCCGAGCGAGCCGGTCAGCGACTGCTGGACCAGGGTTGCGCCATGGCTGTCGTGTTGCAGGCTGGTCGACGAGTACAACGTGCGCGAGCCGAGGTTCAGCGGGATCGACACGTTCAGCATGAAGCGGTTGTCCCAGCGGTTTTGCGTCGCGTCGAATTGGCGCGCGACCGACACGCCGTAGTTGATGCGCCGGAAATTGTTGCTGTAGCCGGCCTGGAACTGCGTGTCGTTGCCGCTGCGATTCCAGTAATTGACGGTCGAGCCGGACAGGTAGAACGAGCCCCAGCCTTCCGGCAGGCCCTGGTTCAGCATGACCTGGAACTGACCGCGACGCACGCCGCCCGACAGCAGGCCGTTCACGCCGCCGGTCTGCTGGCTGCGCAACTGCATGGCGTCCTGCAGGCCCAGGTAACCGCTGCTCGAATAACGATAGGCGGCCACCGCGATATTGGTATTGGTCGGACTGATCAGCTTGCTGTACGAGAGCTTCACGCTCTGGCCGTGGCGCGTGCCCAGGCCGGGCAGATCGGTGTTGGCCTGCGTGATGTCCAGCGCGAACGAGCCCAGCCCGGTGTTGAGTGCGACGCCGGCCAGGCCTGCCAGGTAGCCGGGCGCGGCCGTCATGCCGCCGTAGCCGGTGATCAGGTTGGTGAAACCGTGCTGTATGGTCGCCTGGAACAGCGCGGGCTTGCTCGACAGCAGCGGACTGCGGTACTGGCCGGCCGTCACGCTGAAACGCGTGATGCCGGGCCGCAGCGAACTGACGGCCGACGCATACGGCACCTTGAAGGTGTGGATGCTGCCGTCGGCTTCGGTCACGATGACGTCGAGGTCGCCGCCATAACCGGTCGCATAGAGATCGTCGATCTCGAACGGGCCGGTCGCGACGTTGGCGCTGTAGACGATGTTGCCGTTCTGGCGCACCTGCACCAGCGCATTGCTGTTGGCGATGCCGTGGATGGTCGGCGCATAGCCGCGTTGCGATTCCGGATACATGCGCTCGTCGCTGGCGATCCGCACGCCGCGAAAGCCCACGCTGTCGAACATCGTGCCGTCGGTGAACGCGTCGCCGATCACGAGCTGCGCCTTCAGGCGCGCGATCGAGCGCTGCAGGCTGGTCTGCACGCTCTGGTAGTGCGTGCCGCCGTGCGTGTCGTAGGTGGTGTTGCCGTTGTGGCGGAAGCGCCAGGGCCCGACGTTCAGGCCGGCGGTCAGGCCCAGGTAGGCCTGGGTCGACGAGGCGCCCTGGTTGTCGGCGCGGTAGAGGTTGCCGTTGTACGACAGCAGCGCAGCCGGCACGCCCTCGTCCCAGTAGCGCGGATCCACGTAGCCGCGCGCCGCGCGGCTCAACGAGGCCTGCGGGATGCTGACGTCGAGCCGCTGCTCGCCATTGTCGAAAGTGGCGACGGCGTCCGGCACCAGCATGCCGATCGTCGCGCAGGCATGGTTCGAGTCCGTCAACATGAGCGTCGCTTCGGGCGACAGCTTCGCGAGATCCACCCCGACCTGCTGCAGCAGCTCGCGATCGAAGCAGGGCTGGACGTTGTTTCGGCTGTCGCCCACCTGGCGCAGCGTGATCGCGGTACGACCGATCCAGTTCGTGTTGACGTACAGGTCGGCGCGATACGAACCCGGCGCCGCGGCATTGCCTTTTTCGAAGCGACTGACGTCCACCCGCGTGCCGCCCGGGCGCTGCAGGAACAGGTCGTCGAACTGGACTTCCGCCACCTGTGTGGCGCTTGTGGTCTGCGCCATCGTGCCCGTCGACGCGAACACCGACAGCGCGAGCAGGAAGCACGGGCGCGGGCGCCAGCGCACGAATGGCGGCAAACTCGAAAGACGTTGGATCACGATAGGCACCCGAGCGTGAGCAAGCCTCCGCCCTGCCCGGGCGGGCATGCTTGGTCTTGCTGTGGAAAGGACGTGGCGCGCTACCCGCGCCTCGCGCAATGGAAGAGAGTCAGTCGCGCATCATCGCGACGGTGCGGCGGTGTCTGACCGCAATGGCGTCTCGCCGATGACCGAGCCGCCGTAGTCGTTCAGCGTCGTGTAACGCACGCTGGCGCCGGCCGAGCCGGGCACATCGCCTTTCAGCGGGAAGGCGCGCGTCTCGCCCGGCCCGACCATGCCGCCATCGTCGAAGATTGCGCTGCGTCCGCCCGACTGCACGCTGATCGTGGTCAGCGACACATGGAACGGCGTCGGGTTGTGCGCCTCGATGGCCGGCTTGCCGTCGGCCTGTGTGAGCCGCCAGGTGAGCTGCGCCGGCGCATCGGCCGATGAACCCGCGAGTTTTTCCGGACGATAGAACAGCTTGATGCGCGAACGGAATGCGAGCTGGATACGGTTCATGTCCGCGTCCGCCGCGCTCGGCTTGGGCGGCACCTCGAGCACGTTGAGCCAGAACACCGACTCGTGATCGTGCGGCATGGGTTCGCCGGTGTAGACGATGCGCAGCGTCTGCGATTTGGACGGATCGATCCGCGAGATCGGCGGCGTGACGGTGAAGGGCACCTTGGTCGTGGACGGCGCGCCGCGCACGTCACCTGTATCGACCCACGACTGCACGAGCGCGGGCGACTGGCCGGCGTTCGACAGCTTGAGCGTGACCTCGGATTCGCTCGCGGCATAGATTACGCGCGTGCCACCGATCACCACCGATGCATCGGCGGGCGTTGCCAGGTTGCCGAGCCATGCGGCGCATGCGGTGGCGATCGCGCGCCGGAGTGTATTTCGAAGCTTCATGATGGAGATCGATGCAGGTAGCGAGCACGAGGGGCGGTGCGACGTCGTGCCGCTCCGCCCGATCTTGCTATGTATAACTAAGTGATTGGTTACTGATAAACGAGCGAGTACATCACGCTCGACGTCGCCGCGCCTGCCGTTGCAGCGCCGGTTGCGAAGTACTGCGCGTAGTAGTTCAGCGTGGCGGTGCCGGTCGAGCTGATTGCGACTGACTTCGAGTTTTGCGAGGCGTCAGCTGCGCCGATCTTGATAGGCGAATAGGTGCCGTCGCCGTTCAGCAGCTGGATCTCGACGTTGGTCGCGCCGCCGGCGGCCAGGATCAGGTTGCCGGTGGCGGTGTCGACCGTCGGGCCCGGTTCGAAGTAGGTGTGGACGTTGCCCGACGCCGGCGTGCAGGCCGTCAGCGCGATGTTGAAGGGCGTGCGGTTGGCCCACTGGCCTGCGGCGGCCAGCGCGCTGGTCGCCACCGATTGCAGCGGCACATTGAAGTTGTTCGAGCCGCTGCCGTTGCCGTTGATCGTGCAGGTTTGCGCGGTAACGCTGCCGTTGAACGTGATTGTGCCGTCGGCTGCGGATGCGATTTGCGACGCAGTGGCTGCAGCCACGAACAACACGGCGGTGATGAGTTTGGTTTGCATGTTTTGGTTTCAGAAAGAATCGATCTGGATGGTGATACGACGCCGACGCGATATCCGTTGACAGCGCGACGCGACATCCAACGGCGACCCGAAAAGGCATCACACGGCCGAATATTATGTTTTCGGCTTGGTTACACTTGGACAGAACGAATCCTACTGGCGTCAACAATTCGTAAGATGAACAATTGTCACTTTGCGATGGCACCAATGAAAAATGCCGTTCAGCGTGACTGAACGGCATTCGCCTTCGGGTGCCTGATGCGTTGCCGTGCGTCAGGTGCCGACGCCGAGCATCCGCAGGCAATCGTCGACCACCGCGTCGACGAACGCGGTGCGATCCGTTTCCGGCGCCGCGATGATGTGGTCGGTCGCGCCGTGCACGCCCGCATAGATCAGCAGCGCGGTGACCTGTGGGTGCGCGAGCCGCCAGGTGCCGGCCCGTGCGCCGCCGTCGAGAATCTCGCCGAGCTGTTCGAGGATCGCGTTCTTGTCGGCATTCGCGCGATCGTGGTGATGGTGATTCGCGTAGACGATGTCGTGCGTGCGGTAGGTCGCCGCGTAGGTTTCGATGTTGGTGCGGATCCACGCGCGCAGGCGCGCGAGCCAGTCGTCGGCGTCGCACGCGTCCACGGCGTGCTGCAAACGGTCGAGGAACGACGCCGTGTAGCGCTGCGCGAGCGCGGCGAGCATGTCGGATTTCGATTCGAAGTAGTGGTAGAACGTGCCCTTCGCCACCTGCGCGTGCTCGACGATCTCGCTGATGGTCGTCGCTTCCACGCCCTGCGCGAGGAACAGCCTCTCGGCCGCGGCCATCAGCTCCTCGAGGCGCACTTCCGCCGGCTTTGTGCGCGGCAGCTTGCCCGCCGGCGCGTCGTCCTTTCCTGTCGTGATTCCTGCCTTTGTCCTGTCCGTCATCGCGCGGCTCGACGCCCGTTCGTGCAAAGCCCGCAGTTTAGGCCAGCGCCCCGTTCACGGCCAACGCAATCCATTGACCGACGGTCAGTCGGTATATATGATGCGAATCATTCTCATCTTCGTGCCCGTGAAGGGCCGACCGCCATGCCTCGCTACCGTCGCGCCGCACTCGTCCTGGCCGCCTGTCTCGGCACCTTTCTCGCCACGCTCGACATCAGCATCGTCAACGTCGCGTTGCCGACGCTGCAGACGGCGCTCGATACCGACATCGGTGGCCTTCAGTGGGTCGTCAACGCGTACGCGCTCGCGTTGTCGGCGTTCATGCTGTCGGCCGGCCCGCTCGGCGATCGCTACGGACACAAGCGCGTGTGGCTCGCCAGCGTGGTTCTGTTCACGGCCGGGTCGGTGGTCTGCGCATGCGCGAGCCGGCTCGAGCCGCTGTTGATCGGGCGCGCGATCCAGGGGCTCGCCGGCGCGTTGCTGATACCGGGCGCGATGCCGATCCTCACGCATGCGTTTCCCGATGCGCGCGAGCGCGCCCGCGCGATCGGCGGATGGTCCGCGTTCAGCGCACTCGCGCTGATCCTCGGGCCGCTGGTGGGGGGGCTGCTCGTCGAGCATGGCGGATGGCAGGACATCTTCCTCGTCAACGTGCCGATCGGCATCGTGACCGTGCTGCTCGGCGCGTGGGGCATTCCGGAGCGCCGGCATCCGCAGCACGCGGCGTTCGATCCGCTCGGCCAGGCGCTGAGCGTGGCCTGGCTCGGGTTGCTCACGTACGGGCTGATCGGCATCGGCGAAGCCGGCGCGTCGCACGTGAAGGTGCTCGCGCCGCTCGCGGGCGCCGCGGTGGCGTTCGTCGTGTTCGTGCGTGTCGAAACGCGCGTCGAGCGGCCGCTGCTGCCGGTCTGGCTGTTTCGCGACCGGCGACTGGTGCGCGCCAATCTCGCGTCGTTCGTGCTCGGGTTCTCGGGGTACAGCAGCCTGTTCTTCCTGTCGCTGTTCCTGCAGCAGGCGCAGGGCCGCACGCCCGCCGCCGCCGGCTGGCAACTGATGCCGCAGTTCGTGATGACGGCGATCACGTCGATGCTGTTCGGGCGCATCGCGGCGCGCATTCCGTTGCACGCGCTGATGGTGGCCGGGTATGGCCTGGTCGGCGCGATGCTCGCGGTCATGGCGGGCTTCGGTGCGGGAACGCCGTATGTGCCCGTCGGCATCGCGCTGGCGGTGCTCGGGGTCGGCATGGGGCTCGCGGTGCCCGCGACCGGCATGACCGTGATGGAACTCGCGCCGGCCGAGCGTGCGGGCATGGCGTCGGCGACGATGAACGCGTTGCGCCAGACGGGGATGAGCATGGGCATCGCGGTGCTCGGCAGCATGATGAGCGTCGGTGCGCTGCACCGGATGACGGCCGCGATGCAAGCGGCCGGCAGCGCGCAAGCGGATACGCTGGCGCGGCAGGCGGTGATGGAGCATGTGTTTGCAGCGGGACAGCCGGCGCTGCTTGGCGCGTATCGGGATGCGATGGCGCACGGTTTTTCGATCGCGGTCCTGTGTTCCGGAATCCTCAGTGTGGGTGTTGCTGTGATGCTGATGATGCGGCGTGAAACGAAGAAGCAATCGGGGGGCGCGACGGCGGCGTGTATGACGTCTTCACGGTCGGATTGATATGCCTTGCCGGCCGGCCGAGCCTTTTGCAGCAGATCGCGGCGCCGACCTACCTTCGCCGATGCTCGACCGCGAACTTGATCAGCTCGGCCTGCCCCTCGATCTCCAGCTTGCGCTTCAGGTTGAGCCGGTGCGTCTCGACCGTGCGCACCGACAGCCCTGTCTGCTGCGCGATCTGCTTGCTCGACAGCCCTTCAGCCAGCGCGTCGAGGATGTCGCGTTCGCGCGGCGTGAGCCGGTCGAGCGGCGACGCGGTCGTGCTCGCGTGGATCATCCGCGCGGCGAGCCCTTCGCTGAAGAACGTCTGGCCCGCCAGCACCGTGCCGATCGCGCGCACGATCTCGCTCGCGGGCGAATCCTTCAGCAGGTAGCCGCTCGCGCCGGCACGCACGGCCTGCGTCACGTATTCGACGTTGTCGTGCATCGACAGCATCAGCACGCGGATGCCCGGAAAGCGTTCGTGAAACACGCCCGCGAGCGTGATGCCGTTCATGCCGTTCATGCCGATGTCCATCAGCGCGAGATCGGGTTCGAGCGACGCGGCGAGCGCGAGCGCCTCGTCGGCGTTGCCGGCTTCGCCGACCACGGACAGGTCGGCCGCTTCGAGCCGCATCCGCAAGCCGTCGCGCACGAGCGGGTGATCGTCGACGAGCAGCAGTCGGGCGACGGGCCGGGCGGTGTCGGGGGCGCTCATGCGTGAAAGGTCTCCTGTGATGGGGCGCGTCATGACGCGGCGCCTGGCAGCGGCACGCGCGCGGCGACGATCGTGTGGCCGACCTGCGACGTGATCGTCAGCGTGCCGCCGAGCGCGTCGAGGCGCTCGCGCATGTTGCGCAGGCCGATGCCGTGGCGCACGTCGGCCTGCGAGCGTTCGGCGTCGAAGCCGCAGCCGTTGTCGGCGATGGTCAGCGTGACGGATTGCGCACCGACGTCGAGCGTGACGGCCGCGCGCGACGCCCGCGCATGATGCACGATGTTGCTCAACGCTTCCTGCGCGATCCGGAACAGCGCGGTGTTGACCGCCGCGGGCAGCGGCCGGGCGCCGCTGTGCGCGACCTGCGTGTAACCGATGTCGATGCCGCTTTCGGCGCCGAGCTCGCGCACCAGCTGCTCGAGCGCCGCCGCGAGGCCGAGATCGTCGAGCATCGCGGGGCGCAGCGCATGCGAGATGCGCCGCACTTCACGCAGCGTGTCGCCGAGCCGCACGACGCCCGATGTCAGCGCCTGCTCGGCCTCGGGCATGCGCGCGGTGCCGCGTTCGAAGCGCGCGAGCGCGGATTCGAGCATCAGCTTCGCCGATACCATCATCTGGCTGATCCCGTCATGCAGCTCGCGTGACAGCCGCGCCCGCTCCTGCTCCTGCGATTCGACGACGCGCTGCGCAAGCAGCTTGAGCTTCGCGTCGGCGCTGCGCGACTCGCTGACGTTCAGCACCAGCGCGCACACGGCGATCGCGGCGGCACCCGTGAGCGCGATCGCGGTGAGCCAGCTCATCGTGCGCTCGATGTTCGCGGACGCGCGCGCGTCGATGCGCTGCAGCGCGGTGTCGACATCGTCGAGATAGATGCCGGTGCCGACCATCCAGCCCCAGCGTTCGAGCGCGATGACGTAGCCCAGCTTCGGCGCGACGCGGCCCGTCGACGGCCGCTGCCACGCGTAGCGCACATAGCCGCCGCCGCTCGACGCCGCGCCGATCAGCTTCTGGATCGTCAGCGCGCCCTGCGGGTCGCGCATCGACCAGTAGTTGTGGCCGACCCGCTCGGGCTCGCGCGGATGCATCAGGGAATTGCCGTGCAGGTCGTACACGAAGAAGTAACCGTCCGGGCCGAAATCCATCTTCTGCAGCATCGCGAGCGCCTGCGTACGCAGCAGCGCGTCGTCGCGCGCGTTGCGGCCGCTCGCGTCGTAGAGCGGCATGATCGCGCTCGTCGCGAGCTCGACGTAGTGCTTGAGCTCGACCTCCTTGCTCGACATGTACGCGGCCTGGATCGTCGCGTGCTGCGTGCGCGCGAGGGACGTCGCCTGCTGGCGCACGCCGAAACCGATGCCGGCGATCGCGAGCAGGAACGGCACGATGGCCAGAAGGAAGATCTTTGCCTTGAGTCTCATGGTGGTGCGAAGCGGCCGCGCACCCGCGCGGGCCGGCCGGGCCAGGCAGCCGCGCGGCGGCGTGTCGAGGCGACATTGTCGGCGATTTTGCGCGCGGGCGGCGACAGTGGCCGGCCAGCTGCCCTGCCGTCGCCCGGCGGCGGCCCGGTCAGGCCCGGTCAGGCCCGGTCAGGCCCGCCGCGCCGCGAGGCCGCCGGAGGGGGCCGCGTGCACGACGATGCGGTTGCGCCCGCCTTCCTTCGCGCGATACAGCGCGTCGTCGGCCAGCTTCAGCGCGGCCTGCATGTCGTCGTCGTGTTCCGGATAGCTCGTCGTCACGCCGATGCTCACCGTCAGGCGGCCGGTTGCCCCGGCGTCGTGACGGATGCCGAGATCGAGGATGCCGGTGCGGATCGTCTCGGCGATCGACGCCGCGCCGTCCGTATCGACGTCGGGCAGCACGACGACGAACTCCTCGCCGCCGTAGCGCGCCGCGTAATCGGCCGGGCGGCGCAGGCAGCCGGCGATGCAGTGGCCGACCGCGGCGAGCGCGTCGTCGCCGGCCTGGTGCCCTTGGGTGTCGTTGTAGCGCTTGAAGTAGTCGACGTCGATGAACAGCAGCGACAGCGCGTGCTGCGAGCGCGCGGCCCGGCGCCATTCGCGTGCGAGCGTGACGTCGAGCATGCGGCGGTTGTCGAGGCCCGTGAGGCCGTCGGTGCGCGCGAGCGCCTGCAGTTCGGTTTCCGCGCGGTGGCGCTTGCGCAGCTGCACGTCGAGCAGCAGCGACAGGCCGACGAAGCCGATCGCGAGCGCAACCATCGCCGAGCCGATCGGAATCGCACGGTCGTACCACGCGGCGTAGGTATCCGCTTCCGAGCGCGCGACCATGATGATGAGCGGCAGGTGCTCGAGATGCCGGAACACGTAGAGGCGGCGCACGCCGTCGATCGACGCGGTATCGGCGAAGCTGCCTTCGTTGGCGGTCATGAACCGCCGGAACGTGCTGGCGTGGCTGATGTCGCGGCCGACGATCTTCGGGTCGTACGGCTCGCGCGCGACCATCTTGCCGTCGGTGTTGATCAGCGCGATCGAGCCGCGATCGCCGAGCGACAGCCGCGAGAACAGGTTCTGGAAATATTCGAGCCGGATCGACATCACGGCGACGCCGCCGAACGAGCCGTCGGGCCCCGTGATCCGCCGGCTGAGCGCGATGCTCGGCGAGCCGCCGCGCAAGCGCGAATGATACGGGGGGCTGACGTACAGGCCGACGTCGGGATGGTCGCGGTGCGTCGTGAAGTACGGCTCGTTGCCGAAGTTGGCCTTGCGCGGCACGTCGCTCTTGCCGTCGACCGCGATGTCGCCCTTCGCGTCGAGCACATAGATGCCGCCGAGGTACTTGGCCGTCGTCGCACGGTCGAACAGCACCTGGCGGCGCAGCGGCATCGGCAGCTTGACGACATCCGGGTCGTTCTCGCCTTCGACGACGGCCTGCAGCGACAGCGAATAGATCTCGATGTTGCGCTCGATGTCCCACGACGCCATCAGCGCGAGATTCTGCTGCATCGAGATCGAGCGGTCGCGCGCGTCGATGCGGCCTTCGTACAGCACGATCCCGCACAGGGACAGCAGGAGCAGCGCGATCAGCAGCCCGGTATAGAAGATCAGGTGCGGCAGCAGGAACCGGCGCAGATGTGCGGCGACACGGCTCGTCAGGCCGGATTCGCTGGGCACTGCGTAATCGGTTTCTGCCATGGTCCGTGGATCGATGGGCATTGCCGCCGGGCGGCGGGCCGATGCGATTGTTCGTATGACGTGGCGGCGGCGATCCGCCACGCGTCCATTCGACGCCTTCCTGCCGGCCGGCGAGAAAATGGACACTGATTACCGGGAATCGCGGCCAGATATACCGGTAAATCGAGCATTTACTGGTGACATCTACGCCGATTCAACGATCCGAGGAATCGGGCAGTGCGAATTCAACGGAGTATAACGCGCGCGTTCCCGCGCGCGGAAAATGTTGCGGGCCGTTGATCCGGATCAAATTTCAGTGAATTCCCGGGCTTGCGAATATCCGGCAAAGCGTTCCAGCGCAAGGCTGTACGGCATGAGCGGCGAAACCGCGGTACACGGCCGCCGATTCCCATCGGGTTAACGGCAGGCGAGCGAAAAAAATGAAGGCGTCGATATGCGCCGATTATTCGTTTCAGCAGCCGGGCGAACGCGAAAATGAAAACGGGCGGCCGTTGCGGCCGCCCGTTTCGTGAAGCCCGGCGTACGGGCTGCCGGCACGCCGGAAACCCGCGGCACGGCCGTGCTTATCCGCCGTGCTGTTGCGCCTTGAACGCGAGCCGGAACCGGTGCAGCAGCGGCTCGGTATAACCGCTCGGCTGCGACGTGCCCTGCAGCGCGAGCGCGCACGCGGCCTTGAACGCGGTCGACTGGTCGTAGCCGGGCGCCATCGGGCGATAGTTCGGGTCGCCGGCGTTCTGCTGGTCGACGACGCGCGCCATCCGCTTGAACACGTCGAGCACGAATGCCTCGGTGATCACGCCGTGGCGCAGCCAGTTCGCGATGTGCTGGCTCGAAATGCGCAGCGTCGCGCGGTCTTCCATCAGGCCGACGTCGTGGATGTCCGGCACCTTCGAGCAGCCGACGCCCTGTTCGACCCAGCGCACGACGTAGCCGAGGATGCCCTGCGCGTTGTTCTCGACTTCGCTCAGGATCTCGGCTTCGCTCCACGCGGCGCGCTCGACGACCGGCACGGTCAGCAGCCCTTCGAGCAGCGTGTCGCGTTCGCTCGCGTACGGCGTCTTCTCGAGTTCCTGCTGGACGGCCTGCACGTCGACGAGGTGGTAGTGCAGCGCGTGCAGCGTCGCGGCGGTCGGCGACGGCACCCACGCGGTGTTCGCGCCGGCGCGCGGATGCGCGATCTTCTGCTCGAGCATCGCGTGCATCAGGTCGGGCATCGCCCACATGCCCTTGCCGATCTGCGCGCGGCCGCGCAGGCCGGCCGACAGGCCCGCGAGCACGTTGTTCCGCTCGTACGACTGGATCCACGCCGACGATTTCATGTCGCCCTTGCGGATCATCGGGCCCGCTTCCATCGCGGTGTGCATCTCGTCGCCGGTGCGGTCGAGGAAGCCGGTGTTGATGAACGCGACGCGCGCGGCGGCGGCGGCGATACATGCGGCGAGGTTCACGCTGGTGCGGCGCTCCTCGTCCATGATGCCCATCTTCAGCGTGTTGCGCGGCAGGTTGTACAGATCCTCGATGCGCGCGAACAGCGTATCGGCGAATGCGACTTCGACCGGGCCGTGCATCTTCGGCTTCACGATGTAGATCGAGCCGGTGCGCGAGTTGCGCTTCGCCTTCAGGTCGTGCAGCGAGCACAGCACCGTGACGACGCCGTCGAGGATCCCTTCCGGAATCTCGTTGCCGTCGCGGTCGAGCACCGCGCCGTTGGTCATCAGGTGGCCGACGTTGCGTACGAACAGCAGCGAGCGGCCGTGCAGCGACAGCGTGCCGCCGTCGGGCGTCGTGTACTCGCGGTCGGCGTTCAGGCGGCGCGTGAAGGTCTTGCCGCCCTTCGCGACTTCCTCGACCAGCGTGCCCTGCATCAGGCCGAGCCAGTTGCGGTAGAGCTGGACCTTGTCGTCGGCGTCCACCGCCGCGACCGAATCCTCGCAGTCGATGATCGTGCTGACCGCGGCTTCGAGCACGACGTCCTTCACGTTCGCGAGATCGGCGCGGCCGATCGGCGTCGATGCGTCGATCTGGATCTCGATGTGCAGGCCGTTGTGCTTCAGCAGGATCGCGGACGGCGCGTCGGCCGCGCCCTGGTAGCCGACGAACTGCGCCGGCTGCGCGAGGCCCACGATCCCCTTGGCGGTTTCGACGGCGAGCTGGCCGTCCTGCACGCGGTAGCGCAGCGCGTCGCGGTGCGAGCCGCCCGCGAGCGGCGCCGCGTTGTCGAGCACGTTGCGCGCGTAGTCGATCACGCGCTGGCCGCGCGTCGGGTTGTAGGCCGTGGTGCGTTCGGCGCCGCCGTCTTCAGGCAGTGCGTCGGTGCCGTACAGCGCGTCGTACAGGCTGCCCCAGCGAGCGTTCGCGGCGTTCAGCGCATAACGCGCGTTCGACAGCGGCACGACGAGCTGCGGGCCGGCCTGCGTCGCGATCTCGCTGTCGACGTTCGCGGTGGCTGCCGCGACGTTCGACGGGACCGGCACGAGGTAGCCGATTTGTTCGAGGAATGCGCGATACACGGCGTGGTCGCGCACCGGGCCGGGGTGCGCGCGGTGCCAGGTGTCGAGTTCCTGCTGCAGGCGGTCGCGTTCCGCGAGCAGCTCGCGGTTGCGCGGCGCCAGGTCGTGCACCAGGGCCGAGAAACCGCTCCAGAACGCGGCCTTGTCGATGCCGGTGCCCGGCAACGCTTCGTTTTCAATGAACTGGCTAAGCGCTGGCGCGACTTGCAGTCCTGCTTGGTCGATCATCGTTAATCCTCCCGGGGAAAAATCGCGCGCGGCTTGGCTGGTCATACCGCGACGCTTTGTGTGCCGGCGCGGGCAATCTGCGCGTCCTGTTCGGACTTTACGCCAGACACGCCGATCGCGCCCGCGATCCGGCCGCCGACCGTGACCGGCACGCCGCCTTCGAGCAACCCCGTCAGCGGCGCGCTGAGAAACGCGGTGCGGCCGCCGTTGATCATATCCTCATACGCCTTCGTCTCGCGCCGGCCGAGCGCCGCCGCCCGCGCCTTGTCCTGCGCGATACAGGCGCTGGCCGGCGATGCGCCGTCCAGGCGTGCAAACGCGAGCAGGTGGCCGCCGTCGTCGACGACGGCGATCGACACGGCCCAGCCGTGGCGTTCCGCTTCCGCACGGGCGGCGGCGAGCATGCGGTCGGCATCGGCCAGTTCGAGTTCGGGTTTCGTCTGCATGGAGATCCTCCGGAATCAGGTCAGTTGACGAGTCGGTTGTCGACGAGCTCGATCCAGTGGCGCACGGGCGTGCGGCCCGCGCCGTTCAGGTGAGTCTGGCAGCCGACGTTGGCCGTGACAATCAGGTCCGGCCGCGCGGCTTCAAGCGCATCGAGCTTGTTGTCGCGCAGCGTCGTCGCGAGTTCGGGCTGCGTCAGCGAATACGTGCCGGCCGAGCCGCAGCACAGATGGCCGTCGGCGACATTCGTCAGATCGAAGCCGAGCCGCGTCAGGATGCTTTCCACCGCGCCGCCGAGCCGTTGCGCGTGCTGCAGCGTGCACGGGCAATGAACCGCGACGCGGCGCGGCGTCGACTCGGCCAGCGCGTCGAGCGGCTCGGCCGCGATCACTTCCGCGAGGTCGCGCGCGAGCGCGCTGACGCGCCGCGCTTTCTCCGCGTAGACGGGGTCGGAGCGCAGCAGGTCGCCGTATTCCTTCACGAACGCGCCGCAGCCGCTTGCCGTCAGCACGATCGCTTCCGCGCCCGCTTCGATCGCGGGCCACCATGCGTCGATGTTGCGGCGTGCGCGGGCGAGGCCGGCATCCTGCGCGTTCAGGTGATATTCGGTCGCGCCGCAGCAGCCGGCCTCGCGCGCCGGGCTCACGCTGATGCCGAGCCGGTCGAGCACGCGCGCGGCGGCCGCATTGGTGTTCGGCGACAGCGACGGCTGCACGCAGCCCTCGAGCATCAGCACGCGCCGCGCGTGGCGCACGGGCGGGCGCGGCGCGGCCGCGGGCACGGCGGCCGGGATCTTGTCCCGCAGCGTGCCCGGCAGCAGCGGGCGCAGCGCGCGGCCGGCCTTCAGCAACGCGGCGAACGTCGCCGGGCGCGGCACGACGTGCCGCAGCCCCGCGCGCAGCAGGCGCTCGCGCGTGGGCCGCTGCGCACGTTTTTCGGCTTCCGCGCGGCCGATGTCGAGCAGCGTGTGATAGCGCACGCCGGACGGGCAGGTCGTCTCGCAGTTGCGGCACGTCAGGCAGCGGTCGAGATGCCGCTGCGTGCGTTCGCCGCACGGCTCGCCTTCGAGCAGCTGCTTGATCAGGTAGATGCGCCCGCGCGGCCCGTCGAGCTCGTTGCCGAGCACCTGGTAGGTCGGGCAGGTCGCGTTGCAGAAGCCGCAGTGCACGCACGCGCGCAGGATCGCTTCCGCTTCGTCGGCCCGGGCGAGGGCCTTGCTTGCTTCGCTGAGATTGGTTTGCATCGGCGGGTCGGGATCGGGTTCGCGTCAGAAATCGGCGTACAGGCGGCCGGGATTGAAAATCGCATGCGGGTCGAGCTGTGCCTTGAGCTGGCGGTGCACGCGCAGCAGCGCGGGCGGCAGCGGCTGGAACGGCTCGCGCGTCGTGCCCGGCGTGAAGCAGGTCGCGTGCCCGCCCCATTGCGCGGCGAGCCGTTGCACATCGGCCGGTGCGGCGTCGCTTTTCAGCCAGCGCTGTGCGCCGCCCCAGTCGGCCAGCAGCGCGCCGGGCAGGGCGTCGAGCGGCGCGGCGGCCGGCACCGACACGCGCCACAGCGGGCGCGGGTCGTCGAAGAACGGCAGCGCAAGGTCGCGCAGCCGTGCCCAGAACGCATCGTCATGGTCGTCCATGCAGTCGCCGCCGATCGTGTCGCGCGCGGCCTTCACCGAGCCCTCGCCGCCTTCGATCCGCACGCGCAGCACGCCGTCCGCGTGGCAGGCGCCCGCGAGCGGCAGCCCCGCGCGCCGCCATGCGGCGACGCGCTGCACGGCTTCGTCCACCGCGAGCGGCAACGCGAGATCGCACGTCGCACGGGGCTTCGGCAGCACCTTCAGCGACACCTCGGTCACGACGCCGAGACAGCCGAAGCTGCCCGCGAGCAACCGCGACACGTCGTAGCCCGCGACGTTCTTCATCACCTCGCCGCCGAAGCGCAGGTGTTTCGCGTGGCCGGTGATCACGCGGCAGCCGAGCACGAAGTCGCGTACCGCGCCGGCCCACGGGCGGCGCGGGCCCGACAGCGCCGCCGCGACCATGCCGCCGACCGTGGCCGCGCCGCCGAACGACGGCGGCTCGCACGGCAGCATCTGGCCGGCCGAATCGAGCATCGCTTCGAGGTCGGCGAGCGGCGTGCCCGCGCGCGCGGTGACGACGAGTTCGGTCGGGTCATAGGACACGACGCCGCGATGCGTGCGCACGTCGAGCGTGCGGCCTTCGACTGGGCGCCCGAGGAACGTCTTGGTGCCGGCGCCGCGAATGTGCAGCGGCTGGCGGTCGTGGATCGCCGCGTCGACCTGGGCGACGAGTGCCGCGCTGTCGTCGATCGATTCGATTTCGCGTCGCATCAGAAACGCTCCAGTTCGGGAAACGGCAGCTTGCCGTGATGGACGTGCATCGCGCCGAATTCGGCGCAGCGGTGCAGCGTCGGGATGTTCTTGCCGGGATTGAGCAGGCCCTGCGGATCGAACGCGGCCTTCACCGCGTGGAAGAACGTGATTTCGTCGGCGTTGAACTGCACGCACATCTGGTTGATCTTCTCGCGCCCGACGCCGTGCTCGCCGGTGATGCTGCCGCCCGCCGCGACGCACAGCTCGAGGATCTTTCCACCCAGCGCTTCCGCGCGGTCGAGTTCGCCGGGGCGGTTCGCGTCGAACAGGATCAGCGGGTGCATGTTGCCGTCGCCCGCGTGGAACACGTTCGCGACCGGCAGCCCGTATTCGACGGACAGCGCGGCGATTCCTTCGAGTACGCGCGGCAGCTCGCGGCGCGGGATCGTGCCGTCCATGCAGTAGTAGTCGGGTGACATGCGGCCGACCGCGGGGAACGCGTTCTTGCGACCGGCCCAGAAGCGTTGGCGCTCCGCCTCGTCGCGCGCGACGCGGATCTCCGATGCACCGGCATCGCGCAGCAGCGTGGCGACGCGTTCGGCATCTTCGTCGACGTCGGCGGGCGAGCCGTCGAGTTCGCACAGCAGGATCGCCTGTGCGTCGACCGGATAGCCCGCGTGGATGAAATCCTCGGCCGCGCGGATCGCGAGGTTGTCCATCATCTCGAGGCCGCCGGGGATCACGCCCGCGCCGATGATCCGCGCGACGGCGGCACCGGCTTCGGCGACGTCGTCGAAGCTCGCCATCAGCACCTTCACGCTCGGCGGCTTCGGCAGCAGCTTCACGGTCACTTCGGTGACGATGCCGAGCATCCCTTCCGAGCCGGTGAACAATGCGAGCAGGTCGAAGCCGGGGGCGTCGAGCGCGTCGGTGCCGAGCGTGAGCGTATCGCCGTCGATCGTCAGGATCTCGACCTTCAGGATGTTGTGCACCGTGAGCCCGTATTTCAGGCAGTGCACGCCGCCCGCGTTTTCGGCGACGTTGCCGCCGATCGAGCACGCGATCTGCGACGACGGATCGGGCGCGTAGTAGAGGCCGTGCGGTGCGGCTGCCTGCGAGATCGCGAGGTTGCGCACGCCGGGCTGCACGCGCGCGACGCCGGCATCGGGGTCGATGTCGAGAATCCGGTTGAACTTCGCCATCACGAGCAGGAGGCCCTTTTCGAGCGGCATCGCGCCGCCCGACAGCCCGGTTCCCGCGCCGCGCGCGACCACCGGCACGCCGAGCGCGGCGGCGACGCGCAGCACCGCGCGCACCTGCTCGACCGTGTCGGGCAGCACGACCGCGAGCGGTACCGTGCGATAGGCGGCGAGGCCGTCGCATTCGAACGGCTTGAGCGCTTCGCGCTCGTGCAGCACGTCGAGGCCGGGCGCCGCCGCGTGCAGTGCGGCGACGAGTGTGTCGCGGCCGACGGTCGCCAGCGGGCCGTCGATCCGTTCGTCGTAGGTGAAACTCATCGTGTGTCTCCGTCTCCACTCTCTTCGCCATGCGGGCGGCCGCGGGATACGCGCCGCGCCGGATGGACGGCATTCTTGGCGGCCGGCCGGTGCGTGTCCATACGTCGCGGGCGTGGTCATACCAGTTTTTCGAGGCGCGCCGTGAAGCCGGGGTGGGTCTTGACGTAAAAGCCAGTCATGACAAGGGTTTATGAGAAAATCGGCGACATCCGTCCAAAGTGGTCATACCAGTATGGAAATGCAGGATCGACAAGCGCCGGCGCGCAATGTCGCCGATGTCGTCGCCGAGCGGATCGAGCAATTGATCGTCGACGGCGTGCTGAAGGCCGGGCAGGCATTGCCGTCCGAACGGCGGCTGACCGAGAAGCTCGGCGTGTCGCGCACGGCCGTGCGCGAAGGGATGAAGTTGCTGCGTGCGCGCGGGATCATCGAGACGACGCACGGCAAGGGCTCGTTCGTCGCGAGCCTGACCCCGCAGCGCGAAGTCTCGCCGATGATGCACCTGCTCGGCTCGCAGCCGCGCACGCTGTACGACCTGTTCGAAGTGCGCGGGATGCTCGAGACGGAGGCCGCGCGACTGGCGGCGCTGCGCGGAACGTCTGCCGATTTCATCCTGATCAAGCGTCGCTACGACGAGATGACCGCGGCCGATGCGCAGGATCTCGACCCGGCCGCGCGCGCGAAGCTCGATCACGCGTTTCATCTCGCGATTTGCGAGGCGTCGCATAACCCGGTGCTCGTGAATACGTTGCAGTCGCTGACGGATCTGCTGCTGAGCTCGGTGTTTGCGTCGGTGAACAACCTCTATCACCGCGAGCCGTTGAAGAAGCAGATCGATCGCCAGCATGCGCGGCTCTATAACGCGGTGACCGGGCGGCTGCCCGAGCAGGCGCGCAAGGCGGCGAGCGAGCATATCCGCCAGTGCGTCGAATATCTGAGGGAGATCGAGCAGGAGGAGCAGCGGCTCGTGCGGTCGACGTTGCGGCTTGAAGGGTGGACGTGATCCCGGCTGCGCGTTGCGGCGTGTCTTGACGCGCATCACGCGCGGCGGGTCGTCTGGCAACGCGTGTCACATGGCTATGTCAGACTGTCAGCCATTCTTCGTGTGGCCTCCTGTCGTTTGCCGTGATGCGTGACGCTGTCGCGTGAGCCGTGCGTGACGGAACCACGCCGGACGAACCGGTGCGCCACGCTTCCCGAAACGGAGGACATCGCATGTCGAACCGGATCCACGATGACGGGCACGACGCCTGCCCCGCCAATGCAACGGACGATCCCGCCGATGCGCAGCGCGACGCGCTGCTCGCGTTGCTGAACGAACTGCTGGAAGCCGAGCGTGCCGGCGCGCGGGTGGCGTCGGAGACGGCGACGGAAATCGACGATCCCGAACTTCATCGGCTCGTGGCTGGTATTCGGCAGGATGAGGCGCACGGGTGTGCGGTGCTGGTCGAAGCGATTCGCTCGCTTGGTGCGACGCCGACGCATGCCACCGGGGCGCTCCATGAAAAGGCGATGGCGATCGACGATCTGGCGGAGCGGCTCGCGTTCCTGAATCGTGGCCAGCGGTGGGTCGTGCGGAAGCTGCAGGCGTTGTTGCCGACGCTTGCGCAGCCGGATATGCACCATGCGCTCACGCAAATGCTCGTGTCGCATGAGAAGAATATCGGGGCGGTGGATGCGCAGTTGAGGATCAAGGGCGGCGAGTCGGGGGCGGCATAGCTGTCTTTCAAACAAGTGCTGTAAAGCGGCCAATCGACCGCAGGCTATAGTTTTGTAAAAAATGCATATGTAGCCAATCTTTCAACCCTATGAATAACAATCGCTCTGTCTCCGCCGCCATTGGTGAATACCTCGTTCTTGGCGAGCTTTTGAAGAGAAACATTGAGGCCTATCTCGCTCATGGTGAAACGCAGAAGGGATGGGATGTAGTGATCGTAACGAACGAAAGCACGAGGCGCCTTCAAGTCAAAACTATCGATTGGCCGAATCAACTGGCGGTCAACGGAAACTTTGCAGATGGGTTCGATTATCTTGTCGTTGTGCTGCTCGATCGAAAAAATCCTCGCAGTCGATTCTTTGTGTTTGAGCATGGGGAACTTGACGCCCTTCTCTCTACGCCGAATGGAGAGAGGCGTGATGGCAAACGAACCCTGACCATGAGTCTGAAGTCCATTGAATCACGCGTAAAGCTTCACGAAGACAACTGGGAAATACTGCTACCTTCCCCGAGGGAATCGAGACAAGACGTACTACACGCCTGACCAAGGAGAGAGGTCCAACCCATCATCCGCGGGGGCGAATTGAGCCTTCCCCCTCAATAAGCGGAAGGAAAACATTGCGCCATAGCTCAAGTCAGATGCGGCGCATGAGAAGGAAAACGTGTGCGAGTCCTTTATAAACTGGCAGTTCCTCCCGCAGCAAATTCACGCGCTATGCGGGCTTACATGCAGGCGATTCTGGAAGCAACCGGGTTATTGGCAGGTGAGCGCTTCGATATTTCCCGCTTCATGGGCAACTATCGGACACATCTCGAGTCAGGCCGCCTTCTTCGTCATGGTGACGGAGCGTATTCATTGAGTGAAGAAGGTCGGCAGTATTTCATCAGCCGCCTAACCGAGGAGCCCGTAGTCAAAGGCCAACTCGTGAGTCGAGCGGAAGTAGTAGAGATGCTCAGCAAGATCACGGCAGATCAACCTGCTCCTGGGTGGTGCCCCATTGGCTAGCTAAGAAGTCATGCCCTTCAAGGCGCTCCGGCTGACGAACCTGCCTCTGCTCGCGCCGAGCTTCGGAGTTGAGAGACCGCATTTTCTTGTGGCCCTCGGCTGTTACTGGTCGAATGCAGGGTCCGTACTGCGCTTCTCGCCACAATATGGCAGCAAAAAAGCCCGCCGAAGCGGGCAACCTCTCGATGCGGAGGGGGGAGATACGAATACGCAGGGCTGCGCGCGTTCAGCCTTTGGTCGCCCCGAACGTCAGCCCCGCCACAAAATGCTTCTGCATCGCGAAGAACATCGCGACGGACGGCAACGCCGCCAGGATCGACCCGGCCGACACGAGGTTCCACGACGTCGTCCATTGCCCCTTCAACGCGGCAACCCCTGCCGTGATCGGCGCAGCCTCATCCCCTTGCGTGAGACACAGCGCCCAGAAGTAGTCATTCCACACGAACGTAAAAACGAGAATCGCCAGTGCAGCCAGCGCCGGCCGGATCAACGGCAACACGATCCGCCAGAACACCGTCCATTCCCCCGCCCCTTCGATTCGCGCCGCCTCGATCAGCTCGAACGGCAGCTGCTTGATGAAGTTGCGCAGGAACAGCGTGCAGAACCCCGTCTGGAACGCGACATGAAACAGGATCAGCGCCTCGACCGTATTGAACACACCGAGCCGCAGCGACAAGTCCCGCACCGGAATCATCAGCACCTGCACCGGCACGAAATTACCCGCGACGAACGTGCCGAACAGCGCCGTGCTCCCGCGAAACTTGTAGGTCGCAAGCGCAAAGCCCGCCATCGCCGCGAGCGCGATCGAGCCAAGCACGGACGGCACCGTGATCTGCACGCTGTTCCAGAAGTAATGCAGCATCGGCGACGTGGTCAGTGCATCGCGATAGTTCTCGATCATCGAGAAGTGCCGCGGCCAGCCCCAGTAGTGGCCTTCGACGAGTTCCTCGGTCGAGCGCACCGACGTGACGAACACCGCGATCATCGGCAGCAGCCAGATCACGAGCGCGACGGGCAGCGACAGCTTGTACAGCCGGCGCGATACCGGCTTCCATTGGGCAACGGGTGTCGGAAACATGATGAAGGCATCCCCGGAAGGTCAGGTCACTGCTCGTTGCGCAGCAGGCGGCGCAACTGGAACACGATGTAGACGAGCATGATCGCGAACAGCACGACCGCGATCGACGCGGAATAGCCGAGCCGGTAGTACTTGATCGCCTGGTCGTACATGTAATACGCAAGCACGGTCGAGCTCTCGAACGGGCCGCCGCTCGTCATCACCGAGATCAGGTCGAAGCTGCGCAGCGCACCGATCACCGTCACGACGATCGCCATGAACGTGGTCGGCCGCAGTTGTGGCAGCACCACGTGCCACAGCAGCGCGAAGCCGCGCGCGCCTTCCATGCGTGCGGCTTCGATCTGTTCCGGATTGAGCGACGTGAGGCCGGTGAGGTACAGGATCATGCAGTACGCGGTTTGCGGCCACAGCGCGGCGAACACGATGCCGAACGTCGCGTAGCGCGCGTCGCCGAGCACCGGGATGCCGTGTCCGGCGATCAGCGCGAGCAGCCCGAACGTCGGATCGTAGAACCACGAGAAGATCAGGCCGACGACCACACCCGACAGCACGAACGGCGCGAAGAACAGCGACTTCACGAGCCGGATGCCGGCGACCGCCTGGTTCAGGTACAGCGCGAGCGCGAGGCCGAGCGGCGGCGCGAGCATGAAGAGCGCGAGCCAGATCACGTTGTTGCGCAGCGCCGTGTAGAACGCCGGCGCTTGCAGCAGCTCCGCATAGTTCGCGAGACCGACGAACGTGCGCTCGGTCATCCCGTCCCAGTTGTACAGGCTCAGCCACAGCGTCGACAGGATCGGCCAGATCACATAGACGGCAACCATCGCGCAGGCCGGCGCGAGAAACAGCCACGCGGCACGCCGTTGCCGCCGCACGGCGGGCGACGGGCGGCGCGCGGGTAATGCAACCGCGGTAACCGCGGCAGGCGCGCGAGGGTGCGGCGGTTCCGGCGGCGCGGCGGGCGGCTCGAGGTGTCGGGACGAAATCGGACTGGACACGGCAGGGCTCCTGAACGAGCGAACGATGGGACAGCCGCAGCGACGGAGCACCGCCGCGCGGGTCTCGGCGTTACTTCTTGTAGATCCGCTTGCGGGTCTGTTCGAGCTGCGCGAGCACCGTATCGAGCTGCGCCGGATTTGCGAGGAACTGCTGCATGCCCTTCATCCCCTCGTCGGCCATTTCCTTCGTCATGTCGCGGTCGTAGAACTGCGCGACGCCGCCCTTCGTGTCGGCAAGGATCCGGAAGCCGATGCGCGAGACCGGGTCGGCCGGCTCGGGCGACTTGCTGTTGGCCGACAGCGAACCGAGGCCTTCCGCGAGCTTCGCGCCCATCTCGGGTGTTTCGACGAACGCGAGGAACGTGTGCGCGTCGGCCTTGTTCTTCGCCTTCGTCGGGATATGCAGCGATTCGACCGGGCCATCCTCGGCGGTCGGCACCTTCGGGTCGATGATCGGGAAGCGGTAGTAGCCCATTTCCTGCTTCACGTTCGGCGGAAAACCCGCCGCGATGAAGGTGCCCATCAGCATCATCGCGGCCTTGCCCTGGAACAGGAACGGCTGGGCGCCGTCGAGATCGTAGGACAGCGCGTTGTCGATGAAGTAGCCCGCGTCGATCAGCGACTTCCACGTCGTGTAGACCTTCTTCACGCGCGGGTCGGTGTACGGCACGTCGCCCGCCATCAGCTGCTGGTGGAACGCGTTGCCGTTCAGGCGCAGGTCGAGATAGTCGAACCAGCCGGCGAGCGTCCACGCGTCGCGGCCGCCGAGCGCGACCGGCGTGATGCCGGCCGCCTTCAGCTTCTTGCATGCGTCGAGAAACTGGTCCCACGTCTTCGGCTCGTCGGCGATGCCGACCTTGCGGAACAGGTCCTTGCGGTAGAACAGCCCCCACGAGTAGTAGACGGTCGGTGCCGCGTACTGCTTGCCGTTGTACGACGATGCGTCGCGCGTCGATGCATACATCGCGCCCCAGCCGTTCTTCGCCCAGTCGCCGCTCAGGTCCTCGAACAGCCCGCGCTTCGCGTAGTACGCCATCCGCTCGCCGGCGTGCCAGTTCACGACGTCCGGCGCGACGGTCGTGAGCCAGGCGGGGAGCTGCACCTTGTACGCTTCCTCGTCGACGAAGGTCGCCTTCACGTCGATGTCGGGATGCGCCTTGTGGAACGCGTCGAGCGTCGATTGCCAGACCGCGCGCTGGCTGGCGCCCTTGAACGCGATGTTGATCGTCAGCGTGCCGGCATCGGCGGGCGCCGTCGTGCCGAGCGATGCCAGTGCGACAGCGGCGGCCGTGGCGAGCCGGGCGGCGAAGCGAAGGGGGCGATGTGTCATGCGTGTCTCCATTCCTGTGTGTCGTCTTGTGCGTGACCGGCGCATCGCGGCGCCGGTGTCGGGGTGCTACGAACGGCTTCGATACACGGCCACGTCTTGCGGCCCGACTTGCGCACTGCCGAGCACGAACGCCGACGGCGGTACCGCGTCGATCGTGTGCGGCGTGTCGCCATAGTTGAAAACGTAAGTCAGGCCGCCGCGCCGGCTCACGCGCACGCCGTCGCCGAGCGGCGTCGGCGTGAGGCCGGCTTCGGCCGCGACATCGGCGAACAGCCGGGCGGTGGTCGCGTCGTCGAACAGCGCGGCCCAGTAGTGCAGCGTGCCGTGCGACACGCAGGCCGGGTGACCGTCGGCGAAGCGCGCGCGCACGACGCCGCGCGTGTCGTCGTGAAGCTCGACGAAGTCGCGCCAGTGGCGCGCATGGCCCGCGAGCGGCGCACCGTCGCACAGCGTGCCGTCGATCCGCTCGGTCACGTTCGGCCGCAGCGATTCGACGCGCCATACGCGCACCGGCAGGATCGACGCGAGCGGGCCGGGCGGCAGCGTCGGCGGAATCTGGAGGTCGACGGTCTTCGAGCCGGTGCGCGGCCCAAACACGGCGTGCGCGCCCGAGGCCGCGAGCCGCGCGGCGAAATCGTCCGGGACGACCGGCAGCGGCGGCACGACGACGAGCCGGTAGCCGTCGAGCGGCGCATGCGCGGAAACGATGTCGGCGTCGAGGCCGAGCGAACGCAGCGCCGCGTAGTACTCGAACGCGAAGCGCGGGTAGTGGAAATCGGCGCCTTGCGGCTGCACTTCGAACAGCCACTTCGCTTCGTAGTCGAACACGAGCGCGACGGGGGCACGCACCGCGCCGCTCGGGTCGGCATCGGCACCTGCGTCGCGTACGACCGCGATCTCGCGCGCGACGCGCTGCGCCTCGCGGCCGCCTTCGTCGAGCCGGTTGTCCGGCGTATTGAGACCCGCATGCATCTGCTCCTGCGCGAACGGCGCCTGACGCCAGCGGAAGTACGACACGCAACCGGCGCCGTGCGCGAACGCCTCCCAGCTCCACAGGCGCACCATGCCCGGCAGCGGCGCGGGGTTCCACTGCGCCCAGTTCACGGGGCCCGGCTGCTGCTCCATCACCCAGAACGGCAGCTTCGACATGCCGCGATAGAGGTCGTGATTGAACGACGCGAAATCGGGATGGCCGGTGCGCAGCCAGCGCGCCTTCACGTCGGGCGCGAACCATTGCTCCTCGAGCGCGCCAAGCGGATAGCTGTCCCACGTCGCGACGTCGAGGTCGCGCGCCAGTTCGTAATGGTCGAACTCGGTGAACAGCTGCATGAAGTTGTGCGCGACGGGCCGGCCCGGCGAGTGCGCGCGGATCACGTCGATCTGCATCCGGTGATAGCGCGCGACTTCGTCCGACGCGAAGCGCCGGTAGTCGAGGCGATGCGACGGGTGCGCTTCGGTGACGGTGCCGACGGGCGCATCGACCTCGTCGAAATGGCGATACTCCATGCTCCAGAACACGGTTCCCCACGCGCGGTTCAGCGCGTCGATCGTGCCGTAGCGCGCCTTCAGCCACGCACGGAATCGCACGAGCGCGGCCGGCGAATAGCTGACGACGGTCTGGTGGCAGCCCAGCTCGTTGTCGGTCTGCCAGTAGCGCACGGCCGGGTGCCGGCCGTAGCGCTCGGCGACCGCCGTGCAGATCTGGCGCGACGCCTCGAGATAGGTCGGCGACGAGAAGTCGTAGTGGCGGCGCGAGCCGAACGCGCGCGGCCGGCCGTCGGCGCCGATCGCGAGGATGTCCGGATGGCGGTCGACCAGCCATTTCGGCGGCGTCGCGGTCGGCGTGCACATCACGATCTCGAGGCCGGCCGCACCGAGCACGTCGACCGCCCGATCGAGCCAGCCCCAGTCGTATTCGCCGGGCGACGGCTCGATACGGCTCCACGCGAATTCGGCGATCCGCACCTGCTCGATGCCGAGCGCTTTCATCCTGCGGGCATCGTCGGCCCACATCGATTCCGGCCAGTGTTCCGGGTAGTAACAGACTCCGAGGCGCATGCCCGATCCTTATGCGTAGTGGTGAACGTGGACGTCGGCGCACGCGGGCACCGCGCGGCCGTCTTCGGTGAAGAGATGGCAGGCCGCGGCCGGCGCATGCACGTGCACGCGCTCGCCGGTACGCACCTGCGCGTCGCCGGGCACTTTCGCGATCAGCGCGTGGCCGCCGGGCTGGTCGAGGTGCACGTAGGTCTGTTCGCCCAGGCGTTCGACGAGCGCGACGTCGCGTGCGAGTGTCGTGGCGTCGTGCGCGGCGCCGAGCGTCAGGTGTTCGGGGCGAATGCCGAGCGTCACGGCGGCACCGGCGTCGAGCGCCGAGCCGTCGCGCGGCAGCGTGAAGGTTTCGCCGGACGGCGTGAGCGTGACGGCCGTGCGACGGGCATCGCACGCCGTGACGACGGCCGGCAGGAAGTTCATCCGCGGCGAGCCGATGAAGCCCGCGACGAAGCGGCTGGCCGGGTGGTGGTAGAGGTCGAGCGGCGCCCCGACCTGCGCGATGCTGCCGTGCTGCGCGGTGTCGGCGCCGGCGTGCAGCAGCACGATCTTGTCGGCGAGCGTCATCGCTTCGGTCTGGTCGTGCGTCACGTAGACGACGCTCGCGCGTTCGAACTGCCGGTGCAGCCGCGCGATCTCGATGCGGGTCTGGCCGCGCAGCGCGGCGTCGAGATTCGACAGCGGCTCGTCGAACAGGAACACGCCGGGCTCGCGCACGATCGCACGGCCGATCGCGACGCGCTGCCGCTGGCCGCCCGACAGCGCCTTCGGCTTGCGTTCGAGCAGCGTGTCGAGCTGCAGGATGCGCGCGGCATCGCGCACTTTCCGGTCGATCTCGGCTTTCGGCACGCGCGCGAGCTTCAGCCCGAACGCCATGTTCTCGTAGACCGTCATGTGCGGAAACAGCGCGTAGCTCTGGAACACCATCGCGACGCCGCGCTCGGCGGCCGGCACGTCGTCGACGCGGCGGCCGTCGATCGACAGCTCGCCCGCGCTCAGGTCCTCGAGCCCGGCGATCAACCGCAGCAACGTCGACTTCCCGCATCCGGACGGCCCGAGGAACACGCAGAACTCGTGCGCGCCGATCTCCAGATCGACGTCGCGAATGACCGGTGCGTGATCGCCGTAGGCTTTCTGCACGCGCCGCATCGAGATGCTCGCCATTGTCTCCGCTCCATGTTTTAATGCGCCATCGTCGTTGATTAAGCGCTTAATCATCGCGATCAAAAAAAGAGGCGATGCGATCGCGGCCGAGTCGCGCCCGTCGGTCGGGCGGCAGGGTGTGCGGCGATAGTGCGCCGCTTCGGTAAGCGAAGCAAATACTGGATAGACGTCTCATATAGTGAGCAACCGATGGCAACCCTGGATGAAGTGGCGCGCCGCGCCGGCGTGACGGCCGCGACCGTGTCGAACGTGCTGCGCGAGCGCGGCCGGGTCGGCGAGGCGACGCGTGCGCGGGTGCTGGAAGCCGTGGAGGCGCTCGGGTATCGGCCGCATCTCGCGGCGCGTGCGCTGGCGGAAGGGCGCGCGCCGACGGTCGCGCTGATGGTGTCGAGCATCGCGAACCCGTTCTACCCGGAGTTCGCGCTGGCGGTCGAGCGCGCGGTGCGCCGCAACGGACAGTTCCTGATCGTCTGCAATACGAATGAAGATCCGATGCAGGGGCGCGCGTATCTCGACCAGATTGCCGGCACGATCTCCGAAGGGATTCTCGTGACCAACGCGAACCTGCATCTGCCCGATCTGCTCGACGTGGCGGCGCGCGGTGTGCCGGTCGTGCTGTGCCTGTGGGAGCGGCCGGAGGCGCCGCCAGACGGATTGCCGTGCGTGGCGATCGATTTTAGGGAGGCGGGGCGGATCGCGACGCGGCACTTGCTCGAGCTGGGCCACGAGCGGATCGGCGTGATCGTCGGCGGGTCGGCGAGCGGCGTTCAGGCGGCGCGCTACGACGGCTTCGTCGACGTGATGCGTGAAGCCGGGCTCGATGCGTCGATCGTCGCGGCGGAACCCGATTCGATCGAAGGCGGCGTGCGCGCGGCGGGGCGGCTGCTCGACGCGCATCCGCGGCTGACCGCGCTGGTCGCGACCAACGACCTGCCGGCGATCGGGGCGATGCATGCGGCGGCCGATCGCGGCAGGCGCGTGCCGGACGATCTGTCGATCGTCGGGATCACCGACATTCACCTGGCCAGCGACACGCGCCCCACGCTGACGACCGTTGCGATCCCGACTGCCGAGGCCGCCGGGCTCGCGGTCGAATTGCTCAATGCGCTACGCGACGCGGGCGAGCGCAGCAGCGCTGCGTCGCGCGTGCGGATCGCGTCGCTGCCGAAACTGGTGGTGCGCGGGACGACCGGCCGCGCGCCCGGCGGGAGCGCGCAGCGGTCGATTTGATGTATCGATGTGTTGAATGTCGCGACGGAGGGTGCCGCCGCGATCGGCGCGACCCGACAAGACCGGCCCGGCCCGCGCGCGGTGCAGCAGGCGGCACACGCAGCGCCGGTTTCAGTCGCCTTCGACGAGCCCCATCACGATGCGCCTGGCCGATTCGAGATGCGCGACCGTCATCGACCGAGCGGCACGCGCATTGCGCTCGCGGCACGCCTGCAGGATCTCCTCGTGCTCGACCTGGAACGACGGCGTATCGGCGAGCAGCGTGCCCTGCAGGCGCTCGTACCGTTCGACCTGGCTGCGCAGCTCCGCGATCGTTTGCAATTGCCGTGCGTTGCCGCAGCACGAATACAGCAACGCATGGAATTCGCGGTTCAGTTCGCCCTGCCGGCGCGGCACGGCCGTATCGCCGAGCAGGCGATGGACGAGTTCGGCACGCGCGAGCGTCTCGTCGTCGAGCCGCTTCACGCTTCGGTAGATCGCGTCGCCTTCGAGCAGCACGCGCAGGTCGTAGATTTCCTGCACGTCCGATGCGCCCAGCATGCGCACGACGGCGCCGCGATTCCTGAAGATGTCCAGCAACCCTTCGCGCTCCAGGCGCTGGATCGCCTCGCGCATCGGAATCCGGCTGATGCCGAACCGGTCGGCGAGGTCGCGCTCGACGAGCCGTTCGCCCGCTTCGAACTCGCCGTTGATGATCATGTCGCGCAACGAGGCGGCGACCGCGTCCGCCGTGGAATCGAGTTTGGCTTCCATGCCTGTGTGTTCCGTCAATTTGGAATAATGGTATACCAAACGAAAATCCGGTGCCAAAATGGCGGACGCAGGCGGGCTCCGTACGACGAAATCCTGCCCGGTCGAAGCAACCCACATCAATGGAGAGCGAGATGGCATCTGGTGAACACAAGTATCGCGTCGCGGTCGCGTGGACGGGCAATCGCGGCACCGGCACGTCGGGGTATCGCGAGTACGGCCGCGATCACGTGATCCGGGCCGGTTCCAAGCCGGATATTCCCGGTTCATCGGACCCGGCGTTTCGAGGCGACGCGTCGCGCTGGAACCCCGAAGACCTGCTGCTGGCGTCGGCATCGGCGTGTCACAAGCTCTGGTACCTGCACCTGTGCTCCGAAGCGGGCATTCGCGTGCTCGCTTATGTCGACGATGCGGAAGGCACGATGGTCGACCGTGACGAGCCGGGCCGCTTCACGGAAATCGTGCTGCGCCCGCACGTGACCATTCAGGCGGGCGACGATCGCGAGCGGGCGGAACATCTGCATCATGATGCGCACGCGAAGTGCTATATCGCGAACTCGGTCAATTTTCCGATCCGCTGCGAACCCACGATCGAATTTGCCGCAGCGTGACGCCGACACCCGCCGGACGAAATCGACGATGAAGCTTTTCTACTACCCCGGCAACGCCAGCATGGCGCCGCACTTCGTGCTCGAGGAAATCGGCCAGCCGTTCGAGCTTGAATACGTCGACCGCACGCACGATCGACACAAGTCGCCGGACTACCTCGCGCTCAATCCGAACGGGCTCATTCCGGTACTGATCGACGGCGACCTGGTGCTGTATGAAACCTCCGCGATCTGCCTGCCTCTCGCCGATACGCATCCGGAGCAGCGTCTTGCGCCCGACCTCTGCACGCCGGAACGGGCTCAGTAGTTACCGCAGCGACTCGTGCGCCCGGCGATCCAGCTCGCGATGAAATTCGATTCGCCGTTGTTCCGGAGTGCGTACAGGTGGATATACGAAAGGTCCGCTTGAAATCGGTCTGGTCTGGCCGACGGATTCCTTGAGAAACCGATTGGGGATGTCCGATTCCACGTCAATCAGACGAGACTGAAATTCGAAATTTGTGTTTCTCCGTCAACAACTTGGCAATATTTGACAGTCATTCTTCGATGTTTCAGTAAGCTCGCGTTCAATAACCAAACGAACGGACGCGGGCCGCGTCGACCAGAATGAATAAGAATGCGCACCGCCTGGTGTTTTCCAGGCTTCGGGGTATGGTGGTGGCCGTCGCGGAGACAGCGACAGCTGAAGGGAAATCCGCAACAGGCGAAGCTCGCGCGCGGCGGCGGTCGTCGACGTCCGGCGCTCGCGTCCTGGTGGCGGGCGTCGCCGCGCTCGGCATGCTGCCCACCCTCTCCGGTGCGCAGATCGTCCCGACGCCCGGCACCAGCACGCAGGTGATCCAGACGCCGAACGGCTTGCCGCAAGTCAACGTGGCGCGTCCCTCGAGCGCGGGCGTATCGGTCAACACCTACAACCAGTTCGACGTACAGAAGGCCGGCGCGATCCTGAACAACTCGGCCACGATGGTTCAGACCCAGCAGGCGGGCTGGATCAACGGCAACCCGAATTACGGCGCAGGCCAGGCCGCGCGGATCATCGTCAACCAAGTCAACAGCCCGAACCCCTCTCAAATTCGGGGCGCTTTGGAGATCGCAGGCGCTCGCGCCGAGCTGGTCATCGCTAACCCGTCCGGGATTTTCGTGGACGGTGGAACCTTCCTGAATACCAGCCGCGCAACCTTGACGACCGGCGTGCCGTACTACGGCGCCGACGGTTCACTCGCCGGTTATAACGTTAACCGCGGGCTCGTAACCGTGTCAGGCGCCGGCCTGAACGCAACCGGTACCGATCAGGTTGACCTTATCGCCCGTGCCGTACAGGTGAATGCAGCGGTCTATGCGAAGAACCTGAACGTGATCGCCGGGGCGGCCCAAGTCAACCACGACACGCTTGCCGCGACGCCGATCGCCGGCGACGGCCCCGCTCCGGCGGTCGCGATCGACGTGAGCCAGTTGGGCGGAATGTATAGCAATAGGATCTTCCTCGCATCGAATGAATTCGGCGTGGGGGTGGCCAACGCCGGTACGATCGCTGCGCAGGCGGGTGATCTCACATTGCAGTCGAACGGCCGACTTGTGCTGACGGGCAAGACGACCGCGAGTGGCAACCTCGCGCTGTCGGCGGCCGGCGGCATTCAGAACAACGGCACGACGTACGCGCAGCAATCGCTATCGGCCAGCACAAGCGCCGACCTCACGAATAGCGGCACGTTCGCTGCGCAGCAGAACACGACCGTGAACGTCGGCAGCGTCAATTCGACCGGCACGCTCGGCGCGGGTGTGAACAACGACGGTTCCGTCGCGCACAGCGGCGACCTGAATCTGACGGCGTCGGGCCAGCTCACCGCGACCGGCCAGAATGTGGCGGGCGGTAACGCGTCGCTGACGGGCGGCAGCGTGAATCTCGCCGGCAGCCAGACGGCCGCAAACGGCAATCTGTCGCTGAACGCGACGGCCGGCGACGTGAATCTCGCAAATGCGACGACGAGCGCACAAGGCGCCATTCAGGCGAATGCTTCCGGCACGGTGATCAACGATCACGGCAGCTTGTCGAGTGGCGGCAGCACGACGCTGACCGGCGGCAACCTGTCGAACCAAGGCGGCAAGGTCTCGTCGCAAGGCCCGCTGTCGGTCAACGTGGCCGGCCAGATCGCCAACCGGTCTGGCGAGATGGTGTCCGAAAGTACGGCGGAGGTGCGTGGTGGCGCCATCGCAAACAACCAGGGCACCGTTCAAAGCGCGGCCGGGATGACGGTGGCCGGCGCGTCGCTGGACAACACGGCCGGCCGGATCACGTCGCTTAACGGCGACGGCCTGTCGGTGATGACCACCGGTCAACTGACCAATGCGGCGGGCACGACCGCGAACGGCGCGCACGGCGGCGTTATCGGCGGCAACGGCGATGTGTCGGTCCAAGGCGCAAACGTTGTCAATCGCGGCGTGATCACCTCCAATACGAATCTGCGGGTATCGGGCCAGTCGGTCGACAACGGCAGCGGCACGCTGCAGGCCGCGCAAAAGGTGGTTGTCGACGCAGGCGTGCGCCTGGTCAACAACGGCGGCTCGATCGTCGGTCTGACGGCCGCGCTGACGGGCACGACCCTCGACAATAGCGCGGGTGCCGTACAGGCCAACCAGGTGTCGTTGAACGCGACCGACCTCGTGAACCATGGCGGTACGATCACGCAGACCGGCGCCAGCGCGATGAACGTGAACGTGTCGGGCACGCTCGACAACTCGAATGCCGGCACGCTGCAAACCAACAGCACCGACCTGGCGCTCACCCCCACCGCACTCGTGAATGACGGCGGCACGATCACGCATGCCGGCAACGGCACACTGACGCTCGGAGGCGGCTCGGGCTCGATATCGAACGTAGGCGGTTCGATCGCGAGCAACGGACGCGTCGCCGCCCAAACCGGCGCGCTAAACAACGCGGCGGGCTCGATCAACGCGCAGAGCGGGCTGACGGCAACCGTTGCCGGCACGCTGAACAATGCAAGCGGCAAGCTGTTGTCGAATACGGATTTGAGCGTCACCAGTGGCATGCTGACGAACGATGGCGGCCAGATCGGTGCGGGCACGAACGCGGCAATCCACTCAGGCTCGATGACGAACCAGAACGGTTCGATCGTCGCGCCGAACCTGTCGATCGCGGCCGACTCGACGCTCGACAACAGCGGCGGCAAGCTCGAGGCCAATCAGATTGCGCTCACGGCAGAAAACCTCGTCAACCACGGCGGCACGATTACGCAGTATGGGTCGTCAACGATGGGCATGAATGTCAGCGGCACGCTCGACAACTCGGCCGCTGGCGTGATCCAGACCAACAGCACGGATCTGACGCTCAAGCCCGCCGAGCTGAACAACGCAGGTGGCAACATCACACATGCCGGCACGGGCACGCTGACGATCGCACCGGGCAATGGCTCGAGCGCGCTGAACAACGCGTCGGGCACCATCGTGACGAAGGGACAAGCCATCGTCAACGCGGCCGCCTGGAACAATGCGAGCGGTATCCTCGCCGCGCAACGCGGCATCAATGCGACCATCGCAGGCGATGTGAACAACGCGCAGGGCCTGCTGCGATCGGACGCGTCGCTGTCGTTGAAGAGCGGCGGTGCCTTGTCGAACCAAGGTGGCCACGTCCAGGCCGGACAATCTACTGCTGATGACACCAGCACACTCGACATTCAATCGGCTTCGATCGACAACGCGGACGGCGCCATTGTCGACCTCGGTGCTGGCAAGATGACGGTGCAAGGCGACAACCAGATCGCGAACAGTCATGCCGGCGGTGTGTCGGGCATGGGTGCGATTACCGGTAACGGCGACGTGACGGTCAGCGCGGCATCGATCAGCAATACGCAGGGCGGTCAGCTCAGTGGTGCATCGCTGCATGTCCAGGGGAACTCGCTCGACAACAGTGGCGGCATCATCGGTAACGTCACGAATTCGAACGGCAACGTGAACGTCACGACGACCGGCGCGGTCACGAACACGAACGGCCAGATCGGCTCGACGCACGACCTGTCGGTCGCAGCGGCCACGTTGCAAGGTGGCGGCACATACAGCGCGGCGCACGACGCCAACGTGAACCTGCAGGGCGACTACACGGCGGCATCCGACACGCAGTTCAACGTCGGTCACGATCTCGCCTTCACGCTGCCCGGCACCTTTACGAACAACGCGAGCCTGCAGTCGGTCAACAACCTGAGCGTCAATGCGGGCAACATCGTCAACGCGGGCGCCCTGACGGCCGGCGGCTTGCTGCGTACGCAGTCGACCGATCTGACCAACACGGGGGCGCTGGTCGGCGCCAGCGTATCGCTCAACGCGACGAATACGATCTCGAACCTTGGACCGACCGCGTTGATCGGCGGATCGGACAGCAACGGTATGCTCGAAATCCTCGCGCATGACATCGAAAACCGCGACGACACGACGGCCACCGACTCGATGGCGACGACGGCCATCTTCGGCATGGGCAAGGTCGTGCTGGCAGGAGGCAAGGACGCAAACGGCAATTACACGAACGCCGCGCTGGTCAACAACGTGTCCGCGCTGATTCAGTCCGAAGGCGATATGGAATTGCATGCGGACAAATTGACGAGCACGCGCCGCGTGATGAAGACCTCGACGAGTTCGATCGATCCATCGCTGCTCGGCCAGTTCGGTATTCCGATCAGCGGCCGTACTGGCCAGGTCGGCGTGAAGGATCCGTACAGCATCGGCGGCGTCTACACCGAGCCGCCTCACGGCGGTCAGTGGAACAGCACGTATCAGTTCACGACCTACTATGCGGACAGCGCGACGGCGACGGCTGTAACGGACATCAGCCCGGCTGCCCAGATCGTGTCGGGCGGCAAGATCGACGCCTCTTCGGTCGGTACGCTGCAAAACTACTGGAGCAACATCGCGGCGGTCGGCGACATCAAGATGCCAGCCCGCTACGATGCCGACGGCTGGGCGGCGTCCGGTCAGAAACTGCCGGGCGTGTCGGTTTCCTACTCGGGGCAATATCACTACAACAATTACGATAATTCCGAATATGACTGGAAGCTTCCGTTCGGCAATGCGCCGTTTGTCGGCTCTCGGCCGGGTGGCTACACGCAGGCGGCGCCAGCATCGATCAAAGACTACAAGCTGCCGCGTTACGATGCGACGTTGAATTCGAACGGCACGATTTCCGGTACTGGAGTGAGTGTCAACAACTCGGCGGGCAACGCATCGATCCCGTCGCTCGGCCTGCTGCCGGGACAGTCGGTGCCGGGTCTCACGCCTACCAATCTGAGTGGGAACGCGAGCGGTGCGAAATCGGGGGCGTCGTCCGTGCACGGCGGTGCGCCCGCGCCGGTCGACCCGATCATCGCCAGCGCGACGGCGCTGAACGTGCTGAACAATCTCGCCATTCCGCAGGGCGGATTGTTCAAGCCGACTACCGCGCCGAACGCGAGCTATGTGATCGAGACGAACCCTGCGTTCACGAACCAGAAGAATTTCATTTCGAGCGACTACTTCTTCGGCCAGCTCGGCGTCGATCTCACGCATATTCCGAAGCGACTCGGTGACGGCTTCTACGAGCAGCAGCTCGTGCGCAACGAAGTCACGTCGTTGACCGGCAAGGCGGTACTCGGGCCGTACGCCGACCTGGAGACGATGTACCAGTCGTTGATGGCGGCCGGTGCGAGCCTGTCGAAGTCGCTCGATCTTCCGATCGGCGCGAGCCTGTCTGCCGATCAGGTATCGAAGCTGACCAGCAACGTAATCATGATGGAAACGCGTGTGGTCGACGGTCAGTCGGTGTTGGTGCCCGTCGTGTATCTCGCGAAGGCCAGCCAGCAGAACATCGACGGCCCGCTGATCAGCGCAACGAACATCGATTTCCAGAACGCGCAGTCGTTCACGAACAGTGGCACGATCAAGGCGGACAACACGCTGGCAATCCAGGGCAAGCAGATCGACAACGCATTCGGCGCGCTGCAAAGCGGTGGGCTGATGTCTCTGAAGACAGAGAACAACATCGATCTGACGTCGGCGAACGTGAAGGCGGGCAGCCTTCAGCTTGATGCCGGCAAGGACTTGATTCTCGACACGGCGACGAAGACGAATGCGCGCGTGAGTCGGGACGGCGCGACGAGCGTGGTGACGACGCTCGGGCCCATTGCCAAACTGGATGTCGCGGGCAACGCGTCGATCGTCACCGGCGGCAACTTCCAGCAGAACGCGGGCAACCTGTCGGTCGGCGGCAACCTCGGGATGAACGTCGGCGGCAACTGGGATCTCGGCGCGGTGCAGACGGGCGAGCACAAGATCGTGCAGCGGGCGAACGGTGTGTCGAACACCGACATCAACAAGGTCACCGGCAGTTCGGTGACGGTTGGTGGGCAGTCGAGCATCGGCGTGGGCGGTGATTTGACGGCCAAGGGCGCGCAGATCGACCTCGGCCAGGGCGGCACGATCGCCGCCAAGGGCGATGTGACGCTCGGCGCGGCGAGCGCGACGTCGACGGTCAACAGCAACAGTTCAGGCAGTGATAGTCACGGCAGCTACGCGGAAACGCTGCACACGTCCGATCAGGCACTGTCCGGGACGACGCTCAAGGGCGGCGATACCGTTACGTTGGCGTCAGGCAAGGATCTTACAATCAGCGGTAGCACGATCAGCCTGGATAAGGGTAATGCGAACCTGATGGCGGCCGGCGATGTGAATATCGGCGCCGCAACCGAAACGCACGAGCTGAATTCGCACGAAACGCACAGCCATAGCAATGTTGTCAGCGGAGCAAAGATCGCGAGCGGGATCGACCAGACGGCGACCTATAGCCAAGGCAGCACGGTGTCGGCCGACGGCGTCAACATCGTCAGCAACCGCGACATCAACGTGACGGGCAGCAACGTCGTTGGTACGAACGACGTCACCTTGCAGGCGAAGCGCGACGTCAACGTCACGACCTCACAAGACACGACTCAATCGTCCAGCTACTTCGACAAGAAGGAGTCGGGTCTGCTCACGAACGGTGGTTTGTCTGTGACGGTGGGCTCACGCTCGGCCGCGCGGCAAGACCAAAGCAGTTCCGTGACGAACAAAGGGAGTGTGATCGGGTCATCGCAGGGCAATGTGACGATCCAGGCAGGGAAGGATGCGTCGATTACGGGCAGTACGGTTGTTGCGGGCCAGGATGTCGGCATCACGGCACAGAACGTGACCGTAAATGCCGCATACGATACCTACAAGGACGCGCAGTCTCAGAAGTTCAGCCAATCGGGTTTGAGCGTCGGATTGGGTGGCGGCCTGGTCGGACTCGGACAGTCGATGGCAGGCGCGGTCCGCCAAGGCCAGCAGTCGGGTGACTCGCGTCTCGTGGCAGTGCAGGCGGTGGCGGCGGCCGAGCAGGCTTACCAGAACCGCGGCGGGATCAAGGACGCGGCCAATGCACTGTCGAACGGCAACGTAAGCGAGGCTGCCAAGGGTGTTCAGGTACAGCTCAGCATCGGATCGAGCCATAGCAGCAGCAATGCGACGACATCGATCTCGAGCGCGAAAGGTTCGTCGATCATCGGCAACGGCAACGTCTCCATTACCGCGACCGGCACGCCGGACGCGAACGGAAATGTTCAGGCAGGTACCGGCAACATCGCGATGACCGGAGCGTCGGTACTCGGCAAGAATGTTGCTCTCGACGCCAACAACGCGGTCACGCTGCAAAGCGCGCAGAGCACCGATCAGAGCACGAGCTCGAACAGTTCGACCGGCTGGAATGCGGGCGTCGCGATCGGCGTGGGCAAGAACACGGGCATCAGCGTCTTTGCGAATGGCTCGAACTCGCACGGCCAGGGCAACGGCGACAGCGTCACGCAAACCAACACGACGGTGGCGGCCGGCAACTCGCTGACGATGAAGTCGGGCGGCGACGCGACGCTGTCGGGCGCCAAGGTGTCTGGCGACAAGGTCAAGGTAGATGTCGGCGGAGACTTGACGATGACGAGCCTTCAGGATACGTCGAACTACAGCAGCAACCAGCACAACACGGGCGTCAGTGGCAGCTTTACGTTCGGCTATGGTGGTGGCGTCGACGCGTCGATCGGCCATACCAGTATCGACGCGAACTATGCGTCGGCGAACCAGCAAACCGGCATCGTGGCAGGCAATGGAGGGTTCGAAGTCAACGTGACGGGCCATACGCAGCTCAACGGCGCGCAGATCGCGAGCGCGGCGCCGGCCGACAACAATACGCTGACGACCAGCAGCCTCGGATTTACCGACATCCAGAACAAGATGTCGTATTCGGGCTCGTCGGAAGGTTTTTCGACGTCGGGTGGGCCGAACTTTGCGCAGACGGGTGACAGCGCGAGTGGTGTCACGCATGCTGCGGTGAGCCCGGCGAAGATTGTCGTGAAATCGGATGAGCAGAACGGCACGGACAGCACGTCCGGCCTGTCGCGTGACACGGCGAACGCGAACCAGACGGTGGAGAACACGTTTAACCTGCAGAAGGTCCAGAACAATATGGCCTTCGCCCAGGCGTTCGGCAAGGTCGCGACTTTCGCGGTAGCGGAAGCGGCGACGCAGCTGGAAAACAGCAGCCCGCAGATGAAGGCGCTGTTCGGCGAAGGCGGGGCAGGTCGTGACGCGCTGCACGCCGCAGTGGCGGCGATCGGGGCGGCGCTGTCGGGCGGGAACGTTGGTGGTGCCGTCGCGGGTTCTTTGGCCGGAGACGTGTTGCAGTCTCTGGCGCAGCCGATCATCGATCAGACGGTGAGCCAGCTGCCGCTGAGCGCGCAATCGGCGGCGCGGAACGCGCTGAACGAGATCGTGGCGACGGCAGGCGGAGCGGCGGCTGGCGCTGTCGCGGGTGGCGGGTCATCCGGCGCGCTGGCCGGTGCAGGATCAGCCATCAACAACGAGCTTTACAATCGACAGCTTCACGTAGAAGAGGTGAAGGTCGTCGAGCAGCTCGCGAAGGAAAAGGCGCAAGCGGTATGCCGTGGCGACGCGAGTTGCGTTGCGAAGGCAACGACCTACTGGACCGACATGCTTGAGCGCGCGGCGAAGGGAATGGTCGACGACACCGCCAACAAGGAAAACATGGCGTACCTTCAGACGCTGATCCAGACGGCGAACAATCCGACCAGCGAAGGCGCAATGGGCGGGCTGAGCTCCTACCTGGCGAACCTTCAGACCGCGCAAGATATGTTGTCGCAGTATATGGGCAAGCCGATTCTGGTCCGCGGCACGCCGATCATCTCCGCCGGTTCGGCTCAGACGTATTTCAGTGCGACACCGGAGCAACGTTCCAATCAAAGCCTCAATGCCATTTTGGGCTCGCTGCCTGGCTCAATCGTGCCGGGTGCGAGCCAACGTGATCAGAATCGAGTGGATTCCTTCGCGACGCAAAACGGCTCCGTGAAACCCGATTACACGATCGAGGAAACAGTCATCGGCGGTATCCTTACCAACAAAATCGCGTCGACGGCCGCGCGCGTGGGCGAGTCGATTGATGTTTGGTTGGCGGGGCCGGTGAATCCGACGGGCAAAGGGTTCATCAGCACCGGCAAGATGACGATGGAGAGCATGCCGGTGAAATTGAATACCGCAGAACAAGGCGTGCTGTCACAACTCGACCAGCTGCCGTCCAAGGATTTGCAGGGACAGGCCCGTGAATATGTGGCGAACAACTACTTCGTACGGAATGGCTTTACGCCGCTTGATGGGAAGTGTGGGGCCAATTGCTTTGACGGCGTCTACATCAAGGGCGACACTGTCTACGTCAATGAAGTAAAGCCGTTGAACAAATCTGGCTCGATTGACTTAAATCCTGAAAACCCGGCGACCGGACTTCCGACTCAGCAAACGGATACTTGGGTGGAATACGCCATTAAACGTCTGAAAGACACCGAGGACCCGCAATTCGTTAACACGGCAACTGTTATAGAACAAGCCATGAAAAAAGGAAAGCTAGTGAAGTTGGTTTCCGGAGTTGACTCCAATGGAATGGTTATTGTAAAGATTCCCCGGAATTAACCATGACAAATCGAACAGCATTGGATAAATTGGCGAATTTTGTTCAAATTGAGAGAGATGGAATTCCCGAGCTTGTTCATGATGTGATATATCGACGAAATAAAGTTCGCCTTGGCATTGTTTACAATGCATTGGCAAGTCGTGCGCGAGCACAGGCAGTTTTTGATTATTTTTCCGATAGAAATATCGCTGCTAGCAAGCAAAATTTTTATCTATCGTCAAAATTTTCCATAGCGAGTTGCGATTTGGATGGAGGTGCTAGTTTCACCACAGGACTTGAGATGCTCTGTGCGATCTTGTCTGATAATGAAAGTGTTATTGAGGCAGTGGCACGGATGGAAACGTCAGCGCTGTTGAATGGAAGAAATGATCCAAAATCGGCGGCGGCGTTTCAATACAGATTCCAGCTCGCGATCATGGGTAAGGATCAGGAGTTGGAGGCGTGTATCGAGGAGGTGAGAAAAAAGGGAACCAAAGCTGATCGACAGGCCATTTCAAATGGTGAGTATTTTTTCTCATTGCTTCTAGCTCGCGATGCCGCAGGGTTAAGGGCGTTGATCGAAAAGCGGCACGCAAACGTCAAATGCGTTTGGCCGGATTTGGAGAACTTCATCTCATACCTTGGGACGCTTGAGACAAAAATTTGCTGGCGACGTGGCATCCAAATTGAAATTGACCATCCGCTGGTGCCAATGGAGCTGATGCCCGTCAAGCCACTCGATCACTACGATGACGTCTACGACTTTCTGAAGCCGGGGTGGGTGCCGCCTCCGCAGGGACTGATTGGCCGCGTTTCCCGGTGGTTTAAGACGTGATCGGCGCACATCGCACTCGCTTTGAGGCAACGATGAAGAAATGCAAATGGCCCGTAGCCCTAGCGTTTGTCATGTCGACGCTTCTCGCTGCATGCGAGACCGTGCCACCTGATGCACCTCCGCGTCCTCCACCGAAGCCGGAAATGGAGCCCGTGTTGCCGTCGTGGTCGAGCACGATCTGGGTCATGGGCTTCTGGAAATGGAGCGGTACCGAATGGGTTTGGATTCCGGGACATTTAGCACCCAAACCATAAAATCGATCGAACAACGCCACTTCTATGACAATCCGTACCCCGGTCATGCTGCTGTCGGCCGCATGGCTGATTCCAATGGCCGCGTCGGCGCAAGAAGCTCCCCGCCTGATCAGTTCGGGTAACGACCAGCAAATCCGACAACAGGAAGAGGCGCGCGAGCGCGAGCGGACCGTCTCCGCGCCTGGAGTGCGATCGAACCTGACGGCCAGCGCAGGGTATCCAGCCCTGCCGTCCGAAACGCCCTGCTTTCGCATTGACCGTTTCGCCCTCGACGTTCCCGATGCGCTGCCCGCTTCCCTGAAGTTGCAAGGCGCATCGACGTTGCCGATGGATCGCTTCGCCTTCGCGCGTGAATGGCTCGAGCACTACACCGGCCAGTGCGTTGGCAAACAGGGGCTCGACGTGCTCGTCAAGGGCCTGTCGCAAGCGATCCTTGCGCGCGGATACGTCACGACGCGCGTGCTGCTTCCCGAACAGGATCTGTCGACCGGCACCCTCAAGTTTTCGCTGATCCCCGGCGTAATCCGTCACGTGCGTTTCGCCGACGAAAAGCTCCGCGGCACCTGGAAAACAGCCTTCCCGACCGGCGACGGCGAACTGCTGAACCTGCGCGACCTCGAGCAGGGCCTCGAGCAGATGAAACGCGTGTCGAGCCAGGACGTGTCGATGCAGATTGTCCCGGCCGACGTGCCCGGCGAGAGCGACGTCGTGCTCGACGTGAAGCGCGGCAAGCCGTGGACCGTCGTCGCCTCGATCGACAACTCGGGCACGCGGGCGACCGGCCGCCTGCAGGGCAACCTGTCGCTCGGCATCGACAATCCGCTCGGCCTGAACGACATCTTCAACATCGGCGTGAGCCAGGATCTCGAGTTCGGCGACAAGCGGCTCGGCTCGCACGGCTGGAACGGCTTTTATTCGATCCCGTGGGGCTACTGGACCGCAACGCTCTCCGCATACACAAGCACGTACTACCAGCAGATCGCCGGCGTGAACCAGACGTTCATCGCGAGCGGCAATTCGAAGACGGTCGACCTCAAGCTGAACCGCGTGCTGTCGCGCAGCCAGAACGACGTGTTCGGCGCGCAGTTCCGGCTGTCGCGCCGCTTCGGGCAAAGCTTCATCGAAGACACCGAGATCCCGCAGCAGCGCCGCAACAACACGTTCGTCGAGTTTGGCCTGACCGATCGCCATTACTTCGGCAACGCGCAGTTCGACGGCACGCTCGCGTACCGGCAGGGCATCGGCGCATTCGGCGCGCAGGACGACAGCTTGGCTGCCGACGGCGGTCCGACGTACCGCTACAAGATGGCGGTGCTCGACGCGAACCTGTCGGTGCCGTTTGTGATCGCGCAGCAGCCGTTACGTTACGTGACGACGTTCCACGGCCAGTACACGGGCAACACGCTGTACTACATCGACGACCTGACGATCGGCAGCCGCTATACGGTACGCGGCTTTGACGGAGAGACGATGCTGGCGGCTTCTCGCGGCTTCTACTGGCGCAACGAATTGCAGGCGCCGATCGGGCAGACGGGTATGGCGGTCTACGCGGGCCTCGACTACGGTCGAGTGTGGGGCCCGCAGCCGGTCGCGCTGGTCGGCACGCAACTGGCAGGCGCCGTGATCGGCGTAAAGGGTAGCGTCGCGACTCGATTGGGCGCCTACGGTTACGACCTGTTTGCCGGCACACCGATCTACAAACCATCCGGATTCCAAACGGCACGCGTGACGGTGGGTTTTCAGGTCACGGCACAGTTCTAATGAAGCGAGCGCAATGCGGCACCCGGCCCGCCGTCGTCGGAGAGGGTGGTGGCGAGGCTCGAGAGCTGACGACTTCGACCGTATAGAGCGGGGTATTGTTGTCGGAAAGCCCCGAACGGCGACCTTGCTCTCCACGTCCGGCGGCGGAACCCTACCCTACCGCTATCTCACGGCACGACGCCATAAACCCCCCGCGCCGCCACCCGAATCGCATCCACCATCACCGCGACGGCCGGCGAATGCAGCCGGTCGGTGCGCGTGATGATCCCGAAATCGTCCATCCGGCAATCCATCTCCAGCGGCAGCACCGTGACGATCCCGTGCCGCGCGTAGTAGCGCGCGACGTCCTCGGCCAGCACCGCGATCATGTCGCTCTGTTCGAGCAGTTGCGTGATGAACAGCAGCGCGGACGTCTCGACGAGGTTCGCCGGCGGCGCGAGGCTCGCGCGCTGGAACACGAGCTCGAAGCGATGGCGCAGCACGCTGCCGGCCGGCGGCACGACCCACGCGGCGCGCTGCACGTCCGCGAGCGCCAGCGGCGCCTGCGCGAGCAGCGGATGGCCGGTCCGCACGACGGCTGCCACCGACTCGCCGGTCAGCGGCTCGTAGCGCAGCCGCAGCTTGTCGTGTTCGGCGGAAAGCCGGCCGACCACGATGTCGATCTTGTCCTGCGCGAGATGTTCGAGCAGCACGTTGCTGGTGTCGATCTCGACCGATACGTGCAGGCCCGCATGCGTGCCCTTCACCGCGGCCACCGCCGGCGGCACGAGCCGCAAGCCCGGCGACGTGATCGCCCCCACCGCCACGTGGCCGAGATGGCCGGCCTTCAGCGCGGCCAGTTCCTCGTGCGCCTGGTCGAGGCTGCCGAGCGCCGCGCGCGCGTGACGGATCAGCGCGTCGCCGTACAGCGTCGGCCGCATCCCGCGCGGCAGGCGTTCGAACAGCACCGCGCCGATCGATTCCTCGAGTTCGCGCAGCAGCTTCGACGCGGCCGGCTGCGTCATGTTCAGCGCGGCCGCCGCGCGGTGAATGCTGCCTTCGTCGGCAAGCGCGACGACCAGCAGAAGCTGGCGCGTCTTCAGGCGGCCACGGTTTCCCCACGGGCTGGCTTCGGGCATCGTACGGGTTTATATCGATATCGAAATCGATATCGTAATCGCCAAAAACGTCATTAGCCAGTTATCAAAATTCTGCCTAGACTGCGCCGGTATCCCGTCACCACAGGACTGACGATGTCGGCAACAAAACCCAGGCTGCGCTCCGCCCAATGGTTCGGCACGAACGACAAGAACGGCTTCATGTACCGGAGCTGGATGAAGAATCAGGGCATTCCCGATCACGAGTTCGATGGCCGTCCGATCATCGGCATCTGCAACACGTGGTCCGAACTGACGCCATGCAACGCGCACTTCCGCAAGCTCGCCGAGCACGTGAAGCGCGGGATCTTCGAAGCGGGCGGCTTCCCGGTCGAGTTCCCGGTGTTCTCGAACGGCGAATCGAACCTGCGCCCGTCGGCGATGCTCACGCGCAACCTTGCGTCGATGGACGTCGAGGAAGCGATCCGCGGCAACCCGATCGACGCGGTCGTGCTGCTCGCCGGCTGCGACAAGACGACGCCCGCGCTGCTGATGGGCGCGGCGAGCTGCGACGTGCCGGCGATCGTCGTGTCGGGCGGGCCGATGCTGAACGGCAAGCTCGAAGGCAGGAACATCGGCTCCGGCACGGCCGTGTGGCAGCTGCATGAATCACTGAAGGCCGGCGAGATCGACCTGCATCACTTCCTGTCGGCCGAAGCCGGGATGTCGCGCTCGGCCGGCACCTGCAACACGATGGGCACTGCGTCGACGATGGCGTGCATGGCCGAGGCGCTCGGCGTCGCGCTACCGCACAACGCGGCGATCCCGGCCGTCGATTCGCGCCGCTACGTGCTCGCGCACATGTCCGGCATCCGCATCGTCGAGATGGCGCTCGAAGGGCTGGTGCTGTCGAAGGTCCTCACGCGCGCGGCGTTCGAGAACGCGATCCGCGCGAATGCGGCGATCGGCGGCTCGACGAATGCGGTGATCCACCTGAAGGCGATCGCGGGCCGCATCGGCGTGCCGCTCGAACTGGAGGACTGGATGCGCATCGGCCGCGACACGCCGACGATCGTCGACCTGATGCCGTCGGGGCGCTTCCTGATGGAAGAGTTCTATTACGCGGGCGGGCTGCCGGCCGTGCTGCGCCGGCTCGGCGAAGGCGGGTTGCTGCCGCACCCGGACGCGCTGACGGTGAACGGCAAGTCGCTGTGGGACAACGTGCGCGAAGCGCCGAACTACGACGACGAAGTGATCCGCCCGCTCGACCGGCCGCTGATCGCGGACGGCGGCATCTGCATCCTGCGCGGCAATCTCGCGCCGCGCGGCGCGGTGCTGAAGCCGTCGGCGGCGAGCCCCGAGCTGCTGAAGCATCGCGGCCGCGCGGTCGTGTTCGAGAACCTCGACCACTACAAGGCGACGATCAACGACGAGGCGCTCGACGTCGACGCCAGCTCGGTGCTCGTGCTGAAGAACTGCGGGCCGCGCGGTTATCCGGGGATGGCCGAGGTCGGCAACATGGGCCTGCCGCCGAAGCTGCTGCGCCAGGGCGTGAAGGACATGGTGCGGATTTCCGACGCGCGGATGAGCGGCACCGCGTACGGCACGGTCGTGCTGCACGTGGCGCCGGAGGCCGCCGCCGGCGGGCCGCTCGCGGCCGTGCGCAACGGCGACTGGATCGAGCTCGACTGCGAGGCCGGCACGCTGCATCTCGACATTCCGGATGACGAACTGCAGCGCCGCCTGTCGGACGTCGATCCGACCGCGGCGCCGGGCGTGGCCGGGCAGCTCGGCAAGGGCGGCTACGCACGGCTGTACATCGATCACGTGCTGCAGGCCGACGAGGGGTGCGACCTCGACTTCCTGGTCGGCACGCGCGGCGCGGACGTGCCGAGCCATTCGCATTGAGCGGCAGGCGGCGCGAGAAGTGCCACAAACGCGCGCCGCAGCCGGTTGCGGGCCCGCCCGGGCCCGCTTCGTGAAACCGTGAACGCATGACGGCGGTCGCCACCGACGCCGAAGCAGGACGCGAACCATGACATCGAGCAGCACGCCGCGTTATCGCGGCATCTTCCCCGTCGTCCCGACGACCTTCACCGACACCGGCGAGCTCGACCTCGCGAGCCAGAAACGCGCGGTCGATTTCATGATCGACGCGGGTTCCGACGGGCTGTGCATCCTCGCGAACTTCTCCGAGCAGTTCGCGATCACCGACGACGAACGCGACGTGCTCACGCGCACGATCCTCGAACACGTCGCGGGCCGCGTGCCGGTGATCGTCACGACGTCGCACTACGGCACGCAGGTGTGCGCGGCGCGCAGCCTGCGCGCGCAGCAGCTCGGCGCGGCGATGGTGATGGCGATGCCGCCTTATCACGGCGCGACGTTCCGCGTGCCGGAAGCGCAGATCTTCGATTTCTTCGCGCGCGTTTCGGACGCGATCGACATCCCGATCATGATCCAGGATGCGCCCGCGAGCGGCACGCCGCTGTCCGCGCCGTTCCTCGCACGGATGGCGCGCGAGATCGAGCAGGTCGCGTACTTCAAGATCGAGACGCCCGGGGCGGCGAACAAGCTGCGCGAACTGATCCGGCTCGGCGGCGACGCGATCGAGGGGCCGTGGGACGGCGAGGAGGCGATCACGCTGCTCGCCGACCTCCATGCCGGCGCGACCGGCGCGATGACGGGCGGCGGGTTTCCGGACGGCATCCGGCCGATTCTCGAAGCCTGGCGCGAAGGGCGCCACGACGACGCTTTCGAGCGCTATCAGGCGTGGCTGCCGCTGATCAATCACGAGAACCGCCAGTCCGGGATTCTCACCGCGAAGGCGCTGATGCGCGAAGGCGGCGTGATCGCGTGCGAGCGGCCACGGCATCCGATGCCGGAACTGCATCCGGACACGCGCGCGGAACTGCTCGCGATCGCGCGCCGGCTCGATCCGCTCGTGCTGCGCTGGGCGCACTGAACGACCACCGAACGATTCGCGAAGGAGGCATGCACGATGAGTGATCAGGTTTCGCTGGGTATCGTCGGCGTCGGCAAGATCGCGCGCGACCAGCATCTGCCGGCGATCGACGCCGAACCGGGCTTCAAGCTGACCGCGTGCGCGAGCCGCCATGCGGAAGTCGCCGGCGTGCGCAACTATCGCGACCTGCGCGCGCTGCTGGCCACCGAGCGCGAGCTCGACGCCGTGTCGCTGTGCGCGCCGCCGCAGGTGCGCTACGCGCAGGCGCGCGCCGCGCTCGAGGCCGGCAAGCACGTGATGCTCGAGAAGCCGCCGGGCGCGACGCTCGGCGAAGTGGCCGTGCTGGAGGCGCTCGCGCGCGAGCGCGGGCTCACGTTGTTCGCCACGTGGCATTCGCGCTGCGCGAGCGCGGTGGAGCCCGCGCGCGCGTGGCTCGCGACCCGCACGATCCGCGCGGTGCAGGTGCGCTGGAAGGAGGACGTGCGGCGCTGGCACCCGGGGCAGCAATGGATCTGGGAACCGGGCGGCCTCGGCGTGTTCGATCCGGGCATCAACGCGCTGTCGATCGTCACGCGGATCCTGCCGCGCGAGCTCGTGCTGCGCGAGGCGACGCTGATCGTGCCGAGCGACGTGCAGACGCCGATCGCGGCCGAACTCGATTGCACGGATACCGATGGCGTGCCCGTGCGCGCGGAATTCGACTGGCGGCACGGCCCGGTCGAGCAATGGGAAATCGCGGTCGATACGGCCGACGGCGTGCTCGCGATCAGCCGCGGCGGCGCGCAACTGTCGATCGCGGGCGAGCCGGTCGAGATCGGGCCCGAACGCGAGTATCCGGCGCTGTATGCGCACTTCCATGCGCTGATCGCGCGGGGTGAAAGCGACGTCGACGTGCGGCCGCTGCGGCTTGTCGCCGATGCGTTCCTGTTCGGCCGGCGCGTACAGACCGACGCGTTCGGACGCTGACTGCGCGGGCGCGCCGCGGCGCGATCGCGCACGACGAATCATTACGGCACAAGCCGACATCAAGGAGACACCGCATGAACCGCACGACCCAAACGATTCGCCGACACACCCTGCGCGCGCTGCTCGCCGCGCTGTGCATCGCGCCGCTCGGCATGCAGGGCGCCGCGCGCGCCGACGCGCCGCTGAAGATCGGCTTCCTGGTGAAGATGCCCGAGCAGGCTTGGTTCATCAACGAGCAGAACGCGGCGTCCGCGCTCGGCCAGAAGGAGAATTTCTCGGTCGTGAAGATCGGCACGCCCGACGGCGAGAAGGTGCTGGCCGCGATCGACAACCTCGGCTCGCAAGGCGCGCAGGGCTTCGTGATCTGCGCGCCCGACGTGCGCCTCGGGCCGGCGATCGCCGCGCGTGCGAAGCGCTACAACATGAAGTTCGTGACCGTCGACGACCAGCTCGTCGATTCGACCGGCAAGCCGCTGTCGAACGTGCCGCACCTCGGGATGTCGGCGACCAAGATCGGCAACCAGGTCGGCCAGGCGATTTCCGACGAGATGAAGCGACGCGGCTGGAAGCCCGAGGAAGTCGGCGCGCTGCGGATCACGAACTACGAGCTGCCGACCGCGAAGCTGCGCACCGACGGCGCGACGCAGGCGCTGCTCGCGAACGGCTTCCGCCAGGAGAACATCTTCGATGCACCGCAGAAGACGACCGACGACGAAGGCGGCTTCAGCGCGGCCGCGCCGGTGCTCGCGCGGCATCCGAACATCAAGAAGTGGGTGGTCTACGCGCTGAACGAGGAAACCGTGCTCGGCGCGGTGCGCGCGACCGAACAGCTGCATATTCCGGCCGCCGACGTGATCGGCGTCGGCATCAACGGTGCCGGCGAGGCGTTCGCCGAATTCCAGAAGAAGGAGCCGACCGGCTTCTATGGGACGATCGCCGTCAGCTCGACGAACCACGGCAAGGACAGCACGCAGAACCTCGTCGACTGGATTCGCAACGGCAAGACGCCGCCGGCCGACACGCAGACGAGCGGCAAGCTGATGACGCGCGCGAACTGGCAGGCCGTGCGCGCCGAACTCGGCATCTGAGCGTGCGGGGCGAGCAAGCGATGACGACGCAGACGATGACGACCGTATCCGCCGGCAGCACGGCCGCCGGCGCAGCCGGCGTGGCGAGGCCGGACGCGGCGCTGCTCGCGCTCGACGGCATCACGGTGACGTTCCCGGGCGTGCGCGCGCTCGACGCCGTGTCGCTGTCGGTGCGCGCGGGCGAAGTGCACGGGCTGATGGGCGAGAACGGCGCGGGGAAGTCGACGCTGCTGAAGGTGCTGTCCGGCGTGAACCAGCCGCAGGCCGGCACGCTGACGCTGAACGGCGCGGTGCAGCACTTCGCGTCGACGCGCGCGGCGCTGGAGGCCGGCATCGCGATCATCTACCAGGAACTGCATCTCGTGCCCGAGCTGACGGTCGCGGAAAACCTGATGCTCGGGCAGCTGCCGAGCCGGCTCGGCGTGGTCGACGAACGCGCGCTCGCCGTGCGCGCGCTCGATGCGCTGGAGCGGCTCGGCGAGCATATCGATCCGGGCATTCCGGTGAAGTATCTGTCGATCGGCCAGCGCCAGATGATCGAGATCGGCAAGGCGCTGATGCGCGACGCGCGCGTGATCGCGTTCGACGAACCGACGAGCTCGCTGTCCGCGCGCGAGACCGCGCAACTGTTCCGGATCATCCGCGCACTGCGCGCGGAAGGCCGCGCGATCATCTACGTCACGCACCGGATGGAGGAAGTGTATGAACTGTGCGACCGCGTGACCGTGTTCCGCGACGGCCGTCGCATCGAGACGTTCGAATCCGTGGCCGATCTCGATCGCGACCGGCTGATCGGCTGCATGGTCGGCCGCTCGATCGAGGACGTATACGGCTACCGGCCGCGCACGCCCGGCGACGTGCTGATCGAGGCGAAGGGGCTGGCGGGGCCCGGGCTCGCCGAGCCCGTGTCGTTCACCGCGCGGCGCGGCGAGATCGTCGGCTTCTTCGGGCTGGTCGGCGCGGGCCGCTCGGAGCTGATGAAGCTGCTGTACGGCGCCGCGCGCCCGAGCGCGGGGCACGTCGAGCTGAACGGGCGGCGGGTCGCGTTCGGGAGCCCGCGCGACGCGGTGCGCGCCGGCCTCGCGCTGTGCCCGGAAGACCGCAAGCAGGAAGGCATCGTCGCGATCGCGTCGGTGGCCGACAACCTGAACATCAGCGCGCGCCGGCATTTCAGCCCGGCGCGCGTGCTGCTCGACGGGCGGCGCGAGCGTGAACTCGCGCAGCGCTATATCGAGCGGCTCGCGATCAAGACCCGCGACGGCGACACGCCGATCGGCGCGCTGTCGGGCGGCAACCAGCAGAAGGTCGTGCTCGCGCGCTGGCTGGCCGAGCGCATCGACGTGTTCCTGATGGACGAGCCGACGCGCGGCATCGACGTCGGCGCGCGCGCGGAAATCTACAACCTGTTCTACGAACTCGCGGAAGCGGGCCGTACGGTGATCCTCGTGTCGAGCGACCTCGCCGAGGTGATCGGCGTGTCGGACCGGATCATCGTGATGAAGGAAGGACGGATCGCGGGCGAGGTCGCGAAGGCGCAGGCGACGCCCGACGCGCTGATCAAGCTCGCGCTGCCGCGCTAGCGGCCTGCAGTCAACCGGAAAGCAACTGATATGAGCCAGGCAATGCAACCCCAACGCACTTCCCCGTCCCCCGATGCCGCGGCCACGCCCGCGCGAGCGCGCGGCGGCGTGTGGCAATTGATCAACCGCTCCGGCATCGTGATGGTGTTTCTCGTGCTGTTCGCGACGCTGTCGCTGACGGTGCCGGACTTCCTCACGCCGCGCAACATCCAGGGCCTGCTGCTGTCGGTCACGCTGATCGGCTCGATCGCGGTGACGATGATGTTCGTGCTCGCGCTCGGCGAGGTCGACCTGTCGGTCGCGTCGATCGTCGCGTTCTCGGGCGTCGTCGCGTCGACGCTGATCACCGCGACGCACAGCGTCGTGCTCGGCATCGCCGGCGGCGTGCTCGCGGGCGGCGCGGTCGGGCTCGTCAACGGCGTGCTGATCGCGCGCTGGCGGATCAACTCGCTGATCGTCACGCTCGCGATGATGGAAGTCGTGCGCGGGCTCGCGTTCATCACGTCGAACGGCGACGCGGTGATGATCTCCGAGGAGCGCTTCTTCGATCTCGGCGGCGGGTCGTTCCTCGGCATCTCGTATCCGATCTGGAGCAACATCGTCGGCTTCGTCGTGTTCGGCTTCCTGCTGCGCCGGACGGTGTTCGGCAAGAACGTGCTGGCCGTCGGCGGCAACGGCGAGGCGGCGCTGCTCGCGGGGCTGCCGGTGATGCGCATCAAGATCACCGTGTTCGTGCTGCAGGGGCTCGTGACCGGCTTCGCCGGCGTGATGCTCGCGTCGCGGATGAGCCTCGGCGATCCGAAGACGTCGGTCGGCCTCGAGCTCGGCGTGATCTCCGCGTGCGTGCTCGGCGGCGTGTCGCTGACGGGCGGCGTCGCGACGATCTCCGGCGTGCTGGTCGGCGTGCTGATCATGGGCTCCGTGCAGGACGCGATGAGCCTCTTGAACGTGCCGACGTTTTACCAATATCTGATACGCGGCGGAATTCTGTTGCTCGCGGTGCTGTTCGACCAGTATCGTCGCAACCAGCGGCGCGCGATGAAGATCTGACCCTGACGAACGCGCGGCCGCCTGCGAAGGCGACAGACATCGGGAGACGGCATGCAACAGATTCATCCGGGCGCGGCGGCGCTGCTCGTGGACAGCCGCAACACGCTCGGCGAAGGCGCGACGTGGTGCGACGCGGCGCACGCGCTGTACTGGACGGACATCGAAGGGGCGCGGCTGTGGCGCTGCCGCGCGGACGGCTCGGGCCTCGCGCAGTGGCCGATGCCGGAACGGCTCGCGTGCTTCGCGCTGACGCACGATCCGGACGTGCTGCTCGTCGGGCTCGCGACGCATCTCGCGTTCTTCGACCTGCGCAGCGGTGCGTTCACGCGGATCGTCGACGTCGAACCCGATCTGCCGACGCGGCTGAACGACGGGCGTTGCGATGGGGCCGGCGCATTCGTGTTCGGGATGAAGGACGAAGGCAGCGAACCGCCGCAAGCGGTCGGCGGGTTCCATCGGCTCAATCCGGATCTCACGCTCGAGCGGCTCGCGTTGCCGCCGGCCGCGATCGCGAACAGCATCGCGTTCTCGCCGGATGGGTCGAAGATGTATTTCTGCGATTCGCTGGTGCGCGAGATTTTCGTGTGCGATTACCGCGCGGGCGGCGATGTCGCGAATGTGCGGCCGTTCGCGCGGCTGACCGATGCGGACGGCGATCCGGACGGCTCGACGGTCGATCGCGACGGCGGCCTGTGGAATGCGCAGTGGGGCGGCCGGCGGGTGGTGCGCTACGGGCCTGACGGCGTTGAAACGGAGCGCGTCGAAGTGCCGACCGCGCAGCCGAGCTGCGTGGCGCTCGACGGCGAAGGCCGGCTGTACGTGACGAGCGCGCGCGTCGGGCTGAGCGACAACGCGCTGGCGAGCGATGCCGACGCCGGCGGCGTGTTCGTCGCCCGTACGCGCTACGCGGGGCGGCCGACCGCGCGGTTCGCGGGCAAGCCCGCGAACTGAGCGCGCCGGTGCGTGCGGCGGCGCGCTGCCGGCGCCGTCACGGCCGGACGGGTCACGACTGCTGCGCGGCCTGCAGCCCCAGCAACGCGACCGCGTTGTCTTTCAGAATCAGCGAATGCACGTCGGGCCGGAACCCGGCGCCCTGAAAATCCTCGAGCCAGCGGTCCGGCCGGATCAGCGGAAAATCGGACGCGAACAGCACCTTGTGCCTGAGCAGCGTGTTCGCGTATTTCACGAGCTCGGGCGAGAAGTACTTCGGCGACCATCCCGACAGGTCGATGTAGACGTTCGGCTTGTGCAGCGCGATCGACAGCGCCTGCTCCTGCCACGGCCATGAAGGGTGCGCGATCACGATCTTCATGTCCGGGAAGTCGGCCGCGACGTCGTCGAGGTGAATCGGTTCGGAATACTTCAGACGCAGCCCGCCGCCGCCGCGCATCCCCGATCCCATCCCCGAATGCCCGCTGTGGAAGACGGCCGGCAACCCGTATTCCGCGATCACCTCGTAGATCGGATAGGCGAGCCTGTCGTTCGGGAAGCATCCCTGCATCGTCGGGTGGAACTTGAAGCCCTTCACGCCGTGCTCGTCGATCAGGCGGCGCACCTCGCGCGCGCCGAAGCGGCCCTTGTGCGGGTCGATGCTCGCGAACGCGATCATCACGTCGGCGTTGTCCTGCGCGAATTGCGCGATTTCCTCGTTCGGAATGCGCCGCCGGCCGATGTTCGTCTCGCAGTCGACGGTGAACATCACGAAGCCGATCCGGCGCTCGCGGTAATGCGCGATCGTCTCCGGAATGGTCGGCCGACGGCCCTGCTTCAGCACGGTGCCGAAGTACTTGTCGGCCGCATCGTCGAATGCCTTCGCGAACAGGTCCGGCGGCTGGCAGCACGACACTTCGGCGTGCACGTGCGTGTCGATGGCGATCAGGTTGTCGATGTCCAAGCGTGTCTCCTCATGTCGTGATGCGTCGGCCGGCACGGCGCGAAATCGGCTGTCCGGGCCCGTTTAGGGGTTTGTCCGGAGCCGCTTCCATTCTACTTTACATATCAGGTTACCTGATAGTAAATTGGTCGCGAGTCGCACAGGGCGGCATCGTCATTGGAGAACGAAAATGGGTTACGAAGGGCGCTGGAAAACGGTGAAGGTCGAGGTCGAGGGCGGGATCGCATGGGTGACGCTGAACCGTCCGGACAAGCGCAACGCAATGAGCCCGACGCTGAACGCGGAGATGATCGACGTGCTGGAGGCGATCGAACTCGATGCCGAGGCGCAGGTGCTCGTGCTGACCGGCGAGGGCGACGCCTGGACGGCCGGGATGGACCTGAAGGAATATTTCCGCGAAGTCGACGCGGGCCCGGAAATCCTGCAGGAAAAGATTCGCCGCGACGCGAGCCGCTGGCAGTGGCAATTGCTGCGCATGTATGCGAAGCCGACGATCGCGATGGTCAACGGCTGGTGCTTCGGCGGCGGCTTCTCGCCGCTCGTCGCGTGCGACCTCGCGATCGCGGCCGACGAAGCGGTGTTCGGCCTGTCGGAAATCAACTGGGGCATCCCGCCGGGCAACCTCGTCAGCAAGGCGATGGCCGACACCGTGGGCCATCGCCAGGCGCTCTACTACATCATGACCGGCGACACCTTCACCGGCCCGCAGGCCGCGCAGATGGGGCTCGTCAACAAGAGCGTGCCGCGCGCGCAGCTGCGCGACGAGGTGCGCGCGCTGGCCGCGAAGCTGCTCGACAAGAACCCGGTCGTGATCCGTAACGCGAAGCACGGCTTCAAGCGTTGCCGCGAGCTGACCTGGGAGCAGAACGAGGACTACCTGTACGCGAAGCTCGACCAGGCGAACTACCGCGATCCGGAAGGCGGGCGCGAGCAGGGCCTCAAGCAGTTCCTCGACGACAAGAGCATCAAGCCGGGCCTGCAGGCGTACAAGCGCTGACGCGCGCCGCCGCACGCAACCGGATCCGAGTGGAGACACGGAAATGCACGAAGTGAGTTTGTTGATCGACGGCGTGTCGCGCGGCGCGTCGGACGGCGGGACCTTCGACCGGATCGATCCGGCGACGGGACGGGTGGCGTCGCGCGCCGCCGCGGCGACGCTTGCCGACGCGGACGCCGCGGTCGCGGCAGCGGCGCGCGCATTCCCCGCGTGGGCCGCGCTCGCGCCGACCGAGCGCCGTCGGCGGCTGCTCGCGGCGGCCGACCGGATGGACGCGCGCGCGGGCGAATTCATCGAAACCGGCCGCGCGGAAACCGGTGCGATGGCGAACTGGTACGGCTTCAACGTGATGCTCGCGGCGAACATGCTGCGCGAGGCAGCCGCGATGACCACGCAGATCGACGGCGCGGTGATCCCGTCGGACGTGCCCGGCAGCCTCGCGATGGCCGTGCGCCAGCCGTGCGGTGTCGTGCTCGGGATCGCGCCGTGGAATGCGCCGGTGATTCTCGCGACCCGTGCGCTCGCGATGCCGCTCGCATGCGGCAACACGGTGGTGCTGAAGGCGTCCGAGGGTTGTCCGGGCGTGCACCGGCTGATCGGCAGCGTGCTGCACGACGCAGGGCTCGGCGACGGCGTGGTCAACGTGATCACGCATGCGCCGCAGGACGCGCCGGCGATCGTCGAGCGGCTGATCGCGAACCCGGCGGTGCGCCGCGTGAACTTCACCGGTTCGACACGCGTCGGCCGCATCGTCGCGACGCTCGCCGCGCAGCACCTGAAGCCGGCGCTGCTTGAACTCGGCGGCAAGGCGCCGGTGCTCGTGCTCGACGACGCCGATCTCGACGCGGCGGTCGAGGCGGTCGCATTCGGCGCGTTCTTCAACCAGGGGCAGATCTGCATGTCGACCGAGCGCGTGATCGTCGATCGCAAGGTCGCCGATGCGTTCGTCGAACGGCTCGTCGCGAAGGCACGCACGCTGAAGGCCGGCAACCCGGCCGCGCCGGGTGTCGTGCTGGGCACGCTCGAAAGCGCGGCCGCCGCGCAGCGGATCGCGGCGATGGTGGACGACGCGCGCGCACACGGCGCCGCGCTGCCGCTCGGCTGTGAAGTCGACGGCGCGGTGATGCAGCCGACGATCGTCGACGGAGTCACGCGCGACATGCAGCTGTATGCGGACGAATCGTTCGGGCCGGTGGTGACCGTGCAGCGCGTCGACGGCGACGCCGCCGCGCTCGCGGCCGCGAACGACAGCGAGTACGGGCTGTCGGCGGCGGTGTTCAGCCGCGATATCGCGCGCGCGATGCAGGTCGCGAAGCAGATCGAATCGGGCATCTGCCACATCAACGGGCCGACGGTGCACGACGAGGCGCAGATGCCGTTCGGCGGCGTGAAGGCAAGCGGCTACGGCCGGTTCGGCAGCAAGGCGTCGATCGCCGAGTTTACCGACCTGCGCTGGATCACGGTCCAGACCACGCCGCGTCACTACCCGATCTGAGCAGTCCCGGGCGCCGCGGCGCCCCAGTTGAGACAACGACACAATGAAGTCCCCGCCCGGCGCGCGCACGCGCGCGGGGCGGAACCGACCGGAGACAGAACTTGGATGCGGATCCGACCCAACTGCGCGACGCGGCTGCCGCACAGCGCGTTCCCGCCGGCTATCGCCCCGTGGCGATCGGCACGGCACCGCCGGAGATCGTGCAACGCGACGGCTGCTGGACCTTGCGCGCGACGACCCCGCTCGGCGCGTACCCACATCGGCTGACCGACCGGCTCGCGAGCGGCGCGCGCGCGCATCCGGACCGCTGGCTGGTCGCGCGGCGCGGGCCCGACGGTACGTGGATCGGCATCACGTATGCGCAGATGCTCGAGCGCGCCCGCGCGATCGGCCAGGCGCTGCTCGATCGCGGGCTGTCGGCCGAGCGGCCCGTCGCGATCCTGTCGGGCAACGACCTCGAACATCTGCAACTCGCGTTCGGCGCGATGTGGGCCGGCATTCCGCATGCGCCGCTGTCGCCCGCGTATTCGCTCGTGTCGAGCGATTACGGCAAGCTGCGCCACGCGCTCGCCGTGCTCACGCCGGGGCTGGTCTTCGCGTCGGACGGCGCGGCGTTTCGTGCCGCGCTCGACGCGTCGGTGCCGCCTGATGTCGAGCGCGTGGTCGTGTCGGCACCCGACGGGATGGATGGCGTCACGCGTTTCTCGTCGCTGCTCGACACGACACCGGGCAGCGTCGATGCCGCGCACGATGCGATCACCGGCGACACGATCGCGAAATTCCTGTTCACGTCTGGGTCGACACGGCTGCCCAAGGCGGTGCCGACCACGCACCGGATGCTGTGCAGCAACCAGCAGATGCTGCTCGAGACGTTTCCGCAGTTCGGCCTGGAGCCGCCGGTGCTGGTCGACTGGCTGCCGTGGAATCACACGTTCGGCGGCAGCCATAACGTCGGCATCGCGCTGTACAACGGCGGCACGCTGTACATCGACGACGGCAAGCCGGTCGCCGGCAAGTTCGGCGAGACGCTGCGCAACCTGCGCGAGATCGCGCCCACCGTGTATTTCAACGTGCCGAAGGGCTGGGAAGAGCTGACCGCGGCGCTCGAAACGGATGCCGCGCTGCGCGAAACCTTCTTCTCGCGCGTGAAGATGTATTTCTTCGCGGGCGCCGGGCTGTCGCAGGCCGCGTGGGACCGGCTCGAGCGCGTGACGCTCGCGCACTGCGGCGAGCGCATCCGGATCATGGCGGGCCTCGGGATGACCGAGGCCGCGCCATCGTGCATGTTCACCACCGGGCCGATGTCGGGAGCCGGCTACATCGGCCTGCCCGCGCCCGGCTGCGACGCGAAGCTGGTGCCGGTCGACGGCAAGCTCGAGGCGCGCTTTCGCGGGCCGAACGTGATGGCCGGTTATTGGCGCGCGAGCGGCGACGACGCGCGCGAGGTATTCGACGAGGAGGGCTACTACCGCAGCGGCGATGCGGTGCGTTTCGTCGATCCCGCGCGGCCGGAGATCGGCCTGATGTTCGACGGGCGCATCGCGGAGGATTTCAAGCTGTCGTCAGGCACCTTCGTGAGCGTCGGGCCCATGCGCGCGCGGATCGTGTCGAACGGCGCGCCGTACGTGCAGGACGCGGTCGTCACGGGGATGAACCGCGACGACGTCGGCGTGATGATCTTCCCGCGCGTCGACGATTGCCGTCGCCTGGCCGGCGCGGCACCGGATGCCGACGTGCGCACCGTCCTGCAGGCGCCCGCGGTACGGGCGTTCTTCGCGGACCTGCTCGAGCGCCTGAACCGCGATGCGACCGGCAGCGCGACGTTCGTCACGCGGCTGTGCGTGCTCGATACGCCGCCTTCGCTCGATCTCGGCGAAGTCACCGACAAGGGCTCGATCAACCAGCGTGCGGTGCTCATGCACCGTGCGGCGGTGGTCGACGCGATGTACGAACCGGGCGCGGCCGACGCCGGCGTGATCGTCGCCGGCACGGCGCGCCGGGCATGAGGTGCGTGCGATGAGCAACGCGTATTGCGCGCCGTTGCGCGACATGCTGTTCGTGATCGGCGAATGGCTCGATGCGCCGGCGCTGTGGCGCCGCGTGCCCGACTGGGCGGAGCTCGACCTGTCGACCGCCGGGCAGGTGCTCGACGAAGCCGCCCGCTTCGTGGTCGAACGCATCGCGCCGCTCGATTCGACCGGCGATCTCGAGGGCTGCCGGTTCGACGGTGCCGGCGTGACGATGCCGGCGGGCTTTCGCGATGCGTACCGCGACTACGTCGACGCCGGCTGGCCGACGCTGGCGCTCGACGCCGATTGCGGCGGCCAGGGGCTGCCGCATCTGCTCGACGTCGCGCTGCAGGAGATGCTCGCGGGGGCGAACCATGCGTGGCTGATGTCGCCGGGGCTCACGCACGGCGCGGTGGCGTGCCTGCGCGCGCACGGCGGCGAGCGCCTGAAGCGCGACGTGCTGCCGAAGATCGCGAGCGGCGAGTGGCTGACGACGATGTGCATCACCGAGCCGCAGGCGGGCAGCGATCTCGGCCTGCTGCGCACGCAGGCAGTGCCGGACCCGGCCGCCGACGGCTACCGGATCAGCGGCAGCAAGCTGTTCATCACCGGCGGCGAGCACGACCTGACCGACAACATCGTGCATCTCGTGCTCGCGCGGCTGCCCGATGCGCCGGCGGGAACGAAGGGGCTGTCGCTGTTCGTCGTGCCGAAGTGGCTCGACGCGCCGGGCGGCCGCGTGCGCAACGGCGTCTGGTGCGACGGCATCGAGAAGAAGATGGGGCTGAAGGCGAGCCCGACCTGCACGATGCGTTTCGACGCGGCCGCGGGCTGGCTCGTCGGCGAGCCGCATCGCGGGCTCGCATCGATGTTCGTGATGATGAACGCGGCGCGCCTGCAGGTCGCCATGCAGGGTGTCGGGCATGCGCAGAGCGCTTGGCAGGCCGCGTCGGCCTATGCGCGTGAGCGCGTGCAGGGCAGGGCGGCGCCGATCGCGCAACACGCCGCGATCCGCCGCATCCTGCTCGATGCGCAGGCGATCGTCGAAGGCGAGCGCGCGATCGGCTACTGGATCGCGCACTGGCTCGACGTCGCCGCGCACGATCCGCAGCCGCCGGCACGGCTCGCGGCGTCGCGGCTGGCATCGTTGCTCACGCCGGTCGCCAAGGCGTTCTTCACCGCGAACGGCTTCGCGGCCGCGTCGAACGCGCTGCAGGTATTCGGCGGCTACGGCTACGTTCACGAATACGGGATCGAACAGACGGTGCGCGATTGCCGCGTGTCGATGCTGTACGAAGGGACCAACGAGATCCAGGCGATCGATCTGCTGGTGCGCAAGGTGCTGGGGGATCGCGGCGAGGCGCTGCATGCGCTGCTCGAGCTGGTTCGCGCGGAAGCCGCGCAGAGCGTCCAGGCGGCAGCGGACGAGCGGGCGAGGGACGCCGGGGCGCGCGTCGCCACGCTGTGCGCGGAGCTCGAGCGCGTGACGGCCGGCGTGATCCGCGCGAGCGAGCACGATCCGGATCTGCCCTACCGGGTCGCGGACGACTATCTCGCGCTGGTCGGCTGGCTGCTGCTCGCGTTCGCGTGGGCGCGCACGCTGCGCATCGTCGGCGATGCGCCGGGAGACGATTCGTTCCGTGCGGGCAAGCGGGCGGTCGGCACCTACTTCTTCGACTATCCGCTCGCGGCATTCGCACACCGGCTCGTGCTGGTGGACGCGGGCTGCCGCGCGGCGTTGCCGGTCGTCGCGGCATAAGGTTCGTCCGAGCCGGGCGTAGACGGCCCGGGGCGGCTCGCCGGCCGGCACGAGCCGCCGTGCGGGCCGATTACGGGCCGATATACGGGCTGATTACGACCTGATATACGGACCGCGTGAGGTAAGATGGCCCGCGATCCTCCTTCCGACACGTTCATGAGTTCGACACCCGTCAAACCGGCCGGCACGAAACGCACGGCCCGCGCCAGCGAAGCCAGGCCGCGCATGCGTTCGCAGCAGCGGCTTACCTACCTGATCGGCAATCTCGACCGGCTGCTGCGCCGCCAGATGAGCGATGCGCTCGCGCCGCTCGGTGTGACGCTTGCGCAGTACACGGCGCTGTCGGTGCTCGAGGCGCGCGGCGCGCTGTCCAATGCGCAACTCGCGGTGCGCTCGTTCATCACGCCGCAATCCGCGAACGAAGTGATGGTTGCGATGGCCGCTCGCGGTTTCGTGACGCGCGAGGCCGATCCCAGCCATGGCCGCGTGATCCTGCTGCGCCTGACCGACGAGGGCTCGGCAATCCTGCGCGAATGCGAGCAGGTGCTGCGGCCGCTCGAACGCCGGATGCTCGGCGACGACGTGAGCGCCGACGACGTCGCGCAGGTTCACCGCACGCTCGAGCTGTTCGTGCGCAACCTGCGCGACTGAGCACGCCGCCGCGTCTTTCGTTCCGGTTTCTCCGGCCGCGCCGGGCCACGCCGCGGCATGGCGCGGGTCGCGAACGGGTTGCGGGTTAACACCGCGCTCGCGACACTTGAAATATCAGGTTACCTGTTATTAAATCATCCCGTCCCTCGACGGGATTTTCTTTCGGGTTCTTAATCAGGTTACCTGATAAATAGACGAGACCCGATCACGATAAAGCAAGGACACCGCGCATGCGTTCGGCGTATGCCGCGCGAGTCACGGTTAGGAGACGACATGGACACTTCCGTTGCCGCAAGGCCGGCCGTCGCGACGACGCTCGGCCTGTGTTTCGCGATCGCATTGCTCGAGGGGCTCGACCTGCAGTCGGTCGGCGTCGCGGCACCGCGCATGGCCCACGAATTCGGGCTCTCGGTTTCACAGATGGGGCTCGCGTTCAGCGCGGGCACGTTCGGCCTGCTGCCGGGCGCGATGCTCGGCGGCTGGCTCGCCGACCGGGTCGGCCGCAAGCACGTGCTGATCGCGTCGGTCTGCCTGTTCGGGCTGCTGTCGATCGCGACCGCGCAGGTGTCGAGCTTCGCGATGCTGGTCGCCGTTCGCGCGCTGACCGGCCTCGGCCTCGGCGGCGCGATGCCGAACCTCATTGCCTTGTCGTCGGAAGCGGTCGACGCACGCTCGCGCAGCAGCGCGGTGGCCGTGATGTACTGCGGGATTCCGTTCGGCGGCGTGATCGCGTCGCTGATCGGCGTGCTGCTCGCAGGCGACACCGAATGGCGGCACATTTTCTATGTCGGGGGCGTCGGCCCGCTGCTGCTCGCGCCGCTGCTGCTCGCACTGCTGCCCGAATCGCGTGCGTTCCTCGACGTCAGCGCATCGGGCGCGGCGCGCCCCGGCGTCGGACAGACGCTGTTCGGCGGCTCGCGCACCGGCACGACGCTGGCGTTGTGGCTCAGCTACTTCTGCACGCTGATCGTGCTGTATTTCCTGCTGAACTGGCTGCCGTCGCTGATGGCCGCGAAGGGGCTCGCGCGCAGCCAGGCCGGGATCGTGCAGATCTTCTTCAACATCGGCAGCGGCCTCGGCGTGCTCGGCATCGGCATGTCGATGGACCGCTTGCGTCCGTCGCGCGTGGTCGGCGGCATGTACGCGGGGATCGTGCTGTCGCTTGCCGCGCTGGCGATCGCGCCCGGACTCCTGTGGCTGTCCGCCGCCGCGTTCGCGGCCGGGATGTTCGTCGTCGGCGGCCAGTCGGTGCTGTATGCGCTGGCCGCGATCTATTACCCGACCGCGATGCGCGGTACCGGCGTCGGCTCCGCCGTTGCCGTCGGCCGCCTCGGCTCGGTGGTCGGGCCGCTCGCCGCCGCCGAACTGCTCGCAATGGGCCGCAGCGCGTCGGTCGTGATCGGCGCGAGCATTCCCGTCACGCTCGTCGCCGCCGTCGCTGCGCTGATGCTGATCCGGCGCCCGCAGGCGCACGACTGATTTCTTCCCATTTCAACCACGAGCGCCGGTAGAGCGCGATTACGACACAGGTCTGGAGACGAACACCATGAAGCACACCAAAGCCTTGCTGGCGGCCGGCGCATGCGCGCTGGCCGCGACCGGCGCGCACGCGCAGTCGAGCGTGACGCTGTACGGGATCATCGACACGGGCGTCGAGTTCGTGTCGCACGCGAACGCGGCCGGCGACCACGTGGTGCGCATGCCGGGCGTGACGGGCGAGCTGCCGTCGCGCTGGGGCCTGCGCGGCACCGAGGATCTCGGCGGCGGCTACCAGGCGGTGTTCACGCTCGAAAGCGGCTTCAACGTGCGCGGCGGCGATCTCGGGCAGGGCGGCCGGCTGTTCGGGCGGCAGGCGTTCGTCGGGCTGAAGGGCGGCTTCGGCACGCTCGCGTTCGGCCGCCAGTACACGATGACCTATCTCGCGCTGCAGGGCGCGGACATCATCGGCCCCGACATCTACGGCCTCGGTTCGTTCGACGCGTACGTGCCGAACGGCCGCTCCGACAACGCGGTGACCTACGTCGGCACGTATCGCGGCGTGACGCTCGGCGCCGCGTACTCGTTCGGCCGGGACGGCGCGGGCACCGGCAACTCGCCGGGGCAGGGCACGTGCGCGGGCCAGGTGCCGGGCGACGCCACGCAGTGCCGCAACTGGTCGGTGATGCTCAAGTACGACAGCGCGTATTTCGGCGCGGCGGCGTCGTACGAGGAGCAGCGCGGCGGCACCGGCGCGGCCGCCAACTTCTTCGATGGCGTGGCGCCCGTTCCTTTCACGAGCAGCGGCGGCAAGGACGCGCGCACGCACGTGAGCGCGTATGCGCAGGCGGCCGGCGCGCGGATCGGCGCGGGCTGGATCGGGCGGCGCGTGTCGACCGGTTCGCCGGCCGCGCCGGGCGCGCATTCCGACCTGTTCTTCGTCGGCGCGTCGTATGCGGTGAAGCCGGATTTCGTCGTCGACGGCGAAGGCTACCGGATCGTCAACAGCGCGCACGACACGCGCGCGACGATGGCCACGCTGCGCGCGACCTATCTGCTGACCAAGCGCACGGCCGTCTACGCGCAGTCGTCGTATCTGTGGAACAGCGCGCATGCACGCTACGCGGTCAGCGGCGGCGGGCCGGGCACGACGCCCGGCGAAGGGATGGGGCAGCTCGGCGCGATGGTCGGCGTACGGCACATGTTCTGATTCGGCAGCCTGACGAACGAGGGATATCTTGAACAGAAAATCTGCATTCCTTTACATTGCGCCGCTGTCCGCGGCGGCGATGCTCGCCGGGTGCGGCGGCGACGATTCGGTCAACGCCACGCCGACACATATGAGCGCCGCGACGCCGGCCGCGATGACGCAGACCTGCGACGCGCTCGCCGCGAAGCTCGCGTATGCGAACACGTCGTTCACGTCGGTGACGACCGCGGCCGCGGGCGCGCTGAAGGTGGCTGGCAAGCCTGTCGCCGAGCACTGCGTGATCGAAGGGAAGATGAACGAGCGCGTGAGCGCGGTGGACGGCAAGACCTACGCAATCGGCTTCGAGATGCGCTTGCCGAAGGCGTGGAACGGCCGCTTCTTCTACCAGGCGAACGGCGGGCTCGACGGCAATGTCGTGACCGCGACCGGCGAGATCGGCGGCGGCGGGCCGTTGAACGATGCGCTGAACATGGGGTTCGCCGTGATCAGTTCGGATTCCGGGCACAGTGCCGCGCAGAATCCGCTGTTCGGCCTCGATCCGCAGGCGCGCATCGACTACGGCTACGGCGCGGTCGACGCGCTCACGCCGATGGCGAAGCAGGTGATCCGGCTCGCTTACGGCAAGGCGCCCGACCGCAGCTATTTCGGCGGCTGCTCGAACGGCGGCCGTCACGCGATGGTTACCGCCGTGCGCAACCCGGCCGACTACGACGGCATCATCGCGGGCGATCCGGGTTTTCATCTGCCGAAGGCGGCGATCGGCGAGATGTACGGCGCGCAACAGTTCGCGAAGATCGCCTCGGCGACCGGGACGAACGGGCTGCCGGACATCCGCAGCGGCTTCACCGATGCGGAGCGGCAGTTCGTCGGCGCGAAGATCCTCGAGAAATGCGATGCGCTGGACGGCACGGCCGACGGGATGGTGCAGGACGTGGCCGCGTGCCAGGCGCATTTCAGCGTCGAGTCGGACGTCCCGACTTGCGCGAACGGCACGCGCACGGGCGCCTGCCTGACGCCCGCACAGAAGACCGCGCTCGAGAACGTGTTCACGGGCGCACGCAACAGCGCGGGCACGGCACTCTACGCGGGTTTTCCGTACGACCCGGGCATCGCCGGTGGCGGCTGGGCCGCGTGGAAGCAGTCGAATTCGATCACGCTCGATCCGGCCGCGATGGCGTTCACGTTCACGACGCCGCCAAAAAGCGCCGCGACGCTCGCGAACCTGCCCGGTTTCGCGCTCGGCTTCGACATGGACAACGACGCACCGGCGATCTTCGCGACGAACGGTGCGTACACGCAATCCGCGTGGACGTTCATGACGCCGCCCGACGAGACGAACCTGTCCGCGCTGAAGGCGCGCGGCGCGAAGCTGCTCGTCTATCACGGCACCGGCGACCCGGTGTTCTCGTTCGACGACACGCGTGACTGGTATGCGCGGCTCGCACAGGCGAACGGCGGCGATGCGTCGGATTTCGCGCGCCTTTATCCGGTGCCGGGGATGAACCACTGTTCGGGCGGGCCGGCGGCCGACCAGTTCGACCTGCTGACGCCGCTCGTCGCGTGGGTCGAGCAGGGGCAGGCGCCCGCTACGGTGGTGGCCGCCGCGCGCGACGCGACGAACGCGGTGCCGAGTGCGGATGTGCCGGCGTCATGGGGCGCGGGTCGCACGCGCCCGCTGTGCCCGTATCCGCAGGTGGCGCGCTACAACGGTTCAGGCGACGTGAATTCGGCGGCGAGCTTCAGTTGCCGCTGACGTAGCCGTCGATGGGAAACGGCCGGCGCGCGCGATCGCGTGTCGGCCGCTTCATGTGTGCAATCGCTCACTCGTTCACTCACTCATTCGCCCGGATCGACCGGCACCTCGAGCCCGACCTTCACGCGGCTCATGCTCACCAGCGTCTTGAACCGCTTCACGTTGTTGTTCGCGAAGAACAGCTCGCGCGTGAGCGCGTTGTACTGATCCATGTTGCGCACCGCGACGATCAGCACGAAATCCCATTCCCCCGTCACGTAGTAGCACTGCTGGATCTGCGGGCAGCGCTCGAACGCACGTTTCATCGCGTCGAGCTGGTCGATCTGCTCGCTTTCGACCTCGACGTTGACGACGATCGTCAGCGGATGATCGACCTTGTCCGGTGCGACGACGGCGGTGTAGCGCTCGATCACGCCGTCGTCCGCGAGACGTTTCAGGCGCCGGTTCACGGCCGCGGTCGACAGGTTGACGCGCGCGCCGAGTTCGCTCTGCGGCGTCTGCGCGTCGCGCTGGATTTCCATCAGCAGCTTGCGATCGAACGCATCGAGTGGGGTGGTCATGATGGCGCTTGAAACCTCGAAAGAATGAGAAATTTTTGCGTATGAGCGGTCGATTCGGCGATTTTATTGACCGGGATGCGCAATATTATTTTTCGGACCGACGGCGAACGCAACCCGCGCTTGCCCGATCCGATCCACCCGACGGGCCGCCGGCGCGGCCCTGTTCCCGAGCCTTTCGCCATGCTGATCGCCAACCCCCGCGCATCGCGCGCTGCCTATCCCCACGCGCTGCGCCGCGTGATGAACATCGCGTCGGCCGACGAAAGCGGCGCGTGGTTGTCGCACTGGCCGCTCGTCGGCCACGCGCGCACGCCGCTTCGCGTGTTGCCGGATCTCGCCGCGCGGCTCGGCGTCGCGAGCGTCAGCGTGAAGGACGAGTCGTGCCGCTCGCCGCTCGGCAGCTTCAAGGCGCTTGGCGCGCCGATCGCGCTGGTGCGGCTCGTGAAGCGGCTGCGCCGCCAGCAGGATCTCGATCCGCAAGGGCTCGTCACCGGCCGCTATGCGTCCGAACTGGCCGACCTGACGGTGATCAGCGCGACCGACGGCAATCACGGCCGCGCGCTCGCCGCCGCCGCGCGCGCGATCGGCTGCGGGTGCGTGATCGTGCTGCACGCGAACGTCGATGCGGAGCGTGAGCGCGCGATCTCCGCGTACGGCGCGCGGATCGTGCGCATCGCGGGGAACTACGACGAATCGGTGGTCTGCGCGGCACAGCTCGCGCAGGCGAACGGCTGGTATGTCGTGTCGGATACGTCGTACGACGGCTACGAAGCGATTCCGCGCGACGTGATGCAGGGCTACGGCGTGATCGCCGCCGAGGCCGCCGCGCAGGCGGCGCAGGACGACGGGCGGCCGTTCACGCATGTGCTGCTGCAGGGCGGCGTGGGCGGCCTCGCCGCGGGCGTCGCGAGTTATCTGTGGGAGCGCGACGGCGTGGAGCGGCCGCATTTCATCGTCGTCGAGCCGCGCCAGGCCGACTGCCTATACCAGAGTGCACTGGCCGGGCGCGCCACCAAGGCGACCGGCAGCGTCGACTCGGTGATGGCCGGGCTCGCGTGCGGCGAGGCGTCGCCGCTGGCGTGGGATTTCCTCGAGATGTGCATCGACCATTTCATGCTGATCGACGACGAAGACGCGGTGCAGGCGATGCGCGGCCTCGCGGCCGGCAGCGAACGCGACGTGCCGGTCGTGGCCGGCGAATCGGGCGCGGCCGGCGTCGCGGGGCTGGACGTGCTGATGCGCGACCCGGCACGCGCGCGGCAGGTTGGGCTCGACGCGCATTCGCGTGTGCTGGCGATCAATACGGAAGGCGCGACGGCACCGTCCGTGTACCGGAGCTGCGTCGGCGAGTCGGCCGACGCCGTGCTCGCGCGGCAGCGCGACTGGCTGGACCGCGCGACGGTGGCGGCCTGAACGACATCACGACCGACGAGGCAAACGCAATGGACACAATCGACGAAAGCACGCTGCAAGGGCAACTGAAGACCTGGCGCCGCCACCTGCACCAGCATCCGGAGACGGGTTTCGAGGAGGTGAACACGTCGGACTACGTCGCGCGCATCCTGACGACGCTCGGGCTCGACGTGCATCGCGGGATCGGCGGCACGGGGCTCGTCGCGAACCTGACGGCCGGCACCGGCAAGCGCGCGATCGGCATCCGCGCGGACATGGACGCGCTGAACATCGCCGAGCACGCGCCGGGCCGCGAACATGCGTCGCGCACGCCGGGCAAGATGCATGCGTGCGGGCACGACGGCCACATGTCGATGGTGCTCGGTGCGGCACGACTGCTGGCCGAGCGCAAGGATTTCGACGGGACCGTGCGTTTCATTTTCCAGCCGGCCGAGGAGCATGGCCGCGGCGCGAAGGCGATGATGGCCGACGGGCTGTTCGAGCGCTTCCCGGTCGACGCGATCTTTGGTGCGCACAACATGCCGGGCATGCGCGCGGGCACCTTCTCGACGCGCGCGGGCGGCATCATGGCGAGCGAGGACAACTTCGTGATCCGGATCGACGGGCGCGGCACGCATGCGGCGCGCCCGCACATGGGCATCGATCCGATCGTGATCGGCGCGCAGGTCGTGCTCGCGCTGCAGACGATCGTGTCGCGCAATCTCGATCCGGGTCAGCAGGCGGTGATCTCGTGCACGGAGTTCATCACCGACGGGCTGCGCAACGTCCTGCCGTCGACGGTGACGATCAAGGGCGACACGCGCAGCTATTCGCGCGACGTGCAGGCGCTGCTGGAAACGCGGATGCGCGAGATCAGCGAAGGGATCTGCCGCACGCACGGCGCGGCGTGCACGTTCGAGTACACGCACGAGTTCGCGCCGACGGTGAATTCGCCGGAGTGGGTCGACACGGCGGTGCGGGCCGCGGCGCAGGTCGCGGGCGCGGAGGCGGTGAATGCCGACGTGCAGCCGATGATGATCTCCGAGGATTTCGGCGCGTTCCTGCAGGCGGTGCCCGGCAATTTCGTGTTCATCGGCAACGGTGAAGCGGGTGGCCTCGGCGGCGTGCCGCTGCACAACGCGACGTACGACTTCAACGACGCGATCCTGCCGGTGGGCGCGCGGTATTTCGCGGACGTGGCGCGGCGGGCGTTGCGGGCGGCGTAACGTGTCGTCGCGCGATTGACGTATCAGGGGAAGCGGCTCGCTTGATGGCGGGCCGCTTTGCCGTTCGGCGACACGAGCGACACGAGCGACACGAGCGACACGAGCGACACGAGCGGCTCCGCAACGCGGCAGCGCATCGCGAGCACACCGACAGCGCCGTGCCCGCACGATGCGCATCCGCCGCGAACGTCACCGCGTCACACCAGTTCCCCCAGGCACGCATCGAACTGCGCGACCAGCCGATCGACGTCCTCGGCGGTAGTCTGCGGACACACGAGCATCATGTTGTGGAACGGCGTGATCAGCACGCCGCGATTCAGCAGGTACAGGTGCACGATGTGCTCGAGTTCGCTGTCGAGCTGCGCGCCCGCGATCGTGCCGTTGCGCGGCGGCACGGGTGCGAACTGGAACTCGGTGCGCGCGCCGATACGCGTCACGCACCACGGCAGCCCGTGTTTCGCGATCGCCTGTTCGAGCCCCGTCGCCAGCCGCGCGGCGAGTTCGAACATGTGTGCATACGCGGCGTCGGTCGCGACTTCGGCGAGCGTCGCACGCATCGCATGCATCGCGAGCATGTTCGCGGTGAGCGTCGTGCCGATGCCCGAATGGCCGGGCGGCGCGTTCAGCTTCGCCTGCTTCGCGCGTTCCGCGAATTCGGCGCTGAACCCGTACACCGCGCACGGCACGCCGCCCGCGATCGGCTTGCCGACCACCAGCATGTCCGCGTCGAGATCGTGCGCGACCGCGTAGCCGCCCGGGCCGCTGCTGATCGTGTGCGTCTCGTCGATCACGAGCAGCGTGCCGTAGCGGCGCGTCAGCTCGCGCGCGGCCGCCCAGAAGCCCGGGTCAGGCAGCACCATCCCGATGTTCGTCATCGCGGGCTCGGCCAGCACGCATGCCACGTCGCCATCCTTCAGCGCGGCTTCGAGCGCGCCCAGGTCGTTGAATTCGACGACGCGCGTGTTCGCGAGCAGGTCGTAGGCTTGCCCGAGCAGGCTGTCGCGCTGCACCGGGCGGCCGTCGACGAGATCGACGAATACGTCGTCGACCGTGCCGTGATAGCAGCCGTTGAACACGACGATCGTGTTGCGGCCGGTGGCCGCGCGCGCCCAGCGCAGCACGAAGCGGTTCGCGTCGCTGGCGCTCAGCGCAAATTGCCAGACCGGCAGCTTGAAGCGGCGCGCGAGTTCGCGCGACACCCATGCGGCGTCTTCGCTCGGCAGCATCGTCGTATAACCGCGCGTGGCCTGTTCGACGAGCGCGCGCGCGACCGGTTCGGGCGCGTGGCCGAACATCGCGCCCGTATCGCCGAGGCAGAAATCGACATAGCGATGGCCGTCGACGTCGGTGAACGTCGCGCCGCGCGCCTCCTTCACATACAGCGAGAACGGCGTCGACCAGTCCTGCATCCAGTGCAACGGCACGCCGAACAGCAAGTGCTCGGACGCTTCCGCGGACAGGGCGCGGGAGACCGGCATGGCTTCGGTGAACGCTTGGCGCTCGCGCTCGAACAGCGCGCGGGCGCGGATGAGGTCGACTCCGTGGCGGGAAGGCAAAGGCAGCTCCTGGGCTGTGAAGAAGGAGAAACGATAGCGCGGCCGGCAGGGGGCTGAACAGAGGCGGAATTACCGAGGCGGGTTGGGGGCGGGCGGAAATTGGTGCGATCGACTCCCGTGTCCTATTTGATTCCGAGATGGCATTGGTGAATGGAATCCTGAAAGAACCGTGCAGGTTTCCATGGATTTTTAGTGGACGTTCCGTGACCTATCGTTATTGCATGCCGTGACGAGAGGAGCGCGTCGGAGCCTGCCGGTAAAGGCTGGCGATCGTATCCTGGCGGCGTACGAGACGGCATCCGCCGACTCGGCGCGTTCGCGTATGCGGCTGGGTATATCGAATTCCACGGGGATATTGCCGGCTAATTTTGGGATAAATGAATCCCGGATTTTCCTGCGATGACGGAATCAGGTGCCCGAACGACAACCATCCGGAAAACGGAGCACTCCAATGAAGATCGGAACACATCTCACCGCACTCGTCGCATGCGGCGTATTGGCCGGCATTGCCCACGCCGGCCCGACGTCGCCGCAAGCCGTCGTCAAGCGGATCACGTTGACCGCGCACATTGGTGACAGCCTGTTCGTTTCGAGGCCGGACAACGCCGCATACGACGTGGTCGAACTGACCGCGACGGATCGCGACCAGCGGGCCCTCGGCGCAACGCTGCCGATTCGCGTACGGACGACGAATCCAGACATCAACGTCACATTGCTGCAGCCGCTAAGGCTGTCGAATGGCCGCGACGACCTGACCAACGCGAAGGTCGTGCTGGCGGGCAGCGCGGCCGACGCCGAAATTACTGTCGACGCCGCTCGCGTGCTCACGCTGGGAAAGCGTGGGCACGACGGCTTCGACGGTTATGACGAAACCCGTCAGGTGAAGGTCAGCGCGCAAGCGCGGGCTGCCGGCGACGCGGCGCCAGCCAATGGACGTTACCGTGGCGACATGGTGCTGATCTTCGAGCCGGCCGCCTCCGCAGGGCGCGAGCCGGCGACGGGAACGATCGCGGCGACGGGTGAGTGAGCAATCGACCCGGTGGGCATCGCTTGGCGCGCGTTTTTCAATAAAAGTTTTTGCGCATAAATATTCACAACATCTCGTCGGGGAGGCGCCGCCAGTAGTCGGCGCCGACGAACGAGACGATTGCCGGGCAGGCGTGCCGGCATGCGCATGGGCGAGAGGGGGCGAGCGTTTGCGTCCGGGCGCGGCCGGCAAACGCGATCGCCAGACCGGACGCGTCAAGCCAGCGTCTTGATCATGTGGTGTTCGTCGTAGAACCGCCCGTCGACGAACAGCGAGCGCGGTTCCGTGCCGAACCGGACGAACCCTTGCGAGGCGTACAACCGCTCCGCGTTGGCGTTGACCTCGTTCACGCACAGCATCAGTTGCTTGCAGCCCCACGCCTGCGCCGCATGCGCGGTCGCGTTTTCGAGCAGCGTCTGCGCGATGCCCTGCCCGCGATAGGCGGGATCGACGAACACGCCCCAGATCGTCGCCTTGTGCGCGATCTTCGCGCGCGCATCGCGGCGCACGCCGGTGATGCCGACGAGCGTATCGCCGTCGAATGCGCCGAACACGGCACGTTCGTGGGTCGGCGTGATGCGTATCGCGAATTCGTCGACCGGCACCTGCGATTCTTCGTCGGGCGTCGGCAGGAAAGAAGTGGGCGCGGTGTCGACCGCACGCAGGCGAACGGTCTGGAAACGGGCGGCGTCGGCCGCGTCGAGCAGGCGAGTCGTGATCGTCATCGAGGGGATTCCGGTTGAGGGTTATGCATGCCGGCGCGGGCCGCTATGGCCGATATGGCCGCTATGACCGATACGGCCGCGGGATGCATCGTACTGATCCTAACGGGAATCCGGATCGCGCGTGTCGGCGTTCGGCGCATCGCTCGCCGTGGCCGCGCCGTTGCGTTCAGATCGCGTCGCGCGGCCGCCGCGCGTCGCCGTCGACGCAGCACGCGAGCACCTCGGCATCGGTGTCGCCGAGGCTCAGGTACACGTGCCCGACAGCGCTGTCGAAGTACAGGCTGTCGCCGGCGCCGAGCCGGTACGCGTGGCCGTTCTCGAAGCGCAGCTCCAGTTCGCCGCTCAGCACGAACACGAACTCCTCGCCGCTGTGCCGGATGTAGTCGGCGAAGTCCGACAGCTTGCGCGCATGGATCCGCCCGCGCACGGGCACCATCCGCTTGCCGGTCAGGTCGTTCGCGAGCATCCCGTACGCATGGTTCGGCGTGTCGTAGACCATCTGCTGGCCGGCCGGCGTGAACGACGGCGTCATCGCGCCGGCGGGCGCGGGCCGGCCGAACATCGTGTCGAAGTCAAGCGCGAGCGCATGCGTGAGCGCCGCGAACTTGTCGTAGGTGAGCGCAATGTCGCCGCGCTCGGCCTTCGAAATCGTCGACACCGCGATACCGGAACGCTCGGACAGTTGCGCGAGCGTCAGGCCGCGTGACTTGCGCGCGTCGCGCAGCCGCGCGGTCGACGCGCGTCGGGCTCGGCATCGAGCGGGTGTGACGGCCAGGCGCGGGAGCGCGGGCGTTGATGCGGGTGAGCGATCGCGCGACGGGGGCGTTGAGGGCGACGGTGTCGCGGCAATGTCGGCGGCGCATCATGTGCGCCGCACCGGCACGAAGGATGAGGATGGGGTGAAGCAGGTACGCCGTCGCGCCGAACCGGCCCCGACGTCAAACGCGCGAAGATGCGCCCGATCAGGTCAGGCGCACCGCGTCCGAATCAATACCGCGCCAGCTGGTTGCCGTTGATCTGCACGCGATCGCCCGGCCGGAGGTTGCCCGGCGACTGCACGTCGAACGAGCGCATCGTGCCGTCGCTGACCTGCACGTCGATCCGGTAGCTGCTCGGGCCTTGCGCGGCGCCCATCTGCTGGCCGATCTGGTTGCCGGCCACCGCGCCGCCGAGCGCACCGATCACGGTCGCCGCATCGCGGCCGTGGCCGCGGCCGAACTGGTTGCCCACCAGGCCGCCGACCAGCGCACCGACGACGGTGCCGGCCACGCCCGACGGGCCGACCGAACCGTTGACCGGCTGGATGTTCGAGACCGTGCCGTACTGCGTGCCGTAGCCGTTGCCGTATTGCTGCTGATTGCCGTACTGGTCATACGGCTGCGACCCGTATTGCTGCTGGTTGCCGTACTGATCGTACGGTTGCGGCGCCTGGTTCGGATACGGCTGTTGCTGCTGCACGTAGCCCGGTTGCGAATACGCGGGCTGCGCGTAGCCGGGCGTCGCGTATTGCTGTTGCTGCGGATACCCCGGCTGCGCGCCGTAGTAACCCGGCGCGACGCAGGCGGTCAGCGGAAGCGCCGCGACGGCGACGAGCGAGGCGAACAGAACGGTCTTCGTGGAAGGCATGCGCATCATGATGATTCCTGCATCGGCAACGGGTTCGCCGACGAATTCCAGGACGGGTGGCGAACTCGGCGTGAGTATAAGGAATGGCAGGTGGCGCGTCCGGTGCGGCCGGGTAACAACGTGTAAAGTCTGTTGCCGCGTAAATCGCCGCCCGGGCAGGGCAATCGCGCAATGCCCGGCGAGGGCGGCGGCGCCCGTTCGGCAACTGCGATGACGCGGATCGACAGCGGTCCGGCGGCTTATCCTGCGAGGCAGTCGGCCTCTCGATGCCGGCGCGCGAAACTTCGGCTTCGGCGACGTCACCCGACGGGCCATCGGCATGCGGGCCGTCGCCGACGAGATCGGACCCCGCAGCCGCACGTGGCTGGCACGGCGTTTGCGCCGCGCATCGCGAAATCGAATGCGCGGCATCGCGACATTTAATTGGCCTCGGCCGGCGCCGTCCGATATCGTGGCCGGACTCCCTGCCAACGGTCGCGCCGTGCCGGTTGCGGTTCGTTCCCCTGTCCGCGCCGGTGACGTGCCGCGACGGCCCCACATTCCGAGCCATGACCGATCGTATCTTCATCAACGCCGTCGACGCCGGCGGCCAGCCCATCAACCTCGTCGTCCGTGACGGCCGCTTTACCGCGATCGGCGCCGATCGTGCGGCCGCGCCCGGCGCGGAAACGATCGACCTCGACGGCCGCGTCGTGCTGCCCGGTTTCGTCGATGGCCATATCCACCTCGACAAGAGCTTCGTCGGTGATCGCTGGGTGCCGCACGAAACGGTCGGCACGCTGCGCGAGCGGCTCGCGGTCGAGAAGCGCCAGCTCGCGGCCGCGCCGCCGATCGTCGAGCGCGCGAATGCGCTGATCGCGCAGGCCGCCGCGTTCGGCACGGTCGCGATGCGCAGCCACGTCGACGTCGATGCGACGGCGGGCCTGTCGAACCTGCAGGCCGTGATGGCCGCGCGCGAGCAATGGCGCGGCATCGTCGATATCGAACTCGTCGCGTTCCCGCAGGCCGGCGTCGTCACGTGCCCCGGCACCGCGGAGATCCTCGACGCAGCGGTGCGCGAAGGCGCGGACGTGGTCGGCGGGATCGACCCGACGACACTCGACGGCGACGCGGACGGCCAGCTCGACATCGTGTTCGGCATCGCCGAGAAGCGCGGCGCGAAGATCGACATCCACCTGCACGAGCCGGGCGAGACGGGCATCGCGCAACTGCTGCGGATCGCGGCGCGCACGCGCGCGGCGGGGCTCGGCGGGCGCGTGAACGTGAGCCATGCATACGCGCTCGGCCAGGTGAGCGACGACGACGTGCGGCGCACCGCGGCGGCACTGGCCGAAGCCGGCGTGTCGATCCTGACGAATGCGCCGGGCGACTGCGCGTTTCCGCCGGTACAGCCGCTGCGCGACGCGGGCGTGCACGTGTTCGCGGGCAACGACAACATCCGCGACGCATGGTGGCCGTACGGCAACGGCGACATGCTGCAGCGCGCGATGATGGTCGGCTATCGGTCGGGCTTCTACACCGACGAGGCGCTCGGCATCGCGCTGGACATGGCGACGCATGCCGGCGCGCGCGCGATCGGCAAGGAGAACTATGGAATCGCTGTCGGCTGCGACGCGACGTTCGTCGCGGTGCGCGCGCCGAATGCGGCGGCGGCCGTCGCGGGCGTGCCGGCCGAGCGCTGGGTATTCCGCCGCGGCGAAAGCGACACGGGCGCGCCGTTCGCCCCTGCGCTGCGCTTCACGCGCTGACCGACCCGGCCGGCGGCACGGCACGCGCCGTGCTCCGATGCACCGACTGTACCGACCGCACTGACTGACCACACCGGAACCGACATGACGAACCTGCTGATCCGCAACGTCCGCCCGAGCGCCGACGCCACGCTCGACATCCTGATCGAAGGCGACCGCATCGCGCGCATCGGCCCGTCGCTCGACGTACCCGCCGGCTGCGCGATCGAGGACGGCGCGGGGGCGCTCGCGCTGCCCGGCCTCGTCGAAGGCCACACGCACCTCGACAAGACGCACTGGGGGATGCCGTGGTATCGCAACCAGGTCGGCCCGCGCCTCGTCGACCGGATCGAGAACGAGCGCCACTATCGCGCGACGAGCGGCCACGACGCCGGCGTCGCGTCGCTCGCGCTGGCGCGCGCATTCCTCGCGGCCGGCACGACGCGTATCCGCACCCACGTCGATATCGATACCGAAGCCGGGCTGCGGCATCTGCACGGCGTGCTCGCGACGCGCGAGACGCTGCGCGGGCAGGTTGAAATCCAGATCGTCGCGTTTCCTCAATCGGGCGTGCTCAAGCGGCCGGGCACCGACGCACTGCTGTCCGACGCGCTCGCCGCCGGCGCCGATCTGCTCGGCGGGCTCGACCCGTGCGCGATCGAAGGCGATCCGGTCGAGGCGGTGGACGTGCTGTTCGCGATCGCCGAACGCCACGGCCGCGGGCTCGATCTCCACCTGCACGAGCGCGGATCGATGGGCGCGTATTCGCTCGACCTGATCCTGCAGCGCACGGCGGCGCGCGGCATGCAGGGCAAGGTGACGATCAGCCACGGGTTCTGTCTGGGCGATATCGCCGAACGCGAGCGCGATGCGCTGCTTGCCCGGATGGCGGAACTCGGCGTCGGGCTGGTCACGACCGCGCCGGCGGCGGTGCCCGTGCCGCCGGTGGCCGCGTGCCGTGCGGCGGGCGTGACGGTCATCGGCGGCAACGACGGCGTGCGCGATACGTGGACGCCGTACGGGTCGCCCGACATGCTCGAACGCGCGATGCTGATCGGCATGCGCAACGATTTCCGCCGCGACGACGCGCTCGAGGTCGCGCTCGACTGCGTGACGCACGGCGCGGCGCGCGGTTGCGGCTTCGACGGTTACGGGCTGCAGCCGGGCAGCCGCGCGGACGTCGTGCTGGTCGACGCGCTGACGTTCGCCGAGGCCGTCGTCGCACGGCCGGTGCGGCGGCTCGTCGTGTCGTCGGGGAAGATCGTGGCGCGTAACGGCGCGCTGGTCTGAGCGAAACCCGGGTGAAGCATCGCCCCGGTATGATCCGGTTTTCAGCCGGATTTCCCGGGAGAAGACGATGCGACGCACGACCGCGGCACGGGCCGCACGATGGATGGCGGCGGCCCTGTTCGCCGTGAGCGCCGCGCATGCGGTGGCGGCCGGGCCGACGGACGCGCAGCAGGAAGCGAACCGGCGCACGGTGCTCGCGTTCTATGAAAAAGGCCTGAACGAGAAGGATGCCGACGCCGCACTCGCGTATGTCGGCGATCGTTACGTGCAGCACAACCCGAACGCGGCCGACGGCCGCGACGGCTTCCGCCAATTCGTCGCGTTCCTGCGCGACAAGTATCCGCGGTCGCACAGCGAGATCAAGCGCTCGTTCGTCGACGGCGACTACGTGATCCTGCACGTGCACGCGGTGCGCGAACCCGGCACGCGCGGCAGCGCGATCATGGACATCTTCCGGCTCGAGAACGGCAAGATCGTCGAGCACTGGGACGTCAATCAACCCGTGCCCGAGCAGGCCGCGAACGGGAACACGATGTTCTGACGGGGATCGGGCGCGCGGCCGTGCCGACGCGCCCGCGATCGCGTCGCATCGGCCGTGCCGGCGGCGTCGCGGCGGTCGTTCGCTTGCTCGCTTGCCGCATCCGGCGTTTTCTTTCTTACTACTCCTCGTGCTCCAGCATGGCTGCGAGCGCCTTCGTCAGTTCGCTGACCATCGGGTCGGCCGTCGGCCGATGCAGGATCGCGATGTCCATGTGTTCGATCGGCGCGAAACCCTGCTTCGCGGTCAGCACGACGTGCTCGTCCGTCACCACGCGCGCGGGCAGCACGCTGATGCCGAGCCCGTCGGCGACGGCCGCCTGGATGCCGCTCAGGCTCGACGTCGTGAAGCTGATCCGCCAGCGGCGGCCGCGCTCCTCGATCGCCTTGATCATGTCGTCGCGATAGAGCCCGCGCGGCGGAAACACGACGATCGGCACCGGGTCGAGATCGATCGACGGATGCGCGGCGCTGTCGATCCAGCGCAGCTTCTCGGGCCAGCGCACGACGGCCTCGCGGCTGTCGCGGCGCTGCTTGATCAGTACGAGGTCGAGTTCGCCGCGGTCGTATGCGGCGCTGATGTCGCGGCTCAGCCCGCACATCACCTCGAGCTTCACCTGCGGATGCTCGCGCTTGAACGCGGCGAGCGCATGCGTCGTGCGGCCCGCCGCGAAATCGTCGGGCACGCCGAGCCGGATCGTCAGCGCGACCGTCGCACCCGACAGCGCTTCCAGCATCTCGTCGTTCAACGCGAGCATGCGCCGCGCATAACTGAGCACCGTCACACCCGCGTCGGTCGGCCGCACGTCGCGCGTGCCGCGGTCGAGCAGGCGGTGCCCGGCGATTTCCTCGAGCCGGCGCACCTTCTGGCTGACCGTCGACTGCGTCGAGTGCAGGCGCGCGGACGCCGTCGTGAAGCTGCCGCAGTCGGCGACCATCACGAGCGCGCGCAGCAGGTCGATGTCGAACAGGGGTCTATTCATTTCTGCACTTCTGTGGATTCGAACATTTCGTTTTCAAATGCGTGCGACGACTTTTAACATGGCCGGATGCCGTGGGCAATCGCGGTTTCGCCGGACCCGGCGCGGCGTCGGGTGGCGTCGCGGGGGCGCCTGACGGAACGCATCGACCGGGCATCGGCGTGCGCCGCACGCAAGGAGGACACCGGATGTTTTTCAAACGGATCGCGATCATCGGCTCGTTTGCGTTGACCACGCTCACGTCGGCCGTGGCCGCCGCCGACGGCGGCGCGCTCGAGGGCCGGTTGCGCAGCGCGGCCGACCGTGGCGACGCGAGCGAAGTGCGCACGCTGCTCGAACGCGGCGCGCCGATCGATTCGCGCGACGGGCAGGGCCGCACGGCGCTGCTGCTCGCGACGCACGGCAATCACGTTGAGGCGGCGCGCGTGCTGATCGACGCGGGTGCGGACGTCAACGCGAAGGATGCGATCCAGGACAGCCCGTATCTGTACGCCGGTGCGCGCGGCCATCTCGACATCCTGCGGATGACGCTCGCGCACGGCGCCGACCTGAGCAGCACGAACCGGTATCGCGGCACCGCGCTGATTCCGGCAGCGGAGCGCGGCCATGTGGAGACGGTGCACGCGCTGATCGACGCGGGCGTGAACGTCGACCACGTGAACCGGCTCGGCTGGACCGCACTGCTGGAGGCGATCATGCTCGGCGACGGCAGCGAGCGTTATGTGCGGATCGTGCAACTGCTCGTCGACGGGCACGCGAACGTCGATCTCGCGGATTCGAACGGCGAGACGCCGCTGCGGCATGCGCGGCGGCGCGGGTATGCGGCGATCGAGCGGGTGCCTGTATAGACATCGTTATTTCACGGAAATCCGAAAAAACGCGCCCTGTGGCGGGCGCGCGTCTCGTAGGGTAAACACCCGAAAATCTCGTAAATCCCCGCTATGCGCGTGTGTTTAGGACGTCATTTCCGGCCTCTCACCGTCTCCCGACCTTAATCCGCGCATTCTGCCTTCCCCCCCGCTTGCGCTCGAAATTTGAGCGGTCTAGACTGCATCGCAGTTCCATCGAAGTCCCAGTCTTTCGCGCACCGCGCCGGGCGTTCCGGCGCAACGCCACCCACCGGACGCCGGCGCTTGCGCGCCGCGTCGAGACCATCAAGGACACGCCATGAACCGCACTGCAAGGCTTCTCGTTACCGCGCTGGCGTTCGCGCCGCTCGTGTCGTTCGCGCAGGACACGTCGACGATCCGCTGGGGCATCGACCCCACGTATCCGCCGTTCGAGGCGAAGCAGCCCGACGGCTCGCTCGCCGGCTTCGACATCGACCTGCGCAATGCGATCTGCGAGCAGCTGCGTGCAAAGTGCGTCTGGGTCGAGCAGGGCTTCGACGGGATGATTCCGGCGCTGCGCGCACGCAAGTTCGACGTGATCATGTCCGCGATGACGGCCACCGACGAGCGGCTCAAGCAGATCGACTTCTCGAACAAGCTGTATGCATCGCCGGGCGCGCTCGTCGCGCCGGTCGGCTCGAAGCTGCTGCCGACCGCCGCGTCGCTCGCGGGCAAGCGCGTCGGGATCGACCAGGGCACGACGCAGGAGGCGTACGCGAAGGCCGAATGGGCGACCAGGGGCGTGACGATCGTCTCGTACCAGAACCAGGACCAGGTGTACCAGGATCTCGTCAACGGCCGCCTCGACGCGACCTTCCAGGACAAGACGCAGGCCGGCTACTCGTTCCTGAAGACGCCGCGCGGCAAGGGCTATGCGTTCGCGGGCCCCGACGTGACCGACGTGCGGATCACCGGCTACGGCGTCGCGATGGGCGTGCGCAAGGGAGACGACGCGATGAAGAAGCGGCTGAACGACGCGATCGTCGCGATCCGTGCGAACGGTACGTACCAGAAGATCGCCGCGAAATATTTCGACTTCGACATCTACGGTGCGAAGCAGCAGCTGACTTCGGCGCCGTGATTCGGTGACTCCGCAATTCATTCAATCGACAGGCACACCATGACGAGTATCGAGGATCGCGTCGCGCAAGCCGTGACGCCCGAACTGATCGCCGCGTTCCGCGAGGAAGGTGCGGTCTGCATCAAGGGCATCTTCTCGCCCGACGAAGTCGCCGCGCTGCGCGCCGGCATCGACGCGAATCTCGCGCAGCCGAGCCCGCGCGCGAAAGTCGCGAGCCGGCCCGACGATCCGGGCTGGTTCTTCGAGGATTTCTGCAACTGGCAGCACAACGACGCGTATCGCGACTTCATCGTGCGCTCGCCGGCGCCGTCGGTGGCCGCCGCGCTGATGGGCACGGAGAACGTGCGGCTTCATCACGACCACCTGCTCGTGAAGGAGCCCGGCACGCGGCAGCGCACGCCGTGGCATCAGGACCAGCCGTACTACAACATCGAGGGCGACGACAACGTCAGCATGTGGATTCCGGTCGATCCGGTGCCGCTCGAATCGACGCTGGAGTTCGTCGCGGGCTCGCATCGCGGGCCGTGGCTGATGCCGCGCACGTTCATGGACAAGGAAGCGAAGTGGTTTCCGGAAGGCAGCCTCGCGGACCTGCCCGACATCGAAGGCGACCGCGCGGCCTTCCCGATCCGCCATTGGGCGCTCGAGCCCGGCGACATGGTGTGCTTCCGGATGCTCACGCTGCACGCGTCGGGCGGTACGCAGAACCGTCGGCGCGCGTTCTCGATCCGCTTCGTCGGCGACGATATCCGTCACGCGCCGCGCCGCTGGAAGACGTCGCCCGATTTCCCCGGGCTCGCGGAGCAACTGCCCGACGGCGCGCCGCTCGACCATCCGCTGTTTCCGGTCGTGTGGTCGCGTGGCGCGGGGCAGGCCGGCGCGCTCTGACGCCGGCGGGCGGGCGTGAAGGACGCGGCGGCCGTTTCTCGACGAAACGGCCGCCGCGCGCATTTGTGCGTGCCGGTGTGTGACGAAGGATCAGGTCGGGTGGCGCCCGGCGCCCGGCTTGAAGCGCGAGCCGAGCCGGTAGCGGTTGCCCGGATGCAGGAAATGCACGAACGTGACGGGCAGCCCGTTCGTCCAGGTGCGGCGCGTGAGCGTGAGGCACGGCTCGTCGGCGCGCATGTCGAGCAGCCGCGCCTGTTCGCCGGTCGGCAACGACGCATCGACCACGTGCTCGATTTCCAGTTCGTAGTGCGACACGTTGTTGTACAGGTACTCGGACGGCGGCTCGACCTGGAAATCCTGGTCGATGAAACCGGGCGCGGCGGCCGGGTTCACGTAGCGATCCTCGAGCTGGATCGGGCGGCCGTTTTCCTCGTGCACGCACACCACGTGAAAAACCGGCGTATTGACCGGCAGGCCGAACGCGGCCGCGACGTCGAACGACGCGGGCTCGCTCGACTGGCTCAGCACGCGGCAGCGGTATTCGTGCCCGCGCGCGCGGATTTCGTCGCGGATGTGCGCGATCATCAGCAGGTTCGACTGCGGCTTCGCCTCGGCGACGAACGTGCCGACGCCCGCGATACGCTTCAGCACGCCTTCCTCGGTCAGCTCGCGCAGCGCGCGGTTGACCGTCATGCGTGCAACGCCGAACTGCGCGGCGAGATCGAGCTCGGACGGAATGCGGTCGCCGGGGCGCCAGTCGCCCGAGTCGACGTTCTGGCGAACGAGCGTCTTGATCTGCTGGAACGGTGCGGTGGCCTTCGTGACCATCGGGGATCCTTGCGCGAAGAGGTGGCGAGGCTAGTCGTCGTGACTGACGATGACCAGAATCTCCGCCTGCGCGGCGCCGAGGCTGCGCGTGCGGTGCGGGATGAGTGCGTTGAAATAGACTGAATCACCGGTCTTGAGTTGCACCGTCTCGTTCGGGAATTCGATTTCGACGCGCCCCTTGTGCACGAACAGGAATTCCTCGCCTTCGTGCTCGCGGAACGTCGATGCGACGAATTCGTGCGGCGGATGCACGACGAACGGCAGCATCTTCTTCGGCGCGACGCCGGCCGCGATGCTCTCGAAGCGGTGCGCGTGGCTGTCGGCCGCCGCGCCCATCGCCGTGCGCTCGCCGGCGCGCGTGACCGTGATCAGCTCGCGGTTGCGGCTTTCCGAGAACAACTGTTCGACATCGACATTCAGTGCCTTCGACAGCTTCAGCGCGACCGCGATCGACGGCACGCTCAGGCCGCGCTCGACTTTCGACAGGTAGCTCTTGGTGAGGCCCGTCTCGTCGGCCAGCACGTCGAGCGTCCAGCCCTTCTGTTTTCTGAGCAGCTTCAGGCGAATCGTCATGGGGCGCCAGGTGTCCTTCGAAAAACGGATTGTAACGCATGACACAACGTTTCCTGTGGTGTATCGTGTGTCACGTATTCCCGGGAAAGCGGCGCGAACGGCGCGACCGACCCGGCCCATTCAGGAGGTGAACATGGCGGAAACGCTGAATCTGACGAAGGAGGCGCTGGTCGCACTGGCGGAGCGGCGTCTCGACAACGAGGTGGGCGACAGCGGCTGGTCCGCGCGGCAGAAGCTCGCGCTCACGTGCCGGATCCTGTTCGACGCCGGCCACGATTCCGGCTTGGCCGGGCAGATCACCTGCCGCGCGGGCGACGCCGGCACGTACTACACGCAGCGGCTCGGGCTCGGTTTCGACGAGATCTCGGCCGCGAACCTGCTGCGCGTGAACGAGGATCTCGACGTCGTCGACGGCGAAGGCATCCCGAATCCGGCCAACCGGTTCCATACATGGATCTATCGCGAGCGCCCGGACGTGAACTGCATCATCCATACGCATCCGGCGCATGTCGCGGCGCTGTCGATGCTCGAGCAGCCGCTCGTCGTGTCGCACATGGATACCTGCCCGCTGTACGACGATTGCGCGTTCCTGAAGGACTGGCCCGGCGTGCCGGTCGGCAACGAGGAGGGCGAGATCATCTCGAAGGCGCTCGGCAGCAAGCGCGCGATCCTGCTGTCGCATCACGGCCAGCTCGTGGTCGGCAAGACGATCGAGGAAGCGTGCATCCTCGCGCTGCTGATCGAGCGGGCCGCGAAGCTGCAACTGCTCGCGATGGCGGCCGGCGAGATCAGGCCGGTGCCGCCGGCGCTGGCGCGCGAAGCGCACGACTGGATTTCGAAGCCGAAGCGCGATGCGGTGACTTTCGACTACTACGCGCGCAGGGCATTGCGCACACATCCGGACTGCATCGCGTGAGCGGGCGATTCGCCGCCGCCGTGCCCGACCATCACTGAGGATTACTATCGTGTCCATCCTGCTGAAAGGCATCATTGCCTACCCGGTTACACCGTTCTCCGCCGACGGCGGCGTCGACCTCACGGTGCTCGACGCGCTGATCGAGCGCCTGATTGCCGACGGCGTCCACGCGATCGCGCCGCTGGGCAGTACCGGCGAGAGCGCGTACCTGTCCGATGCCGAATGGGAGGCGGTCGCCACCGCGTCGATCCGCGCGGTGCGACGGCGGGTGCCGACCGTCGTCGGCATTTCCGATCTCACCACGGCGGGCGCGGTGCGCCGCGCGCGCTTCGCCGAGCAGGCCGGCGCCGATGCGGTGATGGTGCTGCCGGTGTCGTACTGGAAGCTCGGTCACGACGAGATCGTCGCGCACTATCGCGCGATCGGCGCCGCCATCGGCATCCCGATCATGCTGTACAACAACCCCGCGACGAGCGGCGTCGACATGTCGCCCGACCTGATCGCGACGATCTGCCGGACCGTCGACAACGTGACGATGGTGAAGGAGAGCACGGGCGACATCGGGCGGATGCACCGTCTCGCGCAACTGAGCGACGGCGCGATTCCGTTCTACAACGGCAGCAACCCGATGGCGCTCGCCGCCCTCGCGGCCGGCGCGGCCGGATGGTGCACGGCCGCGCCGAACCTGAATGCGGCGTTGCCGCTGGCGCTGTTCGACGCGATGCGCGCGGGCGACCTGGCGCGCGCCCGGACGGTCTTTCAGGCGCAGCTGCCGCTGCTGCAGTTCATCGTCAACGGCGGCTTGCCGGTGACCGTGAAGGCCGGGCTGCGCCTGTGCGGCTTCGATGCCGGCGAACCGAGGAAACCGCTGATGCCGCTCGGCGACGCGCGCACGCGCGAACTCGAACGCCTGCTCGCGGCATTGCCTGACGGTGTGACGACATGAGCGACGCGGCACGGCCGGCGATCTCGGCCCCTATCGGCGCGGTGCGGATCGGCGCGAGCCGGCCGCTGGCCGGCACGCCGCACGCCAGCGCGATCGACAAGCAGCCGGTCGGATCGCGCTTGTGGCTGGGCGCGCTCGGTTTTGCCGGCGACGAGCAGGCCGATGCGCGGCATCATGGCGGCCCCGACAAGGCGGTGCACCACTATGCGCACGATCACTACGGATGGTGGGCCGCGCAGATCGGCGCACGCGACGTGCTCGCGCAACCGGGTGCGTTCGGCGAGAACCTGTCGACGCACGGCGTGACCGAGCACGACGTGTGTCTCGGCGACGAGTTCACGCTGGGCGGCGCCGTGCTTCAGGTGTCGCAGTCGCGGCAGCCGTGCTGGAAGCTCAACGCGCGCTTCGATCATCCGCGGATGGCCGCGCTCGTGCAGCAAAGCGGCCGGACCGGCTGGTATTACCGCGTGCTGCAGGCGGGCTGGGTGGCGCCGGGCGACGTGCTGGCGCTGCAGCGGCGCGCCTATCCGCAATGGACGTTGTCGACGGTGCTCGACGTGCTGTACCGGCGCACGCTCGACATGGCCGCGCTCGAGGCGCTGTGCGAGGTCCCGATACTGCCGGCCGGCTGGCGCAGGATGCTCGACAAGCGCCGGGCGGAGCGGCAAGTCGAAGACTGGACGAAGCGGCTCGAAGGACGTTGACGTGCGGCGTGGCTCAGTGGCTCGGCAGTTCCCGCACGTCGGCGGTCGGTACCGAGCCGAACGCATCGCTCAGCGCATAGCCGATCAACTGGCGCGCGGCTGCCTCGGGCGTCGCGAGCGCGCCGCTCGACTTCAACTGGTCGAATTTCTCGCGCATCGGGAAGTTGTCTTCGCTGGTCGAGCGGATCGTTGCCTGCATGCCCGTGTCGACGACGCCCGGCGCGACGCTGCAGACCCGCAACGCGCGGTTCGCGTCGAGCGCGACCGCGCGCGCATGGTGATCGAGCGCGGCCTTGGTCGCGCAGTAGACGCTCCAGCCCGCGTATGCGTTGCGCGCCGCGCCGCTCGACACGTGCAGGATCCGGCATTCGGTCGTGGCCGATGCCGCTTGCGCGAGCGCGGCCGACAGCATCAGCGGCGCCGCGACGTTCACGCCGACCGCGCGTGCGACGATCGCCGGATCCTGCGCGGCGAGCGGGCCGATCGGATCGACGATGCCCGCGTTGTTGAACAGCAGCACGATCGACGCGCCGTCGACGAAGCGGCGCAGCGTGTCGCCGGCCAGCCAGGTCGCGACGGCCGGCGTGTCCGACAGGTCGAGTTCGATTTCGGAGAATCGGTCGCCGGCTTGCGACGCGAGCGTCGGATGACGGCTGCGCGACACGCCCAGCACGGCGATGCCTTCCAGCAGCAGCTGTTCGGCGAGCGACGCGCCGAGGCCGCGTGTGTGTCCGGTGACGATGGCGCGCACGTGCGGTGCGGAAGAGGATGCGGTCATGGCGGTGAGCGGGTCGAAGGGGTGAATGGATGAGCGGATGTGCGGCGTCGACGGGCGACGCGCATGCGTGGCGGCATGGCGTGCGGGACGGGCGATGCGTGGTGATGCGTGCGAGAGCGCTCGCGCCGCGCCGCGGACGTCGGGGTGACGCATATCGTAGCGCCGGCATGCGTGTCGCGCAAACGCCGCCGCGTGCGAGGCGGCGGAATCGCCGGCACGGCGCGCATCCGTCGCCGCGCGGCACCGGCCGGCAGGCAGGCCGGACGAAAGCCGGCTGCGGCAAGTGCGCGCGGCGGCTGGCGGCTGGCGAGTGGCGCCGGGCCGAGCGACGCGAGCTATCATATGGCTCGCCCGTGCGCGATGCCGGACGGGCCGCGACTGTTTCCCTTCACCTGCTGCACGCTGCGACGCCACTCATGACCACCACGCCGGATACGCCCACGCCACGCGCCCTTCGCGAACTCACGCCCCTCGAGGCCCGCATTCTCGGTGTGCTCGTCGAGAAACAGCACACGGTGCCGGACACCTATCCGCTGTCGCTGAATGCGCTGACCGCGGGCTGCAACCAGAAAACCGCGCGCTCGCCGGTGATGAACGTCAGCGAGGACGAAGTCACGACCGCGCTCGACGGGCTGAAGCACCTGAGCCTCGTGATGGAAGGCAGCAGCAGCCGCGTGCCGCGTTTCGAGCACAACGTGAACCGCGTGCTCGGCATCCCGAGCCAGGCGATCGCGCTGCTGACGATCCTGCTGCTGCGCGGCCCGCAGACGGCCGCAGAGTTGCGCCTGAACAGCGCGCGCCTGCACGGTTTCGCGGATATCTCGTCGGTCGAGGCGTTCCTCGACGAACTCGCGGCGCGCGCGCAGCCGCTCGTCGTCCGGTTGCCGCGTGCGCCGGGCGCGCGCGAGAACCGCTGGATGCACCTGATGTGCGGCGAAGTGAACGTGGCCGACTTCGCGGGTGCGGATGCCGGCGGGGCGGATTCCGTGCCGCCTTCGGAATTCGAAGCGCTGAAGGCCGAACAGAAGCGCCTCGCGGATGAAGTGGCGCGGCTGAATGCGCTGGTTCTGCGGATGGCCGGCGAGCTGGGCATCGACGTCGACGCGCAAGGCGACGCGTCCTGACGTAAATGACGGCGACGCGGATAGCGCCCGCGCCGCCGCGTTACTTCAGCTTGACGCCCGGTACGAGATAACGCGCGCCGCCCGGCCTCAGGATCGGCGCGAGCGCCGCGAACGGCACATCGAGTTGCGGACCGAGACAGGCGCCCATCGCGTGGCCGATCCCGGAGACGACGAACGAGAGCTTGCCGGGTGCGTCGAGTTCGAACGCCAGATACTCGGGGAGCACGTCCGCGCACGACAGCGAATCGCCTTCGCCCTCCGTCACTTGCTGACCGTGTGTTGCCTTGTCGCGCAACTGCGTAATGAAACTCACCAGCGCGGGGCTCGTTCCCGGGGCGCCGTCCTTGCCTGCCTTAGCCGCGTCGATCACGCGATTCCAGTCGAGGTACGTACCGCGCAGCAGGTCGAACGTGACCGGATCGTAGTGATTGTTCGGATGAGCGCCGCCGCAGTACGTACTGCCCGATTCCACGATGCCGAGTGCCGCAGGTGACAGCCACGTGACCGTCACCTGTTCGTCGTCGTAGCCGCCGAGCGAACCGGCGGACGGCCCGTCGTCGGAATAGCGGGTCGACGCGCATTCGAGCGCGGCGAGATTCATCTGCCAGTGCTGCTGTTCGAGCAGGCGGTTGACCCGTGTCATGACCGCTGGATCGGGATGGCGGCTCAGACGCGGATACATGAGCTTCGTGCGCGGATCGCGCCACATCCGGTACGCGACGGTGCCGTCTCCGATCTCGGGGCCGGCCGGCTGCGCGTGCCCGGCAAGCTTCAGCGCGGCATAAGGCGCCTGCCGCATGTCGATGGCCACGCCGCTTGCGATACCGCTGCCGACGCCGCCGGCGATGCTGTTGGTGACGGCTTCGACCGACCCGGGCGCAACCGCATCGGGATCGTATTCAGCGACGCGCCGCAGCGTGAAGCTGCGCGTCTTGCCGGAGCGCGCATCGGTCCAGCGGCCGCGATAGCCGGCCTTGTCCCGCGTGCCTTGCCAGGTGGCCGCGGCATGATCGAAATCGGCTTGCTCGCGGAATCCCGACGCGTCGCGCGCATCGTCCGGCAACTGCGTTCGCACGAGCGGTTCGACCAGTTGCGCGGGCGTGCCGTGCAGCGGAATATCGACGCCGTGCTGCGCATAGAAGTAGCGGCCGGAGATCGAGCCGTCCGCGGCCGGGCGATCGTCGAGTTCCATCACGACGGTGCCGGCGCCTTGCAGCGTGCCTTCGTAGACCGTGCGCGGCGCGGCATGCGCGAAGCCTGCGTGCAGCGCGACCAGCACCCACGCGATCCGGATCAGCGGGCGCATCACCAGCGGCACCCGGTCTGTTCGGACGCGTCGACATCCAGCGCGCGGCCGAACGCGGTCTGCTTGCCGGTGCGTGCGTTGGTGTAGGTCATCGAATAGACCATCGCGCCCTGGGTCATCATTTCGTAGCGCCCGTTGACCTTGCCGCCGACCATTTCGACCCAGGTCGTCGTGTACTGGTGCGGACGGCTTTCGTCGAGCACTTCATCCTCCTCATGTTCGATCACCAGCGGCAGGGCCGTTTTCGAATGCGCGTACCGGACCATGCCGCCCGACCATTTGACCGCATCGTCATAGTAGGTGCGCATCTCGAAGCGCACGGGCTTGTCGCCGTCCGACCTGAAGCAGAACACGTCGGTGGATACCTTGGCGAGTGCCGGAAGCGACACGCAAAGCAGCACGGTTGCGAAGATTTTTTTCATGATGGCGTAAGGGAAACGGAGCGGCCAGTCAACCGATGATGATCCGCGAAGCGCCCGCATCGACGAGCCGGAACAGCAGATCCTCCACGGCCGTTTCGGGCGCGGAGCCGAGATCCGCATGGACGCGCCACCCCTGTTCCGCGCGAACCGGTTCCGACAGGTAGTGAACGATCCCGTGCAGGCCGTCTTCGGCCGGCGTGTTCTCGTCGTCGGTATCGAACCACGCGAAGAACCATGCCTTGAACGCGTCGGCCGCCGCGCTTTCGTCGAGACCGTCGGCCTCGATCGCGGCCCAGTCCCACACGAACGGGCGGATCGACACGGCCGCCGTGTCGAGATCGAACGCGAACGGCTCGAAATCCAGCTGCGTGGCGGAATCGACCATCGCCGGCTGGCCGGCCGATTCGCCTTCGGTCGCGATGATGTCGGCCCGGCACGGCAGCGCGAGCGGCCCTTCGGTGGCGAGCGTGCCGTCGGCACGCCGGTAGGCCGGTTCGGCGATCACGGCCGGTTGTGCGGCCGCTTTCGCGAGCAGGTCGGCATACGGTTGGCGAATGGCGCGGAGCAGTTCGGAGACGGTCATCGTGGCGTGTCGGTTGGGCAGGAAACGATCGGTCACAGGCAGGCGGTGCGCCGCGCGGCCGGCATCGCACGACGCGGCCGCTTCGGTACCCGACAGCCGTGATCGTACGGTACTTCCGCGAAACGCGGACAGTCGGCCGAACGGCCGGCGCGCTCCGCATCGTGCGGCGGCGGGTTTAGACGTTTACCTTCAAACAATGGAAAACGCCCGTCGAGCGCGTTCTCGATGTGCTTCAATGAATCCGGTTTGTACTCCTACTAAAACTACGAATTCAGAACAAGCTGGATCATTCTTTCACAGGAGACAGTCGATGGCACGGAAACGGTTTTGACGCGGCGCACACGATGGTCTGCAACACCGCCGAACTTCCTTCGATGAAAGCAGGTTATCCCAGGGGCCCCAACCATGTCCTCCAGACGTTTCATGCTGGCCGCGGCAGCCGTATCCGCCGCGCTGGCGGTCGCCGCATCGCCGGCCAGCGCCGGCGCACCGGCCGTGTCCGATCCGTTCTATACCTACACCGGCACCACGCCGCTGGCATCGATTCCACCGGGCACGGTGCTCAAGACGCGCAACGTCACCTATCACGTGGCCGGCATCCCGACCGCGCTGACCGCGCAGCAGTTGCTGTATCGCACCAATAACGCGCTGAACCAGCCGGTCGTGAACGTGACGTCGGTGATCCGGAGCCAGGTCAGCAACGGCCGGGCCATCTCGTACCAGTCGGCTTACGATTCGCTGAACCCGTACGACGAGCCGTCGCAGGTGATCGCCGGCGATCGCGACGTCACGAAGATCATCAACGTCGGCACGCTGCTCTACAGCGCGGAATCGATTCCGCTGTCGACGCTGCTGCTGCTCGGCTACAACGTCATCGTGCCCGATACGGAAGGCCAGACGGCCGACTTCGCCGCCGGCCCCGAATACGGGATGACGACGCTCGATTCGATCCGTGCGGCGCTCAATACGCCGTCGACCGGCCTGAGTCCGTCGAGCAAGGTCGCGATGATCGGCTATTCCGGCGGCGCGATCGCGACGAACTGGGCCGCGCAGCTCGCGCCGAGCTATGCGCCCGAGATCAACCGGCAGCTCGTCGGCGCGGCGGAAGGCGGTGTGCTGGTCGACCCCGCGCACAACCTGCGCTATGTCGACGGCAGCATCGTATGGGGCGGTGTGGCCGCGGCTGCGCTGGCCGGGCTGTCGCGCGGCTACGGCTTCGACCTGACGCCCTATCTCAGCGATACCGGCGTCGCCGTGTTCAACGACATCCAGAGCCAGTCGCTCGCGTACATCCTGCCGAAATACACGGGGCTGCACTGGGGCACGCTGTTCAAGCCGCAATACGCGAACGACATCAACAGCATTCCCGCGTACGTGACGTATGCCAACAAGGTGAATGCCGGGCTGGCCGCATCGCCGACGATCCCGATGTTCATCGGCCAGGGCACCGCGGGCGCGCTGGACGGCACCTTCAGCAGCCAGGTGGGTGACGGCGTGATGCTCGCGTACGACGTGCGCGCCCTCGCGCAGAAGTTCTGCGCCAGCGGCACGCCGGTCATATACAACGAGTATCCGCTCGAGCATGCGGGCGCGATCGTGCCGTGGGTGGCCGGCATGCTGCCGTGGCTCTACGACCGTTTCAACGGGAAAGCCGCGCCGAGCAATTGCTGGCTGACGTCGCTGCTGCCGAGCAATTCGCTGGCGCCCGAAACGCTGCATTAGCCGCACCGCACCGCACCGCACCGCACCACGCGACGCGACGCGACGCGGCGCATGGCCGGGCGACCCTTCACGGGTCGCCTTTTTTCATTCCGGAATTGACCCTGGTCGCGTCAACGCGGCCTTTGCCGCGCTCGCCCTCCCGCCGGAACCCTTCGCCGCCCCGCCCGGGTGCCATAATCGAGCCTGCTCATCATTACAGACGTCCCCCGGAGAATCACCATGCAGAACCTCGACAATCCTTCCCACGATCGCGAGGTAGGCAGCGCCGACGCGACGCAGGACACCACGCGCATCGACGACGTCCGCATCGGCGCCGTGCGCCCGCTGATTTCGCCCGCGCTGCTGCTGGACGAGCTGCCGGTGCCGGCTGCCACGCAGACGCTCGTCGAGGATACGCGCCGCGCGATCGGCGACATCCTGCACGGCCGCGACGACCGGCTGCTGCTCGTCGTCGGCCCGTGTTCGATCCACGATCACGACCAGGCGCTCGACTACGCACGCCGGCTGAAGGCCGCCGCCGATGCGCTGAAGGACGACCTGCTGATCACGATGCGCGTCTACTTCGAGAAGCCGCGCACGACGGTCGGCTGGAAGGGCTACATCAACGACCCGCGCCTCGACGGCAGCTTCCGCATCAACGAAGGGCTGCGCGCCGCGCGGCAATTGCTGCTCGACATCAACGCGCTGGGCCTGCCGGCGTCGACCGAATTCCTCGACCTGCTGAGCCCGCAGTACATCGCCGACCTGATCGCATGGGGCGCGATCGGCGCGCGCACGACCGAGAGCCAGAGCCACCGCCAGCTCGCGTCGGGCCTGAGCTGCCCGATCGGGTTCAAGAACGGTACCGACGGCGGCGTGCAGGTCGCGTCCGACGCGATCGTCGCGGCGGCCGCGAGCCATGCGTTCATGGGGATGACGAAGATGGGGATGGCCGCGATCTTCGAGACGCGCGGCAACGACGACGCGCACGTGATCCTGCGCGGCGGCAAGAACGGCCCGAACTACGACGCCGCGCATGTCGACGCATGTTGTGCGGTGCTGCGCAAGGCCGGGTTGCGCGAGCAGGTGATGGTCGACTGCTCGCACGCGAACTCGAACAAGTCGCACGACCGCCAGATCGACGTCGCGCAGGATCTCGCTCGGCAACTGTCGCAGGGCGAGCACCGAATCGTCGGCGTGATGGTCGAGAGCCATCTCGAGGCAGGGCGGCAGGACCTGAAGCCGGGCGTGCCGCTCAAGTACGGCGTATCGATCACGGATGCGTGCCTGAGCTGGACGCAGACGGAGCCGGTGCTCGACGTGCTGGCGGAGGCGGTGCGACATCGAAGGGTGTATTCGCGCAATGCGTGACGCGGACGATACCGGCATGACCGATTTCCCGTCCGACGCACCGGCTGTCCCGGGCGAACCCGCTGCTTCCGGCGGGGCGGCGACGGCGCCGCCCGGCAAGCTGTTCACGATGGCGGGCATAGGCTGGGCGGCGTTTCTCGGCTCGCCGCTCGCCGGCGGCATCCTGCTCGCGGCGAACGCGCGGCGTCTCGGCCACCGCGCGCTCGCGCAGCGGCAGATTCTCGTCACGGCACTCGTCACGCTCGCGTCGATCGTGCTTTACGCGGCGGCGGACGTTCCGGAAACCTCGGCGGTGCCCCACGCGCTCGTGCATGCGGTCGTCATTGCCGGTCTCGCCGGGACGATCGTCTATGCACGGCACGCGCAGCGCGAGGCCGTCGACGCTCATCGGGCGGCCGGCGGTGCGCTGCAATCGAACTGGCGTGCGGCGGGCATCGGCCTGCTGACGCTGCTCGGCGTCTGGCTGTCGATTGCGACGGCGATCGTCGTGCTGGGTGTTGCGGGCGTGCTGAACTTCGACAACGACCTGCGGCTCGTGCGCGACTATCCGGCGCCCGCGGAGCTGCGTCTGCCTGCGGGATGGCGGGTCGCGAACCAGCCGGAGGATCGCGGCGACGCGACCTACCGGATCCGGCGTTTCAGGTTCGGGCTGATCTCGGCCGGGATCGAGTTCGTCATCGGCGACAAGAGCGACGATGCCCTGTCGAGTCTCTGCGACGGGTGGGACGAGGGGGGCGGGGAAGGCGGCAGCGCGATCGAATCGTCGCACGCGGCAAACGAAACGATAGCCGGCAGGCCCGCACTGACTTGCGAGCACAAGGAGGCGCTCGGCGATGCAATCGTCCACCAGGCGGTCGTGGCGACTGCCGGCGACACGAAGACCTGCGCGCTGATCTACACGGCGCGCGAGGAGAACTACGCGCGTTATCTGCCGGAGTTCGACCGCGTTCGCGATTCGCTGCGGTGTCCGTAATGTCGCCGTCGCGCGGGGCAGATGACGGGTGCTGCGTCATCGCGTCCGATGCAGCGTTGCGCGAGTGGCGCTAACATGGGCCGGTGCGATGTGTCGCGCGCGGGCCACCGGGCTTCGCGCGGCGCATGCACGGCGGCGGCTCGGCCGACCGCCGCGACCGACAACAATTCACCGGAGTGCACAACAGCATGGCTTTCTACAAAACCCTCATCGCAGCAACCGTCCTCGCCTCGAGCGTCAGCGCGCACGCGCAGATCGCGGGTGCGCAGCCGATCAGCGTCACCGTCGAGCAATCGCAGGCGCTGCTCGAAGGCTGGAGCGTGAAGAAGAGTGTGCTCGGCAAGGCCGTCTACAACGACGACAACCAGAAGGTCGGCACCGTGCGCGACCTGATCGTCGCGCCGGACGGCTCGGTGTCCGCGGCGATCGTGTCGGCCGGCGGCTTCCTCGGCGTGGCCGCGCACGACGTCGCGGTGCCGATCGCGTCGCTCGACGTGCGCAAGGGCAACATCTACCTGCCGGGCGCGACGAAGGAAGCGCTGAAGGCGACGCCGGCGTTCCAGTACGCGAAGGTGCCGTCGCCGCCGAAGCCGAAGAAGGTCGACGAAAAGCACTGATCGTCGATTCGATGTATCGCAGCCCGGCGCGCACCGCGCCGGGTCCGGCGACCGCCGTTCGTCGATGACCATGCGAGTCGGCGCAAGTCGGCGGGGGTTCGGCGTCGCATCATGGCTCCGGGCGAATTGCCTCGACGATCGATGACGATGCGGCTGCGCATCGCGCGCGGACCGGCGTGGTGCGCAGCCACACGCCGTGAATGCCGCGCATGCCGGCGATCAGATCGCCGGCTTCTCTTCGTCCACCCACACCCCGTCGAACCCGAACGAAACCGGCCCGCCCAGGAGCACGCTGCCGGCGCCGTCCCATCGAACGGTGACGTCGCCGCCGTCGCAGGTCACCCGCACTGTATCGTCGAGCAGCCCGCGCCGGATGCCGTTGACGACCGCACCGCACGAACACGATCCCGAACCGAGCGGCACGCCGCCGCCGCGCTCCCAGATGCGCAGGCGAATATGCGTGCGATCGATGACCTGAACGAAATGCACGTTGGTTTTCTGCGGAAACAGCGGATGCGTTTCGATGGCGGGGCCGAGCGCCGCGACGTCGATCGTGTGGAGATCGTCGACGAAGAACGTGCAATGCGGGTTGCCCATGTTGCAGGCGGCCGGCGCGCCGGGCAGCGGCAGCGCGAGGGTGTCGAGCGCGTCGGCGACCGGCACGTCCCGCCAGCCGGTGAGCGGCGTGCCCATCTCGACGGTGATCAGGCCGTTCGTCTCCCGCGAACACACGAGATACCCGCGGCGGGTCCGCAGCACGAGCGACGCCATGCCGGTTTCCCGCATCAGTTGCCGCGCGACGCCGCGCGTCGCGCTGCCGCAGGTGTCGAGCGGCGAGCCGTCGGCGTTCCAGAACGCGACGCGGGCCGCCGCGTCGTCGCAGTCCGACACGACGGCAAGCTGGTTGAAGCCGATGCCTCTGTGCCGGTCGCCCATGCGCCGCACGAGATCGCGGTCGATACGCGGCGCGTGTTCCTGATCCTGACCGCGCAGGTCGACGATGACGAAGTCATCGCCGTTTGCGTTCATCTTCTGAAATCCGATCGGCATGGCGGTTCCGGCAGGGAGACAGGCGATCACTGTACGTGACTCGCCGTTCCCGATCAATCGCATGCCGGACCGGCGGTTTGCATGAATTTGTTCTTGTCGCCGCTGCGTCGATAGAGCGGCTGCTGGGTTTCCTTCCTTTGCGTTCCTGTCGGGCTGCATGGAGGGTGCCCCTATGTTGTTCGTCAAGCGTTAGGGGCTGACTTGGGTTGGTAAATGGTTCCGTCACGCAGCATGGCGAACAGGACGTCGCAGCGTCGCCGCGCCAGCGCGATGAGCGCTTGGTTGTGGCGCTTGCCCTGCTGGATCTTGCGGGAGTAATAGGCCCGTGAGACTGGGTCTCGTAAGGCCGCGAAGGCGGATAGGAACAAGGCGCGCTTGAGCACCTTGTTGCCCCGTCTAGATGGGTGCTCGCCACGGATCGACGATCCTGAGCGCCGGGTGACCGGCGCGAGGCCTGCGTAGGCCGCCAGATGCGCGGCGGAGGCGAAGGCTTTATGGGCGACTTCGGTCAGGAGTCTGGCAGCGGTCCTGACGCCGACTCCCGGCATGCTGGTCAGGACCGGCCAAAGAGGGTGAGCAAGCACCAGCTGTTCCACTTCGGCAGCGACCTCGTCGCGCTGCTTACGCAAGGCCGCAAGCTGCTGGGCCAAACGAGGCATGACGATGGTGGCAGCTTGCGTGCCGGGCACGGTCACGGCTTGTTCGCTCAGAGCCTGAACGATCTCGGCCGCCAAGCTCTTGCCCATGCGCGGCGCGAGCTTAGTCAGGCGGTTGGCGAGCGTCTTCTCGCTGGTTGAGGCAAGCGCGGCGGGCGACGGGTAGCGCTCAAGCAGATCGAGCACCGCCGGATGGTCGAGGCGCGGTCCGAGAACGCGCTCGAGCGCTGGATGGATCTGGGTAAGCAGGCCGCGAATGCGGTTGCTGGTTTGAGTGACCTGAGCGGCGAGATCATCGTCGAAGCCGCACAGCATGGTGAGCTCGGCGAGTTGCTCGTCAGCCAATCGAAGCGAGCGCAGCGTATGCGGCATCGAGCGGGCGGCTTCGGCAATGATCGCGGCATCGCGGGCATCGGTCTTGGCTTCACCTGCGTGCAGATCGGCGATGCGGCGCATGGCCAGTCCCGGCAGATAGGCGACGAGCACGCCTTCAGCGCGAGCGACGGCCACTGGCAGCGCTCCGATGGTGGAAGGCTGATCGACGACGAACAGGAGTCGACCATGAGTCTTGAGTTCGGCGATGAGGGCGCGCAGCTTGGCCTCATCGTTGGGCAGCGCTTTGTTGTACAGACGCTTGCCATTTCGATCGAGTGCAACAGCGTGATGCTGGCCCTTACCGACGTCAACGCCGACGAAAACATCGACGGCGTCATGCTGTTGAGTGTCTTGCATCGCAGTTTGTGCAAAGTGAACGGATTGGCCTGCAACAACGGTGGCAAGTCTCGGCATCCACGTTACGGACGGCGTCGGAATATTCCGGCCAAACCCCTATCAGCGATCACCAGCCACCCACCAGACCCGGCGACAACACCCCCCGGATCATGACTGCGACTGGGGGCGGGAATCATACCGGGCCTGGCTGGCCAAAGCCCCATTATTGGGACGGGAAGATAGTAACGGGGGCGGCGATCGCCGCGTCGAGGGACGGCGCCAGGACCTCGAGCGTCCGTTCACATGATGGCTTTTTCGTTAAAACCGCCTCTATTCCAGGGGATTCGGTGATTTCATCCGGATTCGTCGACGACGCATCGCTCGACGCGTCGTCTCAGTCCCCGAATATCGCTCGCTCACCAGGTATTCGATGTGCTGGCCACCGCCACGCCGCCGATCAGCTATACGGGAGCACGCAATCTCGGCATCGGCTGCGGCGGATCGGTCACCGTTCCGGACAAAGGCGACGTGTTGTCGAACGGCATCTCGCTCGGCAATTGCGCGGCCTCCGCGAAGCCGACCATCGGCTTGCGCGAAAAGGCCGCACAACCGAACGCGGACAAGACGCTGTTGTAGTTGAGCGCGCCGGCAGCCCGCGCGGTGGCGCAGGGTTTCAACCTCGTGATGACCGACGCATCGACCGGCGAGTGGATTGCCGGTGGCGATCCGGTGAGTGCCGGGCGGTACCCGATGAAACGCTTGGGCAACATGGCGACGATTCCGCTGCGCGCGCAATACATCCGTAGCGGCGCCGCCGAGTTGACGTTCACGTTTCCGTGATGGCAGCTCGATTCGCGGGCCGCGCCCTGCGAGATGCGGGTATGTCGACACAATGCGAGATCACAGCATGCGCTTCAACACATCGTTCTTCGACACGAAATGATGCTTGAGCGCGGCACCGGCATGCGCCGCCACCAGGGCCGCCAGCGTGTAGCAGGCGATCTTGTGGAGGGCGAACCAGTGCTCCGTCACCGGCCCTGCCGAGAACGGCGTCTTCACGAATACCGTCCAGAACAGCCAGTACCCTTCGGGCACCATCAGGTAGCCGCTCACGAGGACCACGGCGATGAGCGTATAGATCAGCGAATGCACCAGATGCGCGACCGCACGTTGCTTTTCCGGAATCGACTGAAGATCCGGCGGCGCCTTGCGGAAGAACGACCAGAGATACCGCAGTGGAAACAGCGCGATCAGGCAGGTCGCGAGCGACATGTTGAGCGTCGACACGAAGCCCCAGATCGCCGGTTGCGTGATGAAGTGAAGCGAGATGCCGGCAACCATCGTGTAGAGAATGATGGCCGCGAAGATCCAGTGCATCGCGCGGGAGAGCCGATCGTATCGGCGGACCTGGGGTGATCGGTGCCGCACGTGCGGCAGGGAAACGGAAGACATGATTCAACATCCTTGATCGGGTGTCGATCGGTGGATCGACATGATTTAAAGATGAGAATTATCTTGACCGTGCCGCGCGACGTAAAAGTTCATGAAGGATTTCTCAACGCGCGCGGCGCCTGCCCGTCACGGCCGCGCGGGCCGCGTTCGGCTGCGAACGGATCAGGTCCGCTCGAGCCGGTACCCGTAGTTGTAGATCGTCGTGATGACGAGCCCGTTCTTCGGCCGCAGCCCGAGACTCCTGCGCAGCTTGCTCACGTAGGTCGCCAGCGTCGCGTCGTATTTCCGGTCGACGACGCCCCATACGTGCTTGATCATCATGTCCTTCGACACGATCCGGCCGACACTCTCGAACAGCATCAGCGCGAGATCGAACTCGCGCCGGGCCAGCTCGACGGGCGCGCCGTCCACGGTGGCGACGTGCGTACCGGTGTCGAGCGCGAATTTCCCGACCTCGACGATCTTCGCCCGCTGCGTTTCCGGATAGTACTTCCGCGCCTGGGCGCTCACGCGCGCGATCAGTTCGCGTTCGCGCAGCGGCTTGACGAGATAATCGTCGGCGCCATTGTTGAGGCCGAACACGATGTCGTCCTCGCCGTCGTGCTGCGTCATCATGATGATCGGCAGCGCGTCGGCGAACGAATCGCGCGCCCAGCGCATCACGTCGATGCCCGACATGCCGGGTACGTCCCAGTCGAGCAGCAGCACGTCGACGCGCGTCGAGCGTACCAGTTCGACGAAGCTCTCGCCGTCGTGACGGACCTCGGTTTCGTAGCCGGCCTTCTCCAGCCAGCGGGCCACGACACCCGCCTGCGTCACGATGTCTTCCAGGATTGCAACGATCATGTTGTTTCCGCTTTCAGTGTGCGGCTCCGGTTGCCGACGTGCCGGCCGCGTTTGCAGCACCGTCGCCGGGCGCCGGCGGCAGGTAAACGAAAATCCATTCGCCATACGTGTCGCGGTCGCCGAACGACTCGTAGCGGACCGGGAACCCCTGGCGTTTCAGCGGCCGGCCGGCCGCTTCGCTGAACACGCCCATGATGCCGCCGTCCGGCGCCTTCACGAGCCCCCATCGGGTCGACCCGGTCAGCGGGTCGGCATACAGGCGTCGCAAATGGCGCTGGGTCGGCAAGGTCCGGCGATCCTCCAGCAACGCGTCGAGCGACTCGGGATAGCGGTTTTGCCCCGCTGCGCCGTAGTAGCGTTCGATCGCCGCGCGATACTGGTCGCCGACGAACAGCAGCTCGGCTTCGCGGTCGCGTTGCTGAACGGTGCTCCAGATGCGCGTTGCCTCGGTCATCCCGAGGCCGAGCGCCGCGACGAGCATCAGCACGCCGAGATACGCGATGCCGCGTTGGGTGCGCGGGCGTTGCCGCAGGTTACCACGTCTCATAGCTGCTTCCGTCGAGCGCGTTTCCCTTTGCGCCGCTCTTGATGTCGGCCACGCCGCCGCTGTCGCCGGCCAGAGGGCGCCACGAATTGCGCTTGCCCGTCACCGGGTCGAGCGGCACTTCGCGCAGGTAGCGATTTTCGACGAGCGCCTCGAGCGAGGCCGGGTCGCGGCCGTGGTCGGCGCGATAATCGTCGATCGACTGGCGCAGCGTATTCAGGTTGTGGCGCAGCACGGTTTCCTTCGCGCGGTCGCCCTGCTTCAGATAGCCGGGTGCGACGAACGCGGTCAGCGCCGCGATGATCGCCATGACGACGAGCAGTTCGACGAGCGTGAAGCCGGCGGTGCGACGCGCACGTCTACCATTGGTTGTACGGGACGCCATTGATGCCCTCCTTGCGGTTGGTGGAACGGATGTCGAACACGTCATCGCCCGACGAAAAGGATGCCGGATCGCTCGCGTAACTGCGCGTTTCCCACATCTCGTCGGGCGCCTTGCCGTCGCATTCGCACATCGGATCGGCGGGAATCTTGCGCAGGAAATACAGCCGCGCGCCGTTCGGGGACGTCTTGTCCTCGACGCCCTCGACCAGCGTGCGCAGATCCGGCGGATAGCCGCTCGCGTCGGCGCTGTGCTCGATCCGTCCTTCGCCGGCCGCCGCCTTGTAGGCATCGAGCGCCGACCGGATGACGACCAGCGCGCGGCGCAGCTCGGTTTCGTCGGCGCGGCGCCTGGCGAGATCGGTCAGCGGCAAGGCGACGGTGGCGAGCAGCGCAAGCAGCGTCAGCGCGACCATCATCTCGATCAGCGTGAAGCCGCGCGCGCGGCGGCGCCGTGCGGCGCTCATGCGACGCTCCAGCGGCTGGCCAGCCGTCCGGACGCGTCGGCGTGCAGGGTCGATCCGGGCACGGCGCCGCCGTTGACGGACGCCATGAACGACACCAGCGAGCCGATCAGCGAGCGCACCATGGCCAGCAGCCCGCGCTTTTCGGTCGCGGACGCCGCCACGTCGGCCGGCAGGTCCGCCGCCGCGACGACGGCGGCCTCGGCCTTCGGCGGCGGCACGGCACGCGTGGCCGAGGCGGGCTCGATCGCATGCGCGCGAGGCAGCGGCAACGCGGCCGCTTCCGCACGCACACGCATCATGCTGCCGCCTTTCATCGCGGGCCTGCCCGATACGGCCCCGGCGTCGCCCGATTCTTCGGCCGGGGAGGCTTCAGCGCCCTGCGCGGTATCGACGGCCTCGTCCGGGCCCGGTTGCGCGGCAGGCGCGGCGTTCGCGACGGGTGCCGCCGGTTCGATCGGCGCATCGAGATCCGGGCCGTTCGACGAAGCCGACGAAGCCCTCGGGGCCGGCGCGGCCGATGCGGATTCGAGCGTCAGCGCCTCGGTCGTCACGCGCGTCTCGGTCCCCGACAGGAACGTGGTGACGGCCGACGTCGGCAGGTCGAGGTTGCGCTCGATGTGCGGGGTAATCAGCAGCACGATTTCCGAGCGCTCGTTGCTGCGGCCGTTCGAGCCGAACAGGCGGCCGACGACGGGCAGGCCCGACACGCCGGGCAGACCCGAGACGTTCTCGATCTCGTTGCGCTTGACGAGGCCGGCGAGGATCTGCGTTTCGCCGTTTCGCGCGGTCATCAGGGTTTCCGCGTTGCGCGTCCCGAGCGAATAGGCGACGAGGCCGGTCTTGGTCGTTTCCTTCGACAGGATGCTGCTGACTTCCATGTTGACCTTCACGCTGACCTCGTCGTCGAGGCTGATGCGCGGCTCCACCTTCAGCATCAGGCCGACGTCCTGGTAGCTGACGGATTCCGTGACGACGCCGTTGGCGTTCGTGGTCGTGACGATCGGCACGCGTTCGCCGATCTTGATGTTGGCCTTCTCCATGTTGCGTACGCGGATCTTCGGATTCGCGAGCGTCTTGGTCTTGCCCTGCTTCTGCAGCGTGTCGATCGCGAGCGACAGCGCGCCGGATTCGCTGGATACGCCGATCCGGTCGCGGTTCAGGCGCAGCAGGTCGCCGAGCGTCAGCGCCGCGCCCTCCGCGCCGCCGAGCGCGCCGAACTGCACGCGGCCCGGGTACTGGATGCCGAGATCGAGGCTGTCGTTCATGTTGACCTCCAGCACCTGCACGTCGAGCGTGACTTCGGACTGGGGGATGTCCAGCCCCATCACGACGCGCTCGGCCACCTGGATCGTTTCGGGCGTGTCGCGCAGGACGACCGCGTTGACGCGCTCGTCCACGTAGATGTCCTTCGGCTTGATCATCTGGCGCAGGGCCGCCATCACCGATTTCGCGTCCGCGTGCGACAGGAAGAAGGTGCGCAGCGCGAACTCGGTATAGGTGCGGCTTTTCTCGGGCTGCGACGGATAGACGAGCAGCGTGTGCTTGTCGAGCACCTTCTTCTCGAGCTGGTTCGTGCGCAGCAGCAGGTTGATCGCATCCTCGGCGGTGGTGCGCTCGGCGAACAGCGTGGCGGGCTGGTTGGTATCGACGTCGCGGTCGAACACGAAGTTCACGCCGGACACGCGCGAGATCACGTCGAAGATGTTCGACATCGGCTGCTGCTTGAAATTGAGCGAAACCGGCTTGCGCAGCGCGTCGGACAGTTGCGGGCGCACGGGACGGCTCGCCTGCGACGCGCGCAGCAGCGCATCGCGCAGCCGCTTGGCTTCCGCGTGGTTCGGCTGTTCGGCAAGGATGCGCCGCGCGATCTCGAGGGCCTCCTGCGGCTGCTCGCCGCGGATGCGCTGTGCGCGCGACAGCTCGACCGCCATTTGCTGGCGGCGCTTGACCTGCTCGAGTTCCTGGCGGGCGCGCAGATTGCCGGCGTCCTCGGCCAGCACGTTGTTCAGGTGGTCGATCGCCGCGCTGTGGTTGCCCTGCGCGTTTTGCCGGTCGGCGGCCTTCAGCTCGGCGCGCACGTATTCCTGCCGCGTGAGTTCGAGGGAAGTGGCGATCCGGATGTCTTCCGGTGCGGCTTCCTTCTGCTGCTGGAGCGTGCCGAGGCGTTCGGCGGATGTCCCGGCGGCGGACGGGCTGCCGGCCGGGAGGCTCGAGCATCCCGCCAGCGCCAGCGCCGAGGTCAGGATCAATAGACTGATGGTTCGTTTCATCATGGTGTTCGATAGAAGTTCGATTCGCAATTCAATGGGTCGGCGACGGCGGCGACAGCTCGATGTCCGAGCCGTTTCGGGTCATGACGACCGGACCTGTTTCGCCCAGCGTTTTCAGCCGGTAGCCGTCGGCGATCTCGCCGCCCGGCAATACGGCATCGCGGACGCCGCAGCGGCGTCCGCACAGCAGGAATGTCTTGCCGTCGCCTTCCAGCACGACGATGCGCTGCCCTTGCGTGCGCCATTCGCCGGCAATCTCGAACGGCATCGGCGGCGCGGCGGCGGCGTCGATCGGATCGCTCAGCGCTGGCGGCTCCGCCGCGGGCGGCTCGACAGGGGCGGGCGTGGCGGGGGGCGCGTCTTCCGCGCCGAGCGACACCCAGCTTTGGGCCGGGAACACGTCGACGATGCTCGGCTGGCCGACGGACTCGTGCGCCAGGCTGCCGCCTGAGGCGGCAACGGCCAGCGCCGCCGCGACGCGTATGAAGGTGCGGCGCATCATGCGTCGGGCCCCAGCAGGCTGACCCGCAGATCGACGTTGACGACGGGGCTGTCGATCTTTTCGCGCTCGATCGTGACGCTCTCGATACGCACCATCGGCTGGTCGGCGATTTTCCGCATCGCTTCGCGCAATCCGGCGTAGCTGCCGCTCAGCGCGATGCTGATCGTGAGCCGTCGCAGCTTGCCCTTCACCTCGGCCTCGCGCCGGTAGGTCGCGTGCTTCCGTTCCAGGCCGTTCTGCGACAGGATCTCGAACAGCGAATACGCCTGCTCGCGGCTGCGCAGCTGCTGGACGTCGTGCAGCGTCATGCCGCCGTCGCCGGCCTTCGGGCCGGGCTTGGGCAGCGCGGCCAGATCCTTGGCGAGCGCGCCGCGCGTCGCGTCGAGTCGCGCGCCGCCCGGTTGGATATAAAGCGCGTGCAGGCCGAGCAGGGCGACGACCGCGCCGGCCGCCAGCAGCCCGGGCACGCCGAGCTTGCGGGTCGCGACATAGCGCCCCCAGCGCAACTGCGCAGCAAGCGCCGTTTTGTCGATTGCATTCAGGTGGGTCATGGATGTTCGATGCTCAGGCTGAAGTGAAAAATGGCCTTGCCGTCCTCGGTCTTCATCCGATGCTGGAGCAGGCCGATCATGCGGTCCGGATGGCGGTCGTGCAGGCGGTCGACGAACAGGTAGACGTGCGACAGCTCCGCGGCACCGCCTTCGATGCGCGCCTCGCGGCCCGCCTTGTCCACCGTCAGCGACTTCAGCGCGATCTGTGGGGTCCAGGCGTGCTCGATCCAGTCGATCACCGACAGGCCGGATCCCTTGTCGGTCATCGTCTGTTCGGCCAGCACGCGCTCGATGCGCCGCTGCTCGGGCGTCTTGGCCTTCTCCCGCCGCTGTTCGCGCTCGATGACGCGCTGACGCTGCTCGATGCGCTTCTCGACCTGCTCGACATCGTCACGCAGTGCTTCGACGCGGTTCCATTCGCTGCCGGCGAAGAGCCCGGCAGCCAGCGCGCAGCACAGCGCGATGCCGGCCCACGGCGTCAGGCGCGTGCGCGGCGCGGCGAAGTTCAGTTCCGACAGGCGCTTCATGCCGGATCCTCCGCCGCGACATCCATCGGTTCGGCCGTGCGGCCATCCGTCGGCGCGCACGCCGCGTCGCCATCGGCGAGCATCGAGCCGTCGAACCGGCATGCATGCGCGTCGCCGCAGGCCGGCTGCCCGGCGATCAGCGCCGCCGCGGCGAACCAGTCGTCGGGGCGGTCGCCGGCGCGCGGCAACGTGACGATGTCGGCCCATTCGCCCGAACGCCGGAAAATGCACGTCACGACGTGCGGCTGGCGAAGCGCGAAGCGGAAATCGTCGCCGACCAGCCGGGCGGCGTGCGAGGCGAGCGACGCCGACAGCGCGTCGCGGAAGCTGGCGAGCCGCCAGCCGGCCGCGCGGCTCGCGTCGACGAGCGCCGCGAGGAGTTCGTCGCAGGCCGCGACCGCAAGGCGCGCGCGGCCGCGCCGTTCGTCCTCGATGAGGATGCGCAACGCACCGCGCTGCGCGCGCGCGGCGAACAGCATGCGGGCATACGCATCCCACGCGGCGTCCGACACCAGGCCTTCCTGCCAGGGCAGCACCACGCCGTGCGACCACGGATGCCCGACGACGACGTGGAGGCGGTTGCGCATCGGCAGGCGCGCTTTCGGCAGGCCGGCGAGCACCTGCGCGAGCGCGTCGGCCGGCCGGCCCTCGTGGGCGACGACGGCGAGCGGTGCACCGGTGCGCCGTGCGCGCCGGCTTTCATGCGCCCGGACGTGCAGCGTATCGGCGTCGATCAGCACGGTGACGTCATTCCAGAGCGATCGCACGCTGCACCTCCTGGAATGTCGTCATTCGTGCGCGCACCGCCGCCAGCCCCGCGTCGCGCATCGACTGGTAGTCGGGGTGCTCCGCGAGTGCGCGCGCGCGCTTCTCGATCGAGCGCTCGAGCAGGGCCGCCTTCAGCGGCGCATCCAGCGCAAGCACTTCGGCAAGCCCGATCCGGCCGTGATAGCCCGTGCCGCGGCACGTGTCGCAGCCGGCGCCGGCTGCCACCTCGCGCCGAAGCACGTCGGGCGGCGCATCGGCCAGGTCCGCGCCGCTCGTCGCCGGAGCGCCGCAGGTCGCGCAGATCCGTCGCACCAGTCGCTGCGATACGACGCCGTTGAGCGCCTCGAGAAAGGTCGACGGTTCCACGCCCATGTAGATGAAGCGGTCGATCACGCTGAAGCCGTCGTTCGCGTGCACGGTCGACAGCACGCGGTGGCCGGTGAGTGCCGACTGCACCGCGATCGACGCGGTTTCCTCGTCGCGGATCTCGCCGACCATCACCGTGTCCGGATCGTGCCGCAGGATCGAACGCAGCCCGCGCGCGAAGGTGAGGCCCTTGCGCTCGTTGACCGGAATCTGCAGCACGCCCTTCAGCTCGTATTCGACCGGATCCTCGATCGTGATGATCTTGTCGTCGCCCGTGTTCACCTCCGACAGCACGGCATAAAGCGTCGTCGACTTGCCGCTTCCGGTCGGCCCCGTCACGAGCATGAGCCCGTAGGGGCGATGGGCGAGCGCACGCACGCGGCGGGCGGTCGACGCGTCGAAGCCGAGCACGTCGAGGCTCACGCTGTCGCCGCGTTGCGACTTGTCGAGCACGCGCATCACCGCGTTCTCGCCGTAGGTGCCGGGGATGATGGAGACGCGGAAATCGATTTCGCGCCCCTGCATCACGATCTTGAAGCGGCCGTCCTGCGGCACGCGTTTTTCCGCGATGTCGAGGGCCGCGAGCACCTTGAGCCGCGACATCGTCTGCGTGGCGACTTCGATGCCGGGAATGTGGCGGATCGACTGCAGGACGCCGTCGATCCGGTAGCGGATCGACAGGCCGTCCGCCGCCGATTCGAGGTGAATGTCGCTCGCGCGGCTCTGCAGCGCGTCGTACAGCGTCGAGTTGACCAGCCGGATGATCGGGCTTTCGTCCCGGGCGATGCTGGCGAGCGAAATCGATTCGGTCACGCGCGCGAGCGTGTCGCCCGATGCGTCGATCGTCACGTCGTCCATCGCGCGTTCGTTCGATTCGAGATCGCCGAGCAGGCGCTCGACTTCGCCGGGGGTGCTCATCGCGAGACTGACCGGCCGCGCGCCGACGCGCGCGAGCAGTTCGTCGCGCACGCTGCGCGCGACCGGATCGGCGACGACGATGCACGGTGCACCGTTGCGCTTGATCGGCAGCGCGCGCAGCGCCAGCGCGTCGTGCAGCGGCAACAGGTCGAAATGCGTCGGCGCGGCGCGCAGCGTGTCGGCGTCGATCGGATCGATGCCGAGGCAGGCCGCCACTTCGGCGAGACGCGTCGCGTCGGCGCGCATCAGGTCGTTGACATACTCGGCGAAACCGATGCCGGACGCCTCGCTTTCCGCGTGCCAGCGTTGAATCAGGTGTTGCGTAGTCATCTTGAATTCTCCAGTTGGGAAGCGGGAAGGCGGGCATCTGGCCGGCCGGGGCCGCTATCCGACGCTGCCGGCCAATTCGAAGATCGGCATGTACAGCAGCAGAACCACCGCGCCGACCGTTGCGCCGACCGCGAGCATCAGCACCGGTTCGAAAACCTTGCTGATCATTTCGATCGACCGGTCGAGCGCGCCGTCGTGGAACTGCGCGATGTGCTCGCACATTCCGCCCAGGTCGCCGCTCTGTTCGCCGACGCGCAGCAGCCGCTCGGCGACGGAGGTCGTCAGTGCATGGGCCGCGAAGACAGTCGATACCGATCGTCCGGCACGCAACTCGGTCAGCGCGGCCGCGAGGCGCGCCCCGAAATGCGCGGGCAGCACCTTGCCGGACAATTCCAGCGCGTCGATCACGGGCGTGCCGCCCGCGATCAGGAGTCCGACGGTTCGATAGAACCGGGTCAGGGCGAACAGCGCACAAACGTCGCGCACCTTCGGCGCCCGCCACATCAGCCGCTGTGCCGCGCGCTTCGCGGCGGCCGAGCGCACCGCCAGCCCCGCGCCGACGGCCGCCGCGGCGGCTGCCATGCCGACCGCCGCGCCGTTCTCGCGCAACAGGGTCGCCCACCAGAGCATCACCTGCGCGGTCGGCGGCAGCGTGGTCAGCGACTCGAACACCACCGCGAAACGCGGAATCACGAAAAAGGCCATGAACAGCAGGATCGCGATGCCGACGCCGATCACGACCGCCGGATAAATCAGCGCGCCGGTGACCCGCTTGCGGATCTGCTCGATCCGCACTTCGTATTGCTGGTAGCGCTTCAATACGGCGGGCAACTGGCCGCTGTCTTCCGACGACGCGATCGTCGCGACGAGCAGCCCCGGAAAGACGTCGGGCTGTCGCGCAAGCGCCGCGGATAACGGCTGCCCCTGATACATCACCGACAGGATCCGGTCGATCACCTGCTTCGACGCCTTGCCGGCATCGTTCTTGTCGCGCAGCGCCTCGAGCGCTTCGATCAGCACGAGGCCCGCATCGAGCAGCGTCGACAGTTCCTGGAGGAACAGCGCGAGCGCAAATTTCGGTGCGCGCTTGCGTCTGGCGAGGCGTGCGCGGCGAATGTCGAGCGCGACACCGCCTTGCGCCGCGATCCGGGCCCGCACGTCCGCTTCGCTCGCTGCTTCGATCGTCTGCAGGGCGACCTTGCCGTCGGCAAGCACCCGAACCTGAAACGATTGCATGGCTACCTCCGCCATTCGTCGAGCAACGCCGAGCTGGCGACGCGATTGCTGGTCAGCGTCTGGTACTCGCGCCAGACCTTGGTCGCATACGATTTGCGCACCGGTTCGCGCTTCGCCGACGATCCGGCGTTGTAGGCGCCGACGGCATTCCATGTGTAGCCGTGCCGCTCGATGAAGCCGGCGAGAATCGACGCGCCGGTGTCGATCGACGTACAGGGCTCGTTGATCAGGCGCCCGTGCGTGACGCCTGTCTTGATCAATCGCGGCAGGTGCGAGCTGTTGATCTGCATCAGCCCGATGTCGTAGGTGCCGTTGCGGTTGTAATTGATCGCGCGAGGATTCAGCGACGATTCCACTTTCGCGATCGCGACGAGCAGGAGGGGATCGATACCGTGCCGCTCGCCTGCCTGGGTAAAGCAATCCTTGGCTGCGGCGCCGGACGCGCAGACGGCGATCGCCGCCGCGACGGTCCAGCGACGCAGGCCCTTACATGCCGTAGACGAGGTCCGCATCGTTGCCGCTCCCTCCGACACGACCGTCCCGACCGAGCGACACGATCTCCGCCTCGCCGTCTCGGCCCGGCACGTTCCACTGATAGGCCCGGCCCCAGCCGTCCTTCGGCACGGCCTTCGCGAGATAGGGGCCGTTCCACCCGTCGGTGTTCTGCGGCTGCTTGACCAGCGCATCGAGCCCTTCGTCGGCGCTCGGATAGCGGCCCGTGTCGAGCCTGAACTGCGTGACCGCGTCGCCGAGCGTCTTCATCTGAGATTCGGTCGAGCGGACCTTCGCCTTGTCGACCTGCGAAAAGAGTTTCGGGCCGACATAGCCTGCCAGCAGCGCGATGATCAGCAGCACCACCAGCAATTCGAGCAAGGTGAAGCCACGCTGGCCTCGCTTCTTCGTCCATTTCGGATAGTTCGATTTCACGTTGTATGCCCTCGGTTTAAGTTCCGACGCGATTCGCGGGTCGGAGTGTCGTCGTATTGCGGACGACTGATGAATGGCGCGCTGTGGGGAAGGGGGCTTGTTCGGGCCCGAGCGCCGTTTGATAACGTCATTTTGCAAACGCGATGCAGGCGCCGCAATTTTCATGAAGGATGTCTCAACAAACTTCGAAACACGCCGCGCATGCACCCGTCGAGGACGGGCGAGCCGCACGCCGTTGGCGCGCGGCTCGCGGGATTCATGCGGGAATCCTTACTTGCTGCATGCGCCGAGATCCTTCCAGACCTTGCCGGTGTGATCGGCGCCGGTCGTCGCGGGCGAGCCCGGCACGTCGTTCTGGGTCCACCAGCGCGCCTCGTAGGTGCGGCCGTTGTGCTGCACCTTCGCGCCGCCCGTATAGGCCGTGCCCTGCTTCCACGCGGCCTGGCACTGCGCGCCTTCGCCGCCGCCCGTGCCGCCGGTCAGCTTGAACGTGACGGTTTCCTGCTTCAGCGTGCCGCCTTCGATCTGCGACGTCGCCACGGCCGTGTGCGCGCCGGCCTTCGCATTCGCGATGTCGACGCTCAGGTCGCCCTGCATCCGCATCGTTGCCGACTTCGAGCCGACCAGCGAATTGGCCGCGTCGTACACCTTCATCGTGACGCTGGTGTCCTTCGCGTGATTGAACTTCAGGAAGAACTTCGCGGTGGCCTTGCCGTTCTCGATCCTGAATTCCGGGTTGCTCGTGACGCTGAAACCTTCGTCGATGCCCGATTCCGGCTTCTTCTCGACCGTCGTCTCCGTGCGCACGATGCCGCTGCCGCTCTTGGCGAACACGTTGTTCGCGCCCAGCCCCGGCTCGATGCGCCCGTCGCGCTCGATGCCCGCCAGCAGGCCGGCCGACTGCACGCGGTTGATTTCCTTCGCGAGCAGCATCGGCCACATGTTGCGTTCACCCTGTTCGGCCGTGCCGATCGTGACGGTCGTCTTCATCGACGGTACTTCACCGCCCGACTTGAACACGCGGTTCATGACCTTGTCGCCGGCCTTCAGGTCGACGGTCGGCGCGATGGTGCCGACGGACGACCAGCTCGGCTTGCCCGGGTCGGTCGGACCGCCGTCCGCCTTGATGTTGAGGTCGGCCACGTTGTAGAACATGCCGGCCGTGTCGCCGACGTGCCACGTGCTCAGCATCACGTGATGGCCGGTGCGGTCCGACGGAATCGTGCAGTTGTGCGGCCCGATCGCGTCGGCCTTCTGCATGCCGCCGTCGACCGTGCAGAACGGCGTCAGGTCGAACTGGTCGCGCGTCAGCGGCAGGTTCGGGTTCCAGCCCTGCTTCGTCAGGTAGTACTTGAAGTTCTTCGTCACGTGCGGCGCTGTGAACGTCCACTTGAACTGCTGCGCGCCCGGCTTGATGTCGTTGGTTTTCCAGCGGTCGACGGATTGCTCGTTCAGTTCGCTGAACTGCACGACGCCGCCGCTTGCGAACTGTCCGTCGGGCGCACCGGCCTGAGGGAAGCCCTGCTTGCCTTCGACGCTTTGCGGTTCCCATGTGACCGAGCCGCAGTTGAAGTTTTGCGCCGGGCCCTGCTTCGAGCTGCACATCAGGTTGCGCGACGGCGGATCGGAGAGGTAGCCGTGCGCGAACGCATGTTGCGCGAAGAACATGGATGCGCACGCGACCAGCGGCGAAAGTTTGAAGAGCGTTCGGCTCGCGGTGTGTTTGTTCATGGTGTGTAGGAGATGGATCGTATCTGTCGGTACTGCTTTCGAAAGAGCGGTTGATCGAAGCCGGCACGGTGCCCGGCGTTTGCGCGTCGTGCATCGGGTGGGATGCGACACGGGTTGCAGTTTCCGCGAGCGCGGCGGGGGCGGGAATCTTCCTGAACGATTCATCAAGAATCCGGCTGCCGGTTTCCGAAAAACCGGCATTTCTTGAGACATCCTTGAGATTGATTGGCGCGGGGCGGCGGGGAAAAAACAATGCGACGGTCGATTCAGACACTCTTTCAATTTCTCAAGGATGACGATCAAATTGCGCCTGAATAAACTCAACCTCAATCCGTCGCGTATCGGCGTTGCATCCGGCCGCACCCAGACGCTTGCATTCGCGACGATCGCCACGGCCAGCGCGCTGTGTTTCGCGAACGCCGCGTTCGCCGCCCCCGGCAAGCCCAGTCTCAAGCAATACGAAATCACGTCGAAGCCGCACGGTTTCGTCGAGATCGATCTGCAGAGAGCGGGCAGCGCGCCCTACAAGGACCTCGTCAAGCTCAACAAGAAGGTCGACGTGCCGCTGCCGTTCGACATCTGGAGCAACGGAACGGCCGTGAAGGCGGTCGCCGTGGTCGACGGCGCGGTCGATGCCGCGTCGGAACTCAAGCTGACGCCCGGCGGCACCCAGAGCGGCACCGTCATCGCCAACGTCAAGACGCCGGGCGTGAAGAAGATGCAGGTCCGGGTGATCGACGCGAACGGCGCGTCGACGGACAGCGCGCCGATCGACGTGGTCGTGTTCGACACGATTCCGGAACTGGCCGATACGCTGCCCGACAACGCGAGCAAGGCGCACAAGCGTTTCAAGAACACGTCCGGCTCGGTGGTCGGCACCTACTTCGCGACGTGGTCGGTCTACGACCGCAAGTTCAACGTCGACAACGTGCCGGTCGAGAACCTCACGCACATGCTGTATGGCTTCGTGCCGATCTGCGGCGGAGCGAACATCAACGCGTCGCTCGCGCGCGACGTGCCGAATTCGTTCCGCGCACTGCAGCAGACGTGCGCGGGGCTGCCCGACTTCAGCGTGGCGATCCACGATACGTGGGGCGAGATGGGCATGACGCTGCCCGGCCAGACCGCGAACTCGAAGCTCAAGGGCGTGCTTGGCCAGATGATGGCCGCGAAGAAACGCAATCCGGACCTCAAGATCCTGCCGTCGATCGGCGGCTGGACGCTGTCCGATCCGTTCTTCCAGCTGCACGACCCGGCCAAGCGCAAGGTGTTCGTCGATTCGACCGAGCAGTTGCTGCGCACCTGGAAGTTCTTCGACGGCGTCGACATCGACTGGGAGTTCCCGGGCGGCAAGGGCGCGAACGGCGCGATCGGCAATCCGCAGACGGACGGCGCGCTGTATGTGACGCTGATGAAGGAACTGCGGCAGATGCTCGACCGCGTGTCGGCGGACACCGGCAAGACCTACGAGCTGACGTCTGCGATCGGCGCGGGCAAGGACAAGATCGACGTGGTGAACTACAAGGAAGCCACGAAGTACATGGACTACATCTTCGACATGACGTACGACTACTACGGTGCGTTCAGCCTGACGGAGCTGGGTCACCAGACGGCACTGCACGCGCCCGCATGGCGACCGGACACCAAGTACACGACCGACAACTCGATCAAGGCGCTGCTTGCGCAGGGCGTCGATCCGAAGAAGCTCGTCGTCGGCGCGGCGGCATACGCCCGCGGCTGGAACGGCGTATCGGGCTATACCGACGGCAATCCGTTCACGGGCACCGCGAAGGGGCCGCACAAGGGGCAGTGGGAAGCCGGCATTCTCGACTACAAGAAGCTCAAGGCGGAGATGATCGGCCCGAACAACGCGGGCATCAACGGCTACGAGTACCACTACGACCAGACGGCCGAGGCGCCGTACGTGTTCAACAAGAGCACCGGCGAACTCCTCACGTTCGACGATCCGCGCTCGGTGAACGCCAAGGGCGACTACGTGCGCAAGCACCAGCTCGGCGGCATGTTCTCGTGGGAAATCGACGCGGACAACGGCGACATCCTGAACGCGATGCACGAAGGTCTTGGCCACGGCGACGGCGGAAGCGGCGCGGAGAATCGTCCGCCGATCGCGAACGCGGGGACGGCCATGACGGTCACCGGGCCGCAGACGGTGACGCTCGACGCGTCGAAGTCGCGCGATCCCGACGGCGACAAGCTGACCTTCAAGTGGGAACAGATCGGCGGCGATCCGCTGAAGATCGGCAGTCCGGACAGTGCGAAGGCGACGGTCGACGTGCCGGCGGTCAAGCAGGACACCCGCTACACGTTCCGCGTGACGGTGACCGACCCGGCCGGGCTGAAGAGTGCCGCGCAGGTCGTCGTGACCGCGCAGGCCGAAGCGTCGGTCGAGCCGCCGCCGGCCGAAAACCGTCCGCCGGTCGCGCGACTCAGCGGCCCGGCGCAGGCGGAAGGCGGTCAGGCCGTGGCCCTGTCGGCCGAGAAATCGACCGATCCGGACGGCGACAAGCTGACGTTCCAGTGGACGGCTCCGTCCGGCATCGACGTGCAGCCTTCCGGCGCGACGCTGCGCTTCACCGCGCCGAAGCTTGCGAAGGACCAGTCGTTCACGTTCTCGGTCAAGGTCGGCGACGGCAAGCTGTCGTCCACCGCTCAGCACACGGTGCTCGTGAAGGCGACGGAGACGGGCGGCGGCAATGGTGGCGGCGGCAACGGTGGTGGCGGCAACGGCGGCGGTGGCGAAGGCGGCCAGTACCCGGCCTACAAGGCCGGGACGCAGTACAAGGCCGGCGACGTCGTGTCGAACCAGGGCAAGCTGTACCAGTGCAAGCCGTTCCCGTACAGCGGCTGGTGCTCGGGTGCACCGGCGGCCTACGAACCGGGCAAGGGCTTCGCGTGGAGCGATGCGTGGACGATCTTCGGCAACGGTGAAGGCGGCGGCAACGGCGGCAACGGCGGCAATGGCGGCAATGGCGGCAATGGCGGCAACGGTGGAGGCGGCGGCAACGGCGGCAACGGCGAAGGCGGTGGCAACGGCGGCGGCGAAAGCGGCGGCAACCATCCGCAGTACAAGGAAGGCACCAAGTACGGCGCCGGTGACATCGTGTCGAACAACGGCAAGCTGTACCGATGCAAGCCGTTCCCGTACACCAACTGGTGCTCGATGGCTGCCTGGGCCTACGAGCCCGGCAAGGGCACCGCGTGGGATCAGGCCTGGGAGGAACACAAGGACTGACGCCCGCTCCCCGGTTACGCCGGCCCGCGCTGCATGCCCGGGCCGGCGTCGAACCCGTATCCTCGAACCGGCATCGACCGATGCCGGCCCGGCCCTCGCCTCGTGCGGGGGTTTTTTGTTTCTGGCGGCCGCCGGGCCGCTATGCGGCGTCGTCCGTGCCCGCGCGGGTCATCGGCAAGTGCACGGTGAAGCGGCTGCCTTGCCGTGGCGCGGACGTCACGTCGATCGATCCGCCGTGGCGCTCGACGACCGTCCTGACGAACGGCAGCCCGAGCCCGACGCCGCCGCTTGCATCGCGATACGTGCCGTCCACCTGGAAGAACGGCTCGAACAGCCGCGGCATCGCCTCGGCCGGGATGCCGATGCCGTTGTCCGCCACGGCGATGGAGACGTGGCGCTCGTCGGAGGTGATCCATACGTCGACGACCGTGCCTTCGTCCGAATACTTGATGGCGTTGTCGAGCAGGTTGGTCAGCGCGCGGAGCAGCATGTCGCGATTGCCGAGCACGAACGCTTCGTCGCCGTCTTCATGCGGACCGTCGACGCGAATCCGCTTCGCGCCCGCACTGTGCCAGACCTGATCGACCGCTTCCATCGCCAGGTCGCTCGCGGACACCGGTATGTAGGCGCCCTGGTCGAGATGCTCCGCGCGCGAGAGCTGGGTGAAATCCTGCGCGACGCGCAAGCTGTAGTCGACGAGCCTGTGCAGGTCCGCGAGGAAATCGGGATCGGTCGAACCGTTGCTGACGCTGTGCTGCTCGAGCAGCGACAGCACGGTCGAGAGCGGATTGCGAAGATCGTGCGCCATGTGGCGCAGTGTCATGCGGTCGCTTTCGACCGCCGCCGTGATGTTGTGGATGTCGACGAGGCAGATCATGCTGGCCGTGGAGCGATGACGATCGCCGTCGCCGAACGGCGTCACCATCATCATGTGCGTGCGCGCGTTCAGCGTGAGTTCGGCCGAGTGGATCCGCCCGGTTTTCTTCGCGGCGAGGATTTTGTCGTAGGCGATGCCGATCACCTGCCGGGCGGCCGCATCGCTGTCGACGTCGATCGATTTCAGCATCGCGTTGCCGCGTTCGTTGCACATCAGCAGGCTGCCGTCCTGTTCGACGAAGATGGGATAAGGCAGCGTATGGATCACGTCGACGTAGGTCGACTGCCATTCGCGGATGCGCGACATCGCCTGCGCGACGTCGTCGTCCGTCGGCGCCGCATCGTCGGCGTCGCCCGTTTGCGCAAGGCCCGCGAACGTGTGCCGGCCCGCCAGCCCGCGCAACCCGCGGTATTCCTTCATCAGCGCGGCGCGCAGGCTGCCTGCGCGCCGCCAGCCGCAGACGGCGAAGATCGTCACGCACACGGCAAGCGACGGCCCGACCGGTGTCCAGTATGCGCCGTACACGAGCAGCGCCGTTTCGCCGGCGACGTAGGCAGCCAGCCACGCCAGCGCGAATCCGTACATGCGTCGGCCCGGCACGAGCAAGCAGATCAGCAGCATGCCGATCGCGACCGCCATGCTGACGACCAGCTGGATCCCGGCCGGCACGCGCCGCATCAGGTGCCCGTCGAGCAACGCTTCGGTGGCGAGCGCATCGACCTCGACACGCTTCACCCTTCCGCCGCTTCTCGTCGACAGATAGAACACGCCCGTCATCTCGGACATCCCGTCGCCGATGAACACGATGCGGTCGCGCCATGCCGACGCGGGCACGCGGCCCTTCAGCACGTCGACGAACGAGTAGCTCGCGAGGTCGAAGCGCAACGGAAGGCCCAGCAGGATCGTGCCGTCTTCGACTCTTCCCATCCGGGTGACATGCGGCTGCACGTGGCGACGCACGTCGCTGTCCGGCAGCGGCACGTTGGCGACGCGGATCGCCTGCAGGCCGACATGGGGAATTTCGTCGCCGCTGCTGCTTTTGACATAGGGCACGATGCCCTGCACCAGATGGTCGCTGCCCAGCACGATGCTGCGCTGGCCGATCGCCGCGGCCGCTTCCCGCAGCGACCGCGCCGGCAGGATCACGGTATCGGCCCGGTCGTGAACCGGCGACATCTGGGCGGGCAAGACCACGCGGCCGTGCCTCGCGATCGCGGCCGCCAGCACCCCGTCGTCCTGAGCCGGCGAGATCATCGTCATGTCGAGGACGACGCTCGACGCGCCGGCGACGCGATCCAGCACCCCCGCATAGGCCGTGCGCGTATAGCTCCCGCTGCCGCCCAGTTCGGCGAGCGTCTTCTTGTCGACCATGATCACCGCGACCTTGTCGCGCGGCCCGCGATCGATGCCGGATGAAACGGCGTGCCAGTAGAGTCGATCCACGGGCGAGAGCAGCGTCTCGACGGCGGCAGTGCAGCTCAGTGCCGCAAGCGCGGCGACGCCGGTCAGCAGCAGCCATGTGGACGGGCGTGCCGACGCTGCGATTCCCGGAACCTGGCGGAGCCTGTCGAGCATAGGGCGGCGTTTCCTCGAACAAGATGTTGTTGGATGTCGACCGGGATGCTGCAGCGCCGGGCGCCCCCAGCAAACGATGCTTGCCGGTTCGCGCCATGCGGGTTTTCCCGTCGGGAGAGTCTAGCGTTGTTTGCGCCGTTCGGGAGCAGGCGGCGGGGCGAAATCGCTCCGGAACGAAACCGGCGGCGCCGGGCGGCGCGTTGAGAATGGGTTGAGGATGTTTGAGCGGGGAGCGGGGCGTCGCAACAATGCGGATTCCTTTCCATTCGCGCCGTTTGCGCCTTGCCATTCCATGATCGTGAAGAACCTCAGCCATGCCTTCGCACTGACCGCGCTGTCCGCGGCCGTCGCGGCCATCCTGGTACCGTCCGGCGCATCCGCCGCTCCCGCGTACGCGCCGATCAAGCATTACCAGGACGGTGTCGAGCAATGCCTCGCGTGGCAGCCGGGCAGCGCCGATCCCGTCGTCGCGGCCTGCGACGGCGCCGCCGCGCAGGACTGGGCGTTCGTGCCGGGCGCGGGGTATTACCAGATCCGCAATGCCGGGGCCACGCAGGCGCGCGGCCAGGACATGTGCCTGCGCACCCGGGCCGGCAATACTGGCATGGGCGGCGTGTCGATCGACGCGTGCGCCGGCGGCGACGCGAAGATGTCCCAGTGGCGCTTCGAGACGGGGCCGGCCGGCCGTCTTGGCATGCTGAACGCGCACCGGATCTCGACGGGGCGAGACGAAGTGCTCGCGATCCGGGCCGGGAGCCAGGGCGTCGCGATGCAGTTCGCCCGCGGCGAGGCATCGGCGGCGTGGGTGTCGGCGGCGACGTTTGCGCCGCCGCAGCGCCCGCTGATGGGCAACAGGACGGCGCTGGTATTGACCGCGCACTTCGGCAACGCCGCGGCGAACGATCCCGGGATCATCCGCAAGGCCGTGTTCGGCGACGGCGACGACTATTCGTCGCTGCGCCGCTATATCGAAGTGGCGTCCCACGGCAAGGCCACGCTGGGCGGGACCGTGCTCGGCGACGTCGACCTGGGCGCCCGCCCGGCGACCTGCAGCTCGGGTGCGTTGCTCGACTCGGCCCGCAAGGCCGCGCTGGCGCAGGGCACCGATCCGGCGCGATTCGACTACCTGCTCGTCGATTTCTCGAAGCTCGGCAGCTGCGGCTGGGCGGGGCTGGCGGCGCAGCCGGGCAACTGGATCCTGTCGAACGGCAATGGCCACGGATACTGGATGTGGACACACGAATTCGGTCATTCGCTCGGCGCGTCCCACCCCGATTCGCTGATCGACTGCCCGACCGTCGGCGGCACGGTGCAGGTGGGTGCCGCGTGCCGCACGGGCAAGGTCGACGATCCGTCCGACACCGTCGGCGGCGGCGGCCGTCGCCTTTATCCCGGCAGCTACCAGCTGTTCTCCGGCTGGCTCGATCAAGCCCAGGTGCCGGAAATTCGCGAGTCCGGCACCTACAGGCTGATGCCGCTGTTCGGCGATCAGGCGGGTGCGAAAGGCTATCGCATCGCGCGCAGCGACGGCACGCAGCTGTGGCTCGAATTCCGGCAGCCGCTGCGCGGTTTCGACGACTGGAAGGCGGACGATCCGTTCGTCAACGGCGTGATCGTGAGGACCGTCCGGTATCAGGGCAGCTCGCTGAAGAATACGCTCGTGGATACGACGCCCGGCAGCGCCGGCGGCATGAAGGATGCCCCGCTGATGCCGGGTCACGCGCTGCACGACACGCTGTCCGGCAAGATCGTCACGGTGAACTCGGTCGGGCCGGACGGCGCCGTGGTCACCGTGAAGAACGACGGCGTGCTGCTGCCGGAGGCCGCCATCACGGGGCCCGCGCAAGCCGATGCGAACACAACGGTCACGTTGTCCGGCGACGCATCGGTCGGCGATCGCCTGCGATACCGGTGGAGCGCGCCGGCCGGCGTCGCGCTGGAGCAGAACGGCAGTCGTGCGAGCGTGGTCGTCCCGCCGGCCGACCGGGATCGCGAGTACGCGTTCGGGCTGACCGTGATCAACGGCAACGGGTATGCGGCCGGCACGACGCACGTGCTCAAGGTGAAGGCGCAGGAGGCGATTGCGCCGCCGGGCGCGTCGATCGCCGGCCCGACACGGGCCGTGGGCGGCGAACGCGTCACGTTGTCGAGCGCGCAATCGACCGGGAAGGGCCTGTCGTACGCGTGGACGAGCCCGCCCGGCGTGCAGCTCAGCCAGCAGGGGGCGACGGCGAGCTTCGTCGCGCCGAAGGCCGGGAGCGAGCGCGGATATGACTTCCGCGTGACGGTGACCGATGCGCTGAACCGCCAGTCCGTGGCCACGCACCGTGTGACGGTCCAGGCCGATGCCGGCGAGGCGGTCGAGTCATGGGATCCGAAGCGGACCTACGCCGCCCCTTGCCAGAAGGTCGCTTACGCCGGCAAGCGCTGGATGAACGGCTGGTGGGTGCTGGGCGACGTGCCCGGCCAGGGCGGCGAATGGGGCCCGTGGCGCGAATTCGGGGTGGCCAACATGCATGCGCAGTGCAAGGTCAAATGATCGAGGGCGCGCGCCGGACGGGCGGCGAAGCACCCGTCCGGCTGCCGCGCGTGCGATGGCTGGAATACCGGCATCGGCCGGTGGCGCGCCTGCTCGCGGCACCGTTGCGCACGGCGAGGTGCCGGTTTCCTCGCTCCTGGGCAGCAAACCGGGCGCAGCGATCAATGCCTGCCGCAGCGCGGGCCGCAATTCCGCGAATACGCCAGGGCCCCGTCGTGCACGACCTGCCGCAGTCTCGCGCACGGTTCGGCCGGAACGCAGTTCTACGTAATTCTACGTAGCTCCGCGTACGTAGTTAACCGCTTGTAAGCCTCCCCGGTCACACGGAATACTACGGCCCATCGCCGCGGCCTTTGCGAGACCGCGGCACGACGCATCGACGTCACGCGGGTTCGGCGCCTCGCCGCATCCACTCAAAAACACATTGGAGACCAGGAGACGCCATGAATCGGGCTTCCAGTACCCTGCTCTGGATTGCGGTCGCGCTGCTCGGCGCGTTCGCGTTCGGCACGATCGCGCTCGCACACGGCGAGCGCGTCAGTGCCCTCTGGATCGTGATCGCCGCAGTCTGCGTGTATCTGATCGCGTATCGCTTCTACAGCCGTTTCATCGCCAGCAAGGTCATGCAGCTCGACGGGCTGCGGATGACGCCGGCCGTCAAGTACAACGACGGCCTCGACTACGTGCCGACCAACAAGTACGTGCTGTTCGGCCATCACTTCGCCGCGATCGCCGGCGCCGGCCCGCTCGTCGGGCCCGTGCTCGCCGCGCAGATGGGCTACACGCCCGGCATGCTGTGGATCCTGGCCGGCGTGGTGTTCGCCGGCGCGGTGCAGGACTTCATCGTGCTGTTCATCTCGACGCGCCGCGACGGCCGTTCGCTCGGCGATCTCGTCAAGATGGAGCTCGGCACGGTGCCCGGCGTGATCGCGCTGTTCGGCGCGTTCCTGATCATGGTGATCATCCTCGCGGTGCTCGCGCTGATCGTCGTGAAGGCGCTGACCAATTCGCCGTGGGGCACGTTCACCGTCGCCGCGACGATTCCGATCGCGCTGTTCATGGGCGTCTACACGCGCTACATCCGTCCGGGCCGCATCGGCGAAGTGTCGATCATCGGCTTCGTGCTGCTGATGGCGTCGATCGCGTTCGGCCAGCACGTGCACGATTCGCCGACGCTCGCCGCGTGGTTCACGTTCACCGGCACGCAGCTCACCTGGATCCTGATCGGCTACGGCTTCGTCGCATCGGTGCTGCCGGTGTGGCTGCTGCTCGCGCCGCGCGACTACCTGTCGACGTTCCTGAAGATCGGCACGATCCTCGGCCTCGCGATCGGCATCCTCGTCGTCGCGCCGGAACTGAAGATGCCCGCGCTGACGAAGTTCGTCGACGGCACGGGCCCGGTGTGGTCGGGCAACCTGTTCCCGTTCCTGTTCATCACGATCGCGTGCGGCGCCGTGTCGGGCTTCCATGCGCTGATCTCGTCGGGCACGACGCCGAAGCTGATCGACAACGAAACCAACGCGCGCTTCATCGGTTACGGCGCGATGCTGATGGAATCGTTCGTCGCGATCATGGCGCTGGTTGCCGCGTGCGTGATCGAGCCGGGCATCTACTTCGCGATGAACGCACCGGCGGCCGTGCTCGGCTCGACGCCGGAAGCGGTGGCCAGCACGGTCACGCAGTGGGGCTTCGTGCTGACGCCGGACATGCTGACGCAGACCGCGAAGGCCGTCGGCGAAACGACGATCATCGCGCGCGCGGGCGGCGCGCCGACGCTGGCCGTCGGCATGGCGCACATCCTGCACCAGGTGATCGGCGGCGAAGCGATGATGGCGTTCTGGTATCACTTCGCGATCCTGTTCGAGGCGCTGTTCATCCTGACGGCCGTCGACGCCGGCACGCGCGCGGGCCGCTTCATGCTGCAGGACCTGCTCGGCACGTTCCACCCGGCGCTCAAGCGCACCGAGTCGCTGCCCGCGAACCTGGTCGCCACCGCGCTGTGCGTGGCCGCGTGGGGCTACTTCCTGTACCAGGGCGTGGTCGATCCGCTCGGCGGCATCAACACGCTGTGGCCGCTGTTCGGCATCTCGAACCAGATGCTGGCCGCGATCGCGCTGGTGCTCGGCACCGTCGTGCTGTTCAAGATGAAGCGCGAGCGCTATGCGTGGGTGACGATCGTGCCGACCGCGTGGCTGCTGATCTGCACGCTGACCGCCGGCTGGCAGAAGATTTTCGACGCGAACCCGAAGGTCAGCTTCCTCGCGCACGCCGCGAAGCTGCAGGCCGCGGTGGACGAAGGCAAGGTGCTCGCGCCGGCGAAGTCGATCGCGCAGATGAAGCGGATCATCTTCAACGACTACATCGACGCGGCGCTGGCCGGGCTGTTCATCTTCGTCGTCGTGGCGATCGCGGTGTACGGCGTGATCGCCGTGCTGCGCGCGCGCCGCGAGTCGAAGCCGACCGTGCGCGAGACACCGTACGAAGCGATGCCGGCCGCGCAGGCGCTCGGCAGCGGACGTTAAGGGGAGGCCGCGATGTTCAGCGATCTTGGCAGCGACCTGCGCAGCGCGGGGCGTTACCTCGGGCAGGCGTTGCGGCTGATGGTCGGCCTGCCCGACTACGATACCTACGTCGCGCACATGCGCGAGACCCATCCGGACCGCGAGCCGATGACGTACGAGGAATTCTTCCGCGAGCGTCAGAATGCGCGGTACGGGTCGGGAGCAGGGAAGTGCTGTTGAGCGGTTGAAACGGCAGGAAAGAACGAAAAGGCGTCATGGCGTGAGAGCCATGACGCCTTTTTTTCATGCCGACGCAAGGCGACCGGCTCGTGCAGCGCATGCCGTCGCGTGCGGCCGTCAGTCGTCGTGACGGAGCGCAAGCACCGCGGCGGCCCCCGCGGCGAGCGCGATCAGCGTCAAGGCGACGGCGAAACCGATCGCGCCTGCCGTGAAGCCGACGCGGTCGATCGCATACCCGGTCATCACGGGCATCAGTCCCGCCGGGAGGTAGCCGCCGATGTTCATGACGGCGTTCGCCTCGGCGCGCCGCGCGTCCGGTACGTGCAGGCCGATCAGCGTCAGGCCGCCGAGCTGCCCGAGGCCTTGTCCCGCGCCCGCGAAGAGCGCCGCCGCGACGAGGACGGCGGCCGACGACGCATGCACGGCGATGCACAGCATCACCATCGACAGCATGGTGGCGACCGTGCCGGCAACGAACGTCGTACGGATCGATCCGCGCCGTGCGACGAACTGGACACCGGTAGCGGCGATGAACATCGCGCAGGCCATTCCGCCCGCGAGCAGCGGGCTGCGCACGTGAAGCAGGCGTGCCAGCAACGACGGGCCCAACGCAAGCACGAAGGAGGTCGCGGTGATGCCCGGCCCGAACACGGCGACACCGCTGGCGACATGGCGCCGGTTGTGAACCGGCACGGACGGCAGACGTAGCGGCGGCGCGCCGCCTGGCGCCGGCGCGGGCCGGTTGCGCGGCAGCCGCAGGGCGACGGCCGACGCGCTCAGCAGGATCACGAACTCGACGCCGAAGACGAGGGCGACCGGATGCGCGGCGGTTTGCGCGGCAATCCCGGCGAGCAACGGCCCGAGCCCCGCGCCGAGCACCATGGCGACCGACGCGAGCAGCGCGGCCTTGCGCCGCTCGGTGCCCGCGAGATCGATCACCGACGCCATGCCTGCCGACACGATCACGCCGACCGCGATGCCCGTCAGCATGCGGGCGACCGCGAGCATGGCGACGGACGACGCGGTCGCGAACAACGCGCACGCGATCAGCGCCGCGGCGAGGCCGGGCAGCAGGACCGGCTTGCGCCCGTAACGGTCCGAAAGCTGGCCGGCGACGAGCAGCGTACCCAGCAGGCCGGCGATGTAGAGCGCGAAGATGACGGTCAGCGTGCCGGACGAGAAACCGAGTGCGCGCTGCCACGAAACGTACAGCGGCGTCGGCGAGTTGGACAGCATGAACACGGCGGTGACCATCCAGGCGGCGTGTGCCATGCGGGGCACGGAACGCGAGCCCGCGGGTCGCGATTGGGGGACGGCGGTGTCGGACATGAACGCACTCCTTGTACGAGTTTTTTCGAACTAAGCTATAGTTCGAAAAAACTCGTACAGGGTGATATGCTTGCCGACATGAAACGCACCCACCCTGAACGGGCGGCCGGCCTCGCGCCGGCACCTGCGGATTTGCCCGATCCGCTGCCGGAGCCGGACGTCGCCGAGCTGCGGCTCGAAACCATTCTTGGCGCGCTGGCCGATCCGTTGCGACTGACGATCGTGCGGAAACTGATGCTGGAATCCGAGGCTTACGACCATCCTTGCGGCTGGTTCGGCTTCGATCGCCCGAAATCGTCGCTCACCCATCACTTCAAGGCGTTGCGCGACGCGGGCGTGCTGCGCCAGCGTCAATACGGGCTCGAGCGGCGCAGCCGCGTGCGCACGGAAGATCTCGATCTGCGCTTTCCCGGCCTGCTGAAGCTCGTGGCCGAGTGGGCGCCGCCGGCAGACAGCGACGGTTGACGGCGGGTGGATGGTGGATGGCGGAGGGGGGATGAGCCGCCCGGCGGGGCGCGCCGGTTCGCCAAGCGGCGGCGAGCGTGACGCACCGGGCGCGCAGCGCCGCGGCGCCGTCCGAGTGCCGGGTTTGATCTGCCTGCAACCCGGCTTCGTTTCCCGGCCGGTATCATGTGAACCATTCACCCCGATGAACCCGCACAGGAGGAGCCCGTCGTGCATGCCGGTGAGCGTTTCAACAGCATTACCCATCTCGTCGGCGCGGTGCTATCGGTGGCAGGGCTGGTAACACTGGTGACGATGGGCGCGCTCGAAGGCGACGCCTACAAGGTGGTGAGCTTCAGCGTATACGGCGCGATGCTCTGCGTGCTCTACGCGATCTCGACGCTGTACCACAGCGTGCGTAGCCCGCGCCTGAAAGCCATCCTGCAGAAGTGCGACCACTCGGCGATCTACCTGCTGATTGCCGGCAGCTATACGCCGTTCACGCTGGTCACGCTGCGCGGCCCGTGGGGCTGGTCGCTGTTCGGCGTGAGCTGGGGGCTGGCCGTGTTCGGGATCGTCCAGGAACTGACGCTCGGGCGGCGCACGCGCATGCTGTCGATGATCCTGTACGTGGCGATGGGCTGGCTCGCGCTCGTCGCGGTACGTCCGCTGATTCACGCGCTGCCGCCGGTCGGCACCGCGTGGCTCGTGGCCGGCGGCCTCATCTACAGCGCGGGCATCTACTTCTTCATCAACGACGAACGCATCCGCCACGGGCACGGCATCTGGCATCTGTTCGTGCTGGCCGGCAGCCTGTGCCAGTTCGTCAGTGTCGCGATGTACGTTGCGTGAGAGGAAGGCGGCGTCAGCCGCCGCCGGCGCCGAGTCGACCGGTCGCTGATCGGCGATCGCACCGGCACGCGAGGTCGTCGTGTTCGCAACGCGGATGTCGACGTATCGCGATGAATCCGGGGGCGTGTCCGGGAAGATCCGCCGACGCGCGGCATGGTTCGGCATTACACGCTGTCGCGTCGGGCGAGGGAACTACTCGCCTTCCGCGACACGAATCCCGGCCGTGTGAGCGCCGACTTTCGGCGCTTTGCCTGTCCTTGTCGCGATCCACCACATCGGCATCGCAGACGCGGATATTGCCACGGCGGCCAGCAACGCCACCCGCATCGCCACCGGAAACGGCTGCACGGTCGCGATGCACGCGCCGAAGATCGCCACACCGAGCGCCGACCCGCTCTGCCGCGCCGCGTTCAGCGCGGCCGCCGCCACGCCCGCACGGCGGCGGTCGACCGTCCCGAGCGCCGGCGACGTCGCGGCCGGCGAGATGAATCCCGATGCAAAGCCGATCGCGAGCATCGGCGCGACGGCGAGCCATGCCGGTGTCGCCGCACCGATGCCCGTCATGCCGAGCGCGCCGGCCGCGTAGAGCGCGAACGCGGCGCACATCGAGCCGCGCGCACCGAAGCGTGCAACGAGCCTGCCCGAGCATAGTCCGCCGAGCGCGACCATCGCCGTCATCGGCAGGAACGCGAGCCCGGTGTCGAGCGGGCTCGCGCCGCGGATCTGCCGATAGAACAGGCTGAGGACGAACAGCAAGCCGTAGAACACGAACGCCGATGCCATCGACACGAACGTCGATCCGGCGAACAGCCGGTTGCGGAAGAACGCGAGCGGCAGCATCGGTTCGCGGCGCCGCGCTTCGATCGCGATGAACGCGATCCACGCGACGGCGCTCGTCGCCGCGCCGCCGACGATCGGCGCCGAGCGCCAGCCGAGCGACGGGCCTTCGATCAGTGTGCCGATCAGCGTGGCGATCGCGACGATGGCCGCGGCCTGGCCGCCCCAGTCGAAATGTCGCGACGCGTCGCCGGCGGCGCGCGTGACCGTGCGGGCGAGCCAGATGCCGGCAAGCCCGAGCGGCAGGTTCACGAAGAAGAGGCTGCGCCACCCGGACAGGTGGATCAGCAGGCCGCCGATCAGCGGGCCCGACGCCATCGCGATGCCGCCGCAGCCCATCCACAGGCTGATTGCCGATGCGCGCGCGGCCGGCTCGGGGAACGCGCGGTTGAGCAGCGCGAGCGAGCAGGGCACCAGCATCGCGCTGCCGACGCCTTGCAGCGCCCGGGCGATCGCGAGCGCCGGGAGGCTCGGCGCGATGCCGCATAGCGCGGATGCGGCGACGAAGATCGCGAGCCCCGCGACATAGACGGTGCGATCGCCCAGCCGGTCGCCGAGCGTGCCGCCCGTCATCAGCAGGCTCGCGAACGCGAGCGTGTACGCATTCACGATCCACTGCAGGCCGGCTATGCGGCTGCCGAACGTGTGGGCGATATCGGTGAGCGCGACGTTGACGATGGACGCGTCGAGCAGCACGAGCGTGTAGCTCACGCAGGTCGCGGCGAGCACGCGGCGGGCCGTGGCCCGGTTCGGTGCGGCGGCCGTCATGCGTGGTCGGGTGCCGGCGCGGCGGCCCGCAGCGCGAGAAAGCCGACCCATCCCCAGTACACGCGATGATGCGCGATCAGCCCGTCGCGCAGGTCCATCACTTCGACGAGATCGACCTGATCGCCTTCCGGCGTCGCGCGCGGATATTCCCACGTGAGCTGGCGGCCGTTCGAGAAGAACGACCCGGTGCGGTACCAGCGCCCGAGCCGGCTGCCCGGATTGCGCAGGCCGGCCGCGAAGAACGCGCCGATCGCGGCCTTGCCGTGCAGCACGCCTGAGCCGTGATCGGGCAGCGTGACGACGATCAGCGGCGTTTCGAGCACCGCGTCGTCGGTATATAGCGCCATCAGCGCATCGACGTCGCGTGCGACGACGGCCGCGTGCCAGCCTTCGTAAATGTGCCGGGCATCGGCATCGGGGTGTGTCATGGCGGGTTCCGGAAGTGTCGATAACGGAACCCACTGTATGAGCGCGCCGTCGCGGGACGTTTCACGTCGACCCGAAACGTGGATGCCGCCGCGGCGAAGGCGGCGCTTTCCTGCCGTTTTTCGGCCGTTATCCGGCCAGCGCGTCGAGATTCAGCACGTACGACTTCCCGATCCACACTGCGCAATCGCGATGGTCGCGCAGTTCGTCGCCCGTATTCGGATGCAGGAAGATATCCAGCGCGCCGTGGTTCAGCACGAGCCACGGCACGATTTCGTCGAAGCGCGTGGTGTCGAACGCGATCTGGTACGACCACGCCGGGTGCGGGCCGACGAGGCGTTCGTGAAAGCGGCCGAGTTCGATGACCGCGCCGAACCGTTCGTCGACGACCTGGCGAAACGCCCACGCGGCGTCGCGGCTGGCCGCATCGAAATAGACGTGCGCATGCCAACTGTGGATGGCGGTGGTGTCGAGGGCAGCCATGGAAGGACTCGTTAAAAATGGGAATGCATGAGGTGCCGTGCGAAACGGCCGATGCGTGATTATCGCGCGTCCTTGCCGCGCACGTCGTGTCGCTATCCGGCAATCCGGATGCGATGCTTGTCCTGAATCACGAGAACCGTTCGATCCGGCAAGGCCGCGGTTCGAGATATCCGCGGGTATCCGCACGCGCGATATCACGCCGGAAGCCTTGCCGGAAGGTGCGCCCGCTGCGATCGCATCGGCAACACGTCATTTCGGAAATTGAAAAAGCGCTGTGTGCACGGCTTCGGATCGTCTGAACAAATGCGATCAGGGCATTGAATGAAATAAAGAAATTCCGATTGAGAGGGATTCGCGCATGACGTGGTTCGCGCACCGAATTCCGAAGCCGAAAATATCAATTGCGGAATCGGCTATTCAAGCGGCATGCAGCGCGACATACGATGCTTTCAACGCATCGTCGAACACGATCGATGCGGGGACAACCACCTGGAGGCCACTATGCGATCCCTCGTTCCCGTTGCCGTACTTTCCTGCGCACTCGTTGCGCTGCCCGCCGTCAGCTTTGCGCAGTCGGCCGTTTCCGATGGGGCATCGAATGCCTCGCTGTCGAGCTGGTCGGCGGCGCGTGCCGAAACCAACGCGCAACTGATGCAGATGACGCGCGCAGGCTATCGCGCGACGTCGGCCGGCAACCAGAACTATCCGCTCGCGATGCAGCGTGCGCTCGAACGTGTCCGCAATCCGGTGCCGGACCGGTCGCGCGAAGAGCGGGCCGAGATGGAGGCGCGCGCCGCACGCGACGCGCAGGGCGGCCATCCGGTCAAGGCGTTCTTCGTGAAGACCGCGTACTACCTGAAGGGCGAGAACACGTTCTGATGCAGGAGACGAGCATGGCTTGCCCGATCCGATTTGCCTGCGTCGTGCGCGCGTCGGCGCTGCGCCGGCTGCCGGCCGCGCGAGCGTCGCAGCGGCGGGACGATGCGCGCAGCGCGCGACGTCGTGCGAAACCCCGCCGCCTTGCGCACCGTGATGCCGTTGCGTGCCGTACCGCGTGGCCGGCCGTCGCGGCGAGCGATGCGCCCGCAAGCGGGAGCCCGTCATGAAGGGCTCCCGGAAGCACCGCCGCCACGTGCCGCTGACCCGCGAGTGGTTGCTGCCGCTGCCGCCGGTGCATGCACGCGACATCTCGCTGAAATGCCACATGGCGCTCGTCGCGCTGCGTGGCGGGCATGGCAACGAGGCGCTGCTGATGCGGTTGCGCACGAGCGTCTACCTGGTGTTCCTGGCGCTCGACGATGCGGTGTGCGCGGATGCCGACATCGACCTGTGCGTCGACGCCGAGCGTGCGCTCGACGCGGGCGTGGCACGCGCGGCGCAAGGCGGCGCATGGACACTGCACGACGACGAATGCGCGGTGCTCGAGCAGGTGCTTGCGGCGAACGACACCTGCGTCACGACGCTCACGCGGCGTCGGCTGGCCGAGCTGTGGGAGCACGTCTGCGCGTTCGCGTCGAGCGGCCAGCCGGCGCTCGTCGCGGGCGCGGCGGAGAAGATGCGGGTGCACGCGGCCGAATCGCTGGCCGCGTAGCGTCGCACCGGTTTCGCCGGGAGTCTGGAGGAGACAGGGCCGGCCGCACCGGCACGGCCGCCGTTAATCGCCGAAGCAGCGATTGCACGGCTGTCGCGGCCTGTCGTGGCCATAAGGTGACGGCGGAACGCGACTCGACACCTCGGCCCAAAACAAAAGCGCCACGGAGCAGGCTCCGTGGCGCTTCTTTTTTCCCGCCGGCGCGGAGGGCAAGCCCCCGCGTGGCGAAACGCGCTTAGGCGGCGGCTGCCGGCTTCGCCGGCTTCTGCAGCTTGCCCTTGCCGGCGCGCTGGATTTCCTCGAGCTTGATCTCGACGTGGCGCGAGAACACGTACTCGGCCGGACGCTGCTTGTCGATCGGAATGTCCGGTGCGAACGGGCCGTCGGTCTTGATGCCCTTGCGGCTCACGGCGAACGCCTTCAGCGGATGCGCCATCGTGTCCATCACGGCGGTCGCCTCGAAGCCGCAGTGGACCATGCAGTCCGCGCACTTCTCGTAGTTGCCGACGCCGTAGTTGTCCCAGTTCGTGTCTTCCATCAGTTCCTTGAAGGTCTTCACGTAACCTTCGCCGACCAGGTAGCACGGCTTCTGCCAGCCGAACACCGTACGCGCCGGGTTGCCCCACGGCGTGCACTTGTACGTCTGGTTGCCGGCCAGGAAGTCGAGGAACAGCGACGACTGGCTGAACGACCAGCGCTTGCCGCCTTCGCCGCGCTTCAGGATCTCGCGGAACAGGTTCTTCGTCTTGTCGCGGTTCAGGAAGTGCTGCTGATCCGGTGCGCGCTCGTACGCGTAGCCCGGCGACACGGTGATGCCGTCGACGCCGATCGGCTTGAGCGTATCGAAGAACTTCGCGACGCGCTCGGGGATCGCATCGTTGAACAGCGTGCAGTTGATGTTCACGCGGAAGCCGCGGCGCTTCGCTTCCTTGATCGCCGCGACCGCCTTGTCGTACACGCCTTCCTGCGACACCGAGTGGTCGTGCATCTGCGCGTCGCCGTCGAGGTGGACCGACCAGACGAAGTACGGGCTCGGCTGGTAGTCGTCCATCTTCTTTTCCATCAGCAGCGCGTTCGTGCAGAGGTAGACGAACTTCTTGCGCTTCATGATGCCGCGGACGATTTCCGGCATTTCCTTGTGCAGCAGCGGCTCGCCGCCGGCGATCGACACGATGGGTGCGCCGCACTCGTCGACCGCTTCCAGGCATTCCTGGACGGACAGGCGCTGGTTCAGGATGGGATCCGGGTAATCGATCTTGCCGCAGCCGTTGCAAGCGAGGTTGCAGCGGAACAGCGGCTCGAGCATCAGCGCGAGCGGATAGCGTTTGTTGCCGGACAGGTGTTGGCGCGTGATGTACGCGCCGACGCGGACTTGCTGGAGCAGCGGAATAGACAAGAGATGTCCTCCTTAAACTTCGCGGGCGACAGCTTGCGTGAGCTTCGCCGGCAACTTGAATTCGACTTTTTCTTCACGGCCCGCCATCGTCGTGACGTCGACGGGGCCCAGCGCGCGCAACGCGCCGATTACATCTTCGACCATTTCCTCGGGCGCGGACGCCCCGGCGGTCAGGCCGACGGTCGTCGCATTCGCGAACCATTCGGCCTTGACTTCCGAACCGTCGGCGACGAGATAGCTCGGCACACCGCTTTCGGTGCCGATCTCGCGCAGGCGGTTCGAGTTCGAGCTGTTCGTCGCACCGACCACGAGCAGTACGTCGACCTGTTCGCTCAGTTCGCGCACGGCAGCCTGGCGATTCTGCGTGGCATAGCAGATGTCGCGCGTGTCCGGGCCGACGATGTCGGTGAACCGGCGCTGCAGCGCTTCGATGATGCCGCGCGTATCGTCGACCGACAGCGTGGTCTGCGTGATGTACGCGACCGGCGTGTCGACGGGCAGCGTCAGCGTATCGACTTCCGCTTCGCTTTGCACGAGGATCACCTCGGCCGGAATCTGGCCGATCGTACCCTCGACTTCCGGGTGGCCCGCATGGCCGATCAGGATCAGCCGGCGGCCCGCCGCGACGTACTGGCGGCCTTGCACGTGCACTTTCGTGACGAGCGGGCAGGTGGCGTCGAGCACGTCGAGCCCGCGCGTTTCCGCATCGCGCTCGACCGTCTGGGCGACACCGTGCGCGCTGAAGATCGCGACAGCGCCGTGGGGCACCTCGTCGAGCTCCTCAACGAATCGCGCCCCTTTATTACGCAGGTTTTCGACGACATGCCGGTTATGCACGATCTCATGACGCACATAGACCGGCGCACCGTGCTGTTGCAGCGCGCGGTCGACGATCTCGATCGCACGGACAACTCCCGCACAAAAGCCGCGGGGCTGGGCAAGGATGACTCGCATAAGTGAGCGAACTCCGACGACAGACGCCGGGGTTCGAGGAGCTGGCACTCGCTCGCTCGCCCCGGCTTGATGTTATGAAGGCAGGAACGAACCGGCCGGCCAGGCCCCGGAACCCCGAATTAATCGCGCATTTTAACTCTATCGGGCCGTCCTTGCTTTGGTGCTGTGTCTGCCGTGTTGCATTTGCGGGAGAGCCGCGTCGGCGCTGCCGCGTGCGGAACCCAGTAAACTATGCGGTTTCGCGGGCAGCCGCTCCGGCTGCCCGGCGCCGCGCTCATTCCAAGGCCATTCGATGACCGTCGATTCTTACGCGTATTACCCGGCCGCCCGTGCCGTTTCGGGCGTTTTGTTCCCGACCCCCATTGATTTTGCCGAACCCGGCGCCTGGCAGGAGGCGCGCCGATGATGCTGGTTCTCGCTTTCCTGGTGTCCGGGCTGTCGCTGATCATCTGGATCGTGCTGCTCGTCGCGCGCGGCGGTTTCTGGCGCGCGGTGCCCGCGCGGCCGCTGCCGCCCGAGGCGCGCGGCGCCGCGGCCGAGGCGGGCTGGCCGGCCGTCGTCGCGGTCGTGCCGGCGCGCAACGAGGCCGACGTGATCGCCCGGGCGGCGACTTCGCTGCTCGAGCAGGATTACCCGGGCGAATTTCATCTGATCATTGTCGACGACCACAGCGACGACGGCACCGCCGACGCGGCCCGCGCGGCCGCGCTCGCGATCAACCGCGCCGACCGGCTGACGGTGCTGGCCGCGAAGCCGCTGCCGGCCGGCTGGTCGGGCAAGGTGTGGGCGCAGTCGCAGGGGATCGCCGCGGTGCAGGCGCTCGGCCTGCCGGCCGACTACCTGCTGCTGACGGACGCCGACATCGGCCATCCGCCGGACGCCGTCGCGCAGCTCGTCACGCGCGCGCAGGCCGAGAACCGCGATCTCGTGTCGCTGATGGTGCGGCTGCGCTGCGATTCGTTCTGGGAAAAGGCGCTGATCCCGGCGTTCGTGTTCTTCTTCGCGAAGCTCTACCCGTTCTCGTGGATCAACAACCCGCGCAACCGGACGGCCGGTGCCGCGGGCGGCTGCATGCTGGTGAAGCGCACGGCGCTCGAGGAAGCGGGCGGCATCGAGTCGATCCGCGGCGCGCTGATCGACGACTGCAGCCTGGCCGCGCAGATGAAGCACCGCGGCAGCGGCCGCCACCCGATCCGGCTCGACCTGGCCGACCGCAGCGTGTCGCTGCGCCCGTACGACAGCTGGCGCGACATCTGGAACATGATCGCGCGCACGGCGTTCACGCAGCTGCACTACTCGCCGCTGCTGCTGGCCGGCACGCTGCTCGGGATGACGATCATCTATCTCGTGCCGCCCGCCGCGGCGCTCGCGTACGGCGCGCGCGCGTGGCCGGCGTGGCTCGCGTGGGCGTCGATGTGCGCCGCGTATGCGCCGATGCTGCGCTACTACCGGCGCTCGCCGCTGTGGGCGCCTGCACTGCCGCTCGTCGCGCTGTTCTACGTCGGCGCGACATTCGCGTCCGCGTGGCGCTACTGGCGCGGCAAGGGCGGCCAGTGGAAGGCGCGCGTGCAGGCGCCGGTGGAGCGCTGAGCGGATCCCGGGAGGCGTGCCTCCCGGCAGCCGGAAAGCAAACAGCCCGATCGTGGAAACGATCGGGCTGTTTCGTTTTCGGCGGGGGCTGCCTGCCGGTGCCTAGCGCTGGGTCAGCATCATGTACATCTGGATCACGACGTCCGGCGAGAACGTGAACGGCACCCAGCCGTAGCCCGTGTGACGGGCGACCAGCAGGCGATCGCCGTTCGACTGCTTCTGCACGGCCATCATCGGGTTCTTCGTCGTCACGAAGCGCCAGCCGGCCGGGATGCCGGGCGGCGGCTCGGGCTGCATCGACGCGCGAGCATGCGCGAGTTCCTCGATCAACTGGCCCAGTTGCTCCGGATGCAGCGTGATCGATTCGCCGTTGATGGTCAGCGTGAGTTCGTTCTGCGTCGGACGCGATACGTGCAGCGTCGATTTGTCGGACGGCGCCGGCGTGTTGGCGGCTTCGGCTTCGGCTTCGACTTCACCTTCAACCGGCGTGTCGGCTTGCGCCGTCGCGACGATTGCCGTCCCGGTGTCGGCCGTTGCCTCCACCGCTTCGGCCACGGCCGGCGCGGGCGCGTTCACGGCCGGTTCCGCCGCCGGCGTGTCGGCCGGCGCGGGTTCGACGACTTCCGCCGCAACGGCCGTGGCGGCCACCGCGCTCGTCGCGGCTTCCTTGACGACGGCCTCGACCAGCGCCTCGGCGTCGGCGATGGCCTTCGCGTGGTGCTGCGCAGCCGCTTCGGCTTGTGCGATCGCTTCGGTATGGCGTTGCGTGACGGCCTCGGCCTGCGCAGCGGCATCGGCGTGGCGTTGCGCGGCCGCCTCGGCCTGCGCGATCGCTTCGGTATGGCGTTGCGTGACGGCTTCGGCCTCGGCGGTGGCGTCGGCGTGACGCTGCGCGGCGGCCTGCGCTTCCGCGATCGCCTGCGCGTGCTGCTGCGCGAGCGCTTCGGCTTCGGCGATCGCGGCCGTGTGGCGCTGGGCGGCGGCTTCGGCTTCCGCGATGGCGGCCGCGTGGCGCTGCGTGGCCGCTTCGGCTTCGGCGGTCGCTTCCGCGTGACGCTTCGCGGCGGCCTCGGCTTCGACGGTCGCGGCCGCATGGCGCTGGGCGGCCGCTTCGGCTTCGGTGGCTGCGGCGTGATGACGCTGCGCGGCGGCCTCGGCTTCGGCGATCGCGGCCGCGTGGCGCTGCGACGCCGCTTCGGCATCCGCGTGACGCTGCGCGAGTGCTTCGGTCAGCGCGGTGGCTTCCGCATGGCGTTGCACGGCGGCTTCGGCTTGCGCGGTGGCATCGGTATGACGCTGGGCGGCGGCTTCGGCGGCGGCGGTCGCGCTCGCGTGGCGCTGCTGCGCGGCCTCGGCTTCGGCGGCGGCGGCCGTGTGGCGTTGCGCGGCGGCCTGCGCTTCGGTTTCCGCGGCGGCGTGACGCTCTGCCGCGGCCCGGGCTTCCGCTGCTGCGGCGCGCGCGAAGGCTTCCGCGCTGCGGGCCGCCTGTTGCGCGGCGTGGTGATCGTGGAGGAGCTGATCGACGCCCACGGTGAGCGAAGCGATCTGATCGTTCAGGTTCATGCGTGTCTTCTCTGCGTAAGACCCGCGATTTTAACCGCTGCGCCGGTGCCGGGCCGTGCGCGACGTGTAACAAAGTGCGCAAAGCGGCGTGAAGTACGCCGCTTTGTGTTACTTCAGGTAGCCCGCGGAGCCGAACCAGTCGAGCGCATCGCGCAGCCCTTCGCGGTACGGGCGCGCACGGTAGCCGAGCTCGCGTTCGGCCTTCGCGGACGTGAAATACATCTTGTTCTTCGACATCCGCAGCCCGTCCACGGTGACGAACGGCTCCTTCTTCGTGAACTTCGCGACCGCTTCCGCGCCGACTGCGAGCGGATAGAGCGGCCAGCGCGGCAGCGCGATCGTCGGCGCCTTGCGGCCCGTCATCTGCGCGATGTCGGCGAGCATCTGCTGCAGCGGCAGGTTCTCGCCGCCGAGGATGTAGCGCTCGCCGATCCGGCCGCGCTCGAGCGCGAGGAAGTGGCCGTGCGCGACGTCGTCGACGTGCACGAGGTTCAGCCCCGTGTCGACGAACGCCGGAATCTTGCCGAGCGCGGCCTCGACGATGATGCGGCCGGTCGGCGTCGGCTTCACGTCGCGCGGGCCGATCGGCGTCGACGGATTGACGATCACGGCCGGCAGCCCTTCGTCGGCGATCATCCGTTCGACCGCGCGTTCCGCGAGCACCTTGCTGCGCTTGTAGACGCCGATCGCCTGCTCCGCCGTGAGCGGCCGGTTTTCGTCGGACGGATCGCCGGCACTCGTCACCTTCAGCGTCGCGACGCTGCTCGTGTAGACGATCCGCTCGACGCCTTCCGCGCGTGCCGCGCGCATCGTCGCGACCGCCCCCTCGAGGTTCGCGCGCTCGATCTCGTCGGGATCGGGTGCCCACAGCCGGTAGTCGGCCGCGACATGCAGCAGGTAGCGCACGCCGCGCAGCGCGGCGCGCATCGACGCCTCGTCGCGCATGTCGCCGGTGACGATCTCGGCGTCGAGATCCGCCACGTTCGTGCGCGGGCTGGTCGGGCGCACGAGCACGCGCACCGCATAGCCTTTCTGCTGCGCGATGCGCGCGACGGCCGAGCCGACGAAACCGGACGCGCCGGTGACGAGAACGAGATCGCGGGAGGTATCAGTCATGCGTTTCCTTCAGGGCCGCGCGCGGGCGGCGCGGCGGTTGAGCGTCGGCGAGATTGTACGTGGTCGGCGCGCGCGGCGACGCAAGGCCGCGACGGGTGCGGGCATGTACGAAGCGGCCGACGCGACTACAATGCCGGGCTTGAACGCAACGGGAGGACGACGCGATGAGCCGCAATGAACTGGACGAACGGATCGAGACCTACTACGTACGGGTGCGCGGCGTCGTGCAGGGCGTCGGCTTCCGGCATGCGACGGTGCGCGAGGCGCATGCGCTGAAGCTGCGCGGCTGGGTCGCGAATCTCGAGGACGGCACCGTCGAAGCGATGATCCAGGGCCCCGGCGCGCAGATCGACCGGATGCTCGCGTGGCTGCGTCACGGGCCGCCGGCCGCGCGCGTGACCGAGGTGACGTTCGAGGAACGCCGGACCGAGAAGCGCTTCGAGCGCTTCCAGCAGCAGTAAGCGGCACGGAACGATCATGACGGGGTATCCGGAGGCCGGGCGCGGCCTCATGCTGTCGGTGGCGGCATCGACGCTGTTCGCGCTGATGTCCGCCTACGCGAAACTGCTCGCGCCGCTCACGGGGCTCGACATCTTCGCGTGGCGCGTGTTGTGGACCGCACCGGGCGCGCTCGCGCTGATCGCGCTGCGCGGCCGCTGGCCGGCGCTCGTCGACCTCCTTCGGCGCAGCGTGCGCGACTGGCGCCTGCTGATCGCGGTGCCCGTGAGCGCCGCGCTGCTCGGATTGCAGTTGTGGCTGTTCCTGTGGGCGCCGCTGCACGGGCGCATGCTCGAAGTGTCGCTCGGCTATTTCCTGTTGCCGCTGACGATGGTGCTCGTCGGCCGCTTCTACTATCACGAACGGCTCGATCCGCTGCAATGGACGGCGGTCGCGTGCGCCGCGCTCGGCGTCGCGCACGAAGTGTGGGCGACGCGCGCGTTCGCGTGGCCGACGCTCGTCGTCGCGCTCGGTTATCCGCCGTATTTCGTGCTGCGCCGGCGGATCAACGCCGATTCGCTCGCCGCGTTCGCGGTCGAGATCGCGCTGCTGTGCCCGGTCGCGTTCGCGATGGTCGCGACGAGCGCGACGCGCGTGGCCGGCCATCCCGTGCTGTGGGCCGCGCTGCTGCCGGGGCTCGGCGTGCTGAGCACGCTCGCGCTCGCGAGCTACCTGAAGGCCAGCCGGATGCTGCCGATGGCCCTGTTCGGAATTCTCGGCTACGTCGAGCCCGTGCTGCTCGTCGCGGTGTCGCTGTTGCTGCTCGGCGAAACGCTGAGCGTCGCGAAGCTCGCGACGTACGGGCCGATCTGGGTCGCCGTTGCGCTGACCGCGTGGCACAGCGCCATGCTGATGCGGCGCCTGCCCGCGCACGGATAGGCGCACGGATAGGCGTCGATCGCGACGCGGCGGCGGCGCGGAACGTGGCGCAGATCGCACCAGCATCAGCATCGGCATCGTCATCGCCCGGCAGTCGAACCCGTCGATGCTGACCGCAAACTGGCGTCGCGCTGGCGCGAATCTGGCGACGCTGCCTGCTTCGCATCACAAGGCTCGCGCGTGTAATCGAACAGAAGATTCGGTTGCACTTTGTTACTTAGGGTCTCTCCTGATCGGCTACTAGACTGGCCTCACCGACTTCCCTTCGTATGCAGCCTTTCAATGAACGGTCCTCTCCGTGCCTGGCCGGCCGGGTTGGCGCGATGCGGGCATACGCGTATCGCGGCTGATCCCGCGCGCCTTCTTCTTCCCGATCCATTCTCCGGTGCATGCCGCACCGCCGTCGTGCGGGTGCGCTCATGTCGTTGAGCGTGCCGCCCGCCACCGCTCGGCCGCCGCGCGGCGGCCGCCTGATCGAAGTGGATTTCTTCCGCGGCATCGTGCTGTTGATGATCGTCGTCGATCACATCGGCGCGAGCGTGTTGTCGCGCGTCACGCTGCACGCGTTCGCGCTGTGCGACGCGGCCGAGGTCTTCGTCTTTCTCGGCGGTTTCGCGACCGCGAGCGCCTATGGCGCGATCGCCGAACGGCACGGCGCGCGCGCCGCGCAACGGCGGTTCGTGCGCCGCGCGATGCAGATCTACCGCGCGTTTCTCGCGACCTCGACGCTGATGCTCGTCGTGTCGGCCGTGCTCGACCATTACGGGATCGATGCGCCGAACCTCGCGCTCGACGACGTCAGCGTGATGCTCGCCTCGCCGCTCACGGGCCTGGCCGAGCTGCTGACGTTCCAGCGCCAGCCCTATCTCGCGTCGGTGCTGCCGATGTACGTGCTGTTCGCGCTCGCGTCGCCGGTGCTCGTGCCGTTCGCGCGCCGGCATCCGTGGCTGCTCGTCGCGCTCGGCGTCGCGTCGTGGATCGCGGCGGGCTGGCTCGGCCCCGAGCTGCTGGACACCGACGGATTCCGCTGGAGTTTCAATCCGTTCGCGTGGCAACTGATGTTCGTCGCCGGCGTGCTCGCGCGCTGCCAGCCGTTCTACCGGCGCATCGCGCTCGGCCGCTGGGGGGCCGCGGCGACCGGGCTGGCCTGCGCGGTCGTGCTCGGCTGCGCGAGCTACAAGCTGTTCTCGGGGCTGCCGCTGCCGGAAGGCGTGTTCAAGCGCGATCTCGCGCTGCCGCGCGTCGTGAGCTTCGCGGCCATCGCGTGGCTGATGGCCGATTGCGTGCGCTTCGGCTGGATCGCGCGGATCGCGCAGGGCGTGCGGCCGGTCGTGGCCGTGGGCCAGCGCGGGCTGATCTGCTTCGTCGCGGGCGCGGCGATCTCGCTCGTCATCGATTCGCTCCTGCATCCGGTCGTGGGCAGTGCCGACCTGCGGCACGTCGGCGTGGGCCTCGTGGCCGACGCGTGCGCGCTCGGGCTGATGATGGCCGTGGCCGGTTCGGGAACGTGGATCGCGCGGTGGCGCGGTGCGGCCGCGTGAGCGGCGCGGGCGGCACGGAACGTGCGGCGCGGCGTCAGTGAGGTGAGCCGATACGGGAGCGGGGAACAGCGGTGGGGTCGTCGGATTCGGCGTCGTCGCGCTCGTCGGGCGCCGGATCGTCGCGTTCCGCGAGTACCGCGTCGGCTTCGGCTGCTGCCCGGGCGGCGCGCAGCGCAGTGCATCGCTGCGCGTACCGGATGTCCGAGAGGATCCGGAGGAGCCTCGTGGTCTTGCTTTTCATGGTCTTCTCCCGCCAGCGCGCATCGCGGCGGATGCACTGCTTTGCAACCAGTGTAGGACGCAATCGCGCAACCGGCGGGAGAATGTGGCGTGCAGGCCGCACGCCGAGGGATAGTCCTTACTGGGCCGTGGCGGCACCCTGCGCCTGCAGCGATTCCTCGCGGCGCTCTTCCGCACAACGTTGGTGCTGGCGCGACAGGCGGTTCATCAGCGGCAGCAGCAGCAGCGCGAGCAGCATGCCGATCGCGGCGAGCCAGCCGAGCTTCTCGAACAGCGACAGGTAGAGCGGCAGCGATTCGGTGGCCGGCAGTTCGTGCGACGGCATCTGCGCGAAGTTCGCGACGACGCTGCCCAGATACTGCGACACGCCCGTCGCGACGAAGTACGCACCCATCATGAAGCCGCTCATGCGTGCCGGCACGTAGCGGGCGATCATCGCGAGGCCGAGGCCGCTCACCAGCAGTTCGCCGAGCGAGTAGAGGCCGTAGCCCCACACCATGAACCACGACGACACGCGGCCGTCCACCGCAAAGCGGCCGCTGATCGTGAACACCAGGTAGCCTGCGGCCACTGCGCCGAAGCCGAGCGCGTACTTCGCGGCGACCGGCAGGTCACGGCCGCCCTTCGCGACGGCGTTGTAGACCCACACGAGCACCGGGCTGAGCAGCATGATCCAGATCGGGTTCAGCGCCTGGAACTGCGCGGCGCTCCACGTGAACAGCGTCGTGCCGAACAGCATGAAGCGCGGATCGACGTTGCGCAGCGCGAACAGCGTCAGCGACGTCGACATCTGCACGTAGAAGATGAAGAACAGGATCACCTGGCCGATCAGCACGAGCGCCGCGATCAGGCCGGCGCGCTCCGAGCGCTCCGACTTCGCGATCATGTACGCGAAGATCGCGAGGATCGCGAACGCTGCCGTCCACACGCTGGCGACGGCGAGCTGCTTGTGCTGCAGCACGTACAGCGTGACCAGCGCGAGCCCGACACCGCCCAGGGCGACCGCGCCGAGGCGCTTCCAGCGGATCGGCTGGTCGTCGGGCAGCGAGCCGACGTGTGCGAGCGTGCGATGCATCAGCATGAAGTTGAGGATCGCGAGCAGCATGCCGCCGCAGCAGACCGCGAACGCGGTGTGCCAGCCCCAGTGATCCTTGATCCACGGCGTCGCGAGCATCGACACCGTCGAGCCGATGTTGACCGCCATGTAGTAGATCGTGAACGCGCTGTCGATGCGCGCGTCGTCGCCTTCATAGATGCGGCGCACGAGGTTCGCCGCGTTGGCCTTGAACAGGCCGTTGCCGACGACGATCACGCCGAGCGACGCGTACATGTACGTCAGCTGGTCGTTCGGTACCGACAGCATCAGGTAGCCGGCGCAGAGCACGGACGCGCCGATGATCATCGTGCGGCGGGCGCCGAGCACCTTGTCGCCGATCCAGCCGCCGATCGACGGCGCGGCATAGACGAGTGCGGTAAACGCACCCCAGGTCAGGTTCGCATGGCTGTCGGTGAAACCGAGCCGGTCGACCATGAAGAGGACCAGGAGCGCGGCCATGCCGTAGTAGCCGAAACGCTCCCACATTTCGATGAGGAAGACCGTCGTGAACGATCGGGTTTGTGAAACAGGTGGTTGCATCATCAATCTCGTTTGAAACGGACGGCACGGATCGCGCGTCGTCTTGGGGTCGAACTGGCGCCGATGCACAATGGGCCGGGTAAGCTTTGCGCTGGCGATGGAACAGTCGGGCGGTTAGCCCGGGCCGGGGCCTGACTCCGCCGGGTGTGGCGGGGAAGGGCCCCGACCGGCGCGCGCATGGTAACGGCAGCCGGTCCGGTGCGTCTGGTATCCGCCACTTAGGGAAACTCCTAATGTGGCAGTAGCTTTCAGGAACATTCGTCTCATCATTTACTTGTAAGCTTTCATGCCGGCTCTCCGAATATTCCCGGAGAGCCGCTTGCAGCTTGCCTGTGAAGCCGGCGAGTCTGGCAAGATAGCGCGTCGTTTCGCTCGCTTCGTGTCCCGTTTAGTGCACCGGGCTCAACACCGAAGACGGGTGCGAACCCGAAGACTAAGCTATATCGTTCTAACTTAGTTATTTTCCATCAAACATTTTTTGACGATCACTTTTCGGCCTGCTATGGTTCCCCCCACTGAAAACTCGCGGTCCGCAGATGCTGCCGCCGCTCTGGGCAGCAAGATTCGCGCGTTGCGCCAACGACTCAAGCGCACGCTCGACGACACCGCTACCGCCGCGGGGATTTCGAAGCCGTTTCTGTCTCAAGTCGAACGCGGGCTCGCGTCGCCGTCGCTGACATCGTTGGCCGGTATCGCGCACGCGCTCGGTGTGACGGTGCAGTACTTCGTGGATACGCCGAGCGAGGAACGCTCGGTCTGCCGAGGCGAGCAGCTGCGCTTCTTCGGGTTTGCCGATTCGGCGAACCTGTTCGCGAGGCTGACGAACGTGTCCGAAGGGCGCCAGCTGGAGGCGATCCTCGTGAGGATGCCGCCGGGGCAGAAGCGGTCTGAGGTGACGACACATGCAGGAGAGGAGTTCCTGTATGTGATTGAAGGGGAAGTGTCGCTGACGCTGGAAGGCAAGACGTTCGTCCTGCAGGCCGGTGACAGTTCGCACTATCAGTCGACGGTCCCGCACAGCTGGGTCAACACCGCGAAGATCGAGTCGGTGGTGGTCTGGGTCGGTACGCCGAGGCTGTTCTAACGCACAGGTATTCCTTCGTTTCGAAGACGGAATACCTGTCGAAAGAAACGTAAGGAATACTAAAATGCAATACGAGAATCACGGGCCTCCTCAATCGCTGCGCCCGTCAGCGTCTCACGCGTAAGCCGCGGCATCCGCCGCGCGACGCTCACCGAACAACCCTTCTCAAGACTGCCACGATGAAATCCTTGCATGCCATGTCGGCCGTGCTGGCCGCGCTCGCCCTGACGCCTGTCGCCCACGCCGTTTCCGTTCCGTCGAACGTCGCGCTCGCTCCTCAACAGGACCTGACGCGCCAGGTGCCCGCCGAAGTCGAGTCGCTCGACCCGGCGCACATCGAATCGTGGACCGGCAACACGATCGGCCTCGACCTGTTCGAAGGGCTGGCGCGCATCGACGCAGCCGGCCAGGTCGTGCCGGGTGTCGCGCTGTCGTGGGAACGCAAGACGCCGACGACGTGGATCTTCAAGCTTCGCCGCGACGCGAAGTGGAGCAACGGCCAGCCGGTGACGGCCGCCGATTTCGTCTATGCATGGCAGCGCCTCGTCGATCCGAAGACGGGCTCGAAGTACACGATCCTCGTCGAGTTCGTGAAGAACTCGAAGGACATCATCGCGGGCAAGGCCGCGCCGTCGACGCTCGGCGTGCGCGCCGTCGACCCGTACACGCTGGAAGTAACGACCGACGTGCCGGTCGCGTTCTTCCCCGAGCTCACCGCGATGGTGCCGCTCGCACCGGTGAACAAGGACACGGTGACGAAGCTCGGCGACGCATGGACGCGCCCGGGCAACATCGTCAGCAACGGCGCCTACCAGCTCGTCGACTGGCAGCCGAACAACCGCATCGTGATCTCGAAGGATGCGAAATACTGGAATGCGCCGAAGGTCGTGATCAACAAGGTCACGTACCTGCCGATCGAGAGCGACGAGACGGCGATGCGCATGTACCAGGCCGGCCAGATCGACTACAGCTACTCGATCCCGTCGGGGATCTTCCAGCAGGTCAGCAAGCAGTTCGGCGGCGAACTGCGCCAGGGCCTGCAGCTCGCGACGTACTACTACTACCTGAACAACAGCGATCCGGCACTGAAGGACAAGCGCGTGCGCCAGGCGCTATCGATGGTGCTCGATCGCGACGTGCTGACCCAGAAGCTCACGCAGGCCGGCGAGAAGCCGATGTACGGCCTGATGCCGAACGGCACGAAGGGCGTGCAGCCGTTCACGCCGGACTGGGCGTCGTGGCCGATGGCCAAGCGCGTCTCGACCGCGAAGGACCTGCTGAAGCAGGCCGGCTATTCGGACGCGAAGCCGCTGTCGTTCACGCTGACCTACAACACCAACGACCTGCACAAGAAGGTCGCGCTGTTCGCGGCGTCCGAATGGCGTACCAAGCTCGGCATCAACACGAAGCTCGAGAACGTCGAGTTCAAGGTGCTGATGAAGCAGCGCCATGACGGCAAGGTGCAGATCGCGCGCGACGGCTGGTTCGCCGACTACAACGACGCGATGACGTTCTTCGACCTGCTGCGTTGCGGCAGCGCGCAGAACACCGTCGGCTACTGCAACAAGCAGGTGGACGCACTCGTCGACGAAGGCAACCAGAAGCTCGACGACAAGGCGCGTGCCACGCTGCTCACGCAGGCACACGATCTCGCACTGAACGACACGCCGATGGTGCCGCTGTTCCAGTACTCGGCCGACCGTCTCGTGAAGCCGTACGTCGGTGGCTACTCGCTGAAGAACGTGATCGACATGCGTGCGTCGCAGGACATGTACGTGATCAAGCACTGAGCGGAGCGATCATGCTGGCCTACGCATTGAGGCGTACGTTGTGGGCGGTGCCGACGATCCTCGCGGTCGTCACCGTCTGCTACCTGCTGCTGCACCTGACGCCCGGTGGCCCGTTCGATACGGAAAAGCAGCTGTCCGCGGCGACGCTCGCGAACCTGAACGCGAAGTATCACCTCGACCAGCCGCTGTGGAAGCAGTACCTGATGTACCTGAACGCGCTGCTGCACGGCGATCTCGGTCCGTCGTTCCGTTACGTCGACTGGTCCGTGAACGACCTGGTGCGCAAGGCGCTGCCGGTGAGCCTCGGCGTGGGCGGCCTGTCGATCCCGATCTCGATCGGGCTCGGCGTGCTGCTCGGCACCGTCGCGGCCGTGCGCCGCGACAGCTTCATCGACCGCATCGTGATGCTGATCGGCAACATCGGCAACGTCGTGCCGCCGTTCGTGCTCGGCCCCGTGCTCGTGTGGATCTTCGCGATCCTGCTGAAGACGTCGGCCGGTAACGGCTGGCTGCCGGCGGGCGGCTGGGGCGACGGCGGCTGGCAGTACCGGCTGCTGCCGATCGTGCTGCTGACCTTCATCAACATGTCGCTGCTCGCGCGCGTGATGCGCGGCTCGATGATCGAGACGCTGTCGAGCAACTACATCCGCACCGCGCGCGCGAAGGGCCTGCCGGGCTCGACGATCGTGCTGCGCCACGCGCTGAAGCCCGCGCTGATGCCGGTCGTGTCGCTGGTCGGCACGGTCTGCATCTCGTCGATCACCGCGGCCGTCGTCACCGAATCGGTGTTCGCGCTGCCGGGCCTCGGCCAGCTCGTCGTGAACGGTGCGATCAACCGCGACTACACGCTCGTGCTCGGCCTCGTCGTGCTGACCACCGTCTGCGCCGTGCTGTTCAACCTGCTGGTCGACCTCGCGTACGCGTGGCTCGATCCGCGCATCCGTTATTGAGCGAGGCACTGCGATGACTCCGACTACTCCCGTCGTCGGCCTGCCCGTGCAGACCGACACGCCGCCGCGTTCGCGCTCGCCGCTCGCGCTTGCCATGGCGCGCTTCCTTCACAACCGTGCGGCCGTGTTCAGCCTCGTGCTGCTCGCGCTGATCACGATCGCGTGTTTCGTCGGCCCGTGGCTGCTGACCGCCGACCCGGCCGCGAGCGACTGGGGCGCGATCAGCCTGCCGCCGACCTGGGCCAACCAGCACTGGTTCGGTACCGACGAGCTCGGCCGCGACCTGCTCGTGCGCACGCTGATCGGCGGACGCGTGTCGATCGAGGTCGGCTTGCTCGGCACGCTCGTGTCGGGCCTGTTCGGCGTCGCGTGGGGCGCGACCGCGGGCTTCGCGGGCGGCCGCACCGATGCCGTGATGATGCGCGTCGTCGACATGATGTACGCGATCCCGTACCTGCTGATCGCGATCCTGATGATGACCCTGTTCGGCCGCTCGTTCATGCTGGTCGTGCTGACCATCAGCGCGTTCTCGTGGATCGACATGGCGCGTGTCGTGCGCGGCCAGACGCTGTCGCTGCGCAGCCGCGAGTTCGTCGATGCGGCGCGCGCGATCGGCGTGTCGCCGGCCACGATCGTGCGGCGCCACGTGGTGCCGAACCTGCTCGGCGTGGTCGTCGTGTACGCGACGGTCTCGGTGCCGGGCATCGTGCTGACCGAATCGGTGCTGTCGTTCCTCGGCCTCGGCGTGCAGGAACCGATGACGAGCTGGGGCGTGCTGATCCAGGACGGCGCGCAGAAACTGGAATCGATGCCGTGGCTGCTGCTGGCCCCGGCCGTCATGCTGTGCGTGACGCTCTACTGCGTGAACTTCGTCGGCGATGGCCTGCGTGACGCGCTCGACCCGAAGGATCGCTGAAATGGGTGCACTGCTGGAAGTAGACAACCTCGGCGTGCGCTTCACGCGCAAGGACGCGCCGCCGGTCGACGCCGTGAGCGGCGTGTCGTTCTCGCTCGAAGCCGGCAAGACGCTCGGCATCGTCGGCGAATCGGGCTCGGGCAAGAGCCAGACCGTGATGGCGCTGCTCGGCCTGCTGGCCGGCAACGGCACGACGACGGGCGCCGCGCGCTATCGCGGCGACAACCTGCTCGAGATGGATGCACGCGCGCTGAACAAGGTGCGCGGCGACCGGATCGCGATGATTTTCCAGGACCCGATGACGTCGCTCAATCCGTTCCTGACGATCGAGCGGCAGATGACCGAGACGCTGCAGCTGCATCGCAAGCTGTCGCGCAGGGAAGCCACGAAGCGCGCGATCGAGGCGCTCGAATCAGTGCGTATCCCGGACGCGGCGCGCCGCATCCGCATGTATCCGCACGAGTTCTCGGGCGGGATGCGCCAGCGCGTGATGATCGCGATGGCGCTGCTGTCCGAGCCGGAGATCCTGATCGCCGACGAGCCGACCACCGCGCTCGACGTGACCGTGCAGGCGCAGATCATCGACCTGCTGCGCGAGCTGAACCGCGAGCGCGGCACGGCGATCGTGCTGATCACGCACGACATGGGCGTGGTCGCGGGCCTCGCGGACGACGTGATGGTCATGTATGCGGGCCGCACCGTCGAATACGCGCCGGCCGAATCGATTTTCGCGGCGCCGTCGCATCCGTACACGATCGGCCTGCTCAACGCGCTGCCGCGCCTGACCGACGCGGACGATGCGCCGCTCGTCGCGATTCCCGGCAATCCGCCGATGCCCGGCACCGCGCCGGCCGGCTGCGCGTTCGCGAAGCGCTGCACGTATGCGGAAGAACGCTGCGGCGCGGCGCGCCCGGCGCTCGAAACCTATGGCGCCGTGGGCGCGGTGCGCGCGTGCCACCGGCCCGTGGCCGATTTGACGGGAGGTCTGCGATGAGCGTCGATGAACGCCGCAATACCGGCGCGACGGACGACACGCTGCTGTCCGTCGATGGGCTGAAAGTGCATTTCCGCGTGCCGCTCGGCGGCTATCCGTGGTCGCCGAAGGGCACGCTGCGCGCCGTCGACGGCGTGTCGTTCGACGTGAAGCGCGGCGAGACCGTCGGGCTCGTCGGCGAATCGGGCTGCGGGAAGTCGACGCTCGCGCGTGCGCTGATCGGGCTCGTGCCGATGACGGCCGGCGCCGTGAAATGGCGCGGCGAAGCCGTGGCGCCCGATCACCTGCGCGGCACCGCGATGCGGCGCGAAGTGCAGATGATCTTCCAGGATCCGCTCGCGTCGCTCGATCCGCGCATGACGATCGAACAGGTCGTCGCGGAGCCGCTCGTCACGCACCAGGCCGGCCTCGGCCGCACCGAGGTGCGCCGCCGCGTGGTCACGATGCTCGAACGCGTCGGCCTGAACGCGCATCACCTGCTGCGCTATCCGCATGAATTTTCCGGCGGGCAGTGCCAGCGCGTCGGCATCGCGCGCGCGCTGATCAGCGAGCCGAAGCTCGTGATCTGCGACGAACCCGTATCGGCGCTCGACGTCTCGATCCAGGCGCAGATCGTGAACCTGCTGCGCGATCTTCAACGCGAACTGTCGTTGTCCTATCTGTTCGTTGCACACGATCTCGCCGTGGTGAAGGCGATCAGCCAGCGTGTGCTCGTGATGTATCTCGGCCGCGTGATGGAGTTCGGCACGCGGCATGACGTGTACGGCGTCCCTCAACACCCGTACACGAAGGCGCTGCTCGATGCGGCGCCGACGCCGGAGCCGGCGCGCGAGCGTGCTCGCCGCCCGATGCTGCTGGCGGGCGAGATGCCCTCGCCGCTCAACCCGCCGTCCGGCTGTGCGTTCCGCACGCGCTGCCCGGTCGCGATCGATGCGTGCGCGCAGGACGTGCCGCTGCCGGAAGTTCGGCAGGGGTCGGCAGCGCGTGTCGCGTGCATCCGCGCGGGTGTGGCGTGAGCTGAAGTGACGCAGCAAACATAACCAAGGCAGGTCAACAGGGGTAGGTGCGGCGCGAACGATCTTCGCGCCGCGGGTACAGGCGCGTCCTTAACCGGGCGCGCCGGGGGGCCGGGAGCGGATCGCAGCCGGCGTGGACGATATCAACACAAGACGAGAATTACGATGAAGAAACAGAAGACGATCGGGACGGCATCGAAAATGCTGCTCGCATGGGGGCTGCCGGCACTCGCCGGTGTCTCGCTGACGGGCGTCGCGCACGCCGACGACGCGGCCCCCGCACCGCTGACGGTCGCCCAGGCCGCACCGGGCACGACCGTTGCGCAGGCAACGACCCCGAACGCCATTGTCAACGCCGAAGCGACCCAGGCCGTCACGCCGCCCGACGAGCCGTCGGCCCAGTCGCAGTCGAAGGGTTTCATTGCCGACAGCCACCTCAACTTCCTGTTCCGCAACTATGCGGACGTGCTCGACGCCAAGGGCGGGCCGCATCGCCACGCGTGGGTCCAGGGCGCGATGGCGAACTTCGAGTCGGGCTATACGACGGGCCTGATCGGTATCGGCTTCGATGCGTCGCTGTATGCGGCGCTGAAGCTCGACGGCGGCCAGGGCGCCGGCAGCATGGTGCACATCGCGAAGGGCGGCGGTGGCGGCAACCAGCTCGCATGGGCCTACCCCGGCATCTACGACGTGAAGGCGCGTATCTCGAACACGGTGGTCAAGTACGGTCTGCAGGCCGTCGACAACCCGTTCATGGAGCAGCACGACAACCGTGCGCTGCCGCCGACGTTCCTCGGCGCGACACTCGTCAGCAATGAATTCAAGAACGTGATGCTCGAGGCCGGCAGCTTCACGAAGACCGACGCGCGCGGTCACACGACGCTCACCAACCTGACGACGCAGTACGGCGGCACGCGCATCAATCGCCTGTCGTACGTCGGCGGCACGTGGGATTACTCGCCGAACGGCGAAATCGCGCTGTACGCGAACCAGGCCGACGACGTGTGGCACCAGTACTACGCGTCGGTGAAGCACAGCATCGGCAGCCCGCAGACGATCAAGTGGACGGGCTTCGGCAACGTCTACTCGACGCACGACACGGGCGATGCGCTGCAAGGCAAGATCAACAACAACGCGTACAGCCTGTCGCTGGCCGCGCAGCACGGCCCGCACGAGCTGCTGCTCGGCTTCCAGCAGGTGCTCGGCGACCAGTTCTTCGACTACCTGAACGAAACGAACGGCATCTTCCTGACCAACTCGATGGACGTCGACTACAACGCGCCGCACGAAAAGTCGCTGCAGCTGCGTTACACGTTCTACGGCAAGGAAGCGGGCCTGCCGGGCTTCAAGGCGATGGTCTGGGGCGTGACGGGCTGGGGCGCGGACGGCAGCGCGAGCGCGGCGCTCGATCCGAGCAAGTCGAGTATCTACTGGAGCAACGGCGCGCCGGTGCAGGGCCGTCACCACGAGTTCGGCTTCATCCCGTCGTACACGTTCCAGAGCGGCAAGCTGAAGGACACGAAGGTCACGTTCATCGCGATGTGGCACGCCGGTTCGGCGCACTACTCGGACGCGACGAACACCGAGTACCGCCTGGTCGTGAACCTGCCGCTGCACGCGTTCTGATCGAAGGGGGCATGCGCCCCCGCTTCGCACGGCCGGCTTTCGATCGAAACGATCAGGCCGGCTTGTGCAGCCCCGCGACCGGATCGTTCGCGGCCGGCATGTCTTCCACGAGCGACGTGAGCTGGCGGCCCGTATCGCGCCAGGCGTCGAGGCCGCCGCGCAGCGCGAGCGCATCGGTGAAGCCTGCGTCGAGCAGGCGCTTCGCCATCAGGGCCGCCGTCACTTCGTTCGGGCACGAGCAGTACACGACGAACTTCTGCGAGAGCGGATAGCGCGCGACGATGTCGCCGATCTGGCGATCGTCGGCGAATTGCGCGCCGGGAATCGTGAACGGGTCGAGCTTGCGGTGCTCGGGCGAGCGCACGTCGAGCACGACGGGCGCGGTGGTGTCGCGCAGCAGCTGGTCGAGTTCGTCGACGCTGATCCGCGCATTGGCCAGCTGGCGGATCAGCGCGCGGCGGCGCATCCAGCGGATGGCCGCATACACGGCGAGCAGCGCGACGATCACCAGCAGCACCGCGCGGCCGAGGCGGCTCGCGCCGGCGAACAGCCAGTCGATCTGCCGGTAGAACACCAGCCCGGCCACCAGGCCGACGATCGTCCACAGTGCGGCGCCGAGGGCATCGTAGCCGGCGAACGTGCGGTAGCGCGTGCCGAGCGCACCGGCCATCGGCACCGATACCAGCGACAACCCGGGAATGAAGCGCGCGACCGCGAGCACGCGCACGCCGTAGCGGCCGAAGAAGCGTTCGGTCTTTCTCACGCAGGTATCGCGCGACAGCGACAGCCGGCAGATCGTCTTCAGCGTCGTGCCGCCGTAACGGCGCCCGGCGACGTACCACACGGTGTCGCCGATCAATGCGCCGAGCACCGACAGCGCCACCACCGTCACCAGTTGCGAGCCGATCATCTCGGGATGCATCGCGGACATCGCGCCGAACAGCACGAGCGTCGGCATCGCGGGCACCGGCAGGCCGATGGCCGCCGCGAGCACGTTGGCGAAGACGAGAAGCGGCCCGTATTGGGCGACGAGGTCACGGAGCATGACGGCTGGCCGAAAAGGACATGCGTGGGCAGGAAACGCAGATGGGCCGATTATCGGCCTTTTTCAAGACAACGGCGGGAATGACGGAAAGCGCCTGACGGCGGCAGGGGCGCGGTGAGCCGGCGCGCTGCGAGCGGCTCACCGTTCGGAATCAGGAGGAGGTGCGGGCGAGCGACGCGGCGCCGTGGTTTTCGCCGGGCAGCTCGGCGCCGTGCGAGCGGATCGCCGCGATCAGTTCGGCCGGCGTGATCTCGTAGCGGACTTCGCGATGGATGCCGGGCTTGCGTTCGTCGATCTCGATCAGCAGCACGCTTTTGCCGTCGCCGGTTGCCTCGAGCCGGAGCGAGCGCAGTTCGCGGCCGTCGGCCGGGTCGTGTTCGGTGAGCAGGGTCATTGCCCCGGATGAGCCGGTAGTGCGCATCGAACCTATCCTCGTATCGTGGATGCCGTAGTGGCGAAGATGTCTTTGTTGAATACAGCTCGACGCAGTTTAACGCGAACGGGCCGCAAGTCGGAGCATTTTCGCAAGCTGAAATGAGGGCTGAACCATCGATCCTTCTGATGTTTGAGCCGCGCGGGGCGGGCGTTTGCGCCGGATCGGGGCCGGCCGCGGCCGGCGCCCGGGCGTCGTTCCCGGCCGGGCCGGCGCGGGCGGCGACACGCGTACAACGTGGGGCAACGCGTGTCGCCGCGGCGGCATCAGAAGCGGTCGGCGAGCCCCATCGCCGGGTCGCTGACCGAGTGGCGGCCGGTTTCCACGCGGCCGGCGACCCGGCGCGAGAACCCCGGGTCGCTGTCCGCGGTGACGATGAAGTCGTACCAGTGGCCGGTCGAGTCGAGTTTCCAGTCCAGTTCGGCCTGGTCGCCGGCGCGCACCGTGACCGTCCACGTGGTACCGGTACCGCGACCCTGGCCGTTGCCGTCCTCGATGCCATGGTCATGGCCGTGACCGCGACCGTCGTGTGCGCCTCGGCCCGGGAGCGGCCCGTAGACCTGGTTCGACTTCACGGTGAAGCGCACCGTGCCGCCGCCGTGGTTGCGCAGCCGCAGGTGGAGGTTGCCGCTCGCGCCCGCATAGCCGACGCGAACTTCCGGATGGGGCGCGCGTGCACCGGCCAGGCGGCTCAGGTCGCCGGTAAAGCGGCGGTGATAGCCGTTCGGGCCCAGCACCCACAGGTCGTATTTACCGCCGTCGTCGGCGCGCGCCGCCCAGTCGCCGTGCAGCGTCTTGCCCGGTTCGACGACGTAGCGCCGCGGCAGGCGGTCGAGGTGCAGCTTGTCATAGACGTGGAACACGGCGGCGGCGCGGCCCGTATTCGCGAACTTCAGCGTGAGCGTGCCGTTGCCGGCATCGGCACGCGCGCTCGCATGCAGCTCGTAAGGCAGCGCGCGCGACGGGCGCACGCCGGTAGCCTGCGCCGGCAGCGACGGCGCGGCCGGCGGCACGATCTTCGGCGCGGCCTGCTGCGCGGCGCTCAGCGCGTCGACCTGGCTTTTCGTCGTACGGCCCGCGAGCGTCGGCAGCGGTTCGTTGTTCGGCGAGCGGAAGTTGAACGCGCTCGTCAGGTCGCCGCACACCGCGCGGCGGTACGCGCTGATCTGCGGCTCGGCGACGCCGAAGCGCTTTTCGAGGAAGAGCAACGTCGACGTATGGTCGAACACCTGCGAGTTGACCCAGCCGCCGCGGCTCCACGGCGACACGACCCACATCGGCACGCGCGGGCCCGGGCCGTACGGGCGGCCGTCGATCGCCGGCTGGCTCGACGTGGCCGGCGTGAAGTCGTGGTATTCGACGGCGACGTCGGCGTCCCGCAGCGTATGGCCGCCGGCGAGCGTGCCGTCGGCGTTGCGCGACGGCACGGCCGGCGACGGCATGTGGTCGAAGAAGCCGTCGTTCTCGTCGTAGTTGACCAGCAGCACCGTCTTGCTCCATACCTCCGGGTTCGCCGTCAGCGCATCGAGCACCGCCTGCACGTACCAGCCGCCCTGCGCGGGGCTCGACGGCCCCGGGTGTTCGCTGTACACGGACGGCGGGATGATCCACGACACCTCGGGCAGCTTGCCGTTGCGGATGTCGTCGCGGAACGATTCGAGGAAGCCGTACGGCATCGTGTTGCCGAACCCCTTCGCGAGCGGGCTCAGCGGATCGTCGATCGCCGGATCGTAGAACGCGCCGGCCGCCGTCACGGGCTGCGTGATGTCCGTCGACGCGACGTAGGCGGGCCGGCGCGCGGGCGGCATCTGCTCGATCGCCGCGCGCCAGTGGCGGAAGCTCATCATCTCGTTGCAGCCGAAGTTGTCGATCAGGCTCTGGTAGACCTTCCAGTTCACGCCGGCCTGCTGCAGCCGGTCGGCGTAGGTGGTCCAGATCCAGCCCTGGCTCGACGGGCCGATGTCGTTTCCGCCGTTGAACTGGTTGTTCAGCGCGGCGATCTTCACGCGGCTGCCGTCGGCCGGGCTGATGCCGTTCGGGCCGTTGGTGCCGCTCCAGTAGAACAGGCGGTTCGCGATCGTGCCCGTGTGCATCCCGCAGTGATAGTGGTCGCACAGCGTGAACGCATCGGCGAGCGCGCGCTGGAACGGGACTTCCGCCGCGTCGTAGTAGCCCATCGACAGCGGCGTCTTCGCGTCGGGCCAGCGGTTCATCCGGCCATGGTCCCAGGCGGCCTGCGCATCGGCCCACGTGTGCGGCGTGCCGCCCGCGCGCTGTGCGTTGCCCTGGCTCGCGTCGAGGTGATACGGCGTGACGGTGGCGGCGGGCGTCGGCTTCGTGTACGTCTGGTAGAACACGTTGCGGCCGTTCGGCGACGGCACCGCAAAGCGGTCGCCGTAGCCGCGCACACCCTTGAACGTGCCGAAGTAGCTGTCGAATGCACGGTTCTCCATCATCAGCAGCACGACGTGCTTGACGTCCTGGATGGTCCCCGTTTCGTGAAACGCGGGAATCGCGAGCGCGCGGCGGATGCTCGGCGGAAACGCGGCGAGTGCGGCGGCGGCGAGGCCGGAAGTGGCGGTCTGCTGGAGGAATCTGCGGCGTGACGTCATGGCGTTCGGGTCCTGTGATGATGGGAGCGTTCGTGACTTCGTCCGGCGGTGCCCGTGCGTCGCCCGCCGGGGCGATGCGCGCGGCATGGGCGGTCGAGTGCGGCGGCCGCGCGTGGCGGAAGTGCGCGCGTCGCGCGCGATCCGTGGTGTCGCGCGGATGCCTGGGCCGTTGCCGCGATCCTGCGCGACGCGCGCTCGTGATGCGCGGGCCAGGACGTCGGCACACACCGGCCGGGTACGTGCCGGATTGGGCGGCGCCCAGTCTAGGGAGTCGACGTGACGCCGACGTGATGAAGGCATGACATCGCATGTCGCGCGCGTGACGTTGCGTGCGCAACGATCGATCGGGAGGCATCGGGAAGCGATGCGTGACGGAAGCGGGTAAGGAATTACCGGTTTCCGGCCGCCGGGCCGGTCAGATTTTCCCTGCGCGTGGAGGCGTGGCTTGAGCGCTGGTCGTTGCGGGTGCAACGGCACCGCATGACGCCGATGTTTCAAATGCGTGAAATCGGATAAGCTCGATCCGTTGCTGCGCATGTGCGCAGCCCGCGCCGCGGGCGCGACTTTTCGGAACCGGCCCACCCATGACCGACATCAAGATCCGGCACAGCGAGACGCACGACGTCGACGCGATCCGGCAGATCGCCGCGCACCCCGCGGTGTACATGAATACGCTGCAGTATCCGTTTCCATCGTTCGAAAAATGGCAGAAACGGCTCGCCAACGCGCACGAGCGCGGCGCAAGCCTCGTCGCCGAAATCGACGGCGAGGTGGTCGGCCATCTCGGCCTCGAGTTCGAACCGAATCCGCGTCGGCGCCATGCGGCAGGGCTCGGCATGATGGTCGACGCGACCCGGCACGGGCGCGGCATCGGCGGCCGGTTGCTCGCGGCCGCGATCGATCTCGCGGAAAACTGGCTGAACCTCACGCGCCTCGAGCTGACCGTGTTCACCGACAACCGCGCGGCGATCGCGCTCTACGAGAAGCACGGCTTCCGGATCGAGGGCGAATCGCCGGGTTATGCATTGCGCGACGGCGTGCACATGTCCGTGTATCACATGGCGCGGATCAAGGGCCGAGAGTGAACGCGCGGCGACGATGCCGCGCGTCATATTCATTCAAGAATTCGTTCGTTTCCCGCCGGCTGCGCGGATCGTATCGTTGAAGGATTTGCGCCGGCCGCTTCGGGCGACGTTGACGGCCTCCGCATCGATGCGTGCGGCGTGCGTCGACGCACGCCGGCTTACGCCACGCCGCACGCCGGTGCGCTTCATCGCTTCATGAATCTCGCTGCATGGGCGTCGCTTCAGGTCGTCGCTTCCCGTCGTCGCCTGGCGCGCCACTCCTTCCCGCAACCTTCTCTTTCAACGGACCCGCTTCGATGAAAACCGCTCTCCGGAATCTGACTGCCGCCTGCCTGCTCGCTGCCGCCGCGGGTGCGGCGTTTGCCGCCGCCGCGCCCACGGGCACCCCGGTCGCGAGCGCATCGCCCGACGGCGCGCACCTGCCGCCCGGCATCGCGTGGCAGCACGGCGACGTCGACGCCGCTTTCGCGTTGGCGAAGCGCACCGGCAAGCCGCTGCTGCTCTACTGGGGCGCGGTGTGGTGCCCGTCGTGCAACCAGGTGAAATCGACGATCTTCAGCCAGCAGGCATTCAAGACCCGCTCGTCGTTCTTCGTGCCCGTGTATCTCGACGGCGATACCGAAAGCGCGCAGAAGCTCGGCGAGCGCTTCAAGGTGCACGGCTACCCGACGATGATCCTGTTCCGTCCCGACGGCACCGAAGTGACGCGGCTGCCGGGCGAAGCCGATCTCGACCGCTACATGCAGGCGCTGTCGCTCGGGATGACGGCCGCGCATCCGGTGCGGCAGACGCTTGCGACCGCGCTGAAGAACGGTGCGTCGCTGACGCCGGACGAATGGCGCCTGCTGGCCGACTATTCGTGGGATACCGACGGCGCGCTGCCGGTGCCGGCCGATCGCGTGGCCGAGACGCTGCAGTCGCTCGCGCAACGCGCGCGGGCGGCCGGCGCGAAGGCCGAATCGGCGCGCTTCGCGCTGAAGTCGGCCGTGGTCGCCGCGTCCGACGATCCTGCGCAGGCCGGCGCGCTGGACAAGACGGCGCTGGCCGATTCGCTGCGCACGGTGCTGCAGGACGCCGCCTTGTCGCGGGCCGATTCGGACGTGCTGGTCGCCGCGCCCGCGCGTGTGGTCGCGTATCTCGGTGGCGGCGACGCGCAGCGCGCGAAATTGCGCGGCGCATACGACACGGCGCTTGCGCGCCTGTCGACCGACACCACGCTGTCGTCGATCGACCGGCTGATGGCGCTGCACGGCCGCGTGCTGCTCGCGCGCGGCGATGCACGCAAGGGCGCACCGCTCGCCGTGCCGGCGCTGGCCGATACTGCGCGCAAACAGATCCTGGCGTCGGTGCAGGGCGCCGCGAACGCATACGAGCGGCAGGCACTCGTCAGCGAAGGCGCGGACACGCTGACCGACGCGGGGCTGTACGACGAGTCGGATGCGTTGCTGAAGGCCGAGTTGCCGCGCTCGTCCACGCCGTACTACTTCATGTCCGGGCTGGCCGCGAACGCGAAGGCGCGCGGCGACAAGGCCGCGGCGCTCGACTGGTACCGCAAGGCATACGATGCGGCGAGCGGGCCGGCGACGAAGCTGCGCTGGGGCGCGACCTATTTCGCGAATGCGGTCGAACTGGCGCCGGACGATTCGGCGCGCATCGAAGGGATCGCCGCGAGCGTGCTCGCGCAGGCCGACAAGACGCGGGACGCGTTCTACGGCGCTAACCTGCGCGCGTTGACCAAGGTCGTCACGCAGTTGAACCGCTGGCGCGGCAGCGGCGCGCACGACGCATCGGTCAGGTCGATCGCGAAGCAGTTCGACGGCATCTGTGGGAAACTGCCCGCCGGCGATCCGCAGGCAAGCGCCTGCGAACGCCTGATCCAGCCGGTCAAGGCATAGATCCGGTGGCACTGCGTGGGCTTTCGGGATGCCGGCCGGCGTGTTTCCCGATACCGACGAGGCCACCGACCCCATGCCCCACCTGACGCTCGAATATTCTGCGAACCTCGACGGGTTCGACGCCGGCGCGACACTGCGCGCGCTCAATGCCGCGCTTGCCGCGTCCGGCCATTTCGATGAGCGCGATATCAAGAGCCGCGCGCTGCGGCTCGATACATTTGCAGTCGGCACGTCGCCGGCGCCGCGCGCGTTCGTCCACGCGAAGCTCGCGGTGCTGAGCGGCCGCCCGACTGACGTCAAGCGGGAATTCTCGGAGCGGGTGCTGGCGGAACTGAAGCGGCACGTCGTCGCGCCGCCCGGCATGCACCTGCAACTGTCCGCGGAAATACTGGAACTGGAGCGCGAGTCCTACGCGAAAGCGGTCATCGAGCCGCGCTGACCGTGCAGCGCGGTGAGCGCTGCGCGCGCCGGGAAGGTGGCGCTGACGCGAGCGCAGCCCGCTGGGTTGAAACCGGACTATTGGCCCGTGGCGGACACGCCGCGATTGCCGTAGCCGGCGCCTGCGGCCCGCGACGCACCTTGCTGCCGGGCGATCTTCGCTTCGGCGGCCTGGATGCTGGCAGGGTAGAACCAGTCGCTCGGCTGGAAGCCGGCTTTTCTCAGTGCAACCACTTCGGAATGAACTTCGGCGCGCGTGAGCGGCGAGGTGGCTTGCGCCTGCGCGGCGACGGGAGCGGCGAATGCGGCAGCGAGGGCGAGTGTACGGAGCAGCGGGTTCATGAGCGGATACCTCCAGGTTTTCGACGGCGCCGATCACGTACGGTGACCGTCGAAAGCAGTGTAGGCCTCGCCTGACGCGCGAAAAATGCCGCTGCGCCCAACGTAGTGTTCTCCGGAAGACAACAATGAACGGCCGGCGCGCGCACCTGGACGGTGCCCGGCAAAAAGGGGAGGAGCGGGGGCGAAGCCGGCCGCAGCGACGTGGCCGGCGGCCGGCGGGCAGCGACCCGGAGACGGGCCGCCGCGCGAGGGGTATTACACGAGCCCCGTCATGTAGTACACGGCGATCACGAAGAACACCGCGAGCGTCTTGATGATCGTGACCGCGAAGATGTCGCGATACGACTCGCGGTGCGTGAGGCCCGTGACCGCGAGCAGTGTGATCACCGCGCCGTTGTGCGGCAGCGTGTCCATGCCGCCGCTCGCCATCGCGACGACCCGGTGCAGCACGTCCAGCGGGATATTGGCGGCCTGCGCGCCCTTGATGAACAGGTCCGACATCGCGGCGAGCGCGATGCTCATGCCGCCCGACGCCGAGCCCGTGATGCCGGCGAGCGAGCTGACCGACACGGCCGCGTTGACGAGCGGGTTCGGGATGCTCTTCAGGGCATCGCTGACGACGAGGAAGCCCGGCAGCGCCGCGATCACGCCGCCGAAGCCGTACTCCGACGCGGTGTTCATCGCGGCGAGCAGCGCACCGGCGACGGCGGCCTTCGAGCCGTCTGCGAAGCGCCCGCTGACGCGTTTGAACGCGGTCAGCACGACCAGGACGATGCCGAGCAGCAGCGCAGCCTCGACCGACCAGATCGCGACGACGGTCTTGATCGACGTCGTGACCGGCGCGTGCACGCCGGGCAGCACTTCCGGCGCGACCGTGTACGACGCGGCGCCGTACCACTGCGGAATCAGCTTCGTGAATGCGAAGTTCGACACGCCGACGAGGATCAGCGGCAGGATCGCGAGCGCGGGATTCGGCAGCGACTTCGCCTCGACGCGCTCCGGTTCGTTGACGAGCGACGTGCCGTAGCCTTCACCCTTTGCCATCGCCGAACGGCGGCGCCATTCGAGATACGTGAGGCCGACGACGATGATGAACAGCGAGCCGATCGTGCCGAGCGCGGGCGCGGCCCAGGCGGTCGTCTTGAAGAACGTGGTCGGGATGATGTTCTGGATCTGCGGCGTGCCGGGCAGCGAATCCATCGTGAACGAGAACGCGCCGAGCGCGATCGCGCCGGGCATCAGCCGTTTCGGGATGTTGCTCTGGCGATAGAGTTCGGCCGCGAACGGATAGACCGCGAACACCACGACGAACAGCGACACACCGCCATAGGTGAGCAGCGCGCACACCGCGACGATCACCGCATTCGCGCGTGAGCGGCCGATGTAGCGGATCGCCGCGTGGACGATCGACTCGGAGAACCCGGAAAGTTCGATCACCTTGCCGAATACCGCGCCGAGCATGAACACCGGGAAATACAGTTTGACGAATCCGACCATCTTCTCCATGAAGATGCCGGAGAAGACCGGTGCGACGGCGGCGGGTTCGGTCAGGAGCACCGCGCCGAGCGCGGCGATCGGCGCGAACAGGATCACGCTGTAGCCGCGATACGCGGCGAACATCAGGAACGCCAGCGCGGCGAGGACGATCACGAAAGACAAGGGAGTCTCCTAATGGCTTTGGTTGTTGTTCGATCGCGCGATGCGCCGCGGACCGGCTCGGGTTCGTGCAGGTTTCGTGCCATCGGCCGGATAGCGCCGCCGGACATGGGTCCGCCGGGGACCGGCGGGCCCGCGCCGGTCGTTGTCTGACGATTCTACATAAAACGTCTCCATCCGGAGACGAAATGGCCGTCCGGCCAGCCCGTGGAATCGGGCGAGGCTTTCCCGGGCAACGTGTTGCGGCGTGTCTCCGGAGTGAGATAATCCGTCTCGTTCCGGAGACAGCCGGTCGACGATACACGGAGACGAAGACACGATGATGAACGACTGGGCCCGCCTGCCCGTCAACTACGGCGACGTGCTGCGGCGCGCCGCCGAGTCGCTGTTCAGGACCTTCGAGGATTCGAGCGCGGGCACGGTGGTCGTCGATCGCGATGCACGCGTCGTGTGGATGAACGAGCGGTATGCGGCGCGCTTCGGTTTCGCCGATCCGCAACAGGCCGTCGGCCTCGACTGCGAGGCCGTGATCCCGAACAGCCTGATGCGCGAGGTCGTGTCGACCGGGCAGCCGATCCTGCTCGACATCATGGAGACGGGCCGCGAGCCGCTCGTTGTCACGCGCCTGCCGCTGAAGAACGAGGCCGGCGAGACGGTCGGCGCGATCGGCTTCGCGCTGTTCGACCAGTTGAAGACGCTCACGCCGATCTTTTCCCGCTACGCCCAGCTTCAGCAGCAACTGATCGCGACACAGCGTTCGCTCGCGCAGGCGCGCCGCGCGAAATACACGTTCGCGAGTTTCGTCGGCACGAGTGCGGCGAGTCTCGAAACCAAGCGCCAGGCGCGCCGCGCCGCGCAGGTCGATTCGCCGGTGCTGCTGCTCGGCGAGACGGGCACCGGCAAGGAACTGCTTGCGCATGCGATCCACGCGGCGTCGGCGCGTGCACTCCAGCCGCTCGTGACGGTCAACGTTGCCGCGATTCCCGACACGCTGCTCGAAACCGAATTCTTCGGCGCGGCGCCCGGTGCGTATACGGGCGCCGACCGCAAGGGGCGCGTCGGCAAGTTCGAGCTGGCCGATCGCGGGACGCTGTTTCTCGACGAGATCGGCGACATGCCGCTGCCGCTGCAGGGCAAGCTGCTGCGCGTGCTGCAGGACAAGGAGTTCGAGCCGGTCGGCTCGAACCGGATCGTGCGCGCGGACGTCCGGATCATCGCGGCCACGAGCGCCGACCTGCCGGCGCTGGTCGCAGCCGGGCGTTTTCGCGCGGATCTCTATTACCGTCTGAACGTGCTGACGATCCACGCGCCGCCGCTGCGCGAGCGCGCCTCCGACATCGCGGCGCTCGTCTACGCAACCCTCGAGGAACTGGCCGCGCAACACGGGCGCGCGGCCCATTGCGAACTGACCGACGATGCGCTGCGGATGCTGTGTGCGTATCCGTGGCCGGGCAACGTGCGCGAGTTGCGCAATACGCTCGAGCGCGCGCTGATGCTGTCGGACCGGTCGGTGATCGATGCGCGTGCGCTCGCGCCGTTCCTTGGGCCGGTGCGCGTATCGACGGACGGTGCAGTACCGGCGCAGCCGGCGGCCGTGTCGACGGTCGAGCGGCGCACGGGCGAAATGCGGGCTGCACCGGCCGCGTCGTATGCCGATGCATTGGCGGCGTGGGAGCGCCAGTTCCTGACCGATGCGCTCGCGGCTTGCGACGGCAAGGTGGTGGAAGCGGCCGCGCGCATCGGGATCGGCCGCGCGACGCTGTACAAGAAGCTGGCGGCGCTGGGCATCGACCGGTAGGCCGACCGGCAACGCCGATGCGGCCGGACGTGCGGCATCGAACAGGAGAGCACGATGAAACGGATCGGCATCGCAGGATGGCTGACGCTGTTGCTGGCGAGCGCCGCGCTCGCGCAGTCCGGCGACGCCGACGCGCCCGAGGCGCGGCGCAACTGGTACAACGATCCGTTCATTGCGCTGTCGCGGGACGTGGCCGAATGCCCGTTGCCGCTCGGCCCGTGGATGACCCGGGCCGAGATGACGGACGACGCGCATTACCGTGCCGAACGCGGCACCACGTGCTGGCTCGCGCACCGCTGCACGAAGCCGAACTCCTACATGTATGACGCACCGATCGCCGACGCCGTGAAGGCACACTTCGCCGGCTCCGATCGACTGCACGGCACGAGCCTGTGGATCACGGTGCAGCGGCGTTTCATTTACGTCGAAGGATGTGCCGATACGGCGTTCGACCGGCAGGCATTGCAGCGTGAGCTCGAGGCGATTCCGGACGTCGAGCAGGTGTTCGTTCGCATCACCGACGATCCGCGCAAGCGCTTGCCGTACAAGGCGCGCGGGCAACCCGGCCGCACGCCGGACTGACGGAGAAAGGGCCGCGCATGGCATACTCGCGACATTCAAAAAAAGGTTGACGGGAAGAACAATGAAACACATGCTTGCGTCGGTCTGTCGGTGGCCTCGGGCGGCCGTTGTGCTGGGTCTGGTTGCCGGGCTCGGCGGGTGTGGCGGCAGCGCGCCGCTGTTCACTTCGGACGGGCGTCCGACTACCCAGGTGCAATGCACCGGCAGCGACTGGAGCAATTGCACGGACAATGCCCGGGCGATCTGCAACGGGGATTTCGAAGTGCTTCAGCAATCGAGCGATGACGCCACGCGAAATCTTCTCTTCGCGTGCAAGAAGAAGAGCGGTTATTGACCTCGAGATAACCGGCTGGGGAGATCACGATCGGGCGAAGCGCTTTTCTGTTTGCTGAGAGTCACCTATTTTTCACGAATAACACTCACGGAGTCCCATCCATATGGCGACCTACAGGCAACTGACCGCGCAGCTCGAACGGCTTCAGCAAAAGATCGACAAGGAACGCGAAAAGGCGATTGCCGATGCGATTGCCGATATCCGCGCGAAAATCGAGGAATACGACATTACGCCGGAAGAGCTCGGGTTCCGTGCGGCAGGGGCGGCCGCTGCCGCCGCGAAGCCGAAGCGTACGTCGCCGCCGAAGTACCTGAACCCGAAGACGGGTGAAACGTGGAGTGGCCGTGGACGGTCGCCGACGTGGCTCGGCAAGAATCGCGCGCGTTTCCTGATCAAGGACTGACTCCCGAAAATTCTCACCTTTCGCGTGCCGACCGACGGTGCGAACGGCCATGCCGCCGTCGCACCGTTTTGTTTTTGTGCATTCCCCGCGCGATTTCCGACGGCGTATTGAACTGCGATGCCGCGCAATTAACGGATCCCGTTTTGCGAATTCGCTGCGATTCGGCTGCATATCGCGGCGATTTTCGGTAAACAGCGCCGCAATTTCACGGCACATCTGCATTGGCTCGCGCCATTCTCGCGGTGCACGCGCGTCGCGAATTCCGATCACCTTTCGCGTGTTTGCGCGTCGCGCCGTGCAATTCCCGAATTTACTCACCATAGCTCCTGTAAATCCTCACCTTTGACGAAGCGGACACAGCGCCGCGCCGAATGCGAACGCCGGCTGCGTCGAGCGAATGTGGACGCCCGGCGCGCGGCGACGGCTTTCGTGCTCGTGTCACAGGCCCATGGTGCGTGCGTTGACGTCTGTCGAATAGTCGGCCGTCCGGCATATAGGCAGCCGCATGCGCTTCGCCTATGCTTGGGGTTCGCGTCGATCGGTGTATGGCCTGTCCGTGCCGCATGCCGATCGGGTCGTCTTTCGTTACCGCAGGGAGCCGATGTGACCGTTCGCCATCTCGATGCGTTGTTCCAGCCCAAGTCCGTTGCGGTCGTCGGCGCGTCGTCGCGCGCGGGCAGTATCGGCGCGATGGTATGGTCGCGCGTGCTCGACGGCGCGTTCCAGGGGCCCGTGTGGCCCGTCAATCCGAAGTATCGTGACCTGCACGGGCATGCGGTCGTTGCCGATGTCGACCGGTTGCCCGCACCGCCGTCGGTTGCCGTGATCTGCACGCCGCCCGCGACCTGGGCCGGCATCGTGCGCAAGCTCGGCGAGCTCGGCACGCGCGTGGCGGTGATCGTCGGCGAGGCGCGCACGGATGCCGATCGCGCCGCGCTCGATCGCACACTGAAGGCGGCGAAGCCGTTCGTGCTCCGTATCGTCGGGCCGGGCAGCCTCGGCGTGCTGTCGCCCGGACGGCATGCCCATTTCGGCGCACCGGCCTATACGGCGCGATCGGGCGGTGTCGCGTGGGTGTCGCAATCGAATGCGCTGACGAACGCGGTGCTCGGCTGGGCCGACGCACGGGGCCTCGGTTTTTCGCATGTCGTCGCGCTCGGCAGCGAGTCCGACGTCGATGCGGGCGACGTGCTCGACTATCTCGCGAGCGACCCCGGCACGCGCGCGATCCTGCTCGAACTCGATACCGTGCGCGCGGCGCGCAAGTTCATGTCCGCCGCCCGCGCGGCCGCGCGCAACAAGCCGGTGCTCGCCTTGCGCACCGGGCGTGCCGATCCCGGCGACGCGCTCTATACGGCGGCGTTCCAGCGCGCGGGGATGGTGCGGGTCGATGCGCTCGACGACCTCCTCGACGAGATCGAGACGCTCGGCGTCGGCCGCGTCACGGCGCGCGGCGCGGCCACGCTCGTGACGAGCGATGCCGGGGTCGCGAAACTCGCGGTCGACGCGGTGTCCGACGTGCGCGACGTACTGGCCGACTGGCCGCCCGCCGCCACGTCGGCCGTCTCGGTCGCGCTGCCGCATCTCGCGTCGCCCGGCAATCCGCTGACGCTGGGCGACGATGCGCGGCCCGAGCATTTTGCCGCGGCGGTCAAGGCGCTCGCGCCGTTCCCGCAAACGGGCACGCTGTTCGTCGTCCATTCGACTTCCCACAGCGCGCCGGCCGACGCGGTCGCGCACACGCTGATCGAAGCGCGGCAGTACGCGCATCGCGGCATCCTCGCGTGTTTCTTCGGCGCGGTCGACGCGGCGACGCGCGATGCATTGCACGCGAACGGCATTCCCGTGCACACCACGCCGCAGCGGCTCGCACGCGCGTATGCGCGTCTCGTCGACTACAACCTCGGGCGGCAACTGCTGATGCAAACGCCCGAGGGCACGCCGCTGCAGCCGGCCGAGTGCGTTGCATCCGCGCAGGCCGACGCGCGCCGGATGGTCGAAGCCGGCGAGCATGAGCTGACCGGCGAAGCCGCGCTGGGCTGGCTGTCCCGTTTCGGCCTGCAGGGCGAGCAGGCCGCCGAGCCGGCCGGCACGAAAGTCGTCGATGTCACGGTCGACATGTACGACGATGCGAACTTCGGCCCGGTGTTTCGCTATGCCGTGCCGCCCGCGGACGGCGTATCGGCGCCGTTCGTCGTCTATGGCCTGCCGCCGCTGAACACCGTGCTCGCCCGCGCGGTGATGGAACGCTCGCCGTATGCACGCCGCACACCCGTCGAGCCGACGCTCGACGCATTGACGGCGCTGTCGCAGGTCGTCTGCGACGTGCGTGAAGTCGTTGCGATGTCGGTCACGCTGCGCGTGCTGTCCGACCGTGCGCAAGTGATCGCACCGCGTATCACGCTGGCCACGGGCCGCAGCCGGCTCGCGATCATGCCGTATCCGCGCCACCTCGAACAGACGCTCGAGTGGCGCGGCGAGACGGTGACGATCCGCCCGATCCGTCCGGAAGACGAGGCCGCGCACAACGAGCTGCTCGGCGCGATGACACCGGACGATCTGCGGATGCGATTCTTCGGTGCGGTGCGCAGCTTCGATCATTCACAGGTGGCGCGCATGACGCAGATCGATTACGACCGTGAGATGGCCTTCATCGTGTCGTTCACCGATGTGTCCGGGCGCGACCACACGCTCGCGGTGGCGCGCGCGGTGGCCGATCCCGACAACGAGACGGCGGAGTTCGCGATCGCGGTACGACCCGACCAGAAGGGCAAGGGGCTTGGCCGGCTGATGATGAACCGGATCATCGACTACGCGCGTTCGCGCGGAACCGCATGGATGATCGGCGAGGCGCTGCGCGAGAACTCGGCGATGATCGCGCTTGCGAAGTCGTGCGGTTTCGCCGTGTCGACGACGGAGGAGCCCGGTGTCGTCGGCTTCAGGATGAAGCTGCAGCCGTAGCGTCCGTCGGCGGTTCGGCGCGCACGGACGCCGTATGCCGTCGATGTCCCCGGCTTCCCGGCACGTTGCGGATGTTTCCGGTCACGAATGCCGGGCATTCGAACCGGTCTCGCGAGCGAAACAACGGCGAACGTGTCGCTGCCTGTTCGCGATGGAAACAACGACACGCATACGGCAGGCATCGCGAGACGCGTTTCGTTTGCCGCGATATCCGTCGCGCGTCGTAGTTTTCCGCGCGATGTTCACACGTATTTGCCGCCGTATTTCAGCCTCGAAAATTCGAGCCTGCCCAAAAGGTGAGATTTTTCAGGAGCCACCGGTGAGCTTCTCCAGGACGGTCGAGGTGAGCCGATACGGGAGCATTCGGTGAGCCTTCCCGGGAGTGGCCGGTGAGTACCTGCGGGAGGCGTCGGTGAGCCTTTCCGGGGCACATCGGTGAGGGGCTGCGGGACGTGTCGGTGAGCACATCCGGGAGGCTTCGGTGAGCACATCCGGGAGCCTTGGTGAGCTTTTTCGGGAGGTGTGGGTGAGCGCTTGCGGGACGCCAGGGTGAGACTTTTCGGGAGTGTCCGGACGCACGGCTTGCGCAAGCGCAACGCCGGCCAAGGTCGGCGTTGAGCAGGGGGCGGGCACGCATGAACCGTGCCCGCGCTTACATTCAGGCAGCGAGTTTCGCCGCCGCGTCGTTCACCTGGTCGCGCGAAATCGCGAGTTCCTCGAGGTGCGAATCGGCATAGACGGCGCCGGTTTCGCGCTCGAGGCGGGCGATCGTCAGTGCGCAGCGTGCGATGTCCTTCGGCATCGCGATGAAGCGCTTGACCGATTCGCCGGACGTGAATGCTTCGAACAGCGCGCCGCGCACGTCGTCCGGAAGCGTCTTGGTCCACTGGTACGGCTTGCCGTTGAACGTGATCGACGGCGGCAGCGTGCGTTCCTTCTTGGTCGCCGTGATGAGCCCGTAGGTGCGGGCCGCGTCGCCGATCTGCTCGGGCGAGAAGAGTTCGTCGGGCGTGATGTCGAACTGCTCGATGTAGTTCTCGATCGCCTGCATCGCGGCGGCACGATCGTCGCGCTTCTTCTGCGCGCGCGCGACGATATCGCGCAGTTCGTCCGCCTCCTCGGGCGTGATCGTGAAGCTTGCCTGCTTCTGCTGAAGTTCGGAGAAACGCTGGAATTCTTGATCGTTCAGAAGTTTGGCCATGACATCCATCGGACACGACGGCCGCGACAACCGGCCGCCGTAGTTTTTGAGAGGGCCGCTATTTTAGCGTAGCGCCGTGGACGCACGATATGGCACCGTGCGTCGCGCCTCGCACCGGCGTGATCGCGGGCGACCGGGATCGGCGCAATCGCGCCGTACCCGGTGCGTTCCGACGAGCCTGCGTGTCGGCAGGGTCAGCTGTGTCAGCAGGTTTCGGTGCGGCACATCGACAGATGGGCGGCCGTTTCGCGCAACCCATCGACGACCGCGTCGACCGACGGCGCCATGTGCGCATCGATCCGGCGCATGTACGGGCAGGTCAGCACCGCGATCGCATGGCCGGACGGCCCGAGGATCGGCGCGGTCAGGTCGGTCACGCCGTACGCCTGGCGGCTGTCCTGGCGCAGGTAGCCGGCCTGCCGGATGGACTGGCACGCGTACGCGAGTTCCTGCTCGTTCAGCGGCGCTTCGCCCTTGACCTTGCGGTGCTCCGCGAGCATGTGCGCGCGCTGCTCGGCGCCCTGGAACGACAGCATCACCCGCCCCGATGCCGTATCGGCGAGCCCGATGCGCGAGCCGAGCCGGACCGACACACCCCACGGGCCGGGCCCGTCGACTTGCGCGATCACGAGCAGGTTGCCGCGATCGTAGACGGACAGGTGGCACGATTGTTCCGAGGAATCGGCGAAGCGCTGCATCGGCGGCAGCGCCTCGGCGATCAGCCTGCTCATCGGCGGATGCCGGTGCGCGAGCGAGAACAGCTTGAGGCTGAGCGTATAGCGGTCGCCGCCGGTCGAGCGCATCACGTAGCGGCGCGCGACGAGGCGTTCGAGCATCCGGTAGATCTCGCTCGCGTTGCGGCCGAGTTCCTTCGTGATTTCGGTGCGGGTGAGGCCTTCTTTCTGCTCCGACAGGAGTTCGAGGATGTCGAGACCCTTGTCGAGCGCGGGTGCGCGATAACGGTCGATTGTGCCCATCGATTCCCGTGCGTCGCAGCCGGGAAGCAGGTCGTTGGTTGTTTGCATTGTCGATGTGAGGTTGGGGGATTACTGTCGATCGATTGGCGACGCACGCTGACCGATTCTGCACTTCGCCTGTGTCGGGCTCGCGTGTGGCGACGCACGCCATCCGTCCGAGCTTAACAACAAACATTTAGTGTGCAATGCAGCGTCTTTTTACCGATCGTTACCTAACAAGAACGGATCAATTTGTTTTCAGGATGACAGGGAAGCTCCGAATACCCGGTATTCATGACAGGTGGCACCGGTTCAAGGTATTCGAAAGGAAATCGGGCTGCGCCGCCGCCCGCGATGCTGCGCCGCAGCGCCCGCGGGCGCACCAATAGTCGGTATCCGTCGCGCGTCATTTCATCGTGCGCGGCCGATGGTACAAAGACTGGCGGGCCAGCGACGGTGCGGCCGCGCGTGACGCCGGCCGGTACGGGCCGGGCCATGTCGCGGGTGCCGGGCCGTCGTCGCCGATGCGCAGACCGGCGGCCGCTCGTTCGATGCGCGCCATACTTCCGTGTGGCGCCACGATCGCTGCGCCCGCGCGACCCTCGCGCGTCGAACGGCATGCCGGATGCGGCGCCGACGCGCGCAATCGACGATCGACAATCAGTCCGGCACGCGGCCGCGAAGAGCGGCGTCGGCCGGTATCCTGTCCCATTCGACAACAGAGGTTGAGCACGATGAAACTGCTTCGTTATGGCCCGTCCGGCCAGGAAAAGCCCGGTATTCTCGACGCGGACGGCCGGATTCGCGACCTGTCGGCGCATGTGCCGGATCTGTCCGGCGATGTGCTGTCCGACGCGGGTCTCGCGCGTCTGCGTGCAATCGATCCGGCCACGCTGCCGCTCGTGTCGGGCGAGCCGCGCATCGGCGCGTGCGTCGGCCATGTCGGCAAGTTCATCGGCATCGGCCTGAACTACGCCGATCACGCGGCCGAAGCCGGCATGCCGGTGCCGAAGGAGCCCGTCGTGTTCGGCAAGTGGACGAGCTCGATCTGCGGCCCGAACGACGGCATCGACATCCCGAAGGGTTCGGTCAAGACGGATTGGGAAGTCGAGCTGGGCGTCGTGATCGGCGCGACCTGCAAGGACGTCGACGAAGCGCGCGCGCTCGATTACGTCGCGGGCTACTGCGTCGTCAACGACGTGTCGGAGCGCGAATGGCAGATCGAGCGCGGCGGCCAGTGGGACAAGGGCAAGGGTTTCGACACGTTCGGCCCGATCGGCCCGTGGCTCGTCACGCGTGACGAGGTGCCCGATCCGCAGCGTCTCGACCTGTGGCTCGAGGTCGACGGCCACCGCTATCAGAACGGCAACACGCGCACGATGGTGTTCACCGTCGCGCAGCTGATCGCCTATCTGTCGAGCTGCATGACGCTGCAGCCGGGCGACGTGATCACGACGGGCACGCCGCCGGGCGTCGGGATGGGCATCAAGCCGTCGCCGGTGTTCCTGAAGGCCGGCCAGACGGTGCGCCTCGGGATCGACGGGCTCGGCGAGCAGTTGCAGAGCACGCGCAACGCGCAGTAAGCGCGTGCCCGACGCGGGCGGATCGCGGGGCAATCGGCCGCGAGCCGGCCGCGCCGCCCGGCATCGGCGTGCTTGCCCACGGCGAGCGTCGCGACCGAACCTCGATGCAGCAAAAACAACGACAAGGGCCCGATTCCGCGCGATGCGGAATCGGGCCCTTGTCGTTCACCCGCGTCGGTACGAACCGGATCAGACGACGTTGTCCAGCTCGCAATGGGCTTCGAGCCGATATCCGTCGGGATCGACGACGAACGCCGCGTAATAGCCGGGGCCGTAGTGCTCGCGCTTGCCGGGCCCGCCGTTGTCCTGGCCGCCGTGCTCGAGCGCGGCGCGGTAGAACGCGTCGACCTCGACGGGCGACGCGGCCTTGAACGACAGGTGCAGCCCGGAATCGGGATCGGCGGCGATGGGGCGAGCCGCATGCTGCAGCCACAGCACCGGCTCGGTCTCGCCGTACCCGATCGAGCCGTCGTCGCTATACAGCCGCTTGTAGCCGAGCGCGCCGAGCGTGCTGTCGTAGAACGTGCGGCTGCGGTCGATGTGGGCAACGCCGAAGGAAAGGTGATCGATCATCTGTGGGCTCCTTGAACTGAAGAGGGGACGTCAGGACGGCAAAGCTGCCTACAAGCACGATGCCAGCCGCTTGTAGCGGAGCGCACCGAGTGTGCTGTCGTCGAACACCCGGCTGCGGTCGTTGTGGATAACGCTGAAGAAAAGGCGATCGATCATCTGTGTCTCCTTGAGCTGAAAGGGCGCAGTGCAGTCAACCGTTTTTAACCACCATGCCGGTTATGTTAGAAAGCGCCCGGATGCTTGTCAACCGGCATGCTGGTTAGATACGATCGCGTCATGAGCAAAACGCAACCTTCCGTCACGACGGACTGCCTGATTCCGGCGCCGCCGGAAACGCTGAGCATCGATTTCGCGAACACGCTGTACTGGCGCGGCGCCGACACGCCGACGGAGACCTTCGGGACGCTGGACGACCTGTTGACGTGGTGCCGCGAGCAGGCGTGCATACCGGCCGGTCTGGCCGACGCGTGTCGAGTGCGGGACAAGGATGACGAGCCGGCGATGCTCGCGCGCGCACTCGCGCTGCGCGAGGCGCTGTATCGGCTGTTTCATGCGCAGGCCGAGCAGCGCGAGCCGCATGCCGACGACCTGGCGCTGCTTGGCGGCTTTCTGGCGGAAGCGGCGCCGCGCGTTGCGCTGGCGCGCATCGACGGCGCCTATGCGTGGCGGATCGGCGGCGCAGGCGGCGCGCTCGCGGCGCTGCTGAGCCCGGTGCTGTGGTCGGCGATCGACCTGCTCGGCGGCGCGCGGCTCGCGAAGGTCAAGCGTTGCGCGAACGACGCCTGCCAGTGGTTGTTCATCGACGACAGCAAGAACGGCAGCCGCCGCTGGTGTTCGATGTCGTCGTGCGGCAATCGCGCGAAGGCGTACCGCCACTATCACAAGGTCGACTGACGTTCCTCGTTACGCCGGCGCGCGCCGGCGCGCCGCATCAGGCCTGCCTATTTCACCGACAACTTCCGCCACAGCGTCGTCTTGCTGATGCCGAGCATCGCGCATGCGCGATCGCGGTCGCCGCCGCACGCGTCGAGTACCGCGCGGATCTCGTCGGTTTCCGCGCGACGGCGGCGTGCGTGCAGCGTCTGCGCATCGTCGGCGTCGGCCGCGTCGGGGGGCGCCGCGAACAGCTCGGGCGCGATCGCCTGCAGCGCGTCGGGATCGAGCGTGCCGCAGGCGGCGGCCGGATCGTTTTCGTCGGCTTCCTCGGCCAGCTCCACCGCGATCCGCTCGATCACGTTCTGCAGTTCGCGCACGTTGCCGGGCCACCGGTAGCGGGTGAGCCCGGCCTGCGTCGCGCCGAGCACGCGCGCGGCATCGTCGGCGTCGCGCAGGCGCTCGGCGAGCCGCGGTTCGCGTCGTGCGGCCTGCACGAGCAGCGTGGCCGCGAGCGCCGGGATGTCGGCTGCGCGCTCGCGCAGCGGCGGCAGGCCGACGTTCAGGATGTTGAGCCGGTAATAGAGATCCGCGCGGAACGTGCCGGCCTCGACGGCGGCGAGCAGCGGACGGTGCGTCGCGGCGATCACGCGCACGTCGATGCGGATCGGCTCGGTCGAGCCGAGGCGGATCACCTCGCGCTCCTGCAGCACGCGCAGCAGCCGGCTCTGCAGCGACGGCGGCATCTCGCCGATCTCGTCGAGAAACAGCGTGCCGCGGTGTGCGGCTTCGAACAGGCCGGTCTTGCCGCCGCGCCGCGCACCGGTGAACGCGCCTTCCTCATAGCCGAACAGCTCGCTTTCGAGCAGGGCTTCCGGAAACGCGCCGCAATTGACCGCGACGAACGGGTAGCTGCGCCGCGCGGACAGCGCGTGCAGGCTCTGCGCGATCATTTCCTTGCCGGTGCCGCTTTCGCCGAGCACGAGCACGGTCGCGTCGGATTTCGCGTAGCGGCGCACGAGATCGCGCACGCGCGCCATCGGCGCCGATGCGCCGACCACGTCGTCGAGCGCGTAGCGCGCCGCGAACTGCTGCGTGGTGGGCTGCGAACGCAGTGCGCGGTCGAGCCGTTCGACCGCGCGCGATTCCTGGAACGTCAGCACGCTGCCCGACGTGACGCCGCGATCGACCAGCGGCCCGCGATGCACGACGTAGCGCACGCCGCGCACGGTCGCGAGCGCGTCGCCGTCCTCGCCGCGCAGCGTGCGCAGCTCGGGCCGCAGGTCGACGAGCGCGCGGCCGACGGCCGCCGCGGGTTCGACCCCGAGCGCCGACGCGAGCCGCTCGTTGATCGCCTCCACGCGGCCGCGCGCGTCGAGCGCGACCACGCCGTCGCGCAGGTGCTGGAGCAGGTTGTCGAGCCGCTGGCGGCGGAACGCCTCGGCATGCGTCGCGTACGCGACTTCGAGCGCCGTCTCGACGGCCTTGCGCACCGACGCGTGCGAATACAGGAACACCGCGCCCATGCCGGCGCTGGCGGCGAGATCGGTGACGAGGCCGGGGCCGACGATCGTCTCGATGCCGCGGTCGCGCAGCTCGTGCACGCAGGCTTCCGCTTCCTGCGCGGACTGATATGACGCAAACTGCACGTCGAGGCCGTATGCGGCGACGAAGCGGCGCACTTCGGGCGGCGTTTCGCCGGCGCTGACGAGCGCGATCCGCGACGCGTCGCGCCGGGCGCGCGCGAGCGCCTGCATCACGTCGAAGCCGGTCGGCGACACGACCACCACCGGCACCTGCGCACGCGTCTTCAGGAAGCCGCCGTTCGAGCCGGCCGCGACGATCACGTCGGGCCGCGCGGTGCCGGCCTCGGCGATCGCGCTGAGCGCATCCTCATAGGCGCGCGTCACGATGCGCACGTCGGCGCGTTCGTCGAATTCGCCGGCGATCTCGCGAAAGAGTTCGCGCAGGCGGCTGATGCCCATCGCCCAGATGCGCGGGCGCGCCGCGCGATCCGCCGGGCCGACGGGCTTGGTCGAGGAGAGGTCCATGGCGGTCGATTATGCGCGCGTGATTTCATTTTTGAAACATGAAATTGCTGAATTGAAATCGCCGGGTGCGGCATCGCCCGTGCCGGTTGCTTAAGAATCAGAGGGTTAGCGACATTCCGCGAGCTGGCCCGGTCCTTGCTGTTATCGGGCATTCCATCAGGAGGCCGTTCATGAGCAACACGCATCTTCAGAGCGCCGGCGCGAAATTCCGCGCGGCAGTCGCGGCCGAGCAGCCGCTGCAGGTGGTCGGCGCGATCACCGCGTACGCGGCCAAGATGGCGCAGGCCGTCGGCTTCAAGGCCGTGTACCTGTCGGGCGGCGGCGTCGCCGCGAACTCGCTCGGGATCCCCGACCTCGGCATCAGCACGATGGAAGACGTGCTGATCGACGCGAACCGGATCACCAACGCGACCGACCTGCCGCTGCTGGTCGACATCGATACGGGCTGGGGCGGCGCGTTCAACATCGCGCGCACGGTGCGCTCGTTCATCAAGGCCGGCGTCGCGGCCGTGCACCTGGAAGACCAGGTCGGCCAGAAGCGCTGCGGCCACCGTCCGGGCAAGGAAGTCGTGCCGGCCGACGAAATGGTCGATCGCATCAAGGCCGCGGTCGATGCGCGCACCGACGATCAATTCGTGATCATGGCGCGCACCGACGCGGCCGCCGCCGAAGGGATCGATTCGGCGATCGAGCGCGCGGTGGCCTATGTCGAGGCCGGCGCGGACATGATCTTCCCGGAAGCGATGAAGACGCTCGACGACTACCGCCGCTTCAAGGCGGCCGTGAAGGTGCCGATCCTCGCGAACCTGACCGAGTTCGGCTCGACGCCGCTGTTCACGCTCGACGAGCTGCGCGAGGCGAACGTCGACATCGCGCTGTACTGCTGCGGCGCGTATCGCGCGATGAACAAGGCCGCGCTGAACTTCTACGAGACGCTGCGCCGCGACGGCACGCAGAAGGCGGCCGTGCCGACGATGCAGACGCGCGCCGAGCTGTACGACTTCCTCGGCTATCACGAATACGAGCGCAAGCTCGACGAGCTGTTCGCGCAGGGCAAGAAGTAACGCGGCCCGCGCGCCGGGCACGATTCCCGGCATGCCTTGCATGAAACCGGGCCGCGCGCACCCGTGCCGCGCCCGGCGGACATGACACCCACGATACATATTGGAGAACGGAAAGATGAGCGAGACGAAAGACGCAGCAGCACCGGCCGCCGCAGGCGCATTCAAGCCGAAGAAATCGGTGGCGCTGTCGGGCGTGACGGCCGGCAACACGGCGCTGTGCACGGTCGGCAAGACCGGCAACGACCTGCACTATCGCGGCTACGACATTCTCGACGTCGCCGAGTCGTGCGAATTCGAGGAAATCGCGCACCTGCTCGTTCACGGCACGCTGCCGAACCTGACCGAACTGGCCGCGTACAAGGCGAAGCTGCGCGCGCTGCGCGGCCTGCCGAACGCGCTGAAGGCCGCGCTCGAGCAGATCCCGGCATCCGCGCACCCGATGGACGTGATGCGCACGGGCGTGTCGGTGCTCGGCACCGTGCTGCCGGAGAAGGACGACCACAACCTGCCGGGCGCGCGCGACATCGCCGACCGCCTGATGGCATCGCTCGGTTCGATGCTGCTGTACTGGTATCACTTCTCGCACAACGGCAAGCGCATCGAAACGGAAACCGACGACGACTCGATCGGCGGCCACTTCCTGCACCTGCTGCACGGCAAGACGCCGTCGAAGTCGTGGGTCGAGGCGATGCACACGTCGCTGATCCTGTACGCGGAGCACGAATTCAACGCGTCGACGTTCACCGGCCGCGTGATCGCGGGCACGGGCTCGGACATCTACTCGGCGATCACCGGCGCGATCGGCGCGCTGCGCGGGCCGAAGCACGGCGGCGCGAACGAAGTCGCATATGAAATCCAGAGCCGCTACAGCTCGCCGGACGACGCCGAGGCCGATATCCGCCGCCGCGTCGAGAACAAGGAAGTCGTGATCGGCTTCGGCCACCCGGTCTACACGATCTCCGATCCGCGCAACAAGGTGATCAAGGGCGTCGCGCACAAGCTGTCGAAGGAAGCGGGCGACCTGAAGCTGTACAACATCGCCGAGCGCCTCGAATCGGTGATGTGGGAAGCGAAGAAGATGTTCCCGAACCTCGACTGGTTCAGTGCGGTGTCGTATCACATGATGGGCGTGCCGACCGCGATGTTCACGCCGCTGTTCGTGATCTCGCGCACGTCGGGCTGGAGCGCGCACATCATCGAGCAGCGTATCGACAACAAGATCATCCGCCCGAGCGCGAACTACACCGGTCCGGAAGACCTGCAGTTCGTGCCGATCGAGAAGCGCTGAAACGCCCGCCGCGCGCGCCGGCGCCCGTGATGCGGGCCGCCGGCGCGCGCGGAACGTCTTACCCCGAATTCCGCCCCACATCATGAATACCGCCAACCGCAAACCCCTGCCCGGCACGTCGCTGGACTATTTCGACGCGCGCGCCGCGGTCGACGCGATCGCGCCCGGCGCCTACGACACGCTGCCGTACACGTCGCGCGTGCTCGCCGAAAACCTCGTGCGCCGTTGCGATCCGGCGATCCTCGCCGATTCGCTGAAGCAGATCATCGAGCGCAAGCGCGAACGCGACTTCCCGTGGTTCCCGGCGCGGGTCGTGTGCCACGACATCCTCGGGCAGACGGCGCTCGTCGACCTCGCGGGCCTGCGCGACGCGATCGCCGATGGCGGCGGCGACCCGGCGAAAGTGAACCCGGTCGTGCCCGTGCAGCTGATCGTCGACCACTCGCTCGCCGTCGAGTGCGGCGGCTTCGATCCGGACGCGTTCGCGAAGAACCGCGCGATCGAGGATCGCCGCAACGAGGATCGCTTCCACTTCATCGAGTGGACGAAGAAGGCGTTCGAGAACGTCGACGTGATCCCGCCGGGCAACGGCATCATGCACCAGATCAACCTCGAGAAGATGTCGCCGGTGATCCAGGCGCAGGACGGCGTCGCGTACCCGGACACCTGCGTCGGCACCGACAGCCACACGCCGCACGTCGACGCGCTCGGCGTGATCGCGATCGGCGTCGGCGGGCTCGAAGCGGAGAACGTGATGCTGGGCCGCGCATCGTGGATGCGCCTGCCGGACATCGTCGGCGTCGAGCTGACCGGCAAGCGCCAGCCCGGCATCACCGCGACCGACATCGTGCTCGCGCTGACCGAGTTCCTGCGCAAGGAAAAGGTGGTCGGCGCGTATCTGGAATTCCGTGGCGAAGGCGCGGCGAGCCTCACGCTCGGCGATCGCGCGACGATCTCGAACATGGCGCCCGAATACGGCGCGACGGCCGCGATGTTCTTCATCGACGGCCAGACGACCGACTACCTGCGCCTCACCGGCCGCAGCGACGAGCAGGTGAAGCTCGTCGAGACCTACGCGAAGGCGGCGGGCCTGTGGGCCGATACGCTGAACGATGCGCAGTACGAGCGCACGCTGACGTTCGACCTGTCGAGCGTGGTGCGCAACATGGCCGGCCCGTCGAACCCGCACAAGCGGCTGCCGACGTCCGACCTCGCCGCGCGCGGGATCGCCGGCCAGTGGGAAGAGAAGGCGGGCGAGATGCCCGACGGCGCGGTGATCATCGCCGCGATCACGAGCTGCACGAACACCAGCAACCCGCGCAACGTGATCGCCGCGGCCCTGCTCGCGCGCAACGCGAACGCGAAGGGCCTCACGCGCAAGCCGTGGGTGAAGAGCTCGCTCGCGCCCGGCTCGAAGGCGGTCGAGCTGTACCTGGAAGAAGCGAACCTGCTGCCCGAACTCGAGAAGCTCGGCTTCGGCATCGTCGCGTTCGCGTGCACGACCTGCAACGGGATGTCGGGCGCGCTCGACCCGAAGATCCAGCAGGAGATCGTCGATCGCGACCTGTACGCGACGGCCGTGCTGTCCGGCAACCGCAACTTCGACGGCCGCATCCACCCGTATGCGAAGCAGGCGTTCCTCGCATCGCCGCCGCTCGTCGTCGCGTATGCGATCGCCGGCACGATCCGCTTCGACATCGAGAAGGACGTGCTCGGTCATGACCACGATGGCAAGCCCGTCACGCTGAAGGACATCTGGCCGACCGACGAGGAGATCGACGCGATCGTCGCGTCGAGCGTGAAGCCCGAGCAGTTCCGCAAGGTCTACGAGCCGATGTTCGCGCGCAGCGCCGATGCGGGCGAGCGCGCGGCGCCGCTGTACGACTGGCGCCCGCAGAGCACGTACATCCGCCGTCCGCCGTACTGGGAAGGCGCGCTGGCCGGCGAACGCACGCTGCAGGGCATGCGCCCGCTCGCGGTGCTCGGCGACAACATCACGACCGACCACCTGTCGCCGTCGAACGCGATCCTGCTGGACAGCGCGGCCGGCGAATACCTCGCGAAGATGGGCCTGCCGGAAGAAGACTTCAACTCGTACGCGACGCACCGGGGAGACCACCTGACCGCGCAGCGCGCGACCTTCGCGAACCCGACGCTGATCAACGAGATGGCGGTGGTCGACGGCGCGGTGAAGAAGGGCTCGCTCGCGCGCGTCGAGCCGGAAGGCAAGGTCATGCGGATGTGGGAAGCGATCGAGACGTACATGAATCGCAAGCAGCCGCTGATCGTCGTGGCCGGCGCCGACTACGGCCAGGGCTCGTCGCGCGACTGGGCCGCGAAGGGCGTGCGGCTCGCGGGCGTCGAGGCGATCGCCGCCGAAGGCTTCGAGCGGATCCACCGCACGAACCTGATCGGGATGGGCGTGCTGCCGCTCGAGTTCAAGCCCGGCACGAACCGGACGACGCTCGGCATCGACGGCACCGAAACCTTCGACGTGATCGGCGAGCGCACGCCGCGCGCCGACCTGACGCTCGTGATTCACCGCAAGAACGGCGAGCGCGTCGAGGTGCCGATGACGTGCCGGCTCGATACGGCCGAGGAAGTGTCGATCTACGAGGCGGGCGGCGTGCTGCAGCGTTTCGCGCAGGACTTCCTCGAATCGTCGCAGGCGGCCTGACGGGCCCACGGAGAGAACACGGACATGGCTCACATTCCTCAAATCAGGGTTCCCGCGACCTATATCCGCGGCGGCACCAGCAAGGGTGTGTTCTTCAGGCTGCAGGACCTGCCGGATGCCGCGCAGGCGCCGGGCGCCGCGCGCGACGCGCTGCTGCTGCGCGTGATCGGCAGCCCCGATCCGTACGGCAAGCAGATCGACGGGATGGGCGGTGCGACGTCGTCCACCAGCAAGACGGTGATCGTGTCGAAGAGCACGCGGCCCGGCCACGACGTCGACTACCTGTTCGGGCAGGTCGCGATCGACCGCGCGTTCGTCGACTGGACCGGCAACTGCGGCAACCTGTCGGCGGCGGTCGGCCCGTTCGCGATCAGCGGCGGGCTCGTCGATCCGTCGCGCGTGCCGCGCGACGGCATCGCGACCGTGCGGATCTGGCAGGCGAACATCGGCAAGACGATCGTGGCGCACGTGCCGATCACGAACGGCGCGGTGCAGGAGACGGGCGACTTCGAACTGGACGGCGTCACGTTCCCGGCCGCCGAAGTGCAGCTCGAATTCATGGACCCGGCCGCCGAGGAGGAAGGCGCGGGCGGGTCGATGTTCCCGACCGGCAACCTCGTCGACGATCTCGCGGTGCCGGGCGTCGGCACGCTGAAGGCGACGATGATCAACGCGGGCATCCCGACGATCTTCGTCGAGGCGGAAGCGATCGGCTATACGGGCACCGAGCTGCAGGACGCGATCAACGGCGATGCGAAGGCGCTCGAGAAGTTCGAGACGATCCGCGCGCACGGCGCGCTGCGCATGGGCCTGATCGACACGCTCGATGAAATCGCGACGCGGCAGCACACGCCGAAGATCGCGTTCGTCGCGAAGCCGGCCGATTACGTCGCGTCGAGCGGCAAGCGCGTGAACGCGGGCGATGTCGACCTGCTGGTGCGCGCGATGTCGATGGGCAAGCTGCACCACGCGATGATGGGCACGGCGGCGGTCGCGATCGGCACGGCCGCGGCGATCCCCGGCACGCTCGTCAACCTGGCGGCGGGCGGCGGCGAACGCAACGCGGTGCGCTTCGGGCATCCGTCGGGCACGCTGCGCGTCGGCGCGGAAGCGCAGCAGCAGGAGAACGGCGAGTGGACCGTCACCAAGGCGATCATGAGCCGCAGCGCGCGCGTGCTGATGGAAGGCTGGGTGCGGGTGCCGGGCGACGCGTTCTGATCGTTGCCGGCGGTATCGGCGCGGATGCGGGCGGCTTCGGCCGCCCGCGTCGTTTTCGTCAGCCGTGCAGGAAGCGGCGCAGCGCGTCGTGGCTCAGGCGGCGCGCCGTTTCGGCGATGCGCGCGCCGGGCACGATGTCGAAACCGTGCACGCCGCCGGGCAGCACGTGCAGTTCGGTCGGCACGCCCGCGCGGAGCAGGCGCCGCGCATAGTCGAGGTTTTCGTCGAGGAACAGGTCGAGCGAGCCGACCGACAGGAACGCGGGCGGCAGGCCGTCGAGCCGCGTGGCGCGCGCGGCCGCCGCGTAGGGCGAGACGCCGTCGATGCCCGGCGCGTGACCGAGCAGCGAGGTCCAGCCGAACCGGTTGTTGGCCGCGTGCCAGACGAACTCGCCGGCATGCGGGTGCGGCGTGCGCGTGCAGGTGCGATCGTCGAGCATCGGGTAGATCAGATGCTGGAACGCGAGCCGGTATTCGCCGCGGTCGCGGGCCAGCAGCGCCAGCGACGCGGCGAGTCCGCCGCCCGCGCTCTCGCCCGCCACGCCGATCCGCGACGCATCGATGCCTAGCGTATCGGCGTGGCGGAAGACCCACGCGAGCGCCGCGTAGCAATCCTCGATCGCGCCGGGAAACACGGTTTCAGGCGCGAGCCGGTAGTCGATCGAGATCAGCGCGCAGCCGAGCTGCGTCACGAGCGGCCGGTGCACCGCCTCGAGATCCTTCGCCTTGCCGCGCACGAAGCCGCCGCCATGCAGGTGAACGATCGCCGGGAGCGGCCGCACGTGATGGTCGGGCAGGTAGACGAGGACCGGGACGTCCGGCGCACCGGCCGGGCCGGGCACCGTGCGGCGTTCGAGCGTGCTGCCGGCCAGGTCGGGCGGCGGCAGCGGCAGCACGCGTTCGCGCGACTGCGCGAGGTTGTCGATGCCGAGCGTGACGGTCGGCCAGGTCTCGAGCAGCGGGCGGATTTCGGGGGCGACGAGATGCAGGGTGTCCAACGCATGGCTCCATCGTGAAGGTGGGTGGTGCACCGCGGTCAGAGCGCGCTGCGCGCGATGACCCAGCGGTGCACCTCGGTCGGGCCTTCGAAGATGCGCATCAGCCGCGCTTCGCTGGCCATCTGCTGCAACGGCATTTCCTTCGTCATGCCCATCGCGCCGAGCGTCTGCATCGCATGATCGATGACGCTCGACGCCATTTCGGTGGCGAACACCTTGACCATCGAGATCTGCGTGCGTGCATCCTGCCCGGCATCCACGCGCGCGGCCGCTTCGTAGGTCATGAGGCGGCACGCGTGGATCTGCGTGAGCGCGTCGGCGACCCACCACTGGACCGCCTGGCGTTCCGCGAGCGGCACGCCGAAGGTCTTGCGCTGTTTCGCATGGTCGCACAGCATCGCGACCGCGCGCTCGGCGCGGCCGATGCACCATGCGGCCATCTCCAGCCGCCGGTTCGCGAGCCGTGTCTGCATCGGCGCGAAGCCGGCACCTTCCTGGCCCAGCAGTTGCGCGGCGGGAATGCGGCAGTCGTCCAGCACGATTTCGTAGGTCGACAGCCCGCCGATCATCGGGATCCGCCGTTCGATGATGAAACCGGGCGTGTCGCGGTCGACGATGAATGCCGACATGCCGCCGCGCTTGCCCTTGCTTCGATCGGTGAGCGCCATCACGATCGTCCAGTCGGCTTCGGGCGCGTGGCTGATCCAGATCTTCCGTCCGTTCAGCACCCAGCCGTCACCGTCGCGCACGGCCGTCGTCGACAGCGCGCCCGGGTCCGAGCCGGCGCCCGGCTCGGAGATCGCCATCGCGGCACGCGTGATGCCGCGTGCGTACGGTTCGAGATAACGCGCGCGCTGCGCGTCGTCGGCCACGTCGCAAAGCATCCGCAGGTTCGGCGAATCGGGCGGCAGGATGTACGGCGTCACGGTCGTGCCGATCGCTTCGTTGACGCCGACCATCGCGACGGCCGGCAGGTCCGAGCCGCCGGCGTCGAGCGGCGCGTCGAGGCCCCACAGGCCGAGCTGCCGGGAACGCTCGTCGAGGTGGGCGCGTTCTTCGTCGAGCAGCCCGAAGCGCTGGCCGTCGGCCTCGCGGGCCATGACCGCTGCTTCGAGCGGGATCAGCTCGTCCTGCACGAAACGTGCGACGAGGTCGCGGATCATCCGGTGTTCGAGTTCAAGGTCGAAATTCATGGGAGTCGATGAGGGTGAGTAAAGGGGGGGCGATGCCGTCAGCCGGCGTTCGTGCGCGACACCGCGCGGGTGCGCAGCGTGCCGAGCAAGGCGACGGCGCCGGCCGCGAGCAGCGCGGCGTTGAAATAGAGGCCGCCGCGCATCGACCCGGTGGCCGTGTTGAGCACGCCCATCAGGAACGGGCTCGCGAACCCGCCGATCGCGCCGGACATCGTGATCGCCGCGATCGCGACCGCCATCGAGCGCTTCGGCAGCGCGAGCCCCGGCAGCACCCAGAACGCGGGCAGCGCCGCGGCGTGCGTGGCGACCGCGACGCAGAGCGCGATCATCAGGTGCGATGTGCCGGTGGTGCTCGCCAGCCCGGCGAGCGCGGCCGCGCACGCGAGCATCGCGACCGCGCCGTGCCCGCGCCATTCGCGCCGCCGCGCGGTGCGCCAGCCCATCGCGAGCATGCCGACGATGCCGCACAGGTAGGGCAGCGCGGACAGCACCCCGATCCGCATCGCGCCATGCAGGCCGCCGCGATGCAGGATCACGGGCATCCAGAACACGAGCGCGTAGCCGGCGGCCGCGATCGCGAAATTGGCCGCGCACAGCAGCCAGAAATCGCGGTGCGCAAGCAGCGGCCGTGCCGCGTTCGCGTCCGGCGTGGCGGCTTCGGCGTGCGCGTGCGCGGCGCGCAGCGCGGCCTTGTCGGCGTCCGACAGCCAGCGCGCGTCGTCCGGCCGGTCGTCGAGAAAGCGCAGCGCGACGAGGCCGAGCACGCTGCTCGGCAGCCCTTCGACGAGGAACAGCCACTGCCAGCCGCTCAGGCCGGCGGCGCCGTCGAAGAACGAGAGGATGGCGCCCGACACGGGGCCGGCGATCAGCCCGGCGAGGTACAGCGCGGTCATGAACAGCGCGAACGCCTTCGCGCGCTGCCGCGGCGGATACCACGCGCCGAGATAGAACAGGATGCCGGGGAAGAAGCCGGCCTCGAACACGCCGAGCAGGAAGCGGCACGCGTAGAACTGCGCGGGCGTCGTGACGAACATCGTCGCGGCCGAGCCGAGCCCCCACAGCACCATGATCCGGGCAATCGTCTTGCGTGCGCCGATCCGCGCCAGCAGCGCGTTGCTCGGAATCTCGAACGCCATGTAGCCGATGAAGAAGATGCCCGCGCCGAGCCCGTAGACGGCGTCGGAGAAGTGCAGTTCGGCGGCCATCTGCGCGTGCGCGAAACCGATGTTGATCCGGTCGATGAACGACAGCGTGTAGCAGAGGATCAGGAACGGCAGCAGCCGGCGCGAGATCCGGCGGTAGAGCGCCTGCGTCGCGTGATCGCCGGCGGCGGCCGCGTGAGTGGAAAGGGTCGGGGTCATGGACACTCCGTCAGAAGCGGTGGGCGATGCCGAGCGCGAACACCTGCCCGGTGCCGCCCGGTTGCGGCTGCAGGCCGACGACGACCGTGTTGCGGGCGCCGCCGCCGTTCTTCACGTACAGATAGCGGGCGTAGAGCGACGTGCGCTTCGACAGCGGATGGTCGCAGCCGATGCCGAGCGCGGTCGCGTCGTTCGCCGAGCCTTTCACGTCGCGACGCACGACCGAGACGAGCACGCGATCGAGCGCGCCGACGTTGATCGACGCGCCGGCGCTCGCGGTCGAGAACGCCGGCAGGTGCGCCGCCGTGCCGACGCCGTACAGGAACGCGGCGTACAGCTTGACGCGCGCGAATGCGTAGTTGGCCGCGAACACGTAGTGGCGCGTCGTCGACGGCGAGACGACGGGCGCCAGGTTGCCGGCCGACGTGTCGCCCTGGAAGCCGGCGCCGAGATAGAGGCCGCCGATCCGGTACTGGAGCCCGGCGCCGTAGTTGCGCCCGGCCTGCGTGGACAGCGCGTTGGGCGTCGGAAAGCCGTACGTGGCCATCACGCGCAGGCCGTTCCAGTCGGGGCTCAGGTACGACGCCGCCTGGTTGAAGCGCGGAATCGGCGGCGTCGTGTTGCTCGTGATCGTGTCCGTCGACGTCGCGAGCAGCGCGAGCGGCGACAGCCGTTCGTTGAGCCCGAACGGATCGCCGTCGTACACGACGTAGAACGCGGGCGTGTATTGGCGGCCGAGCCGAAGGTCGCCGTAGCGCGTGTTCTGCAGCGACACGTAGGCCTGCCGGTAGAACAGCGTGCCGCCCTGGAACGATCCGTCGGCCGGCGAGAAGCCGCTTTCCAGCACGAACTTCGTCGACGTGCCGCCGCCGAGATCCTCGACGCCCGTCAGTCCGATGCGGCTCGTCGACGAGCCGCCGCCGCTTTGCCGCAGGCTCGACAGGCTGCCGATGCGGTCGAATTCGACGTAGCTGTCGACGATCCCGTACAGCGTGACCGACGATGCGTGCGCCGACGTGGCGCTCAGCACGCACGCGCCGATCAGGAATGCTTTCCGTTGCATGAAGGTGTCTCCGTTCCATGTCTTGTTGTGGCGCGCCCGCGTTCTGTGAGCGGTTGCGCGCGGGGTGCTGCTGTCCGCGTCGGTTCAGCGCCCCTTGAATACCGGCTTGCGTTTCTCGAGAAAGGCGCGGGCGCCCTCGATCCGGTCCTCGCTCGCGTAGACGTCGGGGCCGACGTCCAGCCGCAGCGCGGCGGCCGCCGGCAGCCCCTGGCTGCGTGTCGCGGTTTCCTTGATGCGGCGGATCGTGAGCGGCGCGTTCGCGGCGATCGTCCGCGCCAGTTCGCGCACGGTGTCGTCGAGCGCGGCGGCGGGGACGACGCGGTTCAGCAAGCCGACGCGCTGCGCCTCGTCCGCGTCGAGGCGGCGGCCCGTGAACAGCAGCTCCATCGCGATCGCGCGCGGCAGCAGGCGCGGCAGCAGCACGCTCGCGAAGTTCGCGCCCATCCCGACGCGCGCCTCGGGCAGCGCGAAGGTCGCGTGATCGGCGGCGATCCGCAGGTCGCACGCGAGCGCGATTTCAAAGCCGCCGCCGACGGCGAAGCCGTTGATGGCCGCGATGGTCGGCTTGCGCAGTTCCAGGATCAGCTCGTGCACGTTGCGGGCGAGCCCGCGCATCGGCCGCATCCCGCGAATCTCGGGATCGCCGAGATCGACGCCCGCGCTGAATGCGCGCTCGCCCGCGCCGCGGATCACGATGACGCGGATCGCCGGGTTGTCGTCGAGCGTGACCAGTTCGTCGCACAGGCGCCGGATCGCGTCGGCGGACAGCGCGTTGGCGACGTGCGGGCGATGGATCGTCAGCCACGCGATGCCGTCGTCGTCGTTGCGCAGGATCGACGGGGCGTCGTCGCCCGTCAGCGAGGAAAATGCGCCCGGCGTGGTCATGACGCGCTCCCGGCAGCATTCGCGCGCGTGTCGTGGAGCACGCCCGCCTGCCGCAACGCGTCCCGGCGCGCCGCGTCGATGCCGAACGCGTCGAGCACGGCGTCGGTGTCGGCGGCGAACGGCTGCGGCGGCCGGCGTATCGATCCGGGCGTACGGGAAAGCTTGGCGGGGATGCCCGCGCCGGTGTACGTGTCGGTGTCGACGAACATCGCGTTGCGCGCCGCCTGCGGGTGGCCGAAGGCATCGGCGACGGTGTTCACCGGCCCCGTCGCGACGCCCGCGTGCATCAGCCGCTCGACGACCTCGTCGGCACACAGCTCGGCGGTCAGCTGGCCGAGCAGCGTGTCGAGCGCATCGCGATGCGCGACGCGCTGCGCGTTGGTCGCGAAGCGTGGATCGCGCGCCAGCTCCGGCACGCCGAGCGCTTCGACGAGCCGCGCAAACGTGCGGTTGTTGCCGGCGCCGGTCGCGACCGGCTTGTCCTTGCACGGATAGACGCCGTACGGCGCGATCGCGCCGTACACGTTGCCGGTCGCGACGGGAACCTCGCCGGTCGCCATCCAGCTCGTGCTGACCGGATGCAGCATCGACAGCGCCGTGCTGAACAGGTCGATGTCGACGTGCTGGCCGAGGCCGGAGCGCGTCCGTTCGACCAGCGCAAGCAGGACGCTCGATACGGCGCTCATGCCGGCCGCGAAGTCGACGACCGGAAACGGCACCTTGAGCGGCATGCCGCCCGGTTCGCCGTTGATCGACATGAAGCCGGCGAGGCCCTGCGCGACGGCGTCGTAGCCCGGAAACCGCGCGAGCGGGCCGTCGGTGCCGTATCCGGAGATCGAGCAGTGGACGAGGCGCGGAAAGCGCTCGCGCAGGCAGTCTTCGTAGCCGATGCCCCAGCGTTCGAGCGTGCCCTGCTTGAAGTTGTCGACCAGCACGTCGGCTTTCTCGAGCAGGCGGAACAGCACGTCGCGTCCGTCGGGATGCGACAGGTCGAGCGCGAGGTTGAGCTTGTTGCGGTTGAGCCCCCAGTAGTAGCTGGAGAGGCCGTTCGGCATCGCGGGCCCCCAGTCGCGCGTTTCGTCGCCCTGCGGCGGTTCGATCTTGATGACGTCCGCGCCGTGGTCGGCGAGCGTCTGCGCGCAGAACGGCCCCGCATAGACGCGGCTCAGGTCCACCACACGTACGCCCGCGAGCGCGCCTTCGTTACTGCTGGTCATGACGATGTCTCCTTCGATGGGGATGCGATGCGCCGGCAGACCGGCACGCGCCGGCTGCACGGCCGTGATGCGTCGGGGTTCAGCCGCGTGCGGCGAAGAGTGCGTCGACCGCCGCGCGATGTTCCGGGGTCGCGTGCGCGAACGCCTGGTACGACGCCGACAGGTCGAGCACCGTGTCGAGGCTTGCATGGCGGCTTTCGCGCAGCAGGCGCTTGGTCAGGCGCAACGCGGTGCCCGAGTGGCGGGCGATGCGGCCGGCCAGTTCGTGGGCGTGCGCGAGGAGGTCGCCGTCGGGCACGACGCGCGACACGAGCCCGCAGCGCAGCGCAGCCTGCGCGTCCAGTGCATCGCCCGTGAACGACATTTCCGCGGCGACGGCGGCGCCGACGATCTGCGGCAGGAACCACGCGCCGCCGTCGCCGGGCACGAGGCCGAGGGCGATGAAGCTCTCGGCGAAGCGCGCGCCGTCGGCGGCGATGCGGATGTCGCACATGCATGCGAGGTCGGTGCCGGCGCCGATCGCCGGGCCGTTGACCGCCGCGATGGCCGGCACCTCGAGTTGCTGGAACGCCCGTGCAAGGCGCTGAATGCCGCGGCGGTAGCCGGACCGGATCGCGGCAAGGTCGTGCGACTCCGATTCCATGAATGCGCGCATCGCCTTCACGTTGCCGCCCGACGAGAACGTCGTGCCGGCGCCTGTCAGGACCAGCACGCGGATCGACTCGTCGCGGTTCGCGTCGTCGCAGCATTCGGTCAGCGCATCGATCGCATCGGTGTCCGAAATGGCATTGCGGGTTTCGGGACGGTTCATCGTGACGGTCAGGATCGGGCCCTGCCGTTCACGGATCAGAAAGGCTGCCATGATGTCTCCGTGTGTTCTGTGCCGCGGGGCTTCACGCCGCGGGCCGAAGCCTAGTATCGTCACGACGGTTGGCGGCGGGAAATTCCGTTCCACATATGTGGAAGGCCCGTCCCGGTTGCAGCGGAGAGGGCGGGATGAGCGGAAACGTGGTCAAGAGCGCGGCGCGCGTGTTCGAGGTGCTGGAACTCTTCAGCGCATTGCAGCGGCCGCTGAGCGTGCGCGAGATCGCCACGCGTTGCGGGTATCCGGGGTCGAGCGCGGCGGCGCTGCTGACCAGCATGAAGGCGCTCGGCTATCTTTCGTACGACGACGCAACCCACGCGTATGCGCCGACCGCACGGCTCGTCAACCTCGGCGAAGCGCTCGTCGATTCCGCGGCCGGCAGCCGGCGGCACTGGCATGCCGTCGCGAAACGGCTGGCGCTGCGCACGCACGAGGCGGTCGTGATCGCGGTGCAGAGCGACCTGTACGTGCAGTACATCGACGCGGTCGAGGGCTCGCATACGATTCCGATCCAGTTCTACGCGCCGATCGGCACGCGTCGCGAGATCTGCATGTCGGGGCTCGGCTGGGCGCTGCTGAGCCTTCAGCCGGACAGCACGATCCGCCGGCTCGTATCGCGCAGCATTCGCCGGATCGGGAAATCGGGCAGGACGATCGACGAGGACGTCGTGCTCGACAAGGTCGAACAGACGCGCCGGCTCGGTTATTCCTATTCGGCGCATACGGTCACGCAGGGCGCCGCGATGATCTCGATGGTGATCGCGGACGGCTGGAACGGCCTGCCGCTGGCCATGGGGGTGGCCGGGCCCGTCGAGCGGATCGGCGCGCGTCGCGACGCGATCGTGCGGGCGATGCGCGAGGCGCTGGACGCGCAGCGTCCGGATGCGGCGGTCGGCTAGCCGGACGAGGCCGGCGCGCGCTGGCATTCGCATAGAATCGGGCGGTTTCGCCGCTCTTGTCCCGACTGCATTTCAGCGAGGCTCTCATGTCATTGAACGCGCCGCTTTCCGGCATCCACATCATCGAATTCGAAGGTCTCGGCCCCGGCCCGCTCGCGGGCTGGATGCTCGCCGGGATGGGGGCGCGGATCACGCTGATCGCGCGCCCGGCCGGCCGCACGAGCGCGCCGGACGCATTGAAGGCCCGCGACGGCGACCTGCTGCGCGAAGGCAAGACGATCGTCGAACTCGACCTGAAGTCGCCGGCCGGCCGCGAGGCCGCGCTCGACCTGATCGCGCAGGCCGATGCGCTGATCGAGGGCCTGCGGCCCGGCGTGATGGAGCGGCTCGGCCTCGGGCCTGAAGATTGCGCGCGCCGCAATCCGAAGCTCGTGTACGGCCGGATGACCGGCTGGGGCCAGCACGGCCCGCTCGCGGCCGCGGCCGGGCACGACCTGAACTACGTCGCGCTGACAGGGCTGCTGTCGCTGTCCGCGCCGCGCGACGGCCGGCCGGGGTTGCCGCCGACCGTCGTCGGCGATGCGGGCGGCGCGCTCGGGCTCGCGTTCGGGATCGTCTGCGCGCTGTTCGACGTGCGCGGCGGCGGGCCGGGGCGGGTGGTCGACGGCGCGATCGTCGACATCGTGTCGATGCTCGGTTCGCTCGCGCTGTGGGCGCGCGCGAACGGGCAGCTCGACGGCGCGCAGCCGAGCCTGTTCCACGATGCGCCGTTCTACGACGTGTATCGCTGCGCGGACGGCGAGTGCGTGACGATCGGCGCGCTCGAGCCCCCGTTCTACGCGCTGCTGGTCGAACGGCTCGGACTGACCGACGTCGATCCGGCATCGCAGTACGACCGCGCACGCTGGCCCGCGCTGAAGGCGCGTTTCGCCGACGTGTTCGCGCAGCAGCCGTCCGCGTACTGGCGCGCGCTGCTCGAAGGCACCGACGTGTGCTTCGCGCCGCTGCTGAGCGTGGCGGACGCGGTCGCGCATCCGCATAACGTCGCACGCGGGATCTATCGAACGGACGAGAACGGCAACGTGCGGGCGCGGGTGGCGCCGCGGTTTTTGCCGCTGGCGGGGGATGAGGCCGAGTAGCGCGTCGAAGCTCGCGGTTCTGGAGCAAACCCGGCGTTATCGTGAGGGCATTCTGGATAGAGCCAAAGTTGGTACCAAATCAGGTGCGGTGAAATTTCGATCGAATCAGGAGCGGACATGCCCCACACCATTCTGGCCAGCGTGACGGCGAGCGTTTCGGAGCTGAAGCGGAACCCGACGGGAACCGTGGCGGCGGGCGAGGGCTTCCCGGTCGCGATCCTGAGCCACAACGAACCTGCGTTCTACTGCATCCCGGCGAAGACATGGGAGGCGATGGTCGAACGTCTCGAGGATATCGAAGACAACGCGCTCGTCGATTCGCGCGCCAACGGGAAAGTCGTCAAGGTCAAACTGGTTGACCTTTGAGTTCGCGTTGCTCGAACCTGCGTTGAAGGCGTGGAAGAAGCTCGATCGCACCGTTCGCGATCGGTTCGAGGCGAGACTTGCCGAACGGCTCGAAAATCCTCGCATTCCTTCGGCCAGGCCGTGCGACACGCGCTGTGGCTTCGGCGTTTCGCGGCTTGTCTCGTCGAACCGGCCGGTGCCGCCCGTCAGGCCGTCTCTTCCGGCGCGTCCGGCATCTTTCCGTCGCCGACGCGGTTGATCGTGCCTTGCGCGATCGCGACGAGCCGTTCGTGATCGCCGTCGATGACGAACACGTGACACTGGCAGGTCGCCTGGTGCCGGCCCGCGTACACGAGCTTCGCGCGCGCGACGAGCGTGCCGTTCACGGCCGGCCGCAGATAGTTGATCTTGTATTCGGCCGTAATCACGCGCGGGCCCAGCACGAGCGCGCCGGCGAACGTCAGCGCGTTGTCCGCCAGGTAGCTGATGACGCCGCCGTGCACGAACCCGTGTTGCTGCCGCAGTTCCTCGCGCACGGGCAGGCACAGCGACACTTCGTTGTCGCCGATATGCATCAGCTCCGTGCCCAGCAGCATGCTGAACGGTTGCGCGCGCAATGCGCCGCGCGCGTGATCCGTGATGTCGGTCATCGAACTTCCTTCGCAATGAGCGCCCGCTTGCGCTGAACTCTAGGAAGGGGGCTGCGGATAAGCAAGGAAATTCGTCCGCATTTCGTGCAAATTCCGGTGCGATGCGACGCGATTATTGCGTCGAATACCGAAGATCCCCCGGTTTGCCGGCGATTCCGCGGGAATGCACGAGCAACGTGAACTTTGCCGTCTCCCGGTCCTAAAGTCCGACGAAGAAATGCCGCTAATGCCGGGGCATTGCCTCATCGTCCGCTTTCCAGGAATCTCCCCCATGTTCGGAAAAATCAAGCTCGCGTCGGGTCTGCTCGGCGTGTTGACCGTGTTCTGCCTTTTCCTGTTCGCGATCGAGGCGCTCGGCTTCTGGGCGCTCACGTCGACGCGCAGCGGCGTCGACGACCTGTCGAACGTCGCGATCACGCAGGTCGGCGCGGCGAGCCAGGCCACCCAGCAGCTGCTCGACGCGCGCATCAACCTGTCGCGCGCCGGCACGCGGATGGTGCGCGGCGGCCCGAAGCCGGACGACATCATCCGCCATGCCGGCGCGTCGCTCGCGGAAGCCGACAAGGCGTTCGCCGCGCTGACGGCCGTGCAGCCGGTCGACGAGACCAACCGCGCGCGCGTCGCGGCGCTCACCGAGCGCTATCGCGCGCTGCGCGGCGCGCTGGGCGAACTCGTGCAGTTCCTCGACGCCGACAACATCCAGGCATTCCTCGACCAGCCGACGCAGGGCATCCAGGACGCCTATATCGCCGAGCTGCGCCGCTTCACCGACTACGGCGGCACATCGAGCCGCTCGGCGCTCGATACGATCGACGGCGGCATGCTGTGGTTCAAGTCGGTCGGCATCGTGCTGCTGGTGGCGATGCTCGTGGCGAGCGCGGCGATCTACGCGGCCGCGCGGCGCGCGGTCGTCGCGCCGCTGGAAGAAGCCGGCCGCCATTTCGAGCGGATCGCGCAGGGCCGGCTCGATGAAGTCGTGCGGGCAGGCGGCGTGTTCGAGATCGACCGGATGCTGCGCGGCCTCGCGACGATGCAGACGAGCATCGCGGGCACCGTGCGCACGGTGCGCCAGGCGTCCGATGCGATCCACCTCGGCGCGGGCGAGATCGCGGGCGGCAACGCCGACCTGTCGGCGCGCACCGGCACCCAGGCCGCATCGCTCGAGGAAACGGCCGCGAGCATGGAGGAGCTGACGGCAACCGTCCGTCAGAACACCGACAGCGCACGTGCGGCGAGCGCGCTGGCCGACGCGGCGCTCGAGGCGACGAGCCACGGCGGCGGCGTGGTCGACAGCGTGATCGACCGGATGCGCGGCATCGCGCAGAGCTCGGGGCGGATCGCGGAGATCATCTCGGTGATCGACGGCATCGCGTTCCAGACCAACATCCTGGCGCTGAACGCGGCCGTGGAGGCCGCGCGGGCCGGCGAACAGGGCCGCGGCTTCGCGGTCGTCGCGGGCGAAGTGCGCTCGCTCGCGCAGCGCAGCGCGCAATCGGCGAAGGAGATCAAGGCGCTGATCGAGGATTCGGTCGCGCAGATCAACGGCGGCGCGGAGCTCGTCGAGCGCGCCGGCGAAGCGATGCGGACGGTATCGACGTCGATCACGCGCGTCGTGCAGACGATGTCCGAGATCACCTCGGCGTCGGTCGAGCAGAGTGTCGGGATCGAGCAGGTGAACCAGGCCGTCACGCAGATGGATCAGCTCACGCAGCAGAACGCGGCGCTGGTCGAGGAAGTCGCGGCGGCGGCCGCGTCGCTGAACGACCAGACCGCGCATCTGATGCAGGCCGTGTCGGTATTCGAACTGGGCGACGGCCGTGCCGCACGCGACGAACGCACGGCGCCATCGTTCGCCGGGACGGGTTACGAACCGGCCGGCAGCGCCGCGTAGGCGGTCGCGAGGTGGTAGGGCGTCGTCGACGGCATGTCGGCGCGCGACACCTGCCCGTCAGCCGTCTTGCACTCGAACCAGCCGCGCGGATGCAGGAAGCGCGCGGCGAAGCGCTCGATCTGCCGCGCGAGCGGCGCGGAGGCCGGCGTGCCGCCGTGCGTCGCGAGCGCGCGCAGGTACTCCGTCTGCGCCCAGATCCGCTGCGTGCCGTCGACGCACGCGCCTTGCGCATCGAGCGCCGCGCAGACGCCGCCCGTCTGCGGATCGACACCGTATTGCTCCGCAAAGCCGAACGCGCGCGACAGCGCAGCGGGGAGCCCCGTTTGCGCGAGCCGCGCGCCGGCCGCATCGACCAGGTAGAACCACTCGAACTGATGACCGGGCTCGAAACGGTTGTCTGCCGCGCCGAGCGGCAGCTCGGCCACGCAGCCGGTCGCCGCGTCGACGAACGTGCGCTCGACGGCCTGCGCGGTGTGCGCGAGCGCGTCGTCGAACGCCGCGTCGCCGAATGCATCGGCAGCCGCGAGCCAGGCTTCGGTCAGGTGCATCAGCGGATTCTGCAGCGCCCCGCTGCCGGATGACGAGAAATCGGCGTGGCGCGCCGCATCGAGCAGCGCGTCGCCGGGGTGCGGCGCGAAACGGTCGCGGATCAGCGCGGCGGTCTCCTCGGCCGTCGTGCGCGCGGCGGCGTCGCCCGACGCCGCGTACCAGGCGGCACACGCGAACACGATGAATGCGTGCGTATAGAGATCCTTGGTCGTGTCGAGCGGCGCGCCCTGCGCGTCGACGCTGTAGATCCAGCCGCCGTGGCGCGTGTCGCGAAAGCGCCGGCCCAGCGCGTCGAACAGCGTGGCTGCGTGCGCGGTGTCGCCGGCCTGCGCGAACACGAACAGTTGCCGTGCGCACGCCATTGCGCGATAACGGGTCACGGGCAGCGGCGCGTGGGTGGCCGGATCGACGGCTTCGAACGGCAGCTGCAATGTCTGGTCGAACCCTGAACCCCGCCAGATCGGCAAGACGACGTGCGCGAAATGGTGGCGCAGCTGGGCGGCCTGGGCGGAAGCGGAGTCGGAAACGGACATGACGGGGTTGAGCGCTGGGTTCGAAACGTGTCGGCGCGGCCCGGAGGATCGGCGCGGCCGGGGCCAAGGATAAAACATTCCGCGCGGCCGGCACCAAAAAAGGAGATAAATCGCATGCTGAGCAACCTGGAACTCGTGATGCGGCTCGTTCTCGCGGCGGCGCTCGGCAGCGTCATCGGCTTCGAGCGCGAGCGCCTGTCGTGGGCCGCCGGCCTGCGCACGCACATGCTCGTCTGTGTCGGTTCGACGCTGATCATGATCGTGTCGGCGTTCGGTTTCGCCGACGTGCTCGGCAGCAGCGAGCACATCATGCTCGATCCGTCGCGGATCGCCGCGCAGGTCGTCTCGGGCATCGGCTTCCTCGGCGCGGGTTCGATCCTGCTGCGCGGCGAGATCGTGCGCGGGCTGACGACCGCCGCGAGCCTGTGGTCGGTCGCCGCGATCGGCCTTGCGGTGGGGGGCGGGCTGTACGTCGCGTCGATTTCGGCGACGATCATCATCCTGATCATCCTGGCCGGCATCAAGCCGCTGGAGCGGCGCTATTTCACGGTGCGGCAGCGCCGTCAGGTCGCGCTGACGGTCGTGAGCGGCACGCTGAACTTCGATTCGCTGCATGCGGCGCTCGGCCCGGACAGTGCGCGCGTGAAGCAGTTCATCGTGCAGCGTGCCGACGACACGGGCGAGCACGACGAGGTGCGCATCGCGCTCGCGCGGGTGTCGGCGCTCGAATACCAGGCGATCTGCGACAAGCTGCGCGCGCTGAAGGGCGTGACGCGTTTTGAAGAGGGCAACGGGCTGTCGGGCGACGAATAGGCTGAATCGGCAACGGGGCATGCGACAATGGCCGACCACCGATTCCGTTCGACATCCGGTTCCGTGTTCGCGGGCCCCGCTATCCGATTTCCATGACCGAATCCGTTTCCTCGCCTCGCTCCCGTTCCCGTTCCAATCGTTCGTCGGCCCGTTCCCGCCAGCGCTCGGCTGCTGCCGCGGGGAGTACGTCCGCGAGGGCGACGGCGCGGTCCGGCAGTGCGCCGGCCGCCGACGCGTCGCGGGACGAGCGAACGCTCGACCTGTTCGGCGATCCGGTGTTCGAGCCGGGCGAGCGCGCGCCGGTTGCGGTTCGCGACGAAGCGGGGGCGCAGGCCGATGCAGCGGCCGATATCGCGGACGATGTGGCCTCCGGGCGGCAGCCCGCGCTGGACGGGTTCGGTGCGCGGGAAGGGGCGGGCGCGGCGGCACATTCGGAAGCGGTAGAGGGCGCGGTGACGCCGGAAGTCGCGACGGTGGCCCATGGCGTTTCGGTGCCGCAAGGTGAGGAGGTTGCAGATGCCGACATCGTGCCGGCCTCCGGGGCTGTTGCGATGAAGGCGGTCGATATTCCGCTAGCTGGTGATATTGCAACGAAATCCGCCGATGTGCCCGCGGCCGACGCCGTCACAATGGCGGCGACCAGGCTGCAAGCGGCCGATGATACGGCGCCGAAGGTGACCGAAACGCAAACAGCTGGCGGTGAAGTCGAGCAGGCTGTTGTCGCTGCCGCCGCCGTCAAATCCCGCGAAGGGCGATCTTCCGGCGACGCCGTGAAGGAGCGTCGCGCGTCGTCGGGCGGCAAACGTCGGGCGACTGCCGGGGCAAGCGACGCGCCAGCAGAGCAATCTGCGCCAGTCGTGACGAGCGTCGACACGGCGCGAGCGGCGGCCGGGGCGAGCCCGGCACCGGACGCGGTGTCGATCGTCGAGCCTCGGGCGTCGGCGGAGCCGACCAAGCCGGTAATCGCCGCGAACACGGCGAACACGGTGAACCCGGTGAACCCGGCGAATATTGCGAAGGCCGTGGACGCCGCGCCGCACCCCGACACCACCGTATCCCCTGCCACCCAGCCGGTGGCTTCCGCTGCGTCCTTTGTCACGAAGCAGTCGGTGGAGCGCGCGCAACCGGCCGCGCCGGTCTTCGATCCGGATACGCACCTGCGCCCGCTGACCGACCGCCTCGCCGCGCTGCAGGCCGACGTCGACGGTTTGACGCGCACCGCCGATCGCGAGATGCGCCGCGTCAACCGCCTGCTGCTGGCCTTGGCCGTCGTCGTGCTGGTCGGGCTCGTTGCGCTGGTGTTTCAGACGCGGCAGATCGCGCATCTGAAGCAGGACGTCGCCACGAAGCAGCAGCGGATCGATCGCCTCGCGGCCGATCTGTCGACGCAGCAGGCAACGCTGATGACGCTCGAGGAGCATCACGAGGCGCTTCTGTCGCAAGTCGACCGGCTCCAGCGCAACGCAAATCGCGAGGCGGCTGTCGCGAAACGTGCGCACCGCACGCGCTAATCGTTTCGACCCTATCCTGGGAGCCCGACGGAGCAAGGATTGCGGTTCCGCGTCGGCGATCAGGCGCCGCGCGCGTGCGGCAAACTGATGCGGTGCGCTGGCAGAGTTCAGGGAAAACCCTTAGAATAGCGTCCATCTAAGGGAAAACCCTAGCCACATCTGTCAGGAGTCTCACATGAGCTTCATCCTCGCCCTGCTGCAAAAGATCGACGACCTCTTCGTGTCGCCCCACCTGCCGCTCGACGCCGAATACTCGTACGCTGCGCGTCGTGCCGAAGCCGAGCGCGTGCGCCGTGCGCACCTCGTGCCGATCGTCCTGAATCGTCGCTGATTCGCTGATTCGCTGATTCGCTGATTCGCGGCCCCCGCCGCACCTGCCTGCCCGCTTTCCGCCGCCGCATCGCGCGCCGGCGCGACCGTCCCGCTACACTGGAAGTCCGAATCCGTTCACGGTGACCGGGCCATGCTGCAGATGCGGCCGATGACGGCCAGAGAATTCCACGCGTACCGTACGCGAGCCATCGACGGCTACGCGCGCGATCTCGTTTCATCCGGACAAAATGCTGTCGAAGACGCGACCAGCCGGGCGCGTGCCTGTTTCGACACGCTGCTGCCGGATGGCTTGCGGACCTCCGGCCAGACCCTCGTCGTGCTCGTCGACACCGGCAGCGGCGACGCGGTGGGCGACCTCTGGTACGCGATCGTGCCCGAAGGGCCGAACCGCACGCTGTTCATCTACGACCTCGACATCGTCCCGTCCCGGCGTCGCCAGGGCTGGGCCACGCGCACGCTCGATGCGCTCGACGCCGAGGCGCGCCGCTACGGCATCACCGAGATCGGGCTGTCGGTGTTCAATCACAACACGGCGGCCCGCGCGCTGTATCGTGCGTGCGGCTTCGCGCCGATCACGACGACGTTGATCAAGCCGGTCATTCCGGGCTGAATCCGCTGGCAGGCGCTCAGCTGGCACTTGCGGCCAACCGGGTACGCCGCGGGCGGCCTGCACCGTCCACACTCCCGATCCTTCCTGCTCGCCGAGCGCCGAGCGCCGAGCGCCGAGCGCCGAGCGCCGAGCGCCGAGCGCCGAGCGCCGAGCCCCGAGCCCCGAGCCCCGAGCCCCGAGCCCCGAGCCCCGAGCCCCAAACACCCATCACCGACCCCGACCATCAAACACCGACAGCCGAACGGCCCTCCGACCCTTCGACCGTCCTGCACGCGCCGCCCACATCCGCTCAGTGCGCGCGCCCTTTCCATCTCCGCAGCAGCAGCGCATTGGTCACGACGCTGACGCTGGAAAACGCCATCGCCGCGCCCGCGATCACCGGGTTCAGCCAGCCGAGCGCCGCGAGCGGCACGCCGACCAGGTTGTAGACGAACGCCCAGAACAGGTTCTGCTGGATCTTCCGGTACGTGCGTCTGGAGATGTCGATCGCGTCGGCGACGAGCGCCGGGTCGCCGCGCATCAGCGTGATGCCGGCCGTGTGCATCGCGACGTCGGTGCCGGTGGCCATCGCGATGCCGACGTCGGCCGCGGCAAGCGCGGGCGCATCGTTGATCCCGTCGCCGACCATCGCGACGATTCCGCCGTGCGTGCGCTTCAGCTCGGCGACGACGCGCGCCTTGTCGTCGGGCAGCACCTGCGCATGCACCTCGCCGATGCCGAGCGACGCCGCGACGGCCGCCGCGCTGCCACGGTTGTCGCCCGTCACGAGCACGCTCGCGACGCCGCGCGCCGACAGTGCCGCGATCGCGTCGCGGGCGCCCGGCTTCACGGTGTCGCCGAAAGCGATCAGCGCGAGCAACGCGCGCGGCGCATCGGCGCGCATCAGCCACGAGATCGTGTTGCCCGCGCGTTCGAGCTCCGCCGCGCGTGCGTCGAGCGCGGGCGGCACTGCGATGCCGAGCTCGTCGCGCCAGCGTGTGCTGCCCAGCGCGAGCAACTGCCCGCCGACGCGGGCTTCCACGCCGCGTCCCGCCACCGCGCGCGCATCGGCCGCGCTTGCCGGCGGCACCGCATCGCCGCGCGCGGCAACGTCGGCGTCGTGCGCGGCGACCACGGCGCGCGCGAGCGGATGGTCGCTCTGACGCTGCACCGCCGCCGCGAGCGCGAGCGCTTCGTCATGCGGCACGCCGACGGCTTCGAACGCCGTCACGGACGGCTTGCCTTCGGTCAGCGTGCCGGTCTTGTCGAACGCGATCACGGTGGTGCGCTGCGCGAGTTCGAGCGCCTGCGCATCCTTGATCAGCACGCCGCGCCGCGCCGCGACGCCTGTGCCGGCCATGATCGCGGCGGGCGTCGCGAGGCCGAGCGCGCACGGGCACGCGATGACGAGCACCGCGACCGCGTTGAGGATCGCGGTTTCGGTGCCGGCGTCGGCGATCAGCCAGCCGATCAGCGTCAGCACCGCGATGCCGAGGATGGCCGGCACGAACACCTCGCTCACGCGATCGACAAGCCGCTGGATCGGCGCTTTCTCGGCCTGCGCGGATTCGACGAGGCGGATGATGCGCGCGAGCGTCGTCTCCGCGCCGATCGCGGTGGTTTCGACGACGAGCGCGCCTTCGCCGTTGATCGAGCCGGCCGTGACAGGGTCGCCGTCGTCCTTCGGCACCGGCAGGCTTTCGCCGGTGATCAGCGATTCGTCGATGTGCGAGCGGCCCGACACGATCCGGCCGTCGACGGGCACGCGCTCGCCGGGCCGGATGCTGACGCGGGTGCCGACACGCACCTGCGTCAGCGGCACGTCGCGTTCGACACCGTGCTCGACGACGCGGGCCCGGTCGGGACGCAGCGCGTTCAGCGCGCGGATCGCGTCGGTGGTCTGGCGCTTCGCGCGCGATTCGAGCCATTTGCCGAAGCGCACCAGCGTGACGATGACGGCCGACGCCTCGAAGTACAGGTGGCCGGGATGGCCGGTGCCGCGCAGCAGCATCCATAGGCTCAGCCCGTACGCGGCCGACGTGCCGAGCGCGACGAGCAGGTCCATGTTGCCGGTGCGCGCCTTCACCGCGTGCCAGGCCGCGCGATAGAAGCGCGCGCCGAAGCCGAACTGGACGATCGAGGCGAGCACGAGCTGGACCCAGCCGTTCGGCATCAGGTGGATGCCGAACGGCGCGACGAGCATCGGCGCGATCAGGGGCGCGCTCAGCACCGCAGACCAGATCACGAGATCGCGTTCGCGGATCGCTTCGAGGCGCTTGCGTGTTTCGGGGTCCTGCGCGGCACCGGCCGGTTGCGCGTCGGCGCCGGCCGTGGCGCCGGCTGACGACGCGTCGGCGAGCGACGCGCGATAGCCGGCGGTGGTGACGGCCGCGATCAGCGTGGCGGCGTCGAGGGCGCCGGCGCCGTGCACCGACGCGCGCTCGGTCGCGAGGTTGACCGCAACGCGGGCGACGCCCGGCACGGCGGCCAGCGCCTTTTCGACGCGGCCGACGCAGGACGCGCAGGTCATGCCGTCGATGTCGAGTTCGAGGTCGGCGAGGGCGGTGGAAGTAGCCGGCGGGATGGCCGCGCCGGCAACCGGCGTCGCGCCGTATCCGGCTTGTTTGACGGCTTCGGCGAGCCGGGCGGCGGTAACGTCGGGCGCGGCGTTCACGGTCGCCCGTTCGGTCGCGAGGTTGACCGACGCGCGCGTGACGCCCGGCACCTTCGCCAGTGCTTTCTCGACGCGCGACACGCACGACGCGCAGGTCATCCCGTCGATGTCGAGTTCGATGCTGGCGGGCGCGGCAGGCGAGGTGGGGGCGAGCGCGGTAAAGCCTGCATCCGTTACGGTCGGTGTCGCGCCGTAGCCGGCCTGTTTCACGGTTTCCACCAGTTGTGCGGCGGAAACGTCGGCCGTGACATCGACGGTCGCCCGTTCGGTCGCGAGGTTGACCGACGCGCGCGTGACGCCCGGCACCTTCGCCAGCGCTTTTTCGACGCGCGACACGCAGGACGCGCAGGTCATGCCTTCGATATCGAGTTCGATGGTGCTATTGGCGGGAAGCGGATGGCCGGCTGTCGAAGCGGCTGCGGCCATCGGCGCGGGCGATGCTTCGACAGGATGCGCATGCGCGGCGGCGGCGGTTTCGAGCACCGGTGCGCGGACGGCGGCACGGTAGCCGGCTGCGCCGATCGCCTCGATCAGTCGTGCGGCGTCGATGGTTTCCTGCGCAGTCACCGTCGCCGCGTGCGCGTCGAGGTCGACCGCCGCCTCGACGACGCCCGGCACCGCGGCCAGCGCCCGTTGCACGCGGCCCGTGCAGCCGCCGCAATGCATGCCGTCGACGCTCAGCTCGATCGTGTGCAGCGCTGTGGAGGCAAGTGATTCTGTCATGTCGGATTCCCTGAATGCACGGCTCGTGCCGCGAATGGAACCAGTATCAACATTCCCATGATGGTAAGGTCAAGCGGTGGCAGCGCGTGCCGATGCACACAGGGTGTCCCAACGCGGAAAAAGCAATCTCCCGGATTCCTGACCGACATCCGGGAGGGGCGGGCCTTTGCGCTCGACTGCGCGATCAGGCGCAGAGCTTGGCGCTCGCGAGACGATTCAGGCTGACGCCTTGCTCGGCGGCCTGGATCACCAGCGCGCGGTGTGCCTGCGGCGGGATGCGAACCTTGAATTCACCGCTGTAGGTGCGGTCGGCGATCGGCTCGGGCACCTTTTCTCCGTTTGCGGTCATGTCGCGAATGACATCGGCGACTAGCCGGCGAAGACCGGCCAGCGCACCTTCCGGCCTTGCGTCGAGCCACGAAAGAGACGGGAATTCCGCGCACAGGCCAACGTGCTCCCCGTCCTCCGGGGACCACGTTACGCGGTACGTAAAGTGGTCTTGAGTCATGATTTCTGTTCCTTCAGTCGATCGATCGCGTCGAGAACCTGTCGCACCTGATCGTTGAATCGCACGTTCGCGGGCTCGCGCCTCATGAGTTCGAGGATCTTCCATACGCTAGCCGCATCGAATGGTGTCATTAGTGACACCATTTGTCGATCGACCAGCCGACCCCTGCACTCGAGATTGTTTCGCCTTGAGCGTGTGTCGCTCCGATATCCCCTGTTTTGTTGCAAATCGCCAGAACTATTTCGCATCTGTCGACAATACGGCTAGCGTTCGGCCAGCTATTCGGCATATTAGGGGATGCCCGTAGGCGCTATGATACCGGCCTGACATCAGCGCCCACCGTTACGCAACGTCACGAAACGGTTATCCGGGCACGCTGGGGTGCCTTGCTTTCGCCATTCGCGCGTCGCACAAGGCGTTGACTGAAAAGAACGATATTCGGCCAGTACTCGATGATTGAAAACCAGCAGGAATCAGTTTCTCTGCGGCGCGTGTGCGCGTCGCTGGCCATGGCGGCGTTGCTTGCGGGGTGCGCGTCGCAACCGGATGCCATTCAGCGGAAAACCGGCTGGATGCGCGCGGAAGTCGCCGACTCCTATGTATACGCGTATCCGCTCGTGCTGATGGACGTCGCCAAGGAAGCGGCGACCGGCGGCGACGGCGCGCAGCCGGGGCAGGCGCCGCTCAACACGCTGCGCCACGCGCAGGCGCTGCCGCCCGTCGGCGCGGTCAATCCGCCGCTGCCGGGCGTCGACACGCTCGACTCGACCGGCTGGCTCGACGTCGCCGCCGAACCCGTGATCGTCACGTTGCCCGACACGCGCGGCCGCTATTGGGACGCGCGTGCGCTCGACATGTGGACGAACGTGCTGTGGTCGTCGTCGAGCGTGGCTGCGCGCGGCACACGCGGCGGTGTGCGATCGCAAACGATTGCCTTCGCCGCGAAGGATTGGCAGGGCACGCTGCCGAAGGGCGCCGTCCGGATCGACGTCCCGTCGGCCAACGCGTGGCTCGAAGTCCGTCTGCAGACGAGCGGCGGGCGCGACCTGACGAACGTGAAGAAACTGCAGCGCGCGATCCGCGTGGTGCCGCTGTCCGTCTACACGGGCGCGGCGCGCGGCGCGTCGGTGGCGGTCCATGCGGGCAGCGCGCCGTCCGAGGCGGTGGGCGGCGGCACGCCGGCCGAGCAGGTGGCCGCGCTCGACCCGAAGGCGTTCTTCGCGCGCTTCGCGCAGGCGCTGCAGGACAACCCGGCGCCCGCCGACGACGCACACGCGCAGGCGTTGCTCGGCGACATCGGCGTGTCGGCCGGCTACCCGGTGCTGTGGACGGGCGACCGCCTCGCGGCCGCGACGGCCGGCGTCGCCGAGGCGCGCGCGCGGCTCGCGACCCCGCCGTCGAACCTGCTGAACGCGAACGGCTGGAGCTGGATCGGCGATACGGCCGGCAAGTACGGCCAGGACTACACGCTGCGCGCGTACGCGGCCTACACGCAGTTCGGCACCGCGACGCGCGACGACGAAACGCTCGCGGTCGTGCGTGTCGACAGCGACGGCCATCAGTTGAACGGAGCGAACCGCTACGTGCTGCATTTCGCGCCGGGCGCGCTGCCGCCGGTTCGCGCGTTCTGGACGCTCACGCCGTATGCGACGAACGGCGCGCTGCCCGACGTCGGGTCGGCGCGCCGCTCGCTCGGCGATCGCGACCGCCTGCGCCGCAATCACGACGGGTCGATCGACATCGTCGTGTCGGCGTCGCCGGGCGGCACGCATGCGGGCAACTGGCTGCCGGCGCCGCGCGCCGATTTCGCACTCGCGTTGCGCCTGTACGCACCGAAGCCGCAGGCGAGCGACGGGTCGTGGATGCCGCCCGTCGTCGTCCGGAAATGAACGGATGATCGGCGGCGTTGTCCGACCGGCGGGCGCGACGGCGCCCGAACCCCGTACCGTCACCTCCTGAGCCTATACTTTCGGGATAGCGTGCGCGGCCGACCGGTTCTCCGGTACGGCCGGCATCCAATCCCGAGGCATTCAAGCATGGCAAGCGCAGACAAAGAAACCGTATCCTCGACCCTCCATGCCCTCGGTGGCGTTGCACGCTCGCGCCGCACCCGGCGCATCGGCCTCGGCCTGCTGATCTTCCTCGTTTTATTCGGACTGCTCGGGTTCTTCGCGGCGCCGCCGCTGATCCGCCATATCGCCGAACAGCAACTGAGCCAGCAGCTCGACCGCCCCGCCACGATCCGGCGCATCGCGCTGAACCCGTACACGCTGAACCTCGAAGCCGACGGCATCCATCTCGGCGACAAGGGCGGGCAGGGCGACTTCATCGACATCGCGAAGCTCGTCGTGCGGCCGTCGTGGTCGTCGCTGTTCCGCGGTGCGCCGATCGTCAATGAAGTCCGCCTCGACTCGCCGCGCTTCCATATCGTCCGCTACGATGCGCAGCGCTTCAATTTCACCGACCTGATCGAGAAATTCTCGACGCCGTCGCCCAAACCGGAAAGCAAGCCGACGCAGTTCTCGGTGTCGAACATCCAGGTCAACAACGGCCGGATCGATTTCGACGATCGCCTGCTGAACGAAAAGCACGTCGTCGACAACTGGACGCTCGGCATTCCGTATATCGCGACGCTGGCATCGAAGACCGACATCTTCGTCGAGCCGAAGCTGCGCGCGCGCTTCGACGGCAGCCCGATTGCAATCGACGGCAAGACCAAGCCGTTCGCGCAGTCGCGCGAATCGGAGATTGCACTGAAATTCGACGGCCTCGACGTGCCGAAGCTGATCTCGTACGTGCCCGCGAAGCTGCCGGTGGCCGTGACGAGCGGCCTGCTGAGCAGCGACCTCAAGGTCAATTTCGTGATGAGCGGCGAGACGCCCGCGCTGCGCGTATCGGGCACCGTCGACCTGAACGACGCGAAGGTGACGGACCGCGCGTCCGCGCCGCTGTTCGCCGCGCGCGGCGTGCATGTCGCGGCGGCCAGCCTCGAGCCGCTGCGCAACGCGTTGCACTTCGACGAGATCCGGATCGACCAGCCGGTGGTCGACCTGTCGCGCGACAAGCAGGGCGTGCTGAACGTCGAGAGGCTCGCCGCGCAGCCGGCAGCCGCATCGAACGCCGCCGCGGGCAAGCCGGCGGCGCCGGGCGCCGCGGCCGCTTCCGCGGCTGCGGTAGCCGCCGCCAGCGGCGCAAAGGTCGAAGCCGCCGCGAAGGCGGCGCCGCCGCTCGACCTGACGATCCGCCATTTCGCGATCGACGGCGGCACGGTCAACGTCGACGACCGCGTGCCGGCAACGCCGACCGCGCTGTCGCTCACGAAGCTCGCCGCGACGCTCGACGGCTTCTCGATGCAGGGCAAGACCCCCGCGAAATACACGCTGTCGACGTCGCTGTCGCGCGGCGGCGACGTGACGGCCGAAGGCACGTTCAATCTCGCGGAGAAGCAGGCCGACAGCAAGCTGACGGTCGCCGCACTCGCGCTGCCGGCGCTGCAACCGTACCTCGGCGAGGCCACGCGTGCGCGCGTGCTCGACGGCACGCTCGGCGCCACCGTCAACGCGAAGGCCGACTGGGGCAAGACGCCGCTCGCCGCGCAGGTCGCCGACAGCACGGTCAGCCTGAAGTCGCTGAAGATCGCGACGCCCGACGCGAAGGCGCCCGCGATCGTGCTGCCCGACGCGAGCGCGAAGATCGCGAAGGTCGACGTTGCCGCGCGCACCGCGGAGATCGCGAGCGTCGACGCCAGCGGGCTCGCGCTCGACGTGCAGCGCCTGAAGGACGGCAGGATCGACCTCGCGGCACTGGCCGAACCCGCGCAGGCGTCGGTGCCGAAGCGCACAGTCGCGCGCAAGGCCGAGGCTGCCGCGCCGTCGTGGCATTACCGGATCGATGCGCTGAACGTGAAGGATTCGTCCGCGAACTTCACCGACCTGTCGACGCCGCGCCCGGTGAAGCTGGCGATCAAGCCGCTGGACCTGTCGGTGCAGAAGATCAGCGACGACATGAGCAAGCCGCTGCCCGTGCAGTTGAAGGCGACGCTGAACCGCAAGGGCTCGCTGAACGTGACGGGCGACGTGACCGCGCAGCCGCTGAAGCTCGGCCTGAAGATCAACGGCAACCGCCTCGACGCGGCCGCGTTCGAGCCGTACTTCGGCAGCGCGCTGAACGCGACGATCGCCAGCGCGCTGCTCAACGCGCAGGGCAACCTGACGTTCGCGCAGGTGAAGGACGCACCGCGCGCGACCTATCGCGGCGACGTCGCGCTCGTCGACGTGCGGATGCTCGACAAGGCGACCTCCGACCCGTTCGCGGGCTGGCGCTCGCTTGCGCTGACGAACCTGAAGGCGAACTACGACGAGAAAGGCACCGACGTCGACGCGGCGCGCGTGACGTTCTCGAACTTCTACGGCCGCGTGCTGCTCGATGCGCAGGGGCGGCTGAACCTGAAGGACGTGGTCGCGAAGGAGACGGGCCCGGCGCAGTCGCTCACGCGCGACGCGAGCAAGGGCGAACCGGTGCCGCTGTCGCCGGGCGTGACGCCGCCGGCTGCCGCCGCGCCGCAGGCGTCCGCGCCGGCCGCCGCGTCGGCGACGGTGGTCGTGAAGGCCGCGCAGCCGCCGCAGAACCCGGTGCGGATGCATTTCGGCGAGTTGCTGCTGCAGAACGGCCGCGTCACCTACACCGACAACTTCATCAAGCCGAACTACACGGCGAACCTGGTCGCGATCAAGGGCACGGTCGGCGCGTTCGGCACGGATTCGACGACGTCCGCGCCGGTCGACGTCGCCGCGAACCTCGCGGGCAACGGGCCGATCTCGATCAAGGGTTCGGTGAACCCGCTGATCGAGAAGCCGGCGCTCGACCTCACCGCGACCGCGCACGACATCGAGCTGACCAACCTGACGCCGTATTCGGCGAAGTACGCGGGCTACCCGATCACGAAGGGCAAGCTCAACGTCGACCTGCATTACGAGCTCGCGAACGACCAGCTGAAGGCGAACAACCACATCTTCATCGACCAGCTCACGTTCGGCGACCATGTGGAGAACGACACGGCGACCAGGCTGCCGGTGAAGCTCGCGATTTCGCTGCTGAAGAACACGCGCGGCCAGATCGACGTGAACCTGCCGGTGTCGGGCTCGCTGTCGAACCCCGAGTTCAGTGTCGGCGGGCTGATCTGGCGCGCGGTGCTGAACCTGATCGCGAAGGCCGTCACGTCGCCGTTCTCGCTGCTCGCGCATGCGTTCGGCAGCGGCGGCGAGGATCTCGGCTACGTCGAATTCGCGCCGGGCTCGTACCAGCTCGACGACGCGCAGCAGAAGAAGCTCGATACCGTCGTGAAGATGCTGACCGAGAAGCCGTCGATCCGCCTCGACCTGATCGGCCGCGTCGACCCGGCAAAGGACACGTCGGGGCTCGGCGACGCGTACGTCGAGCGGCTGGTGCGCCAGCAGAAGCTGAAGGACGTGATCGGGCAGGGCGAGAGCATCGACCCGATGTCGGTGAAGGTCGAGCCGGCCGAGTACAGCAAGTACCTGACGCGCGCGTACAAGGCCGCCGACTTCAAGAAGCCGCGCAACCTGATCGGCCTGCAGAAGACGCTGCCCGATGCCGACATGAAGAAGGCGCTCGCCGAACACGCGCCGGCCGACGACAACGCGCTGCGCGCGCTCGCGCAGCAGCGCGCGCAGGCCGTGCGCCAGTACCTCGAGGGGAAGATCGATTCGAGCCGCGTGTTCGTCGTCGCACCGAAGCTCGATGCGAAGGGCATCGACGACAAGGGCGCGACCACCCGCGTCGATTTCGGCCTGCAGTAAGCAGGCCGTCCGCCGCCGCCGCGTCCGTTCCTCCGTTCGGGCGCGGCGGCGCGCTGCCTTCAGCGCGCGGCGATCGCCGGTTCCTCGCGCTTGCCCAATTCCTTCTTCGCGGCCAGCGGCAGACGCGCGTCGTCCCACTGCGCCAGCCATTCGACTTCCTTCGCGGTGAACACCTGTCCGTAATTGCGCAACGCGTACTGCAACGCGTCGACGACGTGGTGGCGAATGATTTCGGGGGTGCGTGCATCGTCCAGCACGAACCGGAGGGCTTCCAGGGTCGACATACTCATGCTCCGGGTCAGGGAAAACCCTTTATCACACGCCAATAGTCGCGCGCCAAGCCGGAAAAAAAATCGTGCGGCGGGTGACGCCGCGGACGGTGGCCGATGCACCGGGGCGGTGCTTGCCGGTGAGCGCGCGAGTCCGCGACGTGCGCCGGGCCACGCTGGTTTGCGACCGCGTCGTGTCACTTGCGATTGGTTACGTTTGATAGAAAACAGAAAGCCCCGCTTCATGCGAACGACCCACGGCGCAGCCATATTCTTGCGCGCCTGATGGCAAGTCACGCAGTTCAACGTCAATCGATGAGGTGGGGTGATCATGTCTTTCCTTGGGAAGCAGCGGAAGTGGGTGGGGATGGTGGCGGGCGCGCTGGCGCTCGCAGGCGCGGGCGCGCATGCGGCGCAGCAGGACGGCAACCGTCAGGGCGAGGACCGCGGCCACGCGAGCCGCGTCGTGAAGCACGTGCTGCTGATCAGCGTCGACGGCCTGCACGAGCAGGATCTCGCGCGCTGCATCGGCGCGAACACGTGCCCGAATATCGCGGTGCTCGCGAAGAGCGGCGTGACCTACACGAATGCCTATACGCCCGGCCTGTCGGATTCGTTTCCGGGCCTCGCCGCGCTCGTGACCGGCGGCTCGCCGAAGACGGCCGGCCTGTTCTACGACGTGTCGTACGATCGCAACCTGTACGCGCCGGGCGACACGAGCTGCACGGGCAAGCAGGGCTGGAACGTCGTGTTCGACGAGACGACCGGCATCGACGCGGAGAACGGCGGCGCGCTGGTTCACCTGAACGGCGGCGGCGCATTCAATCCGCAGGCGATCCCGAACGCGAAGGTCGACGGCAAGTGCGTGCCGGTCTATCCGCACAACTACGTGAAGACCAACACGGTGTTCGAGGCCGTGAAGGCGGGCATCCCGAACGCGACCACCGCGTGGGCCGACAAGCACGCATGGGGCTACGACTGGCTGAACGGGCCGTCGGGCACCGGCGTCGACGATCTCGCGCGCACCGAGATCAACTCGATCGACCCGGCGACGCAGACGGACTACACGGACGTCTATTCGCATACCGCGCAATTCGACAACCTGCACGTGCAGGCGCTGATCAACCAGATCAACGGCCGCGACTCGACGGGCACGAAGCGCGCGCCGGTGCCGACGCTGTTCGGCGCCGATTTCCAGACGCTGAGCGTCGCGCAGAAGGCGGTGGTGACGAAGGGCGGCGGCTACCTGGATGCGAACTTCACGCCGAACGGGCAGGTCGCGAACGCGATCACGTACGTCGACAACGCGATCGGCCACGTCGTCGAGGCGCTGAAGCAGGCGAACCTGTATTCGTCGACGGCCGTGATCGTCACGTCGAAGCATGGCCAGTCGCCGACCGATCACACGAAGCTCGTGAAGAACGGCGACACGCTGACGAAGCTGCTCGAAGCGAACAACTATCTCGACCCGAACGGCAACTTCGGCCAGAACAACACGAAGACGGGCAACCTGAACGACGGTTCGGGCCTGGTCGGCACGGGCTTCGTGCAGACCGACGACGTCGGCCTGATCTGGCTGCGCGACCGCAACCAGCGCACGGCCGTGGTGCAGACGCTGAAGGCGAACCTGGGCTGCAATGCGCCGGGGATCTGCGCGGACGGCCCGCAGGCGTACATCCTGTACGGCGCGGCGCTCGCCGAGCGGTTCGGCGATCCGGCCAACGGCCGCACGCCGGACATCGTCGTCCAGCCGAATCCGGGCGTGATCTACACGTCGAGCACGAAGAAGGACGAGGAGCACGGCGGCAACGCGCCGGACGACAGCCACCTCGGCCTGCTCGTGTCGTATCCGGGCCTGCATCGCGCGCGCACGGTGACCGACACGGTCGGCACGAAACAGGTCGCGCCGACGATCCTCGGGCTGCTCGGTGCCGACCCGCGCCTGCTGCATGCGGTGGTGGCCGAGAATACCGGCGTGCTGCCGGGGCTCGGTATCGGTCGCTGAGCGACGCGACGCCGCAGGACTGCCCGCCGCCGGCCGCGCGGCGGGCTGCCGGTGTGCCGCGTGAGGTGCCGCGCGAGGTGCTGTCCGCGTCTACTTCGCGAACAGCACCGGCATCATCTGCAGCGCGCAATCGTGCATGCGTTTGCCGATCGCCTGCACGTCCGGCTCGTCCCGCGCCATGAGCGAATCGCCCGCGCGTTTCATCGCCGCATAACTGCCGTGCATCGCCGCATACAACGGAATCGGCGACGTGGCGCCGGGGCCGGGCCCTTCGAAATAGCCGGTTGCGGCGAGTTCGCCCAGGTAGTAGGTGTACAGCGCGCCGACGTGGTTCGCCTGCAGCCACCCCATCAGCTGGATACGCCGGTAGACCGACACGAGGTCGTCCTTCGGGCGCGAGCCGAGCGCGACGAAGATCTGCAACCGCGCGAGCCAGTTGCCCTTGCGCGCGGCCTCGACGAGCGCCGTCCACTGCGCGGGCGTCGTCGAGCCGGGTTCGCGCAGGCTGCTCATGTAGTCGATCACGGCCTGCTGGTCCGGAGCCGCGCCGATCTGGTCGGGCGACCTGCACACGAAGCGGGACACGTCGATGTCGGCATCGCCGAGATTGTCGAGTTCGTGCTTGATCTTGCCGTACACGTCGTCGAGCTGTTTCTGGACGTCGTCCCTCGACCATTCGGCCGGCAGCGGGCCCAGCCACACGAGTTCGTCGTCGTTGGCCGCCGCGGCCGCGCGGTAACGGGCGAGCGCGGCATCACGGCGCCGGGCGGCCGCGGCCTGCTCGTCGCGCGCGTCGTCGGCCATGCGCTGCGCGACGAGGTTGACGGCGTCGGTCAGTTTCGCGCAGCGGGCGAAGGCGGCGTCGCGGCGCGCCCAGCACGCGTTGTCGACCGTGTAGATCCAGCGGGTGTTGACGGTCTCCAGCACATAGTGCGTCTCGCCCGCCTGCCGTGCGACGGCGGCATGCCCCTTGTCATCGGTCACGCCTTGGGACAGCACCTTGCCGTCGTGCGTGGTCCAGCTGTAGGGCTCGCTGCTCAGCGGTATTTCGCTGCCGCTGTCGCCGGTCAGGTTGATCGCGTAGCGCGTCGTCGGCTTCGTTTCGGCGTGCGCGACGCCGACGGCGGTGAGCGCGGCGAGCGCGACGGCCGCGCAGCGGTGCCGGGCCTTCCTCGGGTGCGTGACGGCGGGCGGCTCGTGGCCGTGGTGTGACGACGGGGTGTTCATTGCCCTCTTTCTCCGTTGTTGTTCTCGTCGTGCTTCGTTCGACGACGCGCGAGTGTAGCAGGCGGGTATCGCGACGAACGGCTTGAATTCTGTCGCCCGTACCGGCATATTCGCCACGCATCACCCGTTCAACGACGCACCGAGAGGTTTGTTCATGCGCCTTCTGCTTGCCCTGCTGCTGCCGTGGTTCCAGTTCTTCACGATCGGCCGCCCGATCGCCGGGATCATCTGCCTGATCCTGCAAATCACGATCGTCGGCTGGCTGCCGGCCGCGATCTGGTCGGTGTATGCGCTGAGCCAGTACAAGACCGATCGCAAGATCGAAGCGGCGCTGCGCGGGCAAAAGTAAGCGCCCGGGCCATTCCCCGTATACCGGGCTTCGTCGATCCGGCAGCGGAAGCGGCGAGTTCCGTGCGCGTCGCCGGCTATCCCGGCGGCGCCCCTTCCAGCGCCTCTGCCCGCGCGAACAGCCAGTCGACGAACGTGCGCAGCGACGCATCGCCGTCGTCGCGATACAGGCAATGAAACGGCGGCCCTTCCAGGTGGACTTCCGGAAACAGCGCGACGAGCCGCCCGTGCTCGAGATCGTCGCGCACGACCGCGCGCGGCGCGAGGCACACGCCGAGCCCGCTCGCGGCAGCCTTGGTCATCAGGAAGAACTCGCGATAGAACGGCCCGCGCAGCGTCTCGGTGACGACCGAGCCCGCCTGGTGGAACCAGTATTGCCATGCCTGCGGCAAGCCCGCGTAATGCAGCAGCGGCGCGTGGCGCAGGTCGGCCGGCGTGCGCGCGTCATCGAGCACCGGGTGGCCGGGCGCGCACACCGGCACCGCCACGGTCGCGAGCAGCGGCCGCGACACGAACCCCTTGCGGCGCAGCTCCGGCGTATAGCGGCGGATGACGATGTCGCAGGTTTCGTCGAACTGGTCGCGTTCGGTGTCGGGCGTCGTGACGAGTTGCACGTCGATATCCGGATGCCCGGCCTGGAACGCGGCCAGTTGCGTGAGCAACCATCCATGCGCGAACGACACCGACGTGTTGATCCGCACCGGATGGCCGCCGACCGGTTCGAGCATCTGGCTCGTGGCCTGCGCGAGCCGGCCGAGGCAGCTCGCGACGTCGACGAGGTAATGCCGCGCGCGCGGCGTGAGCCGCAACGAGCGCCCGTCGCGTTCGAACAGCTTCTGCCCGAAGAACGATTCGAGCACGCGGATCTGCTGCGCGACCGCGCTCTGGGTCACGTTCAACTCGTCGGCGGCGAGGGTGAGGCTCTGCAGGCGGCCGGCAGCTTCGAAGCTGCGCAGCGCATTCAGGGGCGGCAATCGGCGCATCGTGAGATCGCGAAGAAAAGCTACACAGTGGGTCAAAAAATGTCGTTTGTGGCGGCCGGGGCGCCTCCCTATCATGGCGCCGACAGGAGAGAACGCCCCGATGACGATCATATCGCCACCCGACGCCCGGGCAACCGGATTTCGCCACCGTCTACGCGTCCGGCGCGCGGCACGTCGTGAGATGAACCGCCCGGCCGCGGTGCCGCCCGTGCGCGGCCGCGGCGCGCTGGCGCTCGCCTGTGCCGGACTGTTCGCGGCGCTGACCGGATGCGCGACGAAACCCGACAACGAGCGGCAGATCGGCAACGGCGGATCGCTGGTGCGCTACAGCTCGAGCCAGACCGAAGTCGACCTGACCGATGCCGAGCAGCAGACGCTGCGCATGCTCAGCGACCGCCGCTATGCGGACGCGACGCAGGCGCGCGCGCTCGACGCGGTGGCCGGCGCGCTGCGCGCGCAGGGTTATGCGCCGGTGACGGTCGATCGCGATTCGGGGCTGGTGGAAGCGGGGCGCAGCGACACGCTGATCCCGAAGTGGCGTCAGCTGCTGCGCGGCGCGCTGAAGGCGCGCATCGGGATGCTGCCGACGAAGCCCGATCATGAACGCGTGGCCGCGATCGTGACGGTTCGGGCGGGGCGGGACGCGCACGTCGCGATCGTGCGGGCGCGATTCGATCGTACGGTGTGGGACAGCGCCGGCGATTCGCGCACCAAGACCGTCATGGAGCCCGAGTACTACCAGGCGTTCTTCGCGGAAGTGGACAAGGCGATGTGCGCGACGAAGTGCGAGCGGTGAGCGGTGAGCGGGGTGCGCGCCGGCGCGTGAAAGCCGGGGAGGATGATCGAACACGGCGGCGTGCCGGTGGCGACGGTGGCGCGCCGGAGGCGGATTGCGCGGAACGGGCCCGGCATGTGCCCCGGCGTGCAACGCGGAAGGGGCCTACTTCACCGCGAACAGCGTCAGGTTCATGAAGATCTTGAACGCGTAACCGAGCGTGACGGCGCCGATCACGCCGCCGGCCCACAGGACGACGAACCACATCCAGCCGCGCATCCGCGGCCGGGGGGCCGCGGCGGCGGAGTGTTCGGCGGAATCAGTGGTGGTAGTAATGCTGGTCTTCATGGCGCACCTTGCCTCGGAATACCCAGTAACCCATCGTCGTGTAGGCGATGATGATCGGGAGGATAACCGCTGCGCCGACCAGTGTGAAGGTCTGGCTGGAGCGCGGCGCCGCGGCTTCCCAGATCGTCATCGTCTGAGGAATCGCATACGGGAACAGCGTGACGAGCAGGCCGACGTAGCCGAGCAGCACGAGCGCCAGCGCGAGCACGAACGGCGTCATGTCATGCCGGTCGCGCACCGCGCGGCGCATCCATACCGCGCACGCGGCGACCAGGAACGGCACCGGCAGCAGGCGCCAGAACAGCCCCGAATCGAACCAGCGCTGCGCGATGGCCGGGTCCTGCAGCGGCGTCCACAGGCTGACGACCGCGATGAAGCCGAGCAGCACGAGCGTCAGCGGCCACACGACGCGATGGAGGCGCCGCTGCAGGTCGCCTTCCGTCTTCGCGACGAGCCAGCAGCAGCCGAGCAGCGCATAGGTCACGATCAGGCCGAGGCCGGTCAGCAGGCTGAACGGCGTGAGCCAGTCGAAGGCATCGCCCGCGAACACGCCGTCCTTCACGTTGATGCCTTGCAGGAACGCGCCGAGCGCGATCCCCTGGAACAGCGTCGCGCCGGCCGAGCCGCCGATGAACGCCAGATCCCACAGCTGCTTCGTGCGCCGCGCCTTCGCGCGGATCTCGAACGACACGCCGCGGAAGATCAGGCACACCAGCATGAAGATCAGCGGCAGGTACAGCGCCGACAGCACGGTCGAATAGACGACCGGGAACACCGCGAACAGCCCGGCACCGCCGAGCACGAGCCACGTCTCGTTGCCGTCCCACACGGGCGCGACCGTGTTCATCATCAGGTCGCGTTCCTTCTCGTCCGGGAAGAACGGGAAGACGATGCCGATGCCGAGGTCGAAGCCGTCGAGCACGACGTACATGAAGAGCCCCAATGCGATGATCGCGGCCCAGATTACGGTGACGTCCATAGGTTTTCTCGTATGCGGAATGGGGTAGGCTCAGACGGTCTCGATCAACTCGTCGACGGCCGACATCGGGCGGCGCGCGGTGTGATCGGGGCGCGTGTCGGGTGTGTCGTCGTGCTTCACGTCGGGCAGCGCGGGGCCGGCCTTCATCAGCTTCAGCATGTAGTACACGCCGGTGCCGAACACGAGGAAGTACACGATCACGAACGTCATCATCGACAGGCTGACCTGCTGCACCGACAGCGGCGACACCGCATGCGCGGTGCGCATCACGCCATACACGACCCACGGCTGGCGGCCCGCTTCGGTCGTGACCCAGCCCGCGAGCAGCGACACGAAGCCGGTCGGGCCCATCACGAGCGCGAAGCGCTGGAACCACTTCGATTCATACAGGCTGCCGCGGCGGCGCAGGAGCCACGCGAGCGCGGCGAGGCCGATCATCGCGATGCCGAGGCCGACCATGATCCGGAAGCTCCAGAACACGACCGTCGAGTTCGGGCGGTCTTCCGGCGGGAATTCCTTCAGCCCGCGGATCTCGCCGTCCCAGCTGTGCGTGAGGATCAGGCTGCCGAGGTGCGGCACTTTCACCGCGTAGCGGGTCGTTTCCGCCTTCATGTCCGGGATGCCGAACAGGTTGAGCGCGGTGCCGCCCTTCTCGGTTTCCCACAGCCCTTCGATCGCGGCGATCTTCGCGGGCTGGTGTTTCAGCGTGTTGATGCCGTGCTGGTCGCCGATCACGGCCTGCAGCGGTGCGAGCACGAGCAGCAGCCACAGCGCCATCGAGAACATCTTCTTCACGCCCTTGTCGCGGCGGCCCTTCAGCAGGTGCCATGCGCCCGTCGCGGCCACCACCAGCGCGGCGACGATGAACGCGGCGATCGCCATGTGGAACAGGCGGTACGGGAACGACGGGTTGAAGATGATCGCGAACCAGTCGGTCGGCACGACGCGGCCGTCGACGATCTCGAAGCCCTGCGGCGTCTGCATCCAGCTGTTCGACGCGAGAATCCAGAACGTCGAGATCAGCGTGCCGATCGCGACCATCAGCGTCGCGCCGAAGTGCGCGCGGGGGCTCACGCGGTTCCAGCCGAACAGCATGATGCCGAGGAAACCGGCCTCGAGGAAGAAGGCGGTCATGACCTCGTACATCAGCAGCGGCCCGGTGACGGCGCCGGCGAAGCTCGAGAAGCCCGACCAGTTCGTGCCGAACTGGTAGCTCATCACGACGCCGGAAACGACGCCCATCCCGAACGCGACCGCGAAGATCTTCGACCAGAACAGGCAGAGGGTTTTGTAGTACTGCTTGCCGGTTTTCAGCCAGCGATATTCGAGGACGGCGATGAAGCTGGCGAGGCCGATGCTCAGCGCCGGAAAGACGATGTGAAAGGAGACGGTGAACGCGAATTGCAGGCGGGCCAGATCGAGGGCCGAAAGAGCGGTGTCCATACCAGTTGACCGAGGCTGACGATACCCGCCGGCGGGTGCCGGCGGACCCCGGCGGACGGGCGTCGGGGTTGGCTGGAGTATGGGCCGCGATGTTGCACCGCGAAATGCGCCAACTCGTCGCAGATGTCCAGCCCGGCGCGCGCGATTCCGGGGTAAATCGTTGATTCGTATCAAGAACGCTGCTTGCGGCGCGCGCGGCCGCGGCGTGGCGGTCTGACGCACGTGCGTCAATATGGCGCGTCGCGTCATCGGAACGGTTCGATCCGGGCGCGAACGCTGCGCGACACCGCACCCCTCGGCGCCCGCGCGCGGCCGAACCGTTGCGGTGCGTTATCGCGTAACGCACCCGCTCGCGCCGGCGGGCCGCGGGTGATGGGGTCTGTCACATCGGTAACGCCGCGCAACATTGGCGCGTGCGCCCGTAATGGATGACGGATCGCGCGCGGCGTAGCGTTCGGTATGTCGGGTTCGCATCGACGAACCGCCAGCCGGAGAACGTGACGTGAATGGATTGAAGCTCGCACTGGGCGCGGTGGCCGCAGTGGCGATCGCGACGGGCGGCGTGGCGCATGCCGCCCGGGTCGGGGTCTATGTCGGCCCCGGCTACCCGTATTACTACCCCGTCGTCCCTGCGCCTTATTACTACCCGCCGCCCGTCGTCGCGGTACCCGTCGACCCGGGGCCGCCGCCCGAGTACGTCGAGAAAGGTCAGCCGCAGGACGACGGCGACGCGAACGTCTGGTACTACTGCGACGCGTCGAAGCATTACTACCCGCATGTGAAGACCTGCAAGTCGGGCTGGCGATCGGTGCCGGCACGGCCGCAGTGACGGAGGCGCGACGATGAAATCCCTGTTTCGACCACTGCGCGTGCCGGCCGCGCTGGCGCTGGCCGGCCTGCTCGGCGCGTGCGCGTACATGCCGGCCGGGCCGAGCGTGATGGCGCTGCCCGGCACCGGCAAGTCGTTCGACCAGTTCCGTGCCGACGATGCGAACTGCCGTCAATACGCGTTCGAGCAATCGGGCGGCGTGAGTGCCGGGCAGGCGTCGACCGCGAGCGCGGTCGGCAGCGCGGCCGTCGGCACCGCGCTCGGGGCGGCGGCCGGCGCGGCGTTCAACGGCGGCACGGGTGCGGCCGTCGGCGCAGGCGCGGGGCTGCTCGCGGGCAGCGTGGTCGGCGCCGGTGCGGCGCAAGGCTCGGCCTACGACATCCAGCGCCGCTACGACTACGGCTACCTGCAATGCATGTACGCGACCGGCAACCGCGTGCCGGTGCCGGGCGGGATGAGCGGCGGCGGTGGGGGCGGCGGATACGGCGGTGGCGGATACGGCGGCGCACCGCGCGCGGCACCGCCGATGCCGCCGGCGGGTGTCCAGCCGCCGCCGCCGCGCTACTGACGGCGGCCCGGGCGGCGGCGTGCCGCATCGCATGCCGGTGCGCCGTGCTCGCGTCGGCCGTCGGCACACACACGCTGCGTGAATTGCGTACACTCTGAGTCTCGTTTCGGCAGGGCCGGGCGCATCGGTTCCGGTCCGCGTTTACCCAGGACTCAGCGATGATCGATTTACGCAGCGATACCGTGACACGTCCGAGCCAGGCAATGCTGGCCGCGATGACTGCCGCCGAAGTCGGCGACGACGTATGGGGTGACGACCCGACCGTGCTGCGCCTGCAGGCGGTGATGGCCGAGCGCGCCGGCAAGGAAGCCGGCCTGTTCTTCCCGAGCGGCACGCAGAGCAACCTCGCCGCGCTGATGGCCCATTGCGAACGCGGCGACGAGTACATCGTCGGCCAGCTCGCGCACACCTACAAGTACGAAGGCGGCGGTGCGGCCGTGCTGGGCAGCATCCAGCCGCAGCCGATCGAGAACGCGCCGGACGGCACGCTGCCGCTCGCGAAGATCGCCGCGGCGATCAAGCCGATCGACAATCACTTTGCCCGCACGCGCCTGCTCGCGCTGGAAAACACGATCGGCGGCCAGGTCTTGCCGGAAGGCTATGTCCAGGAAGCCACCGCGTTCGCGCGCAGCCGCGGGTTGGCGCTGCATCTCGACGGCGCGCGCGTGTGCAACGCCGCCGTCGCGTCGGGCCGTTCGATCGCCGAGCTGTGCGCGCCGTTCGACACCGTGTCGATCTGCTTCTCGAAAGGGCTCGGTACACCGGTCGGCTCGGTGCTGGTCGGCAACCGCGTGCTGATCGAGCGCGCGCAGCGCTGGCGCAAGGTGCTCGGCGGCGCGATGCGGCAGTCGGGCATTCTCGCGGCCGCGTGCCTGTATGCGCTCGACCACAACGTCGAGCGGCTCGCGGACGATCACGCGAACGCCGCGCATCTCGCGGCGGGCCTCGCGCGCATCGACGCGGTGAAGGTGCTGTCGCACGCGACGAACATGGTGTTCGCGCAATTCCCCGAAGCCGATTGCGCGCCGCTCGAGGCGTGGCTCAAGGAACGCGGGATCCTCACGCAGATGCTGTACGCGTCGCGCTTCGTCACGCACTGCGACGTGTCGCGCGCGGACATCGATACCTTCGTCGACGCGGTCGGCGCGTATTTCGCGCAGCGCCGCGCGTAACGGGGAATGCGCCGGCCGGCGGGAGAGCCGGCACGAGGTGGCGCGAAGCAGGGAGCGAAGAGGCGACGGGGGCGACGGGGCAACCCGTCTGTCGATATCGGGCGAGCCGGCGGATTACGCTTGCCGGGGTGCGTCGGCGGGGGGCGTGCCGTCGCGGAACAGCGCTTTCAGTTGCGTGCGCAGTTCGGCGCTGTCGGTGTGCTGGTGCACCAGCACCGCGTGTTGCACGGCGGCCTCCAGCAGTTCGTTGTCGGAGTCGGCGGAAATCGCGACCGAGCAATGCGTCGCGCTGGGAAACTCTCGGCAATCGATATAGCGGCGGGACATGATGTTCTCCTTGCGGGAAAGGGAACGGCAGGATGTGCGTGATCGGCCGCGCGGTGCGTTCGCGAGGCCGATGGAAAAAGTATAGGCGGCGCGGCAGGGTTTCTCGCTGCGATGCGTACCGCGCCGCGCGCCATGCACCGCCCCGGCGGTGTCGATCACCCGCGCGTCACGGCAGCGGCGCGAGCAGCCGGCGCGCCGCCTCGACGACGCGTTCGGACAACGACGCCATCGTCGGCGACTGCACGGTCCACGCGTGCCAGTACAGCGTGACGTCGGTCGGATGCGCGGGCGCCAGATCGACGAGCCCCTGCGCGTCGAGCGGCGCGGCGCCGATCAGCGGCTCCGGCACCATCGCGTAGCCGAGCCCGTGCCGCACCGCCGCGAAGTGCGAATGGGTGCCCGGCACGTAATGGCACGGGTAGGCGCCCTCGGGCAGCCCGAACTTCTCCTTCAGGAACGACGACTGCAGCGTATCGCGTCGCGAGTACGCGACGACGGGCGCCTTGCGCGCGCTCGTGCGGTTCAGCCCGCGCGGGAACCAGCGCACCGCGAACGCGGCGGCCGCGAGCAGCCGGTAGCGCATCGTGCCGAGCGGCGTCGCGAGGCAGCCGCGCATCGGCTTCGGCTCGGTCGTCACGCAGCCCACCGCCATCCCGCTTTCGAGCAGCGCGAACGTGTGGTCCTGGTCTTCGACGATCAGCTCGAACAGGATGCGCTCGCCGGCGAGTACGGACGTCAGTGCCGGGAGAAACCACGTGCCGAGGCTGTCGGAATTGAGCGCGATCGTGACCGAGATCGGCGATTCGCGCTCGGTCGCGAGCGTGCTTTGCAGGTCGGCCTGCAGCAGCGCGACGCGGCGAAGGTGCTGCAGCACGCGCTGCCCGGCCACCGTCGGGCGGCACGGCCGCGTGCGCAGCACGAGCGGCGTGCCGAGGCTCGCTTCCAGTGCGCGGACCCGCTGTGTGACCGCTGATGCGGTCACGTGCAGGCGCACGGCCGCCTGCTCGAAGCTGCCCGTGTCGGCGACGGCCAGCAGTGCGGCGGCCTGCTTCGGATCGATCGTCATCGACATGTCGGCGGCATTCCTGTGAACGTAAGACGAGAGGAGCCGCTAGTGTAAGGCAGCCCGCGCGCGCGCCCGGTTGCGGCGCATCGTGCTGCCGTGCCGCATTCGTCGTCGGAGTCGGCCAAGGCATGACGCACACCGCACGCCGCATCCCGGTGGTGCGCGCATTTTGAACTAGGCTATATGAACGCGCGGAACCCGGGCATGTGCCATGCCTGCACTCCGCGCGCGGACGATCGCGCGTCGCGCGCAAGCCGCGGCGCGGGCGTCGTGACGATTCCCATTTGACGGAGACGAACATGTCGATTCGACTAGGCGAGGACGCGCCCGATTTCACCGCGGAGACCACCGAGGGAACGATCCGCTTTCATGAATGGATCGGCGACCATTGGGCGATCCTGTTTTCCCATCCGAAGGATTTCACGCCGGTATGCACGACCGAACTCGGCTACATGGCCGGGCTCAAGCCGGAATTCGACAAGCGCAACACGAAGATCATCGGGCTGTCGATCGATCCGGTCAGCGATCACCGGAAGTGGGTGGCGGATATCGCCGAGACGCAGGGTCACGCGGTCAACTATCCGCTGATCGGCGACGACGAGCTGAAGGTCGCGAAGCTGTACGACATGATTCATCCGAACGCGAGCGGCGGCCCGCGCACGGCGGTCGACAACGCGACCGTGCGCTCGGTGTTCGTCATCGGGCCGGACAAGAAGGTCAAGGCGATGCTCGTTTATCCGATGAGCGCGGGACGCAATTTCGACGAGGTGCTGCGCCTGCTCGACGCGTTGCAGCTCAACGCGCAGCATACGGTGGCGACGCCGGTCAACTGGCGGCCCGGCGACGATGTCATCATTCCGACGTCGGTGTCGGACGATGCGGCGAAGCAGAAGTATCCGCAGGGCTTCCGGACGCTGAAGCCGTACCTGCGTTACGTGACGCAGCCGGGCTGACGCGCCGTGCCGGCCGGATGCCGGCAGTGCAGGACCACGACGGGGCGGCCCGCGCGGCGGCCGCGGCGATAGCGGCGGCGCGGGCCGGACAATGCGCATCAACCAGCGACGGAGTGACTTCGCGATGATCTTCCGGCAACTCTTCGACCCGCAATCGTCGACGTATACGTACCTGCTCGCCGACCGCGCGTCGCGCGAAGCGCTGCTGATCGATCCGGTGTTCGAGCAGGTGCGCCGCGACGCGGCGCTGCTCGACGAGCTCGGGCTGCGGCTCGTCGCGACCGTCGACACGCACGTGCATGCCGATCACGTGACGGGCGCGTGGCTGCTGAAGCAGCGCACGGGCAGCACGATCGCGATCTCGGCCGCGAGCGGCGCGCAGGGCGCCGATCGTTACCTGAACGACGGCGACCGCTGTGCGTTCGGCGCGCGCTACCTGACCGTGCGCGCGACGCCCGGCCACACGAGCGGCTGCATCAGCCTCGTGCTCGACGACGAATCGATGGCGTTCACCGGCGATTGCCTGCTGATCCGCGGCACCGGCCGCACCGACTTCCAGCAGGGCGACCCGCGCGCGCTGTATCGCGCGGTGCACGGCCGGCTCTTCACGCTACCGGCCGCGTGCCTGCTGTATCCGGCGCACGACTATCGCGGGCTCACGGTGACGAGCGTCGGCGAGGAGCGGCGCTTCAATCCGCGCCTCGGCGGCGATCTGAGCGAAGACGATTTCGCGGGCTACATGCGCAACCTCGGGCTCGCGCACCCGCGCCAGATCGATGTCGCGGTGCCGGCGAACCTGCAATGCGGCGTCGCCGCGAACGCGCCCGATGCGCAGGCGGCACCCGACTGGGCGCCGCTCGTCTATACGTTCGCGGGGTTCTGGGAAATCGATCCGCAATGGCTCGAGGATCATTTGCAGGCGGTGCAGGTGGTCGACGTGCGCGAGCCGGACGAATTCACGGGCCCGCTCGGTCACCTGCCCGGCGCGATGCCGATTCCGCTCGGCGAACTGGCCGCGCGTGCCGGCGAGATCGCGCGCGACCGGCCGGTCGTGACCGTGTGCCGGGCCGGCGGGCGATCCGCGCAAGCGACCGTGATCCTGCTGAAAGCCGGCTTCGACACGGTCGCCAATCTCGGCGGCGGGATGCTGCGCTGGCGTGCCGAGGGGCGCGTCGTGATGGACGGCCGGTCGTAACGGCACAAGTCGCACGACAAAAAAATTCCGGACCGCTGTCGAAACGGCCGGGTGCCGTTCGTCGTCAAGGTATCCGATCACGTGGCGCCGCACGACGCGGCGCCGAAACCCGGAGAGACCGCACGATGATACCGACGCTTTACGCCCATCCCTTTTCGTCCTACTGCCAGAAGGTGCTGACCGCGCTGTACGAGAACGGCACGCCGTTCTCGTATCGCGTGCTCGCGCACGACGATCCGAAGCCGATGCAGGAACTGGCCGCGCTGTGGCCGCTGAAGCGCTTTCCGGTGCTGGTCGATGCCGGCCGCACCGTGATCGAGGCGTCCATCATCATCGAGTACCTCGGCCTGAACCATCCGGGCCCCGTGCGGCTGCTGCCCGACGATCCGCACGCGGCGCTCGAGGTGCGCACGATGGATCGTTTCTTCGACAACTACGTGTCGACGCCGCAGCAGAAGGTCGTGTTCGACGCGCTGCGGCCGGAAGCCGAGCGCGATGCGCGCGGTGTCGCCGATGCGCGCGCGATGCTCGACACGTCGTATGCGTGGCTGGACAGGAAGATGGCCGATCGCGAATGGGCGGCCGGCGACCGCTTCAGCCTCGCCGACTGCGGCGCGGCGCCGTTCCTGTTCTATGCGGACTGGACGCACCGGATCGATCCGTCGTTCGCGAACGTGATCGCGTATCGCAAGCGTCTGCTGGCGCGGCCGTCGTTTGCGCGCGCGGTCGACGAGGCGCGGCCGTATCGCCCGTTCTTTCCGCTGGGCGCGCCCGATCGCGACTGAGTGGCGCGGGCGTCGCGCGGCGCGCCGACGCCGCGCATGGCCGGCAGCGCGTGCCGGGGCGACGGAACGAAAGCAGCGGCAGCATCGCGGCGTCTCCCGTTACATCGTGCGGGTGGCCGACTGCGCGAGCGTCAGCAGTTCGTCGAACTGCGTGATCAGTTCGAAGCACAGCAGGAACGCGAGCGTATAGGCCGGCGCGGGGAAGCGCCGGATCGTCGCCAGCACCTGCGGCGCGAAACGCGAGCGGATCGCGTCGCGCGTCAGCAGCCATGCGATCGCGATGCCGATCGCGGCGCCGGCGATCAGGTCGGTCGGGTAGTGGAAGCCGAGATAGGCGCGCGGTACGCAGATGAACACGACCGCATACAGCAGCGCGAGCACGCCGACGCGGCGCGCGATGATGAAGATGCCGGTGGCGATCGCCATCCACAGCATCGCGTGATCGCTGGGAAACGAACTCCATGCCTGCAGCGTGGCCGCGCGCAGGCCTGCCGACGGGAAGTGCAGGTGCAGTTCGGGGTTGTAGATCGGCCGCACGCGGAACGGCAGCACCTGGGCGAGCAGCCGGCCGAACGCGAGCGCGACGAGCCCGCTCGCGATCGTCGCGACGACCAGCTCGCGCTGCCGCTCGCGGTTCGGGCCCGGCTGGAACCACAGCCAGCACAGCACGGGAATGAGCACGAAGCCCTTGAACGTGTACAGGCCCGCGATCACGCGGATCGCGTGATTCATCAGCGGTCCGAACGTGATGTGGGTGAGGAAGGTCTGGATCGTGGTATCGAAATTGTTCATGTCGTGCGATCCCGGCGGACGCCCGATGCATCGCGCACGGCCGGCCGGATCTGGAAGCGCGCTCGCACCGGAGCGCAACGGGGGGCAAGTATGTCACCCGTTATTTCGAAGAAAATGCGAAAAAATACCGGGAATCCCCTGATGAAACGGGGCTGTGCGGTGGGGCCGGATGGGCGAGCGCCGTGTGGCGGGGGGAACGGAATCGTCCGATATTTCCGCGTCGATGCGCGCGGCCATCGGAAAAATAATCGGTAGAACTGGACAGTCGCGCGGGCCGGTCTGGATCTTGCACCGGATGAGCGGTTCTCGCGCCGGATGCGCGCGAATCTGCCGGGCGGCGCGGCGTCATGCGTGCGCCGATCGAAAATAAAAGAAAAGGCGGGCAAGCCCTGTGGGCCTGCCCGCCACGTGCGTGCGGTGCGGAAATTCGGCGGCGCCGGATTCGTGCCGTGAGCGCCGGACGGCCGCGGCGCCGTCAGCCGCGCCGGATGCCTTCGGGCAGTGCGCTGATGCGGCGCACTTCGGGCGAATCGAGCCACGCGCGCGACGTCGCGCAGTCGGCGAACATGTCGGTCGCATCCTCGCCCCAGAACAGGTCGCCGTCGAGTTCGAAGGTCGGCACGCCGAATACGCCGTGCGCGATCGCATCGTCGGTGTTCGCGCGCAGCGCGTCCTTGACCGGCTGGGCTTCGACGGCCGTCACGCCTTCCGGGAAGCCGACGGCTTCGCACAGTGCGGCGAAGCCTTCCGGCGTCGACACGTCCTGGCCGTCGCGCCAGATATGCCGGAAGATCCGGCGGATCGCGTCGGGCGAACTGCCCATCGCGATCGCGAGACGCAGCGGCCTGATCGGATTGAACGGGTGCGCGGGCGGCATCCGGAACGTAATGCCGAGCTTGTCCGCGCGATATTGCGCGTGGCGATAGGTGAAGACGCGTTTCGCCGCGATCTCGGCCGGCGCTTTCTGGCCCCAGTGTGAGAGTAGTGCGCCGAGCACGATGGGCCGCGGCTCGAACGCGGCGGCGGCCGGCAACCGGTCGAACTGTTCCTGCTGCAGGTAGGCGAATGGCGACACGAAATCGAAATACCAGATGGCGGTGCGCGCGGCGTTCATGGTGGCTGCCCTCATGGGTGTCCGGTTGGCGGTGGCATGCGCGGCACGCCCGCAGGCGGCGCGCGATGCATGCATCGGCGGCCAGTGTCGCACGCGGCTGCCCTTTGCGTTGTTGCTGTAGCGCTGTTGCGTGGCGGGGCGCGCGCCGCCGGTCATGACGCCGTGTCGCCGTGGCCTGCTGCCGGCGCGAACTGCGCGAGGCTGTCACGTACGGCCGCCGCATCGTAGCGCGCGCCTGCGCCGCCGAGCGCCACGGTCGCCTTCTGCGCGAGCGGCAGCAGCATCGCGAGCGCTGCCGCCATGGCCGGTGCGGCGGCGAGCCGCGATTTCGGGCCCGACACGGTCAGCGCGCCGACACACTCGCCGGCCGCACCGAACACGGGTACGGACGCCGAAGCCGTCTCGGGGTCGCGCTCGCCGTACGACGCGGCCCAGAGTCGTTCGCGCACGTCGTGCCATTGCGCATCCTGCGTGTCGGTGAACGCCAGCAGCACCTTCCCGGACGCGCCCTGGCGAACCGGAAATTCCTCGCCGACACGAATCGACACGCGCACCGCGCGGGCGGGCTCGACCCGGTACAGCACCGAGCGCATGTCGCCCTGTCGCACGTAGAACGATGCCGTTTCGCCGAGTTCGCGGCTGAGCGTTTCGAGCAGCGGCTCGACCACCGGGCCGACCCGGAACGAACGCTGGTACAGCGCGGCGAGCCGCAGCGGCTCGTGCCCGATCGCGTACTGGCCGTCGTCGAGCTTGCGCATGAAGCCACCATGCTCGAGCGCGGCGAGCAGGCGCAGGATCGTGCTCTTGTACAGCCCGGTGCGGCGCGACAGCTCCGCGAGCGACAGCCGGTCGTCGGTCTGCCCGAAGGCGCGGAGGATCGCGAACGCGCGATCGAGGACGGCGACGCCGCTGGACGCTTCTTCGGCCGGCGAATCGGGCTCGTTGCCGGCGTGATCGGTGTGAGTCGTAGGCACTGCCTGCTTCCTTCAGAGGATGATCGGTCGACTATATCGTTCTGTCTGACAGAACTCAAGTTCCAGAAAATCGCAATTTCACGGGTATACCCCGCTTACAGCGCGTTCGACGCACGCTTAGAGTTCTGTCATACAGAACGATGTTCTTTCAGATAGAACGATGGAGTATCAAATGAGCGTTTCCGAATATCCGAAGGTGCTGGTCAGCGAGGTCGGGCCGCGCGACGGCCTGCAGAGCATCCGGGCCGTGATGCCGACGGCCGGCAAGCTGCGCTGGATCACGGCGCTGGCCGCGGCCGGCTTGCGCGAGATCGAGGTCGGGTCGTTCGTGCCGGCGAGGCTGTTGCCGCAGATGGCCGACGTGCGTGAGGTCGTCGCGCATGCGCTGGCGATTCCCGGGCTGCATGTCGCCGCGCTCGCGCCGAACCTGCGCGGCGCCGAGGGCGCATTCGAAGCAGGCGTGCACAAGCTCACGCTGCCGGTATCGGTGACGGAGGCGCATTCGCTGGCGAATATCCGCAAGACGCCCGCGCAGATGATCGACGAGGTGCGCGCGATCGTCGCGCTGCGCGATGCGCGGTTCCCGTCGGTGCAGATCGAGGCGGGCGTGTCGGTCGCGTTCGGCTGCACGATCGCGGGCGCCGTCAGCGACGACGAGACGATCGCGATGGCGGTGGCGATGGCCGAATGCGGGGTCGACGAGATCGGGCTGTCCGACACGAGCGGCTATGCGAACCCGGCGCAGGTGCGCCGGCTGTTTGCCCGGCTGCGCCGGGAAGTCGGCGACAAGGCGGGCGGCGCGCATTTCCACAATACGCGCGGGCAGGGGCTCGCCAACGTCGTCGCGGCGCTCGACGCGGGCGTGACGACGATCGATGCGAGCCAGGGCGGCCTCGGCGGTTGCCCGTATGCGCCGGGTGCGACCGGCAACATCGTCACCGAGGATCTCGTGTTCCTGCTCGAATCGGCGGGATTCGACACGGGTATCGACGTCGACGCCCTGCTCGCCGCGCGCGCGATCCTGCACGCGGCGCTGCCAGCCGAGGCGTTGTACGGCCATGTGCCGGACGCCGGTTTGCCGAAGGGCTTCCGTTACGCGGACGGCCGTTCTCCAGCCGCGCCGCAACCGGAAGGATGCCTGGCGGGAGTCGCGCAATGAACGGCCGCCAACCCGCTTCGATGCTGCCGTACGCCGGCGTCCGCGTGATCGAGATGACGCACATGGTGATGGGCCCGACCTGCGGGATGCTGCTCGCGGATCTCGGCGCGGAAGTCATCAAGATCGAACCGATCGCCGGCGACAGCACGCGCGCGCTGCGCGGTTCGGGCGCGGGATTCTTCGGGATGTTCAACCGCAACAAGAAAAGCCTCGCGGTCGACGTGAAGGATCCGCGCGGGCTCGAGATCGTGCTGCGGCTCGTCGCGACGGCGGACGTGTTCAGCGAGAACTTCAAGAGCGGCACGATGGACCGGCTCGGCCTCGGTTATCCGGCGCTGCACTCGCTGAATCCGCGCATCGTGTACGTGTCGCACAAGGGTTTCCTGCCGGGGCCGTACGAGCATCGCACCGCGCTCGACGAGGTGGTGCAGATGATGGGCGGCCTCGCATACATGACCGGCCCGGAGGGGCGGCCGCTGCGCGCGGGCGCGAGCGTGAACGACATCATGGGCGGCATGTTCGGCGCGATCGGCGCGATGGCCGCGCTCGCGCAGCGCGAGCGCACCGGCCGCGGCCAGCAGGTGCAGAGTTCGCTGTTCGAAAACAACGTGTTCCTCGTGGCGCAGCACATGATGCAGTTCGCGGTGACGGGGCAGGCCGCATCGCCGATGCCGAGCCGGATTTCCGCGTGGGCCGTCTACGACGTGTTCTCCGTGAAGGACGGCGAGCAGATCTTTCTCGCGGTCGTGTCGGATACGCAGTGGGCGTTGTTCTGCGATGCGTTCGGGCTGGCTGCGCTGAAGGACGATGCGCGCCTCGCGACCAACAACCTGCGCGTGCAGGCGCGCGAGTGGCTGCTGCCCGAACTGCGCGCGCGGCTCGCGCCGCATTCGGCCGCGGAGATCGGCGCGATCTTCGAGTCGATCGGCCTGCCGTATGCACCGATCACCAAGCCGCAAGACCTGTTCGACGATCCGCACCTGCTGGCGACGGGCGGCCTCGCGGACGTGACTTTGCCGGCCGATGCGAGCGGCGCCGGGCGGCCGGTCGACACGCGCACCGCGCTGCTGCCGCTCACGCTCGCGGGCGAGCGCCTGCGGCTGCGCTCGGCGCCGCCGGCGCTCGGGCAGGACACGCGCGCGCTGCTTGGCGAACTCGGCTACACGCCGGACGAGGCGCGCGCGCTGATCGAAGCCGGCGTCGTGGCCGGGCGGCACGACGCGGACGGCGCGGCGGCGGGCGGCGCGCCGTCGCCGAACGAACTGGCGAGCGCGTAGCGCGGCCGCGATCCCCTGATCGAACAAAGGCGTCCCGACCGCGCCACGCGCGGGCGAGGATCGCCCTATCCACGGAGACAACCATGACATCCGCATTCCCGGCGCTGGCCGCCGATCGCGAGACCGATGCATCGATCGAGCAGCGGGCCGTGCGCAAGGCCGCATGGCGCTTCATCCCGCTGCTCGCGCTCGCGTATTTTTTCAATTACCTGGACCGCACGAGCGTCGGGTTCGCGGCGCTCACGATGAACCGCGATCTCGGGCTGACGGCGACGCAGTTCGGCTGGGGCGCGGGGATCATGTTCGCCGGCTACTGCGTGTTCGAGGTGCCGAGCAATCTCGCGCTGTACCGTTTCGGCGCGCGCCGCTGGCTCGCCCGCATCATGATCACGTGGGGCGTGATGGCGGCCGCGACCGCGCTTGCGACCGGGCCGACGAGTTTCTATGCGATCCGGTTGCTGCTCGGTATCGGGGAAGCCGGGTTCTTTCCGGGCGTGATCTTCTTCCTCGCCGTGTGGTTTCCGGCGAGCTACCGCACGCGGGTGCTGGCGTGGTTCACCGTGTCGACGCCGCTGTCGTCGCTGATCGGCGGGCCGCTGTCGACGTGGCTGCTGCAGCTCGACGGCGCGCTCGGGCTGGCCGGCTGGAAATGGATGTTCATCGTCGAAGGGCTGCCGGCGTGCGCGCTCGGTTTTCTCGTGCTGAAGCTGCTGTCCGATTCGCCCGCGGATGCCGCGTGGCTGTCGAGCGACGAGCGTGTCGCGCTGCAGCGCGCGTTCGAGCGCGAAGGCGCGGCCGCCGGCCGCAAGAAGCGCTTCGGCGTCGCGCTGCGCGACGTGCGCGTGTACGTGCTCGCGCTGATCTCGTTCGGTTTCACGATGGGTTCTTACGGGATCGGCATCTGGCTGCCGCAGATGCTCAAGGCGCACGGCATGTCGACGATGCAGACGGGCTGGCTGTCCGCGGTGCCGTACTTCTTCGCGACCGTCGCGCTGCTGTGGTGGGCGAAGCGCGTGGACCGTCGCGGCGGCCCGGTCGCGAACCTGGCGATCGGGCTGTTCATCGGCGCGGTGGCGCTCGGCGTCTCGACGCACTTCCTGACGCTCGGCCCCGCACTCGCCGGCATCACGCTGGCGCTGGTCGGCACGATCGCCGGCCGCACGATCTTCTACACGCTGCCCTCGCGCTTCCTGTCCGGCCAGGCGGCGGCCGGCGGGCTCGCGCTGATCAACTCGATCGGCGCGCTCGGCGGCTTCGCGGGCCCTTATCTCGTCGGCTACCTGAAGGACGGCTTCGGCACCTTTACCGCCGGCATGCTCGGCCTCGCGATCGTGCTCGCGATCACGACGCTGCTGACGCTGTCGCTGTATGCGTTCGACCGGAGCGAATGACATGGACACGACGCTTTCGATCAAGCGGCGCCGGCTGCTCGGCGCGGCCGCCGCATCGCTCGCGCTGCCCGCGTTCGCCGAGACGCGCGCGGCGACCCAGGAGGGAGTTTCCCGCATGACGACGCAAAGCAACTATCTGGCGGTCCGCCCCGACTGGCTTGCGTCGGCGCTCGAACCCGTGCTCGAGCCCGACCTGCCGATCGTCGACGCGCATCATCATTTCTATGAGCGGCCGGGCTGGATCTACATGCTCGACGACTATCTGCAGGATGCGCGCTCGGGCCACAACCTCCAGGCGTCCGTCTACATGCAGGCGCAGACGCGCTATCGCGATGCGGGCCCGGTCGAACTGAAGCCGGCGGGCGAGACGGCCTACGTTGCCGGCGTGACCGAGCCGTTGCAGCAGCACGGCCGTCCGGCTGTCGCGAAAGGCATCGTCGGCCATGCGGACCTGCGTCTCGGCGAGCGCGTGCGCGAGGTGCTCGAAGCACATCTCGAAGCCGGGCGCGGGCGGTTTCGCGGCGTTCGTCACCTGACGACCTGGGATGCCGATCCGACGCTCGCCAATCCGCTATCGGCGGTGCCGCGCGGCATGCTGCTCGATTCCGCGTACCGGGCGGGCGTCGCGCAGCTCGCGCCGCTCGGGCTGTCGTACGACGCGTGGCTGTTCTTTCCCCAGCTACCTGAACTGTTCGAGCTCGCGAAGGCGAATCCCGATACGCGCATCATCGTCAATCACTGCGGCGGCGTCGTACGGATCGCGAGTTATGCCGACAAGCGGCCGGAGGTGTTCGAGCGCTGGTCGGCGTCGATGCGCGCGCTCGCGCAGCTGCCGAACGTGTACGTGAAGGTCGGCGGGCTCGGGATGCGCATCAACGGTTTCGATTTCGAGAAAGGTGCGCGGCCGCCGTCTTCCGTGCAACTCGCCGACGCGTGGAAGCCGTGGATGATGACCTGCATCGACGCGTTCGGCCCCGAGCGCTGCATGTTCGAGAGCAATTTTCCGGTCGACAAGGGCTCGTATTCGTTCGTGAACGGCTGGAATGCGTTCAAGCGCCTGACGGCGCAGGCAAGCCCGGACGAGCGCGATGCGCTGTTCCGCGGCACGGTCACGCGGGCTTACCGGCTCGGCTGACGCGCGTCGCGACGACAGGCCCGGCGCTTGCTCACTCCGCCTCCACCAGCGCGGCCAGCCTCGCCAGCGCCATTTGCCAGCCGGTTTCGTTGTCGGCGACCGGCACGCCGGGCGGCACCCCGTCGTGCACGGCGTCCACGCGCGTGCCGCCCGCTTCGTCGGACAGCGTGATCGTGATCGTCATGGCGCCGCGCAGCATCGGATCGTCGGTTTCGAACACGTCGATCTCGACGATCTGCTCGTCCGGCACGAGCGTGACGAAGCGGCCGTGATAGGTATCGGTGCGCGCGGTGGTCTTGCCGGTGCCGGCCGACGGTGCGTCATAGCTCAGCGACACGCGCAGCGCGCCGCCTTCGCGCGCGTCGTACGCATGCACGCGGCACGTCATGCCGTCGGGCACCTTCCATTGTTCGACGGCGTGCGGATCGAGCAGCGCGCGGTAGACGCGCCCGCGCGGGGCGTTCAGGTGCCGGCTGACCCGGGTCGAATGCGTGTGCGTGTGCAACATGTCGCCTCCCGCGGAGCGCGCGCGACGGTGCACGTCGGCGGCCGGCGTGTCGTCGCGCTTCCTTCAGGAATCCTAGGCGCGCGCGAGGCGGCATGCAATGATCGCGCACCCGGCCGCGCTCAGCGCAGCGCGGCCGCGAAGGCGTCGAGCTGCGTGATGCAGGTGTTCCAGCCCTCGAAGAAGCCGAGCGCTTCATGGCGCTCGCGCGTGGCGGCGTCCGGATGCATCACGCGCGCCTCGTAGCGGCTGCCCGCATCGTCGTCGGCCATCGTGACGACTGCCGTGAACCCCATCCACGGCACTTGCGGCCGCCAGCCGCCCGCGAGCATCGACGTGAACACGATGCGCGATTCGGGCACGATTTCGAGGAAGCAGCCGGGGTTGTCGCTCGTGCCGCCGTCGGGGCCGCGCATGAACGTGTGGAAAGCGCCGCCCGGACGCAGGTCGAATGCGCGCACTTCGGTGGTCCACGGTTTCGGGCACCACCATTCCTTCAGCAGTTCGGGGTCGGTCCACGCACGCCACAGCGCGTGGCGCGGCGCGTGCAACGTGCGCGTGATGACGAGATCGTGGGCTTCAGCGGGGTCGACGGGGCTGGCTGACATCGTGCTCCTCCTGGTGACGGCGTTCGACGAATTCGACGAGACGATCGGATCGTGCTTCCCACAGCGCGCGTTGCGCGGCGAGCCATGCCTCGGCCTCGGCGAGCCGGCTGCCGACCAGTGTGCAGGTGCGCGAGCGGCCGGATTTCCGGGTCTGCACGAGGCCGCTGCGCTCGAGCACGGCCACGTGCTTCATGAACGACGGCAGCGCCATGTCGAACGGCTCGGCCAGTGCGGAGACGGTCCGCTCGCCCTGGCCGAGCGCGCCGACGATCGCGCAGCGCGTCGGATCGGAGAGGGCGTGGAAGACGTCGCTGATGCCGGGTTGAAAGTTAGCCATGTGGCTAAGTGTAGGCAATGCGAACGGCGATGCAACGGGAATTTTCGTCGCGTAGGATGATGGGGCGGTAACACGCGCCGACCGGGCGCGGTATCGCCGCACGCCTGCTGCCGTTGCGCGAGCCGCGACGATCGGCCGGTGTTCTTTCCGATCCGGCCGCCCGCCGAACCCGTGCGGGCGGCCCACCTGATTACGGGGATGGCATGACCGAATCCGTTACCGTCCGCCGCATCGACGCGGGCGAAGCGATGACCTGCGTCGATGCGCTGGCCGACGTGCTGATCGATTGCGTCGAGGGCGGCGCGTCCGTCAGCTTCATGTTGCCGATCGGGCGGCCGACCGCCGTCGCGTTCTGGACCCACGTCGCCCACGGCGTCGCGAACGGCGAGCGCATCCTGCTCGTTGCCGAGGACGCGGCCGGCCGGATCGTCGGCACCGTGCAGGTCGTGACCGCGCAGCCGGAGAACCAGCCGCATCGCGCGGATATCGCGAAGATGCTCGTGTCGCGGCACGCGCGCCGGCAGGGCATCGCCGGGCGGCTGATGGCGGCGGCCGACGCGGCCGCGCGCGACGCCGGCAAGACCGTGCTCGTGCTCGATACCGTGACGGGCGGCGACGCCGAGCGGCTGTACGAGCGGGCCGGCTGGCAGCGCGTCGGCGTCGTGCCGAACTATGCGTTGATGCCCGACGGCACGCCCTGCGCGACGACGGTTTTCCACAAGCAACTCGCGTAACGGGGCGCGCGATGCAGCCCGTCGCTCCCGCGCTCCTGTTCCTTACGCTCGCGGCCGGTCTCGTCGCGCTGCTCGCGCCTGCGTGGCTCGCGGCCGCGTGGCGACGCCGCACGCAGGTGCCGCTTCGCGTGTTTTTCTACGGGATGCTGACCTTCTTCGTGTTCCAGCCGGTGCTGCGCATGTCGTGGCAGATTCCGCTATACCGCTGGCTTGCTCACGACCCGCGCTGGCACCTGCCGATGCTCGTGTTCGCGGCATTGACGGCCGGGCTCTTCGAGGAATGCGGGCGCTGGGTCGCCTTCCGGTATCTGCTGCCGAAGCGGCATGATGCGCCGACGGCCGTGATGCTCGGGCTCGGGCACGGCGGACTGGAGGCGATGCTGCTGGTCGGCGTCGGGTTTCTCGCGCTCGGCACGGCTTATCTGCTCGCGCACGCGGGTGTCGTGGTGCCTGAGGGCGTGCAGTCGCTGGTCGGGTCGCAGTTCGGGGGCATGACGCTCGCGTCGCCCGTTCTCGCGTTGCTCGAGCGCACGAGCGCGCTGGCCGCGCATGTGGGGCTGTCGCTGATCGTGCTGCAGACGTTCGTGCGCGGAACGAAGCGCTGGCTGGTGTATGCGATTACGCTTCATTTCGTGTTCGACCTCGTTGTCGTGCTGCTGACGCGGTACTGGCATGTCGATACGGTGCTGGTCGAGGCGACCCTGTTCGCGTGCAGTGCCGTGCTCCTGTTGCTGGGCATTCGCTGGAGCCGCCGGGCGGCGGGTGCCGGAGGCGCGAGCACGGGGCACGTCGCGTGACGGGCAGGGAGCGTGTCCGCCGTTTGCAGCGGGTTCGGCCGCCGGATGGCCGGCGCATCTGATTATCCAGGCGGCATCAGCGGGTAAAAGGTCCCCGGTTCGACGAAACGGCAGGTCTCAACGGCAAGCGCCGGAATGTCTCCCCGGTCGCGGCGAGCGCAGGGCCCGGGGCGACCGCGCTCCGTCCGGGAATCAGGCAGGGCCGGAGACGTCGCCAGTCCGATATAGTCACGCAGGAAGATTTCAGCAGCACGCCCCGGAACCCCCGCCTCGATGAAACGCTCCCATATCGTCTACGCCCTCACGGGCCTGCTCGTCGCGCTGCCGATTGCCGCGTATGCGCTGGTCAAGCCGCTGCGCGTCGTCGCGCCTGCGCTGGTCCCCGGCGTGTCGTGCCCGAGCGCCGATATCTGCACGGACGATGCCGCGAGGCTCGGCGACGCACGGCAGCTCTATCGCGACGGTTATGCACGCGCGGCGGCAGCCGTCGGTGCGTTCCGGGAGGCGCCGCGCGTCGTGTTCTGTTCGACCCGCGCGTGCGCCGATGCATTCGGCCTCGGCCAGCGCGCGGCGCTGACGCTCGGGAATTTCGGCGTGGTTGTCGCACCGCGCGGCTGGCAGACCTACTTTCTCGCGCACGAGCTGATCCATCACCGCCAGGCGGAAGTGCTCGGCAACCTGGCCGTCGTGACCAAGCCGCGCTGGCTGATCGAAGGGATGGCGTATTCGCTCAGCGACGATCCGCGCCATCCGCTGGCGGAGCCGTTCGAAGCGTGGCGCACGCGTTTCGGCGCATGGCATGCGGCGCTGGGCGGGCAGCCGTTGTGGGAGGCCGCGCGGGCGGTCGAATAGCGCGGCAAGGGCGCCGCGCGCGCCGTCTTGCCCGGCCGTCTGCCCGTCATGCCGGCGGGACCGGATCGTCGCGCCCGGCGGTGAGCGCGTCCCGCCCTGCCGCGAGGATTTCGTCGGCCAGCGCGGGCTCGGTGCCGGCGATCGCGCGCGACAGCACGAGCGCGCCGACCATCTGGCTGAAGACGGCGATCGCGTCGCGACGCGTCTGCGCCGGCGTCCCGCCTTCGACGGCCACCATCCGTTCCAGCCGGTCGAGATACGTGGCGAGGCCGTGCGCGTAGCACGCACGCGCCGCATCGGTCAGTCGCGGCGCATCGCCCGCGAAACCGGACAGCGGGCACCCGGCCTCGACGTTGTCGCGATGCGCGGCCGACAGATACGACGCCACCTGCGCGTCGAGACTGCCGGCGTTCGGCGAATCCGCGCGGTCCTGCATGGCCTTTTCCATCACCTCGGCAACCAGCGCGTCTTTCGACTTGAAGTGGTTGTAGAAGCCGCCCTGCGTGAAGCCGGCTTCCTTCATCAGCTCCGTGAGTCCTACCGCGTCGACGCCGCGCACGCGGAACAGCCGCTCGGCGGCTGCAACGATCGCGCTCCGGTTCTCGGCAGCCTGCTGTCTTGAAACGCCCATCGATCCCTCCCTGATTTTTGCCGATCGCGTCGATTGAAAATCACAATGGCGACCACCATTGACATGAACGGATTGCGTGAACACAATGCACGGCAAAGACAATGGTGATCGACATTGACATCGAGTGTAGCCGACTTGGCGGAGGGTGCAAAGCCGCTGCCGGAACGGCCGATGGCAATCGATCGGCGTCTTGGGCGCCGCCGGGGCACGTGTATCGGCCAACGGGCGGCTCGCCGTCTGCCGGCGGCGTACCGGTTCGGAACGCAATGGCAGCCTGGTTTTTCACCGGATCTCACGCGCGCGGCGAGCCGGCGCGCATGCGATTCATCATGCGAAAGGAAGCGTCATGAAGATCGAAGGTGCAGTGGTGTTCGTCACGGGTGCGAGTCGCGGGCTCGGGCTCGAGTTCGCGAAGCAGGCGCTTGCGAGAGGGGCGCGCAAGGTCTATGCGGCGGCGCGCGATCCGGCCACGGTGACGCTGCCGGGCGTCGTGCCGGTGAAACTCGACGTGACCGATCCGGCGGCCGTCGCGGCGGCCGCCGACGCGGCGCGCGACGTCACGCTGCTGATCAACAACGCAGGCATCGCGCGACTCGGCAGCCTGACGGACGACGGTGCGACCGACGCATTGCGCGACCATTTCGAAACCAACGTGTTCGGGATGCTGGCGATGTCGCGCGCGTTCGCGGGCATCCTCGCCGGCCATGGCGGCGGCGCGATCCTGAACATCCTGTCCGTCGCGAGCTGGGTGAACCGGCCGATCCTGTCGGGCTACGGCGTGTCGAAATCGGCCGCGTGGGCGCTGACCAACGGGCTGCGCCATTCGCTGCGCGAGCAGCGCACGCAGGTCGTCGGGCTGCATGCCGGCTTCATCGATACCGATCTGACGGCCGGTCTCGACGTGCCGAAGGCGACGCCGGCCGACGTCGTGCGCCAGGCGTACGAAGCGATCGAAGCAGGGGAGGAAGAAGTGTCGACCGACGAGTTCACGCGGCAGGTGAAGGCCACGCTGTCGTCGGGCGTCTATCTGGAAGAACCGGCGCCGCGTTGACGCCGCCGGAACCTCGAACCCGCCCCCGCGCCGCGTATGCGGTACGGGCGGCGGGCCGGGCCGTCAGGCCGTGGTGTCGATGATGCCCGGGATCTTCACGTCCGGGTTCACGTCCGCGTCGTAGTCGACGCCGGCAATCTCGAAGCCGAACAGGCGCAGGAATTCGGTCTTGTAGCCGGCGAAGTCGGTCAGCTCGTACAGGTTGTCGTTCGTCACGTGGTTCCACTGCGCGACGACCTTCGCCTGCACCTGCGGATCGAGCTCCTTGTAATCCGCGCGCAGGCGGCCTTCTTCGTCGACGTGCGGCGTCGCACCGTACAGGCTGTCCTTGAAGAGCCCGTACACCTGCTCGATGCAGCCTTCGTGCGTGCCGGTTTCCTTCATCGTCTTGAACAGCAGCGACAGGTACAGCGGCATCATCGGGATCGCCGAGCTCGCCTGCGTGACGACGGCTTTCAGCACCGACACGCGCGCATCGCCGCCGTGCGCGGCCAGCTTGTCGCGGATCGACAGCACCTTCTTGTCGAGATCCTTCTTCGCTTCGCCGATCGAGCCGTTCCAGTAGATGTCGTGCGTGATCTGCTCGCCGAGATACGTGAACGCGGTCGTCTTCGCGCCGTCGGCCAGCACGCCGGCTTCATCGAGCGCGTCGATCCACATCTGCCAGTCCTCGCCGCCCATCACGGCGACGGTGCCGTCGATCTCTTCCTGCGTCGCCGGTTCCAGCGTGACGTCGCGGATCACTTCCTTGTCGGTGTCGAGGCCGCGGAACGTGACCGTCTTGCCGATCGGCTTGAGCGTCGAGCTGATGGTTTCGCCCGTCTTCGGATGCGTGCGGCGCGGCGCCGCGAGGCTGTAGACAACGAGATCGACCTTGCCGAGATCCTGCTTGATGGTGTCGATCGTGACCTGCTTGACCTTGTCGGAGAATGCGTCGCCGTTGATGCTGCGCGCATAGACCCCTTTTTCGGCGGCAAATTTCTCGAACGCGGCGCTGTTGTACCAGCCGGCCGTGCCCGGCTTCGTTTCGCTGCCGGCGCGCTCGAAGAACACGCCGAGCGTGTCCGCGCCCGAGCCGAATGCGGCCGAGATCCGGGCGGCGAGGCCGTAGCCGGTCGACGCGCCGATCACGAGCACCTTTTTCGGGCCGTTGGCGATCGGGCCGTGCGAAGTCACGTAGTCGATCTGTTCCTTGACGTTGGCTTCACAGCCGACCGGATGAGTCGTCACGCAGATGAAGCCACGCACGCGCGGTTTGATGATCATGGAAACCCTCTAGTCAGAAAGGCAGAAACGGCCTGAAATCGGAAAAATCCCGCGCATTGTAATGGAAGCGGCCGATCGCGGGCGGGCGCGGCCGGAACCTGGCGGATCGTCCGGTTATTTCTCTCTTGACAGAAATAACTGAAATGCCTAAATTTCACGCCATGGAACTCACACCGATTGCCGAACGATTCATTCTCCACTGGGGCGAAATGGGCTCGCGGTGGGGCGTCAACCGCACCGTCTCGCAGATCCACGCGCTGTTGTATCTGGCCGGCCGGCCGGTCGCGGCCGACGAGATCGCCGAGACGCTCAACGTCGCGCGCTCCAACGTCAGCACGAGCCTGAAGGAGCTGCAGGCATGGCGGCTCGCGAAGGTCGTGCATGTGCTGGGCGACCGCCGCGACCACTTCGAGACGTCGACCGACATCTGGGAACTGTTCAAGCTGATCGTCGAAGGGCGGCGGCAGCGCGAGATCGAGCCGACGCTCACGGTGCTGCGCGATTGCCTGACGAATCCGGAGATCGCGAACGAGAGCCGCGAGACCGAGCAGCGCATCCGCGACACGCTGCAGTTCGTCGAGACGCTCACGACCTGGTCGGACGAGATGCTGCGGCTCAAGCCCGATACGCTGATGAAGGCGCTCGGCATCGGCGCGAAGATCAGCCAGACGGTCAGGCGCAAGCCGTCGAAGTAAGCGTTACGCGCAGTGCGGGCAGGCAGCCCGCTTTTTTTGGAGCTTTTATTTCTGTCTGTACAGAAATAACTGTAATTAGAGGATGAAAATGAACGCTGTCTTGCCGTCGACCTGCCCGCAGGGCCGCACCGGGGCGCGCCGCATGACGGTCCTCGTGTGCGGCGCGAACGGCTTCATCGGGCGGGCACTGTGCGCGCAGCTCGAAGCCGGCGGCCATCGCGTGCTGCGCGGCGTGCGGCATGCGACCGGCCCGTGCGACGTCGCGATCGACTTCGCCGCCGACATCGATCCCGACGCGTGGCTCGCGCGGCTGAAGGGCGTCGACGTGGTGATCAATGCGGTCGGCATCCTCGCCGATCGGCGCGGCGCGACGCTCGACGCCGTGCACCGTGCCGCGCCGTGCGCACTCTTTACCGCGTGCTGCCGCGCCGGCGTGCGGCGCGTGATCCAGATCTCGGCGCTCGGCGTCGAGCGCGGCGGCACGCGCTACTTCGCCAGCAAGCTGGCCGCCGACCGCTTCCTGCAGACGCTGCCGATCGACTTCCGGATCGTGCGGCCCGCGCTCGTCTACGGCACGGACGGCGCGTCCGCGCGGTTTTTCCGGATGCTCGCGAGCCTGCCCGTGCAGGTGCTGCCGGCGGGCGGCCGTCAGCGGCTGCGCCCCGTGCACGTCGACGATCTCGCCGAAGTCGTCGCGCGGCTCGTCGTACAGCCGGGCGATGCGACGGCGGCCGGCCGTGCGGTGATCGACGTGGTCGGCAACGACGAAGTCGAATACCGCGAGATGCTGGCCCGCTACCGTGCCGCGCTGGGATTTGCGCCGGCCGCCCGCGTGACGCTGCCGGGCCCGCTGGCCGGCGCGGCGGCCGCGTTGCTCGGCACGCTGCCGGGCGCGATGTTCACGCGCGACACGTGGACGATGCTGCGTGGCGGGAACACCGGCGATCCGGCCGCCGTCACGACCATGCTCGGCCGGCCGCCGCGCGGGATCGACGGCTTCATCGGCACGGAAGCCGCCGCGCTGCGTCGCGATGCGCTGGCGATGTGGCGTCGGCCGTTGCTGCGCGGCGCGCTCGCGATCGTGTGGATCTGGACGGCCATCGCCAGCGCGTTCATCCATCCGCTGCCCGCGAGCCTCGCGCTGCTCGCGCCTGCGCACCTCACGGGGCTGCCCGCGCTGATCGCGCTGTACGCGGCCAGCGCGCTGGACTTCGCGTTCGGCATCGCGACCGTCGCAGCGCCTTCACGGCGCCTGTGGGCGGCGCAAGCGGCGCTGATCGTCGCGTACTCGGCCGTCATCGCGGTCACGATGCCGGCGCTGCTCGCCGAGCCGTTCGGCCCCGTGCTCAAGAACGTGCCGATTCTCGCGATCCTGTTGATCCTTTTTTCAGAAGAAGAACAAGCATGAATACCTATCTCGTCATCAAGGCGCTTCACATCCTGTCCTCGGTGCTGCTGGTCGGCACCGGCTTCGGCACCGCGTTCTACCTCTTTTTCGCGAACCGCACGCAGTCGGTGCCCGCGATCGCGGCCGTGTCGCGCCTCGTGGTGCGCGCGGACTGGTGGTTCACGACGCCGGCCGTGATCTTCCAGCCGGCATCCGGGCTCTGGCTCGCGCACACCGCCGGCTGGCCGTGGCATACGCCGTGGCTGCTCGCATCGATCGTGCTGTATGCGATCGCCGGGGCGTGCTGGCTGCCGGTCGTGTGGCTGCAGCTCGAACTTGCATCGATGGCGAAGCTCGCCCATGCGAACGGCGACGCCGCATTGCCGGAGCGCTACTGGCGCTATGCGAAGCGCTGGGAACTGCTCGGCTACCCGGCGTTCTTCGCGATGCTGTCCGTCTACTTCCTGATGGTGCTCAAGCCGATGTAAGCGCGTGGCCGCCGCCGCACGGGAGCGGCGGTACGGCGTGCGGGAAAGCAGTCGATCGATTCACGATGCACGCAAAGACAAGAAGGAATGCGAATCATGGAATCAAGTGAACTGGTGCTGTACTTCGACGGACGATGTCCGTTATGTGTCGCGCAGATACGGCGTCTCGGTGCCCGCGACGCGCAGCAGCGGCTGGCTTTCGTCGATATCGCCGGGCCGGGCTTCGACCCGGCGCCGCTGGGCGTCGGCCTGCCCGCGCTGAATCGCGAGCTTCATGCGCGTCTGCCGGACGGACGCATGCTGACCGGTGTGGACGGCATCCTCGCCGCCCATGCGCTGACCGGGCGCGGCTGGCTCGTCCGGCTGCTTCGCGTGCCGGTCGTGCGCGGTGTGCTGGCACCGCTGTATCGCCGCTTCGCGCGCAACCGGCACGCCGTTTCGCGCTCGCTCGGCTATCGCGCCGAAGCGGCGTGCGACGGGCCGGCGTGCGGTAGCGACCGTGCCGCCGAACCCGCCGAACCCGCGGCCGATCGTCCCGCACGCGATGACATGCGCCGCATCGTGGTGACCTGGATGTATGGCGCGGCGCTCGCCCATCTGCTCGTCGGCATCGCCGTTCCGTGGGTGGCCGGCACGCCGTGGCTCGACGCGTATCACCGCGTCATCGAGCTGCATTTCTGGGCGGGCACGGCGCCCGGCCCGGCACGCGCGCAGCAGGTCTGGTGGATGTCGCTGATCGGCGCGACGGTGCAATGCGCGTCGGTCTGGATGCTGGCGCTCGTCCACCTCGGCAACCGGCTGCGCCGGCGGGAAGTGTGGGGATGGCTGCTGGCCGGCCTGGCGATCTGGGCGCCGCAGGACATGCTGTTTTCATTGCAGGCCCGAGTATCGGGCCACGTGGCGATCGACGCGGCGGCACTCGTTGCGATGGTGCCGCCACTTGTGTGGCTGTGGAGGAGGGATACCCCATGAACACCTTGCCTGCTTACGACTGGGCGCTCAACCTGCTGATCGTGCAGGGCGCGATGGGCGCATTCGATACGCTCTATCACCACGAGCTCACGCAGGATCTGCCGCACAGCCCGCGTGCGCGGCTCGAGCTGGGGATTCACGCGGTGCGCTCCGTGCTCTACGGTCTCGTGTTCGCGTCGATCGCGAACGTCGCTTTTCACGGCGCGTGGGTCGCGGCCCTCGCGGCGGTGGTGGTCGTCGAGGTGGTGCTGACGTTGTGGGATTTCGTCGTCGAGGACCAGAGCCGCAAGCTGCCGGCGACCGAGCGCGTGCTGCACACGCTGCTGGCCGTCAACGGCGGCGCGCTGTTCGGGATGATCGCGATGCAGCTGGCCGTCTGGGCGCACGAGCCGACCGCGCTTCAGGTACTCGACCTCGGCTGGCGCGGCGGGTTGCTGAGCGTGTTTGCCGTCGGCGTGGCGGTATCGGGCATCCGCGACGGAATCGCGGCCTGCCGGATCGCGCAACGCGCGCCGGCCGCCAATCCGTTCGCGGGGCAGCCGCCGGGGAACGTGCTCGTCACAGGCGGAACCGGCTTCATCGGCGAAACCCTCGTGAACCATCTGCTCGATGCGGGCCATACGGTCACGTTGCTGGCGCGCGACCCGCTGCGCGCGGCCTACCAGTTTCAGGGCCGTGTGCGCAGCGTGACGTCCGCCGGTCAACTGCAGCCGCACGAGCGTTTCGACACGGTCATCAACCTCGCGGGGGCGCCGGTGCTGGGCGCGCGCTGGAGCAAGCGCCGGCAGGCGGTGCTGCTCGCCAGCCGCGTCGGCGTCACGGAATCGCTGATGCGCTGGGTCGAGACCGCCGAGGTCAAGCCCCGCACGTGGATCCAGGCGTCGGCGATCGGCTACTACGGCGTGCGGCCTTCCGACGAGCGGCTCGACGAGCGCAGCAGCGCCGGCACCGGCTTCATGTCCGGGCTGTGCCGGCAGTGGGAGCAGTCCGCGCAGGCGCTCGAGCGTCATGGCGTGCGCTCGGTGGTGCTGCGGCTGGGCCTCGTGTTCGGCCCCGGCGGTGCGTTGCGCCCGATGCTGATGCCGCACTACTTCGGGATGGGCGGGCGATTCGGCGACGGCACGCAGGTGATGAGCTGGATACACCGGGACGACGTGCTGCGGATCATTGCACGCGCGATGTCGAACCCGGGCATGCACGGCGTCTACAACGCGGTCGCACCCGCGCCGTTGACCCAGCGCGAGTTCGTGCAGGTCGTGTCGAAGGTGTTGCGTCGCCCCGCGTTTCTGCACGTGCCGGCCGCGCCGCTGCGCGTCGCGATGGGCGAGATGGCCGCGCTGCTGCTGGACGGGCAGCGGGTGATGCCGGCGCGGCTGCATCAGGACGGATTCATGTTCCGGTTCCCGACGGCCGAGCACGCGCTGCGCGACCTGACGAACCGGCCGCACGCGGATTTTCCGCGTACGGCATGTCGTTTGCCGCGCCGTCGTGTATAAATTCGGCGTGAATGCGTTCGTGGCGCGCCGTGCGCCCCGAACGCTCCGCATCCGACCTCACAAGGAGACTGCATGCTGCACATCCTCGGCAAGATTCCGTCCATCAACGTCCGCAAGGTGCTGTGGCTGTGCACCGAACTGAACCTGCCGTTCGAACAGGAAGACTGGGGCGCGGGCTTTCGCACGACCAACGATCCGGCCTATCTCGCGCTGAACCCGAACGCGCTCGTGCCCGTCATCAAGGACGACGATTTCGTGCTCTGGGAATCGAACACGATCATCCGCTACCTCGCGAACCGTTACGGCGGCGACGCGCTGTATCCGGCCGAGCCGCAGGCGCGTGCGCGGGTCGACCAATGGATCGACTGGCAGGGCGCGGACCTGAACCGCTCGTGGGTCGGCGCGTTCCTCGGCCTCGTGCGGAAATCGCCCGATCACCAGGATCCGGCCGGCATCGCGCAGTCGATCGCAGGCTGGACGAAGCACATGCAGGTGCTGAACGCGCAGCTCGAAAAGACGGGCGCGTACGTGGCCGGCAACACGTTCACGCTCGCGGACATTCCGATCGGCCTGTCGGTGAACCGCTGGTTCGGCACGCCGTTCGAGCATCCGGAATTGCCGGCGGTGTCACGCTATATCGAACGTCTCGCGACGCGCGAAGGCTTCAAGCAATACGCGGGCAGCGCGAATCCGTAAGGCCGGGGCGGCAGTGTGTGAGGCGGCCGTGTTGCCATCGCTGCCGCTTCACGCCTGATTCATCGATCCACGTACCCGTCGTCACGCGCCGGGCGCCGGCAGCGCGTCGAGCACGCGCGCAAGAAACGCCTCGTGGTTCCACGCGGATTCCGGCCGCGACAGCCCGAGCCGCACGACCACCAGTTGACGGCTCGGCACCACGCTCACGAACTGGCCTTCATGACCGACCGCATGAAACGCGTCGGCCGGCATCGCGACCGCGTGCGGATCGCGATCGTTGAACGGCTCCGGCACCTTGACCCACAGCTGCGCGCCGTATTCCTGGCGCGACGACTGGGGCGTCGCGCGCGTCAGATAGCGTACCCAGCCGTCCGGCAGCAGCCGCTGCCCGTCCCACACGCCGTCCTGCAGCAGAAGCTGCCCGAAGCGTGCCCAGTCGCGTGCGCTCGCATACATGTACGACGGACTGACGAGTGTGCCCGACACATCGGGCTCGAACACCGCGCTGCGCATGCCGAGCGGCGCGAACAGCGCGCGACGCGGAAACGCGAGATAGTCGTCCCCGCTGCCGCCCAGCGCCTCGCGCATCACGCGTGCGACGATCGCGCTCGTGCCGCTCGAGTAGGACCACTGCGTGCCGGGTGTCGCCGCGAGCGGCTTCGCCGATGCGAACCGCGCGGTGTCGGGCTGCGTGAACAGCATCAACGCGACGTCGGACAGCGGGTCGTCGTAGTCCTCGTTGAATTGCAGGCCGCTCGTCATCCGCAGCAGCTCGTCGAGCGTGATGGCCGCGCGCGGGTCGCCGCTGCCGCGCCATTCGGGCAGCAGCGCCGACGCATCGGGCGACAGCTTGTGCTGCGCGACGAGCGCGCCGACCAGCGCGGCCGTCACGGTCTTCGTCATCGACCAGCCGGGCAGCGGCGTGTCGGCCGTGAAGCCGGGCGCATAGCGTTCGGCGATCACCTGGCCGCGCCACATCACGACGACCGCGCGCGTGCGCCGCGGTCGTGCCGGATCGGGCTCGTCGAACGCGCGATCGAGCGCGGTCTGCAGTTTCCGTGCGTCGATGCCGGCCGGCGGCGTGGCCGGCGCGGCCGGTGCGGGCTGCGCGGGCGGCGCGGGCGGCGCGGGCGGCGGATCGGGGAGGGGCGGCAGCGCGGCCGGCAACGCGCCGGGCGACGGCCCGATCGCGAGCGTACAGCCGAGCCCGGGCCGGAAGTCGGCTTCGCGTCCGGCGAAGCCGGCGAAGGTCGCCACGGCGCGATGATGGTCGGGATCGATCGACGGGCGAACCAGCTTCAGCAGCGGATGCACGCCGGCCATGATGTCGACGTCGATCACGGACGCGGCAGGGCGGCCCGATACGTACACGCCGGAACACAGCGCCTTCGCCGCATAACCGGTCGCGACCGGCGCGAGCCGGGACAGCATGTAGCCCGTGTAGCCGATCGCGGCGACGGCCGCGAGCGCGACGCCGCGCAGGATCGGCTTCTTGAAGGGGATCGTCATGCGCGGGTGTCCTCGGTTGTCTGAAGGCGGAACACGAACCGGCAGTGTCGCAGGTTCGGGCCGGCGGTGGCAATCGCGAGGGCAGCGTCGACACGGCGCGGATTGCCCGGCCTGTGCGAATCGTCTGTGTCGATCGCCGAGGTTGAACGGGCGCGTGCGGCCCGTTCAAGCGGTGTATCACTGCGCGTTGTCGTGGTCGGAGCGCAGGGTCCAGACCGTCGCGGTATTCGTGTCGTCGTCGACGGCCGCGAATTGCGGCTGGCCTTTGCTGCCGTGCCCGAACGCCTGGCCGAACGCGGCCCCGGAACGGTGTCGACCTGCATTTGCGCGACGAAGCGCCCGTCCACCGTGAATTCGACGATCTCGCTCGGCTGCAGCGGGTTGGCGTTGACGCGTCGCCGTTCGCGGTCACGAGATGGCCGTTCGGTGCGAGCGCCAGCGCGACCCGGCCCGGCAAGTTGAAATCCGACCCGTCGTCGGCCGATAATCGTCCGGCATTGCACTCCCGCTTTCCCAGTCCAACCGATATCGGAACCCGACATGTCCTACGACAACAACAACCCGTTCGCCAGAATCCTGCGTGGCGAACTGCCGTGCGTGAAGGTCGCGGAAGACGACACGACGCTCGCGATCATGGATCTGATGCCGCAGGCCGACGGCCACGTGCTCGTGATCCCGAAGGAGCCGGCCGCGCAGATCTTCGACTTGTCCGGCGACGCAGCCGCGGCCGGCATCCGCATGACGCAGCGCGTCGCGGCGGCGGTGCGCGCGGCGCTCGAGCCGGACGGCGTGTTCATCGGCCAGTTCAACGGCGCGGCAGCCGGCCAGACGGTTCCGCACGTGCACTTCCACGTGATCCCGCGCTGGGAAGGCGCCGAGCTGCGGATGCACGCGCGCGAGATCGCCGACGCGGCGACGCTCGAAGCGCTCGCGCAGCGCATTCGCGCGCGTTTCGTGTAACGCGTCGATTGCACGCGGCACGGCGCGCCACGGCACACCGGCCGGCCGTCGCGCCATTACCTGTTTCTCGGCGGTCATGCGAGGTAACACGTGTAACCGCCGGCGAAACTCGGCCCGGCCGACCCGGCGCTAGACTCGGCGCATTGCTTCATCGAGCGACAGGAAGGGCGGATCGCCTCTTCGTGCCGGCCGCCGCACCTCGCGGCGGCGCGGCTTTCGCGAGGTGCCATTCGTCTTTCGCGCCGGGAATCGAGCCATGTCCAGACTTCTCATTACGCTTGCCCTGATCGGCGGCCTGTCCGGCTGCTACGTCGCGCCGCCGTACGGCTACGCGCCCGCGCCGGCCTACTACGGCTATGCGCCGGCGTATTACGCGCCGCCTGTCAGCGTCGGGATCGGCGGCAACTTCCGCATCCGCTGACCCGGCACCGGGCGCGGGCCCTGGACGCCCCGGCCAGGGTCGTGGCGTCGTGCCGGACGATGCGCGCGGATTCGCGCGCCGCATGACGGCGGCGCGCCGCGCGCCGTGTGCGCGGTTCCTATACTTCACAGGAAAGCGCACTCCGGCGAGGCAGTCATGACAGTCACCCGCAAGGTCGCCGCCCTGTCGGGCATCTCCACGCTCGTTTATCTCGGGCTCGCGGTGCTCGGCAGCGGCGGGTTCGCGGCCTTCTTCTCGCATCCGCCGCTGATCGTCGTCGTCGTCGCGACACTCGCGATGGCCGTCGCGGCGATGTTCACCGAAGGCAACCTGAGCAGCGGCGAGCGCGAGAACCGCGACAACCGCTGGGTGCTCGCGGCGTTCGGGGTGAGCGGGTTCCTGCTGGCCTACCTGCCCGCGCTGACCGACCGGCTCGACTTCTGGACCTTCGGCGGCGACGCGGTGCGCTGGGCCGGCGTTGCGCTCTACATCGCGGGCGGCGTGCTGCGCATCTGGCCCGTGTTCGTGCTCGGCAAGCGCTTCAGCGGGCTCGTCGCGATCCAGCCGGGCCATACGCTCGTGACCGACGGCATCTACCGCCGCATCCGCAATCCGAGCTATCTCGGCCTGCTCGTCAATTCGGTCGGCTGGGCGCTCGCGTTCCGCTCGGGTGTCGGCGTGCTGCTGGTCGTGTTGACGATGATCCCGCTCGTCGCGCGTATCCGCTCCGAAGAGGCGCTGCTGCGTGCGCAATTCGGCGCCGAGTACGACGCGTATTGCGCGCGAACCTGGCGGCTGCTGCCCGGCGTGTACTGACCCCCTTCATTTTTCCCCGACCGTCGTTTCCGGGCCCGCTCACGACACGTGCCCGATGTGTTGCCACGTGTGTCGCAAACGTGCGACGCCCCGCATGGACGACCCGTCGTCGCGCAGGGCCGGAACCTCGGCAGAGCCAATGCCGGCGCGGGTTTGCGGGCATTCTGGTGCGGGCGTTCGGGGGCGTCTGTTCGTAAACAACTTGTTACCAGAATGTCGACGGCAAGGACGCGGGACCGGTGCTATTCTTCGCCGCAAGCTCATTGAAATGAATTGGTCCGCGGTTCGGCACAATGCCAGACCCGACGTCGATCGATTCAGATCGTCGTACCGAGCGGACCTTCGATAACCAGATTGCGAACAAGGAAGAATACGGGAATGTGGAAGAAAATCGCCCCCGCTCTCGTCGTCGCCGCGCTGACCGGCGCGACTGCGCTGCCGGCTCTGGCAGGTGACATGAACAACGCGCTTGGCGGCGCGCTCGGCGGGGTAGCCGGCGCAGCGGTCGGCGGTGCGCTCGGCGGCAGCACGGGCTCGGTGATCGGCGGCGCCATCGGCGGCGGCGCGGGTGGCGCGGTGACGTCGAACCGTCGCGAGCGCACCGGCGCGATCATCGGCGGCGCCCTCGGCGGCGGCGCAGGCACCGCGGCAGGCAACGCGATGGGCGGCCGCACGGGTGGCCTGCTGGGTGCGGCGGTCGGCGGCGGCGCCGGCGCGGCGCTCGGCGGCAACATGTCGCGCAGCTCGTACGAGCGCGATCATGGCGATCGTGGCTATCGTCACCGCAAGCATCGTCACCACCGCGACTGGGACTGATCGCCGTTCGCGCGGCACGGTGCGCGAACCGCGCACCGGCGCGTAGACGGCGTCGGCTTCCGACGCGAGATTCGGCCCGGCGGCCTGCCGGGCCGCCATCGCCGGCCAGACCGGCGAACATTTTCCGGCTTCACCAGCCGCGGCCGGATGCCCGATCGACGGGCCGGCCAGTTTCCCCTCCTCGCAGCATTTCCCCGTTTTCCGGCTACACCGCCTCTCGCGACGGAATGCGTCTGGGCAGCGTCGACATCCTTGGCGTTCCATTCGACCCCGTTCGATCCTCGTTCCGCCCCGTTGGCCCGTTTCAGTCCGACGACGGCTCATGATCGGTGCGGAGCGGCTCGCAGCCGTGCACGCTTCGGCGCACGCCAATCTGCGTAACCGGATGTATCGCGACCCGCGTGCGCGACCGGCGTGACCGCAGTTGCATACCCGCGCCCCCAGTGCCTCCGACTTGCGTTTGCACGGCCCCGCCCGTCAGGATTTCCCGGATAGCCAGACCGTGGCGCCACGCTCCCTCACCGCGTATCGCGGGTGCCGGCAGGTAGTGGGAAATCGAATGGAATCCATCGCAACATTTAATTGGTCGATTGCGAACGACTTCGCTATCGTCGGCGATGCTCGCGTACGGCGTCGAACCGTGCCGCCGGCCGCGCGTCGCCGCATGAACGCGAGCGCCACGGCCCGGCCGCCGGCCCCGCAAGCATGGGCCGCTGCGTCCGATGAACCGGACGAACCCGTCGCGAAGCCTGGCCGACCGAACGAAGGCGCGTGCGCCTTCAAGCCACCCCGGCAACGATGTCCCGCCGCCGCATGCGTGCCCCACGCGCATGCGTGCCGCCCGATGCCGTTGGCGCCCGGGGCCGGACCAACCCACTGCCTGGATGCACTATGTCTAAGACAACGTATTACGCGCCGCACGGCGGCCACCCGCCGCAGACCGATCTGCTGACCGATCGCGCGATGTTCACCGAGGCGTACGCGGTGATCCCGAAGGGTGTGATGCGCGACATCGTCACGAGCTGGCTGCCGTTCTGGACGAACACGCGCCTGTGGGTGATCGCCCGCCCGCTGTCGGGTTTCGCGGAAACCTTCTCGCAGTACATCGTCGAAGTGAACCCGGGCGGCGGCAGCGACAAGCCCGAGCAGGACAAGAACGCCGAAGCCGTGCTGTTCGTCGTCGAAGGCGAAGCCGAGCTGACGCTGCAGGGCACGAAGCACGTGCTGAAGCCGGGCGGCTACGCGTTCATTCCGCCGGGCGCGGACTGGACGCTGCACAACGTCAGCGATGCCGCGGTGCGTTTCCACTGGGTGCGCAAGCATTACCAGGCCGTCGACGGCATTCCGCTGCCGGACGCATTCGTGACCAACGAGCAGGACGTCGAGCCGATCCCGATGCCGGGTACCAACGGCGCATGGGTGACGACGCGCTTCGTCGACATGAGCGACATGCGCCACGACATGCACGTGAACATCGTGACGTTCGAACCGGGCGGCGTGATTCCGTTCGCTGAAACGCACGTGATGGAGCACGGGCTGTACGTGCTCGAAGGCAAGGCCGTCTATCGCCTGAACCAGGACTGGGTCGAGGTCGAAGCGGGCGATTTCATGTGGCTGCGCGCGTTCTGCCCGCAGGCATGCTATTCGGGTGGCCCTGGCCGCTTCCGCTATCTGCTGTACAAAGACGTGAACCGTCACATGAACCTGACGCTGAACCCCGCGCGCTGAAGCGCTGCGCCAGCAGTCGAATGTAAAAACCCGCCGGCGCATGCCGGCGGGTTTTTTCTTTGCGCGGCGGTTGTACGGGATGCGCATGTCGATTCCAGGGCCGGTAACCTTGCCGTCGCCCGAACGGCGGCGGCGCGGGTCATCCCGTGCGTCATTCCTTGCGTCCGACGCTCAACGGCGCATCGGTCAGGCGCAGCTCATGCGCCAGGTCGATCAGCGCGCGCAACCGCGCGGGCACGAAGCGATGGCCCGAATAGTAGAGCCGCAGCCCGCCGAACGACGGGCACCACGGCGCCAGCACCGGCACCAGCGCGCCGCTCTTCAGTTCTTCGCCGATGAACCATTCGGAAATGAAGCCGATGCCCAGCCCGAACAGGATCGCCTGCTTGATCGCGGCCAGTTCGTTGAGCGCGAACCGCACGGGCAGGTCCATCTGCAGCTTCTGCCCGTTGCGTTCGAGCTCCCAGTGATAGATGCCGCCGTGGGCCATGCGCATGCCGATGCTCTGGTGCTTGAGCAGGTCGCGCGGATGGCGCGGCGTGCCGTGGCGCTTCAGATACTCGGGCGTTGCGACCACCAGCATGCGGATATCGCGCGACAGCGCGACGGCGATCATGTCCTGCGGCACGGCTTCGGCCAGACGGATGCCGGCGTCGAACCCCTCGGCGACGATGTCGATCAGGCGCGACTCGCTCACGATGTCGATGCGGACGTTGGGGTAACGCTGCGCGTACGGATGGAACAGCGGCCCCAGCAACAGATGCGCGGCCCCCTGCGGCGCGTTGATGCGCAGCGTGCCGCTCGGTGTGTCGGGCCCGGCGGCGGCATCCTCGCCGGCGCTCCTGATCTCGGCGAGCGCGGGCGCGATGCGCTCCACGTAGCGCTGGCCCGCATCGGTCAGCGACACGCTGCGCGTCGAGCGGTTGAACAGGCGCACCTTCAGGCGCGCTTCCAGTCCGGCCACGGCGCTGCTCACCGCCGTCGTCGACATGCCCAGCTCCAGCGCCGCGCCGCGAAAGCTGCTGCGGCGCGCGACGGCCAGGACCACTTCCAGCTCGGTCATTCCGGTGCGGTGCATCGATTGTCCTGATTTTCGGGATGAGTCATCAGAGATAAGGCGGCTTATCGGAACAGTAATGTATTCCTAGACTGCGTGTCATGACGTCTTGTCGGATACGCACACAAGGAGTACGCACCATGCAACGCATCGAACAGATCTACATCGACGGCGAATTCGTGACGCCGCACGGCGACGAATGGTTTGACCTGCACGACCCGAGCACCGAGCGGGTGATCGGGCAGGTCCGCCTCGGCGACGAGCAGGATGCCGAACGTGCGATCGCCGCGGCCAAGGCCGCGTTTCCCGGCTGGTCGCGCACCACGCGGGAAGAACGGATCGCCGCGCTCGAGCGCATGCGCGACGCCGTCGTCGCGCGGGAAGACGACCTGATGGAGGCCGTCGTGACCGAATACGGCGCGCCGGTCGAGCGCGGCCGCTGGATGGCGACCTATCCGGCGGACGCGATCCGGCAGGCCATCGCCGCGCTGGAGACGTTCGCGTTCGAGGAGCAGGCCGGCTCGGCCCGCGTGATCATGACGCCCGTCGGCGTGGCCGGCCTGATCACGCCGTGGAACAGCGATGCGGGGTTCATCTGCAACAAGCTGGCCACCGCGCTGGCGGCAGGCTGCACCGCGGTCATCAAGCCCAGCGAGATGAGCGCGATGCAGACGCAGGTCGTCACCGAGGCGCTGCATGCGGCGGGCTTGCCCAAGGGGGTGTTCAATATCGTCAACGGGCGCGGCGACGTGGTCGGCGACGCGATCTCGCGCAGCCCCGACGTCGCGAAGATTTCGTTCACCGGCTCGTCCGCGGTGGGCCAGCATCTGGTGAGCGCCGGCGCGGCGACGATGAAGCGCGTGACGCTGGAGCTCGGCGGCAAATCGCCGACGGTGGTGCTCGACGATGCGGATTTCGCGAGCATCATGCCGCTCGTGCTGCAGGCGGGATTCATGAACAGCGGCCAGGCCTGCATCGCGGGGACGCGCGTGCTGGTGCCGCGCCATCGGCTCGCGGAATTCGAAGACGCGATCAGCCAGGCGGTGGCGCGTGTGCGCTCAGGCGATCCGCGCGATGCCGGCACCGACATCGGGCCGATGGTCAGCGCGAAGCAATGGGAGCGGGTGCAGCACTACATCCGCATCGGGCAGGAAGAAGGCGCGGTGCTGCTGGCGGGCGGTGAAGGGCGGCCGGACGGCTTGCAGGCCGGGTGGTTCGTGAAACCGACGGTCTTTTCCCGGGCGAACAACCGGATGCGGATCGCGCAGGAAGAAATCTTCGGGCCGGTGCTGACCCTCATCCCTTACGAAGACGACGCCGATGCGATCGCCATCGCCAACGATACGCGCTACGGCCTGAGCGCGATGGTGCTGGGCAAGGACCCCGAACGCTGCGAGCGCGTGGCGCTGCAGATCGATTCCGGCCGTGTGCTCGTCAATACGCTGGCCCACGAGCCGCTTGCGCCGTTCGGCGGCTTCAAGCATTCGGGGCTGGGGCGGGAAATGGGCCGGTGGGGCATCGGCGCGTATCTGGAGCCCAAGACCCTGATCGGGAGCGCAAGCCGGGGCGCGTGAGCAGGCGCTCGCATTCGATGCCTCCTGTACGCCGTGCGGGGGCGTTTGCGTATCTCATGTTGATGCATCACCGGTGATCGGGCGCGCAAGCCGGGTCGCGTGAGCAGGCGCTCGCATTCGATGCCCCTGTACGCCGTGCGGTCGCGTTTGCGTATCTCATGCGGCTGCACATCGCACGCGCATCGCTGGTGAAAAGGCGCGGCCGGTGATTCCAAGCCTCGGAGGTGGAACGCACGCATGCGGCGCATCCTGACGATGCGTGGCTGCTCGCGGATGCCGCTGCGTTGCGCGGCTACAAGCCGAGCGCGTGCGCGGCGAGCTGCGCGACCGCCAGCCGGGTTTCGGGCAGCAGGTCATCCTCCATCAGCCACACCGCCGACAGGCCCGCCCACGCGAGAATCCACTTCAGCAGCCGACGGCGATCGAGTCGCGCGGCATCGGCCACGCACACGACGCGTTGCGTGAAGCGCGCCGGATCGGCCGCGATCTCGTGCGCCGGATTGCAGAACAGGTTCGCGTAGTCGAACGCACGATCGCCGCGCAGCCCTTTCGGGTCGATCGCGAGCCATCCGCGATCGCCGAAATGAAGAATGTTGTCGTGATGGATGTCGCCGTGCAGGACGACTTCGTCGACGGGCGGCCCGGCCAGCAGCTCGCGCGCGATCGTTGCCGAGCAACGCAGCACGTCGTTGCCGACATCGTCCGACAGCAGCGAACGGAACCAGTCGCGCAGCGGCACGACCGAAACCGGCTCCGGCGCGCGATGCGCGTGCAGCCGGGCGACGACGCCGCATGCGATGCGCATCGTGTCGTCGTCGTGACCCGATGCGGACAATTTGGCCAGCGAGGGCGCGGGCTGCGCGCGCTCGAGCAGGATCGCGTCGCTGTCGTGCTGCCACACCTGTGCCGCGCCGTGCCCGTTCCACCACGTCATCAGCGCGTTGCCGCGCCGCTCTTCGTCGCAGGTGGCGACCTTCAGCATCGCGGGCCGCGCCTGCCAGAGAACGGGCAACAGGCCGCCGCTCGCGGTCAGGATCGGGCCGCCGTCGGGTACGAGGCCCCACAGGCCGAGGTATCGATCGAACATCACACGATGCTACAGGCGAAACGGATCGCGCGCAGCGCGGTTCTTCCGGCCGCGTTTGACGTGCCCGCACGTTCGACGTGAATGGCCCGACACCCTTTCCTAAATAAAATTTAGCCAGCCAAACTTTGGCTAAAGAATGTTCCGGTTTCGCGCGATCCCTTCGACAATGCGCGCCTTTCGTGACCGGTCGGTGCATATCGCGCGCCGGCCGTCGCAGCATCGAAGAAGGAGCCCGACATGACCGACCACACCGCATCCCCTCCGCCGCCGCCCGTGCCGCCGCCGCGCCGCCGTCGCGCATGGCGCACGCTCGCGGGCGCGCTGCTGGGCCTGACGCTCGCGTGCGCGGGCATCGGCGCATGGACGATCAATCGCATCTGGACGCAGCTGCCGTCCGTCGAGCACCTCGCCGTCTATCGTCCCGCGCTGCCGCTGCGGATCTTCTCGCGCGACGGCGATCTGCTCGCCGAATACGGCGTCGAGCGGCGCGAGTTCGTGCCGCTCGAACGCATCCCGCCGCTGATGCGGCACGCGCTGCTCGCGGCCGAGGACGCGAAGTTCTATCAGCACGGCGCGGTGGATGTCGGCGGCCTCGCGCGCGCGACGTTCGCGAACGTCGTGACGGGGCAGCCGGGGCAGGGCGGCAGCACGATCACAATGCAGGTCGCGCGCAACTTCTACCTGACGCGCGACAAGGTGCTGAGCCGCAAGCTCGCCGAGATCTTGATGGCGGCCAAGCTCGAACGCGAATACAGCAAGGACAAGCTGCTCGAGCTGTACATGAACGAGATCTACCTGGGGGAGCGCGCATACGGTTTCGCGGCGGCGGCGAACGTGTATTTCGGCAAGCCGCTCGACGCGCTGAACGCGGGCGAGGCGGCCGTGCTCGCGGGGCTGCCGAAGGCGCCGTCCGCGTTCAACCCGGTCGTCAATCCGGCGCGCGCGACCGCGCGGCGCAACTACGTGCTCGGGCGGATGCATGCACTCGGCCAGCTCGACGACGCGACGTACCGTGCGGCCGTCGACGCGCCGATCGCGCTGGCGACCACGCCGCCGCCCGGGATCGTCGCCGCGCCGTACGTCGCCGAACGCGCGCGCCGGATGATGGTCGAGCGCTTTCACGACGACGCCTATACGCTCGGCCTCGACGTGACGACGACGATCTCGATGCGCGACCAGCGCGCGGCCGAAGCCGCGCTCCAGCGTACGCTGAGCCGGCAGCCGGGCGCGAAGCGCGATGCGCGCAACGGGCTCGAAGGCGCGCTGGTGTCGCTCGATGCGGCCACCGGCGACATGCTCGCGCTCGTCGGCGGCGCGGATTTCAATCGCAACGTGTTCGACCATGCGCTGCAGGCGTACCGCCAGCCGGGTTCGAGCTTCAAGCCGTTCGTCTATTCGGCCGCGCTGGAGAAGGGCTACTTCCCGGGTGTGCTCGTCGACGATACGCAGCGCACGCTCACCCATGAGGAAACCGGCGCGCGGCCGTGGCGTCCGCGCAATTTCGGCAACCGCTACGAGGGTTTCATCCCGGTGCGGCGCGGGCTCGTGCGCTCGAAGAACCTGGTCGCGGTCAGCCTGATGCAGGCCACCGACGCGCGCTACGTGCAGCAGCACGCGGTGCATTTCGGTTTCGACGCGCAGCGTAATCCGGCGTCGCTGCCGCTCGCGCTCGGCGCGGGCGCGGTGACGCCGCTCGAACTCGCGAGCGCGTACAGCGTGTTCGCGAACGGCGGGACGCGGATGGAGCCGCGCCTGATCCTGTCGGTGAAGCAGCGCCACGGCGGCGCGATGTACGAGGCCACGACGCCGGAAGGCGCGCGCGTCGTGTCGGCGCGTAACGCGTTCTTGATGGACAGCATGCTGCGCGACGTCGTGAAGGCCGGCACCGCGCGCGGCGCGCTCGCGCTGCGCCGCGACGACGCGGCCGGCAAGACGGGCACGTCGAACGGGTCGAAGGATGTGTGGTTCGCCGGCTACTCGTCGGGGGTCGTCGCGGTCGCGTGGCTCGGCTACGACACGCCGCGCCCGATGGGGCGCGCGACCGGCGCGACGCTGGCGCTGCCGGTCTGGCTCGACTACATGAAGACGGCCGTCGACGGACGCACGCCGGTCGATGCGACGCCGCCGCAGGACGTCGCGCTCGTCGACGGTGATTTCGTCTACGCCGAATACACGCGCGGCACGTGCACGGCCGACGTGCCGCCGTACATCCGCAGCCGCTTCGCCTGCGGCGGTGCGGCGGCACAGGACGCCTCCGATGCGCCGGCCGGCAGCGGCAAACCCGACGAGCCGATGCCCGCGGCCGTCGACGCGGCCGAGCGCGAACGCGTGCTCGACCTGTTCCGTACCGACGACTGACGCGCACCATGCATACGCTTTATCTGATTGCGATCGTCGCGGAAGCGATGTCGGGTGCGCTGATGGGCATGCGGCGCGGGATGGACCGCTTCGGACTCGCGCTCGTCGGCGCGGTGACGGCGCTCGGCGGCGGCACCGTGCGCGACGTGCTGCTCGGCCACTATCCGCTCGGCTGGATCGCGCATCCCGAATACCTGGTGATCACGCTCGCCGCGGCAACCGTCGCATCGTGGGCCGCCCGGCATGTCGCGCGAATGAAGACGCTGTTCGTCACCGTCGACGCGATCGGCCTCGCTGCGTTCACGATCATCGGCTGCGACATCGGCGCGTCGACCGGCGCCGCGCCGATCATCGTCGTGCTGGCCGGCGCGATCACCGGCGTGTGCGGCGGGATGCTGCGCGACCTGCTGTGCAACGAGATGCCGCTGATCCTGCGCGAGGAACTGTACGCGAGCGTCGCGTTCGTGACGGGTGCGTTGTACGTCGGGATGCAGCATCTCGGCATCGATGCGGGCGCGGCGACCGTGGTCGCGCTGGCGGCCGGTTTCTCGATGCGGATGCTGGCCGTGCGGCTCGGGTGGAAGATGCGGACCTTCGGCGCGGCCGACGTCGGGCATTGACGCGCCGCCGCGCGGCGGCGTTCAGTCCGGCTGCATCACCTGGAAGACATTGCCTTCCGGATCGATGCCGTCGAGCAGCCGGTACGGGAATCCGTCGAAGCGCTTGACGTCGCGCACGGTGACGCCGTCGCGCGCGAGACGGTCGCGATGCGCGTCGATGTCGGCGTCGATCCGGAAGACGAGCTTCACGTTGTTCGTCGCGGGGTTCGCATTCGACGGCGCGGCCGCGTCGCGAAACGCCGGGCCGGCCAGATGCAGTGCGAGTTCGATCGCGCCCGCGTCGAGCACCGCCCATTCACCGTCGATTTCCTCGATGACAGGCAGATCGAAATGGCGTTGATAGAACGCCTTCAGCAGCGTGACGTCCTGGACGTACAGGATGATGCGGGTCATCGGAAGCGGCATGGGAGTCTCCTCGAAGGGGAAGCGCGAATGAGGCTGCTTGAAAGCCGGGCGCGCCGATCGACGGCCGGGAGACAACCGGGAGACAACCGGGAGACAACCGGGAGACAACCGGGAGACAACCGGGAGACAACCGGGAAGCGGCCGCCCCGCATGCGCCCGCGGCGTCATGCCGGGACCATGACCGGCGTCGCACCGTCGCCGGTTTCCACCATCTTCACGGAAAACCCGTAGCACTGCGCGATATGCGCGGGCGTCATCACGTCGCGCGGCGTGCCGTGCGCGACGATCGTGCCGTCGGCGAGCATCGCGATCGTATCCGCGTGCCGCGCGGCGAGGTTCGGATCGTGGACGATCGCGAGCACGCCGAGCCGCCATTCGCGCGCGACCGAGCGCACGGTGTCGAGCAGCCGGTGCTGGTGCGCGAGGTCGAGCGCGGCGGTCGGTTCGTCGAGCAGCAGGTAGCGCGGGCCGCTCTCCGTTGCTTCTTCGTCCGGCCATAGCTGCGCGAGCACGCGCGCGAACTGCACGCGCGCGAGTTCGCCGCCCGACAGCGTCGTGACGTCGCGGCCGACGAGCGCGTCGGCGCCCGCGCGTTCGAGCGCGCGCCACGCGATGTCGCGATCGTGATGCGACGTCGCGCCGCTGCGCCGCGCATGCGGATAACGGCCGAGCAGCACGATTTCGTCGACGCTGAACGGGAAGGCCGGTTGCGCGGCCTGCGGCAGCACCGCGCGCAGGCACGCGAGGCGCGGCGCGTCGATGCGCGCGAGCGGTTCGCCGTTCAGCGTGATGTCGCCGGTCACGCGCACGCCATTCGGCGCGACGCTGCCGGTCAGTTCGCCGGCGAAGGTCTTCAGCAGCGTGCTCTTGCCCGCGCCGTTGCGGCCGAGCAGCGCGGTCACGCGGCCCGGTTCGATCGACAGCGACAGGTCGCGGAGGATGGCGTTGTGGCGGCGCGCGACGTCGAGATGGTGAGCGGTCAGCATGGTCGTCGTGAAGAAAGGGTTACCCGCCGAGCGCGCCGCGGCTTTTCCACAGCAGCGCGAGAAAGAACGGTGCGCCGAGCAGCGCGGTCAGCACGCCGAGCGGAATTTCGGCCGGCGCCGCGACCGTGCGCGCGGCGAGATCGGCGGCGAGCGTCAGCAACGCGCCGAGCAGCGCGGCGCCGGGCAGCACGACACGCTGGTCGGGGCCGCACGCGAGGCGCACGCAATGCGGCGCGACGAGCCCGATGAAGCCGATGATGCCGGCGCACGATACCAGCGCGCCGACCGCGAGCGCGACCGCGACGAGCACGCGCCGCTTCAGCCGCTGTACCGGCACGCCGAGGTGCAGCGCCTCGGTTTCGCCGAGCTGCAACGCGTTCAGCGCGTCGCGTTCGCGTGCGAGCAGCACGCAGCCGATCGCGACGCACGGCGCGACGGCCGCCAGCGCGGACCATTGCGCGCCGCCGAGGCTGCCGAGGCTCCAGAAGGTCAGTGAACGCAGCTGCGCATCGTCGGCGACGAACGTGAGCAGCCCGATCGCCGCGCCGGCCAGCGCATTGATCGCGATGCCGGCGAGCAGCAGCAGCGGCAACGCGAGCCGGCCGCGCGACGCGGCGAGCCGGTAGACGAGCGCGGCGACCGCGAGCGCGCCCGCGAACGCGGCGACAGGCAACGCGGCGGCACCCACGTGCGCGGCGAACAGCGCGGGGCCGAGTACGATCATCGTGGTCGCGCCGAGTGCCGCGCCGCTCGACACGCCGACGAGCCCCGGATCGGCGAGCGGGTTGCGGAACAGCGCCTGCATCGCGGCGCCGGCCGCGCCGAAGCCGCCGCCGACCAGCAGCGCGAGCGCGACGCGCGGCGCGCGGATGTCGAGCAGTACCGCGCGCGCCTGCTGCGCGGCGGCATCACCGGTCAGCGCGGCCCAGGCTTCCGTGAGCGGAATGCGGTACGCGCCGACGCACAGCGCGACGACGGACATCGCGCACACGAGAACGGCGAGCGCGGCCAGCGCGAACGGCGCGAAGCGGCGCGACATGCCCATGCGCGCGGCGCCGGAGCGCGACGCGGGCGACGGTGCGGGGAAGGGCGAAGCGTGAGCGGGCATCGGGGCGATCCGGAATCAGGCGAGCGCATCCGACAGCCGTCGGTGCAGGGTCGTGACGGCGAGCGGCAGGCGTGGGCCGAAGCCGAGCAGGAACAGGGCATCCAGCGATACGACGCGTTGCGCGCGGCCGGCCGGCGTCGCGCCGAAGCCGGGCGTGGCGAGCAGCGCCGTGCGCCCGCCGACTGCCGCGAGCCCTTCGTCGGAAATCAGTACGACGTCGGGCGCAGCGGCCGCGAGCGCTTCAGTCGTCAGCGGCTTGTAGTGATCGAAACCCTGCATCGCGTTGCGTGCGCCCGCGTAGCGGATCATTGCGTCGGCGGCCGTGCGCTGGCCGGCGACGAGCGCCTGGTTGCCGGTATGGTTCAGCACGAACAGCACGCGCGGCGGCTGCGCGCCGCCGGGCGCGCGGGCAGCGACCGCGTCGCGCGCGGCCTGCCAGTCGCGGTCGAAACGTTGCAGCAGCGCGGCGCCCGCGTCGCGCACGTCGAGCGCCAGCGCGACACCCGTGATCTTCGCGCGGACCGATTCGACGTCGTGGCGTTCGTCGAAGGTCGTCACCGCGACGCCGGCGCCTTTCACCTGCGCGATCGCGGTGGGCGGGCCGGCTTCCGCCGACGCGAGCACGAGATCGGGCCGCAGCGACAGCAGCCCCTCGGCCGACAGCGCGCGCTGGTAGCCGACTTTCGGCAAACGCTTCGCGGCATCGGGATACGTGCAGGTCGTGTCGGCGCCGACGAGCCGGTAGCGCGGCGTCTCGGCACCGCCGAGCGCGAACGCGGTTTCCGCGAGCGCGCCGCCGATCACGACCACGCGCTTCGGCGCAGCCGGTGCGGCCTGGGCGAGCACGCTGCCGGGCAGCGCGCCGGCGAGCGCGCCGGCCGCCGCGCCCGCCAGCATGACGCGGCGGCGCGGATCGAACGGTCGCGCGCTCACCGCGCGCCTCCGCGTGCCGCGGCCGGCAGCGTCGCGACGAGCGCGCGCCAGTCGTCGCGTTCGACCTTGCCGGGCTTGCGCTCGCCGAACAGCAGCGCGACGTGGTCGCCCTGCCGGTCGAACAGCTCGAGCGACGTGACGATGCCGTCGCTCGTCGGCTTCTTCACGACCCACGCGGCGGCGATCAGGTCCTCGCGCACGTGCAGGTTGAAGCCCGGGTCGAGCACGTTGATCCACGCGCCGACCTCGCGCACGTTCGCGACCGGGCCCGTATGAATCTGGATCATCCCCGCGTTGCCGACGAACACCATGATCGGCTGGCCGCTTTGGGCGGCCTGTTCGAGCACGTGGCGCAGCGCATGCGCGGTTTCGACCGGATACGCGTATTGCGGATCGGCGAGGCGCAGCGCCTGCATGCGGCTCACGCCGAAGCGCTGCGTGATGCCGAAGAACTGGTGCGTGTCGGTCATCGCGTCCCACGCGGCGCGAAAACCCGCGACGTCGATCTCGGTGTCGGCGCGTTCGGGCGTTTTCGGCGCGGCGGCCGCGACCTCGAGTCCCGGCTCCTGCGACGGCGCGCGCCAGCGCTCGACGAACGCGTCGTACGCGGCGTGGTCGCTGTGCGCGCGCAGGTAGACCTTGTGAATCGCATGCCCCTGCGCGTCGAAGAACTGCAGGCTCTTCAGCGGGCCGTGCGCGGTCTCGTCGCGCACCGCGAACGCCGACACCCAGTGACGATAGAAGATGCGCAGGTCGATATCGCCGAGCGCGAGGCCGACAGGCCCGTCATGGCTCATCTGCGCATATTCGCCGTCCTTCTCGTGGACGGCCGTGTCGTTGCGCGTGAGCGCCATCACGCGGCCGAGGCGCGGCATTTCCTCGAACATCGCCGGAAAGCGCGCGTCGAGCCGCACGACGTGCTCGCCGACGAACGCGGCGAGCGCCTCGCCTTCGCTGACGCCGAGCGCCTGCGCGACGTCGCGGTTGCGCAGCTGGCGCTCGGTCTTGAGCTTGATGAACGCGTCGCGCAGCGCGGCGGCCGCGCGGGCCGGCGTGGCCGGTTGACCGGGAAGGGCGGATTGCATCATGTCGGACTCCTTCAAGTAACGGTTGGGGTGGCAGCGCGGGCGGCGCGCATCAGAAATCCACTTTCATGCTGACGGCGACCGTGCGTCCGGACGACGTATACGCATCGAGCACCTGCGAATCGGCTGCGATGCCGCGCACGTCCGACCAGTTCCAGTATTTGCGGTCGAACAGGTTGCGGATGCCGATCGTCGCGCTCACGTGCTTGTTGAAGCGGTAGCCGCCGCGCAGGTCGACGACGAACGACGACGGCGGCGAGAAGCACGTCTTGTTCGAACAGTCGGACTTGTCGATGTCCTTGTCGCGTTTCGCGGCCTGGAACAGCAGGTCGGTCTGCACGAACCAGCGTTCGGTCGGCTCGTAGCGCACGCCGAACACGGCGGAGAACGGGTTGACGGTGTTGAGCGGCTGGCTCGCCGCGCCGTCGTTCTGCGTCGAGCCCTTCGTGAACGCCATCGCCGTCTTCAGCGTGATGCCGTTCGGCATCACCCATTCGGCGCGGCCTTCGAGGCCGTGGATACGCGCGTCGGCGAAGTTCACGTACTGGAACACGAACGGGTCGGCCGGCCGGCCGCTGCCCGCGATCGTCGTGCGCGAGATGAAGTTGCGGTAGCGGCCCGTGAACGCGGCCGCGCTGTAGCGCACGACGCCGTAGCCGGTGCCGGCCTTGCCGCGCAGCCCGGCTTCGAAGGTATCGCTCGTCTCGGGCTTCAGGTTCGGATTGCCGATCGACGTGTAGCCGTACACCGGGTTCGAGAAACTGCTGTTCACCTGGTCGGGCGTCGGTGCGCGGAAGCCGTGCGCGTACTGCACGTACGGAATGACCGCGGGTGTGATCTCGTAGAGCACGGCGACGCGCGGCGACAGTTCGTTCGCGCTGGTCGACACGGCCTTGCCGGTGAACAGCGGATCGTTTTCGGTCGGGCTCAGCCGGTACGTGTCGAAGCGCAGGCCCGGCGTGACGAGCAGGCGGCCGTAGCCGATCTGGTCCTGCAGGAACGCGCCGAACAGCGTGTAGTCGGTATCGGGGAACGCCTTGTTCGGGAACGCTTCGCCGACGCCCGGCACCGTGCCGTCGCGCAGGTTCGTCACACGCGACACGCTGCCGTCGACGCCGTACAGCAGCTTGTGCGCGAACGGCCCGGTCGCGAAGCCGCTTTCGGCGAACGCCGAGCCGCCGAACGTGCGTTCCTTGTACTGGTTGTCGCGCGAACGCGATTTCAGCGGCGCGCCGCGCGTCTCGAACGCGTACTGGTCCTGCTTCGCGTCCTGGTAGTAGAACTGCACGTGCGCGGTCTGGAACCAGCGGAACGCATCGTCGCGGAAATCGTAGTCGACGCTGAAGCGGTTGCGCTCGAGCCGGTCGTTCGTCGTGAGGCCGAGCGTGTTCGGCGGATTGATCGCGGACAGCACGTCGGTGCTCACGCGCCGCTGCACCGTTTCGGCGGTGAGCTTGAACGTGTCGCGCGTGGTCGGCGTCAGTACGAGCTTGCCGAGCAGCGATTCCGAATAGACGTCCTGCGGGTTCGACGTGGTGCGCAGCGTGCTCGCCGAGTTGTTGCTGCCGCGCGTGTCGACCTCGTGGCCGCGCCGCCCGTCGGCGATGATCATCCCCTGGACGCGATCGTTGCCGCCCGCGGCCGACACGGTCGCGCCGATGCTGCGGTCGGCCGAGTCGTAGCTGGGCCGGAACGAGAAGTAGTAGGGCTTGTTGTAGATCGACAGCAGGTCGCGTGGATCCTTCGTGATGAAGTTCACCGCGCCGGTCAGGCCGTCGCTGCCGTAAAGCGCCGACGCCGGCCCGCGCAGGATCTCGATGCGCTTGAGCGTGTCGAGATCGGCGTAATCGCCGCGCCCCGCTTCGAGCGGGCCGAATGAAAACGCGTTCGGCAGGCGGATGCCGTCTTCCATCAGCAGCACGCGATTGCCTTCGAGGCCACGGATGTTGATGCTCGAATCGCCGTCGCGGCCGCCGCCGAGCGCGGCGCTGCCGGGCCGGTACGCGGTGCGGCGCACCGTGATGCCCGGCTCGTAGCGCAGTGCATCCTTGATGTTGGTGGCCTGCTGTTCTTCCAGATCCTCGTCGGTGATCACCGAGACGGACGCAGCCGTGCGGCTCGTGGCCGTTGCGGTGCGGTTGGCCGTGACGGTGACGGGATCGAGCAGCGCCGCATCGCCGCGCGTGGACGCGGCAACGAGCAGGGTGGAAGGCGGGGTGGCGCCTTGCGGCGACGAATCGGCGTGAGCCGGGGCGGCGGACAGGCCGAACGCGCCGAACAGCGCGGCACAGATCGGCCGCCGCGCCAGCGTATAGCAATGCACAGGTGGTCTCCCATTGACGAAAACAAGCCCGAAGGCTGGCTGGGTGACGCGTTCACCTGGCTGGCCCGCCCGCGCACGGAATGCGGCGAGCGGCGAATTGAAAGGCAACTGACAATTTTGCCAGTGTAAATGAGAATTATTATCAATACAAGAACGAAAAGCGGCGCGCGTGGGTGAGCGCTCACCTGCGCGGCTCGGGCGAGCTGCGTCGAAAAATTCGGAAGAAACGCGGGCCGTGGAGCAAGCCCGCCACGAGCGTGAACAGGCTCTAGGCGAGTGCTTCGATGCGGATCAGCAGGTTGCGCGCATGCGTGATGAACGCATCGTGCGTCGCGCGATCGCCGTGGCCTTCGAGGCCGGCCTGCTCGGCGAACGCGATCTGCTCGGTGTAGAGGTCGACGAGCGCACGGCGTGCGTCAGGGGGAAGCGCGCGGACCATCGACACGATCAGCAGTTCCTGCGCGCGAAGCGTGCCGGACAGCGTCTGGACGTTCATGCTGGCCTCCTCGGACGATGCGGCGACGAGCCGCTCTTTCCATACTAGGCGGTCGGCGTACGCAGCGCAGGCGAGGCGTTGGCGGAATGCGATTCGACGGGGCAATCGAGGGCGCCGTTGCGCGACGCGAAACGCGCCGCGCGCGGCCGGGCACCACGGATTGAAGCGTGCAGGGATGTGAACGGAATCAGCCGGCCGTCGTTGCGGCCTGCGCATCGCGCACGACCTGCGCGACGCGTTCGACGAACTCGACGTCGACGCTCGACAGCGCTTCGCGGTTGCCGTCGGGCATCTCGACCATCAGGCGATACGTGACGTCCTGCGTGGTCCACGCGAGATAACCGACGACGGCGAGCATCACGCCGACGACGAGCGCGGCGCTCGATCCGGCGATGCCGCCCGCGACGGCGGCGGCCGCGCCGATCAGCGAGATCAGCGACGGCACGAGGCGGTTTTTCGGAATCTTGACGACATCGACGTGGCGGATGTCACGCAGCGCGAATACCTGCCCGGCGGCCGACAGGCCGTTGCGCGTGATCATCACGCCGCGTTCGTTGAATGCGTTTTCCATCGTGTGTTGCGTGGACGAAAACGCGCAGCGTAGCAGGTTTCGTTGCTGCATCAAACGAGACCGACTGCCGCACGATGCGTGCGGCGCGCTCGAAAGACAGGCAGCGGGTGGAACGGGACGGCGTTCAGAACTGCAGCCGGCCGTCGCCGTAAAGCCGGCCCGGCACGTGCGACGCGACAACCTCGGCGATTTCTTCGTCGGTCGATTCGGCCGGCACGATCTGGCGCCGCGCGGGTGCGTCGAGATGCATCGTCCATTCGACGAGACGATACGGCCGTCCCCACGGGCGCTGCATTTCGACCGATACGCGGCAGCTCTGGACCGGCATCGAGTGTTGGCACGTCAGAATCGCGTGCAGATGGCTGAAAACGGTATCTTCGATCATCATGGCCTCCGATCCTGTCTTGTGGGCAATCGATGGCGGCGCCGTCGGCGGTTCAAAAAAAAAGCCGCCGATGTTCAGGCGGCCAACAGGGGGGGTGAGAGCATCCTCTCAGCCCAGAATTAAGCGAAACTTAAAAGCCCATAAAAAAGCGCCCCGCGTGGAGCGGGGCGCTTCTTGCCGTCGTGATCCGCGAGTTAAGCGGATGCTTTAGAACTTGTGACGGATACCGATACGAGCGGCGATCTGGTTCTTCGAACCCGTGCCCGACGTGTTGAAGTAGCTCGTGCTCGAGCCGATCTGCGCTTGCACGCCCTTGCCCGATGCCTGCTGGTACACGACCAGGCCGTACACGTCGGTACGCTTGCTGAGTGCGTAGTCGGCGATACCGTTGACCTGATTCCAGTGCCACGAGTTGCCGTTCTGCGTCGCGTTCGTGTACGTGTAGCCCAGGCCGCCCGACAGGGCCGGCGTGAACGCGTACTTCGCGCCTGCTTCATACGCGTTGTAGAACGTGCCGCCCGCGCCCGAGACGGTCGAGAACTGCGTACGCGTCCACAGCAGCCATGCCGTTGCCGGGCCCCAGACGTAGCGGCCGCCCACACCGTAGGTGCGCAGGTCGCGGACGTTGCCCGTGCTCAGGTTCGCGATCGACGTCGAGAAGGCCGGCGTCGACTGGCTCGGGAAGCGGATGTCCGTGTAGGCTGCGCCGACCGACAGCGGGCCGTTCGCGTAGTTCAGGCCGAAGCTGTATGCGCGCGACGAGCCTGCCGTCGTCGTCGTGCCCGACGTCGTTGCCGGTGCGCCGGCGAAGTCCGTCGAGTTCGAGAAGCCGTACAACGCGCCGAACGTGAAGCCCGAGTAGTTCGCGCTCTGGAACTTCACGGCGTTGTTGATGCGGCTCGACGTGAGCTGGTCGATGTCGTTCACGTGGTACGCGTAGTTGCCCGCGACCGTGTTGCCGCCCGTCGAGTAGTTCGAGCCGAGGATGTCGGTCGAGAACGAGTACTGGCGGCCGAACGTGACCGTGCCGTATTGCGACTGGCTCAGGCCGACGTAAGCCTGGCGGCCGAAGATCGCGCCGCCCTGGCCGATCGTGCCGTTACCGCTGTTGAAGCCGTTTTCGAGCACGAAGATCGCCTTCAGGCCGCCACCGAGGTCTTCGGTGCCGCGCAGGCCCCAACGGCTGCCCTGGGCAACGCCGTCGTCATACTTGAACAGCTTGCCCGAGCCGCCGTTGGCGGTCTTGCTGTGGTTCACGTAGCTGATACCGGCATCGATGACGCCGTACAGCGTCACGCTGCTTTGTGCGTGCGCCGTGCCGGCCGTTGCTGCCAGGACGGCGATGGTCAACAGTTTCTTGTTCAAAGGATTCTCCGAGCGAATAAATGGCGTGTCCAGTTGCGGTTCCGGCGCTCTCTGTGGGCGCTTTCACGGACCGGCGGCAACTTTATCGAGGGGCCACGTAATGAATATGACAGCGACTGTCATATGAAGAATGTGTGGCGCCGATGCGACATTGAATTCTGCCCGGTTGCGCTGCCCGGGGTTATACCGAATTCGGCTGAGAATCGATCCGGCCCCGGAATATGCACATGAAATAAGCTTGGTTGGTGGCGTTCCGGCCCCGTGCCACGATCCGTCTTCCAACAAACGACACGGGACAAGAGGACACCATGCGACGTTCATTCCTGACCGGCCTCGGCGCGCTCGCAGCCGCACTGGCATTCGCGGCGCCCGGCGCGCACGCCGACTCGCAAACGCTGAAGATCGGCACGATGAGCGGCCCCGACGCGCAGATCTGGACCGAGGTGACGAAGGTCGCCGCGCGCGAAGGCCTCGCGATCAAGGTCATCGAATTCAACGACTACGTGCAGCCGAACGCGGCGCTCGATGCCGGCGACCTGGACGCGAACGGCTTCCAGCACCAGCCGTTCCTCGACAGCCAGATCAAGCAGCGCGGCTACAAGATCGTCAACGTCGGGCTCACCTACACGGCGCCGATGGGTTTCTATTCGAAGAAGATCAAGTCGCTGAAGGATTTGCCGGTGGGCGCGAAGGTCGGGATCCAGAACGATCCGTCGAACGGCAACCGCGCGCTGCTGCTGCTGCAGAAATACGGCGTGATCAAGCTGAAGCCGGGCGTCGGTACCAACGGCGTGAACGCGACGCCGCTCGACGTCGCCGAGAACCCGAAGAAGATCAAGATCGTCGAACTCGACTCCGCCCAACTGCCGCGCGCGCTGCCCGATCTCGACGCCGCGTCGATCAACACCGACTACGCGGTGAAGGCCGGGCTCACGCCGGTGAAGGATGCGATCGCGATCGAGGACCTGCGCGGGCCGTATGCGAACCTGATCGCCGTGCGCGCGCAGGACAAGGACAAGCCGTGGGTGAAGAAACTCGTCGCGGCCTATGAATCGGCCGACGTGCGCAAGTTCATCGACCAGAAGTTCGGCGGCGCGATCGTGCCGGCGTTCTGAACGCCCACGCGTGCCTTCGCCCGGCCGGATGGATCGCCGGGCATTCCGGAAAGCAAATCGCCCGCGCAAGCGGGCGATTTCGTTGGTGCGCGCGGGTGAGCGCCGGGAGATGCCCGATACGCGCCGTGACCCGGCGCGCGGGCCGGCCGCTCAGGCCGACAGCAGCGAACCCGTGCGGATCGCGGTCGCGCCCGCGATGCGCGCGACTTCCATGCCGGCCGTCGCGAAGCGCACGATCTGGCGTGCGTACAGCACGCCCGACACGCTGCTCTTCAGCGTGACGACACGATCGGTCAGCGGATCGACGATGTCGGCCACGGCCTGGCCGGCCTCGATCATCACGCCGACCGGCGTGCGGAACACGATCACGCCCGACACGGGCGCGACGAGCGGATCGGTGCCCGCGAGCGGCGTGGCCGGATGCGCGAGCGGCGGCAGCGGTGCCGGCGTGCCTTCGACGACACCGCGCTCGGTCAGGTATTCGACGATCGCCTGCGCGTCCTTTTCGGCGAACTCGTACGACACGTCGCGTTCGCTGCGCAGTTCGACCGTGACGGAAATCGCGCCGTTCGGGATCGGGAAGCGGTCGCCGAAACGGCTGCGCAGATCCGACCAGCAGAAGCTGTGGATTTCATCGAACGGATTGCCGACCGAATTCAGCGCGAGCAGCGATGCCTGCGCGTCGAGATAGCGCGCCAGCGGCTCGACGTCGGTCCACAGATCGGGATTCGTGTAGAGGTGCATCACCGCATCGCTGTCGCAGTGCAGGTCGAGCACGATATCGGCGTCGAACGACAGCTTCTGCAGCGCGAGGCGCTGCGAATCGAGCTCGGTGCGCGGCTTCTGCTCGTCGAGCGCTTCGCGCATCGCGGCGCGCACGGCGACGAGGTTGTGCTGCGCATCGTGCGTGAGGCGGTGTTCGACGCGCGGCAGCACGAGCGCCGCGAGATCGTAGAAATTGCGGTTGAAGTTCTGCATCGAGCCGAGCTCGAAGCGGCCGAGGTGATCGCCGAACACGTGCTGCGACAGGCCGATCGGGTTCGGTACGGGCACGATGACGACTTCGCCGCGCAGCTTGCCGGCCGTTTCGAGCGCGGCGATCTTGCGGCGCAGCAGCGTGGCGACCAGCATGCCGGGCAGTTCGTCCGCGTGCAGCGACGACTGGATGTAGACCTTCTTGCCGCCGCGCGGGCCGTAGTGAAAGCTCGTGATCTGGCGTTCGGTACCGACGGCGGGGGAAATCAGCGGATGGGTCTGCGTTTGCATGATGGGGGAGTGCGGCGCAGCCGCGAATGATCCGGTGTGCGTGGAAGATCGATTGTACGTTGCCTTCCTCGCCCCCATCAAACCGGCGCCAGAACGCGCCGATTTTCGTTGCGAATCATCAGGTTGGTGCGGAAAAAATAACGCCGCGGCCGCCGTGCACGAAAAAAACGGGCTCCTTGCGGAGCCCGTTCGTGCCGAAGCGAAGCGTGCGCTTGCGTGGCGGATTACTTGCCGTAGACGTCGAAATCGAAGTACTTCTTCGCGATCTTCGCGTACGTGCCGTCCTTGCGCATGCCGGCGATCGCGCTGTCGATCTTCGCCTTCAGGTCGGTGTCTTCCTTGCGCAGGCCGATGCCGGCGCCTTCGCCGAGCGTCTTCGGATCGTCGAGATCCTTGCCGGCGAAGTCGTAGTTCGCGCCGCGCGGGGTCTTCAGGAAGCCGATTTCGGCCTGCACCGCGTCCTGCAGCGCGCCGTCCAGACGGCCGGAGATCAGGTCGGCGTAGACCTGGTCCTGGTTCTGGTAAGGCACGACGTTCACGCCCTTCGGGGCCCAGTACGTCTTCGCGTAGGTTTCCTGGATCGTGCCCTGCTCGACGCCGACCGACTTGCCCTTCAGCGATTCGGCCGTCGGCATCAGGCCGGCACCCTTCTTCGTGACGAGGCGCGTCGGCGTGTTGAACAGCTTCGCCGAGAAGGCGATCTGTTCCTGACGCGCCGGCGTCATCGACATCGACGACAGCACGCCGTCGAACTTGCGGGCCTTCAGTGCCGGGATCATCCCGTCGAAGTCGTTTTCGATCCACACGCACTTCGCGTTCATGCGGCGGCAGATTTCGTTGCCGAGATCGACGTCGAAACCTACAACCTTGCCGTCAGCGCCTTTCGATTCGAAAGGCGGGTAGCTTGCGTCGACGCCGAACCGCACGGTCGACCAGTCCTTCGCATACGCGCTGCCGGCCGATACGGCGAGCAGGGCAACGGTCACAGCCGCAAGAATCTTTTTCACCAGGTGACTCCTCGTTTTGTTCGATGGGTGCGCGGTTGTGCCGCGCCGTAAGCCTTCGGCCCGCCGCGGCTTCGCGTCAGGCTGTCCGTTTCGCCCACCCGATGCGGGCGCGCGACGTGCGCAAGATTATCAAGACAAAATACCGGCAGGGCGCCTAGGACAAGCCCCGATACCGGGCCCGGCGGCGGCGCGTTGCGTGCGCCGCCGTTTCAGACACAGGAACGATTCAGCCGAGCGTTTCGTTGACCGCACGCTGCAGGCACGTGACGAATTGCGTGACGGCGGGCGTGGGCAGCAGGTCGCGCCGCGCGATGATCGACAGGTCGAAGCGCGGTATGCGCTCGTCGAGTTCGGCCGTGCGGATGCCGAGCGGCGCGACCGTCGCGGCGAGCGGGCGCGTGAAGCAGCCGATCACGTCCGAGCGCGCGACGAGCCCGAGCGTCACCGCGAACGACATCGGCGAGCGCAAGAGCCGCTTCGGCAGCGGCAGCCCGTGCGCCTGGAACATCCCGACCATCACGCTGTGCGGAAACTGCTCGGCGCCGACGGTGACGATCCACTCGGCATCGAGCAATTCCTCTAACCGGCGCGCGTGCGCGAGCGGGTGGCCTTCGCGCATCACGACGGTGAATTCGGTCGACAGCAGCGGCAACTGCGTGAAATCGCGGTCGAGCGCGGGCACGTGGTGCATCGCAGCGATGTCGAGCGTGCCGTTGCGCAACTGCGCGAGCGCGTCGGGCACCGTCACTTCCTCGAGATGCAGGCTCACGTCCGGCATCGACCGGCGGAATGCCGTCACCGCGCGCGGCAGCGCCGTCAGCGCGATCGACGGCATCGTGCCGACCGCGACGCGGCCGGACATCTCGCCCTTCACCTGTTCGACGGCCTCGACCGTGCGGCGGATATCGCCGAGCAGTTGCTCGGCGCGCGGCAGCAGCGCATGGCCGCACGCGGTCAGCTCGACGCCGCGGACGCTGCGCGCGAGCAGCTCCGCGTTGAGCGCCGTTTCGAGCTCGCGGATCGTATGCGTGATCGCGGGCTGCGTGACGCCGAGTTCGCGCGCCGCGGCGCGCAGGCTCTTGTGATGCGCGGCGGAGACGAACGCCTGGAGCTGCGCGATGTTCAGGGGATTGCGGATGCGGGTCATCGATCGGGTCCGGTTGGCGCGAAAGGGGGCGGCGGCTGGATGCTTCAGGTAGTGATCCTGACGAACGTCACGCGCCGGTGCGTGCGCGGAACGTCTGGCGATAACGCTGCGGCGACGTGCCGACGATGCGCACGAACCGCTCGCGAAACGCGGTGACCGAACCGAATCCGGCTTCCGTCGCGACATGCTCGATCGACAGCGCCGTCACCTCCAGCAACTGCTGCGCGTGCCTGACGCGTGCGGTCTGCAGCCATTGCCGCGGCGACGTGCCGGTCTGTTCCTGGAAGCGCCGCGTCAGCGTGCGCACGCTCGTCGATGCCTTGCGGGCCATCTCGTCGAGCGTGAGCGGCTTGCGCAGGTTCGCCTGGAGCCAGTCCATCAGGTCGTGCAGCCCGTCGCCGCCGGCCGGCCATTCCGGCGCGATGAACTGCGCCTGGCCGCCTTCGCGCACGCGCGGCGCCACCGCGCTGCGTGCGGCGTCGACGGCAACCGCTGCACCGTAGTCGGCCTGGATCATGTGCAGGCACAGGTCGAGGCCGGCCGCCGCGCCGGCCGACGTCAGGATGCGCCCGTTGTCGACGAACAGCACGTTCGGATCGACGTCGACGTCCGGATAGCGGCGTGCGAGTTCGGCGGCCGCGAGCCAGTGCGTCGTCGCGCGCAGGCCGTCGAGCAACCCGGCTTCCGCGAGCACGAACGCGCCGCTGCAGATCGACGCGATCCGGCAACCGCGCGCGGCAGCCGCGCGTAACGCCGCGAGCACGCGGGGCGACGTGGGCGCGAGCGGCTCGGACGTGCCGGGGACCATGATCGTATCGGCGCCGGCCAGCGCGTCGAGGCGAAACGGCGGGCGCAGCTCGAACAGGTCGCCGGTGACGCGCGGCTGCTCGCTGCACACGCGCACGTGGTAGGCCGGCGCGACGTCGGGCGACCGCACGCGCACGAACGTGTCGCAGGCGACGCCCAGGTCGAACGGGACGACATCGGGCAAGGCAAGAACGGCGACCGTGTGCATGGCGTTCGCGGCCGTGGCCGGAATCCGTTGAAAGATGTCATTCTAGCCAATGGCTCGAACCCGCACCACGCGCGACAATCGCGGCGGATCAACCTGGAGCCTGCCGATGAAACAAGACGATCGCAATGCGTTGCGGAACCTGCAGTACCTGTCGTTGCTGGAGGCGACCACGCTCGTCGTGCTGGTGTGCGTCGCTGTGCCGCTCAAGCATCTGGCCGGTTATCCGGTCGCGGTATCGATCATGGGGCCGGTCCACGGCATCGCGTTCGCGATGTACGTGTGGGCGGTCGTCGGCACCGCATCGAGCGGGCTGTGGAGCAGGGGCGACGTCGCGCGGCTCGTGCTGTCGGCCGTCGTGCCGTTCGCGGGGCTGGCGAGTGCGGGATGGATCGCGCGCCGGAGGCACGCGCGATGATCTACCTGATGATGAAGACCGTGCACGTGGCGGCCGTCGTCACGTTCGTCGGCGGGCTGCTGATGCTGTCCGTCGGTGTCCGGATCGCGAACCTCGCCGTGCATCGCGCGGTGCGGCGCTGGGATCGCACGGTGACGGCGCCTGCCCTCGCGATCGTCTGGATCACGGGGATCGCGATCGCGCTGAGCGGTCACTGGTTCGGCGCGGCGTGGCTGTCGGTGAAGCTTGCGATCGTCGTCGCGCTGTCGGCGCTGCACGGCATGCTGGCCGGCACGCTGCGGCGCATGGAGCGCGACGATCTCGTCGTCGTGCCGACACCGTGGCTCGGGCAGGCGGCGGGCGCGGTCGTGGCCGCGACGGCGATCGTCGTCGGGCTGGTCGTGATCAAGCCGTTCTGACGAGTGCCGTTTCGACGGCCGCCAGCGTACGGCGCCGGATCCAGCCGCTTCCCAGCCGGATCGCGAGCCAGTACGGCGTGAGCAGCCAGCGCGTGCGCTCGCTCGGGCAGTGGATGAACGTTTCCGTGCGCAGCATGTGCGCGCCCGATGCGAGCCCGACGACCTCGAAGCGGAGCACCAGCTTTGCATCGCGCGGGTCGTCGTGCCGCACGAAGGCCGTTGCGTCGGCGATCGTTCGAACGTCGGGCGTGGGACGCCAGAAGCGGCCGACGAGGCCGAGCGACAGCGATGTGTCGTCGCGGTGGAGCAGCGTGAACGAGTCGAAGCCGAAGCGCGCGTGTTCGGAGCGGGCCGGCCCGTTGCGGAGCGCGCCGGCGACGGCGGCCGGGAATTCGCGCACCATGAGCAGTGTGTCGATGACGGGATCGGCACGCATGTCGAGCGACGCGACGGCGTCGATGATGCGCGCGGGCGGCGCGTCGATCGGCTGCGATTCATGCACTTCGTGGAACCCGAACGACGGGATGAACGGCGGCTTGCGCGCCGAGGTCCGGGTGCTCGATTCGGAGACGATGCCGAGCGCGTTCATCGCGGCTCCTGAAGGGGGCAAAGCGCGATCGTAGCACCGGGCGCGAATTTGCGTCGCGCCGTTTCCGCGACGCGCATCGTGCTGCACTGCACTCACAAAAAAAGCCTGGAAACTTGCGTTCCCAGGCCTGGAGACCATCAACGACGATGGTGGAGGAGACGATGTCGTCCCGATGCGCGCCGCCCTTCTGCAGGCGACGTCGCGCAGGTTTCGCGGTCAGATCGCCCAGCCGCCGAGATAGAACGTGACGAGCACGGCCGCGATGAGCACGGTGCCGACGTTCAGCTTGCGGAATTCGCCGCTGGCGATGCGGCCGATCACGAGCGTCGAGAAGCCGAGCATGATGCCCGTCACGATGTTCGCGGTCAGCACGATGAACACCGCGCACACGAGGCCCGACATCGCGTCGACCATGTCGTCCATGTGCAGCTTGCTCACGCTGCCGAGCATCAGCAGGCCGACGTACATCAGCGCGGGTGCGGTGGCGTACGACGGCACGAGGCCCGCGAGCGGCGAGAAGAACATCACGACGAGGAACAGCAGGCCGACCACGGCGGCCGCGAGGCCCGTCTTCGCGCCGGCGGCCACGCCGACGCTCGACTCGATGTAGGCCGCCGCCGGCGCGCCGCCGAGGAAACCGGAGAAGATCGAGCTGATCGAATCGGCAGTCAGCGCGCGGCCGCCGTTGATGATGCGGCCATTCTCGTCGAGCTGGCCGGCCTGGCCCGCGACCGCGCGGATCGTGCCGGTCGCGTCGAACACGGCGGTCATCACCAGCGCCAGCACGCTCGGCAGCACGGCCATCGACAGCGCGCCCTTGATGTCCATCGCGCCGATCAGCGATGCATGGCCCGGTGCGCTCAGCGACGGCAGCGCGAAGACGCCGTGGTACTTCACGGCGGGATCGAAGATCAGCCCGAAGATCGAGATCGCGATCACGACGAGCAGGATGCCGCCCGGCACGCGACGCTTCTCGAGGCCGAAGATCGCGGCGAGGCCGACGACGGACATGATCACCGGGAGGGCGGTGATCTGGCCGAGCGAGACCGGCAGGCCGGCGCCCGGGTTCTTGATCACGAGGCCGACGTCGTTCGATGCGATCAGCAGCAGGAACAGGCCGATGCCGATCCCGGTGCCGTGCGCGACGCCCACGGGCAGGTTGCGCAGGATCCACGAGCGCACGCCGGTCACCGAGATGCCGGTGAACATGAGGCCCATCAGGAACACGGCGCCGAGCGCGACCGTCGGATGCAGCCCCTTGCCGAGCACGAGGCCGAACGCGGTGAACGCGGTCAGCGAGATCGCGCAGCCGATCGCGATCGGCAGCTTCGCCCACAGGCCCATCAGCAGCGAGCCGAACGCGGTCGTGAGGCAGACCGCGACGAACACCGCGCTCGTGTCGAAGCCGGCCTTGCCGAACATGCCGGGCACGACGAACACGGAATAGACCATCGCGAGGAAGGTGGTGACGCCGGCGACGATCTCGGTGCGTTGCGTGCTGCCGCGCGACGAAATGCCGAAGTACCGGTCGATGACTCCCTGGGTGCCAAAGTCAGATTCTGCCGCGCCGACGTCGACCGTCGGCTGCACCGGGGTATCACTCATGAGCTTGCTCCTTTATCAGCATGCTGAAACGGCCCGTAGCGAACCGTCGTCAGGGTGTCTCGTATCTGGTTGGGATTTGTCGGCAACGTCGTGGGGACGAATGACGCGTGATGCGTGTCGTTACGTGCGAATCGAAACGATCGCGAGGGTGTCGCGTCGGACGACGCGTGGTGTGGTCGACCCCGTCACGTGTGCTTTGCCGTAGCGAAGGTTAGGCGAGCGGCCCATCACGTCCCATCGGGGGAAGTGCATGCAGCGCATGTCGCAGCGCTTATATCGGCGTGCAACCGGGCTCCGTCGCGACGACACGCGTGTATACGCCTAGTTCGAATCCGTTAAGGCGACTATTTGAATGCAGGGTCGACGGGCAGGGCGGGAGCGGGTGAGGCATTGAATCTTACTAATTGCTTTCATGAGGGGCGGTGCACGCGCATGAAAACGGCAGCGCGAGACGCGGTGCGCGGCCGTGCGCAGGCGGCACCCGGATGATACCGGTGCCGCACGCGGCTTGCGCTCGCACGTTCCGGCCCTCGTCGCTTCGGTCGCGCCGGTCGCGTCAGTCGCTTGGGTCGCGTCAGTCGCGTGCGAGATGCGCGAGGTACGCGCAGAACATGTCGGCCATCGCGGTCGAATAGGCGTCGATTTCCGCCGGCGTGCGCGCGGTTTCGGAGAACGCCTTGCCGCCCGACGTGAGCGTCGTCATGATCAGCTCGCAGGCGAGCGCATGCGTGGTGTCGGGCACGCCGGGCAACGCTTCGCGCATGAACGCGTTGAAGACCCGGTTGCCTTCGGCTTTCACTTCATGCGCTTCGGGGGCATTGCGATAGAGCGGTGCGGCGTCGTCGAGCGCGATGCGCATGCTCGCCTCGTCGCATTCCGACTGGACGAACGCATGGACGGCCGTGCGCAGTCGCTCGGGCGGCGTCTTCTGCGTGTCCTGCAGTATTCGGCACAGCATGTCGGACGTCTGCCGCCATTCGTCGTGCTGCAGCCGGAACAGCACCGATGCCTTGTTCGGGAAGTACTGGTACAGCGAGCCGACGCTCACGCCGGCGCGCTCGGCGACGCGCGCCATCGTGAAGCGCTGCGCGCCTTCGGTCGCCAAAACCTGAACAGCAGCCTGGAGGACGTCTTCGACGAGACGGGTCGAGCGCGCCTGCCGAGGCAGCTTGCGCGTGGCAATCGGGGCGTTTCGGCGGTCGGTCATGGGCGGTTGGCCAATGCGAATAGTAAAACCTGAATAGTTCGTCATATTCTAGTCGGGCGCACTGACGCACTCAACCTGACACCGGAGATCCGCATGACCACCCTGATTCACGACCCGCTGGCGTCGCTGCTCGCGCGCCTGTTCGACGAAGCCGAGGCGGCGTCGCCCGCGACGAGCCCGGCCTTCGCCGACCTGTCGCGCGACGAGCAGGCGCGGCTGATGCGCAGCAAGACGGACTACACCGATCTGTATGCGCGCCTGAAGGACTACCCGCTTCCCGTGTCGCGCGAGACGGGCACGCTGCTGTACATGCTCGCGCGCAGCGGCGGCGCGCGGGCGATCGTCGAGTTCGGCACGTCGTTCGGCATTTCGACGCTGCATCTCGCGGCCGCGCTGCGTGACAACGGCGGTGGCCGGCTGGTCACGAGCGAGTTCGAACCGTCGAAGGTCGCGCGCGCGAGGGCGAACCTGACGGCGGCAGGGCTCGCCGATCTCGTGGAGATTCGCGAAGGCGATGCGCTGCGCACGCTGGCCGCCGATCTTCCGGATTCGGTCGACCTGTTGCTGCTCGACGGCGCGAAGGGGCTGTATCCGGAGATCCTGGCGCTGGTCGAACCTCACCTCGGGGCGGGGGCTTTCGTCGTGGCCGACAACGCGGAATACAGCCCCGACTACCTCGCGTATGTGCGCGCGCCGGAAAACGGCTATCTGTCGGTGCCGTTCGGCGGCGATGTCGAGTTGTCGATGCGGATACGCTGAACGGGCGTAACGCGGGTGTCGACGCTGTCACGCTTGTGCGCATGAAAGACAGGAAAACTGAATGAATGGCGGCGTGGCGGCAGGAAGCGGGAAGATGCCCGGTGCCGGCGGCGCCGGGCGTTACCTCACGTCACGTCACCTCACTTCACTTCAGGAACACATAACGCGCGAAGTAAGGAAAGCGTCCGACCGCATGCTCGGTCGTGCACGTCGCGGCCGGCGGGGTGCCGCCCGCCGTGTCGAGCCGCTGCACGAAGCGCACGCCGGCAAGCGTGCCGGTCGTGGCCGGCGTGGCCGCGAGCAGCAGTTGAGGAACGCTGCCCGGGTGTGTGCCCGGCGCTTCCGCGAGCTTCTTGCCGGTGATGCGGCTGCCGTCGAGTGCCTCCCACGACGGGCCCGCGCCGTGCCGGACGACGAGCGTGCCGCCGGCATCGAACAGCAGGGCTTCGGGGTACTGGAATGCCCACGCGAGCCGGTGCCCGGCATCGTATTCGCATGCGTAGACCTGCATGCCGCTCGCGGTGGTCGACAGCACCGGCGTGGCCGGCTCGGGCGGCGCGAGGCCGGCGGCCTCGTCGGCATGCGCGGGCGCGGTGAGCGCCACGCAGGAAAGGCCGGCCGCAAGGGCCAGCAGCAGGTCGCGTGTCGGGGAACGGCTGGGCATGGCGGAGCGTCCTCTCAGGTCGGGTGACGGTCGTGTGGCGTCGATCTCGTCAACACTAGACGCCGATGGCGCAGGCCGCAACCCGGAAATGACAATCGCGGCGATAGCGGCCGCGATGGTCGGGGGGCGGAGGTGCGATCAGCGGATCGCAACCGGGTTGATGTTGACCTGCGTGGAGCCGACGTACAGCGGCTGGCCGAGCACGAACAGGAATTCCCGCGCCTTGTCGCGCACCAGCGCGCGGCTGTCGATCCGCTCCAGGTTGTAGATGCCGCGCTTCTCGCGCACGTACTGGTTGATCGGGAATTCATCCTGCGTGTGCGGATTCGGATAGACCTCCGACGCCCACTCACGTGTCGCCGCCGAACGCGTCGTTCGCGCCCTGGACGGACGGATACCGGTCGGCCGCGGGTGCGGCCGGCGCGGCGTGCGCCGCCCGGGCCGCCGCGAACGGCAGGATCGCGCCGAACGCGAGCCGGGCGAGCGTTGCTTTCATGCCGGACTGCGGTGAATCGTTACGCCGCGGCTTGCGCGAGTGTCGGGTAGTCGGTCAGGCCCTGGGCGCCGCCGCCGAACAGCGTGTTGCGGTCGTGCGGCGCGAGCGCGGCGCCGGTGCGCAGGCGTTCGGGCAGGTCGGGGTTCGCGACGAACGGGCGGCCGAACGCGACGAGGTCGGCCCAGCCGGCGGCGATCGCTTCGCGTGCGCGCTCGGCGGTGTACGCGCCGGCGTAGATCAGCACGCCCGGGTACGCGGCGCGCAGCTGCTGCTTGAATGCGACCGGCATCAGCGGCGCGTCGTCCCAGTCGGCTTCCGCAATGTGCAGGTAGCCGACGCCGAGCTCGCCGAGCAGCTTCGCGGCCGCGAGGTAGGTCGTTTCCGGATCGTCGTCGACGCAGCCGTTCAGCGTGGTCAGCGGCGCGAGGCGGATGCCGACGCGCGATGCGTCGCCGGTGCCTTCGATCAGCGCCTGCGTGACTTCACGCAGGAAGCGCAGCCGGTTCTCAAGCGAGCCGCCGTATTGGTCGGTACGCGTGTTCGCATTCGAATCGATGAACTGGTTGACGAGGTAGCCATTCGCGCCGTGCAGCTCGACGCCGTCGAAGCCGGCTTCGATCGCGTGGCGCGCGGCGGCGCGGTACTGGTCGACGATCTCGCGGATTTCGTCGACGGACAGCGCGCGCGGCTCGGATGCCTGCACGAAGCCCGGCGTGCTGCCGTCTTCACCGGCGATGAACACGTTCACGCCCTTCGCCTGGAGCGGCGACGACGATACGGGTTGCGCGCCGCCGAGCAGGCTCGTGTGGCTCAGGCGGCCGACGTGCCACAGCTGCGCGAAGATGCGGCCGTGCGCGGCATGCACGGCGTCCGTCACCTTGCGCCAGCCGGCGACCTGCGACGGCGTGTGAATGCCGGGCGTCCATGCGTAGCCCTTGCCGAGCGGCGCGATATAGGTGCCTTCGCTGACGATCAGGCCCGCACTCGCGCGCTGCGCGTAATACGCGGCCATCAGTTCGTTGGCTTCGTCGCCGGGCTGGCTGGCGCGCGAACGCGTCATCGGCGGCATCACGATGCGGTTCGGCAGCGTCAGCGCGCCGAATTGCAGCGGTTGGAAAAGCGGGTCCTGGGTCATGATGGAGTCCTGTCGGTGCCGCGGCCGGCTGGCCGCGGACGATTCGATTGAGAGAGCGGTGCGCTTAGTCCCACTTCGGCGCGAGGCCGGCCGGGTCGACTTCGCGGCCGTTGCGCTCCAGCGCGGCGATCTGCGCCATGTCTTCGTCGGTCAGGCGCAGCGTCTGCGCGAGCAGGTTGCTCGCGAGGTTCTCGCGCTTCGTCGACGACGGAATCACCGAGTAGCCGAGCTGCAGCGCCCACGCGAGTGCGACCTGTGCCGGCGTCGCGTCGTGACGCTGTGCGATCGCGCCGATCACCGGGTCGCCGAGCACCTTGCCGTACGCGAGCGTCATGTACGACGTCACGTGGATGCCTTCGGCATTCAGGAACTCGACGAGCTTGCGGTTCTGCAGGTACGGGCTCAGTTCGATCTGGTTCGTCGCGATCGCATCCTTGCCGACGGCCGCGATCGCTTCCTTCGTCAGTTCGATGTTGAAGTTCGAGATGCCGATCTGGCGCGTGAGGCCTTTCGACTTCGCGTCGGCCAGCGCGGTCATGAACGCCTCGATCGACACGCCGTTGCCCGGGGCCGGCCAGTGGATCAGCGTCAGGTCGACATAGTCGGTGCGCAGCTTGCGCAGGCTTTCCTCGAGGCTCGCGACCAGCTTTTCCGGTGCGTAGTTGTCGACCCAGATCTTCGTCGTGAGGAACAGGTCTTCGCGGCGCACGCTCGATGCGGCGATCGCTTCGCCGACTTCGGCTTCGTTGCCGTAGATCTGCGCGGTGTCGATCGCGCGGTACCCGACTTCGAGGCCGTTGCGCACCGAGTCGACGACCACCTGGCCTTGCAGGCGGAACGTACCGAGGCCGAATGCGGGAATGTTGCTCATCAAGTGCTCCTGAAAGGGGTGGAACGGTTGCGGTATGGAAGTCATTCTGGCGCTTGAGACTGATGAGATAAACGCCTTTAGAGGTCAAAAATATTTGATTTGAATTCAAATATCGGTCGTGCGGCGGGCTCGCTCGAGGCCGTTGCCGGCCTTATGCGGCGCGTGTCTGCGCGTTTGCCCTCGTCTTCGCGTGGAATGCCGGCAGCACGTCCGACGCGATCTCGGCCATCGTCTCGTCGAGCGGGCGGCGGTTGCGGCGGAAATGCAGGCCGATGTGCCGTACGCCCGCGTCGCGCATCGCCGCGAGTTCTTCCGTCAGCGCGATGCGTCCGGCGCGGGCGCCGAAGCGGTGGCGCTGCAGCGGCTCGTGCGGATCTTCCGCGAGGTCGAGGTGGATGAAGCTCACGTAGGGCTTGTCGCCGGCCACCGCGCGCCAGTTCGCGGCGCGCTGCGCATGGTCGGCCGGCGTGCCCGGATACGCGAGGCAGCCGTCCATGTGTTCGCCGATCCACGCGGGCGTCTGCTGGGCGAGACCCGCGACGAGCAGCGGCACCGGCGAGCGCGCGGCCGGCAGTACCTCGAGGCCCGGCGGCAGGTGCCCGCGTGCGCCGTCGCGCAGCAGCGCGACCTGGTCGCGGAAATTCGCGCCGCGCGACGCGAAGTCGCGGCCGAACAACGGATATTCGACCGGCCGGTCGCCGCTCGCGACGCCGAGCATCAGGCGGCCGCCGCTCAGTTCCTGGATCGTCGCGGCCGATTTCAGCGTCAGCAGCGGCTCGCGCAGCGGCAGCACGACGGCCGCCGTGCCGAGCAGGATGTCGTTCGTGATGCCGGCGAGGTAGCCGAGATACGAGAACGTTTCGAACACCTGCGCGGCGTCGCCGAACGACGGGTCGTACACCGGCACGTCGCGCACCCAGAGCGCGCGGAAGCCGAGCGTGTCGGCCAGCTGCGCAAGCTCCGCGTGGATCGCCAGGTCGGGCACGCCGGGGCGGCGGCCCTGTTGCTGGCGCTTCGCGTCGCCGGCCGGCGACCAGTCGTTGTCGAGCGGCAGTTCGATGCCGACGCTGAAGCCGCCGTCGGCGAGTTTCTCGAGTGAAGTGGACATGGTCGGGCTCCGTTCAGACCGCGCGCAGGCTGCCTTCGAGGCGGTAGAAATCGAGCGACGCCGCGGTGAAGAACGAGCGCGACGTGCCGGCGGCGAAATCGTCGACATGCACGACCGTCGCGCGGTCGGCTTCCTGCCACGAGATCGCGTAGGTTTCGCCGGCGACGTGCTGCCACGTGTATTCGACTTCACCCTTCGCGCCCGCGTACGGGCCTTCGGTGATCTCGTAGCGCATGTGGAGGCCGTCCTCGTCGTACGCGTTGAGCGCGGTGAGGCCGTCGTAACGGACTTCGAAAGTCTTGCCGGCGAACGGCGGACGTTGGGTCGATGCGTTCATGCTGGTTGGCTCCTGCAAAAAGTGACGTTCAATGGGCGAGTTCGACGGGTTCGGCCGTGCGTTCCGGCAGCCCGTGGCGGCGGTCGAGACGGCCGCTCAGCGCGGTGAGCGCGAACGCGCCGAGCGTGACGACGGCGGCGATCCACGGCGTGTGGCCGAGGCCGACGTTCGCGACGATCAGGCCGCCGAGCGACGAGCCGCCGGCCACGCCGAGGTTGAAGGCGGCGATGTTGAAGCCCGATGCGACGTCGGTGGCGTCCGGCGCGAAGTGGCGCGCCTGCTTGACGACATACACCTGCAGCCCCGGCACGTTGCCGAACGCGACCGCGCCCCATGCGAGCATCGTCAGCACCGCGAGCCATTTCACGTGGATCGTGAAGGTCAGCGCGAGCAGCACGATCGCGAGCAGCAGGAAGATCCGCTTGAGCGCCTTCACGGGGCCGACGGCATCCGCGAGCTTGCCGCCCCACACGTTGCCGAACGCGACCGACACGCCGTAGCCGACGAGCACGAGGCTGACCTGCGACGGCGTGAAGCCGGCGATCTGTTCGAGCAGCGGCGCCATGTACGTGAATGCGATCAGCGAGCCGCCGTAGCCGACGGCCGTCATCGCATAGACGAGCAGCAGGCGCGGCTGGGCCAGCACGCGCAGCTGGCGGGCGAGCGGCGCCGGCGGCGTCTGCGGCAGCCCGCGCGGCACGAACGCCACCGCGCCGAGGAACGCGACGAGGCCGAACAGCGCGACGATCAGGAACGTCGCGCGCCAGCCGAAGTGCTGGCCGATGAAGGTGCCGAGCGGAATCCCGGCGACGAATGCGACGGTCATTCCGCTGAACATCGTCGCGATCGCGCTGGCGGCCTTGTCTTTCGGCACGAGCGTGGTCGCGATGATCGAGCCGACCGAGAAGAACACGCCGTGCGCGAGGCCGGTGAGCACGCGCGCGACGATCAGCGATTCGTAGCTCGGCGCCTGCCAGGCGACGAGGTTGCCGACGGTGAAGAGCGCCATCAGCCCGGCGAGCAGCGTCTTGCGCGGCACGCGGCCGGTGAGCGCGGTGAGCAGCGGCGCGCCGATGGCGACGCTCAGCGCATAGAGGCTGACGAGCAGGCCGGCCGACGGCAGGCTGACGCCGAGGTCGGCGCCGATCGTCGGGATCAGCCCGACGATCACGAACTCGGTCGTGCCGATGGCAAAGGCGCTGATGGTCAGCGCAAGCAGGGCGAGTGGCATGATGGGATCCAGGTTCCAGTAAGGATGGATCGCAGTGTGCCGACTTTACTTTTGCGGAAAAACTGGTCTATAAACCAAATTGTTTTGATTTCAGATCAACAATGAAGATCACGCTAGACGAACTCCAGGCCTTTGCCGCCGTGGTCGACACCGGTTCGATCACCGCGGCGGCCCAGCAGCTCGACCTCACCGTGTCGGCCACGAGCCGCACGCTCGCGCGGCTCGAGGAGAAGCTGAAGACCACCCTGCTGCGCCGGACCACGCGCCGGCTCGAACTGACCGAGGAAGGGCGCGCGTTCCTGCAGGACGCGCGCGCGATCATCGAATCGGTCGAGACGGCGGAAGAGCAGATGCTCGCGCGGCGCGAGATGCCGTCGGGGCGGCTGCGTGTCGACGCGGCGACGCCGTTCATGCTGCACGTGATCGTGCCGCTCGTGCGCGGCTATCGCGAACGCTTCCCGAAAGTCGAGCTGGAACTGAACAGCAACGAGGGCATCATCGACCTGCTGGAGCGGCGCACCGACGTCGCGATCCGGATCGGGCGGCTGAAGGATTCGACGCTGCACAGCCGGCGCATCGGCAACAGCCGGCTGCGCATCTTCGCGAGCCCTGCGTATCTCGAAGCGCACGGCCAGCCGCGCAAGGTCGAGGAGCTCGGCAAGCACACGCTGCTCGGCTTCACGCAGCCCGAATCGCTGAACGTGTGGCCGATCCTCGGCGCGGACGGCGAAGCGTGCCGCATCGAGCCGGACATCTGTTCGTCGAGCGGCGAGACGTTGCGGCAGCTCGCGCTGGAGGGCGCGGGTGTCGTCTGCCTGTCGGATTTCATGACCGCGCAGGATCGCGAGGCCGGGCGGCTCGTGCAGGTGCTCGCGCGCCAGACGCTCGAGGTCGAACAGCCGATCAACGCGGTGTATTACCGGAATACCGCGATTTCGTCGCGGATCGCGTCGTTCGTCGATTACATGATCGAGGTGCTGGGCGGCGGGAGCGGCGGCAGCGATGCGCCGGCGCGGCGCAAGGCGGCGTGGATGGGGACGGTCTAGCCGGGGACGGCAGCATCGTTGCCGCCGGGCGCCGTTCCCGCGCAAGACAGCTCGACGGACTTCCTCCGGCCGAAGCGAACGGCGCGGAGGCGGGCGGTACGCGGCGGGCGCGCCGATGTGATCCGGCATGCCGACGGCGCGTGCGCCGCCGACATGCCGTCGCGTGCTGCGCGTCCTACGCTTCCTCGGACCACGACATCCCGTCGCGCGCGAGCAGCGCCGACGAAGCCGCGGGCCCGAACGTGCCGGCCGTGTACAGGCGCGGCCGGTCGCCGAGCTGCTTCCAGCCGTCGAGGATCGGCTCGACCCACGACCAGGCGGCTTCGAGCTCGTCGCGGCGCATGAAGTGCGTGAGGCGGCCGCGGATCACGTCGATCAGCAGCCGTTCGTACGCTTCCGCGCGCCGCTCCGGAATCGCCTGCTGCAGGTCGAGGTTCAGGCTCACCGGCACCATGTTCATGCCGCTGCCCGGCTCCTTCGCGAGCATCTGCAACTGGATCGACTCTTCCGGCTGCAACTGGATCACGAGGCGGTTGCCGTAATTGCGCGGGCCGGTCGGGATGATCGAGAACGGCATGTCCGCGAACTCGATCACGATTTCCGACTGGCGGCGCTGCAGCCGCTTGCCGGTGCGCAGGAAGAACGGCACGTTCGCCCAGCGCCAGTTGTTGATGTGCGCGCGCAGCGCGACGAAGGTTTCCGCGCGGCTGTCCGCCGGCACGTTGTCTTCCTCGAGATAGCCCTTGACCGGCTGGCCGTCGACCGCGCCGGCCGTGTACTGGCCGCGCACCGTGTCGCGCGCGACGTCCGACAGCGACATCGGCCGCAGCGAGCGCAGCACCTTCAGCTTCTCGTCGCGCACCGCGTCCGGGTCGAGCGACACGGGCGGCTCCATCGCGACGATGCACAGCAGCTGCAGCAGGTGGTTCTGCACCATGTCGCGCAGCGCGCCGGTATGGTCGTAGAAACCCGCGCGGCTGCCGACGCCGACCGTTTCCGCGACCGTGATCTGCACGCTGCGGATGTTCGGCGCCTGCCACAGCGGCCCGAAGATCGGGTTGCCGAAGCGCAGCACCATCAGGTTCTGCACGGTCTCCTTGCCGAGATAGTGGTCGATCCGGTAGATCTGCGATTCCTCGAAGTGCTTGCCGACCGCGTTGTTGATCGCCTTCGCGGACGCGAGATCGTGGCCCAGCGGCTTTTCGAGGACGACGCGCGAGTGCCTGTCGACGAGATGCGCGGCCGACAGGTTGTCGCAGATCGTTGTGAACAGCTCCGGCGACGTCGACAGGTAGAACACGCGGATCGCGTCGCCGCGCGCCGCTTCCGCGAGCCGCAGGTAGTCGTCCGGCGCGTTCACGTCGATCAGCACGTACTTGAACAGGTCGAGGAAACGGCTCCAGGCGGCGGGATCGAACGCCTTCTCGTCGATGAACGGGCGCGACTGCTCGTCCATGAACTTGCGATAGCCGTCGATGCCCCAGTCGCGGCGGCCGACCGCGATGATGCGCGTTTCCGGCGGCAGGTTGCAGTGCAGGTGCGCCATGTACAGCGCGGGCAACAGCTTGCGGGCGGCCAGGTCGCCGCCGCCGCCGAAGATGATCATGTCAACGGGCCGGTCGGCCGCGGTCTGGGTAGGCTGATTCGTCATGGGAGGTTCGCGTCTGAAACGGTGAGCGTGGAACGAACGTCGAGGCACAGGGCGCCGATACGCGAACGCACCCGTACGTGAAAACGCTAATAGTGCACGGTTTTGATGGATTGCGTATGGGTTCCCCCGGATGTAACAGGGCTTGCATTCCACATGATCGCCCCATTATGATTGAGCGCTCACTCATTAAAGGAATCGATTGTGGCCCGACCGCGCAGTCCCGACAAGCACGACGCCATCCTCGCCGCGGCCGCACGCGCGCTCGCCGAGGACGGCGCGAGCGCGACGACCGCGCGCATCGCCAGGCTGGCCGGCGTGGCGGAAGGCACGGTGTTCACCTATTTCGAGACCAAGGATGCGTTGCTGAACGCGCTCTACCTGAACCTGAAGGCCGGCCTGCGCGAGGCGATGATGACCGGGTTTCCGGAACACGCGTCGGCCGAGCAGGCGGTGCGGCATGCGTGGAACGGCTATGTGTCGTGGGGCGTCGCGAATCCGGACGGCCGGCGTGCGCTGCAGCAGTTGGGCGTGAGCGGGCGCATCGACGACGCGCATCGTGCGGCCGGCTCGGAAGGCTTCGGCGGGATCGGCGCGCTGCTGCGCGAACAGGTCGCCGCGTCGGGCGGGCTGAGCCGCGACGAAGCCCATGCGTTCTGCTCGGCGTTGTTTACGTCGATCGCGGACACCGCGATGGAATCGATCGCACGCGATCCGGCGCGGGCCGATGCCTACCGGGAAGCGGGGTTTCGCGCGATGTGGGCCGTGTTGCACACGGTGTGAATCAAGCATGGACGTCGGCGCGGCGCGTGCCGCGACGACGGGCGGGGCGTTTCAGGCAGGGCGATGCAGGTCATGAAGGATCGCTTCATCGTCCATATTAATGAGTGAGTAATCATTCATTTTCATCGATTCACCACGATCAAGGAGTGGAAAATGTCGAAAGTCTGGTTGGTAACGGGGGCCGCACGCGGCCTCGGGCGAGCGATTTCGGAAGCCGTGCTGGCGGCGGGCGACCGACTGGTGGCCGGCGCACGCGACCCGGCGCGACTGGCCGATCTGGCCGAACGGTATGGCGACCGCTTACTGCCGGTCGCGCTCGACGTCACCGACGAAGCGGCGGCGGAGCAGGCCGTCGCCGCGGCACGTGCCGCGTTCGGCCGCATCGACGTGCTGGTGAACAACGCGGGCTACGGCCATACGGCGCCGTTCGAGCAGATGGGCGCCGACGTGTTCCGCGATCAGGTCGAAACGAACCTGTTCGGCGTGATCAACCTGACGCGCGCGGTGCTGCCGACGATGCGCGCGCAGCGCGCGGGGCACATCTTCCAGGTGTCGTCGGTCGGCGGGCGGACGTCGACGCCCGGGTTGTCCGCGTATCAGGCCGCGAAGTGGGCGGTCGGCGGATTCAGCGACGTGCTCGCGAAGGAAGTCGCGCCGTTCGGCGTGCGCGTGTGCACGCTCGAACCGGGCGGGATGCGTACCGAATGGGCCGCGCAGGCGAAGCGCGACGTCGACGATCTGCTGCCCGACTATCAGCCGTCGGTCGGCAAGATTCTCGAGCTGCTCGGTGCGTATGGCGGCCACGAGATCGGCGATCCCGCGCGGATCGCGGCGCTGATCGTCGACCTGTCGCGCCGCGACGACGTGCCGCTGCGCCTGCTGCTCGGCGGCGATGCGCTGTTCGTCTGCGAGCAGGCGGAACGACAGCGGGCGGAAGAGGCGGCGCGGTGGCGCGACGCCACGCTGTCCACGCAGTTTCCGGACGCGAAGCTGCCGGATGGGCTGGATGCGCTCAAGGCGATCGAGTAAGGGCGGCCGTCGTCGCGGGCGGCGCGTCGAGCGTGCCGCCCGCGCAAGCCCGGTCGCGGGCCGGCGCGATCGATTTTCTCGGCGGAGCCGACGGGCCGTCGCGTCGCTGCGGCGATGCAGGCGTCATGCCGCAGCGCGCGGGCGTGGCGTGGGCGAACGTTTCCACCGTCAGGCGACGAACGGCTCGTCGGCTCGACCCCGACCTTTGCCGAAACGGCGATCAGATGCCGTAGACGTGCTCGCAGAGCGCGACGCTCGCCCCCAGCTTCCGGGAGAGATCGGCGGCCGCATCCAGTTGCGGCCGATCGAGCTCGCCCGACTCGTGCGCGACGCTGAGGCGGGATGCCGGACCGGAAAGCGTCAGCGCCGCCATGAACTTGTCGCCGGCGCCGAAGACCGGCACCGCGAACGCTGCCGTGTGCACGTCGCGCGCGCCCGCGGTGAAGAGGGGCAGCGCAGGCGGCTTGTCGTAGATCGGTTCGCCGAGCCCCCAGAAGCGGATCACGTGGCTGATGGCGGTGTCGTCGAGCGGCAGCTTCGTGCCCGCGAGGCGCGTTTCACGTAGACCTTCGGACGGCTCGACGCGAAACAGGCAAAGCCGCTGCCCGTTGTCGTGCACGTAGTACGATGCGCTTTCCTTCGTCAGCGCGGCCAGCGCATGCAGCGCCGGTTCCACCACCGTGGACAGATGGAAGGACTGCTCGTACAGCTTGCCGAGGTACAGCACGCGATGTCCGAGCGAATAGTTGCCGGATTGCGCGCGCACGACATAGCCCATTCGCTCCAGCGAATTCATCAGCCGATAGACCGTCGTCTTGTGCATGCCGGATGCCTGCGACAGCGTCGCGAGCGACTGCGATTCGGCGCCGGGCTTGAAGCAGTCCAGCAGCGCAAGCGCCTTTTCCACGGCAACGACCCCGTCGTTTCCCATTCTTTCTCTCCGGTCGACATTCACCTGGAATTGTACAGAGTAAAACGCTGGTTTACCACGTAAAAGGGTAAACGCCAGTGCCATGGCGTGCGTCGTCTGGTTATAGTGGTTTCACTATGTACACCAGTGTTGTACAGGGTACAACGAACAACTCGAGGTCGAATCATGAGCAACACATCCGCCAGCACTTCTCCGATCAATCGCGACATCGAACGCGTGTCGCCCGAACTCGTTCAGGCGGCCGCGCGCTACCAGGCCGCGATTCTGGCCGACGTCGCGGGCCGCCGCGGCACGGTGCATGGTCGCGTGCGGCCGTTGTCGCCGAAGATGAAGGTCGCCGGCCCCGCAATCACGGTCGAAGTCCGCGCGGGCGACAACCTCGCGATCCATGCGGCGCTCGCCGTCGCGAAGCCGGGCGACGTCGTCGTGGTCGACGGCAAGGGCGACATCTCGTGCGCGCTGCTCGGCGAAATCATGGCGGCGCAGGCGAAGGCGAGCGGCATCGCCGGGATCGTCATCGACGGCGCGGTGCGCGACGCGCATGAACTGGCTAACGGCGACTATCCGGTCTTCGCGGCCGGCCTCAATCCGTGCGGCCCGACCAAGAGCATCGCGGGGCGCGTGAATGCGCCGATCTCGCTCGGCGGTACGGCGGTCAATCCGGGCGACCTGGTGGTCGGCGACGCCGACGGCGTCGTCGTCATTGCGCGCGCCGACGTCGCGCGCATCGTCGATCTCGCGCAGAAAAAGCTCGACTTCGAGACCGCGCGTATCGCGGCGATCCACAAGGGCGACCTTCGTCCAGGCTGGATCGAGAAGGAACTGCGCGCGGCCGGCATGCTGGCCGAAGGCGAGGCGCTGTGATGCACGCCGCTTCGCCTAAACCCGTGGTCCTCGTGACCGCCGCCGACCTTGCGCCGCAAGCGCTCGACATGCTCGCGCAGTTCGACGTCGTGTTCGCCGGCAAGCAACCGACCGAGGACGACATCGTGGCGCTGTGCATCGAGCACAAGCCGGTCGCGATCATCGTCCGGTACGGCAAGATCAACGCCCGCATCATGGATGCCGCCGAAAACCTGCAGGTGATTTCGAAGCACGGCAGCGGCATCGACGTGATCGATCAGGAAGCGGCTGCCGCACGCGGCATCGCGGTGCGCGCGGCGGTCGGCGCGAATGCGGCCGCCGTCGCCGAGCACGCATGGGCGCTGCTGCTCGCATGTGCGAAGTCGGTTCCGCAGCTCGATATGCGCATGCGCGAAGGTCATTGGGACAAGTCGACGCACAAGTCCGTCGAACTCGACGGGCGCACGCTCGGCCTCGTCGGACTCGGCGCGATCGGCCGGCGCGTGGCCGCGATCGGCGCGGCGTTCGGCATGAAGGTGCTCGCGTTCGATCCGTTCGCCAAGGAAGCGCCTGTCGGTGTGAAGCTCGTGCCGCTCGACACGTTGTACGCGGAGTCGGACGTCGTGTCGCTGCATTGTCCGTTGACGGCCGACAACCGCCGGATGCTCAACCGCGACACGCTCGCGCGTTTCAAGCGCGGGGCGATCGTCGTCAACACCGCACGCGGTGGCTTGATCGACGAACCCGCGCTTGCCGACGCGCTGGCGAGCGGCCAGGTGCGCGCGGCCGGGCTCGACAGCTTCGACGTCGAGCCGATGACGACGCCGCACCCGTTCCAGCAGATCCCCAACGTGATTCTGTCTCCGCATATCGGCGGCGTCAGCGATGCCGCGTACGTGAACATGGGCAAGGGCGCGGCCGCCAACGTCCTCGCGGTGCTCGACGAACGCGCGCACAGCGCGGCTTGAACCCTGAACATCGAGGGACGCATGTTTTATCTGACGAACCCCGACGTGCGCGAAGCCGACGTGTTCACGCGCATGCCGGACAAGTTTCGCAAGCCGGACGTCCGCACGGAATGGGCGCGCGCGAATCGCGGCGGCATGGTCACGGATTCCTTTCTCGAAGGGCCGGTCTGGGATCCGGACGGCTATCTGTTCGTGACCGACATTCCGCACGGGCGCATCTTCCGCATTTCGCCGTCGGGCGACTGGGAGCTCGTCGTCGAATACGACGGCGAGCCCAACGGGATGAAGCGCTTCGACGCATCGCACCTGATCATCACCGACTACCGGAATGGCCTGATGCTGCTCGATATCGCGCGCGGTGAGATTCGCCCGCATCTCGAGCGCCGCAACACCGAGCGCTTCAAGGGCGTGAACGACCTGACGTTCGACTCGGCCGGCAATATCTATTTCACCGACCAGGGGCAGACCGGGCTGCACGATCCGACGGGCCGCGTGTATCGGCTGTCGCCCGACGGCAAGCTCGACATGCTGCTCGGCACCTGCCCGAGCCCGAACGGGCTCGTGCTGTCGCGCGACGAGAAAGTGCTGTTCGTCGCGATGACGCGCGGCAATGCCGTGTGGCGCATGCCGCTGCAGGCCGACGGGTCGGTCACCAAGGTCAGCCAGTTCTTTACCTCCTACGGACCGAGCGGCCCCGACGGCCTCACCGTCGATCTCGAAGGCCGCCTGTTCGTCGCGAATCCGGGGCTCGGGCGCGTGTGGGTGCTCGACCACTGCGCGGAGCCCGTCGAGATCCTGACCGGGCCGAAAGGGGCGTCGCTCACGAGCGTGTGCTTCGGCGGCCCGGACATGAAGACGCTTTTCATCACCGAATCGACGTCCGGTTCCGTGCTGAAAGCGGAGATGAGCATCGCCGGCCCGCTGCCGAAACAGGCAGTGAAGCAGGCAGTGAAGCAGGACTGAGACCCACGAGCCGGGAAGCCGCGCGTCGGCTTCCCGCCCGCATGCCGAAAGATCGCGCCGCCAGCCGCGCGACGAAGGAGACAAGCATGACCATTTCGCACGCGCTGCGTGCCGGCGATGACGCACCGCGCGCCGACGCACCATCGTCGGCGCAGCTTGCCGGCGACGATTACGCGGCCAGCGAGCGCACGCTCGCGAAGGCGTTCCGGCGCATTCTGCCGTTCATCTTCGTCTGCTACGTGATCAGCTATCTCGACAGGACCAACGTCGGTTTTGCCGCGCTGACGATGAACAAGGATCTCGGTCTGACGGCCGAGCAGTTCGGTGTCGGCGCCGGCCTGTTCTTCATCGGCTATTTCCTGTTCGAGATTCCGAGCAACCTGATCATGCAGAAGGTCGGGGCGCGCGTATGGATCGCGAGAATCATGATCACGTGGGGCCTGTTCTCGATGGCGACGGCGTTCGTCGTCGGACCGAAGAGCTTTGCGGCCGCGCGCTTCCTGCTCGGGCTCGCCGAGGCCGGGTTCACGCCCGGCATCTACCTGTATTTCACGCACTGGTTTCCCGGCAAGTGGCGCGCGAAGGTGACGGCCGCCTTCCTCGTCGGCATTCCCGTCGCGAACATGATCGGCTCGCCGATTTCCGGTGCGCTGCTCGAACTCGGCGGCCTGCACGGGCTGCGCAGCTGGCAGTGGCTGCTGCTGATCGAAGGCGTACCGGCCGTGATGCTCGGCGTCGCGTGCCTGTTCGTGCTGGCCGACCGCCCCGAGAAAGCCGCGTGGCTCAATGACGAAGAGAAGGCGTCGCTCGCGAAGCGCCTCGCGTTCGAGCAGCGCGACATCGGCGCGAAGCACGGCAGCAAGCTGCGCGACGCGATGACGAACTGGCGCGTGTTCGTGCTCGCGTTCGTCAACTTCTGCGGGATCGTCGGCTCGCTCGGCGTCGGCTTGTGGATGCCGCAGATCATCAAGCAGTTCGGCGTCGAACACGCGGTGGTCGGCTGGCTGACGGCGATTCCTTATGCGATCGGCGCCGGCGTGATGCTCGGGTGGGCGCGTCTCGCCAATCGGGCGGCCAACCGTATTCCGTATGTCGCCGGTGCGCTGGCTGTCGCCGCTGCGGCGTTGTGTGCGAGCGCCTTCATTCATGCGCCGGTTTTCAAGCTGATCGCGCTTTGCGTCACGGTGAGCGGGATCCTCGCGTTCCAGGCGACTTACTGGGCCATCCCGTCGGGATTCCTCACCGGACGGGCTGCCGCGGGCGGACTCGCGCTGATCGTGTCGGTCGGCAATCTCGGCGGTTTCGTCGGGCCGTCGATGATCGGCGCGCTCAAGCAATTCTCGGGCGGCTTCACCGCGCCGCTCATCGCCGTGTCGGGTGTGCTGCTGCTCGGCGCACTGACCATCGCGTGGCTCGGCGATCCGGGCGCGGGCGCCGGCGAAGCGCCTGCCGCCCGCGAGCCGTGAATGTTCTTTCGCCGGAAGACCCACCCACAAAAAACAGTTTGGAGACTTCATGTCGTCGAATCAGGCCAGCCAGAATTCCCGCCCGAAACCCCGCCTCATGCTCGGCGCCCTCACCGTCGCGAGCGCGACCGCGTGGTGCGGCACCGCGCATGCGCAAAGCAGCATCACGCTGTACGGCATTGCCGATGTCGGGATCGAGCACATCAACAATACGAGTACCGGCGGCGCGCAGACGCGCGAAGCGTCGGGCAATCTGTCCGGTTCGCGCTGGGGACTGAAGGGCGTCGAGGAGCTCGGCGGCGGCATGAAGGCCCTGTTCCAGCTGGAAAACGGCTTCAACCTCAATGACGGCACGACCGCGCAGTCGACGAAAGGCCTCGGTGCGAATGCCGCCACGACGTCGCGGATTTTCGGCCGGCAGGCGTGGGTCGGGCTGGCGTACCGGGGTCAGCAGCTGACGTTCGGCCGCCAGAACGCGCTCTTCTATGAACAGGCCGTGGCCTTCGACCCGATGGGCGCGTCGTCGCGGTACTCGGTGCTGTCGCTTGACTACGCGGCGGCCGCGCGCATCGACAATTCGGTGAAGTACACCGGCGTGTTCGGTCCGCTGACGGCGCAAGCCATGTACAGCACCCGCTACGACACCGGGTACGGCGCCGAGGTGCCGGGCGCGCAACTCACCGGCCGCTTCTACAGCGGGGCGCTGACTTTCTCGCAAGGGCCGCTCGCCGCGAGCGTGTCGTACGAGCAGCGCAACAGCAACACCGTCGCGACGAACACGGGCACCGAGCGTCGTGCGACGGCCGCCGCGTCGTATGCGCTCGGACCGGTGAAGGGATTCGCCGGCTATCGCTATCTTCGGGCGTCGAACGCGTTCCTGCCGGCGAACCCGATCCGGGTCGCGAACGGCTCCGAAGCCAGCGCGGCAAACCTGTACTGGGCCGGCGCGCAATACGCGGTGTCGCCGGCGTTCGTGGTCACGGCAACCGCCTATTACCAGGACGTGCATTCGACCAGTGCCGATCCGTGGCTCGCCGTGCTCTGCGCGGACTATCTGCTGTCGAAGCGCACGGATATCTATGCGACGGCGGGTTTCGCGCGTAACAAGGGCGGCTCCGCGCTCGGCGTGAACGGTTATGGCACGGTCGCACCCGATCACAACCAGACGGGCGTGGTGATCGGCATGCGCCAGAAGTTCTGACGGCGAGCGCGATGCAGATCGTTCACGCGCCCCATCTGCCCGTCCGGCCCGAGTGGCTCGCGTTGCGCGACGAGCCGGTGCTCGAACCCGAGCTTGCGATCGTCGACGCCCATCATCACCTGTGGGACCGGCAGACCGGGCGCTATCTCGCGGACGAGTTCGGTGCGGACGTGCGCAGCGGGCATCGCGTCGTGTCGACGGTTTACGTCCAGTGCCGATCGATGTTGCGTGCAAGCGGGCCGGATGCGTTCAAGCCGGTCGGCGAAGTGGAGTTCGCGAGCGGCGTCGCCGCGATGTTCGACAGCGGCGCATACGGTCCCGCGCGATGCTGCGAGGCCATCGTCGGCGGCGCCGATCTGTCGCTCGGTGCGGAACTCGAGGCGGTGCTCGACACGATGCTGCAGGTATCCGACGGGCGACTGCGCGGGATCCGCAACCCGCTCGCGTGGCATGCGAGCCCCGACGTGCGATCGAGCCCGGTGACGCCGCCGCGCGACCGGATGTCGGACCCGGCATTCCGGCAGGGCGTGACGACGCTCGGCCGCTACGGGCTGTCGCTGGACGCGTGGGTCTATCACACGCAGCTCGACGACCTGTACGAACTCGCCCGTGCATGCGACGGCGTCACCATCGTCATCGACCATTTCGGCGGCCCGCTCGGCGTGGGCCCGCATGCCGGCCGGCGCACGGAAGTTCATGCGCAATGGAAACGGCAACTCGCGCGTCTCGCGGCGCTGCCGAACACGCGCATCAAGCTCGGCGGCGCGGGCATGACCGTGTTCGGTTTCGACTTCGCCGCGCGCGACCTGCCGCCGTCGTCGCCCGAACTGGCGGCGGCGTGGCAGCCGTATTTCGACACCTGCGTCGAATGCTTCGGCGTCGATCGCTGCATGTTCGAAAGCAACTTCCCCGTCGACAAGGGGATGTTCGGCTATCGCGTGCTGTGGAACGCCTTCAAACGACTCGCGTCCGCGATGTCGGCCGATGAACGGGCCGCGCTGTTCAGCCGGACGGCCGCATCGACGTATCGCATCGCGCTTCCCGGAGACAACCCATGAAGACGAGTGCAACCGCGGCGACGCAGGACATGGAGTCCGCCGCCGCGGAAAAAGGATTGACGCGCGTGACCGGTACCGAATGGCGTTCGCTGTCGCTCGCGGGGCTCGGCTGGACGTTCGAGAGCTACGACTCGTTCCTGCTGTCGCTGCTGCTGCCGACGCTCGCGCTGCAGTTCGGGCTGAGCAAGGCGCAGCTCGGCATGTTCACGAGCGTCACGGCGGCCGGACAGATCGTCGGCGGCATTCTGTTCGGCTTCGTGTCGGACCGGATCGGGCGCGTGCGCACCGCGCTGCTCTGCGTCGGCATCTACTCGCTGTTCTCCGGCCTGATTGCATTCGCGCCCGACGCGCACGGGTTTGCCGCGCTGCGCTTTGTCGGCGCGCTCGGCATGGGCGGAACCTGGACCGCCGGCGCGGCGCTGATCGCGGAGACCTGGCACCCGAGCCGGCGCGGCAAGGGCGGTGCGCTGATGCAGATGGGCTTGCCGATCGGCGCGATTCTCGCGATCGCGATCTCGGGCATCGTCGGCGCCGTACATGGCGGATTGGGCGGCGACGGCTGGCGTCTGCTGTTCCTGATCGGTGCGTCGCCGTTCTTCATCCTGTTCTGGGTCGCGCGCAAGACGCCGGAATCACCGATCTGGCTCGAGCGCCGGCACGCGAAGTCTCGGGCCCGCAAGACCGACACGGCCAATCACGAGAAACTGAACGTGCGCGGCCTGCTCACCGCCTTCTGCTTCATCTTCTTTCTGCAGTACCTGTACTGGGGCGTATTCACGTGGACGCCGACGTTCCTCATCACGGTGAAGCACCTCGACTTCGTGCACAGCCTGAAGTTCGTGCTGGCGCTGCAGTTCGGCGCGATCGCCGGGTTTCTGCTGTTCTCGGCATGGGTCGACCGCATCGGCCGGCGGCCGATGTTCCTGGCGTACCTGCTGGTCGGCGCGCTGGCCGTCGGCGTGTACATCGTGTCGGCGAATCCGTTGCTGCTGATGACCGCGATCTTCCTGACCGGCTTCAGCGTGAACGGCATCTTCGCGGGTGCCGGCCCGTTCCTCGCGGAGATCATCGGCAACACGGCATCGCGCGGGTTCTTCATGGGCCTCGCGTACAACGGCGGCCGGCTCGGCGGCTTCATCGCGCCGCTGATCATCGGCGCGCTCGCGTCGACGTCGGGCGGCTTCGTGCTCGGACTCGCGACGACGATCGTCGCATTCGTCGCCGCGGCCGTGGTCGTGCTGGTCGCGCCCGAAACGCGCGGGAAGGCGTTGTCATGAACGTGGCGACGCAAGCGGGGTGGGCGAGCCGGCTGTTTCCCGCGCTGTCGGAGGCATCGCTGCGGCGCTATCTGAGCGGGCAGGTCGCATCGGTGCTCGGCAGCTGGACGCAGAACGTCACGCTGAATCTGCTGATCTATCACCTGTCCGGCTCGGCGGCGATCCTCGCGCTGCTCAACTTCCTGCTGTACGGGCCGCAACTGATCGTCGCGCCGGTGGCGGGCTCCCGCATCGGCTCGGCCAACGCGCGCCGCGTGACGCTCTGCGTGCTCACGACATCGCTGCTGCTGACGGGCAGCCTCTTCACGTTGTCGCTGCTCGGCCTGCTCGGCGTGAAGCTGATCCTCGCGCATGCACTGGCGATCGGCGTGTCGAGCGCGGTGGAAACGCCGGCACGGCAGGTGCTGCTGCTGACGAGCCTGCAGGATGCAACGCACACGTCCAACGCGGTCGCGATGAACACGATGGTCTACAACGTCGGGCGCATGGTCGGCCCGACCATCGCCGGATTCGTCTATCCGACGCTCGGGCCGCGGACGTCGTTTGCGATCTACGCGCTCGCGCTGTGCTTCATGGTGGCGTGCGTGCGCTCGATCCGGACCGCGTCGGTGGACCGCCCGTCGCGCGCGGAGAGCGGCCTGCGCGACGCGGTCGGTTACGTGCTGTCCGATGCGTTCTCGGCCCGCTATCTGCCGATTCTCGCGTGCATCGGCCTGTTCGCCGGCAGCTACCAGACGCTCGTGCCGCTGCTCGCGGACCAGGGCTTTCACGACGCCGCGCGCTTTACCGGCGTGTTCTTCGCGTGCGCCGGGGCCGGCTCGTTGAGCGCGGCGGCGCTGCTGTCGTCGGCGTTCGGCCCGCGCGCGTCGCACCGGTTCATCGCGTATGCGCCGTGGACGGCCGTCGGCGCGCTGGCCGTGCTGGCCGCGACGACCGATGCGGCGGGATCGATTCCCGCGTTCTATGCCCTCGGCTTCAGCCTCACGTTCGCGGCCACGTCGACCAACGCGACCATTCAGCGCCAGTGTCCGGAACACGTGCGCGGCGGGCTCGTCGGGATGTACGGCATGGCCTACAACGGCACGATGCCGTTCGGTTACCTGCTCGTCGGCAGCGCGTCCGAGGCGCTCGGCGTGCGACACACCTTTGCCGCCATGGCGGCCGTGCTCGCGAGCGGCGTCATCGCGGTCATCGCGTGGCAACGGTTCACTCGTTCACAGATACGCGCGTAAGCGCACAATAAACGGAGACAACATGCAAACCGGTTTCATGGAAGCGTCCGCGATCGAGCGCCGGACCCTACGCAAGGTCGTCTGGCGACTCATTCCCTTCTTGATGATCTGCTACCTGCTTGCCTTCATCGACCGGGGCAACGTCGGGATGGCGTCGCTGCAGATGAACCATGACCTGGGAATGTCGGCACAGGTCTTCGGCTTCGGCAGCAGCCTGTTCTTCATTTCATACTTCTTTTTCGAAGTGCCGAGCAATCTCGCGCTGCAGAAATACGGCGCGCGGATCTGGATCGCACGGATCATGATCACGTGGGGCATCGTGTCGGCGGCGACCGCGCTCGTGCACAACGCGACGACGTTCTACGTGCTGCGTTTCCTGCTGGGCGCCGCCGAGGCCGGCTTCTTCCCGGGCGTGCTGCTTTATCTGTCGTACTGGATTCCCGCGCAGTACCGTGCGCGGATCGTCGCGACGTTCATGGTCGCGATTCCGGCCGCGAGCTTCATCGGCTCGCCGATCTCCGCGCTGCTGTTGCAGATGGACGGCGTCTGGGGCCTGCGCGGCTGGCACTGGCTGTTCATCCTCGAAGGCATTCCGACCGTGCTGCTCGGCGTCGCGTGCCTGTTCATGCTGACGAACAAGCCGGACGACGCGAAGTGGCTCGACGACGACGAGCGCGCATGGCTCACGGCCGCGTTGGCCGCGGGCCACAAGACGCGCAAGAAAGTGCCGTCTCTGCCGCTCACGCAACTGTTCCGCAACCGCTACGTGCTGTGCCTCGCGCTCGTCGACACGTGTGCTTCCGCGGCAGGCAGCACGCTGTCCGTGTGGCAGCCGCAGCTCCTGAAGTCGTTCGGCCTGACCGTCATGGAGACCGGCCTGCTGAATTCGGTGCCGTATGCGGTGGCCTCGATCCTGATGGTCTACTGGGGCCGGCGCTCGGACCGCATCGGCGAACGGCGCTGGCACACGGTCGTGCCGATGCTGCTGATCGGCGTGGGCCTGTTCGCGACGTCGCTGAGCGGATCGCTGCTGCCGACGGTCTGCATGCTCTGTGCGGTGCTGGTCGGCGCGTATTCGTTCAAGGGCCCGTTCTGGGCGCTCGCGACCGACATGCTGTCCAACAGCACCGTGGCGGCCGGGCTCGCGACGGTCAATGCGATCGCGAACCTGCTCGGCGGCGGGCTGATGGTGAACGTATACGGGTGGGTGAAGGCGGCGACGGGCAGCTACGCGCTCGCATTGATGCCGCTCGCGATCCTCACGCTCGTGAGCGTCGCGACGCTGCTGCTGCTCACGCGCGATCATGCGTCCGGCAAGCTGGTCGGCAAGACGGGGACGATCTGATCATGGCGCGCATCGCGAGACGCGAATTCCTCAGGATCGCCGGCGCGACGCTGGCTTCGGCCGCATTGCCGACGCTGGCCGCGGCCGACGAAACGTGGTCGAGCGGCATCGAGCGCCCGGTGTTCCAATTGCCCGAAGGGGCGATCGACTGTCACATGCACATCTACGACGACCGGTTCCCGGTCGCGCCGGGCACGACGCTGCGGCCGCCGAATGCGACCGTCGCGCAATACCGGCGCGTGCAGACGCGTATCGGCGTGACGCGCAACGTGGTCGTGACGCCGTCGACGTACGGGACGGACAACCGCTGCACGCTGGCGGCGCTCGCGCAGTTCGGCGATGCCGCGCGCGGGGTGGCCGTCGTCGACGGCACCGTGAGCGACGACGAACTTCGGGCGCTCGATCGCGGCGGCATCCGTGCGATCCGGTTCAACCTGAGCTATCCGGGCGCGACGACGCTCGACATGCTGGCGCCGCTCGCCGCGCGCATTGCGAACCTCGGGTGGCATATCGAACTGGTGGTGCAGGGCGCGCGACTGCCGGAGCTGGAGCCACATCTTGCGGCGCTGCCGTGCCCGCTCGTCATCGACCATATCGCGCATGTGCCGCAGCCCGGCGGGCTGTCGTCGGCCGCGTTTCGGACTGCGCAACGCCTCGTCGAAAAGGGCCATACGTGGATCACGTTGTCGGGACCGTACGTTGACAGCAAGTCGGGGGCGCCGGCCTACGACGACGTCGCGCCGGTCGCGAAGGCGCTGATCGACATGGCGCCGGAGCGCATGCTGTGGGGCACCGACTGGCCGCACCCGACGCAGAAGACGGACAAGCCGGACGACGCGAGCATGCTGGACGTGATCGCCGGCTGGATCGGGCGGGCGGACTGGCAGCAACGGATATTCGTCACGAACCCGGCGAAGCTGTACGGATTTGCGTAGCGCAAGGAGGATGTCGCGAGACTCCTGCGCGAATAGGGGATCATCTGTCACGGGCCGATCGTGTTGCTGTCCACGCTGCTCGACCCGAATGCCTTCGTTGCATCGATGGTCGCCAACGACGGCAACGCGAATTCCCTCGCGGCCGGCTGGCCGTATGCCGGTTACCGGATGACCGTTTTCTCGACGGGCGAGGAGCAGCAGCTTGAAGGGCCGAGCGGGCTCGGCGGCAACGTGCAGTTCTATCCGGTGAACGCGCTGGCCGAAGCCGGCGCCCACGTCGACACGGTGGCGAACTGGCACAGCAACGTGGTCGTCGATCGCGAGCTGATCACGGGGCAGCAGCCGATGTCGGCGCCGGAATTCGGCGACGTCCTCGTGGCGAAACTGAATGCCCGGACGAACTGAATTCGTCTGCGATGGCAACGGCCGGGCGTGTCGCGCCCGGCCGCTCCGACTTGGTTGCCGATTACCGGAAAGCCGTGACGTTCGCGTCGAAAGCGATGAGCCGACTACGCATTAACCCTGATTAAAAATACTTATCACGGTGAAAAATTCCGCATCTTATTGAACCGATATCGGCTGGCTATAGTGGCTCGCTTTCCCGCACGCGCCACCGGCGTGCGCAGACAAACGCAGGAGCCCCTTGATGACCACCGATACCCGCTTCACCGAAGTCGAGGATCTGATGCCCGCCGCCGGCGGGCTGCGCGAGATCCGTCACCACATCCATCACCACCCCGAACTCGCGTACGAAGAGCACGACACGGCCGCGCTCGTCGCGGACAAGCTCGAGCAATGGGGCTGGCAGGTGACGCGCGGGGTCGGCAAGACGGGCGTGGTCGGCACGCTGCGGGTGGGCGACGGCGCGCGCAGCATCGGCATTCGCGCGGACATGGACGCGTTGCCGATCGTCGAGGCGACCGGCCTGCCGTATGCGAGCGGCACGCACGGCAAGATGCACGCATGCGGCCACGACGGCCACACGACGATGCTGCTCGGCGCCGCGCAGCATCTCGCGAAGACGCGCAACTTCTCCGGCACCGTGCACCTGTATTTCCAGCCGGCGGAAGAGCACGGCGTCGACAGCGGCGCGAAGAAGATGATCGACGACGGCCTGTTCGAACGCTTCCCGTGCGACGCCGTGTTTGGCATGCACAACCATCCGGGCGCGGCGCCGGGCGTGTTCCTCACGCGGCGCGGCCCGTTCATGTCGGCCGGCGACAAGGCGATCATCACGATCGAAGGCGTCGGCGGCCACGCGGCACGGCCGCACCTGACGGTCGACCCGGTCGTCGTCGCGGCGAGCATCGTGATGGCGCTGCAGACGATCGTCGCGCGCAACGTCGACCCGTCGCAGCCGGCGGTCGTCACGGTCGGCTCGATGCACGCGGGCACCGCGAACAATGTGATTCCGAACGGCGCGCGCCTCGAACTCAGCGTGCGGTCGTTCAGCCCGGAAGTGCGCGCGCTGCTCAAGCGCCGCATCACCGAGCTGGCCGAAACGCAGGCCGCGAGCTACGGCGCGAGCGCGAACGTCGAGTACATCGAGGGCTATCCGGTCGTCATCAATACGGATGCCGAAACGGATTTCGCCGCGCAGGTCGCGCGCGAACTGGTCGGCGACAAGCACGTGGTCGAGCAGACCGACCTGCTGATGGGCAGCGAGGATTTCGCGTTCATGCTGCAGCAGCGGCCGGGCTCGTTCGTGCGGCTCGGCAACGGCGAAGGCGAGGACGGCTGCATGGTGCACAACCCGAAATACGACTTCAACGATCGCAACCTGCCGATCGGTGCGGCGTTCTGGACGCGTCTCGTGGAGCGTTACCTCGGGCGGTGATTCCGGCGGCGGTGGCGCGCGGCCGGCGCTTCCGGCCGCATTGACAGGAGAGGATAGCGATGCAGAAAGACCATCTCGCGCTGCACCCCGCGTCGACGGGGGGCGCCGAAGTCGGCACGCCGCGCGCACCGGCCGTCACGCGGCGCGGTGCGATCGCGGCGGCCGTGATCGGCAACTGGCTGGAATTTTTCGATTTCACCGTGTACGGCTTCTTCGCGGTGCTGATCGGCAAGCTGTTCTTCCCGTCGAGCGACCCGACCACGTCGCTGCTGCTGTCGGTTGCGACGTTCGCCGCCGGCTTTTTCACGCGGCCGCTCGGCAGCGTCGTGCTCGGCGTCTACGCGGACCGCAAGGGGCGCAAGGCCGCGCTGAACCTGACGATCATGCTGATGGCGCTCGGCACGGGCCTGATCGCGATCGCGCCGACCTATGCGCAGGTCGGCGTGGCCGCGCCGCTGCTCGTCGTGTTTGCGCGGCTGATGCAGGGCTTCTCGCAGGGCGGTGAATTCGGCGCGGCGACGACGACGCTGCTCGAACAGGGCGGCACGTCGCGTCGCGCGTTCCGCGCGAGCTGGCAGCTCGCGACGCAGGGCGGCGCCGCGCTGATGGGCTCGGGTTTCGCGGCGCTGCTGTCGAACACGATGACGAAGGATGCGCTCGAAAGCTGGGGCTGGCGGCTGCCGTTCCTCGTCGGCGTGCTGATCGCGCCGGTCGGCATGTACCTGCGCCGCCGGCTCGCGGACGATGCGCCCGGCGACAGCCATCACGGGATCGAACGCGGCGTGCTGCACGAGCTGTTCTCGAAGCACACGCGCACGGTGGTGCTGCTGATGCTCACGGTGATGGGCGGCACGGTGTCGACCTACATCCTGACGTTCTACATGCCGACCTATGCGATCCACACGCTCGGGCTGCCGATGAAGCTGTCGATGTTCGTCGGCGTCGCGTCGGGCTGCGTGATGCTGGTCACGTGCCCGCTGTTCGGCTGGCTGTCGGACCGGCTCGGCAGCCGCCGCCTGCCGATCTTCGTCGGCCGCGGCGTGCTGGTCCTGTTGCTGTTCCCGGCGTTCTGGCTGATGAACCACCACCCGACGCTGTCGGTGATCCTGCCGCTGACCGCGTTGATGCTGCTGTTCTATTCGCTCGGCTCGGCGTCGGAAATGGCGCTGATGTGCGAGTCGCTGCCGCGCCACGTGCGCGCGACCGGCATCTCGATCGCGTATGCGCTCGCGGTGACGATCTTCGGCGGCACCGCGCAGCTGATCGCGACCTGGCTCGTGAAGACGACCGGCAGCAAGCTCGCGCCGGCCGGCTACGTGGCCGCGTGCGTGGTGCTGTCGCTGATCGCGGTCGCGATGCTGCGCGAGACGGCCCGGGAGTCGCTGGACTGACGCGCGGCACAGCAAGGCGGGCGGCGGGCTGCAGTACGCGCTTACCGCCCGCGCACCATCCTCAGGTACGACGCGAGCATCGTCGCGAGTTCCTGCGCGGCCGGCGTCAGCGGCACGGCCGCGCGCTGCAGCAGGCAGATGTCCTGCGATTCGGCCTGCTCGCGCACGGGCACCTTCGCGAGCGCGCCGGCGAACGGCCCGTGCCGCGTGATGGCTTCGGTTTCGAGCGCGAGGGAATCGGTCTGCGTGACGATCTGCAGCGTCTCGAACATCCCTTCGACGGTCGCGAGAATCCTCGGCGGCGGCTGGCCGTGCGCGTCGAAGTACGCGAGCAGCCGGTTCACGACCGGGTCGGCGCTCAGGTTCGGCGAGCGCGTCGACACCCACGCGTAACCGGCCAGTTCGGCGAGCGATTTTGCGTGCATCGCCGGATGCCCGTTGCGGCACACGACCACCGGCGCTGAAGCACGCAGCGGCGTGACCGCGAGATCGGTCGTGTCGGTCTGCTTCGCGACGAGTGCGATCGCGAAATCCACCGCGCTTTCGCGCAGCCAGCCGATCATCATCCGCGACGTGCCGGTGCGCAGATGCACGTCGACCTTGTCGAAGCGCGCGCGGAACGCGCTCAGCACGGGCGCGAACGCGTCGATCAGCGGTTCGGCCACGAGGCCGAGCGTGACGGTGCCTTCGTACGCGCCGCTCAACTGCCGGATCTCCCGCTCGACCTGCTCGCATTCGCCGAGGATCGAACCGGAGCGCGCGAGCAGCCGCCGGCCGACGGCCGTCGGCACGATCCCGCGATTGGTGCGCGTGAACAGCGTCGCGCCGAGCGTCGCCTCGAGGCTCTGCAGTTGCTGCGTGACGCCGCTCTGCGCGAGATCGAGCGCGCGTGCGGCGGCGCGCAGGCTGCCGTGCTCGACGACGGCCTGGAAGATGCGGAGCTGGGAGAGCGTGAACGCCATGGGCACGCGCGGGGCCGGTGATCGGAAATACCGATCATGATAAGGCAGTCGATGGTTCCGGCGGCGGCCCGTGCCGCCTACGATCGCAGGCAGTCCGGCTGATGCCGTTTGCCTTCCTTCCTGTCCTCCGTCGACCATGAAACGTATCCTCGTCCCGCTCGTTTCCCTGTGCCTTGGCTGGGCTGCCACGTCCGCGTTTGCACTCGACGCGCACGTCGTGCGCCTCGGCATCGATCCGACCTATCCGCCGATGGGTGCGAAAGCGCCCGACGGCAGCCTGAAGGGCTTCGACGTCGATCTCGGCAACGAGATCTGCCGCCGCGCGCAGTTGCGCTGCCAGTGGGTCGAGCTCGAATTCTCCGGGATGATTCCCGCGCTGCAGGCGCGCAAGATTGACGCGATCCTGTCGTCGATGGCGATCACCGACAAGCGCGAGAAGCAGATCCTGTTCTCGTCGAAGCTGTTCCGCTTCAAGTCGCGGCTCGTCGCGCGGCCCGGGAGCGGCCTCGGCAGCACGACCGCGTCGCTGGCCGGCAAGCGTGTCGGCGTGCAGTCGGGCACGCAGTTCGAATCGTGGGCGCTCGCGCACTGGGCGACGGCCGGCGTGAGCGTGGTGCCGTACAAGAGCCAGGACGACGTGTTCGCCGATCTCGTCAACGGCCGCCTCGACGCGGCGCTGCTCGGCACCGTGGAAGCCGACTACGGCTTCCTGCGCACGCCGAAGGGCAACGGTTTCGCGTTCGTCGGCGCGCCGCTCGACATGGGCGATCGCGGCGTCGGCATCGGCATGCGGCAGTCGGATACGGCGCTCAAGGCGTCGATCGACGGCGCGATCGCGTCGATGCTGAAGGACGGTACGTACGACCGGATCGCGAAGAAGTATTTCGACTTCAACCCGTACGGCGACTGAGCGCCGAGCCACCGCGCCGTTGTACCCGCGGCCCCGTTTTCATCCGTTCGAGACCCTCGATGCAGATTCGCACCACGCCACTCCTGTCGCCGTCGATCGGCACGCAGCGCACGCTGACGAGCTTTCATTTCGGGCCGGCCGGCACCGGCCGCAAGATCTACCTGCAGGCCGCGCTGCACGCGGACGAGACGCCCGCGATGCTCGCGGCGTTCGTGCTGAAGCAGCGTCTCGCGCAGCTCGAGGCCGAAGGCCGGCTCGCGGCCGAGATCGTGCTCGTGCCGGTCGCGAACCCGGTCGGCCTCAATCATCATCTGCTCGGGCAGTTCATCGGCCGTTTCGACCTTGCGAGCGGCCGCAACTTCAATCGCGGCTTCCTGCCGCTCGCGGACATCGCCGCGCGTGCGCGCGACCGGCTCGGCGACGACGGCGAATGCAATCGCGCGATCGTGCGCGGATGTGTCGGCGCGGCGCTCGACGATATCGCACCGCGTACGGAATTCGATGCGCTTCAGCTGGCGCTGCTGAAGCTGTCGTTCGACGCCGACGTCGTGATCGACCTGCATTGCTCGCTCGAAGCGGTGATGCACGTGTACACGAGCGATACCGCGTGGCCGCAAGTCGAGCCGCTTGCGCGCTATCTCGGCGCGCAGGTGTCGCTGCTCGCCGAGGATTCGGGCGGGCACGCGTTCGACGATGCGCATCATCTGCTGTGGTCGCAGTTGCGGCAGCACTTGCCGGCCGGCACGCCGATGGCGGCCGGCACCGTGGCCGTGACGGTCGAGTGCCGGGGGCAGCGCGACGTCACGTACGACCATGCGGAGCGCGATGCCGATGCGCTCGTCGCCTATCTCGTGTGGCGCGGCGCGATACGCGGCGAACGCGTGCCGCTGCCGCCGCTCGCCGCGCCGGCCACGCCGCTCGCGGGCAGCGAGCAGTTCTACGCACCGGTGAGCGGGATCCTCGTGCACCGCGCGGCGATCGGCGCGACGATCCGCGCCGGCGATCCGCTGTTCGACATCGTCGATCCGCTGACCGATGCGATCACGACGATCTCGAGCGGGACCGACGGCGTGTTCTACATGCGCCGCGCGATCCGTTTCGTCACGGCCGGCGCACCGCTCGGCCGCGTGACGGGCGCAGTGCCGGTGCGCAAGGGGATGTTGCTCGGCGCGTGACGAGCGGCGCGCGTCGCGTGCGACGAACCCGACCTTTACGAAATCGTCGAGAAATTTCGGTTTCCTCAGATAATCGCTCGCCGCTCGATCCCGGCCCCGAACCGGGGCGGCCGCCTGGAGACGGCCGGCGGACGCAGGCTGCATCGTCAGCAGGGACGTTCATGGCCCGCCGCGACGCACGGCAGCACGCTTGCCTGGTTTGCCGCGCGCCGTCGTCCCGCCGTTGCGCCCGCCCGCGTCCGAAAACATCTTCATGTCCCGAAGGATGCCGCGCAGCAGCGTATCGGCTGCCACCCCGAGCGTGCGTCCGGCCTTGACCAGCAGCCGCGCGTTCGCTGCCTCGAGCAGCGGATGGGCGACGGGAACGGCGACGAGTTCTCCCGCCTCCAGTTCCTGATAGGCCGCGAACGCCGCGAGCAGCGTGACGCCGTCGTTGCGCCTGACGAAGTGGCGCAGCACGGCCAGCGAGTTGGTGGTCAGCGTCGGGTGGAGCTGGATGTTCTCTGCATAGGCGAGCATCTGCACGGCCTGCCCGAGACCGAACGCCGGCGGCATCAGCGCGAGCGGATACCCGGCGAGTTCGTGTACCGCGACGGGCCGGCCCCGCACGGCGAGCGGGTGCCCGGGATGCACGAGCGCCACCACCGGCTGCGGCGCGGTGGCGACGTACTCGATATCCGGATGCGCCGGGGGATTGTAGGCGAGGCCGATATGCGCGCGGCTCTCGGCGACTTCCTGCAGCAATGTGCTGACCGGAAGGATATCGACGGTGACGTCGAGCTTCGGATAACGCGCGCAAAAATCGGTGAGCACCTCGTCCATCAGGCAGTCGATATAGCCTTCGCTGGTGGCGAGGCGGATCTGGCCGTGTTGCAGGCCGTGCAGCGCCTGCAGGCGGTCTTCGAACAGTTCCTGCTGGGAGCGGCAGCCGCGCCAGTATTCGAGCAGGTGCGCCGCGGCTTCGGTCGGCCGGACGCCGCGCGGCTGGCGCTCGAACAGCGGCGCCCCGATTTCTTCCTCGAGCAGCCGGATCTGCCGCGTGATGACGGACGGCGACGTGTTGATGCTGTCGGCCGCGCCGCGGATCGAGCCGTGCGTCAGGACTTCATGGAAATAGCGCAGGCGGCGCTGGTTCAGTTCGCGCATGGTGTCGGTCCGTTTGCCGTTGAAGTGTTGCTCGTTGAGCAACGATAACTCGCTTAGGTTGCTATTGCGCTGCTTTTTCGGCTCCTCGACGATTCGAACGGAGTCGATCATCGATGCGGGATTCGAAGCAATACGCCCTAAAGGAGAGCGCATGTCCGCCATTCCATCCCCTCAAGACCCGGTCGCGCCCGACAGCCCGGCGCATCAGGCCCTGTATCGCAAGCTGAACTGGCGCCTGCTGCCTTTTCTGCTGCTCTGCTACACGTTCGCCTATCTCGATCGCGTGAATATCGGGTTCGCCAAGCTCTCGATGCAGAGCGACCTGGGCATCTCCGATGCGGTGTACGGGCTGGGCGCGGGCATCTTCTTTCTCGGCTACGTGCTGTTCGAGATCCCGAGCAACCTGCTGCTGCCGCGGATCGGCGCACGCAAGACCATCAGCCGAATCATGGTGCTGTGGGGCCTGACCTCGGCGGGCATGATGTTCGTCCACAACGAGACCACCTTCTACGGGATGCGTTTCCTGCTCGGCGTGTTCGAGGCCGGCTTCGCGCCGGGGATGATCTTTTACCTGACCTACTGGTATGGCCAGCGCCGCATGGCCGGCGTGATGGCGGTCGTGATGCTCGCGGGCCCGATCGGCGGCGCCTTCGGCTCGCCGCTGTCGGCGTGGCTGATGACCGGGCTGTCCGGTGCCCACGGCCTGGCCGGCTGGCAGTGGATGTTCATCGTCGAAGGCCTGCCGTGCGTGCTGCTCGGCGCGCTCGCACTCAAGGTCCTGTCCGACCGGCCGGCCGACGCGACCTGGCTGACCGACGACGAGAAGCGCATGCTCGCCGCCGAGCTGCACGCACCCGGCGCCGGTCATCACTCGTTCGGACAGGTGTTGCGCGACCCGCGCGTGTACCTGCTGGCGTTCGCGTACTTCACGATCATCTGCGGGATCTACGCGGTGAGTTTCTGGCTGCCGTCGATCCTCAAGGCCGACGGCGTGACCGACACGATGCAGATCGGGCTGTACTCGATGATCCCGTACGTCTGCGCCGCGATCGCGATGATCGTCATCGGCCGCCGGTCGGACCGCCGCGGCGAACGTCGTTTCCACAGCGCCGTGCCGGCCCTGATCGGCGCGATCGCGCTGGCCGTGGCGACGACGGCCAACGGCAATCTCGTCATTTCACTGGTCGGCATGACGATCGCCACGTCGATGATCTGGGCCGCGTACACGGTGTTCTGGGCGATTCCGTCGCAATACCTGAAGGGCGACGCGGCCGCCGGCGGCATCGCGCTGATCAATACGATCGGCCTGATCGGCGGCTTCCTGAGCCCGACCATCATCGGTGCGATCCACTCGGCGACGGGCAGCATGGCAGCCGGCCTGCTGGTCATGGTCGCGCTGCTGGTCGCGGGCGCCGCGGTGCTCGTGGCGAACCGGCTGCCCGCGCCGCAGGACGCGTTGGCGACAGCGTGATATCGCGGGCCCGCAAGCGCTCGCGACCTCCGTCGCGGCGCAGCACGGCCCGTGCCTTGACTACCTATTTCCGGAGACACGTTTTTGAACACGCGGATCTTGATTGCCGGCTTTCAGCATGAAACCAATACGTTTGCGCCGTCGAAAGCCGCTTACGCGAACTTCGAGCGCGGCGAGGGCTTCCCGGCCATGGTGCGGGGCGACGACGTGCTTGCGCTGCGCGACGTCAACATTCCCGCGGGCGGATTCATCGTCGCGGCGGAGCGACGCGGCTGGACCCTGCTGCCGGTCATCTGGGCGGGCGCGAGCCCGTCGGCCCACGTGACCGAGGATGCGTTCGAGCGCATTGCCGGTGAAATCCTCGCGGCGGTTCGCGGCGGAGGCTACGACGCGGTGTACCTCGACCTGCACGGCGCGATGGTCGCCGAGCATACCGACGACGGCGAAGGCACGTTGCTGGAGCGCGTGCGCGCCGCGGTCGGCCCGACCGTGCCGGTGGTCGCGTCGCTCGACCTGCATGCCAACGTCACCGCGAAGATGCTGCACGAGGCCGACGCGCTGGTCGCCTTCCGCACCTATCCGCATGTCGACATGGCCGAGACCGGCGAACGCGCGGCCATGCTGCTCGAGCGCCTGCTCGTCTCGCGGGCGGCGGGTGGCCGCCCGCTGCATCGCGCGGTGCGGCGGCTGCCGTTCCTGATCCCGATCAACGGCATGTGCACGCTGCTCGAGCCTTCGCGCGGCATGTATGCGCAGCTCGCGGCGCTGGAAACCGGGGCCGTGGTATCGCTGTCGTTCGCACCGGGTTTTCCGGCGGCCGATTTTCCCGAATGCGGCCCGGTCATCTGGGGTTACGGCGATGACGCCGCGTCGGCCGAGGCCGCCGTGCAGGCGCTCTACGACAGGATGCTGGCGGACGAGGCCGCGTGGCAGGTGCCGTTCCTGTCGCCCGATGCCGCCGTGCGCGAAGCGATGCGGCTTGCCGACGGGGCCGGCAAGCCGGTCGTCATCGCCGATACGCAGGACAACCCCGGCGCGGGCGGCGACTCGAACACGACGGGCATGCTGCGGGCGTTGCTGCGCAATGGCGCGAAAGAGGCGGCGATCGGCCTGATCTGGGACCCGGCGGCCGCCGCGGCGGCTCATCGCGCCGGGGTCGGGGCGTTCGTCGAGCTGGCGCTCGGCGGCGTTTCCGGCGTGCCCGGCGACGAGCCGGTCCACGCGCGTTTCGAGGTCGTGAAGTTGTCGGACGGCGTATGCCGGTACGACGGCCCGATGATGAACGGCATGCGCGCGGATATCGGCCCCGTCGCCTGCCTGCGGATCGATGGTGTGCTGATCGTGGTGAGCAGCGGCAAGGCGCAGATGCTCGACCGCAATCTCTATCGTGTGGGCGGCGTCGAGCCGGAAGCGATGCGCATCCTCGTCAACAAGAGCTCGGTGCATTTTCGCGCCGACTTCCAGGGGATCGCCGAGGCGGTGCTCGTTGCCACGGCGCCGGGCCCGATGACGGCCGATCCGGCCGAGTTGCCGTGGACCCGGCTGGCCCCGGGCATCCGGACGAAGCCGATGGGCGACGCATTCGCCGGCAACGGCTGACGCACGGCACGCCGCCGGCGCGCCGGTACGCCTGCGAGCGGGCGGCTGTCCTGGACAACGCCGTCGCGCCGGCCGACACAGGGCGCCGCGCGTCGTTTCACGCCGCGCGGCGTGCGCGTACCCGCGCGCGGATCGGCGCTCACCCGCGCCGCGCCACCAGCTCCGACACCGTCTGCGCGGCCTGCTGCAACGGCTCGAGAAACTCCTTCACCATCTGCTTCGCGGTATGCCGCTGCGCGTTGCCGCTGATGTTCATCGCCGCGATGATCTGCCCGCGCCGGTTGCGAATCGGCGCGGACAGCGACATCAGGCCCACTTCGAGCTCCTGGTCGACCACGGCCCAGCCCTGCTGGCGCACCTGTGCGATCGCCGCCTTCAGTTCGCCGAGGTCGGTGATCGTGCGCGCCGTATGCGCGCGGATGCCGCTTTGCGCGAGCGTTTCGTCGAGCGCGGCGTCGTCGAGCGCGGACAGCAGCACGCGGCCCATCGACGTGCAGTACGCGGGCAGCCGACTGCCGATCGACAGGTTGATCGTCATGATCTTGCGGGTCGGCACGCGCAGCACGTAGACGATCTCGGTGCGGTCGAGCACGGCCGCCGAGCAGCTTTCGTGGATCTGCTCGGACAGTTGCTCCATCACGGGATCGGCGAGATTCCAGAACGGCATCGACGTGAGGTACGCGAAGCCGAGCTCGAGGATCTTCGGCGTGAGCCGGAACAGCCGGCCGTCGGCCTCGACGTAGCCGAGCGTCTGCAGCGTGAGCAGGATCCGGCGCGCGCCCGCGCGCGTGAGCCCGGTGGCCGAGGCGACCTCGGTGAGTGTCTGCTCCGGGCGGGCCGCGTCGAACGCGCGGATCACCGCGAGGCCGCGTGCGAACGACTGTACGTAGGAGTCGCCGGGTTTCGTCTGAGTGTCTTCGGTTGTCATGAGCGCCTGGAATATCGTGCAGCCGAGAAGATAGCGCACGGGGCCCGACACGCCAACCGCACGGCGGACCGGGCGCTTGACAGGTCGTCCCCGCACTCCCTATGATGCGTTGAACGTTCGATACACGATCTTATGTTCGTATATAGAACATTTAAGCGCATCCCGGCGGGCAATGCAAGGGGCGCGCCCTGTTCATTCCCCAGCCTGTCCTGGGAGCGGAGACACTGATGACCGAAGCTTTTCTGTGTGATGCGATCCGTACGCCGATCGGGCGTTACGGCGGTGCACTGTCCGGCGTGCGCGCCGACGATCTGGGCGCCGTGCCGCTCAAGGCGCTCGTGGAGCGCAACCGCGACGTCGACTGGACGGCGATCGACGACGTGATCTACGGCTGCGCGAACCAGGCCGGCGAGGACAACCGCAACGTCGCGCGCATGTCGGCGCTGCTCGCGGGGCTGCCGCAGGGTGTGCCGGGTTCGACGATCAACCGCCTGTGCGGCTCCGGGATGGACGCGGTCGGCGTGGCCGCCCGTGCGATCAAGTCCGGCGAGGCCGCGCTGATGGTCGCGGGCGGCGTCGAGAGCATGACGCGCGCGCCGTTCGTGATGGGCAAGGCCGCGAGCGCATTCGCGCGCCAGGCCGACATCTACGACACGACGATCGGCTGGCGCTTCGTCAATCCGTTGATGAAACAGCTGTACGGCGTCGATTCGATGCCGGAGACGGCCGAGAACGTCGCGGTCGACTACAACGTCAGCCGCGCCGACCAGGACCTGTTCGCGCTGCGCAGCCAGCAGAAGGCTGCGCGTGCGCAGCAGGACGGCACGCTCGCCGAGGAAATCGTGTCGGTCACGATTCCGCAGAAGAAGGGCGATCCGGTGGTCGTGTCGCGCGACGAGCATCCGCGCGAAACGTCGCTCGAAACGCTTGCGAAGCTGAAGGGCGTCGTGCGTCCGGACGGCTCGGTGACGGCCGGTAACGCGTCGGGTGTCAACGACGGTGCCGCCGCGCTGCTGCTCGCGAACGAGGAAACCGCAAAGCGCTTCGGCCTGACGCCGCGCGCCCGCGTGCTGGGCATCGCGACGGCCGGCGTCGCGCCGCGCGTGATGGGCATCGGGCCCGCACCGGCCACGCAGAAGCTGCTCGCCCGGCTCGGCATGACGATCGACCAGTTCGACGTGATCGAGCTGAACGAGGCGTTCGCATCGCAAGGTCTCGCGGTGCTGCGCATGCTCGGCGTCGCCGATGACGATCCGCGCGTGAACCCGAACGGCGGCGCGATCGCACTGGGCCATCCGCTCGGCGCATCGGGCGCGCGTCTCGTGACGACCGCGATGTACCAGCTGCATCGCACGAACGGCCGCTTCGCACTGTGCACGATGTGCATCGGCGTCGGTCAGGGCATCGCGATCGCGATCGAACGCGTCTGACCCGCGTTTCGCGGCGAAGCGGCGGCCACGAGCCGCTTTGCCGCTCGACCGCTTCGCCGCTTTGGAAACGATGCGCGGCACGAGGATGCTCGTGCCGCGCATCGTCGTTAACCGGCCTGCGACAGCTCCCTGAGGCGCGCCTCGAGCGCGTCGATCTCGGTGTCCGCGAACACCTCGATCCCGTGCTCGCGCAGCAACGCCGCCGTGACACCGGCGCCCGCGTGCCGCCGGTTCCCGAAACTCCCGTCATGGATGAACGTGCTGCCGCACGACGGACTGCCGTCGGCCAGGATAGCGAAGCGGCAACCGTGCGTGCGCGCGAGGGCCAGCGCGGTTTGCGCGCCGGAGACGAACGGCGCTGTCACGTCGGTGCCGTTCACGTCGACGATGCGCGCGGCGCCCGACAGCACCTGCTGACCCGATGCGCCGCCGGCGATTTCGGCGGGCGGGCGCGGCACGCTGAAGCCGCCGGCCAGTTCGGGGCAGACGGGCACGAGACGCCCTTCGCGCTGCCACCGTTCGAGTGCCGCGTGCGCGGCGGTCCTGGCCGAGCCGTTGTAACGCACCGGATGGCCGACCACGCACATGCTGACGAGGATCTTCGGCATGGTTGGCGACTGTGCTTCGTCCTGCAATTTTGCTCTCCGTGATTGCGCGAAGGCCGATGGCAGCCGAGGCAAGGCGGGACATCCCGCGCTTCACCCGCGTGCCGGTGCGTCAGGCCGCCGGCCCTTCCAGATGAATGTCGTCCGGCTCGAGCGCGTAAAGCGCCGGGTCGGGCGACGCGCTGACCGTGAAGCCGAGCCGCAGGTAGAAGTCGATCGTGCGCTGCGACGGCGTCGCGGACACGTACAGGCGTGCGGCGCCCATCGCGCGCGCCTGCTCGCGGGCTGCGCGGTAGAGCTGCTCGCCGAGCCCGCAGCCGCGCCAGTCGCGGCTCACGTGCAGGAACTTCAATTGCAGCATGTCGCCGTGCGGGCCGAGTGGCCGGCTGTCGACGACGACCGCCGCGACGAGCCGTTCGCCGTCGAACATGCCGAGGCACCAGCCGCCGCGATCGTGGCAGTCGATCAGGATCGGCGTGTAGTGGTCGGCTTCACCTTCCGGCCAGCCGCCGACGTCGTAGAACTCCGGAACCAGATGCAGCGCGCCGTCGCGCAGCACGTACAGGTGCTCGATGATCTCGCGCCGGTCGATGGTCCACACGAGCGGCACTTCGTCGCGCGTGAGCGGGCGTGCGCAAAGCGCGTCGCGTTCGGCGGCGGTGCGGCGCGTCATGCGGCCTCCCGATGCGCGGCGATCGCATACATCAGCGGCAGGTTCGGCATGTGACCGGGCGGCACCATCCGGCGGCCGTCCAGCTCGCGCATGCCGTCGAAGCCCTTCCAGCCGTTCGAATACGGATATTCGGTCAGGCGGTCGATCGCGAGCCCCGCCGACACGAGTGCGTTCACGACCTCGCCGATGCCCCACATGAACTCGTAGCTCGGATGCGGGTTCGCGAAATCGACGACGCCAGGATGGTCGTGCTGCGCGCCGAGCCCCGTGCCGGATACGGCGACGTAATCGCCGACGCCTGTCGGCTCCTCGGTCGCGTCGCTTTTGAAATAGTCGTAGTGCGGCTTCCACTGTTCGTCGAAATACAGCGCGAACGGATGGAACTCGACCATCGCGAAACGGCCGCCCGGCGCGAGCAGTGCGGCGATCCCGCGCGCCCACGCGTTCAGGTCGGACAGCCAGCAGATCGCGCCATACGACGTGAACACGCGATCGAAGCGCTCGCCGCGCGCGGCGGCCTCGGGCATCCAGTCGAGCACGTCGGCGCGCTCGAAACGCGCGGGCAGGCCGGAGGCGGCCGACAGTTGCCGTGCGAAGGCGATCGCTTCGTCGGAGATGTCGACGCCCGTCGCATCCGCGCCCTCGCGCACGAGGCTCAGCGTGTCCTGCCCCGCGTTGCATTGCAGGTGCAGGAGCCGCAGCCCGCCGACGTCGCCGAGCAGTTCGCGTTCTTCCGGATAGAGCGTCGAGCCGCCCGCGCGGAAAAACGCGGCCTGATCGCCTTTGTGGCTGTTATGCGCGACTGTCGCGGTATTCCAGGACAGCCGATTCAGTTCGTGTAATGCCTTTTTCATCGAATTCGAATACCGGTTGAATGGAGCAGGATAAACGGAATCGTTTCGCCGCGCGCAACGGTCGATGGCGTGGGTCTGCCGCGCGACGTCGTCGCGCAGCGTGGCGTGACATTGGGATGAACGCTCGCGGCGATTATTGCCGGATTATTTGATCGAAATCATGGCGTCGGACGAATTGGATATTTTATTCGATGAAAGGGTAAGGTTTTTCCCCAATATGCCGACAGTAAGATGAAGACCGTCGTTAAGCGATAAACCGTTTTTCGGCTACTGAGCGTGATTTCAGCGCGGCGCGGACGACAGATCCGCCTTTCGGAGCCTTGCATGCGCAATAACCAGCCCGTTACCCAACAGGAATTCGATTTTCCCGACGACGTCACGCTGATGTCGACGACCGATGCAGACAGCATCATCACCTACGCCAACACGACGTTCGCGCAGGTGAGCGGCTTCACGAACGAGGAACTCGTCGGCCAGCCGCACAACGTGGTGCGCCACCCGGACATGCCGCGCGAGGCGTTTGCCGACATGTGGGCGACGCTCCAGCGCGGCGAGCCGTGGACCGCGCTCGTGAAGAACCGCCGCAAGAACGGCGATCACTACTGGGTGCGTGCGAACGCGATACCCGTGATGCGCAACGGCGAGCCGCAGGGCTACATGTCGGTGCGCACGAGGGCGCCGCACGACGAGAGCGCGGCCGCCGACGCGCTGTATCGCGCGTTCCGCGACGGCAAGGCCGGCCAGCGCCGGTTCCACAAGGGGCTGGTGATCCGCACGGGGCTGCTGCGTATCGCGTCGCTGTCGCAGACGATGTCGGTGCGCGCGCGCGTGCATTCGGCGCTGTGCGTGCTTGCGCCGGCGGTCGTCGGCGCGGGCTGGGCGTGCGGGCTCGCCGGTGGCGGCCTCGCGGCATTTGCCGGCGTGACGGTCGGCGTGGCGGCGGCGGCCGGCTTGTGGCTCGATGCGCAGATCGTGCGTCCGCTGAAGCGGCTGCACGACCAGGCGCTGAACGTCGCGACCGGCGAAAGCCGGCGCGGCGTGCGGATGAACCGCGTCGACGAGATCGGCATGACGCTGCGCACGATCAACCAGCTCGGGCTGATGTTCCGCTGGCTCGTCGACGACGTCAGCGAGCAGGTGCACAACGTGCAGCGCGCGAGCAACGAGATCGCGCAGGGCAACAACGACCTGAGCGCGCGCACCGAGCAGGCGGCGTCGAGCGTGCAGGAGACGGCTGCGTCGATGGCCGAGATGACGGCGACCGTCGACAGCAACGCGGAGACCGCACTGCAGGCGAACCGGCTCGCGATGTCGGCGAGCGAAGTGGCCGGCCGCGGCGGGCAGGCGGTGGGCGAGGTCGTCGCGACGATGAGCGACATCACCGCTAGCTCGCGAAAGATCTCGGACATCATCGGCGTGATCGACGGCATCGCGTTCCAGACCAACATCCTTGCGCTGAACGCGGCCGTGGAAGCGGCCCGCGCCGGCGAACAGGGGCGCGGCTTCGCGGTGGTTGCCGGTGAGGTGCGGGCGCTCGCGCAGCGCAGCGCGAACGCGGCGAAGGAGATCAAGACGCTGATCGGCGCGAGCGTCGAGCGCGTCGAGTCGGGCGCGCGGCGCGTGGACGAGGCCGGCAAGACGATGGAGGACATCGTCGCGCAGGTGAAGCGCGTGTCGGATCTGATCGCGGAGATCAGCTCGTCGACGGCCGAGCAGAGCACCGGGGTGTCGCAGGTCGACCAGGCGGTGGTGCACCTGGACAACATCACGCAACAGAACGCGGCACTGGTCGAGCAGAGCACGGCGGCGTCGGAGAGCCTGAAGCAACAGGCAACGCGTCTCGTGGATGCGGTGAACGTGTTCCGGTGATTGTCGGGGCGCGCACGCGATGTGCGCGCCCGATCGATGCATCGTGACATCGTGATTGACGCGCGTAATGCGCGTTCAGGTTTTTCGATTCAATCAAAATACGCGAAACGAGAAATATTCGTATTCAGGATTTTGCATTCATGCATTGAATCGATTCGGACGAATTACGCGGATTAATCAGACGAATATCCGTCAAACCGTTGCCTGGCCTGGTGTTTAGTTTCATCAGTAAACGGATTGTTCGGTAAAGGCAAGGTGATGCATTTTTAATGCATATTTACCCGGGCAAGGCATAATGTTTTCGTAAAAATTGCCGAAAGTGCAGGAGCATGACCAATGCGCATGCGGATTGACCGCAATGTGCAGGGTCGCGAATCAATCGACAAGCGGACGCAAGATCCGTTACCCGGAGCTCCACACCATGCGCAACAACCAGCCCGTCACGCAACGCGAATTCGATTTTCCCGACGACGCGACGCTGATGTCGACCACCGACGCGAACAGCTACATTACCTACGCGAACGCGGCATTCATCCAGGTCAGCGGTTTTTCTCCCGAAGAGATCGAGGGCCAGCCGCACAACGTCGTGCGGCATCCGGACATGCCGAAGGAGGCGTTCGCCGACATGTGGGCGACGCTCAAGGGCGGCGAGCCGTGGACCGCGCTCGTGAAGAACCGCCGCAAGAACGGCGATCACTACTGGGTGCGTGCGAACGCGATACCCGTGATGCGCAACGGCGAGCCGAAGGGCTACATGTCGGTGCGCACGAAGGCGACGCGCGACGAGATCGCGGCCGCGGAGGCGCTCTACAAGGACTTCCGCGAAGGTCGGGCCGGCAACCGGCATTTTCACAAGGGGTTGATCGTCCGCAAGGGTGTGGCCGGTTTCACGTCGCTGTTCCAGACGATGTCGGTGCGGGCGCGGCTCCATGCGGCGCTGTGCGTGTTTGCGCCGGTCGTGGTGGCCGGCGGCTGGGCGTGCGGGCTGGCCGGTGGCGGGCTCGCCGCGTTCGCGGCGGTGACGGCCGGCGCCGCGGTGGCCGCGGGGCTGTGGCTCGATGCGCAGATTGCGCGCCCGCTCGTGCAGTTGCGCGACGAGGCGTTGCGCGTCGCGACCGGCGAGAGCCGCAGCGGCGTGCGGATGAACCGTGTCGACGAGATCGGCATGACGCTGCGTACGATCAACCAGCTCGGGCTGATGTTCCGCTGGCTGGTTGACGATGTCAGCGAACAGGTGCTGAACGTGCAGCGCGCGAGCAACGAGATCGCGCAGGGCAACAACGACCTGAGCGCGCGCACCGAGCAGGCTTCGACAAGCGTGCAGCAGACGGCCGCATCGATGGCCGAGATGACGGCGACCGTGTCGAGCAATGCGGAGACGGCGCTGCAGGCGAACCAGTTGTCGGTGTCGGCGAGCGAAGCCGCCGGGCGCGGCGGGCAGGCGGTGAGCGAGGTGGTGGCGACGATGAACGACATCACCGCCAGCTCGCGAAAGATCTCGGACATCATCGGCGTGATCGACGGCATCGCGTTCCAGACCAACATCCTTGCGCTGAATGCGGCGGTGGAGGCGGCGCGCGCCGGAGATCAGGGGCGCGGCTTCGCGGTGGTGGCGGGCGAGGTACGGGCGCTCGCGCAGCGCAGCGCGAATGCGGCGAAGGAGATCAAGACGCTGATCGGCGCGAGCGTCGAGCGCGTCGAATCGGGTGCGCGGATCGTCGACGGCGCGGGCAAGACGATGGAGGACATCGTCACGCAGGTGAAGCGCGTGTCGGATCTGATCGCGGAGATCAGCTCGTCGACGGCCGAGCAGAGCACGGGCGTCGCGCAGGTCGACCAGGCGGTGGTGCACCTGGACAACATCACGCAGCAGAACGCGGCACTGGTCGAGCAGAGCACGGCGGCATCGGAGAGCCTGAAGCAGCAGGCGACGCGGCTGGTGGAGGCGGTGAACGTGTTTCGGTGATGGCGGGAACGCGTGAAGCAGGAGGAAGGCGGCCCGCGTTGTGCGGGCCGGTTTGGGCGTGTCCTGCTACGTCATTGCGCCCTGGGTATGGGATTCAGGTTCGGGCAGCAGTGGTTGGGGCACCCCGGACTGACGTTTACTTCAACGCGTCGCCCGGATTGACCGAATTCGTCCGGCTTGAAAATCTTCCCCGCCAGGGCGCTTTTCTCGCCACGAATCGAATGCCGATCCAGGACAGCCATCACGTTTTCCGCTCGTTGCGTTGCGAGCTGTTGCGCGTTGTTCTCGGTTCGTTCGGCCAGTCCGATAAGCCATACCGTATCAATGATCGGAAATCGCTTGTGCATGTCGCTCGACCATGCCGACAACCTCGAGAGTTCGGTCGGAGAAATCGCACTCGAATCCGCATCGAAAACAATATCGATGTAATGGGCGGGCATGTTCGACGCACCGTCACAGGCGAACGCTGCCTGTGCGCAGCTCAACGCGAGCGCGGCGGCGGTCAGGAGTTTAGTCGCCATCGATATCGTACCCGCGGCGCCGTTGGCATTTTTGAATGAGGACACCCGCATCCGGGATGCGTTCCATGGTCAGCGATTGATGAGTTTGCTGTGTGGCGCTACTCGTGGGTCGTCGCACATCCATGCGCAGCTACCTTTATCTTTGATTCGTGATACTGCTAGCCGAACGAGTCACTGCAGAATTTCGAATAGCCGGCAATGCCTCGCTTGTGCGGGCTGGGTTCGCATACGACGGCGTGATTTTGGCCGCTGTCCGGCAGGCTTGCACAATTGGATTCCTGTTGTCGGAGAGTCTGAAGCAGCAGGCGACGCGGCTGGTGGAGGCGCTCAACCTGTTCCGCTAATCGCGGGAACCTGCGAGGCAGGAGGAAGACAGCCCGCATCGCGCGGGCCGGCGTGGGTGCGTCGTGTTACCTCATTGCGCCCTGGGTGTGGGATTCAGGTTCGGGCAGCAGTGGTTAGGGCATCCCGGGCCGAATGTGATCTCGACGCGCCGCCCGTTGTCATCAAACTCGCTCGCAGGAAACGGCAGCTTGTAGATTCGCGCGATCATCGAATTTCGTTCGCCCCGAATCAAGAATTGATCTAGCGCGCTTTTGACGTTCGCTGCGCGTCGGTGCGCAAGCTCTTGCGCGCTTCGTTCCGTCGGCTCGGCCAATCCGACAACTGACACCACATCGACAATGGGGAAGCGATTGCGCATGTTGTTCGACCATACGGAGAGCTTCGCCAGTTCGGAGGTAGATAGGTCGCTTGAATTGTTGTCGAATCGAACATCGAAATCCCAGCCGGGCATGTTTGGCGGGCCATCGCACGCGAACGCCGTATGTGCGCAGATCAACACGAATGCAGCGGCGGTTAGATGGATCGTGCATACAGATGATCTGCATGTTGTCGCTATACGCCTGATCGATCGAGTCGGGCGCATTTTTCGGCGGCGTGTATTGCTGCTGCACCATCGCGTAAAGCCGGATCGACGAGTGAAGAAAGTAAGGGCAGGCGGCATGTTTTTCTTCCATGGACTCGTATCCCTTGTGTGTGGACGAGCCATAGACAGTGGCCGGTAAGATTTTCTCTGTCTATAGAACAAGTACGATTCTTATTTTGGAATCCGACGGAGATTGATGATCCAAAACGATCGTCGAGATGGGGGCGAAGGGGCGAGCGAGTAGAACGCGGCCGGGCGTATAACCGTCCGTCATGCCGGCGACCGTTAATGTGTGTCACGGCACCGTCGGCTACAGCAGTACTTGCATGCGCTGACTCCGCACACACCGTGCCGTCGGGTGAAGTGTTCATGCGCGTGCAAACCGGATCGAGACGGAGCGCTCAATCTGGCGTCGTGCAGCGAAGTGAGAAATGAGACTGGAACGGGATTCGCGCGCGATACGACGTATCGGCGGATACAGCGATCGAAACAGGGTACGCAGAGCGGGGCGATCTCGTGCGTATCGAGACGACGCGGGCACGACGGAGAGGGGCGCCGGCCCGCGTCGGACCGCCCGGTTCCGGGCGGTCAGGGCCTGTCACCGAAGCGGTGCCAGGCCCTGAACCGTCAGACGGCGAGGCAGAGGTACTTGATCACGACGTAGTCGTCGATGCCGTAGTGCGAGCCTTCGCGGCCGAGGCCCGATTGCTTCACGCCACCGAACGGCGCGACTTCGTTCGAGATCAGGCCCGTGTTCACGCCGACCATCCCGTATTCGAGCGCTTCGGCGACCTTCCACACGCGGCCGATGTCGCGGCTGTAGAAGTAAGCGGCGAGGCCGAATTCGGTGTCGTTCGCGAGGCGGATCACTTCATCGTCGCTGCCGAACTTGAACAGCGGCGCGAGCGGCCCGAACGTCTCTTCCTTCGCGACCTTCATCGCCGGCGTGACGCCCGTCAGCACGGTCGGCTCGAAGAAGCCGTGGCCCAGCGCGTGGCGCTTGCCGCCCGTCACGACGGTCGCGCCCTTCGCGAGCGCGTCCTCGATGTGCGCCTCGACCTTCAGCACCGCTGCCTCGTTGATCAGCGGGCCTTGCGTGACGCCCGGCTCGGTGCCGCGGCCCACCTTCAACTGGCCGACGGCCGCCGCGAGCTTCTGCGCGAACTGGTCGTACACGGCTTCATGCACGTAGAAGCGGTTCGTGCACACGCAGGTCTGGCCGCTGTTGCGGTACTTCGATGCGATCGCGCCCTGCACGGCCGCGTCGAGATCGGCGTCGTCGAACACGATGAACGGCGCGTTGCCGCCGAGCTCCAGCGACACCTTCTTGACCGTCGCCGCGCATTGCGACATCAGCAGGCGGCCGACCGGCGTCGAGCCGGTGAACGACAGCTTGCGCACGATCGGGTTCGACGTCAGCTCGCCGCCGATCGCCTTCGGGTCGCCCGTGACGACGCTGAACACGCCGGCCGGCACGCCCGCACGCTCGGCCAGCACGGCCATCGCGAGCGCGGAGAACGGCGTCGCCTCGGCCGGCTTCACGACGATCGGGCAGCCCGCGGCGAGCGCCGGGCCGACCTTGCGCGTGATCATCGCCGCCGGGAAGTTCCACGGCGTGATCGCCGCGCACACGCCGATCGCTTCCTTCGTCACGACGATGCGCTTGTCGCTCGCCGGCGTCGGGATCGTGTCGCCGTACACGCGCTTGCCTTCTTCCGCGAACCATTCGAGGAACGATGCGGCATAGCCGATCTCGCCCTTCGCTTCAGCCAGCGACTTGCCCTGCTCGGTCGTCAGGATCAGCGCGAGGTCGTCGGCGTTTTCCATCATCAGGTCGTGCCACTTGCGCAGGACGACCGCGCGTTCCTTCGCGGTCTTCTTGCGCCACGCCGGCCATGCGGCGTTCGCGGCTTCGATCGCGTGACGCGTCTCGGCCGTGCCCATCGCCGGCACGGTGCCGAGCAGGCCGCCCGTCGCCGGGTTGCGGACTTCGAACGTCTCGCCGTTCGTCGCGCCTTGCCATTCGCCGTTGACGTACGCCTGCTGGCGGAACAGCGACGGATCTTTCAGTGCCAGGGTTTCCTGAACAGTGCTCATATGAATCGCCTGCTTTGAAGATGACGGATAAAAAGGCCGCCGCCGTCGTGACGACGGCGGCGGCGCATTCGGAAGGCAGGAACTCAGGCGGGCACGCCGACCGTTTCCTTCAGCACTTCCTCGAGGATCACGAGCGCTTCGTCGAACACGACCTGCGTGATCGTCAGCGGGAACAGGAAGCGCACGACGTTCGAGTACACGCCGCATACGAGCAGCAGCAGGCCGCGCTCGAGCGCACGCGTCTGCACGCGCTTCGTGAACTCGGCATCCGGCTCGCCCGAACCCGGCTTCAGGAACTCGACCGCGATCATCGCGCCCGGGCCGCGCACGTCGGCGATCTGCGGCACGTCGGCCTGCAGCGCGTTCAGCTTCGCCTTCAGCACGTCGCCGAGTTGCGTCGCGCGCTCGCACAGCTTCTCTTCGTCGATGATCTCGAGCACGGCGTGCGCCGATGCCACGGCCAGCGGGTTGCCCGCATACGTGCCGCCGAGGCCGCCGGGCGCTGCCGCGTCCATCAGGTCGGCACGGCCGACGACGCCTGACAGCGGCATGCCGCCCGCGAGGCTCTTCGCCATCGTGATCAGGTCGGCCAGCACGTCGTAGTGCTGCATCGCGAACAGCTTGCCGGTACGCGCGAAGCCGGTCTGCACTTCGTCGGCGATCAGCAGGATGCCGTGTTCGTTACAGATCTTGCGCAGCGCGCGCACGAATTCGGCCGGCGCCGGGTTGAAGCCGCCTTCGCCCTGGACCGGTTCGAAGATGATCGCGGCGACGCGCTTCGGATCGATGTCGGCCTTGAACAGCATCTCGATCGCCTTGATCGAGTCGGCCGTCGTCACGCCGTGCACGGCGTTCGGGTACGGCGCGTGGAACACGTCGCCCGGGAACGGGCCGAAGTTCAGCTTGTACGGGGCGACCTTGCCGGTCAGCGCCATGCCCATCATCGTGCGGCCGTGGAAACCGCCCGAGAAGGCGATGACGCCCGGACGGCCGGTGGCCGCGCGTGCGATCTTGATCGCGTTCTCGACGGCTTCCGCGCCGGTCGTGAAGAACGCGGTCTTCTTCGGGAAATCGCCCGGCGCGCGTGCGTTGATCTTCTCGGCCAGTTCGACGTACGACGCGTACGGGACGATCTGGTAAGCGGTGTGCGTGAAGTTGTTCAGTTGATCCGCGATCGCCTTGACGATCTTCGGGTGGCGGTGGCCGGTGTTCAGCACCGCGATGCCGGCGGCGAAATCGATGAAGCGGCGGCCTTCGACATCCCACAGTTCCGCGTTCTCGGCGCGGGCTGCGTAGAAATCGCACATCACGCCGACGCCGCGCGGGGTGGCGGCGTTCTTGCGGGCCTGCAGGTCGGCATTCTTCACGGTCATCTCCTTGATGTTCTTTCCGGTGAGGTGAAAATCGGGCGCTTCGACAGCCCATGGAGGCGACTATAATCACATTTGGCTCTGGCAATCAGAGCCATTTCAATAAATATTCAGGAGCCAATCATGCGCGCGAGCGTGTTGTCGGACTGGCTGGCGCAGCGCCTCGTGCGAGGCGGCGAACAGCCGATCTACCGGCAGCTTCACCGGCTGCTGCAACAGGCGATCCTGTCGCGTGAACTGCCGGCCGGCACGCGCGTGCCGTCGTCGCGGCTCCTCGCGGCCGAACTCGGAATCGCGCGCAACACGGTCACGCAGGTTTACGAACAGCTTTCACTCGAAGGCTACGTGAACTCGGCGACCGGCCGCGGCACGTTCGTGGCCGACAGCGCGCCCGACGAGATCGTCGGCGCGCCGCCCGACGCGACCGCCACCCACCCGGCGCTCGTGCAGCCGTCCGCGCGGCGGCTGTCGGCGCGCGGTACGCGGCTCGTCGAAGGGGCCGGCGTGTCGAAACGGCAGGGCGGCGCGTTCATGCCGGGCGTGCCCGATGTGTCGCGCTTTCCCGCTCGCGTGTGGACGCGGCTGCACAACAAATACTGGCGGCGGCTGCGCCCCGACCTGCTGACCTACGCGCCGGGCGGCGGGCTCGCGCTGCTGCGCGAGGCGCTGGCCGATTACCTGCGCACGTCGCGCTCGGTGCGCTGCACGCCCGAGCAGATCGTGATTACGACCGGCATCCACCAGTCGATCGACCTCGCGGTACGGCTGCTGACCGACCCGGGCGACGCGATCTGGACCGAGGACCCGTGCTACTGGGGCGTGCGCAGCGTGCTGAACGTGTCGGGGCTGACGACGCGGCCGATCCCGGTCGACGAGGAAGGCATCGCACCGTCGGCCGCCGATCTCGCCGAACCGCCGAAGCTGATGCTCGTCACGCCGTCGCACCAGTATCCGCTCGGGATGGTGATGAGCCTCGCGCGGCGGCGGATGCTGCTCGAATACGCACGCCAGCACGGTTGCTGGATCATCGAGGACGACTACGACAGCGAATTCCGCTACGGCAGCCGCCCGCTTGCGTCGCTGCAGGGGCTCGACACGGCCGGGCAGGTGATCTACGTCGGCAGTTTCGGCAAGACGCTGTTCCCGGGGCTGCGGGTCGGCTACCTGGTCGCGCCCGAGCCGCTCGCGGAAAGTTTCGCGACCGCGAGCGCCGAGTTGTACCGCGAAGGGCAGTTGCTGCAGCAGGCGGTGCTTGCCGAATTCATCGCGGAAGGGCACTTCGTGTCGCATATCCGCAAGATGCGCACGCTGTACGGACAGCGCCGCGAGGTGCTGCTCGACGCGGTCGCGCAACGCTATGGCGACACGCTGCACGCGCTCGGCAGCGATGCCGGGCTGCATCTGGTCACGCAGTTGCCGGAGGGCGTCGACGATCGTGCGGTCGCGCAGGCTGCGCTCGAACGCAATATCGTCGTGCGACCGTTGTCGGGTTATTACGCGGATCGCGAACGCGCGGCGCCGGGGTTGCTGCTCGGTTATGCGTGCGTGCCGGAGGACGAGATCGCGACGGCGTTCGCGACGCTCGCCGAGGCGATCGACGAGCGGGCATTCGGCGGGGCGGCGATCGCGGTCTGACACCTGGCAGGTCGGCACGACCTGCAGACGAACGCGTGTCGCGCGCGCCGCCTACAGGCGGATCAGCGCCGCGCCCACGACCACCAGCGCGCACGCGGCAAGCCGCTGCGCGCCGGGCCGCTCGCGCATCACGAGCCAGCCGATCGCGACCGCGAAGATCGAACTCGTTTCGCGCAGCGCCGACACCGTCCCGACCGGCAGGTACCGGTACGCGAGGATCACGATCCCGTAAGCGGCGAGGGAGATCGTGCCGGCGATCGCGCCCTGCGTGAGCGCCGTGCGCGAGGCGAGCACCGCGCGCGGGCCGCCACGTACCGCGCAGACCAGCACGAACTGCGGCACGCTCCACAGCACGTACACCCACGCGATGTAGCCGAGCGCACTGCCGGATACGCGCGAGCCGATGCCGTCGCAGATCGAATACGCGGCGATGAACACGCCCGTGAGCAGCGCAAACGGCACGCCTTCACCGGAGAACCGGAAGCCGCGCCGCAGCGCGAGCGACATGATGCCGAACGACACGAGCGCGATGCCCGCGAAGCCGAACGGGGTCGGCTGTTCGTGGAGGAAAGCGAGCGCGAGCACCGACACGAGCAGCGGCGAGATCCCGCGCGCGATCGGATAGATCTGCCCGAACTCGCCGCTGCGATAGGCGCGCGCCAGCGTGAAGCAGTACGCGACCTCGAGCGCGGCCGACGCGGCGATATACGGCCACGCGGCGGGTGCCGGCGCGGGCAGCAGCGCGGCGCCGGCGACGCCGAACGCGAAATAGGGCAGTGACATCGTGCCGAGCTGTACGAGCCGGTCTTCGCTGACGTGGAGGAACGCATTCCAGATGGCGTGCAGCAACGCGGAGCACAGCACGAGGCCGATGAAGAGGTGATCCATGGACGGAAGGTGCGGGCGGCAGCGGGAGCGGGGAGTGCGCCGCCATTATGTGGGTATCGGGCGCACTCGCACGGAATTGTCGATAATGTCGTGTTGTTATTCACCGGATGCCGACGATGACCGAAGCCACCCAAGCCCAGCCTGCCGTTCCGCGCCTCACGAGCCTGTCGCACGGCGGCGGCTGCGGCTGCAAGATTGCGCCGGGCGTGCTGTCCGAGCTGCTGAAGCGCGCGACGCCGCCCGCGCTGTTCCCGGATCTGCTGGTCGGTACCGAGACGTCCGACGACGCGGCCGTCTACCGTCTCAACGACGAGCAGGCGATCGTCGCGACCACCGACTTCTTCATGCCGATCGTCGACGATCCGTTCGACTTCGGCCGCATCGCCGCGACCAACGCGCTGTCCGACGTCTACGCGATGGGCGGCAAGCCGATCCTCGCGCTCGCGCTGGTCGGGATGCCGATCAACGTGCTGCCGCACGAGACGATCGCGGCCGTGCTGCGCGGAGGCGAATCGGTGTGCGCGGACGCCGGCATTCCGGTGGCGGGCGGCCATTCGATCGATTCGGTCGAGCCGATCTACGGGCTCGCGGCGATCGGCGTCGTGCATCCGTCGCGCGTGAAGCGCAACGCGGCCGCGCGTGCGGGCGACGTGCTCGTGCTCGGCAAGCCGCTCGGCGTCGGCGTGCTGTCGGCCGCGCTGAAAAAGAACCAGCTCGATGCCGCGGGTTACGCGCAGATGGTCGCGACGACCACCAAGCTGAACCGTCCGGGCGCCGACCTCGCTGCGCTGCCGGGCGTGCATGCGCTGACCGACGTCACGGGCTTCGGGCTGCTCGGTCATACGCTCGAACTCGCACGTGGCGCGCACCTCACCGCGCGCGTGCACTACGCGTCGCTGCCGTGGCTCGCGGGCGTCGAGGCGTTCGTGGCCGACGGCGTGTTCACCGGCGCATCGGGCCGCAACTGGGCCGCGTACGGCGCGGACGTTCAACTGGCCGACACGCTGCCGCCCGTCGCGCAGGCGCTGCTGACCGATCCGCAGACGTCGGGCGGCCTGCTGGTCGCGTGCGCGCCCGAGGCCGTCGACGACGTGCTCGCGTGCTTCCGTGCCGATGGCTTCGACCGCGCGGGCGTGATCGGCGAGATGGTGGACGGGCCGGCGCGCGTCGATGTCGCGTGATGCCGAATCGCCGCACCGGAGATTTTTGCGTTCGCTAGAATCGGTGCCTTCGATCGAAGGCATCGACGACCGATGAACGATTTCCTGTTCGGGCTGATGATCGCGCTGTCGGTCGGGCCCGTTGCGCTGATGATCGCGAACTACGGGATGCGCGCCGGCACCGCAAGCGGCGTGCGCGCGGCGGTGGGTGTCGCGACGGCCGACGGCTGCTACGCGGTCGTCGCGTTCACGCTCGGCGCGATGCTGGCGAGCACGCTCGCGGCGCATCTGTCGCTGTTTCGTCTGGTGGGGGCGCTCGTGCTGCTCGCGATGGGCGCGCGGATGCTGTGGCAGGCGTTGCGAGATCGCCGCCGCACGCTCGACGGCGATGCGCGGCCGCCGGGCAGCCGCCCGTTTGCATCGATGTTCTTCGTCACGCTGGCGAACCCGCTGACGATCCTGTTGTTCTACGGCTATGCAACGGCCGCCGCCGGCGCGCAGCGGCACTGGCTGCTCGGTGCCGCGTGCGTGTTTGCCGGCAGCCTCGCGGGGCAGCTGGTGTTCGCATTCGGCGGCAGCGTGATCGGCCGGATCGTGAAGTCGCCGGGGCTGCTCGCGGCGAGCCACGTGGTCGCGGCGCTTGTCGTGCTGGGGTATGGGGTGGCAGGACTGGCACGGCTGTAGCGGTTTGCCGGGCGACGGGCACGCAAGTGCGATCGACGTGTCGGTGGCGATCAACCGGATAGTATTCCTGACGGTATGTCGACGTGCGGAGCGAATTTCCGTTGTGCTTCCCGCGTGCGCCGCACCCGAACCGACGCACCGGCCGTCGTTTCGTAGTCGGGTTCCGCATCGAGCACGCCCGTTCTATACTCCGTCGCGCAGTCTACGAGAGCCGTTCTCACCCAACATCATCGAAACAAGGAACGCCGATGCTGACTCGCTCCATTCTTTCCGCCGCTGCATTCTCGCTCGCAGCCTGTGCAACCGCGCCGTCGATCGCGCAGGACAACCAGGGCAACAACGCGGGCAACAATGCATTCGCCGAGACCGGTGCACAGGGCCGCCCGGTCAAGGTCATGATCATCACGATGTTCGGTCCGGAGGGCCAGGCATGGCTCGACCGGCTCGGCCCGTGGCGCGACATCGCCGTGCCGGGCCTGTCGCCCGACTACCCGAACGTTCATTGCAACAAGCAGGACGTGTGCGTGGTCACGACCGGCATGGGCTATGCGAACGCGTCGGCGACGATCATGGCGCTCACGTTCTCGCAGCGCTTCGATCTGCGCCGCACGTATTTCCTGATCTCCGGCATCGCGGGCGTCGACCCCGCGCAAGGCACGGTCGGCTCGGCCGCGTGGTCGAAGTACCTCGTCGATTTCAGCCTGCAGTGGGAGCTCGATGCACGCGAGATTCCGGCCGGCTGGAATACCGGCTTTCTCGGCATCAACACGAAGAGCCCGAACGACAAGCCGCCGCTCGACTATCGCACCGAGGTGTTCCAGCTCAATCCGCAGTTGACCGACGCCGCGGTCGCACTGTCGCGCAACGTCGTGCTCGCCGACAGCGCGCAGGCGCAGGCCGCGCGCGCGAAGTTCACGTATGCGCCGGCGAACCGGCCGCCTACGGTGATCCAGTGCGATACGTCATCGGGCAACACGTGGTTCTCGGGCACGCTGATCGGCGAGCGCGCGCGCCAGTGGACGAAGATCCTGACCGACGGCAAGGGCACCTATTGCATGACCGCACAGGAAGACAACGCGACGTATGAAGCGCTCAAGCGTGCGGCGAGCGTGAAGCGGGTCGACCTGTCGCGCGTCGCGGTGCTGCGTACCGGGTCCGATTTCGACCGGCCGTATGCGGGGCAGACGAGTGCCGACAACCTGCTGAACTACGCGGACCAGGGCGGCTTCGCTCCGGCGACCGAAAACCTGTATCGCGCGGGCAACCCGCTCGTGCAGGACATCGTGACGCACTGGGGCGAGTGGCGCGACGGGGTGCCGCGCCGTTGAGGGCCAGGCGACGGCTCAGCCGGCGGTCAATGCGAGTGCGGGGCCGAACGGAAAGGCGTCCAGACCGGCGTGGTGTCGTCCCAGTGATCGAGCGGCGAAGGAAGTTGGTCGTTCATCATGTGCTCCTGCAACTGACTGACTCGGCGAGTCGTCGATAGGTGTGTCGCGACGCCGCGCACGGGGCACCCCGCTGCGCGGCGTTGCACGTTTACCGGCCCCCGCCGGCGAGCTGGTTGCTTTCCGGCATCGAGCGATACGGGCCTTGCGCGAGTTCGAGCCCTTGCGGGTACGAATTTGCCTTGCGCAGGTACGCGAGCGTGCCGTCCTTGCGGGCCTGCTCGACTTCCGCGCTGACTTCGGCGCGCGTGCGCGGGCCGTAGTGCTGCGAGTACCACGACGTATTGCCGTAGTCGCCGGCATGCGGCGTACCCGAATCGGCGAAGGCCGGGGCGGACACGGCGAGCGTGAGGGCCAGGGCGGAGAGAAGGTGGCGGCGGTTCATGGTGTAGCTCCTGTGTCGATATGAGTTAGCGCTTCAGCGCTTACTCAGATCCCATGCTTTGCGGTCGATATGAGTTAGCGCTTCAGCGCTTACCCAGATCCCATGCTTTGCACTGTCGGAGCTGGCGCTTGAGCGCTTGCCCCGGTCCCATCAAGCGGGATCTGTTCGATGCGCAACGAGGTGCGCGACAGGGTTTACTCTAGGTATCTGTTCCGTCGCGATAAATGCGGCAGACGCGAATTGAATTGTCGCGATGGCGGAACAATCGAAAGCCGCACAGGTAGTGGGGGATACGGGACGCCTTGCTGGCCGGGGGCGGCAGCGGAATTCGACCGATCGGGCGGGGCGTCGCGCGGCGATCAATCCGAATGACGCAATAGTCTTCTGCACGCGGTGGTGCAATGCCTCACGCCGCGACGCGCCGTTGCATGCGGCGGCCGACGAACGCGGCAGCCCGGCGATGCCGTCCGAGGGCGGAACGGGCGTGGCCGCCGTCGAGCGTCAGATCGCTTCGAGCCGATAGCCGAGCGTATAGACCGCGCTGAGTCGCACGCCGTTCGACGGCTGGAGCGCCATCTTCATCCGGAGTCGATAGATGTGCGTGTCGAGGCTACGCGATACGCCGGTCATGTCGCGACCCCACAATGAAAGGATCAGCGCGTCGCGCGGCATGATGCGGCCGAGGTTGCGAAACAGCAGCACGGCGAGATCGAATTCGCGCGGCGTCAGCCGGACATGCTCGCCATGGAGCAGCACGGTCCGCGCCTTCGTGTCGATCCGGTAGCCGCCGATATCGAGGGCGTCCTGCGGCGCGCCGCCGCTGTGATACGCGCGCCGCAGCAGCGCGTTGGCGCGGGCCAGCAGTTCGAATTGGTTGATCGGCTTGACCATGTAATCGTCGGCGCCGGCGTTGATCGCGGAGAAAATCTCGTCGTCCCGAACGCGACTCGTCAGGAACAGGATCGGCAAGCGTCCGCCGATGCGCTCGCGCGTCCATTTCAGTACCTCGAACCCCGACAGCCCCGGCACTTGCCAGTCGAGAATCAGCAGGTCGACGACCGCGTTCTCCAGGTGACGGATCGCGTGACAGCCGTTGCCGACCGCATGCACGCGGTGTCCGGATTTCTCGAGTATTGAAGTGATCATTTCGACATATGCGTTGTCGTCCTCGAGATATAAAACGTTCATGATTCGCACTCCTTTGTTAGCGAGCAGGTCGATCGTGCTGCATCGAGCGTGGGTCGGAGGATTCTGACGAACGGTGCGAGGGTGGGCGGCCGGTGGTTTGCCGCGCATGTTCGCATCGTTTCATGTTCTGAATTGTCAACAATTTTGAACGCACAAAACATGCTAATCATAGGCAAAAACAGCCTTTAACGACGTATGAATCATCTTTTTTCAACGATTGTTGTTGACAAACGTTGTCAATACGAAGCAGCAGCGTGATTACGCTTGGATGTGCCGGCAACGTCTCGGTGAAGTCCTGTAAAGAGCCGAATTGAGGGGAAAATCGCATGCTGATATACAAGTCGTTCATGGAGAAAAAGGCGCTGCTCGAAGAGCAGCTCGAACGCGAGCGTCTCGCCATATCGGAGACGGTGCTGCTCGAAGTCCGGCGCTGCATCGAGGAATTCGGGTTCACGTACAAGGATGTATTCCCGGCAGGTGCGGCCGGCGCCCGGAAGCGCAGGGCAAAGTATTTCGACCCGCGGACGGGGCAGACGTGGTGCGGCGTGGGCCGCGAGCCGGCATGGCTGCGTGGTCAGGATCGCGACCGGTTTCTGATCGACAGGTCGTCGTTCGAGCAGTCGCAGGGTCAGGATTCCTGATTAGTGAGCGGATGAAAGCGCGTTTTCTTGTCATGCGGGTATCGGGGGTGTCGATGCGAGGGCCGGGTACCGTCGGCATGGAACACGCCGAGGGCCGACCGCGATGGCTCGGGTTGAGCCGCGCCGCGAATGGAACCGGTTCTGTCCGTGAATATTACATTTAGATTATGACAGTTCTAGTGGCGAACAATAACGCCCCATTTTTCTTGTCTTCGACCGGATCGCAAGACGAGCCCGACGGGCAGATTCGTATGAACAATGAGGCGGCAGCGCGACAGCACGGCGACGAACTGACGCCGGAGCGCGTATTCGTCGGCATTAGCGTGACGCGCGAGATCCTCGAGGTCGACGTCTCGTCGTTGCGAGTGATTCTCGGTTACCGGAACGAGACGTACGGCATCGAGTCGCTGACCGATGCGATTGCCGAATGGGCGCCGGCGCGCATCGTGCTGGAGTCGTCCGGCGGTGCCGAGTCCCACGCGGCATGCGCGTTGCAGGCGGCGCGACTGCCGGTGGCCGTCGCCCACGCGCATCAGGCTCGCGATTTCATCGCGGGGGCGGCCGGGATGCCGCCCGAAGGCAAGGGCGCGCGTGCCCGTCTGCTCTCGTCATTGGCCCGCGAGTTCGACCGGTATCCGATGTGCGCGCGGCTCGCCGAGCCGTTGTCGGATCCGCCGCTGCAGTATGTTCAGGCGTTGGTGCAGCGCCGCCGGCAACTCGCGCGCACGATGATGGCCGAATATCAAGTGCTCGCGCGATCGCACGCGAGCGTGCGCGGCGGCATCGAGCAGACCATCGCGTTCCTGAAAGGCCAGCTCGGCGTGATCGACCGCTATTGCGCTCGGCATGTAAGCGCGCAGCGTGCGGAACTCGCGCGGGCGATGGCGCGCGCAAGGCGGCCGGGCAGTTGCGCGCCAGGCACGGGGGCCGCGGAGTTCATGCGCACGTGGCGAACGAAGTGACAGGCGTGCGCGGGAGCGTCGCGCCTACGCGACCCATTCGTTGATGACCGGCGTGTCGAGCACCGGCGCGCGTTCGGCTTCCTCGAACGTACGCTTGCTGCACGTCGCGTCGAGGCTGCCCTTGCCGCTCAGCAGCGGGCAACGGTCGAACACCTCGGCGATCCAGTCGACGAATACGCGCACTTTCGGCGACAGATGGCGGCTGTGCGGATACACGACGGAGATCGGCATCGGCAGCGGCTTGACGCCGGGCAGCACTTCCTTGAGCCGGCCTTCGCGCAGATGCGGCAGCACCATGAAGAGCGGCGGCTGGATCAGCCCGAAGCCTTCGATCCCGCAGGTCACGTACGCATCGGCATCGTTCACCGACACGATGCCCTCCATCTTCATCTCGACTTCCTGGCCGTCGGTCAGGAACGTCCAGTCGATCGTGCGGCCGGTGCGGCTCGAGAAGTAGTTGACGGCCTTGTGCTGGCTCAGGTCGTCGATCGTCTTCGGCTCGCCGTGACGTTCGAGATAGTCGGGCGACGCGACCGTCACGCATTCGAACAGGCCGACCCGGCGCGCGACGAGCGACGAGTCCTGCAATGCACCAACGCGGATCACGCAATCGACCCCTTCCTGCAGCAGGTCGACCGGCCGGTCGGACAGGCCGAGCTGCAGGTCGATGTCCGGGTAGCGCGTATGAAATTCGCACAGCGACGGAATCACGAGCAGCCGCCCGATCGAGCCCGGCATGTCGATACGCAACTTTCCGTGCGGCTTCCGGTTGTTCGCCTGGAAGCTCGCCTCGGTTTCCTCGACGTCCGCGAGGATGCGCACGCATCGTTCGTAGTAGGCGGCGCCGTCCGGCGTGAGCGACAGCCGACGCGTGGTCCGGTGCATCAGCCGCACACCGAGGAATGCTTCGAGATTCTGGATGATCGTCGTGACGGACGCCCGCGGCAAGCTGAGCGTTTCTGCTGCCTTGGTGAAGCTGCTTGTATCGACGACGCGAGTAAACACCTGCATGGCCTGAAGCCGGTCCATCACAACCTCCGCAATCTAATTTGCCGCCGGAACAAGAAGGCTGCGCTACCTCGTGGGTAAACGCAGCCTCGGATTGTTCGGGGGCGTTGAATTGTGTTGCCGGATTATAGGCATTTATCCCAATGTCTGCCGGACCCAGAATTCGTTCCATCTCGAAATGGATGCTGCATCGTCATGGACGCTTCTGAATTCAGCAAATTCCTGAAGGCCGCGTTGCCCGCGCAAGCCACGGCGGGCGCGGCGCTGACGGTCGCCGAAGTGGAAATTCCCGGCTACGCGCAGGACATCGTGCTGCGCCTGTACCGGCGCCCGGACAAGACCGGGTTGCCAGTAGTGCTTTACTTCCACGGCGGCGGCTTCGTCCGCGGTTCGCTCGAAGACGCCGATTTCGCTGCGCGTTTTTTAGCAGAACGCTTACCAGCTCTCGTAGTGTCGGTCGACTATTCGCTCGCGCCGGCCTTTCCCTTTCCGGCCGCGCCGGAGGATGCGTATCGCGCCGCCGTGTGGGCCGCGACGCGCGCCCGCGCGTTCGGCGGCAACCCGAAGAAGATCGGTGTCGCGGGTCACGACGCGGGCGGCCAGCTCGCGAACTGCCTCGCGTTCATTGCGCGCGATCGCGGCGAAGTGTCGATCGTCGCGCAGGCGCTGTTCGGGCCGATGCTCGACCCGAGCATGACGCGCATCGGCGACGCCGAGCGCCTCGCGTCCGACATCACCGCGCGCGAATGCGCGGCCTGTTATCGCGCATATCTGCCGCAGGCCGCGCAACGCATGCACCCGTATGCGGCGCCGCTCGAATCGGTGCGCCTCGCGGGCCTGCCGCCGACGCTCGTCGTCACCGCGCAGAACGACGTGCTGCACGTCGAGGCGGAGAAATATGCGGGCTGTCTGATCTCGTCGGGCGTGCTCACGCAGGTGATCCGCTATCCGGACATCACGCACGCCGCGCTCGCGACGCACGAAGCCGCCTTCGAGGAAGCCGTGCGCTTCTTCCAGTGCCGCTTCCAGGCGCGCCAGCCCAACCGTTCCGAATAACCAGAACCAATCCACGTTTACCTGGAGATCCACATGGCCATCCTACGCACCTCCCGTTCCCGAATCGCGACAGCGGCGATCGTGACGCTTGCCGTCGTCGGCCTCGGAACGTTCGGCGCGATGCGCGTGAACGCGAACGCACCCGAGAAAGCGGCTGCACCGCTGCCCGAAGTCGACGTCGCGACCGTCGTGCCGCAGACCGTCACCGACTGGCAGAGTTATTCGGGTCGCCTCGAAGCGGTCGAGAAAGTCGACGTGCGCCCGCAGGTGTCGGGCACGATCGTCGCGGTGAACTTCAAGGACGGCGCGCTCGTGAAGAAGGGCGACGTGCTGTTCGTGATCGACCCGCGCCCGTACCAGGCCGAAACCGATCGCGCGGCCGCGCAGCTCGCGGCCGCGCAAGCGCGCAACGGTTACGCGCAGACCGACTGGCAGCGCGCACAGCGGCTGATCGGCGACAACGCGATCGCGAAGCGCGATTACGACGAGAAGCAGAACGCGGCGCGCGAAGCGGCCGCGAACCTGAAGGCCGCCGAAGCCGCGCTCGAAACGGCGCGCATCAACCTCGGCTATACGCGGATCACCGCGCCGGTGTCGGGCCGCGTGTCGCGCGCGGAAATCACGCTCGGCAACGTCGTGTCGGCCGGTGCGTCGGCCGCGCCGCTCACCACGCTGGTGTCGGTGTCGCCGATCTACGCATCGTTCGACGCAGATGAACAGACCTACCTGCAATACATCAACGGCGCGCGCAACGGCCGCAAGGTGCCGGTCGAGCTCGGCCTCGCGAACGAAACCGGCTACTCGCGCAGCGGCGAGATCGACTCGGTCGACAACCGGCTCGACACGTCGTCGGGCACGATCCGCGTGCGCGCACGCTTCGACAATGCGGACGGTGCGCTCGTCCCGGGCCTGTACGCACGCGTGAAGGTGGGCGGCAGCGCGCCGCACGAGGCATTGCTCGTCGACGATGCGGCGATCAACACCGACCAGGACAAGAAGTTCGTGTTCGTCGTCGACCAGCAGGGCCGCGTGTCGTACCGCGAAGTGCAGCAGGGGCTGCAGCACGGCAACCGGCGCGTGATCGTGAGCGGCCTCGCGGCAGGCGATCGCGTGGTCGTGAACGGCACGCAGCGCGTGCGCCCCGGCGAACAGGTGAAGCCGCACATGGTCCCGATGACGGGCGGTGACGCGCCGTCCGCGCCGCTGGCGGACAACGCGAAGCCGGCCGCCCCGGCGAAGGCGGATTCGTAAGCGGCCCGCCGCTTCGCATCCGCGTTCAACCAGACAGAGCCACACATGAACATTTCAAAATTCTTTATCGACCGGCCGATCTTCGCAGGAGTCCTATCGGTGATCATCCTGCTCGGCGGGGTGATCGCGATGTTCCTGCTGCCGATCTCGGAATATCCGGAAGTCGTGCCGCCTTCCGTGATCGTGAAGGCGCAGTATCCGGGCGCGAACCCGAAAGTGATCGCCGAGACGGTCGCGTCGCCGCTTGAAGAACAGATCAACGGCGTCGAGGACATGCTCTACATGCAGTCGCAGGCGAACAGCGACGGCAACATGACGATCACCGTCACGTTCAAGCTGGGCACCGATCCGGACAAGGCCACGCAGCTCGTGCAGAACCGCGTGAACCAGGCGCTGCCGCGCCTGCCGGAAGACGTGCAGCGGCTCGGCATCACGACGGTGAAGAGCTCGCCGACGCTGACGATGGTGGTCCACCTGATCTCGCCGGACAACCGCTACGACATGACCTACCTGCGCAACTACGCGCTGATCAACGTGAAGGATCGCCTGTCGCGGATCCAGGGCGTCGGCCAGGTGCAGCTGTGGGGGTCGGGCGACTACGCGATGCGCGTGTGGCTCGATCCGCAGAAGGTCGCGCAGCGCGGGCTGTCGGCCGAGGACGTCGTGCAGGCGATCCGCGAGCAGAACGTGCAGGTCGCGGCCGGCGTGATCGGCGCGTCGCCGTCGCTGCCCGGCACGCCGCTGCAGTTGTCGGTGAACGCGCGCGGCCGTCTGCAGACGGAAGACGAGTTCGGCGACATCGTCGTGAAGACCACGCCGGACGGCGGCGTCACGCACCTGCGCGACATCGCGCGGATCGAGCTCGACGCATCCGAATACGGGCTGCGCTCGCTGCTCGACAACAAGCCGGCCGTCGCGATGGCGATCAACCAGTCGCCGGGCGCGAACTCGCTGCAGATCTCGGACGAAGTGCGCAAGACGATGGCCGAGCTGAAGCAGGACATGCCGGCGGGCGTCGACTACAAGATCGTCTATGACCCGACGCAGTTCGTGCGTTCGTCGATCAAGGCCGTCGTGCATACGCTGCTCGAAGCAATCGCGCTGGTCGTGATCGTCGTGATCGTGTTCCTGCAGACCTGGCGCGCGTCGCTGATTCCGCTGATCGCGGTGCCGGTGTCGATCATCGGCACGTTCTCGCTGCTGCTCGCATTCGGGTATTCGATCAATGCGCTGTCATTGTTCGGGATGGTGCTCGCGATCGGGATCGTGGTCGACGATGCGATCGTGGTGGTCGAGAACGTCGAGCGCAACATCGAAAGCGGGATGAACGCGCGGCAGGCGACCTACAAGGCGATGCAGGAAGTGAGCGGGCCGATCATCGCGATCGCGCTGACGCTCGTCGCCGTGTTCGTGCCGCTCGCGTTCATGTCGGGCCTGACCGGCCAGTTCTACAAGCAGTTCGCGATGACCATCGCGATCTCGACGGTGATCTCGGCGTTCAACTCGCTGACGCTGTCGCCGGCGCTGTCCGCGATCCTGCTGAAGGGGCATGGCGACAAGGAAGACTGGCTGACGCGCGTGATGAACCGCGTGCTCGGCGGCTTCTTCCGCGGCTTCAACAAGGTGTTCCATCGCGGTGCGGAGAACTACGGCCGCGGCGTGCGCGGCGTGCTGTCGCGCAAGACGCTGATGCTCGGCGTGTACCTCGTGCTGGTGGGCGCGACCGTGCTGGTGTCGAAGGTCGTGCCGGGCGGTTTCGTGCCCGCGCAGGACAAGGAATACCTGATCGCATTCGCGCAGCTGCCGAACGGCGCATCGCTCGACCGTACCGAGAAGGTGATCCGCGACATGGGCTCGATCGCGCTGAAGCAGCCGGGCGTCGAGAGCGCGGTCGCGTTCCCGGGTCTGTCGGTGAACGGTTTCACGAACAGCTCGAGCGCGGGCATCGTGTTCGTCACGCTGAAGCCGTTCTCGGAACGGCATGGCAAGGCGCTGTCGGCGGGCGCGATCGCGGGTGCGCTGAACCAGCAGTACAGCGCGATGAAGGACTCGTTCGTCGCGGTGTTCCCGCCGCCGCCGGTGCTCGGTCTCGGCACGCTCGGCGGGTTCAAGATGCAGATCGAGGATCGCGGTGCGGTCGGCTATGCGCGGCTCGCGGATGCGACCAACGACTTCATCAAGCGCGCGCAGCAGGCGCCGGAACTCGGCCCGTTGTTCACGAGCTACCAGATCAACGTGCCGCAGCTCAACGTCGATCTCGACCGCGTGAAGGCGAAGCAGCTCGGCGTGCCGGTGACCGACGTGTTCAACACGATGCAGGTGTATCTCGGCTCGCTGTACGTGAACGACTTCAACCGCTTCGGGCGCGTGTACCAGGTGCGCGTGCAGGCCGATGCGCCGTTCCGCCAGCGTGCGGACGACATCCTGCAGTTGAAGACGCGCAACGACAAGGGCGAGATGGTGCCGCTGTCGTCGCTCGTCACGGTGACGCCGACGTTCGGCCCCGAAATGGTCGTGCGCTACAACGGCTACACGGCGGCCGACATCAACGGCGGCCCGGCGCCGGGCTTCTCGTCGGGTCAGGCGCAGGCCGCGATCGAGCGCATCGCGCATGAAACGCTGCCGCGCGGCGTGCGGTTCGAGTGGACCGACCTCACGTACCAGCAGATCCTTGCCGGCGATTCGGCGATGTATGTGTTCCCGATCAGCGTGCTGCTCGTGTTCCTCGTGCTCGCCGCGCTGTATGAAAGCCTGACGCTGCCGCTCGCGGTGATCCTGATCGTGCCGATGAGCATTCTGTCGGCGCTGACGGGCGTGTGGCTCACGCAGGGCGACAACAACATCTTCACGCAGATCGGCTTGATGGTGCTGGTGGGGCTGTCGGCGAAGAACGCGATCCTGATCGTCGAATTCGCACGCGAGCTCGAACACGACGGCAGGACGCCGCTCGAGGCCGCGATCGAGGCGAGCCGGCTGCGGCTGCGCCCGATTCTGATGACGTCGATCGCGTTCATCATGGGCGTCGTGCCGCTCGTCACGTCGACGGGGGCCGGTTCGGAAATGCGCCATGCGATGGGTGTCGCGGTGTTCTTCGGGATGCTGGGCGTGACGCTGTTCGGGCTGATGCTGACGCCGGTGTTCTACGTCGTGTTGCGTACGCTGGCAGGCGGCAAGATCCACGTCGCGGGCAAGGACTCGTCCGGCTACGGCGTGCCGGCCCAGGGCGTACCGGCTTCGGATGCTTGAGGATAAAAAGATGGACAACATGCACAACACGAACGGCCTGATGCGCTTCGCGAAGGTGGCGGCCGCGAGCACCCTGCTCGCGACGCTGCTCGCCGCGTGCGCGGTGGGCCCCGACTACAAGCGCCCGGATGCGGCGGTGCCCGCCGCGTTCAAGGAAGCGCCGGCGCTCGCCGCCGGCGAGCAGGCCGGCACCTGGAAGACGGCCGAGCCGGCGGACGGCGAACATCGCGGCGAATGGTGGAAGGTGTTCGGCGATCCGGTGCTCGACTCGCTCGAGACCCAGGCGCTCGCCGCGAACCAGAACCTGAAAGCCGCGGCGGCGCGGGTCGAGGAAGCGCGCGCGGCGACGCGTTCGGCGCGCTCGCAATGGTTCCCGCAGATCGGCGCCGGGTTCGGGCCGACGCGCGAAGGGCTGTCGTCGGCGTCGCAGTTCCAGCCGCAGGGCACGGGCCCGACCAACGCGACGCTGTGGCGCGCGCAGGGGACGGTGTCCTACGAAGCCGACCTGTTCGGCCGTGTCGGCCGCAACGTCGAGGCGTCGCGTGCCGACCAGGCGCAGAGCGAAGCGCTGTTCCGTTCGGTGCAGCTCGCGCTGCAGGCGGACGTCGCGCAGAACTATTTCGAACTGCGCCAGCTTGACTCCGACCAGGACCTGTACCGCCGCACGGTGGAGTTGCGCGAGCAGGCACTGCAGCTCGTGCAGCGCCGCTTCAACGAAGGCGACATCAGCGAGCTCGACGTGTCGCGCGCGAAGAACGAGCTGGCCAGCGCGCAGGCCGATGCGGTCGGCGTCGCGCGCCGGCGCGCGGCATCCGAGCATGCGCTCGCGATCCTGCTCGGCAAGGCGCCCGCGGATTTCGCGTTCAAGGAAACGCCGATCGTGCCGGTCGCGGTGAAGGTGCCGCCGGGCCTGCCGTCCGCGCTGCTCGAACGCCGTCCGGACGTGTCGGCGGCCGAGCGCGCGATGGCGGCCGCGAACGCGCGGATCGGCCTCGCGAAGTCGGCGTATTTCCCGAAGCTCGACATCACGGGGGCGTTCGGCTATGAGGCGTCGACGCTCGGCAACTTGTTCCTGTGGTCGAGCCGCACGTTCCTGCTCGGGCCGTTCGCGGGCACCGCGCTGACGCTGCCGCTGTTCGACGGCGGACGCCGTGCGGCAGGCGTGCAGCAGGCGCGCGCGCAGTACGACGAGCAGGTCGCGAACTACCGGCAGCAGGTGCTCGTCGCGTTCCGCGAGGTCGAGGACAATCTCGCCGACCTGCGCCTGCTCGACGACCAGATCCGCGCGCAGGATGCGGCCGTCAATGCGTCGCGGCGCGCGGCGACGTTGTCGCGCACGCAGTATCAGGAAGGTGAAGTCGCCTATCTCGACGTCATCGACAGCGAGCGCTCGGTGCTGCAGTCGCAACTGCAGGCGAACCAGCTCACCGGGGCGCAGGCCGTGTCGACCGTCAACCTGATCCGCGCGCTCGGCGGCGGATGGGGGCCCGCGCCGACGGCGGTCGGCGATGCGGCGTCCGTCAAGGCGGAAGTCGCCGCGCGTTGAGCGCGAACGGCGGGCGAATCGTCGCTCGCCGGCAGTGAAGCGAAGAACCCCGGCATGCAGGCTCAGGTCTGCATGCCGGGGTTTTTTATGGCGTCACGCGTTTTCGCTCATCGTCAGGATGATCTTGCCTACGTTCGCGGCCGACTCCATCCGTCGATGAGCCGCCGCGGCATCGGCGAGAGGAAACACGCTGTCGACGACCGGTTCGAGACCCGCGCCTCCCGCAAAGCGGTCCAGCCAATGTTCGCGAAATCGCCGAACCATCGCGTGTTTCTCGCGCGGGTCGCGCGACTTCATCACCGTGCCGATGATTTGCAGATGACGGTACAGGATCTGATCGAGCGCAACGCTCACGTCACCGCCGCCGCCGAGTATGCCGACCTGCACCAGCCGGCCGCCGTTTGCCAATGACGCGACATTCCGCGAAAAATACGGCGCGCCCACGAAGTCGATGACGACGTCGACACCGCGTTTGCCTGTCCTGCTTGCGACGACTTCCGAAAAATCCTGCGCCTTGTAGTCGATCGCATGGTCCACGCCGAGTTGAACGATCCGTTCCAGTTTCGACGCTTCGGCGGTCGCGAATATCGTCGCGCCGGTTGCGTAGGCGAGCTGGACCGCCGCGGAACCCACCCCGCCCGCCGCTGCGTGAATCAGCACCGAATCGCCGCGTTGCAAGCGGCCCAGATGCAACAACGCTTCGTGCGCAGTGACGAAAACTTCCGGTATGGCAGCCGCGTGCACGTAGTCGATCGTTGCCGGAATGGGCATCGCCATTCTCCAGTCGATGCGCGCCAGTTCCGCATAGGCCCCGCCGCCCACGACGCCCATTACACGATCACCCACCTCGTAGCCCTGCACGGCGCTGCCCGTCTCGATCACCTCGCCGGCGATTTCGAGCCCCATGAGGGTGGAGTCGCCGAAATTGGGCCGGCCGTATCCGCCTCGCCGATGCGTCAGATCCGCGCGATTCACGCCCGCGGCATGAACGCGTACCAGTAGATCGTCGGGGCGAACCTCGGGTGCCGGGACTTCGGCCAATTGGAGAACCTCGGCCTCGCCGAATTCCTTGAATGTGATGGCTTTCATTTCACACCTTCCTGTGCGGGAGCTGAATGACCGGCGAGATCGTCGGGCCGAGGTTGTGCGCCCAGCGTTGCCTGCGCCACGGCCGAAGCGGAAATCGCTGCGGGAAACCCGGCGTAGAACGCGAGGTGAGTGATTGCCGCGGAGAGCTCTTCGCGGGTGACGCCGTTCGTCAACGCGCGCCGCAGGTGCGCCGGCAACTCGTCGAGATGGCCCCCCGCGATCAGGGCGGCGACGGTCACGAGGCTGCGGTCGCGCGGCGCGAGCGACGGATCGCTCCAGATGCGCGGATAGAGCGTGTCGTCGACGAATGCCGAGAGCGTCGGCGTGAAGGCCCGCGCGGCCTCGCGCGGACTGTCGAAATGCGTATGAGACATGGCGATACTCCTTCAAGCCTGGCTGATGAACTTGTGCGTGAGGTAGTACTCGATGCCCTCGGTGCCGCCTTCCGAGCCGTGGCCGCTTTCCTTCATGCCGCCGAACGGCAGTTCGGTCGACACGATGCGGTACTGGTTGATGCCGATCATCCCGGCTTCCAGACCGTCCGCGACATCAATGGCCGTGCGCGCGCTGCGCGTGAACGCATAGGCGGAGAGCCCGTACGGCAACCGGTTCGCTTCGGCGAGCCCGTCGGCGAGGGCATCGAAGCGCATCAGCACCGCGATCGGGCCGAACGGTTCTTCATGCATCACGCGCGCGTCCTTCGGTACGTCGGCGAGGACCGTGGGTTCGAAGAAATATCCTTCGCCCTCGATGCGCTTTCCGCCGGCGAGGACCATTGCGCCACGTTCCACCGCATCGGCGATGAGTTCTTCCATCTTGGCAAGCTGGCGCGGATTGGCCAGCGGCCCGACCTGCGTGCCGGCATCCATGCCATTCCCGACCTTGAGGGCCTGGGTGGCGCGCACGAAGTGCCCGACGAACGCGTCGTAGACTTCGCGCTGGATCAGGAAGCGCGTCGACGAGATGCAGACCTGGCCTGTACCGCGAAAGCGGTTCGCCGCACCGTCGACCGCGGCCTTCTCGACATCCGCGTCGTTGAATACGAGGACGGGCCCGTGTCCGCCCAGCTCCAGCGTGATGGGTTTGACGCCTTCGGCGGCACGCGCCGACAGCAGGCGGCCGATCGGTACCGAGCCCGTGAACGTCACCTTCCGGATGACCGGGGAAGCGATCAGATGCTTCGACACCTGGTCGGGCACGCCGAATACGACTTGAAGCACGCCCTTCGGCAAACCGGCGTCGTCCAGTGCACGTGCCAGCGCGAGCGCCGTTGCGGGGCTTTCCTCGCCGGGTTTGATGATGACGCTGCATCCGGCGGCGAGTGCGGCGGAGAGCTTGCGCGCCGGGGTGATCGCGGGAAAATTCCATGGCGTGAATGCGGCGACGGGCCCGATCGCCTGTTTTTTCACGAGCTGTTGCACGCCCGGGCGGTTGGATGGCACCACGCGGCCGTCGATACGTCGAGCCTCTTCGGCGAACCATTCGAAATAGTCGGCGGCACGCAGGACTTCGTCGCGGCTTTCTGCCAGTGGTTTGCCTTCCTCGAGCGTCATGACGGTCGCGATGTGCTCGGCGCGCTCGCGCATCAGTTCCGCCGCACGCTTCAGAATGCGCGCGCGTTCGGCAGGCACGGTGTTGCGCCAGACGTCAAAAGCCGGTGCGGTGGCCTGCAGGGCGCGATCCAGATCGGCTGCCGTCGCCAGCGGGACGCGCCCGATCTCGATTTGCGTGGCGGGGTTGATCACCGGCGCCGTTTCGCGTTCGCTCGCACCGATCCATTCGCCGTTGATGAAAAGATGAAGCGCGTCGTAACTGATGTCCATGGTATTAGCCTCTATGGTTAGGATTACGATTCGATGTGTGTTCGCCACGAGCCGGACAGGGGAACCTGCGCCACGCCGTATCTGGACGATTCGCCGTGGCGGGCCGAGCTCGGGTTCGATACTTCCGCGTTCTGATTGCCTGACTTCGGGACCCAGTCTAGGCGTGAAGCGGGCGGCAACTTAGAGGGGCCGGAAAGAATGAATCTTGTCTCGGGAGGGAAAATCCCCTGCCAGAATGAAGGTGAATTGAAAGGATGCGCGAAAACGACAAGGGATTGCGCGCTGACTGCACGAAGCAGGCGCGGGCCCTATGATCAACAGGCTCGCGCGGGCCGAAACGCAGCGATTCGGAGATCAATTCAAAACCAGGGTGCGTAATGGACAAGGTTCACACCATGTCGGTGTTTGCGAAGGTGGTCGAGATGGGCAGTTTCACGGCTGTCGCAAACCACCTCGATACGACGGTCGGCAACATTTCCCGAGCGGTCTCGGTACTCGAGGACAATCTCAACACGCGGTTGCTGCAGCGCTCGACGCGACGGCTCGTCGTCACCGATGCGGGGCGACGTTTTTACGAGCGCAGCGTTGCGATCCTCTCGGACATCGAACGGGCAGAAGCGGAAGCGCGCGATGCGCTGCTGGAGCCGCGCGGCGTGTTGCGCGTGCATGCGGTGCCGGGATTAGGCCGTCAACTCGTTTCGCAAGCCGTGCTTGCCTATCGGAACGCATACCCGGAGGTATCGGTCGATCTCATGCTGTCGCAGCGGATGCCGAACCTGCTCGAAGAGCAACTCGACGTGGCGATCGTGATTGCGCGCACGCTGCCGGACTCGGCGTATGTGAGCCAGAAGATCGGCGTCAGCCATTGCGTTCTGGCGGCGTCGCCCGAGTATCTGGCGCATCGTCCGGCTCCCGCGTGCGTGGAAGAGCTCGTCGACCACACATGTGTGCTCCTGAGCACGGTCGATTACGCGCCCGACGAATGGCGTCTGCAAGGCAGGGCCGGCGAGGCGGTGTATCGTCCGGCGGGATCGCACTTCAGCGTCAACGACATGGATGCGATGTCCACGGTACTGCGCGAGGGCGCGGGGATCGGGCTGATCGCCGCCTTCTCGGCAATCGACGATTTGCGTAAAGGATCGCTCGTTCGCGTGCTGCCTGAATTCCACACCGCCCAGCGCAACGTCTATGCGGTGTATTCGTCCCGTCAGTTCGTCGACGCGAAGATCAAACGGTTCATCGATGTCCTTAAGTTGCGGGTAGGCGACCGGTTGGAGGCGTATGCGGAGGAGCTCGCCATCACGGTCGTATGACCCGCCTCACGGTCGGCATGGTCGGGCAGGTCGAGCGATGACCGGGAACGCGTTTCCGGCGCCGAGCGCGCGGTGGTGGTCCAGTGACTGCAACTAACGGTCAAGTCGTCCGGCGTTGACGGACGGTGTGGCGACGCCATCGCCGCACCGCTCAATGCGGACTGTCTTCAGCCCGCAGTGCCCGCAAGAGTTCCCCGGCGGCCTTGCCGAGCCCCGTATGTTTCGGCCGCCGCCAATACACAGGCAGCGGCAGCCCGTTGCGAATGTTCGCGAACACGAGCGGTGCGAGTTCGCCGTCCGCCACATACCGGTCGATGATCGATTCCGGCAAGTTCGCCCAGCCATGACCGGCCTTCACGAGCGCGATCGCGGTCGCCATGTCGGTCACTTTCCACGTGCGGTTGCCGATAAGCGGCCGCACGTCGGTGAGCGGCCGCTCCGGATCGGCGATCACGATCTGCCGAAACCCCGACAAGCGCTCGATCGCCTCCGGATGCGCGGCTTCGGCAATCGCCGGATGGCCGGGCGCGGCGACCGCGATCAGCGTCTCGGTCCACAGCGCGTGAATCTGTTCCTGCGGATGAAGATCGAGCCCGCCGTACGCGACGCAAAGATCGACGGCCCCGCGATGCAGCGCGTCGACGATCGCATCCTGCGGTGCGGTGACGACGCTGACCGCGAGCGCCGGATATTTCGCGGCGACGGCGGCCAGCGCGCGCGCAATCGGCGCACCATCGATTTCGGCCGCGAGCCCGAGTCGCAGCGTGTCCTCGACACCCTCCGACAAGTGCTGCGCATGCGCACGCAGCGCATGCAGCCGTTCGGCGATCGCGCGCGCGTCGGGCAGCAGCGCGGCCATTGCGGCGGTCGGCGTCGGCTCGCGCGTGCCGCGGTCGAACAGCACGAGGTCGAGTTCGGCCTCGAGGTTCGCGATCGCCATGCTGATCGCCGACGGCGTGCGGCCGAGCGCACGCGCGGCGGCCGAGAACGAGCCTTCGTCGATGACGGTCAGCAGCATGTCGATGTGATCGCTGGTCAGCATGGTCGGCCGCCTCCTGTCAGAAAAATTGAAAGGACCTGACTTTTACGGACGAAGTGTCCGCTGTAGTCTCGCCACCTTGTTCGAAACGAAGGTGGTCGGTCATGCAAGGATGGAAGAGACGCATAGTCTACGTCGTGATGTTCGAGGTGCTCGGCATCCTCGTCGCGTCGTCGGTGCTCGGCATGCTGAGCGGCGCGAGCGCGGCGACGAGCGGCCTGCTCGGCGTGATGATCTCGACGACGGGCGTCACCGTCAATTTTCTGTACAACCTTGGGTTCGAGGCGTGGGAGCGGCGGCGCACCGAAACGACGCGCACCGTCGGGCGACGTGTCGTGCATGCGATCGGGTTTCAGGTCGCGCTCGTGACGTTCCTGATTCCGTTGATCGCGTGGTGGCTCGACGTGTCGTTATGGCAGGCGTTCCTGTACGACGCGGTGCTGATCGTGTTTTTCCCGATCTTCACGTTCACGTACAACTGGGCGTTCGACAGCGTGTTCGGGTTGCCGGATGCGGTGACGCGCAAGGCGGCATCGGCTGCGTGATGCAGAGGGATGCGAAACGATGCGGATTGCCCGTGCCGTTTCGCTTCCGCAAGAGAGGGGAAGGCCGGGCGGCGCGCATGCCGCCCGCTCGCGTTACGCGGCGACGAACTCGTGCACGTAACGGTTGAACACGGCGGGGCTTGCCGCGTTCATCCCGTGCGATGCGCCGGCGACGGTCTGCCGTTGCGCATTGCCGATCCACTGCGTCAGCGTATCGACGTTGTTGCGGAACATCTTCGGGCTGCGCTGGCCGTCGATCAGCAGCGTGCGGCACGCGATGTCGCCGGCCGTGTGCTGCGAGTACGCGGGCAGCGGGTCGCGCAACTGCTTCGGCAGCGTGCTTGCGTTGTCGATCGCCATCGTGCGGAAACGCGACGTGCTTTTCTTCCACGCGCCGGGCAGGCTCACGGAATCGACGAACATCTCGAGGCCCGCTTCGACGTCGCCTTGCCCGATCAGGCTTACGGCCTTCGTGCGCAGCGCGATCGCGGCGGCCGGCAGCGCGGCTTCGCGCACGCCCGGCTGTTGCAGTGGGCCGCCCGGATCGGCGAGCGTCAGCGATTCGACGAGTTGCGGATGCTGGCGCGCGACGTTGAACGCGACGCTGCCGCCGCGCGAGTGGCCGACCAGATGCACGGGGCCGAGATCGAGCGCGTCGATGAACTCGGCGAGCTCGTCGACGTGGTTCTGCCAGCTGAACTCGTCCTGGATGCCCGCTTCGACGGCCGGCCAGTAATGGCTGAGGCTCGGCGCGATGCAGCGGTAGTGGGCCGACAGCGACGCGAGCTGCGGATCCCAGTAGCGGTAGTCGCACAGCGAGCCGTGCACGAACACCATCGGCGCGCCGCTGCCCCGCTCGACATACGGCAGGCTGATGCCTGACGAAAGCGTCGCAAATTGCAGGTCGGGGTTCGCGAGCACGGACGGCTCGATTCGCATGTTCATGACTGAAAGACTCAAAGGTGCGTCAACACGACGCAACTATGCATCACGGCGACCTGCAAGGAAAACGCATAATTTTCATCGTGACGATCAATTTTTTTGATGGCTCGGCCGCAAACCCTTGTCGGAAGGGGATGGGTGCCGATGCTTTCAATCGTCTAACGATTGGCCGTGAAGCCGGACAGGCCCGGAAAGGCGCGTGCGACGGCCTGCGCACCCGTGCACCGCAACCAGGAAAACGGGGAATCGGGAAGGACGCGCGCCGCGAACGCGGCCCGCGTTTCAGCGCACCGCCAGCGCGGGCGCGGTCTGAAGTTCGACGGGGAGGTCGTTGTCGGCCGCGAACTGCATCGCGAAGTCGAAGGCGTCCGCGCATACGGTGCGCAATTCGTCAGACACGAACAGGCATTTGACGCCGCGGTCGACGACCGGCATCGCGAGCCGCGACAGCGCGCACGGATAGCCGGGCCGCCGCTCGCCGACGAACAGCGTGATGACGCCCGCGAGGCGCTCGGGCCAGTCGCTCGGGCGGAAGGTTTTCTGCGCGCGCGTGACGCCGCGGATCAGGTGGCCGGCGACGCGGCCGTGTTCGGTGATGTCGATGCGATCCATGCTGTCGTGCGTGTCCTCGTTCGCGTCATTCGCCGCCATCGGCCGCCGCGTCGCCGCGCGCGGGAATCCGCAGGTTGCGCAGCTTGTGATAGAGCGTCTTCTTCGGCATGCCGAGCGCTTCGCTGGCCTCCGCGACGTTGCCGTTGTGACGCTGCAGCATGTCCTCGATCAGCATCCGCTCGAAATACGCGAGCTGCTCCGCGAGCGTGCCGCCCGCGGCCGGCGTGCCGCCGGACGACAGCAGGCTGTCGCCGGTCAGCCCGAGCACGAAGCGGTCGGCCACGTTCTGCAGCTCGCGCACGTTGCCGGGCCATGCGTGCGTCATCAGTTCGGATACCTGCGCGGCCGTGACGACCGGCGCCGGTTGCCCGAAGCGCCGTGCGGCCGCGAGCACGAAATGCTCGAACAGCAGCGGCACGTCTTCGCGCCGCTCGCGCAGCGGCGGCAGCTCGATCTGCGCGACGTTGAGGCGATACAAAAGGTCGGCGCGGAAGCGGCCGTCGGCCGCCAGTTCGGCAAGATCGGCCTTCGACGCGGCGACCACGCGGCAGTCCACCGGAATCAGCTCGTTCGCGCCGAGCCGCTCGACCACGCGCTCCTGCAGCACGCGCAGCATCTTGACCTGCAGCGGAACCGGCATCGTCTCGATCTCGTCGAGGAACAGCGTGCCGCCGTCCGCCCATTCGATCTTGCCGATGCGCTTCTTGATCGCACCCGTGAACGCGCCGGCCTCGTGGCCGAACAGTTCGCTTTCGAAGACCTGCTCGGGCAGGCCGCCGCAGTTCAGCGCGACGAAATGCGCGTCGCGCCGGCCGCCGAAGTCGTGCAGGCTGCGCGCGATCAGTTCCTTGCCGGTGCCCGTTTCGCCGGTGATCAGCACCGACACCGACGTATCGGCGAGGCGCAGGATCTTCTTGCGCACGTCGGCCATCGCAGGCGACTTGCCGAGCACGAACGCCTCGATGCCCTGCCAGTTGTTCAGCGCCGCGCGCAGGCCCTGCACCTCGAGCGTCAGGCGGCGCTTCTCGACCGCGCGCGCGACGCGCCCCGCGATCACGTCCGACGAGAACGGCTTCTCGATGAAGTCGTACGCGCCGACCTGCATCGCGCCGACGGCCGTCGAGATATCGGCGTGGCCGCTGATCAGCACGACCGGGATCTGCGCGTCGATGGCCATCACGCGATCGAGCAGCTGCAGCCCGTCGATGCCCGGCATCCGCACGTCCGACACGATCACGACCGGCGCGCCGGGCGCAACGTGATGAAGCGCGTCGGCGGCCGACGCGAAGGCATCGACCGCGAAGCCGGCAAGCGCCACCGCCTGCTCGACGCCGATCCGGACGTTTTCATCGTCCTCGACGACCAGCACCCGAATCTCATCTTCCATGCTCTGTCCTTTGCAGCGTTGCCGCCGCGAATTCGATACTGAACTGCGCGCCGCCTTCGTCGCGGTTCGTCGCCGCGATCTTCGCGCCGAACGCCTCGACGATGCGCGACGTGATCGCGAGGCCGAGCCCGAGGCCCTGGCCGCGCGGCTTGGTCGTGACGAACGGCTCGAACAGGTGCGGCAGCACCTCGGGCGCGATGCCCGCGCCGCTGTCGGCGACCGTGACGCGCACACGGCCGGCTTCGTCCGGCCCGGTGGCCTCGATGACGATGCGGCGCACGGGCGCGTCGCGCACCGCGTCGAGCGCGTTGCCGAGCAGGTTCACGATCACCTGCTGCAACTGGCTCGATTCGGCCGACACGGCGGTGCCGGGCGCGATGTGCACGTCGAGTTGCACGCCTTCGTCGCGGATCCGCGCATCGTAGATGAGCCGCGCATGTGCGACGGCCTCGTTCAACGAGACCGCGACGCGCTCGACGTCGGGCTTGCGCGCGAAGGTCTTCAGCTCGCCGGTGAGCACGGCCATGCTGTCGACGAGCTTGCCGATCCGTTCGAGATTGGCGAGCGCCGGCGCCGGCTGGCCGCGCTCGAAGAACGTGCGCGCGTTGTCGCACAGCGTGCGGATCGCGACGAGCGGCTGGTTCAGCTCGTGCGTGAGACCGGCGGCCATCTGCCCGAGCACCGCGAGCTTGCCCGCATGCACGACTTCCTGCTGCGACGCGCGCAGCCGCTGCTCGGTGCGCTCGCGCTCGACGATCTCGCGCTGCATCCGTTCGTTCGCGGCCGTCAGCGCGGCCGTGCGCTGCGCGACGGTCAGCTCGAGCCGGTCGTTCGCGCGCCGCAGCGCGTCCTGCGCATTCAGCCGCGCGACGATCGCGCGGCGGCGCTGGATCGCGTAACCGGCCAGCAGCGCGGCGATCAGGAACGCGCCGGTGACGAACACGAAGGCCGTCTGCTGCTGGCGCCGCGCCCCCGCGATGTCGAGCAGCACCATCAGCGAATCGCCGGCCTGCGGCGCGGGGCGCGACATCACGAGATAGCGTGTGGTGCGGCCGGCGTGGCGCGGATCGGGGAAGGTGCCGAACCATGCGGCCGCGCTGCGGTCGCCGATGCGGCGGTACGGCAGCGCGTCGACCGTGCGGCCCGCGTACTGTCGCGATGCCTGGATGTCGCGCTGCTGCTGCGCGGTGATCGGGCGCAGCGCGGTGAATTTCCACGCGGGTTCGGTCGAGATCACGACCACGCCGTTGCCGTCGACGACCATCGCGGCGACTCCCGGCGCGCGCCACGCCGATTCGAGCGGGTCGACGCTGATCTTCACGGCGGCGACGCCGATCGGCACGCCGTCGTCGCGCACCGCGCTCGCGAAGTAGACGCCCGGCACGCCGGTATTGGTGCCGATGCCGAAGAAGCGGCCGCTGCCGCGCGCGAGCGCGTCCTTGAAATACGGCCGGTACGACACGTTGGTGCCGACGAAGCTGAGCGTTTCGTTCCAGTTGCTGGCGGCGATCACGTCGCCCTGCAGGTCGATCACGTCGACTGCGCCGCTGCCCGCGTCGCGGTTCACGGCTTCGAGGTACGTGTCGACCGTGTGCACGAGCTCGGGGGCATCGTGCGGCGCGGCTTTCAGCATCGCGCGCACGCGGTCCTGCCGCGCGACCAGGCCGGGCAGGATCTCGAAGCGGCCGAGTTCGCTCTTCAGGCTCGATGCATACAGGTCGAGCCGGTGCGCGCCGGTTTCCTCGAGCGCGTCGATCGCGCGTTCCCACGCGAAATCGACGGCCGCGGCCGCCACGCACACGTACAGCACGCCGGCCGATGCCCAGCCCCACCACGGGATTCCCTTGAAGCTCTTCTGCACGTTCGCCCTCATCGAAGCCCGCAACCGGCCGCCCGGAGCGACGCCCCGAACGACGCGCGCCGCGCGCCGGCAAGGCCGGCGGCGGCGCGTGCGAAGCGGCCTGCGCGACGGAGCGCGCGGCGGCGCGTCATCCGAAGTGTGCGATCAGGATCAGCGTGACCGTGACGACGATCGCGCCGCCGATGCGGGTCGCGATCTGCGCGAACGGCATCAGCTGCATCCGGTTCGCGGCCGTGAGGATCGCGACGTCGCCGGTGCCGCCTTGCCCGCTGTGGCAGGCGTTCACGATTGCGGTGTCGATAGGGTACATCTTCATCAGGCGGCCGACCACGAAACCGGTGCCCATCAGCGTCGCGACGGTCGACACGATCGTGACCACGTTGACGATCGTGAACGCGGCGGTCAGCTTGTCCCACGGCGTCATCGCGACGCCGATCGCGAACAGCAGCGGGTACGTGACGGCGGTCGAGAAGAACTTGTAGACGACGAACGCGCCTTCCTGCAGCGGCGGCGACACCGCGCGCGCGAGCTTCACGAGCACCGCGAGGAACAGCATCGCGACCGGCGCGGGCAGGCCGAACAGCTTGTGCGCCATCAGGCCGACCAGGTACAGCGTGATCGCCGTGATGCCGGCGCCCGCGATGTGCGAGACGTCGACGTGGCCGCGGATTTCCTCGTTCTCGGGCGTCATGTCGCCCGATTCGCCGACCTGCAGGCGGCCGTTGCCGGTCAGGTGCGGGAAGCGCTTGCCGAGCATGTCGAGCGCGCCCGACAGGATGATCGCGGTCAGGCTGCCGAGCATCACCGGCGGCAGCACCATCGCGAACATCTCGCCTTGCGGCAGGTGCATCAGTTCCGAATAGCCGATCGACAGCGGAATCGCGCCTTCGCCGACGCCGCCCGCCATGATCGGCACGACGATGTACAGCAGCGTGTGGCGCGCGCCGAGGCCGAGCGCGGTACCTACGGCCGTGCCGACGATCGCGGCCGCGACCGAGCCGGCCGCGAGCGGAATGAAGATCTTCACGAAGCCCTGGATCAGCACGCGCCGGTCCATGCTCAGGATGCTGCCGACGATGATCGACGCGATGAACAGGTACAGGAAGTTGGTCGACTTCGTGAATTCGACCGTCAGGTTCAGCACCGGCTTCGGCAGCACGTGGTAGTACGTGAGCGCCGACGGCACGAAGGTCGCGAAGATCGCGGCGGCGCCGATGTTGCGCAGGAGCGGCAAGCGCTTGCCCAGTTCCGCGCAGGTGAAGCCGAAGAACGCGAGCACCGCGATCGCCATCGAGATCTCGCCGGGCACCTTGCCGGTGACCGAGAAGCCGACGATCAGCGCAAGCAGGATGAAGTAGACGGGCAGCGGGATGATGCCGATGCGGATTTCCATCAGCTTCCACCAGCCTTCCGGCCAGAAGCGCTCGCGCGGGGCGGCGACGGCGTTGGAAACCGGCTCCGGATGGGACGGGGTATGGATAGAGGTCTGCAAGACGTGTCTCCTGATGTTGGAATGCCTGCATCGCTTCGCGGCATCGTGTGCCGTCTATTACGCAACCCCCATGCCAGAAATGCAGCCTGACGGAATATTTTTAATCCATTGATTCATAAGGGATTTGTTTCGTCTGCGGAAATGACGGCCCGGCCGGCTGGCCGAGATTTCGGAATTCGCCCGGCGTCCAGGCCGAGATTTCGGCCGGGCGCCCGGTCGGGCCGCCGATCCTGCGTGGCCGCCGCCCATATCGCCGCGCGCGATTTTCTTCGCACAATCGCTTCGTAGACCGTCCCCGCTCCGCTCTCTATCATCGGCTGATCCTTTTCCGACGTGCTTGACCCTTGTCCGGAGAACGCCCGCGCGTTCGCCGCGGCGTCGCTCATCCGTCGATACCGTCTTTGGACAGGAGAGTGGTTCCCATGCTGCATGCCGTTTTTTCCGCCCGTCTTTCCGCCGGCCGCGTCGCGCGCCTGCTGGCCGCCGCCCTGCTCGGCGTCGCGCTGCTCAATGGTGCGCGGGCCGACACCGCGCCGCTGAAGGTCGGCATTTCGACGAGCCCGCAGATCGAGGCGCTGAAGGTTGCCGCCAAGGAGGCGAAGGCGCAGGGGCTCGACGTGCGGATCGTCGAATTCACCGACTGGAATACGCCGAACGCGGCGCTCGCGAACAAGGACATCGACGTCAACTACTTCCAGCACATCCCGTTCCTCGAGAACGCGAACAAGCAGGGCGGCTACAACTTCGTGTCGATCGCGCCCGGCACGATCATGAAGATCGGCCTCTATTCGAAGAAGGTGAAAAGCTTCAGCGAGCTGAAGGACGGCGCGAAGGTCGCGATCGCGAACGATCCGGTGAACGGCGGGCGCGGGTTGCTGCTGCTGCAGCGCGCGGGGCTCATCAAGCTGAAGCCGGGCGCCGACTACCGCGCGACGACGCACGACATCGTGTCGAACCCGAAGCACCTGAAGATCATCCCGCTCGAGGCATCGCAACTCGCGCGTTCGCTCGACGACGTCGATCTCGCGCAGGGCTACCCGAGCTTCATCAAGCTCGCCGGCACGACCGACCCGAACAGCGCGCTGCTGTTCGACGGCACCGAGAACAAGATCTTCGCGATCCAGTGGGTCGTGCGGCCGGACAGCGTGAACGATCCGCGCATTCGCAAGTTCATCGCGATCTACCAGCAGTCGCCGGCCGTGCGCAAGGCGCTCGACAACGCGTTCGGCTCGCTGTACGCGATCGCGTGGTGACGGAGGCGCTCACATGACGACGGCGAACCGCAAGAAGATCCTGCTCAACGCGTTCAACATGAACTGCGTCGGGCACATTAACCATGGGCTGTGGACGCATCCGCGCGACCGCTCCGCGCACTACACCGATCTCGACTACTGGGCCGACCTCGCGAAAACGCTCGAACGCGGCAAGTTCGACGGGATCTTCCTCGCGGACATCGTCGGCGTGTACGACGTGTTCGGCGGCGGCCCCGATGCCGCGCTGCGCGAATCGGTGCAGGTGCCCGTCAACGATCCGCTGCTGCTGGTGCCCGCGATGGCGCAGGTCACGCGGCATCTCGGCTTCGGCGTGACCGCGAACCTGACCTACGAGCCGCCTTACCTGTTCGCGCGCCGCATGTCGACGCTCGATCACCTGACGAAAGGGCGCGTGGGCTGGAACATCGTCACCGGTTATCTCGACAGTGCCGCACGCGGGATGGGCCTCGCGCAGCAGATCGGCCACGACGACCGCTACGAGCGCGCGGACGACTACATGGACGTCGTCTACAAGCTGTGGGAGCAGAGCTGGGACGACGACGCGGTGATCCGCGATGCGCAGGCGCGCGTGTTCGCGCAGCCGGGCAAGGTGCGGCGCGTGAAGCACGACGGGCCGTTCTATTCGATCGATGCGATCCACCTGAGCGAGCCGTCGCTGCAGCGCACGCCGGTGTTGTACCAGGCCGGTTCGTCCGCGCGCGGCGTCGAGTTCGCGGGCCGTCACGCCGAATGCGTGTTCGTGAACGGGCAGAGCAAGGCCGCAGCGCGTGCGGCGGCGCTCGACATCCGTGCGGCTGCCGCGCGGCAGGGGCGCGATCCGGCGTCGATCAGGATCTTTGCCGGCGTGAGCGTCGTGACGGCCGAAACCGAACTTCTCGCGCGCGAGAAGTTCGACGAATACCGGCGCTATGCGAGCCCCGAAGCGGGCCTCGCGCATTTCGCGAGCTCGACCGGCATCGACTTCGCGAAGTACGGCCTCGACGAACCGATCTCGTACGTGAAGACCGACTCGATCCAGTCGGCCGTCGACGCGATCTCGCGCAAGAGCACGACCGGCACGTGGACCGTGCGGCGGATGCTCGAGCAGATGTCGCTCGGCGGCCGGTATGCGCCGATCGTCGGCTCGCCGTCGCAGGTCGCGAACGAACTGCAGTCGTGGATCGACGAGACGGGCATCGACGGTTTCAACCTCACGCGCACCGTGATGCCCGAGTCGTTCGAGGATTTCGTCGACTGGGTCGTGCCCGAGCTGCAGAACCGCGGCGTCTACAAGGAAGACTACGATCCCGCGCCGACGCTGCGCGAGAAGCTGTTCGGCGCGGGCCCGCGCCTGCCCGCGTGGCACACGGGCGCGCAGCACCGGCCGGCTGCCGTACCGGCATCCGAACCCGCGCATCCCGCGCATGCCTGAACGTGACGGAGCGAAGCGATGACGCAATTGTTCGATACGCTGGGTTTCGTCGATGCATCGGCCGCGCGTGCCGGCATCGTTGCCGGCACGCATGACGCGGCGGCCGTGGCGGCCGCCGGTGGCGCAGCCGTGTCGCTGGAGCAGGTCGGCAAGGTGTTCGCGACGCCGCGCGGCCAGGCCGCCGCGCTGCGCGACGTGACGCTCGACGTGCGGCGCGGCGAGGTGTTCGGGATCATCGGCCGCAGCGGCGCGGGCAAGTCGACGCTGCTGCGGCTCGTGAACGGGCTCGAGCGGCCGAGCTCGGGCCGCGTGCGCGTACAGGGCGTCGACGTCGGCGCGCTCGACGAGGACGGGCTCGTCGCGCTGCGGCGTCGCACCGGCATGGTGTTCCAGCATTTCAACCTGCTGTCCGCGAAGACGGTGTTCGAGAACGTCGCGCTGCCGCTGAAGATCGCCGGCGTGCCGAAGGCCGAGCGCGTGCGCAAGGTCGAGGCGCTGCTCGAACTCGTCGGGCTCGCCGCGAAACGCGACGCGTATCCGGCCAGCCTGTCGGGCGGGCAGAAGCAGCGCGTCGGCATTGCCCGCGCGCTCGTGCACAATCCCGAGGTCCTGCTGTGCGACGAGGCGACTTCGGCGCTCGATCCCGAGACGACGCAGTCGATCCTCGCGCTGCTCGCAGACATCAACCGTCGCCTCGGGCTGACGATCGTGCTGATCACGCACGAGATGGAAGTGATCCGCGCGGTGTGCGACACGGTCGCGGTGATCGAACAAGGCGAAGTCGTCGAAACGGGCCCCGTGTGGCGCGTGTTCGGCGATCCGCGCCACGGCGCGACGCGCGCACTGCTCAGCACGCTCGTGCACGACCTGCCGGCCGAACTGGCCGCGCGCGTGCAGCCGCTGCCCGAGCAGGCCGCGCTGCCCGACGGTGCGCAGGTCGTGCTCGACGTCCGTTATACGGGCGAGAGCGGCGGCGAGCCGGATGTCGGCGCGCTCGCGGCGGCGCTCGGCGGCTCGGTGCGTTTCCTGCATGGCGGGATCGAGCGCATCCAGGGGCATGCGCAAGGGCGGCTCGTGATCGCGGCGGCGCCGCGCGCAGACGACGCCGGCCAGCCGGCGGCCCGCGGCGGTGCGGTGGCGGCGCTGCTCGAACGCGCGCGCCGCCACGCGAATCACGCGGAGGTGCTCGGCTATGTTTGACCTCTGGTGGCCCGAACTGCTCGACGCGATCCGCGACACGCTGTCGATGGTCGCCGCGTCGGCCGCGGTCGCGGCGCTGATCGGCGTCCCGCTCGCGGTGATCCTCGTGACGACCGCGCCCGGCGGCATCTACGAGCGGCGCGGCGTGAACGCGGTGCTCGGCGCGCTCGTCAACGTGTTCCGCTCGACGCCGTTCATCATCCTGCTCGTCGCGCTGCTGCCGTTCACGCGCGTGCTGATCGGCACGACGATCGGCGTATGGGCGGCCGTCGTGCCGCTGTCGATCGCCGCGATCCCGTTCTTCGCGCGGATCGCCGAGGTGAGCCTGCGCGAAGTCGATCGCGGGCTGATCGAGGCCGCGCTCGCGATGGGCGCGAAGCGCCGTCACATCGTCTGGCACGTGCTGCTGCCCGAGGCGCTCCCCGGCATGCTCGGCGGCTTCACGATCACCGTCGTCGCGCTGATCGGCTCGACCGCGATGGCGGGTGCCGTCGGCGCGGGCGGGCTCGGCGATCTCGCGATCCGCTACGGCTATCAGCGTTTCGACACGACCGTCATGGCGACCGTGATCGTGATCCTGATCGCACTCGTTTCGGCCGTGCAAATCACGGGCGACCGCCTGGTCCGACGCGTGACCCGGCGTACCTGAGCGGCGCCACGAGCGCCGGCTCTTTTCATTGAAGACCCTGAGAGAACGATACCCATGACCTTACCCATCGGCGCGCCGCGCGAATGGAACGGACAATTCGAGGAAGCACTGTTCCTGGACGTCGCACGACGCCATCGTCCCGGCTTCCCGGACAAGCTGGCGACACCGCCGCGCGAGCCGCGCGGCCAAGACGAACTGGCCGCCGTCGCCGACTACTACACGAAGATGGCGTCGCACGACCTGTTCATCGTGCAGGTCGTCGCGAAGGCGATCGACACGCTGTTCCGCGACGACCCGCATTTCCAGCTGATCCTGTCGCGCCAGCTCGGCGACGACGGCGCGCACGCGGTGATCGGCCGTGAGCGCGTGACCGAACTGACGGGGCGCGATCCGCTGCCGGAAATCGACCGGCTCGTCGCCGCGCACTGGGCGCGCATCGGCGACATCGCGGTGCGCGACGTCGCGGGCTTTCTCGCGTTCGAGTGGCATTACGAGCTGCACATCCTCGCGAAGCTGTGGATCCAGCGCAAGACCGGCCGTATCGGCGACAGCGCGATGCGCGAACACGGCGAGAACCGGATCCGGCCGGACGAGGAGTGGCATCGCGTGCAGATCGTCCAGTGGTGGTTCGACACGTTGAAGGCGCTGCCGGCGGCCGAACGCGACGCGCTGATCGATCGCGTGATCGCGGCCGACGAGGAAACGCAGGCGCGGCTCGACGGTTACCTGCACGACGAGTACGCGCACACCGCGCACGTGTTCGGCGCGGATATCGCCGAATACCGCGCGATCTACGACGACTGGCGGCGCGAGATCCTCGCGCGGTTGACCGGCAGGTGCGAACTCGGGAAACTCGTGCCGTTGTCGGAAGCTGTCTCGACCCAGGAACAGGAAGCCGTCGCATGAACGATCCCCGCGGCCCGGCGACGCTCGCCGCTGCAACGGATGTGTCAGCCGTCGATCCGGACGCACTGGCGCGCGTCATCGAAACGCTGCGCGAAACCGCCGCCGCGCGCGATCGCGCGGGCGGCCATGCCGCGCAGGAAAAGCAGTGGCTCGCCGACGCGGGCCTGCTGACGCTCGCGGTGCCGCGCGAATTCGGCGGGCAGGAAGCCGGGTGGCCGGCGATCTACGACACGATCCGGCGGATCGCGCGCGTCGACAGCGCGCTCGCGCATCTGGTCGGGTTCCAGATCCTGCAGGTGGTGAGCGTCGACGTGTGGGGCAGCGCGGCACAGCGCGAACGCTATCTGCGCGGCACGGTCGAGCATCGCTGGTGGTGGGGCAATGCGGTCAACCCGATCGACACGCGGCTGGCGGCGACCGCGACGCCGGACGGCGGCTACCGGCTCGATGGCGTGAAGGGCTTCTGTTCGGGCACGCGCGGCTCGCAGCGCATGACGGTGTCCGCGCACGATCCGCAAGCGGGCCGCACCGTGTTCGGCGTGGTGCCGACCGATCGCGCGGGGATCACGGTCAACGAAGACTGGGACCCGATCGGCCAGCGCCAGACCGACAGCGGCAGCGTGAGCTTCGACGGCGTGACGCTCGCGCCGGACGAGGTGCTGCACCGCTCCGAGGCGCCGCCGACACCGCGCGCGACGCTGCGCACGCTCGTGTCGCAGCTCGTGCTGACGAACCTGTTCGTCGGGCTCGCGGAAGGTGCGCTGGCGGAAGCGCGCGACTACGTGCTGAAGCATGGCCGCCCATGGATACAGTCGGAGGTCGTGCAGGCAAGCGACGATCCGTACACGCTGCAGCGCTTCGGCGACATGCGCGTGCGGGCGATCGCCGCGGCGGCGCTGGCCGATCGCGCGGCGGCCGCGTTGCAGCGCGCGTGGGCGCGGCAGGATGCGCTGACGGCGGACGAGCGCGCCGAGGTGGCGCTCGCGGTATCGGAGGCGAAGATCGTCGCGCAGCGCGCGGCGCTCGACAACGGCGAGGCGCTGTTCGACGCATGCGGCGCGCGCGCCACGGCCGCGTCGCTCGGCCTCGACCGCTTCTGGCGCAACGCGCGCACGCATACGCTGCACGATCCGCTCGACTATCGGCTGCGTGATGTCGGCCGGTTCGCGTTGACCGGGGAATTGCCGCCGGCGTCGCTCTATACGTAAGCGGGCGCGCGCCGGGTCATTGACCGCCGGGAGGCGTGCCTTCCGGCGCCATCGGGGCGGGCGCGGGCTGAGCGGGCAGCTGCGCGCCGCCTTCCGTTCCCGCGCGCCGGTACGACACCAGTTCGTTCGTATAGCGTGCGGTGCGCATGCTGTTCGAGTCGTAGTACTCCTCGACCGACTTCACCCAGCGTCCGACCGCCGGCACGTACCAGAACGCCTTGTAAGTCTTGCCGGTCTGTTCCGCCGTGCCGTTGTTGTGGCTTTGCATCAGGATCGTCGAGCCGTTCACGGTGCGGGACAAGCCGGACGTGATCGACTGCCCGGGCGCGTTTTGCGCTTTCCACGTGCCTTCGGCCTCGATCTTGATCGCATCGAATTTCCCGCCCTGCACCGTGACCGTGTCGCGGCCGACGACCTTGTAATGCGTGTCGTACGCTTCCGACGCATGCTGCGGATTCGGGTTCGTCTCGGCATAACTGATTGCCCAGGTCTTGCCGACCGTCAGCGGAAACGCGAACGGGCGGTTCACCACGGTTTCCGTGCCGTTGACGCTGCGCGCGCGGCTCCAGTCCGCGTCGACGATCAATTCGTGCGGCGCTTGCGTCGTGCCGCTTTGCCGGGTTTCGATGTAGATGTGCCCGGGTGTCGTCCGCTGCACGGTAACCTCGTCGCGCGACTGGCGCCAGCCGTTCGGGCCGATTTCGACGGTGTTGATGTAGGTCCAGGTATCGCCGGGCTTCAGTGTCGGCGCGGCGATCGATTGGGCGAGGGCGACGCCGGGCAGCGCGGCGCAGAGTGACAACGCGGTCAGTATTTTCTTGTTCATCGTGTAGGTAGTCGGCCAACGGTCTCGCCGGCAAGCTTATCAACCACACCTTTCAATCGGCATGCCACGCGCGGTGCCGATGCCGCTGTTCGTGCCGAAGCGCTGCACCGTGGCCGATCTGCTGGACGTTCAAAATGATATGTTATATCGTTGCGATACAATATATCATTCGTTCCTCAACGTCCTCTTCCGGAATCGCCCGATGAGCACCGCACTCCCTCCGTCCACGCGGCTTCCCGTGACCGTCCTGTCCGGCTTTCTCGGCGCCGGCAAGACGACGCTGCTCAACCACATCCTGAACAATCGCGAGGGCCGTCGCGTCGCGGTGATCGTCAACGACATGTCCGAGGTCAACATCGACGCCGCGCTCGTCCGCGACGGCGGCGCAGGGCTGTCGCGCACCGACGAGAAGCTGGTCGAGATGAGCAACGGCTGCATCTGCTGCACGCTGCGCGAGGATCTGCTGATCGAGGTCGACCGGCTCGCGCGCGAAGGGCGCTTCGACCAGCTCGTGATCGAATCGACCGGCATCTCGGAGCCGCTGCCGGTGGCCGAGACGTTCACGTTCGAAGGCGAGGACGGCCGCAGCCTCGGTGAAGTCGCGCGGCTCGACACGATGGTGACCGTGGTCGATGCGTTCAATTTCCTGCGCGACTACGCGTCGCGCGACAGCCTGCAGTCGCGCGGTGAATCGATGGGCGACGAGGATGCGCGCACGGTGGTCGATCTGCTGATCGACCAGATCGAGTTCTGCGACGTGATCGTGATCAACAAGATCGACCTGATCGACGACAGCGCACGCGAGCGGCTAGTCGCGCTGCTGTGCGGGCTGAATCCGCGGGCAAGGATCGAGATCGCCGAATTCGGCAAGGTGCCGCTCGAGCGTGTGCTCGACACGGGCCTGTTCGATTTCGACGCAGCATCGCGCGCGCCGGGCTGGCTGCAGGAGCTGCGCGGCACGCACACGCCGGAAACCGACGCATACGGCATCCGCAGTTTCGTCTACCGTGCGCGGCGGCCGTTCCATCCGCAGCGCTTCTTCGCGCTCGTCGAAAGCGAATGGCCGGGCGTCGTCCGCTCGAAGGGGTTCTACTGGCTGGCCACCCATCCGACCGTCGCCGGTTCGTGGTCGCAGGCCGGCGCGGTCGCGCGGCACGGGCCGGCCGGCCACTGGTGGGCGGCCGTGCCGCCCGAGCGCTGGCCGCAGGACGCGGAAGCCGTCGCGCAGATCCGCGCCCGCTGGGACGAGCGCGTCGGCGACGCGCGGCAGGAACTCGTGCTGATCGGCATGGACATGGACGAGCCCGCGCTGCGCGCGCGCTTCGACGCGTGTCTGCTGACCGACGCCGAGATGGCCACCGGCCCCGAACACTGGACCACGTGGGACAACCCGTTTCGCGACTGGCCCTGACCTGAACGCGCTTCCTGCATCGATCCGGATGGAGAAGGCGCTCCACCGGATCCCGAGCATGAATGCCCCTCTTCCCGATATCTCCCTGACCGATGCCGCGCCGGGCCGCCGCCCGCTCGAATGGGTCGGCATGCAGGGCATCGACCTGCCCGTTGCGGTGGCCGAGCCCGGCTGCCGGCGCGACGTGCATGCGCGCGCCGACGTGCAGGTCGACCTTCCCGCACCGCACGTGAAGGGCATCCACATGTCGCGGCTGTACAGGCTGCTCGACGGGCTCGGCGATGGCGCCGCGCTGTCGCCGGCCGGCCTTCGGCCGGTGCTGCAGGCGATGGTCGACAGCCATCGCGACTGCGACACGCGCCGTGCTCGGCTACGGCTGCACTTCGACCTGCTGGCGCGCCGCGCCGCGCTGGTGACCGACGGGCTTGCCGGGTGGAAGGCCTATCCGGTCCGGATCGACGCGACGCTGACCGACGTCGGGTTCGAGCTGCGCGCGCAGGTGACGGTCGTCTATTCGTCGACGTGCCCGTGCTCGGCCGCGCTGTCGCGGCACTGGGTCGAACAGGCGTTCCTGGCGGCGTTCGGCCGCGACGATCGCGTGGAACCGGCAGCGGTCGCCGCGTGGCTGAAACGGCATGCGACGGCGGCCACGCCGCACAGCCAGCGTAGCGAAGCCGTCGTCAGCGTGGGGCTGCCGGCCGATGGCGCGACGCTCGGGCTGATCGACCTGATCGATCGCATCGAGCACGCGCTCGGCACGCCGGTGCAGACGGCCGTCAAGCGCGCGGACGAGCAGGCGTTCGCGGTGCTGAACGGCGGCAACCTGATGTTCGTCGAGGATGCCGCACGCCGGGTCCAGGCCGCGCTGGACGGCCGCCATGCGCACCCGCGCGTGCACGTGCGCCATCTCGAAAGCCTGCACCCGCACGACGCGGTGGCCTGGGCCGCGCCGGTTCGCGAAGGCGCCGACGCATGCTGATCCGCAAGCTGTTCCGGTTCGAGAACGCACACGTGGTGCGCGGCTGCAGCACGCGGCGCTGCTCGCATTCGATCCACGGCCATTCGTATCGCGTCGAGCTGCTGCTCGAGGCACACGCGCTGGACCACGGGCAGATGATCTACGACTTCGGGCTGCTCAAGGGCGACGTGCGCGACCTGATCGACGCATTCGATCACGCGGTGACGCTGTGGTCGGATGACGATCCCTGTTATGTCGAGAGCATGCGCCGGCATTCCGAGCGCTGGGTGCTGCTGCCGGTGTCGCCGAGCGCCGAGCAGTTCTCGCGCGTGTTCTTTCGCCTCGTCGATGCGGCGCTGTCCTGCACGCGCATGTCGAACGGCGAAGCCGGCGTGCGGCTGCATTCGATCATCGTTCACGAAACCGAGACCGGCTACGCGCAGTGTTTTCGCGACGATGCGTTCAACCCGCGCATGGGCCGCATCGATCTGGACGACATCGTGTTCGCGCCGGCCATCGCCGGACAGTGGCGCGATCCGGGCCTGTTCGAGCGGATCAAGCGCGGCCGTTCGATGTCAAGACAGGAATCCCGATGATCAGAAAGAACCCGCGCGGCGACCTGCCGCAGATACACCCGAGTGCATTCGTCGATCCGACCGCCATTCTGTGCGGGCTCGTGATCGTCGAGGAGAACGTGTTCATCGGCCCGTACGCGGTGATCCGCGCCGACGAAACGGATGGCGACGGCCGGATCGCGCCGATCGTGATCGGTGCGCATTCGAACATCCAGGACGGCGTGGTGATCCATTCGAAGTCGGGCGCGAGCGTCACCATCGGCCAGCACACGTCGATTGCGCATCGCGCGATCGTCCACGGGCCGTGCAAGGTCGGCAACGGCGTGTTCGTCGGCTTCAACAGCGTGCTGTTCAACTGCACCATCGACGATGGCTGCGTGGTGCGCTACAACGCGGTCGTCGACGGCTGCCACCTGCCGCCGGGCTTCTACGTGCGCTCGACCGAGCGCATCGGGCCGGAAACCGATCTCGCCGCCTTGCCGCAGGTGACGGCCGACGCGAGCGACTTCTCCGAGGACGTCGCGCGCACGAACAATGCGCTGGTGCTGGGCTACAAGCACATCCAGAACGAGTTCTGAGCCATGGACGAACCCGTTCGACGTGAAGGGCGCGCGACCGACGCGCTGAAGCGACGCCATGTCGACCTGCTCGTGCACGGCGGCACGGCGATGACACCCAACGGTGCCGAGCAGGTCGACGTCGCGTGCGTGGATGGCCGTGTCGTCGCGCTGGGTGCGTTGCATGGCACGTGGAGCGCCGACGTTCTCCTGGATGCCGGCGGCCTGCATGTGCTGCCGGGCGTCGTCGACAGCCAGGTGCATTTCCGCGAACCGGGCCTGACGCACAAGGAGACCATCGAGGCCGGCACGCGCGGCGCGGTGCTCGGCGGCGTCACGACGATCTTCGAGATGCCCAACACGCATCCGCTGACGCTGACCGCTCAGGATCTGCAGGCCAAGCTGGAACGCGCGCGCGGCCGCGCGTGGTGCGACCACGCGTTCTACATCGGCGGCTCGGCCGCGAACGCCGAACGGTTGCCGGCGCTTGAAGCGCTGCCGGGCTGCGCGGGCGTGAAGGTCTTCATGGGCAGTTCGTTCGGCGACCTGCTGGCCGACGACGAAGCCGTGTTGCGCCGGATCGTGCGCAACGGGCGGCGGCGCATGGCCGTGCACGCGGAGGACGAAGCGCGGCTGCGCGCACGCCGGGCGCTCGTCGAAGCGAGCGGCGACGTGCGCGACCATCCGCGCTGGCGCGACGTGCAAAGCGCGCTGGAGGCGACGCGGCGCATCGTCGCGCTGGCCGCCGAGACGGGCCGCCGGCTGCATGTGCTGCACGTGTCCACCGCCGAGGAAATGGCGTTGCTCGCGCGGCACCGGCAGCGCGTGACCGTCGAGGTCACGCCGCATCACCTGAGCCTGCATGCACCCGATTGCTACGAACGGCTCGGCACGTTCGCGCAGATGAATCCGCCGGTGCGTGAACGGCATCATCGGGACGCGCTGTGGCAGGCCGTTCGCGACGGCGTGGTCGACGTGATCGGCAGCGATCACGCGCCGCATACGCGCGACGAAAAACGCCGGCCCTATCCGCAGTCGCCGAGCGGGATGACCGGCGTGCAGACGCTGCTGCCGCTGATGCTCGATCACGTGCACGCGGGCCGCGTGAGCCTCGAACGACTGGTCGACCTGACCAGCGCCGGGCCGGCGCGCGTCTTCGGCATCGCGGGCAAAGGGCGCATCGCGATGGGCTACGACGCCGATTTCAGCATCGTCGACCTGCGCGCGCGGCGGATCATCCGCGACGAATGGATCGCCAGCGTCAGCGGCTGGACGCCGTACGACGGGTGCGCGGTCACGGGCTGGCCCGTGCACACGGTCGTGCGCGGGCAGGTCGTGGTGCGAGACGGCGCGCCGAACGGGGAGCCGCAGGGGCAGGCCGTCACGTTCCTGGACGCCTAGATCGGCAGGCGAACCGTCTGCTTGATGCGCTTCAGCGGAATCTCGGTTTCGACGTTGCGAACGCCTTCGATCTGCGTGAGCGTTTCCATCTGGAAGCGCTGGTAGTCGTCGAGATCGCGGGCGATCACGCGCAGCAGATAGTCGTAGCTGCCGGCCATCAGGTGGCATTCGAGCACTTCGGGCGCCTGCTCCATCTCGCGCGCGAAGCGTTCGACCGTCGTCTTGTCCTGACGCTCCAGCGTGACGCGCACGAACGCCGTGAATCGCAGGTCGACGGTGGCCGGGTTCAGCAGCGCGACATACGCGTCGATCACGCCCTGTTCCTCGAGCAGGTGAACGCGGCGCAGGCAGGGCGTGGCGGACAGCCCGGCCTGTTGCGCGAGTTCGGCATTCGTCTGGTTCGAATTCCGTTGCAATGCACGCAGAATGCGCCGGTCGATTGCATCCAGTTTGATTGACATATTTGACTACCCGAGCGGTGAATGCTAGAGAATAGCGCCAAAATCGATCGTAAAAGTAGCTGAATACGCATCCAATCTCCATGGGAAGGCGCCGATAATCCGACGACAGGCCGGGCGATTCCCGTCCGCCGGCAATCCCGTTCAGGAGCTTTCCCATGTCGCATCTATCCTGGCTGCCGTTCATCGCAACGTCGCTGCTGATCATCGTCACACCGGGCCAGGACATGGTGCTCGTGATGTCGCGTACGCTGTCCGACGGCACGCGCGCGGGCCTCGTGACCGCCGCGGGCGTCAGCGTCGGGCTGCTCGTGCACACGATGCTCGCGACGCTCGGGCTGGGCGCGCTGCTGCAGGCGTCCGAATGGCTGTTCACGGCGCTGAAGGTGGTCGGCGCGTTGTACCTGCTGTACCTCGGCATCACGCTGTTGCGCTCGTCGGGCGAACTGACGCTCGCGAGCGGCGACGGCGCGCAGGAATCGCGGCTGCGCACGTTCGCGCAAGGCGCGCTGTCCAACGTGTCGAATCCGAAGGTCGCGCTGTTCTATCTGGCGTTCCTGCCGCAGTTCGTGCCGGCGGGCGCCGCGCATCCGATGCTGTCGCTGTTCGTGCTGGGCGCGACCTTCGCGGGCCTGACGTTTCTCGTCAAGGGGCCGGTTGCAGTGTTCGCCGGCCTGCTGTCCGCATCGATCCGCCGCAACCCGCGGATATTGACGCGCATGCACCGCGTCAGCGGGGTGGTGCTGCTGGGGCTCGGGGTGAAGCTGGCGCTCGAGCGCCGCTGATGGCGGGGCGCTCGTGCGCGTGTCGTCGCGCGCGTGGCCGCATTCGAACCTGGCACCACGGAATTCGCGTCGGCCGCATTCGCGCCTTCGCCGATGGCGACCGCATTCACCGCCGAGGCCGTCGCGCGGGCGATCGCGACGCTGCCGGTCGCGGATGCCGAGCTGTCGATGCCGAGCGCAACTGCATCGGCAGCACCGGCGTTGGCCTGGAAGCCGGCGTTCGTGTGCTGCTTTCCTTCACGCTCCGTTGCGCACGCGTTATTGCGCCGGCAATGCGTCCGCCAGCGCCCGCATTGCTTCCACCGTCTCCGGATTCGCGGGGAAAAACGCCTCGATCGCGAGTTCCGACAGCGTTACGTCGACCGGCGTGCCGAACACCGTCGTCGTGCTGAAGAACGTCAGTTCGCCGGCCGCCGTGCGCAGCCGCAACGGCACGGCGATATCCGCGAAATCGGTGCGCGCATGCGTGTCGTCGGGCTGGCCGGCCGGTGCCGGATACGCGGCGAGTTCGTCGCGTAGCGTGTGCAGCGCGCGGTCGCCGCTCGCATCGATCTGCCGCTGCAGCCGATGCAGGATGTGCGCGCGCCACTCGTGCCAGTTGACGATCTGCGGCGCGAGGCCGTCCGGATGCAGGCTCAGCCGCAGCACGTTGACGGGCGGTTGCAGCAGCGACGGATCGGCCTGCGCGACCAGCGCGCCGAGCATCCGGTTCGCGGCGAGCAGTGTCCAGTGACGATCCACGGCGAGCGCCGGGTAGGGCTCGTGGCCGCGCAGCACGGCTTCCACCGCATGGCGCGCGGCATCGAGCTGCGGATCCGAGAACGGCCGTTCGCGGAACAGCGGCGCGAAGCCGGCCGCGACGAGCAGCGCATTGCGTTCGCGCAGCGGCACGTCGAGACGCTCCGCGAGATGCAGCACCATCTCGCGGCTCGGCTGCGCGCGGCCCGATTCGACGAAGCTCAGGTGGCGCGCGGAAACGTCCGCGTCGAGCGCGAGCGCCATCTGGCTCAGGCGCCGGCGTTGCCGCCACGTGCGCAGCAGCGGGCCGATGCCGGACGCGCGGCCGGCGGACGGGGAGGGCGAGTGGAAGGCGGCGGTCGGGTTCATGCAGCAGATGATAGGCAATCCAGAGTGCCTTGGGCATTACCTGCGACGTAAGCATCGCGCCTCCCCGGGCGTGTCGCGGCGCTGCGTTACCATAGCCCCCGTGCCAACTGAGAGACGACGCCGGACCCGCGATTGAAAACGCAAGGGCCGACGCCGTGCATATTTACGACAAGGCATTCCAGGGGAATCCAACAATGAAAAAACTTGCCGTCCGGCTCGCCTGCATGGCGACGCTTGCATTCACCGCGATCAGCGGCCACGCGCAGACCGAAGCCGCGCAGGTGGAAATGAGGGCCGCGGCCGCCGCCGCCAACGACGCGGTCGTGAAGGGCCCGACCGATATCGATGTGAAACACGAAGCCGTGCTGAAGCTGAAAGCCGGCGAATCGTTCGTGCCGGCCGCCGAAGCCGGCCGCTACCTGCGCTCGATGGGCAACTCGATCGACGAAACCAGGCTGGTCGGCCTCGTGCTGCCCGACGATCCCGACGCCGACTGGATCTCGGTCGTGTCGTTCGAGCCGAGCGGTTATATCCGCGACGACGACGCGAAGGACTGGAAACCCGACGAGCTGCTGAAGAGCCTGCAGGCCGGCACCGAGGAAGACAACCCCGGGCGCAAGGAACGCGGCCTGCCCGAAACCGAGGTGGTCGGCTGGGCGAAGGCGCCCGCGTACGACGCGGCCACGCACCGGCTCGTGTGGTCCGCGATCATCCGCGACAAGGGTGCGGCGCCGAACGCCGAGAACGACGGCGTGAACTACCGGACGCTCGTGCTCGGCCGCGACGGCTACCTGTCGCTGACGATGGCGTCGACGCTCGCCGATCTGCCGAAATACAAGGCGTCGGCCGACGAACTGCTGTCGAACATCAGCTTCAACGACGGCAAGCGCTACGCCGATTTCAACAAGTCGACCGACCACGTCGCCGAGTATGGCCTCGCGGCGCTGATCGTCGGCGTCGGCGCGAAGAAGCTCGGCCTGCTCGCGTTGATCGGCGCGTTCGCGGTGAAGTTCTTCAAGGTCGGCGCGGTTGCGCTGCTGGCCGGCGGCGCCGCGCTGAAACGCTTCTTCGGGCGCAAGCCGAAACCGGCCGCGGTGCCGGCCGTCGCCGATGCGTCCGGCGCGTCCGGCATGTCCGGCATGTCCGATGCATCCGCCACGGAGCGCAAGGAATGACGAAGCTGTTGCTGCTGATCTTCGGCGGCCTCAAGCTCGGCAAGGTGCTCGTGTCGGCGGGCACCATGCTCGCGTCGATCGCGGTCTACGCGCTGTTCTACGGCTGGCGGTTCGCGGCCGGTTTCGTGGCACTGCTGCTGGTGCACGAGGCCGGCCACTACGTGGCCGCGCAGCGGCGCGGGCTCGACGTCGGGCTGCCGACCTTCATCCCGTTCGTCGGCGCGTGGATCCAGCTGAAGGAGATGCCGCACGACGCGGAAACCGAGGCGTACGTCGGGCTCGCCGGGCCGTTCGTCGGCACGCTCGGTGCACTGGCCTGCTACGCGGCCGCGCGCCACTACGACAGCAACCTGCTGCTCGCGCTGTCGTACACGGGCTTCTTCCTGAACCTGTTCAACATGATTCCGCTGTCGCCGTTCGACGGCGGGCGGATCACCGCGGTGCTGTCGCCGCGCATCTGGTTCGCGGGCGTGCCCGTGCTGATCGCGCTGTTCGTGTATCGGCCGAGCCCGCTGCTGATCGTGATGGCGATCCTCGCGCTGCCGCAGCTCAAGCGCGCGTGGCGCTACGATCCCGACGCGCCGGAGAATCGCGTGTACTACGCGACGTCGATCGAGACGAAGACGACGTACGCGCTCTGCTACGTCGGCCTGCTCGCGTTCCTCGCGCTGATGACGTCCGGCGTGCACGACATGCTGCGCGTCGCGCATTCCGCGGCCTGACGCCAAAACGGCGACAGTTTTCGCGGCCGCCGTCGTTTTTCTTCCCTTTTCGTCGAATCTCACGTGTCGCGATGCCGCAGCTCGACGCGCCTGATCTCCTTCACGATCACGAGATAGCTGAACACGGTGACGAGCGCGTTCAGCCCGACGAACACGAGTGCGCCGTTGAACGAGCCGCTCGCGCCGACGAGGTAGCCGATCGCGATCGGCGCGACGATGCCGGCCGTGTTGCCGAACATGTTGAACAGGCTGCCCGACAGGCCGATCGCTTCCTTCGGCGCGGTATCCGCGACGACGGCCCAGCCGAGCGAGCCGATGCCTTTGCCGAAGAACGACACGGCCATCAGCACGATCACGAGCGCTTCGCTGTCGACGTAGTTGCAGCCGATGATGACCATCGACAGCGCCATCCCGCCGACGATCGGAATCTTGCGCGCGAGCGTGAGCGACACGCCGCGGCGGATCAGCCCGTCCGACAGCATCCCGCCGAGCACCCCGCCGAGGAACCCGCAGATCGCGGGCAGCGACGTCATGAAGCCGGCCTTCAGCAGCGACATCCCGCGCGCCTGCACGAGGTAGATCGGGAACCACGTGAGGAAGAAATAGGTGAGCACGTTCACGCAGTACTGGCCGAGATACACGCCGATCAGCATCCGGTTCGACAGCAGCTGGCGCACGTAGTACCAGCCCGCCACGCGGCGGCCTTCCGAGCGCAGGCCGTCGGTGCCGCGCGCGGTCGTGCGCACGAGGCCGCCGCCCTGCTCGATGTGCTCGAGTTCCGCGCGGTTCACGGCCGGATGGTCGGCCGGATCCTTCACGACCCGCAGCCACAGGAACGCGAGCGCGATGCCCGCGAGGCCGAGCCACAGATACACCTGGTGCCAGCCGTACGCATGCGTGAGCCACGCCATCAGCGGCGAGAACACCACGGCCGCGAAGTATTGCGCGGCGTTGAAGATCGCGGACGCCGTGCCGCGCTCGGCGGTCGGGAACCAGCTCGCGACGACTTTCGCGTTCGCGGGAAAGGCGGGCGCCTCGGCGATGCCGACCGCGAAGCGCATCGCGAACAGCGCGGCCACCGCGAACGCGGCGCTGCCGCCGAGCCCGATCGTGCCCTGCAGCAGCGTGAACGCCGACCACAGGAAGATGCTGGCCGCATACACGCGGCGCGCGCCGAAGCGGTCGAGCAGCCAGCCGCTCGGCAGTTGCGCGAGCACATACGCCCAGCTGAACGCCGAGAAGATGTAGCCCATCGTCACCGGGTCGATGCCGAACGCCTTGCGGATCGGCGTGCCGGTGATCGACAGCGTCGCGCGATCCGCATAGTTGAGCGTCGTGACGACGAACAGCATCGCCAGAATCCAGTAGCGCACGGCGGTCCGGCGCGCGGTGTGCGCGAGGTCGAGCGGAAGATCGCGAGGGGTGGTCTGATTCGGCACTTTAATGTACGTCGTCGTATGACATGGTGTGGAGTTTATGTGGGTTGGTCGACCCCGGAAACCTCGGGTTTTCCCGTTGGGCACGACGCAAAACGTCCACCATTTGGGCATGGGCCGAATAAATAAGGGATTCGCGCATTGTGTGGCAAGATCGACGACCCGCGTGAATCGCAAAATCATGTCGGCAGACATCGTATCTGTTGGGCTACAATGAGTCCATCATTCCCGAACCACGGAGCACACCCATGCAACTGACAGGAGAGATGCTGATCGGCGCCGAAGCGGTCGCCGGCTCGGCCGGTACCTTGCGCGCGTTCGACCCGTCGAAGGGCGCGCCGATCGACGCGCCGGCGTTCGGCGTCGCGGCGCAGGCCGACATCGAGCGTGCATGCGAACTCGCGCGCGACGCGTTCGACGCGTACCGCGCGCAGCCGCTCGCGGCCCGCGCGGCGTTTCTCGACGCGATCGCGGATGAAATCGTCGCGCTCGGCGACGCGCTGATCGAGCGCGCGCACGCTGAAACGGGCCTGCCCGTCGCGCGGCTGCAGGGTGAGCGCGGCCGCACCGTCGGCCAGCTTCGGCTGTTCGCGCGTGTCGTGCGCGACGGTCGTTTCCTCGCCGCGTCGATCGATCCCGCGCAGCCTGCCCGCACGCCGCTGCCGCGCTCGGACCTGCGGCTGCAGAAAGTCGGGCTCGGGCCCGTCGTCGTGTTCGGTGCGAGCAATTTCCCGCTCGCGTTCTCGGTGGCCGGCGGCGATACGGCGTCGGCGCTCGCGGCCGGCTGCCCGGTGATCGTGAAGGCGCACGAGGCGCACCTCGGCACGTCCGAACTGGTCGGCCGCGCGATTCGCGCCGCCGTCGCGAAAACCGGGATGCCGGCCGGCGTGTTCTCGCTGCTGATCGGCCCCGGCCGCGTGATCGGCGCGGCGCTCGTCGGCCATCCGGCGGTCCAGGCCGTCGGCTTCACGGGGTCGCGGCAGGGCGGCATGGCGCTCGTGCAGATCGCGAATGCCCGCCCGCAGCCGATTCCCGTCTACGCGGAAATGAGCAGCATCAACCCCGTCGTGCTGTTCCCGGCGGCGCTCGCCGCGCGCGGCGACGCGATCGCGACGGGTTTCGTCGATTCGCTGACGCTCGGCGTCGGCCAGTTCTGTACCAACCCGGGCCTCGTGCTCGCGATCGACGGCCCCGATCTCGACCGCTTCGAAGCCGTCGCCGCGCAGGCGCTCGCGAAGAAGCCGGCCGGCGTGATGCTCACGCCCGGGATCGCCGATGCGTATCGCCATGGCCGCGGCAAGCTGGCCGAACTGCCGGGCGTGCGCGAAATCGGCGCGGGCGAGGCCGCGCAGACCGACTGCCAGGCCGGCGGCGCGTTGTACGAAGTCGGCGCGCAGGCGTTCCTGTCCGAGCCGGCGTTCAGCCATGAAGTGTTCGGGCCGGCGTCGCTGATCGTGCGCTGCCGCGATCTCGACGAAGTCGCGCGCGTGCTCGACGCGCTCGAGGGCCAGCTCACGGCCACGCTGCAGATGGACGCCGACGACAAGCCGCTCGCCCGCCGGCTGCTGCCGATCCTCGAACGCAAGGCCGGGCGCCTGCTCGTGAACGGTTACCCGACCGGCGTCGAGGTGTGTGACGCGATGGTGCACGGCGGGCCGTTCCCCGCGACGTCGAACCCGTCCGTCACGTCGGTCGGCGCGACGGCGATCGAGCGTTTCCTGCGCCCGGTGTGCTACCAGGATTTCCCGGACGATCTGCTGCCGGAAGGGCTGCAGGAGAAGAATCCGCGCGCGATTCCGCGGCTGCGGGACGGGAAGGCGGAGTGACGGGCGGCGACGATTGAGCGTGTGATTTCCGGCGGCCAGTGCGTCGGGGTCGGTGCCGGCACGCGGAAACCAAAAGGCGGATGTGGCCGGTGGGCCGCGTCCGCCTTTTTTGCATGACGGGTTTCGGTGCTGACGGGTTTGTTCGAAGTGTCGACAAGAATCATGTCGGGGCAGCATGGAAGTCGGCGGTCGGAGCAGCGGCCTCGGGGTACGTGACTGCCGTGGATCTTGCCGTCTTCCCCGTCTCCCGGTTTTCTCCTACAGTAGCGAAGCCTCGGGCCAGCCGGCCCGCAGGCAAGCCTGAGAGACCGACAAAAGACAACGAGGGAACCCCCGATGAACATCAACAAGCGTGGCGATCACCTGTTCGCGGCCGGATTGTGGAAAGCGATCGGCGACGTCGCGAAATCTGTGCGCACCGAGGTCGGCCAGTACAGCGAAGGGCGCGTGCTCGCGAATGCGCTGCTGGAATTCCAGCGCGACCTGGGCGGCAGCGAATTCGACGTGACGATCAACCAGGGGCGCGTCGTCACGGGCGCCGACGCGCATTCGCTCGTGTTCGGGCAAGCCGTGCGCCGTTTCCGGCAGGACATGGAAGCGCTGGTGTTCGCGCTCCAGTACCGGCGCGGCATCGACGAACGCGACCCGGGCCTGCGCACCGAAGCACTGCTGCAGGCGAACAGCCAGCTCGCGACCGCGAAGCAGTCGGCGACGATCACGGTCGGCCGGTTCTTCGATGCGGTCGTCGACCGCGACGTGCTCGGGCAGATCCTCGACGGCGAATCGAATGCACGCGCGCGGGCGGGCACACAGGGGCAGATCGAGGCGACGCGGGTCAGGCTCGCGAACGTGCGCCACCGGATCGTCGGAATCATCGCGCAGATGTGACGCGGCCGGACGGCTTGCGAGGCGGGGTGGCGTCACGCGAAGCGCCGCGCCGGAGGCGGCACCCGACGCGGCGGATGGGTGCGCGGATACTGCTGCGAACGGTCGCGATACCGTCGAACCGGCGCGCGACGCGACAACCGGCCTGCGCGGCGCCGATCAAGGCGCCGCGCAGGCCGTACCCGCTTACTGCGGGCCCATCTTCTTGATCAGCACGTCGAGTTCGGCCGCTTCGGCCTCGGTGAGGTCGACGAGCGGCGCCCGCACGGGGCCCGCGTCGTGGCCGACGAGCTTCGCGCCCGCCTTCACGATGCTGACCGCATAACCTGCGCGGCGGTTGCGGATCTTCAGGTACGGCAGGAAGAACGTGTCGAGCAGGCGACCGACCGTCGCGTGGTCGTCCTTCGCGATCGCTTCGTAGAACTCCATCGCCGTCTTCGGGATGAAGTTGAACACGGCCGACGAATACACCGGCACGCCGAGCGCCTTGTACGCGGCGGCATAGACTTCGGCCGTCGGCAGGCCGCCGAGATACGCGAAGCGGTCGCCGAGGCGGCGGCGGATCGTCACCATGCTTTCGATTTCGCCGACGCCGTCCTTGAAGCCGATCAGGTTCGGGCAACGATCGGCGAGGCGCTCGAGCATGTCGGCGTTCAGCTTCGAATTCGCACGGTTGTACACCACGACGCCGATCTTCAGTGCGCGGCACACCTGCTCGACGTGCTCGGCGATCCCTTCCTGGCTGGCTTCGGTCAGGTAATGCGGCATCAGCAGCACGCCGCTCGCGCCGAGGCGCTCGGCCTCCTGTGCATATTCGATCGCGACGCGCGTCGCGCCGCCCGCGCCGGCGAGGATCGGCACCTTGCCCTTGCAGGTTTCCGTTGCGACGCGGATCACGTCCGAATACTCGCGCTGCGTGAGCGAGAAGAATTCACCGGTGCCGCCGGCCGCGAACAGCGCGCTCGCACCGTACGGTGCGAGCCATTCCAGGCGCTCGGCATAGGTGGACGGGCGGAAGCTGCCGTCGGCGTCGAAGTCCGTCAGCGGAAAGGACAGCAGGCCGTGGGAGATGATCTGTTTGAGTTCTTGCGGTGAAGTCATGGTTGGGTCGTCCGTCTAGCGCGAGTGCTGGTTCGTCGGGAACGGCATACGAGCCAAATTGGCGATGTCGTTGTATGTCATCGTACAACGAGGGGAAGGACCACGCAAGCGGTTTGCTGGCGGGTAAATGATAGGGTCTTTCCGGATAAGGGTTTACGCAGCATCGCCGGCCGGAGTTGAATGTCGTATGATGACTAACAATATGGCCGATAGCCTCCAGGATTTCCGATGACTGCTTCCCCGCTCTACATCCGTGTGCATCCGGACGACAACGTCGCGATCGTCGTCAACGACGGCGGCCTGCCCGAGGGCGCGACGTTCGCCGACGGGCTGACGCTGCGCGAAGGCGTGCCGCAGGGGCACAAGGTCGCGCTGGTCGATCTCGCGGCCGGCGACCCGATCGTCCGCTACAACGTGGTGATCGGTTATGCGCTGGCCGAGCTGCGACGCGGCAGCTGGGTCAACGAGCGCACGATGCGCATGCCCGAGCCGCCGGGGCTCGACGACCTGCCGCTCGCGACGCGTGCCGCGCCGCCGCTGCCGCCGCTCGAAGGCTATACGTTCGAGGGCTTCCGCAATGCCGACGGCTCGGTCGGCACGCGCAACATCCTCGCGATCACGACGACCGTGCAGTGCGTGTCGGGCGTCGTCGAGCATGCGGTGCGGCGGATCAAGGCCGAGCTGCTGCCGCGCTACCCGAACGTCGACGACGTGGTCGGGCTCGAGCACACGTACGGCTGCGGCGTCGCGATCGACGCGCCCGACGCCGACATCCCGATCCGTACGCTGCGCAACATCAGCCTGAATCCGAACTTCGGCGGCGAGGTGATGACCGTGAGCCTCGGCTGCGAGAAGCTTCAGCCCGAGCGCCTGCTGCCGCCCGGCGCGATTCCGGTGGCGGCCGACGGCGCCGGCGACAACGGCGGTGTCGTGTGCCTGCAGGACGCCGCGCACGTCGGCTTCAACTCGATGATCGACTCGATCATGAAGATGGCCGAATCGCATCTCGAGCGGCTGAACCGCCGCCGCCGCGAGACGTGCCCTGCGTCGGATCTCGTCGTCGGCGTGCAGTGCGGCGGCAGCGACGCGTTCTCGGGGCTCACCGCGAATCCGGCCGTCGGCTTCGCGGCGGACCTGCTGGTGCGCGCGGGCGCGACGATCATGTTCTCCGAGGTGACGGAAGTGCGTGACGGTGTCGCGCAGCTCACGTCGCGTGCGGCGAACGAGGACGTTGCGCGCGAGATCATTCGCGAGATGGACTGGTACGACCGTTACCTGCAGCGCGGCCGCGTCGACCGCAGCGCGAACACGACGCCCGGCAACAAGAAGGGCGGCCTGTCGAACATCGTCGAGAAGGCGATGGGCTCGATCGTGAAGTCGGGCAGCGCGCCGATCGCCGGTGTCGTGCGTCCCGGCGATCGCGCGAAGCAGAAGGGGCTGCTTTATGCGGCGACGCCCGCGAGCGACTTCATCTGCGGCACGCTGCAGCTCGCGGCCGGGATGAACCTGCACGTTTTCACGACCGGCCGCGGCACGCCGTACGGCCTCGCACAGGTGCCGGTGATCAAGGTCGCGACGCGCAGCGATCTCGCGCGCCGCTGGCACGACCTGATGGATCTCGACGCGGGGCGGATCGCGACCGGCGCGGCGACGATCGAGGACACCGGCTGGGAACTGTTCCGGCTGATGCTCGACGTCGCGAGCGGCAAGCGCCGCACGTGGGCCGAGCAGTGGAAGCTCGCGAATGCGCTGACGCTGTTCAATCCGGCGCCGGTGACCTGACGCGCGCGGCCGATGCCGCCGGACGATGCGGGCGCCCGACGGCGCCCGTTTTCATTGCGGCGATCGTTACGCGATGTCGATCGGCAGCGACAGCCCGACCTTGACGCGCGACATCACGACCATCGTTTCGAAGTGACGAATGTTGTGGTGCTGCCGGAATACGCGCGTGGAAAACTCCTCGTAGTGGTCGATGTCGCGCATCGCGATCATCAGCACGAAATCGGCGCGCCCCGTCACCACATAACACTGCATGACTTCCGGCAGCGACTTCAGGAACCGCTTGAATTCGTCGAGCAGGTCGACCCGTTCGCGCTCGACCTGCACGAGGACGAGCATCGTCAACGGGAGGCCGACCTTGGTCGGATCGACGACGGAAACGTCCTGCTGGATATAGCGCTCGTCGCGCAGCCGCTTCACGCGGCGCAGGCATGCGGGCGGGCTCAGGCCGATCTCGGCGGCGAGCGCCTGGTTGGTGATCTGGTTGTCGTGCTGGAGGCGGGCGAGGATCCGCAGGTCGAAATCGTCGAGCGGTGTGGCGGCGGGATTCATCGGATTTCCTTCGGAGAGAAAAAACGAAACAAACTCGCGAATGATGCCGCCCGATGTTTATCGGATTTCGCGACGGCTGCCGATAATCGTAGCACCCGTCAACGATGAAGCTGCGAGGAAAACATCATGCGTTTCCGACATCTGCTGCTGGCGCCGCTCGTGCTGCTGGTGCCACTTGTGTCGCTTGTACCGGCCGTTCCCGCGTTCGGCGCGGATACGGTCGTCGTGGGTTTTGCCGGCGCGCTCACGGGTGCGCAGGCGCATTTCGGCGAGGACAGCGCGCGCGGCATTCGGCTCGCGATCGACGAAATCAACGCGGCGCATCCAGGCGTCGCCGGGCATCCGGTCACGTTCGTGCTCGACGCGCAGGACGACCAGGCCGACCCGAAGGTCGCGACGACGGTCGCGCAGCGCTTCGTCGATACGCACGTCAGCGCTGTGATCGGCCACCAGAATTCGGGGACGTCGATCGCCGTCGCGCGGCTCTACGCGACGGCGAACATCGCGGAGCTGACGCCGTCGGCCACCAATCCGGCGTTCACGCGTCTCGGCTATCGCACCACGTTCCGGATGCTCGCGAACGACGACTTCCTCGGGCAGGCAGTCGCCCGCTTTGCGGTCGAGCAGTTGCACGCGCGCCGCATCGGTGTCGTCGACGATCGCACGGCCTACGGCCAGGGCATCGCGGACGTGTTCGCCGGCGGGCTCGGGAACACGGGCGCCGCCGTGGTCGCACGCGAATACACGACCGACAAGGCGTTCGACTTCGGCGCGCCGCTGACGCTGATCAAGGGCCGTGCGCCCGACGCGATCTTCTTCGGCGGCATGGACACGCAGGGCGGGCCGATGCTCAAGCAGATGAAGAAGCTGCGGATCGCCGTGCCGCTGCTGGGCGGCGACGGTCTGTGCACGCACGAGATCCTGAAACTGGCCGGCGATGCGCTCGACGGCAACCTCGTGTGCGCGGACGGCGGCCGAAGCCTCGCGAAGATGCCGGGCGGCCCCGCGTTCGCGGCTCGCTTCATGCGGAAGTACGGCGCCCCCGTGCAGCTCTACGCGCCGTACGCCTACGACGCGATGATGGCCGTCTACCACGCGGTGATGCTCGCGCAGTCCACCGATCCGGCAAAGATCGTCGACGCGCTGCATCGCGTCGACTTCCAGGGCGTGACCGGCCGGATCGCGTTCGACGCGAACGGCGAGCTGCGCAATCCGGCGGCAACGATTTCGACGTTCAAGGGAGGCAACAAGGTGACTTTGTCGGAGGTAGTGAAATGAATACGCGGATTCTTCCGGTGGGCACCGCATCGCTGCGCGACGTCGCGCGGCCGGTCGGCGACGTTACCGATCCCGCCGTACGCGAAGCCGCCGGCGCACTGCGCGCCGCGCTGCGCGCGTTTCGCGACGAACACGGTTTCGGCCGCGCGGTCGCCGCGCCGCAGATCGGCGTCGGGCAACGGATGATCGCGCTTGCGCTGGACGGCTGGCCCGACGTGATCGTGAACCCCGAAATCGTGTGGCGCAGCGACGCGCGGATGACGCTGTGGGACGACTGCATGTGCTTTCCCGACCTGTTCGTGCGAGTCGAGCGCCACGCGTCGGTGAGCGTGCAGTACATGACGCTCGACGGCGAGCTGCATCGGCGCGACGCGCTGTCGCCCGATGTGTCGGAGCTGATGCAGCACGAGATCGACCATCTCGACGGCAAGCTGTCGTTCGATCGCGCGGCGGGGCCGAATGCGATCGTGCATCGCAGCGTGTTCGACGCCGATCGCGCGTCGTTTGTCGCGCAGGTCGACTACGCGCCGTACGCGCCCGATGTGAAACGTACGGCGTCGGAGAGCATTCAGTCCGCCGAAGCATCCGCGTATCCGCCGGGCGCCGCGTACATGAATGGCCGCTTCGTTCCGATCGCCGACGCGCGCGTGTCGGTGCTCGACTGGGGTTTCCTGCATTCGGACGTCACGTACGACACCGTGCACGTGTGGAACGGCCGCTTCTTCCGCCTCGACCGGCACATCGCGCGGTTCAGGCGCTCGCTGGCGAGGCTGCGGCTGGACGTGCCGTTGAGCGACGACGCGTTGCGCGACATCCTCGTCGAATGCGTGCGCCGCTCGGGCCTGCGCAACGCGTACGTCGAAATGCTGTGCACGCGCGGCGTATCGCCCACCTTCAGCCGCGACCCGCGCGACGCGGTGAACCAGTTCATCGCGTTCGCGGTGCCGTACGGCTCGGTCGCGAACGAGCGGCAGTTGCGCGAGGGCCTGCACCTGCATCTGGTCGACGACGTGCGGCGGATTCCGCCCGAATCGGTCGATCCGCAGATCAAGAACTACCACTGGCTCGACCTCGTCGCCGGACTGCTGAAGGGGTATGACGCGGGTGCGGAGTCGGTCGTGCTGAAGTGCACGGACGGCAGCATCGCCGAAGGGCCCGGGTTCAACGTCTTCATCGTGCGCGACGGCCGGCTTCGGACGCCCGAGCGCGGCGTGCTGCACGGCATCACGCGGCAGACCGTGTTCGAGCTGGCGGCGTCGATGGGCATCGACGCGCAGGCCGGCCGCGTCGACGATGCGCAACTGCGCGAAGCCGACGAGGTGTTCATCACGTCGACGGCCGGCGGGATCATGCCCGTCACGCGGCTGAACGGCGCACCGATCGGCGACGGCCGGCCGGGCCCGATGACGCGCCGGCTGTTCGACGCGTACTGGGCGAAGCACGAGGATCCGGCGTGGAGCCTGGCGGTCGACTACGCGGCCAACTACGCGGCCAACTACGCGGCCGGCTGATCGCGGCGGCGCGGGCGCGATTTCCTTACCTCGTACGTAATCGACCGCCCGCGCGAGGCCGGCGACGATGACGGCACGCGAATACGAAACACCCAACGTTCGCGACCTCGTCCCCTCATCGACACAAGGAGCCTCGCCATGAACACCGCTCAATCCGCTTCGTCTGCCTCGTCCATTCACGCCGACCTGATCGACCGCTACTTCGACGCATGGAACGAACCCGACGTCGCGCGCCGCCGCGCGCTGATCGACGCGACCTACGCGAGCGACGCGGCCTATCGCGATCCGCTGATGGCCGGCGACGGCCACGCGGGCATCGATGCGATGATCGCGGCCGTGCAGGCGCGTTTCCCCGCGTTCCGCTTTCGCCGCACGACCGACGTCGACGGGTTCGGCCAGCACCTGCGGTTCTCTTGGGCGCTCGTGTCGCCCGACGGCGCGGCGATCGTGAAGGGTTCGGACTTCGGCACGGTCGACGCGTCGGGCCGCCTCGCGACGGTCACCGGTTTCATCGACGAGATGCCGGCCGCGGCGTCGTGACGCGAGCGATGCATGCGCAACGGCCACCGGGATCGGGTAACGTTATGCGATTCGTTCCTGATCCCGGAGACTAGCCGACATGCTGAAGAATCTCGACCCGCTGCTGCACGCCGACATCCTGCACACGCTGCGTGCGATGGGGCACGGTGACGAAATCGCGATCTGCGACGCGAATTTCCCGGCGGAATCCGTCGCGGAGCACACGGTGGTCGGCCGCGCGTTGCGCATCGACGGCGCCGATTCCGCGCGCGTCGTGCGCGCGGTGCTGTCCGTGCTGCCGCTCGACACGTTCGTTGACACACCCGCATGGCGGATGGAAGTCGTCGGCGACGCAGCCGCGGTGCCGCCCGTGCAGCGCGAGGTGCAGGCCGAGATCGACCGCGCGGAAGGGCGCGCGGTGCCGCTCGCGGGCATCGACCGTTTCGCGTTCTACGAGCGCGCGCAGCAGGCCTACGCGGTGATCGTTACCGGCGAACTGCGCGGCTATGGCTGCTTCATCTTCAAGAAAGGCGTGTTGTTGAGCGACGCGGGCTAAACGCGTTTTTCAGTGCGTCGAGCCGCCGGCGCGGCCGCCGCAGTGTAAAGATTTGCTACAACCTTTTTCTTGGACACGGCGAAAAGACCCTCTATGCTGGCCCATTTGCCGCGCCCCCTCCCGGGCCGCGCGGCGTCGAACCGCCCGGGCGCGCCCGGGGCAAGCGGCCGAATTGCATACGAGGAGAGAGGCATGACGCGTACCGTCGATTCCGGCGTCATTTTTTTCGCACGCCTGGCGCTGGCGGCGTTGTTCTTGTGGGGCGGCATCATGAAGCTGCTCGGCTACAGCGATTTCATCGCGTATCTGCACGGAATGAACGTGCCCTATCAACAGGTCGTCGCGCCGATCGTCGTCGCGATCGAGGGGCTCGGCGGCCTGCTGCTGATCGTCGGCTACAAGGTGCGGCCGCTCGCGCTGCTGATGGCCGTCTACACGATCGCGACCGCGATGGTCGGGCACAATTTCTGGGACGCGACGAGCGCCGCCGTCCAGCACGACATGGTGATTCACTTCTGGAAGAACGTCGCGATCGCCGGCGGGTTCCTGCTGCTGTTCGTCACCGGCGCTGGCGGCGCGAGTATCGACGCGCTGCGCCGGCCGAGTTCGTCGTACGGCGTGCTGCGTTGAACCGGGCCGACTCGCGCCGCCAGGCCGAGGCAAGGCAAAAGGGCCGAATCCCGCACGCCGCGGGATTCGGCCCTTCGTTCATCAAGCGGGCGCGGGCGTTCAGTGCGTGCCCTTCACATCCTTCACGTCCTTCGCATCCTTCGAGAACTGCACGGCGATCGCGCCGAGCACGCAGATCGCCGCGACGTACACGACCGGCGCGAGCGGATTCGATTTCATCATCAGCGACACGATCACCGGCGTGAGGCCGCCGAAGATCGCATACGCGACGTTGTACGAGAACGAGATGCCCGAGAAGCGCACGACGGCCGGGAAGCTCTTGACCATCACGAACGGCACCGCGCCGATCGTGCCGACCATGAAGCCCGCGATCCCGTAGTAGAGCGGCAGCGTCGACGCATCGGCCGCGACCTGCACGAACAGCAGGTAGTAGCACGCGGCCAGCCCGATGCCGCCGATGCCGAGCACGCGCTTCGCGCCGATCCAGCCCGCGAGCGAACCCGCGGTGATGCAGCCGGCGGTCAGGCACAGCGTCGCGACGCTGTTCGCGAACAGCGTCGTCGCGGGCGTCAGGTGGAACTGCTTCTGCAGCAGCGCGGGCGTCATCAGGATCACGACGACGATCGCGGCCGACAGCATCCACGTGAGCAGCATCGACACGATCACCGCGCGGCCGTGGTCGCGCAGCACGGCCTTCAGCGGAATCTCGGCCGCGAGCGCCTTCTTCGCCTTCATTTCGGCGAACACCGGCGTTTCATGCAGCCAGCGACGCAGGTACACGGAGAACAGGCCGAACACGCCGCCGAGCAGGAACGGGATGCGCCACGCGAACGCGGCGACTTCGGCGGTCGAGTAACGGCTGTTGATGCCGGCGGCGACGAGCGAGCCGAGCAGGATGCCGGCCGTCAGGCCCGCGGTCAGCGTGCCGCATGCATAGCCGATATGACGCGACGGCACGTGCTCGGACACGAACACCCACGCGCCCGGCACTTCGCCGCCGACTGCCGCGCCTTGCAGCACGCGGAACAGCAGCAGCAACACCGGCGCGAGGATGCCGATCGTGTCGTAGGTCGGCAGCAGGCCCATCAGCAGCGTCGGCACCGACATCATCAGCACGCTCAGCGTGAACATCCGCTTGCGGCCGAACAGGTCGCCGAAGTGCGCCATGATCACGCCGCCGAGCGGGCGGGCGAGATAGCCGGCCGCGAAGATGCCGAACGTCTGCAACTGGCGCAGCCAGTCGGGAATGTCGTGCGGGAAGAACAGTTGCCCAATCGCCGGCGCGAAGAACACGAAGATGATGAAGTCGTAGAACTCGAGGGCGCCGCCGAGTGCGGCAAGGCCAAGGGTCTTGTAGTCGCTGCGCGTGAGCGCGCGTTCGGCGGCGCGAGGCACGCCGCTCAATTCGGAAGCTTGCATGGTCAGGACGATCGGTTTTCGAATGTTGTTGTCGGTGCTGCGTCTCCAGGGCCCGCTATCGGCATGGACTGACAAGGCGCGGCTTGCATCGTCGAAGCGTGTCGTGTGCCGGGTGAGGCGCGCAACACGCGCCGCCGCACCGGGATGGGGCACGGCAGGGACGAAGCGTCAAAGCGGGTGGGAGGATTCTACAGGAGCGCGAAATGCGCGCGCGGGTGCGCGACGGGGAAGGCTTCGGAGCGGGCGGCCGAGGCCGGGGCAAAAGCGCGCGCGGCGCGGGCGGCCGATGAGCCGCCGACGCGCCGCGCGGGGCCGGGTTGCGTATCAGTTGCCGGCGATCGTATCGACCGGCTTGAACGTGCCGCGCTCGACCTTGTAGATCGTCACCGGCGCATCCTTCAGGTCGCCTTTCGCGTCGTACGCGATGCTCGGGGCCGACACGCCCTTGACCGACACCTTGCCGAGATACGGTGTGTACACCTTCGGGTCGGTCGAGTTCGCGTCCTTCATCGCGGTGAGCAGCGCGATCGTGCCGTCGTACGAGTACGGCGAGTAGGTGATCACGTCTTCGTTGAAGCGCGCCTTGTAGCGTGCCGCGTAGCCGGCGAAGCCCGGCATCTTCTCCTTCGGCAGCCCGCCCATGTAGACGATCGCGCCTTCGGCCGCGTCGCCGCCGACCTTCAGGAACGTCGGCGAGCGCGACATCTCGCCCGTCACGAACGCCGACTTCATCCCGAGCTGGCGCATCTTGCGGATCATCGGCGACGATTGCGCGTCGCCGCCGCCGTAGAAGATCGCGTCCGGGTTCATCCCCTTGAGGTTGGTCAGGATCGCGGAGAAATCGAGCGCCTTGTCGTTCGTGAAGTCGCGCTTGACGATCGTGCCGCCCGCCGCCTCGACGGCTTTCGCGAATTCGTCGGCGATGCCCTGGCCGTAGGCCGTGCGGTCGTCGATGATCGCGATGCGCTTGAAGCGCAGCGTCTTCACCGCGTACGTGCCGACGATGCGGCCCGCTTGCGCGTCGCTCGTCAGCAGCCGGTAGGTCGTCTTGTAGCCGCGCGCGGTGTATTGCGGCGACGTGGCCATCGAGATCTGCGGCAGCCCCGCGCGATCGTACAGGTCGGACGCGGGAATGCTCGTGCCCGAGTTGAAGTGCCCGATGATCCCGCGGACGTTGTCGTCGATCAGCCGCTGAGCGACGGTCGTGCCCGTGCGCGGGTCGGCCTGGTCGTCCTGCGAATCGAGCTGGAACGTGACGGGCTTGCCGCCGATCGTCGGACGCGTCGCGTTGAAATCGGCGATCGCGAGCTGCACGCCCTTCTGCATGTCCGTGCCGTAGTTCGACTGCGGGCCGGTCAGCGGTGCGGCGAAACCGATCTTGACGACGTCGGTGGCAATGGCGTGCGCGCCCGACAGTGCGCAGGCAGCGGCCAGCGCGACGTGCGATACCTTCAGCTTCACTTTCACTTCCCCTTGATGGCGTGGTTGGGCCGCCGCCGGCTGGCGGGCCGGCACCGGTAAACCGGGCGAGACGGTTCGGTCGGCAGGCCGATGCGAGGGCCGTGCGTGCGTGCCGCGTGCTGCCCGGGCTGTGCCGGAATCGGCGCGTGTGGTGGCCGATGCCGCAGGCCCTGCACGCCGGTCGCTGCCGCGGCGGAAGGTCGTCTCGTGACCGTGAAGCGAAGTCTAGACAGCGAAAATGCGTGCGTCTTGCGCGTTCGGTGCGCGGCCGGCGACGATATCGGCATATCGTCGATAACCCTGATATATGCCGAAATCGTCATGACGAATGCGCAAACGCGCCAAGACGCTGTACGGTTGCATTTTTATGCTGGCGAGTTCGAGCACGCCGTGTCGGTGCGCCGGTGAGCCCGTGCACTCACGGCAGGTCGGCATCGGCGCATGCGGATTTGCGGCCGGCCGCTGCATGCGCGGCGCAGTGGTTGTGCATGCAACGTATGTTGCGTGTCGAAGCCGGTCGGCGCGACGGCGCGACGTGACGGCTGCCGCCAGCTTGCCCGCCCTTGCGATCGGCGCGACGCGATCGGAGGGGCGCTTCTATAATCGACGCCATCTGCCACTCGCATTGCGGTTGCCGGGATGACGACCTTGCCAGCCGTACCGCCCATGAGCCTGTCCGATACGTTGCGCCACCAGCCCGACAACGCCGATCTCGGCGCGATGCTCGCGCACTTCCGCCTGCTCGAACCGGTGTTCGATGCGCTGCCGGACGTCGCGTTCTTCGTGAAGGACTCAAACGGCCGCTACGCGCTCGTCAACCGCACGCTGGCGATGCGCTGCGGCTACAAGGACAAGCGTGACCTGCTCGGCAAGACGGCCGACGAAGTGTTTCCGCGCCGCTTCGGCCGCAGCTATTTCGAGCAGGACATGGCGACGATCAACGCGGGCCAGCAACTGATGGACCAGCTCGAGCTGCACCTGTATCCGGGCCGCCAGCCGGGCTGGTGCCTGACCTGCAAGGAGCCGCTGCGCGATGCCGCAGGCAGGGTGGTCGGCCTCGCGGGCATCTCGCGCGACCTGAAGGCGCACGAGGGATCGCACCCGGCGTACAGCCGGCTCGCCGACGTGGTCCAGCACATCCAGGATCACTACGTACAGCCGCTGAACCTGAAGCAGCTCGCGCAGATGGCCGGGATGTCGGTCGCGCAGCTCGAGCGCTACTTCCACAAGGTGTTCCACCTGACGCCGCGCCAGGTGCTGCTGAAGACTCGGCTGGATGCGGCCACCGCGCTGCTCGTCACGCACGACAAGGTGACCGACGTCGCGGCGCTATGCGGCTATACGGATCACAGCGCGTTCACGCGCCAGTTCAAGGCGACGGTCGGCGTGACGCCGACGGAATACCGGTTGATGCTGCAGGAGCGGGCGGGGTGACGCGACACGTCGAACGGGTCGGCGAGTCGCAGGGATCGGGCGATACGGGGAAACGGTGAAAACCGCGGCTCAGCGGTAGCCGAGCCCTTTCAGGACGGCGGTGCCGTTTTCGGTCAGCCGGAAGCTGGGGGCCGTATCGGCGTCGAGCTTGACCATCTCGACGAGGCCGGCTTCCTGCAGCGCAGGCAGTTCGGGTTTGGCGTTCGCGCCGATCGGTGCGTGCAGCAGCACGAGCAGCGTCGCGATTTCATGATGACTGAGCAGGCGGCGCAGCATCGTCTTCTTTGCAGGGGGCGCGGCCGGGCGGCCCGCGGGTGCTTCTACGGCGCTCATCGCTTTCCTCCTTTTCGAGATAACTATCGGGTACTGGTTGCGGATGGTGCCGTCGAAGACTTAAGCGATTCTTAAAACTGCGGCCGCGGACCGTATGCTGCGCTGCGGTACGGGTTACCGGATGTAACGTGAGACGGGCGCGGTTTCCGGCCCGATCGCGGCAAGCCGCGCGGGCGGGTGCGCTGCCGCGCGATTCACCGCGATGGTGCGCGCGGGATGCGGCCCTTTGAGTCAGCCGCGGGGCAGCGAATGTGATTCGGCCCCGAAATCCAGGTTCGTCTCCTTCGCTTATTTCCTGTGCTGCGCCTGCGCGGCCAGGCGCACGGCTGCGTTTGCCGCCCCGTAGCCGTCGTATCCGCCGCGCCGCTCGACGATCTCGAGCGAGAAGCGGTTGTCGACCAGTTCTGTATACGCGTGCAGGAATTCGCCGCCGTGCTCGTCGCGGTCGTACAGCAGGTGATGCGTGCTCAGTGTGTCGATCAACTCGTCCGGCAGCGCGTAGCGTGCGGCGAGATCGTCGTAGTAGTTCGGCGGAATGCGCAGGAACGGAATGCCGTCGGCCGCGAATGCGGCGATCGTCTTCACGATGTCGTCCGTGCGGAACGCGACGTGGTTCAGCCCCGTGCCGTGGTAGCGGTCGAGCGATTCGGCGACCGCCGTGTGCCGGTCGACCGACGCGTTCAGCGCGATCCGCACCGAACCGTCGGCGCTGCGCACCGCGCGGCTGCGCATCAGCCCGTACGGGTCGGGCACGAGCCAGCTGCGTTCGGCCTCGAAGCCGAATGCCGTCTTGAAGAACAGGATCCACGTATCGAGTGCGTCGGCCGGCAGCGCCAGGCACACGTGATCGATACCCGTCAGCGGGCCGACCTCGCTCGGGCCGTCGATGTCGGTCAGCACGAAGTCCGATTCATACAGCGTCGGCGCGTTCGGCGCTTCGTCGACGAAATACTCGAGGCTGCCGTCCGGCGCCTGCACACTCGGCAGCACGCGTTCGTTCGGCCCGACACGGCCGGAGAACGGCGCGTAGCCGAAACCGGCCGCGCGCTCGAACGCCACTTTCGCGTCGTCGACGCGGAATGCCGAAGCACACAGCGACAGCCCGTGCTGCTGGAAGAACGCATCGGCGAACGAGTCGCGTTCCGCGTTCAGCACGATCGACGCGGCGCCGTGCTGGAACAGCGTCACGTCCTTCGACCGATGCCGGCCCGCGAGCCGGAAGCGCATCCGGCCGAGCCATTCGCCGACGGTTGCCGCGGCCTGTGCGTCGACCGCGAATTCGATGAACTGGAACCCGACGTGCGCGGGCGGCGCCGGCGGCGCGAACAGCGGCTGGCTGGCGGCCGGCGCGCGGCCGTCCCGCGCGAGCTGCTCGCGTGTCAGTTCTTCCAGGTAGAGCAGCGAGCGATGGCCGTCGGCGGCCGTGATCGCGGTCGGCGCCGCGCGGAAGCCGTCGTTGAAGATCTCGAGCGACAGCGGCCCCGTGTAGCCCGATTCGATCACGCGCGCGGTGAAGCGCGCGAGGTCGAAGTCGCCCTGGCCCGGGAACGAGCGGAAATGGCGGCTCCATTCGAGTACGTCCATCGCGAGCTTCGGCGCATCGGCGATCTGCACGAACGCGATCCGGTCGCCGGGGATGTCGGCGATCGCGTCCGGAGAATCGTCGAGCGACAGCGTATGGAAGCTGTCGAGCGCAAGGCCGAGGTGCGGGCTGTTCACGGCATTCACGAGTTTCCACGCATGGCCGTACCGCTTCACGACTCGGCCCCACGCGAGCGCTTCGTACGCGGCGACCACGCCGGCTTGCCGCGCGGCTTCCGCGAGCGCGCCGAGCTGGTCGACGAGCAGCCCGTCGTCGGCGATCGTGTCGGCCGACACGTTGCTGCACACCAGGATGCGGTCGGTGCCGAGCGCATGCATGACGTCGAACTTGCGCTTGATGCGATCGAGGTTGCGGGCGAGCTGGGCTGCGCTCACGCCCTCGAAGTCACGAAACGGCTGGAACAGCACGATGTCGAGGCCGAGATCGGCGGCCATGCGCCGGACGTCGGCCGGCGATCCGTCGAAGTAGACGAGGTCGTTTTCGAAGATTTCGACGCCGTCGAAGCCGGCGGCCTTGATGGCGGCGAGCTTCCCGGCGAGCGTGCCGGACAGTGACACGGTGGCGATCGAGCGCTGCATGGGCGAATCCTGCGGATGAGCGGGGCACGGCGCCGATCGAATCGACCCTGAATGAACCAGTCGTTGAATTAACGACGAACGCCATATCCCGAATTTACTGGGTTAGTGATACGTATTGTACAAACTAACTAGGTGGTACAAATTAGCGAAAACCCGAAAAGACATTGCGCTTTCGCAAGCGCACACTAGCGCCAAATCTTGACGTCAGGGGGCAACGTCGGCTAGCGATGCGCCCCCGTTTTAGGAGCAGAAACACCATGAGCAAGCCCAAGGTGCTGGTGCTGAACGGCCCGAACCTGAATCTGCTGGGGACGCGCGAGCCCCATATCTACGGCGCGGAAACGCTCGCCGACGTCGAGCAGCGCTGCCGTACGGCGGCTGAAGCGCTCGGGCTGGAAATCGACTTCCGCCAGTCGAACGCCGAGCATCAGCTGATCGACTGGCTGCACGCTGCGCGTCACGATACGGACGGCATCGTGATCAACCCGGCTGCCTATACGCATACGTCGGTGGCGCTGGCCGATGCGCTTTCCGCGATCGCGAAACCGGTGATCGAAGTTCATATCTCGAACGTGCATCGTCGCGAGGCGTTCCGTCACCATTCCTATGTGTCGGCGATTGCCGAAGCCGTGATCTGCGGCTGCGGCACCGAAGGCTACGTGTTCGCGCTGCAGCGTCTGGCGACGCTGTTCGCGCAGGGAGCCGCGCGATGAGCCGCCCGTCGTTTCTGATCGGCCTGATCGGCCAGGGCATCGGCGGCTCGCTGTCGCCTGCGATGCACGAGGAAGAAGGTTTTCGCCAGGGGTTCGGCTATGTCTACCGGCGGATCGACCTCGACGTGCTCGGCGTGACCGTCGACGCACTGCCGCAACTGCTCGATGCCGCGCAGCGGATGGGCTACAACGGCCTGAACATCACGCACCCGTGCAAGCAGCGCGTGATCGAGCACCTCGACGCGCTGTCGGACGATGCGCGTGCGCTCGGCGCGGTGAACACCGTGTTGTTCAAGGACGGCAAGCGGATCGGCCACAACACCGACTGGTCGGGCTTCGCGAAATCGTTCCGCCGCGGATTGCCCGACGCGTCGCTCGAACGCGTCGTCCAGCTCGGCGCGGGCGGCGCGGGCGCGGCCGTGGCGCACGCCGCGCTGCAGATGGGCGCGGCCGAACTGACGATTTTCGATGTCGACGGCACGCGTGCCGCCGCCCTCGCGGCTGAACTGCAGCAACGCTTCCCCGCGGCACGGGTTGTACAGGGCGGCGATCTCGCGGACGCGATGCGCGCCGCGACGGGCCTGATCCACGCAACGCCGACAGGCATGGCCAAGCATCCGGGCCTGCCGCTGCCGGCCGAGCTGCTCCACGCGGGCATGTGGGTGGCCGACATCGTGTATTTCCCGCTCGAAACCGAACTGGTCCGCGCCGCGCGCGCGGTCGGCTGCGCGACGCTGCCGGGAGGCGGGATGGCCGTGTACCAGGCCGTCGATGCGTTCGAGATCTTCACCGGACGAACGCCGGACGACGAACGGATGTTCGAACACTTTCAGTCGCTGGTCGCACGCTGACCCTTCTACCGACTAGCTGAAAAAAGAGATCAGGAGACAATCATGCAGCACACCACCCACTCGAACGCCGCGCCCGCGGCGGCCGGCACGGTCCGGCGCACCTCGGCGCGCTACAAGATTCTCGCGCTGCTCGCGATCGGCACGATGATCAACTATCTCGACCGCACCGTGCTGGGGGTGGCTGCACCGCAGCTCACCAAGGAGCTCGGCATCAATGCGGCCGTGATGGGCATCATGTTCTCCGCGTTTTCGTGGACGTACGTCGCGATGCAGGTGCCCGGCGGCCTGTTCCTCGACCGCTTCGGCAGCAAGATCACCTATTACTGGTCGATGACGCTGTGGTCGCTGTGCACGTTCCTGCAGGGCTTCGTGCCGGGCATCGCGACGCTGCTCGCATGCCGGCTCGGGCTCGGCGTGACGGAGGCGCCGTGCTTCCCGACCAACAGCCGGGTCGTCGCGACGTGGTTCCCGCAGAACGAGCGCGCGATGGCGACCGGTACGTATACGGTCGGCGAGTACATCGGCCTCGCGTTCTTCAGCCCGGTGCTGTTCGCGCTGATGGGCGCGTTCGGCTGGCGCTCGCTGTTCTGGGTCGTCGGCGCGATCGGCATCGCGTTCGGCCTGGTCTGGTGGAAGTTCTATCATGAGCCGCGCAACCATCCGGGCGCCAACTCCGAGGAGCTTGCGTATATCGAGGCGGGCGGCGGTCTCGTGCACAGTGCACGCAAGGACGGCGACAAAGGCGGCAAGGGCGCGCAGAAGAAGTTCAGCTGGGCGATGGCCGGCAAGCTGCTGAAGAAGCGCCAGCTCGCGGGCATCTGTCTCGGCCAGTTCGCCGGCAACTCGACGCTGGTGTTCTTCCTGACCTGGTTCCCGACCTACCTCGCCACCGAGCGCCACATGGGCTGGCTGAAGATCGGCTTCTTCGCGGTGATGCCGTTCATCGCCGCGTCGGTCGGCGTGATGTTCGGCGGGATCTTCTCCGACTGGCTGCTGCGCCGCGGCAAGTCCGCGAACCTCGCGCGCAAGCTGCCGATCATCGCGGGCCTGCTGCTCGCGTCGACGATCATTCTCGCGAACTACGTGCAGAGCAACGAAGCCGTGATCGCGATCATGTCGGTCGCATTCTTCGCGCAGGGGATGGCCGCGCTCGGCTGGACGCTCGTGTCCGACATCGCGCCGGACGGCCTGCTCGGCGTGACCGGCGGCATCTTCAACTTCGCGGCGAACCTGGCCGGCATCATCACGCCGCTCGTCGTCGGCTTCATCGTCGCGTCGACCGGCTCGTTCGTCGGCGCGCTCGTGTTCATCGGCGTGATCGCGCTGATCGGTGCGCTGTCTTACATCTTCGTCGTCGGCGACATCAAGCGGATCGAACTGTAAGCATCGCCTCCACGCGCATCCTGTGCGTTCGCCCGGCGGCCGGTAGGCCGCCGGGCTTTTTTGTTGGCGCGACGCGCTGCGTGCACCCTTATGCGTGCTGCACGGCGATACCGAGCGATTCGACCGCCTGCGCGATCGCCGCGACCGCGCGCCGGATATCGTTGGCGTCGATCGCACCGATGCAGCCGACGCGGAACGTCTCGAGCTGCGTGAGCTTGCCCGGGTACAGGATGAAGCCGGCATCGCGCACGGCGTCGTAGAAGCGGCGGAAATCGTAGGCCGGGTGGTCGGGCGCATGGAACGTGACGATCACCGGCGCCTGCACGTTCGCATCGAGGAACGGCGCGAAGCCGAGCGCGCGCATCGATTCGACCAGCGTCCGGCAGTTGTCCGCGTAGCGCGCGCCGCGCGCCGGCTGGCCGCCTTCGGCGAGATACTGGTCGAGTGCGGCGCGCAGCGCGGCGATCACGTGCGTCGGCGGCGTGAAGCGCCACTGGCCCGTCTTGCGCAGGTATGCGTACTGATCGTGGAGATCGAGCGCGAGCGACGGCGAATTTCCTTCGCCGGCCTCGAGCGCATCGCGCCGCACGATCGCGAACCCCATCCCCGGCACGCCTTCGAGACATTTGCCGCTTGCCGAGATCAGCGCATCGATGCCGCTGCCCGCCAGTGCGATCGGCAGCGCGCCGAACGAGCTCATCGCGTCGACGATCAGCCGCTTGCCGTGGCGTCGGCACACGGCGGCGATGTCGTCGAGCGGGTTCAGGATGCCGGCGCTCGTCTCCAGATGCACCTGCGCGACGTGCGTGATGCGCGGCTCGCGCGCGAACGCGGCTTCGATCGCGGCCGGATCGACGGCCGCATCCTCGCCGAACGGCAAAGCGATCGCTTCGATACCGAGCCGGCCGAGGATCTTCAGGATGCGCGCGCAATACGCGCCGTTGTCGGGCACCAGCACGACGCCGTCGCGCGGCACCAGCGTACCGAGCGCGGCTTCGACCGAGAACGTGCCGCTGCCCTGCATCGGTACGCACACGTACTCGTCGCCGCCATGCGCAATGGCGACGAGGTCCGCGCAGACGCTGGCCGTCAGTTGATTGAAAGCGGCATCCCACGAGCCCCAGTCATGTTGCATTGCGTGGCGGGTTGTGGCGGACGTGGTGAGCGGGCCGGGCGTAAGAAGAATCGGATCGGACATGGTTTTCCCTTGCAAAGGTCGGAAAGAAACGCCGGGCGGCATTTCTGAATGACTTGCATGATATTGGCAAAATGTGTCATTTTTTGGAAATTGTGGCATTCGTCACGGGTTTGTCATCGAACGCTGTGATCCTTCGCTTGCCGCGAGAAACCTGACCTCGGCGCGGCGGCGAGGCAGGCCGTTGATCGGCCTTGCCCGGAGATAACAGGAGAGCCGGATCGTGCCCCGGCCATTTGGTGTTCCGCCTACGGAGAAGTGAGATGACACTGCAGAATTCCTCGCGCGCCGCTGCCGGCGCGTTCCGCAAGCTTGCACTGGCCGCCGCCGTCGCCGGTCTGATGGGCGCCGCGTTGCCCGTGCATGCGGCGAGCGCGGTCGTGCTGTACACAGCAGACGGTCTCGAGAACCTCTATCGCGATGTGCTGCCGGCGTTCGAGAAGAAGGAAGGCGTCAAGGTCAACATCGTGACGGCGGGCAGCGGCGAAGTCGTCAACCGCGCGAACATCGAGAAGAATTCCCCGAAGGCCGACGTGATCGTCACGCTGCCGCCTTTCATTCAGCAAGCCGGCCAGATGGGCCTGCTGCAGGCGTACCAGAGCGTGAACTACAAGAACGTGCCGACGATCGCGAAGGCGGAAGACGGCACGTGGGCGACGTTCGTGAACAACTACTTCTCGTTCGCGATCAACCCGGACGTCGTGAAGAGCCAGCCGAAGACGTTCGCCGACCTGCTGTCGCCGAGCTATGCCGGCAAGGTCGCGTACTCGAACCCGGCCACGGCCGGCGACGGGATGGCCGTGCTGATCCTGACGACGTCGCTGATGGGCGAGGACAAGGCGTTCGACTACCTCGCGAAACTGTCGCAGAGCGTGAAGTTCCACACGAAGGGCACGGGCTACCTGAACGTGCTGCTGTCGCGTAACGAGATCAGCGTCGCGAACGGCGACCTGCAGATGGACCTCGACGATGCCGAACACGGCGCGCTGTCCGTCAAGCCGATCTTCCTGGCCGCGAAGGACGGCGACCAGCCGACCACGTTCCAGCTCCCGTACGGCATCGGCCTGATCAAGAGCGGCCCGAACCAGGACGCCGGCAAGAAGCTGATCGACTACCTGATGTCGACGGAAGTGCAGTCGAAGGTGCCGGACATGTACGGCATCCCGGGCCGCACGGACGTGCCGCTGGCCGGCAAGAACGGCGAAGCGGTCAAGAAGGCGATCGCGGGCGTGAAGCTGATCCCGGTCGACTGGACCCAGGTGATGGCGAAGAAGCCGGTGTGGATCGAGCGCTGGAAGAAGGACGTGATCGGCAGCTCGGGCAAGCAGCTCGACGTCGTCAAGCCGAAGTGATCGGCGCCCGCTGCCTGTATTCGTGAGCAAGAGGATGAACCCGGTGGAAACCACCCTGACCCATCCCGGCGCATTCGGCGCCGCCGAACCGCGAGCAATGCTGCGGTCCGGCGCGCCGGGCGGCGTGCAGATCGAACACCTGAGCGTGCGCTACGGCGCGCGCACGGTGCTGGAAGATCTGTCGCTGTCGATCGGTGCCGGTGAATTTCTGACCGTGCTCGGCAAGAGCGGCTGCGGCAAGACCACGCTGCTGCGCTTCATCGCCGGGTTTGTGAAGGCCGACGGCCTGACCGGCACGCTGACCGTCGCCGGACGCGACCTGACCTACGCGCCGCCGCACAAGCGCAATCTCGGTCTGCTGTTCCAGAATTACGCGCTGTTCCCGCACCTGTCGGTGTTCGAGAACGTCGCCTTCGGGCTGCGCGCGCGCGGCATGGCGTCGGCGGAAGTGACGCGCCGTGTCGCCGATGCGCTGAAGCTCGTGCAGCTCGGCGATGCGGGCCACCACCTGCCCGCACAGTTGTCGGGCGGAATGCAGCAGCGCGTCGCGCTGGCGCGCGCGCTCGTGATCGAGCCGGACGTGCTGCTGCTCGACGAGCCGCTGTCGGCGCTCGACGCCAACCTGCGCGCATCGGTGCGCAGCGAACTGAAGGCGCTGCACGAGCGCCTGCCGAACCTGACCGTCGTCTGCGTGACCCACGACCGCGACGACGCGCTCGTGCTGTCCGACCGCGCGCTGCTGATGCGCGACGGCCACATCGCGCAGCTCGGCACGCCGCAGCAGCTGTACGACGCGCCGCAGGACGGCTACGTCGCGCGTTATCTCGGCCCGGCGAACCTGCTGCCGCCGCACGTGATCTTTCCGCTCGGCGATCCGCGCCATGAAGTGCGTGGCAAGGTGGCGTGCGTGCGCCCCGAGCGCCTGACCGTGATGCCGCCCGCCGCGGGCGGGCTGCACGGCACGGTGTCGTCCGTCGAATGGCAGGGCGCGGACCTGTCGATCGCGGTCACGATCGATGCGGCGCCCGACGAGCCCGTGCGCGTCACGATGCAACGCGGCCGCGGTGCGGCTCCCGAGCGCGGTGCGCGCGTTTCCCTGCATTGCGAGGCAGACGATGTCGTCCTTATCGAGCCCTGAAGCCGGCCTGCCGCCGCACGTGCTCGCGTCGGCCGCCGCGCACGCCGCCGCCGCGCGGCGCCGCAAGCGCATGGGCGACCTGCACCTCGCCGCGCTCGCGATCGTCGTGCTGGGCCCGCTCGTCGTCTACCCGCTGGTGCGGCTCGTGCTGCTGAGCGTGTCGGGCGACCACGGGCTGGGTTTCACCGCGTACCGGACGTTCTTCGGCAACCCCGACACCCGCAACGTGCTGCTGACCACGCTCGGCGTGCTGTTCGCGAGCGCCGGCACCGCGTCGGTGCTCGGTGTGCTGCTGGCCGCGCTGCTGTTCTTCAAGCCGTTTCCGGGCGCGTCGCTCGTCACGCGCTTCCTGGAGCTGTACGTCGCGTTTCCGTCGTTCCTCGTCGCGTTCACGCTGATCTTCCTGTACGGCTCGCAAGGCTCGATCAGCATCGCGCTGCAGCACCTGTTTCATCTCGAAAATGCGCCGCTCGATTTCCTGTTCGGCATCGGCGGCGTGATTCTCGCGCAGACCGTGTTCTATACGCCGTTCGTCGTGCGGCCGACGCTCGCATCGTTCGCGACGCTCGATTTGCGGCTGATCGAAGCCGCACGCAGCCTCGGCGCTTCCGGCTGGATGCTCGCCCGCCGCGTCGTGCTGCCGATCGCGTGGCCGGGCATCGCCGCCGGCACCGTGCTGTGCTTCCTGCTGACGCTGAACGAATTCGGGATTCTGCTCGTGCTCGGCAGCGCGCGGCTCGTCACGCTGCCGGTCGCGATCTACAGCAGCGCGACCGTCGACCTCGATCTGCCGACCGCGTCGGCGGGCGCGGTGGTGATGCTCGCGTTGTCGCTGGCGCTGTATGCGGTTTATCGCCGGGTGAACCGGCGCGCGACGGGAGGGAACGATGTCCGCTGAATTCCGTATCGGGCAAGCCGTGCCGCGCCACCAGATCGGCTGGGGCGACACGGTGCTCAAGCATGCATCGCGCGCGGCGCTCGCGCTGGCCGCGTTCGCGTGCTTCTGGTTGTTCGTGTTGCCGGTCATCGTCGTCGCGCTGTCGAGCGTGTCGACGCAGTGGTCGGGCACGATCTTGCCGGCCGGTTACAGCCTGCGCTGGTTCGAGCGGCTCGGGTCGCCGGAATACGACGCGCTGCTGACGAGCCTCGAAATCGGCTTCGGCGTGTCGGCGGTCGGCACGGTCCTCGGGCTGTGGCTCGCGCTGGCGCTCGAAGGGCGCGACCGGCGCGGCCTCGGCGCGGTGGTCGATGCCCTCGTGATGGTGCCGAACGGCGTGCCGAGCGTCGTGCTCGGGCTCGCGGTGCTGATCGCGTATCACCAGAAGCCGGTCGACCTGTCGAGCTCGGCGGCGATCGTCGTGCTCGTGCAGCTCGCGCTGATCTTGCCGTTCTGCTATCGCTGCGCGGCCGCGGCGCTGCGTCCGGAGCTGACCGTGCTGCGCGAAGCGGCGGCGAGCCTCGGCGCGCCGCCCGCGATGGTGCTGCGCCGCGTGCTGCTGCCGCAGCTGGTGCCGGCGCTGCGCGCGAGCCTCGCACTCGGCTTCGCGCTGTCGCTCGGCGAGCTCGGTGCGACGCTGACGGTTTATCCGCCCGGCTTCGCGACCGTGCCGATCGTCGTGATCGGCCAGGTGGAGCGGGGGTATTACCTTCCGGCGTCGGCGCTGTCGCTGCTGATGCTGGGCGCGTCGCTCGCGGCGCTGCTGCTGATCGCCGCGCGCGTGCCGCGCGGCAAGCGGGCGGCTTCATGAACGCCGCGTTTGCATTGCGCCAACCTGGCGACGCGTCGGCGGCCGGCATCTCGACGGAGCTTGCGGGTCGCTCGGTCGACGTCAACGGCCGGCACTACCGGCTGCCGGTCGAGCCGACCGTCGTCGTCTGCGTCGACGGCTGCGAGTACGACTATCTCGAACGGGCGGTGGAAGCGCGTGTCGCGCCGTTCATCGGCCGGATGATCGCGGAAGGCACGGCCTGGCGCGCCGATTGCGTCGTGCCGACCTTCACCAACCCGAACAACCTGTCGATCGTCTGCGGCGTGCCGCCGTCGGTCCACGGAATCTGCGGCAACTATTTCTGGGACCCGGCCGCCGACGGCGGGCGTGGCGCCGAAGTCATGATGAACGACCCCGCCTACCTGCGGGCAGGCACGCTGCTCGCGGCGGCGTCCGACGCCGGTGCGCGGGTGGCCGTCGTGACGGCGAAGGACAAGCTGCGCCGGCTGCTCGGCTGGCAGATGAACGGCATCTGCTTTTCGGCCGAGAAGGCCGCGCAGGCGAATCTCGCCGAAAACGGGATCGTCGACGTGCTCGACTGGGTGGGCCTGCCGTCGCCGGACGTCTACAGCGCGGCGCTGTCCGAATTCGTGTTCGCGGCCGGCGTGCGGCTTGCGCAGACGCGCCAGGTCGACCTGATGTACCTGTCGACCACCGATTACGTGCAGCACAAGTGCGCGCCGGGCAGTGCCGGCGCGAACGCGTTCTACGCGATGATGGACGGTTATCTCGCGCAGCTCGACGCGCTCGGCTGGGCGATCGGGCTGACGGCCGACCACGGGATGAACGCGAAGCACGATCCTGCGACGGGCCGGCCGAACGTCGTCTATCTGCAGGATGCCTTCGACGGGTGGTACGGCGCGCAGGCTGCGCGCGTGATCCTGCCGATCACGGATCCTTATGTCGCGCATCACGGCGCGCTCGGCTCGTTTGCCACTGTTTATCTGGCGCCGGGCGTCGACCGGGCCGAGGCGATGTGGCGCGTCGGCGGCCTCGACGGCGTCGAGCTCGTGCTCGACAACGCGGAAGCCGCGGCACGTTTCGAGCTGCCGGCCGACCGGATCGGCGATCTCGTCGTGATCGGCCGCCGCGACATGACGCTCGGCACGCGCGAGCGCGAACACGATCTGTCGGGCCTCACGGTGCCGCTGCGTTCGCATGGCGGCGTGTCGGAGCAGGAAGTACCGCTGCTGTTCAATCGCCGTATCGAGCCGGTCGATCCTGCGCGTCGCCCGCGTAATTTCGACGTGTTCGATTACGTGCTGAACCGGGTCGCGACATGATGGCTCACCCCCGACACGATCACCCGGCGTTTCGCGCGGAGGCGCTGCGCTGGTGCGGCACGCGCGCGACGCGCGAACGCACGCTCGACGTCATGGACCCTTACACGGGCACGCGCGTCGGTACGGTGCCGCTCGCGAGCGTCGACGATGTGCGCGCGGCATTCGACTACGCGATGGCGTACCGGCCGACGCTCACGCGTTACGAGCGTTCGGAGATCCTCGAACGCACGGCTGCGCTGTTGCGCGAGCGTACCGAGGAAGCGTCCGACCTGATCACGCTCGAGTCGGGGCTGTCGAAACAGGACTCCCGCTACGAGATCGGCCGCGTGGCCGACGTGTTGAAGTTCGCGGCGGTCGAGGCGCTGCGCGACGACGCGCAGAGTTTCTCGTGCGACCTGACGCCCCATGGCAAGGCGCGCCGCGTGTTTTCGCAGCGGCAGCCGCTCGACGGCGTGATCGTCGCGATCACGCCGTTCAATCATCCGATGAACCAGGTGGCGCACAAGATTGCGCCGGCGATCGCGACCAACAACCGCGTGATCGTGAAGCCGTCGGAGAAGGTGCCGCTGTCGGCGCTCTATCTGGCCGACCTGTTGGTTGAAGCCGGTCTTCCGGAGCCGATGCTGCAGGTGCTGACCGGCGATCCGCGCGAGATCGCGGACGAGCTTGTCACGCACCCGCATGCGTCGCTGATCACCTTCACGGGCGGCGTGGCGATCGGCAAGGCGATTGCCGCGCGGGCCGGCTACCGCCGCATCGTGCTGGAACTGGGCGGCAACGATCCGCTGATCGTCCTCGACGATGCCGATCTCGAACGCGCGGCGTCGCTGGCGGTGCTCGGGTCGTACCGGAATTCGGGCCAGCGTTGCACGGCCGTCAAGCGGCTGCTGGTGCAGCGCTCGATCGCGCCCGCCTTCACCGAATTGCTCGTCGAGAAGACGCGCGCATGGAGGTACGGCGATCCGTTCGATCCCGCGAACGAAATGGGCACGGTGATCGACGAGGAGGCGGCGCGGCTGTTCGAGGCGCGGGTCGGGGAGGCGGTCGCGCAGGGCGCGCGGCTGTTGACGGGCAACGTGCGGCGCGGCGCGCTGTATGCGCCGACCGTGCTCGACAACGTCGATCCGTCGATGACGATCGTGCGCGAGGAGACCTTCGGCCCGGTATCGCCGGTGATTGCGTTCGACACGATCGACGACGCGATCCGGATCAGCAACGGGACGGCGTTCGGGCTGTCGTCGGGTGTCTGTACGGACAGCACGGCGGCGGTCGTGCGGTTCGTGAACGAGCTGAACGTCGGCACGGTGAATGTATGGGAAGTGCCCGGATACAGGATCGAGCTGTCGCCGTTCGGCGGGATCAAGGATTCTGGGCTCGGATACAAGGAAGGCGTTCAGGAGGCGATGAAGAGCTTCACGAACCTGAAGACGTTTTCGCTGCCTTGGGAGTGAATGAATGGCATTGACGGTGGAAGATATCCACGGGCTGTATCGCGAGCATGGCCATGTGGCCTATAGCGGTGAACCGGTCACGCAGCTCGAGCATGCATTGCAGAGTGGATTGCTGGCGGAAGAGGCGGGGGCTGATGAGGCGCTGGTCGCGGCGGCGTTCCTGCACGATCTCGGGCATTTGCTGAATCGTCAGGGCGAGACGCCGAGTGCGCGCGGGATCGACGATCTGCACCAGTATTACGTGCTGCCGTTCCTGCGTCCGCTGTTTTCCGACGCGGTGCTGGAGCCGATCCGGCTGCACGTCGACGCAAAGCGCTGCCTGTGCCGCACGGACGCCGGCTACTTCGAGAGCCTGTCGCCGGACTCGGTGCGCAGTCTCGCGCTGCAGGGCGGCATCTTCAGTGAAGAGGAGACGGCGGCGTTCCTGCTGCGTCCGTTCGCGGAGGATGCGCTGCGTCTGCGCCGCTGGGACGATACGGCAAAGGAAGAGGGCAAGGTGACGCCTGATCTCGATCACTATATGGCGATCGTCGCGCGCCAGGTGCGCACAGGCTGACCGGTTGAGTTGCTTCTATATAAGACCCCGCACGCGACAGCGTGCGGGGTCTTATATTTTTTGAGAAAGCCCTTGCGCAGTTGGAAGAGGGTGCTTAGAATCACGCCTCTTTCGCGCTAACGGAAACGCAGCGCGGGAGAGGGAAGCGAAGCTGGTGGTGTGCTGCAGTGTCGGGCGCGCGGCTGGCCTGGAAGTTGAACCCCGCAGTCGCAACGATGTAGTGTAAAAAGTTGTTGACGAGCTGCGAAACACGGTTCATAATCTCGCTTCTCTGCTGCTGAAAACGCAGCGCTGCCGGGAAGCACGAAGTTCCTCGCAGATTGCTCTTTAAAAATTAACAGCCGATAAGTGTGGGCGCTTGATGGAAGCGAGCTGATCTTCGGGTCAGATAGCAAAAGTATCAAGAGTCTCACACTAAAGTAAGTCAGGTTTATGAAGTGATTCATATTCCTGTCAGCTTTGAGTGAGCGACCGGTTCTTAACCGAACCGAAAACAGTAACAGGTTTAAACTGAAGAGTTTGATCCTGGCTCAGATTGAACGCTGGCGGCATGCCTTACACATGCAAGTCGAACGGCAGCACGGGTGCTTGCACCTGGTGGCGAGTGGCGAACGGGTGAGTAATACATCGGAACATGTCCTGTAGTGGGGGATAGCCCGGCGAAAGCCGGATTAATACCGCATACGATCCACGGATGAAAGCGGGGGACCTTCGGGCCTCGCGCTATAGGGTTGGCCGATGGCTGATTAGCTAGTTGGTGGGGTAAAGGCCTACCAAGGCGACGATCAGTAGCTGGTCTGAGAGGACGACCAGCCACACTGGGACTGAGACACGGCCCAGACTCCTACGGGAGGCAGCAGTGGGGAATTTTGGACAATGGGCGAAAGCCTGATCCAGCAATGCCGCGTGTGTGAAGAAGGCCTTCGGGTTGTAAAGCACTTTTGTCCGGAAAGAAATCCTTGGCTCTAATACAGTCGGGGGATGACGGTACCGGAAGAATAAGCACCGGCTAACTACGTGCCAGCAGCCGCGGTAATACGTAGGGTGCAAGCGTTAATCGGAATTACTGGGCGTAAAGCGTGCGCAGGCGGTTTGCTAAGACCGATGTGAAATCCCCGGGCTCAACCTGGGAACTGCATTGGTGACTGGCAGGCTAGAGTATGGCAGAGGGGGGTAGAATTCCACGTGTAGCAGTGAAATGCGTAGAGATGTGGAGGAATACCGATGGCGAAGGCAGCCCCCTGGGCCAATACTGACGCTCATGCACGAAAGCGTGGGGAGCAAACAGGATTAGATACCCTGGTAGTCCACGCCCTAAACGATGTCAACTAGTTGTTGGGGATTCATTTCCTTAGTAACGTAGCTAACGCGTGAAGTTGACCGCCTGGGGAGTACGGTCGCAAGATTAAAACTCAAAGGAATTGACGGGGACCCGCACAAGCGGTGGATGATGTGGATTAATTCGATGCAACGCGAAAAACCTTACCTACCCTTGACATGGTCGGAATCCTGCTGAGAGGCGGGAGTGCTCGAAAGAGAACCGGCGCACAGGTGCTGCATGGCTGTCGTCAGCTCGTGTCGTGAGATGTTGGGTTAAGTCCCGCAACGAGCGCAACCCTTGTCCTTAGTTGCTACGCAAGAGCACTCTAAGGAGACTGCCGGTGACAAACCGGAGGAAGGTGGGGATGACGTCAAGTCCTCATGGCCCTTATGGGTAGGGCTTCACACGTCATACAATGGTCGGAACAGAGGGTTGCCAACCCGCGAGGGGGAGCTAATCCCAGAAAACCGATCGTAGTCCGGATTGCACTCTGCAACTCGAGTGCATGAAGCTGGAATCGCTAGTAATCGCGGATCAGCATGCCGCGGTGAATACGTTCCCGGGTCTTGTACACACCGCCCGTCACACCATGGGAGTGGGTTTTACCAGAAGTGGCTAGTCTAACCGCAAGGAGGACGGTCACCACGGTAGGATTCATGACTGGGGTGAAGTCGTAACAAGGTAGCCGTATCGGAAGGTGCGGCTGGATCACCTCCTTTCCAGAGCTATCTCGCAAAGTTGAGCGCTCACGCTTATCGGCTGTAAATTAAAGACAGACTCAGGGGTCTGTAGCTCAGTCGGTTAGAGCACCGTCTTGATAAGGCGGGGGTCGTTGGTTCGAATCCAACCAGACCCACCATTGTCTGACGTGTCGGTGATCGTTAGCGCTTTAGCGCTTACGAGTACCCCAAGCCGACCGGCTAACACCTGAGGGTATCTGTACTCAATGGGGGCATAGCTCAGCTGGGAGAGCACCTGCTTTGCAAGCAGGGGGTCGTCGGTTCGATCCCGTCTGCCTCCACCAATCACCAACGCTAAGTGCTTGGTTCATATGATGAACCGAGAATTTTGCATTGGCGATTGAGCCAGTCAGAGCGGTACGAAAGTATCGGCTGTCGTTCTTTAACAATCTGGAAGAAGTAAGTAATTTGGATAGCGGAAGCGTCTTGAGATGGACGTGGAAACTATCCGGGTTGTGATTGTATCGATGTATCTCAAGATGATTCGAACTCTAAGTTTGACTCAATTGGAATACGGCACAACGCGAGAACTCAACCTGTAGCGACTGTCGATGAGACAGACTCGTTATAGGGTCAAGCGAACAAGTGCATGTGGTGGATGCCTTGGCGATCACAGGCGATGAAGGACGCGGTAGCCTGCGAAAAGCTACGGGGAGCTGGCAAACAAGCTTTGATCCGTAGATGTCCGAATGGGGAAACCCACTCCTTTTGGAGTATCCATGGCTGAATACATAGGCCATGTGAAGCGAACGCGGTGAACTGAAACATCTAAGTAACCGCAGGAAAAGAAATCAACCGAGATTCCCAAAGTAGTGGCGAGCGAAATGGGATGAGCCTTGCACTCTTTATTTGTATTGTTAGCCGAACGCTCTGGAAAGTGCGGCCATAGCAGGTGATAGCCCTGTAGGCGAAAACAGTATGAAAGAACTAGGTGTGCGACAAGTAGGGCGGGACACGTGAAATCCTGTCTGAAGATGGGGGGACCATCCTCCAAGGCTAAATACTCGTGATCGACCGATAGTGAACCAGTACCGTGAGGGAAAGGCGAAAAGAACCCCGGGAGGGGAGTGAAATAGATCCTGAAACCGCATGCATACAAACAGTCGGAGCCTCGTAAGGGGTGACGGCGTACCTTTTGTATAATGGGTCAGCGACTTACGTTCAGTAGCAAGCTTAACCGTATAGGGCAGGCGTAGCGAAAGCGAGTCCGAATAGGGCGTTCAGTTGCTGGGCGTAGACCCGAAACCAGGTGATCTATCCATGGCCAGGATGAAGGTGCGGTAACACGTACTGGAGGTCCGAACCCACTAACGTTGAAAAGTTAGGGGATGAGCTGTGGATAGGGGTGAAAGGCTAAACAAACCTGGAAATAGCTGGTTCTCTCCGAAAACTATTTAGGTAGTGCCTCGTGTCTCACCTTCGGGGGTAGAGCACTGTCATGGTTGGGGGGTCTATTGCAGATTACCCCGCCATAGCAAACTCCGAATACCGAAGAGTGCAATCACGGGAGACAGACATCGGGTGCTAACGTCCGGTGTCAAGAGGGAAACAACCCAGACCGCCAGCTAAGGTCCCCAAATATAGCTAAGTGGGAAACGAAGTGGGAAGGCTAAAACAGTCAGGAGGTTGGCTTAGAAGCAGCCACCCTTTAAAGAAAGCGTAATAGCTCACTGATCGAGTCGTCCTGCGCGGAAGATGTAACGGGGCTAAGCTATATACCGAAGCTGCGGATGCGTGCTTGCACGCATGGTAGGAGAGCGTTCCGTAAGCCTGCGAAGGTGCCTTGTAAAGGGTGCTGGAGGTATCGGAAGTGCGAATGCTGACATGAGTAGCGATAAAGGGGGTGAAAGGCCCCCTCGCCGTAAGCCCAAGGTTTCCTACGCAACGTTCATCGGCGTAGGGTGAGTCGGCCCCTAAGGCGAGGCAGAAATGCGTAGCTGATGGGAAGCAGGTCAATATTCCTGCACCATTGTTAGATGCGATGGGGGGACGGATCGCGGAAGGTTGTCCGGGTGTTGGAAGTCCCGGTCGCTGCATTGGAGAAGGCACTTAGGCAAATCCGGGTGCGTAATTCAAGGGTGTGGCGCGAGCTTCTTCGGAAGCGAAGCAATTGGAAGTGGTTCCAAGAAAAGCCTCTAAGCTTCAGTCTAACGATGACCGTACCGCAAACCGACACAGGTGGGCGAGATGAGTATTCTAAGGCGCTTGAGAGAACTCGGGAGAAGGAACTCGGCAAATTGGTACCGTAACTTCGGGATAAGGTACGCCCTTGTAGCTTGACTGGCCTGCGCCAGGAGGGTGAAGGGGTTGCAATAAACTGGTGGCTGCGACTGTTTAATAAAAACACAGCACTCTGCAAACACGAAAGTGGACGTATAGGGTGTGACGCCTGCCCGGTGCCGGAAGATTAAATGATGGGGTGCAAGCTCTTGATTGAAGTCCCGGTAAACGGCGGCCGTAACTATAACGGTCCTAAGGTAGCGAAATTCCTTGTCGGGTAAGTTCCGACCTGCACGAATGGCGTAACGATGGCCACACTGTCTCCTCCCGAGACTCAGCGAAGTTGAAGTGTTTGTGATGATGCAATCTACCCGCGGCTAGACGGAAAGACCCCATGAACCTTTACTGTAGCTTTGCATTGGACTTTGAACCGATCTGTGTAGGATAGGTGGGAGGCTATGAAACCGGAACGCTAGTTTCGGTGGAGCCGTCCTTGAAATACCACCCTGGTTTGTTTGAGGTTCTAACCTTGGCCCGTGATCCGGGTCGGGGACAGTGCATGGTAGGCAGTTTGACTGGGGCGGTCTCCTCCCAAAGCGTAACGGAGGAGTACGAAGGTACGCTAGGTACGGTCGGAAATCGTGCTGATAGTGCAATGGCATAAGCGTGCTTAACTGCGAGACCGACAAGTCGAGCAGGTGCGAAAGCAGGTCATAGTGATCCGGTGGTTCTGTATGGAAGGGCCATCGCTCAACGGATAAAAGGTACTCTGGGGATAACAGGCTGATACCGCCCAAGAGTTCATATCGACGGCGGTGTTTGGCACCTCGATGTCGGCTCATCTCATCCTGGGGCTGTAGCCGGTCCCAAGGGTATGGCTGTTCGCCATTTAAAGAGGTACGTGAGCTGGGTTTAAAACGTCGTGAGACAGTTTGGTCCCTATCTGCCGTGGGCGTTGGATATTTGAAGGGGGCTGCTCCTAGTACGAGAGGACCGGAGTGGACGAACCTCTGGTGTACCGGTTGTCACGCCAGTGGCATCGCCGGGTAGCTATGTTCGGAAGAGATAACCGCTGAAAGCATCTAAGCGGGAAACTCGCCTTAAGATGAGATATCCCTGGGGACTAGATCCCCTTGAAGGGTCGTTCGAGACCAGGACGTTGATAGGTCAGGTGTGTAAGCGCAGTAATGCGTTCAGCTAACTGATACTAATTGCCCGTAAGGCTTGATCCTATAACAAGTCTGCCTTGTAGATCGGCGCCGTGTGAAAGCACCGGCCGCAAGATCCAGAGCGACATGTTGGATTCTCGTGTGTGATACACACAACCTAATTACTGCTTCTTCCCAGATTGGTTCTGTTGGCCACGCCAGCAGGACAACCCTCTTTGCCTGATGACCATAGCGAGTCGGTCCCACCCCTTCCCATCCCGAACAGGACCGTGAAACGACTCTACGCCGATGATAGTGCGGATTCCCGTGTGAAAGTAGGTAATCGTCAGGCTCCCTAAGCCAGAAACCCCCGCCCGAACAGGCGGGGGTTTTTGCATTCCAGCGACGGAAATGCACGGCACAGGCCAAGCAATACTGCGGCCGGAGCCGAGACCGCCGACGGTCGTGGATCAGGATCTGCCATCCCCGAGCAATCCGCCGCCAAGCATCGTTGATATCCTCGGTACGTTCTCTGCGGACCACGCCGATCCACTTTCAGTCAGCGTCCGGTCGATGTCGATACATCCCGTGGCGATGTTTTGATGATCGACGATGCGCGACGTTCGTCGAAGATGGTCGATAAATGTCGCCTTCTGGCAAAAATGCCCTGCTTCATCCGCCGGTCTTTCGACGAGCCCTGTCGACCTGATCGGCGTGCACCCTTCTGCGAACGCACCACGAAATCGTCATAAAAATCTATGCGCATAAAGTCCGTTCGCACGGCATGCGCTGCAGAGCGGGGAGCAGGCCCTTCGGGGTAATATCGCCATTCGTCCCGATTCCCAGTGCTTTCAGGCGTCCGCTGGCGGTCGGTATCCTCCCGTATTCCGCCTCTCGCACAGTTCATGACTGACAGCCCTGCCCAAGGTAGTCGGACGACCGACTTCTTGCCGTATCTCGTCGCCGCAACGTTCTTCATGGAGTACCTCGACACGACCGTGATCGCGACCGCGCTGCCGCAAATGGCGCGTTCGTTCGGTGTCGGTCCGAACGCGCTGAGCCTCGGGATGACCGCCTATATGCTCGCGTTGGCGGTGTTCATCCCGATCAGCGGCTGGATCGCGGACCGCTATGGATCGCGTACGGTATTCGCGAGTGCGATCGTCGTCTTTACCGGTGCGTCGGTGCTGTGCGGGCTGTCCGAAGGTGTCGTGACGTTCACGGCTGCACGGCTGCTGCAGGGCGTCGGCGGGGCGATGATGGTGCCGGTCGGACGGATGATCGTCGTGCGCAGCACCGAGAAGGCGAAACTGATGCGAGCGATCGCGACGATCACGTGGCCGGGCATCGTCGCGCCGGTCGTCGGGCCGCCGATCGGCGGCTTCATCACGACCTATGCGTCGTGGCGCTGGATCTTCCTGCTGAACGTCCCGTTCGGTATTGCCGCGCTTGTCTGTACCTGGCTGATCGTCCGGAACACGCGGGCTGACGAGCAACGGCCGCTCGACTGGGCTGGATTCGTGCTGGCCGGTGGTGCATTGACTTGTCTGTTGATCGGTACCGAAGCGGCCGGCCAGCAGGACGTCGACTTCACGCGCGCGGGCGTCCTGGTGGGGGCGAGCGTGCTGTTCGGCGTGGCCGCGTGGTGGCATGCGCGACGCTGCGCGCATCCGCTGCTCGACTTCACCACGCTGAAGGTGCCGACCTTCTCGGTGACGGTGATCTCCGGCTCGATCACGCGGATGGCGATCAACGCCGTGCCGTACCTGCTGCCGCTGTTGTTCCAGATCGGCTTCGGGTTGTCGCCGTTCCAGTCCGGCCTGTTGCTGCTCGCGAGTGCGCTCGGCAATCTGGGGATGAAGGCGGGAACGTCGTGGATTCTCGACCGATATGGTTTCCGGCGCGTTGCACTCGTCGACGTGACAATTGTCGGCATCTTCACGATTGCGTGCGGCTGGCTGACCGCGTCGACGCCTCTGGCAATCACGCTGCTCGTCGTATTCGTCTACGGACTCACGCGGTCGATGCAGTTCACGACGCTCGCGACACTCGCCTATGCGGATATCCCGGCGCATCAGACGAGTGCAGCCAGCACGCTGTGGAGTGCCGCACAGCAGATGACGATCGGGATGGGGATCGCGTTCGGTGCATTGTCGCTGCGGCTCGCAGCGTTGGTGCGCGGCGATGCCGCCGGCATGCATTACGTGCTCGACGATTTCCGCTGGGCATTCGTCGCGGCCGGCGTGCTCGCGCTACTGACGTTGCCGGGTTATGCGCGGCTGGCTTCCGATGCAGGCGATCGGCTGCGGGCGAGTGTGGCGCGAGGGTAGGTCGAACGACGCATCCAATTTGCACCGCGACAGGTGAGCGCGACTGTTTTTCGTCGCTCACCCGAAACGTCGATCCGTTGTGGTGGTTGCGATGGCCTGACGGTCAGCGCAGTCGGCCCTTTGTCGCTGCTGCGGGCGTGCGGGCAGTAGCGTAGCGCGGTGCTCCCAGCGTGAACCAGAAATCATCCGCGTGACGAACGTCGGGACGGCACCACGCTCGTCCTCGCTGCCGTCACTGCGCGTCATGAAAGATGATGCCGACCGTGTGGCGGTGGCCATTGCGAATCCGGCTCACGCCGTGGCGCAGGTTGACGCGATAGACGCTGCGCGTCCCCTGCACGGGTCTGCCATGCACGGCGAAGATCACCGCGTCGCCTTGCATCAGCGGCACCACTTCCGCCCGTGATTGCATGCGTGGCCGCTGTTCCGTCAACACGAATTCCCCGCCCGTGAAATCGCGGCCCGGCGCCGACAGCAGGATCGCGACCTGCAGCGGAAACACGTGCTCGCCATAAAGATCCTGATGGAGACAGTTGTAGTCGTCGGGACCGTATTGCAGGATCAGCGGCGTCGGTCGCGTTTGCCCCGCCGCCCGGCAGCGATCGAGGAATGTCGTGTGGTCGTTCGGATAGCGGACGTCGATTCCGAGTGCCTGGTTCCAGCGATTCGCGATGGGTGCGAGATGCGGGTAGATCGTCGTGCGAAGCTCGGCAATGACCGCGGGCAGCGGGTACGCGAAATACTTGTATTCGCCGCGGCCGAATCCGTGCCGCGCCATCACGACGCGTGAACGATAAAGCGCATCCCGTGGATAGAGCGACGCGAGCGCATCGCATTCGTTCGTCGAAATCAGGCCTGGCACAGGCGCGCATCCATAGCGATCGAGCTCGGCGCCGACAGTCGGCCAGTCGATGGCGTCGACGCGTTGTGCGATGTCCGGCGATTCGACGGCAGGTTGCAGATCGGCGATGTTCACGGGCGTCCCTTGGTTCGTCAGCGATGTGGCGCCGAGTCGAGCGGAATGCCCGGAAGCATTGCGTGCACGGTTGGAGCCACGAAGAAAGTTGATGAACCCAGTCTAGCGACGTTCGTTTGCCGATGCGCTCCAGATCTTGCGCTTCAATCCGGAAGCAAGAGGGAAAGGCACGGGACGCGCACGGACACATCGAAGGCGGCGACGTATCAGTGCAAAGAAGCGAAGAAGCGAAGAAGCGAGCGGCGAATCTTCCACGACGGGCGGCCGGCTCACACCGGCCGCCCGTCGCAACGTGAATCAAGCCACCGACCGGAACAACCAGTAGAGCCCGCCAGCAAGCGCGATCGACGCCGGCAGCGTCAGCACCCACGCGAGCACGAGGCTGCGCACCGTGCTCCACTGCAGCCCGGAGCCGTTCGCCGCCATCGTCCCCGCGACACCCGACGACAGCACGTGTGTCGTCGACACGGGCAATCCGTACACGTCGGCGGCGCCGATCGTCAGCATCGCGACGAGTTCGGCCGATGCGCCTTGTCCGTACGTCAGATGCTGCTTGCCGATTTTCTCGCCGACGGTCACGACGATCCGCTTCCAGCCGACCATCGTGCCGAGGCCCAGCGCGATCGCGACGGCAACCTTCACCCACGTCGGAATGAATTTGGTCGCGTGGTCGAGCTGCTTGTGATAGTTGTCGATCGCCAGCTTGTCGTCGGCCGCGAACGCGGGCTGACCCGACTTCTCGATCAGGCGGATTGCTTCGGATACCAGATACATCGTGTTGCGCACGTTGTCGACGTCGCGCTGCGGCACGGCTGCCATCGAGCCCGACGTGCCGACCGCGGTCGCGAGCGACGTCGACAACTGCTGGACGGCCGGCAGCACCGCGGGCGTCAGTTCGCGATGCTGCACGTAGCGCTCGACGTCGGCACGCGGGTTCGCGGACGGCGCGACGCCGTTCGTGTACTTCCCGAACGTCGCGGCCGCCTGGTTCGCGACCGCCACGAAGGTCTGCGTCTCGGCCGGCGTGACGGCCTTGTTCAGCGCATAGGCGGTCGGCACCGTGCCGATCAGGATCAGCATGATGAGCCCCATCCCTTTCTGCCCGTCGTTCGACCCGTGCGCAAACGACACGCCCGTGCAGGTCAGGATCAGCAGGCAGCGAATCCAGAACGGCGGCGGCTGGTCTTTCGGCGGCTCCTTGTACAACTCCGGAACCCGCACGAGCGTCTTCAGCACGAGCAGCAGCAGCGCTGCGCACAGAAAGCCGACGATCGGCGAGAACAGCAGCGACTTGCCGACACCGAGCGCCTGGCCCCAGTCGACGCCGCTCGTGCCGGACGGCCCGTGCATCAGCTGGTTCATCAGCCCCACACCGATGATCGAACCGATCAGCGTATGCGAACTCGACGACGGCAACCCGAAATACCAGGTCGCGAGGTTCCACACGATGGCGGCGATCAGCAGCGCGAACACCATCGCGAAGCCCGCGCCGCTGCCGACCTGCAGGATCAGCTCGACCGGCAGCAACTGCAGGATGCCGAACGCAACGGCACCGCTCGAGACCATCACGCCGAGGAAGTTCCACATGCCGGACCAGATCACCGCGACGTTCGGCGTCAGCGAGTGCGTATAGATCACGGTGGCGACCGCGTTCGCGGTGTCGTGGAAGCCGTTGACGAATTCGAAGCCGAGCGCGATCAGCAGCGCCGCGCCGAGCAGCAGGTACGGGAACAGCTTGCCTTCGCGGATCGGCGACAGATCGTCGATCAGGTGCGTGGCGATATAGAGCGCGCCGAGCGCCAGCACCAGCAGGAAGACGGCATAGCCGACCTGTCTGGTGCGTTCGACGGAGCCCGGGTTGTTCGGTGCGGACGAAGCAGGTTGATTCATGACGCCATCTCGTGAGGGAACCGCGTCCGATCCTATCTGCGGCCAGCAGTCAGTTTGATGACAGTCGGGACCACGAACGGCGTGTCTTGCCGACGTGTAAGGCGATTGAAGGCGTGTATGCGCAACGTGACGTGCCGGCCCGCATCGTCGTCCACATAGTGAGCGCAATGGCGCTCTACGCGTTGCGGTCCGCGCTCAACGTCCATCCGTTCGGTGACGCAACAAGCGTCGTGCAGGACAGCGGCGCGACGTCGATGCGGGCCGCTGCCTTCGAATCCATCCGCCGCACATGGGCGATGGCCGCGCGGACGATTGGCGCATGCGTGATTGCGACGATGTCGCGATCTTGCCGCAGCCCGTTCAACCATGTGCCGACGCGGTGCATGGCGGCTTCGAACGATTCACCGCCGTGCGGCGACGCCGACGGGTCTGCGATCCACGCATCCAGTTCGTCCGGCAAGTCGCGTGCGAGGTCGTGCAGGCGCTGGCCTCGCCAGTTGCCGTAATCGATGTCGCGCAGTGCGTCGTCGATGTCGACATGAAGTCCGAGCGCATCGGCGGTCTGCCGCGCGCAGCATGCGGGGCTGCACAGCAGGAGCGCGCCGGCGGTACCTGCCCACCGGCCGCGTAGCGCAGCGGCTTCGGCGAGCCCGCGTGTATCGAGCGGATCGTCGTCGGGAAACGCGCCGGTGCGCATCGCCCGGGTCGATGCGTGTGCGATCAGGCGCAGCGAGGTAGGCATGTTCATGTCGGTTTTCGGATGATCCGGGACGGACGCACGTGTCCGCCTGGCAGCGCTTCTTCAATACGCGAACGTTCGCGCGTACAATTCGCCCGATACGAAGCGCGGAAGCCGGTGCAAGCCCGGCGCGGTCGCGCCACTGTAACCGGTGATCGATGATCCCGGAAGCCAGACCTGCCTTCGTACCCATCCAACATTTGTCGGGGCGCGATTCCCCTGAGGTGCATCCATGAGCGAAGCAGTGCTGAAGCCGGCGGTCGTGCCGGCGCCCATCCCCGTCCGTGAACTGTTGCCGTGGGCCGTGTTCGTCGGCCTGATCCTGTTGCTCGCGCTTTATTTCGTCGGCGCGGAACAAGGTGCGACGTCGCTCGTGCCGGGCATGTACGTCCACGAATTCGTCCACGACGGCCGCCACCTGCTCGGCTTCCCCTGCCACTGACGCGGAGTTCACGATGGTCGGAAAGCTGCTCATGCGCGGGATGCTCGCAGGCATCGCCGCAGGCCTCCTCACGTTCGGTTTCGCGAAGGTCGTCGGCGAACCGCAAGTCGATCAGGCAATCTCTTTTGAAGAAAAAGCCGACGCCGCCAAGGGCGACGCACCGGAGCCGGAGCTGGTCAGCCGCCACACGCAGGCCGGCCTCGGCTTGCTGACGGGCGTCGTGACCTATGGCGCGGCATTCGGCGGGCTGTTCTCGCTGGTCTTCGCGTATGCCTACGGGCGAGGCAGCCGCCTCCCGGCCCGTCCGCTGGCCGCGTGGCTCGCGCTGGCGGCGTTCATCGCGCTCGTGATCGTGCCGAACCTCAAGTACCCGGCCAATCCGCCGTCGGTCGGCGACCCCGACACGATCGGCTATCGCACGGGCCTGTTCTTCCTGATGATCGCGATCTCCGTCGCGACGATGGTGTTCTCGGTCAGCGTGCGCCGCCATCTGCTGGCGAAGCTCGGCCAGTGGAACGCGTCGATCGTCGCCGGGCTCGTGTTCGTCGCGATCATCGCGGCCGTGCAGATCGGGTTGCCGTCTGTCAGCGAGTTGCCGGCCGATTTCCCGGCGGCCTTGCTGTGGAAGTTCCGCGTGGCGGCCATCGGCATGCAGGTGATCATGTGGACGACGATCGGCCTGCTGTTCGGCGCATGGGTCGAGCGCGGCGAGCGCATCGGCATGCGCGCCGCCTGACGCGCACGGCAACGGGGCACGCCTAGCGCAGCATGCGTGGCGCGCTCCCCGTCGATTCGCGCGCCAGCGCGACGAACGCGGCCAGATAGTCGATCGATGCGTCCGCTTCGCGGATGCCGAGGAAGATCTGCTTCGCGATCCCCTTCTTGCCGAGCTTGACCGGCACGACCGGCATCCGGTCGGCGTATTCGTCGGCAAGCCATCTCGGCAGCGCGGCCACGCCGCGCTCGCTCGCCACCATCTGCAGCATGATGTCGGTCGTCTCGATCGACTTGTGCCGCCTCGGCACGATGCCGGCCGGCGTCAGGAACTGGTTGTAGATGTCGAGCCGGTCGGTTTCGACCGGATAGGTGATCAGGATCTCGTCGGTCAGCTGTTCGGGCGTCACGTAATCGGCGTTCGCGAACCGGTGCGAATCGGCGACCACCAGCACCTGCTCGTAGTCGAACACGGGGTCGAAGCGCAGGCCCGGCTTGTTCAGCGGATCGGGCGTCACGAGCACGTCGATGTCATAGCCGAACAGGGCGCCGATGCCGCCGAACTGGAAGCGCTGCTTCACGTCCACGTCGACGTCGGGCCAGCGCGACAGGTAAGGCGACACGACCTTCAGCAGCCACTGGTAGCACGGGTGGCACTCCATCCCGATGCGCAGCGTGCCGCGCTCGCCCTTCGCGTACTGCTTCATCCGCTCCTCGGCGAGCTCGAACTGCGGCAGCAGCCGGTTCGCCAGCTTCAGCAGATACTGCCCGCCCTGGGTGAGCCGCAGGCCGCGGCCCTCCCGATCCCAGATCGGCGTGCCGAGCTGCTGCTCGATTTTCCGGACGGTATGACTGAGTGCCGATTGCGTGAGGTGCAGCGCGTGGGCGGCCGCGGTCAGTGAGCCCTGGCGCTCGACTTCACGGATCACGACGAGATGGAATCGTTCCAGCATGGATATCGCTCGTGCAACGGATGCATGAACAGATTTAATGGATGAATGAAATAATGCCATTTTATTTCATGGAATGAAATCCCTATGATGGCTGCCGGATCTTCACTTCTTCTGGACGGCAGCTCATGGTCACGACACACAACCTCGGTTTCCCGCGCATCGGTGCGAAGCGCGAACTCAAGTTCGGTCTCGAACGCTACTGGAAGGGCGAATCGTCGCGCGACGAGCTGAAGGCGCTCGGCGCCGAGCTGCGCAAGCGTCACTGGAACGACCAGCGCGACCTGGACCTGGCCCCGATCGGCGACTTCGCGTTCTACGATCAGGTGCTCGACATGAGCTTCACGCTCGGCAACCTGCCGAAGCGCGTGCAGGGTTTCCACGGCGATGTGCTGGACAACTATTTTCGCGTCGCGCGCGGCCGTTCGGCGCAGTCGGCGGACGAGCATGCGGCGTGCTGCGGTGGGGTCTCCGCCGGTGAAATGACGAAGTGGTTCGATACGAACTACCACTACATCGTGCCGGAATTCCACGCGGACACGAACTTCTCGCTCGACCCGTCGCGCCTGCTCCAGCAACTGGCGGAAGCGCAGGCGCAGGGCGTGGCCGCGAAGCCGGTCATCCTCGGCCCCGTCACGTACCTGTGGCTCGGCAAGGCGAAGGACGATTCCGACCGCCTCGCGCTGCTGCCGAAGCTGCTGCCCGTGTACGGCGCGCTGCTCGACACGCTGACCGCGCAGGGCGTCGAATGGGTGCAGATCGACGAACCGATTCTCGTCACCGAACTCGACGCCGAGTGGCGTCAGGCATTGCGCACCGCCTATGCGGCGCTGGAAACGCGCCGCATCAAGCTGCTGCTCGCCACCTACTTCGGCCAGCTTCAGGACAACCTGGCGCTCGCGAGTTCGCTGCCGGTCGACGGCCTGCATGTCGATGCGATCAACGCACGCGACGAAGTTGACGCGCTGGTGCGTGAACTGCCGGCCGAGCGCGTGCTGTCGGTTGGCGCGATCAACGGCCGCAACATCTGGAAGACAGACCTGAACGCGACGCTCGACTGGCTCGAACCGCTCGCGAAGCAACTGGGCGATCGCCTGTGGCTCGCCCCGTCGTGCTCGCTGCTGCACGTGCCGGTCGATCTCGCGAGCGAGGAGAAGCTCGATGCGGAAATCCGCTCGTGGCTCGCGTTTGCGCTGCAGAAGCTCGACGAGCTGAAGGTGCTCGCGACCGCGCTGAACGAAGGCCGCGCCAAGGTGGCCGATGCACTGGCCGCGAACGCTGCCGCGATCCATTCGCGCCGCCGCTCGCCGCGCGTGCACAACCCGGCGGTGAGGGCCGCGATCGCCCGCATCGACGCGCAGCTGGGCAACCGCGTGAGCCCCTACACGCAGCGTGCGTCGAAGCAGTCGGCACGCCTGAAGCTGCCGGCGTTCCCGACGACGACGATCGGCTCGTTCCCGCAGACCGGCGAAATCCGTCACGCGCGCAGCCAGTTCAAGGCCGGTGCGCTGGACGATGCGGGCTACCGGGCCGCGATGCAGGCTGAAATCGAACGCAGCGTGCGCGAGCAGGAAGCACTGGAACTCGACGTGCTGGTGCACGGCGAAGCCGAGCGCAACGACATGGTCGAATACTTCGGCGAGCAGCTCGACGGCTACGCGTTCAGCCAGTTCGGCTGGGTGCAGTCGTACGGTTCGCGCTGCGTGAAGCCGCCGATCCTGTTCGGCGACATCAGCCGCCCGAAGGCGATGACGGTCGAATGGATCACGTATGCGCAGTCGCTGACGAACAAGCCGATGAAGGGCATGCTGACCGGCCCCGTGACGATCCTGAACTGGTCGTTCGTGCGCGACGACCAGCCGCGCTCGGTGTCGTGCTACCAGCTCGCGCTGGCGATCCGCGAGGAAGTGCTCGATCTCGAGAAGGCCGGCGTGCGCGTGATCCAGATCGACGAGGCTGCACTGCGCGAAGGGCTGCCGCTGCGCCGCGCGCAATGGGGCGCGTACCTGAAGTGGGCGGTCGAGTCGTTCCGCATCACCGCGAACGGCGTGCAGGACGACACGCAGATCCATACGCACATGTGCTATTCGGAGTTCAACGACATCATTGCGTCGATCGCCGACATGGATGCGGACGTGATCACGATCGAGACCTCGCGCTCGGACATGGAGCTGCTCGACGCGTTCGACGACTTCAAGTATCCGAACGAGATCGGGCCGGGCGTGTACGACATTCACTCGCCGAACATCCCGACGCAGGAACATATCGTCGGCCTGATGAGGAAGGCGGCGGAACGGATTCCGGCGGAGCGTCTGTGGGTCAATCCGGACTGCGGGCTGAAGACGCGCCAGTGGGCGGAAGTGATTCCGGCGCTGACGAACATGGTCGCTGCCGCGAAGACGCTGCGCAGTCAGGTGCAATAACGCAGCGAGCGCCCTGCACGCCGCCGTTGCGATCGAAGATCGGACGGCAAAAAAACGGCCCGCGGAAGCGGGCCGTTTTGCGTCATGCGAGCACTTGCGTTATGCCGTGCGTGCGCCGCGCGGCAGCGGCTCGTTCGTCTTGCCGGGCGCGCCGGCATCGTCGATGCTGACGCGGCGCGAGATCAGCCACACGCACAGCGACGACAGGAGCGCGGCGCTCGTGTACTGGAGCGCGAGCGGCCACCATTGCGGCGCGGTGTTCTGCGCGATGATGGTCGCGACGAGCGGCGTGAGGCCGCCGGCGAGCGCGCCGCACACCTGGTACGCGATCGAGATCGCCGTGTAGCGGATGCGTGCGACGAAGATGCCGCTGACGAAGCCCGCGACCACCGAGTAGTAGCCCGACTCCGCGAGCGTCGCGAGGCCGACGCCGACCGTGATCGACAGCGGCGTGCCCATGTGCACGAGCGGCAGCATCACGAACGGGACGATCGCGGCCCATGCGCCGGTGATCAGCAGCACGCGCGTGGTGCCGAAGCGCTGCGCAAGGAACGCGGCCGCGAGCTGCACGACGAACTGCAGCACCGCGACGATCGTCATGCAATGCAGCACCATCGACCGGTCGAGCGACAGGAACTGCGTCGCGTAGCTGATCATGAAGATGTTGCTGAAATACACGCCGGCGATGCCGTACACGTTCGCGCCGATCGCGAGCAGCAGCAGCGGCCAGTACTTGAGCGCCTCGCGCAGCGGTTTTTGCGCGATGTTGCCGCTCTTCCTGACTTCCTCGAACTCGGGCGATTCGGACACGCTCGCGCGGATCACGAAGCCGACGATCAGCAGCACGGAACTCGCGAGGAACGGCACGCGCCAGCCCCAGCTCATCATGTCTTCCTTCGACAGCGTGCTGATCGCGCCGAACGCGAGCATCGACAGGATCAGGCCGCTCGCGCTGCCGAGCTGCGCGAACGACGCGAAGAACGTGCGTTTGCCTTCCGGCGCATGCTCGCCGGCGAGCAGCACCGCGCCGCCCCATTCGCCGCCGACCGCGATGCCTTGCAGCACCCGCATCAGCACGAGCAGGACCGGTGCAATCACACCGGCCTGCGCATGGGTCGGCAGCAGGCCGATCGCGACCGTCGACACCGCCATCAGCATCAGCGTCGCGAGCAGCGAGCGCTTGCGGCCGAAGCGGTCGCCGAGATAGCCGAACATCACGCCGCCGAGCGGCCGTGCGAAGAAGCCCACCGCGAACGAGCCGAACGATGCGAGGAGGCTGATGAAGCGGTTTTCGCCGGGAAAGAACAGCGGCCCGAACACGATGGCGGCGGCGGTCGCGTAGCTATAGAAGTCGTACCACTCGATCGTGGTGCCGACGAACGACGCGAGTGCGGCCCGTTTGGGTTGCTTGACGGAAGTCCCCATCTTGATATGTGCTCCTCTGGAATCCTTTGATTTTGGAATAGGGGGTGGCGCGGGAGTCAGTCGCGGTACTTGACGCCCGGCAGCACGCACAGCAGCTCGTAGGCGAGGTTCGCGCCGAGCAGCGCCGTGGTGCCGAACGGGTCGTACGGCGGCGCGACTTCGACGAGATCGCAACCGACGATGTTCAGCCCTTTCGCGCCGCGGATGATCTCGAGCGCCTGCGGCACTGTGAGGCCCGCGATTTCCGGCGTGCCGGTGCCCGGCGCGTAGGCCGGGTCGATGCCGTCGATGTCGAAGCTGATGTAGACGGGCGTATCGCCGACGCGCGCGCGCACTTCTTCCATCAGCGGCGCGAGCGACTTGTTCCAGCATTCCTCGGCCTGGACGACGCGGAAGCCCTGCTCGCGGCACCAGTCGAAATCCTCGGCCGCGTAACCGGTGCCGCGCAGGCCGATCTGCGTGACCTTGTCGCCGTGCAGCAGGCCTTCCTCGACCGCGCGGCGGAACGGCGTGCCGTGCGCGATCTTTTCACCCATCATCGTGTCGTTCACGTCGGCGTGTGCATCGACGTGGATCAATGCAACCTTGCCGTGCTTGCGGTGGATCGCGCGCAGGATCGGCAGCGCGATCGTGTGGTCGCCGCCCAGCGTGATCGGCTTGCAGTCATGCTCGAGGATCGCGTCGTACGCGGCTTCGATGCGCGCGATGGAATCGTGCAGGTTGTACGGATTGATCGCGACGTCGCCGATGTCGGCGATCTGCAGCGAATCGAACGGCGCGGCGCGCGTGGCCATGTTGTACGGGCGCAGCAGCACGGATTCGGTGCGGATCTGGCGCGGGCCGAAGCGTGCGCCGGTGCGGTTGGAGGTGCCGAGGTCGAACGGCACGCCGACGAAGCAGGCGTCGAGGCCTTCGGCGCTCGCCACGTGCGGCAGGCGCATCATCGTCGCGATGCCGCCGCAGCGCGGCATTTCATTGCCGCCGAGCGGCTGGAAATGGGTGTGGTCGTTCATGGGCTGTCTCTTCCGATGTGGGGTTGCCGTATCATGCGACGCGGCCTGGCGCACAGTTTTACGCGCTCCGCCGGGAAAGAAGAATGCGAAGATATCGACGTAAACATCGATTTTCATCGATGTATGGAAGGGGATGAACGTGCTGGGGAATCTGTCGACCCTCGATCTGCGGTTGATCCGCGTGTTTCTCGCGGTCACGGATGCGGGCGGCGTGTCGGCCGCGCAGGCCGTGCTGAACGTCGGGCAGTCGACGATCAGCGCGCAGCTTTCGTCGCTGGAGACGCGGCTCGGCTACCGGCTCTGCGAGCGCGGCCGCAGCGGTTTCCGGCTCACGCCGAAGGGCGAGCGGTTCCACGCGATGAGCCGCAAGCTGCTCGCGGCGCTCGACGAATTCGGGATGGCCGCGCGGCACATGGATCGCCAGCTGGTCGGCACGCTGCACATCGGCCTGATCGGCCATACGCCGGTGAGCCAGAACGCGCGGATCGCCGAGGCGATCGCCGCGTTCCGCACGCGCGACGAGGCCGTGCGCTTCTCGATTTCCGTGCGCGCGCCGGGCGATCTCGAGGAGAAGCTGCTGAGCGACGAGATCCAGATCGCGGTCGGCTACTTCTGGCACCGGGTGCCGTCGCTGCACTACACGCCGCTGTTCATCGAGCGCCAGGTCGCGTACTGCGGGCGCGGCCATCCGCTGTTCGACGGCGCCGGCGCGCTGACGCCGGCCGACGTCGCGGGCTTCGAATGGGCGTGGCGCTCGTATCCGCTGCCCGAAGCGCAGATGTCGACGACGCCCGACCGCGTGACCGCGACGGCCGACAACATGGAGGCCGTCGCGCTGCTGATCCTGTCCGGCCACCACCTCGGCTACCTGCCGCAGCATTTCGCGGCGCCCTACGTCGCGCAGGGGCTGCTCGCGCCGCTCAATCCGGAGCAACTGCGCTACGACGTCACGTTCCACATGGTCGTCGCCCGCAACGGGCGCGGCAATCCGCTCGTGGAAGCGTTTCTCGAAGATCTGGAACGCGCGCACCAGCCGACCGACATCGCGTAGCCGGCCGGCATCGACAATGTGAACGAGTGTTGCGGCGGCGCGATCCGGCGCGGCCCACATCGACGGGCGTCGAAGTGACGAAACGGGTGTCGGGCCCGGCTTGCGTGAACCGTGCACGTGCCGGCATCACGGCACCGGCAGCCCCGCGTCGTGCTTGACCTCGCGCAGCGACAGCGCCGATTCGATCGACGTCACGCCCGGCAGCATCCGCAGCGATTCGCGCAGGAACGTGCCGTAATCGTCGAGATCGCGCGCCACGACCTGCAGCAGATAATCGGCGGTGCCCGCCACGTTGTGGCACGCCAGGATCCGCTCGATGCCGAGCACTTCCCGCTCGAAGCGGTCGGCGGTCTTGCGGTCGTGCGTCGCGAACCGCACGAGCACGAACGCAACGACGCCGTAGCCGAGCGCCTGGCGCGACAGCTGCGCGCGGTATCGCTCGATGTAGCCGTCGTTTTCGAGGCGCTTCAGGCGGCGCGCGCAAGGGGTCTCGGAGAGGCCCACGGTGTCGGCGAGGCGGGCGATCGGCAGGCGGCCGTCGCGCTGCACCGCGGCAAGGATGGCGCGGTCGGTTTTGTCGAGTTCGGTCATGATGGCGGATTCCTGATGCGGATTCGACGATTGTGGCGGATTCCCCTACGGATCGCCAATCCTGAGCCAAAGATGGCCAATAATCCCTCGCGCTCCAGCGGCAACATATCGCCGTAAGAGGAGAGGGGCAGACCATGATTTCCACGCATTTGCTGTTGATTTATCTCGCCGCGCTGGCGGCCATCTACGCGGTGCCGGGGCCGGACATGGCGCTCGTGCTGCAGACCAGCATCGGCCGCGGCGTGCGGCCGGGAATGGCGGCCGCCGCGGGCCTGTCGCTCGCGCGCACCGCGCACGTGACGCTGTCCGCCTGCGGTGTCGCGGCGCTGATCCGCAGCGCGCCGTGGCTGTACGAAGTGATCCGCTACGGCGGCGCGCTGTATCTCGCGTATGTCGCGATCCAGGTGTTCCGTTCGCCCGTGTTCGCGCTCGGCGACGGCGACGCGGCGGCCACGGCGGGCGAGTTGCGGCAGTCGTTCGTGAAGGGCCTGCTCACCAACCTGCTGAACCCGAAGGCACTGTTGTTCTGCTCGGTGCTGCTGCCGCAGTTCGTGCGCCCCGAGGCCGGGCCGGTGGTGTTGCAGATGTTCGAACTGGGCGCGTTGCTGGTGGCGGCCGGCGTGTGCTTCGACCTCGCGTGCGTGTTCGGCGCGTCGCGGATCGCCGCGTGGATGCGTGCGCATCCGCTCGCGCAGACGGTGCAGCGCTGGACGTTTTCCGCGGCGCTGATCGGCTTTGCGCTGCGCCTGTCGATGGACTGAGTGGCGCCGCGGCGCTGCGCCGGCGCAGGTCGCGCGGCGCGTCGCCGCATCCGACGAGGGCCGCGCGCAATGCCGGCCCGCGCATGCGCCCCGCCGCAGAAGGGCGTGCGCGCAAATCGTCTGACTGATCTAAACTCCCTGTTACTTCGCGCTGTCGCGAACCCGAACGACCGAACGGAACCGTCTCCCGCCGGCCCTGTCCGATTTCCTGGCTGTTCCGTGCAACGCGGTACCAAGGAGGGTCTGAACATGGCAAGGCATCTTCACGCCGACCGTGAACCCCGAATCGTCGCCGAGTCCAAGTGCCTCGGGCCGTGCGATCCGGCAGAACGCATCCACGTCACGATCATGTTGCGGCGGCAGGAAGAAGGGCAACTCGATACGCTGCTTCACCAGCTCGCCACCGGCGACGCGCAAGCGAAACCGGTGTCGCGCGAAACCTTCGCGCAACGTTTTTCCGCCAATCCCGACGACATTCGCAAGGCCGAGGACTTCGCGCGTCGCCACCAGCTGACGGTCGATCGCGTCGATCCGGTCGAAAGCGTCGTCGTGGTGTCCGGCACGATCCAGCAGTTCGAAGCCGCGTTCGGCGTCAAGCTCGAGCGCTTCGAGCATCGGTCGATCGGCCAGTATCGCGGCCGCTCCGGCCCGATCGCGCTGCCCGACGATCTCGGCGACGCCGTCACGGCCGTGCTCGGTCTCGACAGCCGTCCGCAGGCGCGGCCGCACTTCCGGCTGAGGCCGCCGTTCACGCCCGCGCGCGGCGGCGCGGCGGGCGTCACGTTCACCCCGGTCCAGCTCGCATCGCTGTACGGCTTCCCGGCCGGCGACGGCGCCGGGCAGTGCATCGCGATCATCGAGCTCGGCGGCGGCTATCGCGCGGCGGACATCCAGCAGTATTTCCGCGGGCTCGGCATCACGAAGCCGCCGACGCTCGTCGACGTCAACGTCGGCACCGGCCGCAACACGCCGACCGGCGATCCGAGCGGCCCGGACGGTGAAGTCGCGCTCGACATCGAGATCGCCGGCGCGATCGCGCCGGCCGCGAAGATCGCCGTCTATTTCGCCCCGAACAGCGACGCGGGCTTCATCCAGGCCGTCAACGCGGCCGTCAGCGACAGGACCCACAAGCCGTCGGTGATCTCGATCAGCTGGGGCGGCCCGGAGGCGATCTGGCAGGCGCAGTCCGCGCAGGCGTTCAACCGCGTGCTGCAGGCGGCGGCCGCGCAGGGCATCACGGTGTGCGCGGCCTCCGGCGACAGCGGCTCGGGCGACGGGTTGCAGGACGGCGCCGATCATGTCGACTTCCCCGCATCGAGCCCGTATGTGCTCGGCTGCGGCGGCACGCAGCTCGACGCGCTGCCCGGGCAGGGCATTCGCAGCGAGGTCACGTGGAACGACGAGGTGGCCGGCGGCGGCGCGGGCGGGGGCGGCGTCAGTACGCTGTTCGACCTGCCGGTGTGGCAGCAGGGGCTTGCCGCGACGCTGGCCGACGGCAGCCGCGTGCCGCTCGCGAAGCGCGGCGTGCCGGACGTCGCCGGCGATGCATCGCCGCAGACCGGCTACGAAGTGTCGATCGCGGGCACGGCCACGGTGATGGGCGGCACGAGTGCGGTCGCGCCGCTGTGGGCCGCGCTGATCGCGCGGATCAACGCGGCGGCGAGTGCGGCGGCGAGTGCGGCGGGCGGGGCGTCCGCCGGCTGGGTCAATCCGGTGCTCTACAGGAATCCCGGTGCGCTGCGCGACATCACGCACGGCTCGAACGGGACCTACGCGGCCGCGCAGGGCTGGGATGCCTGCACGGGCCTCGGCAGCCCGAACGGTGCGCAGCTCGCCGCGATCCTGACGCGCAAGCCGTCGAGCTGACGGCCGCGGTACACGTCTTTCCGCATGGCGCGGGCTTCCTGCCCGCGCCTTTTTCTCACCTCCAGGAGCAGCACGATGGGCATCGATTCCGCATCTTCCGGCGGCGTGTATCCGCTGCATCACGGCGACCACAATTCGCATGGCGTGCCGCCGACCGTCAACCCGGTCGCGTTGAGCCACGGTCGTGACCAGCCGTTCTTCGATCCGGTCGCGTACGGCAACGGCCCCGACGATTCGGTGACCGACACCACCGAGGCGGCCGCGATCACGCATCACACGATCCTGATCGACGGGAAGCGCATCGCCTACACGGCGACGGCCGGCCATCTCGTGACGGTCGACCCGAGCAGTTCGCTGCCGGCCGCGAAGCTCTTTTATGTCGCGTTCACGGCCGACGGCGCGAAGGAAGAAACGCGGCCCGTGACGTTCTTCTACAACGGCGGGCCCGGCTCGTCGTCGGTGTTCGTGCTGTTGGGCTCGTTCGCGCCGAAGCGCATCAAGACGTCGATGCCGGGGTTCACGCCGCCCGCGCCGTACCAGATGGAAGACAACCCGGACAGCATGATCGACCACAGCGACCTGGTGTTCATCAACCCGGTCGGCACCGGCTATTCGGCGGCCGTCGCGCCGAACAAGAACCGCAACTTCTGGGGCGTCGACCAGGATGCGGATTCGCTGAAGCAGTTCATCAAGCGCTACCTGACGAAGAACAACCGCTGGAATTCGCCGAAATACCTGTTCGGCGAATCGTACGGCACCGCACGCAGCTGCGTGCTCGCGTACAAGCTGCACGAGGACGGCGTCGACCTGAACGGCGTCACGCTGCAATCGTCGATCCTCGACTACCGGCAGGCCGGCAACCCGGTCGGCGCGCTGCCGACCGCGGCGGCCGATGCGTGGTATCACAAGAAGCTCGGCGTCACGCCGGCGCCGACCGATCTCGGCGCGTTCGTCGAGGAAGTCGCGCAGTTCGCGCGCACCGACTACCTGAACGCGTTGCGCACGGTCCCGCATGCGAACCCGGCCGCCGTGCAGAAGCTGTCGCAATACACGGGCATCGATACGGCGACGCTGCAATCGTGGAGCCTCGATATCGCCGGCTACGACACGCGCGGCAATTCGCTGTTCCTGACGACGCTGCTGCATGCGCAGGGGCTCGCGCTCGGCTCGTACGACGGCCGCGTGACCGGGATCTCGTCGGGCATCGCCGGCAAGATCGACCCGAACTCGGGCGGCAACGATCCGACGATGACGGCCGTGACGGGCGTCTATACGGCGATGTGGAACAGCTACCTGAACGAGCAGCTGAAGTTCACGTCGAATTCCGCGTTCACCGACCTGAACGACCAGGCGTTCCAGAACTGGGATTTCAGCCACATCGATCCGACCGGCGCGCAGCAGGGTATCGATGCGCAGGGGAACGTGATCCTCTATACGGCCGGCGATCTCGCCGCGGTGATGGCGCTGAACGTCGACCTGAAGGTGCTGTCGGCGAACGGTTTCTACGATTTCGTCACGCCGTTCTACCAGACCGTGATCGACCTGCAGCAGATGCCGCTCGAGGACCAGAAGGTGCGGCAGAACCTGTCCGCGCGTTTTTATCCGTCGGGGCACATGGTGTATCTCGACGGCGGCTCGCGTACCGCGCTCAAGCGCGATCTCGCGGCGATGTACGACGCGACGGTGAGCGATACGGGGGCGCGGATGCGGATTCGCGCGCTGCAGGCGTCGAAGACGGGCGGGCACGCATAGGGTTGCCCGCCGCCGGGTTGCCGCGCGTAGCCGTCACGGCCGCGCGCGGCGGTTGGGCTCCGACGCTGCCGGCCGGTAGCCGGGCCCCGCAGCGCAGGATGGCGACGCGGCAGTCGTTGTGCCGCGGTCGCGACTTACGCGGCCGGCCAGTCGAACGGCGTGTACGGCAGCGCGCGCTTGTGGCGCGAAGCGTCGAAGAAGCGCAGCACCGTTTCGTACACGCGGTCTTCGACCGGCTTGCCCTCGAGGAAATCGTCGATCTCGTCGTAGGTCACGCCGTACGCGTGCTCATCGGGCCGCAGCGGGCGCAGCTCCTCGAGGTCGGCCGTCGGCACCTTCATCACGATCAGCTCCTCGCCGCCGAGCGCACGCGCGACCGCGCGGACGCGCCGCTTGCTCAGGCCCGCGAGCGGCAGGATGTCCGCGCCGCCGTCGCCGAACTTCGTGAAGAAACCCATCAGCGATTCGGCCGCATGGTCGGTACCGATCACGATGCCGCGCCGTGCGCCGGCCACCGCATACTGCGCGATCATGCGCTCGCGCGCCTTGATGTTGCCGTGCACGAAATCCTGCTGCGCCGGCGTGTCGAATGCGTGGCCGGAGGCGACCAGCGAGCGGAGCATCGCGTCGGCGGCCGGCTTCACGTCGACCGTCAGCACCTCGTCCGCGCGCACGAACGCGAGCGCGCGCTGGGCATCGGCTTCGTCGTTCTGCACGCCGTTCGGCAAGCGCATCGCGATGAAGCGCGCATCGTAGTCGTCGGCGCGCAGGCGCTCGACCGCCAGTTGCGCGAGCCGGCCGGCCGTCGACGAATCGACGCCGCCGCTGATGCCGAGCACGTAGGTCCGCAGGCCGGTCGAACGAAGATATTGCGCGAGGAAATCGATGCGGCGGTCGATCTCGGCCTCGGCGTCGAAGTGCGGGGCAACGTTCAGTTCGGCAATGATCGCGCGCTGGCGGCTGGCGTAATCGGCGGATGTCATGAAGGAAGTTCCGGAACGAAATGCAAGGCGCCCATCATAAGCGCAATCGCGGCGCGGTGCCGCGCCAGGCGTGCGTTCCGGCGGTTTTGCGTTGCATCGGCGAGACGGGCTGCATCGCCGTGGTGCACGGTGCGCCGGGCGGGTGCAGGGTGCCGCGTGACGGGCATCCCTGCGCCCGGCGCCGACGCGGGCACCGGCCCGGCGGCGCGCGTCAGCGCCGTGCGAGCACGACGCCCACCAGCGCGAGCGCGAAGCCGGCGAGCTGGATCGCCGCGAGCGTTTCGCCGAACAGCCAGTAGCCCTGCAGCGCGGCCAGCGGCGGCGCGAGGAATAGCAGCGACGTCGCGCGCGCGGCGTTGCCGCGGCGCAGCATCCACATCAGCATCGTGACCGCGCCGCCGGACAGGAACACGACGCCCCACACCAGCGACACCCACAACGCCGGCGCGCCGATCCAGCGGGTTTCGTGAAGCAGCGCGACGAAGACGGCCGCGACGATCGCCGCGCCGAAATTCTGCACGGCAACCGCCGTGCGCAGGTCGCTTTGCGCGAGCTTGCCCTTCTGGTATAGCGAACCGGCGGTGATCGACCCGACCGCGAGCACCGAGACGGCGACGACGAGCCACGCAGGCGCGGCGCCCGGCGCCGGCGCGACACCGCCCGTCACCTTCGGCGCCAGCACGAGCGCGACGCCGGCGAGCCCGAGCGCCATCCCGAGCCAGCCGCGTGCGGGCAGGCGCTCGTTGAACAGCGGTACGGCGAGCACGGCGGTGGCGAGCGGTTGCAGTGCGCCGAGCAGTGCCATGACACCTGCGTTCAGCCCTTGCGCAACGGCCCAGTAGCTCGCGCCGAGATAGACGCCCTGCAGCAGCGCGCCCGCGATCAGGTGGCGCGGCCATTCGCGCCGGGCCGGCCACGGCGCGCGCGCGACGAGCGCCACCGCGCCGAACAGCGCGGCCGTGCCCGCGAAACGCGCGAGCAGGAACAGGTTGGGATCGGCGTAGGGCTTGATGGCCCGCGCAACGATGAAGCCGGTGGACCAGAGTGCGACGAAAGCGGCGGCGACGAGCGAGGTCAGCATGCATGGCGGGCCGCGATGCGGCCGGACAGAATCGTGAAGTCGGCCAGTATCGGGGGAAGCGATGCCGGCGTCTTGTCGAATCCTGCACTCATGCTGCGTGCCGAATGTGCACCAAGTGCGGCCGTCGGTGCGGGCCGGGCGGTGCCGCGGGAACGGGATGGGCGCCGCCCGGCATGCGCAGCGGGCGGGCGTGAAGCAGCGGAGATCAGTCGATCGAGAACGTGTCGAGCGGCTGATTGGCGCGGGCGTCGGTCGCGAAGCGCGCGGCGAGCTGTTCGTAGAGCCGGCGGGCCTCGTCGAGCGTCAGGTCGATCCAGTACGGATCGCCGGCCGCGTCGTTGAGTCGTTCGGGCGGAAACTGGATTTCGATCACACTGCCTTTGCGATACATGGCGTGAGCCCCTTTGCTTGGTCTGTCGTTCTGCGAAGCGCAAAGTGTAGCAACCGGCGCCGCGCCGATTCGCTCGCGGCGGGCAATACAGAATTTCGCTTTCGGGAAACGCGGCCCTCCCGGCGTCCCGCCGCCGTCAAATGCCGGTCAAACGGCCGTAATACAATGGGCGGCTTACCCATTACCAGTCGCCTCGGGCGCACACGCGATGCTGGCGGAACAACGTCATCAATTCATCCTGTCGGAGCTCGGACGGTCGGGCGCATTGTCGGTCGCGGAACTCGTCCGCTCGCTCGACGTGTCGCGCGAGACCGTGCGGCGCGACCTGAACGCACTGGCCGCACGCGGCCTGCTCGTGATGACGCACGGCGGCGCGCTGGCCGCGGATCGCCGTGAGCCGAGCCTGTCGGAGCGCGAAGCCGCGAATGCCGAAGCGAAGCGCACGATCGGGCGGCGCGCGGCCGAGTTCGTGCCCGACGATGCCTCGGTGCTGATCGATTCGGGCAGCACGCCGCATGCGGTTGCGCTCGCGCTCGCCGACCGGCACCGGCTGTCGATCTACACGAACGACTGGCGCACCGCGTTCGTGCTCGCGCGACGCAACGGCAATCGCGTGACGTTGCTCGGCGGCGAGCTGTCCGACGACGAGGACGCCACCTTCGGGCTCGACACGATCCAGCAGCTTGCGCAGTACCACGTCGATTTCGCGTTCATCGGCGCCGGCGGCATCACGCCCGACGGCGAATTCACCGACTACTCGCGGCTCGCGGCCGAGGTGCGCAGCCGGATGATCGCGGCGGCCGGCACGGCGATGATCGTCGCCGATCATTCGAAATTCGGCCGCGTGACGCCGGTGCAGATCAACGGCACGGCCGCCGCCCGCTATCTCGTGACCGAGCGCGCGCCCGACAAGGCCGTGCGCCGCGCGCTGACCGCGCGCGGGATCGAGCTGCTCGTGTGCGACTGACGCGCGCCGGACATACAAGGTTCATCGAACCGTCATTCCGCGGGAAGAACCGCCGTCAAGACTGACTCATTCACCTCGACCGGCCGCCAGGCCAGGGAGCAACGAATGACCGTCAGCGTGCGCAGCTATCTTTCCCCCACCTTGGTCCTGCTGGCCTTCGACTGGCCCGATGCGGCGTCGCGTGCCGATTTCCTCGGTTTCGCGATCCGGCGCACGCCGGGCTTCTGGTCGGCCGACGGCAAGACGCGCGCGCCGGACAGCTGGCTGCCGAACCGCCTGACGTTCGACGGCCCGGCCGCGCACACGCAGGGCGACGCGCCGACCGACCAGGCGCCGATCCAGAAATTCATGTGGTGGGACGCACGCATCGATCCGCAGGATCGCGGCGCATCGTTTCGCTACGACGTGTATCCGGTCGTCGGCACGCCGGCGAATCTGCAGGTACTCGACGCGCAAGCCGGCGTGTGCGACGTCGTGCTGCCCGCGCATGTCGAGGACGGCATCGGCACGTGGTTCAACCGCGCGGTGGTCAGTTCGCAGGCGTTCGCGAAGCAGGTGGCGGCGCTGGGCCTCGCGCCGAATGCGGCGCCGAGCGACGCGCAGGCGCTGAAGCTGCGCACCTGGCTCGCGAACGACATGGAGCAGGTGTTCGCGGAGATGCTCGATCCGGCATCGCGCGCGGCGTCGGCCGTCTATCACCTGACCGACACGCTGTGGGCGCTGCCCGCGTTCGAAGCGTTCGGGCGCACTCACGGCGAAGCATCGCTCGCGATCGTCTACGACGCGCACACGACGGCGCGCAAGGGCAAGCCGCCGCTACCGTCGCCGAACCAGCCGGCCGTCGATGCGCTGCAGGGGCTCGCGACGCTCGCGCCGCGCGACCGGACGCACATCATGCACGACAAGTTCATCGTGACCGATGCGGCGTCGAACCCGGCCCCCGCGCGCGTGCTGACCGGCTCCGCGAACTTCACGACCGAGGGGCTCACGGAGCAGGCGAACGTGCTGCACGCGTTCGATTCGCCCGAGCTTGCCGCGCTCTACAACGCGCGTGCGCATGCGCTGGCCGGGAATCCGCCGATCGCGGCGACCGCGCGGCTGTCGCCGGGCTGGTCGGAACCGATGACGATCGGCAGCGCGCAGGTGCGGCTCGCGTTTTCGCCGGAACCGGCGGGGCAGCGCACCGAGATCGACACGATCGTCGCCGCGATCGCGGCCGCGAAGCATTCGGTGTCGTTCTGCCTGTTCATGCCGACCGACGCGGCGCTGCGCGACGCGTGCTTCGCGGCCGGCGACCGCGGGCTGATGATGTTCGGGCTGGTGAACAGGATCAACGCCGGCAGCGCGACGAAGGCCGATGCCGCGCGGCAGGCCGGCCAGACGCTCGATGCGGCGACGCTCGCGAACCTCGAGCTGTATCACCGCAGCCGCGACAACCGCGACGTGATCGATGCCGCGTATTTCTCGCCGGCCACCGTGCCGCAGGGTTTCGAGCCCGAGCTGCGCCTCTTCCCGGGCGAGCCGGCGCCGGCCTTTCCGCCGGTCGTGATCCATCACAAGTTCATCGTGATCGATGCGGAAGGCGCGAATCCGGTCGTCTATACGGGCTCGGCGAACATGAGCCGCAATTCCGAGCAGTACAACGACGAGAACCTGCTCGAGATCCGCGACAAGCGGATCGCGGCGATCTATCTCGCGGAATTCCTGCGGCTTTACGAGCACTATCGTGCACGGGCGCTGGCGATCGATGCGAAGCAGCCGCACGGCACGGGCACCGGTACGGGCGCGCATGCGCGGCTCGCGCTTGCGCCCGATTCGAGCTGGGCGAAGAAGTACTACGTGGCGGGAAGCCCGGAAGAGAAGGCGCGGATCGCACTGGCGTCGGCCGCGCCGACGGACTGACCTGAGAGAAGGCGACGGGCGCGGATGTCGCGCGCCCGGTATGAGGCCGGCCGGGAAACCGGCCGCCGTCGTCGCTTATGCGGCGACGTAGCGCAGCACGGCGTCGGCGATCGTGTCGCGATGCCGGGCGCGCAGGCGCGGCGCCGACGGGTCGCGTCCGAACGCGGCGCCGAACGTGTAGCGGTTCGACACGCGGTGGAAGCAGAACGAGCTGATCAGCAGGTGCAGGTCGAATGCGTCGATGTCCTTGCGGAACGCGCCGCTCGCCGCGCCGCGCTCGACCAGTTCCTCGAGCGTCTTGATGATGCTGACGTTGCGGTTCTTGAACGACTTGAGCTGTTCGAGATACTTCGCGCCGTGGATGTTCTCGATCGACACGAGGCGGACGAAGTCGCGATGCTTGTCGTGATAGTCGAACGTGAATTCGACGAGGCGACGCATGCCTTCGCGCGGCTCCATGTCGCCGACGTGCAGCTCCTGCTCGAGTGCGCGGATGTCGCCGTACACCTTCTCCAGCACGGCCTCGTACAGGCCTTCCTTGCTTTCGAAGTAGTAGTAGAGCATCCGCTTCGTCGTGTTGGTACGCTCGGCGATTGCGTCGACGCGCGCGCCGGCGAGCCCCATCGCGGAGAATTCCTGCGTGGCGACATCGAGGATGTTGCGCTTGGTTTGCTCGGGATCGTATTTGCGCCGCGCATCGGACGGAAGCGTGCGGGTATCGGACGTGGCGGCCTTGCTTCCTGCTTTCATGTGACTTTATTGTGGCTTCGGCGGCGTGGAAAAGGCATTCTAGCATGCGGGAAATCCCCGCCCGGCCGACCTTCCGCTCTAATCGGCAGGGTGGTTCCGGCCGCCGCGGCCGCTCAGCGGCGGCAGGACGCGAGCGCGTCGCGGGCCTGGTACGCCGTGTACGTGAGCTGCGCGGCCGCGAGGCCCGCCAGCCCGAACGTGCGCGTGAGCCCGAACGCGTTGAAGCCTTCCGGCACCGGCCGGCCTTCGGCCAGTGCGGCCGCGAGCGCTTCGCCGGCGACCGTGGTCGGCGCCATCCCGTGGCCGCCGAACGCGATCGCGTGCCACACGCCGTCCGCGTCGCGGCCGATCTGCGGCATCTTGTGCCGCGCGTAGCTCATCAGCCCGCCCCACGCGTAGTCGACCTTCACGTCTTCCAGTTGCGGATACACGCGCAGCAGGTCGCGCCGCAGCAGGCGGGCGATCGCGTCGGGGCCGCGGTCGAGCACGGAGATCCGGCCGCCCCACAGGATGCGCGTGTCCTTCAGCGGGCGGTAATAGTCGAATGCGAAACGCGTGTCGTAGATCGCGTACGGTGCGTCGATCGCGTCGGGCAGGCGCGTGCCGAGCGGCTCGGTCGCGATCACGTAGGTCGCGATCGGCAGCACCGCGCGCTCGATGCGCGGCGACACGCCGCGTGCATAGCCGCCGCCGGCGAACACGACGTCCTTCGCGCGCACCGTGCCCTGTGCGGTGCGTACGACGTACCCGGCGCCTTCGCGCGCGATGCCGAGCGCGGCCGAGCGTTCGTACACGCGCGCGCCGCCGCGCGATGCGACCGCCGCGACGCCGAGCACGTACTTGAGCGGATGGAAGTGGAACGCGTTCGGCTCGAACAGGCCGCCGTAATAGCGCTGCGTCTTCAGCCGCTTGCGCAGCGCGGCCGTCGAAACGGGTTCCCAGTCGACGCCGAGTTCGTCCTTCATCAGCGTGCGCACGCTGTCGAGCCTCGAAGGATCGTCGAACCAGTTCGCGAGCATCACGCCCTGGTCGACGATGTCGCAGTCGATGCCGTAGCGCGCGATCCGCGCGCGGATCAGGTCGACTGCCTCGACGGTGAGCCGGTACAGCCGGCGCCCCTCGTCGCGGCCGAGCGTGCGCAGCAGGTCGGCGTTGTCGAGGCTGTAGCCGCCGAAGACGAAGCCGCCATTGCGGCCCGATGCGCCGAAGCCGACCCGTTCGCTGTCGAGCACGACGACGTCATGCACGCCGCGCTCGACGAGGCCGAGTGCCGTGCACAGGCCGGCGAGGCCGCCGCCGACGATGCAGACCTGCGTGTCGATCGTGCCGGTCAGTTGCGGGTAGGGCTGGCGGGTAACGGTGGCTTCGTAGAAGTTCTGCATGCGATTTCGTTGACTCGTAACGGCGGAAAAACAGGCGGCGCGCGTCGATCTTGCCTGAACGCGCGCGCCGCGTCGAATGGGGCGCAGGGCACCGGTCGTCGCGACTGGGCGGCGGCCGGTGCGAAGTGGGCGGGTGCGGGCCGATGCGGGCCGACTCGCGCGGTCAGGTGCCCGGTGTCGGGTTGGCCGGACGGGCGATGTAGCCCGCGTAGCCGGTTTCGGCCTGCGGCGCGGTTTCGGGTGTCGCGTTGCGTTCGATCCACGGCGCGATTTCCATGTCTTCGTAGCGCACGAGGCGGCATTTGCGCACGAGTGCGTAGCCGAGCCAGATCGCGAGGAAGAACGGCAGGCCGATGTAGGTCGCAGCGACGCCCACCCAGTCGATCTTGTCGGAGAGGAACGCCTGATAATCCTGGCCGAGCGCGACGACCGCGCACAACGCGAATGCGAACAGCGGGCCGAACGGGAACCACTTCGACCGGTACGGCAGCTGGTCGAGCCGGTAGCCCTGCTTCAGGAACCCCTTGCGGAACCGGTAGTGGCTGACCGCGATGCCGAGCCACGTGATGAAGCCGGCCATGCCCGACGTGTTCAGCAGCCACAGGTAGACCGTCTTGTCGCCATACAGCGACGTGAGGAAACACAGCGCGCCGACGGCCGTCGTCGCATACAGCGCGTTGCGCGGCACGCCGCCGCGCGACAGCTTCGCGAAGATCTTCGGCGCGCGGCCTTCGACCGCGAGGTTGTAGAGCATCCGCGTGGACGCGTACATGCCCGAGTTGCCGGCCGACAGCACGGCCGTCAGGATCACCGCGTTCATCACGCCGGCCGCGAATGCGAGGCCCGCGTGGCGGAACACGAGCGTAAACGGGCTCACGCCGATGTCGGTCACGTCCGTCTTGAGCAGGTTCGGGTCGGTATAGGGAATCAGCACGCCGATCACGAAGATCGCGAACACGTAGAACAGCAGGATGCGCCAGAAGATCTGCTTCACCGCGCGCGGGATCGTCGTGCGCGGGTTTTCCGACTCGCCGGCCGCGACGCCGATCATTTCGGTGCCCTGGAACGAGAAGCCCGCGATCATCGCGACGCCGAGCATCGTCGCCCAGCCGCCGGCGAACGGCGCGTCGCCGATCGTGAAGTTGCCCCAGCCCGCGCTCGGGCCGCCCTGCATGATCCCGAAGATCATCAGCAGGCCGACGCCGACGAACGCGAGCACCGTCAGCACCTTGATCAGCGCGAACCAGTATTCGGCTTCCCCGAAGCCGCGCACCGACAGCGCGTTGAGCGCGAAGATCAATGTCAGGAACAGCGCGCTCCACCAGACGCCCGGCACGTGCGGGAACCAGTAATGCATCACGAGCTGCGCGGCGACGAGTTCCACCGCCAGCGTCACGGCCCAGCTGTACCAGTAGTTCCAGCCGAGCGCGAAGCCGAAGCCTTCGTCGACGAACTTCGCGCCGTAGGTCGCGAACGAGCCCGACACCGGCATGAACGCGGCCATTTCGCCGAGGCTCGTCATCAGGAAATAGACCATCAGGCCGATCACCATGTACGCGAGCATCGCGCCGCCGGGGCCGGCCTGCGAGATCGACGCGCCGGACGCGACGAACAGGCCCGTGCCGATCGAGCCGCCGATCGCGATCATCCGCAGATGGCGTGCCTGCAGCGCACGGTGGAGGGACGGCTTCGCGGGCGGCGAGCCGGACGGACGGGGTGAGTCGGGGCGGGCATCTGAATGCATGGCGGGCGCTGGGCGCTGTCTCCGGGATTATTTTTCGGTGACGAAGCGCGACGCGTTGCCGGCTGCGGGCCGGGCAGCGGTGATGCGGTGCGAAAGCGCGCCGGTGAGCCGGGGCGCGATGCGTGTCGCCTTCGTCAGGCGTCCGGCTGCCGTTGTGGCGGCCGGCGGCGCGCCGGGTGCGTTGCACCTCGACGTCGCAACGATTGTGTGTGCCCGATGCACGGCCGGCAAACGATATTTCCGCACAGGGTGATGCGGGATTGTCATCAACTTGCGTCGTGTTGCGACGCGTCCTCGTGCCCGTCTGCGGGCTTTGGAAACGTCCCATATCGGCGCGCAAGCGCATCGGATCGGCGTGCCAAGGTGTTGCGTTTTCGGAATGAAGTCGTGAGTTAATATCAATAGCGGCCCGACTTGTGGCCACCGACAATGTGTTTCATGGATCGTGCCTTGCGAGGCGGGAGCGCGCCGTCTGGCCGGGCTTCCGGCGGTGGCGCGGCGCGATGCGCCGTGCGGTGCACCGGGCCTGCCGCGCGGCGCATCCGCTTGCACAGGGCGCGCGAACGCGCTCCAATCGAATCACGCGGGCGGCGCTGCCGCCGCACCGATCAATCTGTCCCTGAAGAGGAAGTGATGCAATTCAACGACATTCTTGCCGCGCTCGATATCGATCTCGCCCAGTGGAAAGGCAATGCGCTGACCGCGCGTTCGCCGCTCGACGGCGCGACGCTCGCGACGCTGGCCGTCGACACGCCCGCCGACGCCGAGCGCAAGATCGACGCCGCGCACGACGCATTCCTCAAGTGGCGCACGGTGCCGGCGCCGGTGCGCGGCGAGTTCGTGCGCGTGTTCGGCAACGTGCTCCGTGAGCACAAGGCCGAACTGGGCCGCCTCGTCACGCTCGAAGCCGGCAAGATCACGTCGGAAGGCCTGGGCGAAGTGCAGGAAATGATCGACATCTGCGATTTCGCGGTCGGCCTGTCGCGCCAGCTCTACGGCCTGACGATCGCATCCGAGCGCCCGGGCCACCGGATGATGGAAACGTGGCACCCGATCGGCGTGTGCGGCGTGATCTCGGCGTTCAACTTCCCGGTCGCGGTGTGGGCCTGGAACGCGGCGCTCGCGTTCGTGTGCGGCGATTCGGTCGTGTGGAAGCCGTCCGAGAAGACGCCGCTCACCGCGATCGCGTGCCACGTGCTGCTCGAGAAGGCGCTTCGCGAGTTCGAGAAGACGCATCCGGGCGTTGCGCCGAAGGGCCTGAGCCAGCTGGTGCTGGGCATGCGCGATGTCGGCGAGGTGCTGACGGCGTCGAAGAAGGTGCCGGTCGTCAGCGCGACGGGCAGCGTGCGGATGGGCCAGGAAGTCGCGAAGGTGCTGAGCCAGCGTCTCGCGCGCGGCATCCTCGAACTCGGCGGCAACAACGGGATGATCGTCGCGCCGAGCGCGGACCTGGATCTCGTGGTGCGCGCGGTCACGTTCGCGGCGGTCGGCACGGCCGGCCAGCGCTGCACGACGCTGCGCCGCCTGATCGTGCATCGCAGCCTGGTCGAGCAACTGCTGCCGCGCATCGAGAAGGCCTACACGTCGGTGAAGGTCGGCAACCCGCTTGAAGAAGGCACGCTGGTCGGCCCGCTGGTCGATCGCGCATCGTTCGATGCGATGCAGAAGGCGCTGGGCGACGCACGCGAACAGGGCGGCGAGGTGAAGGGCGGCGAGCGCGTCGACGTCGGTCACGCGGATGCGTACTACGTGCGTCCGGCCATCGTGCGGATGCCGAAGCAATCGGCCGTGGTCGAGCGCGAGACGTTCGCACCGATCCTGTACGTGATGGTCTACGACAACTTCGACGACGCGATCGAACTGCACAACGCGGTGCCGCAAGGGCTGTCGTCGGCGATCTTCACGAACGACATGCGCGAGGCCGAGCAGTTCATGTCGGCAGCGGGCAGCGACTGCGGGATCGTCAACGTGAACATCGGCACGAGCGGCGCGGAGATCGGCGGCGCGTTCGGCGGCGAGAAGGAAACGGGCGGCGGCCGCGAGTCGGGTTCGGATGCGTGGAAGGCGTATATGCGCCGCGCGACGAATACGATCAACTACAGCCGGCAGCTGCCGCTGGCGCAGGGGGTGAAGTTCGACGTGTGAGGCGGGGCGCCCGATATCGGGCGCCGTGCGTGAACGAGAAGGGCCGGTTACCGCGTTGCGGTACCGGCCCTTCGTTTCTTCCAGTGCGGACGGTGGAGCGCGCGATGCGTCTCCATGCGTCGCTATGCGTTGCCTGCCTCTCCGATTGCCGGCATGTTCTGCACGACCAGCATCTGCGGGCTCGACAGCGTGATCCCCGCCGCGCGCAACTGCTTGAGGATCTCGAACAGCAGATCGCTCTTCGTCGAACTCGCGATCCGCGGGCTCGACACGTAGCCCGTCACGCTCAGCGTGATCCCGTCCGGCGTGAGCTGGCTGAACGTGACCGACGGCGCCGGCTTCTCGAGGATCGCCTGGTGCTCGCGGTACGCGTCGAGCAGCAGGTCGCGCACCTGCTCGGGATCGGTGTTCAGCGGGAACGTCAGCACCAGCGTCGCGACGCCCTGCGTGCTGTTGCCCATCGTCACGTTGCGCACGTTCTGCGAGATCAGCTGCGAGTTCGGCACGATCACGGTCGAGCGGTCGCTGAGCTGGATCTCGGTCGCGCGGACGTTGATGCGGCGGATGTCGCCTTCGACACCCGCGATGCTGACCATGTCGCCGACCTTCACCGGGCGCTCGGTCAGCAGGATCAGCCCCGACACGAAGTTCTTCACGATCTCCTGCAGGCCGAAGCCGATACCCACCGACAACGCGCTGACGATCCACGCGAGGTTGTTCCACCGCACGCCGAGCAGCCCGAGCGTCATCAGTACCAGCAGTACGTAGCCGACGTTGGTGAACAGCGTGATCAGCGATACGCGCATCCCGGTATCCATGCCGAGCGCGGGCATGAACTCGCTGTCGAGCCAGCGTCGCAGCGAGCGCAACAGGTAGAAGCCGATCGCGAACCCGATTACGGCGTTCAGGATTCGGTCGGGCATGATGTTCAGGCTCTGCAGCCGCTGGCTGCCGATCATCGCGACCGCGCTGTCGAGCAGGTCGCCCGGGGTCGTGCCGAAGCCGCCCGTCACCAGCGCGATGGCCGCGATCAGCATCAGCAGGCTCGTACCGAAGCCGGACAGCACCGTGCGCGCCTGGTCGAGGTGGCGGTCCTCGAGCGCGAACAGGTGCTTGATCTGCTGCCCCGTCGACAGGCTCGACGAGAACAGGCTTTCGCTCGCGTCGCGCGTCAACTGGATCAGGATGTAGGTCGTGCACAGCACGATCTCGAACCACACGAGTTCGTACGTGATGAAGCGCGCGACCGTGACGTAACCGATCAGGAGTGCGATCAGCGATGCGACGATCGCCAGCGTGACGCAGGCATGGATCAGCCCCGCGAGCGTCGAGCGTTGCTCGGGTGCCTCGCCCGCCGCCGCGAGCGCGGCGCGCGCGCGGTTGGCGCGCAACAGCGACGCGCCGACCGTCAGCGTGACGACGAGCGACACGATGCCGCGACCGAACAGCGTGACCGACAGGCTGGTGTCGACGATCCGGTTGATCGATTCGAGCGTGCCGGACACGAGCAGCAGCGCGGCCAGGATGCCGGGGAACGGCTTCATTGCGAGCGCGACGGGATCGGCGAGCGCGGGGAGGCGCCACGACGGATGCTTCGTGCAGAGCAGTGCGCGGCCGAGCCCGGCGATCAGTGCGCAGGTCGCGGCGAGCTTCGCGAACTGGTCCCACAGATCGGTCAGCCCCGGCGTGAGGTCGTAACGGCGCGCGACGGCGAGGTAAAGGATCTGAACGGCAACGGCGGTGGCCAGCAGGGTCGACAGCGCGATGGACAGTGCCAGCGCGCTGCGGCGCAAGCGGGTGGCCGGCAGGCGGTTTACGCAGAACCAGGCGAGCCCGCGCTCGAGGAGCCGGCGGCCGCCGAGCCAGGCCGCGATCGCGGCAATCAGCAGCAGCGCGGTGATCGCCTTTTGTCCGGGCACCCACGACGAGCGCAGCATGTCGTGGATTTCTTCGTCGAAGTCTCCGAGCCGCTGGGTATCGTCCGGCGAAAGATGGAACAGCGGCAGCCAGAACTGCGCGCTGAAAATGCCGCCCGAACGGAACGCGAGCTGGTTCTTCAGCAGGCTGCGATGCAGCTTCGCGAACTGTTCGGCGAGGTTCGTGAGGTTGGTCTTCTGGTCGGCGGCCTGCTTCAGCGCCGCATCGAGCTGCGTCTTGCGCGCGTCGAGCGTGGCCCGTTGTTTCGCGACGGCTGCCGTCTCCGGCGCGGCGCCCTCGGCGGGCGGCGGCCCGAGCACGTCGAGCTGTGCCTGAATCTGCGCGCGTTGCGGCGTGAGATCGCTTTGCAGTTTCACGACGTCGGCACTCAGCTCCTGCGCCGAGTCGTCGAGCGCGTCCAGCTCCTTGCTGCTCGACGCGGTCGAAGTCTGCTGCTTGATGCGGTCGAGCTCGACCTGCATCTGCTTGAGCTGCGCGACGGCGTCGTTCAGCGAGATGGCCGGCACGGGCGCGCCGACGCCGCTTGCGCCCGGGGCGGAAGCGGCCTCCGGAAACGCCGACGCGGTTGCGATCGCAGCGAACTGCAGCAACGCGATCAGCGCGATCCGGCGAGCGTACGTGGATAGTCGTTGTATGGACATGGAATGCTTACGATTTGCCGACAAGGCCGGGCGCCGAAAGGTGCCCGGAAGCCGGTGGTTGGCCCGGTAGCATGTTACCGGGGTGTGGAACGCGTGGTTGTACTGATTGCGTGCCCCGTTTGTGGAGATTCCGGCGGCGTGCGGCCGAGCGAAACGGCGCATCAGGCCCGGACGGTGGGGCCCGCGCCGCCGCGATGCGTCGCCGCGTCGCCGTTCCTGCGCGTTTTCCGTACCCGACAGACGGTTACGAAAGTTACACGTTGGTCCGCCCAAAAATGGGGCACCCGAATCGGTTCGACGTACGGCGTGCAGTCGGCCCGTCGTCGCGCTCCGGATATCGGGGCCGGGGTGCGCTCGCGTCGGGCGGACGTGCCGGTACAATGCAGCGATTCGCCCGACGGCGGCTCGAAGGTCGCCGGACAACTACACGACACGAACAGGAGACGCGCCCACGATGGCCTCAACGGACAGCCTTTCGCAGGCACCCGCCCAATCCCCACCCGTCGACCCCGGCTCCATCTCGGCCCGCCTCGACCGCCTGCCGCCCACGCGTACCGTCTGGAAGCTCGTCGTCCTGCTGAGCCTCGGCTTCTTCTTCGAGCTCTACGACCTGCTCTACAGCGGCTACGTTGCGCCCGGCCTCGTGAAAAGCGGCATCCTCTCCGCGACGACGCATGGCCTGTTCGGCACCACGGGCGTCGCGAGCTTCATCGCCGCGCTGTTCTCGGGCCTCTTCATCGGCACGATCGCATGCGGCTTCCTCGCCGACCGCTTCGGCCGCCGCGCGATCTTCACGTGGTCGCTGCTGTGGTACACGGCCGCCAACGTCGTGATGGCGTTCCAGGACACCGCGGCCGGGCTGAACTTCTGGCGCTTCGTCGTCGGTCTCGGCCTCGGCGTCGAGATGGTGACGATCGGCACGTACATCTCCGAGCTCGTACCGAAGCAGATCCGCGGCCGCGCATTCGCGTGCGAGCAGGCGGTCGGGTTCGTCGCGGTGCCGGTGGTCGCGTTCCTCGCCTACCTGCTCGTGCCGCACGCACCGTTCGGCCTCGACGGCTGGCGCTGGGTCGTGCTGATCGGCGCGCATGGCGCGCTGTTCGTGTGGTGGATTCGCCGCGAACTGCCGGAAAGCCCGCGCTGGCTCGCGCAGCAGGGCCGGGTCGACGAAGCCGACCGCATCATGCGCGCGCTCGAGGCGAAGGTCGAAGCCGAATACGGACGGCCGCTGCCGCCGCCGGCGCCCGCCGAGCCCGTGCCGCCGCGCGGCAGCTTCCGCGACATGTGGGTGCAGCCGTATCGCAACCGCACGATCATGATGACGATCTTCAACGTGTTCCAGACGGTCGGCTTCTACGGCTTCGCGAACTGGGTGCCGACGCTGCTGATCAAGCAGGGCATCACGATCACGTCGAGCCTGATGTATTCGAGCGTGATCGCGCTCGCCGCACCGGTCGGCCCGCTGATCGGCCTCGTGATCGCCGACCGCTTCGAGCGCAAGTCGGTGATCGTCGCGATGGCGGCGGCGATCGTCGTCTGCGGGCTGCTGTTCAGCCAGACGACGGTCGGCGCATTCCTGATCGTGCTCGGCATCGGCCTCACGCTCGCCAGCAACATCATGTCGTACAGCTTCCACGCGTATCAGGCCGAGCTGTTCCCGACGTCGATCCGCGCACGGGCCGTCGGCTTCGTCTATTCGTGGAGCCGCTTCTCGGCGATCTTCTCGTCGTTCGTGATCGCGGCCGTGCTGAAGGGCTTCGGCACCTTCGGCGTGTTCGCGTTCATCGCGGGCGCGATGGTGATCGTGATGGCCGCGATCGGATTCATGGGGCCGCGCACGAAGGGCATCGCGCTCGAAGCCATCTCGAAGTGACCGGTGATCGTGCACGCGTGTCGCACGGTTCGTGCTGCATGCGTGCCATGCGATGGCATCGCACTGCGCGGCCGGTGCGTACGGCTCGTCGGGAATGATCCGGTTTCCGAATCGATTCGGCGAAGCCCTCGCACCGCGGCGAAAAAGCAGCGCCCTTTGTCGGACTCGAATGTCCAATCAGCAAGATTGCCATGCATCGAAAGATGCAGGCGGCAACGAGTTGAAACAAAGCGTGACGAAGCGCAAATTCGCCGTGAAACCGCGACTTGCGTCGCTGAAGATTCCTGTTCGGACGCGTAGAATGAAGGGCCTGACGACTCATTAGCCGCCATCGGACCGTACGCGTTGCATCGGCGAACGGCTCCGCCGCGAAGAGGCGTCGGCGCCGGGCGCACACGATGCGCCGGACGTGTCGATGGCTCGCGCGGAAGATGCGCCGCCCGCAATTGCAGCATGCGGCGGCCGGATCGGCCGATGGCTTCGAACGTATGATGCTTTTCAGCCTGACGCGGCGCATGTCGAAGTCGCGTTGCCGTACCCGCACAGTCGCCGCGTATGTGTCGCTCGCTGTTGCCCTGATCGTTCCCGTGCTTGCCGGGCAGCCTGCGTTTGCCGCGTCCGACGCTTCGTCGTCCGTTGCTCCGTCATCCTCATCAGTTGCGCCGCCCGCGTCGGCGGCGTCTCATGCGCATCGTGGCTCGCCTGCGCATGCGTCGTCGGGGGCGTCGGCCGCACAGCCCGCGTCTGCAGCGTCGCACGAGCGTCATGCGGAGCCTGCCAGCGCGGTATCGGGTGCATCGACTGCTTCCGGCACTTCCGCTGCCTCAGCCGCTTCAGCCGCTTCAGCTGCCTCAGCCGCTTCCGCCACCGCCGCGAGCGAGGCCGAAGCACCCGCGCCGACACCGCCACGCCGTCATCCGCCGCTATCGGCCGAAGAGGCGAAAAATGCGACGGCGCGCGCGGTCGACATGCGCAAGCGCTTCACGCAGGAAGTCACGCGGCGCCTGAACGTGCCCGCAAGCGAGCAGCGCGCCTACGGCCAGCGGCTCCAGGAGGCGCTCGCCGATGCGGATCTCGGCGACCTCGCCGGCGAATACGTCGCGATGGTCGACCGCGCGCCGAACGTGCAGGCGCTCTTCATCTACTTCCGTGCAACGCCGGCCAACGCGTGGCTGATGATCGGCGCATCGCCGGTCGGCACCGGGTTGCCGGGCAAGTACGACCATTTCCTGACGCCGCTCGGCGTGTTCCATCACTCGCCCGACAACATGGATTTCCGCGCGGAAGGCACGACGAACGAGAACGGCATTCGCGGCTACGGCCGCCGCGACATGCGCATCTACGACTTCGGCTGGGTGGACGGCGAGCGCGGCTGGGGCAAGGGCGGCGTGTCGCCGATGCGCTTCCAGATGCATGCGACCGATCCCGACCGGCTCGAAGCGCTGCTCGGCATCCGGCACTCGAAGGGCTGCGTGCGGATTCCGGCGTCGCTGAACACGTTCTTCGATCGTCACGGCCTGCTCGACGACGATTACCAGGCGCGTGTCGAGGCCGGCAAGTCGCTGTGGGTGCTGCGTCGCGACCGCGACATCACGCCGATCGCGGGCCGTTATCTGGTCGTGGTCGACAGCGCGCGCAAGACCCGCCCGGCCTGGTCGCCGATGCCGGGGCGCAACGCGTGGTCGAAGGTGCCGAAGGGCGGCGACACGGCGGATTGACCGCCGGTTCGCGGGGCTGACGGCTACGGGCGATGCCACGATGAGAATAAATCCGTTTTATTGATACATAAGAAAAGCAAACTTTTATTATCCGATCCGGGTTCGTATAGTCGAGGCCAGTTTCGCGGAACCCTGCCGCGCCTGGACCACCACCGATCACACGACCCGCATGAAAACTCTCTACAAGCTCGCCCCGCTCGCGATGCTCGGCGCCTTCGCGACGCATGCCTGTGCGCAAAGCAGCATCACGCTGTACGGTCTCATCTCGGCCGGTGTCGGGTTCGCGACCAACCAGGGCGGCAAGAACGCCTGGCAGGCGCTGTCCGGCACGAACCAGAACCCGCGCTGGGGGCTGAAGGGCAAGGAGGATCTCGGGCAAGGGCTGTCCGCGATCTTCCAGCTGGAGAACGGCTTCAACGTGATGACGGGCACGGCCGCGCAGAACGGCCGCGAGTTCGGGCGGATGGCCTACGTCGGCCTTGCCGACCGCACCTACGGCTCGCTGACGTTCGGCCGCCAGTACGATGCGATCCACGACTACATCGGGCCGGTGATCATCGCGAGCAACGGCGTGAACATCGGCGACAACGACAACGGCTACAACGACATCCGCGTGCAGAATTCGGTGAAGTACGTGAGCCCGGTGTACCACGGCCTGAAATTCACCGCGCTGTACGGCTTCAGCAATGCGACGGGTTTCGCGAACAACAGCGCATACAGCTTCGGGCTCGGCTACGAGCAGGGCCCGCTGCGCTGGAGCGTGGTCTACGCGCAGTACAACCACCCTTACAGCGCGACGAACCAGGACGGCGCGATCGCGAACGACTACGCGTCGCCGCTGCTGATCTTCAGCAAGAGCGCGATGACGCCCGCGGCTTACGCCAGCCGGCAGCGGATCGCGGGCACCGGCGGCTTCTACACGATCGGCCGCGCGCAGTTCGCCGCGATGTTTACCGACGTGCGCTACGATTACCTCGACAATTCGCACCTGCACCTGCAGAACCTCGGCGTGAACATCGTCTACACGATGACGCCGCAGCTCTTTCTCGGCGCCGCGTATGCGTTCACGAACGGCAAGTACGACGTGATCGACAAGCGGCCGAAATGGCACCAGGTGAACCTGCAGGCCGATTACTACCTGTCGAAACGCACCGACGTCGCGCTGACGGTGATCGCGCAGCAGGCGGCCGGCGACGCGGACCATGCGCAGATCTTCGCGTATGCGCGCTCGACCGGCACGCGCCAGATGATGGCGACGCTCGGCGTCCGGCACGTTTTCTGAGCGCCCGACCATGACCCATCCGATCGCATCCCGCCGCACCTTCCTGAAACTGTCCGCCGCGCTGGCCGGCACCGCGCTGCTGCCCGAAACGGGCGCGTTCGCCGCCGGCGGCGATGCCGCGCGCCGCACGGTGATCATCGATACCGACCCGGGGCAGGACGACGCCATCGCGATCCTGTTCGCGCTGGGCGCGCAGGACCGCCTCGACGTGCGCGCGCTGACCGCCGTCGCGGGCAACGTGCCGCTCGACCTGACCGAACGCAATGCGCGGATCATCCGCGACTGGGCCGGCCGCACGAAAACGCTGCCGGTCTACGCGGGCTGCCCGCGGCCGCTCGTGCGCGAGCTCGTGACGGCCGCGAACGTGCACGGCAAGACGGGGCTCGAAGGCGTCGAGCTGCCCGTGCCGCGCGCGCCGCTTGCCGCCGGCCACGCGGTGTCGTATCTCGTCGATACGCTGAGCCGCGCGGCGCCGAACAGCGTGACGCTGTGCGCGCTCGGCCCGCTGACGAACGTCGCGACCGCGCTGGTCGAGGCGCCGCAGATTCGCGGGGCACTGCGCGAGATCGTGCTGATGGGCGGCGCGTTTTTCGAGCGCGGCAACATCACGCCGGCCGCCGAGTTCAACATCTATGTCGATCCGCAGGCGGCCGAAGTCGTGTTCGGCAGCGGCGTGCCGATCGTCGTGCTGCCGCGCGATGTCGCGGTGAAGGCGCCGATCACGCCGGCGCGCGTCGCGCCGTTCCGTGCGCTCGGCAACCGCTGCGGCGCGATCGTCGCGGACATCATGGATGCCGAACTCGCGTACAACAAGAAGCGGCGCGGCGCTGAAGACGCGCCGATGTACGACCCGACCGCGGTCGGCTACCTCGTCGATCCGACGCTGTTCGGCGGGCGCAAGGTGAACGTGATGGTCGAGACGACCGGGCAGTGGACGCTCGGCGAGACCGTCGTCGACTGGAACGGGCGCAGCGGCCGCGCGGCGAACGCGACGTGGATCAACGAGGTCGACGCGGACCGCTTCTATGCGACGCTCGTCGAGCGTATCGCGAAGCTGCCCTGAGCGCGGGCGCTCGTGCGGCGAACGGCGAACCGCACTCGGTCGACGCAATCAGATGTGCTTCGCAATCCACTCGCGGCACGTACGGACATGCGGGCCGCGATCGTCGCCGGCGAGCGAGATCAGCGAGATCGCCCGCGTGACGCGCGGCTTGTCGACGCGCAGCGCAACGAGTTCGGGATCGTGCAGATGCATCGTATAGAGGCTCGGCAGCACGGCGGTCGCGAGGCCGTTGCGCGCGAGCGCGTAGAGCGGCTCGGTGTATTCCATCCGGTACGTGACGTTCAGGCGCAGCTTCTCGGCGCCGCCGGTGCGATGCAGCGATTCGCTGACGCTGCCGCGCACGAACACCGCGAGCTCGCGATCGACGAGCTTCGCCCACGTGACGCTCTTCGCGCGGGCGAGCGGATCGTCGTGCCGCACGACGATCACGATCTCGTCCTCGAACAGCTGCCGGTAGCGCAGCGTGCCGTCGTCGCTGTCGGGTTCGCGTACGCCGATGCCAAGATCCGCGACGCTGTCGCGCACGGCCTCGACGAGTGCGCTGTTGGGCAGGTCGGTGAGCGTGAAGCGCAGCGTCGGGTGGGCGTCGCGCAGTGCGTTGAGCGCGGGCAGCAGGCGGCCGGCGACCGACGGGATGAACGCGATGCGCACGGTCTGGATGCGTTCGCCGATGAGCCGCGTCATGTCGTCGAAGGTGCCGCGCGCCTGGTTGAGCAGGCGTTCGGCGAGCGGCAGCACGGCTTCGCCAGCAGTGGTGAGCGTGAGCCGGTGCGCGGAACGCGCGAACAGGCGCCCGCCGAGCAGGAACTCGATCTGGCGGATCGACGCGGTGAGCGCGGGCTGCGTGAGCGACAGCGCCTGCGCGGCCTGCGTGAAGCTGCGTGCGTGGGCGAGCACGACGAAGTGCTGGACCTGCCGCAGCGTGAGCGCGGGCAGCAGCGACGAGCGGTCGGACGACATCGGGCAATAACGGTCGGGATACGGTACGCGGCAGTATAAGACCGCGCTGCGTGCATCGACACAGGACAATATTCGGAATCACAGGAGAACCACCATGTCAGCGACTGACACGATGCCGGCGCGCGCGCCGGCCAACTGGCTCGAACGCCGCTTCGCGCTCGCCGCGCGCGGCACGAGCGTGCGCACCGAGACGATCGCGGGCGTCACGTCGTTTCTCGCGGCCGCGTACCTGCTCGTCGTGATCCCGTCGCTGCTCGCGACGGGCGGCATGGAGCGCGGCGCGGCGACGACCGCTACGATCGTCGTATTCGTGCTGTTCACGACGCTGATGGGGCTCTACGCGAACCTGCCGTTCCTGGTCGGCCCCGGCATCGGCGGCTCGGTGATCATCGGCGTGACGCTCGCGACGACGGAGCATGTGGGCTGGCAGACAGGCCTCGGCATCGCGTGCGTGTCGGGCATCCTGTTCTTCCTGCTGACGATTCTCGGCGCGCGCGGCGTCGTGATGAAGCTGATACCGGTGCAGATCAAGCTCGGGCTCGGCGCGTCGATCGGGCTGTTCGTGACGATGCTCGGGCTGCGCAATGCGGGGATGGTCGTCGCGAACGCGAAGACCAACGCGTTCGCGCTCGGCGATTTCTCGCGGCCGGGTGCGCTCGTCGCGCTGATCGGCCTGGCGGTTGCGATCGTACTGCAGGCGCGCAAGGTGCCCGGCGCGATCCTGATCGCGATCCTCGTCGCGGCAGCGGCGGGCGTGCCGCTCGGCGTCACGCATCTGCCTGCGTCGTTCGTGTCGCTGCCGCACAGCATCGCGCCGATCGCGTTCAAGCTCGACATCGGCAGCGCGTTGAGCCTCGCGGCCGCGCCGTACCTGTTCGCGTTCTTCGCGGCGGAATTCTTCTCGACGCTCGGCACCGCCCTCGCGGTCGGCGCGAAGGCGAACCTGCTCGACGAACAGGGCAACCTGCCGAACATCAACCGGCCGTTCCTCGTCGATTCGCTCGCGGCGACGATCGGGCCCGTGTTCGGCATTCCCGCGCTGACCGCGCTGATCGAATCGGCGGCAGGCGTCGAGGCTGGCGGCCGCAGCGGGCTGTCGTCGCTGGCCGCGGCCGTGCTGTTCGCCGCGATGCTGCTGTTCGTGCCGGTCGCGCTCGCGATCCCGAAAGAGGCGACCGCGCCGGCGCTGATCCTGATCGGGCTGTCGATGTTCGCAACGATCCGCCATACGCATTTCGACGACTTCACCGATGCGCTGCCCGTGATGTCGATGGTGCTGCTCACGCTGATGTCGAACAGCTTCGGCACCGGCATCGCGGGCGGGCTGCTGTGCTACGTGCTCGTCAAGCTGCTGGCCGGCCGCCGGCGCGACGTGTCGTGGGGGCTCGTCGTGCTCGCGCTGCCGCTCGGCTATTACTTCTGGACCGTCGTGAAGCCGCACTGAGAGACGGCTTTCGCGACGTATCGGCACTACCCAAAACGAGACTGCAATGAAGGCAACACCAGGTAACGTCCCGGCCGCGCGCACGGGCATCGAGATCACGCCGGCCCATCGGGCCTTCTTCCACGCGCTGCCGAAGGTCGAGCTGCATTGCCATCTGCTCGGCGCGGTGCGGCACGACACGTTCGTCGCGCTCGCGGAACGCAGCGGCGCGCCGATCGAGCGTGCGGAGATCGACGCGTTCTATGCGCGCGGCGAGAAGCCGGTCGGCGTGCTGCACGTGCTGCGCGCGCTCGACCAGTATCTGCTCACGCGGCCCGACGACCTGCGGCGCATCGCTTATGAGTATCTGGAGGATGCGGCCGCGCACAACGTGCGGCATGCGGAATATTTCTGGAATCCGACGGGCACGGTACGGGTGTCGGGGATCGCGTATGCGGACGCGCAGGCCGCGATCGTGACGGCGATCCGCGACGCCGCGCGCGACTTCGGAATCGGCGCGCGCCTGATCCCGAGCATCGACCGCGAGCAGGATCCGGACGAGGCCGTGGCGATCGTCGAATGGATGAAGGCGCATCGCGCGGACGAAGTGGCGGGGCTCGGGATCGACTATCGCGAGAACGACCGGCCGCCGGAGCTGTTCTGGAAGGCTTACCGCAATGCGCGCGCGGCCGGTTTCCGCACGACCGCGCATGCGGGCGAGTTCGGGATGCCGTGGCGCAACGTCGAGACGGCCGTGGATCTGCTGCAGGTCGATCGCGTCGATCACGGCTATACGATCGTCGACAACCCCGAGCTTTGCGCGCGCTACGCGGAACGCGGGATCGTCTTCACCGTCGTGCCGACGAATTCGTACTACCTGCGCACGCTGCCGCCGGAGCAATGGGCGGAACGGCATCCGATGCGCAAGATGCCGGGCCTCGGGCTGAAGATCCATCCGAACACCGACGATCCGACGCTGCACAAGGTCAACCCGTCGGAGGCGTGGGAGCTGATGTTCAGCCATTTCGGCTTTACGGTCGCCGATCTCAAGCAATTCATGCTGAACGGGATCGACGGCGCGTGGGTCGACGATGCGACGAAGGCCGCGTGGCGCGCGGCGTGGGCGCCGGAGTTCGACACGCTGGCCGCGACGCTCGCAGCCGGTTGAGCGCATTGCCTGCCACATCGGCCGGCCGGTACTTCGTTCAGGTGGAAATGCAGCCTTGCGGGCTGGCGCACGTCGGTTGCGTTCGCTATATTGGCGTCCGGCGGCACCCGGTCGTGCCGCTGCCGCCGTGCGCGTCCGCGCCGGCATTCCGACAACAATTCGAATCCTGAGAGGCCCGCCGTGCGTATTCCTGTTTTCTGTCTGATGTTGTTCGTCTCGATGTCCGCGCAAGCCGGCAGTGCCTGCGACGGGCTGCTCGGCGATTACGCGCCGGCCGCCGGCAAACCGGCGACGCTGCGCGTCGAGAAAGTGGGCGGCAAGATCGTGCTGCGCGGGCGCGACGCCGGTCAATGGAGTGTCGAAACGGCACCGACGCAAGAGGCCGAGCTGGAAACCGACGGCCCTGACAAGGCGCCGCCGGGCGCCTGTGTGCTCGAGGTGCCGGGCGGCGAGCTGATCAAGATGCCGATTGGCTCGCCGTATCAGGTCACGTCGATCACGGGCAACAGCTTCACCACGAAGCATTCGACCACGGGCGTCCTGCTGCGCACGGTGCAGGGTTTCCAGGTCGACGGCACCGAGCTGTATCGGGTCGCGCGCCGCGGCGATTCGCCGCCGGCCGCGGCACGCTGACGGCGTGCGAGCCGACGTACCGCGATACACGACGACACGACGAGGGCGACCTTTCCGATGGGCAATCGAGCATGGCTCTATCTCCAGGCCGGTGACGGCGACGACGCGCGAACGATCGAGTTCGCGGAATCCAACAATCACTTTCCGCTGCTGTGGCGCGTGCTGCTGGCCGACGGCGGTGCGGGCGACGCGATAACGGATCAGCGCGTGTTCGGCGACGCCGGCACGCCGAACCTCGCCAGCGATGCACGCGCGGCGCATGCGCGACTCAGCCGGCTCGCGTCGTTCGTCGTCGCGTATCCGCTGCCCGGCGACGATCCGGCGCTCGCGCGCCAGTTCGATGCGCTCGTGCGTCACCTCGGCGAGTCGATCGATGCGTTCGGCGATGCGCATGGCGCCCCGCGGCTGTCCGCGAATCTCGACGAACTGTCGTGGCTCGACGGCGGCGATCCGGACGAATACATCCGCGAGGAGCGCGACAACTGCACGCGCCTGTGGTGGCGGGTCGCGAACTGCATGGATTTCCGCGACGTGCGCGGCGTGCGCGACGTGCTCGAGATCGATACGCCCGCCGACTGGCGCGACTGGGCGTGGGGCTTCGGGTTCGGCGGCGTGTCGCATCACTATTTCCAGCGACAGGAGCCGCCGCGCGGCGTGGCGTTTGCCGAGATGTTCGACGCCGGCGAAGTGCACGGCAACTGGCTCGGCTACGGCACGTTCAGCTTTCGCGCGCGCAACGGCCTGTGGGGCGTGCGGCGGGAAGTCGACGACGCGTGGCGCGTGATCGTGCCGCCCGAGTGGACGAACCTGTGGACGAGCGGCGCGCGCGATCGCCGGTTGCTGTGGGCCGCGCGCGACGGGAAGGTCGGCCTGCTGTTTGCCGATGGTGATGGCGACGGTGGTGGCGACGAGATGCGGATCGTGCGCGAACCGGCGTTCGACGCCGTGTGGGATTTCAGCGGCGACGTCGCGTGCGTGCGCGTCGGCGAGCGGTTCGGGCTCGTGGGCACGGACGGCACGTGGGTGCTCGAACCGTCGCTCGACGATTTCGGCGAATTCACCGGCGGGGTTGCGTCCGCGAGCCTGGACGGCCGCTGGGGCTTCGTCGACACGCACGGTGCGTGGGTGATTCCGCCGCGCTTCGACGATGCACATGAATTCGTGAACGGCGCCGTCGCGGCGGTATCCGAAGGCGAGCAGTGGGGGCTGATCGGGCGCGACGGGCAATGGCGCGCGCCGCCCGAGTGGGCCGCACTCGAATGGTCGTCCGAATGCGGTGCCTTCCTCGCGCGGCGCAACGGCCATGTCGGCCTGGTCGATGCGAAAGGCCGGGTCGTCGTCGAGCCGCTTTACGCGGAAATCGCCACGCTGACCGACGACGAACGGACGGACATGCTGTCCGAGCTTGGCGCGATCCGCCATATCGTGCGGCGCGACGACGGGCGTTGCGCGATCGTCGACGGGCAGGGCCACGTGCTGACGCCGTTCGATTTCGTCAACATGGGGGCGCTGCCGTGGTTGCCCGATGACGAAGCCGTGCCGGGCGAACTGTTCACGCGTTACGCGATCGGCGTGCTGCCGGGCGAGCCGGTGAAGTTTGCGATCTGCGATCTCGAGACGGGCGCGACGGTCGTGCAGGGGCGCTACGACGACATGGCCGGCCTGTTCTGGGGCGCCGATCACGGCTGGCTGGCCTGCGTGCAGGACGAGAGCGGTGACGACGTGCGGGCGACGGTGTTTCGCGCGGACGGCACCGTGCTGCATCCGGCGCGTTACACGCGGATCGGCGACGATGCGCTGTTCGACGACGATCCCGACGCCGCCGCCGGGCACACGACGTTGATGCCGTGGTACGTCCGTCGTGCCGAGGTCGCGCAGAACTGGAGCATGGGCGAACCGGTCGCCGCGTTGCGCGACGACGGCGTACCCGTATGGCTGTACGCGGACGGGCACGCGACGACGACGCGGCGGTAGCCGGGGCCGCTGTCGTGCGTGCCGGCACGACGATCAGCGGAAGAACCTCAGCCAGTCGAACAGGCCGGGGTGCGGACGCCGTTTCGGCGCCGGCGCCGGTGCGCTGCGCGGCCGGAAGTCGGGCGAGAACTGCGCACGCGGATCGATCGCGCGCGTACGCAGTGCCGCATCGTAGAACGCCCCGACGATCGGCAACGCGCTGTGCGCGCCCGCGCCCCAGTAGTCGCTGCGCAGCGTCACGTTGCCGTCGTCGAAGCCGACCCACGCGCCGGCCACCAGTTGCGGATGCATCAGGATGAACCAGCCGTCCGTGTTGTCCTGCGTCGTGCCGGTCTTGCCGGCGACGTCGACGCGGATCCCGTAGCGCGAACGGATGTCCTCGCCGGTCCCGTAATCGACGACGCCGCGCATCACGTCGACCAGCGTCTGCGCGGCGGCCACCGGCAACGCGCGTTCGGGCGGTGCGCTGTTGAACGCGGCGAGCACCTTGCCGTCGCGATCCTCGATGCGCGTGATCATCTGCGGCGCGACGTATACGCCGCGATTCGCGATCGTCCCGTAGGCGGACACCATTTCCTTCAGCGTGACGGGGCTCGTGCCGAGCGCGAGCGACGGTACCGCGTCGAGCGGGCTTTCGCGCACGCCCATCGCGCGCGCGAGCTGCGCGACCCTGGCCGCGCCTTCGCGCTGCATCACCTGCGCGGTGATGCGGTTGCGCGACAGCGCGAGCGCGTCGCGCAGCGTCATCGGTGCGTCGGTCGGCGGCTCGGCGTCGGTCGGACGCCACACCGCGTGCGTGCCGATCGGGATCGCGACGGGGCGATCGACGAACGTGTCGCCCGGCCGCATGCCGTCCGCGAACGCGGCGCCATAGACGAACGGCTTGAACGTCGAACCCGGCTGGCGCCGCGCCTGCACCACGTGATCGAACGGCTCGCTGCCGAAGTCGGGGCTGCCGACCCATGCGCGAATCGCGCCGTTGCGCGGGTCGATCGCGACGAAGCCGGCCTGCACCTGCGTCTTGCGTTCGCACAACGCATGCATGAACGCGCGATTCGCGCCGAGCTGCTTCAGCGCGGCGACATCGGCGAGCCCAGCGGCGCGCGCGTCGCGATAGTCGGGCGTCTGCCGGATGAAGCCTCGGAACAGGTCGTTGCGCAGCCCGCAGCCGGACGGGCCGCGCCATGCGCTGTCGGCGACTGCCTGCAGGCGATCGGTTTGCTGCGTCAGCGCTTGCGTCGCCATGTCCTGCAGTTGCGCATCGAGCGTCGTGCGCACGACGAGGCCGTCCGAGTAGAGGTCGTAGTTGTTGCGGTCGGCCCAGGCGATCAGCCACTTGCGCAGCTGCACCGCGAAGTGCGGAGCCGGGCCCGGCTGAGCGGTTTGCGGCTCGAAGTCGACGCGCAGCGGCCGGCGCTGCAATTGCGCGAGCTGCCGTGGCGACAGCATGCCCATCGCCGCCATCCGCGCGAGCACGATGTTGCGGCGCTGGACCGCGCGTTCCGGATTCAGCACCGGGTTGTAGTAGCTGTTGCCCTTCAGCATCCCGACGAGCGTCGCGCTTTCGACGATGTCGAGCTGGTCGGCCGATTTGCCGAAGTAGGTACGCGCGGCCATCTCGACGCCGTACGCGTTGTACAGGAACGGCACGGTGTTCAGGTAGGTCTCGAGAATCTCGTCCTTGCTGTACACCGTCTCGATCTTGAACGCGGTGATCAGCTCCTTCACCTTGCGCGTGAGCGTCGGTGCGCGGCCGACTTCGTCCGGGTACAGGTTGCGCGCGAGTTGCTGCGTGATCGTCGAGCCGCCCTGGCGGCTGCCCGAGAACGTATGCAGCCCGGCCGCGAGCGTGCGGCGCCAGTCGATGCCGTGATGCGCGTAGAAGCGGTGGTCCTCGGTCGCGATCAGCGCGTTGACCATGTGCGGCGAGATCTGCTTGAGCGGCACCCATTCGCGGTTGACGGGCCGGAATTCGGCGATGACCTGGCCGTCGGCCGACAGCACGCGCGCGGGGCGGTCGATGCGGGCCTTGCGGATGTCGCCGATGCTCGGCGTGAACGGCACGAACGCGAGCAGCACCAGCAGGCCGACCAGCGGGATCGCGGCGAGCGTCAGCGCGACGCCGCGGCGCGTCGGATGGCGCAGGCGATGCCATGCGCCGGCGCACAGCGCACGGATGCGCGCGCGGCTGGCGGCGGCCAGCGGTGCGACGCGGGCGCGGCAACGGAGCCACGCGTCTCGAAGAAGCGGCACGAAGCGGTTCAAGGCGGCAGGAGCGCGGATGGAGGAGGCGCGATCCTAGCAAACGACCCACGGGCGACGCCCGCTAAAACGGCCGTTTGCTTGCAGGATTTACAGACGATTACGTTTGTTGCCCGTCGACAACCTTTTGCGGCACCCGCCGCCGCGATTCCGCTGACGATACGACGTCCGCGAGCCGCTGCGCGGCCGCTTCCATCTGCGCGCGGCCGAACCCGCCGAAGCCCAGCACGAGCCCCGGGCGGGCCGTGCCCGGCGCGAACATCGGCGATACCGCGCGCACCGCGACGCCGGCTTGCGCGGCGCGCTCGACCACGTCGAGATCGTCGATGCCGTCCGCGAGCCACAGCACGACGTGCATCCCCTGATCGCCCGGCTGCACCCACGCGCGTTCGCGCGGCAGCCGCGCACCGAGCGTGTCGATCAGCAGCGCGCGCTGCTCCGCATACACGCCGCGCACGCGGCGGATGTGGCGGTCGAGATGGCCTTCCGCGATGAACGCGGCCAGCACGTGCTGGTCGGCGGTCGGCACATGGCGATCCATCAGTGCGCGCGCGCCGCAGAACGCGGGCACGAGATCGTGGGGGGCGATCACGTAGCCGAGCCGCAGCGACGGAAACAGGATCTTGCTGAACGTGCCGAGGTAGATCACGCGATCGGGGTCGAGACCCTGCAGCGACGGGAACGGATAACCTTCGTAGCGCAGCTCGCTGTCGTAGTCGTCCTCGACCACCCACGCGTGGCGTGCACGCGCCCACGCGAGCAGCGCATTGCGCCGCGCCATGCTGAGCGGCATGCCGAGCGGATACTGGTGCGACGGCGTGACGAATGCGGCGCGCGCATCGGGCGCGAGGCGGATGCCGGCGTCGACGTCGAGGCCGTCGGCGTCGACCGGCACGCGCACCATTGCGTCGTGTCGCCCGGTGCTCTCGAGCAGCGCGGTGATGCCGCGATAGGCCGGGTTCTCGACCCAGGCCCGGTCGCCCGCGCCGAGCAGCAGCTGGCTCGCGAGGTGCAGCCCCTGCTGCGTGCCGCTCGTGATCACGACCTGGCCGGCCTCGCAGCGCACCGAGCGCGAACGGCGCACGTAGTCGGCGATCGCTTCGCGCAGCGGCAGCGCGCCTTGCGGATCGGCATAGCCGGACGGCGCGCCGGCGCCGCGCGCGCGCAGGCGGTTGCCGAGCCGGCGCCAGATGTCGTCGGGCGCGGTGAGGCCGATCGGTACCGAGATCGCGAACGGCATCGCCGGCAGCGGGCGGAATTCGCGGGCGATCCGCGCGAAGGCGGCGGCCGGCTCGGGCAGCCCGGCGTGGGCCGCGCGCCGTCGTGGCGCGGGCGGCGCGGGTTCGGGGCCGGGCGGCGGTTCCGCGAGCGCGTTCGCGACCCGCGTGCCCGCGCCGCCGCGCGATTCGAGAAAGCCTTCGGCGATGAGCTGCGCATACGCATCGACGACGGTGCCGCGGGCAACCTGCAGCGACGTGGCGAGCAGCCGCGTGGACGGGAGCGCGTCGCCCGGCCGGACGTCGCCGCGACGCACGGCTTCGCGCAGCGCCTGCGCGAGCTGGCGGCTCAGGTCGCCGGCCGCGCGGTCGAGCGCGCCGAGCGACGGGATTTCGACGATCCGGGTCGTTCTTGCCATGATTCTGGTCTGCTGAAATTGTTCCAAACCGGCTCTACAGCATAAACCAGTTTGAAGTCACAATCGGCGGGTGACGGGCTCGCGCCCGCGCCGTTTCCAACCCCGCATGACCGTGGAGCCGACATGTACGTCCCCGCCGAATTCAACGAGCCCGACCCCGACGCGATGCGCGAGCTGATCGTGCAGCATCCGTTCGGCAGCCTGATCACGCACGGCAGGAACGGGCTCGACGCGAACCACATTCCGTTCGAACTGCTGCCCGGCGACGGCGGGCTCGGCGAGCTGCACGCGCACGTCTCGCGCGCGAATCCGGTCTGGCAGGACGTCGCGAACGGCGACGAGGTGCTCGCGATCTTCCGCGCGGGCGACGCCTACATCTCGCCGACCTGGTATCCGAGCAAGCACGTGGCGCACCGGCAGGTGCCGACCTGGAACTACGTGGTCGTGCACGCGCACGGCCGCATCACGGTGCGCGACGACGAGAAGTTCGTGCGCGGCGTGGTCGCGCGGCTGACGCGCACGCACGAGGCGTCGCAGCCGGTGCCGTGGAAGATGGGCGACGCGCCGAAGGACTACATCGACAGGATGCTGGCGTCGATCGTCGGGCTGCAGATCGAGATCACGCGGCTCGTCGGCAAGCGCAAGCTCGGGCAGAACAAGGACGAAGCCGATATCCGCGGCGCGGGCGAAGCGCTGGTCGCGGAGGGCAGCCTCGCGATCGGGGAGGCGATGCTCGCGGCGGCCGACGCGAAACGCGAGTGACGCGCGTGACGCGCAAGCGGCGTGCACGCCGTGACCCCGGCGGCGTGCGCGGGCGCGTGCCACGCCCGCGCACCGGCGCCCGTCATTGCGTGCGCGTCGCGCCCTTCGTGCCTTCTCCCGCCTGCGCGAGCGCATCGCGAATCGCGGCCTCGGTCTTGTCGTACGCGCCTTCGCCATAGCGCGTATAGACGACCTTTCCGCTCGCGTCGATCAGGTAGAGCGCGGGCCAGTACTGGTTGCCGTACGCGCGCCACGTGTCGTAGCGGTTGTCCTGCGCGACCGGGTACCGGATGCCGAAGCGCCTGATCGCATCGGCGACGTTGCCCGCGTCGCGCTCGAACGGATACTCGGGCGTATGCACGCCGACCACCACGAGCCCCTGGTCGCGATACTTGCGGTCCCATTCCTTCACGTACGGAATCGTATGAATGCAGTTGATGCACGAGTACGTCCAGAAATCGACGAGCACGACCTTGCCGCGCAACTGGCCGAGCGTCAGCGGCGCGCTGTTGTGCCAGCGGTCGATGCCCGTGAAATCCGGTGCCGCCGTCCCGGCCTGCGAGGCCGGCATGCTCGCATCGTCGCGGGTGCCGGCGAACGCGGCGAGCCCGGCCGTGGCGGCGAGGGCGATGACGAGGGCGGCGGTCTTGAGTCGGGGCAGCATGGCGTTCTCCTGAGCGGGAGGCCGCCGCTCGGAGGCGGCGGCCGGACGGGTTTCGACAGGCCCCATTAGGCGGCGCCGACGTATCTGCGATGTGTCCGGCAAGCCGCGCGTGTGCAATGTTGTGTGTCGTCACGGCGGCGCGATACATTGGGATACAAACGCGCGCCCGCCGTGCGGTATAAAAGCGGACATCGCCTGCCTCGACTCATCGATACCTCGATACCGAAACGACCCATGGACAAGATCGACCACGTGCTGATCGTCGACGACGATCGCGCGATCCGCGAACTGATCGCGGATTATCTGGAGAAGAACGGCATGCGCGTATCGCTGGCCGCGAACGGCCGCGAGATGCGCAACGTGCTGGACGACGGCGCGCCCGACATGATCGTGCTCGACCTGATGATGCCGGGCGAGGACGGCCTCACGCTGTGCCGCGACCTGCGCGCGGGCAAGTTCCGCACGGTGCCCGTGCTGATGCTGACCGCGCGCGGCGAGGAAACCGACCGCATCATCGGCCTCGAGATGGGCGCCGACGACTACCTCGCCAAGCCGTTCGCGGTGCGCGAACTGCTCGCGCGGATCCGCTCGGTGCTGCGGCGCGCACGCATGCTGCCGCCCGGCATGCAGGTGACGGAAACGGCCGCGATGCTCGCGTTCGGCGAATGGCGTCTCGACACGACCGGACGCCACCTGCTCGATACCGACGGCACGCTGGTCGCGCTGAGCGGCGCCGAATACCGGCTGCTGCGCGTGTTCCTCGACAACCCGCAGCGCGTGCTGACGCGCGACCAGTTGCTCAATCTCACGCAGGGGCGGCAGTCCGACCCGTTCGACCGGTCGATCGACCTGCTCGTGAGCCGGCTGCGCCAGCGCCTGCGCGACGGCGCGCGCGAGCCGCGCTACATCAAGACGCTGCGCAACGAGGGCTACGTGTTCTCGTCGGCCGTGACCGCCGTCGACGGTACGCCATGAGCGCGCGCACGTTGACGTCGTGGCACTGGCCGCGCTCGCTGTTCGCGCGGCTCGCGTTGATCCTGTGCGTGGGCCTCGCGCTCGCGCAGACGCTGTCGTTCTGGCTCACGGTGACCGAGCGCGACCAGGCGACCACCAACCTGATGATGGGCTACATCGAGCGCGAGGTCGCCAGCTCGGTCGCGCTGCTCGACCACCTGCCGCCGGCCGAGCGGGCCGCCTGGCTGCCGCGCCTTGCGCGGCGCAGCTATGCGTTCATCCTCGGGCCCGGCGAGACCGGCACGCCGCCGGAAGCGCGGCTGTCGGCGCGCGTCGAGCGGTCGATTTCCGACGGCATCGGCGGCGACTATCCGCTGACCGCGAACGCGATCCCCGGCGACCGCGAACATCTGCAGGTGCATCTGCGCCTGACCGACGGGTCGCCGCTCACGATCGACATCCATCCGATGTCGACGGTGCCGCTGTCGGGCTGGCTGCCGGTCGTGCTCCTGCTGCAGCTCGCGGTGCTGGCCGCGTGCTGCTGGCTCGCGGTGCGGCTCGCGACGCGGCCGCTCAAGCAGCTCGCGCAGGCCGCCGATGCGCTCGGCCCCGACCTGAAGGGCGAGCGGCTGAACGAGGGCGGGCCGTCGGAAGTCGCGCGCGCCGCCCGGGCGTTCAACGCGATGCAGGACCGTATCGCGCAGTACATGGCCGAGCGCATGCAGATCCTCGCGTCGATCTCGCACGACCTGCAGACGCCGATCACGCGAATGCGCTTGCGCGTCGACGTGATGGACGACGACACGCAGGGCGCGAAGCTGCGCCAGGACCTGCTCGAGATGGAGCATCTGGTGAAGGAGGGCGTGGCGTATGCGCGGACGCTGCACGGCACCGAGGAGGCCGCGCGCCGCATCGATCTCGATGCGCTGCTCGACAGCATCGTGTGCGATTACACGGATGCGGGGCAGGACGTCGCGCTGCACAGCCGCGCGCCGCTCGCGCTCGTCACGCGGCCGAAGGCGCTGCGCCGCATCGTCGGCAACCTCGTCGACAACGCGCTGAAGTTCGCGGGCGCGGCCGAGATCGACGTGCACGCCGCGCCGGACGGCGGCGCGGTGATCGCCGTGCTCGACCGCGGGCCCGGCATTCCGGACGATCAGCTCGACGCGGTGTTCGAGCCGTTCCGGCGCGTGGAGACGTCGCGCAACCGGGAGACGGGCGGCACGGGGCTCGGCCTCGCGATCGCGCGGCAACTCGCGCTTGCGATGGGCGGCACGCTCACGCTGAACAACCGCGCGGACGGCGGCGGGCTGGAGGCGCGGCTCACGCTGCGCAATGCGGGGTGACGGGGGGCGGCGCGTGAGCCGCGGGGTTTCAGGTTCGTGCTGAAGCCGTAGCGGAAACTGACGCCGACGCCGACGCCGACGCCGACGCCGACGCCGACGCCGACGCCGACGCGCGCGACGTCACACGCGCCGCAGATGCGCATCGACGAGCGGCGCGAGCGTCGCCGCGTGCACGGCCGCGAGATCGTGCCGGCCGCCCGGCACGACGTGCAGCTGCGCGTCGGGCAGCCGCTCGAGCAGGCGCCGGCCGGCCGCGACGGGGCTGAGCGGATCGTCGTCGCCCCACAGCAGCAGCGTCGGCTGCGCGATGCGGCTGATGTCCCGCGACAGGTCGGCACGGAACGTCAGGAACCAGTCGGGCAGCTGCGGGTTGGCTTGCGCGAACCCGGCCCGCCAGTCCTGCGCGCCGAGCCCTGCCATGTCGAGCCCGCCGGACGTGACCGTCAGTACGAGGTGCGTGACCTGGCCGGGCTTGTCGAGCGCCGCGCGCATCGCGATCACGCCGCCCATCGATTGCGCGATCACGGCGGTCGGCCGGTCGATCGTTTCCAGGACATGACGCACGAGGCTGTCGAAATCGTCGACGGCCGGATCGCGCGGCGTGTCGCCGAAACCCGGATAGCCGACGATCCGGCGTTCGGCCGGATGCGTCAGGCTGCCGGCGAGCGGTTGCCAGAAGGCGGTGCTGCCCGATGCGCCGGGCAGGAAGAGCAGTTGCGACGGAACGGGCATGGTGGCGCGGTTTTCCTGTGAATGAAGTAACAGCGGGCGGCGCGTGTCAGCACCGGCCGGTGCGCAGCGCGACGGTCCAGTCGTCGCGCCCGCGCGATGCCGCGGTGGCGGCCGCCGTGTGCCAGTCGTATTCGACCGCATGAAATTCGACGTTCCAGCCGGCCGCCGTGCGCGACACCATCGCGTAGCGCGCATGCGGCGAACCCGTCTCGATGCGGTGCGGGTGCGGCAGGTCGTCCGCGTACGCCTGCAGCCCGACGCTGCCCGGGTTGACGATCAGCCGGCCGTCGTCGAGTCTGGCCGCACGCGGGATGTGCGTGTGGCCGCACAGGATCAGCGATGCCGGTTCGTCGCCCGCGCGTTGCGCGATTTCCGCGGGCGTCGCCGAGCGGCAGCCGTCGGGCGTGACGGTTTCGAGGAAATAGGCGAGGTCGCTGCCGGGCGTGCCGTGCACCATTAACACGTCGCCGTCGAGCGTCGCGCGCTCGGGCAGCGCGGCGATCCATTCGAGATGGTCGGCGCGCAGCGTGTCGTGCGCCCAGCGATCCGACAGCCGCATCGACTCGCGATCGCCGTCGAGCAGTTGCCGTTCGTGATTGCCCCTGATGGTCGGCAGGTCGAGCGCGATCAGGCGGTCGGCCGTTTCGGGCGGATGGAGCGCCCCCGACAGGATGTCGCCGAGGTTGACGATCACGTCGGCGCCGCGGCGGCGGACGTCGTCGAGCACCGCGTCGAGCGCGGCGAGGTTGCCGTGGATGTCGGACAGCGCGGCGATTTTCATGGTGGATCGTCGGGGAAGGGAACGGCGATTGTCGCCAATTCGGCGCAGGCCGTCCAATGGCGTGCACGTGCGCGTGCACGTGCGATTCCGCAGGCCGTGAACGGTTGGGCGTGAAGCCGCGGGTGGCGCGTCAGTCTGTCGCGAGGCGCGCGTACATCGCGAAATCGCCCGGTGTGCCGCGCACCATCCTGTACGCGCGCAACAGCCCTTCGTAGCGGTAGCCGCACTTCTGCAGCACGCGCGCGGAGCCCGCGTTGCCGGTCAGCACCACGCCCTGCATGCGCATGAAGCCGCCGTCCGCGAAGGCCCACGCGGTGACGGCCGCGCACAGCGCGCTCGCGACCCCGCGCCCCCAGTGCGACGGCGCGAGATCGTATGCGATCTCCGCCGAGCGGTTCGCGGTGGAGACGGTATGCAGGCCGATCGTCCCGGCGAGCGCGCCCGATGCGTCGTCGATCACGGCGAGACGCCGGATCGAATCGGGGTCGGTCGATTCGATGGTGTCGAACAGCGGCAGCAGATCGTCGGGCGCGCGCAGGTTCCAGCTCGTGTGGCGGAAGACGTCGGGCATCGACAGGTACGCATACCACGCGTCGAGGTCGGCGCGTTCGAGCTGGCGGAGCGACAGGCCGGGAAAGCCGGAGCGGGGCGGTGCGGCGATTTTCATCGGTGTCCGCCCCTACGTCGCATGACGCCGGTACAGCGCCAGCGACCCGGCGAGCGCGAGCAGCATCGCGCCGCACGTGCGTTCGAGCCACAGCGCGCCCGCGCGCTTCAGCAGTCGCACCGCGCGTGCGCCGAGCAGCGCGTAGCCGAACATCACCGCGCCGTCGAGCAGCGCGAAGGTGACCGCGAGCGCGACGTATTGCGGCGCGAGCGGCGCGGACGGATCGAGGAACTGCGGCAGGAACGCGGAGAAGAACAGGTAGCCCTTCGGGTTCGTCACCGCCGTGAGGAAACTCTTCGCGAAGATCGACGCGTTGCGCCCGGATACCGTTTCACCGTGCGCGGCGGCGACGTCGAGCGAACCCTTCGACATCAGCAGCCGGATGCCGACGTACGCGAGGTAAGCGGCGCCGAGCCACTTCACGACCGAGAACCAGAACGCCGACGCCATCAGCAGCGCGCCGAGGCCGAGCGCGACCGCGACGATCAGCACGAAATCGGACAGCATCGCGCCCGCGAAGCCATAGGCCGCGCGTCGCACGCCGTAGCGCGAGCCGTTGGTCAGCGCGAGCAGCACGGTCGGGCCGGGTGTCGCGATGCCGACGAAGGCGACGGCGGCGAAGACCAGCAGGGTCGTTTCATGCATGACGGAACTCCCGAGGGAAGGGGCGCGCTCGATTATCGGCTGCGCCCGCCCGGGCTGTACAGGGACGGCGCGCCGCGCACACGGCCGCCCGGTCGACTATCTCGATTTTGGCAATAAACATTTTTCATTATTCCGCTTCAGATTGAAACCGGTTCCATCTACCATGGCGGCCGCAGCGGGCATGCCCGCCGCGTCGTCGCGCGCGGACGATGCCGGCCTCGCACCGCCGGCGGATCTCGCCGCCCGCGCGCTACTCGCAACTGACAGCCAGAACAACGGGTTCACCGCCCGGAGACACGACAATCATGAACAAGCAACTGATCGCAGCCCCGCTGCTGCTCTCGCTCGCGGGCGTCGCCGCCGCGCAAAGCTCCGTCACGCTGTACGGCATCGTCGACGCGGGCGTGACCTATCGCAGCAACGAACGGGTCGGCTCCGCGGGCGCGTACACCGGCCATTCGAACGTCGGGCTCACGACCGGCAACCTGTCCGGCAGCCGCTGGGGCATCAAGGGTTCCGAGGATCTGGGCGGCGGGATGCGCGCGCTGTTCGTCCTCGAGAACGGCTTCGACATCACGAACGGCACGTCGGGCCAGGGTGGCCGCCAGTTCGGCCGCCAGGCGTTCGTCGGCCTCGGCAGCGACCGCTACGGCACGGTCACGCTCGGCCGCCAGTACACGTCGCTCGACGACTTCGTGAGCCCGGTCGGCCCGTCGTCGTTCATCGGCGGCTTCGGCGCGCACCCGGGCGATATCGACGACCTCGACCAGACGGCGCGCGTCAACAGCTCGATCAAGTACACGAGCGCCAACTACTCGGGCTTCACGTTCGGCGCGCTGTACGGTTTCGGCAGCCAGCCGGGCAGCATGAAGCAGCGCAACACGTGGAGCGTCGGCGCGGCGTACGCGGCGGGCCCGCTGCGCGTCGGCGTCGGCTACGAGCGATCGGACAACAGCAAGACGGGCGCGACCGACCCGACGGCCGGCAAGTGGCAGAGCACCGACGACGGGCTGTTCAACTCGTCGATCAACGAAGGCTATGCGAGCGCGCAGTCGCAGCAGATCATCGCGACCGGCGCGACCTACGATTTCGGCCCGGCCGTCGTCGGGGTGAACTACAGCAACGTGCAGTACCGCAGCGGCGACCAGTCGCGGTTCACGGGCCACGCGACGTTCAACGTCGCGGGCGTGTTCACGCGCTGGAACGTGCGCCCGCAGACGCAACTGTTCGCGGGCTACAGCTACACGCGCGGCAGCGATGTCGACGGCGTGGACGACCGTGCGCAGTATCACAACGTCACGCTCGGCGCCACCTACGACCTGTCGAAGCGCACCAGCGTGTACCTGCTCGGCGCGTACCAGCACGCATCGGGCATGACGCTCGACGCGCTTGGCCGGCCGGTGGCCGCGACCGCGTCGGTGTCCGACAAGGCGAACGGCCACTCGTCCGATTCGCGGTCGCAGGCCATCGTCAGCCTCGGCCTGCGCCAGAAGTTCTGACGCGCCGCGATCGTTGCGCCCGCAACGTTGCCCGCAGCCGATGCGGGCGACGTTGCAGGCATGCCCCTATACTGTCGCCTCCGTTTTTCGAGGAGACGACATGACCCGAACGCATTCCGCGAGTTGCCTGTGCGGAACCGTCACCGTGACGTTGCGCGGCGAGCCGGCGGCGCGCGCGAACTGCCATTGCGCGACCTGCCGCGATTTCTACGGCACGCCGATGCTGTCCGCGACCGCGTGGCCGCCGGAGCAGGTGGCCGTCGAGGGCGACCATGCGACGTTCCCGCATCCGGCGAAGTCGATGTCGCGCATGTATTGCGCGTCCTGCGGCGAGATCGTATGCGGCACCAACCGGTTCGGCATGCGCGTCGTACCGAACAGCCTGGCCGCGCGTGCGCACGGCGGGCAACTGCCCGGCGACCTGCAGCCGACGATGCACCTGTTCTACCGGCACCGCGTGATCGACGTCGTGGACGCGCTGCCGAAATTCCTCGACGGCTGGGACGGCCCGACCCTCGACGACGCGAACTGAACGATCGCGGCTGCGTGCCGGCATGGCCGGCGCGCGGTTCTCTCCGCCGTATCCCGCATTCTCCTTCCTTCCTCCCGCCGCATGCAGCCGCGCTGAATCGCACCGACGCGATCGAGCCGGACAATATTTTTTCCCTTTCATTTCAATTTCGATTTGTAATCATCGAACCCATTTCCGGGGGAATGAAAAAGGCAATGCGGGTAATTCAGAAAAAATGACGTATTTGCATTGAACAATCCGGAAGAAAATGCCGGGGAAAAGCGCCGAAACCGTGCGGCACGCAAGCCGTTGCGGCGTGATGGACGGGTTTGACCATCGTTGACGGAAAAGCGCCGGACGGCAAAAAGAATGGCGTGAATAATTCGGGATGAAGGCGAATGCGCTTTAGCCGGAATCACCAATATTTCATGCGCCGCGATTTACAGTGTCGACAATTGAACGTTCGGGAGCATTATTCATGTCAATGAAACAAATTCGGGCGGCATTGCTGGGAATGTGCATGGCGATGCTGGCGCCGGCGAGTCACGCGCAGGTGTCGTACTCGACCGACTGGCTCGCGAACACGTACGGCACGCTGGCCCAGCACGTGGGCAACGCCGCGCGCTCGATGTGGGTCGCCCCCGAGGGCGTGATCTACACGGCGTCGCGCTGGGACGAGAACGCGGGCGGTGTCGCGCTCTACCAGAACGGCCAGCCGATGGGCACGATCGGCATCCACGACGAATTCCAGGGTGGCGCGATCACCGGCAACGCGACGTCGATCTTCGTCGCGCTCGGCTACAACCGCAACTTCGGCAGCGGCTCGGTGGGCCGCTACAACCGCGGCACGAACCAGCGCGACCTGCGCATCCCGGTCAGCACGTGGACGGGCCTGCCGAATCCGGACGTGATCACCGGCCTCGCGACCGCCGGCAACCTGCTGTATGCGAGCGACTTCTACGGCAACCGCGTGCGCGTCTATACGACCGACGGCGTCTGGCAGCGCGACATCGGCGTGACCGGGCCCGGTGCGCTGGCGCTCGATGCGGCGGGCAACCTGTGGGTGGCGCGCATGAGCGCGGGCGTGGTCGTGCAGTACAGCGCGACCGGCACGCTGATGAACACGATCCAGATGGCGGCCGGCGCACGGCCGTCGGCGCTGTATTTCGACGCGTCGACGGGGCAGTTGCTGGTGGGCGACCAGGGCCCGGACATGAACATCAAGCTCTACAGCCTCGCCGGGTCGCCGCAGCAGGTCGGCACGTTCGGCGTGCAGGGCGGTTATCTCGACACGACATCGGGCATCAAGGGGCAGGTCGGCGACAAGCGCTTCACGCGCGTGGTCGGCATCGGCAAGGATGCCGGCGGCAACCTGTACGTGCTCAACAATGCGTGGGGCGGGGGCTGGGATCTCGGGCGCAACGGCAGCACCGACCTGCATTCATACGGCCCGACGGGCGCGTTGCAATGGAAGCTGCAGGCGCTGAACTTCGAGGCGATCGCCGCGCCCGACCCGGCGACCGACGGCGCGTTCTTCTATAGCGGCAACAACGTGTACACGGGCTCGGCGGGCGGCACGTTCGTCGCGAACACGGTCGATCCGTTCAGCTATCCGAAGGACCCGCGCCTCGACATGAACGACTACCAGCGCGGCCAGCACTTCGGCCAGCTCGTGACGGTCGGCGGCAACCGGATTCTCGTCGCGTCGGGCCAGAACCCCGGCAACTTCAACTTCTACTACTTCACGCCGGCGACCGGCTACATCGCGAATCCGGCCGGCTCGCTGCCGGGCAAGCCGTTCAACACGACGCTGCAGGTCACGGCCGGTTTCGACATCGACGGCAACGGCGACGTGTGGGCCGGCTTGAACGGCTCAAACGTGATTACCCGCTACCCGATGACGGGTTTCGACGCGACCGGCAAGCCGTCGTGGGGCAAGCCGACGACGACGGCCGTGCCGGGCACCGTGGCGCCGGTCACGCGCATCATCTACCAGGCGGACAGCGACACGATGATCCTCGCGCAGGGCCTCGCGGGCAACTGGGACTGGACCGCGATGAACGGGCATATCGAGGTCTATCACGGCTGGAAGAACGGCAACACGAGCGCGCCGAACCCGGTGATCAACCTGACGAGCGCGAACCCGAAATCGATCGCGGCGGCCGGCCACTACCTGTTCGTCGGCTACGTGCACACCGTGCCGAACGTCGACGTGTTCGATCTCAATACGGGCGCCCTCGTCACGACGCTGACCAACTCGAACACGTCGGCGATGGATGTCGGCAACGACGTCGACTCGATGTACGGGATCCGCGCGTACCTGCGCTCGACCGGCGAATACGTGATCACGAAGGACAACTACAACGGCACCAGCATGATCGTGTATCGCTGGCGTCCGTGAACGCGCGGGCGGAGCAGGCCGCGCGGTCTGCGCGGCCTGCCCGGTGCCCGCGTCACGGCGCGCCGAGCACGCGGCCGTTCACGCTGAGCCCGTACATCGAATCGGGCGAATCGTGGAATTTCGCGCGCGTGTCGTGCACCGAGCCCGTGAAGCGCGGGTCCTGCGGACGTTCGTGGCTGTCCATGAAGGTCGCGACGTCCCAAGCCTCCTGATCGGTCAGCGTACCGCCGAGCCCGAGCGGCATGTTGGCCTTGATGAAGCCGGCCGCATTGCGGATGTCGCCCATCCCCGCGCCCCAGTTGAACGAACGCGCGCCCCACAGCGCCGGGAAGACCGCCTTGCCGCCGCTCGACTGCCCCTGGCCGTCCGCACCGTGGCACAGCGCGCAGTGCTGCGTGTAGACGGCGGCGCCGCGCGCATAGTCGGCCTTCTGCGCGGGCGGCGGCAGTTTCAGGAAACCCTGCCCCGGCAGCTTCGTGCCGACCGGCGCGCCCTTCGCGAGCCAGTACGAATAGGTTTCGAGCGCGACGAGAATCGGGTCGCCGGCCGGCGGCGCCTTGCCGTTCATGCTGTAGCGGAAGCATCCCTGCAGGCGCTCGGCGAACGTGTTCACGTGGCCGTTCTTGCTGCGGTACGCCGGATACAGCAGGTACGCGGCCCACATCGGGCTCGAATCGGGCCGCCGGCCCGCGTCGAGGTGGCAGCTCGCGCAGGTCAGCTTGTTGCCGACGTACTTGCCCGCGAACTCGGGCGTGTGCAGGAAGATCTGCTCGCCGAGCTTCACGGTCTTGCCGAACTCGTCGGCGGGGATCGCGGATTCGGCGGGCGGCGCGAACGGCCTGGCTGCCGGCGCAACGGCGGAAGGCGCGGATGCGGAAGCGTTGACCGGTGGTGCATCCTGCGGTGCGGCCGCGAACGCGAGCGCGGGCAACCAGGCCGCGCCGAGCAATGCCGCGCGGGTGCGGCGGATCAGCGTCGTGCGGTCGATCATCGCTTGTCTCCCTGCGCGGCGCCGCCGCGTGCGTAGTAGGCGGCCACTGCGTCGATGTCGGCGTCGGACAGCTTGCCGGCGATCGCCGGCATCAGCGCCATCGGCCCGGGCGGGCGCGTGCCGTGTTTCCAGCCGTTCAACTGGCCGGCGATATAGGCGGCCGGCTGGCCCGAGAGCGGCGGAAACGCGCTGCCCACGCCGAGGCCGCCGGGGCCGTGACACTGGGCGCATGCGGGCAGGCCTTGCGACCAGCGTCCGCGCGTCGCGAGCCACGCGCCGGTGTTCGCCGGGTCGATCGACGTGTCGTCGGCGGCGACGATGCCGGCCGGCGCGGGCAGGCTCGCGAAGTACGCGGATACCGCATCGCGCTCGTGCGGCGTCAGCAGTTTCGAGAGCGGCTGCATGACGGGATTCTGGCGGCTGCCGTCCGCGAACGCGGCAAGCTGCGCGGACAGATACGCGGCGCTCGTGCCCGCGAGGCGCGGGAAGCCGGCCGCCGCGTTGCCTTCGCCCTGGCCGCCGTGGCAGCCGATGCAGGCGGCGACGCCCGTCGTCGAACCCTGTGTCGCGAGCGTCTTGCCGAGCGTCGCGTCGTCCGCGCGCGCGTGGCCGGCCAGCAGCGTCGCCGCGGCGAGCAGCAGCGGCGCGAACCGGCGTCGCGGTGTGTGCACCGTATCGTTCACGTGTCCCCTCCTTGTTGTAGGCCGCGAGCGCGCCGCCGGGCAGCCGGCGCGGCCGCGCGGTCAGCCCGCGTCGGGCTGCTTCTCCTGCTGCGCCGGCGCGAGGTGCTGCGGCGGTGTCGCCGCATCGTATCGGCCGAAGCCGTAGCGCTGGAAGATTCCGAACGCTGCCGGCGACCGGATGAACGCGAGCCATGCACGCGCGGCTTCCGGATGCGGTGCATCCTTCACCATCGCGCCCGCATAGATCGCAGTCGTATTCTGCTCGGCCGGAATGTCGATGTGCATCAGCGGATGCCCGACCTGTTCCTGGAACGCCGCCTCGGATTGCCACAGCACGCCCGCGTCCGCGCGCCCCTGCATCAGGAACAGCGCGGTTTCCCGATGGTGGATGTGCGTGAGCTCGGTCGTGCCGGCGCGCACCTTGTCGTCGTAGACGGTACGCGCGAGCGCGTCGCCGCCGGCCTTCACGAGCGACGCGCGGATCTGCCGCGCGACGCCTTCGAATGCAGGATTGGGCATCGCAAGCTGCACGTCGGGCCGCGCGAGGTCGTTCAGCGACGCGATGCGCTTCGGATTGCCGGCGCGCACCATGATCGTCAGCTGGTTCGTCACGTAGGGCACGGCCGGCCCGACGAGCGTGCCGTCCGCGATCAAGCCGTCGATCTTGCCGAGCCCCGCGAAATACGCGTCGGGCTTGACCGTCCACGTCATGTTGCCGACGGTGATCGTGCCGCCCGCCTGGATCTGCTTCACGAGCAGGCCGGGCGGGATCGTCTCCCAGTAGATGCGGCCGCGGTACTCGGGATGATCTTCCTCGAACTTCGCGACGAGCGGCGCCATCGCGAAGAAATAGTTGCCGCCGACGAACAGCACGAGCTTCGGCGCGGTGAGGTCGCCGTGGAAATCGGCGAGTACGTCGACCTGCGGCACCGTGAATTCGAGGCCGCGATGCGTCGCGTCGTTGTTGCGGCCGTCCTGCCAGGGCGGGAAGACGTTCGCGGCGGGGCCGGCCGGCGCGGCGAGCGACAGCGCCGATGCGCAGCAGAGCCAGGCGGCCAGCGCGGCGCGCAGCGTGCGCCGACGGCGCGGCAACGGTGATGGCGATGGCGATGGCGGTTGCATGGGGATCGATGTCATCGCGGTGCTCATTTCGCGTACGTGAAGCCGGCCTGCTGCAGTTCGGGCAGCGTGCCGACCGCGCCCGGCGTGACGATTGCCGACGGGATCACGTGGTTGGTCAGGTCGGCCGCGAGCGCATCGAGCGGCAGCTTGTCGGGATTCGCGTTCGCGCCGTCGAGCCGCTCTGCGAGTTCCCAGATCGCGTTGTGGCACGACAGGAACACGACGCCGCGCTGCTGCAGCGCGGCGATGCTGTTGTCGTGCGACGAGAACGCGCCGTCAGGCGACTCGTGGTTTTGTGCGCCCTTCGATTGCGCGGGTTTCGCGTCGAGCAGCGTGTTGGCCGGAAAGGCGGCGCCGGCGAATTTCGCGAGGCCGTATTTGTCCCACGCGGCCTGGTCGAACAGTGCGAGATGCGCGCTGCCGTGCGTGGCCGATACGACGAGGAAATCCGGATGGCGATACGACCAGATCTGCGCGTTCAGCGAATTGCGCATCAGGTTCAGCCACGGGCCGCCGAGCTCGGTGTTGTCCCACACCTGCTTCGGGCCGCCGCGGTATCCGGTCAGTTCGGCGAGCGCCGCATGATCCCACTGGTCGGGACGTTCGAGGATCATCGGCACCGTCTTGAAGTCGCGCCGCCGCGGTGCGGCCGCGAGGCGGCGCGTGAGGTCGGCGAGGTGCGTGGCGCCGCCGGGCAGCAGCGCGCCAGTTTCGGGCGCGGCGGCGCGAGCGGGGCGCGCGGCGGCGAGCAGCGCGGTGCCGGCCGCGAGGCCGAGTGTCTTGAGCGCGCCTCGGCGCGCGTGCCGGTCGGACATGGGGTATCTCCCGGAATCGTTTTTGTGGGGGCGTGCCGCGTTGCGGTACGGCGCTGCGGCGTCGCGAATGCGTAGCCAGTCTAGCGGCGCGCGTCCGGTACGGAAAATCGCGGTATCGGATGGGAGATATTCGGGAGGCTGATGATTGGGCGGGCGGGGTTGGGGCGATCGGTGAAACGACCATCGGTTCGGTCATTGCACTCGGCTTCGGTCGGCGAGCCCGTCGTTGAGGGGCTTCCTGCGGACGGTTCCGGTTTTGATCGGCGAATCGATCGTCCTTTTGATACGGATGGCTGATTATCCGGAACGGTCTGCACAGGATCGACTTGTATAATCGCCTCCTGCGAATGCACACATGCCTTACCGAGAGAGAGAACGTTACTCATGAATTGGGACGATGCCCGCGTTTTTCTGGCCGTTCATCGCACCGGGACGCTGCGCGAGGCCGCGGCCGTTCTCGACGTCGATCAGGCCACCGTGGGGCGACGGTTGACCGCACTCGAGAAGGCGCTCGGTGCGAAGCTGTTTCTCAAGACATCGTCAGGTTATGTCGTGACGCAGGTCGGCGAGCATTCGCTGCAGGCCGCGGAAGCGATGGAGCGGGCGGCGTGCGAATTCGAGCGTCGCGTCCAGGGCTCGGACGATCGCCTCGAAGGCGAGGTCCGGGTCACGACGACCGATTCCCTCGCGATGGATTTCGTCGTTCCCGCGATACGGGAACTGCGCCGGAAATGTCCGGCGATACACGTGATCCTGACGACGTCGGTGCAGGTGCTCAACCTGACGCGACGCGATGCGGATCTCGCGATTCGCACCGTGATGCCGGAAAACCCCGACCTCGTGCGCCGGAAGCTCGCCGAATGGGAGGTCGGGCTGTTCGCGAGCCGCGAGTATCTGGATGCGCATGGCGAGCCCGCGATCGGAGCCGCGTTCGAAGGGCATGACCTGGTCGTCTACCAGCCCGGCACGACGTCGAACCAGGGGCACGCGCTGTGCGGCGAGTCGATGAAACGCGGACGCATCGTGGCGCAGGTGAGTTCGAGCCTGATGCTGGCGGCGTCGATCCGCTCGGGTATCGGCATCGGCGAACTCCCCGCGTATATGGCGCAAGACGACGATTCGCTCGTGCGAATCTGGCCCGACCGGACGCGAGCCGTGCCGTATCAGGTCTGGCTCGTATCGCATACCGACCTGAACCGGACGGCGCGCGTTCGGGCGGTCACCGCGGAGATCGCGGCGACGTTCGACCGTTATCGATAGCGGCCGGGGCTCTGCCCGTGCAGCGCCACGGGCTCAACGGGGTAGCGTGTCGCGCATCGAGAGCGTGCGCCGCGCGGCACACCAGCGCGGCACGATCGCGATGCCCGCGACGATCGCGAAGAACGGGATGGCCGTCGCCAGCACGTGGCTTCCGGTGCCGAGCAGGCCGCCGGACACGGTGGCGGCGAGCGACGCACTGCCGATCTGGAAGAAGCCGACCAGCCCCGACGCCGTCGCCGCGCGCCCGTGTTCGCTCGCGATGGCGCCCGAGACCGCGAGCGACAGCGACGATCCATTCGACAGGCTGACGAGCACCATCGGCATCACGATCGCGACGACGCCTTTGACGTGCCACGATTCGCACAGGGCGAACGCCACGCCGCCGGCAACGAAGCAGCCCACGCCGGCCACGACGATCGAGTCGTAGGACATCCGGTCGAGCATGCGGCGCGCAATCAGGTTGGCGGAAACGATGCCGGCGGTCAGCGGCAGATAGAGCCAGCCGCTTTGCCGTTCCGAAAGACCGAGGCCGGAGAAGATGAACGGCGACTGCGTCAGGTAGACGAACCACGCGCAATAGATCGCGCAGACGACGAGCGTGTAGCGGATGAAGGCCCGGTCCGCGAGCACGCCGGTGAAGCCGGCCAGCGGTGCGGCGCGATGTTGCCCCGGTGCGACCGGCGGCCGGGTTTCCTTCAGGCGCAACTGAACGAGCGCGAGCGCGACGACGCCGAATGCGGCGACGAAAATGAAATCGCTTCGCCACCCGAACCACGCAGCCAGATATCCGCCGATTGCGGGGGCGATTGCCGGAGACAGCGACACGAGCGGATACACGATGCTGTAGATCTTCGCGGATGCGTTCTTGTCGCAGGTGTCGGCGATGATCGCGCGACCGATGACGAGACCGGACGCCGCGCCGAGCGCTTCGAGCACGCGCCATCCGAGAAAGCTCGCGAAGCCGCCGGCGCTCGCGCAGCCGATCGAGCCAAGGATGTACAGGACGATGCCGGCCGTCAGCACGGGTTTGCGCCCCCATCGATCGGAGAGGGGGCCGTAGACCAGTTGCGCACAGGCAAGCGCGATCAGGTAAGCCGATACCGTCTGGGGCATCTGCCATGCGCCGATCGAAAATTCGTGGGCCATCGACGGCATCGCGGGCAGGTAGACGTCGGACGCGATCAGGCCGAAGGCGCTCAGCATGGAGACGACGAGGATGAGTGAGAGGTTGGACATGTTCGCAGGTGGTTGGAGCGGAGCGCGTGAGCGAATGGAGAGGTAGACGCGTATCGGGCCGCCGTGGAAAAAAAGCCGGGGCGATCATACGGCGCGCGATGCGGTAAGGGAGCGGGCGGAATTGCATCGCACGGATGCATTTTTGCGGGCGGTGAAGCGAGTGCCGGGGAGGCGTGTGAATGGTGGCGTCGGGTGCCGCGCGGGACGGCAGTCAAGCGGAATCCGGCGCTGGTGTGGGCGGCGAGCAACGGGGAGATTCGCTGTCGTTCCTGCTTCGCCGGCGGATCGGACGATGTTCGGTCGCCGCGTCGTTGGTGGTTGTCCGGCACAACGCGCGCGGAGTCGCGGTGACCGCTTGCGAAGCGGCAAGAATGCTTCGCTGGAGCAAGGGGCGAGCCGCTACGCGTCGCGAGCGGCTGCGAATGCGGGCGTGGTGCATGGGCCGCCGCGTTTGGGCCGGCCCATGCACGCATCGGGCGATCGGAACGTCAGACCATCAGAACGTCAGACCATCAGAACGACACCGTCGTCGTCAGCGTGACGAGCCGCGGCTCGCCGACCGCGACGATCAGGTTGTTGTTGCTCGACGGGTAGTAGGTCTTGTCGAGCAGATTCTTCACGTTGAGCTGGAAGCGCGTCGGGAACTTGCCGATCGTCGTTTCGTAGGCTGCGAAGGCATCGACGGTCACATAGCCGGGCAGCGTGAAGCTGTTCGCCGTGTCGCCGGAGCGTGCGCCGACGAGACGCGCGCCGCCGCCGAAGCGCCAGCGGCCGGGCAGATTCGCGATGGCCGTGTCGTACACGGCGAACAGGCTGCCCGTGTGGCGCGCGACGTTCGTGAGCGGGGTGTTGCTGTCGCGATCGGTCGCGTTCGTATACGCATAGCTGCCGATCACGCTCAGGTGGCGCGTGATCTGCCCGGCGACGTCGAGCTCGATCCCGCGCGAGCGCGCGGTGCCGATCGTCGACGTGATGTCGCCGACCGTGACCGCGACGTTGCGCTTGTCGATCTGGTAGACGGCGAGCGTGCCGGTGATCGCGGGCTTCAGGCTGAACTTCAGCCCGGCCTCGAGCACGCGGCCGTATTCCGGCGCGAGCGGCGCGGCGACGTTCGATGCGACGTTCGGCTTGAACGAGCGGCTCACGTTCGCGTAGGCGGTCAGCGCCGGCGTGAGCGCGTAGGCGAGCCCGAACTGCGGCAGCCAGACGCTGCCGCGCGAGCGGTCGGCGAACACGAACGGCCGCCCCATCCCCGATTCCTGCTGCCAGTTTTCCCAGCGCAGCCCGCCCACCGCGGTGAGGCGGTCGGTGATCTTCACCGAGTCCTGCACGATCGTCGAATACGCATGCACGACCGAGCGCGAATCGCTTTGCTTCGCGTTGGGCGTGCCGCCCGCCGCGAGCAGGCCGTACACGGGATCGTAGAGATTGAAGCCCGTCGTCGCCTTGCCGCGGATCGTGTCGCCGCGGAAGCTGCGCTGCCGTTCGTATTCGCCGCCGATGTAGATCGCGTGGTTCATCCCGGCGAGCGTCACGTTGCCGAGCAGGCCGAGCGTGGCGATCTGGTCGGAGTCGTTGCGTCCGAGGTTTGCGTCGGACGAGCGCGTCATCGCACCGGTCTTGCTGTTGAACGCGGTGGCGCGCGTGATGGTTTGGTCGTAGCGGTCGCGGCCCCAGCCGTAGGTCGCGCGTACGCGCCATGCATCGGAGAAGCGATGCTCGATGCGCGTACGCAGCGTTTCCTGGATGCCGCTGCTTTGCGACCATGCTTCTTCGTAGCGGCGATAGCGCAACGCATCGTCGAGCTGGCCGTTCACGAGCACGGTGCCGCGATCGAACGGCATCGTGTAGTCGACGTACTGATAGCTGACGTCGATCGACGTGTTCGCGTCGTGCCACGACAGCGCGGGTGCGATCAGCGCGTTGCGCTCGCGGCCGAAGCTGCGCCAGTAGCCGCTCGTGTCGTATTCGCCGGTGAGCCGGAACGCGAGCGTGCCGCCCGCGACCTGGCCCGGCTTGCCGAGCGGCCCCGTGAGATCGAACTGCGCGTTGCTGCCGCCGTGGCTCGTGCGCGATGCGGAGATCGAGCCGCCGAACGTGTCTTCCGGCTTGCGCGTGACGAGGTTGATCACGCCGCCGGGATCCTGCATCCCGTACAGCAGCGAAGCGGGGCCCTTCAGCACCTCGACGCGGTCGATCGTCGCGAGATAGCTGTGCAGCACCGGCGTGCGCACGCCGTCGACCAGCACGGAGCCGTCGTTGTTCGACCCGAAGCCGCGCTTGATGAACGCGTCGCGCGTGCCGCCGAGCGTGTTGGTTTGCGTCACGCCGCTGATGTTGCCGAGCACGTCGTCGAGCGAACGCGCCTGCTGGTCCTGCATCACGCTGCTGCTGACCACCGCGACCGATTGCGGAATCTCCTTCAACGGACGGTCGTTGCCGCCCGCGATGCTGCTGGTGCGCGGCTGGTAGCCGATGGTCGGGTCGACGGTTGACGATGCGTTGACGTTGATGGCGGGGAGTTCTTTCCCGGCCGGCGTTGCGGGTGCCGATGCAGTTGCACCGGCTTCGGCGTTGGCCGCATGCGCGCCGCTTGCGACGCAAAGGGTAATCAGGGCAGGCAGGCTCGAGCGCCACGGACGCGGGGTCCGGACGCGGCGGGGCGTTCGACGGGATGGCATGAATCGATACAGGAGGGAATGCTAAGGATCGTGTCGCGGGCCGCGGCGTTTCGTTACGGCCAAGGCGTGCATGATATATGTAATGAGAATCATTTGCAATTGTAATGACATGATTGTCGAGCTCGGGCGTTGGTTGCCGGGCTGGCGGCCGTCTGCTACCGTAGCGGCCAAAATCAGACGCAGTGAAATTCAACGAGAGAGCCGGGGGCCGCACCATGTCATCTTCCTGTCACGTCGCGTTCCGCGCGACGCCACGCACCGCGCACGACCACGCGGGCGATGAAGTGATCGCAGCCGTCATCCGCCATTCGAACGATTAAAGCAACGGAAGCGAGTTCATCCGGCGTTGCGCCGGGCTTCAATCACTTCAACCACCACGCTAGACGGGAGACCACCCATGAAGAAGATTTCCGCGCCGTTCGCGGCGGCCGCGCTTGCGGCCTGCGCGCTGCTGGCAGGCATTCACCAGGCTGCTTGCGCGGCTTCCGATGCCGACCCCGCGATCGACGCGCACTACGGCGCCGTGATCGAGGCCTACACGCAGGACGCGACCGCGGCGAAGTCGAAGTACGACGGCAAGCGCCTCGCGTTCGTCGGCGCCGTGATCCGGATGGGCAGCGATCCGGGCGGCACTTACTTCGGCGCGCTGACGGCCGACGGCGAGCAGTTCGATACGCATTTCGACGTGGCCGACCAGGATGCGCTGAAGCCGAAATTCCCCGGCGGCGAAATCAAGCCGTTCGTCACGTCGACGGCGTTCCGCTTCAGCTGCGTGAACGAAGGCTATATCGATGCGCCCGTGTTGCCGGGCCTGAAGCTGGCCCACTGCCGTCTCGCCAACTGACCGGCGCACGCGCATCCGGCGTTCAGAACTTCTGCTGGATGCCGGCCATCACGCCGAGCTGGTTCATCCCGGTGCCGACCGTCCCGCCCGCGGCGACCGCGTTCGCGGCCAGCGTGCTGTTGAACATGTAGCCCACCGACGTATAGACGGTCGTCCGCTTCGACAGGAAATAGTTCGCGCGGCCGACGAGCAGCGTCGCGTTCGTGCCGCCTTCGCTGTTTTCCCGGCGTTGCAGGTAGCGGACGCCCTGAAGGTCGAGCGCGAGGTAGGGCGTCGCGTAGTATGTGCCGCCGGCGAACACGATATCGGCCTGCAGGTGCTCGGCCGCCGCGAGGTTGCGGCGGATCCACCCGGCGCCCAGTTTCGCGGGGCCGATCTTCACGTAGCCGGCGACGATGTCGCGTGTGTCGGTGTACGCCGGATTGTTCAGCGGCGCGAGCGCACCACCGCCGCCGCGCATCACGTCGTGCGACGCGGCGAGCCCGAAATTGCTCGCGTCATAGGCGAGCATCGCCGTGTATTGGCGGCAAGCGACGATGTCGCCGGGCACCTGTCCGGCGCAGCCCGTCGCCGACGGCCCGGCCGGTCCGGCCGCGTCGCGGCCGAAGCTGTAGGTGGCGCCGAGCGTCACCCCGTGGAACGTGCCCTTGTAGCCGATCGCATTGTCGCTGCGCGCGTTCGGCAGATAGGAATCGAAATCCGCCATCGAGTGAATCGACGGGCCGATCACGTCCGCATTGGTCAGCACGATCATCGACATGTTCATCTGGCGGCCGAGGGTCAGCGCGCCGAACGGACTGTTCACGCCTACGTTCGCCTGTCGCCCGAACAGGCGCCCGCCGTAGTTCAGTGCGCCCGTGCCGGGCTGGAAGCCGTTCTCGAGCACGAAGAAAGCCTGGTAGCCGCCGCCGAGATCCTCCGTGCCCCTCAACCCCCAGCGTGACGGCACTTCGCCGGTCAGTGTCGGCATACCCGTGAACGATCCGCCATGTGCGGCGTTGTTGTAGTAGGACACGCCGGTATCGACGATCCCGTACAGCGTGATGCTGCTTTGTGCGCAGGCCGGTCCGGCCAGCGCCAGCGTCAGTGCCATCGCCGTCGCGAGTGCGGCGCCCAGTTTCGTTTTCATGGCTGTCTCCAAACAGTATGTAGATATGCTTATCGATATTTTTATGACCCGAGCCGATCCGGGGTGCCGACGGGTATCGGCAAGGCTGCGGGCGTCGTGCGTTACGACGTCGCCGGGTCGCGTTGCCTGCGCGGTGCCGCGGCGCGCGTACCCGCCACGGCGACGGCGATCGCCGCGCCGGCCATCGGCACGAGGAACGCGAGATACAGATGGGACACGGACCAGCCGTCGTCCAGCAGCGCACCGACCGTCATCGGCGACAGGATCGCGCCGAGGCGGCCGATGCCGACCGCGAGGCCGATGCCGGTCGTACGGATTTCGGCGGGATACGGCGTCGGCGACAACGCATACATGCCGGCCACGCACGCATTGATCACGGCGCCGAGGAATACCCCGACCGTCATCCCGATCCCGAGCGAGCCGGTGTTCGCGCCGAACACGGCCATCAATACGCCGCCGAGCAGCAGCGTCGCGCCGAGCAGGTTACGGAGGCCGAACCGTGTCGACAGCAGGCTGAAGAGCGATGCGCCGGCAATGCCGCCGAGATTGAGCAGCACGCCCCCGGTGACCCCCTGCGATGCCGACAACCCGGCCTGAACCAGCAGCTTCGGTGTCCAGCTCACGACGAAGTAGAAGCTGCCCATCACGAGAAAGAATGCGATCCACAGCGCGATCGTGCGGCGCGTCAGCGGCGCGCGCAGCACGGCCGTCCAGCTCGACGCGGCGTTCGCCGAGTCGATGGAGGCAGTCGCCGCCGGCAGCATGTCGATCGGCGCGCGCTTCATTCTCGCGAGGATGCGGTTGATTTTCTGCAGCGCGTTGTCCGGACGCCTTGCCAGCAGGAAGTCGAGCGATTCCGGCAGCAATACGAGCACCATCGGGATCGACAGCAAGGTCAGGATGCCGCCGAACGCGAACACGCTGCGCCATCCCCACGTCGACAGCAGGTAGCCGGCGATGACGCCGCCGCCGGTCGCGCCGATCGCGTAGCCGGTCGACTGCATGCCGATCGCGGCGCTGCGCCATTTGTTCGATGCGTATTCGCCGCTGATGACGGTCAGGCTCGCCAGCATGCCGCCGATGCCGAGCCCCGTGTACGCACGCGTGACGGCGAGTTGAAGCGTGCTGTGCGTGGCCGCGCAGGCCAGCATCCCGGTCGAGATCACCGCGAGGCAGAGCAGGATGATGCGGCGGCGGCCGACGCGGTCGGCGAGCGGCGCGATCAGCACCGAGCCGATGCCCATGCCCGCCAGCCCGGCGCTCAGCAGCAGGCCGATTTCCTTGCCGCTTAGTTTCCACTCGGCCGCCAGATGCGGCGCGGCGAACGCGATGGCCAGCACGTCGAAGCCGTCGAGCATGTTCAGCACGACGCAGGCGGTGACCGCCATCGTCTGGAACGTGCTCATCGGGGATTCATCGATCGTATTGCGGATGTTTGCACTCACGTCAAAGATCCTTATAAATAGTATGACTAATTAAATGGGATGAAATCGAAGCCGGTGATGGCGAATGGGACGAAAGCGATTGAACGGGCCGACGGGGCATCCCGCGGAGCGCCCGTCGCGACCGTCGGGTGTTGTCGGCGGGGCGGCGCGATGCTTAAGCGGGTTCGAGCAGCAGCCGCTCGATCACGCGCCGCGCGCGATTGGGGCCCGCGTCGACGTGAATGTCGATCTGGCGGCCGCCCGGAAACCGCAGCTGGTTCCGGTACTGCGCTTCGATCACGGTCTTGTCCTCGTCGAACGTCGCCGCGGATTGCTCGATGACCGTCTGCGCGACGCGCTCGACGTCGTGTTGCGGATTGGTCGCGACGGTCCAGAAGTAGTGCGTCGTCGTATCCGTCTCGGGCGTGATGCCGTGGAAGCCGCGCATGTGAAAGCCGCCGCGTGCCGGATCGTGCAGATCGCCGGTGCCGGCGTCCATCGCGCCCGTCCAGATCCGGATGTGCGACACGTGGAATTCGATTTCCTGCCAGCGATCGACGCGGCCCGCGAACGGCCACGCGGCGGTATAGGTTGGCGGCGGGTCGGAATCCGGCATTCGGCGAACCAGCGTCACGATATCGCCGTCGCTGCTGACGCGCGTTTCCGCACCCATGTGCAGCGCCGCGTTGCCGCCGATCGTTTTCAGATGGACATAGCCGAGGTGGCTCAGGTCCATCAGGTTGTCGTGAATCAGTTGATACGGTGCGTCGTAGTGGTAGTGGCCGCCGCCGAACCGGTATTGCGGATCGGCATGGAACGCATAGTGTGGCGGCGCGTTTGTCGGTTGAGCGTGCGCGTCGGCGCCGATCCAGATCCACACGATGGCGTCCTGTTCCCGTACCGGATACGACGACACGCGCGCCTTCGCCGGAATCCGGTCCTGGCCGGGAATCTCCACGCACGTGCCGTCTCGGTCGAACAACAGGCCGTGATAGCCGCAGCGCAGGCCGCGCGATTCGAGCGAGCCGCACGACAACGGCAGCGACTTGTGGCAGCAGCGATCCTCCAGCGCGCCGACTTCCCCGGACGGCAACCGGAACAGGACGACCGGGCGGCCGAGGAGCGTGCGGGCGACGGGTTTGTCCGTCAGTTCGGATGACAGCGCGGCGACCCACCATCGGTCGACCGGGAACTGAGTAGTATTGATCGGTGCCCGGGCATGTTGCTCCATTGATCGTCTCCAGTATTGTGGTTGGCCGCCGCGAGTCGGGCGGTCCGTCTACCGATTTGCAGACCTACAGATCGAGGACCAGCAGGTCGCTTCGCGATCGCGAGCAGCACGGCATGAACTGGTCGCCGGCTGCCTGTTCCGCTTCAGTCAGATACGAGTCGCGATGATCGGGCTCGCCTTCGAGCACACGCGTCGCGCAGGTGCCGCATACGCCTTGCTCGCACGACGTCAGCACGTCGACGCCGTTCGCCGCCAGCGCCGCGATGACCGTGCATTCGGCCGGCACGTCGATCACCATGCCGCTGCTCGCGATCCGAACCTGGAACGCACGGTCCGCGCCGGACGACGCAACCGCGCCGCCGAAGAACTCGTAGTGCAGCCGCGCTTCGGCCCAGTTGCGCTCGCGCGCGGCGTTCAGCACTGCGTCCATGAAGCCGCGCGGGCCGCATACGTACAGGTGCGTGCCTGCGGGCGCGGCGGCGAGCACGGCGGCGAGGTCGAAGCGTTGCCCGGGATCGCCGTCGTCGACGTGGAGGCGGGCGCGATCGTGAAATCCGGCCGCGTTGATCCGCTCGACGAAGGCCATGCGATCGGTCGAGCGTGCGCAGTAGTGCATGTCGAACGGCATGCCGGACGAGAACAGCCGTTCCGCCATGCTGAGGATCGGCGTGACGCCGATCCCGCCCGCGAGCAGTAGGTGGTGCGGGGCGTCGGGGGCGAGCTGAAACTGGTTGCGCGGCATGCCGATCCGCAGGGTATCGCCCTGCCGGACTTCGTCGTGGATCGCGCGCGACCCGCCGCGGCCATCGGCATCGCGCAGCACGGCGATCTGATAACGATCGGCGTGTTCCGGGTGATTGCATAGCGAGTACTGGCGCACGAGCCCGCCCGGCAAATGCACGTCGATATGGGCGCCGGCTTCAAAGCCCGGCAACGGCGAACCGTCGTCGCTGACGAATTCGAAACCGCAGATGTCGCGCGCTTCCTGCCACTTGCGGGCCACCCGGACCGTCAATGTCGCGGCGCTCATGACGCCTCCTTGATTTGCGCGACCGGAATCACGGGCCGCTGCGGGCTCGCCGCGTTTTCTTCGGCGAGCAGCCGTTCGATCACCTTGCGCGACAGCACGCCGCCGGCGTCGATGTTGAGTTTGAGCAGCTTGCGGTCCGGCCACTGCTCGAGGTTGAGCTGCTGGCGTTCGAGCATCTCGAGATCCTCGGCGAAGATCTTGCCCTGGCCTTCGCGGATTTCGGCGGTCAGCGCGTGATCGTCGGGCCGGAAGTTGCGCGCCATGCCCCAGAAATACCAGATCGAGGTGTCCGTCTCGGGCGTGATGAAGTCGACCACGATCGACGACGCCTTCAACTCGGCCGGCGCGTCGTAGCCGCCGTGGCCCGCATGGGCGACGCCCACTTCGATCATCACGTGGCTCGGCGGCGTGAAGCGGCAGATCTGCCAGCGGTCGACCGGCACGTCGTCGGCGAGCCCGTTGCCGCGCAGCGCCATTCGCCAGAACGGCGGCGGCATCACGTTCTCCATGAAGCGGCTCGTGACGACTTCGTCGCCGCGGCTGACCGTCTTCGGCGGCGCTTCGTCGATTTCCTTCTGGCCGATGCTCGACGCATGCACGTAGGTTTCGTGCGTGAGGTCCATCAGGTTGTCGATCATCAGCCGGTAATCGCAACGGATGTGATAGAGGCCGCCACCGTGCGCCCAGGCCGGGTCTTCGGCCCAGGCCAGCGCGGGCAGTTTGGCGGGATCGGCTTCCGACGCATTGCCCGGCCAGACCCAGACGAATCCGTACCGCTCGATCACCGGGAAGCTGCGAATCGGCGGGAAGCCGCCGACGCGCTGGCCCGGCATGCCGGACGCCTTGCCGTCGCAGCCCATTTCCAGCCCGTGATAACCGCACACGAGCACGCCGTCGCGCACGAATCCCAACGACAGCGGCGCGCCGCGGTGCGGGCAGAAGTCCTCGAGCGCGGCGACCCGGCCGTCCGCCGCGCGGTAAAACACCATCGACTCGTTGCAGATCTTGCGGCCCAGCGGCTTGCCGTCGATTTCATCGGGCGTGCATGCCACATACCAAGCGTTCTTGAGAAACACGTTCGTCGTCTCCTTCGGGGCGGTGCCGCTGATATGCGGCAGTTCTTCATTCCGTGTACTGAATGAGATTCAGTGTACGCATTGAGATTGGCCGGGGCAAGGCGAGCGGTATACTGGTTTTCCCGGGAAATGGCGCGAGGCAGCGCCATGCCGTCGGCGTGCGCAACCGGCGCGCGCCACCTATGTCATCGACTCATTCATGGAAAAAACGAATCCCGCCGACGCGCCGGCTTTCCCGCTCGACCTGTACGACGAGCCGGGGCACCTGATCCGGCGCGCGCACCAGATTGCCGTCGCGATGTTCTACGAGAAGCTGGGCCGGGACGTGACGCCGGTGCAGTACGCCGTCCTGCGGATGCTCTACGAGTGTCCGGGGCTCGATCAGGTGACGCTGGCGCAGCGGGTGGCGCTCGACACGTCGACCACGGCGGACCTCGCGGTCCGGCTCGAAGCGAAAGGATTGATCGTTCGCGAAGTGCTGCCGCGGCGTCAGCGGCGCCTGCTGCTGACACCGACGGGCGTCGAACTGCTCACGCGCCTGATTCCGTCAGTGCAGGAGCTGCGTGCCGGCCTGTTCGACGGGATGGGCGAGGAAGATTCGCAGGAACTCGTACGCCTGTTGCGCAAGTTCGTTCATTTGAACAACGAGCAGAGCCGCGCGCCGCTGCGCGTCGGCGAGGATTCGTAGCGGTCGGTTACGCGCGGCGCACGATACGACGTACGCCGGGCCGCGCCCTTGCGTCACGGGCGTGACGCTTCCCCTTCCAGCCGGCGCACGGCTTCCGCCACTTCATTCCTGAACCGCACGAGCGCCGCCTGTTCCGGCGCCGGCGGCTGCACGGCGGCCCACAGCATGTCGACGAGCTGCGTGGCCGTCGTTTCCGTGTCGAGCTTGCGGTGCCCGAGGATCGCATCCCACAGCACGTGCTCGATCGGCCCGAACACCATCGAGCGCAGCAGGCTCAGCGGCAGGTCGGTACGTACCTGCCCGGCTGCCTGGCCGCGCGCGAGCACGTCCATCAGCGGCGCGGTGTAGCGGCGCTGCAGCGCGGTGAGTTCGTCGCTCAGCGCATGCTGCTTCGCGCGGCCCTCCGACAGCACCAGTGCGCACAGGCCCGTGCCGTTCACCAGCATCAGCCGCAGGTGGGTGCGAACGATGAACGCGAACTGCTGCCGCACCGACGCATCCCGCGGCATCCCCTGCTCGAACGCGGCGATGTTTTCGTCGTACCAATCCGCGATGACGCGCGCGCACAGCTCGCGCTTGCCGCGGAAGTAGCTGAACACCGTCGCCTCCGATACGCCCACGCGCTGCGCGATCTCGGCGGCCGTCGCATGCTCGTAACCCTTTTCGGCGAACACTTCCCGGCCGGCGCGCAGAATGTCCTGCACGCGTTGCTGGGATTTGCGCCCGGCGGGCGCGCGCGACGTGTCGGCGCGATCGGCTTTGACGGTGGCGGTCATGGTGTCGGCGGTAGCGGCTGTCATCTCGGCATGATATCTGAGTGTCACTCAAAAAACTATTGACGCCGAACCCGACGAGGCGCGAAACTGTGCAAAATTTACGCTGTATTGGTCAATGAATCAGTGCATTCATTCGATTTGAGCGAAACTCAGAAATCAGTGGATGCCACACACTTTCTGGAGACGGAGGAGACATGATCAACCTGCCCGGTGTGCAATTCATGCTCGGTGAAGACATCGAGATGCTGCGCGACGCCGTCGCGACGTTCGCGGCGAAGGAAATCACGCCGCGCGCGGCGGAGGTCGACCGCACCGACCAGTTTCCGATGGATCTGTGGAAGAAGTTCGGCGATCTCGGCGTGCTGGGCATGACGGTGGCCGAGGAATACGGCGGCGCGAACATGGGCTACACCGCGCACATGGTTGCGATGGAGGAGATCTCGCGCGCCTCGGCGTCGATCGGCCTGTCGTACGGCGCGCACTCGAACCTGTGCGTGAACCAGATCCACCGCAACGGCACCGAGGCTCAAAAGCAGAAATACCTGCCGAAGCTCGTGTCGGGCGAACACATCGGCGCGCTCGCGATGAGCGAGCCGAATGCCGGCTCGGACGTCGTCAGCATGAAGCTGCGCGCCGACAAGCGCGGCGATCGCTACGTGCTGAACGGCACGAAGATGTGGATTACCAACGGGCCCGATTGCGACACGCTGGTCGTCTACGCGAAGACCGACCTCGAAGCCGGCCCGCGCGGCATTACCGCGTTCATCGTCGAGAAGGGGATGAAGGGCTTCTCGGTCGCGCAGAAGCTCGACAAGCTCGGCATGCGCGGCTCGCACACGGGCGAGCTGGTGTTCCAGGACGTCGAAGTGCCGGAGGAAAACATCCTCGGCCAGCTCAACGGCGGCGTGAAGGTGCTGATGAGCGGCCTCGACTACGAGCGCGCCGTGCTGTCGGGCGGCCCGACGGGCATCATGGCCGCGTGTCTCGACGCGGTGGTGCCGTACATCCACGACCGCAAGCAGTTCGGCCAGGCGATCGGCGAATTCCAGCTGATCCAGGGCAAGGTCGCCGACATGTACACCACGTTCCAGGCGTGCCGCGCATATCTGTACGCGGTCGGCCGCCACCTCGATTCGGCCGGCAGCGACCACATCCGCCAGGTGCGCAAGGACTGCGCGGGCGTGATCCTCTATACGGCCGAGAAGGCGACGTGGATGGCCGGCGAGGCGATCCAGATCCTCGGCGGCAACGGCTACATCAACGAATACCCGGTCGGGCGCCTGTGGCGCGATGCGAAGCTGTACGAGATCGGCGCCGGCACGAGCGAGATCCGCCGGATGCTGATCGGCCGCGAGCTGTTCGCGGAAACGATGTAACGCCCCACGTCACGCGAACGGAGCCCCGTCGATGCCGATCATCGAATCGAAACTGAACCCGCGCTCGGAAGACTTCCGCGCGAATGCCGCCGCGCTCGAGGCGGTCGTCGCCGATCTGCGCGCGAAGATCGAACAGCTCGCGCAGGGCGGCGGCCAGGCCGCGCGCGACAAGCACCTGGCGCGCGGCAAGCTGCTGCCGCGCGACCGCATCGCGCAACTGCTCGATCCGGGTGCGCCGTTCCTCGAGTTCTCGCAGCTCGCGGCGAACGGCATGTACAACGACGACGCGCCGGGCGCGGGCGTCATCACCGGGATCGGCCGGATCGCCGGCCGCGAGTGCGTGATCGTGTGCAACGACGCGACGGTCAAGGGCGGCACCTATTACCCGGTCACCGTGAAGAAGCACGTGCGCGCGCAGGAGATCGCCGCGGAAAACCGGCTGCCGTGCGTGTACCTCGTCGATTCGGGCGGTGCGAACCTGCCGAACCAGGACGACGTGTTTCCCGACCGCGACCACTTCGGCCGCATCTTCTTCAACCAGGCGACGATGTCGGCCGCGGGAATCGCGCAGATCGCCGTCGTGATGGGCTCGTGCACGGCGGGCGGCGCGTACGTGCCTGCGATGAGCGACGAGTCGATCATCGTGAAGGAGCAGGGCACGATTTTCCTGGGCGGCCCGCCGCTCGTGAAGGCCGCGACCGGCGAGGAAGTGAGCGCCGAGGATCTCGGCGGCGGCGATGTGCATACGCGCCTGTCGGGCGTGGCCGACCATCTCGCGCAGAACGACGCGCATGCGCTGTCGATCGCGCGCAACATCGTCGATCATCTCGCGCCGAAGATCGCGTCGCCGGTCGCGCTGCGCGAGCCGAAGCCGCCGCGCTACGACGCGAAGAGCCTGTACGGCGTGATCCCGGTCGATACGCGCAAGCCGTTCGACGTGCGCGAGGTGATCGCGCGCATCGTCGACGATTCGGAGTTCGACGAATTCAAGGCGCGCTACGGCACGACGCTCGTTACCGGTTTCGCGCACATCTGGGGCCACCCGGTCGGGATCGTCGCGAACAACGGCATCCTGTTCTCCGAATCGGCCGTGAAGGGCGCGCATTTCATCGAGCTGTGCTGCCAGCGCAAGATTCCGCTCGTGTTCCTGCAGAACATCACGGGCTTCATGGTCGGCCGCAAGTACGAGAACGAAGGCATCGCGCGGCACGGCGCGAAGATGGTGACCGCCGTGTCGAACGCGAAGGTGCCGAAGTTCACGGTGATCATCGGCGGCTCGTTCGGCGCCGGCAACTACGGGATGTGCGGCCGCGCGTTCGGCCCGCGCTTCCTGTGGATGTGGCCGAACGCGCGGATCTCGGTGATGGGCGGCGAGCAGGCCGCTTCGGTGCTCGCGACGGTGCGCCGCGACGGCATCGAGGCGAAGGGCGGTTCGTGGTCCGCCGAGGAAGAGGACGCGTTCAAGCAGCCGATCCGTGATCAGTACGAGCGCCAGGGCCATCCGTATTACGCGAGCGCGCGGCTGTGGGACGACGGCGTGATCGACCCGGCGCAGACGCGCGACGTGCTCGGGCTCGGCCTGGCCGCATCGATGAACGCGCCGATCGAAGACACGCGCTTCGGCGTGTTCCGCATGTAACGGCCGGGAGGGCTGACCGATGCGATACGAAACGATCAAGGTAAGCGAAGCCGGCCGCGTGGCGACCGTCACGCTCGCGCGCCCCGACGTGCGCAACGCGTTCAACGAGACGACGATCGCCGAGCTGACCACCGCGTTCGAATGGCTCGACGCGCATGAAGGCGTGCGCGCGATCGTGCTCGCCGCCGAAGGCGCCGCGTTCTGCGCGGGAGCGGACCTGAACTGGATGAAGAAGATGGCCAGTTACTCGGACGACGAGAACCGCGCCGATGCGCGCAAGCTCGCGCGCATGCTCGAGGCGATCCATCGCTGCGGCAAGCCGGTGATCGCCCGCGTGCACGGCGATGCCTACGCGGGCGGGGTGGGTCTGGTGGCCGCGGCCGATATCGCGATTGCCGCCGACGGCGTGAAGTTCTGCCTGTCGGAAGCGCGTCTCGGGCTGATCCCCGCGACGATCGCGCCGTACGTGGTGCGCGCGATGGGCGAGCGCGCGGCGCGCCGTTACTTCACGACGGCCGAGGTGTTCGACAGCGCGCGCGCGGCGTCGCTCGGCTTCATTCACGAAGCCGTGCCGGCCGATGCGCTCGACGAAACCGTTGCGAAGCTGGCCGCGACGCTCGTCGCGAACGGGCCCGACGCGGTGCGCGCGTGCAAGCGGCTCGTCGCCGACGTGGCCGGCCGCGCGCTCGACGCGACGCTGATCGAGCAGACCGCCGACTGGATCGCGCGAACCCGAGCCGGCGCGGAAGCGCGCGAAGGGATTGCGTCCTTTCTCGAGAAACGCACGCCTTCGTGGCGTGAATGACGGCGTGCCCCTAACTTTCCGGACGACACCGAAGCCATGTTCGACAAGATTCTGATCGCCAACCGCGGCGAAATCGCGTGCCGCGTCGCCGCGACGTGCAAACGTCTCGGGATCGCGAGCGTCGCCGTCTATTCCGACGCGGACGCGAACGCGAAACACGTGGCCGCGTGCGACGAAGCCGTGCACATCGGCGGCTCGGCCGCCGCGGACAGCTACTTGCGCATCGAGCGCATCATCGAAGCCGCGCGTGCAACCGGCGCGCAGGCGATCCATCCCGGCTACGGATTCCTGTCGGAGAACGAAGATTTCGCGCATGCGTGCGAAGCGGCCGGCATCGTCTTCATCGGGCCGCCGGTCGACGCGATCGCGGCAATGGGCTCGAAGGCGGCCGCGAAGGCGCTGATGCACGCGGCCGCCGTGCCGCTCGTGCCGGGCTATCACGGCGACGACCAGGACGCGGCCAACCTGCATCGCGAAGCCGACGCGATCGGCTACCCGGTGCTGCTGAAGGCGAGCGCGGGCGGCGGCGGCAAGGGGATGCGCGTGGTCGAGCGCTCCGACGATTTCCCCGCGGCGCTCGCGTCGTGCCAGCGCGAAGCCGCGAGCAGCTTCGGCAACGACCGCGTGCTGATCGAGAAATACCTGACGCGCCCGCGTCACGTCGAGGTGCAGGTGTTCGGCGACACGCACGGCAATACCGTATACCTGTTCGACCGCGACTGCTCGGTGCAGCGCCGTCACCAGAAGGTGCTCGAGGAAGCGCCGGCGCCGGGTCTGCACGACGACGTGCGCCGTGCGATGGGCGAAGCGGCCGTCGCGGCCGCGCGCGCGGTCGGTTATGTCGGCGCGGGTACCGTCGAATTCATCATGACGGGCGACGCGTTCTACTTCATGGAAATGAACACGCGCCTGCAGGTCGAGCATCCGGTCACCGAGATGGTCACCGGGCTCGATCTCGTCGAATGGCAACTGCGTGTCGCATCCGGCGAGCCGCTGCCGCGTCAGCAGGACGAACTGCGCGTGCAGGGTCACGCGCTCGAGGCGCGCCTTTATGCGGAGAACCCGGCGCGCGGCTTCCTGCCGTCCACGGGCACGCTGAAGCACCTGCGGCTGCCGGCAGGCGTCGAGTTCGCGATCGGCGCATCGGTGCGCGTCGACAGCGGCGTGCGCGAAGGCGATGCGATCACGCCGTTCTACGATCCGATGATCGCGAAGCTGATCGTCCACGGCGCGGACCGTGCGGAAGCGCTGGGCCTGATGCTGCGCGCGCTGCGTGCATGCGAAGTGGTCGGCCTGCACACGAATGCCGCGTTCCTGCAGCGGATCGTCGCGTGCGAGCCGTTCGCGACGGCCGATCTCGACACGGGCCTGATCGAGCGCAATCACGATGCGCTGTTCGCGCCGCAAGAGCCGCCGCGCGCGATGCTCGCGCTCGCGTGCGCGGCGCTGCTCGCGCGCGAACGCGGCGCGGCCGCGCAGGGTTCGTCGCCGTGGGGCGCGCTGCCGGACTGGCGACTGAACGGCGGCTATCGCCGCACGCTCGACTGGCATGCGGCCGAGCGCGAAGCGGACGTGACGGTCACGTACGAGGACGACGGCGCTGTCGCGCGCCTCGCGACCGGCGGTGCGGCCGCGCAACCGTTCGCGTGGACGCGTGGCGCCACGCCGCTCGATTTCGACGTGACGCTCGGCGGCGTGCGCAGCAGCGGCCGCGTGTATGCGGACGGCGACACCTTCCACGTGTTCTCGCAAGGCGCGGCCGAGACGTTCGAATGGCGCAACCTGCTCGCGCATGCGGGTGATGCGGAGCAGGGCGGCGGCCGCCTGACCGCGCCGATGCCCGGCAAGGTGATCGCGGTGCTGGTCGAGCCGGGCCAGAAGGTCGAAGCGGGCACGCCGCTGATCGTGATGGAAGCGATGAAGATGGAGCACACGATCGGCGCGCCGAGCGCGGGTGTCGTCGCGGAAGTGCTGTACGGCGTCGGCGACCAGGTTTCGGATGGCGCGCAGTTGCTGATGATGGCGGAAGGCTGAGCGGCGCCAGCTTCGCGTATGCGGGCCGGCTGCCACGGCTGCCGGCCCGTAAGACAGGCGTCGTGATGCGCTCCACGACCGACACCACGACAGATTCGCTTCGATCGCTTCGGAAAAAACGAAGCAATGCGAATCTTTCGATTGCATTACGTCAACCTCTCGTTATCCCCTCCGCCGCGGCATGTGCGCCCCTTGCGTGCACGCGGCGCGCCTCCTTGCACGACACCATCGTGTAACACGTGATAATTAGCATCTCGCCGTCGACACGACCGGTGCGCACCCGCGCCTGTGTCAAGTCGTCACATCCACGGAGAGACGTTATGCGAAAGTCGGCCCTACGGCCTTTCGCGGTCGTTGGCCTGATCGCGCTGACCGCACTCCTCGGTGCCTGCAACGACGACCTGACCGCACCCGCCGCACCTGTGGCGCAGCAGAAGGCCGCATGCGGCGGCGGCGTGGTCGCCACCGCGCAGATGCACTGCCCGCCCGGTTTCACCGCGCCTGCTTCCTCGCCCGCTTCCTGATCCCGGCTGTTTCCACCAGAAATCCAATCAAGAGCAACCAGCATGGCCACCCATTCGCGACGCGATTTTCTGAAGTTCTCCGCCGGCCTCGCCGGCGCGACCGCCGCCACCGCACTGCTTCCCGAATCGATCCGCAAGGCGCTGGCGATCGAGCCGAATACCGTGACGGGCACGATCCAGGATGTGCAGCACATCGTCGTGTTCATGCAGGAAAACCGCTCGTTCGACCACTACCTCGGTCACCTGAGCGGCGTGCGCGGCTACAACGACCGCTTCCCGGTCACGCTGCCGAACGGCAAGCCGGTGTGGTTCCAGCCGCGGCAGGAGGACAAGACGAGCGTGATCGCGCCGTTCCGCTACGACACGACCGACCCGGGCGTCAACGCGCAGTGCATCGGCGGCCTGCCGCATACGTGGGCGACGACGCACGGCGCGATCGACAACGGCCGCGCCGACCAGTGGGCGGTGCAGAAGTCCAACATGACGATGGGCTACCACGTTCGCGACGACATCCCGTTCCACTACGCGCTCGCGGATGCGTTCACCGTGTGCGACAACTACTTCTGCTCGATTCCGGGCAACACGCACCCGAACCGCATGTACCTGATGACGGGCATGGTCGACCCGCTCGGCACGGGCGGCGGCCCGCTGCTCGACAACACCGACTACATCGACAACCAGTTCGACAAGATCAAGTTGCCGCCCTTCAGCTGGACGACTTATCCGGAGCGCCTCGAGAAAGCGGGCATCTCGTGGCAGATCTACCAGCAGGGCACCGGGTTCGACAACTTCACCGGCAACTACGGCACGAACATGCTCGCGTGCTTCAACAACTTCGTGAATGCGCCGGCCGGTTCGTCGCTGCAGACGCGCGGGATGAGCACGCGCCCGATCACGCAGCTGAAGGCCGACGTGCAGGCGAACGCGCTGCCGCAGGTATCGTGGCTGCTGCCGCCCGCCGCGTATTCGGAGCATCCGAAGTTCACGCCGCTCTACGGCGCGTATTACCTGTCGACCATTCTCGATGCGCTGACGTCGAATCCGGACGTGTGGAGCAAGACCGTCCTGCTCGTCATGTACGACGAGAACGACGGCTTCTTCGATCACGTCGTGCCGCCGTCGGCACCGACGCTGCCGGGCTCCGGCATGAGCACCGTGGACGTGTCGCTCGAGCGGCACAACGTCGTGACCTCGACGCAGACAGGTACGTACACGGCCGACAACCTGCCGTACGGCCTCGGCCCGCGCGTGCCGATGTTCGTGGTCTCGCCGTGGTCGAAGGGCGGCTTCGTGTGCTCGCAGGTCTTCGATCACACGTCGGTGCTGCAATTCATCGAGAAGCGCTTCGGCGTGATGGAAACGAACATCTCGCCGTGGCGCCGCGCGATCTGCGGCGACCTGACGTCGGCGCTCGACTTCTCGAAATCGGATGCGACGCTGCCGACCCTGCCGAGCACGCAGGCGTATGTCGCGCAGGCGGACCTGCAGTGTTCGCGCGCGTCGTCGCAGACCGCACCGGCCAGCACCGCGCAGCAGGTCGTGACGGCACAGGAGCCCGGCACGCGGCCGGCGCGAGCGCTGCCGTACGAATTGCACGTGACCGGCCAGCTCCAGACGCAAGGCTACGCGCTGACGTTCGCGAACACCGGCACGCAGGGCGCGCATTTCTGGGTCTATACGGGCGACCCCACCGCGATGCCGCGCCGCTACACGGTCGAAGCGGGCAAGCAGCTGACCGACACGTGGGCGCTCGATGCGAGCGGCAACTACCTGGTGAGCGTGTGGGGGCCGAACGGCTATTTCCGGCGCTTCGCCGGATCGGCCGCCGCGGATGCCGGCGCGAAGCCTGAAATCACGCCGTGTTACGACACGGCCAACGGCGACGTGTACGTGACGATCGCCAACGCGGGCACCGGCACGCTCACGGTCACGGCGACCGATGTCGCGTACGGCGGCGCACCGCGCACGTTGACGGTTCCGGCGGGGCAGCGCGTCGAAGCGAACTGGGATCTGTCGTGCAGCAGCCACTGGTACGACCTGCAGTTCGCGGTGGCCGGGAACGCCGGCTGGACGCGCCGCATCGCGGGGCACGTCGAAACCGGCAAGGCCAGCATCACCGACCCGGCCGCCGTGGCGCCGACGACCGCGGCGATCTGACGGCAATCCATGCGTGCAGGCTCCGCGCCGGCACGCGACGAGCGCATGTCAGAAACGAAAAAGGCGCCGCGCGGCGCCTTTTTCAGTCAGGTGCGCGAAATCAGATGGGGCGAAAAACCGTGTATTGATCGCCATCGAGTTTTTCCAGGTACCGGGAATCATGGAGCGTCAGGTTGACCGGCTGGAGAAATTTCTCGTCGGCGGCCTCGTGTTCGTTGCTGGCGCGCGTATTGAACAGGCTCGAAGCATTTGCGGAGTTCACGAGAGAATCGAGGCGCGGTGCGTTCCAGTCGAGGTGCCCCCTGAGCAAGTAGAAGTGCATGATCCCGCATTGCTGATGGGCCCAGAAGTCATGCCACATGAATGAATCGGGCCGCCACACGGAGTTGTGGCTCTCGAAGTACGATGCGCTGCTCATCGGCATGCACTCGGGGGTCGAGATGATGATGTATCGCGATCGATAGTTGAGAAACTCCAGCAGATCGCGACCGTGGGAGTGGCGCATGTGCTCGATGACATCGCCCAGGATGATCGTGTCGTACGAGTCGCCGGATCGTTCGTACAGCGTGTCGCTGACGCCGGAAATGATGTCGTCGTAGCCGTTCTCGATCAGGAACGGATGGGTCTCTTCATCACATTCAAGCGCCGTGAAACGGCAATCGGGCACGATCTTCCTGAGCAGGCGCCCGTATTTCCCGCCCCCGGCCCCGACATCCAGAATCCTGCCCGGGTTGATCGACTTGACCAGATGCTGCGTGAGTTGATCGAAAGTTGGCCACGAATACCCGATCTGTTCCACTTTGACCTCCCGTCAAGGCTGGTTTGAAAAATTGATCGTAGCGATGTCACAGCGTTGCTGCGAGGTCGTTTTCTGCCCACCCTGGATGCCGACACCGCGCGGCAACCCGGGTGGCGCGGCGGGTCGCACGAGTATCGCACAACCGTCTCGCGGACTTGCGCGTGCCGGCCGGGCGCTGACCATCCCTGACAGTATGCGGCGGGCACTCCGCTAGAATGCCGGGTTGCCGGCGGCGTGCGCCGCTTGACGCGGGCGGCGCTTCGCGCGCTACACTGCATCCATTCCATCCCCATCCAACTTCCCATCCCGCCGACGATGACATCCCCTGTCCTGAACGGCCTGCGCATCGGTATCACGATCGGACTGCGTGCCCCTGACGAAAGCCTGTGGATCAACGGCATCAAGCAGAACGCGCTGTTTCTCGCGAAGCTGCTGATGGCGTCGCCGCACGGCTACCGCGTGACGCTGGTCAACACCACCGACGTACCGCTCACCGATGCATTGCCGTGGGATCGCAGCGTGTACGACACGCGCGCATTCGCCGAGATGAAGGATTCGCTCGACGTGGTGATCGAGCTGGGCGGGCAGATCGACGGCGAGCAGACGGCCTACCTGAAGGCGCGCGGCGCGAAGCTCGTCAGTTACTGCTGCGGCGTCGAGTACATCAACGCGATGGAATCGATGCTGTTCGGCCGCCGGCTGTGGGATTCGCTGTTCATCAACCGCGGCTACGACGAGGTGTGGGCGATTCCGCAGATCGCGCCGTCGTCGCTGCCGTTCCTGCAGTCGCTGCGCCGCTGCCCCGGGCGCGTCGTGCCGTTCGTGTGGGACCCGATGTTCCTGAGCGCGCGCGCGCAGTCGCTGCCGGAGCACGGCGAATACCGGCCGCGCAGCGAACCGGGCAAGCGGCTGACGGTGATGGAGCCGAACCACGACGTCGTGAAGTTCTGCGTGTATCCGATGCTGATCATCGACGAAGCGTATCGCCGCGATCCGGATGCGATCTGCTTCACGCACGTGACGAACGCCGATCGCCTCGCGCACGACAGCCCAGAGTTCGTGATGCTGATGAACTACCTGGACATTGTGCGCGCGGGCAAGGCGAGTTTCGTCGGGCGCTTCGATACGCCGCTGTTCCTGGCCGACCTGACCGATATCGTCGTGTCGCACCAATGGTCGAACCCGCTCAACTATTTCTATTTCGACGTGTGCTGGCAGGGCTATCCGCTCGTGCACAACGCGAGCCTCGCGCCCGATCTCGGCTACTACTATCCGGACAACGACGTGCAGCAGGGCGCCGATGCGCTGCTGCGCGCGCTGCATACGCACGATGACGACTGGGAGGCGTACACGCGGCGCCAGCGCGACATCCTGAGCCGCTACACCTCGGCGAATCCCGCGCTCATTGCCGAATACGACGCCCTGCTCGCGAACCTGGTCGGCGCATCGGCTGCATAAGGCCCGATTTTTCTCGCGGCGCACATGTTGCGCCGCGGCCCGCCATCGGGATTGTCCCGCCCTAATGTCTGACGAAATAATGCCGTTAAAAAAGAAACCGCCGAACCCGATCGGTTCGACGGTTTTCGAAGGCACGAATTTGACGGCTCCGAGGGAAGTCCGTCGGAAATCATTTTATAGGTTAACAAGTATTTAAGATTGTTAAAAATGGTTTGATCGATAATCATCATATGATTTAAATTGATATTATCGATTAACGGTTGTTCTATTCTGTGTAGAAATTTAATAATTCGTTTGAAACGGGAAAATTGAGCGCTGCGATGATCGAATGACGTGCGGCAGCCGATTTGTTGCGATGCGCAAGCCGGGCCACCAGCCTTCACGGCGAGTTCGGCGACGGGCGAGGGCGCTGCCTCGCGGGCTGGCATTTATCTGATTAATTGAAGGCTTTCGAATTTGCGAGGCATGCAAATTACGCGGGAATTGATTCGGGCAAGGATGTTTAGGTGGTTTGAATAAACAATATCCGGATCGGGTTTAAGTAATTTGCGTTAGTGTGACCTGTCGCACAATCGGTATCGCGCATGCGTGGTGTATTCCAGTAACTGAATATCGTTGAAAATATCGAATTTGACGGCGCGCCGAAGCGAAAAGTACGCTCCCCGGAAAAGATCGACATAACAGGATGGGCCGGGTAGGCGGCGGAGCACGTCATGATCGGTTTGCTCCGCATGTTTGTTGAGGTCGAGCCGCGATCGGCGGCTCGCCATTTGCCGGAGCGCCGGATGAATGCGGTCGAAGCTCGCCAGGAGGCGAATCGGGAAGCGAATCGTGACGAAATCGATCTCGTGTTCGGCGCCCCCGACGATCATCCCGACCTCGCGTCGGTACGCAGTTTCGTGGAGAGCCGGCTCGCGTTCGCGCAAGAGCCCGTGTGCCGGGCCGACCTGTCGGGCGGTGTGCTGTACCAGGAATGCCTGGCGCGATTGCGGTGGGGCGAGCGCGATGCGCTGCCGCCGGTCGCGTTCCTGCCGCGCCTCGAGGCGCTCGGGCTGATGCGGTGGTTCGACCGGCTCGTGGTCGGCCGGACGATCGACGCGCTGCGCGCCGATCCGGCTGCCGTCTATGGCTGCAATGTGGCGGCGGCGAGCGCGGTCGTCGACGATGCGTGGCTGGCCATCTTCAGGCGGCTCGAGCGCGAGCCGTCGGTCGCGGCGCGGCTGGTGGTCGAGATCACGGAGACGGGGCCGCTGAATCCCGTCGCGGGTCGTTCGTTCGTGAACCGCTTTCGGCAGACCGGATGCCGCATCGCGATCGACGATTTCGGGGTCGGCTTCAGCGCATTGAACAACCTGGTGGTCGGCAATCCCGACATCGTGAAGCTTGACCGGTCGATCCTGTCGATGATCAAGCGCAACGCGATCGGCCGCTACCAGTTCCGCAGGCTGATCGCGTTCGCGCATGAAGGTGCGCGGCACGTCGTCGTCGAAGGCGTGGAGAGCGAGATCGACCGGCAGATCATCGTGGATGCCGGCGTCGCCTGGGCGCAGGGCATCCGTTTTTCATGGCGGTCGCCGGCCGCCGCGTGACGGCGCGGAAACAGGCGGGGTGGCGTGCACGACGCACGCCGGTGTCGGGCGTGGCCGGCGCGTGGCCGGGACGAATCGCAAAGGGGCATGGGCATGGCGGGGACGAAGGCCGGAAGCGGAACGGGCACGCAGGCAGCCGGTGCGCGCGAACTCGTCGCGATCGCCGAGCTGGCCGACATGCTGTGGCAACTGGGCGCCGAATCGACCGAAGTGCCGATCGACGTCGCGCCGTATCTCGACGGACTGACAACCATTGCGCGCCGCATCCAGCGGATGACGCCGCTCGACGCCGGCGGCCGCGAACTGGCCGCACGGCACTATTACGCGGGTGTCATCGCGGGCGCGTGCGGCGACGATTCGGCGATCGCGCGCGGCGTGTCCGACAGCCTCGTCAAGCAATCCGGCGGCACCAGCCGGCGGGTCGCGCACTGCTTCGCGGTGCTCGCGCGGACGGGCCGGCGGCATGGCCGTGTGTTCGCCGCGCAGAGCGGCGACCGGGTGCTGGTCTAGCGCCTGTTCACGCCGGTCGCGGGCGCGGCGCGATGCGCGTGGCCCGCGTCGATCTCATCGTCGCGTAACGGCCCGGACGCGCGCCAAACCGATCAATCCTTCCCGAATCCGCCGAGCACGAACGCCATCGCGCGGTCGACCGCGTCGTCCCATCGGCCGACGTGCGCGGCGCGCACGATCCGGACGCCCGGATAGAGGGCGGTGCGCGAGCCGGTTTCCCAGCGCGCGTCGGCTTTCGGGCTGAGCAGCAGCACGGCCGGCACGCCGAGCGCGCCGGCGAGATGGACGTGCGCGGTGCACGTGGTCACCACCGCGTCGAGCGCGAGCATCAGCGCCGCCAGGTCGCTGAAATCGCCGATCGCGTGATGCGGGAAGGTCACCGGCAGGTCCGATTGCTCGGACTGCGCGGACAGGTCGCGGTTGATGCAGTACGCGGCGTGACCGTGCAGCCGCGTCAGCGGCGCGAGGTCGCGCAGGCTGGCCGCGCGATGGAAGCGCGCGTCGCTTTCGTCGCGCCCGCGCCAGTTGAGCCCGATGCGACGCGTGCCCGCGGCATGGCCGTCGCGCGACACGCGCTCGCGCCACGCCGCCGCATGCCCCGGTGGGCAGGACAGGTACGCGCCTGCCGATCCTCCCTTGGGTGCCGGCGCATAGCCGAACTGCGCGGCGAGCACCAGGAACGAACACCAGTAGTCGTGTGCGATCTGCGACGTGTCGATCCACGCGCCGTGCGCGCCGATGAATTCGATGTGCGGGAACGTGTGACGCATCAGGCCCGTCAGCGCGTCCGGAACGACGACGGTCACGCTCGTGCAGCCGAGCGTGTCGAGCGCATGCAGGTAGCGTGCGTACTGGAGCTGATCGCCGACACCGCCGTAGCTGAGCACCAGCAGCCGCTTGCCCTGCAGCGGCTGGCCCTGGTAGAGCCGCTCCGTCGGCAGCCCGAACTGCGCGGCCGTCAGGACGTTTTCGCTCGCGATGGTGGCGCGGGCCGCTTCGTCGCGCCGGCCGGCGCGCAGCAGCAGCATCGAACGCATCAGCTCGATGCGGCCGCGCGTCGCGTCGGGCAGCGCATCCGGATCGCCGAAGCGTTCGAGCGCCGCGAGCCCGGCGTCGGGTGCCCCGGCAAAGCCGAAGCACGACGCGAGTTGCAGCGCGATCGCGTCGTCGTCGAGCCCGCGGCCGCGCGCGCGTTGCCAGCGGTCGATCGCGTGCCCCCACTCGCAGCGCGACTCATGGTCGAGTGCGCGGTTCCAGTGCGTTTCAGGCGCGTCGGTGTCGGCGGCTGCGTCGGGGGGCGCATCGACGTCGGCCGGCGACGCGACGGCGATCGGTTCGATCGAGATGACCAGCCGCTGCCTGTCCCAGCGCGCGTTCGGCACGCAAAGCAGGTTCAGCGGGTCCATCCGGTAGAACGTGTAGTCGAGGCCGGCAAAGGTGGCGATGATCGGCGCCTCGCCGACTTTCCAGTATTCGACCCAGCACCAGGGCAGGTGCGTCTCGATCAGACGACGCGCGCCGCGCAGCGCGTCGATCTCCATGCCTTCGATGTCGAGCTTCAGGAAATCCAGCCGCGGCAGGCCGAGCGCGTCGAGCCTGACAACCGGCGTCGGCGTGCCGCCTTCCGCGTGCGCGCCGACGAGCGACACCTGGCCGAAGTCGGCATCCTGCCCATAGTCGACGTCGGGCACCTTCATCGTGCCGTTGGCGCCGGCGAGCCCCATGTTCAGCAGATGGACGTTGTCGAGCTGGTTGAGCGCGACCGTGCCGCCGAGCGCGTGGAACAGCGTGCGCTGCGGCTCGAACGCGTACACGCGGCCGCCGCGCGCATGCAACCGGTGGGCGATCGGCACGCACACGAGCCCCGCATTCGCGCCGCCGTCCACGGCGATCGCATCGTCCGGCAACTGGTCGATCACCTTCAGGATCGTGTCGAGCTCATCCTGGATGTGCGGCCGCCCGGTCTTGATCAATGCTTCGGCCTGGTACGCGCAGTGCCGGTTGATGACGAACGGACCGTGAATCGAATCGATCACGACGAAATTGCGGACGGTCTGATTCATGGGCGGTAGCAGGGGCGAATGAGGTCAGCCGAGTGCGCGGCCGGCGAACAGGTGCTGGATCTGCGCGGAATACGCGTGGACGTTGTGCGCGGCGAGCGTGTCGACCTGGTGCAGGCAGCGGCGTGCCGCGGCGGCGTATTCGTCGAGCCGTGCGTCGTGCGTCTGCGCGGCGGTCGCGATCGCACGCGCGGCGTCGAAGATCTCGAAGTCCGGATAGTAATAGCCGACGTCGCGCAGGAACGGCGAGTTGTGCACGAGCGGGTAGTTGCCGTACAGCGCGTCGTACAGCAGGTAGTTGAGGCCGTTTTCCCAGTGGTGGGACACGACGATGTCGGTGTGATGCGCGGCCCACGCGACGAACGGCGCGCGCACGTCGGCGGTCGCCTTGCCGTCGCGCACCATCTCGAGCCCGAGCGCGAGATGCTTGAAGGCGACGTTTTCCTTCTTGTCGAACGTGTTGGTCATGTACACGTGCTCGACGAGTTCCGGATGCTCGACGTAGCACGCGTTGGCGGCGAGCATCGGCACGATCGAGCTTTTCACGACGTTCAGGTTCGGCTCGAAGAACGCGATGCGTTTCGCGGGGCCGTGGTTTCGATAACCGAAGCGCGCCTTCAGTTCGGGATCGGCGTCGAGGCTGCGCTCGATGAAATACGGCGACCAGATGTGCGGCAGCTCGATCACCGGCGCGCGGTACACGGCCTGGAAATACGCGGCGCACGTGTGCATGTGCTGCGGGTTGGTCCAGATCTCGTCGAACTGCACGCGGTGCGGGTTCGGCCGCCACGAGTTCTTCTCGAAGTTGATCGTCTCGACGGCGATCACGTAGTCGTTGCCGAAGCGGTACGACACGCACTTGCCGCCGCGTCGGCGCACGGCGTCGGTGTGCGTCGAGTCGACGAACGCGTTCATCTCGATCAGCAGGTCGGTCTGGTGGACGACGGCGGACAGCGGCCGCAGCGCGTCGCCGAACGCGTCCATCATCAGCGCCTGCGGATACTCGGTCACGCCTTCGTCGTGCGCGAGCCAGACCTCGCCGATCAGCGGCGACTGCTTCAGCAGCATGTACAGGTACACGCAGTGCTGATTCGCGCCGTTGTACCAGATCGACTGCGTCGAGTCGCGCTGCACGTTCATCGTTATCGCGACATTGAGTTTCATGACGGCTCCGTGGTGCGGGCGTTGCTCGGGTTACGGCGTGTAGTTTTGCGACGAGCGCGGCACATAGCCGGTCAGGCGCCAGTGGCCGTCATCCTCGCGGCGAAAGCTCAGCTTCTCGAACATGGTCGCGCCGCTCGTCAGCGTCGTCGCGTAATCGACGTTCGCGTAGAGCCCGTCGGGTGTCGTCGACGCGTTGGTGTAGCGGATGCGCGTGATCTGCGCCCAGCCGCGATGACGCACCGCGCCGACCGACTGGCGCGCGCGCTGCATGTCCGACGCGAACTGGTCCTGCTTGATGCGCGCCTTCACGAACGCGGCGGCATCGGTCCACACGGCGTTGTACTGGCCGGCGTCGAGCTGCTTGAACACGGCGTCCGAGTCGCGGAGCAGCGCGTCGGCCGATTCGCCGTCGGCTTGCGCATGCGCGCCGATCGCGATCGATGCGACGGCGCAGCCGATCAGCCATTTGGCGCGGGTGAGGGGCGTGCGTGCGGTCATGTCCGAGTCAGGAAAAGGGCGGTGCGTCACGCGTCGCGATAGAGGGTGGCGATCGCGTCCGTATAGGCGGCGACGTTCTCGGGGTTGTAGATGCTCACGGAGCTGAGCACGTGCTTCGACTGCTCGCGGTACGCTTCCAGGTTCGCGTCGTGCTCGGCGAACGCCTTCAGCAACGCGCGGCCGCCGGCCTGGCAGTCGAAGTCCGGATAGAAATACCCGGCCTTGCCGAGGAACGGCGAGTTGTGGATCAGCGGGTAGTCGCCGTACAGCAGCTCGTAGTACAGGTAGTTCTGCGCGTTTTCCCACGTGTGCGACACCACCGCGTCGCCGAATGCGGCCATGAACTCGTACACCGCGTAGCGGCTCTCGAACGTCGTGACTCCGTGGTTCACGATGTCGAGGCTCTTCGCGAAATGGACGAACGTCGCATGTTCCTTCAGGTGCAGCGTGTTGCATACGCGCACGAACTCGAGGAAATCGGGCTTCGCGCGATACGCCTCCTCGGTCACCAGCATCGGGATGACGCTCGTCTTCACCATGCAGATGTTCGGCTCGAACATCGTCACGCGCCAGCGCGGCTTGCCGGGCTCATAGCCGAACGACAGCCCGGCACCGAGCGTCGCGCGCGCCTTGTCGAACAGCATCGGGTGCCAGATGTGCGGAACGATCGTGACGGGCGCGCGCAGGCCCGTCTGGTAATAGTGCAGGCACGAGCGCTCGAATTCGGGAATCGTCCACACGGCATCGTACGGCGCGCCCGAGAACAGGAAACCCGACGGCTTGTTGAACATCGCGCGCTCGATGTCGATCACGTAGTCGTTGCCGACCCGCATCGTGACGACCTTGCCGCCGCGCTCGCGGAACGCGCGCAGGTAATCCGCGCCGAACTGCGCGCTCATTTCGATCAGCACGTCGCAGCGCTGCAGTGCTTCGTCCATCGACAGGAGCGGCACGTCCCATTCGCCGAGCATCATCTGCGGATCGGCGACCTGTTCGCCGCCGTTCACCATCACGGCTTCCGCGACGAGCGGCGACTGGCGCAGCAGCAGGATCAGCAGCAGGCAGTTCTGGAAAATGCCGTTTTCCCACAGCGACTGGCCGGCGCCGCGCACGAACAGCGACACGCCGACGACGAGACGCTTGCCCTCGCCGGGCGCTTGACGGGCATTGGAGTCCGACATGCGTATTCTCCGGTTCAGGCGACCAGACGCGAGACGAACGCGTCGAGGTTCGCGGGGTTGTCGATCGAGACCGACTGTAGCAGCCGGCCGGCCTTCGCGCGGTAGTCGTCGAGGCGTTCGTCGTGATGCAGCCACGCGTCGAGCAGCGCACGGCCGCCCGCGGCGGAATCGAAGTCCGGGTAGTAATAACCGGCGTCGCCGATCAGCGTCGAGTTATGGATCAGCGGATAACCGCCGTACAGCACGTCGTAATACAGATAGTTCTGCCCGTTTTCCCAGTGGTGCGACACGACCGCATCCGCGTGGCGCGCCATGAAGCCCGGCAGGTCGAGGCGCGGCTCGAAGGTCGCCTTGTGCTGGCGCACGAGATCGAGGCTGTTCGCGAAGTGCACGAAGGTCGGATGCTCCTTCATGTGCAACGAGTTCACGACGAACATGTGCTGAACCGCGTCCGGACGCGCACGGTAGAACGCGTCGCACGCGAGCATCGGATAGTGGCAGGACTTGGCGACCGAGATGTTCGGCTCGAGCATCGCGAGGTACCACGGGCGGCGGCCGGGCCGATAGCCGAACGTCGCGCCTTCCGCGGCGAGCGCGGCGATGCGCCGATCGAGGAAGTACGGCGACCAGATGTGCGGCATCAGATGGACGGGCGCGCGCAGGATGGTCCGCAGCATAGGCGCCGCGGTCTTGTCGTATTGCGGCAGCAGCCAGACTTCGTCGAACGGCGCGCTGTTGAAGACGTGTCCCGACGGTTTCCCGAAGATCGGGGTTTCGCACAGGCCGGCGTACACGTGCCCGCAGAAGAACGCGGCGATTTTCTTGCCGAGCGCCTTCATGTGTCGGAGCCACTCCACCGGCAGCTGCGCGCCCATTTCGATCACGACGTCGAGTTCGTGCGTGACGTCGGAGGGTTTCACGAGCGGGATGTCGAGGCCGTCGAGTTCGAGGCCGGCCGGCAGCGCGTTGGCGTCGCCGCCGTTCAGGAAGTAGACCGGGCCGACGCGATCCGAGCGCTTGAGCATCATCGCGAGGAACGCGATGTTCTGGTGGATGCCGTTTTCCCAGATCGCCTGGCCGTCGCGCGCAAACAGCGAGATGCCGACCGCCGGCCGTTGCTTGCGGGTGCCGCCCGAGGCGGCTTCATTGATGTCCGTCACCGGTTGGTTTCCTCTGCGGCGTCGTGCGTCCGGGCATCGCGTCGAGCGTCTGGCCCGGAAGCGGCGCGCCGTGGATTGTCATGGTTGCATTTGCGCCGGTGCGCCGCGGCGGGCGAATCGGGCGACCTGGTTCGCGAGGGCGGCAGCCGGTTTCCGGCGTGTCATCGGGCACGCCTGGCACGGCGCGTGATTCGGACAGGTTGCCCCGGCGACTGTCTGCGGCGATTGTGGCACGGAAACCGCCGGTTTTGGCGGGACGTGACGAACTTTGACATAGCCGCCGGTCAATGCGAGCAGGGCGCCGGCGAAGCGGCGCCCGGGGGCGTCCGGCGGGGGGCGGGTGCGGGTCCGGCGCGGCGCTGACGGCCGGCCGGATCGGGGCGCCGCGCGCGGCGGCGGCCCGCTCAGTGCTGCAGGCGGATTTCGACGCGGCGGTTGCTGGCGCGGCCTTCGGGCGTCGCGTTCGACGCGACCGGGTCGGCCTTGCCGCGACCCGAGACCGTCAGCGAATCGGTCTTCACGCCGTGTGCCTTCAGATAGGCCGCGACGGATTCGGCGCGGCGCTTCGACAGCGCGAGATTGTAGTCGTCGCTGCCCACCGAATCCGTAAAGCCGGTGACGCTCACCTGCGAGTACGTGTGGTCGGCGCGCTCGCTCAGCAACCGGTCGAGCGATTCGCGCGCGGTCGGGGCGAGCGTCGCGTGGTCGGTGGCGAACAGCGCGTCGCCCGACAGGTTGACCTGTTCGACGACGGCTGTCGCCGGCGCGGCGGCCTGCGCCGCTTGGGCCGGCGCCGCGCCGCACTGGAACACGAGCGTTGCGGGATCGGACTTGTCGCGCAGCGCGCGGGCCGAATCGACGGCGCGCACGGGCTCTTCGCCGCAGATCTTGCGGGCGGCCTTCATGCAGGTCTCCGGGCCCGACAGCAGGCCGTGGCAGTCCACCTGGAAGGTGCGCACGCCGTCGCGCGGCTGCAGTTCGGAGGCGCTGAAGGTCGGGCCGGATGCGGTCGAGCACGCGGCGAGGGCCGTAGCAGAAAGTGCGAGCGCAAGAGCGAGTTTGTTCACGGTTACATCCTCAAAACTTGGGTTGACTGAAGCCCGCCACGGGTTGCGCGGCGGGCTCGTCCGGCCGTCGGGGCCGCCGCAAGCCGTCCGGCTGGCGAGCCGGGCGGCCTGGCGGCGCGACGCGTTACTTCCACTGGTACAGCATGCCGGCGCCGATCACCTTCTGACCGCCGCTGAAACCGCCGTTGATCGACGCCTTCAGGTTCTCGGTAATGCGCGCCTGCATGTTGACCGCCATCGCCTTCTGGCCGAGGAAGGTCGACGTGCCCACACCCATCCCGAAGTTGGCGTCGCGATCGAGCTGCGGGATCGACGCCATCGCGCCGACGGCCGCGATACCCTGCTTCGCCATCTGGTCGGTCTGCTGCAGTTGCGAACCCAGCGAGTTGATCTGCGCCTGCTGGCCCGACAGTGCCGTCGACAGCGTCGTCTGCACCTGCGTCAACTGGTTCACGTTCACCGCGTCGGTGCCTTGCGTACCCGGCGCGACGTTCGTGATCTGGCGCTGCTGCTGGTCGTTGCCGACCGACACCACGTTCGAGCGACCGCCGTCGTTCGAATTCGCGCCGATCGCCACCGAGTTCGAACCCGCGGTGACGGTCGGGACGTCGGTGCCCTTGCCGTTCATGTCGGCCGCGATGCCGTTGTTGTTGGCGGCGCGCGTCGTGTTGTTGTTGATCGACGTCGACAGCTGGTTCAACTGATTGTTGATGTTGGTCACGCCGGTCGACAGCGAGGCCACGTTGCTGTTCGTCGTGCTCAGGCCGGTGGACAGCGAACCGATGCCCGTCGAGGTCGACGTCGACAGCGAGTTGACGTTGCTGTTCGTCGTGCTCAGGCCGGTCGACAGCGAGTTGATCGCGGTCGAGGTCGACGTGGACAGCGAGGCCACGTTGCTGTTCGTCGTGCTCAGGCCCGTCGACAGCGAGTTGATGCCGGTCGACAGCGATGCGACGTTCGATGCGGTGGACGTCGACAGCGCGTTGACCGCGTTGTTCGTCGCGTTGAGCTGGCTGCCGTTGATCGCGTCCGTGCTGCTGGCCGAGATCCGGCCGGCGGCGACGTTCGTGATCTGGCGTTCCTGGCCCGGTGCGCCGACGCTCACCACGCCGACCGGCGAGCTGCCCGCGAAGAAGTACGTGACGCCGCCGATCGTGGCGCTCGACGTGCCGACTGCGGCACCCGTGACCGAGTTCGCGCCGAGTGCGATCGAGTTTGCGACGTTCGCGGTGGCGTTCGAACCCAGGGCGAGCGCGTTGGCGGCGCTGGCCGTGGCGCTCGAGCCGTAGGCCTGCGCACCGACGGCGCTGGCCGTGGACTGGTTGCCCAGCGCGATCGTGTTGTCCGCGGTGGCCTGGTTCGAGCTGCCGAGGGCGAGTGCGCTGGCACCGGTTGCGGTGTTCGCGTTGCCGAGCGCCACTGCGCCGTTGCCGGTCGCCGTGTCGTTCGCGCCCAGTGCGACCGCGCCGGTGCCCGTCGCGATGCTCGGGTCGCCGATCGCGACTGCGCCGTCGCCGGTTGCCGTGTTGCCGGAGCCGATCGACACGGCCTTGCCGCCCGTGGCCGATGCGTTCTGGCCGATCGCGACCGCGCCCGCCGACTGCGCGTTCGAACCGTCGCCGACTGCCACGCTGCTCGCGCCTGCCGCGCTGGCGTTCACGCCGGCGGCGAGTGCGTTGGTGCCGGTGGCGCCCGTGTTGTCATAGTTGGCCTGCTGCGTGCCGTTGTCGTTGACGCTGTAGTAGTGCGTCTTCGCGGCGTTGATCGCGGTCGAGGTCGAAGTCGACAGCGAGCTGATCGAGCTGTTCGCCGAGGACAGGCCCGTCGAAGTCGAGGTCGACAGCGACGACACCGAGCTGTTCGTGCTGCTCAGGCCAGTGGACAGCGAACTGATGCCGGTCGAGGTCGACGTGGACAGGGAGGTGATCGAGCTGTTCGCCGAGGACAGGCCCGTCGAGGTCGAGGTCGACAGCGACGACACCGAGCTGTTCGTGCTGCTCAGGCCGGTGGACAACGAGGTGATGCCGGTCGAGGTCGACGTGGACAGCGAGGTGATCGAGCTGTTGGCCGACGAGAGGCCCGTCGACGTGGAAGTCGACAGCGAGGTGATCGAGCTGTTGGCCGAGGACAGGCCGGTCGAGGTCGAGGTCGACAGCGAATCGATCGAGCTGTTCGCCGAGGACAGGCCCGTCGAGGTCGAAGTCGACAGCGAATCGATCGAGCTAGTCGCGGACGACAAGCCCGTCGAGGTCGAGGTCGACAACGAGGTGATCGAGCTGTTAGCCGACGACAGACCCGTCGAGGTCGACGTGGACAATGACGTGATCGAGCTATTCGCCGAGGAGAGGCCGGTCGAGGTCGAAGTCGACAGCGACGTGATCGAGCTGTTGGCCGACGAGAGGCCCGTCGACGTGGAGGTCGACAGCGAGGTGACCGAGCTATTGGTCGACGAGAGGCCGGTCGACAGCGAGCCGATCGAGCTGGTGGCCGACGACAAGCCAGTCGAGGTCGACGTCGACAGCGAAGTGATCGAGCTGTTGGCCGACGAGAGGCCGGTCGACGTGGAGGACGACAGCGAGGTGACCGAGCTATTGGTCGACGAGAGGCCGGTCGACAGCGAGCCGATCGAACTGGTGGCCGACGACAAGCCGGTCGAGGTCGACGTCGACAGCGAAGTGATCGAGCTGTTGGCCGACGACAGGCCGGTCGACGTCGAGGTCGACAGCGAAGTGATCGAGCTGTTGGCCGACGAGAGGCCGGTCGAGGTCGAAGTGGACAGCGACGTGATCGAGCTGTTGGCCGACGAGAGGCCGGTCGAGGTCGAAGTGGACAGCGAGGTGATCGAGCTATTAGCCGACGACAAACCGGTCGACGTCGAGGTCGACAGCGAGGTGATCGAGCTGTTGGCCGACGACAGACCCGTCGAGGTCGAAGTCGACAGCGAAGTGATCGAGCTGTTAGCCGACGAGAGGCCCGTCGAGGTCGAAGTCGACAACGACGTGATCGAGCTGTTAGCCGACGAGAGGCCCGTCGAGGTCGAGGTCGACAGCGAATCGATCGAGCTATTCGCGGACGACAGACCGGTCGAGGTCGAGGTCGAGAGCGAAGTGATCGAGCTGTTAGCCGACGACAGACCCGTCGAGGTCGAGGTCGACAGCGACGTGATCGAGCTATTCGCCGACGAGAGGCCGGTCGAGGTCGAGGTCGAGAGCGAAGTGATCGAGCTGTTGGCCGACGACAGGCCGGTCGAGGTCGACGTCGACAGCGAGGTGATCGAGCTATTAGCCGACGACAAACCGGTCGACGTCGAGGTCGAGAGCGAGGTGATCGAGCTGTTGGCCGATGAGAGGCCGGTCGAGGTCGAGGTCGACAGCGAATCGATCGAGCTATTCGCGGACGACAGACCGGTCGAGGTCGAGGTCGACAACGAAGTGATCGAGCTGTTAGCCGACGACAGACCCGTCGAGGTCGAGGTCGACAGCGACGTGATCGAGCTGTTGGCCGACGACAGGCCCGTCGAGGTCGAAGTCGACAACGAAGTGATCGAGCTGTTGGCCGACGAGAGGCCGGTCGAGGTCGACGTCGACAGCGAGGTGATCGAGCTGTTAGCCGAGGACAGACCCGTCGAGGTCGAAGTCGACAGCGAAGTGATCGAGCTGTTAGCCGACGACAAACCGGTCGAGGTCGAAGTCGACAGCGACGTGATCGAGCTATTCGCGGACGACAGACCGGTCGAGGTCGAGGTCGACAGCGAAGTGATCGAGCTGTTAGCCGACGACAGGCCGGTCGAGGTCGAAGTCGACAGCGAGGTGATCGAGCTATTAGCCGACGACAAACCGGTCGACGTCGAGGTCGAGAGCGAGGTGATCGAGCTGTTGGCCGATGAGAGGCCGGTCGAGGTCGAGGTCGACAGCGAATCGATCGAGCTATTCGCGGACGACAGACCGGTCGAGGTCGAGGTCGACAACGAAGTGATCGAGCTGTTAGCCGACGACAGACCCGTCGAGGTCGAGGTCGACAGCGACGTGATCGAGCTGTTGGCCGACGACAGGCCCGTCGAGGTCGAAGTCGACAACGAAGTGATCGAGCTGTTGGCCGACGAGAGGCCGGTCGAGGTCGACGTCGACAGCGAGGTGATCGAGCTGTTAGCCGAGGACAGACCCGTCGAGGTCGAAGTCGACAGCGAAGTGATCGAGCTGTTAGCCGACGACAAACCGGTCGAGGTCGAAGTCGACAGCGACGTGATCGAGCTATTCGCGGACGACAGACCGGTCGAGGTCGAGGTCGACAGCGAAGTGATCGAGCTGTTAGCCGACGACAGACCGGTCGAGGTCGAGGTCGACAGCGAAGTGATCGAGCTGTTAGCCGACGACAGACCCGTCGAGGTCGAGGTCGACAGCGACGTGATCGAGCTGTTGGCCGACGACAGGCCCGTCGAGGTCGAAGTCGACAACGAAGTGATCGAGCTGTTGGCCGACGAGAGGCCGGTCGAGGTCGACGTCGACAGCGAGGTGATCGAGCTGTTAGCCGAGGACAGACCCGTCGAGGTCGAAGTCGACAGCGAAGTGATCGAGCTGTTAGCCGACGACAAACCGGTCGAGGTCGAAGTCGACAGGGACGTGATCGAGCTGTTAGCCGACGACAGACCCGTCGAGGTCGAAGTCGACAACGACGTGATCGAGCTGTTGGCCGACGACAAGCCCGTCGAGGTCGAGGTCGACAGCGACGTGATCGAGCTGTTAGCCGACGACAGACCCGTCGAGGTCGAGGTCGACAGCGACGTGATCGAGCTGTTAGCCGACGACAGACCCGTCGAGGTCGAGGTCGACAGCGACGTGATCGAGCTGTTAGCCGACGACAGACCCGTCGACGTGGAAGTCGACAGCGAGGTGATCGAGCTGTTGGCCGACGACAGACCGGTCGACGTCGAAGTCGACAGCGACGAAATGGCACTGGTCGCGGTACCGACCTGTTGGGCGACGGAATAAAGCTGGCTACCGTTGATCGCGTCGGTACTGGTCGACGTTACCTGGCCGGCGGCGACATTGGTGATTTGCCGCTCGTTGTTGGCGCTGCCGACGCTAACGGTGCCAACCGGCTTGGTGCCTGCGAATCCGCCGAACGTGACGCCGCCGACGGTTGCGCTGCTCGTGTCGACGGGCGCGGTGTCGGCCTTCGAGCCGGCGCCCAGCGCGACGGAATTGTTCGTGCTGGCGATGGCGCCGCTGCCGATGGCGACGGCGTCGGTGCCCGTCGCGGTGCTGTCGGCGCCGGTCGAGTTCGCGTGGAAGTACTTGATGCCCTGGCTGTTGATGCTGTCGATTGCCGAGCCGACGCTGTTGGCGGTCGACGTCGTGCCGTTCGCGTTGTACGTGGTGTACGACGGGGCCGAGACCTTGCCGGTTGTCGGGTCATACGTCGAGCCACCGCCAAGTGCCGAGGCCGTGCTGCTACCGAGGTTGTCTGTCTTCGTCGAGACCGTGCTCAAGCCGGTGGACAGCGAGCCGATCGAGCTGTTGGCCGACGAGAGGCCGGTCGAGGTCGACGTCGACAGCGAAGTGATCGAGCTGTTGGTCGACGAGAGACCGGTCGAGAGCGAGCCGATCGAACTGGTGGCCGACGACAAGCCAGTCGAGGTCGAAGTCGACAGGGACGTGATCGAGCTATTAGCCGACGACAGGCCGGTCGACGTGGAGGACGACAGCGAGGTGACCGAGCTATTGGTCGACGAGAGGCCGGTCGAGAGCGAGCCGATCGAGCTGGTGGCCGACGACAGACCGGTCGAGGTCGACGTCGACAGGGACGTGATCGAGCTATTAGCCGACGAGAGGCCAGTCGACGTGGAGGACGACAGCGAAGTGACCGAGCTGTTCGTCGACGAGAGGCCGGTGGACAGCGAGCCGATCGAGCTGTTGGCCGACGACAAGCCAGTCGAGGTCGAAGTCGACAGGGACGTGATCGAGCTATTAGCCGACGACAGACCCGTCGACGTGGAGGACGACAGCGAGGTGACCGAGCTGTTCGTCGACGAGAGGCCGGTGGACAGCGAGCCGATCGAACTGGTGGCCGACGACAAGCCAGTCGAGGTCGAAGTCGACAGGGACGTGATCGAGCTATTAGCCGACGACAGACCGGTCGACGTGGAGGACGACAGCGAAGTGACCGAGCTATTGGTCGACGAGAGGCCGGTCGAAAGCGAGCCGATCGAGCTGTTGGCCGACGACAGGCCGGTCGACGTGGAGGACGACAGCGAAGTGACCGAGCTATTGGTCGACGAGAGGCCGGTCGAAAGCGAGCCGATCGAGCTGTTGGCCGACGACAGGCCGGTCGACGTGGAGGACGACAGCGAAGTGACCGAGCTCTTGGTCGACGAGAGACCGGTCGACAGCGAACCGATCGAGCTGTTGGCCGACGAGAGACCCGTCGACGTGGAGGACGACAGCGACGTGACCGAGCTATTGGTCGACGAGAGACCGGTCGACAGCGAGCCGATCGAGCTGTTGGCCGACGACAGACCCGTCGACGTGGAGGTCGAGAGCGACGTGATCGAGCTATTCGCCGACGACAGGCCGGTCGAAGCCGACGTCGACAGGCTCGTGATGCTCGACGTCGTCGTGCTCGCGACCGAGTAGAGCTGGCTACCGTTGATCGCATCGGTGCTGGTCGACGTGACGAGACCCGCTGCGACGTTCTGGATGCGACGCTCGTTGCCCGCCGTACCCACGCTGACGACGCCGTTGGCGGCGCTTGCGCCTGCAAAGTTACCGAACGTCTGGCCACCGATCGTGGCGGAGTTGACCGAACCGGTGCCGCCCGTCGCCGTGTCCGCCGCACCAATCGTCGCCGAGTTGTTGCCAAGGGCGACGGAGTTTGCAACGTTGGCCGTCGACAGGTAGCCGAGCGCCATCGCGTTGCCGGCGGAAGCGGTCGATTGATAGCCCATGGCGACCGCATTGCCGTTGCCGCTGGCCGTCGCAAACGAGCCGATCGAAATGTTGCCGGCTTGAGAAGCATTGGATTGCTGGCCGATTGCAACGCTCTGGAGCGCACTCGCAGTGGCCACGCCCAGCGCAACGCTGCCGCCGCCGGCAGCGCTGGCGTTGACGCCGATCGCGGTTGCATAGTTCGCCGTCGCGGAACTCCCGTTCCCGAAAGCGGAGGCAGGCGCCGAAGTCCCGCCCGCATACGACGAGGCACCGATTGCGCTCGAACCCGCATAGGTCGCCTTGGCGCCGCTGCCGATACCGACCGAACCCGTCCCCGTCACGCTGTTGCCACTGCCCAGCGCAACCGCACCGGTGCCGTTCGCCGAGTTGCCGTTGCCGAGCGCGACCGCGCCCGTGCCGTTCGCCGAGTTGCTGGTGCCGAGCGCGACCGCGCCGTCGCCGCTGGCCGTTTGCGCGCGGCCGATTGCCACCGCGCCGCCGTTCGCGCTACCACTGTTGGCCGTCGTACCCGACGAACCGATCGCGACGTTCTGGCCGGTTGCGCCGGAGACGATGCCGTCGCCCTGAGCGATGCCGTACGCGCCGTTGACGGTCGCGCCGCGGCCGAGTGCGATCCCCGACGTGGCGGCCGATGCGACGGATGACTGGCCGCCGACCGCGATGCTGTCCGAAGCGGCCGACTGCGCGCCCTTCGTTGCGTTGCTGCCGATTGCGATCGAGCCCGCACCCGATGCGATGGTCGAGTTTGCCTGCGACAGCGGCGTCGTACCGTTGCCGCCCGCGCCGCCGATTGCGACGGAGTTCAGCGCGGCTGCCGTCGAGCCGAAGCCGAGGGCGGTCGCGCCGATGCCGCTGGCGGTCGTTTCAAGGCCGGTTGCCACACCCCACAAGGCGGCAGATGACTGGATGCCCATGGCGACGGCGCCGTTGCCGTTTGCTTGTGCGAACGCGCCATAGACCGTGACACCCGTGAAACCGTTGCCGTTGGAGTTACACCCGGCCACGACCGAGTACGTACCGGAGCCGTCGCCGGCCTGGTTTTGCGTGCCCCCCGGGTTCACGCGGCCGACCGCGCCGTTGCTTCCCGTAAGGCAGGTCTGCTGTGTGTTGATCGTATTGGCCTCGGCGAGTCCGGGCAGGCTGATCACCAGGGCCGCGACGGCTGCGACCATGACAGCCGACTTGTTCGGCTTGCCCCGTGCCGAATCGTGTTCGGATGCAGCGACCCAGGCGCCGAGGGCTTCGTTCCAGATCGAGCGGTATGTGCGGTTCATGTCCTGCTACCTCCAAATGTGCACGCCACACACCGGTCTCTTTTGTTAGAGGAATGCTCCGTGCGCTCGCGCGAATCTCAAAATTGATGGGCGGAGTTTATTGGAGGAGGATTTTTCAGATTGCTAAAAAGTGATAAATATCGAGTTTGAAAAGTTAAAGGATGGTTAATAAGCCGTGTTTTGATGCGTCAATGAGGAATGAATTTGTAAGATGTAAGAATGAAAAATGTAGGATCGCGATCCCTCGGTGCGTATCTCATTTTATCTATAAAAATCAATGAGTTATGTTTGTTTTGTGCGGTAGGTTACAGATGCTTTGGGAGCAAAAGTAAGGAAAGTGAAATAGCAAACGTTTGCGAGCGAGGCATTCCTTTCTAATCTGTAATGTTTGGCGGCGTGTTTTGCGATAATGGGATATCCACCTCGTTAATTTGTTAATTCGAGATTTGGTTTTCGATTTCTTATTGATTTACTGGATTATCTTTAAATCAATTTAATTAAAAATTAAGAATGTCGGGCTGTGCTGATATGCGCATTTCGTTCGCTGCGATGGCCCGTGTGACGGGCGTTCCGGGCGGGATGGCGCGTCGAATTTGTAAAAAAGTGCTACAGGGCGATGGTCAGGGCCGTCGTCATTCGTATTTCGAATTTGTCCTATTGACTATTTCGTTGATGTTGACATTCGTGTGGGGTTTGACGACGAGGCGAGCCCGTCCGGGAGGCATTACCCGCTACCGGTTTGCGCGCGCTGGCGCCAGGTTGTTAAAGCCGCTGGCCGACGCCCCTGAATTGTCAAATCCTGGGTGTGACAATTTGTCCGCGCGCCTCGAAGCGCCGAAGAAAAAACGGCGTGAGCGAATGTGTCGAGGGCGCCACATCTGGCAGGTGGATGCAGGCCGGTGAGGTTTCACACCGCATGCGATGTGGCGATGTGGCGGCGTCGAGCGGGCGGCGGGCCGGGCAGCCCGAGCGATGCGGCTCGCCATGCAAAGTGTGACGAACGCGCATCGAGGTGTGAACGGGACGCGGGGCATGGAGCAGAACGGATACGTCGATCACAGCGTATTGCGCTGCTGCGCGCCCGGATGCGGACGATGCGATTGCCACCGGCCGGCTCCGGCCGGCATGCAGCCGGCCCGGACGTGATGATGGCCGAGGCCCGGTTGCCAGGATGCTCGACCGGGCAACCGGGCCCTTGCCCGGAGCGGTTGCCTTACTTCTTGAGAAACCGCAGCGCGAGCCGTGCCATACGCGGCACGAACAACGGGCGCAGCAGGCGCTTGTCGTAACCGGCCATCCGCCGATCGTTCTCGGCGAGACACAGTTCGATCAGCTCGCGCGGCTTGAGCGCTTCGCCGATGTCGGCGGTGTTCGTCGCCGGGAAGTTCGCGTCGCGCGCGACGCCGTCGGCGTCGATCCCGCGCGCGATGCCGATGCGCTCGCGGATCAAATGCACCCACACGGCCGCGACCCGCGCGAAGAACCAGGGCCGGCGCCACCACGGCAGGCTGCGCCAGTACCACGCGTACCAGTTCACGAAGAACAGGATGTGGCGGCCTTCTTCCTGGATCACGGGCTCGAAGGTGTCGACGAGTTCGGGCGGGAAATAACCGGAGCGCTGCGCGGAACGGAACAGGCCGAACGCGAAGAAGCTGTCGATGCATTCGCTGAAGCCCGTGACCATCCACGACCACTCGGGATCCTTCGGCGCCGGATAGGGTGGCTCGGGGGCGAGCCGGATGCCGTATGCCTCGACGAGCTTCGACAGCACGACCTTGTGGCGCGCTTCCTCGCCGCCGTCCATCTCGAGCGCGCGGTGCAGCAGCGGATCGCCGACCGTCGCCGCATAGGTCGCGACGCGGATCGATGCACGACCTTCGGTTTGCACCGCGATGTCCCAGATCGGCAGCGACGTGAGCCGCTTGAGCTCGGCGGGCTTGAGCGCCGGCCAGTCGATGACCGCCGGCTTGTACGGGTTGTGTGTGTCGAGCAGCATGCGGCAGAACATCTGCATGTGCGCATCGGAACCGATCCGGACCGGACCTTGCCTCTCGAAGGTCCAGTTGCGCATTGCGTGATCTGCGGCTGCGTGCTGTTCCTGCAGCGTGTCACTCATGGCTATTGTTGTGCGATTACGGATCGAAAGATTCTTGCATAGCTTCCGTAATTGCGTATTTTCGAGCGGCCATGCGCACGCCGGCCAGGCGTGCGTCACGCGTGCGTGTCGACCCAGAGGCGGCCCCAGCGGGACGCGTAGGCAAGCGCGTGTTCTTCCTCGAAGAAGAAATCGATCGCGTCGAACGAGACGGAGCGCGGCGACGGGCCGCTGCTTGCCTTCGCGATCGTCAGGTTGGCGGCGAACAGCCCGTTCGGCAACCGGGCGGCAGCGGGGGCGACTTCGTAGCCCTTGTAGCGGATCGTACGGTTCATGGCGTGCGCGGAGAGAGTTCGGATGTTCAGCGTACGAAAACCCGCCGGCCGCGTGAACCAATCTTTCGGCCAATGCAAATCACGCGACGGGCCGAATCGTTATCGGCGCGGGGTACGGGGAAAGGGCAACCGGGGGCAGCGTCGGCGTGCACGGCGCGCGGCCGTTCGTCCGAATGTGCACCGCCCGCGCCGGCGAACGGGATCGTCCGGGCGCGGGCGGTGAAAGGCGGGGAAATTACTGGTTGGCGATCTTCAGCACAGGCGCGAGCGCATCGACCGACGCCGCATGCGAGGCCGCGCGATGCGACGCGAACGCGAGCGCGAACTCGGCCGCTTGCGTGCCGACCGTCTCGAGCTGGGCGACGACCTTCGGATCCGAGCAGCTGTCGGCGCTGTCGAAGCGCGTTTCGAGCGTGTTCACGGTCGCGCCGAACGGCGTCGGCCAGCCGCGCAGCGCATGCACGATCGAACGCAGCGACGTCAGCACGGTGCCCGCCGCCTGCCAGCCGTACGCGGTGACGATCAGGCCGACCGCGCGTCCGTCGAGATAGGGCCGATCGTCCGCACGCAGTTCCTCGAGCGTATCGAGCGCGTTCTTCACGAGGCCGGAGACGCCGCCGTGATAGCCGGGCGTCGCGATGATGATCGCGTCGGCCTGGCGCACGGCGTCGATCAGTTCGCGCTGCGCGTCGGTCAGCGTTTTGTGTTCGGGGGCGTAGTGCGGCAGCGTATGCAGGAACGGGCCGTCGAACAGGCGCGTGCGTGCGCCGGCTGCCTGCGCGCCGCGCAACGCGAACGACAGCGCGCGTTCGGTCGACGACGCTGCCCGGGTGGTACCGCCAATGCCGACGACGAACGGGCGGCGGTGTTGATCGAATGCAGTCAAGGGGCGCTCCTTGGGGATGGCTTGCCCGGCTAAGCACAGGCTTAAAAACCAGATGGTAACGACCCCGCCGCCACTCTGAAAACGACTTTTCGTTCTATCGATATGCCGGGAGGCACGGGCAATCGTGCGCGCGGCCGCACGGATCGATAGCAGAAATGCTTGGTTGGGCTGGCCGGCCGCGGTCGATAAGATGGGCCCGTCTCCTCCATGATGTCTCTACTGACATGGGTTGGCCCCGCCGCGCGGATGCAGGCGGGGCTTTTTTTTGGTCCCGGTCAGGAAAAGGGGTGCGATGCACCGGGCCGTGGCCCGTCAGTCGAACACCGGCCGGAAGAAGCTGCGCTCGTAGCTGACGATGCAGCGCGTTTCCTCGGCGTAGTGGAACGCGGCCTGGCAGGCCGGATCGTCCATCGAGCGTTCGCGGTAGCGCTCGTATTCGGCGAGGCTCGGGAACGAGAACATCGCGAGCGCAATGTTGTTTGCCCCTTCGGACGGCAGGAAGTAGCCGTGATGCGTGCCGCCGAACTGCTCGACGAGCGGAATCCACATCTTGCCGTAGGTTTCGAACTGGTCGAGCTTGTACGGATCGATGACGTAGCGAAGGAAGCAGGTGATCATGGGCGCGCCTGGAGCGGAAAGGATCCGGCGAGTGTGGATGGCGCTGCAGCATGTGTCAACGGCGCGCGCCGGCGATCGACGCCGTCGCGCTCGATGCATTGCTTGCGTGCGCAACGATCGGTGTGCCGTCATGCGTTCGCAATGACGCACGCGACGCCGCGGCGTGCACCGTCGCGACCGTTTCTCCCGCACGCACGTCCCCAAACTTTTACGACATTTTTTCTTGCGGGGGCCATCGGCGCGCTCATAGACTTCGGGCATCCCAACCACGGAGCATGGCAATGTCGATACCCTGGAACGCGATCGCCGGACACACGCCTGCCGCGCCGCCTTCCGCGTGCGCCGACCGGGTGATCGTGCGGCGTTTCGATCCGGCCTTCGACAGCTATGCCCAACTCACGCCGATGCTGCATCGCGCGTTCGCGCGGCTCGGCGCGATGGGGCTCAACTGTACGTGTGTCGACCAGGATGAGGCCGTCACGCGCCGTCGCGCGGAAGCGGGCGAGTGCTACGTCGCCGTGTGCGGCGGGCGCGTGATCGGCACGGCCACGCTGTATGCGACCGATCCGTCGTCGGCCTGCCCGCTGTACCGGCGCGAAGGCGTCGCGAGCGTGCGGCAGGTGGCGGTGGACCCGGATTGCCAGAGCCGCGGGATCGGCGCGTTGCTGCTGTCGTTCGCCGAGCGGTGGGCCGCGTTGCGCGGCTACACGCTGCTCGCGCTTGACACGCCGCATCCCGCTTCGCACCTGCTCGCGTTCTACGGCTCGCAGGGTTTCGACGTCGTCGACGTGATGCGCTTCGACGGCAAGCGCTACGACAGCGCGATCCTCTGCAAGCGGCCCGTCGCGCATGTCGTGCGCCGGGTGTCGTCGGCATCGCCGGCGTCGCGAATGGCCGCGCGCATGGCGGCCGTGCGGCGTGTTGCTCATGCGTTGCCGTCGCGCGTGGCCGCGGTGGTCCGGCGCGATCGGTACGTGCGGCGTGGCCCAGGCTGGGCGGCGCGACGCGCGGCCGGTGCCGCGAGTTGCCGCTCGTCGCCGTGGCGCCCGCGCCAGCACGGGCGCTACACCTTCGGCTGAACGCCGTGCTCCGGTTCCTGCTCCTGTTTTGCCGCGTAAACGCCGGATGAGCGGAGTGTGGCGCTCCCGCTCGTGTACGGCCCTCGAGACACCCCCGCCGCGCCGCGGCGAAACGGACGTTTACGCGCTTTTTATGTCCTGACGCGCACCTTCATGAGATGGCCGCACCGATCCGCACGTTGGTGGCCGGATCGGACAGGTTCTTCACTTGCGCGACGAGATTGCGTTCGGCGGCGGGCCGCACCTGCATCAACCCGCGTGCGCCGGCGCACACTGGCTGCGCGGCGATCGAAGCCCGGCTCGGCCGCACCATATCACTCGTCGCGGCCGCTCGACTCGCCGCCGCCTTTCGCGAGGCGCCACGCGATCGTGCCGAGCACGCCGACCGCGACGACCAGCGCGCCCCACAGCACGTAGCGGCGCGGTGCGTCCGTGTCGGCGGCCGGCGCCGGCGTGACCGCCGATACCGGCAACGCCGCGCCGACGCGCGCGGGCCGCACTTCGGGGGCCATGCCGACCAGCAGCGCGTCACGGCCGACGGCCGACGATACGAGCGACGCATCGCCGACGCCGAGCGTAAACGGCGGTGCGCCGCGCGCCACGAAAGTCAGCGCGGCCGGATGCCAGCCGATCACGACGGCCGGCTGGCCGCTGCCGAATCCGCCGTTGCGCATGTCGACGACGATTCGCCACGCGCGATCCGTATTCGCCGCGAACTCGAGCGGCGGATTGCGCTGCTCGCCGGCCTTGCCCTGCAGCCGGAACAGCACGGCGCCCGCGACGTCGCGCCACGGCGCCTGCGCGTCCGCGCGGCTCTGCAGCGTCGCGCGCGCGACGGTATTCGGTTGCGGCAGGTCGATGCGCACGCGGTCGACCGGATACGCGCCGTCGGTGTCGAACAGGTACTCGCCGGGCGTGCCGCCGGCCCGCACGCGCACGGCGTCGCGCCATTGGCGCGGCACGGATGCCGTGTCGGTTCCGCGCGCATCGCGCGGGTGCGTCTCGACGTCGATCGACGCGATCGCGGGCGCGCCGTCGAGCCAGTCGAGCCGCAGGTAGCGCGGCGCCGCGCCTTCGAGTGCGATGCGTTCCTGCACGAGCATGTCGACGCCGTGGCCGACTTTCAGCAACTGCGTGCTGCCGAGCGAGCGCCAGCTGCGCAGGTCGTCGCTGGCTTCGACGGCGACACGCCCCTGGTAGCTGTCGTCGCCCACGTGTACGAGCAGCGCGTCGATGTCGCCGTCCGCATGCGACAGGTCGACGAGATCCGCGCCGTGCTTTGCGCGTGCCGGTGCGGCGACGCCCGCGCGCAGCGCGCCGTCCGGGCCGACCGTCACGCCGAGCGGCGCGCTGCCGTTGTCGGCGCGGGCGGGCGGCAGCGGGAACCAGTGCACCGGCGTGCGCGCCGGCGGTACGGCGGGCGCGGCAGCCGCGGGCGCGTCGAGCGAATACGGCACCGGCTCGCCCGCGCCGTTGAAGATGCGCACGTCGCCGAGATCGTCGCGCCGGCTCGCCGCATAAACAGGCTGCGGCACGGTGAGCTGGTAATACGCGGCGGTGCCGTCGAGGTCGAGCGAGAAGCGCTGCGCGGGCGGGCCGTCGGCCGCCGCGAACGACGCGAGCAGGCTCAGCCCGAGCAGCGCGGCGAGTCGTTTCATTGCAGGCCGTCCTGTTGCGCGGCGGCCTTCGGCGGCAGCGGCGAGAAATAGCCGATCAACAGCAGCAGCACGCCGATGCCGATGAACGACACGATCCGCTCGATGCCGGTCACGTGCGACAGGTCGAACAGGAACAGCTTGACGACCGTGAGCGCGAGCAATGCGGCGCCGACGAACCACAGCGGTCGCAGCCCGCGGCGCGTGGCCCAGATCGTGATCGCGAGCGCACAGAGCGTCCAGTACACGGACACCGACGCCTGCACGAGCGTCGATTCCGCCATCGCGCCGAGTTTGTACGGCACGCCGGCCCAGTGATGCAGCGTGCGCAGCAGGATCGCGTTCAGCCACAGGAACGCGGTCGCCCCCGCCGCGCTCAGCAGCTCGACGCGATGGTTGCCGAACGACCAGCCGAGCTTGCGTGCGCGCACGAACCACGACGCGGCGAGCGCGTAGACGACCACGAGCACGAGATCGAGCGGGTTGAAGAGCGGCACGCGCGCCCAGCTTCCGCCGTCCTGCGTGAAGTTCGCGTAGAAGGTCCACGCCCACATCACGACGATGAGCGGCAGCGACGCGAGCGCGCACACGCGGGCGATGCCGTCGCGGCGCGTCAGCCACATCCCGGCGAACGCGAACAGGCTCCAGCCGACCATGAACACCTGCTGGATGCCGAACGACGACAGCACCGTGTCGATGTCGTAGGCCATGTGGAAGCGGTGATGCAGCGTGCGCAGCATCAGCGCGTTGAACCACAGGAACACGGTGGCGATCGCGGCGTAGTCGACGATGTGCGGATGCCATGCGATGCCGAGCGCGCGCAGGCGGCGCAGCCATACGGTGAACGCGACGAACACCAGGCACTGCGCGATGTCGAGCGGGTTGAGCAGCGGGAGCCAGAAGAGTGGCGCCGCGTTGCCGTCGCTGATCGCGCTGGCGATGCTCCACAGCCACAGCAGCGCGGCGAGCGGTGCCGCGCCCCACACCTGGTAAGCACGCGGGAACGCCGCGACGGGCCAGCGCAGACGCGAGTCGGGGCCCGACACCAGCAGGAGCAGCACACCGAAGCCGTAGGCCCACGCGCTCCAGCTCCATGCGCCTTCGGGCACGAACGCGCGCAGACGCCAGAAGCCTTCGAGTGACAGCAGCCCGCACAGGGTCCAGAACGTCAGCGTGTGCAGCGGCGCGATGATGCCTGCGGCGACGGCTTGCGCGAGGCCGGGTGCGGTGCCGGGCGTCGCGTCTTTTGCGGGATCGGCGCTCGCCGTGCCGCGCGACTGGCGCCACAGCAGTGCAAGGCCGGCGCCGACGGCGACAGGCCACGCGAACGCGCCCATCCCCGACAGCGGCGCTTCATGCGCATCGAACGCACGCAGCGCGAGCAGTGCCAGCACGGGCGTCAGCGCGAGCGCGGGCCATTCGGCGAGCGGCCACGCCAGCCGGCGGCGCGCGACATGCGCGAGCCACGCGGTGCCGGCCGCGAACAGCGCGGTCGAATCGACGACGAAGCGGTCGGCATGCAGGTCGACGTGACGGCTCGCGTAGACGAGGATCTCGTGCAGCCCGCCGCTTATCCACCACAGCAGTCCCCACGCGGCTGCCGCGGCGCCGATCTCGGGCATCCACGCACGCCACGCGCGCGCTTCCGCGCGTCCGTGCAGCCACCAGCCGGTGAACAGGCCGGCGAGCGCGATCAGCAGCATCGCGATGTAGGGGCTGTTGAGCACGGGCAGCGCGGTGGCGTCGGCCGGCCCGAGCAGGCTCGTGAAGAACGCGCCGGCCGCGGCGAGCTGCATCAGCAGCCCGAAGCCGAACCGCAGCATGCGCTTCTCGCGCACGCCGAGCCAGACGACGGCCGCGCCTTCGATCGCCCACGCGGCGCTGGTCGTCGGGCCGGAGAACGCGAGCGGCACGGCCAGCGTCGCGAAGATCACCGCGAGCGCGAGCGTGGATTCGAACAGCAGCGCGAGGCGGTCGCGGCGCCGCGCGAGCCATGCGGTGACGACGACGTAGAACGCCGACAGCGCGACGGCGCTCCACGCGAGCCCGAACGGCATGTCCTTCACGAGCGACGCCTGCAGCGCGGTCGCGACGATCGGCGTGCCGAACACGAGCGTGCCGTCGACGTAGTGCCGCAGCGCGAGCTCGCGCTTCACCGCATACAGCAATGCGATGCCGACGTACATCAGGAAGAACAGGATCAGGAACGGCTCGGTGCTCGCGAACAGCCCGGGGCGATAGGCCGTCACGCCCCACGCGGAGCCGATCGTGAACGTGAACGCGAAGCCGAGCAGGTTCAGCGGACGCCAGGCCTTGAACCACGCGATCGCGAAGATGCCTGCGTTCAGCAGCGCGTAGTAGCTGAACAGTGCGACGTGGTTGCCGTGCCCGGTCGACAGCAGCACCGGTGCGAGAAAGCCGCCCGCGGTGCCCATGAACGCGAGCGGCAGCGCGTTCTGCCGCACCGCGAGGAACGCGCTCAGCGCGCATACCGCGACCATCAGCGGAAACGCGGCGCCGACGGGCAGCAGCGCGTAAAGCTTGGTCGCGGCGAAGATCGTCAGGTACAGGATGCCGACGCCGCCGCCCTGCAGCACGAGCCCGTACGCCGCGCGGCGCGCACGCACGCGCCAGCCGATCGCGAGCAGCGCGGCCGCGGCGAGCGCGGTGCCCGCGAGGCGGAATTCGATCGGCAGCATGTTGTTGTCGGCCGCGTACTTGAGCAGGAACGCGACCCCGAAGAACAGCACGACGATCCCGACGCGCACGACCGTATTGCCGCCGAGCAGCCAGTCGCGCGCGGCGCGGAATGCACGCTCGACGATGTCGGGCTCGCGCGGTTTGGGCGGAGTGGGGGGAACCGACGGTGCGGGGGCCGGAGCGGCAGGCGTTTCACTCGCGTGGAGCGCGGCCGGTACCGGTACCGGCGCGGCGGCGCGAACCGGCGCCGGGGCCGGAGCAGGAGCAGGAGCAGGAGCAGGAGCAGGAGCAGGAGCAGGAGCAGGAGCAGGAGCAGGAGCAGGTGCCGATGTCGACGCCGGTGCGTCCGCGCGCGCGGCGGCCGGCTGGGCAGGCGGACGCGGCGGCAGCGTGGCCGAAGGCGGGACGGGGGCGGATGAGATCGCGGGCGGCGCCGCGGACACCGATGCGGTGCCGGCGGGCGTGTGCGCCGTCGCCGCGGTCGAGGTCGAGCCGGCCTTCGCGCCGGCCAGCTGACCGCGCAGCGACGCGACTTCGCGCGTCAGCGTCTCGACGGTGGCTTCGAGCCGCGCGACGCGATCGGCGAGCGGAACCGGCGGCTGGGCGGGCGGCGCCTGCATCGCGAACGTGTCGGGTGCCGCGCCTTTGCCCTTGCGCTTGCGCTGTTGCAGCGTGTGATCGAGACAGAACCCGATCGCGGCGCCGAGCACGGCGCCGTTGACGGCGGAGAAATCCCCGATCAATGCGGCAATCCCGCCCACGACGAAGCCGATTGCGGTAAAAGCCCAGTTCATCTCGCCTTGCTCCCTCTCTCGTATCGTTATCGGCCTGCGATCGGACCTATGCCGGTCGAGGCGGTGTCGGCATGGCCGGCAGGCGAACCGGCATGCACGGCTGAAGGCGGCCGCCGCATGGCGGCCTGCGTCGCAATCAGCCTGTTGGCGGGGAATGTATCACAGCGGCTGTCGGGGATTTTCCGGGTCGGCGCGGTATCGCGGCGTGCACCTTCCGGTGTCGTCGTGCGGCTTTTTGCACGGTCATGCTTTTTATCGGTGAATGCCGCGCGTGCATTTGTCAGGCTAGTTGGCCGCGGGATCGGACGCGGAATTGTCGTAAAGCGACGCGCGCCCGATGCGAATTCGCGCATAAAACGACGCGATATGCGCCACGCTGCCGCGCACAAGTCCGGCGCGTGATGCCCGCCGTTGCTGGCCGTGCGCGTATTGCGCCGCCGCAATCGCGTGCCGCCGCGCGCCGTGGCCCGCCGGGCGGGGCTGGAGGCCGTGTCGTATTTGCGCAAGCGTTTGTCGTAATTCGTCGGCAGGTCGGGGTTTTTTCTGGCAACTATGTAGGCACGCTATGACACACGTGAGTCCCCGCTACACGAGGAGAAGGTTTCGATGGATGCCCCCAAGGTCGTGGTCGAAGGTCTGTGCAAGGTGTTTGGTAGTAACCCGCAGCAGGCGCTCGACATGCTCGCCGCCGGCGCGACGAAGGATGACGTGCTGAAGCGCACCGGCCAGGTCGTCGGCGTGCACAACGTATCCTTCGATGTGCAGGAAGGCGAAATTTTCGTGCTGATGGGCCTGTCCGGCTCCGGCAAATCCACGCTGATCCGCCTCGTGAACCGGCTGGTCGATCCGAGCGCCGGCAAGGTGATGATCGACGGGCTCGACGTCGCGTCGGCGCGCCGCTCGGCGCTAACCGCGCTGCGCCGCAAGGACATGAGCATGGTGTTCCAGTCGTTCGCGCTGATGCCGCATCGCTCCGTGGTGTCGAACGCCGCGTTCGGCCTGGAAGTCGCGGGCGTCGGCAAGAAGGAACGCGAGCGCCGCGCGATGGAAGTGCTCGAGCAGGTCGGCCTTGCGCCGTTCTCGCACAAGCTGCCGTCCGAGCTGTCGGGCGGCATGCAGCAGCGCGTGGGCCTCGCCCGTGCGCTGGCCGTGAACCCGTCGCTGATGATCATGGACGAGGCGTTCTCTGCGCTCGATCCGCTCAAGCGCCGCGAAATGCAGGATGTGCTGCTGCAACTGCAGAAGGAACAGCGCCGCACGATCATGTTCGTGTCGCACGATCTGGAAGAGGCGTTGCGCATCGGCAACCGCATCGCGATCATGGAAGGCGGCCGGCTCGTGCAGGTCGGTACGCCGCAGGACATCATCGCGAACCCGGCCGACGACTACGTGCGCGCGTTCTTCGACGGCATCGACACCAGCCGCTACCTCACGGCCGGCGACCTGATGCAGACGGGCGCCGTGCCGATCGTGTCGAAGTGCGATGCCGCAAACGTCGCGGCCACGCTGAACGGCAGTGCCGACTATGCGTTCGTGCTCGACGCGCAACGCAAGATCCGCGGCTTCGTCACGCGCGATGCGATCGGTCAGGACACCCCGTCCGTGAGCCCGATCGAAAGCATCCGGCGCGATGCGTCGCTCGAACATGTCGTCGCGCGCGTGGTCGCGAGCCCGAATGCGCTGCCTGTCGTCGACGACGACGGCTGCTACTGCGGCTCGGTCGATCGTGCGCTCATCCTGAAGGCCATCACGCGTTCGCGAGGCTCCCATGTCTGAAATGATTCCGCTCGGTACCTGGGTCGACCAGTCCGTTCACTACCTGCTCGACCATGACGCCAAGACGTTCGACGCGATCGGTCAAGCGATCGAGGGGCTCGCGGCCTTCGTCGAGCATGGCCTGCAGGCGATCCCGATGTGGCTGATGATGGCGATCTTCATCGGCGTCGGGCTGTGGCGGGTGGGCTGGCGCTTCGCGCTGTTCACCACCGCGTCGCTGCTGCTGATTTTCGCGACCGGCTTCTGGGACCAGACCGTCATCACGCTCGGCCTCACGCTGTCGTCGACGATCATCAGCCTCGTGCTCGGCATCCCGCTCGGCATCTGGGCCGCGAAGAGCAAGTGGGTCGCCGCGATCGTGCGCCCGATCCTCGACCTGATGCAGACGATGCCCGCGTTCGTCTACCTGATTCCGGCCGCGATGCTGTTCGGTCTCGGCCGCGTGCCGGGGATCCTGTCGACGGTGATCTTCGCGATGCCGCCGGCGGTGCGCCTGACGAGCCTCGGTATCCGGCACGTGAACCGCGAGATCGTCGAAGCCGGCCAGGCCTTCGGCTGCACGCCGTGGCAGCTGCTGTACAAGGTGCAGTTCCCGAATGCGCTGCCGTCGATCATGCAGGGCGTGAACCAGACGATCATGATGGCGCTGTCGATGGTGATCATCGCGTCGATGGTCGGCGCGGGCGGCCTCGGCAACGACGTGCTCGCCAGTATCCAGCGCCTCGACATCGGCCTCGGTTTCGAAAGCGGCCTGTCGGTCGTGCTGCTCGCGATCATTCTCGACCGCATCACCGAAAGCTTCGGCCGCGCGCCGGGCACCGTGAAGGCGCCGCTGTTCTCGGGCCTCAAGCAGCTGTTTCGCGTGAAGGCCTCACCCGCACAGGCCTGACCTCCGGCGGCCGGAAGCCCCGGCCGCTTACCTTGACGATAGAAAACGACTTCCGCGGCTTCGGCCGCGGGGGTGGCCCCCTGCAACCTCCTCGCCAGGAGACCGATGTGACGTCCGCCGTCGCTGTCGCGCCCGCCGCCTGCGTTTCACCGGTTTCGTCCCTCGCCCATTTCGGCTTCCTGACGCTGCCGAACTTCTCGATGATCGCGTTCTCGAGCGCCGTCGAAGTGCTTCGGATGGCGAATTACGTCGGGCGGGCCGATCACTACCAGTGGTCAATCTACTCGCTCGACGGCAGCCCGGTGCATGCCAGCAACGGCATCGCGGTACGGCCGACGCAGGCGCTCGACTACACGAAGCTGCCCGACGTGATGATCGTATGCGGCGGCATCCGCATCCGCGACGTGGTCGACGAAGAGGCGCGCGATACGCTCGCGGCGCTTGCCGAACGCGGGCTGCCGCTCGGCGGCATCTGCACGGGCGCGTATGCGCTGATGTCGAGCGGGCTGCTCGACGGCTATCGCTGCACCGTGCACTGGGAGAACCTGTCGTCGCTGCATGCCGAGTTCCCGCAGGTCGGGTTCGCCGACGAACTGTTCGTCGTCGACCGCGACCGGCTGACCTGCACCGGCGGCACCGCGCCGCTCGACCTGATGCTGAACCTCGTCGGCATGCGGTTCGGCCAGCAACTGGCCGCGCAGGTATCCGAGCAGTTCATCCTGGAGCGCATCCGCAGCTCGACCGATACGCAGCCGATTCCGGTCGATGCGCGCGTCGGCTTCTCGCGCGCGGAGCTGATCGAGGTCGTGCGGCTGATGGAGGCGAACATCGAGGAGCCGCTGTCGCTCGAGGAACTCGCTCGGCTCGTGCGGCTGTCGCAGCGGCACCTGCAGCGGATGTTCAAGGTGTATTTGAACGTGTCGCCGACCCACTATTACCTGACGCTGCGCCTGAAACGCGCGCGCGACCTGCTGCGCACGACCGATGCGTCGATCGCACGCGTGACGACGGTCTGCGGTTTCCATTCGCCGTGCCATTTCAGCAAGGCCTACCGCGCGCAGTTCGGCCATGCGCCGAGCTACGAGCGCAGGCTGCCGGGGCGCTGACTGTCGAGAATCATCCAGTCCGCGACGTCGCCGGGATCGCGGCGCGCGGCTTCAATAAACGATCCCGCATTCAAGCAAACGACATCACTTTGAGGAGAAGCAAGATGAAGCGCCTATTGATCGCAGCGGTGTGCGGGATCGGGGTAACCGCGCCGATGTCGGCCGTTTATGCAGCCGATCCGCCCGTGTGCAAGAACGTGCGCTTCGCGGATGTCGGCTGGTCCGACATCGCGGCGACCACGGGCCTCGCCACGACGATGCTGCAGGGGCTCGGCTACAACCCGACGAAGACGATCGCGTCGGTGCCGATCACGTTCGCGGGGATCAAGAGCAAGCAGATCGACGTGTTCCTCGGCTACTGGTCGCCGACGATGGACCCGATCATCCAGCCGTTCACGAAGGCCGGCACGATCAAGGTGCTCTCCACGCCCAACCTGACCGGCGCGAAATACACGCTCGCGGTGCCCGACTACGTCTATCAGGGCGGCCTGAAGTCGTTCGCGGACATCCAGAAATACGCGGACAAGCTGAACGGCAAGATCTACGGGATCGAGCCGGGCAACGACGGCAACCTGCTGATCAAGAAGATGATCGACGGCAACCAGTTCGGCCTCGGCAAGTTCAAGATGGTCGAGTCGAGCGAGGCCGGGATGCTGGTCGAGGTGAATCGCGCGATCCGCGACAAGCAGTGGATCGTGTTCCTCGGCTGGGAGCCGCATCCGATGAACGTGCAGATGAAGATCGACTACCTGAGCGGCGGCGACGACGTGTTCGGCCCGAACTACGGCGAAGCGAAGGTGCTGACGGCGACGCCGCCCGACTACGCGCAGCGCTGCCCGAACGTCGCGAAGTTCGTGTCGAACCTGCAGTTCACGACGACGATCGAGAACCACGTGATGGTGCCGATCATGAACAAGGTAGAGCCGAACAAGGCGGCCGCCGAGTGGCTGAAGGCGAACCCGCAGGCGCTCGACAAGTGGCTCGCGGGCGTGACGACGCTCGACGGCAAGCCGGGCCTGCCGGCGGTGAAGGCGTATCTCGGCGTGCATTGAGCGACGCGGCCGGGCGTTCGCCCGGCCCGCAAGCGGCTTGACGGATTCGCGCCCCCGTTCCGGGAAGATTCCGGTAGCCGGGGGCGTCGGCATGCCTGTCCGGCGTGAGCAGGCATCAGGCCAAGACTTGCATGAGCCACGCGTTGATGCGTCGAATCACGTCGCTCCAGTCGCCTTCGCGGGTTTGCCGCACGGCGTTCGCATGCGCGATCCAGGGGCTCGCGGTACCCTCGACGCCCCAGCGCCAGTCGCCACAGACGTGGGTCGGTACGCAAGTCCGCATCCCCATCATGGCCGCGAGGTTGGCGACGCCCGAATCGACCGCGACCACGGCATCCAGTTGGGCCATGCATGCAGCCGTGTCGCCGAAATCCCGAATCCCGGGCCGGTACTGACTAACATTGCCGGCCGGCGTGCCCGCCAGCGCCGCGGCAGCGGGGTGATGCAGATTCACGAAATGCATGCTTTCCGCAATGGCGGGGTGTGCCACGATCGCGTCGATCGCATCGAGCGGCAGGCTGCGGCGGCTGGCCCAGCACCTGACGATGGCGCCTTTTTCGGGCCAATGCCGTTGGACGCAATCCCAGAACAGTCCGATCAGCTTCTTGCCCGGATGTTGCTCGCGCACTTGCGCGGCCCATTCGGCAGCGATCCGCTGCTTGTGCGGCGGCGTCTTGATGTAGGGCGCGAACCATCGTTCCGGCAGGCGTGTCCGCCGGGCTTTCAGCATCGGCAAATGAAGCAGCGAGGCATGCAGGTCCGGCGCGAAACTGTCGACGCGTGCCTGCAGTTCATCGGGCAACGGCGCATGAAACTGCACCGGATTGGGCGCGGCGACGACCTCGCACCGCGGCAGTGACGCCTGCATGAGCGCGTGGCTCTGCGGATGGCAGGTGAGCATGACGTGCGCGCCTTCGTCCAGCCAGTCGGCCACGCAGGCCGAGAGGAGAAAGTTGTCGCCGAAGCCGTGTTCATGCGTGATCAGGACACGCCTGCCGCGCACATCCGATTCGCCGTCCCATGTCGGGAGGTCGACCGGGCGGTAATTGGCGGACAGTCGCGGAACGTCGTCACGCATTCGCCAATAGGCGAAGCCGCGCGGATCGCCCGCCTTGAGCATCGCTTCTCCCATCGCGAATCCGATCGATGCGCTCATCTCGGCAGGACCGGTTGCCGCCATCCGGAAGGCTTCGTCGAGCAACGCGATGGCCTGCGCGAGATCGCCGGCCATCATCAGGCTCATGCCCAGTCGCAAGCGGTGGAGTTCGGGCCGGCTGTGCCGCGACGGATCGCGTTTCCAGGCTTCGGCGGCTTCGACGTAGCGGCCCAGCAGGTAGAGCGCATCGGCACGCCGTGTCATGGAGACGGCGTCGTGCGGGTCGAGCGCCAGCGCCAGATCGGCCCAGGGGAGCATTTCCTCCTCTCGCCGGAGGGCCGTCAACAGTTCGCAGATCCGATGCAGGATCGCGGGATCACGTGAATCGCCGGCGTATTGCGTCTGCGCGGCATGCAGTTGCTGTTCGAGGTCGACCATGAGTGCGGTTCCGGCCGGCGCGGTCACCGTGCGGGGCGGGCGCAACGGGAACCGGCGCGAGCAGGGTGCCGGAGGTGGGCGTCACGATGCCGGCACCTCGCCGGGGCGTCGATGCCGGCCGTGTCGTCGCAGGGGCTACACACGGAATGCGCCGTCGAAGATGACGGTGTCGTCGAACAGGATCTTTCCGGACGAAAACACCAGATCCAGATGATGGCTGCCGCGTTCACCGCCGCCGAGGCCAAGGTGCAACCCGGGATGGCGTTCTTCGAAACTTGCATTTCGTCCATGCAGCCTGACGTTCAGGTTCGTCCCGATCCCGAACTCCTCGACGATCCTGTTTCCCGCGCATTTGTCGAGATACAACCTGAAATCGTCCTCGAGCTGTCGATTGGCCGATTCGACGCTGACCACATGGCTCCGCTCGATCCCGATCTTCAATATCGGGTCGATGACACCGTACTTGATGGCAAAGGGCACCGTGCTCAGGAAGGTGCCGCCGAACAAGACGCTTCCGGTCAGGTCGAGTACGCGGGTCGCCACTTCGCCGGGCATCAGGTCGTAGTGGTTGCGGCCATCGAGGCTTTTCCATGTCTGATCCAGCGTTCCATGCAGCGAACCACCGAAGCCGTCGTGAAATTGCACGCGTCGAGCGCGTTGTGCCGCCGCAATGATGCGTTCGTTGCGGGCGGCAATGTCGTCGATGCTCTCGGAAAAAGCCTCCTTGAAGAATTCGCCGTATTCCCGCAGCAATACCGACTTCTTCCAGTGCTCGGCCATTTTCGGCTTGAGGGGCGGGATGAACGACGGCCCATGCGGGTTGATGTCGGAACGTATGGACGAGTCGTACATGAAGATGAACATGTCACACCGGTCGATTTCCTTTATGACCTGTTCGTGATTTTCCGTGTCAAGCTCGACGTAGGTGAACGAATATTCGAGTTTTTTCGGGCAGTGCCGGATAATCGATTGCGCGGTATTTCTCTGGCTTTGATCCGAGCCGACCAGGATGTTGGCGCCGGCTGAATGTTTCTGCACCATGGCTGGATGACCGCGGACACACGAAAAGAAATTTTCGACACTTTTTTCCATGATTATCTCCGGGGTATCCAGTTTCTGGATCAAAAAAATGGCGGGTCATTGCGATCCGCCATCGTTCGGGCTGCCTGCTTAGGCCCACAGAGCCGTTGCGAATGGAATGACTGCGCTGTCCTTCATCATCTCGACCCAGTCTTCATGCTGATCTTCCTGCATCCATTCGATCAGCGGGAGATCCTGCTTTTCCTGATTTTCGTTCATGATGATTTCCTTGTTTAGGAATTGAACTGCGAACATCGCAAATCGCCCCCGAAAATTCGAGGGCGGATTTAGCGATTGAGTGGGCGCATGGGGTTGCGCCGATTATATGGGGTGGGTGTGAATGATTGCTTTCTGTTAATCGTCAGACAACATTAGCATTCGAATTTGCGGAGGGACAATGTAACGTAAACCCTAGGGTTGTTTTGGTTTTGTGAATGCTGGTGGCGGTATTGTTTGAATGTCGAAAAAATGAAACGGGGTGCGTTTTGAAATGGGAATAAACGCACCGATTGATGTCGATTTCGACTACTTGATTACCGGGCACTCGTTTCATTCCCCCTTGGTCGCCGCGGGCACGTCGAACACGCGATCGAACGCCCACTGGAAGGCGAACGCGTAACAGAAGAAGAACGCAAACAGCCCGATGTCGACGACGAACGCGTCGAACCACGAGATGTCGAGCCACCACGACACGACGGGCACCAGGATGAAGATGAGCCCGCCTTCGAATCCGGTGGCGTGCAGGATCCGCCGCCCGAGCGTGCGTGCCGGCTGCCGGCGCGACGCTTCCCAGCGCTCGAACAGCGCGTTGAAGATCATGTTCCACAGCATCGCGATCGCCGACATCGTCGCCGACAGCGCGCCCGAATAGACGAGGCCCTGCTTGAAGAGCGCCGCGATCACGGGCGAGATGCAGGAAATCGCGATCGCTTCGTAGAGCACCGCCTGCGTGATCCTGCGCGATAGGCCTTGCACGTTGTTTCTCCGGTTCGACGTCATTCGCCGCGGCACCCTGCCGTGACGTCCCGCAAGGCTATGCGCGTTGCACGCCTGCTTCAATTCACCTAATCTCACCCCGATTCAATCGAATTCAACCCGGCCCGATCCGGCCCGCGAGGCCCCGTGTTCTCGAAACTTCCCCTGACCGCATTGCGTGTATTCGAAGCGTCGGCGCGGCTTGGCGCGTTCAAGGCTGCCGCGGACGAGCTGTCCGTGACGCCGGCCGCCGTGTCGCATCAGATCAAGTCGCTCGAAAGCCGGCTCGGCGTGCTGCTGTTCGAGCGCGGCGCGAGCGGCGTGCGGCTCACGGAGGAGGGCGAGCAACTGTTTCGCGCGAGTCACGATGCATTGCTGGCGCTGAGCCGCGGGCTCGATGCGGTGCGGCCGGAAGCGACCGGCGAGCGCACGCTCGTGCTGACCACCACGCCCGCATTCGCCGCGATGTGGCTGATTCCGCGTCTCGGGCGGTTTCGTCGCATCGATCCGCAACTGCACATCAAGGTCGAAACCGGCAACACGCTCGCCGATCTCGAACGCGACGCGCGGATCGATCTTGCGATTCGCGCAACGTCGCGCACGTTTCCGGCGCTGCACGAGATTGCGCTGATCGACGAGTATTTCGGCGCCTATGCGGCCGCCGGGTTCGACGCGCACCGCACGGACGAGCCGCTCGACCTGATCGAGACCGTGTGGGATACGCCGTTGCCGGTGTCGGTCGACTGGGCGTCGTGGTGCCGTGCGGCAGGCCGCGACACGTGGCTCGAACGCGCGGTGTTTCGCCATTACGACGACGAGCATTACGCGTTGCAGGCCGTGCTGCACGGGCAGGGCATCGCGTTGCTCAGCTCGGTGCTGGCTGCCGAGCATGTCGCACACGGGGCACTGACGCCGATCGAGCCGTCGGTGCGGCTCGACGGCGCGCGTTTCGTCGCGCTGTGCCGGCCCGGGCGTGAGCGCGAGCCGCAGGTCAGGTCGTTTCTCGACTGGCTCGAAGCGGAGATCGCGCAGACGCGGGTGGCGGTGGCGCGGATGGCTGGACTATGAAAGCCGGGCTCTATGTGTGGGTGGAACGAAGCGCCACGTTACATCCTGCGCATTGATCTTTGGAAACGGCATGTTATGAGCAAACGTCTGCTTGCCTACAGGAAACTCCAGGCATTCCCATGCGCCGGGCCACGGGCAGAGTGCGCCGGAACGCTGTTTCCAGCCGGGCTCGTCCAGCCTGGACTGGAGATCCGCTTTGGATTGCAACGACTGGAACCGACGCTCTTCTTCGTCGTAGGGGATATGGCTGCTGCGTACGCGGGATGTACGAAAAATCTCTCCAGTCTCACCATTTCGCCTGATGTAAACGAAAAAGCGCTTACCCTCCAGCAAGGTGTAGAAGATGTAGTTATCGATCGGAAATTTAGACTCGGCGCCCACATAGTCGTTGAATCTACTACTGATATATACGATTTGCGGCCTGGGATCGAAACCGGAACCCAAACCGATGTCCTCAACCGAGGGAGGGACTTTCGGAGGAAAGTCAGCGGGGAAAATTTCACCTTTGAGGGCCATGACGATGTTGATTTGGAGACTCTCAACCTGCTCATCGGTGAATGGGGGTGGGGATATTCGACGCATTAATATTTCGTTATAGTGTGTCTCCGCCGGATAGTAGATCTTGTCCTCTTTCTTGAGAGGAATGCGTTGATACATGCCGTTGGAAAACCAATGGGTGGCGTCAAATGGCGGATCGTCCTCAGATGTTCGCATCATGATTTTTTCGTTCATTTCGCTTCCTCTGCTTGCCGTCCAGTTCAAGGAAAAAGCAGCCAGTAATATCACCGGAATCAACACTGCTGTTCTTTTGTTCATGTGCGATCCTTTGGTCTGAAAATGCAAAGCCCCATGGGTAACCCTTCTGGCGTACTACCCGACCTGACCGGATTCACGGCACCCAACGGGTCTAGAGGCAAGTCAATATCCGAATCTTCTTCGTATATTCGGCGCGCCTCCATATGCTTTGCCAACTGAAATTCCCGTTCGGTGTATGGTCTAACGGGTGCCTTGGGCGGCGGTTCCCCCGGAATTTCATTCATCGGTCCTTTTCCCAGTGCCAATGTCCGTTTCCGGTAGGCGACCATCTGACGGTGGTAGGCTTCAACCTCGCGCCTGTATTCGTCAATCTTCGGCTGCGTCTTTTGTGCCGCGATGAGTTCCTCCCGGGTCCCATAGGTTTCGTCATAGTTGGACCTTCGAGGGAAAGCTCGCACTTCGACATCGCCCGCATCAGCCATGACCTGCGCGAGGCTCTCTTGATATTTGGGATCTTCCCCCGGATCGAGCTTTGTACCGATGTCGTGTCCAAGCCCCGTACGGCACGCGTACGAGAATATGGTTGCGTCATCATCGAACGCCAATGGCGCCAGCATGCGCGCCTGATTCAACCCGTAGCGGATCTGCCAAGACTCGCCGACGTCGTACCCGAATTCGATGTTGTGCACGAGGCCGTGCGAGAAGATATCAAGTTGCTTGATCAGCCGCTTCTTGCTCCGACGTGCAGCAATGAATGTGACGAGATCGGCAACATCGGTCAGTTCTCGATAGCTGGCGCAATAGTCAACCTCTACAATTTTCTTAAGCTTGTCCAGAAGCTTGCGAGGATAGTTCTTTGCGAAAATCAGAAAAACACGTTGTATCGCGTAGTCCGGCATCGCCTCCGGGTATTGGCGCAACTGCCGTATCCCTTGATTGATGAACATCATCCTGTTGCCCTTCCTGGCACGCACATAGAAAGCAGGGTTAGAACAACCAACCACCGTTACATAATCAAGATCGGCAATCGCCGCCACTTCTGTCGTCGGATTATTCGGGCCGGTCCGACTTTGCTTTTGTTGTTCCATGACGGACCTCAGTAGCTGATGTTCTGTTTGCGCAAGTGCACAGCCGCCTCTCTTCCCCAACGCAACGTCGCGACGTCAGGCTGGCCCGTATAGATGCGCGCCGTCAGCCCTCGCGAATCGGTACGCCCGACGAAGCGCTGACCTTCTGCTGTTTCCACGCAATACAGGACATTGGCCAACACCTCCCCGGTGCGCGCGTGCTTGACGAGAAACTGCTCGCTGAACCTGGTTTCGGGGTTGTTGATAGTCCGTGACAACAGGTCGAGCAGGTTGCCCTTGCCGCCGGTCTGCTGCTGTATCGGCCCCTTGAAGCGAATGGCAACGGCATCGAGCGTGATACCCGAACTGTCGATGACAATGCCGCCTCCCGGGCCTTGCAGAACCACACGCTCCGCCGCCTGCAACTGGTAGTGAAGGGTTCTCCGTTCGATGCGCTGTCCGGCTTCCAGGCGGTGGCTGCCGTGAACGAGATGCTCCGCATGGCCGCCGACATCGACGCGATGGTTGACCACAATGGTGTCGTGACGATTGTTGCCTGCGGTCTCCGTGTGATTCATGCCGGTATGAATCGTACGGTGCCGTACGATGGTGAGTTCTTCGTCCTGTCCCACTCGTTCACGACGGTCCCGACCTATCGCAAGTCTCTGGTCGTTCCCGATAGCTACGGTTTCGTCGTGTTCGACCTGCTCGCTGCGGTCATGTCCGACGAACGTGGTTTCGTCGTGATTGACATGAATGTTCTGATCGCGCTGCGCGTGGACGTAAATTTCCTCTTGGCCGGCTTCATCCTCGAAACGCAGTTCGTTGAAGCCTTCACCCTTGTGCGTCTGGCTTTTGATCGTCATCCGCGTCTTGTGCCTGGGTAATTCGTACGGCGGCAGTTGTAGGCGGTTGTAGGCCCTTGACAGGACGAGTGGCTGGTCAGCATCCCCGTCGAGGTAGCCGACGATCACCTCTTGCCCGATGCGCGGGATCGCCATATGTCCCCAGAGCGCACCGGCCCAATTCTGCGCAACCTGAATCCAGCAGGAGCTGTGCTCGTTGTATTTGCCCTCGCGATCCCACGGGAACTGCACTTTCACCCGACCGTACGCGTCGGTGTAGATCTCCTCGCCTTCCGGGCCCACTACTGTCGCGGGCTGCAAGCCGTCGATGCGCGGGCGCGGCAGCGGCTCGGCACGCCACTCGACATCGTCCGGCACCAGCATGGCGTCATAACGGTAATGCGTGCCCTGCTGCGCATCGGCACTCTCTTCCGCCTGGCTGGTGTATTGCTTGCCGTAATGGACGATGCTCACCGGACGCCAGCCGCGATTCATGTCTTCGCGCGGGTGACCGATGAGATCGAACGCGATGCCGGGTTGCAGGCGCGCATCGTCGCCGCTCACACTGGCCATTCGTGCATCGCGGCGGTGGCCGCGCAGGCGATCCTGCGTAAACGCCTTGCCACTGCCCTCGTGCTTGTAGCGGCCCGGATAGTCGTAGCGCGCGTAGCTGCGGCCCTGGTGATCGAGGTCTGTGCCCTCGCGCGGGTATTCGTGCGGATAGCGTGGACTCTTGAACGTGTAGTCGCGCTGCACTTGGCGCGAGGTACGCACGTTCTCCGTGTAGGCGAACGTGCGTAGGCAAGGCCGCGGCTGGTCACCACCGGGCGTGGGGTTATACAGCACCGGCTCGCCCTGCTGACGACCGAAGATAAACAGGCGATCGCAGTGGATCAACCGATGACCGTCGGCCTTGTGCTGGAAGGCGTAGAAAAAACCTTCCTCGCGCATAACGCGTTCGATGAAATCGTAGTCGGTGTCGCCGGCCTGCACGCAATACTCGCGCGCCAGGTGCTCGTTGGTGACACGCTGCTCGTAGTCCAGCGTTTGATGGTGTGCCTTGAGCACGGCCGTGGCGATCTCCGGCGCGCTCAGGGTCTGGAAGATGCGCCAATCAGACGAGAGCTTCAAGCGCGCCAGGCGAGGTTCGACCACGGCGGAATAGCGGGTGCGGCGAAATCCCGTCTCTCCTTGAACAAACGACGAAACGGCGCCGTGAACGTAGCGTACCGGCTGATTGCCTTGCCATATGGTAAGCAAGCCGCTGCGATCGAGAACCTTGCCGAAGTCCACCGATGGATTGGCGCTCGTCAGATCCAGTTCGAGCCGGAAAGTTTCGGATAACTTCTCTTCCAGGCGGAACGCGACGACTTCGAAATCCATTGTGTCTGGAATCGAGAAGGTAAAGCTAAATTGGCATGCTTGTGACATCGTGACGATTCTCCGGGCTACAAAACACGCTCCGATGCGCGACCTGTCACGCCCCGTTTCATGAAAGACGACATACGACGTGACACCGTGCTGTGAATGCCGATAGCGTGCGGTCGGCACGCCGAGGATTTTTCAGATCGATAGAATCGCTAGCGCGGTGCTTCATGTCCATGAGACATATTCGAAATGTTCCGTGAAAATCTTTGCGGCACCGTCCTGCCGAAAATGAGATTGCATCCGCGTATTCTTGTCAGGCAGTGAGCTTGAAAGCGAAAGGGGGATGACGCGCTGACGCGTGCTGTCGGGCTGGATTGATCATCGGTCGAGGGATCGTCGACCTGGACAGTTCAGTACGGGTTGACGAACATGTCGAACGTGACGCACTGACACCGATCGAGCCGTCGGTGCGGCTCGACGGCGCGCGTTTCGCCGCGCTGTGCCGGCCCGGGCGTGAGCGCGAGCCGCAGGTCAGGTCGTTTCTCGACTGGCTCGAAGCGGAGATCGCGCAGACGCGGGCGGCGGTGGCGCGGATGGGGGCGGGCGTCGAGCGCTAAAGCGGGGCGGCGCGGGCCGTGTGCGAACGGTGCGCCCGTACACCGTCACCCGAACCTGACGCAATACACCGGCGGCAAATGCGCGGACACCAACTGCCAGTGTTCCCCGCCGTCAACGGACGTCCACAACCCGCCGGTCGTCGACGCCATCGCGAGGCGCGTGCCCGAATCGTCCACCGCGAGCCCGTGCCGATACACGAGGTCGTACGCGGGTGCGGGCGGCAGCCCGTTCGTGAATGACTCGAAACTGCGCCCGCCGTCGCGCGTGCGTGTGACGACGAACCGGCCGTCCACCGGAATCCGGCACGCGTCCTTCACGGCCGGCACGAACCACGCGGTGTCCGGCTCGTGCGGATGCACGGCCACCGCGAAACCGAAGCTCGACGGCTGTGCCTCGATCCTCCGCCAGTGTTCGGCGCCGTCGGTCGAGCGGAAGATCGCGCAGTGATGCTGCGTCCACAGCACGTCCGGGTTGGCCGCGCACTGCACGACGCGGTGCGGGTCCTGCGCGTTGGGTTCGCCGCGTCGCTCGGGCGGCATGTAGTCGGCTTCCATGCCGTCGGCCGTCACACGCCACGTCGCGCCGCCGTCGGCGGTCTGCCAGACGCCGCCGCACGAGATGCCGATCGTCACGTGCCGGCTGTCTCGCGGATCGACCATCACCGAATGGATGCCCGGCGCATCGTATCCGCCGCCGCCCCATTCGGCGCGCTCCGGGCGATCCCACAATGCCCGGTTGAGCACCCAGGAACCGCCGCCGTCGTCGGAGCGGAACAGCCCGCCGGGAATCGTGCCCGCCCACAGCACGCCCGGCTCGTCGGTGCCGCCGGCTTCGAGCGACCAGATCTGCTGGAGCGTCCACGGCGGCTGCGGCGGGCCGGGCGGCGCGTCGCCCGTGTCGCCCGTGTCACTCGCGGCGCCCGTGCCCGACGGGGCGCTCGCGGGCGGATCGTCGGCAGGCTGCGGCGGATATACAGGCACCGCGCATTCTTCCCAGTCGGTGGCGCCGGCCCGCCTGCGATGCAGTTTCACGCCGAAATGCCCCAGGTTGAGCGCCGCATACAGCGTGCCGTCGCGCGGGTCGGCGAGCGCCATGCTGACCGGCTCGCCGGCGAAATGCGGCTCGCCGAGCGTCCAGCCGCCGTTGCCGCCGGGCTGCAGGACGAACAGGCCCTTGCGGGTGGCGACGAGCAGTCGATCGTTCATGTGCGATGTCTCCTGATGGCCCGACCTGGCGTTCCGGCACGCGGTCGGCGCTTGTGCATGCGTCCCTTTATCCGCCCGTCAGCGCCTGTACGACATAGACCCGGCTCGCGTTGCCGAGCACGTCGGACAGGCGCTGACGGTCGCGTATCGGCTGGCCGTCGATGAATACCGACAGGTGTTTGCGCAGCGCGCCCTGGTCGTCGAGGATGTAGCCGCGCAGTCGCGGCTGCTCGCCGAAAACGGTGTCGAATGCTTCGCCGAGCGTGCGGGCGTCGATTTCGCGCTCGGGCGTTTCGATATGCCGCTGGATCGAGGCGGCGAAGAAGAGGTGCGCCATGGCGGTGGCTGGCAGGAGCCGCGCGGAGGGGACGGTCTTTAGTTTAGGCGATCCGTCGGGGGCGCAAAGACGGCGTCTCGTAGTCGCCGTGCGCCGGCGTGCCGATCCGTTGCGGTCGACACGATCACGCGGATCGGCAACAATCCTGCCCGTGCCGCCGTGCCGCCGTGCCGCCGTGCCGCCGTGCCGCCGTGCCGCCGTGCCGCTCGACGGTCGCACGCTCTCCACTTGCCGATGAAGGAAATCCCCGCCATGCCGCGATCCGCGCTGTCGATCGTCAACCCGGCCGTCGACGATATCGTCGCGGGCCGCAAACGCGTGGAAATCCGCTCGTGGGCGCCGCCGGCCATCCCGTTGCGCGATCTCGTGCTGGTGCAGAACGCGATCTTCCTGCGACAGGACGGGCAGGAGGATCCCGACGGTATCGCGCTCGCGATGGTCGATGTCGTGGGGGTGCACGATTGGACGCCCGACGAAGCCCGCTCGCAAGGCAAGCAATGGTGTGCCGGATACGTGTGCTGGGAACTGGAGAACGTTCGGCAGATCGCGCCGCCTGTTCCGTGCGTCGCGAAGCGCGGCATCTATGCGTTGCCGGATGATTTCGGAAAGGTATCCTGATGATTTCGCCTGCATCAGGGGCGAGCCGAACGCCCTTTCGACACAAGAGAGGGCAGTCGAGACGAAGGATCACCCGGAGCGTGCCCGCCGCCCGCGCTAAACCGGAATCGATCGCCCGCGAATCCTGATCCCGATCCGCACGATGCCGATCACCGCATTCGACAGCCACGTGAGCAGGCGCGGCATCCCGCGTCGGCGGATATCGAGCAGGAGCACGATCCGCACGGCGTCGCTGTCGTTCCACACCTCGTGCATGAACGTATCGTCCCACAGCAGGAAACGGCCTTCGTCGAGCCGGAATTCGTGGCCGTCCACCTTCAGCACGGCGGCCGGCACGCCGTCCGCGCGCTTCGGCATCGACAGCACGAGATAGCCGCGCAGGATGCCGCGAAACGGCCCGCGATGCGGTGGAATGTGCTTGCCGGGTGCGAGGAACGACAGCGATGCGGACAGCACGTCCGGCGACGTCGCGACGATCGACGCGACGGTCGGGCAGCGCGACAGGTTGCGCGGGAACGGCTGGCCGTACGCCTGCATGATGAACATCCGCCAGTCGCGTGCATCGTTGGCCGAGATGTCGTACTGCTCGCGCATGATCTCGTGGAAGCGCGGGATGCGCGGCATGTCGCGCGCGACGGCGAGCGCTTCGGCCTGGATCGCGGGCCAGGCGCGCACGAAACGCTCGGCGTCCGGGAACGCGCCCGTGTCGAGCACCGCGCCGCCATCGATATGGCGGTCGTACAGCTTGCGAAGCAGGCCGGCTGCATAGTCGTAAGCGACGGACATGGTCGATCGGAACGCGATCCGTATGAGGTGACGTCAGTCTGCCCGAACCGCAACGGGCGCTGCGTTACGTCAGGTTACGCCCGCTGACGAATGAATGACAGCTTGATGAACACCCGGCGCTCGCGGATCGAAAGGCCGGGAATAAACGCAGCCCCTCCGTCGTCATACGGGTGTAGCACGTCGTCTCGTTGACTTCTGAAGGAGTGAAACATGAACACGCATTGGCTGGTGGCCGCCACGGTGGTGGCGATGTCCGTCGCGGGTGTCGCGACGCAAGCGTCGGCACAGGCGCTGACGCGCGCGCAGGTTACGCAACAACTGATCGACGCGGAAAACAACGGGTTGCGCTTCGTGACCGATACGTCGTATCCGGACGTGAGCCCGCTGTTCCGGCAACAGGCCGAACAGATGCCGCAGCGCCAGGCGAGCACGGCGGTCGGCAGCGATCCGACCGATTCATCCGAAGCCGGCAAGCCGGCGACGATGTCGCCCCGTCCGCGCGCTGCCGCATGCGTCGGCCCCGCGAGTTTCTGCACGATCTATTTCGGCAGCTGACGTACCCGCCTGCATCCGCAGGTCACGCATTTCCCAAGCTTGATCGAGATCCAACATTGAAGGAGTTCATGATGAAAACATATATCGCACTACTGATGATGATCGGCGCGATCGCCGGTCAGTCTGCCTTCGCGCAATCGGCCGCGCCGCTGACGCGCGCGCAGGTTCGCGACGAATTGATGCGCCTGGAAGCAGCCGGGTACGACCCGGCGAAAGGGGACGACGGCGAGTATCCGGCGGACATCCAGGCGGCGCAAGCGAAGCTTGCCGAACAGGACCGGGCCCGGATGGCGGCTGCCGCCGCGCATGCACCGGCGGCCGGTATGCCGGCGCAGAACAGCAACTAGGTGTCGATATGGTCTTGTGCGACTTCAGGCCGTCGTGTTCGCGGCACGGCCGTCCGGCAGCCGTTCGTGCCGCCCGACGCGGTGGAAGGACACCGGCCGCCGTGCCCGTCATCGTGCGCCGCTTCGCTCGGCGCCGCGATCATCTGGCCGGCGGCGCGCGATGGTCGGGCAGGCCGATCGCGCGATGAGCCGGGGCGACGACGGGTGCGGCGCTGGCGGCAGGCCGGTTCATGCGCGCGATGGCATGCCGTGCTGCCGATCGCGCGATTACCAGGGCATCATGCGCTGCAGGACCTGATCGCGCAGCACGAAGCGGTGCGCCAGCGCCGCTGCGACGTGCAGGCAAATGCCGGCGAACAGCGCCCAGGCGAGGACGCCGTGCACATCGCCCATCGCGTGGCCGAATCCGGAACCGGCCGCCGACAGCTCGGGCAGCGGCACGATCCCGAGCAGCGTCACGCCCCACGCGCGCGACGATGCGTTGATCCAGCCGAGCAACGGCACGGCGATCAGCAGCGCGTAGAGCGCGAAATGCGTGACGCCCGACAGCGCACGCATTGCGGGAGACAGGTCGTTCGCCGGCGGGCGATGCGTCGCGCGCCACAGCACGCGGCAGGCCATCGCGGCGAGCAGTGCGGTGCCCACGATCAGGTGCGCGGCGATCAGGCCGACGGGTTGCGTATCGCGATGCACGTCGGGCATCGTCCAGCCGATCGCATATTGGGCGACGATCAGCGCGACGATCAGCCAGTGAAGAAAACGCGCAACGGTGTCATAACGGGCGGGTGTGGACATGAAGGCTCCTGCGTACGACGGGGACGGTATTGGACGGGTGGATTCTACGACCGCATGCTTAACGAAACGTTAAGCACGCGGCATCTCATGCGGTGATCGGTCGTCGGGTGAGCCTGCCGGCCGCGCTTCGCCCGCGTCCGCCGACGGCAGTGCAACCGTGACGCCGAGGCCCTGGCCGCCGATGCCGGGCCCGAACTGCACGGTGCCGCCCAGGTATTGCGCGATGCGCGTGACGATCGACAACCCGAGCCCGCTGCCGGGCGACTGCGCGCCGCTGCCGCGATAGAAGCGGTCGCCGAGCCGCTCGTACTCGCCGGGGGCGACGCCGGGCCCGTCGTCGCGAACGACGATGCATTGCAGTGCGCCGTCGTCGCGCACGCCGAGCTCGATGCGGCCGCCCGGGCGGCCGTACTTCACGGCGTTGTCGACGAGGTTGTCGAGCAGGATGCCGATCAGGATCGGATCGGCGTCGATCGCGCGTCCGGAGACGGGGCCGGCCACGAGGTCGATGGCCTTGTCCGACGCCTTCGCGAGATGGCGGTCGAGGGCAGCGTCGACGAGTTCGCGAACGGCGAGCGCGCGTGTCGGAATGCGTTCGTATTCGTCGAGCCGCGCGAGCAGCAGCAACTGCTCGGCGAGACGCGCACTGCGGTCGACGCCTTGAACGACCCGCTGCATCGCCAGCCGCTGGAGTGCCGGATCGTCGGTCGCGATGGCCACCTGGGCCTGGACCTTGATCGCGGCAAGCGGTGTCTTGAGCTCGTGCGCGGCGTCGGACGTGAACGCGCGCTCGCGCACGATCGATTGCCGCAGCCGGGCCAGCAGGCGGTCGATCGCGTCGACCAGCGGACGCACTTCGTCCGGCACGGCCGCGATGCCGAGCGGTTCGAGCGATCGCGCGTCGCGCGCGCCGATCAGCGTCGACAGCGTCTTCAACGGCGCGAGACCGCGTCCGATCAGGTACCAGAGGAGCAGCGCCAGCACCGGGAGCGCGACGATCAACGGCAGGACGATGCCGCGCGCGGTGCCGGTCGCCAGGTCGCTGCGCGTGTTCGCGATTTCCATCACGCGGATCCAGCGCCCCGACGCGTCGTCGCGCAGCGTGTGCGTACGCCACGACGCGTCGCGGATGACGATCGTTTCAGGAATACCGCGCGAGTCGTGCGCGTCGGGCAGGCCGGCGGCGCCGGCCGGGAGGCTCGACGCGACGACCTGGCCCCGTGCGTCGCGCACCTCGAACAGCACGTCGCGCGGAAGGCGATCGCCGTCGGTTTCGGGGCCGGGTTTCGAGCCGCGGCGATCCAGTTCGACACGCGCGTCCGGCGGAACACGGGCGAGGCGGCCGAGGTCGGCAGGCGAGAGATTGACCAGCAGCGATGCATATTCGACGAGGCGGGCGTCTTCCCATTCGCCGATCTCGCGCGTCGCGTACCGGAAGCTGCCGAACACGGCGGCGAGCCATACGACCGTCACGCAGCCGAGCGCCATCGACGAAACGCGGCGCCGTATCGAGCGGGACGTCATGCGAGATCGACGACGTAGCCGACGCCTCGAACGGTGCGGATCAGTTCCGCGCCGAGCTTCTTGCGCAGGTTCGACACATGCACCTCGATCGCATTGCTTTCGATACCTTCCTGCCAGCCGTACAGGGTGTCCTCAAGGCGCGAGCGCGACTGCGGCGCGCCCGGGTGGCTGACCAGCTGAACCAGGATGGCCCACTCGCGCGACGTGAGCGCGATGCGCGACGCATCGCGTGTCACCGTGTGGGCGGTCAGGTCGATCGTGATGTCGCGCCACACGATCTCGTCGCCGGCGCGGCCCTGCGAGCGGCGCACGAGTGCGCGGCAGCGGGCGAGCACTTCGGTCAGTTCGAACGGTTTCGCGAGATAGTCGTCGGCGCCGTCGTCGAGGCCGCGGACGCGGTCGGCCACGGTGCCGCGCGCGGTCAGGACCAGCACGGGGACGGTGTCGCCCGCATCGCGCAACGCGCGCAGCAGCTCGGTGCCCGATTTCCCGGGCAGGCCGAGATCGAGCACGACGAGCGCGAAGCGCGTGGTCGCGAGGGCGGCTGCCGCTGCGTGACCGTCGCGCAACCAGTCGACGTGATAGCCGGCCTGGGTCAGGCTGATCTCGAGACCGCTGCCGATCAGGTCGTCGTCTTCAACAAGGAGGAGTCGCATGGTCGATTCGGGGGCAGGATGCCTGCGATTGTACGAGCGCGACGCGCCTGCCGCGCAACGGAATGTAATTGTGCTGGATCAAACTTCTCCCGATTCTGAAGAACGCTTAAGGTTCGGCGGCGGCAATCCCGCTACCATCGGCCACACCGTTTCCAGGGGGATTTTCCGCTGCCCCTGATCCCGAACCGGGTCACGCCTGTCAGGCTTGCCCGTCAATCCGCGACCTTGCCGATCGACGTCCGATCGACGCGAGTCGCCCGTACGGGAGATTCATTCCTCATGGCCCCCTCAACGATCGAGCGATGGCGCGCCTACCTGCTGATCGCCGCGCTGGCCGGCATGTTCGTCCAGTGCTTCGTGCTGGTTTCATGGCTGGCGCTGCGCGTACCCGAGGCATTTTTCACGACGATGACGTTTCGCATGTGGACCGTCGTCGCGATCGTCACCGCGATCCTTTCGGTCCGCAAGCTTGCCCGCGCGGCGTTCAGAGCGGCGCTGGATTGCGGATTCGTACACGTGACCGGAATCGATCGTCACACGGTAGCCGTGTCATCCGATTGCGCGTACCGTCGGTTGGTCATCCTTCATATCCGGCTCAACGGAAATCGGTTCCGCTACGCACACGGGTGAGCCCGCCTTCGCGCGTGCCCGCCCCGACGCACCACGGTCCCGCCGGGCCACCACTGGGGAATCGCATGGTGTTGCTGCATGTGCTGCACGCGCTGGCCGGCGCGATGTCGATCGTCTGCGGGCTGGGCGTATTGCTGGGTATTGCGTATACGGTCGCGGCCAGCGTGCTGGTCGGGCGGTTCTTTTCCAGGCCGGCGGCGCAGCCGCGCGAGTATCCGGGCGTCACCGTCGCGAAGCCGCTGCACGGCGACGAGTGGCAGCTCGTACAGCATCTCGAAAGCTTCTTCGTGCAGAATTATCCGGGCCCCGTCCAGCACCTGTTCGGCGTGCACGATGCAGGCGACGCGGCACTCGCGGCCGTCGAGACGCTGCGTGCACGCTACCCTGACGCGAACATCAAGGTCGTCGCCGATGCGCGGCTGTACGGGCCGAACCGCAAGATCGGCAATCTCGTGAACATGCTCGAACACGCGGAGTATGCGGTGCTGTGCCTCGCCGACAGCGACGTGCTGGTCGAGCGCGATTATCTGCGCGCGGTCGTCGGCGCGCTGCAGCAGCCGGATGTCGGCATCGTGACGAGCGTGTACCGCGGTGTCGCATCGCCGGGTTTCTGGCCCAGGATCGCCGTCGCGATGACGAACTACCATTTCCTGCCGGGCGTGATCACCGGGCTCTGCATCGGGCGTGCGCGGCCCTGCTTTGGCCAGACGATTGCGATCACGCGCGCGACGCTCGAACGTATCGGCGGCCTCGCGCGATTCGCGCATCACCTGGCCGAGGATCACGCGCTGGGCGAAGCGGTGCGGCAGGCGGGCGCGCAGGTCGTCATTCCGCCGTTCGTCGTCGGGCATGCGTGCGTCGAGGAGACGTTCTCAAGGCTGTACGCCCACGAGTTGCGCTGGAGCTGCACGATTCGCGCGGCGGACCGCCTCGGTCATGCGGGCTCGGTGCTGATGCACCCGGTGCCGCTCGCGCTGCTGGCGCTGCTGTTCTCGGGCGGCACGGCCGCCGCGTGCGCGCTGGCGGTCGCGGCGCTCGCCGCGCGGGTGCTGCTGATGCTGAAAACCAGCCGTGCAACCGGCGCGGGGCTGCGCGGCGCAATCTGGCTGCCGTTCGTCGATCTCCTGCAGTTCTTCGTGTTCGTGTCGAGCTTCTTCTCGTCGCATGTCGTGTGGCGCGGCACGCGCTTTCGCGTGAACCGGGAAGGGCGATTGTCGGCGGCGAGCGAATCATGACGACGCAGACGAACCCCGGCGGCGACGCAGCCCGGAACGCCACGCGCAGCGACGCGCGGCTTCGGCGCGCGGGGCAGGCAGCGGCGCTGGGCGGGCTGGCGCTCGCCGTGTGGCTGATCTGGCGCGAGCATCCGCTGGACATCCTGCATCGCCTGCAGATTGCCGGCGCCGGGCTGCTGCTCGCGGCGCTGGTTCACCTTCTGCCGATGCTCGCGAATGCGTGGGACTGGCGGATGCTGATCCGCGGCCCGAGCCGGCCGTCGTTCGCGACGATGCTGAAACTCGTGTGGATTCGCGAATCGATCAACGGGCTGCTGCCGGTCGCGCGCATCGGCGGCGAGATCGTGTCGTTCGGCCTGCTGCGGCAAGCGGGCGTGCGGCCGGCGACGATCGTGGCCAGCCTCGTCGCCGACATGCAGCTGACGCTGATCAGCCAGCTGGTGTTCGCGCTGGTCGCGATCGGCTACGTGCTCGGGCACGTCTCGTCCGATGCCGCCCGGGTGGCCGGTAACCTCGCGATCGGCATGGCCGCCCTGGTGCCGGTGCTGCTGCTGTTCGCGCTGGTGCAGCACGCGCGGCCGTTCGAGCGCGCGATGCGCGTGCTCAACCGCGTCACGAGCGGGAAGGTGGTGGCGCTCGTCGGTGAATCGGCGCGTACCGATCAGTCGATCCGGATGATCTGGAGAAAGACCGGCGTCGTCGTGCGCTACCTCGCGATCTGGCAGCCCCTGCAGTTCGTGGGCTACGCGCTGGAAATCTGGCTCGCGCTGGTCTTTCTCGGCGCGGAGCCGACCTTCGCGCAGGCGCTCGCGATCGAGGCGCTGATCCAGCTCGTGAGCAGTATCGCGTTCCTGATGCCGGGCGGCCTCGGCGTGCAGGAGGGCGGCTTCGTGCTGATCGGCGGGCTCCTCGGGTTCGATCCGCCGACGTGTCTCGCCCTGGCCGGCGCCCGCCGCGTGCGCGACCTGCTGTTCTATCTGCCGGGCCTGCTCGCGTGGCAGTGGGCGGCCGGTACGGCGAACCGGCCGGGCGGAACGAAACGCGCGTCGTTGCCCATCGGGGAATCCGCCCGGCCGCATTGATGCGGCCACGCAGGCCGTGCCCGCGCGGCCGGCGGCGCGGGAATCAGCGCCGTTCGTCGGCGAGATGGCTGCGGATCACGTCCGCGAACGACGTGTCGCCCGTCAATCCGAGGGCTTCCGCGCGCGACGTGTCCCAGCGGCCCGGCCAGCTGCCGACGATCTTCTCGACGCGCTCGTCGGGCACATGGCGGATCAGCTTCACGGCTTCGTCGCCCGCGACTTCGCGCAGCGCCGCGATCATTTCGTCGACCGATACCGACAGGCCGGGCAAATTGATCACGCGTTTGTTGCCGAGCTTCGCGCTGTCGATTTCGCAGCCCGCGACGAGCGCTTCGATCGCGCCGCGCGGCGACAGCAGCCACAGCCGCGTCGAACCCGGCACCGGGCACACGCTTTCCTCGCCGTTCAGCGGCTCGCGGATGATGCCGCTCGCGAACGACGATGCGGCCGCATTCGGGCGGCCCGGCCGCACGCTGATCGTCGGCAGCCGCAGCACGCGGCCGTCGACGAAGCCGCGCCGCGCGTAGTCGCACAGCAGCAGCTCGGCGATCGCCTTCTCGGCGCCGTACGACGATTGCGGGTTCAGCGCGGTGTCGTCCTGCACGACGTCGGGGAGCGTGCCGCCATACACCGCGACCGAGCTCGTGAACACGACGCGCGGCCGGTGGCCACGGGCGCGACACACTTCGAGCAGCGCGCGCGACGCGTCGAGATTGATCCGCATGCCAAGATCGAAATCGGCCTCGGCCTGCCCGCTGACGATTGCCGCGAGGTGGAAGATCGCGCCGGTTTGCGTGTCGATCGCGCGTTCGAGCACCGCGCGATCGGCGATGTCGCCGACGATCGACGTCACGCGCGCATCGCCGAAATCGCTGCCTTCGACGACGTCGAGCAGCACCAGCTCGTCGATCTTCTCGCTGCGGCCGTCGGGGCCGCTCAGTTCGCCGCGCTCGAGCAGCTTGCGCGCCAGGCGCTGGCCGAGAAAGCCGGCGCCGCCGGTGATCAGTACTTTCATGTTCGTTACCTTCCGAGGAATGCGTGAATTAGCGGGAACAGGCCCTGAGCCAGCCGAGCCCTTCCGACGTGCCGGCCTTCGGGCGGTACTCGCAACCGATCCAGCCGTCGTAGCCGAGCGTGTCGATCAGCTCGAACAGATACGGGTAGTTGAGTTCGCCGAGATCCGGCTCGTGGCGGTCGGGCACGCCCGCGATCTGGATATGGCCGATGCCCGCGAAATCGCGCCGGAGCTTGGTCGCGAGATCGCCTTCGACGATCTGGCAGTGGTAGCAGTCGAACTGCACCTTCAGGTTCGGCGCGCCGACTTCCGCGCGGATCGCCTGCGCGTCGTCCTGGCGGCTCAGGAAATAGCCGGGCATGTCGCGCTGGTTGATCGGCTCGATCAGGATCGTGATGCCGTGCGCGGCAGCGGCCTGCGCGGCATGGCGCAGGTTCGACAGGTAGGTGTCGCGATGGCGCGCGCGGTCGGCGCCCGGCGGCACCATCCCGGCCATCACGTGCAGCTTCCTGTTGCCGAGCACGCGTGCATAGTCGAGCGCCTGGTCGATGCCGCGCCGGAACTCGTCCTCGCGGCCCGGCAGCGATGCGGTGCCGCGTTCGCCCGCGGCCCAGTCGCCGGGCGGCGCGTTGAACAGCGCCTGTTCGAGGGTGTGCGCGTCGAGGCGCGCGCGGATGTCCTCGGCGGCGAAGTCGTACGGGAACAGGTACTCGACGGCCTTGAAGCCGTCGTAGGCGGCAGCGGCGAAGCGTTCGAGGAACGCGTGCTCGGTGTACATCATCGAGAGGTTGGCGGCGAAGCGTGGCATGGCAGCGGGTCCTGTGAATGAATGGGGCGGGGCATACGTCGCCCCGCGTCGAATGGCAACTCGGCGGTTCAGCGGTTCAGCGGTTCACGAGTTTCGCGGGCGTGAGCCACACGGCGATCGCGCCGATCACGAGCATCGCCGCCAGCACGTACATGCCGGACGCCGTGCTGTGCGTGACGTCCTTCAGGTAGCCGATCACGTACGGGCTCGCGAACCCGGCGAGGTTGCCGACCGAGTTGATGATCGCGATCCCGGCGGCGGCCGCTGAGCCCGCGAGGAACGCGGTCGGCAGCGACCAGAACAGCGGTGCGCAGGTCAGCACGCCGCCCGCCGCGAGCGACAGGAACACGATCGACACCGCCGTATTGTGCGAGTACGACGCGGCGACCGCAAACCCGACCGCGCCCATCAGCGCGGGCACGATCAGGTGCCAGCGGCGTTCGCGGCGCTTGTCCGCGCTGTGGCCGAACAGGTTCATCACGACGATCGCGACGAGGAACGGGATCGCGGACAGCAGGCCGATCTGCAGCGTATCGGTGATGCCGGTCGACTTCACGAGCGTCGGCATCCAGAACGTGAGGCCGTACTGGCCCGTGACGAACGCGAAGTAGATCAGCGACATCCACCACATGCGCGGGTCGGCGAACACGGCCTTCAGCGAGTGGCCGTGCTGCTGCTGTTCCTGCGGCTGCGCGGCGATCTCGTCCTCCAGCAGTTGTTTCTCGCGTTCGTCGAGCCACTTCGCGCCGCGGATGCTGTTGTCGAGATACAGGATCGTCGCGATGCCGACGAGCACGGCCGGCACGGCTTCGATCATGAACATCCATTGCCAGCCGTGGAAACCCGAGCCGCCGTGGAAGCGTTCCATGATCCAGCCCGACAGCGGGTTGCCGAAGATGCCCGACACGGGAATCGCGGACATGAACACCGCGATGATCTTCGCGCGGCGATGCGACGGGAACCAGTACGTGAGATACAGGATCACGCCGGGATAGAAGCCGGCTTCCGCGAGGCCGAGCAGGAAGCGCAGCACGTAGAACTGCGTGGGCGTCTGCACGAATGCGAACAGCCCGGACAGCAGGCCCCACGTGATCATGATCCGCGCGATCCAGATGCGTGCGCCGATGCGGTGCATCAGCATGTTGCTTGGCAGTTCGAACAGAAAGTAGCCAAGAAAGAAGATGCCGGCGCCGAGCCCGAACACGGTTTCGCTGAACGCGAGATCCTGCGACATCTGCAGCTTCGCGAAGCCGACGTTCACGCGGTCGAGATACGCGACCACGTAGCAGAGCATCAGGAACGGCACGATGCGCCAGAACACTTTCTTGTAGATGCGGTCGAGTTCCGCGGCATGGGCGGGCGCGGCGGGCGAGCGGCCAGCGGCCGCGTCGAGAGCAGTCATCGTCGTCTCCAGGATGTTGTGTGCCGGCGGCGTGTACGCCGCCGGATCATTGTGTGTGCTGACGGAAGGGCCCGCGCACACGGCGGGCATGGGAATCGTTGCGGGGTACGTCGCTACCAGCGCGCGCCGAAGCTGGCGCGCAATTCGTCGAGCGCGGCTTCGTCGAGCGGTTCGGGTTTCGGGTTCGTCATCAGCCACAGCCGCGCCGTTTCCTCGAGCTCTTCGAGCGCATACGACGCGTGCGACACCGATGGCCCCCACATCACCGGGCCGAGGCGGTCGAGCAGCACGCCGCGCACCTGGTCGGCGAGCGCCGCGACTTCCGCGGCGACGCCCGGATCGCCGGGGCGGCGGTAGCGGATCAGCGGAATGTGGCCGACCTTCATCACGTAGTACGGCGTGATCGGCGGCAGCACGTCGGTGTCGCGCCATACGCCCGCGAGCGTCAGCGCGACGAGGTGCGTCGAATGGGTGTGGACGACGCCGTTCGCTTCGGCATTGCGCGCGTAGATGCCGCGATGCAGTGCGAGCGTCTTCGACGGCTTGCCGCCCGATACGGGCTGGCCGTCGAGGCCGACCTTCGCGATGTCGTTCGGGTCGAGCCGGCCGAGGCACGCGTCGGTCGGCGTGATCAGCCAGCCGTCGGGCAGCCGCGCGCTGATGTTGCCGGCGCTCCCGACCGCGTGGCCGCGCGCGTACAGGCTGGCGCCGACGACGCAGATCTCCTCGCGCAGTTTCGCTTCGTCGCTCATCGTGCGGCTCCGTCCAGCGCGCGCAGCGCCTTGTCGAAAAAGTCCGTGGTGCCGAAGTTGCCGGACTTCAGCGCGAGGCCGAGCGGCTGGGCGTCGATGGTGGCCGTCGCCGGCACGCCCGGATCGATCTGCGCGCCGATCTGCAGCGACTTCACGTCGAGCGCCTGCACGACCGCGCCGGACGTCTCGCCGCCGGCGACGACGAACTTGCGCACGCCGAGATCGCGCAGCCCGCGCGCGATCGCCGCGAGCGTGGCTTCGACGAGATGGCCGGCCGCGTCGACGCCGAGCGCTTGTTGTACGGCCTTCACTTCGTCAGGCGTCGCGGTCGCGTAGATCAGCACGGGCTGCGGCAGGTGCGTGCGCGCGAACGCGAGTGCCTGGTCGACGACGGGTTCGCCGCGCGATGCCGCGAGCGGATCGATGCGGAAGCTCGGCCGCGTGGCGCGCCATGCGGCGACCTGCGCGTTGGTGGCCTTCGATGCGCTGCCGGCGAGCACCGCCGACAGGCCGTCGATACGCGGCAGCGACGCCGCGTTGTCGCGCTCGGGCAGTTGCTCCGCGCGGCGGAAATTCGCGGGCAGGCCGAGCGCGATGCCCGAGCCGCCGGTGACGAGCGGCAGGCCCGCGCAGGCCTCGCCGAGCACGTAGAGGTCGCGGTCCGACAGCGCGTCGGCGATCGCGAATCGTGCGCCTTCCGCACGCAACTGGTCGATCCGCGTGCGCACGGCGGCCGCGCCCAGCGCGATCGTGTCGTAGCGGATCAGGCCGACGGGCGACTTCGTTTGCCGCTGCAGCACGCGCACGAGGTTCGCGTCCTTCATCGGCGTGAGCGGATGGTTTTCCATGCCCGATTCGTTCAGCAGCACGTCGCCGACGAACAGGTGGCCGCGATAGATCGTGCGGCCGTTCTCGGGGAACGCCGGGCACGCGATCGTGAAGCCGCCGCCGGCCGCATTGAGCAGCGCATCGGCGACGGGCCCGATGTTGCCCGCGTCAGTCGAATCGAACGTCGAGCAGTACTTGAAGAAGAATTGCCGGCAGCCTTGCTCGCGCAGCCATGCGTAGGCGGCGAGCGATTGCGCGACGGCGTCGGCCGCGGGGATCGTGCGCGACTTCAGCGCGACGACGATCGCGTCCGCATCAAGCGTGGCGCCGTCGGCGGGCACGCCGATCGTCTGCACGGTGCGCATGCCGCTCTTCACGAGCATGTTCGCGAGATCGGTCGCGCCGGTGAAATCGTCGGCGATGCAGCCGAGCAGGGGACGGGAAACGGGAGCGGTCATGGCGGGTACGTCGTTCGAATCAGCGGGCGGGCGGCAGCGTGATGCCGGGGAAGGTCTTGATCACGGCGGAATCGTCCTCGCCGCCGTGGCCGGCGCTCGACGCGCTCATGAACATCTGGTGCGCGGTGGCCGACAGCGGCAGCGGGAACTTGCTGCGGCGCGCGGTATCGAGCACGAGGCCGAGATCCTTCACGAAGATGTCGACGGCCGACAGCGGCGTGTAGTCGCCGTTCAGGATGTGCGGCACGCGGTTCTCGAACATCCACGAATTGCCGGCGCTGTGCGTGATCACGTCGTACAACGCGTCGGCATCGACGCCTTCGCGCAGGCCCAGCGCCATCGCCTCGGCCGCCGCGGCGATATGCACGCCGGCCAGCAACTGGTTGATGATCTTCACCTTCGAGCCGATGCCGTGCGCATCGCCGAGGCGATAGACCTTGCCGGCGATCGCGGCGAGCACGTCCTCGCAGCCCGCGTACGCGGCGGCCGGGCCCGACGTCATCATCGTCATCTCGCCGGAGGCCGCGCGTGCGGCGCCGCCCGACACGGGCGCATCGAGCATCTGCAGGCCGGCGGCCTCGATGCGTTCACCGAGCGCGACCGCGAATTCCGGTGCGACGGTCGCGCTGGCGATCACGACGCCGCCCGGCTTCATCGCCGCGACCGCGCCGTGCTCGCCGAACAGCACCGTTTCGGTCTGCGCGGCATTCACGACGAGCGTGACGACGACGTCGCACTGCGCGCCGAGTTCGGCCGGCGTCGCGCAGGCGACGCCGCCTTCGGCCGCGAATGCCTGCAGCACGGTGTCGCGCACGTCGCATGCGTGCACGCGCAGGCCGGCGCGCAGCAGCGAGCGGGCGACGCCGAGGCCCATCGCGCCGAGGCCGATGACTCCAACATTTCGTGACATGGTCAACCTTGATCGATTCGGAAGAGGTTCGTGACAGCGGCGGCGCCTGTAACGGCCGCGGCCGCCGGCTTCAGCAGATGCCGGCTTCCGCGAGACGGCGGGCGGCGTTGTACATATGCGTGCGTGCCGCGTTGCGCGCGGCCATCGGGTCGCGCGCGCGGATCGCGTCGGCGATCGCCGCGTGTTCCTCGCGCACCTGGCGCGAGAAGTCCTCGCGCGTCGCTTCGTTGCGCCGCGTGACCTTCACGCCGGCTTCGAGGTACTGGTTCAGGAACTGCAGCGTCTTCAGGAAATACGGGTTGCCGGTGACGGCCGCGATCGTGCGGTGGAACGCGACGTCTTCCGCGACGCCGTCGCGCCCTTCGGCCACGGCATCGTCGATCTTGCGCAGCGCCTCGTCGATGTCGGCCATGTCTTCGTCGGTGTGGTGCAGGGCCGCTTCGGCCGCGACCTCGGCCTCGATCGCGCGGCGCACCGCGAGCAGGTGCGGCAGCGAGGTGGCCTCGACCGCTTCCGCATAGTCGATCCGCAGCGGCCGGATCGCGCCGTGCTGGTTCACGTACACGCCGCTGCCCTGGCGCGGCTCGACCACGCCTTCGTTCTTCAGCCGCGAGATCGCCTCGCGGATCACGGTGCGGCTCACGCCGAATTCCTGCGCGAGCACGGCCTCCGTCGGCAGCTTGCCGGTGGCCGAGAAGCTGCCGACTTCGATCTGCTTGAGCAGTTGCTGCGCGACATGGTCGCTCATCGCACGGGCGGGAATTTTCTCGAACATGGTGCTCTGGCTTGTAAGGTTATGTGGTCATCATACAAATTTGAGCGTGATGAAGCATCCGGGATAACCCTCGATCAACGGAGGGCAACGTCGGTCAAATCAACTGAAACCGGTTCCATTTGAAGGGAAATCGACGCGATCGCCTATCGCTTCGCGGTGGGTCGACCGGGCGGGAAAGAGCCGTGCGGGTGCGTTGGCGGTCAGTCGGCGATGTCCTCGACGGAGTCGTCCGTCGCATCTGCCGTCGCGCCGGCTTCCGCCACTTCGCCGCCGCGCTCCCGATAAGTCGCCGGCGGCACGCCGAACTGCTTGCGGAACTCGCGTCCGAGGTGCGACGCATCGGCGAACCCGCAGCTCGACGCGATATCGGCCACCGTGCGGTCGGAACTGGTCAGCAGCCACGCGGCCGTGCGCAGCCGCACCTGTTTCGCGAACGCCTGCGGGCTCTTGCCCGTTTCGGCCTTGAACAGCCGTTCGAGCTGCCGCGTCGACAGGTCGAGCTTGTTCGCGAGCTCGTCGAGCGACAGCGCCCGCCCGACATGCTGTTCCATCAGGAGAATCGCGCGCTTGACCTTCGGGTGCGTCGCCGGCTCGAGGCCCGGCGGATGCGGCTGCGGCGCATTCCCTTTCTGCATCTCGCCGACCAGCAGGATGCGCAGCGCCTTCTGCACGGTCGCGTGATCGAAATGGCGCAGCAGGATCGCGGCGGCGACGTCGATCGACGCGCGGCCGCCCGAGCAGGTGATGCGGCGCCGGTCGATCACGAACAGCCGGTCGGCGATCAGCAGGTCGGGATCGGCCGCCGGAAAGCGCTCGATGAAATCCCAGTAATGGAACCAGCTCACGCAGGTGCGGTAGCCGTCGAGCACGCCTGCGCGCATCAGCGTGAACACGCCGGTGCAGATCCCGACGACCGTTGCGCCGCCGGCCGCCGCGCGGCGGATGAAGTCGAGCGTCTCGGGGCCCGCCTGCGGCCCCGAATGCAGCAGCCCGCCGACCACCACCACGTAGTCGAACGGCTCGGCCGCGTCGAACGTTTCCCATGGCGTGATCTGGATCCCGCAGCTCGCGCGCACCGGCGCGAGGGTCTCGCCGATCACGCTCCACGCGCAGCGCACGGGCTTGCTGTAGTCGCCGTCGTCGGCCGACAGCCGGAGCATGTCGACGAAGCCCGAGAAGGCCGTCAGCGTGAAGTTCGGCAGCAGCACGATGCCGAAGCGGATGCGTCGCGGTGCGGGTTCTGCGAGGGGGGAAGCGGGTACGTCGGGTGTCATCGCGGCCAATCTCTTCACGCCGGGCAGGCGGTCTCACTCAGTCTGTCGATACGGGTAACGCGGGTACGGCAGTCGGGCACGGCCGGGCGACGCGGATGCAGCCAGCGTCGCCGATCGGCTCCGGCGCGACTTGTGGTTTTCCGTCGCGAACCATCGCCAAAACGCACTTTCCGGCCCGCCGGCGCGGCGCTTGGCGGCGGTATCCCACGCCGATGCCGTTTTTGTTCTATCGGCCGATTTTACGCTTTGATGTACTGGTGCCCAACGTCACTTGATGTATGTCCCCATCCAGAGGAAGCCAGATGAACGTCAGCGCGTTCGACCTGTTCAAGATCGGCATCGGCCCGTCCAGTTCGCACACGGTCGGCCCGATGATCGCCGCGTGTCGCTTCGCGTCGCACGTGGAGGACGCGAACCTGCTCGGTTTCGTGCGCCGCGTGCGGGTCGAACTATACGGCTCGCTCGGCGCGACCGGCAAGGGCCACGGCACCGACAAGGCCGTGCTGCTCGGCCTCGAGGGTCACCTGCCCGACACGATCGATCCCGACCTGATCGAGCCGCGGCTGGCCGCGATCCGCGCGGAGAAATCGCTGTCGCTGCTCGGCAAGCAGACGGTGCGCTTCGACGAAAAGGAACACATCGGCTTCTATCGCAAGCTGATGAGCGGCACGAGCATCGTGCACCCGAACGGGATGCGCTTCCAGGCCTTCGACGAACACGGCCAGCTGCTGGTCGAGAAAGAGTATTACTCGGTCGGCGGCGGCTTCGTCGTGAACCGCGACGGCGATCGCGTGAACGGCGTGCGCGCGGCGGTCGAGGTGCCGTACCCGTTCCGCACCGGCGACGACCTGATGCGCCAGTGCCGCGAGCACGGGCTGTCGATCGCCGAGCTGATGATGCGCAACGAATGCGCGCTGCGCCCCGCCGACGAAGTGCGCGCCGGGCTGCTCGCGATCTGGCGCACGATGGCCGCCTGCGTCGAGCGCGGCTGCAAGGTCGAGGGCGACCTGCCGGGCCCGATGCGCGTGAAGCGCCGCGCGGCCGAGCTGAATGCCCGCCTGCGCGCGCGTTCGGAAGAGTCGCTGCGCGACCCGCTGTCGATGCTCGACTGGGTCAACCTGTATGCGATGGCCGTCAACGAGGAGAACGCGGCGGGCGGCCGTGTCGTCACCGCGCCGACCAACGGCGCGGCCGGCGTGATTCCCGCGGTGCTGCACTACTACGTGAAATTCGTGCCGGGCTCGAACGAAGCCGGCATCGTCGAATTCCTGATGACGGCCGCGGCGATCGGGATCATCTACAAGGAAACCGCGTCGATTTCCGGCGCGGAAGTCGGCTGCCAGGGCGAAGTGGGCGTCGCGTGCTCGATGGCGGCCGCGGCGCTCGCCGCGGTGATGGGCGGCACGCCCGACCAGGTCGAGAACGCGGCCGAGATCGGCATGGAGCACAACCTCGGGATGACCTGCGACCCCGTCGGCGGGCTCGTGCAGATCCCGTGCATCGAGCGCAACGCGATGGGCGCGATCAAGGCGCTGAACGCGTCGCGCATGGCGCTCAAGGGCAACGGCCAGCACTACGTGTCGCTCGACTCGGTCATCAAGACGATGCGCGAGACGGGTGCCGACATGAAGACGAAATACAAGGAAACGTCGCGCGGCGGTCTGGCCGTGAACGTCATCGAATGCTAACGAAGGACCACAACATGAGCCGCTACTCGATATTCAGCCTGTTCCGCAACGGTCTCTCGTATCACGAGAACTGGGAAAAGCAGTGGAAGAGCCCGGAACCGAAGAAGGAATACGACGTCGTGATCGTCGGCGGCGGCGGCCACGGCCTCGCGACCGCCTACTACCTCGCGAAGGAACACGGCATCACGAACGTCGCGATCCTCGAGAAGGGCTGGATCGGCGGCGGCAACACCGCGCGCAACACGACGATCGTGCGCTCGAACTATCTGTGGGACGAATCGGCCGCGCTGTACGAGAAGGCGATGAAGCTGTGGGAAGGGCTGTCGCAGGACCTGAACTACAACGTGATGTTCAGCCAGCGCGGCGTGATGAACCTGGCCCACACGCTGCAGGACGTGCGTGACACCGAGCGCCGCGTGAACGCGAACCGCCTGAACGGTGTCGACGCCGAATTCCTGACGCCCGCGCAGATCAAGGAAATCGAGCCGACCATCAACCTGAACAGCCGCTATCCGGTGCTCGGCGCATCGATCCAGCGCCGCGCCGGTGTGGCGCGTCACGACGCGGTGGCCTGGGGTTTCGCGCGCGGCGCGGACCGCGCGGGTGTCGACATCATCCAGAACTGCCAGGTGACGGGCATTCGCCGCGAAGGCGGCGCGGTGGTCGGCGTCGATACGGTGAAGGGCTTCATCAAGGCGAAGAAAGTGGCGGTGGTCGCGGCCGGCAACACGACGACGCTCGCCGACATGGCCGGCGTGCGCCTGCCGATCGAAAGCCACCCGCTGCAGGCGCTGGTGTCCGAGCCGATCAAGCCGGTCGTGAACTCGGTGATCATGTCGAACGCGGTGCACGCGTACATCAGCCAGTCCGACAAGGGCGACCTCGTGATCGGCGCGGGTATCGACCAGTACACGGGCTTCGGCCAGCGCGGCAGCTTCCACATCATCGAAAGCACGCTGCAGGCGATCGTCGAGATGTTCCCGGTGTTCTCGCGCGTGCGGATGAACCGCCAGTGGGGCGGCATCGTCGATGTGTCGCCGGACGCGTGCCCGATCATCACCAAGACCGACGTGAAGGGCCTCTACTTCAACTGCGGCTGGGGCACCGGCGGCTTCAAGGCGACGCCCGGCTCGGGCTGGGTGTTCGCGCACACGATCGCGCGCGACGAACCGCATCCGCTGAACGCGCCGTTCGCGCTCGACCGCTTCTACACGGGCCACCTGATCGACGAGCACGGCGCAGCCGCCGTCGCGCACTGAACGAGGAGAAGAAATCATGTTGCTGATCGAATGTCCGTGGTGCGGGCCGCGCGCCGAATCCGAGTTCTCGTGCGGCGGTGAAGCCGACATCGTGCGCCCCGTCAACAACGAGAACATGACCGACCGTGAATGGGGCGAATACGTGTTCATGCGCGAGAACAAGCGCGGGCTGCACAAGGAGCAATGGCTGCACGCGCAGGGCTGCCGACGCTGGTTCAAGGCCACGCGCGACACGGTGACCTACGATATCAAGGGCTACGAAAAGTTCGGCGGCGACGCTGCCGGCAACGCACACGAAGAGGGCACGAGCAAATGAGCCAGAAAGACCGCCTCGGCACCGGTGGCCGCATCAATCGCGCGATTCCGTTGACGTTCACGTTCAACGGCCGCACGTATCAGGGCTTCCAGGGCGACACGCTCGCGTCCGCGCTGCTCGCGAACGGCGTGCACTTCGTCGCGCGCAGCTTCAAGTACCACCGCCCGCGCGGGATCGTGACGGCCGACGTCGCGGAACCGAATGCGGTCGTGCAGCTCGAATCGGGCCCGTACACGGTGCCGAATGCGCGCGCGACCGAGATCGAGCTGTACCAGGGGCTCGTCGCGTCGAGCGTGAACGCCGAGCCGACGCTCGAGAACGACAAGTACGCGATCAACCAGAAGCTGTCGCGCTTCCTGCCGGCCGGCTTCTACTACAAGACCTTCATGTGGCCGCGCAACATGTGGCCGAAGTACGAAGAGAAGATCCGCGAAGCCGCCGGCCTCGGCAAGGCGCCGGAAGCGCTCGACGCCGATCGGTACGACAAGTGCTATGCGCACTGCGACGTGCTCGTCGTGGGCGGCGGCCCGTCGGGGCTCGCGGCCGCGCATGCGGCGGCCACGGCCGGCGCGCGCGTGATCCTCGTCGACGACCAGCGCGAGCTCGGCGGCAGCCTGCTGTCGTGTCGCGCGGAAATCGACGCGAAGCCCGCGCTGCAGTGGGTCGAGAAGATCGAGGCCGAGCTGCGCAAGCTGCCCGACGTGACGATCCTGTCGCGCAGCACCGCGTTCGGCTACCAGGACCACAACCTCGTGACGGTCACGCAGCGCCTGACCGATCACCTGCCCGTGTCGATGCGCAAGGGCACCCGCGAGCTGCTGTGGAAGGTTCGCGCGAAGCGCGTGATTCTCGCGACCGGCGCGCACGAGCGTCCGATCGTGTTCGGCAACAACGACCTGCCGGGCGTGATGCTCGCCGGCGCGGTGTCCACCTACGTGCATCGCTTCGGCGTGCTGCCGGGCCGCAACGCGGTCGTGTTCACGAACAACGATCGTGCGTACCAGACCGCGCTCGACCTGAAGGCGTGCGGCGCGAAAGTGACGGTCGTTGATTCGCGCGCATCGTCGAATGGTGCGCTGCCGGCCGCGGCGAAGCGGCAGGGCGTGACGGTGTTGAGCGGCGCCGTCGTGACGGCCGCATCGGGCAAGTGGCGCGTATCGTCGGTCGACGTCGCGTCCAGCACGAACGGCCAGGTGGGCGGCAAGCTGCAGACGCTGCCGTGCGACCTCGTCGCGATGTCGGGCGGCTTCAGCCCCGTGCTGCACCTGTTCGCGCAGTCGGGCGGCAAGGCGTGCTGGAGCGACGAGAAGGCGTGTTTCCTGCCGGGCAAGCCCGTGCAGGCGGAAGCGAGCATCGGCGCGGCGGCCGGGGAATTCGGCCTGGCGCGCGCGCTGCGGCTCGCGGTCGATGCGGGCGTGGAAGCGGCGAAGGCCGCGGGCTTCACGGCCGAGCAGCGCCCGGTCGCGCCGCAGGTCGCGGAAACCGTCGAAGGCGCACTGCAGCCGCTGTGGCTCGTCGGCAGCCGCGAGGCCGCGGCGCGCGGGCCGAAGCAGTTCGTCGATTTCCAGAACGACGTGTCGGCCGCCGACATCCTGCTTGCCGCGCGCGAAGGCTTCGAGTCGGTCGAGCACGTGAAGCGCTATACGGCGATGGGATTCGGCACCGACCAGGGCAAGCTCGGCAACATCAACGGGATGGCGATTCTCGCGGGGGCGCTCGGCAAGTCGATTCCGGAAACGGGCACGACCACGTTCCGCCCGAACTACACGCCCGTTTCGTTCGGTACGTTCGCGGGCCGCGAGCTCGGCGATTTCCTCGACCCGATCCGCAAGACCTGCGTGCACGAGTGGCACGTCGAGCACGGCGCGCTGTTCGAGGACGTCGGCAACTGGAAGCGGCCGTGGTACTTCCCGAAGAACGGCGAGGATCTCCATGCGGCCGTGAAGCGCGAATGCCTGGCGGTGCGCAACAGCGTCGGCATCCTCGACGCATCGACGCTCGGCAAGATCGACATCCAGGGCCCGGATGCCGTGAAGCTGCTGAACTGGATGTACACGAACCCGTGGAACAAGCTCGAGGTCGGCAAGTGCCGCTACGGGCTGATGCTCGACGAAAACGGGATGGTGTTCGACGACGGCGTGACCGTGCGCCTCGCCGACCAGCATTTCATGATGACGACCACGACGGGCGGCGCGGCGCGCGTGCTCACGTGGCTCGAACGCTGGCTGCAGACCGAATGGCCCGACATGAAGGTGCGGCTGTCGTCGGTTACCGATCACTGGGCGACGTTCGCGGTGGTCGGCCCGAAGAGCCGCAAGGTCGTGCAGAAGGTGTGCCAGGACATCGACTTCGGCAACGAGGCGTTCCCGTTCATGAGCTACCGGAACGGCACCGTTGCCGGCGCGAAGGCGCGCGTGATGCGGATCAGCTTCTCGGGCGAGCTGGCCTATGAAGTGAACGTGCCGGCGAATGCGGGCCGCGCGGTGTGGGAAGCGCTGATGGCCGCCGGTGCCGAGTTCGACATCACGCCGTACGGCACCGAAACGATGCACGTGCTGCGTGCGGAGAAGGGCTACATCATCGTCGGCCAGGACACCGACGGCTCGGTCACGCCGTACGACCTCGGGATGGGCGGGCTGGTCGCGAAGTCGAAGGACTTCCTCGGCAAGCGTTCGCTCGCGCGCTCGGACACCGCGAAGGAGGGCCGCAAGCAGTTCGTCGGCCTGCTGACCGAGGACGAACAGTTCGTGCTGCCGGAAGGCGCGCAGATCGTCGCGAAGGACACGCAGGTGTCGGCGGTCGATCCGACGCCGATGATCGGCCACGTGACGTCGAGCTACTACAGCCCGATCCTGAAGCGCTCGATCGCGCTCGCGGTGGTGAAGGGCGGCCTGAACAAGATGGGCGAGAGCGTCGTGATTCCGCTGGCCAACGGCAAGCGCATCACCGCGAAGATCTCGAGCCCGGTTTTCTACGATACCGAAGGGGTGCGCCAGCATGTGGAATGAAACCAGAAACCAGACGCAGGTGGCGGGCGCGGGCGGCGTGACGCTTGAATCGCCGTTCGTGGGCGCGGCCGACGTGCTGAAGCCGCACCAGGCGCGTGCATCGAAGAAATTCACGCTGCGCGAGCGGCCGTTCCTCGATCTCGTGAACGTGCGCGGCGAGTTGAGCGATCCGGCGTTCGTCGCCGCGTTCGAGCGCGTGGTCGGCTGCCGGCCGCCGGCGGCGCCGAACACCGTTGCCCGCGGCGCCGAGTACGACGTGCTGTGGCTCGGCCCCGACGAGTGGCTCGTGCGCTCGCACGGGCCCGTGCAGGCGGGCGTGCTGGAGGCGCGGCTCGCGGAGGCCGTGCAGGGTTCGTATGCGGCGGCCGTCGACGTCGGCAGCGGTTATACCGTCGTCGAGATCAGCGGCGAACGTGTGCGCGACGTGCTCGCACGCGGCTGCCCGCTCGATCTCCACCCGCGCGTGTTCAAGCCGGGCCAGTGCGCGCAGTCGCACTACTTCAAGACGTCGATCGTGCTCGTCCCGATCGGCGACGATGCGTTCGAGATCGTCCTGCGCCGCAGCTTCGCCGACTATTTCGTGCGGATCATGCTCGACGCTGCCACGCCGCTCGCATCATGAAGCCGTTCGACGAACCGTTCGTGGCGATCGACGCGCCGCGCCTGCGCGGGCACGGCTGGAGCGTGTTCGTCGACGAACTGAAGGTGCCCGCGCGGATCGGCATTCATGCGCACGAGCATGAAGCGCCGCAGCCGATCGTGATCGATGCCCGGCTCGGCTATCGCTGCGAGCCGAGCGAGCAGGGCGAGTGGATCGATTACGACGGTTATTGCGCGCGACTTGCCGCGTTCCTGTCGCACAAGCCGCATACGCGGCTGCTGGAGACGCTCGTCGCCGACATCGCGGTGCTGTCGTTCCGCGAATGGCCGGCGCTGGAGTCGCTGACGCTGTCGGTGTACAAGCCGAAGATCCGGCCGGGTACGAAGCGCGTCGGCGTGTCGCTCGACTGGACGCGCGGGGATTATTTGCGGTGGACGGGGGCGGCGGGGCAGCTTTGAAGGGGGCGGGGCGGAGAGGCAATCCGCCCACGCGATTGCTCATTGTTCCTGGAATATCGGAACAATGGCCCGCTGGTGGTTGCCGCTCGTCTTTATTCCTGAAATATCGGAACAATGAGACGTTCCCCCCGTCAGTTGTCACGCGAGCGCTTTTGGGCAACCCACTGCGGACCCGCTCCAGCAGCTTGCGGTGGCCTTCCCGGTCAATGCATCGTGATGCCGCCCTCTACGAGCCATGCGTGCGACAGTCTCATCAGGATCGCTCCGTCCAACGTGACAGGTGGCGAGCAATGAGACGTTCGGCCTTTGACGGATATCGCGCGGTTCACCGGCGATAGCTGCGAAACAGTTCAGGCGTGTCGCAGCGATCGCCCCGTGTAATCGCGTCAAGCCGCAGCCGCCCCGTCCAACGCCGGATAATCCACATACCCGCGCGCATCGCCGCCGAAGAACGTGTCGCGCTGCGCGTCGTTCATCGGTGCGCCCGTCTTCAGCCGCGTGACGAAATCCGGATTCGCGAGCACCATCTGGCCGTACGCTTCGAGATCGGCAAGACCCGTCGCGACATCCGTGCCGATCGCGTCGCGCGTGCGGCCCGGCCGGTTCACGATCAGCGTGCCGCGCCAGCGCGCGCGCAGGTCCGAGAGCAACGGCTCGTTGCCCTGGTGCATCACGTGCAGGTACGCGAGGCCGAGCCGGTCGAGCTGCGTCGCCAGGTAGCGATACAGGTCCGGCCCTTCCACGCCTTCGTCGATGCCCCACAACGTGGTGCCCGGCGACAGGCGAATCGCGGTGCGGTCCGCGCCGATCTCGTCGGCGATCGCCTCGGCAACCTCGATCGCGAAGCGCGCACGATTTTCGATTGAACCGCCGTAGGCGTCGCTGCGCGTGTTCGCGTTCGGCGCGAAGAACTGCTGGACCAGATACCCGTTCGCGCCGTGGATCTCGACGCCGTCGGCGCCGGCCTCGATCGCGCGGCGCGCGGCGAAGCGGAAGTCGTTCACGGTGCCGCGCACTTCGTCCGTCGTCAGCGCGCGCGGCGCGGGAATCTCCTGCATCCCTTTCATCGTGAACATCGGCACGCCCGGCGCGATCGCGGAAGGCGCGACGCCCTGGCGATGATGCGGCGTATTGTCGGGATGCGACATGCGCCCCACGTGCATCAGCTGGATGAACAGGCGGGCGCCGCGCGCATGCACGCGCTCGCTGACCGCCTTCCAGCCGGCGACGTGTGCATCGGTGTAGATGCCGGGCGTCGTCAGGTAACCCTGGCCGTCGTCCGACGGCTGCGTGCCTTCGCTGACGATCAGGCCGAGATCCGCGCGCTGCGCGTAGTACTCGGCGGCCAGTGCGCCGGGCGTGCCGTCGAACGCGGCGCGGCTGCGCGTCATCGGTGCCATGACCAGGCGGTTCTGCAGCGTGTAGCGGCCGACACGGGCCGGGGTGAACAATGCGTCCATGGTGCGTGCTCCTCGAGGGTCGGGTAACGGCACCGGGGCGGTGCCGTCTCGGGCGCGGGCCGCGCACCGTGCGCGCGCCTCGCCGCCATGGACACATCATCCATTGCTTCCTTTTCGAGATAAATATGGTAGTTTGGATAACATTGATCCATTGATGGAGCAGTGGCGTGGAACTGCTGAACGACATGGCGCTGTTCGTGGAGGTCGTGAAGGCGAAGGGCTTTCGCAGCGCGGCCGACGCGCTGGGGATGCCGAATTCGACGCTGTCGCGGCGCATCGGCGCGCTGGAAAAGGCGATCGGCTTGCGGCTGCTGCATCGCACGACGCGCCGGATCGAGCTCACGGAAGCCGGGCAGCTGTATTTCGAGCGCTGCAAACGCATCGTCGACGAAGCGCGGCTCGCGCACGAGCAGCTCGGCGAGTTGCTGGCCGAACCGTCGGGCGTGCTGCGCGCGTCGTTTCCGGTCGATTTCGCGGTGGTCTACCTGGCGCCGCTGATCGTCGAATTCGCGAACCGCTACCCGAAGCTCACGTTCGATTTCGAACTGACGTCGCGGCGTGTCGACCTGGTGAGCGAACCATTCGACGTCGCGATCCGCATCGGCGAATCGGCCGATTCGCAACTCGTCGCGCGGCGGCTCGCGACGTTCCGCAATCACCTGTATGCGTCGCCGCGCTATCTCGAGCGCGCGGGTGAGCCGCGCGAACCGGACGACCTGCGGCGGCATCAGTGCCTGAGCGTGCAGCGCGTCGATGCGTGGACGCTGCACGACGCCGCGCGGGAGCTCGAGGTGCCGGTGGGCGGGCGTTTCATCGTGAACAGTGTCGGCATGGTTCGGCAACTCGCCGTGCACGAGGCGGGCATCATCCAGATGCCGGCGGAAGTCGTGGCCGACGACGTGGCCGCGGGCCGGTTGCGTCGCGTGCTGCCCGACTGGGAGGGCGCGCCCGTTCCGGTCTACGCGATGACGGAAACGCGCTTGCTGCCGGCGAAGACGCAGGTCTTCATCGAGTATCTGCGCGCGCATTTCGCGCAGGCGTGACGGGCGGCTGCGCGGACGATCGTCCGCCGTTCACTGCTGCGCCGGCTGCGGCGCGTCGCCCTGCGTTTCCCATTTCTTCAGGATGCGCACGCGCGCCTGGCTGAAGTCGACCCAGCAGTTCAGCCACGCGTCGTCCGGAATCATCTGCTGCGGATTGGCGGTTTTGACGTAGTCGCAGGTGTCGCTCGCGAAGCCGTGCCAGCTTGCCTGCGACTTCGCGAGCTGTTTCGCCGCATCGGGGTTGCGTTGCCGGGTCTTGCGTTCGAGCGACCGGTACGCGCGTTCCACTTCCTGGTTGTTGTTGTCGACGATGCATCGGCGTACCGCATCCATCGTCGGCCCCTGCCGTTCGCAATCGACCGCGGCGAACGCGGACGCTGCGCCGCTCGCGAGCGCGGCGACGGCGAGAAGGCGGGTGGCGTACCGGATCGTGTCGCGCATGCGCGGAGAGGGAGTCGTGGGGCGGGACGTGTGCGACGTACTTGCTTATTGCGCGTTGCGCGCCGACGTCGATGTCGACGTCGATTCGCTCACCGGCACCATCCGCGCCTTCGTCTCGTTCGCGGCTTTCGCGTCGTCGTCGGGTTCGAGCACGAACCGGAACGAATCGACCCGCTGCATGACCTTCGCCGCATACGCGCTGGATCCGCCGCTGTAGCTCTTCAGCCCGGCCTGCACGTTGCCGCCGGCCGCTTTCACGTAGCTGGAGAGAATCCGGGAGCCGGCCTCGACGTTCGCATTCGGTTCGGTCAGGTCCTTCACGTTACGCAGCATGCCGCGGTGTGCGGACGGCACGACCTGCATCAGTCCGGTCGCGCCGTGCTGGCCGCGCGCCTTTTCCTGGAAGCGCGATTCGATCGAGATGATGGCGTAAACGAGTGCGGGAGGCAGCGAATATTTCGTCGCAGTGACGCTCACGATATCGGCGAGCTTGGCGGCCCGCTCCTTCGCGACACCGAATTTCTTCGTCAGGTAGGACGTGATGCGGCGGTTTGCTTCGTTCGGCTGATCGTCGGCGTTCGCGAGCGGCGCGGAGGCGACAGCCGGCGCCGATGCCAGCACGTCGGGCGCAGAGGCAGGCACGGCGGGCGTTTGCTGGGCCGATACCTGTTGCGCAATGCCGAGCGAGAGCACGATCAGCCAGAAAAACCGTCGTCGCATGGTCGAGTGCGGGGAAATGGGAGGCGCATAGTATATCGGCCAATCGGGCAAGACGGTCGAGTGCCGGCTCGAATGAAAGCGATGTGTAGGCTTGTGACGTTCGCAACGATCGACGCGGCGATCGTTGCGTGGACACGCATCGGAGTCCGGATGACCGCTAGTTGATGATCTCGCCGATGCCGGTTTCGATGCGGATTCTCAGTTGCTGAATGAACGCCGGATCGTACGGTTCCCAGTGATCGAGTTCGCCAACGATCTTCAAGGGCGATGTGCTTCGATACGAGCGCGTCGGATTGCCCGGGAATTTCTTGTCCGTGACGTTCGGGTCGTTTTCGAAGGCCCCGGTGGGCTCGACGATATAGACCCGCGGCTTGCCGTCGCCTTTGGCCATTTCCGCGGCAAGGCCGGCGCCCTTGGGCAGGGCCGTGAAATAAACGTGATTCATCACGACGTCATCCCGGTAATTCGATCTGAAGCCCGCCGTCAGCAAGTCGCCGATCCGCAAATCCGCTTTCGTGCCATGAAAAAACGGGCCGGTGTCCAGGACAGCCACGGCTTCTCCCTTGGAAAATGTCGCGATGTCTTCTAGGCGCGCCGTGCGCTCGCCACTCGCGCAATCGACCCGATCGCATCGCTGACGAGTACCGCAAGCAGCCCGACGATCACGCCGCCCTGCAGCACGAACGCGGTATTCGACGTCTGCAGGCCCGCGATGATCACGTCGCCGAGGCCGCGCGCGGCGACCGTCGAGCCGATCGTCGCGGTGCCGAGATTGATCACGACCGCGAGCCGGATGCCGTTGACGATCACCGGGAACGCGAGCGGCAGCTCGACCGACACCAGTTGCTGCCAGCCGCTCATCCCCATCCCGCGCGCGGCGTCGACGACATCGCGCGGCACGTCCTCGAGCCCCGCGATCGTGCTTTCGAAAACCGGCAGCAGGCCATACAGCACGAGCGCGATCAGCACGGGTTTCAGCCCGAAGCCGACGGCCGGCACCGCGAGCGCGAGCACCGCGACCGGCGGGAAGGTCTGGCCGATGTCGACGACGCTGCGCGCGACCGGCAGGAAATCCGCGCCGGCCGGCCGCGTGACGAAGATCCCGGCCGCCACCGCGACGATCGTGCCGATCAGGCTCGACAGCGCGACCGTGCCGAGATGCGCGAGCGTCAGGTCGAGCAGGCTCGCGCGATCGTAGATGACGGGCGCGCCGTTGTCCGCGAACGGTGCGAAAAGGCCCTGCAGCCACATCGGCCGCACCAGCAGCACGAGCAGCAGCGCGAGCGCGGCGGCGCGCGCCGTGAACGCGGCAACGTGGCGGGGCAGGGGCGAACGCAAGGGCCGTGTGCGTTGCGTGGCATCCGGCGTCGTCATGCGGGCTGCCTCGCGTGCGCGCGGATCGCGTCGAGCGTGATGCGGCGCGCGCCGCGCGCGTTGCGTGCGTCGCCGTCGGCGACGGGCAATGCATCGACACCGCGCCACAGCAGTTCCGACACCGCATCGCGCAGCGTGCGCGTCGCGTCGATCGGCTCGCCGTCCGCATGGCCGGGTTCGGCCACTGCGTCGATCGGCGTCAGCGCGAGCAGGCGCAGCGGCCGGTCGACGCCCGCGACGAGCTGCTCGACGACACCGGCCGCCGGCTTGCCGAGAATCTCGGCCGGCGGCGCGACCTGCAGCAGCCGGCCGCCGTCCATCACCGCGATCGTGTCGCCGAGCTTCAGCGCTTCCTCGATATCGTGCGTGACGATCACGACCGTGATGCCGAGGCGGCGCTGCAACGCGAACAGGTCGTCCTGCGCCTTGCCGCGGATGATCGGATCGAGCGCGCCGAACGGCTCGTCCATCAGCAGCATCGCGGGCTCGGCCGCGAGCGCGCGCGCGACGCCGACACGCTGCTGCTGGCCGCCCGACAGTTCGTGCGGCAGCTTGTCCGCGAACTCGGCCGGCGCGAGATGGAACAGGTCGAGCAGCTCGTTCACGCGCGCGTCGATGCGCGCGGCCGGCCAGCCGAGCAGGCGCGGCACGGTCGCGATGTTGCGCGCGACGCTCCAGTGCGGAAACAGCCCGTGCCCCTGGATCGCGTAGCCGATGCCGCGCCGAAGCTGTTCGGGCGCGACGGTCGCCGTATCGACGCCGTCGATGCGGATCGTGCCGCTGGTGGGGGCGATCAGCCGGTTGATCATGCGCAGCAGCGTCGACTTGCCGCTGCCCGACGCACCGACGAGCGCGGTGATCGTGCCGCGCTGCATCGTCAGCGAGACGTCGTCGACGGCGACGACATCGCCGAAGCGTTTGCCTGCACGTTCGATCTCGATCATCCTGTACGCCCCTTCGCGAGCGTGGTCGCGGCTTCGAATATGACGGCGGCCACCAGCGCGAGCCCGATCGTCGGGATCGCGCCGAGCAGCACGAGATCGGCGGCCGATTGCCCGATCCCCTGGAAGATGAAGGTGCCGAATCCGCCGCCGCCGATCAGCGCGGCGACCGCGGTCAGCCCGATGTTCTGCACGAGCACGATGCGCACGCCGCTCAGGATCACCGGCAGCGCGAGCACGAGGTCGACATGCAGCAGCCGCTGCGCGCGCGTCATGCCCATCGCGCGCGCCGCTTCGGTCACGTGCGGCGGCACTTGTCCGAGCCCGACCACGACGCTCGACGCGATCGGCAGCAGCGAATACAGGAACAGCGCGAGCACGGCCGGCGCGACACCGATGCCGCGGATGCCGAGCGCGGCCGCGAGCGGCACGTGTGCGGCCAGCAGCCCGAGCGGGGCCATCATCAGCCCGTACATCGCGATGCTGGGGATCGTCTGCACGACATTGAGCACGGGCATCGCGACGGTCCGCACCGCCGCGATGCGCGCGCAGGCGATGCCGAGCGGCACGCCCGCGACGAGCGCGGCGGCCACCGAGCCGCCCGCGAGCGACACGTGACGGATCGCTTCGCGCCAGAAATCGTCGCTGCGCACCGCATATTCGCGCATCACGGAGAGGCCGTCCCACCAGCCGCTCGCGAGCGGCACCGAGATCGCCGCGATCGCGACGACGAGCGCGGCGAGGCGCCGCCACGGGCCGAACGCGAGCCGTGCGAGCGCGTCCGCGACGAGCACGGCCCACGCGAACAGCAGCAGCCAGACGCCCGCGTCGGGCGACACGCGCGCGAGCATGTCGTCGGCGGCGACGACGTGCGCCGCGGCCGCGCCGAGCGCGTACGCGAGCGTCGCGAGCCATGCGCAGCCGGCCGCGAGCCGCCACGCGGGGCGGCTCGCCTTCATCGCCCACAGCGCGCCGACGATCCACAGCGCGGCCAGCGCCGCGCCCTGCATCGCCGGCAGCGCGGCGAACACCGACAGCCCCGTGCCGGCCGCGATCCGGTTCGGCCGCAGCACGACGAACGGCAGGCCGAGCACCGCGACGATCGTGAGGATTCCGATCAGGATGCCGACCTTGTCGGGGATCACGCGCCGCGCGGACGCCGCCGCGCGTTCGGTCATTTCACGAAGCCCTTCGCTTTCAGGTAGCTTTTCGCGACGCCGGCCGCCGGCTCGCCGTTGATCTGGATGCGCGCGTTCAGCGACTGCAGCGTCTTCAGGTCGAGGCTCGCGAACACCGGTTTCAGGTAATCGGCGATCTGCGGGTGTGCTTTCAGCACGGCTTCGCGGATCACGGGCGCCGGCGCGTAGACGGGCTGCACGTGCTTGTCGTCGTCGAGCACCGCGAGGCCGCTCGACGCGATGCCGCCGTCGGTGCCGTACACCATCGCCGCGTTCACGCCGTCGGTCTGGTTCGCGGCGGCCTTGATCGTCGCGGCCGTGTCGCCGCCCGACAGCACGACGAGCTGCTCGGGCTTCAGCTTGAAGCCGTACGCTTTCTCGAACGACGGCAGCGCCGACGCGCTGTTCACGAATTCGGCCGACGCGGCGAGCTTCACCTTGCCGCCGCCCGCGACCCACTTGCCGAAATCGGAGAACGTCTTCAGGTGCTGCGACTGCGCGACGGGGGCGAGCAACGCGACGCCCCACGTGTTGTTCGCGGGCGCCGGGGCGAGCCACACGAGATGGTTCGCCGCGTAGTCGAGCTTCTTCGCGGCGTCGTAGCCCTGGCTCGCGTTCTTCCACAGAGGATCGTCGGCCTTGTTGAAGAAGAAGGCGGCGTTGCCCGTGTATTCGGGGTAGATGTCGATCTCGCCGCTCGTGAGCGCCTTGCGCACGATCGGCGTGGTGCCGAGCGCGATCTTTTCGGTGACGGGGATGCCGTGCGCCTTCAGCACTTGCGAAATCAGGTTGCCGAGCAGGTTGCCTTCGGTGTCGATCTTCGACGACACCACGACGGGTGCGTCGGCGTGCGCGCCGGGTGCGACGAGGGCGGCGGCGAACGCGAGGCCCAGAATCCGGGCGGGCAGGGCGAGCTTCATGAGCCAATCTCCAGGACGGGGGCGTAGGCCGCACGTTACTTGACTGGGCGGGCTTTGGCAAACCGCGTGCGGCGGCGTGTCCACAGCCCGCGTGGGGATAACCCGCATGAGTCGCGCGGGCTTGTTACACTCGATTTCGTCTCCGCCTGCCGACAATTGCCGACATGAAACCCGAGCTGCTGGTCCTCATCGCATTGCGCGGCGACGCGCACCGCGAGATCGCCGCGTCGTTCGACGTGCGCCATGCCCCGACTGCCGAAGAACGCGAACGCGCGATCGCCGAACACGGCGGCACGATACGCGCGGTGCTGACCAACGGCAGCACGGGGCTCACCGGCGCCGAGATCGACCGGCTTCCGCAACTCACCTTCGTCAGCGCGCTCGGCGCGGGCTACGAGCATATCGACGTCGCGCATGCGAAGGCGCGCGGCGTCACGGTCGTGACGGGCGCCGGCACCAACGACGATTGCGTGGCCGACCACGCGTTCGCGCTGCTGCTCGCGGCGGTGCGCAACGTGGTGCCGCTCGATGCGAAAACCCGTGCCGGCGTGTGGCGCGACGGGCTGCCGATGCCGCCGAACGTGTCGGGCAGGAAGCTCGGCATCGTCGGGCTCGGCAAGATCGGCGAGAAGTGCGCGCGTCGCGCAGCCGGCTTCGACATCGAGATCGGTTATCACAACCGGTCGGAGAAGAACGTTCCCTATCGCTATTTCGACCGCGTCGACGCGCTTGCGCAGTGGGCCGATTTCCTGATCGTCGCGACGCCGGGCGGCGCGGGCACGCGGCACCTGATCGACCGCACCGTGCTCGATGCGCTCGGGCCGGGCGGTTTTCTCGTCAACGTATCGCGCGGCAGCGTTGTCGATACCGCTGCTTTGGCAGACGCGTTGCGCGAAGGGCGCATCGCGGGCGCGGGGCTCGACGTGTACGAAGGGGAACCGGAACCGCCGCGCGCGCTGACGGATCTCGACAGCGTCGTGCTGACGCCGCACATGGGCGGCTGGTCGCCGGAGGCGCTCGATCGCTCGGTGCAGCAGTTTCTCGACAACGCGAAGCGGCATTTCGCGGGGCAGCCGGTGTTGACGCCGGTGTGATGGCCGCAGGGCGGGCGCGGGTCAGCCAGCCTGTCTGCAGAATTCCCAATAGAAATCCGGCAGGTTCGCCGGCTTGTCGCCATCGAGGTCGATCCAGCCGAACTGGTCGTGCTCGTCGCTCAGGACGATTTCGTGCCGATCGACCCGGCACTCGAAGCACACGATGAGCACGCGCTTGCCCGGCACGACCTCACACGAGCGGCTCGCCACGTAGCGGATCGCCGAGGCGACGATTCCGCATTCCTCCCGCACTTCGCGCGCGACGGTTTCCTCGAGCGATTCGCCGGCTTCGGGCCAGCCGCCCGGCAACTCCCATTCGTCGCGTGGATTGCGCAGGAACAGGACCGAGCGCCCGTCGCGGACGATGGCTTTCGCGCTGAGGGGGATCATGAGGCGGCACCGTTGGCGTTCGACTTTCGCAGCGTAGCGCAGGTGTGCCGTTCCTGCAGCGATCCCCCGCCTGCGCCAACGAGCGCGCAGACGGGGGAGGCGGCGCCGTTGCGCCGGACGCCGGCGTGCGGTTACACGCCTGCCGACGACGCCAGCGGCACCGTCACCGACGTCCCGGCCGGATCGAGCGTGAGGCCCGTGCCCGGCGTCGGCCGCAGCGTTGCCTCGTTGTCGCTGGACAGGACGACGAGCCCCAGCCGGTGGCCGGCTTCCAGCTTGTAGTCACGCGGCATGAACGTCAGCTTCAGGTCGTACGGCATCCCGGGCAGCACGGGCTCCGAGCGCCACTCGGACCACCGGTTGCGCGGGTCGGTCCACGCGCGCGTGACGATCGTGGCCGTACCGTCCGGCGCGCGATCGACCAGCAGGGCCGTCACGTTGGCCACCGCCGTGAAGGTCAGCCTGACGCGTGCGGTCGCGGCACCGGACAGGCGTGTCGCGGCCGTGAGCGGCGCGGTTTCGAAACGGCTGCGATTCTCGCCGGTCGGTGCGTTCGCCAGCGTGAGCGCGGTGATGCGCGCGTCGTCCGTGAAGCGCGCGAGCGGGCCGCCGGTCGGCAGCCGCAGCAACGAGCCGGTGCCTGCGCCGTCGCCGCCGGCAAAGTACGTGACCGGCGTGGCGTGACGTGCGGCCCAGTCCGCTTCCTTCAGCAGCGTGCCGTCCGCCTGCTCGATCACCGCGCGCGGATCGCGTTCGACGCCGTTGTCATAACCGATCAGGTAACGCGTAAACCAGCGGTTCACCTCCGCGGTCCATGCATCGGCCATCGCCGGCACGCGGGTCGGGTCGGTGTGCTTCAGGCGGTGCAGCCACAGCTGCGTCGGCACGCCCTGGCGCCGCATCGCGAGATACCACGCCGTCGACTGGTCGACGCGCACGTTGTCGTCGGTCAACCCTTGCGCAACGAGCGCCGGCGCGACCGCGAAGCCGGTCGGGATGTCGCGCGCGGCCCAGAACGGCGAATAGTCGCCGGTCTTGCGGTCTTCCTGCTGCAACGCTTCGTCGATCAGGTGCGTGCAACGCTCCGGATGCGCGTTCGTCAGCAGCGCCTTGATGTACACGTCGACGTCTTCGCCCTGATAGCCTTCCGGCGCACGCACGAGCCCGCCCGAGCGGTAGTAGCCGTACATGTTCGTCAACCCGGCGACCGGCACGATCGCATCGAGCCCGCGCGTGCGCAGGCTCGCGACCATCTTCGGCAGCGTGCCGTCGTACGACACGCCGTACATGCCGACGTGGCCCGTCGACCAGTTCGCGACGACCGTCTTGCCGTTCGCGTCCTTCGCGGTCGCGTCGCGGCCGAGCCAGCGGATCACCGATGCCATCGCGACCGATTCGTCGCGCGTGAGGATCGTCGGGCAACCGTCCGAGCCGGCGGTGCCGAGCGAATCCGCGTAGACGATCGTGAAGCCGCGCGGAATGAAGTAGCCCTCGATCCACGAGCGCCCGGCGGCGGCGGCCTCCACCTGCTGCAGCATCCGCACCTGCGGCGCGGCGGCCATGATGCGCGCGGACGTCGAGGCGGCCGCGGCCGCCTGCGCATTGGCGGCGGGGTGCGGCGTGCCGTCGAGTTCGACGTCGACGTTGTGGTCGGGGCTGTCGGCGAGGCCCGCGTAGTACGGGCTCGCGAGCACGATGACGGGCGTACGCGCGCCGTTCGCGGTTTCGGTCGGGCGCACGATGCGCACGTGGATGCGGTCGCGCGTGCCGTCGCCGTCGGAATCGACCGACGTGTCGACCCACGCGTTCTCCTCGATCGTGCCGCCCGACAGCGACGGCTGCACCTGGCCGTTCGCGATCACGGGGCGATAGCGGCCGCCGCTGGCCGGATTGGCGTACGGGACGCCGGACGGCGAGATGCGTGATGAGAGCGACTGCTTGTCGGCCGCCGATGCGGCGGCCCCCTCCTGTTGGCCCTGCGCGAGCGCCGAGACGCCCGCCACGCTGCCGCCGTCGTCGCCGCCGCACGCGGCGAGCGTCGTGGCCGCAACGAGCGCGGGAAGCCACGCGCGACGCAATCCGGTTCGATGAATGTCCATTGTCGACCTCTTGTTGTGATTGTCCGGAACCGGCCGGCCCGCGATATGCCCCCCGCGGCCCGGCCGGGTGCTGCATCGGATGAAACGGAACTGCACCTTCGAAAGCGCCGGGCGCGATGCCCGGGTGTCACGGCCGGTGTGGACGCGCGTCACGCGTCGCGCAACCCGGCGGGTGTCGGGGCGACTGCATTGCCCCGACCGGAAAGCGTCAGCACGGCCGCCGGTTCATGACGCGCGGTCGGCACGGGGCCGGTGGCGCGAAGTGAATGGAGGAGTGCGAATCAAATGCGGGCATGCCCGATCTTCCTTCAGGTTTCGGATGAAACGGAACGGCACGATGCGATGAGGCGGGGATGGTGCGAACGGCGGTGCTGCAACGGCAGGAAAGCGCGACGCGAGTCGGCGAGGCGAGCCGGATTGCTTTCCGGAAGCTTGCGCAAACTTATCTCAGTGAAATCCTGGTGTCAAACTTTTTTAGTTTCAGTCAAACAAAGTATTGGCACGTCCTTCGCGATCGATGTGCGATCGGTCTAAATTTCCGCGAAATTTGTCCGTAAACGGTAAAAAACGGATTGAAAGGAGAGAGAGGGCATGACGATTTCAGTCACGGCAGCGAGCGGCCTTACGCTTGCGCAGATGGTGCAGGAAGCCGCGCTCGACGGGCGTCGACAGGCGGACACGGCGGCCGGGAAACCGCAGGACACACCGCTCGAGATCCGGGCGCTGGACCCGGAAGCGATGCAGGCGGCGCGCACGAAGCAGTTGACGATCCTGGGCGACCTGTCGACGAAGCTGCGCGACGTCACCAGCCAGCTCGCGACGAGCCTGCAGGAGATCATCGCGAAGCGCCCGGACCTGGCCGACGCGAAGTTCGACTTCATGACCGACAACGGCCGGATCAAGGTCGTGTCGAAGACGATGACGGAGAGCGATCGCGCGTGGGTGGAGTCGACGCTGAACGCGAACGCGGGCCTCGTGCTCGCGACGCGCGAGTTTCACCAGCAGGCCGTCGACTTCGCCGAGCAGGGCGCCGCCGCGGTGGGCGACACGTTCTCCGACGACGATCGCAAGGTGGCCAGCCAGCGCGCCGACGCGGACTTTCTCTTCATGAAGGAGATGAATGCGTCCGTCGCGCGCAACCGGAAATTCGAGGAGGTCGGCGGGCATTTCACCACGCAGGACGGCACGCGGCTGAACTTCGACGAGTCGGCCGGCAGCGCGCGCGGCACGCTCGCGCTGCTGGATACCGATCGTCAGTTGTCGTCGGGCGCGGCGATCTTCGTCAGCGACGTGTCGGGGCAGAAGACGTACGGCAGGCGTGCGGGCCTGATCGACGTCGGCTTCGGGAACGCGTTCGAGGACATCCTGAACGGCACCCACAGCGTCGGTTTTCACGAGACGGCATGACGGCGCACCACGCCGCGCCGAAGCGCCGCGCGCCTATTCGTCGCGCAGTGCTTCGGCCGGCCGTACCCGCGCGGCGCGCCAGCTCGGGTAGAGCGTCGCGACGCACGACATCAGGAACGCGGCCGCGGCGATCTCGATCACGTCGATCGCCGCAAGCTTCGACGGCAGCGAACTGAGGAAGTACACGGACGGCGTCAGGAAGTGGATGCCGAGCAACCGCTCGACCGCCGGCAGCACCCACGGGATGCTCACCGCGATCGCGCAGCCGAGCGCGACGCCCGCCAGCGTGCCGGTGAGACCGATCGTCATCCCCTGGATCGCGAAGATCTTCATGATCGACCCCGGCGGCGCGCCGAGCGTGCGCAGGATCGCGATGTCGCCCTGCTTCTGCGTGACGGTCATCACGAGCGACGACACGAGGTTGAACGCGGCGACCGCGACGATCAGCATCAGGATCAGCGACAGCATGCGCTTTTGCAGCCGCTCGGCCTCGAACCACGTGCGGTTCTGCCGCGTCCAGTCGCGGATGTAGAGATCGCCCGACAGCGAGCGCGACAGTTCCAGCGCGACGTCGGGCGCGCGCTGCAGATCGTCGAGGCGCAGCCGGATGCCGGTCGGCGCGCGCACGTTGAACAGCGTCTGCGCGTCGCGGATATGGATGTATGCGAGCGCGCTGTCGTACTGGTAGTGGCCCGACTCGAACGTGCCGACCACGTTGAACTGCCGGAACTGCGGCAGCGCGTCGCCGATGCGCGCGGTGTTGCCGGGCGCGAAGAACGTGATGCGGTCGCCGATCTTCACGTGCAGCGCGTCGGCCAGCGCCGAACCCAGCACGATGCCCATCCCGCCCGGCACGAGCGCGTCGAGCCGCCCCGTCTTCGGCTTGCGCGCGATCTCGGACACGCGCGGCTCGAGCACGGGGTCGATGCCGCGCAGCGCGACGCCCGTCACGCTGCCCGCGTTCGTCAGCAGCGCCTGCGCGTCGACGTAGGGCGCGACGGCGCGCACCGCCGGATTCCGCAGCGATTCGTGCGCGGTGAGCCGCCAGTCGGGCATCGCGCCGGTGGGCGAGAAGATTTCCACGTGCGCGAGCACCGACAGCATCCGGTCGCGCACTTCGGTCCGGAAACCGTTCATCACCGACAGCACGACGATCAGTGCCGCGACGCCGAGCGCGATGCCGGCCATCGCCGCGCCGGCAATGAACGACACGAAGCCGTCGCCGGCCGAGCGCCGGCCGCCGCGCGCGTAGCGCAGCCCGATCTGCCATTCGAACGGGAGTTTCAAGCGGATTCCTTTCATTTCGATTCGATTCGTGCCGAGCCGCGCATTCTAGCGAACGCGGCGCGGGTGCGCGCAGCGGTTGGGGCGGCGAGCCGAAATCCCGCCCGACCGGACGGTCGACGGCCGGCGTTGCGCGCCGGCACACCGATATTTCCATCGTTTCGGGTCTGATCGATAATGGCGGCCAGCATCCGGTCGAACACAACATTCCAAGCATTCCGGCGCAACCAGGGCCGCGCCGTCACAGACCAATAAATCTCGGGGAACGCCGCCGAAGCCGGCCGCACGTCCTTGAACAAGGAAATAACAACATGGATTTGCTGCGCTTCCTGCTGCTCCTGCCGATTCGCGCGGCGGGCTTCGTCTGGTGGCTGCTCGGCTGCGCGCTGCGGCCGCTGGTCGGCGACGTGTCGTGGACGGCGCCCGCGTGGATGGGCATCACCGCCGCGGCCGTGCGCCGCCGCCCGTGGCACGCCGGCGGCATCGTGCTGCTCGCGGCCGCGCTCGGCTACGGCGGTTACTGGTTCAAGCATCGGCCGAAGCCGCCGGAGCCCGAGACCGTCACGTTCACCGTGAAGGCGCCGCCGATCACCACCTATGAGGTGGACGACAGCGACAAGCCGAAGATCACCGTGCATCCGCTCGACGTCGTGTTCTCGCAATCGGCCGCGCCGATCGAGCAGGTCGGCAAGCCGGCCGGAGAGGGCATCGAGATGACGCCCGCGCTCAAGGGCGCGTGGGCGTGGGTCGACGACAAGACGCTGCGCTTCACGCCGGCGGCCGACTGGCCGGTCGGCGCGCACGTCGAGGTGCGTTTCGCGGTGCACCGGGTGTTCGCGCCGCAGGTGACGATGCACGACGACCGCTTCGCGTTCGATGTGCCCGCGTTTGCCGCCACGTTCGGCAACAACGAGTTCTACCGGAATCCCGACAATCCGGCGGAGAAGCAGGCGCTGCTGCAGCTGCGCTTCAACTATCCGGTCGATCCGGCCGAATTCGAGAAGCGCATCGGCCTCGTGCTGGTCGGCCGCGACGGCAAGAATGCGACGCCGCTGCGCTACACGGTCAACTACGACAAGATGAAGACGAGCGCGTGGGTGTATTCGCAGCCGCTCGAGATTCCGCGCGATCCGCTGGTCGCACGGCTCGACGTCGACAAGGGCGTGAAGAGCGCGCGCGGCGGCAACGGCACGCCCGACGTGCTGCACGCGGCGGTCGACGTGCCGGGGCTCTACAGCCTGTCGATCGACAACATCGCGCCGACGCTCGTCGACAACGAGCGCTACGAGCCCGAGCAGGTGCTCGTCGCGGAAGCGTCCGACGGCGTGCGCAGCGCCGACCTCGCGGCGCGCGCGAAGGCGTGGGTGCTGCCGAAGCGCAAGCCGGGCGTCGACCAGGCGGACGACGATCCGCCGTACGAATGGAACGTGGCCGACATCAGCGATGCGGTGCTGAAGCAGTCGAAGCCGCTGCCGCTCGAGGCGGTGCCCACCGAGAACGATTTCGCGACGCTGCAGAGCTTCAAGTACCACGCGACGCCGGGCGAGCGCGTCGTCGTGCGGTTCGAGGGCGACCTGAAGTCGGCCGGCGGCTACCTGCTCGGCGAGCCCGTGACGACCGCGTTCACGGTGCCGGACTATCCGAAGCTGCTGCGCTTCATGGCCGACGGTTCGCTACTGTCGATGAGCGGCAGCAAGCGGTTGTCGGTCGTGTCGCGCAACCTGCCGGGGATGAAGGTCGAGATCGGCCGTGTGCTGCCCGACCAGCTCCAGCATCTCGTGAGCTTCAACAACGGCACGTACGCGCGGCCCGAGCTGTCGTATTCGTTCAGCGAGGATCACATCGTCGAGCGCTTCGTGCAGACGCGCGCATTCCCGGCCGGCGAACCCGGCAAGGCGCATTACGAAGGCATCGATCTCGGCCAGTACCTGAAGGGCGGCAAGCGCGGCGTGTTCCTGCTGCACCTGACGAAGTACGATCCGGCCGCCGAGAAGAAGAAAGCCGATGACGCGAAGGACGGCGATGCATCGTCCGGCGACGGCAGCCAGGATCAGTCCGACAACGCCGACTCGGGCGACAGCAGCGGAAACGACAACGACAGCGACAGCGCGCTCGGCGATACGCGCCTGATCGTCGTGACCGATCTCGGGATGCTAGTCAAGAAGGCGCTCGACGGCAGCCAGGACGTGTTCGTCCAGTCGATCCGCACGGGCAAGCCGGTTGCGGGCGCAACGGTATCGGTGCTCGCGGTGAACGGCCAGGCGCTGTTCACGCAGACGACGGGCGCCGACGGCATCGTGCATTTCCCGGCGTTCAAGGGGCTCGACCGCGAGAAGCGGCCGCAGCTGTACGTCGTGAAGAAGGACACCGACCTGTCTTTCCTGCCGGTGGCCGGCCGCGATCGCCAGCTCGACTTCTCGCGTTTCGACGTCGACGGCGAGCGCAATGCGACGGGCCAGGGGCAACTGTCCGCCTACCTGTTCTCGGATCGCGGCCTGTATCGGCCCGGCGATCCGTTCCACATCGGCCTGATCGTGCGTGCCGCGAGCTGGGCGCGCAGCCCGGCCGGCGTGCCGCTGCAGGCGGAGATCGTCGACCCGCGCGGGATCACGGTCGAGCGCAAGCCGGTGACGGTCGATGCGACGGGCTTCACCGAGCTCGGCTATACGACGGCCGAAACGGCGCCGACCGGTACGTGGACGGTCAACCTGTACATCGTCAAGGACGGCCAGCCCGGCGCGGAGCCGATCGGCAGCACGACGGTGCAGGTGAAGGAGTTCCTGCCGGACCGCATGAAGGTCGACGCGAAGCTGTCGCAGCAGGTCGTCGAAGGGTGGGTGAAGCCGAAGGGGCTGAAGGGCGTCGTCGACGCGCAGAACCTGTTCGGCACGCCGGCGGAGAAGCGTCGCGTCGCGGCGACGCTGACGCTGCGCCCGGTGTGGCCGTCGTTCCGCAGCTGGCAGGGTTATCACTTCTTCGACGCGCGCCGCGCGAAGGAGGGCTACACGACGACGCTGCAGGACGGCACGACCGACGAGCACGGCCATGCCGAATTCGACCTCGATCTCGACAAGTACGCGGATTCGACCTACCAGCTCTACTTCCAGGCGAAGGCCTATGAAGCGGAAGGCGGGCGCAACGTCGCCGCGAACGCGCAGACGCTCGTGTCGAACAACGACTGGCTCGTCGGCTACAAGTCCGTCGACGATCTCGGCTACGTGAAGCGCGGCAGCCCGCGCACGGTGCGGCTCGTCGCGATCGATCCGAACGCGAAGGCGATCGACGTGAAGGGCCTGCGCGCGCAGCTGGTCGAGGAGCGCTACGTGTCGGTGCTGACCAAGCAGGATTCCGGCGCATACAAATACGATTCGCGGCTGAAGGAGGTGCCCGTCGACGAGAAGCCGCTGACGATTCCGGCGGCCGGGCTCGACTTCACGCTGCGCACCGACAAGCCGGGCAGCTATGCGCTCGTGATCCGCGACGCGGACGGCACCGCGGTGAACCGGATCGAGTATTCGGTCACGGGCGACGCGAACGTCACGCGTTCGCTCGACCGCAACGCGGAGCTGCAGGTAAGCCTCGCGAAGCACGACTACAAGCCGGGCGAGCAGGTCGAGATCGCGATCCGCGCGCCTTACGCGGGCAGCGGCCTGATCACGATCGAGCGCGACAAGGTGTATGCGCACGCATGGTTCCATGCGGACACGACGAGCTCGATCCAGCACATCACGGTGCCGGCCGGTTTCGAGGGCAACGGTTACATCAACGTGCAGTACATCCGCGATCCGTCGTCCGATGAAATCTTCATGAGCCCGCTGAGCTACGGCGTCGTGCCGTTCTCGGTGAACCTCGATGCGCGCCGCAACGCGCTGTCGGTCGACGCGCCGGCGCTCGTGAAACCCGGCGACACGGTGAATTTCACCGTGCATTCGGCGAAGCCCGCGAAGGTCGTCGTGTTCGCCGTCGACGAGGGCATCCTGCAGGTCGCACGCTACAAGCTCGGCGATCCGCTGAAGTTCTTCTTCCGCAAGCGGATGCTTGAAGTCGGCACGTCGCAGATCCTCGACCTGATCCTGCCGGACTTCGAGAAGCTGATGGCGATGGCCGCGCCGGGCGGCGACGCCGACGATGCGATCGGCCGTCAGTTGAACCCGTTCAAGCGCAAGCGCGACAAGCCGGTCGTCTACTGGTCGGGGATCGTCGACGTGAACGGCGACACGCGCCTGAGCTACACCGTGCCCGACTACTTCAACGGCAAGCTGCGCGTGATGGCCCTGTCGGTGTCGCCGGACCTGGTCGGCACGTTCGAGGGCGCGACGACGGTGCGCGGCGACTTCGTGCTGTCGCCGAACGTGCCGACGACGCTCGCGCCGGGTGACGAGGCCGACGTCAGCGTCGGTGTCTCGAACAACCTGACGGGCGCCGGCAACCAGCCGGTGCCGGTCGCGGTCACGCTGAAGACGGGGCCGCAGTTGCAGGTGATCGGGCCGGCCACGCAGAACGTCGCGCTCGCGCCGCAGCATGAGGGCGTCGCGATGTTCCGCGTGAAGGCGACCGATACGCTCGGCTCGGGCGCGCTGTCGTTCGGTGCGCGCTACGGCGCGAAGGGCGCGCAGCAGCGCGTCGACGTGTCGGTGCGGCCGGCCGCCGCGTTCCGCACGCAGCTCGACATCGCGCGGCTCGACCCGGGCAAGAAGGCGAGTGTGCCGAACCTGCGGTCGATGTACGACGCGTATGCATCGCGCGACGCGAGCATCTCGACCGCGCCGCTCGTGCTGTCCGAAGGGGTGGCGTCGTATCTCGTCAACTTCGAGCACTACTGCAGCGAGCAGATGGTGAGCGCGGCCGTGCCGCGCGTGTTCGCGGCGAAGTGGCTGTCGGTGCGCGCGCTGACGAGCGCGATGCATGCGACCGACGCCGGCGCCGACACGACGAACGCGGCGGCGATCGCGCAGTTCCTCGGCGTGCTGCGCGGCCGGCAGAACGCGCAGGGCGGGTTCGGCCTGTGGAGCGCGACGCCCGACGCCGATCCGTTCGTGTCCGCGTACGCGATGCACGTGCTGCTCGACGCGCGCGAGCGCGGCATCGCCGTGCCGAAGGATATGCTCGACGCGGGCAACCAGTATCTGCAGAGGCTCGCGGCGAACGATTCGCTCGGCTCGCTCGACCTGCTGCGCCAGCGCGCTTATGCGGTGTACTTGCTGACGCGCCAGGGCAACGTGACGACCAACAGCCTCGCGGCCGTGCAGAAGCGGCTGCAGGATGCGTATCCGAACGACTGGAAGAACGACCTCGCGGCCGCATGGCTTGCCGCGTCGTACCAGCTGCTGAAGCAGGACAAGGAGGCCGCGGCGCTGATCGCGGGCCCGCAGGCGCTGCTCGAGCGCAAGCGCGCGTCCGACGGCGGTTACGTGACCGGCTACTACCTCGATCCGCTGACGCGCGACGCGAGCGTGCTGTACCTGATCGCGAAGCACTTCCCGGAGCGCGTGCGCAAGCTGTCGCCGCGCGCGATGGACAACCTCGCCGCGCCGCTCGTCGACAACCGCTACAACACGCTGTCGTCGGCGATGACGATCCTCGCGCTCGATGCGTATGCGGCGTCGAGCGCGGGCCAGCTCGACCAGCTCGCGATCGACGAGGTGCGCGCGGGCGCCGCGCCGAAGGACGTGTCGTCGATCCAGGCGAACCTCGTGCGCTCGGGCACGTGGGCGGCCGGTGCGTCGCGCGTCGACTTCGTGAACGGCAGCACGCTGCCCGCGTGGTGGATCGCGAGCCAGTCGGGCTACGACCGCGGCACGTCGACGAAGGCGATCAGGAATGGCCTGGAGATCGTGCGCGACTACACCGACACGGACGGCAAGCCGCTCGGGAAAATCACGCTCGGCCAGGAGATCGACGTGCACCTGAAGATCCGCGCGACGGGCCCGGCGAACGTCGGCAACATCGCGATCGTCGACCTGCTGCCCGGCGGCTTCGATCCGGTGATCGCGCCGCCGCCCGTCGCCGACACGCAGGACGGCGACAGCGACGGCGGCGCGTCGGCGCCGGTGGCCGATGCGCCGTGGCGTTCGCCGATCGGCGTCAAGGGCTCCACGTGGCAGCCGCAGTTCGCGGACGTGCGCGAGGACCGCGTGGTGATCTACGGCACCGCGACGACGGACGTGCGCGAGTTCGTCTACCGGATCAAGGCGAGCAACGCGGGCCGCTTCGTCGCGCCGCCGGCTTACGGCGAGTCGATGTACGACCGCCGCGTGCAGGCACAGGCACCCGGCGGCACGGCGCTGACCGTGGAGCGCGTGCGATGACGGCGCGGCTGCAACGGCCGCGCCGGGCGCGCGGAGCGCCCGCGCGTGGCTGACGCCCCGGTGCTGCGGCGCGCGCTGCGCGGCGCCGGCCGCTGGCTGCATCGCTGGCAGAACTGGATCGCCGGCGCGCTGCTCGTATTCGGTGCGCTGGCCGCGTGCCGGCTGTGGCCGCATCCGCCGCTGCGCGACTGGAAGCCGTCGTCGGTCGCGGTGGTCGACGCACAGGGCCGCTTGTTGCGGCTCACGCTGGCGAAGGACGACCGCTACCGCCTGTGGGTGCCGCTCGACCGGATGTCGCCGCAGCTCGTCGAGGCCGTGATGCTGCACGAGGACCGCTGGTTCCGCTGGCATCCCGGCTTCAACCCGTACGGCCTCGCGCGCGGTGCGTGGATCACGTATGTGCGCGGCGGCAATCCGCAGGGCGGCTCGACGCTGACGATGCAGCTCGCGCGCTCGCTGTGGCGGCTGAACACGCGCACGCCGGCAGGCAAGCTCGAGCAGGTTGCGCGCGCGGTGCAGCTCGAACTCTTCTATTCGAAACGGCAGATCCTCGAAGCCTATCTGAACGATGCGCCCTACGGCCGCAACGTCGAAGGCGCGGGCACCGCGAGCGTCGTGTATTTCGACCGGATGCCCGATGCGCTGACGCTGCCCGAGGCGCTCGCGCTCGCGGTGATTCCGCAGGACCCGGCGCGGCGCGTGCGCGGCGGGCAGGACGAGATCAACCGTGCGCTGGCCGCGTCGCGCAACCGGCTGTATGCGCGCTGGCTGACGAAGCATCCGGGCGATGCGTCGCTCAAGCCGCTGTTCGCGTTGCCGCTGGCGATGCGGCCCTTGTCGGCCCTGCCTTTCGACGCGCCGCACGCGGTCGACCAGGCGCTCGCCGCACGCAGCGCGTGGCGCACGGCCTCGGGCGATGTGCCGGACGGCAGCGACGGCGGTGCGCGGCTCGTGACGACGCTCGATCTCGACCTGCAGCGCACGCTCGAACGGCAGATCGCGCGTTATGTCGCGCGCAACGACACGCGCGGCGTGCGCAATGCGGCGGCCATCCTCGTCGATACGCGCGACATGGGCGTGAAGGCGCTGGTCGGTTCCGCGAACTTCTTCGACCGCACGATCGACGGGCAGGTGAACGGCACGCTCGCGCGGCGCTCGCCGGGCTCGACGCTCAAGCCGTTCATCTATGCGCTCGGTTTCGACCAGGGCGTGCTGCATCCGCAAACGGTGCTGCGCGACGTGCCGACCGCGTTCGGCCCGTATGCGCCGGAGAATTTCGACGGGCATTTTCTCGGGCCGATCACCGCGACCGACGCGCTGAACCGCAGCCGCAACGTGCCGGCCGTGTGGGTCGCGTCGCAGCTCAAGTCGCCCGACCTGTACCGGTTCCTGCAGGAAGCCGGCGTGCGCCGGCTCGCGAGCGCGCAGCACTACGGGCTCGCGCTCGTGCTCGGCGGCGGCGAAGTGACGATGCAGGATCTCGCGGGCCTCTACGCGATGCTCGCGAATCGCGGCGAATTCCGGCCGCTGCGGCTGCGCGCGGACGAACCGGCGCTGCCCGGCCGGCGTTTGTTGAGCGCGGAGGCGAGCTACATGACGATGGACATGCTGCGCCAGCATCTGCGCCCCGACGAAACGAGCGGCGCGCAGCCGTCGAGCGTGCCCGTCTACTGGAAGACCGGCACGTCGTGGTCGTTCCGCGATGCGTGGACGGCCGGCGTGTTCGGCCCGTACGTGCTGGTCGTGTGGGTCGGCAATTTCGACAACTCGACCAATACGGCGTTCGTCGGCGTCGACGCGGCCGCACCGCTGTTCTTCCAGGTCGTCGACGCATTGAATGCCGAGCGCACGCTCGTCGAGCCGCCGCGCGCGGTGCCGCCGCGCCTGAAGCGCGTGCGGATCTGCCTCGCGAGCGGCGACCTGCCGAACGAGTGGTGCCCGCAGCAGGGCTGGACGTGGTTCATTCCGGGCACGTCGCCGATCCGCGTGAGCACCGTGCACCGGCCGGTCGTGATCGACGACGCGACGGGGAAGGCCGCGTGCCCGCCTTACGACGGCAAGCGCACGCATACGGAGATCTTCGAGTTCTGGCCGTCGGATCTGCAGCAGGTGTTCGTGCAGGCCGGCATTGCGCGCCGGCGGCCGCCGCAGAACGCGGAGTGCCGCGACGCGGGGCAGGTCGACGGCGATCCGCCGCGCATCACGTCGCCGCTGCGCGGCAGTACATATGCGATGCGCGTGAAGAGCACGGAGGAGACGCGCATCGCGTTCAACGCGACGGCCGATGCGAGCGCGCATGCGCTGTACTGGTTCGTCAACGATGCGTTCGTCGGGCGCAGCGTGCCGGGCGATGCGCTGTTCTGGCAGCCGCGGACGGCCGGCAGCTATACGGTGCGCGTGGTCGACGATCACGGCCGCGGCGACCAGCGGCCGCTGGCGGTGGGGCTCGAACAGTAATGGACGAGGGCCTGCCGGTGCAGGCCGGGACTCAGACGCTGTAGCCGATCCGCAGCACGCCCCATTGCCGTCCGCCGACGACGATGGGAGCGGAAACGTCCTTCATCAGCGCGAAGTTGCCGTTGCCCATGTCGCGCCGATAGGTCTGCAGCAGGAACGGCTTGGTATGCGACACGGAGGTGCGCGCCGTGCGGTCCGTGTAGATCCGGCGATTCCGGCAGTTCGCGGCGTTCCACGCGGCGTCCGCGCGCTGCGGCAGCGAGAATTTCCGGTTGTGGGTCGGCAGGTAGCACTGCCGGTCGAAGCTCGCGCAATAGACGATGCGCGCGTCGATCCCGAGCACCGGCTCCTGGATGGCCGGCAGCACGCGGTCGGTGAAGTCGGTGAAGCGCGTCATGAACTGCTGCGGATCGGTGCCGGGAATCGGCACGTAGTGCGCGTCGAAGAGCGCGTCGAGTGCGATCTCGCCGCGTCCGACCGCTTCCTCGAAGAGCTTGCTGATCGCGGCGGCCGTGTGCCGCGCGGTGTCGATCAGGCGCGTGTCGGGCGATTCGATGCCGGTCGCGGCCGTGAGTTCGATGAGCGTCTCGGAGACGGAGAGCAGGTTGCCGAGCCGGTCCTTGGCCTGCGAGAAGTTGTCGCTCGAATCCTCGACGCCGGATGCCATCTCGCCGACCTGTTCGTCGAGCCGGTGGCATTGCGTCTCGATTTCGTCCGTCAGCGACGCGATCTGCTCGGCCTCGCCGGCGAGCTCGGTGATCGCGTGCCCGGTCGCGTGCACGACCTCGCCGATCGTACGCGTGCCCTCGCGCACGCGATGCGCGCGGGCGGCGTTGTCGGTGCCTTCCGCGATCAGGTGTTCGGTCTGCTCGGCGAGGCGCGCGAGGGTCGTCTCGATCTGGGCCGTCGCCTGTCCGGTCTTCGCGGACAGGTTCTTGACCTCGGCCGCGACGACGGCGAAGCTGCGGCCCGAATCGCCGGCGCGTGCGGCCTCGATCGCGGCGTTCAGCGCGAGCAGGTGAGTCTGTCGCGCGATCACGGAGATCTCCTCGGACACGGCCCGTACATGATCGAGCGCGTCGCGCAGCGCACCCATCTGGTTGCCGATCGACGTGACGCCTTCGACGAGGCCGTGGATGTCGGCGAGCGACGCCTCGATCGTCTGTTGCGACTGGCGAACCGCGTCCGACGCATTCGCGCTCACGGCGCGCACCTGCTGCGCCGCTTCGGCAATCCGGTGGTTGCCGCGCAACGTGACGGCGGCCGATTCGCGCAGCGTGTGGCAGACCTCCGCCTGTCTGGCGACGCGGGCCGCGACTTCCTCGACGTGACCCGACACGTCGCAGATCTCGATGCCGAGCTTGCCGGCCTGCTCGGCGATGTCGCCGACGAGCGCGCGCGACGAACGGTGGCCGCGGCCGATTCCGAAGAAGTTCACGTTGCGGGGTCTCCTTGAAGGGACGCGTGCCTGGTCATCGGCGGATGCTGGGCGTGCGCTCCTGTCTTGACGGCAGCGAGGGCACGGACTTGAGGTCGGGTAAACATCGAGACCGGGATCGGGATGGCGGATCGTCCGGCCGGTGCCGCGCGTTGCCCGCCGTTCACGGCTTTTGCTGCCTTTTGCGGCGTTTGCGGTGGCCGTGTTCCGGCGCCGGGCCGGACGGGCGCACGCGGGCTGCCCGTCCGGCCGGACGCGTCGCGCCGCGTCAGAACACGTGGTGGATGCCGGCGTTGACGCCGACCGTCGTGCCCGGCAACCCGAACAGCGCGCCGCCCGTGATGCCGAGGCCCGTATTCATCGCGCCATGGTTGTTGACGACACCGACCTGCGCATACAGGCCCGTTCGCTTTGACAGGCTGTAGTCGGCGCCGATCGCGGCGAGCAGCGAATGATTGTGCGAGTCGTTGCGATCGATCGTGTACCACGCGCCGGTGTTCAGGTCGAGGGCCGGCGTGACGCGATAGTCGAGGCCGGCGCTGTACACGTTGTTGCTGAACGACCCGGCAACCTTGTAGCTCGTGAACGACGCCTTGCCGGTCACGGGCCCGAACGTGTAGGCGGTGCCGATCGTGCGGCCGACGAACGCGACCGTGCTCGATACCGGCGTCGGCGACGTGCCGCCGTTGCCGTCGTAGAGCGCCGCGTTGAGCATGAAGCCGCCATTCGTATACGTGAGACTGCCGGAATACTGGCGTCCCGCCTGGAAGTCCCCGGCTTTTCCGCCGAAGCCGAACATCGCGCTGCCCGTGAGCCCGGCGATCGTCGGGCTCGTGTACGAAATCGCGTTCGGGTTGAAGAGGCCGGTGACGAGCACGTTGTCGACGTACGGGATCAGCGCGGCGCCGAAGTGCGAAACGTTGCGCGGGTCCGATCCGAGCACCGCGAGCACGAACGGCGAGAACTGCAGGCCGATCTTCGTTTCGCCGAACCCGCCGTCGATCCCGACCCACGCCTGGCGGCCGAAGAAGTTGCCGTTCGAATGGCCGAACGCCCCGTCGGTGATGTTGAAGCCGCTCTCGAGCTTGAATTTCGCGTGCAGTCCGCCGCCGAGATCCTCGGTACCCGTCAAGCCGAAGTTGGTCGGCGTCATGCCGGTATCGGTCAGCGCGAACTGGCGGCCCGCATTGCCGCCGGTCGCCGAGTCGAGCGACCGGCTCGTGTAAAGCAACGCGGCGTCGAGGTCGCCGTACAGCGTGACGCTGCTCTGCGCGAAAACACTCGTGCTCGCCGCCGCGCCGAGCAGCGCCGCGCAAATCGTCCGTGTCGTGATCTTCATCGTCTGTCTCCGTTTTGTTGAATGTTGTAATACGTATAGCTAATTAATATTTCGGCGGCGGAATCGACGCGTGCCGCCTGCAGGCCGTGCCGTCGGGGAACGCACGGCGGTGCTTCGCGAGGGCCGGAATGCGACCGCATCCCGGCACCGAGACGAAGCGAAACGCTCCGCCCGGGCGGGCGGTGTTACAGCGAACGGTTCAACTGCTCGAGGATGGCCGGGTTCTCGAGCGTGGACGTGTCCTGCGTGATCGCTTCTCCCTTGGCGAGCGAACGCAGCAGGCGCCGCATGATCTTGCCCGAGCGCGTTTTCGGCAGGTTGTCGCCGAAGCGGATGTCCTTCGGCTTCGCGATCGGCCCGATCTGCTTGCCGACCCAGTCGCGCAGCGTCTTCGCGAGCGCCGCGGCCTCCTCGCCTTCCGGACGCGCACGCTTGAGCACCACGAACGCGACCACCGCCTCGCCCGTCGTGTCGTCAGGACGGCCGACCACGGCCGCCTCGGCCACCAGCTCGTGCGAGACCAGCGCCGATTCGATCTCCATCGTGCCGAGCCGGTGGCCCGACACGTTCAGCACGTCGTCGATCCGGCCCATGATCGTGAAGTAGCCGGTGTCCTTGTCGCGCACGGTGCCGTCGCCGGCGAGGTACAGCGTGCCGCCGAGTTCTTCCGGGTAGTAGCTCTTCTTGAAGCGTTCCGGGTCGCCCCAGATCGTGCGGATCATCGCCGGCCACGGGCGCTTGACGACGAGAATGCCGCCTTGCCCGTTCGGCACGTCCTGGCCGGTTTCGTCGACCACCGCGGCCATGATGCCCGGCAGCGGCAGCGTGCACGAACCGGGCACGGTCGGCGTCGCGCCCGGCAGCGGCGTGATCATGTGGCCGCCCGTCTCGGTCTGCCACCACGTATCGACGATCGGGCAGCGCTCCTGGCCGACGTGCTTGTGATACCACATCCACGCTTCCGGATTGATCGGCTCGCCGACCGTGCCGATGATGCGCAGGCTCGACAGGTCGTAGCTCTTCGGATGCACCTTGTCGTCGGCCTCGGCGGCCTTGATCAGCGAACGGATCGCCGTCGGCGCGGTGTAGAACACGCTGACCTTGTGGTCGCCGATCATCTTCCAGAAGCGGCCGGCGTCCGGCCAGGTCGGCACGCCCTCGAACACGACCTGCGTGCCGCCGCAGGCGAGCGGGCCGTACGTGATGTACGTGTGGCCGGTGACCCAGCCGATGTCGGCCGTGCACCAGAACACGTCGGTGGGCTTCCAGTCGAAGGTCCACTTCATCGTCTGCGCGGCCCACAGCAGGTAGCCGCCGGTGCTGTGCTGCACGCCCTTCGGCTTGCCGGTCGAGCCCGACGTATACAGGATGAACAGCGGATGCTCGGCGCTCACCCATTCCGGCTCGCAGGTGTCGGATTCGGCGGCCGTCAGTTCGTGCATCCACAGGTCGCGGTCGGCATGCCAGTCGATCTTGCCGCCGGTGCGGCGATAGACGATCACGCTCTTCACCGCTTCGCAGCCGCCCAGCGCGAGCGCCTCGTCGGCGATGCTCTTGAGCGGCAGCGTCTTGCCGCCGCGTGCCTGCTCGTCGGCCGTGATCAGCGCCGTCGCGCCGACGTCGACGAGCCGCTCGTTCAGCGACTTCGCGGAGAAGCCGCCGAACACGACCGAGTGGGTCGCGCCGATGCGCGCGCAGGCCTGCATCGCGACGATGCCTTCGATCGACATCGGGATATAGATGACGACGCGGTCGCCCTTGCCGATGCCGCGCTTCTTCAGCGCATTCGCGAAACGCGACACGCGGGCGAGGAGATCCGCATAGGTGACGCGCGTGACGGTGCCGTCGTCGGCTTCGAAGATCACCGCGACGCGCTCGCCGTTGCCGGCTTCGACGTGACGGTCGAGGCAGTTGTACGACGCGTTGAGCTCGCCGTCGTCGAACCACTTGTAGAACGGCGCGTTGGACTCGTCGAGCACTTTGGTGAACGGCTTGTGCCACGCGAGGCCCTCGCGCGCGAGGCGCGCCCAGAAGCCTTCGTAATCGCGCTCGGCCTCGGCGACGAGCGCCCGATAGGCCGGCATGCCGGAAATGGTCGCCGCCTGCTCGAGCGCCGCGGGCGGCGCAAACTGGCGGGTTTCGTGAAGAACCGATTCAATCGTGGACAAGCGTGTCTCCATGCGTTCTTGGGATGCAGGGCTGCTGTTCGGGAAAACGCAACATGCGTGCCAGCATCAACGATCGATGCGCGCATTCGGCGGAAGTCGCGGCGCACCGCGCGCGTTTCGGGCGATCCGGTCGAACGGGCGACGGGGTGGATACCGTCAAGCCGAAGCCGGCCGTTCATAAATGCAGCACATCGTGTTGCAGTCCTCAACAGGTGGCGCGTGCCGGGGAAGGTGGTCGGCCGCTCGATCCGGAGCGCGGTGGGGCGACCTGACGGCGTCAGGCGATCAGCGACCGAAGCGCCGGTGCGTGCCCGAACTGTCTGATCCGTTCGAGCGCCGACACTTCGATCTGGCGAACGCGTTCGGCGGACAGGTTCAGTTGCCGGCCGATCTCGCGCAGCGAATACTCGCTTTCGACGTCGATGCCGTACCTCAAGCGGAGAATCCACGCTTCACGTGCCGGCAGGCGGTCGATCAGCGCCGCAACCGCCGCGCGAAGCTGGCGGGCGCTCGCGGATTCTTCCGGGGTCGGCGCGGCGTGGTCGATCGCGACGTCGCACAACGTGAGGTCGTGATCGGGAGAAACGGGCAGGTCCGCGGAGATGGGCTCGCGCACGATATCCATCAGATCCCGCACCTTGTCGACCGGGATCCGCATCTGCGTCGAGAGCGTCGGGGCGCCGGCAACCTCGCCGGTTCGTTGCGCATGCGTTCGCGCGAGGCGGGCCAGCTTGTTGATCGCGTCGACCGTATGCGCGGGCACGCGGATCGTGCGGCCCTGATCGGCGATCGCATGCGTGATGGCCTGCCGGACCCACCAGGTCGCATACGTCGCGAATTTGAAGCCGCGCCGGTGATCGTAGCGATCGACGGCCTTCATCAGGCCGAGATTGCCCTCCTGGATCAGGTCGAGAAACTGCAGGCCGCGATCGGGATAGCGCTTGGCGATCGACACGACGAGCCGCAGATTGCTCTGGAACAGCTTCGTTCTCGCGGGCTGCATCGCGCGCTCGATACGCGACAGTCGCGCGTCGATCGCGATCGCGATGTCGAGCGGCAGGCTCGACTCGCCGGCGAGGCCGGCGAGCGCGGCGCGTGCTTCGATCAGCGCCGGCGCGCGGCGGGTGAGGGCGGCAGCACAGCCGGCATGCGCGGCGATGCAGTCGGTCATCCATGCGCGCACGTCGTCGCACGGCATGAAGAGGTCGCGGCGCGGCGAATCGGTACGGATGCCCGATTCGGCCAGGATGTCGACGATGCGCTGCTCGAACTTGCGTGCTTGCGTCGCACGGTCGCGAATCGCGCGGCCGATGCGTTCGATCGCACGCGCGGTGAAGCGGATCCTGCCGGTCGACGCGGCGGCCTCGCGAAGCAGCGCCCGGTAACCGGCCGACGCGAAACCGCCGGTACGCAATGCGTGCTGCATCCCGGCGGCCAGCGCGCCGGCGCGGTCGAGCGATGCGACGACGCTGTCGCGCCATGCCGGGCTGTCCGGCGCGCGGTCCGTGTCGTCCTCCCCCTCCGGTGATTCCATGGTCGAATCACGCGCCGTTGCGTTGCCGGGCGATTCCCCGGGTAAAGCCGCGGGCGCTTCGTCAAGCGATTCGGCGTCGCCGACGAACCCCGTCACGTAGACCGATGCCGCCACCTTGCCGGCGCGGATGTCGCCGGCGATCGACGCGATGGCGTCGAGCGCAGCCGGGTCGCGGCTCAATGCGTCGATGCACGCCGCGCGGCCGCTTTCCAGATGAAGCGCGAGCGCGATCTCTTCTTCGCGGTCGAGCAGCGGTGTCGCGCTCATTTCGCGCAGATAGATGCGGACGGGATCGCTCGTGCGGGCCGCGAGCAGATCGGCGGTCGCGAGCGGGGCCGGCGCGTCGGCGAGCGGCGACGTCGTGTCCGTCGCTCGCGCGAAATGACGATCGAGCGTCCATGCGCTTCGCGAGTCGACGTGCTCGCGTACCTCGATTCCCCATTCGCCGAGCATCGACGCGGCGGCGTCGAAATCCGCGCCGTCCGCGGCATCGTCGGGCAGCGCGTCGACGATTTCGCCGCGCGTCACGTAGCCGCGACCGATGCCCAGCGCGACCAGCGCATTCAAACGGTCCGTGCGCTCCGCATTCGCGCCGCCGCGCGGCACGCCGTCGTGTTCGCGCCCGCGCCCGGGATCAAGCAAGCTTTGCATAGACGTTGCACCAGCCTTCGGCGGCAACCGCCTTGCCCCCGAACATCGGGCACGTGCCGGAGGATTCGCCGGCGACGGCCTTGTAGAAGCGGCAGTTCGAGCACGTCTGGCCGGCCTGGTACTTCGGGAACTTGCCTGCATCGACGGTCGTCGCCTTCGCGCGGTAGCCGAGCGCCTTCGCGGCCGCGTCGTTTTCGTCGACGAGCGGCGCTGCCGCGAATGCGCCGGTTCCGGCTGCGAGTGCGGCACACAGGCCGGCGGTCTGAACGATGAAGGTTCTGCGAGTGCGGGAGATCATGTCGTTTTCCTGAATAAAAAACCGGCCCCGCGCGCCGGGATGGCTTCCCGGCGCGGCGGTCGATCGAAGCGAAGGGAGAAAAAAGCGCTATTTGCGCGGGCCGGCGACGAGCGGCGCCTTTGACGAGGTGGCGACATCGGCGGTCAGCTTGCTCTTCGATGCGTCATAACCGTTCGAATAGAGCAGGAACGCCATCAGGTCCTCGTATTCCTGTGCCGTCATCTTGCCGGGGCGATCGGCCGGCATGTTGTTCGACATGTACTGGAAGATGCCGCCGACCGTGATGTGCGACTTGCCCTCGGGCGCGAAGGATTCCCCGCTCAGCGCGGGGGCGGTATTGCCTTCGAGCTGGTCGCCGTGGCATTTCGCGCAGGCGTCGCCATAGAGCTTCTTGCCGTGCTGTGCCTGCGCATTGTCGAACGACGGCACGCCGCTTTCGTCACTCGCCGAGACCTTGATAAAGCCGCCCGTCGCGGACGCTCCGCCGGCGAGCAGCACGCCGGTGCGCGGATGCCCGGCCGACGCGACCGCGCCGTCGAGGAAGCGGCCGCGCGACGGCGTATTGGCCGCTTGAGCGATGTTTTCCGGCAGGTTCCAGCCGCGTGTGAGCGCGGCGATCCGGCCGTTGGCATTCAGCCGCGACAACGCCGCGTCGATGCGCTGCCGCAGCGCGTCCCGATCGGGGCCGAACGCGAACGCGAGCTGCCAGTCCGAGTACGGCGACGCCGTGGCCGCGATCCGGAACGGCTGGCCGGGATGCGCACGCCGGTACGCCACGACGCTCGGATACCAGACGATCGCGCGCTGTGCGCGACCGGTCGCGAGCGCGTCGATGGTCTGCTCGGACGTGTTCTCGAGATCGAAGCGCGCGTTCGTCGCCTGTGCCGCGATCAGTTGCGACGGGCTGGAGTACGTGGCCGCGATCGTTTCCTTGCCGGTGGACGATGCATGCGCGTCGCGCAGCGTCACGCTGACGTAGCTGGAGCGCAGATACCCCTGCGAGAAACTCATCCGGGCATTCGATGCATCGGCGATCGCCGAGCGCGGGAAGCCGGCGATCATGTCGCAGTCGCGTTCGAGCGATTGCTTCAGTTCGGCGGCGGAGATGCCGTCGTCGCCGCCGTCGTCGTCCACGCCGCGCCGGTTGAACGAGGCGGCGATGCCGGCGGTTCGCAGCACTTCACGTGCGACCGACATGTCGAGGGCGGCGGTCGGGCTGCCCGGCAGCGTGCAGACGCGCACGCCGCCGGCCGCGGCGGACATCGGGGTCAGCGCCACGCCCGCGGCGAGCAGACTGGCGAGGGTCAGGGGAGCGAGTCGAGTTTTCATGGTCGTGCATTCCGGTTGAAACAGTGGGGGCGTCGCGCCCGGATCGGGCGCATGCCGGGCGCGACGCGCGTTCAGTCGAGCGCGAATACGTAGAGCGTGCCGCCGCGCGGAACGTCTTTCGCGACGTCGGCCATCGGGCCGCCCCAGATCGGGTTCGCGCCGCCGTATCCGGCGAGCACCGCGACATATTCCTTGCCGTCGACCTCGAACACCGACGGCTGCGCGATGATGCCGCTCGCGAGCTGCGGGCTCTCCCACAGCACCTTGCCGGTCGCCGTGTCGAAGGCATACAGGTGGCCGTCGAGCGAGCCGCTGAACGCAAGACCGCTCGCGGTGGTCGCGACGCCGCCGTTCCACGGTTTCTTCGACCAGTGGCCCCACAGTTTCTTGCCGGTGTTCACGTCGATGGCCTGCAGTTCGCCATAACCCTGGCTGCCCGGTTCAGGCTTGATCTCGAAGCCTTCCCCGAGGTACGGCAGGCCTTCCATGTAGCTGACCGACTTGCCGGACAGGCTCATGCACGCGTGAAGGGAAGGTACGACCGCGATGTGGCGCGCGGGGTCGTACGACACCGACCACCAGTTCTTGCCGCCGAGGAAGCTCGGGCACGTGTCGATCGTCGTGCCGGCCTTCGGGAACTTCGACGGGTCCGCGATGGGCTTGCCGTCGGCCGTGTAGCCGGTGACCGACGTTGCCGTGACGAACGGCTCCGCGTAGATCAGCTTGCCGGTCGTGCGATCGATCGCATGGAAGAAGCCGTTGCGGTCGGCGTGAATGATCGCGTCGTAGTCCTTGCCTTTGTACTTGATATCCGCGAGGATCGGCGTGTTGACGCCGTCGTAGTCCCACGTGTCGTTGCTCGTGTACTGGTAGTGCCACTTCAGGTTGCCGTTCTTCGGATCGAGCGCGAGCAGCGAGTCGGAATACAGGTTGTCGCCGGGACGCAGCGCCGCGAGCCACGGGCCGGGGTTGCCGACGCCCCAGTACAGCGTGCGGCTTGCCGCGTCGTACGTGCCCGTCAGCCAGGCGGCGCCGCCGCCGTGCGCCTGCATCCCGTCGGGCCAGGTGTCCGCGCCTTTTTCGCCGGGGCTCGGGATCGTGTAGCGCTTCCAGACCAGCGAGCCGTCTTCGGGGTTCAGCGCGGCGATGTACCCGCGAATCCCGTATTCGCCGCCGGAGGTGCCGACGATGATCGAGCCGTCCAGCGCGAGCGGCGCGAGCGAGAACGCATAACCGAGGCCCGGCTCGAACATCTGCTTCTTCCAGACGAGATTGCCCGTCTGCGCGTCGAGCGCCACGACCTCGCCGCTCAGCATCGCGACGTAGACGTTCTTGCCGTACAGCGCGACGCCACGGTTGACGACGTCGCAGCATGCGGTCTTGAACGATGCCGCGCCAAGCTTCGGTTCGTATTTCCACAGCTGCTTGCCGCTCTTCGCGTCGAATGCGTAGACGTTGTCCTTCGGCGTGGTCACGAACAGGTAGTTGCCGTTGATGATCGGCGTGGCTTCGAAGCCCTGCTTCAGCTCGGCGGGGAACTTGTAGGCCCATACCTGCTTGAGTTCCTTCGCGTTCGACGCGTCGATCTGCTTGAGCGGCGAATGCGACTGGCCGTCGTAGGTGCGGTAGTAGGTCAGCCAGCCCGGATCGGTGTGCGCATCGGTCAGCCGCTGGTAGGTCACGGCCGGGTAGTCCGCGGCCGCTTCGACGAGGCCGGGGTTCAGCGCGACGGCCGCTGCCGCCGCGATGCCGATCGTCGCCAGCCGGCTCGCTGAAGCCGAGAGTTTCTTCATGGTTGTCTCCTGAGTCATTGTGGTCGCACCGCCGCGAACGGTTCGTCGCGCCGGCACGGTGGGGATTCCGGGCCGAGTGCGCAGCCGTTCACGCAAGTCGCATGCCATCGCGGCGCGAAGCCGGTGTGACGCGGCACACGGGCGCGTCGTGCGTCGTGCGGCGTCGGACGCGTCGCGCGCACGTGTCAACGAAGGTGTTGCATTCAGGTACACCCCCGTGCGCGCAGTGTTGCCAAACATGACAGGTGGCGCGGCATCCGTGACAGGTGGAGCGCCGCCCGCGCCGGTGTCACGCACGCCGTGCGCGGCGACGCGCGCGGGCATCGTGCCGACGCGGCTGGCACGGTTCTCGCACGCTGCTTCGCGACAACAGCACGCCGCGCGGTGCGGGGCACACCACGGCGAAATACAAGCATGGAGACGAATGAAATGATCAGGAGGCCAAAGGCAGCCGGAAAGGGCGGCGCGATGCGACGCGCGCGTCGCGCGCGGCACGGTGGCGTGATGCGTGGCGCGCTTCTCGGGCCGGCCCTCGGCGCCATCGCGCTGTTCGGCCTGTCGACGGGCGGCGCGCGTGCGCAGCAGCCTGCGGACGGCACGGCCGCGACGGGCGGCGCCATGCCGCCGGCCGCCGTCGCGGTCGCGCCGCAAGTGCCGCAAGTGCCGCAAGCGCCGGCCGTCACATTGCCGACGGTGGTGGTCGTCGGCACGACGCCGCTGCTCGGGATCGGTACGCCGCTGCAGAAGGTGCCGGCAAACGTGCAGACGGTACGCGCGGCGGAACTCGATGCGCAGCACCGCGCGACGCTTGCCGACTTCTTCGCCGCGAACCTGCAGAGCGTGACGATCTCGGAGGCGCAGGGCAATCCGTACCAGACGGACGTCAACTATCGCGGCTTCACCGCATCGCCGCTGCTCGGTACGCCGCAGGGGCTGTCGGTGTTCGTCGACGGCGTGCGCGTGAACGAGCCGTTCGGCGACGTCGTGAACTGGGACATCCTGCCGACGCAGGCAATCGACCGGATGCAATTGATACCGGGCTCCAACCCGGTGTACGGACGCAATACGCTCGGCGGCGCACTGGCGATCACGACGAAGAACGGCAAGTCGAACCCGGGCGGAGAAGCCGAGGTGTCGGGCGGCTCGTGGGGCCGCAAGACGGCCGCCATCGAGCAGGGCGGCACGATCGGCTCGAACCTCGACTACTACGCGACGGCGAACGTCGCGAACGACGGCGGCTGGGCCGACCACAATGCGAGCCGCGTGCGGCAGGCGTTCGGCAAGCTGCGCTACACGGATTCGGACACGACGCTGTCGATTTCCGCCGGCGGCGCCGACAACGCGCTGTACGGCACCCAGACGATCCCGCGCTCGTTCCTCGACAACCGGAAGCAGGCGTACACCTATCCTGACCTGAACCGCAACAGTGCCGGCTACCTGACGCTGTCGGGCGATCGCTTCTTCGGCGAGCACGTCGAGCTGAGCGGCAATGCGTATTATCGGCACCTGCGCAACACCAACATCAGCAGCAACAACAATACCGATTACGGATCGGTCGGCGACGACGGCACGGTCGACGCGGTGCAGGGCACCAACGCGCAGTCGACGATCGTGACCGACAGCTACGGCGGCAGCCTGCAGCTCACGCTGCTCGGCAAGCTCGGCGGGATGGCGAACCAGCTGATCGCGGGCGTGGCGGCGGATGTCGCGAACTCGAGCTACGTCGCGTCGTCGCAGGACGCGTATTTCACCGACACGCGCGCGGCGATCGGCGTCGGCGATTTCGAGCCGCAGACCCGCGCGAAGACGCGCAATGCGAACCTCGGCGTGTACCTGAGCGATGCACTGTCGCTGACGCCGCACTGGACGCTGACGGTGTCGGGCCGCTACGACTGGTCGAAGGCGCAGATCGGCGACGAGAGCGGCGTGCAGCCGCTGCTCGACGGCAACCATACGTTCTCCCGGTTCAACCCGGCGCTCGGGCTCAACTGGAACCCGGTCGCGGGCTTCACCGCCTATGCGACGTACAACGAAGGGATGCGCTCGCCGACCGCGATCGAACTCGCATGCGCGGACCCGGCCGCGCCGTGCTCGCTGCCGAACGACTTCATCGCGGACCCGGCGCTCAAGCCGGTGATCTCGAAGACGTTCGAAGCCGGCATGCGCGGCCGCATCGGCGCCGCGACGACCTGGAGTGCCGCCGCCTACCGCACGACGCTGACCGACGACATCCAGTTCATCAGCAGCCCGGCAAGCGCGCAGGGGTATTTCCGCAACGTCGGCGATACGCGGCGGCAAGGCATCGAACTCGCGGGCCGCACGCGGTTCGGCCCGCTCGGTGTCGGGCTTTCGTACAGCTACGTCGATGCGACCTACCGGTCGTCGTGGACCGAGCATAGCCCGGCGAATTCGGCGGCCGACGCGAACGGCAACGTGGCCGTCAAGCCGGGGGACCATATCCCGGGCATTCCCGCGCACACGGTGAAGCTCCGGCTCGACTACGCGGCGACGCCCAGGTGGGATATCGGCGCGAACGTCACGTGGCGCAGCGGCGTGTATGCGCGCGGCGACGAGAACAACCAGGACGTGAACGGCAGGATTTCAGGCTACGTGCTCGTCGATCTCGACATGCGTTACAGGATCACGAAGCGCTTCGAAGTCTTCGCGAGCGTGACGAACCTGTTCGACAAGCGCTATGCGAGCTTCGGCGTGCTGGGCCAGAACTTCTTCAACGGGCCGAATCACACGTTCGACGGTGCGAATCCGGTCAACGAGCAGTTCGTCGGGCCGGGCGCGCCGCGCGGTGCGTGGGTCGGCGTGCGCTACGCGTGGGATTGAGCTTTGCCCGGCTGCGTGCATTGCTGCATCGCAGCCCGAGCGGCGCTCAAGATGTGCGCGACGGGCCCGGTCGGGCGAGCGGTGCCGCCGCGAACATCGCGGCCACGGCGCGCGCGATGCTGCGCGCCAATGCCGGGTCGCTTGCGAGGTGCCCGGCGCTCACGTGTTCGATCGCGGCCGCGGGCACGGCACGCGCGAGGCGGGCGACGTTGGCGGCCGGACAGACGGGATCGTGCATTCCGTGCGCGGCGAACAGCGGCACGCCAGCCTGCGCCGCCCGGCGCGCGAGCGCGAGCACGCGGCGCTCGCCGAGCCAGCAGTCGTGTCGCAGGTAGTGCGCCTGGATCCGGTACTTGTCGATCAGCCGGGCGACGGTCTTGTGCGAGCGGATCGCATCCGCAGGCGAGCGGCGCGGGTTCGGCGATGCGAGGATGGCGTTCTCGTACGCGTGCCACGCAAGCGCCACCGCTCGCTGCCGGGCCGCGCCCGCGCCGGGTTGCAGCCGCCGCGCGCAGCACGACAGCAGGCGATCCGGCTGGCTGCAGCCGGCCGCCGCGTACAGGCGTTGCCATTCGCGGGGCGCGCGCGTTCGCGACGTCGTGAACAACCGGCGGACTTCGCGTCGCGACGTCAGGAACAGCCCGCGCAGCACGACGCCGGTGACCTGTGCGGGATGTGTGCCCGCGTATGCAAGCGCGAGCGCCGCGCCCCACGAGCCGCCGACGACGCCCCAGCGCGCGATGCCGAGCTGCGCGCGCACCGCTTCGAGATCGTCGATCAACCGCGCGGTGTCGTTGTGGCGTGTGCCGCCGCGTGGCGCCGACGCGCCCGCGCCGCGCTGGTCGACGAGCACGACGCGCATCCGCGTCAGGTCGAACAGCCGCAGGATGCCGGCCTGGCTGCCGCTGCCCGGCCCGCCGTGCAGCACCACGACCGGATGGCCGTGCGCCGCGCCGGCGACGGAGAACGCGATCGATTGCGCGTCGCGGTGCAAGCGTCCGCGAACGGGCGCGGCGGGCGTGGATGGTGACGCCGGCGACGCGGGTCGGGATCGGGATAGGGTGCGAATCTGGGCAGGCATCGTGTCGAATCGGTTCGGGGAATCGGGGCAATCGTCACGCGGCCGCACGGGTGCCCGGGCGACCACTGTATTTGATCCAAGACAAAGCCAGAAACGCGCCAGCCGCAAAGATCGGGATTCGCACGGGTAGTCACGCGTCGGGCAGACGCGGTATCACGAAGACCGGCCCGTCCGGTGACCCGACCTGCCCGGCGGAGCCGGATCGTGTCTTGCAATCTGCTTTCGATTGGGGCCGTGCGCTTCGCGTGGCCCGATGCTTGCTTGCAATGACGGCAAAGAGTCCGGCAACTGACCGGAAGATCCCCGGAGGAGACAATGCGCGATGACGTAGAGCAGGCGGCCGGATCGCGGGCCGCGCATTCCGCCGGCTGGCCCGCGCCGTCGATCCAGAAAGCCCATGAGCGGTCCGAGACGTTCGGCCTGCAGGTCTCGGCACGCCCCGACTACGACGTGCTGTCGAGCGCGGCGCTGGTGCTCAAGCGCGAGCAGAGCCGCGTGCTGTGCGCGCATGCGATGCCGGTGATGGAGACGCTGCACGAGCAGATCGTCAACACGCAGAGCATGATCGTGCTGACCGATGCGCAGGGGTTGATCCTGCATTCGATCGGCGACGACGATTTCCTGCGCCGCGCGGAGAAGGTCGCGCTGCGCCCGGGCGCGAACTGGGCGGAGGACCGGCAGGGCACCAACGCGATCGGTACGGCGCTCGCCGAGCTGTGCCCGATGGTCGTTCACGGCGACCAGCACTTCCTCGCTGCGAACCGCTTCCTTACCTGTTCGAGCGTGCCGATCCTCGATCCGTACGGCGACGCGATCGGTGTACTCGACGTGACCGGCGACCACCGCAGCTACCACCAGCACACGATGGCGCTCGCGAAGATGTCGGTGCAGATGATCGAGAATCACCTGTTTACGACGACCTTTCAGGAGACGTTGCAGGTGTCGTTCCATGGCCGCCCCGAGTTCCTCGGCACGCTGATGGAGGGGATCGTCGCCTTCACCGCCGACGGCCGTTTCCTGTCGGCCAATCGCAGTGCGCAGTTCCAGCTCGGCATGCCGCTCGCCGCGCTGCGCGCGCATACGCTGTCGTCGCTGTTCGACGTCACGAGCGCACAGTTGATCGACCGCATGCGCGCGAGCACCGACCGGCACCTGATGCTGAACCTCGGCACCGGTGCGGTGGTCTGCGCGCGCGTGCATTTCCGGCGCGCGACGCTCGCCGAAGGCAGCCGGCCGACGGACGTTCACGACGCGGGTGCGCCGGCCGCGCGCGCGAACGCGGTGCCCGCGCCGGCAGCCGGCACGTCGGCCGGCCTGTCGCGGCTCAACTACCTCGACACCGGCGATCCGCAGGTTGGATGCGTGATCGCGAAGGTGCGCAAGGTGATCGGCAAGGACATCCCGATCCTGATCACCGGCGAGACCGGTACCGGCAAGGAGCTGCTCGCGCAGGCGATCCACAACGACTCGCCGCGGCGCGATGCGCCGTTCGTCGCGGTCAACTGCGCGTCGATTCCGGAGACGCTGATCGAGTCCGAGCTGTTCGGCTACGAAGAGGGCGCATTCACCGGCGCGCGCCGCAAGGGCTCGATCGGCAAGCTGCTGCAGGCGAACGGCGGCACGCTGTTTCTCGACGAGATCGGCGACATGCCGTATCCGCTGCAGGTGCGGCTGCTTCGCGTGCTGCAGGAGCGCCTCGTCAACCCGCTCGGATCGACGAAGACGATCGCCGTGGACATCGCGATCATCTGCGCGACGCACCGCGATTTGCGCGACATGATTGCGCAGAACCGCTTTCGCGAGGATCTGTACTACCGGCTGAACGGCCTCGTGGTGCGCCTGCCGCCGCTGCGCGACCGCACGGATCTCGCGGTGGTCGTGCAGAAGATGCTGCAACGGGAAGCCTATGCGGGCCCGGGCCGGCCGCCGCTGTCCGTCGCGCCGGACGTGATGGCGCTGTTCGTGCGCTGCGCGTGGCCCGGCAACTTCCGCCAGCTCGGCAACCTGCTGCGCACGGCGGCGGCGATGGTCGACGACGACGGCGAGATCCGGCGCGAGCACCTGCCGGACGATTTCTTCGACGACCTGCGCCGCGACGATACCCGGGCCGAGCCGGCCGCGCACGATCCGTCCGCCGCGGCATGGCCCGCGGACGCGCTCCCGGCAGGCGACGCGCGGTTGCAGGATGTCGCCGCGTCCGCGATTGCCGCTGCGCTCGCGCGCCACGGCGGCAACGTGTCCGCGGCGGCGCGCGCGCTCGGCGTGTCGCGCAACACGATCTACCGGAAGATGCCGGCCGCCGACCCGCAGCGCCAGCCGTCCGACGAAAGCTGACGCGCGCCACGGGTTCGCGGCCGCGCGGCCTGTCACAGCCGGTGTGTCAAGTTGCAACACCGGTGTTCAACGATTCAACACCTGTCACCGCCCATGCGCATCGTGCGGCCGTGGCGTCGAACCGCATTCGCGCCAATCGCGTAGGCAAATCGTAAGGATTGCGTCCCGATGCTCGGGCGAGCGCCGCGCATCGCTGTCGGGCCGTCGAAGTGCGGCCTCGGCACGCTCCTTGCTGAATAGGAACCGACCGCTCGATTGCCGCGGTTGTACGACTCACCGACTCACCGACGCAACTCATCAACTCAATCAGGAGACACATCATGCAGTGGACCACCCCGTCTTACACCGACCTGCGTTTCGGCTTCGAAATCACGATGTACATCGCCAACCGCTGATCGCCGAGCGTGCCGCCCGCTTTGCCGTGATCGGCGCGGGCGGCGTCGGGAGCTGACGCCCATGAAGATCAAGATACTCGGCTCGGGAGCCGGCGGCGGCCTGCCGCAATGGAACTGCAATTGCGCGAACTGTCGCCGCGCGCGCAGCGGAAGCGGCCACGTGCTGCCTCGCACACAGTCGTCGATCGCGGTCAGCGACGACGGCATCGACTGGATCCTCGTCAACGCGTCGCCCGACATCCTTTCCCAGTTGCGCGCGGATCCGGAGTTGCAGCCGGCACGCGCGATTCGCGACAGCGGCATCGCCGCCGTCGTGCTGTGCGACGCGCAGATCGATCACGTGACGGGCCTGCTGATGCTGCGCGAGCGCTCGACGCCGCTGCCGCTCTACGCGAGCGCGCCGGTGCTCGACGACCTGTCGACCGGCTTGCCGCTCGTGCCGCTGCTCGGCCATTACTGCGGCGTCGCCGCGCATACGATCGTGCTCGGCGAGCCGTTCACGGTGCCGGCGGCGAGCGGGGTCCGCTTTACCGCGATTCCCGTCGACAGCAAGGCGCCGCCTTATTCGCCGCGGCGTGCGTCGGCCGCACCCGGCGACAACATCGCGCTGTCGATCGAAGATGTCGCGAGCGGCCGGCGCGCGTTCTATGCGCCGGGGCTCGCGGCCGTCACCGACGACGTGCGCGCGGCGATGGACGGCGCCGATCTCGTGCTGGTGGACGGCACGTTCTGGAGCGGCACCGAGATGATCGACCTCGGCCTGTCGCGCAAGCACGCGGCCGACATGGGGCATCTCGCGCAATGCGCGGAGCACGGGCGGCCCGGCATGATCGACTGGCTCGACACGCTGCCCGCGCGCACGCGCAAGGTGCTCACGCACATCAACAACACGAATCCGATTCTCGATCCGCATTCCGTCGAGCACGCGCACCTGCGCGCGCATGGCATCGACGTCGCGCACGACGGCATGCAATTCCAGGTCTGACCATGAACGCACCGATTCCCGCTACGGCATTGCATCCGACGCCCTGGAGCGCGACCGAATTCGAGGCGCGCTTGCACGCGCTCGAATCGCGCTATCACATCCATCACCCGTTCAACCGCCGGCTCAACAGCGGTGCCTGTTCGCCCACGCAGATCCGCGGCTGGGTCGCGAACCGCTTCTACTACCAGATCAACATCCCGCTCAAGGATGCGGCGATCCTGTCGAACTGCCCCGACCGCGACACGCGGCGCCGCTGGATCCAGCGGCTGATCGACCACGACGGGCAGGGCGACAACGAAGGCGGCATCGAGGCATGGGTGCGGCTCGGCGAGGCGTGCGGTCTCTCGCGTGCCGAACTGTGGTCGCTCGAGCACGTGCTGCCCGGCGTGCGTTTCGCGGTGGACGCATATGTGAATTTCGCGCGGCGCGCGCCATGGCAGGAAGCCGTGTGCTCGTCGCTGACCGAGATGTTCGCGCCGCAGATCCATCTCGACCGGCTCGCGGGCTGGCCGTCGCATTACCCGTGGATCGAGCCGGACGGGTTGCATTACTTCCGCAGCCGCGTGCCGCTTGCGCAGCGCGACGTCGAGCACGGGCTTGCGGTGACGCTGCAGCACTTCACGACGCCGGATGCGCAGCAGCGTGCGCTCGGCATCCTGCAATTCAAGCTCGACATCCTGTGGTCGATGCTCGACGCCGTCGAAAAGGCCTACCCGCAATGAACGCGATCGAAGCTGCCAGCGGCGTGCCGCTGCGCCCCTGCCTCAGGGGCATGTACCGCCTGCAATGGGAGGCGGCCCAGGATGCATACGTGCTCCTCTATCCGGAAGGAATGGTCAAACTGAACCCGAGTGCCGGCGAGATCCTCGCGCGTTGCGACGGCACGCGCGAGCTGGACGACATCATCGGCGAACTCGAGCGCCTGTTCAGCCAGTCGGACCTCGCGACCGACGTGTACCGTTTCCTCGATCATGCGCGACTGCGCGGCTGGCTCGACTGACATGGCTCCCGACACTTCCCGGCCGTCCGCGCCGCTGTGGCTGCTCGCGGAACTGACGTACCGATGCCCGCTGCACTGCGCGTTCTGCTACAACCCGGTCGATTTCGCGACGCACGGCGCGGAGCTCGACACCGATGCGTGGCGCACGGTCATCAGCGATGCGCGCGCGCTCGGCGCCGCGCAGATCGGTTTCTCGGGCGGCGAGCCGCTGCAGCGCGACGACCTCGAGACACTCGTCGCGCATGCGCGCGGGCTCGGCTTCTATACGAACCTGATCACGTCGGGCGTCGGTCTGAACGTCGCGCGCATCGAGCGGCTCAAGGCGGCCGGGCTCGACCATATCCAGTTGTCGCTGCAGGATTCGACGCGCGAGCTGAACGATTTCCTGACGAGCACGCGCACGTTCGAGCTGAAGCGCGGCGTCGCGCGGCTGATCAAGGCGCACGGCTACCCGATGGTGCTCAACTGCGTGCTGCATCGCTACAACCTGCCGCACGTCGGACAGATCATCGAGATGGCGCTCGACCTCGGCGCCGATTACCTCGAGCTCGCGAACACGCAGTACTACGGCTGGGCGATGGTGAACCGCGACCAGCTGATGCCGACCGTCGAGCAGGTGCGCGAGGCGGAGGAAACGGTCAACCGCTATCGCAAGCTGATCGGCGAGCGTTGCAAGATCCTGTTCGTCGTGCCCGACTATTTCGAGCGGCGCCCGAAAGCGTGCATGAACGGCTGGGGTTCGGTGTTTCTCGGCGTCGCGCCGGACGGCACCGCGCTGCCGTGTCATGCCGCGCGCTCGCTGCCGGGGCTCGCGCTGCCGAACGTGCGCGACCGGTCGCTGAAGGAAATCTGGTACGACAGCGACGCATTCAACGCGTATCGCGGCGAGGACTGGATGCGCGAGCCGTGCCGCACGTGCGACGAGCGGCATGTCGATCACGGCGGCTGCCGGTGCCAGGCGTACCAGTTGGCCGGCGACCCGGCGCAGCCCGATCCGGTGTGCGAGAAGTCCGCGCATCACGGCCGGGTCGAGCAGGCCGTGCAATTCGCGCGGCGACCCGCGCCGCGCGACGAACAGCCGCTGGTGTTCCGCAGCAAGGAGAATTCGCTCGCGCAGTGTGGAGCGGCCTGCGACTGCTGACAAGGCACGGCGGCGGCGGCGGGGTGAACAGGGCGAGGCAACGCGATGGAAGCCGGATCGATAGATATGCATTCCTCTTCATGTCGGCGATGTGGCGCGCGTGTACGAGGATGGGTGAGCGCGGGAAGGCGGGTGCGATGAGCACCGCTGCCTTCGGAACGCGGCAGGCAACCGGCGTGCGTGGTGCCGCTGGCGATCGGGTACGCCGTCGCGGAACTCGCGTCGCGTCGGTCTTCGCTGCCGTATGCGTTCTGCATGCCGCCCTGTTCGTTCTGCTCGCACATGAGCAGATCGTACGACGCGAACCACTGCAACGGCAGGTGATGGTGGCGACGCTGATCGCGGCGGCGCCGGAGGCGTCGACGACGGCGGCCGCGAAGGCGAAGCCGGTTGCCGCGTCGCGCGCGGTGCAGGAGGCTACGTCCGTGCCCCGATCATCTGCGGGCAGTGTGTCGCGGACGAACCGGCAGGTCGCATCCGGCCGTCCCCGCCCGCCGGCGCATGACGCGCCTGTGCCGGCTCCGGCACGGCCAGGTCCGTCCTCGCCGGCCGCGGCGCAACGCGATACGCCGCGCGACGATGCGGCCGTACGAATGCCGACGCAGACGCAGACTCAACCCGAATCCCGATCGTCTTCCGTGTCGGTGCCACCGCGCTTCGTCGCGCATCCCGACTGCGCGCTGGTCAAACCCGACTACCCGCCGCAGTCGCTGCGGCTGGGCGAGCACGGCACCGTGCTCGTCGAACTGGAGACCGATGCGGCAGGGCAGATCGTCGCCGCGCGTGTCGTGACCGGCAGCGGTTATCCGCGTCTCGACGCGGCGGCGCGTGAAGCCGTACTGGCGAGCCGCTGCGCGCCGCATGTGTTCGACGGCGCGCCGGTGCCGACGCGGGCACGCGCGCCGATCGCGTTCAATCTCGACGACTGACAGGACACTTCATCATGACAATCTACGGAATCGAGCACGTATGGACGCAGGGCGACCCGATGACGCGCGCGGTCGCGCTGTTGCTCGTCGCGATGTCGATCGCATCGTGGACGGTGATCGTGATCAAGGCGATCGAACTCGTCGGCATCCGGCGCCGCGCGGCGCGCGCGGAAGCGCGCTTTCGGGACGCCGGCGGCGCGGCCGGCGCGATGCACGCGCTCGGAGGGCAGGACAGGCCGTTCGTCGATCTCGTTCGCGCGGGCCAGGCGGCGATCGCGCATCACGAAGCGAGCAGGCACCGGCTGCACGACCGGATCGACGCGAGCGACTGGCTGTCGCGCAGCCTGAAGACGTCGGTGGACGAATCCGCGGCGCGGATGCAGCGCGGGCTCGGCGTGCTCGCATCGATCGGCAGCACCGCACCGTTCGTCGGACTGCTGGGCACCGTCTGGGGGATCTATCACGCGCTGCTGTCGCTCGGCGCAACCGGCGAGGCGAGCCTCGACCGGGTAGCGGGGCCGGTCGGCGAGGCGCTGGTGATGACGGCATTCGGACTGTGCGTCGCCATCCCCGCCGTGCTCGGCTACAACACGCTGGTGCGGCTGTCGCGCGATATCGTTGCGCGGCTCAACCGCTTCGCGCACGGGCTGCATCTGTTGCTGCTGACCGGCAGCGTGCCCGAGCCCGCCGGCCGCCCTGAACCGGCGACCAGGATGCCGGCCGACCTGCACCCTGCCGCCGACGGAGCACGAGCATGAACGCCGGCCCGGACGACGCGCCCGAAGGGAATGCGCTGGCAGCCGAGATCAACATGACACCGCTGATCGACGTGATGCTCGTGCTGCTGGTGGTGTTCATGGTGACGCTGCCGGTGCTGCATCACGCCGCGCGCGTTGCATTGCCGCAGGCGGCGAGCCCGCGCGAGGATACGAGCGTGCCGCATGTGGATGTCTCGATCGATGCGGGCGGCGGCGTGAGCTGGAACGCGCAGCCGGTGTCCGAAACCGGGCTGGCGGCGCGTCTCGCGGCGGCGGCCCGCACCGCGCCTCAACCGGAAGTGCGCCTGTCCGCCGATCGCGCGGCCCGCTACGACAGCGTCGCAAAACTGCTTGCGGCCGCACAGGCGGCCGGTCTCACGAAAGTCGGCTTCGTTACCGCGCCCGCTCGCGGCCGATAGCTCGCGCGGTGTCGCGTTGCATGGGCGATGCGGTGCGGCACCTTCGCCGCGCCGCATCGCGCCGGGGGCTTACTTCGCCGAACTCGCGCTGACCTTCGCGAAGTCCAGGCTGCCGAAGCCCGTATCGTCGTCCCAGCCGGCCTTCGCGGTATAGCCATGGCTGCTATAACCGTTGTTGCCCGAGGTCACGTCGTGGAGCAGCGACGTATTGGTCGGGAAGTTCTGGTAGAACGCCGACGTCGGCAGGCCGAGGCTGTTGTTGTTCGCCGATTCGACCCGCGCCCAGCCGCCGACGAAGATCGGCGAAGCGAGGCTCGTGCCGCCGACGAGCTGGTTGGTCTGCCCGTTGATGACGATGTACGCGCCCGTCGATTGCGCGGCGTCGAACGCCACGTCGGGCACCACGCGTTTCGTCACCGTGCTGCCGAGCGCGGCCGTCTGCCAGCTCGGCGCGGTTTCGAACGCGCTCACGCCGCCGCCTGTGGCCCAGATCCGCACGGCGTTGTCGACCGGGTTGCCGTTGCTGTCGAGATCCGCGTACGCGACGCCTTCGTTCCACACGGTTTCGCCTGCCCACGTCGTGGTGCCGGTGGTCGAGAGCGTCGTGCCGCCGACCGCGACGACATACGGCGAACTCGCGGGCGACGACACGCTGTACTTGGACAGGTTGATCGTTGTCCTGACCGACGTGCCGTTGTACGTGCCGATGTAGCCGGGCGCGCCTTGCGGCGACGTCGACCATTGATAGACGCCCGCGTCGCCGGCCGAGACCGAGAAGACCTGGCCCTGCGCGACGGCCTGCTTGAACACCGCGTCGTCGGCGGCGAGCGAGCCGTCCGAGTTCGCGGCGGTTTCGTCGAGGCCGAGCGACACGTTGATGACGGTCGCCTTGTTGTCGGTCACGGCCTTGTTGTACGCCGCAGTCAGCGTCGCGTCGGTGAGGCCGCTGTCGTTGCTGTCGCCGTTCACCGCCGAGTAGAAGATCAGCTGCTTGACGCCGCCGGACGTGCCGATGATGTCCTGGCTGTCGAGATCCCATTCGCCCGGATCGCCGTCGTCGGCCAGCGTGCCCGATCCGCCCGCGACCACGGCCGTGTTGACGGTCGGCAGGCCGGCATTCCGCGTGAAGGTGTTCAGGTCGGCGATGGTCTGGGTCATGTCGCCCCAGGTGATGATGCCCACCGTGGTGTTGGTCGCGGCGGGCAGGCCGCTCGCATCGTAGATCTTCGCGAAATCGGTTGGCTGGTGGCCGACCTGTTGCGACGCGGCGGCCGCGTTCTTCGCGATCTTGTTCGGCTCGATGGCGGCGGCCGGCGCGAAGCGGTGGAGCAGGCGGTGCGGCACCGCGGCGTTCTGCAGGCCGAGCACCGCGTCGACGACCGGGCCGAGCGACGCCGGGATCAACGCGGCCGAATCGTTCGCGAAGACCGGCTTGCCGCGATAGTTGAAGCGCTTGATGCTCGCGTGGAAGCCGTTTTGTGCGTTGGTCGCGTTGCCGTCGGCGGAGACCAGCGTGTTGTTCTCCGACACCGTGACGTTGCTGAAGCCGTTTGCCTTCAGGTGGGCCACGACGGCCGCGACCTGGTCGTCGGTCGGCGCGAAGCGCGCCTTGAACTGCGCGGGCGTCAGGTACTTGCGGTAGTTCGCGCTGCCCGGCTGGTTGACGTCGCGCAGGAACGCGTCGAGCTGGTCGGTGTTGCGGTTCTTCAGCACCACGGTGACATGCAGCGGCTGGCTCAGTTCGAGCGGGGTGACGTGCGTGTCGGTGAGCGCCGGCGTGCCGATGCTGTTGAGCGAGTACGCAGGCTGGGCCTGCGAGGCGGCCGAAGCAGCCGCGGCGGGCGCATTCGACAGCAGGAAAGCGGCGGTGCGGGTCGGCACCCAGTTGGTTGCGGCCTGGGCGGGCAGCGGCGCCAGCGTGGCGGCTACCGCGAGCGGCAGTGCGGCGAGGGCAAAGCGTTGCGAGAGTGTGCGATTGACGTGCTGAGTTCTCTGCATTGTGAGCTCCGAGATTTCGACGAAGAACCGGTGCAGCGCGCGACCCGGATCGCGGGTAGCGGCAGGGCGGCGCATGCAACCTGACGCAAGACCGGACCGACCGGCGTGATTCACGGCGACATAAGTTTTCCTCCCCCTCCCACCATCAAGATCGGAGGCCGGCCCAGGTGTCGGATTCGCGTATCGCGAACATCGATCCCGCGCACGGCCTGCTATCGTGCCGGCTCGCGTCGCAGCAACGGCGCGCGTGCCGGCCATCTGTTTCTCTTCAATCCGCTGTTGCGGATGTTTCGCTGCGTTATCACTTAATTAGGAATCCAATGAATGAAATCCGTATAAGCGGGCAATGCATGGTCGAGCGACGACGTGGTGTGCGTGTTTCGTGTGAGGTGCTGCGGGCGAGATCGAATGTCCCGGTCAACCGGGAGAGATGTCGACATCGTCCTCTTCCGCCAGAAGCGGAACGGGATGACCGGTGAAGCGGGAGCTGTGTGTTGCGAGCGGGTGCTGCGGCTTACGAATCAGCTACTTCTCGTTTTAAACGTAATAAAAACGGAAGTTGATTGTCGGGCCGTTGATTTCCTGATGCGGATTCGATTTCCCGGCGATATTGCTTGCGGGGAAAGATAACAAGAAAGAAAACGGCGAGTCAAACTTTTTTTGATTAGGTTTAAAAAGTTTAGATAATCGCTTCTCAGGGTGTTTTTTATAAACGGAAAACGATTATGTAAGTCATTCGTCATCCATGACGAGTGTGACCTTGACGCAATGCAGGCGCAGCGCAGGCGTTGCCGAGAACCGGTGCGGCCGCTGTCATTTATTTCGCGGCGGCGTTCCGAAGCCGGGTCTCGAGGTTTCCTTGCTGGCGTGTGGCGGGAGAGCACGCGTCCGGCGCAGCGCTCGATTCCCTTCGATTGAAGCCAGGCGGATCGCACGCCGGGTGTGGCACGGCATCTTCTTTTCCTTCTTGCCGGCTTTCCCGATTCCCGCAGCGGCGGCGCGCAGGTCGCGCGCCATGTGCCGCGCATCACGGCCCGGCGATCATCCGTCGTCCGCCTTGGCCTGCAATCCCTTCAACCCCTGGATCACGACCAGCAGCGCGCGGCCGTGCTCGTCCGATCCGTCCCACGCGTCGACGATCGCGTCGCGCAACAGGTCGTTGTATTGGCGGCGCGATGGCTCGGTATCGACGCCGTAGAAATTGCATAGCTTATTGAATGGCGCGCTGCGGCGCAGCCGATGCCCGTTCGACAGCCTCAGGCGCGATACGGTCGGCTGGCTGACCCCGGAGAGTCGCGCTATTTCGCTGGACGAACGTGTATCTGCCAGCAGACGGCGCAACAGGTCTTGTACGGGAAAATCTTGGTCCGGGGCTTCCATGCGATGCATTATACCTATACAGTTACGGCTGTTGAATGGGCTTGCTGTCACCAGCGAGGCTGTATCCCGAGAAAGTTGATGACACTGAAACACCTCCCACCCACGTTCTGCTGGACCAAGATCGGTACCGAGTCCGGCGAGGAACTGCCGACCGTCGTGCTCCGCAAGGAATGGGAGCGCCGGCTCGGGGGCGGGCGTTTTCTGTGGGGCATCAACCAGCCGCTCGGCAACAGCGCGCAGATCGCCGCGCACCGCACGGGCTCGCTGCTCGCGCTGTTCTCGCCGGTCGCGTCGCGCCCGCGCCCGGGCGAACGCAAGGACGCGCTGTTGTGGAATGCCTGGATCGACGCGAGCGGGCAGGTGCGGCCGTTGCCGCCGCATACCTTCATCGCGAGCCGCTCGACCTTGCCGTCGGGCCGGCGCCGCGAACAGCATTACGCGCTCGTCTGCGCGTCCTCCACCGCGCTGACGGTCGGCACGCAATTGCGCGTGTTTCCCGATCACCTGCGCAGCGTGAGCACCGGCAAGGCGCTCGGCGCCGCACAGGGCGCGGCCGTGGTCGATTGCGTCGGGCGAGCGAAGGAGCAGACGGGCAAGAGCTATCCGCTCGCGCTGTCGGTCGAACTCGAGGCACCGTATTTCGTGCGGCTCGCCCAGCCGTGCGTGCTGAAGGCGCGCGATCTCGCGGAAGTGAACAAGGCGACGCGCGCCGGTGATTTCGATCGCTTCGTCGAACTCGTCGCGCGCTTGCGCGGCCGTTCGCCGACGGACGCCGTGCGCGGCGTCACGCGCGATCTGTTCGACGTGCCGCCGATCGAAACGGCGGCCGCGTATGTGGCGCCCACGCACGTGGCGCGCTTGCGCAACCGGCCGGCGGCCGAGCATCCGCGCGATCTCACGGGCGACCTGTTCGACCTGTCGCCGGGCGAAGCGGCCGCGTTCGCGGGCCTTGCACATCCGCGCATCGGGCGCGCGTGACGAATCGCGCGCGGCACGTCGCGCAAGAATTTGTTGCAATCTCGCCATAGCGGAGCGGCGAGTGCAGAGGGACAATCGGCTCGAAGCGCGCTGCGCGGCGGCCGATGCGTCGACGATCGACGGTTCGTGGTTCACGCATGCCGACATGCGCACCACGCACACGGGGCGTCGGCGTGCTTCACACTGCAACCCTGAGGGAGAAGTGTCGATGTCGACCCACATCTGTTCGCGGGAAGCCCGGGCCGCGCAACGCTTCGTCGAAGCGACGCGCAACGTCGATCAGGCCTTTCGCGCCGTGCGCGGCGAAAGCGACGACGACGGTTCGTCGGCCGAATACGCGCGCGCGATGTCGCGCCTCGATCGCGCGCTCGCCGAGCTGGCGCGTGCGCAGGAGTTCTTCGATCGCGTGGTCGGCGCCGATACCACTGCGCACGACAGCTGATTCCGCCGCTTCCACGTGTCCGCGCGTCGAGTGACGCGCATGCCTCTTCATGCCGGGCAGGGCAGCCCGGCATCTCATTCGTCCCGTTCAGATTTCAGACCTTGCGGCCTTCGACCGGATAGCCGGGCTCGGTATACCCGTGCGTCGATGCGTGCCCGGGCGGCACGAGCGAATCGAAACCGTTCGTCGTCCGGGCCGAGTTCGAGCGTCAGCGTATCGATGTCGCTGTCCCGATGCGCTTCGGTGCGCGGCCGCGCGATCGTCGAGCCGACGATGCGGTTCTTCATGACCCGCACGAGCGCGAACGCCACCGATGTCGTGCCGCGCGGCGGCGCGGCATACGCGTCAGCCCGCGCGTGTCATCTCCGGCACAGCCGGTGCGGGATGGTACGCGTAACCGCGATGCTGGAACGAGGTCGCGAAGAACCGCATCTGGTAGCGGATCGCATTCGCCCAGTAATCCCACGTATGACCGCCGGGCCGCTCCGTGTAGTCGTGCGGCACGCCGAGCGCGAGAAGGCGCTCATGCAGCGTGCGGTTCGAGCCGACGAAGGAATCGTCGCGGCCGCAATCGATCGCCAGGTCGAGATGGGCGCGCACGAACGCGCGCGCGCTTTCGACGATCACGTTGCGGTTCCAGAATGACGAATGGCGTTCGGGATCGCCGAACACGTGGTCGATGCCCGGCTCGTCCGCGCAGCAGCGCGGATCGACCGCGCCGCTGATGCTGCCGACCGCGCCGAACGTGTCGGGCCGGTCGAGTGCGATGCGCAGTGCGCCGAAGCCGCCCATGCTGAGCCCGGTGATCGCGCGTGCGTGCTGCGTCGCGATCGTACGGAAATGCAGGTCGACGTAGGACACGACTTCATCGCCGATGAAGGTTTCGTAGCGGCTGCCCGAATCGAACGGGCTGTCGATGTACCAGCTTTCGTGCCCGCCGTCGGGCATCACGAGGATCACGTGATAGCGGTCGGCGAGCGCGGCGATGTGCGTGTTCGACGTCCAGTCGGTATGGTCGCCGCCCGAGCCGTGCAGCAGATAGACGACCGGATAGCGCTCGTTGCCGCGGTTGTCGCGCGCGTAATCGTCGGGCAGCACGATCGTCGCCTTCAGCGTCTCGCTCATCGCGGCGCTCGGGATCGCGACGACCCGCGCATGAAACGCGAAGGCAGGGCTCGTGACGGCCAGCAGCAGAAGCAGCCAGAAGGTACGTGCCAGGTGCATCGATCGTTGCATGTGTCGACCCAGTCCGGCGCCGGACGCCGGGAAAACCCTGTTCCGGTGACTCTAGCAACCGCGCCTTTCAACCAAATTTCGGCGAATCATACGGTTTCGGCATTTTCCCCGCCTGACGACCGGAGATGCCTGCTGCGCCCAGGATGCGCCCGATTGCATCGCGAAACGCATCCGGCCGCTCGGCCGGAATCAAGTGCCCGCAGCCTGCGATCGTGTCGAAGCCGGCGCAGCGCGCAAGCGCCCAGTCGGGCACGTGCCAGCCCGCGCACGAGCGTTCGCCGGCGACGAGCCAGACGGGATGACGCTCGAACACTTGCGCGAGCGCCTGCAGGTAGCCGGGTTCGCCCGTCGTCGCGACGACGGAGCGGCCCATCGCGCGCAGCGTCGATGCAGGTTGATGCGCGAGCCAGCGGCAGGCATCGTCGAGCTGGCCCGGCGACGGCGCGTCGATCGCGCCGCGCAGCCAGCCGAGCGGATCGGCGCGCAGCCCGTCGAGCATCGCGTCGGCCTCGCCGGGCGTCATGCGGCCGACCGACGCCGACCAGAACGCATCGTCGAGTGTGAAGTTGCCTTCGACGTTGACGATCCGCCGTACGCGTTTCGGGTGCGCATGCGCGAACAGCATCGCGATCGCGCCACCGACCGAGTGGCCGACGACATCGACCGGCTGCGCGCCGAAGTGAGCATCGACGGTTTGGCGCACATGCTCGACCTGAGCGGCGAGCGAGATCGCGTCGAACGGCACCGCGCGATATGCGCCGTAGCCGAGCAGGTCGGGCGCGAGATGCGGGCCGTTCCATCCGCGCACGTCGAGCGTGCCGATGAAACCGTGAATGAAGACGACGGGCGTGGGCTGGGTCATGGGGCGGGCGGGCAAGGAAGGGGCGGCAATGCGAGTTCGGCGAGCAGTTCGTCGAGTTCGAGCACGTGCGTGCGGTCGTGGTCGAGCAGTTCGCGCACGAGTTCGTCGAGCGACATGCGGCGGATGCCGTCGCGCAGCCCGCAGCGTGCGAGCTGCGCGGGATCGAGCGCGGCGGCGACGGTGCACAGCGCCGCGCGACCCGTGCGGAATGCCGCGACCGCCGCGTCGAGCGGCTGCGCGAGATAGTCGCGTTGCGCGGCGAGTGCGGTGCCGTCGACGGAGGCGATCACCGGCAGGTCGAGCGTGCGTACGGCGTTGATGCGTTCGGCGAACACTGCGTCGAGATCCCGCAGGTGGCACGCATGCTCGACGAGTGAGAAGCCCGTGCCGCCGGGGCGGCGCGTCCGCAGTGCGGCCGGCACGTGCGCCGCATACGCGGCGAGCCGATCGGGCAGTTGCGCCAGCGCGGCGACGACACCGGCGAACGGCAACAACTGCGGATGCGCGCTGAACACCGCGCCGTAACTGAACAGCGTGCCGCCGAGCCGCCCGCGCGCCTGCACGACGTCGTGGCCGTGGCGGCGCATGACGTCCGCGACCATCGCGCCGCAAAACTGGCGGGCCGTCGTGTCGGTTTCGATTTCGGGGAATTTCAGCGCGATCTCGTGCTGGATCGCGCCGATCGCGGCGACGCCCACGCGCGACAGCGCCGCGAATTCGACGTAGCGCTCGGGTTGAGCGATCAGTGCTTCGAGCTGGGCGCCGAGCGCGGTGGTGCGGAAGCGGTCGAAACGGGAATGCATGATGGAAAGAATCGGCCGAGTAACGTCTCAAAACGATACGTTACTCGGCCGGTAGCGTCAACGGCGGGATGTGCGCGATGCGCTGCATCAAGCGTTGCCGGCGCCCGGCGGTCACGCAAGACCGCCTGACGCCGCCAGTCTTACGCGTGTTTCCCCGCCTCGGCTTGCGCACTCTGCTGCGCTTTCAGTTCCTGCAACTCGGCCGTGAATGCCGGGCTGAAATCCTCGGCCTCGAACAGCGGGCGGATCTCGATGTCGGAGTCGCCGGGCATCGGATTCGGGCAGCGCTTCACCCATTCGACTGCTTCCTCCATCGATTTCACCTGCCACAGCCAGAAGCCGGCGACGAGTTCCTTCGTTTCCGCGAACGGGCCGTCGATGACGGTGCGGTTCCTGCCGGCAAAGTGCACGCGCTTGCCGCGCATGCTCGGGTGCAGCCCGTCGGCGGCGAGCAGGATGCCGGCTTGCGCCAGTTCTTCGTTGAACCGGCCCATCGCGGCGATCATTTCGGGGTCGGGCATCCGGCCGGTTTCGGAATCGGCGGTGGCCTTGACGATTACCAGGACGCGCATGGTCGTATCTCCTTGAAAGGAATGAGGGGGCGCCGCCGGCCGTGCCGACGGCAAAACGATCGGTTACGACAACACGACGCGCGACGGCGACGCGAATCGACATCTGGCCCGACGAATATTCGGGGACGCCCGCACCGGCGGGCGATGCGGCGGAGCCCTTTGCCAAAACTGTTATGCTGGTCCTCACCACGTTCACGCGGAGGGTGCCATGGCTGCTAAGGAAGTGTCGAAGAAGAAGTACCTGAAAATCCTGAACAAACGCCTGCGCGCGGAACCGGCGGCACCGGCCGGCGCGTCGTTTGTCTTTTTCCCGCTGGGCGCGAAGGCGAAGAACGCGACGGGTGTCGTGTCCGGCGATGCGCGCAGCAAGCGCGAACTGGCGGTGATGGCCGCGGTTCAGCGCAAGGCGGCCGAAGAGTTCGTCGTCGCCGGCGCCTGACCGGAACAACCTGCCGGACCGTCGTCCGGGTTGCCGCCACCACGGCTTACGCGGCGGCGGCCTCGCAATGCGCGATTGCGCCGGCGAGCACGCGCGGGATGTCGTGTGTGATGGCCGGGCCGTGCATCGGCAGGATGACGTTGAGATCGAGCGTCTGGATCCGGCGCAGCGCGCTCGCCAAGTGTGCGAGCGACGGCAGGTAGTCCGAGCGCCGGATCGAATCGAGGATGGCCGGCAGCGGGTCGTCGGCGGCTTCGTCGCCGAAGCGCATCAGGATGTCCGACGACAGCAGCGCCTTGTACGCCGGCAGATACACGACGAGCGCATCCCATTGATGGACATGCTTCGTGAAGATCGGCACGACGTCGACGCCGGAGATCGTCGTCGGCTCGCCGTCCTTCAGCGGCTTCGCGCGCACGCCGAAGATATCGGCCAGCCCGTGCGTGCAGATCGGATGCGCGTACGCGACGAGCGCCGGATTGGCCGCGAGGAAGTCGGGCAGTGCGCCCATCTCGTCGACTTCGAAATGCGGGACGACCACGCTGCTCACCATCGACGGCGCGATGCCGACGGTCGCGAGGCTCGCGCTCAGTTGCGGAAAGTTGGAACGCGTGCCCGTTTCGATGCAGACGACGTCGCCATCGGGCGACCGGACGAAGAACTGGCTGAAGCCGAGCTTCAGCTTGTCGATGTAGGTCGTTGCGCGAAACAGGCCGCTGCGGATTTCTTCGATACGGGCGGTGTCCATCGAGGCGGTCCTTGCGCGGGCAGTGGGGGGTGCCCCTATGTTGTTCGTCAAGCGTTAGGGGCTGACTTGGGTTGGTAAATGGTTCCGTCACGCAGCATGGCGAACAGGACGTCGCAGCGTCGCCGCGCCAGCGCGATGAGCGCTTGGTTGTGGCGCTTGCCCTGCTGGATCTTGCGGGAGTAATAGGCCCGTGAGACTGGGTCTCGTAAGGCCGCGAAGGCGGATAGGAACAAGGCGCGCTTGAGCACCTTGTTGCCCCGTCTAGATGGGTGCTCGCCACGGATCGACGATCCTGAGCGCCGGGTGACCGGCGCGAGGCCTGCGTAGGCCGCCAGATGCGCGGCGGAGGCGAAGGCTTTATGGGCGACTTCGGTCAGGAGTCTGGCAGCGGTCCTGACGTCGACTCCCGGCATGCTGGTCAGGACCGGCCAAAGAGGGTGAGCAAGCACCAGCTGTTCCACTTCGGCAGCGACCTCGTCGCGCTGCTTACGCAAGGCCGCAAGCTGCTGGGCCAAACGAGGCATGACGATGGTGGCAGCTTGCGTGCCGGGCACGGTCACGGCTTGTTCGCTCAGAGCCTGAACGATCTCGGCCGCCAAGCTCTTGCCCATGCGCGGCGCGAGCTTAGTCAGGCGGTTGGCGAGCGTCTTCTCGCTGGTTGAGGCAAGCGCGGCGGGCGACGGGTAGCGCTCAAGCAGATCGAGCACCGCCGGATGGTCGAGGCGCGGTCCGAGAACGCGCTCGAGCGCTGGATGGATCTGGGTAAGCAGGCCGCGAATGCGGTTGCTGGTTTGAGTGACCTGAGCGGCGAGATCATCGTCGAAGCCGCACAGCATGGTGAGCTCGGCGAGTTGCTCGTCAGCCAATCGAAGCGAGCGCAGCGTATGCGGCATCGAGCGGGCGGCTTCGGCAATGATCGCGGCATCGCGGGCATCGGTCTTGGCTTCACCTGCGTGCAGATCGGCGATGCGGCGCATGGCCAGTCCCGGCAGATAGGCGACGAGCACGCCTTCAGCGCGAGCGACGGCCACTGGCAGCGCTCCGATGGTGGAAGGCTGATCGACGACGAACAGGAGTCGACCATGAGTCTTGAGTTCGGCGATGAGGGCGCGCAGCTTGGCCTCATCGTTGGGCAGCGCTTTGTTGTACAGACGCTTGCCATTTCGATCGAGTGCAACAGCGTGATGCTGGCCCTTACCGACGTCAACGCCGACGAAAACATCGACGGCGTCATGCTGTTGAGTGTCTTGCATCGCAGTTTGTGCAAAGTGAACGGATTGGCCTGCAACAACGGTGGCAAGTCTCGGCATCCACGTTACGGACGGCGTCGGAATATTCCGGCCAAACCCCTATCAGCGATCACCAGCCACCCACCAGACCCGGCGACAACACCCCCCGGATCATGACTGCGACTGGGGGCGGGAATCATACCGGGCCTGGCTGGCCAAAGCCCCATTATTGGGACGGGAAGATAGTAACGGGGGCGCTCGCGGGGTGCGGCGCGCGCAAAGCAGGCGCGGAGAATGCTTCCGGGATCGGCGGGATGCCGCACGGTGGCGGCACGCGGTGCGAATGTACTATGGCGATTAGTGCATCCGCGCCTGTCGCGCACGGATGCGGCGCGCGATCATCGCCACACGCGCCGGCCGGCGCGTGTCGACGAAGCGGCAACCGGGCCGGCGGTCATGCTGACGACATGGACAAGCATTCGATGAACGAACAGGTAAACGAACAGGTGCTGAAGTCGCATACCGACCGGCGCCAGCTGCACCAGATCATCGCGGGGCTCACCGAGGGAGTGATCCTGGTCGAACCCGACCAGCGGATCGTCTGGGCGAACGAGGCCGCGCTCGCGATGCACGGCGTGACCGAGCTGAAGGCGCTCGGCGAGACCGTCACCGATTACCGCGAGCGCTTCCGGCTGCGCTACCGGAACAACCATCCGGTGCGCGACGGCCACTATCCGATGGATCGCGTGATCGCGGGCGAGGAGTTCAGCGACGTGACGGTCGAAGTGGAATCGGCCGCCGACGAAACCGTGAGCTGGGTCCACCGCATCCGCAGCCTCGTGCTGACGAACGCGGCCGGCGAGCCCGACTGCCTCGCGCTGGTGCTGCACGACGCGACCGAATGGGCGAGCGCCGAGGAGCGCTTCGAGCGCACCTTCAACGCGAACCCGGCGCCGGCCGTGATCTGCCGGCTCGACGACCTGCGCTACGTGAAGGTCAACCAGGGTTTTCTGGACATGACCGGCCACGCGCGCGACGACGTGCTCGGCCGCTCGGTGTACGAGCTCGACGTGCTCGAACAGGCCGAACGGCGCGAACTCGCGATCGAGCGGCTCGGCGAAGGCGCGACGATTCCGCAGATGGAGGCCGTGCTGAAACTCGCGGACGGCAGCACGAAGGCCGTGGTCGTCGCCGGGCAGCCGATCGACATGAACGACGAGGCATGCATGCTGTTTACGTTCATGGATCTCGAGCCGCGCAAGCAGGCCGAGCGCGCGCTGCGGCAGAGCGAGGAACGCTTCGCGACGGCGTTCCGGATGGCGCCGGTCGCCACCGCGATCGTCACGGCCGACCGCTTCGAATTGCTCGACGTGAACGGCGCGTTCGCCGCGATGACGGGCCATGCACAGGACGACCTGCTCGGCAAATCCGCGGAGGAAATCGGGTTGTGGGCCGAACGCGGCGCATGGCAGCGCATCGAAGGCCGGCTCGCGCGCGACGGCAGCGTGCGCAACGCCGACGTGCAGATTCGCACGCGCGACGGTGACGTGCGCGATTGCGTCGTGTCGGCCGACCCCGTCGCGATACACGGGCGCGACTGCCTGCTCGTCGCGCTGCTCGACATCAGCGATCGCAAGCGCACGGAGATGGAACTCGTGTACGCGATCGAAACGGCGATGCAGGATGCGTCGTGGTTCAGCCGCACGCTGATCGAGAAGCTGGCGAACGTGCGGCGCGCGAACGCGCCGGATGCGGGCGCGCAACTGTCGGACCTGACCGCGCGCGAGCGTGACGTGTTCGACCTGCTGTGCCACGGTCTCGCCGACAAGGAAATCGCCGGCCGCCTCGGGCTCGCGCCGAACACCGTGCGCAATCACGTCGCGACGATCTACGCGAAGCTCGACGTGCACAGCCGCGGCGAGGCGATCGTATGGGCGCGCGAACGCGGAATCGTCGGCGCGGCCGACGCGAACGGCACGCGCGGCGCGAAGGGGGGCGAGAACGGCAGGGACTGACGCCGTCGGTACGAATGCACCATGCGCGCTGGTGCATCCGCATCTGCCGCGCGCGGCGCCCGCTTGCGATCCTGTCCACTCGGCGGCGCGGCGCTGGCCGTCATGCCGCCGGTTCTCCCCAACCATCGCAGGAGACGACCATGGACAGGAATCGGATCGAAGGCAAGCTCAAGCAGGTCAAGGGTTCGGTCAAGGAAGCGCTCGGCAAGGTCACGGGCGACCGCAAGACGGAAGCGGAAGGCGTCGCCGAACAGCAGGCCGGCAAGCTTCAGGAGCAGGCCGGCGAGGCGGCGGATGCGGCGCGCAAGCAGACGGGCGCCGATCGGCACTGACCGATAACGCGGCGCCGCGGGCGTCGCTGCGGCCGGCCGGGCCGTCATCGCAACGATGATGCGCTGCCGGCATGACCACGACCGGCCTTGATGGACGGACGCCGGCGCAGCTTCCCATGAAAACTGCCTGCCCGCGGTTCACGGCTGCGCGGGCCGCGGGCCGGCCGCGCATGCGGAACTTGATGACAAATCCTCACTACATAGTTCCGATATTTCGTTTGCTGCACGGGTATTGGCTACCCACAATCCATTCACCTCTTTCGCGATGAAAGGCTCTTCGGAGACGGAGCCGCAGCGATCGACCGGCCAGGTGCGTTGCACGACGCCCCGGTAGCGGACGAGACGACCGGCACGCGAGAGAGTGTCGACGCGCGGTGGTCGCGCGTTGCATCCCGGCCCCCAGAACAAGGATTGTCATGACGTTCCGCATTCGTTCGCTTTCCGGCGTCGCATTGACCGCCGCGATTCTCGCGCTCCAGACGGGCGCGGCCCACGCGCAGGAGACGGTCGTCAAGGTCGGCGTCGCCGGTCCGCTGACGGGGGGCGGTGCCGCTTACGGCAAGGACATCGAGAACGGCGTGCGCATGGCCGTCGACGAAGCGAATGCCGCGCATCCGACGGTGGGCGGCAAGCCCGTGAAGTTCGTCGTCGCGTCGCAGGACGACCAGAGCGATCCGCGCACCGGCGTGCAGGCCGCGCAGCAGCTCGCCGACGCGCAGGTGGCCGTCGTGATCGGCCACTTCAATTCGGGCACGACGCTGCCCGCGTCGAAGATCTACGCGAAGGCTGGCATTCCGATGATCACGCCGTCGGCGACCAATCCCGACATCACGCGTGCCGGGCTCGGCACCGTGTATCGCGTGATCGCGACCGATACGCAGAACGCCGGCAACGCGGGCGCCTATGCGGCGAGCGTGACCAAGGCGAAGCGCATCGCGATCATCGACGACCGCACCGCGTTCGGCCAGGGCGAAGCCGACGAATTCGAGAAGGCCGTGAAGGCGAACGGCGGCACGATCGTCGCGCGCGAATTCACGAACGACAAGGCGGTGGATTTCAGCGCGCAGCTCACGAAGATCAAGAGCACCAACGCCGATCTCGTGTTCTTCGGCGGCCTCGACGCGCAGGCCGCGATGCTCGTGAAACGCATGCGCCAGCTCGGCATCCGCGCGCAGTTCCTCGCGGGCGGCGGCGTGATGAACGCGAACTTCATCAAGCTGGCCGGCAACGCGGCGGAAGGCGCGGCCGTGTGGGAATACGGGCAGCCGCTGTCGCGTCTTGCGAAGGGCAAGGCGTTCGAAACGAAATTCCGGCAGAAGTACGGTGTCGACATGCTCGCGTATGCGCCGTTCGCCTACGACGCGACGTGGATCGCGATCAACGCGATGCAGAAGGCGAACTCGACGAAGCCGGCCGATTTCAACGGCGCGCTGAAGGGCACGCGCTACGACGGCATCACGGGCACGATCGCGTTCACGAACACGGGCGACCTCAAGAGCCCGAGCTCGACGCTGTACGAGGTGAAGAACGCCGCGTGGCAGCCCGTCACGACGAAATCGGCGGATTGAACGCAACAGGCGCGGGCGGACTTTCGCGGCGCTGCCGGACGTGCTGAAATGCCATCGGCGATCGGTTGCGATCGCGGCGCACGCCGGTGCGGCAGCCGCACGAGTCCGCCCGCGCGACGCCGCGTGCGACGCGGCACGAACAACCCACGGGCGCGGCCGGCTGGCCGCGCCCTTCATGTGCAACTGGAGTCAGTCGTGAGTTCTCAAGTCGTCATCGTCGGCGGTGGTGTGATCGGCAGCTCGATCGCCTATTTCCTGCGCGCCACCGATCCCACGGTATCCGTGACCGTCATCGAGCGCGACCCCACCTATGCGAGATCGTCGTCGGCGTTGTCGGCCGCGTCGATTCGCCAGCAGTTCTCGACGCCGCTGTCGATCCAGATGTCGCTGTTCGGCATCGACTTCCTGCGCACGATCGGCGAACGGCTCGAAGTGGACGGCCACCAGCCGTCGATCGACCTGCACGAAGGCGGCTACCTGTTCCTCGCGACGCCGGCCGGCGACGCGACGCTGCGCGAGAACCATGCGCTGCAGACGAGCCTCGGCGCGGATATCCGGCTGATGGACCGCGATGCGCTGCGCGCGAAGTTTCCGTGGCTGAACGTTGACGATCTCGTCTCGGGCTCATATGGCGTGAGCGGCGAAGGCTGGTTCGACGGCTATGGGCTCGTGCAGGCATTGCGCAAGAAGGCGCAGGCACTGGGTGCGCGCTACGTGCCGTCCGACGTGACCGCGGTGGTGCGCGACGGCCGCAAGGTGACGCATGTGGTCACGGCCGACGGCGAACGCCATGCGTGCGACACGCTCGTCAACGCGGCCGGTGCGTGGGCCCGCACGCTGTCGTCGATGATGGGCATCGACATCCCCGTCCATGCGCGGCGCCGCAGCATCTTCAACGTGTCGTCGCCTGCCAGGCTCACGGATTGCCCGCTGCTGATCGACCCGACCGGCGTGTATTTCCGGCCGGAAGGGCGCACGTACATCTGCGGGACGTCGCCGAGCCCGGATCGCGATCCGGACGACCTGCCGCTCGACGAAGTCGACCACGAGCTGTTCGACGAGGTGATCTGGCCGACGCTCGCGAACCGCGTGCCGGAGTTCGAGGCGCTGCGCGTGGAGAACTGCTGGTCCGGGTACTACGAGTACAACGTGTTCGACCACAACGCGATCATCGGGTATCACCCGGACCTCGACAACGTCGTGTTCGCGAACGGCTACAGCGGCCACGGGCTGCAGCAAGGGCCGGCGACGGGGCGCGGGGTCAGCGAACTCATTCTGGGCGGGCGTTACGACACGCTCGACCTGTCGTCGCTCGGTTGGGCGCGGGTGCTGGAAAACCGGCCGATCGTCGAAAAGAACGTCGTGTAGCGCGGCGTGCCCCGCCCGGTGTGGTGGGCGGGATTCTCCTTGTGTCTCGACTCATTGGCCCGACCGTGTCGGGCCTTTTTTGTTGCGCGTGTCAGCCGGCGCCGTAGATCGCGTCGCGCAGATCGATCGTGTACTGGCCGTTCATCCCTTCGTAAAGCGTGTTCGACAGCGACACGACGGTGAGCCCGCGGGCGCGGTCGACGAACCACGAATGCCCGTAGACCCCGCCCCAGCGCCACGTGCCCACGGACTCCGGCGATGCCGCCGCGAGCGGGTCGCGCAATACGGAGAACCCGATGCCGAACCCCGCGCCGGGCAGGTCGGGCAATTCGAGGTTGCCGGTGTGGGCGCGGCCCATCTCGTCGACCAGGTCGGCCGGCAGCAGCGAGCCGCCACCCGCACGCAGCGTGTCCAGCAGGTTCAGCACGTCGCCGGCGGTGCCGACCATCCCGGCGCCGCCCGACGGGAAGGCATCCGCGTCGAGCGCGCGCGACGGCGAATACGTCACGCCGACGGTTCCGTCGAAGATGGGCACGGTTTCGTTTTCGGCGAGCCGGTGCGGTTGCGGCGTGTCGTTGACGTAGGGCGTCGCGAGCCGCGCGGGATCGCGTGCGACGAATCCCGTGTCGCGGGCGCCGAGCGGGCGGAGCACGAGCGTGTCGATGGCGTCGGCGAGCGGCAGCCCGCTGACGGCCTCGATCAGCGCGCCGACCACGTCGATCGAAAGCGAATAGTTCCAGCCGGTTCCCGGCGCGAACTGCAGCGGCACGCTCGCGATCCTGCGCAGGTTCTCGGCGAGCGTGATCGATGCGGCGTCGAGCCCGTCGGAGGCGCCCGCGCGCGCATAGGGGCCGGTCGCGTCGGCTTCCGTGAAGCGATAGCCGAGGCCGGCCGTATGCGTGAGCAGGTGGCGCACCCTGATCACCGGCACGCTGCCGTCGTGCAGCGCCGGGCGGAACCCGGGCAGCCAGCGCGTGACGTCGTCGTCGAGCGACAGCTTGTGTTGCGCGACGAGCGCCATCGCGGCCGTCGAGACGATCGGCTTCGTCACCGATGCGAGCCTGAACTGCGTGTCCTCGCGCATCGGCGTGCGCGCTTCGCGATCGGCGAACCCGGCCGCGCGGCGATAGACGAGTTCGCCGTCGCGTGCGATCAGGACGACCGCACCAACGAGGCGATGTGTTTCGAGTTGACGGGACAGTACCGCATCGACGCGCTCGGCGAGTGCGGGATCGGTCGACGGCTGCCGGGATGATGCGCGGTTGGGGATCATCGAAGACTCTGTCGTGAAAGGTGAGCCGACATGGTAGGCGGCATGCCCGGGAAGTGGCGTTTATCCATACGTCGAACAGGGCTTCGTGCGCCGCACCGGCCGACGCGGGCGGCCACGGGGTAGGGGATTCAACCGGGCGCCACGGCAGCCGCGTTGCGGTGCGTCATGCCGGCTGGCGGCCGCGTCATGCCGGACCTGCGCCGGGCAGCCGCCAAAATATGCCCCAAGCGGCGGGCGGCGTTCGTTAGAATCTGCTTTCGTCGAGGAAACAACGCAATTGCATTGGGGCAGGGCGGTATCGCGTCACGGACACTGCCTGCCCGGAATCGATCGTTCATTTTTCACCGGAGGCGAGCATGCCAGGTTTACTTCCCGATGTTGACCGCGAGGGGCTCCTCGAATATTCGGTGGTGTACACCGATCGCTCGGTCAACCATATGTCGCAACGCTTTCAGGGCGTCATGCGCGACATCTCCGGCACACTGAAAAACGTCTACAACGCGAAGTCGGTCGTGATCGTCCCGGGCAGCGGGACGTTCGGCATGGAAGCCGTCGCGCGGCAGTTTGCAACGAACAAGAAGTGCCTGGTCATCCGCAACGGCTGGTTCAGTTTCCGCTGGTCGCAGATTTTCGACATGGGCAGCATTCCGTCCGAAACGACGGTGCTGAAGGCGCGCCCGGTCGAAGCGGGGCGGCAGGCCGCGTATGCGCCGGCCCCGCTCGACGAAGTGGTCGCCGCGATCAGGGAACACAAGCCGGATCTGGTCTTTGCGCCGCATGTCGAAACCGCGTCCGGGATGATGCTGCCCGATGCGTATCTGCGCGCGGTGGCCGACGCCGTGCATGCGGTCGGCGGCATGTTCGTGCTGGATTGCATCGCGTCCGGCACGGTGTGGGTCGACATGCAGGCGAGCGGCGTGGACATCCTGATCAGCGCGCCGCAGAAGGGCTGGAGCGCGTCGCCGTGCTGTGCGATGGTCATGCTGAGCCCGCTCGCACGCGAGCGCATCGATGGCACGACCAGCACCAGCTTCGCGTGCGATCTCCGCAAGTGGCTGCAGATCATGGAAGCCTACGAGGGCGGCGGGTTCGCGTACCACGCGACGATGCCCACGGACAGCCTCACGACGCTGCGCGACGTGATGAAGGAAACCGAGGCATACGGGTTCGACAAGGTGAAGGCGGAGCAGCTCGAGCTCGGCAAGCGCATTCGCGCGCTGCTGGCCGACAAGGGTTTCCGGAGCGTGGCGGCTGAGGGCTTCGAGGCGCCGGGCGTCGTGGTCAGCTACACGGACGACGACGGGATTCGATCGGGGAAGAAGTTCGCCGACGTGGGCTTGCAGATCGCGGCCGGCGTGCCGCTGCAATGCGACGAGCCGGAGGATTTCAAGACCTTCCGTCTGGGGTTGTTCGGTTTGGACAAGCTGCATGATGTCGACGGTGCGGTTGCGCGGTTTGCCGACGCGCTGGAGCGGATTCTCTAAGCCGCTTGGCGGACCTGGGCGAGGCCGTGGGCGGTGGGTCGTTGTACCCGCGGCCTGCCGCCTCTCCCGATTCGTCGTCATGGTCTCGTTTGATGTGCGCGTTCGGGCTCCGGGTTCGACGGAGTCATCCGCGGCGGGGCCGATCCATCCGCCTGTACGGCTTACCTGAAAGGCTCGCATGGCATACATCGTTCGACACGAAGTTCCGCCGGTATCCACCTACATCGACATTCGTCTTGCCGCAGGGTTGAGCAGGAAGTCGGAACAGGCCGCGACGATCGGGTTGAAGAACGGGCTTTTCAGCGTCGTGGCTTACTGCGACGGTGTGCCGGTCGGAATCGGCAGGGTCATCGGCGACGGCGGCTGCTTCTTCGAGATCGTGGACATCGCGGTGTTGCCCGCTCACCAGAAGAAAGGCGTAGGTGACCTGATCATGCGGGCGCTGATGGGCTACGTTCACGAGCATGCGCCGCCGACCGCGTATGTCAGCCTGATGGCCGATCACGGCACGCCGAAGTTCTATGAACGTTATGGTTTTCAGCCGTCGTCGCTGCCGGAGAAGGCGGGGATGTTCCTGCGGATTGCGTAGCGTGCGGGAGGCCGATCATCGCGGGTGATCGCTGGCCGTCGACCGTGCCGGAAACGGCAGACGTGCGCGCTTACCGCCGCTCATCGTCGCCACGGTCCGGTCTTCCTTGAGTTTGTCGACACGCTTTTGCACTGAGCGCGCCTGCTTCTCATTGTCATGCTCACGGCCCCAGGCGGCGACGCGTTTGCTGCCGATGGCGAGCCGGTCAATTTTCTTTTGTTCGGCGGCACGGCGCATCTGCGCCGCCGCGTCGGCATCGGCGATCCGAATGGACCACAGGCTGGCTGGCGCCATGCGTTCGGCTATACGCAGCCGGGCTCGACTTTGTCGTTCGTGAGCGGCGGGCCGCTGTCCCGCGCGGCCACCGTGGCTTTCGTTGCGCTTCCAACGACCTCGGCGGAACAAGTCGGCACGACGCCGGCAGCCGAAGCATTCAGTGACCGCAATCAACGTAATCCGGAAGTTGGATTGCGTTGCTGGCGTGCTATATCGAGACCGCTCGAGGTTGGTCGCCAGTTGAAGCCGATTTTGCCCCGGCAATGCACGCCAATCCCGCTCCATTCGCCGCAATCAATTCGCCAGGATTGGCAATATCGGACTCGTCGGCCAATCTCTGATTAATATGCGTGGCGACTTAGTGGAAGACGAAAAATATATTGGACGTCACGAAATGGATGTTGCATTGTTCACGCATTCGATGCGATCGCAGAAAATGAGCTGAGCGGTGTAGCGCCGCGAAAGCAGAGAACGTCATATGCGATTGCGGTCGTGGCTCCTGTTCCCGGAGTCGTGGCCTGGACGATCCGCGGCGTGCGCGACGCATGTGCGCGCGCGTGTGCAGGATCGGCGCAACAGACAAAGAAAAGCGGCGAAAAGGACCTGAGAAGATGAAGGAGACGCGACGGACGCGGGCGGCATTCCGGATCGGGCGCAAACCCGACCCGGCTTCGCCGCTACGCCCAGATCGAGATCTGTTCGACCGACAACGCGGTCGCGACGGCAGGGCGGCGGAGCATGCGCTCCGTATGCGCGGCCCAATGTTCGAACCCGCGCATGTCGAGCTTCAGCATGTTCCCCCATTTGAAAAATATCAGCAGCATCGGATCGACGATCGAGTAGTGCTCGCCGAGCGCCCAGTCGCGCGCCGCGAGCCGTTCGTCAATCTGCGCATACGCAGCGAGGATGCCCGAGCGGCCTTTCGCGCGAATGCCGTCGTGCGCGGCCGGGTCTTCGCTGAAACGCGACGGATGGAAGTTGAGCGCGACCGTTCCGGGCAACACTGACGCCAGCCAGTTCATCCACTCGACGGCACGTGCGAGGCCCATCGCGGTATCGGGCACGAGCCGCGCCTGCGGAAAGCGCAGCGCGAGATAGAGCAGGATCGCCGACGACTCCGTCAGCACTTCGTCGCCGGTGTGCAGCACGGGCACCTTGCCTTTCGGGTTGAGCTGCCGGAATTCGGCGCTCTGCGTCGCACCGTCCTTGATCGAGACGAGTGCGAGTTCGAATGGTTCGCCCAGCTCGCGCAAGATGACGTGCGGTGCAAACGAAAGATGGCCGGGGCAGTAGAACAGCGTATGAGTTGTCATATTGATTAAGTCTCCTATTTATCTCTGGTGGAGATGCTGACCGGGTTTGTCGTGTCGACGCGTCGCATGGTGCATGACGCCCGATCGAAAGTCAAAAGCGAAGGACGATGTGAAGGATCTTGCGGTTCGGTGAAGACGAAGCCGGCCAGTGCGATACGCGCGGGCCGGGATGAACGTGCGTTTCTGGAGCGTGATCGTGATGCGGATGATGAGCCTCGACGAATTGATCGACAGCGTGAAGACGTTTCTGGCCGGGATCGACCCGGGCGCGCCGGCGCGCGTGACCGCGCAGACGAACCTGCTCGACGCCAACCTGCTCGATTCGCTGTCGCTTGTGCACTTCGTGCTGTTCATCGAGCAGACGCTCAGGATCGACATCCCGATCGGCGACTTCGTGCTCGACTCGATCGCGTCGGTCGCGGCGATCTACGACCACTACGTGCTGGGCACGCCGCATGCCGCGAGCGCGTCGTGATGACGCCGGACGACCTGCTTCGTGACGAGCCGTTCGCGTATTTCGCATACGGCTCGTGCATGAACCTTGCGAGCCTGTCGACGTCGCTCGGCTGCGACGCGGCGACGTACTTCGCGGGCGCGGCGCGCCTCGACGGCCATCGCCTCGCGTTCAATTACGCGTCGCTCAACGAGCCGGTCTGCTGCGCGAACATCGAGCCGGCTGCCGGTGCGATCGTCGAGGGCGCGCTGTACCGGTTGCCGATGCGCATGCTCGACGCGCTCGAGCGTCGCGAAGGCGTGCATCTCGGCCGCTACGTCCGCTACGCGGTCGAGGTGCTGGCGCCGGGCGGGCAGCGCGTACATGCGCTGACGTATCGCGGTGCGGTCACGCTCGATTGCGACGCCGCGCCGAGCGCGCGCTACCGCGACCTGCTGGTTCGCGGTCTGGCCGACGCGGGCGTGTCGGCGGCGTATCGCGACCGCACGGTCGCCTACATGGCGGGGCTGCGCGATCGGCCGCCGCGTGCCGCATGACGGAATCAAGGCATCGAGCGCTCCACAAGAGCGCCCGATCCAGCGGTGCGTTCGCGACTTCGAACGTCGACGAGCGTTTTAAAGGCGCCCTAAGCGGGCATGTGAGCAAAAGGTTGAACATGAACAAGGCTTTCGACCATCCGCGCGTTTTGCGCACCTTGCGCGTTGCCTGCGACGCAGCGCCCGGGCACAACGACGTACAACGAGCCCCCGGACCCGCGGTAACGCCACGAACGGACCTCGCGAGGCCGATGCGCACCTGATCCGCGCCCGCGAGCCGGATCGACACCCGCCCGGCGTGCCGCACACAGGTGTGCGGCACGCGGCACCCCGCATGCGAGAACGAGCCGACCGGAGGAGGACGGCTCGCCGCCTTGTGCGCCGGATCGCGGGTGCCGCCGTCGGGCGACGCGTGCAGGACGCCGTGCGCAACGAATGACAATCGATCGCAAACAAGGAAAAAATCATGGAGACGCTCGTATCGACCGTATTGCCCGCAGCGCGGGTGTCGGAAGACGCCGCCTATCGCAAGGTCGCGTGGCGGCTGATGCCGTTGCTGCTGTTCTGTTACCTGGTGTCGTATCTCGACCGCGTGAACGTGGGCTTCGCGAAGCTGCAGATGGCGGGCGATCTCGGGCTGTCCGACGCGGCCTACGGGCTCGGCGCCGGCATCTTCTTCTTCGGCTATTTCATCTTCGAGGTGCCGAGCAACCTGATCCTCCACCGCATCGGCGCACGCGTCTGGATCGCGCGAATCATGGTGACGTGGGGCGCGGTGTCCGCGCTGACGATGTTCGTCACGACGCCGACGGCGTTCTACGCGATGCGATTCCTACTCGGCGCCGCCGAGGCCGGCTTCTTTCCGGGCGTGATCCTGTACCTGACCTACTGGTATCCGGCCCATCGGCGGGGGCGGATCACGACGGTGTTCATGACGGCCGTCGCGCTGTCGGGCGTCGTCGGCGGCCCGATTTCCGGCTACATCCTGAAGGCGTTCGACGGCATCAACGGGTGGCACGGCTGGCAGTGGCTGTATTTGCTCGAAGGGCTGCCGTCGATCGTCGCGGGCTTGCTCGTCTACGCGCTGCTCGACGACCGGATCGCGCAGGCGAAGTGGCTGAACGACGAAGAGCGCGCGCTGCTCGAACGCAACGTGAATGCCGAGGACGCGGTCAAGTCTCACCTGTCGCTCGGGGCGGTGCTCGCGAATCCGCGCGTGTGGCTGATGTGCGCGATCTACTTCTCGTTCGTGATCGGCCTGTACGGCGTCGGCTTCTGGCTGCCGACGCTCATCCATGCGACGGGCGTGGCCGATCCGTTGACGATCGGGCTGCTGTCGACGGTGCCGTATGCGCTTGCGGTAGTCGCGATGATCGCGATCGCACGCAGCTCGGATCGCCTTCGCGAGCGCCGCTGGCACCTCGCGGTGCCCGGTGCGATGGGCACGGTGGGGCTCGTGCTCGCGGTCGGCTGGGCGCATCAGACGGGGCTTGCGATCGCGGCGCTGACGCTCGCGACGATGGGCATCCTCACCGCGATCCCGCTGTTCTGGAGCCTGCCGACCGCGTTCCTCGGCGGCACCGCGGCCGCCGCCGGGATCGCGATGATCAATTCCGTCGGCAATCTCGCAGGCTTCCTCGGCCCTTACCTGATGGGGCTGCTCAAGCAACTGACCGCATCGAACGACGCGGGCCTCTACATGATGGCCGGCTGCATGGCGCTGGGCGGACTGCTCGCGCTGTCGCTGCCGAAAGCGCTGGTGAACCGGTAGCGATGCGCGGCTTTTCCCCCATGCACGGAGACAGGACATGATCCACAACGAACCCGCACTGTTCCCCGACCAGTCGATGGGCGCCTCGCCGCAGCGCTTTCGCGACGCGATGTGCCGCGTGGCGTCGGCCGTTCACGTACTCACGAGCGACGGACCTGCCGGGCGCTGCGGCATGACGGCGACCGCCGTGCTGTCGGTGTCCGATGCACCGCCGACGGTGCTCGTGTCCGTCAATCGCGGCAGCGTATCGGCGCAGCGGCTGATCGCGAACGAGGTGTTCTGCGTGAACACGCTCGGCGCCGCCGACCGGTTTCTCGCCGACGTGTTCGCGGGCCGGACCGCGCACGAGCGCGACGCGCGCTTCACGGTGGGCGAGTGGGGCGAGCTTGCGACGCGCGCGCCGGTGCTGGCGAGCGCGCGCATCGCGCTCGACTGCCGGCTCGTCGCGTCGATGAGCGCGGCGACGCACGAGCTGCTGGTCGGCGAAGTGGTGGCGCTGCACTGTGCGGCGCCCGACGACGACACGCTCGTCTATCTGCAGCGGGAGTTCCGCGTCGTGTGACGACGCGTGCCGACAGGATGACCGACATGAAACGCGAAATCGTACTAGCCACCAACCGCTGCCGCGGCGAGATCCTCGCCGGCGGTTTTCGCACCGACGTCGCGCGCATCGCGCAGTGCGCACGCGCGCATCTCGGCGACTACGCCGACAACCCGCATGTGCGTGCGCTGCTCGTGGCGCTGGAGAACCGCTGCCTCGCATCGGGGCGCCTGCTCGATCTCACGTACTCGGTGGACCCGAGCTTCATCCTCGGGTTCTTCGACGTGCCCTACAACGCCGATGCGTTCCTCGAGGCGGCCGCGATCGCGCCCGTGCCGATTCCGCCGAGCGTGCTCGCGATCGCGCCGGACGGCAACGCGCTGCCGGTGCAGATCCGCATGTGCACGGACGGCTTTCTCAATCCGCTCGCGGTCGCGGTATTCGGCGAGAACTTCATCGACGCCGACCTGCGCGCGTATCACAAGGCGTACTACTTCATCGACAAGTTCGTCGAGCGCTTCAAGCGCCATACGCGCCCGGCAATCGAGGCGAACTGGTCGCCCACCGCGTTCCCGGATCTGCTCGTGGCGGACGACGAGCTGCTGACGCAGGCGAGCGCGATCTGGGTCCACCTGCACGAGTACCACCATCGCACGGGCTTCCTGCCGATCCCGGAGTACCTCGATGCGAAGAGCACGCGCAACGGTGCGGGCGCGGAGGAGTTGCGGGTCGACATCCTGTCGATCCTCGCGCTGTTCCGGCTGCGCTCGGACGACCGCGTGCTGCGCGCTTCGATCCAGTACATCCTGGCCGAGCGCCTGATCCGCTACCCGCTGCAGGCGCCGCCGCTCGACAACTACGACGCGCGCTCGTCGGTCGCGCTGTTTCATTACCTGTCCCGTCACGGCGTGATCGCGCAGCGTGGCGGTTCGCTCTATTTCGAAGGGGGCTACGAACGCCTGACCCAGGCGCTCAGGTCCATCGTGATCAAGCTGACGGCGCTCGAATACAAGCTCAGCGTGTCGTCCGATCTCGACCGGAGAAAGATCCTGTCGTTCGTGCTGCCGACGCTCGCGAAGAACGACAACAACTGGGGCGCGGCCGGCAGGCCGCATTGACGGCAGCCCGCTGCCCGCCCCATTTCGCAACGAATCAACCGAGGATCACGATGCCCACCTATCGTTCACGCACTTCCACGCACGGCCGCAACATGGCGGGCGCGCGCAGCCTGTGGCGCGCCACCGGGATGACCGACGCCGATTTCGACAAGCCGATCATCGCGGTCGTCAATTCGTTCACGCAGTTCGTGCCCGGTCACGTGCACCTGAAGGATCTCGGCCAACTGGTCGCGCGCGAGATCGAAGCGGCCGGCGCGGTTGCGAAGGAGTTCAACACGATCGCGATCGACGACGGCATCGCGATGGGCCACGACGGCATGCTGTACAGCCTGCCGTCGCGCGAGCTGATCGCCGACAGCGTCGAGTACATGGTCAACGCGCACTGCGCGGATGCGATGGTCTGCATCTCGAACTGCGACAAGATCACGCCGGGGATGCTGATGGCCGCGATGCGCCTGAATATCCCGGTGATCTTCGTGTCGGGCGGCCCGATGGAATCCGGCAAGCTGACGTTCCGCGGCAAGCGCCGCGCGTTCGACCTGATCGACGCAATGGTGGTGGCGGCCGACTCCCAGGTGACGGACGACGAGGTGCGCGCGGTCGAGAACGTCGCGTGCCCGACCTGCGGCTCGTGTTCCGGGATGTTTACCGCGAACTCGATGAACTGCCTCGCCGAAGCGCTCGGGCTCGCGCTGCCCGGCAACGGCTCGGTGCTTGCGACGCATGCCGAGCGCAAGCGCCTGTTCATCGAGGCCGGGCGCACGATCGTCGATCTCGCGCGCCGCTACTACGAGCAGGACGACGCGAGCGTGCTGCCGCGCTCGATCGCGACGCGCGATGCGTTCGAGAATGCGATGACGCTCGACATCGCGATGGGCGGCTCGACCAATACGGTGTTGCACCTGCTCGCCGCCGCGCACGAAGGCGAGGTGCACTTCACGATGGCCGACATCGACCGGCTGTCGCGCCGCGTGCCGGTGCTGTGCAAGGTCGCGCCGTCGGTGCAGGACGTCCACATGGAGGACGTGCACCGGGCCGGCGGCGTGATCGGGATCATGGGCGAACTCGATCGCGCGGGGCTGCTGAATACGACGCTGCCGACCGTCCATGCGCCGAGCGTCGCGCACGTGCTCGCGCGCTGGGACGTGATGCGCAATCGCGTCGATTCGGTGTCGCGCTTCTATCGCGCGGCGCCCGGCGGCGTGCGCACGCACGTTGCGTTCAGCCAGGACAACCGCTACGACGAACTCGATCTCGACCGCGCGAACGGCTGCATCCGCGATGCCGAGCACGCGTTCTCGCGCGACGGCGGGCTCGCGGTGCTGTTCGGCAACATCGCGCGCGACGGCTGCATCGTGAAGACCGCGGGCGTCGACGGCGGGATGCTGAAGTTCACCGGCACCGCGCGCGTGTTCGAAGGGCAGGAGGAGGCGGTCGAAGGCATCCTCGGCGGTGCGGTCGGCCCGGGCGACATCGTGATCGTCCGCTACGAGGGGCCGCGGGGCGGCCCGGGCATGCAGGAGATGCTCTATCCGACCAGCTACCTGAAATCGAAGGGGCTCGCGAAGCAGTGCGCGCTGATCACCGACGGTCGCTTCTCCGGCGGCTCGTCGGGGCTGTCGATCGGGCACGTATCGCCCGAGGCGGCGGAGGGCGGCGAGATCGGGCTGCTCGAGAACGGCGACGCGCTCGAGATCGACATCCCGAACCGCTCGATCAACGTCCTCGTGTCCGACGACGAACTGCGGCGGCGCCGCGAGGCGATGGAGGAGCGCGGCGAGCGCGCGTGGCAGCCCGAGAAGCGGCAACGCCGCGTGTCGGGCGCGCTGCGCGCTTACGCGGCGATGACGACGAGCGCGGCGCGCGGCGCCGTGCGGATCGTGAAGGGCTGACCGTGCGGCCCGCCCCGAACCATCCGGCGGCCGATGCGCAGGTCGACACCGTGCTCGTCACGGGCGGCCGCGCGCCGGCCGCGTATCACGGCTTCGTCAACCCGCCGGTGTATCGCGGCTCGACGGTGCTCGCGCCGAGCGTGGCCGACCTGCTGGGCTACACGCAGCCGTACGTGTACGGCCGGCGCGGCACGCCGACCACGGCCGCGCTGCAGGACGCGGTGCGCGCGCTCGATCACGGCGCGGGTGTCGTGCTGTGCCCGTCGGGGCTTGCCGCGATCACGACCGCGCTGTCGTCGTGCCTGTCGGCCGGCGACCATCTGCTGATGACGGATGCGGTGTACAAGCCCGCGCGCCAGCTGTGCGACGGCGTGCTGCGGCGCGCGGGCATCGAGACGACCTACTTCGATCCGCTCGCGTCGGTTGACGCGCTCGCCGCGCTGATCCGGCCGAACACGCGTGCGCTGTATCTCGAAGCGCCCGCGTCGCAGAGCATGGAGCTGTGCGACGTGCCGGCGTTCGCCGCGCTCGCGCGCGACCGCGGGCTCGCGGTGCTGTTCGACAACACGTGGGCGACGCCGCTGTTCTTCGACGCGTTCGCGCACGGCGCCGATCTCGTGATCCAGGCCGGCACCAAGTACCTCGCCGGTCATGCGGACGTGATGATCGGCATGGTGTCGGCGTCCGCGCGCGCGCTGCCGGCGCTCGAACAGTATCAGCGCGACACGGGGCAGTGCGTCGGCTCGGACGACGCGTTTCTCACGCTGCGCGGCATCCGGACACTCGGCGTGCGGCTTCGCCAGCACCAGGCGAACGCGCTGCGCGTCGCGCGCTGGCTCGCCGCGCGTCCGGAAGTGCGGCGCGTGTGCTATCCGGCGCTCGAGGACGATCCCGGCCACGCGCTGTGGGTGCGCGACTTCGGCGGCGCGACGGGGCTGTTCTCCGTCGTGCTGCGCCCGGCGCCCGCGCAGGCCGTCGCCGCGCTGCTCGAGGGGCTCGCGTATTTCGGGCTCGGCTATTCATGGGGCGGCTATGAAAGCCTCGCGATGCCGTTCGACTGCAGTGCGTACCGCACCGCGTCGCACTGGGACCCGGGCGGCCCGTGCGTGCGCTTTCACATCGGGCTCGAAAACGCCGACGACCTGATCGGCGACCTCGAGACCGGCTTCGCCCGCTTCAACGCCGCGCGCTGACGCCGACAAGAGCAGCACGCGCGCGGCCCGCACGTTTCGCGCCGCATTTCAATGACGAGGAACCCCGTATGACGAAGCAACTCTGCCTGGGTGGATTCATGCGCCCCATCTGCCTGCACACGGCGTGGTGGCGGCACCCGAGCGCGCCGACGCTCGCGAACTTCAACTGGCCGGTGATCCGGTCGCTCGCGCAGAAGCTCGAGCACGCGTGCTTCGACGCGGTCTTCACCGCCGACCACCTCGCGGTGATGCCGATGCCGCCGAATGCGCTCAAGCGCAGCGGCACGATCACGTCGTACGACCCGCTCGTGATGCTGTCGGCGATCGCCGCATGCACCGACCGCATCGGCCTGATCGCGACCGGCACGACGAGCTACGAGGATCCGTACCTGCTTGCGCGCCGCTTCGCGTCGCTCGACCACCTGAGCGGCGGCCGCGCGGGCTGGAACATCGTCACGACGGTGAACCCGGAGGCTGCGCTCAACTTCGGTCTCGAGACCGCGCTGCGCCACGCCGAACGCTACGAGCGCGCCGAGGAGTTCTTCGACGTCGTGACGGGGCTGTGGGACGGCTGGTCCGATCACGCGCTCGTGATGGACAAGGAGGCGGGGGTGTTCTCCGATCTCGACAAGATCCGGCCGCTCAACCACAAGGGCAAGTTCTTCTCGGTCAAGGGGCCGCTGAACATCGCGCGGCCCGTGCAGGGCTGGCCGGTGATCGCGCTCGCCGGTGCGTCGGAGGAAGCGCGCGACATGGCCGCGCGTTCGGCCGACCTGGTGTTCGGCAACGCGCGCAGCATCGAGACGGGCCGTGCGTTCTACCGCGACGTGAAGTCGCGCGCGGTCGCGGCCGGGCGCAACCCCGATCACGTGAAGATCCTGCCCGCCAACCAGGTGTATGTCGGCCGCACGCGCGCGGAGGCGCTGGCGAAGAAGCGCTACATGGACGATCTCGTCCACGTGGACAGCAACATCCCGAACCTGTCGATCCGGCTCGGCGTCGACTGCTCGAAGTTCGATCCCGACAAGCCGTTGCCCGAGCTGCCGCACACGGAACAGGGGCAGGGCAACCAGCGCGAGTGGGCGGCGCTCGCGCGCCGCGAGGGATTGACGGTGCGCGAGCTCGCGAAGCGGGCGGCCGAATCCGGCACCGGCGAGATGGTCGGCACCGCGTCCGAGATCGCCGACCAGATGGAGGAGTGGCTGATGACGGAGGCGTGCGACGGCTTCATCGTCGTGTTCTACACGGTGCCTGACGGCTACGACGACTTCGTGACGATGGTGGTGCCGGAGCTGCAGCGGCGCGGGCTGTTTCGCACCCGCTACGAAGGCACGACGCTGCGCGAACACATCGGCCTGCCGCGGCCGAAGAGCCCGCTCGACTGAGCGGCGCGTCGCCAGATTTCGTTCCGGGAGACCGCAATGACCCACGATTCACCCCGATCCACATGGATGACGACGCCGTACCGCCGCCGGCTCGGCGTGCTGAGCGACGCCGCACACCTGCCGCTGCTCGGCGACGGGTTATGCGGCGTCGAGCGCGAGACGCTGCGCGTCGATGCCGCCGGCCGGCTCGCGCTGACGCAACACCCGCACGCGCTCGGCGCGGCGCTCACGCACCCGTCGATCACGACCGACTACGCGGAGCCGCTGCTCGAGTTCGTCACGCCGCCGCAGCACGACGCGGCCGACGTGATCGAGCGGCTCGACGAGCTGCACCGCTTCGCGTGCCGCGCGATCGGCGACGAGCTGCTGTGGAGCCAGTCGATGCCGTGCCCGCTCGACGACGACCGCCGCATTCCGATCGCGTGGTACGGCACGTCAAACATCGGCATCCTGAAGCACGTGTACCGGCGCGGGCTGGCGTTCCGCTACGGCAAGGCGATGCAGTGCATCGCCGGAATCCACTACAACTATTCGCTCGCCGATGCCGTGTGGCCGCTGCTGCGCGACGTGCGCGACGGATGCGAGCCGGCCGGCCGCGACGCGCGCGACATGCGCTCGGCAGGCTATCTCGCGCTGATCCGCAATTTCCATCGCTACGGCTGGCTGCTGCTGTATCTGTTCGGCGCGTCGCCGGCGCTGTGCGCGGGTTTCGTCGCCGGCGACCGGCACGGGCTCGACGCGTTCGATGCGCAGACGCTGTACCTGCCGTACGCGACGAGCTTGCGGATGAGCGACCTCGGCTACCAGAACCGGGTGCAGGGCGCGTTCGCGCCGTGCCTCGACAACCTGCCTGCATACCTGGACGGCCTCGCGCGAGCCGTCGCGCAGCCGTGCCCCGAGTACCAGGCGATCGGCGCGAAGCGCGACGGAGAATGGCTGCAGCTCAGCACGCACTTGCTGCAGATGGAGAACGAGTTCTACTCGTCGATTCGCCCGAAGCGCACGGTGCGCAGCGGCGAGCGGCCGATCGATGCACTGCGCAGCCGCGGCGTCGAATACGTCGAGGTGCGCTGTCTCGACATCGATCCGTTCGCGCCGCACGGCGTCGCCGAGACGACGCTGCGTTTTGTCGACGCGTTCCTGCTGTTCTGCGCGCTCGACGACAGCCCGTGCCTCGCAGGTGCCGAGCAGGACGCGTGCCGGCGCAACTTCGCGGCGGTCGCGCGGGAGGGGCGGCGCCCGGGGCTCGAGTTGCAGCGTGGCGGCGAGCGCGTCGCGCTGCGCACGTGGGCGCACGAGTTGCTCGCGCGAATCAACGAGGCGGCCGGCGTGCTGGATCTGCAGCGCGGCGACACGCGCACGACCGCCGCGCTCGACGCGCAATACGCGAAGCTCGACGATCCGCAGGCGACGCCGTCGGCGCGTGTGCTCGATGCACTGCACACGCTGCGCGACGATCCGGGCGGCGCGTGTTTCGCGTTCGGGATGCGGCAGACGCTCGCGCATACCGGGGCGTTCCGCGCGCGTCCGCTGCCGGCCGACGTGCAGGCGCGCTTCGACGCGATCGCGGCCGAATCGCTGAGCCGGCAGGCCGACCTGGAGCGCACGCAGATCGGCAACTTCGACGCGTTTCTCGCCGCGTATCACGCGGGAACGCTGAACCAGGAGTGCGGCGAGCCGACACATGGCGCGCACTGATACGGTCGCCGCCGTATCGAATCCATCTCACGGAGGACAGATGAGCAGTATCGCGGAAATGAAGACCGATCGCGGGTTCTCGGCGCGGGCGGCCGGCGCGGGCGCGCTGGCGTCGTTCGTCGGCTTTGCATCGACGTTCACGCTGATCGTGAATGCGCTGACGAACGTCGGTGCTACGCGCGCGCAGGCCGCGTCCGGCCTGATGGCCGTCTCGATCGTGATGGGGCTGGCCGGCATCGTGCTCAGCTACCGGACGCGGATGCCCGTCAGCGCTGCGTGGTCGACGCCCGGCGCGGCGCTGCTGCTCGGCCTGGGCGCCGTGAAGGGCGGCTATCCGGCCGCGGTCGGCGCGCTCGTGCTGACCGGCGTGCTGCTTACGCTGGCCGGGCTGTGGAAGCCGCTCGGCCGCGCGATCTCGAGGATTCCGCTGCCGATCGCCAACGCGATGCTCGCGGGGATCATCCTGAACCTCTGCGTCGCCCCGGTGCACGCACTCGAGCAGTATCCGCTGTACGTCGCGCCGATCCTGCTCGTCTGGGTCGTGATGATGCGGGTTCGCAAGATTCTCGCGGTGCCTTGCGCCGCGGTCGCGACGCTGATCGTGATCGCGTTCATCGCGAAGACGGGGGGCGTCGGCGCGACCGGGATGTTGCCGCACCTCGCGCTCGTCGGGCCCGTGTTCTCGGCATCGACGATGGTGAGCGTCGCGGTGCCGCTTTTCATCGTGACGATGGCGTCGCAGAACATCCCGGGCGTCGCGGTGCTCAACGTCAACGGCTACCGGCCCGAAGCGTCGCGGCTGTTCACGGCCACGGGGCTGTGCAGCCTGCTCGCGGCGCCTTTCGGCGCGCCGCCGATCGGGCTGGCCGCGATCACCGCCGCACTGTGCGCCGGCGAGGAGGCCGGCCCCGACGAATCGCGGCGCTACTGGGCCGGCATCGTCTGCGGCGCCGCGTACATCGTGTACGGGTTCGCGGCGAGCGCCGCGACGCTGTTCATCGCGGTCGCGCCGCCGGTCATCATCGAAGCGGTTGCCGGCCTCGCGCTGATGAACGCCCTCGGCGGCGCGCTGCTCAACGCATTCACCGACAAGGACGCGCGCGAGGCCGCGATCCTGACCTTCCTCGTGACGATGGCGGGCCATGCGTTTCTCGGCATCGGCGGCGCGTTCTGGGGCCTGCTGACCGGCATCGGGCTGACGTTCGTGCTGCGTCGCGAGAAGGGTCGGTGATGCCGCGCGACGACGCGGCCCCCGCAGTTCTGCCATTCCCTTAAAAAAACGGAGAAGAGATGCAGCACAACATCGTGAAAGTGACCGCGACGCCGGTGTTCGCGCGCGGCGACGCGGAGATCGCCGGCGTGCGGTTGTCCGGCAAGCTGTCGGGCGTCATCGTCGAAATCGAGACGTCGCAGGGCGTGGTCGGCCACGGCTTCACGGCGATCACCGACGAAGCGGTCGTGGCCGCGGCGATCGATCACGTCGCCGCACCCAACCTGGTCGGGATGAACGTCGTCGAGCGCGAGCGGATTCTCGACAAGCTTTACTGGTTGTTATGCCCACGTGGGCAGACCGGCTATGCGGGGCACGTGATTTCCGCGATCGACATCGCGGTCTGGGATGCGATCGGCAAGATCGCCGGGCTGCCGGTATGGAAAATGCTCGGCGGCGCGCGTCCGGTCGTGCCGCTGTACACGACGTTCGGCTTCGCGTCGCTCGAGCGCCCGGAGCTGATACATGCCGCGCGTGCCCTCGTCGGCGCCGGACATCGCCGCATCAAGATGATCGTCGGCTATCACGCGCTTGCGCGCCGCGACGAAGGGCGCTCGCTCGACCAGGTCGTCGCGGACGACGTCGCGCGCGTGCGCGCGGTGCGCGATGCGGTGGGCGACGCCGCCGAGATTTACATCGACGCGAATTGCGGGCTCGACCACTATCACGCGCTGCGGCTTGCCGAGCGCGTGGCCGATTGCGACATCGGTTTCTTCGAGGAGCCGATCGCCGAGAACGACCCCGCGAAGCTCGCCGACCTGAGAAAGCGCGGCGGCATTCCGGTCGCCACCGGGCAAAGCGAGGGGCAGTTGTTCCGGTTCAGGGATTTCCTCGTGAACGACGCTGTCGACATCCTGCAGCCAAACGTGTGCGTGTGCGGCGGGTTCTCCATGGCGGCACGCGCGGCCGCGCTCGCGCAGGCGTTCGGCGTGCCGATCGACAATGGCGGCACGTTCCCGTTCCACAACATGCATCTGCACGGCGGGCTCGCGAACGGCGGCTCGGTCGAGTGGCACGTCGTCGCGGTCGAGATTTGCCGGAACCTGTTTACCGGCCTGCCGGCCGAGCAGAACGGGACGCTGGCACTGCCCGACACGCCGGGCCTCGGCTTCGGCATCAATCGCGACGGTGTCCGCGAATTCTCGTCGGGCCCGGGATCGCAGGGGCACGGCAAGGCGTGAGTGTCGGCCGGCGCGTCCGCCGGCGAGGACGCGCCGGCCGTGCGTCGACGGCTTCCCGCGCGTCGTCGCGCGGCAAGTGGCTTGCCAATCCGCCCGGACATGCCAAAGCGGATCCGCCTGCGGCCGGCCTCATGCCGAGGCTAGTGTCCGCACGATATTGATGAAGCTGGCAAGGACGTGCGCGATATCGCCTTTGCGCCAGACGAGGCCGGTTTCAACGACGAACGAGCCGTGTGCGAGCGGGCGATAGACGACACCGGTACGCCGCAGATTGCGCAACGATTGCGGCACCAGGGCGACGCCCATGCCGGCGGACACAAGGCTGACGATCGTCTGCATCTGGATTGCTTCCTGGCCGATGTGCGGGACGACACCGACGTCGCTGTAGCACTCCATGATCGCGTCGTAAAACCTCGGGGCGAGACGACGCGGAAAAATCACGAGCGGAAGGTCTGCCACTTCCTTCAGGTGAATCGGCACGTCGTCGGGTGCCGTCGACGCGGCGCTCGGCATCGCGAGCACGAGCGGCTCGCTCAGGAGCGGCAGATACGACAGCTCGGCCACGTAGCGTGGCGGCAACGGCGGAATGATCAGGCCCGCGTCGATGTGGCCCGCGACCAGCTCTTCGATTTGCACGTCGCTCGTCGCTTCGGTCAGTTGCAATCGCACCAGCGGATAACGCATGCCGAATTCGCGCAGCAGCGAGGGCAGCAGCCCGTAATCGGCAATCGAGACGAACGCGAGCGACAATCTTCCGGTCTCGCCGAGGGCGAGGCTCTTTGCCAGCGCGGGAAGCTCCTCGGCCGCGGCAAGCAGTTTCAGCACCGTCGGAAGCAACGCCTCGCCGACTGCCGTGAGCGCGACCGCACGCTTCGTGCGTGCGAAGAGCTCGACGCCGAGTTCGCGTTCCAGGGAGCGTATTGCCTGCGACAGCGGCGGCTGGGTCATCGAGAGGCGTGCGGCCGCACGGCCGAAGTGCCGCTCCTCGGCAACGGCCGCGAAGTAATACCACTGGCGAAGATCCGGGGGGAAGTTGGGCATTCGTTCGACCTGAAGCGGCTGAATGGTGATGAATCATATATTGGACCAGCGGCCTGTGGCGCATCGGGAGCCGGTTCGTTCTTGTGTGTGCGGGACGCATGAGCCGATGGCCAGGGCGCCGCTTTATGCGACGCAAACGCCAGGAAAGCCAGCCGGCAATTGACGGACCGGCGACGTGGAGCATGCGGACGGAAGCTACCGCGTCAGGCAATACAACACATCGGGACAACCTTCCTCGTTCCTGCTTCCGTCGTTATATGCAATGGCAACGAAACCATGCCGCTCATAAAACGCGGCCGCATCGCGATTCATCTGGAACGTATAGAGCTGGAGCTTGCCAACCGTCTGCGACTTCACCGATTCCAGGAGGGCGGAACCGATCCCTTGTCGTTTGAATTCGGGGCACACGTACAACTGGTCGAGCCATGCCGCACCGTCAGCGATGACGTGTGCGGCCATGCCGACGATGCGATCGTCGTACATCGCAACGGTCACGTTGCCCGACGGGACAAGTACGTTGGCAATCCAGTCGCGGACGGCCGCATCGGAGTGCGCGAGCGGCGCGTAGGATGCGAGCGCGTTGCGCGACCGCAGATACACGTCAGCCACCTCCGCGGCATCAGCCGCCGTCGCTCGGCGCAGGATCAAGGGCATGTATCGGCTGCTCCGGAAAATTAATTGCGTGCACAACGATAGCAGCACGGAATCGAACTTCCAAGTTCGTGCGGCATGCTGCTGAAACTGCCGACATCGGAAGTCCGGCGCTGCTTGTCGAGTTTGCGCTACAGCGGTGAGATCGGGTTGCCGATTTGCTGCTTCATTCCGACATTCCCGTATCATCCGTCCGGTTCGCCGGGTCCCACGCGCCGGCGATTCCGCACACATGAAAGGACGAGCGATGAAGGTCGAAAGGCGCGGCCACGGTAAAGCGATCGGGCACGGCGAGGCGGCGGATCCGAAGCGGGCCGGCATCGCACCCGTCACGAAGAGTACCGACCCGCGCGACTACCAGCATGCACCGGCTATCGCGGCCGTCATGCCGAAAGCATTTCCCGACGGCTTCGTCGTCGCGGAGCATCGGCACACGCGCGCGCAACTTGTCTACACCACGACAGGCATCGCCGAAGTCATCGCCTGCCGGTCGCTGTGGATGATCCCGCCGCATCGCGCACTCTGGATTCCGCCCGACCTGCCGCACGCGATGCGCGCACACGGGCAACTCGAAATGCGCACCGCCTACGTCGACCCGCGAGCCTGCCGATCCGCGTACCCGAATCAGCCGGGCCTGGTCAACGTTTCGCCGCTGCTGCGCGAGTTGATCGTGCGTGCGTCGTCGTTCCCGGTCGAGGTCGATCCCGACGGACGCGACGCGCTCGTCATCCAGCTCATGCTCGCCGAAATCGAGTGGTCTCCCGAGCAACCGTTGCGGCTGCCGTCCGGCCAGGACCGGCGTCTTGCCCGGGTCTGCGACGCGATGCTCGCGAATCCGGCCGATCAGCGAACGCTGACGGAATGGGCCGACGAAGTCGGTGCGTCGAGCCGGACACTGGCCCGGCTGTTCACCGCCGAAACCGGGCTGTCGTTCAGCCAGTGGCGCCAGCAGGCCAGGATTTCGGCCGCGCGCCCGCTGCTGGCCTCGGGACGCTCCGTGATCGCCGTCGCGGCCGAACTCGGCTACGAAACCACGAGCGCCTTCTCGACCGTGTTTCGCCGGTTTGCCGGCATGACGCCCAGCGCGTACGCGAAACTGTCCGATTCCGCGTAGCAAACGTCCTTCCGGCAAACGCGGAGTGCGGCGCGCACGCTTATCGTGTCTGTCATCGAATCCACTGACCGAACGAGGTAAGCCGACATGACGCGACACGACATCGAATTCCTGTCCGAAGCCGCCACGCTGCGAGGCTGGTACTACGAACCGGCGCAGCGCATCGCCGGCACGCAAGCGTATCCGGCCATCGTGATGGCGCACGGCTTCTCCGGCGTGAAGGAACAGTATCTGGACCGCTACGCCGAGGTATTTGCCGCCGGCGGTTTCGGCGTGCTGCTCTACGATCACCGGAATTTCGGCGCGAGCGACGGGTATCCGCGTCAGGAGATCGACCCCGTGCAGCAGAAGCGCGGCTATCGCGATGCGATCAGCTATCTGCTGACGCGCCCGGACGTCGATGCCGCACGCATCGGCATCTGGGGCACCAGCTACAGCGGCGGCCACGTGCTCGAAGTCGCGGCCATCGACCGGCGCGTCAAATGCGTGGTTTCGCAGGTGCCGACGATCAGCGGATATCAGTCGGCGTTGCGCCGCACGCGTTCCGATCTGGTGCCCGCGGCGCTGGCTCGCTTCGATGAAGATCGCCGGCAGCGATTCGCCGGCGGCGTGCCGGCGATGTTGCCGGCAGTCAGCGCGGACCCCGCGACAGCCTGCGCGATGGCGGGCGCGGATGCGTACCGGTTCTTCACCGAGTCGGCGGCGCGGTGTGCGCCGAACTGGAAAAACGAAGTGACGCTGCGCAGCGCCGAGATGTCGCGCGAGAACGAACCGGGCCAGTTTGTCGACCGCATCTCGCCAACCCCGTTGCTGATGATCGTGGCCAACGACGATCTGCTGACGCCGACTGACCTGTGCCTCAAGGCGTGGGAAAACGCGCTGGAGCCGAAGCGCCTGCTCCAGATCAAGGGCGGGCATTTCACGCCGTATCTCGAGCATTTCGACGAAACGAGCCGGGCGGCGGTGGAGTGGTTCACGCTGCATCTGTCCGGCGCGCGCTGACCCGTTGCAGCGCGTGAGTGCGGTGTCCGCGGCTTGCACGAATGGCGATACCGCCAGCTTCGATGGTGCCCGCGTTTGAGGGGAAGGCGGCAAGGCATTCCGAGGCACGACTACATCCGTCGCCCGCCCGAAGCAACACCGGCGAACGGCACGCCGCGATGCCGCACGCGCTCGCGGACGATGTGTCGCCCCTTGGCCCGCACACGGCGGCGGCCGATGCTTCGTTATATGGAGTAATAGCTGTAATGTGGCCTGAAATTTTCTTTTCGGCGACTCGGGCTAGACTGGTCTCGCCTTGATACCCCCCCAAGGTGTTGTGTGTTCTCGGCTTGGCCCGCGCTTTCAGGTGCGGGCCAATTTTTTCGGGCGGGCGCCACCGGCCGTTCCGCTCCCGACCCTGCCGGCGAATGCGTCATCCGGCACCCCCGTTTCGCAATAGCCATTCTTTCCGAACCCTTTCATGGAAGCCTGGCGATCGACAATCGGTCGCAACGTCGTGTGCGATCGTCCGCTATTGCCCGGATCATGATGACGTCAGGCAGCGCGGTGTGACCGCTCGATGAGGGGTGAGCGGGATTCTTCTTGTATCTCGCTCGTTGGCCCGACCGTGTCGGGCTTTTTTTGTTCGAGGGCGGGCAGGTGTGCCACCGATCGCTGCATGTGGCAACATCGCGGTGATTTGCACATCCGATCCGGGTGCCGGCAGACCCATCCATCCGAAGGGGGAGTCATGTTTGACCATGTCAAATTCGGCGTGAGCGACTTTGCAGCCAGCAAGACGTTTTTCCTCAGCGCACTTGAACCGCTTGGCGTCGTGGTGGTGGGTGAGGGCGATCCGTCGTACGGCATCGAGATGTCCCCGCCTGGCAAACCATCGTTGTGCCTGTTCCAGACGTCGGAGAAGCCGGCGCATCTTCACATCGCGTTCGTGGCCGACGACCGGCAGCAGGTCGATGCGTTCTATCGCGCGGCGCTGGAAGCGGGCGGGAAGGACAATGGCGCGCCGGGGCTGCGGCCGCATTATCACGCGAACTACTACGCGGCGTTTGTCATCGGGCCGGATGGGCACAATATCGAGGTGGTGTGTCATCAGGCGCAGGGGTGATGCCCTGTCGGGCAGCATGGGGCGGCGAGGCGGCTTGCAATGTCATGCGCGGATGGACGGCGGTCGACCGATGCCGCCGAATCGATGAGCGAACGCATGCTTCATGCGAGCAACGGAGCTTTCCGGGATGAGTGACATCGCCATTGACCTGCCTTTTCCCGTCATCGCGATTCTCATGGGGGCCATCTACTGGCCCGTGACGCTTTGCGTCGGCGCTGTCGGGCTGTATGTCGGCGTGACGCGTCTGCGCGGTATCGTGCGCGTTGCGTGCGTCGCCATTGCACTCCTGTTCATCGTTGATGCCGGCGCGGGGATCTATGAGGCTCTCCGGCAGGGCTTGAATGCTTCGCACTAGAGGCGTGTTCGGCGTGCGTGCGTGTACGCGTCTGAGGCGATTGCGGATGGACTACACTCGGCCGAAACTCGCTGCGTCGTGAAATCGACAAGCGGCAAATACGATACGAACACAATCCGGGGCGGGGAGCGCAAGCTTCCTGAAAGAGACGATGCCAATCAGCAAGTTGAAGGCCATGCCGGCGTTTCGCGCCGACGCACCGCTGCAGATCCGTCACGCCATCGCGCTCTTCACGATCGTCTGGCTCATCGAGGCCGGATTCGCCGTCTGGCTCACGATGCTGGGTTTCGACCAGGCTGGCGAAGTCCCCGCGGCGAAAGCCGTGCTCATGCGCAAAGGCGCTGCGATGGTCGGGATCATCCAGGCCTTCTGGCTTTTGCTGAACGCGAGCCTGATCGTGGGCCTCTGCCAGCGACAAAAGCTGGCGCGTGTGCTGGAACTGGGGCTCACGGTCGTCACGACGATGGCCCTTCTCGTGATGGGGCTCCCTTTCAGGCTGAGCCTGATCGAAGTGGGCTTTCTCGCCAATGCGATCGCAACCGTGCTCATTTACACGGGCCCGTGTACGCGCTGGTTCCAGGCGGCAGCTTCATGAGAGCGTCGTGCCTTCGGCTGACCGGGCGAGTGCCCGCTGTCGAAAATACGGCTTGGCGGGATGGCGGCTGTCGAGCCGCGACGTGAAGACGCCACGGAGAAACGGACGATGACCTCGAAAAACATCCGCAGGGCAACGGCAGACGACGTACCGGCGCTGACCCGGATCCGGAACGATGCACACGCGAAGAAGCTCACGTACGGCGACCATGCGTGGGGCAAGGAAGGCGACGGATTTTCCGAGCGGTGGGTACGGAGCAACGTTGCTGAAAAGGACGTGTATGTCGTCGAGCTGGACGGCGCGTTGGCCGGAACGTTCTCGCTCGGCTTCGGCGAAGACCGGCACTGGGGGCCGCAGGCGCCGATCGCCGGTTACGTGCACGGGCTTTGCGTGCGGCAAGGCTTCAACGGGCTCGGGCTCGGCGGTTTCATGCTCGACTGGTGCGCTCGCAAGGTGAGCAGCTTGAACCGGCATTTTGTCCGGCTCGATTGCGCCGTCGAAAACGTGACGCTCTGCGCTTACTACGAGTCGCTTGGCTTCATTCGCGTGGGGTTGAAATCGGACGGGATTGTCTGGTCGCTGTACGAGAAACCCGCTGTTTAGCGTTCAACTGGAACCTCGGCAAATCCACCTGGATACCTCAACCAACCGCCGTACCCCGAGAACACGCATGCGAGCCGAACTGCGCGACCCCGTCGACCACGACAAGCTTCGACACCTGCTGCCGCTGACAAGAGCCGTGTTTCAACTGCACGAGAACGGACGCGGTTACGTAGCGGAGTTGCAGCAGATTTCCCGATTGCTTGGCGAGGACGTCGATCAAATCGACGTGCTCGGCGCGTTTGGCTCGACGAGTGCCGACGGATTTGCGAAGCGACTGGCAATCGACTGGCATACCGTGCCGACCGATCTGTCGGAACCGGAGCTGCTGGAATTGCTGGATGCCGTATGGGGATCTCGAGGCGACGAGGCGCTTGTCGATTACTGGGTTCGATGTCTGTCGGTCAACACCGGCGATGACCGCATTTCGGACCTCATCTTCTGGCCCGAGGCCTACTTCGGCGCCGGATACGACGGGCGGGAGCTTTCGCCGGCCGAGATGCTGGAGGTTGTTCTCCGCAAGCGGCGCAGGGAATGAAACCGGCGCTGATCAGCTGGCTCGGCGTGACGATGTATCTCGACGAGGCCGCGAGGCTCGCCGCGCTGGGCTTCAGCCACAGCAACACATGGACGCCGGACGAGTTGAACCGGCGCTACCTCGCGAATCGCGCCGACGGGCTGCACATCGGCGCATCGCCGGGGCGTCTGGTTCTGGCGACGGTCTGACGAACCAGCGCGAAGCGCATCGTCGGCCGCAACCGCCCGTTCGACAGAAGCGGCCGGATCATCGACAATTCGCGGCTATCAAAACATGAGAGAGAGGGCAGGTGCATGCGCAGGGTCGTCAAGTCGCTCGGGGTGATCCTGGGCATTTCCGTCGCCGGCATCGCGGGTGCGCAGGCCGCCCCGAGCGAACCGGCATTCCCGCGTTTCACCCAGGCGGAGGGCCGGCAGGATTCGGACGGGCTTCCGCTGTCCGGCGTGAAACTCTGCGTGCTCCCCGATCGTGCGCCGTGCTTCGAGATGCCGCCCGAGCCGGTTCCCCATTCGTCGAAGGAGCTTTACCAGTTCGGACTGATGCCGCGGTCCGAGCGGCTGCCGATTGCGTCGGGCGGCTCGTGGGTGTTCTTCTCGGGGATGTTTTCCGGCGGTGGCAGCGGGATGCTGGAGCGCGTGGCGATATTGCGTTATGGCGCGAACGGCAAGATCGAGAACCTGATGCCGGAAGTCACCCAGACGGAGACGGCCGATCGCGCGATGTGGAAGGTGCCGGACGTGTCGCCCTATCCGGTGTTCGTTCGGGCGGACTTCGTGTGGGCCGACGACGAGGATCATTTCGGCAAGCACTTTTTCGTCGTCGACGCGTGGACGTTCGATCCCGCCATCGGGCAGTACAGGAAGCGGTTTTCCTACCGCACCGCGAAGCGTTATGACCGCGGCGACGGCTCGGATCATGTGTTGAGCGCCGAGCGTGCGGACATTCTGCGTCACCTCGCCGCCAGCAAGTAGCGCGCTGCCGGTGCCGCGAGCCTCCGTCGCCACGCGCGTGGGTTGCCGGCGGGGCGAACCGCCGTTCAGGCGGCCGCCCGCAGCCTCATCGCTGCGCTTCCCCGTAAGTCTCCCTGCATACCTCACGCAACGCGTCGACCAGGAGATCCCGCGCCGGCGAGCGCGAATCGGCGGCGCGGGTAAAGAGTGCGATGGGCGGGAGCGTCCAGACCAGCGAGTACGGCACGATCGCCACGCCGGCGATCCGCACCAGTTCTTCCGCGATGTCGGCGGGCACGATCGATACGGCCTCGTCGCTCGACGCGATCATCTCGCCGATCAGCTTGGACGAGTAGCTTTCGACGATCGGCACGGGCGGCGGGATGCCGGCCGACAGGAACAGGTCGGTGACCTGCTCCCGCATCGGCGTATGCGGGGCGCCGAGAATCCAGTCGAGCGCGTGCAGCTTGTGCCAGTCCAGCGCGGTGCGGGCCAGTTTCGCGGCAAGACGCCGGCTCGCGATCATGCGCGGCTGCTGCTGGTACAGCACTTCGAAGGAAACCTGCCCCAGGTCGATCGCCGACGACGCCCGCCCGATCACGATGTCGACGCTGTGGTCCTTGAGCTGCAGCAGGAGCTGATCGCTGGTGCCTTCGTGAATCGTCACGGTCAGGCGCCGTTCCATGCGCGCCTGCAGCCGCTTCAGCGCTGCCGACAGCATCTGCCCGGAAATGAACGGAATCACGCCGATGTGCAGGTGGGCCGCATGCCCGGCGGCGACGGCCTCCATTTCTCGGGCGAGGTGGTCGAGATCCTTGATCATCGCCTTCGCCCGCTCGAGCACGACCGCGCCGAGCGCGGTAGGCCGCATGCCGCGCGACGAGCGCTCGAAGAGCGGCGTGCCGAACATGCTCTCCAGCTCGGACAGCGCGTTCGTCACGGCCGGCTGGCTGCTGGCCATGTGCTCCGCGACGCGCGTCAGCGACCCGTGCTGCTGGATCTGCAGCAACAGCACCAGGTGCCGCATCTTCAGGCGCGCGCCCAGCCGCCTGACCACGTCGTTCGCGTCAAAAGTCATTGACTGTTCACGTATTCATCATGAAAAAGTGATGGAGCGATATTAAAACAGAATCATCACCTTATGGCGGATCCCTAGAATCACCTTCATGGATCGCGCCGGGACTGGCCTGGCGCCCGTGCCCGGATCGAAAAACATGAAACAGACTGAGACACAGCAGCAGGCAGCGTTCGACTATCACGAATTTCCGACCCCGGGAAAGATCTCGGTCGTCGCCAGCAAGCCGCTCGTGACGCAGCGCGATCTCGCGCTGGCGTACACGCCGGGCGTGGCGGGTGTGTGCGAGGCCATCGCCGCCGATCCGCTGCAGGCGCACCGCTTCACCAGCCGCGGCAACCTGGTCGGCGTGATCACGAACGGCACGGCCGTGCTGGGTCTCGGCAACATCGGCCCGCTCGCGTCCAAGCCGGTCATGGAAGGCAAGGCCGTGCTCTTCAAGAAGTTCGCGGGGATCGACGTCTTCGACATCGAGATCAACGAAACCGATCCGGACAAGCTGGTCGACATCATCGCGGGCCTCGAGCCCACCTTCGGCGGCATCAACCTCGAGGACATCAAGGCGCCCGAATGCTTCACGGTCGAGCAGAAGCTGCGCGAACGCATGAAGATCCCGGTCTTCCATGACGATCAGCACGGCACCGCCATCACCGTGTCCGCCGCGTTCATCAACGGGCTGAAGGTCGTCGGGAAGTCGATTTCCGAAGTGAAGGTCGTGACGTCGGGCGCAGGGGCCGCCGCGCTGGCCTGCCTGGACCTGCTGGTCGACCTCGGGCTGCCGGTCGAAAACGTCTGGGTAACCGATATCGAAGGCGTCGTCTATCGCGGGCGCACCGCGCTGATGGACCCGGCGAAGTCGCGCTTTGCGCAGGAAACCGATGCGCGCAAGCTGGCCGACGTCATCGGCGGCGCGGACGTGTTCCTGGGCCTGTCGGTCGGCGGCATCCTGAGTGCCGAGATGCTGAAGGAGATGGCGCCGCGCCCGCTGATTCTGGCGCTGGCCAATCCCACGCCGGAAATCTTCCCGGAACTGGCGCACGCGACGCGCGACGACGTCGTCATCGCGACGGGGCGCTCGGACTACCCGAACCAGGTCAACAACGTCCTCTGTTTCCCGTACATCTTCCGCGGCGCGCTGGACGTGGGCGCGACGACGATCACCCGCGAAATGGAGATCGCCGCGGTGCACGCGATCGCGGGGCTGGCCGAGGAGGAGCAGAACGAAGTCGTCGCGGCGGCTTATGGCGCGTACGACGTGGCGTTCGGCGCGCAATACCTGATTCCGAAGCCGTTCGACCCGCGCCTGATCGTCCGTATCGCGCCGGCCGTGGCGAAGGCGGCGATGGAAGGCGGCGTGGCGAAGCGCCCGCTGACGGATCTCGACGCGTATGTCGAGCAACTGCAGCAATTCGTCTACCACTCCGGCGCGTTCATGAAGCCGCTGTTCGCGACGGCGCGCCGGTTGGTGCGTGACGGCGGCAAGGCACGGATCGTCTTCACCGAAGGTGAGGACGAACGCGTGCTCCGCGCGGTGCAGGTGATCGTCGACGAGAAGCTGGCGCGTCCGATCCTGGTCGGGCGCCCGGAAGTGCTGCTGGCGCGCATCGAGCGGTTCGGCTTGCGGATCCGGCTCGGCCAGGATGTCGAGGTGACGAACCCCGAGTACGACGAGCGGTTCCCGCAGTACTGGACGACGTATTGGGAGCTGCGCTGCCGGGACGGCATCTCGAAGGAAATGGCGCGGGTCGAGATGCGGCGCCGCCTGACGCTGATCGGCGCGATGATGGTGCGGCTCGGCGATGCGGACGGGATGATTTGCGGCACGGTCGGCGAATATCACAACCACCTGCGGTTCGTCGACGAGGTGATCGGCAGGAAGCCGGGTGCGTCCACGTACGCGGCGATGAACATCCTGTTGCTCGATCAGCGGACGGTCGCGCTGGTGGACACGCACGTCAACGACAATCCCGATGCCGAACAGATCGCGGAATTCACGATTGCCGCGGCTCGTCAGATGGAATGGCTGAACCTCACGCCGAAGGCGGCGTTGCTGTCGCGGTCGAACTTCGGGTCGGGGAGTGCGGCGTCGGGCGTGAAGATGCGCCGGGCGCTGGAGATCATCCGGGAGCAGGCGCCCGATATCGAGGCGGACGGCGAGATGCATGGCGACTGTGCGCTCGACGAGGGCTTGCGGTCGAGGCTGCTGCCGATGTCGCCGCTGAAGGGGGCGGCGAACCTGCTCGTGTGCCCGAACGTGGATGCGGGGAATATCGCTTACAACCTGCTCAAGACGGAGGCGGGCAGCAATGTGGCGGTGGGACCGTTCCTGTTGGGCGTCAACGCGCCGGTGAATATTCTGACGTCCAGTGCGACGGTGCGGCGGATCGTGAACATGACGGCGTTGACGGTGATCGAGGCGAACCGGAACGCGTCTGTTTGAGCGGAAACCGGAAGGGGGCGAGTTCACCGGACAGGGTGTGGTTCGGGGGGATTCGCCCCTTCGGCGCTTGATTTCTAGTCGCGTCCGTCGACGTTGACTTCATCGAGGCCCCATGTGGCCGCAAGATGATCGCGCAAGGTCGCGAGAATCTCGTCCGATAGCGCCGGCAATCCCCGCGCGGTGGCTCGGGCGAGGATCAACCCGCCCACCATTGTCGACAGCATCGAAATTGCGCGAACCCGGTCCTCGGGTTCGATCTGCGCAGCCTCGGTGCCATCGGGCCTCCGCTGCGCGAATAGCGTCATGTAGCGCCCGATGCCTTGGGCGAAAGCGTCCGCGATCGCACCCGTTTCGCGTGCCGCGTCTGCCGCGAGCGCGGCCACCGGGCAGCCCTGGCCGATGCTGTCGCGATGCTGCGGCGACAAGTAATTCGCGACTCCGGTTCGAAGGAACCCGTCGGCGTCGGTGTTCGCATCGGCATCCGGTGTTTCCAGCTCGGAGAGTTTCCACTCGAACGCGTATTCCGCGGCCTCGGCCGCCAGCGCGTCCTTCGATTCGAAGTGCCGGTACAGCCCGCCGTGGGTGAGCCCGGCCTCGCGTGTGATGTCGGCCACCCCCACGCCGGTGAAACCGCGCTCGCGGTACAGCCGGGCCGCGGCCTGCAGGATGGCCAGGCGGTTTTCGGCCACCTGCGTTTTCGAGACTTTCATGAAGATCCTTTCGTGCGCATGGCATTGCGTGTTGATGACAATCATACTCAATACTGTATGATGTCGATCATCATCAATAGATCGACCAGGACAGAATCCATGCACATCACGCCCACTGCGAACCGCCGAATCGTCGTCACCGGCATGGGAATGGTCTCGCCGCTGGGTTGCGGAGTCGAACTGGTGTGGCAGCGGCTGCTGGCCGGCCAGTCAGGCTTGCGCCTGCTGCCGGATGCGATGACGGCGGACATCGCGGCCCGCGTGGGCGGTGTGGTGCCCGATGTGCACGAGGATGCGTGCGGCGGCTTCGACATCGACCGCTTTGTGTCGACCAAGGACCAGCGCAAGATTGACCGCTTCATCGCCTTCGCGCTCGCCGCCGCGCAAGAGGCACTCGCGCAGGCGCAATGGGCTCCGGCCGACGAAGCGTCCCAGCAGCGCACGGCCACGGTCATCGCGTCGGGCATCGGTGGATTTCCGGCGATCGCGGGCGCGGTGCGGACGACCGAGATGCGCGGACCGAAGCGTCTGTCGCCATTCACGATCCCCTCGTTCCTCGTCAACCTTGCCGCGGGCCACGTGTCGATCAGGCACGGCCTGAAAGGGCCAATGGGCGCCCCGGTGACCGCTTGTGCCGCGAGCATCCAGGCCATCGGCGACGCGGCGCGGCTGATCCGCTGCGGCGAGGCCGACATCGCGGTGTGCGGTGGCGCCGAGGCCGCAATCGATCGCGTCAGCCTGGGCGCCTTCGCCGCAGCGAAGACCTTGTCCACCGGCTTCAATGACACGCCAACCCGCGCATCGCGGCCCTTCGACCGGACTCGCGACGGTTTCGTGATGGGCGAAGGCGCCGGCATGCTGGTGATCGAATCGCTCGAGCACGCGCTTGCGCGCGGCGCCGCCCCCCTGGTCGAACTCATTGGGTATGGCACCAGCGCCGACGCGTTTCACATTACCTCCGGCCCCGAAGACGGCAGCGGCGCGCGACGCTCGATGCAGGCGGCGCTGACGCAGGCCGGCCTGACCGCGTCCGACCTGCAGCATCTCAACGCTCACGCGACCTCGACGCCGGTCGGCGACCTGGGCGAATTGGCCGCGGTGCGCGACCTGTTCGGCGTCGACGTCCCGCTCGCCATCACCTCCACCAAGTCGGCGACGGGCCACTTGCTGGGCGCGGCCGGTGGCGTAGCGGCGATCTTCACCGCCCTGGCCTTGCGCGATCAGGTCGTCCCGATGACGCTGAACCTCGAACAGCCGGACGCACTCGCCGAGGGCCTGGACATCGTGCACGATGCGCCGCGGCACATGCCGATCGTTCACGCGATGGCCAACGGTTTCGGCTTCGGCGGCGTGAACGCCAGCCTCGTCTTCAAGCGTTGGGGAGCTTGATGGCGGCCGCGTTTGCGAAGCCTGCCGGGCGCCAATGGCCCGGTCGGCTCCTCGATCGGCGATCGATTCACGGTCAAACGCTCGGCGGACGCGTGAAGTCCGGGCCATTCGGCGAAACCCTTCGGTACACGGTCTGATCGGAATATTCAATTGAGCTTCTGCTCTCGGCATCGGCGAATGTGCCGGCGTACGTCGGCTTCGTGTCGATCACGGCCCGTGGTGGCGTGACGGCGAAGCAATCTCAGGCCTGATCCGACGCTGGCCGAGAGATCAGGGTTTTGACTTACTCGCCTGATCTGACTCTGGCGACGGACGTTCCGACGTGGCCCTGGCGAGCGGCTCCCTTCACGCTGCCGCGCTTGTCAGTCGAAATCCGTTGCTGCCGGCTCGGGATGTCCGCAATCGTTTGCAAGCAACCACCCGGACATCGGCATTACCCGTGGACGCCTCTGTCGCGTCTCCGTATCCCGCGCCGATTTAATCAGTATTTCGTAACAATCACCCGTCGCGACACTCCGGATAGCTCGCTTTCGATACCAATCCTAACGAAGTTTTAGGGCCCGCTACTTCGTGTATCGTCCGATAATTAGCTTTTATTTTCGTCTAAAATCGCGCTTCCTCTTACTTTATAACGGAAAGCGTTTTGAAAGGACTGACGAAAAATCTCTCGCGCACGGCCATCGCCGCATGCGTCGCTTATGCCGGGCTCATGCCTTTATCCCGGCCCGCCGAAGCCCAGGTCGAACCTCTGAAGAATCCCGTCTACGGTGTGACCCTCGACGACCTGACCAAACTGGACGCCATCGTCGCGTCGCTGCAGAACCTGCCGTACAAGCCCACCGTGCGTGTCGTGTTCGATCCGGATACGTCGGCCGCCGACTACTACGCGCCTCTGCTGCGCCTGCACGCAGTCGCGTACGTGATGGGCGAAGTCTACGATTCCTACTATTTCCCGACGGACCTCACCACGTACAAGGCAAGAACGCAGGAACTGGTGTCGCAGCTGAAGAACACCGTCGACGTCTGGGAGATCGCGAACGAAATCAACGGCGAATGGCTGCGTAACAACCCGAGCGGCACGAATTCCGTGGTCAACTCGCAAGAGCAGCAGATCGGCCAGATGGTTGCGGCGGCCAACCAGATCGTCAAATCGAACGGCGGCAAGACGGCCATCACGCTGTACTACAACGACGACAGCAAGGGCAACAACTGCTGGGAGAAGCCGCAGGATTACTGGAAGACGTGGCCGACCGCGTTCCTGTCCTCGACGGTCCGCCAGCAGGCCGACTACGCGCTGTTCAGCTACTACCCGTATCAGGATTGCCCGGGGCTGAACCCGACGTGGAAGAACGATTTCGCGGCGCTGGAAAGCATCTTCCCGAACGCGAAGGTCGGCTTCGGCGAAATCGGCACCTCGGATATCTCCGCGCCCGCATCGGTGCAGCAGAACCTGATCAAGACCTACTACCCGATGGTCAACAGCATGACCGATCCGCGTTTCATCGGCGGATTCTTCTGGTGGAACTACGCCGAGCAAATGCTCCCGTATTCGACGAGCTCGTACTTCCAGCTGTTGCGTCAGACGATCATCACGCTCAAGGCGCCCAACTAAGCGAAAAGCGCCATCCAGGAGCAAGCGTCAGCGTCGTTGGTTAGAACCACAATGTCGCGCGTACCACGAGACCACGTGCGCGTGCCGCTGACGTCAATCCGAACCGGTATTGCACCGTGACATCCAGATAGCTTGCCGGCGCGCTGTACCGCCCTTCGCGAAACCAGTACCGCAACTGGATGCCGGGCCCGGCGCCGATCGCCGTCTTTTCCGGCTGTCGATTGTCGTGATCGCCGGCCACCGCGGCGTGCGGGTAGATGGTCAGCCGATCGCTGATCATCGGCAAACGCCAGGTGTGCCCGTAACGCAACTCCGAATAAATGATGTACCGGCCCGCGCTGATGAAGTACGCGCCTTCGACATACGCCTGCCAGCTGCGCCAGCTCGGTTCGGTCACCCGCAGGTCGGTCCCGGCCTCCGACGAATAACCCACGCGCATCAGCCAGTCCGTCATCGACAGGCTGCCGACGTGGAACAGCCGCTCGGCGGTCAGCACGACGTTCTGGTCGGGCAGCGGCTTGTAGCGCGCGCCCACCGAACCCTGCACGGTCGGCATGCCGGTCACGTTGCCCGTCCCGTCGTAGGCCGTGCCGTATCCGCGCACGAAGAACTGGAAGATGCGGCCGTTCTGATAGCCGATCTTCGGCGGCTGCCAATACGCTTCGATACCCGGCTGCAACACGCTGATCGTGCCTTGCGGGCCGAACGCGGCCGACTGGTACGGCGCGCTCAGCACGAACCCCCAGGTGCGCTGAAGCTGCTCGACTTCCCGTCGATAGCCGAACTTGTGCTGCGCATCGAATTTGTGTTCGTTTTCATCGGCGTCGAGGCTGTGCTCGAACAGGTCGATGGACTCGTCGTTCAACCCGATCCGCTTGGCGGCATAACCCGCGTCCGCGTAGTTCATCGCGTTGCCGGCGCCGCCGGCGAAGCCCTCCTGGAATGCGTCGAGTGCCTCGCGATCCTTGTGGTCGCGCAAGAGGTCATAGGCTTCCTGCAACTTCTGTTGCGCGGTATTGTCCACGGGCGCCTGGGCGGGCTGGTCTTCCTGCCGCGCCTGCGCCGCGATCGACGCGGCCATGTTGCGCTCGCCTTCGGTCGTCGCATCGCCGGCCGCGAGATCCGCCATCCGGATCGCGGTATCGCGGTCGCCCGCCTGCAGGCTCAACTGCGCGATGCGCAACTGCACCACGGCCGATTTTTCATCGGCGAGCGGTGCCAGCGCGATGCCGGCTTCATGCGGACGATTCGCCGCGAGCGCGCTGTCCGACCAGGCGAGACGCAGGTTGCGCTGCTGCTCCTTGCTCCATTTCCCGGTTGCGACGGCGGCCGAGAAATCGCTGCAGGCGACGTCGTAGTGCATCTGCCGCTGCGCCAGGTAGCCATGCTGCGCACGCACCGCCGCACTCTTCGGAAAACGAACCATCAGCGATTCCACCAATGCGTCCGCTTCGTCGACCTTTCCTTCCCGCCTGTATACGTCGACGAGCAGCAGCCCGAGCTGTTCGCTACCGGGCTGAATCCTGATGGCGCGCGACGCATACACTTCCGCGAGGGGCAGGTCGCCGACATTGATCGCCTTGTAGGCGCTGTCGGCGAGCCGGTAGGCTTTGGGCGTCAGCGGCTGCGCGGCGGAGGCCGGCGCGTGCCACGCCAGCGACACGGCGATCGCCAGTGCGCTCAACCGTGCGCAGCGCTTGAGGCCGGCCGCGATCGGGGGTTTCGAATGCTTCATGCCTGTTCTCCCGACGGTTTCGTCACGAGGGCGCCTTGCTGCGCCGCCGGGTCGCCGTCGCGTACGCGGGCGAGTTCGACGAAGCGCGAGTGCCGGGAGAGTTCGGCGGCAATCTCCGCATCGCAGGCGATGAAGTAGGCCACGTTCGATCGGGCGCCGCGCCGCACGACGTCCTGTTCGTCCGGCGTGAGCGGTCGCCCGACCGCGACGTTCAACGTGCCGTCTTCCGCGGTCGAAAACGGGACGGCGTGGTATGCGTACTGGAGCTCGAATGCCAGCGAATCCGCGAAGTGGCCCACCGCGACGTTGCCGAGGCTCACCCGGGGCAGTTCGGCTTGTTCGGCGATCGCATCCGCGAGCGATTCGGCGGATATCGCGCAGCCTTCGACCAGCAGTTCACCCAGCCGTTTGCCGCAGGTCAGCTGCTTATCGAGGCTCGCCTGCAATTGCTCCAGCGTGACCACGCCCCAGCCGACCAGGATCTCGCCGACTTTCATGCGTGCTTTCCCGAGCGCTTCGTTCGACAGGTAGGTATGGCTGGTCTTGTCCCAGGCGATGGGCTTGCCGGTCACCAGGTGGCCGATATAGATGCGCCACGCGCGGCAAACCGCGTAGAAATTGATCAGGTTGTTGACGAACATCCGCGGGATCGACAGCAGCCCCTGGGTCGGGCCGTTCAGCTTGCTGACGAAATGGAAGCGCTGCCCGGCCCGCGCGAACAGCATGGCGGTGTTGATCCACAGCAGCGGCGCGACCCAGTGGCTCGCCATGACGAGCGGGGCGCCGACGGGGATGACATGGATGGATCGCTGAAGTGCGCCGAGCAACAGGAAGTTGATCAGCACGCCATAGGCAATGACCGAAAACAGCGAGGTCACGATGCCCTTGCGATCGTGGAAGAACATGTATCGGGTGAGAAGGTTGCCTTTCCAGCCGAGTTGCTCCCAGCCCTGAAAGGCGATGCCGAGGATCCAGCGCGTGCGCTGACGGTACGCGGTACGAAATGTTTTCGGAAAATACTCGCGCGTGGCCAGCAGGTTGCGATCGGCGACGCTACCCGTTGCGCGCCTGTCCGCTGCATCGCGCGTGATGCCCGTCAATGGAATGCATGCAAAGGTTTCCTTCATCCCCAGGTCTCTCAACCGGAAGCTGAAGTCGTAATCCTCGGTCAGCGAACTGGTGTTGAACGGCGCGCCGTTGCGTTCCTTCATCGCCGCTTCGATCGAGCGCCTGCTGTAGCACGATGCAACGCCCGCTCCCGGGACGATGCCGGTCAGGCGGGCCCGAACCGGCACGTCCTTCTGGTGCGTTTCGCTGAAGTCGTCCAGGTAGCATCCGGCGACGAACTCGTTCCATTTTCGCGGCAAGGACAGCACGGGAAGCTGGACCAGGTCGCTATCCGCGACCGCGTGGTTGAGATACTTGAGTTCGACCGGATGAATGACGTCCTCGCAGTCGTGCATGACGACGCCCGCGAATTGAATTCGGTGGACCGCTTCGTAGCGCAGGATCGCTTCGACGATCCAGTTCAGGCAGTCCGCCTTGCAGGTCGGCCCGTCGTTCATGACGGTCGCGCGCGTGACCCTGCCCGGGTACCGGCGGACCATCCGCTCGACCTCGGCCGTGGTTTCGGCATCGTTGTGATAGGTGCCGACGAATATCACGTAGCGCTCGTACTCGAGGGTCGCCAAGGTGTTTTCGATCATCTTGGCGATCACGTCGTATTCCTTCCAGGCCGGTACCATCAGCGCCAGATGCCGTTCTTCCAGCGCGCGCAGCATGCCGATATCGATCGTTTGCGATTTTTCACGACGCAGGATGCGCCGGATTTCAAACGACCAGTAACAGGCATCCAGCGTGAGGTCATCCAGTGTGCTTACCAGGATGACAATTGCGGTCACAATGGCGACAAGGTTAAGTGCGTATAAGTACGCACTCCAAATCATGTTATCCATCATTTTTTCCGCGCTTTTATCTTGTATTTGATTATTTCCCCTCGTATCGACGAAAGACGAAAGTTCCCCGTCCTCGCCGGCCCCGTCACGTCCACTCCGTGGCTTGCGCCGCGCGAATTCCCGCCGCTCGAAAAAGCCGGCAGCACGCGAGCTTTCTCGATGTGGTCACGTTGCATCGCGAACGATGCAACGTGTTCAGTGGATGACTTTTTGACAGCCCGTTTCCCGCTTGCCTGCCTCCGTCCCTGCATTCCTGATCGCCTGCCGCCGCTCTCTACCCGACGCTTGCGCAGTGCCCCCGCGCACCGACTCCGCAGCACACAGCTCATGTAGCAAGTCGTGCGCCATCGCTGCGCGACCCTTGACGTTACGTGCATCGCAGGGGGCCGCACGGGATCGGCCTGCCGAATCCGAGTCAAATGTTTCAGTGCTGAAACACGCCGTCGATCGACCGGATGACACATCGTTTTCCGACCCTCTGCCGGGCCCCGATCGTCGCTTTCGGGAAATCGCCACACGATTCCGGCGGTGACCAGCCGGATAAACCGGCGTCGAACCGGAAAGCCGGCGCTTCAGTCGTCATTGCACATGCATGTCACCGGAGGAAATCTTCGCGTTGCGCTCCGCGAAGCTCGGCGATTGACTGGTTTTCCCTGAATCGTACGAACAGGGTTCGCGCGTTTGTCCGATTAAATTCATGACACCGCCGCGTTGCATGCCTGAAACGTTTTATCGGCCCAATTTTCGAGTGGCGTCGATGCATGAATTTCACTCCCTTGGCGCATGCCCATTTGCGACCGATGGTACGGATCTAGCTTGAAAGTAAAGCCATCTCCTCCCGGATTTATTTGTCTGGTTTCAATTGCGCAGCAAAAATTAACGACATGGCGCCCCGATTCCGGAGGGTGATTCTCGATGCTCGTCTCGCGAGCGAGATGAACTTATTTTGCATATCAAAGGATGAAAATCATGCCTTCGCATCGCAATGAATCTTTTCGAAACGGGTTGAGCATCGCCGGATCACTCGTCGCATTGATCACCACGTTCGCCATTGCCGTCGGCGTTCAGGATGCGAATGCGCAGGCGACAGGCAACGCTTCCGTCATGAACGTCAAGCCGCCTCCGCTGCCGAACGGCTCGGCCCAGGTCAACGTGAAAGCAGGGATGTCCGACCAGGATTGGGAGAAGGCATACAAGGAAACGGGGCGCCCGAAGTTCAGCAAGAATTCCGTCAAGAAACTCAACGGCAATGTGCAACGTGACTAGGGAGAAACGGCCATGAAAAAGATCTTGCTCGTCATCGCCCTGCTAGCGGGGCTCGCGCAAATGACATTGCCGGGCACCGCGCACGCGCAGGCCACCACAGCGCATACGCTCGTGCTGTACGACAACCCGGCCAACGACCCATATTCGAAGCTTGGCCTGATGTACAGCATCATGCTGAGAAACCTGCTTGGTCATTTCAATGCGACGATCGATCTGGTTCCGATCCAGAACTACACGTCCGGCATGGTCGGGAGCCACGACGTCACGTTCTATATCGGCGACTACTACAACAACCCGATTCCGACGGCGTTCATGAGCGACGTGATGACCACCAAGAAGACGGTGGTCTGGTTCAAGTACAACTTGTGGCAACTGGCCTGGAACACGGCCTTCACGTTCAATCAGACCTTCGGGTTCAGCTTCGTGGGCCTCGCGGGGATGAACGCGACGCCGTCGGCGAGCAATCCGAATCCGGGCTTCTACGATACGGTCACGTACAAGAACCTGCCGATGGTCAAGTACTACGCCTATAACGCGTCGACGGGCGTCATCAGCGCGGATCCGGACATCGGATTGACCCAGGTCGTCGATTCCACCAAGGCGCAGGCGCTCGTCACCATCAAGAACAGCCAGAGCGGGGCAACCGCGCCCTACATCATGCGTTCGGGCAACTTCTGGTACTTCGCGGACATGCCGTTTTCCTACATCGGCCCGACGGATCGCTACCTGGTGATCTGCGACATCCTGCACGACATCCTGCAGACCAATGCACCGGTGAATCACCGTGCGCTCGTCCGTCTGGAAGACCTCGACGCGTATACGACGACGAGTTCGATGCAGCAGCTGACGAATTACATGTACTCGAAGCACATTCCGTTCACGATGGCAACCATCCCGTTGTATACGGACCCGAACGGCTATTACAACGGCGGCGTGCCGGAGACGATCCATCTGGCGCAGGCAACCGGCCTCAAGAGGGCACTGAACTACGCGCTCGCGCGCGGCGGCTCGATCGTGATGCACGGTTATACGCACCAGTACGATTCGACGCCGAACCTGCTGAATGCAGTCAGCGGCAGCGACTACGAGTTCTGGTACGCGGTACAGAACCGGCCGGTTGATGAGGACTCCATCCCGTGGGCGGAAGGCAGGATGGCCGACGGCCTGCTCGAGTTCACGCTCAACGGCTACAAGATCGTCGGCTGGGCCGCGCCGCAGTACCAGATGTCGCCGGCCGCGTCGTCGGCGACAGCCCTCACGTTCCCGACCACGTTCCAGCGGGCCGTGTACTACACGTCGACCAAGCCGCAACTCGGAACGGGGGCCGCCAACCAGGACTTTTCGGCCGGACAGTTTTTCCCGTACATCATCAACGCCGATTACTACGGGCAGCGGATCGTTCCGGAGAACCTGGGCAGCGTGCAGTACAACATCTGCAATGTCGACCCGTTCTCGTGCATCACGTACACGTGGCAGCAAATCGTGACCAATGCCCAGTACGGCCTGGCGGTACGCGACGGTTTCGCGTCGTTCTTCTTCCATCCGTACTGGCTTGAACCGGATCTCGGATTGCCGGCGCTCCAGGACTTCCAGAGCATGATTACCGGCATTACGAATCTCGGCTACAAGTGGGTGGACGGCACGACGGCCAAGTGACGCAGGCGGAACGACAGCCCCGTGCGACCCGCATCGGCAAGGCGGGTCGCACGTTTGCGTTCGATCGGCTACGATGACGCGCAGGCATGCTTCCGGAGAGCCAGCGATGACCCCATACGCGATCCCGGCCTGGCGCAGGATTCAACGGCGTATGGGCCGGCTTCGGCTCGCAGCGCGACCGGGCCCGCTCCCTGTCGCGCCGCGTTCGCCCCGGGCGGCGACGCTCGCGGCGATCGGCGCCTCGCTCGTCGTGGCCGCCTGCAGCTGGACCGCGCACGACGTGCACGCGGACGGCATCGTCTGGCAGGTGGACAACTCGACGACGAATCCGATCGGCAACTGGCAGATGCTCGGCATTCACGATCTGCTGATTCAATGGACCGTCGTCGACGATACCGCGTTCATCGCCAGCACCTCGATCCAGCCTGCCGCGCATCTTCCCGACTGGGAGCGCATCGGTCGTGAACCGTGGGCCAGGAACGTCATCCTGGGGCTGGCCGGCTACCAGGACGAAAAACGGGCGCGCACCCATCTGTCGACGCTCGCCGATCAGTCGCTGGAAGTGGCGCGCGCACCGGTTCCGCTGCATGTCGCCGGCTACTACTTCCCGGTCGAGATCGATCCGACCTGGCAGGACGCGCCAAAGCTCGCCGCCGTCCTGCAACGGCTGCCGCGGCCGCTCTGGGTGAGCGTGTACGACCAGACCAACATCGGTGGAAAGGCGCTCGCGGACTGGCTCGCGGCGTGGCTGCCCGCGGACGTCGGCGTGTTCTTCCAGGACGGCTGCGGTGTCTATGCCCGCGAGCCGTATGTCGCGCGCGCCTACCTCGACGAACTGGTTGCAAAGTTGGGAAAAAAACGCGTGCGGGTCATCGCCGAGGCGTTCAGGCCTGCCGAGCGGGGCGGATTCCGTTCGGCCAGCGCCGACGAGCTGGGCAAGCAACTGCTGACGTATCGCGGTTATCCGGTCTACCTGTTCGATGGTCCGCACTATGTGTCGGACGACCTCACGCGCACGCTCTCGACGTGGAAGCCGAAGCCGCCGCCGGCCGTGCCGGTGGGCACGGCGCACTGATTCGGCCCGGTTCCGGCGAACCGGGGGCAGGGGAGCGTGCGGCGAAACAATCGGGCGGATTGGCTTTCCGGCGGCAACGCGTGCCCGGCACCCGGTGCCGGCACGCCGGCGTACGGGGCCGACCGTCGATTTGCTGCTCCCGCCTCGCGCCCCATTTGATGACCAAACCGCAAGACCTAGTGCATAGATATCGTTTGCCGCGGCCTTAATGACTATCGACAATCGTGGCTCGATTTCGCCGCCGTGGCGCCAGAAGCGCCGCGGTGGCCGGTACCTGGCGGCTATCCCGGCCGTCCGCACCATCCAGCTCACGACGACATGTACGCGTTCACCCCTTCATTCCAGAATCCCGCCGGCTCGCCGATCCGCGAACTGTTCAAGTACCTGTCCGAACCGGGCATGATTTCCTTCGCGGGCGGCTATCCGGCCAGCGACCTGTTCGACGTCGACGGCCTGAACGCGGCCGCCGGGCGCGCGTATGCGCAGCCGGTGCGCTGCCTGCAATACGGCCCGACCGATGGCCTCGCCGAACTGAAGCAGCAACTGATCGCGTTGATGGCGCGTCGCGGTGTGGCGTGCACGGCGGCAGAGCTGCTCGTCACGACCGGTTCGCAGCAGGGGCTCGACCTGTTGCTGCGCGTGATGGTGTCGCCCGGCGACGTCGTGCTGACCGAACAGCCGGCCTATCCGGCGACGCTGCAGGCGATGCGTCTGCAGCAGGCGCGCATCGTGACGATTCCGGTCGACGGCGCGGGGCTCGACGTCGATCGTCTCGGCGAACAGCTTTCATCCGGCGCGATCGCGCAGCCGAAGCTGCTCTACACGGTCCCGACCTTCGCGAACCCGACGGGCGCGACGCTCACGCGCGAACGACGGCTGAAGCTGCTGCGTCTCGCGGTGCAATACCGCTTCCTGATCGTCGAGGACGATCCGTACGGCGACCTGCGTTTCGCGGGCGAAGCCGTGCCGTCGATGCTTGCGCTGGCCGACGAAGTGGACGGCGCACGCGACTGGATCGTGCATTTCGCGAGCCTGTCGAAGATCGTCGCGCCGGGGCTGCGCGTGGGCTGGACGATCGCGCCGGCCGAGATCGCGCGCCGCTGCGTGATCGCGAAGCAGACGGTCGATCTGTGCAGCACGCCGTGGACGCAGGCCACCGCCGCCGAATATCTGGCCGACGGCGCGCTCGAACGTCATTTGCCGCGCATCACGGCCGCGTACCAGCGCAAATGCGATGCGATGTGCGACGCATTGCGCGACGGCCTGGGCGATGCGATCGAATTTCATCGTCCCGAAGGCGGGATGTTCGTGTGGGCGCGGATCGGCGCGGTGTCGTCGGACGTGCTGCTGCAACAGGCGATCGCGAACAAGATCGTGTTCGTGCCGGGCAAGGCGTTCTTCGCGGACAACGTCGACGCCGCATCGCTGCGCCTGTCGTTCGCCGCGCCGGACGTCGATGCGATCCGGGAAGGCGTCGCGCGCCTCGTGCGCGCGTATGGAGCGGCGCTCGCCGCGTGAGGAGACAACAACGTGAATATCACCGTCAACGACACCGTATCGATGGGCGCGGCACCGCGCGCGCGCGATAACCGGCCCGTGGCGCACCGCTCGTCGCAGATCAGCGCAGGGCCGCAGTATGTGGCCGACGTGCTCGGCCGCTTCGGCGCACAGCCGGCGGACGACATCGGCGACGCGGCACCGGTCGTCCTCAGCTACAACTGAGCCGCACGGCGACGGCCGGCGTGCGGCACGCGTGCCGGCGCCGCCGCAAGCGGTTAAGCTTGCGCGACCGCAACACGCACGATCGCCGCTTCGCCATGTCCGACTCAACTTCCGAATCGCTCGCGCAAACGTACGAGCGTCTCTGGTCCTGCCTCGAATCCGGCGTGAGCGCGCAGCGTTCGCCGTTCACGATGCTGCAGGCCGCGACGCTCGGTATCGACGGCGCGCCAAAGGTACGCACGATCGTGTTGCGTCAGGCGAGCCGTGCCGATCGTGTGCTGTCGTTTCATACCGACGCGCGCTCGGAGAAGGTCGCGGAGCTGCGCCGCGATCCGCGCATCGCGCTCGTCGCCAGCGATCTCGATGCGCTCGTGCAGATTCGCGCGGAGGGCGTTGCATCGATCTGCGACGACGAAGCGCAACGCCGTGCGATCTGGCAATCGAGCCGCCCGCATACGCTGCTGCTGTATCGCGCACCGTTGCCGCCGGGTACGCCGGTCGAGTCGCCTGAGGCCGCGCATGTGTCGGCGAGCCCGCGCGCCAATCCCGACGACGACGGTTACGAGAACTTCTGCCTGCTTCACGTGAGCGTGACGCGCATCGACTGGCTCGAACTCGCGCGCGCCGGCCATCGCCGCGCGGTGTTCGACCTGCATGAAGGCGGCTACGAAGGCCGGTGGGTCGCGCCCTGAGCCGGACTGCTCACGCGCCGCTTTCGACGTGACGGGCCAATGCCGCGGCGAGGTACTGCTCCCCGTCATCGATCGACCCGACGATCGCGGGCGCGATGACTTCTCCCCAGAACGGCAGACGCCACTGCGGATCGGGATGATGCCCCAGGACGACGGCACGATACAGGCCATCGGGCCGTTGCGCAATCAGCGTGACCAGATGCCGATCGGCGAGGTGCGTTTCGGCAACGGGTTGCTCGCCGGGCATTAGCACGCCCGTCCAGATGCCGCCGTATCTTTCTTCCCATCCCATCGGATCATCTCCTCGCGGCATATCGCCCGTTGCGGGGTTGGCCGCCGGCTGCCCGGAATCGCACACGGCGCCTAAGCGCTGCTTCCCGCGCCGCGGCTACCGGGCGAGTCGGGCGGCCGCCCGTCCGACGCCGCCTGCGCGGTCATCCACTCGCGCATCACGACGATGGCGTCGTCATCGCGCCGTTCGGCCGGATACACGAGATAGAACCCCATCGACAGCGGAAACGCGAAATCGAACGGCTTGCACAGCCGGCCGGCGGCGATGTCGCGCTCGACGAGCGGATCGGTGGCGAGCGCGATACCCTGGCCGGCGACGGCCGCATCGATCGCGAGCGACGTCTGGTTGAAGCGCAGCCCCTTGTGCGGATCGAGGTCGACGGGCTCCGGCATCGCGGCGAGGAACTCGGGCCACAGGTCGTGCGCGTCGTGCAGCAGCACGTGGCTTGCAAGCGCGCGCGGCGACGCCGGCGCGGCCAGCAGCGCGGGGCTGCACACGGCACACACGTCGAGCGGGAACAGCGCGTGCGTGGCGAGATGCTTGCCGAACGGCGGCTTGCCGTAACGGATCGCGAGATCGACGCCGTCGTGGCGGAACGTCGCGATCTGCGGGTCGGCGATCACGCGCACGTCGTAGTCGGGATGTGCGTCGGTGAACTGCGCGAGCCGCGGGATCAGCCACTTCGACGCGAACGACGGCGTCGTGCTGATGGTCAGCGCGGCGCGCCGCTTCACGAGTTTGTCGGTCGCGTCGGCGATCGCGTGCAGCGCGCGCTGGACGTCGGAGAAATACGCGGCGCCGTCGTGCGTCAGCGCGAGGCCGCGCGGCAGGCGTTCGAACAGCTTCAGGCCGAGCACGTCCTCGAGGTGGCGCACCTGCTGCGCGACGGCGCCCTGCGTGACGCCGATCTCGTCGGCGGCGGCGCGGAAATTGAGGTGCCGCGCGGACACTTCGAACGCGCGGAGCGCATTCAGCGGCGGCAGGCGGGAGGGGCGAGGCGGCATCGTCGGGCTGTAGAAAAACTATCGGCTGGAGGCAGAAATACTGGTTCGACAGTGGGTATCGATGCGCCTACATTACCACCATGGCGCACCGAACGGCGGTTGCGCGGCGGCAGGATTCGAATGAGGAGCAGATCGTGACTGTAGAAAAAGTGGCGTTGATCACGGCGGCGGGCAAAGGCATGGGCGCGGCGATCGCGCGCGAACTGGCGGCGACGGGCTATCGCGTCGCGCTGATGTCGCCGTCGGGCAGCGCGGTGGCGCTCGGCGAGGAACTGGGCGGGTTCGGCATCCAGGGTTCGGTGACGGAAGAAGCCGACATCGACCGGCTCGTGCAGGAAACGCTCGCGCGCTACGGCCGCATCGATGCGGTCGTGAACAACACCGGGCATCCGCCGAAGGGCGAGCTGCTGGCGATCACCGACGACAACTGGCATGCCGGGCTCGACCTGATCCTGCTGAACGTGGTGCGCGTGATGCGCCGTGTGACGCCGGTCTTCCAGAAGCAGGGCGGCGGCGCGGTGGTCAACATCTCGAGCTTCGCGGCGGACGCGCCCGAGCAGCCGATGCCCGTTTCGTCGGCACTGCGCGCGGCGCTGAGCGCGTGGACGCGTCTTTACGCGGAACGTTACGCGGCCGAGCACATCCGGATGAACGCGGTGCTGCCGGGCTTCATCGACAGCTGGCCGGAAACGCCGGAGATCGTCGCACGCATCCCGGCCGGCCGCTTCGGCAAGACCGGCGAGATCGCGAAGACGGTCGCGTTCCTGCTGTCCGACGGCGCGGGCTACATCACCGGGCAGAACATTCGCGTCGACGGCGCGATCGTCAAGGCGCTCTGAGCGTCGCGCGGGCGAGCGGCCGCAGCGGCCGTGCCGCTCGCCGCGCCGCCGCTACAAACGCGTACAAATCAGACAAATCCGGGATACATCAGACCTTTCAAATGGGCGACGCCGCGTGAGCCGGGCGCGCCGGATTGAAAGCGAAGGCGCGGCCCCGCGCGCGGCATGTTCACTTTCCACTTCACGAAAGGAGATGCCGAACGATGTCTTCCACACCGTTTTCCCCGATGCGTCGCCACCTGCTTGCCACGTCCGTGGCCGCAGGGGTCTCGGCGATGCTGCCCACGGCGCTGCATGCCGCGACCGGCGCGAGCGGCATACGCCCGTTCACCGCGCACATTCCCGACGAAGCCGTCGCCGACCTGCGCCGCCGCATCGCGGCAACACGCTGGCCGGGCCGCGAGACCGTCGCCGACGAATCGCAGGGTGTGCGGCTGGCGCGCATGCAGGCGCTGCTGCGCTACTGGGGCACCGATTACGACTGGCGCAAGGGCGAGGCGCGCCTGAACGGTTTCCCGATGTTCATCACGGAAATCGACGGGCTCGACATTCATTTCATCCACGTGCGCTCGCGGCACGAGAACGCGATGCCGATGATCATGACGCACGGCTGGCCGGGTTCGATCTTCGAGCTGCTGAAGGCGATCGGCCCGCTGACCGACCCGACCGCGCACGGCGCGAGCGCCGACGATGCGTTCCATGTCGTCGTGCCGTCGTTGCCGGGCTTCGGCTTCTCGGGCCGGCCGACGCAGACCGGCTGGGGTTCCGACCACATCGCGCGCGCGTGGGGCGAGCTGATGGCGCGGCTCGGTTATACGCGCTTCGTATCGCAGGGCGGCGACTGCGGTTCGGTGATCTCGCACCGGATGGCGATGCAGCGCGTGCAGGGCCTGGCCGGGATTCACGTGAACATGCCGGCGACGGTGCCGCCGGATATCGCGACGCTGCTCGCGACCGATGCACCCGTGCCGGCGTCGCTGTCGCCGAAGGAGAAGGCCGCGTACGAGAAGCTCGCGACGTTCTATCGCGACAACTGCGGTTACTCGGCAATGATGGTCACGCGCCCGCAGACGGTCGGCTATGCACTCGCCGATTCGCCGTCCGGGCAGGCCGCATGGATGTACGACAAGATTTCGCAGTGGACTTATAGCGGCGGCGTGCCCGAGCGTTCGATCCCGCGCGACGAGATTCTCGACGACATCTCGCTGTACTGGCTGACCAACACCGCGACGTCCGCCGCGCAGATCTACTGGGAGGATCACTCGAACAACTTCAACGCGGTGGATATCGCGTTGCCGGCCGCGATCACGGTGTTTCCGGGCGAGATCTACCAGGCGCCGCGCAGCTGGGCCGAGCGTAGTTATCACAACCTGATCTACTTCAACGAAGTCGACAAGGGCGGGCATTTCGCGGCATGGGAGGAGCCGGAGTTGTTCGCGCGTGAAGTGCGTGCCGGGTTCCGGCCGTTGCGGCGCGTGTAAGCGAGGGAGGACGGGCGAACGCGGGCCGGCGCGGATGCGGCCGGCGTTTGCTTCCGTCGTGCACGTTCCGGAATTCACCGTAGCGTCGTTATTGCTGCCGGCGTCACCCGTCAAAGCGGCCGTTTTACAGCAGAAACGGCACGATGCTTCCGTTCACGATTGAATGACATATCGATGAACCAGCCCCCTTCTGGAAGAAACATTCCATCGTAATTATTTGATTAAAAAGCGATTTTGATAAAAATCAAAATATATTGCGTGAATTGCCTGATGTATTGAAACCCTCAATACAATGATTCGCGACTGCACCTGAGTGCGGACGGATCATCCTGTTTATTGGCACGCGGCAAAAAGCCGAATCGGCTTTTTCACGGTTTCGCCCGGTGAAAAAATACGACCCGAGGTTTCGCGATGACGAATAACGACGTGCGCGAGTCACGCATGGCTTGCGATGGCATGCGCCCGCTTGAAGGTCGAAGAGGCATCGTCGTCGGCCTGGCGAACGAGCAGAGCATCGCGTGGGGATGTGCGCGCGCCTTTCATGCAGCGGGTGCCGAGCTGGCGGTGACCTGGCAATCCGACCGGGCGTTGCCGTACATCGAGCCGCTGCTCGACCAGCTGAAGCCGGCGATTGCGATGCCGCTCGACGTGAGCCGGGCCGACCAGATGCGCGAGGTGTTCGACACGATCGGCGAACAGTGGGGCGGCCTCGATTTTCTGTTGCATGCCGTTGCCTATGCCCCCAGGGCCGATCTGCACGGGCGGGTCGTCGACAGTTCGCCGGAAGGGTTCGCCCTCGCGATGGATACCTCCTGCCACTCGTTCATCAGGATGGCGAAACTGGCCGAGCCGTTGATGACGTCCGGTGGAAGCCTGATGGCGATGACCTATATCGGTGCCGACCAGGTCATCGCGGAGTACGGCGTGATGGGGCCGGTCAAGGCGGCGCTGGAGGCCACCGTCCGATACCTCGCTGTCGAGCTGGGGCCGGCCGGCATTCGCGTGCATGCGGTGTCGCCCGGCGCACTGGCCACGCGGGCGGCTTCCGGGCTGCCGAACTTCGATCACCTGCTTGACGACACCGCCCGCCGTGCGCCATTGCGCCGGCCGCTCGACATCGACGACGTCGGTGCGCTGTGCACCTTTCTCGCCAGCGATGCCGCACGCGCGATGACCGGCGGTATTCACTACATCGACGCGGGGATGCACGTGCTCGGCTGACGCGAGGCGGCCGCTCCCGGAATGCGTCGAGATTCACCTTGCCCCTCTGGAGAACAGTGTTATGGATGCTGCCACGCAACTGGCGCGCAGTCATGAGATCGCCACGGAGATTGTCCACGTCCTGCAAAAGCGCACGCAGCACGCGCTGGAACAGTACGGGAAACGGTTGGGCGAAGCACTCGACGGCAGCGACGGCCCCGGCCAGGAGCCGGGCGCCGACCCGTTTGCCATGCCGTTCTCGCCGCTGGGCGCGTGGCATTACGCGGTCGACGCCGCACAGCGCGCGCTGCTGTTCTGGGACACGCTGCGCGAGCGCGGCACGCAATATGTCGAGCGCATGGCCGAGGGGCTCAAGCCGGTGCTGCATTTCGACTACGACGTCGTGCTCGACGGCCGGCAGTTCGCACGGCCCGTCAATTACGCGCTCGTTCACATCCAGCCGCCGGATGGCGTGATCGTCGACGCCGGCAAGCGGCCCTACCTGATCATCGATCCGCGCGCGGGGCACGGCCCCGGTATCGGCGGCTTCAAGGACGATTCGCAAGTCGGCGTGGCGTTGCGCGCGGGGCATCCCGTGTATTTCGTCGTGTTCTTCCAGGAGCCCGAGCCCGGCCAGACGTTGCTCGACGTGTGCGCCGCGGAACAGGCGTTCGTCCGGAAAGTGCGGGAGCTGCATCCGGACAGCCTCAAGCCGGCCATCGTCGGCAACTGCCAGGGCGGCTGGGCCGCGATGATGCTCGCGAGTTCGTCGGCGGACGATACGGGCCCGATCGTCATCAACGGCGCCCCGATGTCGTACTGGAGCGGCGCGTGGAGCGACGGGCCCGGCGACAATCCGATGCGCTATGCCGGCGGCATACTCGGCGGCACGTGGCTCGCGTCGTTCGCGTCGGACCTGGGCAACGGCAAGTTCGACGGCGCCTATCTCGTGCAGAACTTCGAGAACCTGAATCCGGCGAACACGTTGTGGGACAAGTATTACCACGTGTACGACCACATCGACACCGAGCCGCCGCGCTTCCTCGAGTTCGAGCGCTGGTGGGGCGGCTACTACCTGATGAACCGCGACGAGATCGAATGGATCACGCGCAACCTGTTCATCGGCAACAAGCTCTGGTCCGGCGAAGTGAAAGACGGATCGGGCAAGGCGTTCGACCTGCGCGAGATCCGCTCGCCGATCATCCTGTTCGCGTCGATGGGCGACAACATCACGCCGCCGCAGCAGGCGTTCAACTGGGTCACGGACATCTACGGCAGCACGGAGGAGATCAAGTCGCGCGGGCAGGTCATCATCGGGTTGGTGGAAGAGGACGTGGGGCATCTCGGCATCTTCGTGTCCGGCAAGGTCGCGAAGAAGGAGCACGCGCAGATCGTCAGCGTGCTGGATGCCGTCGAAACGCTGCCGCCCGGCCTCTATGCGATGTCGATTAAGGAGGTAAAGGGCGCCGACGGGAAGGTCACGTACGACGTCACCTTTGCCGAGCACCGTCTGGAAGAGATCGCGCAATACTTCAACCGCTTCGGGCGCAAGGACGAGCATGCGTTCGAGGCCGTCGCCGCGCTGTCCGAATTCACGCAGCGCGCGTATGAACTGTTCATGCAGCCATACGTGCAGCAGGCATCGAACGAGACCACGGCGCACCTGTTGCGCGACTTTCATCCGCTGCGCTTCCAGCGCTGGGCGTTTTCGGACCTGAATCCCTGGCTTCGCTGGCTGAAGCCCGCCGCCGACACGGTCAGGGCCCACCGCCAGCCGGCCGACGATATCGAGCCGTGGCGCAAGCTCGAACGGCGTGGCTCGGATATCGTCAGCGCGTCGCTCGATTGTTTCCGCGCGATGCGCGATGCAAGCATCGAGTCGCTGTTCTTCTCGCTGTACACCCAGCCGGCCATGCTTCATTTCGGGGAGCAGTATCGCGACCGTCACGCTGCTGCGCCGGCGGCGGCGGACCCTCGCGACCTGCCGTTCGTGAAGGCGGCGCTCGCGTCGATCGAGCGTGGCGGTTACACCGAAGCGGTTGCGCGCGCGGCGTTTCTGCTCGAGCGCAGCGGCGAACCGTTTCCGCTGGCGCAGCTTGCGACCGAGCGCGAGCTTGCCGAAACCTACGCCGAATACCTGCCGAACCTGCCGCCCGACCAGTGGCGGCGCATCTATGGCGAGCAGGAGATCATCGCGACTTACGCGCCCCAACAGGCCGTCGCCGCGCTGCCGGTGCTGCTTGCCCGGCCGGAGGACCGCCAGCGGCTGCTGACGCTGCTGGACAAGCTGCTGGGCGACGCGCGCGTGCAAAGCGCGTCGGTGAGCGAGCAACAGTGGGCGGCGCTGCAACGCATTCGCGCGGTACTGGGTGCGCCGCCTGCCACGCTACCGGCCAGGGGGCCGCTGGCGACACTCGAACGCGTGCAGTGACGGACAGCGAGGAACCGCAATGGAAACCCGACACGAGAAATATCGCCGCCTCATCGAACACTGCCAGGCGCTCGCGCCGATGCCGACGGCCGTCGCGCATCCGTGCGATCGAAGCTCGCTCGAGGGCGCGCTGGAGGCGGCGCGCAAGGGGCTGATCGAGCCGATCCTGGTCGGCCCGCGTGCGCGTATCGAAGCGACCGCCGCGGAGTTGCAGCTACCGATCGGCGACTACGAGATCGTCGATGCGCCGTACAGCGAGGCGTCGGCAGCGGCGGCGGTGCGGCTCGTACGTGACGGCCGCGCGTCCGCGCTGATGAAGGGCAGCCTTCACACCGACGAACTCATGGCCGAAGTGGTGCGGCACGATTCCGGGTTGCGCACGGGCCGGCGCATCAGCCATTGCTTCGTGATGGACGTGCCCGCGCACGCCGATCCGTTGATCGTGACCGACGCGGCGATCAATATCGCGCCGACGCTCGAGGAAAAGGTCGACATCCTGCAGAACGCGATCGATCTCGCGCATGCGCTGGATTTTCCGCAGGTTCGCGTGGCGATCCTCTCGGCCATGGAGACGGTCAACCCGAAAGTGCCGTCGACGCTCGAAGCCGCCGCGCTGTGCAAGATGGTGGATCGGCGGCAGATCACCGGCGCGCTCGTCGACGGCCCGCTGGCGCTCGACAACGCGATCGATCCCGAAGCCGCGCGCATCAAGCAGATCGATTCGCCGGTGGCCGGGCACGCGAACGTGCTGATGGTGCCGAACCTCGAAGCGGGCAACATGCTCGCCAAGAGCCTGTCGTTCCTGGCCGGCGCGGATGCGGCGGGCATCGTGCTCGGCGCGCGCGTGCCGGTCATCCTGACGAGTCGTGCCGATTCGTTGATCACCCGGCTGGCTTCCTGTGCGGTCGCGATGCTCGTCGCGAACGTGCAGCGCGAAGCGGCCCGGCGCGCGGGGTGACGCCATGGCAGACGTGATTCTGGTATTGAATGCCGGCTCGTCGAGCATCAAGTTTTCCGCATTCGACGTGCACGGCGACACGCTCGGCCTGATCGTGCATGGCCAGGTCGAGGGCCTGTACACGGCCACGGCGCACTTCAGCGCCGTCGACCGCCACGCGGAGCGTCACGAACGGCAATGGGCCGGCGGCGATACGTTCGGCCATCAGGAAGGGCTCGAGCAGATCGCCGCGTTCCTGGGCGCGCATCAGGAAGGGCACCGTCTCGCGGCGGTGGGCCATCGCGTCGTGCACGGCGGGCAACGCTTCAGCGGCCCGGTGCGCGTCACGCCCGAGATCGTGGCCGAGCTGGAAAAACTCACCCCGCTCGCGCCGTTGCATCAGCCGCACAACCTGACGCCGATTCGTATCCTCGAAACGATGCAGCCCGGCGTCGAGCAGGTGGCCTGCTTCGACACGGCGTTTCACTGCACGCAGCCCGCGGTGACCCAGGCGTTCGCGCTGCCCGCGTCGATCACCAGCCGGGGCGTGCGCCGTTACGGTTTCCACGGGCTCTCGTACGAGTACATCGCGAGCGTGCTGCCCGACGTCGCGCCGGCGGCGGCGCGCGGGCGCACGGTCGTCGCCCATCTCGGCAACGGCGCGAGCATGTGCGCGCTCGTGGCAGGCAAGAGCGTCGCGAGCACGATGGGGTTCACGGCGCTCGACGGGCTGCCGATGGGCACGCGTTGCGGCAGCCTCGATCCGGGCGTCGTGATCTTCCTGATGGAAGCACTCGGGATGGACGTGCGTGCCGTCGAGGATCTGCTCTATCGGCGTTCCGGGTTGCTCGGCGTGTCCGGTATGTCGAGCGACATGCGCACCCTGCTCGCGAGCGACGATCCGCACGCGCGCTTCGCCATCGAGCTGTACGTCTACCGCATCGCGCGCGAACTCGGTTCGCTTGCGGCCGCGATGGAGGGCATCGACGCCGTCGTGTTCACGGCGGGGATCGGCGAGCACGCGGCGGCGGTTCGCGAAGGGGTGTTGCGCCGTGCGGCGTGGCTCGGCGTCGAGATCGATGTCGACGCGAACGGCACGGGCGGGCCGCTGATCACGACGGCATCGAGCCGCGTTTCGGCGTGGGTGATCCCGACCGACGAAGAACTGATGATCGCGCGCCATACACACCGGCTGATCCGGTGACGGGCGAACGAGCAAGGAATCCTCATGGCTGAACTACTGCTGGTCAATGTCGAAGAACACGCGCGCGACGACGAGGTCGGCGCGTTCCTGGCGCGGCATGGATTCCCGCAGTTCGATGCGATCGAGCGCGTGCCGGCCGGGATCGGCACCCCCATCGCGCTGCTCCGGTTCGACACGCTGTCGTCGGTGGCGCTTTACACGCTGCGCGCCCGGATCGATCACATCTCGTGGCGGGGCCGCTCGATTCGCGCGCATATCCTGCCGGACCGGAAGGACTGAACGGCTGCGTGCAGCGGCGTGGTCCGAGCGGTGAATGCGGGCCGGCCGGCATGCGGCCGGTGTTCATCGGCGGAGTGGGGCGGTCACCCTCAGATGATCCGGCACGTGCCGTGTACGTCCCTCAGCCACGTGAAAAGCGTCATAGCGGCATAGACACAAGGCAGCACGATCAAAAATCGACGCCAGGTGACCTTGAAACGCGGAAGCCGCCGGACGACCGCGGCGAGCCCGATGCAGGCAACCAGCCCGACCGGAAAAATGTTCCAGTTGTCCCTGAAGGCGGCAAAAACGAAAGCCGCCGTGACAAACACGACCCAGACGACGGCATCGCCAAGCGTGTCGCAGTAGGCGGTGGCGTATCCGGAGAACCACGCGAGCAGGAGCGCCGCAAGCCCGAACGCGGTCAGGATGGTCGCGAGCCAGAGCGGCGGCCCGTTCGTGCCCGCCTGTCGCACGGGAGCGTCTTGTTCGTCGGCATTGGTCAATTCGGTCACCTGCAATCGGGCGGGTTGTCACGGCAAGCGGCGTAGTATCGCCGCGTTTCGGCGCCGAAGCGAGAGGCGGTGCGTGGCCACGCCATCGCCGGGGCAGGCCGGCGCGTGGCACATGGCCCCCCTGCGAACCCGCATTCCCGCCCGATTTTTGAATCGTCGTGTGTCGTGTTCGCCGACAGATACGTTGGGATACAAAGCCTCGCCGGGGCTCGGGTATAAAACCGGTGAAGCGATTCACACGGCGGCGCGACGCCATGCGCCGCTGCCGAGAACGCAGATTCCCGAGTGCCCGCACGTGCCGCGGGTCACCTTCCTTAGCGATCGACACTGGAGAACGAGTCATGCCCGAAACCGTGAACACCCGCCGCCGCCTGATCCTGGGTACGACGCTGGCGAGCCTCAGCCTCGCCGACCTCGGCTTCAGCGCCCTGGCGCACGCGCAGTCGGCGCCCGATGCAGCGCCTGTGAAGCGCGCGGCCGGCGTCGCGTCGCTGGGCACGATCCACCAGATCGACGCGGGCGTGCTCAACGTCGGGTATGCGGACCTCGGGCCGAAGAACGGCCCGGTCGTGTTCCTGCTGCACGGCTGGCCGTACGACATCTACAGCTATGCGGAAGTCGCGCCGCTGCTCGTCGCGGCCGGCTACCGCGTGATCGTGCCTTACCTGCGCGGCTACGGGTCGACGACGTTCCGCTCGGCCGACACGGTGCGCAACGGCCAGCAGGCCGTGACGGCCGTCGACATCATTGCGCTGATGGATGTGCTGAAGATCGACCGCGCGGTGTTCGGCGGCTACGACTGGGGCGCGCGCACGGCCGACATCATCGCGGCGCTGTGGCCGCAGCGCGTGAAGGCGCTGGTGTCGGTGAGCGGCTACCTGATCGGCAGCCAGGAGGCGAACCGCAAGCCGCTGCCGCCGCAGGCCGAATTCCAGTGGTGGTATCAGTTCTACTTCACGACCGAGCGCGGCGCGCTGGGCTACGCGGCGAACCGCGATGCGTTCAACAAGCTGATCTGGCAGCTCGCATCGCCGAAATGGCAGTTCTCCGACGAAACCTACGCGCGCACGGCCGCGTCGTTCCAGAACCCCGATCACGTGGCCGTCGTGATCCACAACTATCGCTGGCGTCTCGGGCTCGCGAAGGGCGAGGCGCAATACGACGACCTCGAGCGGCGCCTTGCGGCAGGCCCTGCGATTACGGTGCCGACGATCACGATGGAAGGCGATGCGAACGGCGCGCCGCATCCGGAGCCGGCCGCGTACGCGAAGAAGTTCACCGGCAAGTACCAGCACCGCACGATCACCGGCGGCATCGGCCACAACCTGCCGCAGGAAGCGCCGCAGGCGTTCGCGGATGCGATCCTGCAAGTGGAGCACCTGTGATGCGGGCGCGCATGGGTGGAGTGCGCCGCGGGTTCGTCGCGGGCGTGCTGCTGGCCGGCGCGTGGTCGGCGAGCGGCCCGGCCGCGTTCGCGGAGCAGCCGAAGCCGGCTGCCGCCGCCGCGTCGCCGATTTACGGCGTGACGATCCCGCCCAGCTACCGGAAGTGGGAAATGGTCGCCCCGGCCGAAGAAGCCGCGCCGCTCGATGAACTGCGTGTCGTGCTCGGCAATCCCGTCGCGATCCGTGCGCTCGAGCAGGCGACACTGCCGTTTCCGGACGGCACGATCCTGGTGAAACTCGCGTACAAGCGCAAGCAGTCCGACGAGTTCGCGCCGGCGACGGTGCCCGGACAGGCGACGACCGTGCAGGTGATGGTGAAGGACTCGCGCCGCTATGCGTCGACGGGCGGCTGGGGTTTCGGGCGGTTCATCAACGGCGTGCCGGCCGATATCGGCCAGCATCAGACGTGCTTTGCGTGCCACCAGGCGCGGGTGAAGAATCACGACTACGTGTTCACGCGGCTGGCGCCGTGACGGGGGCGTGAGCAAGGTGAAGCCGGGGAGCGCGTGCGCCGGGAGGCACGCGGCTCATTGCCGTCCCGTCACCCGTGGCGAATGGTGTGCGACTGCTCGCCCCATAACCCCGCTCGTGCCGGCTCTGGATTCGACCCGGCCGCCGTAGGCGCGTCGCCTGCGTGGTCGGTTCCCGTATTGCGTCCATTCCCGTGAATGACTCGGCGACGCGATCCTGGTCGCACGGATCGCGCCTCCGAGCCAACTGCGTCACCACGAATAGCCCTGCATTCCGTAATTGGTATCGTGCCGGCGTCCCCACCACGGCAGGTACGCATTGTTCCCGCCACGCGCGCGGAACCAGTCCTTGTCCGGATCGATCGGCGTGAGCGTCGACGGTGGCCTGACGACGACCGCGACGGGATGCTCCGGGTCGGTCGTGCCGGCAACCAATGCATTACCGCCGAAATGATTGATCCGGCCGATCGCCAGCGCAACGTCGGTCAAGGCGCTGCCGGTTCCCATGTCACCGAGCAGGGCGGCGGTGTTGAAGGTCTGTTGCGGGTGATCGTATTCCGGGAGCGTTTCCGTCAGTGTCTGCGCGAGTGCGACGAGACGTGACGACGAGGCGTCACTGCCTTTCCCTGCGTCGTGGACGACGTACTTGAGATCCGGGATCGCGACGCCGGCATTGCGCGCTGCCTGGTCGATGGTCGCTTTCCACGCCTGCACGGCTCGTGTCGTGCCGACCTTCGGCGCGAACGCTTGCGTGTTGCCGGTGGCGGCCTTGCCGATCCAGGCGAGCGGTTCGCGCTGCGTGTCGAAGTTCGGGCCGGCGAGAAACAGCACGACGAGGTTCTCGTTGATCTGCGCGTCGAGCGGCGGGAAATTCGGCGCATCCCAGTTCACCACCCACACGGTCTTGTCGGGGTTGTCCCGCAAGTAGTCCAACGCCTTGTTCAGCGACGCGAAGCCGGCGTTCGCGCCGCCTTGCGTGATTTGCACATCGGGCAGCGTGTCGCGGCTCCACATCGTCGGGAAATACCGATTGCCGATCGAAAACGTCTTTCGAATCGAGTTTTGCAAATAGCTCTGCGATTCGTCCGCCTCGAGTCGATCCGGAATCGCAAGCTCGACGTGAATGCCTGCCAATTCCCGCCAATCTTTCTTGTTGTTGGGGTTCACCGTGTAGAAGTATTTTGGATTGGAGGCGTAGCGAGAATGAAGCAGCAGAGGGAACCTCTTCATGTACTTGTGGTAGAAGCCCTTGAACGTCTCCGCGCCTTCGTTGCCGTATGCGATACCCGCTACCGATTGCAGCGTAGTAAAGGACTTCGGATCGGTGCGGACCATATCGTCGTTCTTGTTGGGCGCGGCGAGCCCCTGCGTCCACAGCAATTGCCATTCGGTCGGGTAGTCCCTCCGGTGCAACGGATTCATCCAGATCAGGCCGACAACCTGCGCGACGAACGGCTTCGCCGACGCTGCATCTTCAAGCACCGTACTCCCTGCTTGCTCCTGGGCAGGCGCGGCTTGTGCAGGACGCGTCATGGCCGTGAGAAACAGAAACACCATGAGCGCAGCCAGGGCGGGCACGACAACGAATCGTTTCATCCATTCTCCTATTTCCAGATGGGCTGGATCGGGTTGTTCGACGTGCGTCACCAGCGACGCCATGAGTACTGCGGCAATGGGCCATACCGAAACAGCGACAGCGACACGCCGCTGCCATGTAGCGATGAGTGCCTTCAAAATGCACCCCCGACCTTCAGATAAAACGCCCCTTCACGTTCATCTACAATCGCGTCGGGCATATTTCCTTCACCGTTTTCAAGATGTATCCATTCATGCATCGGTAAATCGTCAAGTTCACCGAGCAAGAAATAGTCGAAGTACTTCTCCCTCGGATCGCCGTCGGGCGGGCTTTCCCACATCCGCCAATCCGCCTCGATGCGCAAGGCTCTGATTTGCTGCTCCGTCAGATAGCACGGGCCAATAGCGACATCGTAAGCAAGCGCCTTTTCGGCATGGTCGGGGTTGGTCATCGTCGTAGAGTGGTTGGTCGGGTTATTGATGGCCCCGCGATCGAGCCAATCGACAATTTGCTGATCGCGCCAATCCTTGTAGCCGTCAGGCAGCTCGCTTTTGCCGTCCTCGCCGATCACGTGGCCGTCGCCATCGAGCCATTCGGTGTTCAGCGTGCGACGTGCTTCCATCCGCATCAACGCACGATCCTCGTAACGCTGCCCGGCTTCGGTTGTTGCGGTACCTTGGGCGACGCTATCCGGATGCTTCGCCTCGTACTGGTCGTAGGGATCGTCGGCCCGCTTGTCTGCATCGGCCTTGCTCGCGTCACGCCAGGCGGCCGGAGGATCGTTGCCTTCGTTGAAGTCGCTTACCGCGTCGCCGTCTCTCGTTTCGACCGGGTTGCCGAATCGCAATGCCTTGGGCGGGAAGGTTTCGTCAAGGGCCGGGGCGTCCGCCACGACCGTCCAGCCCGCCGGCGGGTCGGCGTTCACTCGGAGCATGTTCAATGCCGAGCTGATCCCGGTCGCGACGAACATGAACGGCGCAGTGGCAAGCGTGGCTGCCATTCCCCAAACACTTTCATTCCCTTTGAGCGCGCCGACGAGATTGAATTTCGCGGGTGGCGATGGCGGATACCAGAATCCTGACGTCTTCCCTTTCTGGACATGACGCCAGTCGTCTTCCCAATATCGATAGGGTTGCTGCACGCCGACGTTAAAGCCGGATGCGAAAACACGCTGCGTCAGGATGCCGGACGCGCCGATATCGTCGAGTTCGTGCCTGCCGATGCCGCGCCAGCCGATGCCTTGAACCGTCACCGCCGAAATCACCTGATCGTGCGGACAGCAATACGCCGTGACGCGGCCATACGTCGATCGATTCAGGCCGTGCCGATCACGGTCGTGTCGCGCGGCATATGACCTGTTGCTCGTCGGCGACACCCGCTCGTTCGCCATGTCTTCATCGATCTTGCCTGCTGGCGGATCATGTTCCTTGCGAGCGCCCACGATCGACAGGAATTTGCCGAATGTCCTCGTGCGCGCGGCATAGGTCTGCCGCCCGCGCCGGCCGTCGGCGTCCTTCGTCGCGCGCTGCGACCATGTATCCATGAACGTGTCGGAGCTATTCGGACCGTCCGCGCGCGCGAAACTGTACGGGGCATTCGCCAGCACGTAGGCGTCCGCCACGCAATGGCCCTTGCGCCCCCACGGATCCTCGACGTCGGGAAATGCGTCGCCGAAGAACGCCGCCGTCAGTCCGACAATGTTGCCCTGGCTGTGGCAGACGACCGTAATGGGTACATCGGCCTGCATTCGGCGGATCGATTCGATCAGCCTGGCCAGTCGCAAGGCCGCGAGCACGCCATAGGATCGGGGCGGCGAGCGATATAGCGGCCGGTTGGTCGGGTTGATGCCCTGCACGGTGATCCATGCGGCTGCGCGGTCGTCGAGGCCGCCGTGCCAAAGATCGGGCAGGCTCGAACAGCCATTCGTGAACGGGCCGCCGCCCCAGTAGTCCTGCTCGTTCAGAAAGATCTTGTCGCCGTATTCCTTCAGTTCCGCCGCGGTCGCCCGATAGCCCCATCGAAAATGAATCACGGGTGAAAACGACGGATCGGGCTTGATGTAGTTACCGGACCAGAGCTGTGGATTGATGAACCCGTCGGGCGTCACACTTTCCGTGTACTTCGCGGGCGTCAGTTGGCCGGCGTCGATGCCGCGATACTTCAATTGATCGTCAAGGCGCCCGAGCCGGCGATTCAGGCCCTTGCACAGCCCTTCCTCCGATGCTTCGAACCATTCACCCTCGGAGTTCACCCCATGCACGAAGATCACGATACCGGGCAAGGGCATCTGCTTGACACAGATGAGCCGCGTGTCTTTTGCGAACATCGTCACACCCTTGACGCGGCCCACGACGATGGGTGGCGGTGCCGGTCGCGATGCGGCTGCGTCCGGCGCACCGGCTGTTGCCGCCGGTTCGGCGGTGCGCACCGCATCCAGTCGTGGGTCGAGAAATGAATTGGTCATCCAAACTCCTGAGCAGGCATTCAAAGCTCGACCGCTATCGGGAATTTTGCGAAACGAACCGATAAGTGTCCGAAGTAATCGGGAATGGACGAGCGGCGTCGAGCATAACGAAATGACGCGTTTGCGAAATGCTGATGCGGAGAAAATGCGCTCAGGGGCGATGGCGACGAACGGAAATTGTCAGAATGTGTTTCCGGGCAGGAGTCAGGCGTGTTGCTTCGTCACCGGAAAAGCTCGGCAGAAGCGAGCGGTTTTTCAATCCGTTGAGATGGTCATGTCCGTCATCCGCCGATGCCGCCGGGTGACGCACTTGTACGCGGCGTCGCGTCCTGATCGGCCAGTGATCGAGTCGCTATCGTCCGTACCTGCATGGCGAATTCGACGAGTTTGTATCGCACTGTATCTAGCGCTGCTCCGGAAACATCGGATTGCACCGAAACCCTGCTTCAGAAACATGCCGGATACGTGGGCGGGTTCTACTGTCGACATGCAGGAAACGTTCGATGCCAGACGATCTGGATCGGATGCCGAATGATCGACCGACCTACTTCCTTCAAGGAGAACCCTCATGAAAGCCGCTCGCATCCTCGCCGTTGCCGTCCTCGCCGCCATCCCCGCCCTGTCGTTTGCCGACACCGGCCACGGCCTCACGCGTGCCGACGTGCGCGCCGAACTCGTCCGCCTGGAGCAGGCCGGCTACAACCCGGCGCGTAGCGAACCGCATTACCCGGAAGACGTCGCCGCCGCGCTGCAGGTCGCGCGTTCCGACCAGAACGGCCCGTCGAAGTTGCAAGGCGACAACGTGGCCGACGCATCGACGCGTGCCGGCCATCGCGACGCGGCGCAAGCGCATTCCGCGCACAACGCATACGACGACCTGTACGCGCATTCGTGATCCGGTGCCGCGCCTGCCTCGTGCGCAGGCGCAGCCGCTACCGCGGCACGTTCAAACAACACAACAGAGCAAGGAGCAAGACGATGGCCGGTTTGATGAAACGCGTTCTGGTGTCCGCCGCCGTGATCGGCGGACTGTTCGGTGCGGTCGCGGTGCAGGCTGCGCAGAAGGACGACCTGAAGGGCACGAACGTCGTGCTCGTGCACGGCGCATTCGCCGACGGTTCGAGCTGGAACCGCGTGATTCCGCTGCTCGAGGCGCGCGGGCTGCACGTGGTGTCGGTGCAGAATCCGCTGAGCTCGCTCGCCGACGATGCAGCCGCGACGAAGCGCGCGATCGACGAGCAGAAGGGGCCGGTCGTGCTGGTCGGCCATTCGTGGGCCGGCGTCGTGATCAGCGACGCGGGCAACGACGACAAGGTGAAGTCGCTCGTGTACGTCGCCGCGTTCGCACCCGACAACGGCCAGTCGATCGCGGATGTCACGCAGGGGCTGCCGGCACCCGCATGGGCCGGCGAACTGCGCAAGGACGCGGGCGGCTTCGCCACGTTGTCGGACAAGGCGATCGCGCAGGATTTCGCGCCGGACCTGCCGCCCGCGCAGCAGCGCATCGTCGCGGCGACCCAGGGGCCGTGGTACGGCGGGTGCATTTCGGAGAAGGTCACGCAAGCCGCGTGGCATGTGAAGCCGTCGACGTTCGTCGTCGCGACGCAGGACAGGATGATCGATCCGACGCTGCAGGAAACGATGGCGACGCGGATCGGCGCGACGGTCGCGCGCGTGAACGGCAGCCATGTGTCGATGCTGAGCCAGCCGAAGGCCGTGGCCGACGCGATCATCGCGGCAGCGGAACGCGCGAAGCAGGATGCGCAGTGAGTGAACGCGGCGCCGCGCTTTCGCAGGGAAGCGCGGTGGCGCGAGTGACGGAGATGTCTTTTCACGAGGAGGAGTCATGACGCAACTGTGGCAACTGCCGGCAACCGAACTCGCGAAACGCGTCCGGCATCGCGACGTGTCCGCGCGCGAAGTGGCGGACGCCGTGCTCGATCGTCTCGACGCGGTGAATCCGGCGATCAACGCGGTGATCGAACACCGGCCCGACGACGTGCGGCGTCAGGCCGACGAAGTCGATCGCGCGATCGCGCGCGGCGACGATCCGGGGCCGCTCTCGGGCGTGCCCGTCACCGTGAAGATCAACGTCGACCAGGCGGGTTTCGCGACGACGAACGGCACGCGCCTGCAGGAGAACCTGATCGCGCATGCCGACAGCCCGGTGGTCGGCAACCTCAGAAAAGCCGGCGCGATCCTGCTCGGCCGCACCAATTCGCCGACGTTCGCGCTGCGCTGGTTCACGTCGAATCTCGTGCACGGCCACACGCGCAATCCGCGCCATCCGTCGCTGACGTCGGGCGGATCGAGCGGCGGCGCGGCGGCGGCCGTGGCCGCGGGAATCGGCCCGATTGCCGTCGGCACCGACATCGGCGGCTCGGTGCGTTATCCCGCCTACGCATGCGGCGTGCACGGAATCCGGCCGTCGCTCGGGCGCGTGCCGGCGTTCAACGCGTCGTCGCCCGAGCGGGCGATCGGTGCGCAGTTGATGTCGACGGCGGGCCCGATCGCACGCACGATCGACGATCTCGCGCTCGCGCTGCGGGCGTTCGCCGCGCCGGACCCACGCGACCCGTGGCACGTGGCGGTGCCGTTCGACGGGCGCGAGGTGCCGAAGCGCGCGGCGCTGTGCGTGCGGCCGGGCGGCCTGCAGGTCGTGCCCGAAGTCGAGGCCGCGTTGCGCGATGCCGCGCGACGTCTGGTCGATGCGGGCTGGACCGTCGACGAGATCGACGACACGCCGCCGATGCGTGAGGCCGCGCTGTTGCAGGAGCAGCTCTGGCTCGGCGACGGTTTCGATGCACTGGCGAACGCGGTTGCCGGCGACGGCGATCCGGGCGCGGCGGCGGTGGTCGAGGCCGTGCGCGGCAAGGTGCGCGACCTGCCGGCCGATGTGATCGGCCGCGCGCTCGTCCGGCGTACGACGCTGACGCGACAGTGGCGGCTGTTTCTCGATGAATATGCGGTCGTGCTGCTGCCGGTGTCGTCGGAGCTGCCGTTTCCGGACGATCTCGACCGGCAGGGGCAGGACGGGTTCGATCGCGTGTGGGAGGCGCAGCTCACGTTGCGCGCGCTGCCGGCGATGGGGCTGCCGGGGCTCGCCGTGACGACGTCGCTCGAGAATGGCGTGCCGGTCGGCGTGCAGGTGGCCGCCGCGCACCATCGCGAGGATCTGTGCCTGCTCGCCGGGCGCGACATCGAAGCGCGCGGCGTGCCGGTTGCGCCGGTCGACCCGCTACAGTGACCGGCAGACGCACAAGCGAATGCATCGACGATGCCCGTCAGGCATCGTGCAGACGCCTGCCGGCAGCCAAATTTCTTGCGACATCCATGCAGGCGCGCCAGCGCCTGCATTCCATTTCGGATTTCATCGCAACGCGCCACCCGCCGCGTTGATCGTCTCCCGCGATTCCTTTCGAACACCTTCGATGCGCGACATCGAACGGCCACCATTGCGCCTGTCCTGCTCGCCCGCGAGCCCGCGCCGATAGCGCGCGTCTGCTATTGCATTCCCCGCAACGCTGATTAGGAAATGAATTTTTATTGGTTCAGCTTCCCCGGCCGCCCTCGCATAGTGGCGCTGACGGCTATAGACAGCACGCAAGCTGCAACGGCCGCATTCCCGGTGTTTTTGTTCATACGAATCCGCGAAAACAAGGAAGTGTCATGACGGTTGAACTGGAAGAACGAACTGCCGCGCAGCAGGCGCTCGAAGACGCGCGCGCGGCCGCTGCGGCGGCCGGTACGCCCTATGCGGGCGGTGTCGCGCCGGAAGTCGCGTGGGCGCTGTTCTCGTCCGGCGATGCGCTGCTGGTGGACGTGCGCACCGCCGAGGAACGGAAATTCGTCGGCCACGTGCCGGAATCGCTGCACGTGCCGTGGGCGACCGGCACGAGCCTGACGCGCAATCCGCGCTTCGTGCGCGAACTGGAAGCGAAGACGGGCAAGGCGGCCGTCGTGCTGCTGTTGTGCCGTAGCGGCAACCGCTCGGCGCAGGCGGCCGAGGCCGCGACGAAGGGAGGCTTCACGCAGGTATTCAACGTGCTCGAAGGGTTCGAGGGCGACCTCGACGAACGGCAGCATCGCGGCGGCAGCAACGGCTGGCGCTTTCGCGGCCTGCCGTGGGCACAGGACTGATTCACGGCCGAGACAGGGAGAACGCAGCATGGCCGCATTCGACATCGACGACATCGTTCAATCGCTGCAGACCGTACGCCGTGCATGGCGCGAGAAGCAGCGGCGCTCGCTCGAACCGGGCGGGCGCGACCTGCCGGCGCGCGAAGCGCTCGCGCAGATCATCGGCGCGCTGAAGGGCGTGCTGTTCCCGATGCGGCTCGGGCCGCCCGAGCTGCGCCAGGAGAGCGAGAACTTCCACGTGGCCCATGCGCTCGACGCGGCGCTGAACGCGCTGCTCGCGCAGGTGAAGCTGGAATTGCGCTACGCGGCGCGGCAGCGCAATGCCGACGGGCCGGTCGATCATGTCGACGAAGTCGCGTCGACGGCCGTGCAGGCGTTCGCCGCGCGCCTGCCCGAGATCCGCCGGCTGCTCGACAGCGACGTGCTGGCCGCGTTCCACGGCGATCCGGCGGCCGGCAGCGTCGACGAGGTGCTGCTGTGCTATCCGGGCATCCTCGCGATGATCCACCACCGGCTCGCGCACGAGCTGTACGGGCTCGGCCTGCCGCTGCTCGCGCGGATCATCGCAGAACAGGCGCATGCGGAGACCGGCATCGACATCCATCCGGGCGCGCGCATCGGCGCGGGCTTCTTCATCGACCACGGCACCGGCGTCGTGATCGGCGAGACGGCGATCATCGGCGAGCGCGTGCGCGTGTACCAGGCCGTCACGCTCGGCGCGAAACGCTTTCCGCGCGACGCGGCCGGCCATCTCGAGAAAGGGCTCGCACGGCATCCGATCGTCGAGGACGACGTGGTGATCTACGCGGGCGCCACGATCCTCGGCCGCGTGACGATCGGGCGCGGCGCGGTGATCGGCGGCAACGTGTGGCTCACGCAGGACGTGCCGGCCGGCGAGAACATCACGCAGGCGGTGCTGCGCAGCGAAACGAACGCCACGCCGCGCGCGGCGGCGCGTGTCGCCTAGGAGGCGCGATGAGCGACCTCATCCATCACTTCGGCGCCAACGTGCGCAGGCTGCGCGAAGCGCGCACGTGGTCGCAGGAACAGCTGGCCGAGCATGCGGGGCTGAACCGTTCGTATGTCGGCGAGATCGAGCGTGGCGAGGCGATCGCGTCGATCGTCACGGCCGACAAGATCGCGCGCGCGTTCGACGTATCGATCTCGACGCTGCTGCCGGGCACGTTCGTCACCTGAGGCCGCCTCGTCACCTTTCCCTTTCGGTCGCACGCGACATGACGGCTATAGCATGTTGAGCCGGCAGGTGCGTGCTTCCGATAATCACCCAGCGTCATAAGCAATCCCGTTTTTCATCTTAAGAACCCGGAGCCACACATGTCGACCGTTGCAAGCGGCGCGGCTGCGCTGAGCGATCACGCCGCCCGCCAACTAGCGAACGCTACCAAGACCGTCCCCCAGCTTTCCACGATCACGCCGCGCTGGCTGACCCATCTGCTGCAATGGGTACCGGTCGAGGCCGGCATCTATCGCCTGAACCAGGTGAAGAACCCGGAAGCCGTGCGTGCCGCATGCACGCAGCTCGAGGACGAAAGCGTGCTGCCGCAGACCTTCGTGCCGTACGAGGAACAGCCGCGCGAGTATTTCCTCAACGCGGTGAGCACGGTGCTCGACGTGCATACGCGGATCTCCGATCTTTACAGCAGTCCTCATGACCAGATCAAGGAACAGCTGCGCCTGACGATCGAGACGATCAAGGAGCTGCAGGAAAGCCAGCTGATCAACAACCCCGACTACGGGCTGCTCGCGAACGTGACCGACGACCAGCGGATCTTCCCGCTGACGGGCGCGCCGACGCCGGACGACCTCGACGAGCTGCTGACCAAGGTGTGGAAGGAGCCCGCGTTCTTCCTCACGCACCCGCTCGCGATCGCCGCGTTCGGCCGCGAATGCACGCGGCGCGGCGTGCCGCCGCCGACGGTCAGCCTGTTCGGCTCGCAGTTCCTGACGTGGCGCGGCATTCCGCTGATCCCGTCGGACAAGGTGCCGGTCGCGGACGGCAAGACCAAGATCCTGCTGCTGCGCGTCGGCGACAAGCGCCAGGGCGTGGTCGGCCTGTATCAGCCGGGTGTCGCGGGCGAGCAGGGCCCGGGCCTGTCGGTGCGCTTCATGGGGATCAACAACCAGGCGATCGCGTCGTACCTGATCTCGCTGTATTGCTCGCTCGCGGTCCATTCGCCGGATGCGCTGGCTGTCCTCGATGACGTCGAAATCGCCAAGTTCCATGACTATCCCGACACCTACCGTTAATCCCGGCCTGGCCGGCGGCGACGCGCATGCGCTGCCGCACGCGCCGTTGCCGGCCGGCTTGCCCGATCCCGCGACGCTTGCGCGGCTCGCGTCCGAGTTCTTCTCGACGCCGCCCGGGCAGGCCACCGCGCCCGGGTTGTCGGCGGGCAGCGGTGCGGTCGGCGGCGTGCCGTCGGCCTTGCCGGCCGCCGCGCCGATCCTGGCGTCGGTGAGCAACCCGGTCCCGGGCGGCTCGCCGCTCGCGGGGCCGGGCGGCGCGGGCACCGGCGTGCCTGGTCTCGCGCTCCCGCAAGGGAAGGTGCCCGGCGCGAACCTCGCGCCGTCCGCACCGACCCACGTGCTGTCGCTCGGCAACCGCGCACCGGCGCTCGCGCCGCATGCGGCCGCGCAGAACGGGCTGCCCGACAACGCCGTGTCGATCGCGCCCGCGCTCGAACCGCGCGTCGGCGGCGCGGCGCTCGGTGTGCCGCAAGTGAATGCGCCGGCGCCGGAAGGCGCGGCGAAGGCATCGCCGTACTACTTCACCGACGGTTCGCTGCAGGGCTGGCAGGCGACGCCGCAGGACATCGTCGTGCCGTCGAACGGCCTCGCGTCGCCGGAAGCGTTCGGGCTGCCGGGCGACGACGCGCTGCGCGAGCTGCTCGCCGTGCATCGCGACGTGCCGGCGTCGCGCGCATCGGGCTCCGATGTGCCGCGCTACTTCATCGACGATACGCACGCAGCCGAGCCGCAAGGTCAGCTGTATCGCGGCGCGCACCCGCCGTTCGACGTGAACGCGATCCGCCGCGATTTCCCGATCCTGCAGGAGCGCGTGAACGGCAAGCAGCTCGTCTGGTTCGACAATGCGGCGACGACGCACAAGCCGCAGGCCGTGATCGACCGCCTCGCATACTTCTACGCACACGAGAACTCGAACATTCACCGCGCGGCACATGCGTTGGCCGGCCGCGCGACGGATGCGTACGAGCATGCGCGGGAAACGGTGCAGCGCTTCATCGGCGCATCGTCGCCGGACGAGATCGTGTTCGTGCGCGGCACGACCGAGGCGATCAACCTGATCGCGAAGTCGTGGGGCGTGCAGAACGTCGGCGAAGGCGACGAGATCATCGTGTCGAACCTCGAGCATCACGCGAACATCGTGCCGTGGCAGCAGCTTGCCGCGCTCAAGGGCGCGAAGCTGCGCGTGATTCCGGTCGACGATTCGGGGCAGGTGCTGCTCGACGAATACCGGAAGCTGCTCAACGACCGCACGAAGATCGTGTCCGTCACGCAGGTGTCGAACGCGCTGGGCACGGTTGTGCCGGTGAAGGAGATCGTCGAGCTTGCGCATCGGGCGGGCGCGAAGGCGCTCGTCGACGGCGCACAGTCGATCTCGCACATGCGCGTGGACGTGCAGGCGCTCGATGCGGATTTCTTCGTGTTCTCCGGGCACAAGATCTACGGGCCGACCGGGATCGGCGTCGTGTACGGCAAACGCGCGATCCTCGACGACATGCCGCCCTGGCAGGGCGGCGGCAACATGATCGCGGACGTGACGTTCGAGCGCACGGTGTTCCAGCCGCCGCCGAACCGGTTCGAGGCCGGCACCGGCAACATCGCGGATGCGGTGGGGCTGGGTGCCGCGCTCGACTACGTGAGCCGCGTCGGCATCGAGAACATCGCGCGCTACGAGCACGACCTGCTCGCGTATGCGACGAGCGTGCTCGCACCGGTGCCGGGCGTGCGCCTCGTCGGTACCGCGCGCGACAAGGCGAGCGTGCTGTCGTTCGTGCTGAAGGGCTACGAGACCGAGGAAGTCGGGCAGGCGCTGAACGAAGATGGCATCGCGGTGCGCTCGGGGCACCACTGCGCGCAGCCGATCCTGCGGCGGTTCGGGCTCGAGGCAACGGTGCGGCCGTCGCTCGCGTTCTACAACACGTGCGACGAAGTCGACGCGCTGGTGAGCGTCGTGAGAAGGCTGGCGACGCGACGCTGACGCATGCCGTCTGCGAGGAGGCCGCTTGTGGCGCCCGGCAACGGGATGTCGCAAGCGGCCTCATTTGCGTGGCGATGCGGGCATGGCGCGCCGCTCGACGTTCCGTGAGCATCCATCCGTCGCGCTCCATCCTCCACAGCCCGGCCGTCGTATCGGGCACGGCCTGTCATCGGATCGGCAACCGGCGCATTGACGGGAGCGCCGTTGCGCCGAGCCTTGCGCCTGGCATCCCGCCGGCGCGGCGTTGCGCGATCGCGGTCGAAGCGGTGATCACGAAGTGCGGGCATGGCCCGGCCGGGCTGCGCAGCAGGACGCTGGCGAGCAGCGGTCCTGCGGGTTGATTGCTCGCCGAGCGGCTGAGGCATGATCGGCGCGCTTCGGGCAGGGCGGCTGAATGGTTTGTTATCCAGATCAATCTGCGTGGAAGCCGGTACGCAGCGCGCACGGTCGAAAGCAGCCCGACGTGAGCGCAGGGGCGCATTGGCATGCCATCACGCGACACGTGCGCCCGCCAGTGCCCGGGCACCTGGATATTCATCGGACGATTCGGCGTGCAAGCGTTGCACACCTCGCTATCACGGACTCGCGCGGATCACAACTCGCCGCTTCCGGAAACGTCCGTTACGGATTCTGCGTTAATCCCGGCGTCACTTTGGTCGTTATCGGGAAGTCGACCTTGCACGTGCCGTACCCGACTGGTTTCACGCGCATGCGTCGCATGCACCGGCGGCGTGCTCAACGCTCTCCTGACCATGATCAAGAATTTCAGCATTCGCACCCGTCTGGCGCTGGCGATGGGTTTTCTCGGAGTATTGCTGGTTGTCGGCGGCATCATCGGCGTGGTCGGCATGGCAATCGGAAACAACGACGTGAAGACGCTCTATTCCGAACGGCTCGCTTCGTCGGAGGCGCTCGGGCAGGCGAATGTCGCGCTGTCGAGGACGCGCCTGTGGCTGTATCGCATCGCGCTCGATCCGGCCAGCGACGAAGTTCCGCAGGAAACCGGTGTGGCCCGCGACATGCTGGCCGCATCGAGGAAGGCATGGGAGGCCTATCGTGCGCTGCCGTTCTCCGGCCCCGAAGAGGCCCGCCGCGCGGCCGACGCCGGCAGCAAGTTCAAGGCGCTGGTCGACAACGGGCTGGAGCCGATGTTCGAGGTCATAGCCACCCATGATGCGGCCAGAATTCCGGAAGTCTGGCGACGCATCCCGCCGTCGCTGTTCATCGACGCGTCCGACGCCATGGATGCGCTCGGACAGCTCCAGATCACGGCTTCGCGGGCGACGTTCGATGCCGCGCAGGCACGCTTCCACTGGTTCATCGCCATGGCGTTCGCCGGGAGCCTGGTCGCGCTCGGGGCGGCCACGCTGACATGGTGGTCGCTGCAACGGGCGATCGGCACGCCGCTGGCGAACGCACTGGGCCATTTCGGCGCCATCGCCGAAGGCGACCTGACGACCCGGGTGGAGATTCATTCGACCGACGAAATGGGGCAACTGCTGAGCGGCTTGCAGACGATGCAGGGCGAACTGCTCCAGACGATCCGGGCGGTGCAGAACGGCTCGCACGCGATCGACGCCGCCGCTCGGGAGATCGCGGAGGGCAACATGGATCTGTCCCAACGGACCGAGGAGCAGGCCGCGTCGCTGGAGGAGACGGCCGCGTCCATGGAGCAGCTGACGTCGACGGTTCGCCAGAACGCCGAGAACGCGAAGCAGGCCAGCCAGGTGGTGAGCGACGCGGCGCTGCTGACCGAGCAGGGCAATCAGGCCGCGCAAGAGGTCGTCAGGACGATGCGGGGGCTGTCGGAATCGTCAGGCAAGATCGCCGAGATCATCACGGTGATCGAAGGCATCGCCTTCCAGACCAACATCCTGTCGTTGAATGCCGCGGTCGAAGCGGCCCGGGCCGGCGAACAGGGGCGCGGGTTCGCGGTCGTGGCGGGCGAAGTGCGCTCGCTGGCCCAGCGCAGTGCCGCGGCATCGCGTGAAATCAAGGAACTGATCACGGATTCGCTCAGGCGCGTCGACACCGGCGCACGGCAGGTCGATCGCGCGACGGGGACGATGACGGAAATACTGGCGTCGGTGCGACGGGTCGACGTACTGATGAGCGAGATTACCGCCGCGTCCGACGAGCAGTCGCGGGGCATCGAGCAAGTCAATCAGGCCGTCGCGCAGATGGATCAGGTGACGCAGCAGAATGCCGCGCTGGTGCAGCAGGCATCGGCAGCGGCGGCGGCGCTGAAAGCGCAGGCGGGGCAGCTGGAAGCGACGGTCGCGGTATTCCGGATCGATGCCGCCCGAGCCTGATTCGACGTCGGAGCATCGGGTCGCGAAGGGCGCACCGTGTCGGGATCGTTGCCGCTCTGCGCGCCGTGGCCATGCTCCGACGGCCGGGCATCGAACCATCGGTGCCGCGCTTCGACACGGTGCGATTCATTGGGGCGGAACGTGATTTGCCCGCCGTCCGGCAGGCCGCGACGGCGGATCTCGATCGCGCCGGGCCGCCGCATCGTGTACGACAGCGATTGTTGACGACGCTGGAAAGGTCCAATCCAGAAGCGGTAATAGGTGCCGCGAATATGGCCGATTATTCTCCCGTTCGCAGTAATGGCGTCCGTCCACGAATGCTATCGGACTGCTTACAAAATCAATTGCCCAGGGAGGCCTTTCATGAGACGCACCGTTGTCACCGGTTGTATCGGCGCCGCTTTCACCATGTCAGCATCGTGCACGTTCGCGCAGAGTTCGGTTACGTTGTATGGCCTCGTCGATACGGCGATCCGTTATCAGACGAATGCCGGCCCTGACGGCAAGGACCTGATCGGAATGACGGTCGGCCCGGAAACGCACAGCCGCTGGGGCTTGCGCGGCAGCGAGGATCTCGGCGGCGGGCTGTCGGCGATTTTCCGTCTCGAGAACGGTTTCGAGCTGGGCGACGGCAAGCTGCACGTCGCGAACACGCTGTTCAGCCGGCAGGCCTACGTGGGCCTGTCGAACAGCCGATATGGCACGCTGACGTTCGGCAACCAGTACGCGCCGCTGTACGACACGATGGGCGACGTATTCGATCCGATGACCGTCGGCGACTACTGGCAGGACAGCTGGGCGTACAACGGCATTGGCAACTACCTGACGGTGCCGAACTCGGTGAAGTACGCATTCACGTACAACGGGTTCAGCGTCGATGCGATCTACGGCTTCGGCAATCATGCCGGTGCGATGGGCCTCGACAGCACGTACGGCGTCGAGCTCACCTACGCGCAAGGGCCCGCGTCGATCAACGCAGGCTTCCAGCAGACCTCGGTATCGTCCGTGAACGGCAGTGCGACCAACGGCGCGAAGGTGAACTTTCTGCACGTGAGCGGCGCGTATCAGGTTACGCCCTCCGTCCGCCTGCTGGCCGGCTGGCTGCACGGCCAGGACAAGACGGGCACGACCGACTTCAACATGCAGCAGGCCGGCGCACCGGCGTTGAGCGGCGGGAGCCCGAACCGCATCGACGACACGTTCTACGTCGGCGCCAACTGGCAGGCCACCGCGCCGCTGCTGATCACGGTGGCCGGTTATTACGGCCACGCACGCAACGCGCAGCGGCTCGACGGCACGCTCGGCTCGGGGATCAACTACTCGGCGACCGTGCTGGCCGAGTATGCGCTGTCCAAGCATACGGAGGTCTACGGCACGGTCGATTTCTCGCGCGGCAACGGTGCGTTCGCGGCCGACTATCCGGGTGCCACCAACCGGCTCACCGGCAAGGTCGACCAGATCGGCAGGACCAACAACGTCGGGGCTGCCGTCGGCCTGCGCCAGATGTTCTGACGGCACTGCGCACCGCGCGGCGCGCGGTTCTGCTGCAAAATTCAGAACCGCACGACCTGCTTCTGCTCGACGTTGAAGCCGTCGCGCAGCACGCTCGCCGAATCCGCGAAGTAGCGGCGGGTTTCCGCCAGCAGGTCGGTGTTGCCGCGCCGGCAGAACACGACCCCCGATCCTTCCTCCGTCAGCAGTTCGTCGATCAGCGATTCGGGTTGCCCGATATCGGCGAGATGGACGTTCTGCACGCCGTGCGCGAGCGCATCGAGCGCTTCCCGCACGCAAGGCGCTGCGGTTGCGGCCGGATGCTCGGCCAGCCATTGCTCGAGTTCCGTGATGCCATAGAGCCCGGCGAGCTCGCCGAGTTCGCGCAGCAGCGCGCTGTCGACCATCATCACCAGCGTGACGGCGCCGGTGCGCTGCGCGAAGAGGCTGCCGAGCCGTTCCGCGCGCAGCAGGTGATCATGGCCTGCGTCGTCCGGGGCGACCGGCATCACGACGGGCACCAGCCCGTTCTCGAGCAACGCGTTCAGCGTCGTGCCGTCGAAGCGGGCGACCGCGCTCGTGTCGGTGCGCTCGGATGCGGCGCTCGCCACCAGCAGGCCGCCGTCGTGGCCGTCGATGCCGATCGCCTTGGCGCCGTGACCGCCGATCAGGCGCACCAGTTCATGATTGACGCCCGCCATCGCCGCATGAACGGCGTGGATCGATTGCGTACCGGACGCGGCCGGCACGCCCTGCACGACGATCGGGCGAACACCGGTGAGTGCGAGCAGCGCAACATCCTGCGCGAATGCGTGGCGGGCGCGTGCGTCGCTCGCGGCGCCGCCTTCGACGATGACGACGGTCTGCCCGTGCAGGGCCTGCATGAACGGCAGCGAGCGCGCCAGGCCGGCTACGCGGCCCGACGTCGGGGTGGGACTTTCAGGGTCTGGGAACATGGGAATCCGAATGGATGAAGGGAGTGCGTGTTGCCGCACGACGCGGCATCACGACGGCATCAATACGTGCGTCGCATCAGCTGGTGAATCTCGTCGGGCGTCAGTGCGTCGCGCGACGACTGCCGGAACGGGCGCTCGCTGAAACAGCGCGCCGCGTCGGCGAGCAGTTCGAGGTGCGCGCGGTTGTCTTCCTGCGGCAGCACCAGCACGATGAATTCGCGCACGGGCTTGCGATCCGGTGCGTTGAAGGGGAACGGATACTGCGCGCGAACGAACAGCGCGATGGCCGAGCGGAGGCCGGTGACACGCGCATGCGGAATCGCGACGCCCTGGCCGAGGCCGGTCGAGCCGAGGTGCTCGCGCTTCGTCAGTTCGGTCCTGATCCGTTCCGCGGACACACCGCCGCTGCGCTCGATATAGCGCGCGACGAGGTCGAACAACTGGATCGCGCTTTCGACCGGTACGTCGAGCAGAATGTTGTCCGGCGGGCAGGCGTCGGCCAGCCGGGTCGCGAACGTTGCGCCGCCGCGTCGGTAGGGAAGGTCGGGTTGGCCGCCGGCGGCGGCCTGCTGCGTTTGCATGCGGATCTCTCCGTGTCGGGGTGACAGGGAAATCCTAGACAAAAGCGTGTAAAGACGGTGTCAGAGACGCGGGGGCGCCGCATTAAAATTTCGTATCGATTGCGCTGGCGCCCGCCGCGTGCCTGACAAGGACGTCGTCAGGTACCCGACAGCACGAACGGCAACGTCGTCAGCAAGAACACCGAAATGCCGACGACCGGCGCACCGAACGCGATCGCCGCAAATGCCACCGCGGCGCTCGTCAGCACCAGCGTCCTCGAGCGCACGCGGTGCCGGCCGAGTGCCGTCGCGCGATCGTCGCGGGCGGCATCGGGTCGTGTGCCGATCACGTGTTTCCAGAACGTCAGGCCAAGCATGATTGCTCCTTGATGAAAGGCGACCGGGAGGGCGTGCGCTGCGCGCGTCAGCAGCGCTTGAGCTTCAGCACGCGCGAGATCTGCCCGGGCGTGAAGCCGCTGTTGCGCACGTAAGGCGCGCAGTCGAGCGGTGCGGTGAGCGATTCGCTGACGACGTACCGGCCGACGAAGCGGTACGCGTCCGTTTCCATCCTGATAAACACCGGGATCGCATCGCGTTGCGCGGCGAGCGTCCTGCCGGCCGCGCGCGCGGACGCGCTGCCGTCGCAGAGGATCACGTCGGGCGCATGCGGGTTGAGGTCCGTGCGCAGGCAGGCGGCCACGACCTTGCCGTTCTTGGTCGGCAGGAACGCCTGCTTGCTGCCGCCGCAGGCGGTGTGGATGAATTCGCGGGTGTACTGCTTGTCGATCTCGAACATGACCGGGCTCCGGTATCGGGAACTTCAGCGGGTTAAATCAGGGATGCAAAGCAATGTGACCGGATCGACATGCCGGATGCGGGCATGCCAGGCGATCGTTGCCGGGCTGGCGGATCGATGGCGCGACGTTGCGAGGGATGTTCCGCGGGAACACGCTTGCCCGCACGACGCGCGATCAACGCATCGACGTCGTGTTCAAGCGTGCACGGGAATGACTACGGCGCGCACCGTCCGCCTGCTGGCAGGACGGTGGCTCGGGAAAAAGAGAGACGCAGGCGTCCTGCCTGTCAGGCAGAAAAGCAACTCGGAGGGCGAGGACTTCGGATGCGCATGGTGCGTACTCGGTGATGGATGGCGAACACATTCTAGTGAACGCACGCGCGGCCGCAAGTAAAAAGGTCGTAAAGGTTGCGTGGCCGGTGCGTGCTACGTGCACTGCCAGAGGTGCGCGCTGGTGCGGCACGGCGCGCACCAGAACGTGTAGTTCGCGCCGCCGCTGCCCCACAGCCATTCGCCGCCGTCCGTTTGCGGAAAGTGGGAGTCGAGTTGCATGACGAATGACATCTTGCGGCCGCAATCCGGACAGTCGGGATACCACGCCGACTGTACCCACGACGGCGCGCCGCCGACACGGCTCAGGTTCTGCCGGCCGTTCGATTCGCCCCAGTCCTGCCGTGTCCAGCGTGCCGGTGCGGCGAAGAGCGCAACGTCGGCCTCCACGAATGCGGCCGCCGGATACTCGGGCTGGATCGCGATGTCGCGTTGCTGCGACGGGTGCGCGCAGGCGTTGCCTGCGTCGTCGTGCCGGTGGAACAGCGGGCCGTCGCTCTCCCAGCCGACGCACGACAGGCAGGTGTCGAACGATACGGGCGTCGCGCTGTCGATGCCGGCTGCCGCGGGTTGCGGTAGCGTCAGCAACCGATGCAGCGGCTCGTGACACAGGCCGCATCGATGCGTCGACACGCCGCCGAAGCGCGCGCCCGATCGATGCGAATCGCGTGCGTGCCAGGTCGGGTGATGCGCGTCAATCTCGCGTTTCCACTTCGGCATCTCGCGGAGCCTCGGCGCACGCAGCGTCGGGCCGAAGTCGATGTGTAGCGGCGACTCGCCATGCAGCGCGCGCAACGTGTCGTGTTCCTGCGCATAGCCGGCAGACATGAGCCAGTTGGCGCACTTGCCCGGATCGTCGGAAAACAGCCGCGCCGCCGCGTCGCGAACGGCCGCAGGGTGTCGCGAATGAAGCAGCGCGACGGCGCGTGCGTGCGCCGCGCCCCTGTCAATAGGGGTCTCGGCAAGCCGGCCGCGCCATGCATCGATCGTCGCCGGATCGAGCATTCGCCACGCGTTGTCCTCGTAGTACAGGTGCGGCGACCGCTTCGCGGTCACAACGTCGAGAAACACGTCCCAGTGACCGGCAAATACCTGCGGCGCCTGTATTGCCGCGCTCGACAACACGCTCGCGAGCCGCGTGTTCCATGCGCCGTCGCGGACGCGTTGCCACGCTGCGGCGGTGACGTTCGCGAAAGCGGTGTCGTCCATCAGGTCGAGTGCGGCGTCGAGGAAGGTCGCATGCGACAGCTCGCGATCGAACGAAGCGATCACGAGGTCGGCGAGTGCCGCCGGGTTGTCGCGCCGCAGCGCCAGCATCCGCGACATCGGATCGTTGCCGGTCCAGCCGAGGCGTTCGTAGTCGTCGAGAATGGTTTGTACGGTCGGCATGGCGTGGACGGCGGGGCGGCGGACGGGCGTTCATCTTACCCGAGCGTGCCGGCGGCCCGCCACGCCGCCCGTTTTTGCCAGTCCCATGCAAAAAACGCGTGACGACTTTCGTCGCCACGCGTTGCCTGCGTTTCGCTGTGCGTGCCGGTCGCGCATGCCGGCGAACCGGCATACGCGTCGGGTCATCAGAAATCGAAACCCGGCCCGCCCGCACCCGGGCCACCCGGCGCAGCCGCCGGTGCCGCATCCTTCGGTGCTTCGAACACGGTTGCGTCGGTCGTCAGCAGCAGCCCCGCGACCGACGCCGCGTTCTGCAGCGCCGTGCGCGTGACCTTGGTCGGATCGAGCACGCCCGACTCGACGAGGTCGCCGTATTCGCCCGTCTGCGCGTTGTACCCGAAGTTGCCCGAGCCGTCGGCCACCTTCGCGACGACGACGCTTGCTTCCTCGCCCGCGTTCGTGACGATCTGGCGCAGCGGTTCCTCGAGTGCGCGCAGCACGATCTTGATGCCCGCGTTCTGGTCGGCGTTCACGCCCTGCAGTTCGCGGATCGCCTGCCGCACGCGGATCAGCGCGACGCCGCCGCCCGGCACGATGCCTTCCTCGACGGCCGCGCGCGTGGCGTGCAGCGCGTCGTCGACGCGGTCCTTCTTCTCCTTCACCTCGATCTCGGTGGCCCCGCCGACCTTGATCACTGCAACGCCGCCCGCGAGCTTCGCGACGCGTTCCTGCAGTTTCTCGCGGTCGTAGTCCGACGTCGCTTCCTCGATCTGCACGCGGATCTGCTTCACGCGCGCCTCGATGTTCTTCGCATCGCCCGCGCCGTCGATCACCGTCGTGTTTTCCTTGCCGACCTCGATGCGTTTCGCCTGGCCGAGTTCCGCCAGCGTCGCCTTCTCGAGCGTCAGGCCCGTTTCCTCGGCGATCACCTGGCCGCCGGTCAGGATCGCGATGTCTTCGAGCAGTGCCTTGCGGCGGTCGCCGAAGCCGGGCGCCTTCACGGCCACCGTCTTCAGGATGCCGCGGATGTTGTTGACGACCAGCGTCGCGAGCGCTTCGCCTTCGACGTCTTCCGCGATGATCAGCAGCGGCCGGCCCGATTTCGCGACCTGTTCGAGCACCGGCAGCAGGTCGCGGATGTTCGAGATCTTCTTGTCGTGCAGCAGGATGTACGGGCTTTCGATCTCGGCGATCTGCTTGTCGGGATTGTTGATGAAATACGGCGACAGGTAGCCGCGATCGAACTGCAGCCCCTCGACGACATCGAGCTCGTCCGCGAGCGACTTGCCGTCCTCGACGGTGATCACGCCTTCCTTGCCGACGCGGTCGATCGCTTCCGCGATGCGCTGGCCGATCGATTCCTCGCCGTTCGCGGAGATCGTCGCGACCTGCGCGATTTCCTTGCTCGTGGTGGTCGGGCGGCTGATCTTCTTCAGCTCGTCGACGGCCGCCGCGACGGCCTTGTCGATGCCGCGTTTCAGGTCGAGCGGATTGAGCCCGGCCGCGACGTACTTCTGGCCTTCGCGGACGATCGCCTGCGCCAGCACGGTGGCCGTCGTGGTGCCGTCGCCGGCCGCATCGCTGGTGCGCGACGCGACTTCCTTCACGAGCTGCGCGCCGATGTTCTGCAGCTTGTCCGCGAGTTCGATTTCCTTCGCGACCGACACGCCGTCCTTGGTGACGACCGGCGCGCCGAAGCTGCGTTCGAGCACGACGTTGCGGCCCTTCGGCCCGAGCGTGACCTTCACCGCGTTCGCGAGAATGTTCACGCCTTCGGTCAGCCTGGCCCGTGCGACGTCGCTGAAAATGATTTCCTTCGCTGCCATGATTGCGCTCCGTTACTGGTTGACGACTGCGACGATGTCTTCCTCGCGCAGCACGAGAAACTCGGTGCCGTCCAGCTTGACGGCCTGGCCCGCGTACTTGCCGAACAGCACGCGCTCGCCGACCTGCAGGTCGGGCACGATGCGCTGGCCGTCCGCATCCTTGCGGCCGGGGCCAACGGCGATCACTTCACCCTGGTCGGGTTTTTCCGCGGCGCTGTCGGGGATCACGATGCCCGACGCGGTGGTGGTTTCCTGGTCGAGTCGCTTCACGATCACGCGGTCGTGCAAGGGGCGTAGGCTCATAGGTTCGTCCTGTGCTGTTCTGTCGAGATTGGCTGGCACTCTTTGGAAGAGAGTGCTGACGAGTATAAAAATGCGCGGCGGCGCGATCCAATAACGGATTCGGAAATGCATTCGCGCCGGCGTGCAAAGCGCGCGGCGCGCGTTACCGCGACACGGCCTGCTGCGCGGCGGGCGTGCAGACCGGGTGGATCGTCTCGCCGGCAAGCACGCGCTTCACGAACGGGATCGAATCGGCGAGCGACGCGTTCACGGTGCCGTTGTGTTCGCGGCCCGCATACAGGTGCGCTTCGACGGTCGTGCCCGCCGCGCACGCGTCCTTCGCGAGCGCGAGTTCGAGCGGCGCGAGCCCGTCGTCCGCGCCCGCGCCGATGAAGACGGGCGTCGCGATCTTCAGCGTCGGGTACGTCAGGTACGCGTCCCACCACGCTTTCAGCCGGGCATCGCCGCCGGGCTTCACGGTGTTCACATGCGTGAGGTGCGCGAGCGCCGCATCGTCCTCGAGCGACGCGAGGCAACCGATGCGCGCCTGTTCGAGGATCGGCAACGCCTGGTCGGTCAGCACTTCGTCGGCGCGCAGCGACGGGTCGATCTGCTGGGCGGAGAGCACCGAGTAGAACTCGTACGCGAGTGTCGGATCGACGCGCTCGGGATCGCGCCGGTAGGCACTGTCGAACTTCGGCAGCGACGCGAGCGTGGCGGGCGATGCGTTGTAGATCGTCCCGGTGGCGACGGTCGCGCGGATCGCGAGTTCGGGCGCATACGCGGGCGCGTAGCCGGCCGCCGCGAACACGGCCGAGCCGCCCTGCGACTGGCCGACGAGCACGACCTCGTTCGCGAGACCCGGCACGCCGCCGAGTACCGCGCGCACGCTGTCGAGCAGCGTGTAGCTGTTCGAGCGGTTGTTGAGCTGCGGATTCGGGCCCGGCGTGCCGAGCCCCTGATAGTCGGTCGCGACGACGGCGAACCCCTGCTGAAGCCACGCGTTCAGGTAGCGCACGTCGCGATACGAGCGGCCGAACCACGACGGCGCGCAGATGTCGGCCATCCCGAACGTGCCGTGCGCCCACGCGACGATCGGCCAGCCGCCGGCGGGCGGCGTGCCGCGCGGCACGAACAGCGCACCCGACACGGCGATCGGCGTGTGACCGCCGACACCGTCGGTCGACGCATAGAGGATCCGCAACTGGCGCGCCGCGCTCGCGAGCCCGAGCGTCGCGGGCAGCGGCTCGGTGCGCAGCAGCGCGCCGGGCGTCGCCGGAATGTCGCGGTCCCACGTGTAGAACGCGGACACGCGGCCGTCGCCCTGCAGCGGGTCGGGCGCGGGAACGCGGCCGGGCGAAGCCGCGTGCGAGAGGAAAGACGATACGGCGAGCGCCGAAGCCAGCAGTGCGCGCGCGGCGCAGCCGCGCAGGGGGAGGAGCGTCATGGTCGGATGGAGGTCGATGAGATCGGATCGGAAGCGCCGGACGGTGCATGGCGCGGGCCGAGCACGACGCAAGTTTCGAACCAGCGCATCTGTTGCATGTGCGGCGCGCGGCGCGACGGGCCGTTGCGTCGTACCGCGTGTGCCGCACGCATGCGCCGGCTGCGCGTCGCGCAGCAATCCGGGCCGGCGGGCTGTTGCTCCCGCAACAAAGGCCGGTGCACGGATCGTGCCGTGTGCATCGTGCATGACCGGCCCGCACCGCGGCGCGGGCGTTCGATGCGGGCGCGCCCGGCTGGCACGATTGCTGCTGATCCGGTCGGCGTGTGTCGCGACGTTGCGTTGCGATTCCCTCCGTCCACCCGATCAAGGAAACCATCCTCATGTCCGTTACCCCAACCATCGACAGCGGCGAACTCGTGGCATTCGTCGAGCGTGCCACGCGCGAATTCACGCAGGCCGCACGCGTGCTGAAGGACACGCGCACGCTGTCCGCGACCAACACGTTCCAGGCGTTCCAGCGCGTGCCGGGCACCGAGCTCGTCGTCGCGCTGTCGGCGCCGAGCCCGTGGGCCGCCTCGCAGGAAATCCAGCCGGTCGTCGTGACGTTCGACGGCGACGTGCTGCATGGCGACGCACGCGCGGGCGGCAACGGGCCGCGTTATGCGGACGTGTTCCGCGAGGCGCCGGACGTCGGTGTCGTGATCCACGTGCACGGCCCGTATCTCGGCGCATGGGCGAGCGCGCATCGCCCGCTGCCGATCCGCTATGCGCCGGCTGCGCGCTACACGCGCGCCCGCGAGATTCCGGTGTACGTCGATCGTCGTCCCGGCGAGCCGCGTTTCATCGTCGACACGATCCGCCGCGACCCCGAGGTACCGGCGATCATCGAGGCGAACGGCGGTGCAACCTTCTGGGGAAAATCGATCCTCGACGTGTCGAAGTACATCCTGATCCTCGAGGAAGCCGCGTATTTCCAGGCGCTCGCGGAGCCGCTCGGCGGCTCGCTCGAGTTCGGGCCGGGCGCGCTCGAGCAGCAATGGAAGATGACCGGTCTCGCGTGACATCGCGTGAGCTCGCGCGGCGGCCGGCGCAATCCGGCCGCCGTCATACCGATAGCTCGATGAATTGGTTCATCCCCGGCGCGCGCCTTGCTATCGTCGAACCTTCCCCGTTCAACACGCCGGTCGTGCCATGGCCATCTTCAGTTTGCCGGACCCGAATTCGCATGCGATCACGATCCGTGCGAAGGCGCTGACGTTCGACGATCCCAAATCGCGGGTGCTGCTCGAGCGCATCCAGCTCGTCGCGCCGAGCGACGCGACCGTGCTCGTCACCGGCGAGAGCGGCACCGGCAAGGAGCTGATCGCGCGCCTCGTGCACTCGCTGAGCGAGCGCCATGACGGCCCGTTCGTGGCGGTCAACTGCGGCGCATTCTCCGAGACGCTGATCGAAAGCGAGCTGTTCGGCCACGAACGCGGCGCGTTTACCGGCGCGATCAACAGCCAGCCCGGCTGGTTCGAATCCGCGAATCGCGGCACGCTGTTCCTGGACGAGGTGGGCGACCTGCCGCTGTCCGCGCAGGTCAAGCTGCTGCGTGTGCTGCAGGAGCGCGAGGTGACGCCGGTCGGCTCGCGCAAGACCGTGAAGATCGACGTGCGGCTCGTCGCGGCGACCAACGTGAATCTCGAAGCCGCGGTGCGCGCCGGCAATTTCCGCGAGGATCTTTACTACCGGCTCAACGTCGTGAAGCTGAGCCTGCTGCCGCTGCGCGAGCGCCTCGGCGACATCGCGCCGCTGATCGAACACTTCATCGACACCTATGCGAAGCGGCTGCGCGTCGCCGCGCCGACGCTCACGGACGCCGCGCGCGCACGGCTGCACGCGCACGCGTGGCCGGGCAATATCCGCGAACTCGAGAACGTGATCCACCACGCGGTGCTGATCTGTGCGGGTGGCGCGATCGATGTGGGCGACCTGCAGTTCTCCGCGCTGTCGCTCGCGCCCGATGCCGACGACCCGCGCGCCCCGGCGGTGGCACCGCCGCGCCGTGCGCGCGACGTGGCCGAGGCGACCGACGCGCTGCGCCATGCGGTGATCGAGCTGCTGGATCTCGGCACGCCGTCGCTCTGGCAGCACATCGAGGACACCGTCTACCGCAGCGTGTTCGAGTACAGCGAGCACAACCAGCTGCGCATGTCGCGCCTGCTCGACCAGTCGCGCAACATCGTGCGTGCGCGGCTCGCGCAGCTCGGCATCCTGAAGCCGCGCGACGCGGGTGACGGAGGAGACGCCGACGCGCGGCTGCGCCGTCAGGCGTGATCGCGCCAGCGCAGCGCGCGCTGCGCGATCCGCTCGCATAGCGCACTCATGCCGACGGCGAGCGCCGTCACCCCCAGCACGCAGACCAGCAGCACGTCGGCGCGCGCACCGGCCTGCGCGTTCTGCATCAGGCTGCCGACCCCCGCGCCCGCGTTGAACAGCAGCTCGCTGCTGGTCGCGGTGATCCACGCGAACGGCACGGCTTGCAGCACGCCCGCGAACAGGTCGGGCAGCGCGCCGGGAATCAGCACGTCGCGCCACAGGCCGATACGCGTCAGGCGATATGACTGCGCGAGTTCGACGTAGCGCGGATCGACGCGGCGCAGCCCGTCGAAGCTGGCGGTGGTCATCGGGTAGAACGCGGCGAGGGCGATGATGAGCACCTTCGCGAATTCGCCGGTGCCGGCCCACAGGCTCAGCAGCGGAATCAGCCCGAGCAGCGGCACGTAGCGCAGTGCCTGGAACGCCGGCTCGCCGAGCTTGCGCGCGAGCGTCGAGCGCGCCATCGCCGCGCCGAATACAAGCCCGAACGCGACGCCGAAGCCCAACCCGAGCGTCGTGCGGCGCAGGCTCGCGCCGAGATCGGTCGCGAGTTCGCCGCTGCGGGCGAGTTCGACCAGCGCGGCGCCCACCTGCTGCAACGGCACGAACGCGTATTGATGGGCCGCGTCGCCGGACGACGCGAACTGCCATGCGGCCACCAGCAGGGCCGGCACGACGAAGCCGCGCGCGCGGCGGCGCAGCGGGGCGAGCGAGAGAGAGCGTATGGCGAGCGTCATTTCGAAGCGTATCCAGTCAGGTCAGTGCGACGGCGCTTGCCAGCGCAATGCGTAGCGTTGCACGAGCGCGATCGACCGGTCGATCGCGAAGCCGATCAGCCCGATCACCGCGACGTCGATGAGCACGACATCGAGCCGCAGCATCTGCCGCGCGAGTTCCATCATCTGGCCGATCCCGCTGTCGGCGCTGAGCAGCTCGACCGCGACGAGCGCGAGCCACGCGCGCGCAAGCGCGATCCGCACGCCGGTCAGCAGCGGCGGCAGCGCGGCCGGCAGCAGCACGTCGCGCAGCAGCGCGAAGCGGCCGAGCCCGTAGTGACGTGCCATCTCGACGAGGTCGCGCGGCGCGTCGTGCACGCCCGTGTACGCGGCCAGCGCGACCGGGAAGAACACGGCCTTGCCGACGACGACGAGCTTCAGCGGCTCGTCGACGCCGATCAGCAGGATCAGCAGCGGAATCAGCGTGAGCGTCGGCACCTGCCGCAGCAGGTCGAACGTCGGCCGCAGGTAGTCGGAGAACAGCCGGCTGCGCGCCAGCAGGATGCCGAACGCGGCTCCGCCCGCCGCGCCGATCGCGAACCCGAGCGCGAGACGATGCAGCGTGATCACCAGGTTGTCGCGCAGTTCGCCGGTGTCGAGCAGGGTGCGCAGCGTCGCCGCGAGCCGGCCGGGCGGCACGACGAGCTGCGGCGGGAACCAGCGCTGCGCGCTCGCGAGCCACCACAGCGTGGCGAACGCGACGGGCGTGGCCCACCACAGCGCGAGCCCGCCGAGCCGCGCGATGCCGGGCAGGCGGATCGCGCGTGCGCCGTTCGACGCGAGGGCGTGCATCGGCATCAGCGGCTCGCGACGCGCGCCGTGTCTGCGCGCCAGTAGCCGTCGAGCCCGAGCTGCTTGAGCGCGGTCGCGACGAACGTCGGCGCGAGCAGCGCGTTCACGTCGACCGGCGCGGACGTCAGGCCGGCCTGGCGGCTGTACGCGACGACGTCGCGGTAGTGGCCGGTCAGCGCGGGCGTGAAGAGCGGCGTCCATTGCTCCTTCCACGGCGTCGATTCGTCCGCGTATTCGCGGCGCACGACGCTTTCCGGCTGGCCGGACGCGCTCAGGATCTTCACGTACGCATCGCGGTTCTGCGGCTGCGAGATCCAGTGCGCGGCACGCACGTAGGCGGTCGCGACGAGCTGCGTGATGTCGGGGTAGCGCCGCACGAAATCGTCGGATGCCCACAGTTCCGCGCGCATCTTCCAGTCGTCGGGCGCGGTCTTGGTCGACCAGATGATCTTGCCGACGTTCTTGTCGACGAGCGAATACGCGTCGGACAGCGTGAAGAAGCCGTCGACGCGGCCGGCCGCGACCGCTGCCGCACCGGCCTGCGGGTCGAGGTTGTAGATCCTGAAGTCGGACAGCTTCAGCCCGTTCTCGGCGAGCAGCTTGCTGAACGTGACTTCCCACGGCCGGCCGCGATTGAGCGCGATGCGCTTGCCTTTCAGGTCGACGATCGACTTCGCGCTCGAGCCGGCCGGCACGACGAGATACGTATTGCTGCCGACCCCGCCCGGCACGATCAGACGCGTATGCGTGCCCGATGCGTTGACGACGACCGAGGGCAGGTCGCCGTAGCCCGCGAAGTCGATGCTGCCGTTCGTGAACGCCTCGTTGACGAGCGTGCCGACCGCCGCGGTCGACACCGGTACCCATTGCAGCTTCACGTGCCGCGCGGCGAGCGCCTTCTCGAGCGACTTGTCGGCGTCGATCAGCGCGGAGGCGCCCGCGTACTGCGTCTTGCCGCCGCCCGAATAGGCGACGACGGCGATTCGCACCACCTTGGGCGCATCGTCCGCGTGCGCGGCCGGTGCGGCGAGCGATGCCGCGGCAAGCGGCAGCGCGGCGAACAGCGCACGCAGCGGGCGGCGCAGCGAAGCTAGGGAGAGCGTGTGTTTCATGATGGTCGGGATCAGTGGGCGGAAATGAGGCTCACGCGGGGGCTCACTCAGTGGCTCACGCGCGTTTCTGCCGCGACGGCCGCAGCACGTCGGCGAGCGGGCGCGGGTCGATCCAGTCGGCGACGTCGAAGTCGGCTTCCAGAAAACCCCGGTCGTGCAGGAATGTCTTGAAGTCGTCGAGCGCCGCGACGGATTCGTCGTCGAGGTTGACGCCGAGGTGCCGGTGCAGCTGGTTGCCGTACGCGGCGCGGACCCAGTCGATCGACGACGCGGTTTCGCCGGCCACGTAGTGCGCGGTTTCGTCGGGATGCGTGCCGGCCCATTCGCCGGCCGCGACCACGAGCTTCAGGAAGCCGGCGACGATGTCCGGATGGTTCGCGAGCACGTCCGCGTTGACGGTCAGCGGGCGCGGCGTGCCGTTGTTGTTGCGGATCGAGCGCTCCGGATGAAAGCCGATGTCGATCACGACATGCGCGCCGATCAGCTGCGCGATCTCGAGGCCGGTCGAGCCCTTCACGTAGATCGCGTCGACCTCGCCGCGCAGCAGTGCGCCGGCTTCGGCCGCGTACAGCGCGCGGCTCGAGAAGCCGTGCGGCGACGCGAACAGGTCCGCCGCGCGCGCCGGCCCGACGGCCTGCAGCGTGCGTGCATGCACGTCGACGAGTTCGACGTCGGCGGTGGTCAGCCCGTCGAGGCTCAGCGCGTTGACGAAGCCGCGCAGCGCCGACGCGCGAAAGATGTCGATGCGGTCGTCGGGGCGGCTCGGGATCGCGACGCGGCGCCCGCGCAACGCCTTCACGGAGCGGATGCCCGACTCGGGCCGCGCGAGGATCAACTGCGATTCGTCGACCCACGACAGCCCGATCACGCGCGTGTTCGCGCCGTTCGAGCGCGCCCACATCGCGGGGATGCTGCCGCCCTGGCGAAACGACTGCGCCAGCGTGTGGTCGCTGATCGACGACACGTCGTGCCGCGTGGCGCCGCGCGGCGAGCGGATCGCGACGCCGTCGGCCGACGTCTCGCCGTTGAGCCAGCCGAGATGCACGGCGATGCCGAGCGGGGTCGGCACGGGCGATCGGGCGTACCAGAACGTCTGCTGCTTGTCCGATGACGAATCGGGCCTGTCTGTCATGTGTGAGATTCCCTCTCTGCGTAAGCATGGTCGAAGCGCGGTCGCGCGCGGTGCCGCTCGGTGTCGGTGCGCACGCGCGGGCCGGTCAGCGTTGCAAGTTCCGGGCCAGTGAACGGAAACGGCGCGGCCGCACGCGGTGCGGGCGTCGCGCGGAAAGGGCGATGCGTGTGTCGACGCATGGCCTGTTGCGCCAGCAACAGTCGCGTGGGCCGCTGTTGCGCGCGCAGCAGCGGTGCGGCCGATGCAGCAGCACGGCACGGGCCTGTCGCGACCGTGCCGGCCACGGCCGGGCGGGTGCGATCCGGTTGCCGTCGACGCCCGGCGTGCAAGGCGCCGCGCAGGTTTGCAGGCGGCCGCGCAGGTGCCGCGTCGGGCAGGTTGGCACACCGCGTGCTTTACAGCGCAGCACACGGGCGGCACGGCGATGCCGCACGCAATCCGAATGGCCCGACCAGGAGAATCCCGATGGCTGTTGAATTTCTGTGGCGCCTGCCGATGCATGGCGACGGCAGGCGCGCACACGACCTGCATACACGCGGCGAATGGAACCGCCAGCGCGGATCGCGCGTCGCGCCGAAAGTCGACGACGACGAATTCGGCTACATCGACTATCTGTCGCAGGTCGCGCGCGCGGCCGATATCGCCGGCTTCCACGGCGCGCTGATCCCGATCTTCCGCTTCACGGAGGAGCCGTGGGTCGTGGCGGCCGCGCTGGCGCGCGAGACGCGCCGGCTGCGGCTCCTGATCGCGCTGCAGCCGCATTTCGTGCATCCCGTCTACGCGGCGCAGATGGCCGCGAGCCTGCAGCGGATCAGCCGTGGCCGCGTGGAGTGGAACGTCGTCACGGGCGGCGGCGGCCCCGACCAGCGCGCGTACGGCGACTTCATCGATCACGACAGCCGTTATGCGCGCACGGACGAGTTCCTCGACGTCGTGAAGGGTGTCGCGGCCGGCGAGCCGTTCACGTTCGACGGACGCTTCTACCGCGTCGAAGGCGGCGGCCTGCTGCCGCCGCTGAGCGGCCAGAAACCGCCGCGCATCTACCTGGCCGGCGCGAGCGATGCCGCGCTCGCGGTTGCCGCGAAGCATGGCGACGTGCACCTGAGCTGGGGCGAGCCGCTCGCGAAACAGAAGGAGGTGATCGATGCGGCCCGCCGCGCGCTCGATCGCCAGAACGCCGAGCGCGACCTGCGCTTCGGCATGCGCATCGACATCCTGGCGCGCGAGACCGAGGAGCAGGCGTGGGCCGAGTTGCGGCAGATGTTCGCGACGGTGGGCGACGCGACGCGCAACGGCTTCGGCGGGCGCGGCGAGTCGTCGGAATCGGTCGGTGCCAAACGCCAGTTCGCGCTGCACCAGGGCAACACGCAGCACTTCGACGACCTGATCGTCGGCCCGAACCTGTGGGCCGGGATGTCGCAGATTCGCGGCGGCCCCGGCTGCGTGATCGTCGGCAGCCACGAGCAGGTGGCCGAGCGGCTCGCGGAATACGTCGACATCGGCGTGTCGACGTTCATCCTCGCGAGCAACCCGCATCTCGAGGAGGCGTACCGCGTGGGCGAGGAAGTGCTGCCGCTCGTCGACGGCGCGCTGAACGCGCGCGGCACGCAGGCGGCGCTGCGCGTGGCCGGCGCATGAGCGCAACGGCATCCCCCCGCATTCCAACGACAAGGACATTCACCATGACGACACTCGCTGCGCAGGCCACGGCCCGCGACGCACTCTGGTACACGCGCTGCCCGGTGCCGACCGCGCTCGGCATCGCCGTGCACCGCGGCTGGTTCGACGAGGAGTTCGGGCCGGACGGCATCGCGCTGCATTCGCTGCAGGAAACGGCCGACGCCGGCAAGCGCGAATCGCACTTCGATCACAGCCTCCCGTCCTCGTTCCGGCAGGGCGGCAACATTCCGGCGCTGTGGGCGCGGGCACGCGGCGCCGATACGCGCGTGATCGGCCTGTCGTGGACCAACGAGTTCCAGGCGATCGTCACGCTGCCCGATCGCGGCATCCGCACCGCGCGCGATCTGCGCGGCCGGCGGCTCGGGTTGCCGCGCCATCCGATCAGCATCGACTTCTGGCGCGCGGCCGCGCTGAAAGGTTTCCTGAGCGCGCTCGAACTGGAAGGGCTCGGGCACGGCGACGCCGAATGGGTCGACCTGCCCGACGAACGCGAACGCCGCACCGGGCCGGCATCGTTTACGCGCGGCCCGCACGAGTACGGGATCGAGATCGCGGCGCTCGTGCGCGGCGAGGTCGACGCGGTGTTCGTGAAAGGAGTCGAAGGGCTCGAAACCGTGCACCTGATCGACGCGCAGGTGGTCATCGATCTCGGCGCGCACCCCGATCCGCTGGTGCGGATCGGCAACGGCACGCCGCGCACGCTGACCGTCGATCGCGCACTGATCGACGCGCGCCCCGATCTCGTGAGCCGCTTCCTGTCGGTCGTGGTGGGCGCGGGCGACTGGGCCGCGCGTCATCCGGCGGAGACGGTGGCCTATATCGGCCGCGAAACGCGCGCGTCCGACGAATGGGTGCGCTATGCGTACGGCGCGGACGTGCACCGCCATCTGGAGACGGGGCTCGCGCAGACGTCGATCGACGGGCTGGTGGCGTTCAAGGACTTCCTCGTCGAGTGGGGTTTTCTCGAACAGGATTTCGATGCGCGCGCATGGATCGACCCGGCGCCGTTCACGCGCATCGACCGGCAACGCCATGCGTGGGTCGCGTAGCGCGCCGCGGCGCGTCATTGCAAGGAGTCGAGCATGACAGGTCTGACGATCGAATACGGCGTGCCGCCGGCGCGCCGGCATGCGGCACGTGCGGCGCCGCGCACGGGCGCGGGTGTGGCCGCCGCGGTGGCTGCTGCATGGCCGCCGTCGGCTTCGCCTGCCGCACGGCCGGATGCGCGCGCGGCGAAGCCGGGGCGGTGGCGCGTCACGGGTGCGATTGCACTTGCCGTAGCGGCGCTGCATGCGGGCGTCGCGCTGCTGGCCGCACGCGCTCCCGCCGCGCCGCCCGTGCAGCCGCCGCGGCCGCTGCCGATGACGGTCGAACTGACGCGGCCGCCCGAACCGTTGCCGCAGGCCGCGCATCCGCCGCCACCGGTGCCGCCGAAGCCGCAGCAGCCGCTGAAGCAGGCGCCGACCCCGCCGAAGTCGCGTGCGGCCGTCGCGCATCCGGCGCCTGCGCCGGCTGCCGCGCAGCCTGTCACACGCGAGGCGGCACCCGCGCCGACGGCACCGGCCGTAGCCGCACAGGCCGCACCGTCTCCCGCACCCGCCGCGCCGGCGGCGCCCGTGCGTGAAACCGCGCCGATCGGCGACGCGGCCTACCTGCGCAACCCGGCGCCCGACTACCCGGCCTTTGCGCAGGACCAGGGCTGGGAAGGGCGCGTCGTGCTGCGCGTGCACGTGCTCGCGAACGGCACGCCCGATGCCGTCGACGTCCGCACGAGCAGCGGCCGCCGCATGCTCGACAACGCAGCGGTGGCCGCCGTGAAGCGCTGGACGTTCGTGCCCGCGAAGCGCGGCGACGAAGCGGTCGACGGCTGGGTCAATGTGCCGATCGATTTCAAGCTGGGCTGACCGACCGGGCGGCCCGCCACATTTTTCAAGGAACTCACATCATGAACGGTATCCCGACCACCTTCATCGTCCAGGGCGCGCTCTGGCTGCTCGTCGTCTTTTCCGTCGTCACGTGGACGCTGATCGTCGTGAAGGCGATCCAGAGCCTGCGTGCGAGCGCACGCAACCGGCATTACACGCGCGCGTTCTGGGCCGCGAACAGTTTCCACGAGGCGGCCGCGCTCGACGGCGCCGACAGCCCCGTGGGCGAACTCGCCGCGACGGGCTTCGACGCGCTGCGCCGCGCCGACGAAAGCAGCGCGCACGATCTCGAACACAGCTGGAGCCGCCACGACCTGCTCGAACGCCATCTGCGCCAGCAGATCCACAACGCGCGCCGGCGCGCGGAAGCGGGGCTCGCCGTGCTCGCGTCGATCGGCAGCACCGCGCCGTTCGTCGGCCTGTTCGGCACCGTGTTCGGCATCATCCATGCGCTGACCGCGATCACGCACAGTGCGTCGGCGAGCATCGATGTGGTCGCGGGGCCGATCGGCGAGGCGCTGGTCGCGACCGGGATCGGCATCGCGGTCGCGGTGCCGGCCGTGCTCGCGTACAACTTCTTCGTGCGCCGCGTGAAGGCCGCGTCGGCCGATCTCGATGCGTTCGCAACCGATTTCGTCACGCTCGCGCAGAAGGCCGGTTTCCGCGTGCCGCCCGCCGCCACCGCGCCCGCGCCGGCACGCCGTGCCGACGGCGCCCGTCAGGAGGCGTTCGCATAATGGCCTTCTCGTCCTCTTCCGACAACGACGACGTGCTCAGTGAAATCAACATCACGCCGCTCGTCGACGTGATGCTCGTGCTGCTCGTCGCGTTCATCGTCACGGCGCCGCTGCTCAACAACGCGGTGCACGTGAACCTGCCGAACACCGTCGCCACGGCGCCGGCCGACCGCAAGCCGAACGTCACCGTGAGCGTCGACGACAAGGGCGTCGTGTATCTCGACAAGCGCGCGGTCGCGCTCGCCGCGGTGCCGGCCGAGCTCGCCGCGCTGAAGGCCGGCCGGCCCGACGTCGCGCTCGACCTGCAGGCCGACGAGCACGTGCCGTACGGCACCGTCGCGAAGCTGATGGCCGCGATCGAGCATGCGGGCATCACGCGGCTGTCGGTGCTCACCGCGCCGCGCGGCTGACGCGCGGTTCACGACTCCTTTTCCGAACGCATCCATGAGCATCACGGCTTCCCATCACGTCCAGTCGATCTGGTACACGCGCTGTCCGGTGCCGACGCCGCTCGGCATCGCCGCGCATCTCGGCTGGCTCGACAGCGAGTTCGCCGGCGACGGCATCACCGTCCGCGCGCTGCAGGAGAGCCAGCACGCGGCGCTGCATCGCGCGCACGTCGATCATTCGCTCGACAACACGTTCCGGCAGGGCGGCAGCATTCCCGCGCTGTGGGCGCGCGCCTCCGGCGCCGATACCCGGGTGGTCGCGCTGACCTGGGTCGACGAGGCGCAGGCGATCGTCGCGTTGCCGGAAACCGGCCTGAAGCGGCCGAGGGACCTGCGCGGGCGCCGCATCGGGCTGCCGCGCCGCGACGGCGAACGTATCGACATCTTCCGCGCGGCTGCGCTGCGCGGCTTCGTCAGCGCGCTGTCGCTCGACGGGCTCGGCCCCGCCGACGTCGAATGGGTCGACGTGCCCGCTTCAAACCTGCGCGCGCCCGTGTCGACGCCGCTGACGCGCGACGCGGCATTCAGCCATCCGTCGAGCCTGTCCAGCCGGCGCCTTTATGCGGCCGAAGCGGCCGCGCTCGTGCGCGGCGAGGTCGACGCGATCTACGTGAAGGGGTCGCTCGGGCTCGAGACCGCACACCTGATCGGCGCGCAGCCGGTCGTCGACATCGGCTTTCATCCCGATCCGCAGATCCGCATCAACAACGGCTCGCCTCGGCCGCTGACCGTCAATGCGTCGACGCTCGAACGCCATCCCGACATCGTTCGCCGCTTCCTCGCGCGCGTGACCGACGTCGAAGGCTGGGCGCGCGAGCACGAGCAGGAAGTGCTCGGCTATCTCGGCCGCGAGACGGGATCGGGTCACGACTGGCTGCGGCTCGCGTACGGCACCGACGTGCACCGGCGGCTGCGCACGGATCTCGACGAAGCGTCGATCGCCGCGCTCGACGATTTCAAGCGCTTCCTCGTCGAATGGCGGTTCCTGCCTGCGGACTTCGACGTGCGCGCGTGGATCGACCGGCGCGCGCTCGACGGCATCGCACCGCTGTCTCGCGACGCCGCGCGGTGAGCGCGCCGGCACGCGTCGCCGACGCATGGCGGCGCGAGCGCTTCACCGGCGGTTTCATGCTGCTGGCGCTCGCGAGCGGCACGACGATCAGCATGGCGCAGCTCGCGACGACGTTGTATGCGCTCGCGCTCGGCGTCGACAGCGCGCGGCTCGGCATCATCGCCGCGATGGAGCCGCTCGGCATCGCGCTGATGACGCTGCCGGCCGGGCTGCTCGTCGCGCGCTACGGCGCGCGGCGCGTGTACTTCGCCGCGAGCATGGGGCCGATGCTGCTCAACCTCGTCGTGCCGTATACCGGCGCATGGCCGCTGATCGCGCTCACGCAAGTGCTGATCGGGCTGTGCATCCCGTTCCGGATCGTATCCATCAACGGCGTGTTTCTCGCGCGTCTCGCGCAGATCGGCCTCGCGCGCGCCGGCTGGTACCGCGCGGCGATGTCGGTCGGAACCGGCATGGTCGGGCCGTGGCTCGCGAGCTGGCTGATCGGCGCGCATGGCGCGGTCGGGACGTTCTGCGCGGCGTCGGCGAGCTTCGCGGGCATGGCGCTGTTCAGCCGGACGCTGCTCGGCGACGCCGAGGCCGTGCCGCGCGGCGCCCAACCGGAAACCGGCGGCCTGCGCGCGTTGCTGGCGCTCGCATGGAATCACGACGTGCGCGAGCAACTCGTGCTGGAGGCCGTGAACAGTGCGACGCGTTCGCTTGCCGGCGCGTATACGGTCGTGCTCGCGATCCAGTCGCTCGGGTTGTCCCAGGCGCACGCCGTCGCGCTGCTGACGTTGCAGGGCGTGGTCGCGGTGATCGCGCTGTTCGGGCTCGGCCATGTCGCGCAGCGGCTGAGCGCGCGCCGTTGCCACGGGCTCAGCCTGGCCGGTGCCGTGGCCGGCCTGCTCGCGCTTGGGCTCGCCCGTGACGCGTGGATCGTCGGCGCGGGGCTCGCCGCGCTGTGCGCCGGCTCGTCGCTGCTGCATCTCGTCAACATGCAGCGCCTCGGCCGTCACCCGGCGGACAAGAGCCAGGTGTCGAGCCTGTACAACCTCGCGTCGATGACGGGCGCGTTCTGCGGCCCGCTGGCCGGCAGTGCGCTCGTGCCGGCCGTCGGGTTGCAGGCCGTGTTTCTGTGCTGGCTGCCCGTCGTCGTGCTGGTCGCGTGCGCGTTGCGCGTCGCACACGGGCGGCGCGATGCGTCGCAGCCCGTGACTGCAAAGCTCTCCTGACCACCATCGGAGCGGGTGTCTCGCGATCCGGCAGTGTTGCGTGACAAGCAGTTTGCTTCCGTTCACAGATGCGCATGCAGCAACGCGCACCCCGCATACCTGCCGGAAGCCCGATACGACGGGCTTCTCGAGGCTGGCATCCGAATTGCAACAGGGAACCCGTGCGTCGCGCACGCACGTGCGTTCAACCGATCAAACAGGATGACTCATCGATGTTCAGGAAAAAACTAATCGTCACCGCGCTGGGGGGACTGCTGACGGGCGGAGCCGTATCGTTGCCCGCGTGGGCGGAAGAAGGTGCGGTGACGGCGGCACCGGACGAGAAACCGGCACAACAGGGCACGGACGATGCAGCCGCGGCTGCACCGACGGCGGCCCGTGCGACCCGCGGCACGGCCATCCGCGAAACGAACCTCGGCACGGTCACCGTGACCGCGCGCCGGCGCAAGGAGAGCATCCAGGACGTGCCGGTCGCGGTGAGCGCGCTGAGCGGCGACGCGATCAGGAACAACGAGCTGCGCGTGGTCAACGACGTGACGAAGTACGTGCCGAACTTCACCGGGCAATCGACCGAGGGCCGCGAGCGGCCGCGCTGGTTCCTGCGCGGCGTCGGCAGCAACGATCCGTCGGACCTGTCGCTGAGCCCGATCGGCGTGTACTTCGACGACGTGTACATCAACAGCGTGTTCGGGCAGGGGTTCCCGCTGTTCGACCTCGACCGCATCGAAGTGCTGCGCGGCCCGCAGGGCACGCTGTGGGGCAAGAACACGGTCGGCGGCGCGCTCAGCATCACGTCGCAGAAGCCGACCTTCGACGTGAGCGGCTACGGCAAGATCGGGCTCGGCCAGTACAACAGCCGGCTCGCGGAGGCCGCGATCGGCGGGCCGATCGGCAAGAACGACGTGCTGGCCGCGCGCGTGTCGGTGTATCACGAGAACGCCGACAGCTTCTACACGAATACGGTGCAGCAAGGGCGCTTCGGCGGCTTCCACGACAACGCGGTGCGCTTCCAGGTGCTCGCCGTGCCCACGTCGGACACCAACTTCCTGTTCAACATCCACGGCCGCAACTACACGGGCGGCGGCAATGCGTGGCACGCGCAAGGCGCGGGGCCGGGCGGCGCGAACCAGTTCGGCTTCGTCGGCTCGAGCGATCCGTACACGGTGTCGCTCAACGCGCCGTCGAGCGATCACATCTCGACCTGGGGCACATCGCTCACCGCGCACTGGCGCATCAACCCGGCGGTCACGCTCACGTCGATCACCGCGTTCGAAGGGCTGCACCGCTGGTACCAGGACGACGAGGACTATTCGGCGTTCGACGCCGCACGCTCGCACGATCGCCTGTCGAGCCGCCAGTTCTCGCAGGAATTCCGGCTCGAATCGCCGCAGAACGACCGGCTGAGCTGGCTCGTCGGCACCCACCTGTTCACCGAGCAACTGGCCGAGCAGGGTGCCGGCGGCGGCTTGCCGGGCTCGCCGTCACCCGCGTTCTACCACCTGACCGACCTCACGCAGCACACGCAGAGCGCGGCGATCTTCGGCAGCGTGAAGTACCGGTTTACCGACCGCTTCAACGTGACGGGCGGGCTGCGTTACACGATCGAGCGCAAGAACATCAACCTGACCGGGCTGCAGGGCACCGGCAACGTGACGTTCGACAATCCGGGCAGCTGGTGGGAGCCGTCGTCGGTGTCGTCGCCGCTGGCGGTCAGCGCGCGGCAGAACCAGACGAACACCTGGCGCGCGCCGACCTGGGACCTCACGCCCGAATACGCGCTCAGCAGCAACGTGCGTGCGTACTTCCGCTATGCGCGCGGCTTCCGTTCGGGCGGCTACAACGGCAACGCGTATACGCAGAGCACGGTGTCGACCGTGTCGCCGGAGTACCTGACCGACTATGAAGTCGGCATCAAGAGCGAGTGGTTCGACAAGCGGCTGATCGTCAACGCGAGCGTGTTCCACTACGACTATCGCGACATCCAGGTGTTCGCGCTCGCGCCGAACCCGTTCGGCGGCCCGCCGGTGTCGACGCTGTCGAATGCGGGGCAGGGGCGCGCGGACGGCTTCGAACTGGAGCTGAAGGCGCAGCCGGTCAACAGCCTCTACCTGTTCGCGAACCTCGGGATGCTGAACACGCGCTACACGGAGTTCCGCTATGTGCCGACCGCCGTCGGCAACTCGTTCGCGCGCTCGCCGCATACGACGATCAATGCGGGCTTCGACTATCGCGTACCGGTGTCGTTCGGCACGCTGATCGCAGGCGGTGACGTGAACTACCGCAGCCGCGAATACTTCAGCGCGACCCGGCAGACGATGCCGCAGCTCTGGCAGGGCGGCTACACGGTGTTGAACGCGCACGTTTCCTACACGACGCCGAACCAGAAGTACATCGTGACGGGCTACGTGACGAACCTGACCAACAAGGTCTACAAGAAGCTCGAGCTGCTGCCGTCGTATGGCGCGTATCCGGTGCTGTACGGCGATCCGCGCACGGTCGGGATCACGCTGACGGCGAAAATCTGACGGGCGGCACGGGCACGGGCACGGGCACGGGCACGACTCGCACGCGGCGACGCGGCGGCCCGCCCGTGTTCGCCGCGCGTCAGATCAGCAGCGACAGCGTCCTGAACAGCGCGAGATCCGCCTTGCGTGCCGACCGCGCGTGCCGGCGGATCACGTGCAGCAGGCAGTCGATGAAGCAGCGCGCCGCGTCGCTCAGCGTGCTGCTGCGCCGCGTGACGATCCCGAGGTCGCGCGGCTCGAAAGTCTCCTTCAGCTGCAACGCGCGCATCCGTTCGCCGAACGGCGGCACTGCAGCGAGAATCGTCGGGCACCACGTGCACATGTCGGCCTGTTCGAGCATCGTCTGCAGCATCGCCACCGACTGCGCGCGGACGATGCGCCGTTCGTCGATGTCGGCACCGTGGCGCGTGAACAGGTAGTCGACGAGCGCGGCCTGCCCGTCGGCCGCGAAATTCAGCACCCAGTCGTTCTCGAGCAGGTCGTGGATCGAGCGCGCGTGTTCGCGCGGATGGCCGGCGCGCACCATTACCGATGTCTCGTAGCGCAGCATCGGCTCGAACGCGAATTCCTGCGTGCCGCCCGGTTGCACGTGCCCGAGCGCGAAATCCATGCTGCCGTCGCGCAACAGCGGCTGCGCGACGGCCATCAGCGCCTCGTAGAGTTCGAGGCGCACGTCGGGCATCCGCTCGCGAAAGCGCAGCACCGTTTCCGCCAGGAACGTCATCGTGAGCCACGGCGTCACGCCGATGCTCAGCCGGCCCTCGATGCGGCCGCGCATGCGTTCGAGATCGCTCTGCGCGTGTTCGAGCTGCTTCAGCACGAGCTTCGCGTGCGTGAGCAGCGTCTTGCCGTATTCCGTGAAGCCGATTCCCTCCGGCGCGCGCACGAGCAGCGGCAGGCGCTCGCCGGCCTCCAGTTCGCGCAGCGCGCGCGTGACGGCCGCCTGCGACAGCCCGAGCGTGCGCGCCGCGCCGCGGATGCTCCCGGCCTCCGCGCTCGCGACGAGCGCCTGAAGCTGATGCAGCCTGATCGTACCCATGGTGCGATACCCGACAACGAAAGGTTGTCATCATAACGAAACCGCGGCTGTTCGCCGGGATTTTCGCTGCCTACGATGCGGCCACGATCGGTCATTCGGGCGATCGGCAACCGGCGTACGTCGAGGAGAATCGGGGTTGAACCACAAACCAGTCCAGCCGGAATTGGCGGCCATCGAAACGGAGATGATTGCGCTGCGCCGACGGCTGCACGCGCATCCTGAGCTCGGCTTCGAGGAACATGCGACGAGCGACCTCGTGGCCGGCTTCCTGACAACGTGGGGTTATCGGGTGACGCGCGGGCTCGGCGGCACGGGCGTGGTCGGCACGTTGACGCGAGGCACCGGTAAGCGGCTCGGGCTGCGCGCCGACATGGACGCGCTGCCGATCCGCGAGGCGACCGGGCTGCCGCATGCGAGCCGGTGCGACGGCGTGATGCATGCATGCGGCCACGACGGCCATACGGCGATGCTGCTGGCGGCGGCGCGGTGCCTGGCCGAGCGCGCCCGCTTCACGGGCACGCTGAACCTGATTTTCCAGCCGGCCGAGGAAGGGCTCGGCGGCGCGAAGCGGATGATCGACGACGGGCTGTTCGAGCAGTTTCCGTGCGATGCGGTGTTCGCGATGCACAACGTGCCGGGCCTGCCCGCCGGCGTGCTCGGTTTCTGCGACGGCCCGGCGATGGCATCGGCCGACGAGGTGCGCGTGCGCGTGACCGGGCGCGGCGGGCATGGCGCGGCGCCGCATACGACGATCGATCCGGTGGTCGTCTGCGCGTCGATCGTGATGGCGCTGCAGACCGTCGTGTCGCGCAACGTGAACCCGCAGGACCTGGCGATCGTGACGGCCGGCTCGATCCATGCGGGCACCGCGTCGAACGTGATCCCGCCGCACGCGGAACTGGCGCTGAGCGTGCGCGCACTGTCGCCGGACGTGCGCGCGCTGCTCGAACGGCGCATTCGCGAGATCGTGCACGGGCAGGCCGCGAGCTACGGCGCGTCGGCCGAGATCGATTACCGCCACGACTATCCGGTGCTCGTCAATCACGCGGCGGAAACCGCCTTCGCGCGCGACGTCGCCCGTGAATGGGGCGGTGACGGCGCGCTGATCCCCCATCTTCGGCCGATCGCGGCAAGCGAGGACTTCGCGTTCATGCTGAACGCTTGCCCCGGCAGCTACCTGTCGATCGGCAACGGTGACGGCAATGGCGACGGCGGCGCCGGATGCGGGCTGCACCATCCCGGCTACGACTTCAACGACGCGTGCCTCGCCACCGGCGCGAGCTACTGGATTGCGCTGGCGGAGCGCTATCTCGCGTGACGCGCCCGCATGATTTTGACTGACGATTCACACGAGGAAGGAGACTGGCAATGAAGCAGGGGAAGCAATGTAAACGGATGGCGGCGCTCGCGTTGGCGCTGGCGGCAGGGGCGGCGCATGCGGGTGACTGGGCGGGCAGGGAGATTCGCCTCGCGGTCGATCCGACTTACCCGCCGCTCGAGTACAAGCTGCCCGACGGCACGCTGACGGGCTTCGGGATCGACATCACGAATGCGTTGTGTGCGGAACTGCATGCGCGCTGCGTGTGGGTCGAGTCGAGTTTCGACGGGATGATTCCAGGGCTGCTCGCGCGCAAGTTCGACGTCATCGCGTCGTCGATGACGATTACGCCGAAGCGGCAGCAGCAGATCGCCTTCACGAACCGGATCTCGAATGCGCCGGCGCGCCTCGTCGCGCGCAAGGGTTCGCCGCTGCTGCCGACGGCCGACGCGCTGAAGGGCAAGCGCGTGGGCGTCGAGCAGGGCTCCGCGCAGGCCGACTATGCGATCGCGAACTGGCAGCCGGCCGGCGTGCAGATCGTGTCGTACCCGAACCAGGACCAGGTCTATGCCGATCTCGTGACGGGCCGGCTCGACGCGGCGTTCCAGGCATCGATCGCGGCGAGCGACGGTTTCCTGAAGAAGCCGCAGGGCAAGGAGTTTGCATTCGTCGGCGCGGCGATCGACGACGCGAAGTATTTCGGGCAGGGCGACGGGCTCGGGCTGCGCAAGCAGGACAACGACCTGCGCGACGCCTTCAACCGCGCGCTCGCGACGATCCTCGCGAACGGCACGTACCAGCGGATCAACCGGAAGTATTTCGACTTCGACATCTACGGCACGAAGTAAGCGGTGGCGCCATGCATGGCGCGGTAACGACAAAACAAATAAGGATGACGGATGAACTGGAGATTGATTTTCGTCGCGATGCCGGCGCTGTGCGCCGCGCCCGCGTTCGCGCAAGGCAGCGTCACGCTGTACGGCCTCGTCGATGCGGGCATCGACTACACGAACAATGTCGGCGGCCACGGCGCGTGGCAGATGGCGAGCGGCTTCGCGCAGGGCAGCCGCTGGGGGCTGAAGGGCAGCGAGGATCTGGGGGGCGGCTACAGCGCGCTGTTCCAGGTCGAGAACGGCTTCAACGTGAACAGCGGCACGCTCGCGCAGGGCGGCCGCATGTTCGGGCGGCAGGCGTACGTCGGCCTCGGCAGCGCGCGGTTCGGCACGCTGACGCTCGGCCGGCAATACGATGCGGTGGTCGACTATCTCGCGCCGACCACCGCGAACGGCAGTTGGGGCGTCTATCCGTTCTCGCATCCGCTCGACAACGACAACACCGGCAATACGTTTCGGGTCAACAACACGGTCAAGTATGCGAGCCCGGATTTCGCCGGCTTCTCGTTCGGCGGCACGTACAGCTTCAGTAACGACACGGGCTTCGCGAACAACCGGCAGTGGAGCGTCGGCGCGCAGTACGAGCAGGGCGGGTGGCTCGTCGGCGCGGCCTTCCTGAATGCGGACAACCCGGGTGCGACGCCGGGCGGCGCGATCGCGGGCTCGGGATCGGTCGGCGCCGATGCGAACTTCGCGTCGGCGCGGCTGCGGATCTTCGGTGCGGGCATCAACTACACGGCGGGGCCCGCGACGGTCGGGTTCGCGTACACGAACAGTAACGTCACGCGGCCGACCGCGAACGTCGGTTACCTGTTCGGCGACGAGACGATCGAGCCCGTGACCGGCCCGCTCGCAGGCGGCACGGTGACGTCGATCAAGTACCAGAACTTCGAAGTGAACGGCAAATACCAGTTCACGCCCGCGCTGTTCGTCGGGGCGCAGTACGTGTACACGACGGTGCGCTACGACGCGACGACGGGCACCGCGAAGCCGAAGATCCATTCGCTCGGGCTGATGGCCGACTACACGCTGTCGAAGCGCACGGACGTGTACCTGATGGGCGCCTACCAGCGGATCGCGGGCGACGCGACGGGCTCGTCGCTCGACCAGGCCTATGTTCCCGGCGCGGCAGACCTGTCGTCGACCTCGAAGCAGCTGATGATTCACGCGGGGATCCGTCACCGGTTCTGACGCCGGAGGCAGCGGGCGAGGCCGCCCGCTGCCCGTCACCCCGATGCGCTTACCGCGCGACGCGGATCACGACCTTGCCGAAGTGCTGCCCCGACTGCAGGTACGCATACGCCTGCGGCGCTTCGTCGAAGCCGAACACGCGATCGACCACCGGCTTGATCCGCTTCGCGTCTACGAGGCGCACGACGTCGTCGAGCATCGCGCGGCTGCCGACCATGATCCCCTGCAGCCGCCTGATCCCGCCGATCAGCGACAGCAGCCCGAGCTCGGGGCCGCCGAAGCTGCTGAGGCCGCCGATCACCGACACGGTGCCGCCCATCTTCGTCGCGGCGACCGAGCGCGGCAGCGTATCCTTGCCGCCGACTTCGACGACCAGATCCGCACCCGCGCCGCCGGTGAGCCGCAGCACGTCGTGTTGCCATTCGGGCGTGGCGCGATAGTTGATGGTTGCGTCCGCACCGAGCGCGCGGGCGCGTTCGAGCTTCGCGTCGCTCGACGACGTGACGATGGTGCGCAGCCCCGCGGCATGCGCGAGCTGCAGCGCAACGATCGACACGCCGCCCGTGCCGAGCAGCACGACGGTCGCGCCGGGCCCCAGGCCGCCGTCGGCGAACAGCGCGTTCCAGGCGGTGATGCCCGCGCACGACAGCGTCGCCGCCTCGTCGTAGTCCAGATGCGCGGGAATCGCGACCAGCGCCGCTTCGTCGGACACGAAGTGCTCGGCCAGCACGCCGTCGAAATGCGAGCCGGGCGATCCCGAGGTTTTCTGCGGCGTCGGCGGCCCGTCGATCCAGCGCGGGAAGTAGGTGTTGATCACGCGATCGCCGGGCTTGAAGCGCGTGACGTCGCGGCCCGTTTCGATGACTTCGCCGGCGCCGTCGGCAACCGGAATCAGCGCTTCGTTGCCGATGCCGAGATAGTCGCCGCGCGCGAACATCAGGTCGCGATAGTTCAGGCCGGCCGAATGGATCTTCACGACGACGTCGGTCGGCCCGACCGCGCGGCGTGTCGCGTCGATGCGCCGAAGCCCGGCCGCACCGTCGCCCGGTTTTACTTGCCATGCGTGCATGTCGACTCCTTTTTCGAGATAGTGCGGACTATCATAGTGTTGCTCGCATGGACGCATTGACGATAATTCGGCCGATGACTGTCGCCTGCATGGACACAAACCTGTTACCCCACCGGAGCGAAATGGCATGGACGAGCGGCTGAGAGGCGTTGCCGAATTTGTCGACGTGGTGGATTCGGGCAGCTTCGCGGCGGCCGCGCTGCGGCTCGGCGTTACGCGCTCGGCGGTCGCGAAGGTCGTCGCGCGGCTCGAACGCCGTCTCGGCACCCGGCTGCTGCAGCGCACGACACGCCAGCTCGGCCTGACCGACGAGGGGCTCGTCTATTACGAACAGTGCCGGCGGCTGCTCGCCGAACTCGGCGAGACGGAGGCCGCGCTCGACGCGGGCCAGCGCGAGCCGGCGGGGCGGCTGCGCGTCAGCGTGCCGGTGCTGTTCGGGCGGCAATGCGTGGCGCCCCTCATGCGGCGCCTCGTGGAGCGCCATCCGCGGCTCGAAATCGACGTGTCGTTCAGCGATCGCGTGGCCGACCTCGTCAACGACGGCTTCGACATCGCGGTGCGCATCGGCGAGCTCGCCGATACGAGCGCGCTCGTCGGCCGCAAGCTCGGCGTGCAGCGCATGGGCATCTGCGCATCGCCCGCGTATCTCGAACGTCATGGCCGGCCGGCGGGGCTCGACGAACTCGCGTCGCACGTCGGCATCGCGTATTCGCGCGGCGGGCAACCGACGCCGTGGCCGATAGTCGGCGCGAACGGCGCGGTGCACGACCATCGTCCGGCCGGGCGCCTGCGGCTCGACGACCTGCAGGCCATTGCCGATGCGGCCGCCGCCGGCGCGGGCCTTGCGTGGCTCCCCTGCTGGCTGATGGCGCCTTACCTGCGCGACGGCCGCCTCGCGCTCGTGATGGACAGCAACAGCGTGTCGGGCGCCGAAGTGTTCGCCGTGCGGCCGGCATCGCGCCACGTGCCGTCGAAGGTGCGTGTCGTCATCGATGCGCTCGTGGACGAGATACCGAAGATGCTCGCGTCGGATGGTTGAGGCGGGCGCGTCGGTCGCGGCATCCCCGCGACGCATGGTCGGCCGGTGCGGCGTATGATCGTCGCACACCCAATCCGCCGGGGGCACGACGTGATGAAGCGTGAACCGCAGGTCGCCATCGTCATCGCTATCGCAGCGACCGTTCCGAACCTCACCCGTTACACGGTTCTTCGGTGATGCGCTGGCCGGCATGCAGCCCCGGTGCGCACGGGGCAGACCTCCCTGCGACAACCCGGCGCGCGCGTACATGACGACGATCGATACCACGAAGGCCGCGCGGCAACCCGGCTGGCTGCGCATCGCGCCCGCACTGTTCCTGCTGCTGTGGGCAAGCGGCTTCGTGTTCCTGAAGCTCGGCTTGCGCTATGCCGATCCGCTCACCTTCCTCGCGCTGCGCTATGCGTGCGTCGTCGCGCTGCTCGCGGGCCCGTTCCTGTGGCTGCGCCCCGCGTTGCCGCGCACGGGGCGCGCATGGCGCGATCTCGTCGTGGTCGGCCTGTTGCTGCAGGCCGGTTATTTCGCGTGTACGTACCTGAGCCTGAAGCTCGGCATGTCGGCGGGCGCCGTCGCGCTCGTCACGTCGCAGCAGCCGATCCTCGTCGGGCTGCTCGCGCCGATGATTGCCGGCGAACGCGTCGGCGTGTTGCGCTGGATCGGGCTCGCACTCGGCGCCGCGGGCGCGGTCCTGGTGATCCTCGCGCGTTCGTCGGTCGATGTCGCGTCGCCGTGGGCGCTCGCGTTCGCGCTGTTCGCGCTCGCCTGCATCACCGGCGGCACGCTGTGGGAAAAACGCTTCGGCACCGACGTCCATCCGGTCACCGCGAACCTCGTGCAGTACGCGGTCGGCCTCGCGGTCACCGCGCCGCTCGCGTTCGCGCTCGAACCGATGCACGTGCAATGGACCGCCGGGCTCGCCGGTTCGCTCGCGTACCTCGTCATCTGCAACTCGCTGATCGCGATCTCGCTGCTGCTCGCGATGGTGCGGTACGGCGAGGCGTCGCGCGTGTCGGCGCTGTTCTTCCTGATCCCGCCCGCGACCGCGCTGATCGCGCTCGTGGCGCTCGGCGAGACGATCGGCGCGCTCGCATGGCCGGGGATGGCGCTCGCGGCTGCCGGCCTGTTTCTCGTGATGCGTTACTGAATACCGAACGCGCGCGGGATGCGGGGCGGCGTATCGATGCCGGCCGATTCGTGCGTGGCGGATCGCGTCGCGGCGCGCGATGCCGATGGCGGAGGGGCGGGCCGGCTGACCGCCGCGCGCGCCGATGCCGGTCGCGCCGCGCGGCAGGCGCTTGCCATGCGGCGCGACGGCCCCCAGGCCGCGCCGTATCAACCCGCCGTCCGATGCGGATTGCAGTCCGCCGAATACTCCGCATGCTCGCCGTTGACGTGCAGAACCAGCGTTGCCTTGCAGATATCGCTCGAATCGACGCTCAGCAGCAGCGTCGCGAGCGGCTGGTCCTCGCCGCCAGCGAGCCGCGATTCGCCGGAGCGCGTCAGCGAGGCCGAGCCCGCGCCGCCGGTTCGGGTGATGCGCAGGCTGTACGACACGTCGACCGGTGCAGCCGCCCGCACGTGCGGCACGATATTCACGCCGCCGGCACTGGCGGCGATGTCGAAATAGGCGTTGAGATCGTGAATGCCAACCATGATCGTCCCCTGTCGAATGAAAAAAGGCCGAACGTGTATCCGTCCGGCCTTTCCGTTACGCCGGCGGCACTTAATGCTGCTTGACCGAAACGGTGTTGTTGAAGCCGTTCTGGTTGGTGTTCGCGTAGTTGGCGTGCCTTGTTGCACCAGCGTGGCGTTGTTGTTGTAGCCGGTCTGCGTCACGTAGCCCGGATTCACTTGTGCGAAATATGGCGGCGCCCGATTTTCGGGTTATTCGTTCCTTGCCGAACGCAGCACATGGTGAAAGGAGTCAGCAAGAGGCGTGCCTGTTGTCGTTTCAAGCGGAATCTATTTTGAAATCGTTATTAGTCTAATTTTTCGGATGCGTAACTCATTCGCGTAAAACGTTTGCGGGTTAGATATTTGATTAACAAGCTTTCTTTTATATTCGGCGCATCAAGATTAAATCAGACGATAATTCCCACCAGTCGTGATTTGGAAATTCCTGGCGCATCTGATGCGCAGTAAACGTACCGTGTTGCCACGGACACGCCCGTAACGACACGACGTAACGTCCGTTACGCACGTAGAATCGTCCGATCAAAGCACCGGTTCCGGGCCTCCACCCTGGAAACCTCTCTCCACGCAATTCATGTGAACGGACTTCGGGAGCACGCATGTCATCTCGCACCTATCTCGTCACCGGCGCATCGCGCGGCATCGGCCTCGCGGTCAGCACCTTGCTCGCACGGCACGGTCATCACGTCATCGGCCTCGCGCGAAATGTGCAGGGCATCGACTTTCCCGGCGAACTGCGCGCGTGCGATCTCGCCGACATCGAACAGACGGCAGCGACGCTTACCCGTATCGGCGAGGAGCACGCTGTCGACGGTATCGTGAACAATGCGGGCATCGTGATGCCGCAACCGCTCGGGCAGATCGATTTCCGGTCGCTGCAGACCGTGTTCGATCTCAACGTGCGGGCCGCGATCCAGGTCACGCAGCACTTCGCGGACGCGATGAAGGCGCGCGGCCACGGGCGCATCGTCAACATCTGCAGCCGGGCGATTTTCGGCAGTCTCGACCGCACCGCGTATTCCGCCGCGAAGAGCGCGCTCGTCGGCTGCACGCGCACGTGGGCGCTCGAACTGGCCGAACATGGTGTGACCGTCAACGCGGTGGCGCCGGGGCCGATCGAGACGGAACTGTTCCGGCTGACGCGGCCCGTCGGCAGCGAAGCCGAACGCAAGGTGCTCGCGACGATTCCCGCGCGCCGGCTCGGCACGCCCGACGATGTGGCGGCCGCGATCGCGTTCTTCCTGTCGGACGAGGCCGGTTTCGTCACGGGGCAGGTGCTGGCCGTGGACGGCGGCGGCAGCCTCGGCGGACGCAGCTGAAGCACGACGCGCGGGCGAGCCGTCGCGCGCGGCCCGGCGGCGGCCGGCTTCGGCGCTCGGCCCGCGCGCATGCATACGCGCGTGCCGATGGCCGGTATTCGGCTTGCGCGCATATTCCGCCGCCCCGTTAGCATGTGACGAATCGGACTTTGGGTGCCGCGCGCGCGACGCTAAGATCGCCGATCCCGTAGATCGCGCGTTCCAGAACGATGAAAAAGTCCGCTTCGCCGTTGCATGCTTTTCGTTTCCGTGTCGTCTGCGCCGCGATTGCCGGCGCGTTGTCGCTTGCATCGTGCGGCGGCGTCGACAGCGATCCGCCGTCGTCATCGACGAACCCCGCGCCGCCGCTGGCGGCGAAACGCCCGAACATCCTGTACATCATGGCCGACGATCTCGGCTATTCCGACATCCATGCATTCGGCGGCGAGATCAACACGCCGAACCTCGATGCGCTCGTCGCGTCGGGCCGCATCCTGTCGAACCATCACACGGGCACGGTCTGCGCGATCACGCGCGCGATGCTGGTGTCCGGCACCGATCACCATCTGGTCGGCGAAGGCACGATGGGGGTGCCGACCGACGAACGGCGCGGGCTGCCCGGCTACGAGGGCTACCTGAACGACCGCGCGCTGTCGTTCGCACAACTGTTGAAGGATGCCGGCTACCACACGTACATCGCGGGCAAGTGGCATATCGGCTCGGGGATCGTCGGCAGCGCGACGGGCAGCGGGCAGACGCCGGACCAGTGGGGCTTCGAGCGCAGCTACGTGCTGCTCGGCGGCGCGGCGACCAACCACTTCGCGCACGAGCCGGCCGGCTCGTCGAACTACACGGAAGACGGCCGTTACGTGCAGCCTGGCCAGCCCGGGCAGCCGGGCGGCGCGGGCGGCAGCCCGGCCGTGTTCTATTCGACCGATTTCTATACGCAGAAGCTGATCTCGTACATCGATTCGAACAAGCGCGACGGCAAGCCGTTCTTCGCGTACGCGGCGTATACGTCGCCGCACTGGCCGCTGCAGGTGCCCGAACCATGGCTGCACAAGTACGCGGGCGTGTACGACGCCGGCTACGACGCGATCCGCAATGCGCGGATCGCACGGCAGAAGGCGCTCGGCCTGATCCCCGCCGATTTCAAGCCGTTCGACGGCCTGCCCGAAACGACGGCGGCGTCGCCCGCGACCGCGAACAACGGCACCGCGAGCGCGAAGTACATCAGCGCGGTGCATTCGGCCGCCGACGGCTACAGCGACTACGGCCCCGGCAAGGTCGACAAGCAGTGGTCGAGCCTGTCGCCGGCCGAGCGGCGGGCGCAGGCGCGCTACATGGAGATCTATGCGGGGATGGTCGAGAACCTCGACTACAACATCGGACTCCTGATCCAGCACCTGAAGGACATCGGCGAATACGACAACACGTTCATCATGTTCCAGTCGGACAACGGCTCGGAAGGCTGGCCGATCGACTCGGGCGCGGACCCGACGGCGACCGACACCGCGAACGGGCAGGACCCGGTCTACTCGACCCTCGGCACCGACAACGGCAAGCAGAACGCGCAGCGCCTGCAGTACGGGCTGCGCTGGGCCGAGGTGAGCGCGTCGCCGTTCCGGCTCACGAAGGGGTATTCGGCCGAAGGCGGCGTATCGACGCCGACGATCGTGCGCCTGCCGGGCCAGACGAAGCAGTTGCCGACGCTGCGCGCGTTCACGCACGTGACCGACAACACGGCGACGTTCCTTGCGATCGCGGGCGTCACGCCGCCGTCGCAGCCGGCGCCGCCGCTCGTCAACACGCTGACGGGCGTCGACCAGAACAAGGGCAAGGTGGTCTACAACAACCGCTACGTGTATCCGGTCACCGGCCAGTCGCTGCTGCCGGTGCTCACGGGGTCGGCGACGGGCGAGGTGCATACGACGCCGTTCGGCGACGAAGCATACGGCCGCGCCTACCTGCGCAGCGCCGACGGCCGCTGGAAGGCACTGTGGACCGAACCGCCGCTCGGGCCGCTCGACGGGCACTGGCAGCTTTACGACCTCGCGTCGGATCGCGGCGAGACGACCGACGTGTCGGCGCAGAACCCGTCGGTGATCGGCACGCTCGTCGACCAGTGGAAGACCTACATGAGCAACGTCGGCGGAGTCGAACCGCTGCGTCCGCGCGGCTACTACTGATACCGGGGCGACACGATGCGGTTCCGGTTCTGGACGATCGGCGCGGCGCTGGCTGCCACGTTGTTCGCCGCCGCGTTCGCGGCCGGCTATGCGAATCCCGTCGCGCCGGGGGGCGACGCATTCGACGACGCGAATCGCGGCCGCGCACTCGCGCCGCTCGGCTCGGAGCGGCAGTGCGCGCGCTATTCGGGGCTGCCGGCCGGGTGGCGCGACGACCCGAAGGCCGGGATGGTGCACCTGCGCGGCGGCGCGTTCGTGTTCGGCAGCACGCGCGGCTACGCGGACGAGCGCCCGGTGGGCGACGGCCGCACGCGCGTCGGCGGGTTCTGGATCGACCAGACCGACGTGACGATCGCGCAGTTCGCCGCGTTCGTGCAGGCGACCGGCTACGTTACCGAGGCCGAGCAGCAGGGCGGGGCGGCCGTGTTCCATGTGCCGACACGCGACGAGATGAACGCGCGCGACCTCGCGTGGTGGTCGTGGGTGAAGGGCGCGTCGTGGCGTCATCCGCGCGGGCCGGGCAGCGGCGTCGACGGGATCGGCAACCTGCCCGTCACGCTTGTCACGCAGCGCGATGCGCTCGCGTATGCGCGGTGGCTCGGCCGCGACCTGCCGACCGAGGCCGAATGGGAATACGCGGGCAAGGCCGGCCGCGACGACGCGTCGCTCGACGCGGCGCCGCGCGACGCGCAGGGCAAGCCGGCCGCGAACTACTGGCAGGGCGCGTTCCCGGTGCTCGACACGGCCGAGGACGGCCATGCGGGGCTCGCGCCCGTCGGCTGCTACGCGGCGAACGGGTTCCGGCTCTACGACATGATCGGCAATGCGTGGGAGTGGACCCGGGACGCATACACGGGCCCGCACCAGTCGCATACCAACGGCGACACGGCGGCCGTCGCTCCGCCGACGCGCCGGCACGATACGCCGATGGTCATCAAGGGCGGCTCGTTCCTGTGCTCGCGTGACTACTGCGTGCGTTATCGCGCGTCGTCGCGTGAACAGCAGGAAGCCGATCTCGGCGCGTCGCATATCGGATTTCGCACGATTCTGAGGGATGCGTCATGAAGCGCGTCGTGCACTACCTGGGCGCGTGGCTGATGGTTGCGTGCGGGGTCGTTCATCCGGCTTTGGCCGTCGCCGCTGAATCGACTGCGGCGACTGCAGCGACTGCAGCGGCCGTCCGCGTCGGCGTGACGCGCGGCGTGCATGCGCAGATCCTCGACGAAGTGAAGCGGGTCGCGGCGTCACGAGGATTCGGCATCGACGTCGTCGAATTCGACGATGCGTCGCGCATCGACGCGGCGCTGGCCGATGGCAAGATCGACGCGGCCAGCTTCGAGGACGCGCAACAGCTTGCCGCGACGCGCGCGCGGAAGCGCTACGCCCTGACCGGAATCGCGCCGACCGTCACGCTGCCGATGGCGCTGTATTCGCGCAAGCTCAAGAACCTGAACGAACTGCAACCCGGCGCGACGGTCGCGATTCCCGACGATCCGCGCGGGATGGCGCGTGCGCTCGTGCTGCTGCAGAACGACACGCTGGTGACGCTGCGCGAGCAGGCCGGCCTGCATGCGACGCTGCGCGACGTGACCGGCAACCGGCTCGGGCTGAAGCTCGTCGCGCTGCGCCGGGAGCGCCTTTACGCAGCGCTCGACAAGGCCGCGTTCGTTGCAATCGACAGCGACGATGCCGCGCGTGCCGGGCTGCAACCCGCGCGCGACAGCATCAGCCTCGAGGACGCGCGCTCGCCGTATGCGAACGTGCTGACGGTGCGCGACGCCGATCGCGCGAAGCCGTGGGTGACGCAACTCGTCGCCGCCTATCACTCGGACGACGTCGCGCGCTTCATTCTCATGCGCTACCAGGATTCGGTGCGACGGCCGTGGTAGACACCTACCTGCTCGCGTGCAACGCATGCGGACGCTGCTGCAACAGTGCGCCGACGCTGTCGTTGCGCGAACTGTTCCGGCATCGTCATCGCTTCGTCGGTGCGCTGACGATCCGTCGCGTGCCGAAGCGGCGGATCGGCGAGCGCTGGCGCGCGGGCGGCCGTGAATACGCGCTCGATGCCGACGATGTCGCGGCTTCCGATGCGCTGGCCGGGCAGCTGTTTCATCGCACCGGCATCGCGGGGAGCGAATGGATCGTGCTGACGCTGCAGGGCTACGACTATCCGTCGCTCGGCCGTTGCGCGGCACTGGCCGACGACGGCCGCTGCAGCGTGCATGCGGACAAGCCGTCGATCTGCGGCGCGGTGCCGCTCGATCCGATGCTGCCCGACCGGTTGCAGTCCCGAGTGCTGGCCGCGCGGCGCGACGATGCGGGATGGCTTGGCGCGAACTGCATTGTCGACACCGCGGGCGCGCAGTCTCCCGTCGAATCCTCTTTCCCGATTCCACTGGTGACGGCCGGACAGGTCGCAGACCGTGCGGCGCTCGATGCGCATCGCGATGCGCTCGTGTTCGAGCGCGCGGTGTGGCGCGATGCGGTGTTCGCATCGTTGACCGGCGGCGGGCAGGAGGGACATCGTGCGCTGTCGCGGCTCGCGCCCGGCGGGTACCTGACCGTGTCGATCGTGCCCGTCCTGCTCGCCGTTGCGTCGGTATCCGCGCATTGCCGCACGCTGTGCATCGACTTCATCGACGCTCAGCGTGCATTGATCGCCGCGAACATCGAAGCGGCACTCGCACGCCGCCATGCCGGCGACCGCCCGGCGACGCGTGAATTGCGCGGCTTCGGGGAGGCGCTCGAACGTGCACGGCACGCGCTGGCCGCGATGCCGGCGCCCGCGGCCGGCATGCGTGAAGACGCGCCGCGCATCGACGCATGGCTTGCCGGCCGGGCCGGTGCCGATCCGCTAGCCGCGTGACGATCGCGGCACGCCGCGCGTGCCTTACAATCGCCGCTCTTTCAATCGCATTCGATGGAGCAGGCATGTACGCGTCGACCTTCATTTTTCGCGCCGGACAATACGACGACGAATTTCATCGGCTCGACCGGCAGATCGCCGACATGGCGCGCGCGACGCCCGGCTATCTCGGCGAGGAGACGTGGGAAAACGCCGAATCGGGGCTGATCCAGAACGTCTATTACTGGGAGTCGGAGGCGGCGCTGCAGCAGTTGATGCAGCATCCGGCGCATCGCGAGGCAAAGGCGAAGCAGGCGCGCTGGCTGGACGGCTATCGCGTCGTGATTTCGAAGGTGCTGCGCGAGTACGGCGACGGCAAGCTGACGCAGCCGCATGCAGGGCAATCCGCGTGAATGGCTGTCTGAATCATTTATTTCGCATTGCAGATAAGTAACGGCGAGCCGCGCCCGGAAGCCCGTGTTGGGACGCGGGTTTTCGCGGTAACGCGTGCAAATTCTTCGTCAAGCATGGCTAGGGTGGCGGGGCTTCACGTCGCCAGTCCGTCCACCAACAAGGTCCTCACTCGATGTCGTTCGGAGCCTTGTCCATGTCGAATGTCGCCTTGCTCGCGAAGCGCCGCCGCGCGCTGCGCGATCGTACCGTTTCCGTTTCCGTTCCCGCACTGACGCTGATTGCCGCGAGCATCGGCGCGCAGGCTGCCCCGCGCGACAACGACGGCGACAGCCGTTTTGCGCCGGGTTTCGTGCCGGGCTGGCGTGTACGACAACGTGTCGGGCAATCCCCAGGCCGGTGCGATCCTGCCGCCGAACTGCGCGAAGACCACCGGCGGCTGCGGCACGGCTGCCGGCGCGCCGGACGACGGCACCTACCCGTACGTGTGGAACAACGGCCGCTACGACGGCAGCTTCGGCATCACGTTCCGCATCTTCCTCGACCAGATCACGCCGGCCGGCGTCGTCGTCGGCACGCTCGAAGTGCCGAACAGCCTGCAGAAAGGTTTCGCGCACGACCAGATGGTGACGAGCTTCAGCTCGAAGTCGGAACTCGGGCTGCACCTGTCTCTCGACGGCAGCTATCTGACGTTCATGGGTTACGTCGCGCCGGTCAACGCGATCGACGTGTCGAACTCGAACACGCCGCTCGCGGTCGATACGACGGACCCGGACGAGCAGAACTTCTATCGCGCGATCGCGCGCGTCGATTGCCACGGGCACTTCCGCTTCACCGAGACGAATGCGTACAGCGGCAATAACGGCCGCGCAGACGACGGCGGGCCTGCGCAACCTGATGGGCCGCGTCGAACGCGACGGCACGGTGACTATCTGGGCGATTACGTCGACGGTCAGCGGCAACGACGATGTCGGTGCCGATCCGAACCGGCTGGTTGCCGTGCGTGACGTGTTGAAGAGTACGAGCGCGACGACGGCGGCGCACGAGCAGTTTGCCGTGCTGCGGACTGCGAAGTTTGCGGAAGTGTTGCGGGGTATCGCGTTCGCGCCGGGTACGGAGACGGGGCGGTCGCACTGAGGCGGGTGAAACCCGGCTGAAGCGAAGAGCGTGGCCGCATGCTTGCAAGTGGCCCGTACGCTCGCGAACCGCCGCAAAAAGCCCCGAATGCAGGGTGGCCTTCGGGGCTTCCATATCTTCAGCGATGTATGGATTGACGTTCGCTTTGGCGATCGGGCCATTTTTGGCTCGGTCGGGCCAAAAATGGCCCGGTAAATCCCTTTTATTTTCAATCGATTGGTGTTGAGCGGGCCACGAATGGCCCGATTTCCACTCGAAAAAATCAGTTTTCGTGGCTTCACGTTCCCCGTCGTCTGTGCGGAGCGATGCGCATCCCCACTAATGCGCTGATATCAAAGGATTAAATGCCGATTTGAGAAAATTGGCACGGGCATTGCGTTACGTAGGCAGTCATCTCCCGATGGCAACACGGTCAGACGGCCGTGTCGATTCCAACAACAAGGACTGCATCCATGCCGACTCCCGCTTATATCAGCATCCAGGGCAAGACCCAGGGCAACATCACGCAAGGCGCCTTCACGGCCGACTCCGTCGGCAACGTCTATCAGGAAGGTCACGAGGACCAGATCCTGGTCCAGGAAGTCGAACACCTGATCGCCACGCCGACCGACCCGCAGAGCGGCCAGCCGTCGGGCCAGCGTGTGCACAAGCCGTTCATCTTCACCTCGCCGCTCAACAAGGCCACGCCGCTGCTGTACCAAGCCTTGGCCTCCGGTGAAATGCTCCCTGAAGTGGAAGTGAAGTGGTATCGCACGTCGACCGAGGGCAAGCAGGAGCACTTCTTCACCACCAAGCTCGAAGATGCCACCATCGTCAACATCAACACCGTGCTGCCGCATGCGCAGGATGCAACCAAGGCTGAGTACACCCAGCTGGTGAAGGTCGCCATGGCCTACCGCAAGATCACCTGGACGCACGCCATCGCCGGCACCGAAGCGTCGGACGACTGGCGCAAGCCCCAGGAAGCCTGAGGTCGGGTCACCCGTGTGACCGGCGCTTGAGCCGGTCGCTCAACTCAGCATGTAGATCGCCGGCCCGATAACGGGCCGGCAAGGGGCGCTCATGGTTGATCGAACCGACTTGAACTTTACTTTCACTATCGGCGACGAATCATTCGAGGTCGTCGAGTTCACTCTGCACGAGGGCCTGTCCGAGACCTTTCTCTTGCAGGTTGAATTGGCCAGCGCGAATCCCGCCATCGACTTTGGCGAGGTGCTCGATCGTAACGGCCTGCTCACGATTTGGCAGGGCGGGCAGCCGGTGCGTTACGTGCATGGTGCCATCTCGTCGTTCGTTCAGCGTGATACGGGATTTCGACGCACTCGCTATTCCGCGGTGGTCGAGCCGCGTTTGGCGCGTCTGAAGCTGTCCTCCGACTGGCGCATCTTCCAGACTTTGAGCGTGCCCGAGATCGCCACGGCCGTGCTCAAGGCACACCGTCAAACGCTGGACTACGAGCAGCGTGTCACCAACGAGCATCTGGCGCGCGAGTATTGCGTGCAGGCAGGCGACACCGACTACGATTTCATCGAACGTATCTTGCGCGAGGAAGGCTTCTTCTACGCTTTCCAGCACAAGGCCGATGGGCATCGGTTGATCCACTGCGATCGGCTGTTTATCTTCGGCCGTCAGCAGGGCGAGCCGGTGATCTACAACCCGACGCCCGGCGGCGACCAAGCGTCCCGCGTACTGGCCGGCCAAGATCTGTCGCGTCAAGGAAACCGCCAAAGAGAAACAAACTGTACCGAAAGGGGCCACGGATCAGCCGGTCATCGGACTGAGCGTGCGTGCAAAGCCTTCGTTTGCCAAAGACTCGCCCGTCCTTGGCTACCTGCCACACGGTGCTCGCTTTACGGTGCTCCAGCGCGACAAACAGTGGGTCAAGATTAAGCGCGTGATCGAGAAAGCGATCGTGCCGCCATCGACCGCGCAGACGGAGGTGCCTGCCGCCGCGCATAGCGGATGGGTCTCGATGAGCTGGCTGGAAGCACGAGGCCAGGCGCCGGAGGACTTTGATGTCGTGGTTACGCCAGCGAGCCCGCCGGCGGTCAAAGCTGGCGAACTGTTGGGCCACATGGGTGAGTATCGGCGAGTACAGGATCCGGGGCAGAGCCGCAGGCTGATGCATCACGAGATCATCGTCGGCCCGGAACTGCGAGCCTTTCTGGAAAAGAGTCGTGCTGCTGCGGCAAGGGCCACGCCTCAGCAGAAAACTCTGCTGCGGGTGGCGCCAGATGCCCAATTGCATAACCCGGTACTCGCGCCGCCGCAGGCCGGTTTGCTGCCGGTAGATACCATTGTCGCCTTGGACGGTGCGCCGCCTGACGATGCCCTGTACGTCAAAGTCAAGCCAACGGCGGTTATGCAGTGGATCGACCGCAAAGCCAAATTGCCGACGGGTGCCAAGGAGGCCAATCTGTTCCGTCTCAACGATGGGGCCGTGTACACGGCAGCGGATATCGTCCGCGTGCCTCGGCAGGGGACGGTCGGTCAACCTGGAGCCACGCGCTTCCGCGGGGTTTTCGTCGGGGCTGCCAGCCAAACACCGGTCTGGATCACCAAAGACGCATACACTGCGCTGGTCAGTGTCCAAGGAGGCAAGTTGTTGACAGCGGACTTGGCACAAGGGTGGGTAAGTTTTCCACTGACGTTCGCAGCCAACGGCCCCAAAAACGGTGCGCAGCCGCAGCACGTGTCACGGCTCATGTTGCAGCAATCGAGACCGGACAAACAAATCCCCACGGAGCTGCCCAAGGTGTTTGCCCTGGATGAAGCTGGTAACGCATGGTGGCAGGTGCGACTGAAAACCGTTGGCACCACCGCCATCGGCTGGGTAGGCGAAGCGGGCCATGCTGGTGTTTCCCTGCACTCGCCGTATGAGTGGGTGGACTTCAAACTGATTGAGTCCAAGCCAACCACGGCCGCCTACGGCAGCTATTTTGCCGACTTCAAGCAGATGGAGGAGTTTCAGCGCGGGCGATTGGGATTGAAGGACGCCGACCTCGACGTGCCGCTGCGCGAAGTGCGAGCGCTGCTCGATGCCAATCACGACGGTCAGCTCACCTTGGCCGAAGTGAAGGCGGCGCAGCGCGATCGTGACACCATCTACCAACTGTCTCGCGTCATCCTGCGCTATCCGAGTGAATGGAAGGCAGACAAGAAGGCGTGGGATGCCTACGATGCGTTGATACCACCGTCGTCGAAGATGGTCTGGGAGTCGGAGAAAGCGCGCGTCACGCAATTAGTGTGGTGGGATGCGGTCGTTGGGAAAGTTAAGGACTTCCCGGTTGATTCGTTCGTGTTTCACATTCACCCCGTAGGACTATTGATTAATTTTCTTGACGGCAGTATTTCAATTGAGGAGGCGCGCGTTAGGGCATTTCTTCGAACAGTAAGATTCAGTGAGGGCACAGAGGGCGTGGCAGGGTATGAGAGGCTCTTTGGTGGTAAATCGTTCATAAAGGATTTTGGTAGAACATTTTCCGATCATCCGAGAATATTAATTAAAGATTCAGGGTACAGTTCTACTGCTGCCGGCGCTTACCAGGTAATGGGTTACACATGGGATGACTCCCCGTCGATAAGGTGGCGAGAACGATTTTATGTGAGCGATTTCTCGCCTGTCTCGCAAGATAGATATTGCGTTGTCATTCTTAAAATGAAGAGAAAAGCTCTTGATTTCATAAAGAGCGGAGAGCTTTCGAAGGCTGTTTTCCAAGCAAATTGCAAACTGGAATGGGCGAGTTTTCCAGGAGCTCCGTATGATCAAGGAGGAGTAAGTTGGGAGGATTTGAATGCAAAATTCACCACGCTCGTTCGTGAAGAGCTTGCTGGAAAATCTGATCTGGCGGTGAGTCGAGGTGCACTAGATGATCTTATTGATTGATAGAAGGTATATTTTATGGGCTGTCTTATCCATCTTATTTATTGGAGTTCAGAATTTCTGTATTTTGAATTCACATGCTCGAGGTGTAATTCCAAAATTCTCGAATTATCGAGCTGATGTGTATCGCGGCCCGATACAGATTCCGTCCTTTGCTAGGAATGATGGGGGATTGTGGCGAGATAATTATGGGAAACTCATAGGTCAGCCCGATGTGAATGCTGGTGGTCGATTTTATATTGCTAGGCATAGCTGTGGTGCGGAGTGTCGATATTTTACGCTTTCAGATCTCTTGAGTGGGCAGGAATCAATGGTGCTTGCAGAGTTTTCTAACAATGGCATTGAGCCCATGAAGGATGCGCAGGGGCGGACCATTGTAATTGATCTGCATACTCGTCCAGACAGCTTTCTGATTAAAGTTCGATATCATGCTGAATCTAAAGATGGTGGTCGAGAAACTTGTAAAGAAAGGTATTTTGTTTTGAGTAAAGATGGATCGAAGATTCGGGCAATAACGTCGATGATGAATGGTTGCGCAGCCATGAATTGACCCGTTAATACTGCCGATTGAATGAGAGAATAGTCTGGAAGGTGTTCGTGATGAGGATTGTCAGATTTGCCATATATAGTTGTCTTGTTCTGATTGCAGGCGGTGCCTTAGCTGTCGCACTAGATGAATCAACGAACTTTCCTGATGGTTCTAGTCAGATCAAGGTGCGATGCCAGGAATTCGGCAGCGGTGCGAATTGCGGGATCTATGCATCCGGCTCAGCCGGCGAGAAGAAGATCATCGATTACCCTAATGCGCCAACGAATATATCGATGACTTCCGGAGTTTTTGTTATTGACCTTCCTTGTGGAACACAGTGTTCGACAACCTACTTCTATAGCGAGAGGAAAGGGCTGGGTGGTCCGTTCCCCTTCGTCGAAGCTTATGACGTGGAGCGTGGCGTTGTTTTGCTCAGCAAACGGAATCCTCTTCCTATGTACGCCATGTTCTCAAAGCAATCTCGAGTCGTTGGGGAGATTGCGTTGGATATACCCCAAGGGATGGATGCTTTTGCCTCCATTAAAGAGGTTGTGGTCGAAGATCACCGATTTGTGATTACTTATACCGATCGTGCTGGGAACGTCTCGAAGATTCGCCGTCGGGTGCCCATCCTGAAGGGTAGGTTAACTCGGTAAATGGTTTGCGCGCCAAGTTTTCGTCAGGTTTGTACACAATCTCTTGAAGGGCGGAGTTTCATGAGAAGCTCAGGTCGTTGTATTGGCTAATGAAGATGAATTTGATGAGACGGTGGATTTGATGAATAAATACGTTCACTCAGTTGGAGGGGGCGTATCGAGGTTGGAGGGGGCGTATCGAGGTTGGAGGGGGCGGATAAAATCTACTTTTGTTTGGCATGTACCATTATAATGTTATGCCAATAAATGGGTGGTTGGGGTTGAGGGCTGAGTAAGCTTCGGGGGCGACGTTTTATTGTATTTTCGATGATTTTATTAATTTAAAAATTTCTAAACCTATGTTTGAATGAAGTGCCGAAAGTCTGTCGGTGAAAATGACTTTAAAAAATATTCCAATCTTTCATCTGAATAAATTAGTTGGGTACACCCGCTACCTCGGAAACGTATTTTTATGTAATGGGCGGTTCCTATGGTTGGCTCTATCCAACGAAGCACAAGAGGCTGGGACAGTTCGATGTGTACGAGGTTGACAATGTGTTGTGTCGCGATGATTTGCCGGGCTTAGGGTAACCTGCCACGTGCTATACGGCAGCCTTGTCGCCGTTTGTCATCAGAAACCTACCGCTATCCATTTATGTCGACGCCGTTATAGAGAGGCCTCCTGCACCGGGAAATTAAATTGGCGCCAAGGCAAAGCGTCATGTCGAATCCGTTCGTGCGTTTATTGAATTACTCAAGATTCGTACCAGAAACGTCGAGCGGTGAGAGGAAGCCGGATTCGCTTCGATGGGCAACTCGGTGAGGAAGTGAACCCGCCCCCGTCCTGGTCACAAGCGAGATACCCGCCCAGGAACCCGAAAAACACCGCCTTGCGCGCCCCACGCCTCAAAGCGCTTCAACCAACCGCCGCGTACTCTTCTCGCAATACTCGTGACACGCGACCCGCGCCGCAATCGACGCGCCGTGCACGAACCTCGGCGCATCCGCCCGCCGCGACATCGACACGACGATCGACGGCGGCGACGGCTGCAGCGGCAGCTCGACGACTTCGCCGCTCTCGATCAGCGCATCGACGAACAGCACCGGAATCGCCGCGACACCGAAACCGTCGCGCACGAGCTGAACGATCACGGAGATGGACGGCGACCCGGTGATGCGCGTGTCCGACAGCGGCACGCCGTGCGCATGCGCAAGGGTACGGACGATATCCTCGAGCGCACGGTGGGGCGCCGTACCGCGCCCGTACGTGAGAATCGGCTGGCGCAGCACCTGCCGCGCGAGGCCCGAGCGCGTATTCGGCAGCAGCCCCGCCCGCGCGATCCAGCGCACCGGATAGTTCGCGAGCGCATCGCACACGACCGACGCTTCGTCGCTGCCTTCCACGCGGATGATCAGGTCGAGCTCGCCGGCCATCAGCCGGCGCTGCAGCACGACGCTGACGTCGACGGTCAGGTCGATTTCCAGCTGCGGATAGTCGGCCGCCAGACGCCGCATGTAGTGCGGCAGCCAGCTGTGCACGACGGTCTCGATCACGCCGAGCCGCAGCTTCCCGCGCAACGCACTTTCGCCGGACGCGGCGGCCTGCAGTTCCTGCGTCGCCTCGACCACGGCTTTCGCGTAGCCGAGCAGGTATTCGCCGTTCGGCGTGAGCCGGAACTCGCGGCTGCCGCGGTCGACGAGTACCGTCTGCAATTCGTCCTCGAGCGCCTTCAGGCGCTGCGAGATCGCGGCCGGCGTCGCGTGCAGCGCGGCGGCCGTCGTGCGGAAGTTGCGCAGCTTCGCGAGCGTGACGAAGGTTTCGAGAAAACGCGTGTTCATGGTGGTCGGCAAGGCGTTGGGCGCGCAGCTTGTCCCGCTGAAAAAATGAACGGGACTGGGGAAAACCCGGCTTCGTGTAAAGAAATTCTATACACGAAGCGCAAAAAAACTCGTTGGCGACAAAATTTTTTCTTTTCTATTCTTCGCCGTATCCGATGACACGGCACCGTCATCCCGACGACACACCGACAAGCGACAGAACCTCATGACGCCTTCCGAATTCCGCCAGTCCGTGCGCCGCGGCGCATTCCGCGGCCCGACCGCGGGCCATTGCGGTCCGTACGCGCAAGCGAACCTCGCGATCCTGCCCGATGCGTACGCGCACGATTTCCTGCGCTTCTGTCAGGCGAATCCGAAAGCCTGCCCGCTGCTGGGCGTCGGCGAACCGGGCGCGTTCCGGGTCGACGCGCTCGGCGAGGATCTCGACATCCGCACCGACGTGCCGAGCTACAACGTCTATCGCGACGGCCGCCTGACCGAGCGCGTCGAGTCGCTGGACGCGCTGTGGCGCGACGATTTCGTCGTGTTCGCGATCGGCTGCTCGTTCTCGTTCGAGGACATGCTGGCACGCGAAGGGATCGGCCTGCGCCACGTCGAGGAGGGGCGCAACGTGCCGATGTACCGCACGTCGATCCCGAACCGCCGGGCGGGGATCTTCGGTGGCCAGCTCGTCGTGTCGATGCGGCCGATGCGCGGCGCCGACGCGATCCGCGCGGTGCAGGTCACGAGCCGGTTTCCGGGCGTGCACGGCGCGCCGATCCATCTCGGCGATCCGCGCGAACTGGGCATCGCCGACCTTAACGCGCCCGAATTCGGCGACGCGGTGACGATCCGCGACGGCGAGCTGCCGGTGTTCTGGGCGTGCGGCGTGACGCCGCAAACGGCGCTGATGGACGCGAAGCTGCCGATCGCGATCGCGCACACGCCCGGCCACATGCTGATGACCGACATCACGAACGCGTCGCTGGCCGTATTCTGATCCGGGGCGACGACGGCCCGCACCACATATCGCACGACGTACCGCACCACATACCGCACGCACGACCGCCGTTTGACGGCGCATCACGACAGGAGCATCACCATGGAAAGCAAGACCCTCGCGGCGAACGCCGCGGAGCCCGCGAGCCCCGAGCGCAACGGCCTGTTCTCGTGGTACGGCGACGCGCAGCCGCGCGAGCGCCGCGCGTTCTGGAGCTGCAAGGTCGGCTACATGCTCGACGGGATGGACACGCAGATGCTGTCGTTCGTGATCCCGACGCTCGTCGCGACCTGGGGTATCTCGTTCGCGGATGCGGGCTTCATCGGCACGGTCACGCTGCTCGCGTCGGCGGCCGGCGGCTGGATCGCCGGCATCCTGTCCGACCGGATCGGCCGCGTGCGCACACTGCAGCTCACGGTGCTGTGGTTCGCCGTGTTCACCGCGTTGTGCGGGCTCGCGCAAAACTACCATCAGCTGCTCGCCGCGCGCGCGCTGATGGGCTTCGGCTTCGGCGGCGAATGGACGGCCGGCGCCGTGCTGATCGGCGAAGTGATCCGCGCGCGCGACCGCGGCAAGGCGGTCGGCCTCGTGCAGTCGGGCTGGGCGATCGGCTGGGGGCTGTGCGCGCTGCTGTATGCGCTGCTGTTCTCGGTGCTGCCCGCCGAGCAGGCGTGGCGCGCGCTGTTCCTCGTCGGGCTCGCACCGGCACTGCTGGTCGTCGCGATCCGCCGCTACGTGAAGGAGCCGGACGTCTACGAGAAGGAGAAGGCCGCGCAGGCGAAAGTGGCCGACGCGCCGCGCCTCACGGAGATCTTCGCGCCGAAGCTGATCACGACGACGCTGCGCGCGGCGCTGCTGACGACCGGCGCGCAGGGCGGCTACTACGCGATCACGACGTGGCTACCGACCTTCCTGAAGACCGAGCGTCACCTCACGGTGATGGGCACCGGCGGTTATCTGGCGATGATCATCTTCGGCTCGTGGGTCGGCTACCTGACGAGCGCGTACCTGACCGACCGCCTCGGCCGCAAGCCGAACTTCATCCTGTTCGCGCTGGGCTCGATGGTGATCGCGTTCGCGTACACGTCGCTGAACCTGACCAACGCGTCGATGCTGTGGCTCGGTTTCCCGCTCGGCTTCTTCGCATCGGGCATCTTCTCCGGGATGGGCGCATTCCTCACCGAACTGTTCCCGACCCGCGTGCGCGGCTCCGGCCAGGGCTTCTGCTACAACGTGGGCCGCGCGATCGGTGCGCTGTTCCCGTTCCTGATCGGCGCGCTGTCCAAGCAATACGGGCTCGGCATGAGCATCGGCATCTTCGCGGTCGCCGCGTACGGCGTGGTGATCGTCGCCGCGCTGACGCTGCCCGAGACACGCGGCCGCGAACTGGACGCCGCCTGAACCGGCGGGGCGGTCCGCCCCGCGTTGTCCTCCCCTTTTCATCGACACCGTGACATGGCGCGCCGCGCGCGCCGTGCGGCGGCGCTCGTCCTCGATTTCACGACGCATCGACCCGACATCATGACTGACCGACACGACACTCCCGTTTCCTCCGACGCCGCGCGCTGGCAATTCTGGATCGACCGCGGCGGCACGTTCACCGACATCGTCGCGCGCCGGCCCGACGGCACGCTCGTCACGCACAAGCTGCTGTCGGAGAACCCCGAGCAGTATCGCGACGCGGCCGTGGCCGGGATTCGCCACCTGCTGGGCCTCGCGGCCGGCGAGCCGATCACGCCCGAGCGCGTCGACATGGTGAAGATGGGCACGACGGTCGCGACCAACGCGCTGCTCGAACGCAAGGGCGAACGCACCGCGCTCGCGACGACGCGCGGTTTTCGCGACGTGCTGCGCATCGCGTACCAGAACCGGCCGCGCCTGTTCGATCTCGACATCGTGCTGCCCGACGCGCTGTACGAAACCGTCGTCGAGATCGACGAGCGCATCGGCGCGCACGGCGACGTCGTCGTGCCGCTCGACGCGGAGCAGGCCGAAGCGTCGCTGCGCCGCGTGTACGACTCGGGCGTGCGCGCGCTCGCGATCGTGCTGATCCACGGCTATCGCTACACCGCGCACGAGCGCGCGCTGGCCGCGCTGGCGCGCCGGATCGGCTTCACGCAGGTATCGGTGTCGCACGAGGTGTCGCCGCTGATGAAGATGGTGTCGCGCGGCGACACGACCGTCGTCGATGCGTACCTGTCGCCGATCCTGCGTCGTTATGTCGAGCAGGTCGCGCACGAGATGCCGGGCGTGAACCTGCAGTTCATGCAGAGCAGCGGCGGCCTCACGCGTGCCGACGCGTTCCAGGGCAAGGACGCGATCCTGTCGGGCCCGGCCGGCGGCATCGTCGGGATGGTGCGCGCCGCGCAGGCGGCCGGCTTCGAGCGCGTGATCGGCTTCGACATGGGCGGCACGTCGACGGACGTGTCGCACTACCACGGCGAGTTCGAGCGCGTGTTCGAGACGCAGGTGGCCGGCGTGCGGATGCGCGCGCCGATGATGAGCATCCATACGGTGGCCGCCGGCGGCGGCTCGGTGCTCGGCTTCGACGGCGCGCGGCTGCGCGTCGGGCCCGAGTCGGCCGGCGCGAACCCGGGGCCGGCCGCGTACCGGCGCGGCGGCCCGCTGACGGTGACCGACTGCAACGTGATGCTCGGCAAGATCCAGCCCGATCATTTCCCGTGCGTGTTCGGCCCGCATGCGGACGAACCGCTCGACCGCGACGGCGTGGTCGCGAAGTTCGCCGCGCTCGCCGACGAGATCCACGCGGCGACCGGGCGGCGCGAGACGCCCGAGGCGCTCGCCGAAGGTTTCCTGGAAATCGCGATCGGCAGCATGGCGAACGCGATCAAGAAGATCTCGGTGCAGCGCGGCCACGACGTGTCGCGCTACGTGCTGACGACGTTCGGCGGCGCGGGCGGCCAGCATGCGTGCGGCGTGGCCGACGCGCTCGGGATGACACAGGTGTTCGCGCACCCGCTCGCGGGCGTGCTGTCCGCATACGGGATGGGCCTCGCCGACCAGACCGCGATGCGCGAACGCGCGGTCGAGGCGGTGTTGTCCGACGCGTCGCTGCCGGCGCTGAACGCGGCGCTCGACCGGCTGGCCGACGAGGCCGTCGGCGCGCTGCTCGAACAGGGCGTGCCGCAGGCGCGGATCGCGATCGAGCGCCGCGTGCACCTGCGCTACCAGGGCACCGATTCGACGCTCGACGTGCCGGCCGGCAGCGTCGCCGCGATGCAGCAGGCATTCGAGGCCGCGTACCGGCAGCGCTACGCGTTCCTGATGCCCGGCACGCCGCTGGTGGCCGAACTCGCGTCGGTCGAGGCGATCGGCCGCTCCGACGCGCCGGTGGAGATCGCCCCGCTCGCGCCGCGCGGCGACGGCAGCGACGGCAGCGACGGCGGCGCTGGCGCACTGCGCGCGCATTCCGCGGTGCGCTTTTATTCCGGCGGCCAATGGCACGACGCGGCGCTCTACGTGCGCGACACGCTGCTGGCCGGCGACGCGATCGACGGCCCGGCGATCGTCGCGGAAAAGAACGGCACGACCGTCGTCGAGCCCGGCTGGCGCGCGCAGATGACCGCGCAGGGCAACCTCGTGCTGACACGCACGACGCCGCTGCCGACGCGCCGCTCGCTCGGCACCGACGCCGACCCGGTGCGGCTCGAGATCTTCAACAACCTGTTCATGTCGATCGCCGAGCAGATGGGGCTGCGGCTGCAGAACACCGCGTACTCGGTGAACATCAAGGAGCGGCTCGACTTCTCGTGCGCGATCTTCGACGGCGACGGCAACCTGATCGCGAACGCGCCGCACATGCCGGTGCACCTGGGCTCGATGGGCGAGAGCATCCGCACGGTGATCGAGCGCAACCGCGGCCGCATGCGCGACGGCGACGTGTTCATGCTGAACGATCCGTATCACGGCGGCACGCACCTGCCGGACGTGACCGTCATCACGCCGGTGTTCGCGGACGGTTCGGACGCGCCGCTGTTCTACGTCGGCTCGCGCGGCCACCACGCGGACATCGGCGGCACGACGCCGGGCTCGATGCCGCCCGATTCGACGCATATCGACGAGGAAGGCGTGCTGATCGACAACTGGCAGCTCGTGTCGGCCGGCACGCTGCGCGATGCGGAAACCCGCGCGCTGCTCGCGTCGGGCCGCTACCCGGCGCGCAACGTCGAGCAGAACATGGCCGACCTGCGCGCGCAGGTCGCCGCGAACCAGAAGGGCGTCGACGAGCTGCGCCGGATGGTCGCGCAGTTCGGCCGCGACGTCGTGCTCGCGTTCATGGGGCACGTGCAGGACAACGCGGAAGAAGCGGTGCGGCGCGTGATCGGCGCGCTGCAGGACGGCGCGTACCGCTACCCGCTCGACAACGGCGCGGAGATTCGTGTCGCGATCCGCGTCGACCGGGCCGCGCGGCGCGCGGAAATCGATTTCACGGGCACGTCCGCGCAGCTCGACAACAACTTCAACGCGCCGAAGGCCGTGTGCATGGCCGCCGTGCTGTACGTGTTCCGCACGCTGGTCGGCGACGACATCCCGCTGAACGCCGGCTGCCTGAAGCCGCTCACGGTGATCGTGCCGGCCCGCTCGATGCTGAATCCCGAGTATCCGGCGGCGGTCGTGTCGGGTAACGTCGAGACGTCGTCGGCCATCACCAACGCGCTGTACGGCGCGCTCGGCTGCGTCGCGTCGAGCCAGGGAACGATGAATAACTTCACATTCGGCAACGATCGCTACCAGTACTACGAGACGATTGCGGGCGGCAGCGGTGCCGGCGACGGCTTCGCGGGCGTCGGCGCGGTGCAGACGCACATGACGAACTCGCGGCTCACCGATCCGGAGGTGCTGGAATGGCGCTACCCGGTGCGACTCGATTCGCACCGCATCCGCGCCGGGTCGGGCGGCGGCGGCCGCTGGCGCGGCGGCGACGGCGCGGTGCGGCGGATCCGCTTCCTCGAGCCGATGACCGCGTCGATCCTGTCGAACAACCGGATCCACGCGCCGTTCGGCGCGGCGGGCGGCGAGGCCGGCGCGCTCGGCCGCAACACGATCGAGCGCGCGGACGGCACGGTCGAGGCGCTCGAGCATATCGGCCGTGCGCAGATGGCGCCGGGCGACGTGTTCGTCGTCGAAACCCCGGGCGGCGGCGGATACGGCGCGGCGGGCTGAGCCGGGCGACCGGCGTGGGCGACCGGCGTGGGCGACCGGCGCGGGAGCCCCGCGCCGGCGCGCGGATAACATTGCAACGGACTGTGGAATAAAGCCGTGCATTAATGCCCGAACGGAATCAAAAAATACGGGAAACCGGATCGCAGGAACGCGATCCGACCCTGTCGCCACGATTCCGCCGCATCGCTGTCCCCGTATTCCGAAATCGGCCGCAAACGACCGCCCGGCGGGGCGTTCAGCCTGTCGCGCCAGACTCGTTGCGCACCGTCTCACGCGCGTTCAGGCAGGCTGCCAATCATGAAAAATCCGGCTTGCCAATCGAGTCCCAATTCCTTGACACTCCGCTCTAAATGTGAGTGCCATTCTCGATCGTCATTTGATAAGATGGCTCTCATCATTCGTTAGGCACAACCTGCGCGCATCATGCGCGAACGCCGGGTCGCATTAGCTGGAAACAAGTACGGGACGAGGCCCATCATCACGGCAACCACGGTTGCCCTTCCGGGAGCGCGCGCTGCGCGGCCCGGAAGGGCGGTCGGCCGACTCGCCTCCGTCTACACTGTGCGTTTTTTCTGGATCGGGGCGTCTCCATGGATGACGAAAACGATAGCGCGGTGCTCGAGGCGCACGTCGGTACGCGCAGCCCCTGCTGGCGTCTCGGCAGCGACAGCAATGCACTCGAACTGGCGGCCGTCCGCGGGCTGACCAACGTCGCCGTCGCGCTGACGGCCGAACAGGCCGCGAGCATCCGCGCGCTGACCGGCGTCACGTCGCACCTCGTGCTCGACATCGCGCTGTTCGGCGAATCGGTCAGGCTCCATCTCGTCGGCCGGAAGGTCGACACGACCAACTGGGCCGGCACCGCCTCCGCCTATTCCGATGCCGAGTCCGTCGCGATCGATCTCGCGCACGGGCTCGCGTTCGCCGAACAGGTCGTGTCGGAGGTGAACTCGCTCGTCGTGATCCTCGACCGCAACGGGATGGTGCAGCGCTTCAACCGCCTGTGCGAGGAAGTGACGGGCAAGCGCGAGGTCGACGTGATCGGCCGCAGCGCGTTCGAGCTGTTCATGAGCCCGGAGCAGGGCGCGCAGTCGCGCAGCAACATCACCGGCTTTTTCGCGAGCAACCAGTCGTTCGCGGTCGAGCGCTACATCAATACGGTCAACGGGCCGCGCCTGTTCCAGTTCCGCAACAAGTTCGTCCAGAGCGGCAGCGGTGTCGACGAGCAGTTCCTGATCTGCTCGGGCATCGACATCACCGAGGAGCGCAGCGCGCAGCAGCGGCTCACCGAACTCGCGAACACCGACGTGCTCACCGGGCTGCCGAACCGCCATGCGATCAGCGAGCGCATCCACGCGGCGATCGCCGCCGAAACCGCCGCGACGCGCGGGCAGGTCGGCATCCTGTTCCTCGATCTCGACAACTTCAAGCGCGTCAACGATCACTACGGGCACATCACCGGCGACCGGCTGCTGCAGGACGTGTCGGCGATCATCAGCGGCTGCCTGCCGTCCGGCGCGACGCTCGCGCGGCTCGGCGGCGACGAATTCCTCGTGCTGTTCGAGCACGGCACGCGGCCGCTGCTCGAAGCGACCGCGCAGATCATTCTCGAGCGGCTGCGCACGCCGATCCATCTCGGGCTGATGGAGGTCTACACGAGCTGCTCGATCGGCATCGCGATGCATCCGCAGCACGGCGACTCGCTCGAGACGCTGATCCGCAGCGCGGATACCGCGATGTACGTCGCGAAGGAAGAGGGCAAGCATACGTACCGCGTGTTCTCGCTGGAGATGAACCAGAAGGTCGCGAAGTACATGTGGCTCGACACGAACCTGCGCAAGGCGCTCGAAGAGGAGCAGTTCGTGCTGCACTACCAGCCGGTCGTCGATATCGCGACCGGCGACGTGCATGGCGTCGAGGCGCTGATCCGCTGGCAGTCGCCCGATCGCGGGCTCGTCGCGCCGATCGAATTCATCCGCTTCGCGGAGGAGTCGGGCCTGATCGCGCCGCTCGGGCGCTGGGTGATGCGCACCGCGGCCGCGCAGGCCGCCGCGTGGAAGGCGAAGGGGCTCGGTATCCGGATCGCGGTGAACGTGTCCGCGCGGCAGTTGCAGGACATGAACATCGTGCACCAGATGGCGTCGATCCTCGACGCCGCGGGGCTGAAGCCCGGCCTGCTCGACATCGAGCTGACCGAGAGCTGCTTCATCGAGGACGAGGATGCGGCCAACGGGCTGATGCGCCAGTTCCGCCAGCTCGGCGCGGAGATCCATCTCGACGATTTCGGCACCGGTTATTCGTCGCTGTCGCAGTTGTCGCGCCTGCCGCTCGACGCGATCAAGCTCGACCGCAGCTTCATCACGGCCATCGACCGCAATCCGCGCTCGCAGGCGCTGGTGCGCTCGGTCGTGTCGCTCGCGAAGGCGCTGAATTTCGCGGTGATCGCCGAAGGTGTCGAAACGCATGCGGAAGCCGAATTCCTCAAGCAGCTCGACGTCGATCACGCGCAGGGCTACTACTACGCGCGCCCGATGCCGGCACAGGCGTTCGAGGCGTGGCTCGCGGAGACGAGAAAGCTCAGGCTGATCGCCTGAGCTCCGTTCATGAAAGGGCGCCGCCCGCAAGCGGCGCCCGTCGCACTACACCGTGCGCAGCTTCGACACGCGCCGGTTCTGCAGCATCACGAGGCGTTCCATGTACGCGAGATCCTTCGGCTCGATCGTGAACGCCGCATGCACCCATGCTTCCGTGATGTCCATCAGCTCGGAGCGCGACAGCTGGAACACCCGCTCGCGTGCGCGCAGCATCGCGCGCACGCCGTTCAGCTTCGGCTTCGTCACGTCGATGAAGGTACGCGTCGCGAGATACGCGTCACCCGCGTCGAACGTCTGGTCGATCAGGCCGCGATCCTCGTACCACTCGGATGCGTGCGCTTCACCGGTCGCGATCAGCTGCTCCGCGAGGCCCCGATCGGCCTTGCGCGCGACGAGCGAATAGCCGCCCATGCCCGGGAACAGGTTGAACGCGATCTCGGGGAACCCGAGCTTCACGCCCTTCTGCGCGAGCACGTAGTGATGCGCGAGCGCGGCCTCGAAGCCGCCGCCGAGCGCGCTGCCCTCGACCATCGCGATCGAGATCGCCCCGGTGCCGAAGCCCGTGTAGATCTCGTACACGCCGTCGATGCACGAGCGCGCGTAGGCCATCAGCAGGTCGCGCTTGCCGCTGCGGATCGCGTCGACGAAGAAGCTCAGGTCGCCGCCGACGTTGAACAGCTCGGGGACGAGCGAGCCCGTCACCCAGAAGTCGAACGGCAGGCCCGAGTCGCGTGCGACGCGTGCGAGATGGATGATGTCGGTAACGAGTTGCTGGTTGAAGCACGGCCGCGGCTCCGATCGCAGCATCATCCACATGACATTACGTCCTTCTTCGTAAAAGGCAGTCAGTTGCGTGAGTTCGCCGGCTTCATAAAACGGGCGGCACGCGGGATGGGATTGGAGTTGCATGGTATGTCCTCGAGAGATGTGGTTTTTGAAGACCGTCGCGCCCGGTGCCGAGCGGGAGACGGGTTTCCCGCAGGGCGCCGGGCGCGAGGCATCGCCATTGTTGCGCGCGCACAAAAGTCGAATTGCGGGGAACAACGCACGAACAGGACGCAGGTGTCGGTCGCGCCGGGGCGTGCGGGGAAAGTGGCGGCGAGCGGGGCGGGCCGGTATCGGGCGGTACGACGTGTGGGGCCGGCTGGCGGGGGAAGGCGGCCGGCAAGATCGCCGTGAAGGTCGCCGGGGCAGGTTCGTCGTGTTGCGCGAGTGCGTGCAGGTGGACGATCCGGCGCGTGGCTGTCGACGTCGTTCGTTGACACGCCGAAAGCGGTGCCGGGTCGCCGGGCGGCCCTTGTGGAAGATGTGGACTGGCGCCGCACCAGTGCGTCGATCAGTCTTGAAGGATCACGCAGCGCGTGGCACCGGGCGTTCCGGGAGGGGACCATGACCGCCTTCCGGAAGGTGCGGCAATTGCTCGTCGGCAGGCCGCTCGCCCCCCTCGATCCGCGCACGCGGCATGCGATCGCCGTGACGCCGCTGCCGGCCTGGGGCGGGCTCGGCGCCGACGGCCTGTCGTCGTCGTGCTACGGCCCGGAGGAGGCATTCCTCGCTCTGGCACACCGCACGCCGCTCGCATTGTTCCTCGCACTCGCGACGGCGGCCACCGTGTTCATCATCTCGCTCGGTTACAACCGGATGATCGCGCTGTTTCCGACGGGTGGCGGCCACCGCGTCGCGACGTCGCTGCTCGCGACGAGCACGGTGATCGCGCTGTGCTTCACGATCAACCGCCGCTACGCGTATACGCGCGCGCAGCTCGCCAAGGAGGACGAACTGTTCTCGGGCAAGCCGCCTGAAGCCGACGAGGCGACCGCGCCGGGCAGGCCCGATCCGTCGCAACCGCCGGCCGTGCTGCTGGTCGGCAAGCATCGCGGCGCGAGCATGCGCGCGCTGCTGTGGGTTACCGGCTGTTTCCCGGGCACTTCCGCAACGTGATCGTCCTCGCGGTCGGCGAGGTCGATGCGAAGGCATACGACGGGCACGAACATCTCGAACGGCTGCGTCACGCGATCACCGAAGCTCGACGACGATGTCGCGCATTGCCGTCGCAGCGGCATCGCGGCCGACTACCGGATCGCGTTCGGCACGAACTCCGTCGTCGAATTCATGAACCTCGCGTCGTCGACGCTCGACGAGTATCCGAACGCCGCGAGCTTCGCGAGCCAGCTGATCTTCCGTCGCGTGAATTGCCTCACGGCCCGGCTGCACAACCAGACGCCTGTCGAGTTGCAGACGCGTCTGCACGTCGAGGGCAAGCAGACGGTGCTGCTGCCGATGAACGTCGGTCAGCGGGACGGGCAGCCGCGTTGCACACCCGCGTGGGCGCGACGCGGCAAGCGCCGCCGGCGACTGCCTCTTGGCGGCCGTCAGGGCCGATGATGCCGATGCGGACGGTTCGGCCGCCGCAGCAGCGGATGATGGAGTCTGGCTCTCGCGCGGTCGCGCCCCGGTCGCTTGAAGAAGAACAGCGCGGCGAGTGCGGCGAATGCCAGCAGGACGACGCCTTCCACGATTGCGCTTTCCATGGTGCCTCCCGGCCGCGCGCGATGACACATCGATGACTCATTGTAGGTCGGCCTGCACCGGCTTGACGCGTGCGGATGCGTCGCCCACACTGGCCGGCACGAGGGCCGCGCGCGTGACCTTGCCCGCCGCGCGGCCGCGTTTTCCGAACCGCGACGAGGTGCGATGTGGTGCGCTTTTCTGTCGGCCTGGCCGGCTGGATGTTGGCATGTGCTGTTGTGCTCGGCGCATCGCATGCGGCCGGTGCGAGCCCGGGCGCGAGCGCGGCCGCGGACGTGCCGCACGACACGGCCGACACGGCGCCCGTCACGCTCGTCAGCGACGTCCATGAATTCGTGATCCAGCACGACGGTTCGCTCGACGAGCACGACGATTCGACGCTGCGCGCGAACAACGCGAACGGCATCGATGCCGTCGCGCAGCGCTACGTGTGGTTCGACAAGAATCTCGAGAAGGTGGACCTGCTCGCGGCCGAGACGATCGACCGCGACGGTGTCGCGCATCCGGTCGGCGTGGACGGCATCCGCGACGTGCAGGAACCGCGCTCGGCCGGCGCGCCGACGTTCCAGGACGGGCTGTTGCGCACCGTCGTGTTTCCCGGCGTCGAAGCCGGGTCGAGCACGCGCGTGGCGTTCCGCAAGACCCGCACGAAGCCCGTCAACCGCGGCTACTTCGGCTACACCGTGGAGCCGTCGCGCGAGCCGGTCGACAACCAGCGGCTGATCTTCGACCTGCCGGCCGACATGCCGCTGTACGCGGATGCGCGCGGCTACGTCGCGCTGCCGCCGGTCACGGCGAACGGCCGCACGCGCTACGAGTTCGACTACCGGCACGGCCCGTACGACCGCATCGAGAGCGGCGCGGTCGGTTACGCGACCTACGGCGACCGGCTCGTCGTGTCGACGCTGCCCGACTATGCGGCGTTCGCTGCGCGCTACCGCAACGCGGCCGTCGATCCGGGCACGGACGATCCGGCCGTGACGCAACTGGCGCGCACGCTGACCGCGGGCGCCGCCGATCCGCGCGACAAGGCGCGCATCCTGTACGACTGGGTGCAGGCGAACGTGCGCTACGTCGGGCTGTTTCTCGGCGAAACGGCTGCCGCGCCGCATCGCGTCACCGACATCCTGCGCAACCGCTACGGCGACTGCAAGGATCATGTCGCACTGTTCGGCGCGCTGCTCGCGGCGGTCGGCATCCGCAGCGAACCGGTGCTGATCAACCTCGGGTCCGTCTACACGCTGCCGTCGGTGCCCGGCTACGGCGGCGGGGCGATCAATCATGCGATCACGTGGCTGCCCGATCTCGCCCGCTTTGCGGATACGACGACGGCCGGCATCGCGTTCGGCTATCTGCCGCCCATCGTGATGGATCGCCCCGTGCTGCTCGTCGATTCGGGCGTGCTGTCGCGCACCCCGGCCACGCAGCCGCGCGGCCGCGTCGCGCGCGTCGAAATCGATGCGGCCGGGCCGGGCGCCGCGCAGTTTCACGCGTACATCGAGGATGACGGCTGGACGGCCGAGCTCGAACGCAACCTGTTTCGCCGCGCGACACCCGACGCCATCGTCCAGCTCGCGAACAACCGTCTGCGGCAAAGCGGCTTGCGCGGCCGCGCGCAACTGTCGACCAGCGACCGGCGCGTGACCGACGGGCCGTTCGACGTGACGCTTTCCGGCACGGTCGATCATTTCGTATGGCCCGACGGCACGACCGCGTTGCCCGCGCTGTCGAGCCTGACGGGCGGCATCGCGACGCAGGTCGAGAGCTGGCTGGCCGAACCCGTGCGCACGCAGCCGTGGGGCTGTATCGGCGGCACGTTCGACGAGACCGGCCAGATCGCGCTGCCGGCCGACGTCGCGGTGACCGACCTGCCGGCCGATACGGCCGTGCACGACCGCTTCGTCGACTTCACGTCGCATTACGTATTCGACGCGGCCGCGCATGTCGTGCAGGTCTCGCGGCGGATGACGGCGGATTTCGGCCGCCAGGTGTGTACGCAGGACGAATTCACGGCGTTGCGCGCGTCGCTCGAACGCATCGAGCGCGACACGCAGGCGCAGATCGTCGTGCGGGCGAAAGGGCGCTGAACGTTGATCGGGCAGGGGACGTGAGCGCGTGGAGACCGTCGGTCGACGCGCAGGAGGGACATCATGACGGAACGGGATCACGAGATCGCCGATCTCTCGAAGGAATTGCTGGGCCGGATCGTGCAAGGCACCGTTGCCGGCGGCGCGGTGGTGGATGCGGAGCAGTGCGCGGCGCTTGCCGTGCAGTGCGCGACGGCGCTGGTCGACAGGCTGGAAGCGCGCAGCGGCTGAGCGCGGCAATCACGCGTGGCGACGATTCGGGCGACGGCTGGCGGCATCACGCGCGATACATGGCGCGTGCGTGACACGTCGCGCCTTACGCTTCGACGCGCGCCTCGCCGTCCGCGCGCACGGCGCCCGGCGGCTTGCCCACCACACGCTTGAACGCGCGGCTGAACGCGGCGAGCGAGCCGTAGCCGAGCCGGTACGCGACGGCTTCGATCGTCTCGTGGTCGCGCGTGATCCATTGCGCGGCGAGCCGCATCCGCAGCTCGGTCAGGTAGCGCACGGGTGTCATCCCGGTGGCTGCGAGAAAGCGTTCGGCGAACACCGAACGTGACACGCCCGCTTCGGTGGCGAGTTCCGCCACGCTCCAGTTGCGGCCCGGATCGCGATGCAGCGCGACGATCGCGCGGCCGAGCTTCGGTTCGCGCAGCGCCTGCACCCAGCCCGTCGCGTCGCCGCAGCCGCATTCGACCCAGCCGCGCACGATGAACGCCGCGACCACGTCCGCGAGCCGCGCGAGGATGCCGGCGAAGCCCGCGCGCGCCGAGCAGGATTCGCGCTCCATCGCATCGAGCATCGGGCGGATTTCCGGGTAGCGCGCGAGCAGCGTGCCGACGTGCATGAACTCGGGCATCGTGCCGACGAGCGGCTGCATGCCGCCGAGGTCGAGCTCCATGCACGCGCTGAAGATCAGCGCGTCGCCGGCACCCGGCTCGGTCGTCGCGCAGCTTGCCGGCGACGCGCCCGCCGACGCCACCGACGCGACCGTATCGCAGATCTTCGCGACCTCGAAGCCGTTGATCTCGCGGCACGGCGCATCGGGGTCGGAGACCAGCGCGTGCATGCCGCCGTGCGGCAGCAGGATTGCGTCGCCGGCTTCGAGCTGCATCGTCTCGCCGTTCGCGTCGCGCAGCAGCACGGGCCCGCGCCCGACGAAATGGAACTGCGCGCGGCCCGGCGCATCGCCGAAATTCAGCCCGAACGGCCGCGCCACCTGGATGCGGCGGTACTGGACGCCGCTCAGGCGCATCCCCAGCAGCAGTTCGCTGACGAGGTCGTGTACGTCGGACGCGGAGGAAGGCAAGGGCTCGGACATGGCGAGATTCGGACGATCGATCAACAAGAGCGGATTGTATGTCATAGACCGTCCTGCCGTGGTTCCTTACGATACGCCGTCATCGGTATTTTCCCTAAACGACACGGAACGACGCATGAATCCCGGAATTTCCTCTGTCGCCGCGACGGCGGCCCCCCGCGAACCGGCCTGGGGCGCGGTATTTGCGATGGCGCTCGGCGTGTTCGGGCTCGTCACGGCCGAATTCCTGCCCGCGAGCCTGCTGACGCCGATGGCCGAGAGCCTCGGCGTGACCGAAGGCGTCGCCGGGCAGGCCGTCACGGCCACCGCGACGGTGGCGCTCGTCACGAGCCTCCTGATCTCCGCGGTGACGCGCACGATCGACCGGCGGCGCGTGCTGCTCGCGTTTTCGGTGTTGCTCGTCGCGTCGAATCTAGCGGTCGCGTTCGCGACCAGCCTGACGATGCTGCTGATCGGCCGCGTCGTGCTCGGCGTCGCGCTGGGCGGCTTCTGGACGATGGCGACGGCCACCACGATGCGGCTGGTGCCGACGGCGATGGTGCCGCGTGCGCTGTCGATCATCTTCAGCGGCGTGGCGGTCGCGACGATCGCGTCCGCGCCGATGGGCAGCTACTTCGGTCACCTGATCGGCTGGCGCAACGTGTTCCTGATCGCGGGCGCGCTCGGCGGCATCGCGTTCGTGTCGCAGCTCGTCACGCTGCCGTCGCTGCCGCCGAGCGGCACGACGCGGCTGCGGACGCTGATCGACGTGCTGCGCCGGCCGACCGTCGGCCTCGGGATGTTCGCGACGATCCTCGTGTTCACCGGGCATTTCGCGTTCTTCACGTATCTACGGCCGTTCCTCGAACAGGTCGCGGGCGTCGGCGTGAACGGCCTGTCGGCGATCCTGCTCGGCTACGGTATCGCCAACTTCGTCGGTACGTCGCTCGCGGGCCGCGTGCTCGAACACCGGCTGCGGCCGATGCTGATCGCGATGCCCGCGCTGATGGTCGTGCTCGCCGTCGCGCTCGTCGCGCTCGGCCGCGCGCCGATGATCGATGCGGTGCTCGTCGCGTTGTGGGGGATGGCCTTCGGCGGCGTGCCGGTCGCGTGGTCGACCTGGGTCACGCGCACCGTGCCCGATGAAGCCGAAAGTGCGGGCGGGCTGATCGTCGCGGCGATCCAGCTTGCCATCGCGACGGGGGCGGCGGCCGGTGGCGTCGTGTTCGACGCGAACGGCGCGGCTGGCGTGTTCGTGGGCGCGGCCGTCGTGCTGGCCGTCGCGGTCGCGGCGATCGTGACGGGCGTGCCGAAGCGGGTCGGCGTCGCCGCGTCCTGACCGGCCGGCAGGCCGGCGCGGTGGTGCGGTGGTGCAGGCCCGCCGGCGGCCGTCCGCCCGTCGAGCGTCAGGCGGTGCCGGCGCCCGCGATGCGGTCGAGGTCCGCGAGCGCATCGTCCGGCAACACGAGGCCGGACGCCGCGAGGTTCTCGCGCAGATGCGCGGCCGACGACGTGCCGGGAATCAGCAGGACGTTCGGCGCGCGGCGCAGCAGCCACGCGAGCGCGACCTGCATCGGCGTCGCGCCGACGCGCGCCGCCACGTCGGACAGTGTCGACGACTGCAGCGGCGAGAAGCCGCCGAGCGGAAAGCACGGCACATAGGCGATGCCGTCGCGGGCGAGCGCGTCGATCAGCGCGTCGTCGCCGCGATGTGCGACGTTGTAGCGGTTCTGCACGCACACGATGTCGCAAATCCGCCGGCCCTGCGCGATCTGCGCGGGCGTGACGCCGCGCCCGTCGCGCCAGTCGCGCAGCAACCGGCCCGGTTCATGCGGCGGCGCGTGCCGATCGCGGCGGCCGGCGTTCATCGTGCATCATCTAGCCGCCCTGCCTGACCATCTCCGCCAGCGTCTTCATCGCCTGCAGGTACGGATACGGCCCGTGACTGATGCGGGCCACGCCGTAGTCCGCGAGTTCGGCCAATGTCGGCGTTTCCGCGACGCGCATCACGTTCACCGGCAGCGGCGATGCGGCCGTCAGCGCGCGAATGAGCGCCGGCGAGCGCAGCCCCGGCACGAAGAGCCCGTCGGCGCCGGCCGCCGCGTACGCGCGTGCGCGGGCCAGCGTGGCATCGAGCAGGCGCTCGTCGTGCGTGTCGGCCGGCGCCTTGAAGAACACGTCGGTACGCGCGTTGATGAAGTAGTCGGCGCCCGCGCGATCGGCCGCCTGCCGTGCTGCCGCGAGACGGGCTGCGGCAGCTTCGACGTCACGCAATTCGCCCGTCGCCGGAAAGCTGTCCTCGAGGTTGCAGCCGATCGCGCCGGCCTCGATGCTGAGCGCGATCGTTTCGGCGACATCTTCCGGCCGCTCGCCGTACCCGCTTTCGAGATCGACGGTGATGGGCAGGGCGGTCGCGCGCGTGATGCGCTCGAGCACCTCCATCATGACCGCGCGCGGCATCTGCTCGCCGTCGACGAACCCGTTGGCCGCCGCGACCGACCAGCTGCCGGTTGCCAGCGCGACGGCGCCCGCGTCGGCCGCCGTGCGCGCGCTGCCGGCGTCCCACACGTTGAATAGCGCCAGCGGCTGGCCCGCGCGGTGAAGCGACCGGAAATACGCGCCTTTCTCGTTGCTGCTCATGTTTGTGTCTCCTTGTGGAAAACCGGGTCGGTCGTCGTGCCGAACGATACTGCCACCGAATCGAGCGCCGCGAGAAAATCGCGCGCGTCGAACAGTTCGCCGAGACTGCGCACGCCGCCTGACACCACGGTGTTGCCCGTCATCAGGCGCATGGCGGCCTCGACGATGATCGGTGCGCTGACCGCGTAGATGTCGCGCCCGGACGCGGTCGCGCGGTGCGTCGTGCCGCCCTGCACGACGATCGCGTCCATCGCGAACTGCTGCGCCGAGCGGCCCAGCGCGTCGGTCGGCACGGGCGGCGGCGTGGCGGCATCGCGCACGTCGCGCAGCGCGAGCGTCGCGAGCCACGATTCGATCGTGTCGATGCGCAGGTGGCGCGAGAGCGTCATCACTTCCGAAAACGGCAGCAGCGTGACGTCGACCTGACCGATCGGCGGCGGGAACGGCCATGCGCGTTCGCGTGCGGTCGACGGCACCGGCGTCGGCTTTCCGTCCTTCTGCACGAGCCGTACCGCGCGGTTGCGTTCGCCCGTCACGCGCGTGCCGCGCGTCGGGTGCCAGCGGTCGAGCCCGGTCGCGATATCGACGCGCTCGATCGGCTGGCTCTTGTCCACGACGGCCGTGACGAGCAGGTCGGCCAGGCCGCCGTAGAACGCCGCGGCCGGCACGACGGTCACGCCCGCGGCGCGTGCCCGGGCATCGCAGTGTTCGGCCAGCGCCAGCACCGACGGCTGCTCGGCCGTCAGGTCGAGATAGGGGATGGCGGCCCGCAGTGCGGCATCGGCCAGCGGCAGCGCGGTATCGAGATACGGCCCCGCGCAGTTGATCACGGTATCCGCGCCGCGCAGCGCGGTGTCGAGCGCGGCCGGATCGTCGATCGCGGCGACGCGCGCGAGCGACGCTGCGCCGCCGCCTTCCGCGAGCCGCGCCGCATCGCGGCCGATGCGGATCGCGCGCAGGCCGCGCCGTGCCAGTTCGGCGACGACAAACCGCCCGGTATGACCCGTGGCGCCATAGACTGCAACCGTCATTCGATCGTCCATGATCAACTCCGATACAGATCGGTCTGTTTTATAGTACAGACCTGTATCGTCGTCAATCCCGCGGTGCTATGATCGGCTCACTGTTGCGGCAAGGGCGGCCAGCATGGCCGGGTCGGGATGAAAAAGGAAACAGGTACACCAGGGAACGCGCCCGATACGCGCGAACGCATTCTGCAAACGGCCAGCGAGCTGTTCTACCGGGAGGGTACGCGCGCGGTCGGCGTGGACCTGATCGTCGCGCAGGCGGGCGTGGCGAAGACGAGCCTCTATCGTCACTTCGCGACGAAGGACGACCTGATCGAAGCGTTCCTGCTGCGCGAGGACGCCGATTTCTGGGCGCATTGGGATGCGGTGGCCGCGCAGTACCGGCGCACGCCGCGCGAGGAACTGGATGCGCAGCTGCAATGGATCGGTGAACGCATCGCGCGCCCCGGCTATCGCGGTTGCCCGCAGATCAACATCGCCGCCGAATACGCGGACGGCAATCATCCGGCCCGCAAGGTGGCCGTCGCGCACAAGCAGGAGCTGCGGCGCCGGCTGACCGAACTGGCGGGCGCGATGGGCGTCGACGAACCGGAAACCTTCGCGCTGCGGCTCGCGACCGTCATCGACGGCGCGCTGAGCAGCGGGCAGGCGCTGCATGCGCACGGGCCCGTGGCCTTCCTGCAGGAATTCGCCCAACTGCTGTTGCCGAAGAAGGGCCGGAAGCAGGCCGGCCTGCCGCGGTAAGTCGCGCGCCGGTTCCGTTCAGCCGCGTTCGGCCGGATCGACGGACAGCACACGCAACTGGCCGCGCAACTGATCGACTTCCCCCGGTGCGAACGGCCGTTCGATCTCGGCATGCGTCTGCTGCCACAGCGGAAATGCCTCGGCCAGCAGGTCGTGGCCGGCCTGCGTCAGTTCGAGCAGACGGCTGCGCCGGTCGTCCGGGTCCTGCGCGATCGTGACGAGGCCGCGCCGCTCGAGCGGTTTGAGCGCGGCCGTGAGCGTGGTGCGATCCATCGCGAGCACCGATGCGACCGATTTCATCGGCGCCGGCTGCGGCCGGTTCAGCGACATCAGCAGCGAAAACTGGCCGTTGGTGAGGTCGAGCGGGCGCAGCACATCGTCGAAGATCCGCGCAAGATTGCGCGCCGCGCGCTGCATGTGCAGGCACAGGCAGCAATCGCGCACCATCAGCGTCGTTTCGAAAGGGAGCTTTTCTTTTCGTGCCATGTTGCAATTGTGTTGATATCAACCTATCGTGTCAAGGTCGAGGCGCGGCAGTCCGTCGTGCCCGTCACCGGAGGAGGCGGCATGAGTGCTCAACAGCAGTTGTATCTCGCGGTATTTCTCGGCGCCAAGGATAGCCCGGCCATGAAGGCCTGGCTGGCGTTGCCGGAAGACGAGCGGCGCACGCGCGAGCGCGACGGCATCGCCGCGTGGCATGCATGGGTCGACCGCAATCGCGACGCGATCGTCGAGATGGGCGGGCCGCTCGGCAAGACGAAGACGATCGATGCGGCCGGCGTCACCGACACGGCGAACGCGATGAGCGGCTTTACCGTCGTGCGGGCGGCGTCGCACGACGCGGCGGCCGCATTGTTCGAAGGCCATCCGCATTTCACGCTGTTCCCGGGTGTGGCGATTGACGTGATGCCGGTGCTGGCGATTCCCGGCGCGTAAACGACGAGCGAGGCCAGGCGTTGCGGATCGGCGAGGCGCCGTGGCCGGCATGCGGAAATTTCCGACATTCTGGATGGAGACTGGCGATGAAGCTTTACGGATTTGCCGGCACCCGCACTCAGCGCGCGCTGTGGGGGCTGAAGGAGCTGGATGCCGACTTCGAGTTCGTCTCGGTGAACCTGCTCCAGGGCGAGCACAAGCGGCCCGAATTCCTGCGCCTCAATCCGGCCGGCAAGGTGCCCGTGCTGGTGGACGGCGACCTCGTGATCCCCGAGTCGGCCGCGATCGTGCTGCATCTCGCGGACAAGTACCCGGAGAAGGCGTTGCTGCCGGTCGATCCGGCGCTGCGCGCGCAGGCCTACCGGTGGGTGATGTTCGCGGTGACGGAGCTCGAGCAGCCGCTGTGGCGGATCACGCGGCATTCGTTCCTCTATCCGCCAGAAAAGCGCTCGCCGGCCGACATCGAACTGGCGCGCGAGGATTTCAGGACGATGGCCGCGATTCTGGACAAGCATCTGGAAGGGCGCGAGTTCATCGTCGGCGACACGCTGACGGTGGCCGATTGCGTGACGGCTTACCTGATCGACTGGGCCGGCGAATGCAACCTGATCGAATCGTTCCCGCAGTTGCGGGCGTACCTCGAACGGCTGTATGCGCGGCCGAAGGCGCCGCAGCGGATCGCGGACGCGCGCAAGGCGGCGTGAGCGTGCGGCGGCCGGCCATGGGACGCATCGGCCAGGCCGGCCGTTCCGTTTGCGCAGTGGGCGGATGCCTGCCGGCCGTGTGTCATGGCGGTAATGCGTGCGTCGCGCGCGCAGCGCACGCAGGCGCTTGCGCTCACGCTACGTCGTCAGGCCCGCCGAGCGCGCGACACAGCATCGACAGGTCGTTGAGCGTAAGGTGCGGCGTGGCGGCCTGCTGCTGCACACGTTCCGGTTCCGGATGCGTGTCGCGAACCACCCACGCTGCCTGAAGCCCCGCGTTCAACGCACCGACGATATCGAGGTGATAGTCGTCCCCGACGTGCAGCAGTTCCGCCGGCTGCACGTCGAGCGTTTCCGCCGCCGCATGGAAGATCCCGGGCTCCGGCTTCGCGACCCCGAACGCCTGCGCGCTGAGCGTCGCACGAAAGTATTCGCCGCCGCCGGTCATCCGGAGGTCGGCGTTGCCGTTGGTCACCGCGATCAACGGAAACCGCGCGCTCAACCACGCGAGCGCGGGCAACGCATCGTCATAGAATTCGACCCGGTTGCGCGCGGCAAAGAACGCCGCGTACGCGTGCTCGGCGAGCGCGACATCCTCGTTCGCACGCTCCAGCGCAAGCCGGATCGATCCGATCCTCATCGCACGGAAATCGCCGGCGAGCCCGGGGCACAATCGTTCGTATTCCTCACGCAACCCGCTCAGCGCCTGCTGCGTGGACAGCACGCGCGCGGTACCGGGCGCGTGCTCGATCAACCATGCGTGAAGCGCCGCTTCGGCCCGTACGACGGCCGGCCCGAACGGCCACAGGGTGTCGTCCAGGTCGAACGAGAGGGCGGAAACTTTGGCGAGACGCATGGCGGTTGACGAGAGGGTTTCGTTTACCACGGCCACGGAATGGAAATTCCGGTGCCGTTTTCGAGGGCCTGTCGATACAGGAAGCGGGCGACGGTCAGGTCCTGAAGCGCCAGCCCGGTCATGTCGAAGACGGTGATCTCGTGCGGCGCGCGGTCGACCGACGCGGTTCCGGCGAGGATGTCACCGATTTCAGTGCATGGCAAATCCGGCGCCCACTGGCACTCGCCGATGCTGCGGGCCTGATCGTGATCGTCCACGACGATGCGCGCGCGTTCCAGCACGCCTGCCGGAAGCTCGCGCTTGCCGGCCGTGTCGGCGCCGACGCAGGTCAGGTGGGTGCCCGGCCGAACCGCATCCGCATCGAACAGCGCGCCGCCGCCCGGTGTGGCCGTGATGACCACGTCGCTATCGGCCACCGCGTCGTTCCGGTCGCGTGCCACGCCGATCGTGCATCGCTCCCGGAACGCCGATTCGAACTCCGGGTCGGGCTCGCCGCTGACGTTCACGTACCGCACCGTGCACCGTTGCGGCAGCAGCCCGAGCGCGTAGTCGAGCTGGACGCGCGCCTGCACGCCCGTGCCGAACACGCAGATTCGCGTGCTGTCGCGACGCGCGAGCAGTTGCAGCCCGAGGCCGCCGGCGGCACCGGTTCGCGCGGTGGTGATCGCATTGCCGTCCATGATGCACAGCGGGCGGCCAGTGGCCGGATCGAACAGCGCGACGGTGGCCTGATGCGGTTCGCCGCCGAGCGCCCGGTTCCCGGGCCAGAACCCGGCCGCCTTGAAGCCGAGCAGCGCCTGGCACGCGACGTCGCCCGACTTGATCCCGAATACGCCGCCTGTGTGCAGCTTCTCGCGAACCACCGGAAACACGCGCCCGGCCCGTTGACTGTGCAGCACGAATGCTTCGCGAACCGCCGCCGTCACTTGCGCGGCCTCGAGGGCGGGTTCGACGGCATCACGGTCGAGAAGCAGGAGTCGGGCGTCTGTCGGCATGTTCGGGCAAGCGCTTTCGGCGCAACGCAAAACGAGGGTGTTTAAATTTTGTCCAGTTTTGGACAAATAGTCAATGTATCGGTGACACGGTGCGGGCGCGCGGCTCGGCTCACCACCCGTAGAAGCGCGGCCACGCCTGCGCGCTGCCGCCGTCGCCGATCGCCTGATACTCGGGATGTTGCGCACCGGTGGCGCACGCGTGATTCGGCAGGATGCGCAGGCGGGTGCCGATCGGAAACCGTTGCGCGATGCCGGAGTCGGGCGCGCCCGCGCGCGACACGATCCCGTGCTCCTGGTTGGCGGCGCTCATCACGTAGTCGCCGAGCACGTCGCCGTGTTCGGTGCAGACCTGCCCGTAGCCGAAATCGCGCGCCTGACGCTGCGTGCCGCGGTCGCGGCTCATCGCCATCCAGCCTGCGTCGACGATCGCCCAGCCTTTCTCTTCCTGGTGCCCGATGACGGTGGTCAGTACCGACAGCGCGATGTCGGACAGGTCGCACACGCCGATGTTGTGCATCACGAGGTCGAACATCACATACACGCCGGCACGCACCTCGGTGACGCCGTCGAGGTGTCGCGCCGCGAGCGCGGTGGGTGTCGAGCCGATACTCACGACCGGGCAGGGCAGCCCGGCGGCCCGGAGGCGTTCCGCCGCGCGCACGGTGCGGCTGCGCTCCTGTTCGGCGATGGCCGCCAGCGCTTCGGGCGTGCTGTATTCGTAGCTCGAGCCCGCGTGCGCCAGCACGCCGCCGAGCACGAGCCCGCCGTCGACCAGCGCGCGGCCCACGTCGATCAGCAGGCCCGCGTCGGGCGGGATCCCCGAGCGGTGGCCGTCGACGTCGACCTCGATCCACACTTCGAAGCGCTCGCCATGCGCGCGCCCGAATTCGGCGATCGCGTGTGCAGCCGGCAGGCTGTCCGTGACCAGCTTCAGGTCGCAGCCCTGCCGGCGCAGCGCGAGCGCCTGGCCGAGCTTCGCGGGCACCATGCCGACCGCGTAGACGATGTCGCGGATACCGTGCGCGAAAAACTGTTCGGCTTCCTTGAGCGTCGACACCGTGACGCCTTGCGCGCCCGCGGCGACCTGGGCATCGACGACGTGCGTGCATTTGGTGGTCTTGACGTGCGGCCGGAACCTGACGCCGAGCGCGTCCAGATGTGCCTGCATGCGGCCGATGTTGTGACGCATGCGGCCGACGTCGATCAGGGCGGCCGGGGTGTTGAGGGTTTGAAGGTCCACGATGCGTTGCCTCGGAATGTTGCCGGTGCGAACACTGTAGAGGTGTCGACGGGCCGCGTGTTTAACGCAACGCTAATACGGCATTAAACACCGTTTAATCGACCGGATCGCGCGAGCCCGAACCCGAACCCGGCGCCACTCATGCCTTGCCGCGCCACGGCGGCGGGCTCAGCAACCGCGTCGCGGCTTCGAGGAATACCCGTTGCCGCGCGGAACGGCCGGTGCGCGACGGCAGCAGCGCCGTGACCGGCGCGGGCGGCAGGTGCCAGTCGGGCAGTAACCGGACGAGCCTGCCGTTCGCGAGCAGCGGAGCGACGTCCCACTCGGAGCGCTCGACGATCCCGAGCCCGGCCAGCGCCCATTCGGTGATGACGGTGCCGTCGTTGGAGGACAGCGCGCCGGTGACGCGGATCACGGCGGACCGGCGTGGGGCACCCTTGACGTCGCCGCCGGACGAGAAGCGCCATCGCGGGATGTCCTCGTCGTTCTCGCGCAGGCACAGGCAGTCGTATCGGGCCAGGTCGGACGGATGGTTCAATGCCTCGATGCGACGGGCATAAGCAGGGCTCGCGCACAGAAATCGCTCGTTGGGCGCAAGCGGATAGCCGATCCACGACGACGACTTGAGGCTGCCGACGTGCACGACCACGTCGGCCCCCGACGCGCTGGTCAACGGGCTGTCCGACAGGTGGAGCGTGATGTCGAGTTTCGGGTGCGCGCGCTGCAGGTCGCGCACGATCCGCGCGACGTACTTTCGCCCGAAGCCGAGCGGGGCGACGACGCGCAGCGTGCCCCGCACGTCGCCGTGGTCGCCTGAAATGCTGACCGGCAGCGCGTCCACGCGCTCGAGAATGTCGACGGCTTCCTGGTACAGCCGTTGCCCTTCGTCGGTCAACGCGACCCCTTTCGGTTGCCGCACCGCGAGCCTGGCGTTCAAGCGCGCCTCCATCCGCTGCAGGCGGATCGTGACCGCGGGCGGTGTGAGATCGAGCAGCCGGGCGGCGGAGGCCAGCGAGCGCGACGTACCGATCGCGCGTACGAGCCGAAGGTCGTCGAGGTCGAGCATTTCGTGTCTCTTAATGTGAACGATGCAGGGCATTAAACCGCATATCACGCGTCGTAGCCATCGAGGCGGCGGCGCGGGCGACATGGCCGGTGTCGACGGCTTAAAGAACGGTCGCGTTGCGCCGATATAGAGACGGCGTCCGGCTTTCTGTGCAGCGTGTCCAGACCAGCACGGTGCATGCCGTGGAAGGCCGGGACCTATTGCCGTCCTGCCCGAAAAAGCCGTGCGCGTGCGCGGCAAAGCGGTTGCGCGGCCGGCCGGCGTCGATCACGAGCACGCGGCGGCGCGCCCGCGCAAGCTGCATCGCGGCCGACAGCCCCGCAAAGCTGCCGCCGATCACGATCACTTCATGATGGTCATGCATGCACCCGCTCCTTTCCTGAACCTGCGTGATTGAAGGACGTGTTCCGATGGCGGTCAACTCACGAAACACGAGAAGTTGCATGATAGGGCGGTGGTATCATTCACGCAACTTCAAAAGTTTCGAGAGAGAGGCGCCGCCCGTGAGAACCGATAGCCGCTTGTCGCGCATGCTGCACGTGCTGATCCACATGGACCACGCCGACGGCCCGCTGACGTCGGAGACGATCGCGACGATGCTGGGCACGAACCCGGTGGTCGTGCGACGCCTGCTCGGCGGTTTGCGCGACCACGGCTACGTGCAGTCGGAGAAGGGGCATGGCGGCGGGTGGGCGCTGAGTGTCGCGCTCGACGACATCACGCTGCTCGACGTCTATGGCGCGGTGGGCGAGCCACCGCTGTTCTCCGATCTCGTCACCGACGACGAGGCCGAATGCCTGGTCGAGCAGGCCGTCAACGCGCACCTGTCGGCCACGCTGAAAGAGGCCGAGACGGCGCTGCTCGCGCGCTTCGGCGAAGTCACGCTCGGCATGCTGTCGCGCGATTTCGAAGCGAAGGCGGCCCGGCGGCGCAAGCCGCGCTGACGCGCTGCAGCATCGCGGCCGGGCACGGCCGCCGTGCGCGCCGGCGCGGCCGAAACCGTCGCGCCGCGATGTTCTGTCCCCCAACTTCTGCCCGGTTCGCCCGCCACAGGGCAAAATACGGGTTTTCCGCACCCGCGAGGGCGCGACCGAATCACGCGCCGGGCGGCGGCAGTGCGCAATCCGCACGCCGCCGCCGGGCGCCCATGCAAGATCGCTCGCCGTGTCGCGAGCCCACAGGAGTCCAGACCTCATGCCCGAATCCAACCTGTCCTTCTTCGGCCGGCTGTCGCTTGCCGTCGGCACGTTCTTCTCCGTGCTCGGCAATCGCGAGTTCGCGGCCGGCGTGCTGCGCGTGCGCGACGGCGCCCCGGCATCGGTCGCGCCGACCCCGGCCCCGGCTGCCGCGCCCGTTGCGCCGGCCCCCGCACCCGTGAAGGCGCCTGCTCCCGAGCTGCGCGAAGCGAGCCCGCAGGCCGCACTGCAACTGCTCGGCCTGCTGCAGCGCGACGCGCGCTTCATCGACTTCGTCGAGGAAGACATCGCCGGCTATGCGGACGCCGAGATCGGCGCGGCCGCGCGCCTCGTGCACGACGGCTGCCGTGCCGCGCTGCGCGAACACTTCACGATCGTGCCGGTGCGCGACGAAGCCGAGGGCAGCCGCGTGACGCTGCCGGCCGGTTTCGACGCGACGGCCGTGCGCGTGACCGGCAACGTGGTCGGCGCCGCGCCGTTCACGGGCACGGTCAGCCATCGCGGCTGGCGGGTGGCCGACGTGCGCCTGCCGAAGCTGACGGGCAGCCACGACGCCTCGGTCGTCGCACCGGCGGAGGTGGAACTGTGAGCGATCCGCGCTATTCGATCGGTATCGATCTCGGTACGACCCACTGCGCGCTGTCGTATGTCGACAGCGCCGCGAGCGACGGCGAAACCATCACGCAGCAGGTGCTGCCGATCGCGCAGCTCACCGCGCCCGGCGCGCTGGAGTCGCGCGACCTGCTGCCGTCGTTCCTCTACCTGCCGCATGAAAGCGAACTCACGCAGGGCGACCTGACGCTGCCGTGGACGGCCTCGCGCGGCTTCGCCGTCGGCGAGATGGCGCGCACGCGCGGCGCGGGCACGCCGATCCGCCTCGTGTCGAGCGCGAAGAGCTGGCTGTGCCACCCGGGCGTCGATCGCCGCGCGGCGATCCTGCCGAGCGATGCGCCGCCGGAAGTGTCGCGCGTGTCGCCGCTGGAAAGCTCGATCCGCTACCTGACGCACCTGCGCGAAGCGTGGGACCACGCGCATCCCGACGCGCCGTTCGCCGACCAGGACGTGACGGTCACGATCCCCGCGTCGTTCGACCCGGCCGCGCGCGAGCTGACGGCCGAGGCCGCCCGCGCCGCCGGCTACTCGCGGATGACGCTGCTCGAGGAGCCGCAGGCCGCGCTGTACAGCTGGATCCAGAAGAGCCAGGGCGGCTGGCGCAAGCAGGTGCAGGTCGGCGACCTGATCCTGTGCGTCGACGTCGGCGGCGGCACGACCGACCTGTCGCTGATCGCGGTGGTCGAGCGCGACGGCAATCTCGAGCTGCATCGCGTGGCGGTCGGCGAGCACATCCTGCTCGGCGGCGACAACATGGACCTCGCGCTCGCGCACGTCGTCGCGCGCAAGCTCGCGCAGCAGGGCACGCAGGCCGATCCGTGGCAACTGCGGGCGCTCACGTACGCATGCCGTTCCGCGAAGGAAACGCTGCTGTCCGATCCGTCGACCGACGCGGTGCCGCTCGTCGTGCCGAGCCGCGGCTCGAAGCTGATCGGCGGGTCGATCCGCACGGAGCTCACGCGCGCGGAACTCACGCAGACGATCCTCGAAGGCTTCTTCCCGCAGGTCGACGCAGCCGCGCGCCCGGTGAGCCGCGCACGCGTCGGCCTGACGCAGCTCGGCCTGCCGTATGCGCAGGATGCGGGCATCACGCGCCATCTCGCGGCGTTCCTCGGCCGCCAGGTCGCGGCGCTCGACTCGCTCGAGGGCGTGCAGCGCACGCTGCCGCAGGGCGCGACGTTCCTGCACCCGACTGCCGTGCTGTTCAACGGCGGCGTGTTCAAGTCGACGCTGCTCACGCAGCGCGTGCTCGATACGCTCAACAACTGGCTCGCCGCCGAAGGCGCGCCGCCCGCCCGCCTGCTCGAAGGCGCGGATCTCGATCTCGCGGTCGCGCGCGGCGCCGCGTACTACGGCTACGTGAAGCGCGGCCGTGGCGTGCGCATTCGCGGCGGCACGGCGCGTGCGTACTACGTCGCGATCGAATCGGCGATGCCCGCGGTGCCGGGGCTCGAGCCGCCGGTGCAGGCGCTGTGCGTCGCGCCGTTCGGGATGGAGGAAGGCTCGGACGCGGCGCTGCCGCCGCAGGAGTTCGGCCTCGTCGTCGGCGAACCGGTGCAGTTCCGCTTCTTCGGTTCGTCGGTGCGCCGCCAGGACCAGGTCGGCACGCTGCTCGACTACTGGTCGCCGGAAGAACTGCAGGAGCTCGAGGAAATCCAGGCGACGCTGCCGGCCGAAGGGCGCACCGTCGGCGAGGTCGTGCCCGTGAAGCTGCATGCGCGCGTGACCGAAGCCGGCACGCTCGAACTCGAGGCGATCCCGAGCGGCACGAACGAGCGCTGGAAGGTCGAGTTCGACGTGCGCGGCGCCGCCTGAGCGCGATGAAGCGCTATACGGTCGGGATCGACCTCGGCACGAGCAATACGGTCGTCGCTTACGTCGAGGCCGCTTCCGACGCGATCCGCGTGTTCGACGTCGAGCAGCTGGTCGGCCCCGGCGCGGTGGCCGCGCAGCCGCTGCTGCCGTCGGTGCGCTATCACCCGGCGGCGGGCGAGCTGCCGCCGGACACGTTGCGGCTGCCGTGGACGGTCGCCTCGAAAGCAAACGCGAACGCGGCCGCCGATCCGCCGGCCGTGATCGGCCGCTACGCGCGCACGCTCGGCGCGCAGGTGCCGGGCCGGCTCGTCACGAGCGCGAAGAGCTGGCTGTCGCACGCGTCGGTCGACCGGCTCGCGGCGATCCTGCCGTGGGGCGCGGCCGATGGCGTCGAGAAGGTGTCGCCGGTCGACGCGAGCGCGAGTTATCTCGCGCACGTGCGCGATGCGTGGGACGCGCGTTTTCCCGATGCGCCGCTCGCGAAACAGGACGTGATCCTGACGGTGCCCGCGTCGTTCGACGACGGCGCGCGCGCACTGACGGTCGAGGCCGCGCGACGCGCGAAGCTGCCCGCGCTGCGGCTGCTGGAAGAGCCGCAGGCCGCGTTCTACGACTGGCTGTACGGCCAGCGCGACACGCTGCGCGACACGTTTGCCGCCGCGCGGCGCGTGCTGATCTGCGACGTCGGTGGCGGCACGACCGACCTCACGCTCGTCGATGTCGCGCCGGGCGACGACGGCGAGCCCACCTTCACGCGTGTCGGCGTCGGCAACCACCTGATGCTCGGCGGCGACAACATGGACCTCGCGCTCGCGCGCCTGGTCGAGACGCGGCTGACCGAGCCCGGCACGCGGCTGTCGGCCGCGAGCCTGTCGCAGCTCGTCGAGCGCTGCCGCGCGGCGAAGGAGCGGCTGCTCGGCGACGATGCGCCGGCGTCGGTCACCGTCACGCTGCTCGGCGCGGGCAGCAGGCTCGTCGGCGGCGCGCGTTCGGCCGAGCTGACGCGGCAGGAAGTCGAGCAGATCGTCGTCGACGGGTTCTTTCCGCAGGTCGAAGCCGGCGAGCTGCCGCGCCGTGCGCGCGCCGCGATCGTCGAATTCGGGCTGCCGTATGCGAGCGACGCGGCCGTCACGCGGCATGTCGCCGCGTTCCTGCACCGCCATGCGGACGGCCCGCTGCCCGACACGCTGCTGCTCAACGGCGGCGTGTTCCGCGCGGGCGCGCTCGCCGGCCGTCTCGCGCAGACGCTCGGCGCATGGCGCGGCGCGCCGCTCGACGTGCTGCACAACGCGCATCCGGACGTGGCCGTCGCACGTGGTGCCGTCGCGTACGGGCTCGCGCGTGCCGGGCATGCGCCGCGCATCGGCGGCGGGTCCGCGCGCAGCTATTTCCTCGTGCTCGACGACGGCGCGGCCGATTCCGCCGCACGCGGCGTCTGCCTGCTGCCGCGCGGTGCGGAAGAGGGCCGCGAGATCCGGCTCGACGATCGCACGTTCGCGTTGCAGCTCGGGCAGCCGGTGCGTTTTCACTTGATGTCGACCGTGGCCGAGACCCCGTACCGGCCCGGCGATCTCGTCGATCTCGACGGCGGCGATTTCGTGCGGCTGCCGCCGATCGCGACGGTCGTCGACGCGAAAGCGGGCGGCGACGCACGCGAAACGCCGGTGAAGCTCACCGCGTCGCTGACCGAGGTCGGCACGCTCGAGATGCATTGCATCGCGACCGACGACGCGGCGCGCCGCTGGAAGCTCGAATTCCAGTTGCGCGGCGATGCGCCGGTGCACGGCGACGACGCCGCGCCCGCGCGACATCCGCGGCTCGATCAGGCGATCGAGCTGATCGAGCGCTCGTTCGGCAGCAAGGCAGCAGGTGTCGCGCCGAAAGACACGCGCCGGTTGCGCGCACAACTCGAACAACTGCTCGGCGCGCGTGAAGCGTGGGACGTCGCGCTCGCGCGCGAGCTGTTCGACGCGCTGCTCGCGCGCGCACGCCGCCGCCGCCGTTCGGCCGATCACGAGCGTGCGTGGCTGAACCTTGCCGGTTATTGCCTGCGTCCGGGTTTCGGTCATCCGCTCGATGCCTGGCGCATCGAGCAGCTGTGGCCGCTGTTCGACGACGGGATCCAGTACGTGACCGACGGGCAGGTGTGGTCGGAGTGGTGGACGCTGTGGCGGCGCGTGGCCGGCGGCCTCGACGACGATGCGCAGACGCAGGTGCGCGACGCGATCGCGTTCCTCGAACCGTCCGACGACAAGCGGCGCAAGCTGCCGTTCGATCCGGGCAAGGTCGGCCCGGCCGACATGACGCGGCTGTCCGCGTCGCTCGAACGGCTGCCCGTCGAGCGCAAGGTCGAACTGGCCGACCGCCTGATCGCGCAATTGCAGAAGCCTGCCGAGCGTGCGCTGTGCGCGTGGGCGCTCGGGCGCATCGGTGCGCGCCGGCCGTTTTACGGCAGTGCGCACAGCGTCGTGCCGGCGGAAGTCGCCGGTGGCTGGCTCGATGCGCTGTTCGCGCTCGACTGGAAGCAGGTCGAGCCGGCCGCGTTTGCCGCTGCGCAGATTGCGCGGATGACCGGAGACCGTTCGCGGGATTTGCCGGATGTGACGCGCGACGCGGTAATCAAGCGCCTGTCGGCTGCGAATGCATCGTCGGCGTGGATCGACATGGTGCGTGAAGCGATCGCGTTCGACGAAGCCGACACGGTGCGCGTGTTCGGCGAGACGCTGCCGGCCGGGTTGAAGTTGCTGGCGGGGTGAGCGGCGCGCTGGGGCGACGGTATCGTCCGGATGCCTGAGCATGCCGTCGATGCTCACGTATTCGACGACCTTGAAAAAACGGCTGCCGATGCATCGGCAGCCGTTTTCGTTTGTACGGATCGTGCGCCGGTCAGACCTGCGGCATCGCCTCACGCAACGCTGCGGCCGACTCCACGGCGATCACATCCGGCGCAACGGCCCGCCGCGCGAGATGAATCCCCGCAAGCATGCAGCGCACCGACCCGCCGGCCAGCTCGATCGTCGGCACGTCGAGCGGCAGCAGCCGCGCGGAGCGCTCGATCAACGTGCGCTGGTCGCGCGTGAGGCAATCGAACGCGCGCCGCGACAGCGCGAGCACACGCCCGTCCTTGCCCGACAATTCCAGCGTATTGCCCGCGAAATTCGCGATCTGCGATGGATCGAGCGCGATCACCGCGCGCCCCGTTTCGGTCAGGCGTTGCGCGATTTCGCCGCGACGCCGGCTGTCGGCGATCAGGTCGAGGCCCACCATCGCGAATTCGGTCGCGACGCTCATCATCACGTTCGTGTGATAGATCGCGCGCCCGTCGGCATCGGCCGTATCGAAGCAGATCGGCTCGAAATTGAAGTGCGTGCAGAAGCGTTCGAGCGCGACCGGATCGGCGCGGCGCGAGCGCGCGGTGTAAGCGATCCGCGCGACGTGATCGAGCACCATCGCGCCGGTGCCTTCGAGGAACACGTCATCGTATTCGAGGCCCGAGTAGTCGATCACGTCCTGCACGCGATATTCGGCCTTCAGCATCTCGATCACGTCCGCGCGCCGCTCGCGGCGGCGGTTCGGGCTGTACATCGGATACAGCGCGACATGGCCGCCCGGGTGCGTCGAGAACCAGTTGTTCGGAAATACGGAGTCGGGCGTGTCGCGCTCGCCGTGGTCGTCGAATACATGCACGCGCACGCCCGCATCGGCGAGCGTCTGCGCGGCGGCCGTGACTTCGTCGCGCGCCGCGGCCGATACCGACGGCAGGTCGGGCGCGCCGTTGCCGGCCGTGCGCTGGAAGGCGTTGTCGGCCGCGGTCTGCGGGTTCGGCAGGAAGCGGTGCGGCCGGATCATCACGACGGCGGCCGGCGCCTGGATCGATACGAGATTCATGACAGGCAGGAACGAAGGGCAGGAAAACGGGCGGCGCACCGGCCGCCCGGGCATCGCGGTCAGCGCGCGAACGCGGCGACGGCTTCGGTCACGTATGCCGCGTGACCCTGCGCGATCGCGGCCGGATCGTCGATCAGCGCGAACAGGTTCTTCGGGTCGACGGCCGGCGGAATCAGCGCGATCTCGACGCCCGCGTTGTGCTGCTGCGCGAGCGCATAGAGGTAGCGCAGCGCCGAATAATCCTCGAGCGCGAAGCCGACCGAGTCGAACACCGTGACTTCGTCCGCGCGTTCGCGGCCGGTCGTCTCGCGTTGCAGCACGCGCCACAGTTCGGTGACGGGGAAGTCGGCCGGCATCTGCTGAATCTCGCCCTCGATGCGCGACTGCGGCTCGAATTCGACGAACACGCGGCCCGCATGCAGCACGCCCGCTTCGAGTTCGGTCTTGCCCGGGCAATCGCCGCCCACGGCGTTCAGGTGCATGCCGGGCTCGATCATGTCGGCCGTGACGATCGTCGCGTATGCCTTGTCGGCGGTGACGGTCGTCACGATGTCGGCGCCGCGCACGGCATCGGCGGTCGATGCGGCACGCACGGCGCGCAGCGCCGGGTACGCGGCGAGGTTCCGCACGAGCTTGTCGGTCGCGCGCGGATCGACGTCGAACACGCGGATTTCGTCGATGCCGAGCAGCGTATGGAACGCGATCGCCTGGAATTCGCTCTGCGCACCGTTGCCGATCAGCGCCATCGTGCGCGCGTCGGGGCGGGCGAGTACCTGCGCGGCGAGCACCGACGTGGCGGCCGTGCGCAGCGCGGTGGTGAGCGTGAGTTCGGCGAGCAGCAGCGGGTAGCCGGTGTCGACTTCGGCGAGCGCGCCGAACGCCATCACCGTGTGCATCCCGCGCGCGGCGTTGACGGGGTGGCCGTTCACGTACTTGAACGCGAATAGCGATGCGTTCGCGACGGGCATCAGTTCGATCACGCCGTCGCGCGAGTGGCACGCGACGCGCGGCGACTTGTCGAAGTCGGCCCAGTGCAGGTAATCGGCGCGCAGCGTGTCGACGAGTTCGCGCAGGAACGTCGTGACGCCGGTTTTGGCGATCAGTCGGGCGGTGGCGGGAACGTCGAGGAAGCGGGTCATGCGTCTGTCTCCATGTTCTCAGTGCCGGTACGGATGTCCCTGGCGTTCTGGTCGACCGGGCGGTGCTTCGGCGCGGCGTGTCCGGCCGGTCGATACGTCATTATTTCCGCGAGTCGAGCCAACAAATAGACAGCAAAAGTGGCAGATTTATCGATAGACTTGGCAGAATGCCAGCCATATCCGGCAATTTGACAAGTTTCGCTGGCGCGGAATGCGCAGCCTCCGGCACGCTGGCGGCCGGTTCACGTTCAACAGGAAGGTCCACCCATGATTACGCTCGACGATGTCGACCGGCAGCTCATCGCGCTGCTGCGCGACAACGCGCGACTGCCCGTCGTCGCGCTGGCGAAGGCATTGCGCGTCGCGCGCGCGACCGTGCAGAACCGGCTGACGCGGCTGGAGAAAAACGGCGTGATCGTCGGTTATACGGTGCGGCTCAAGCCGGCGGCGGAACGCCACCGGATCCGCGCGCTGATGTCGATCGCCGTGCAGGGCAACCGCGGCGCGGAAGTGGTGAAGGTGCTGCGCGGGCATCCGAACGTGACGTCGATCCACAGCACGAACGGGCGCTGGGATCTCGTCGCCGAGCTGCATGCCGATTCGCTCGAGCACTTCGATCGCGTGCTCGGCGCGATCCGGTTGATCGACGGGATCGCGAATACCGAGACGAGTATCCTGCTGTCGACGCACAAGGCGTGACGCGGGCGGCGCCTGCGTCAGCCCGTGTTCGGGTTGGGCCGGGCGTCAGGCGTCAGGCGAGTGACGCCGGTTCCGGAAACACCGGCTCGCCCAGCGTCAGCATCAACCGGTTCGCCCACGCGAAGATCGCGACCGCGTGCGACAGGTCGAGAATCTCCTCATGCGTCAGCCCTTCGGCTTCCAGCGCGGCGACATCGCTCGCGTCGACCGTTTCGGGCCGCTCCGTCAGCGCGATCGCATAACGCACGATCGCGCGTTCGCGCGCCGTCGTGCCGGCCGTCGCCGGATCGTCGAATACCTGCTCGATCGCGTCGGTGCGTTTCGCGAGCTGCGTGAAGCGCTGCGCATGCACGGATGCGCAATACACGCAACCGTTCACGCGCGACACGGCCGTGCTGGCGAGTTCGCGCTCGGCGCGCGACAGTCCGCCGGGGCCGTACATGATCGCGTTGAACACGCCCGAGCGCTGCCGCAGGATCTCGGGCAGGTGGACGAGCAGCAGGTAATAGTCGGACGTCTTCGCTTGCGGGTGGCTCGCGTCGAGCACGGCCAGCTGCTCGGGCGTTGCGGCATCGAGCGAAACGGTGTCGAGCCAGGCGCGCCAGCCGAGCGTGTCGGACGTGAAGCCGTGGGCGGTCGTCGTCATGCGGCCTCCGTTGCAGTACGTGCCTGAAGCGCCTGCGCGGCAACGGCGACGCGCAACTGGTACGCGACGAACGCCACGAGCTGCGACAGCGCGACGATCGCGGGCGTCGTGAGCCCGGCCGACTTCAGCGCATCGAGATCGGACGGGCGCGCATCGACAGGGGCGAGCGTCAGCAGGCGTGCATGCGCAAGGATCGCGCCGATGCGTCGAGGCAGCGCGTCGAACGCATCGGCGTCCGCGCGTGCGATATCGTCGAGCGTGCCGCCCGCGTCGATCAGCCGTGCACGATAGGTGTCGGTCAATGCCGGCGCCTTCGACTTGTGCGCGACATACCGGGCCGTGTGCAGTCTTTCGATCAACGAAAGATCGGGCAGTGCGGGATCGAACAGGGCAGCCTCGCTCAGCCGCGTATGAAGCAGCACCTTTTCGCGCGCGCGGCGCAGTGCGGCGATCGCGTCGCCGTCGCGCAGGCCGGCCGCCGCATCGATCGTGTCCGGCGCATCGGCCGGCGTGATGGATTCAGTCATATCGTTCGGGATTCCTTGGTCGTCTATGGGGTCGATGGACGCGCGCTCATGCATCGGCGTCGCGCCATTCGTCGCCTTGCAGTTCCGCGTTCGCGTATGCGACGAGCGCGTCGTAGTGGCGATCGCGATCCGCGTCGAACAGCCGGCTCGCGATGCCGCGCGCGAGCCGCTCGGCGCCCGCGCTGATCGCCGGGATATCGCCGGACAGCTTGCCGTGGCTCAGGCTCGCCGCATGGTTGAAGCAATGGATTCGCGTGACAGCCGGGCATGCACCGGGCTCGCGCTCCTGGAACGAGAATGCGGGGCCGAGATCGGGCGATTCCGCGAGTTCGTCGAGCCACAAATCCGGCGCCGGCCGATAACGATCCTTCCAGCGCCGCACGTGCGAGCCGAACGACGCGAATTCCGCGCGCGTCGTCCAGTCCGAATGAAAGCCCGTCGCGAAGATCATGAAATCGACGGTGTAGCGCCCGCGCGGCGTCGTCACGTCGAGGGCGTCCGCATGTTCGGCGAGCGTCTCGATCGGGCTGCCCGCATGAAAATGCGCATGCTCGTGACGCGACACGCGCAGCACGCTGTCGCGCGGCGGCGGCGTCTGCGACGTCAGCGCGTAGTGCATGAAGCGCCACTTCGTCGCGTCGTCGAGATCCGCGTAGCCGTGCACGAGCCCCGGGCTGCCGATGCCCGTCAGCTTGTTGATGCGCGGAATGTCCGCGCGGCGGAAGAACAGGTCGACGCGCGCGGCGCCGGCTTCGAGCGCGGTACCCGCATTGTCGAACGCGGACGCGCCCGCGCCGACCACGCCGATGCGCTTGCCCGCGAGCGCCGCGAAGTCGATCGGCTCGGACGAATGGGCCCAACGCGCGCGCGGCGCGCGGTGCGCGACGGGCGGCACGTACGGGCCGCCGAGCCCGTCGCGGCCGGTCGCGAGCACCACATGCCGCGCGAGCAGCGTCTGCGCTTCGCCGTTGCCGCGCACGTCGAGCGCGAGCAGGCCGTCGTCGCGCGGGCGCAGCGCGACGAGCGTGGTGTCGTTGCGCACCGGCAGGTCGAGCACGCGCCGGTACCAGCGCAGGTAGTCCATCCATTGCGTGCGCGGAATCTTGTAGAGCGCGTCCCATGCGTCACGGCCGTATTGCGCTTCGAACCAGGCGCGGAACGTCAGCGCGGGCAAGCCGAGCGCGGGGCCCGCGAGCTGCTTCGGCGAGCGCAGCGTGTCCATCCGCGCGAACGTGACCCATGGCCCTTCGTAACCCGCCGGCGCGCGGTCGATCACGCACTGGTTGTCGATGCCGAGCAGGCGCAGTTCGGCGGCAGCCGCGAGCCCGGCCATGCCGCCGCCGACGATCGCGACGTCGAGCACGCGTGTGCCGTCGGCCTCGCGCGGCGGCACCCACGACGGCGCGGGCAGGTCGAGCCAGCGCAGGTCTTGAGCGAGCCGGGTTTCGAGTGCGTGGAGTGCATCGGCGGGCATCGTCATGCGGCCTCCGGGCGCGTGCGGCGCGATCGTGCCGTGCGTGGCGGGCTGGAAGGGCTTGCAGGATTTGAGGGACTTGAAGGACGTGACGGGCGCCCGGCACGCAGCCGGTCGCCGCGCAGCAGCGCGTCGTGCGCGGCGGCCTCGTGAAAGATCACGTCGTCGAGCAGTGTGCGCGTCGTCCGGTGCAGCGCGTCGAGCAGCGCATCGACGGCCGCCGTGCGCGCCTTGCCGGCCGGCGTCGCGACGCCGAACGCGAACGGGATGTCGACGTCGAGCGGGCGGGCGACGACGCCGGCCACCGGCAGTGCGACACCGGTGGCCGGATCGACGATGCCGATGCCGATGCCGGCACGCGCCGCCATCACCGCATTCAGCGACGCATTGGTTTCGATGAAGACGCGTGCGTCGACCCGCGCGGCCGCGAATGCCGCATCGATCCGCTGGCGCAGCCGGTGCCGGTTCGCGACCGTCACGATGCGGCGGCGCGCGAGATCGCGCAGCGCGATGCGCGGCTGCGCCGCGAGCGGGTCGCCGGCGGGCAGCACGGCGACGCAGGGCGTCTGCGCGATCCAGTGCACGTCGAGCCCCGCATGCGCCATCGGCAGCGTGACGACGCCGATGTCGGCCGTGCCGGCCAGCACCTCGTGCACGACATGCTCGGCCGATTCGCTGCGCAACTGGTAGTGCGGCGCCTGCGCGCCGTCGGGCAGCGCGGCGAGCGCGGCCGGCACGAGCGTCGCCGCGAGCGAAGGCGTCGCCGCGATGCGCACGGGTTCGGCGGTTTCGTCGCCGAGCGCCCGTGCGCGCGCCTCGATCGCACGCAGGCCGACCAGCGAGCGCTCGACTTCCTCGTAGAGCAGGAAGGCGCGCCGCGTCGGCGTGACGCGCGGGCCGTGCCGGTCGAACAGCGCGTAGCCGAGATCGGCTTCGAGCTCCTGGATCTGCCGCGTGACGGCCGGCTGCGAGCGGCCGAGCAGTTCGCCCGCGCCGGTCACGCTGCCGGCCGACATGACCGCGGAAAACGCTTCGAGTTGATGCAGCTCCATGACACCTTCCGATGATGCGATTTGCGCATTGTAGGAGTGTGAGCATGCGTGATTCATATAATGAATTTTGCTATCGACAGCGCGAAAACTGCGAAGCGCACGATCGTCGCGATGGCCGGAGGGGCGCGCGGGCGCGCCGGTGGCGATGCGTGACGTACAGGAAACGCCAATCGAATCAACGCGATGCGATGCATGCCGGCTCATCGCGCGCGGCAGCGCGTGTGGGTGGCCGTTCGCGGGCGTCGCCGGTTTCGCGCCGCGCCCGATATCGATATACGCAAAACTTCGTTGGATCGTCCTGAACCGGATGGTTACATGCCCTCACTCTTTTCGACTGACTGAAGCTGGGGGACGCATGAACGTTTCGGGGAACGACGTACGCGGCGCATGGCGGCGCGTGCTGGGCACGGTGGCGGCGCTCGCTGCCGCATGGGGCTTGTCGACGGGCGGCGCACTCGCCGCGGGCGTATCGGGCGAGCCGGTGGTGATCGGCGTGAGCGGCCCGCTCACGGGCCAGGACGCGCAATACGGCGAACAATGGAAGCGCGGCTTCGATCTCGCGCTCGACGAGATCAACGGCAGCGGCGGCATCCATGGCCGGCCGCTCGCGATCGACTTCCAGGACAGCCGCAGCGACCCGCGCCAGGCCGTCGCGATCGCGCAGAAGTTCGTCGCCGATCCGCGCATCGCGATCGAGCTGGGCGACTTCTCCAGCGCGACGTCGATGGCCGCATCGCCGATCTACCAGCGCGGGCAACTGATCCAGTTCGGCTTCACGAACTCGCATCCGGACTTCACGAAAGGCGGCGACTATCTGTGGAGCACCGCGCTGAGCCAGGCCGAGGAGCAGCCGCTGCTCGCGCGCTACGCGGTGAAGGAGCTCGGCTTCAAGCGGATCGCGGTGCTGTACCTGAACACCGACTGGGGCCGCACCAGCAAGGACATCTTCGCGAAGGCGGTGGCCGGGCTCGGCGCGCAGGTCGTCGCGGCCGAAGGCTATCAGCCGGCGGAGAAGGATTTCCGTTCGACGCTCGTGCGCATCGGCGAATCGAAGCCCGATTCGATCGTGCTGATCTCGTACTACGCGGACGGCGCGCAGATCGTGCGGCAGGCGCGCACGTCGGGCGTCACGCTGCCGATCGCGGCGGTCGGCTCCGTGTATTCGCCGAAATTCCTCGAGCTGGGCGGCGCGGCCGTCGACGGTGTGTATACCGAATCGAACTTCTTCCCGGCCGAGCCGCGCCCCGAGGTGCAGGCGTTCGTGCAGCGCTATCGCGCGAAATTCCATGCCGATCCCGATTCGTTCGTCGCGCGCGCATACGACGCGCTGATCCTGTCGGCGGAAGTGCTGCGCCGCTACGGCACGACGCGCCAGGCCGCGCACGACGGCTTCGCGAAGATCAGCGACGTGCCGAGCGTGATCTTCGGCAAGGTGCGCTTCGATCCGCAGACGCGCCGCGTCGCGGGCGCGCGCACCGTGTATCTCGTCGTGAAGCAGGGGCAGTGGGCGCTGTGGGACGGCGCGAAACCGCAGCTCGCCGCGCGCTGACCCCGAACCGCATGCACGTGACGGACGCATCGTGATGGCTTCCTGGCTCGACTACACGCTCAACGGCCTCATCGTCGGCAACATCTACGCGTTGCTCGCGGTCGGGCTCGCGTTGATCTTCGGCGTGTCGCATCTGATCAACTTCGCGCACGGCTCGGTGTACATGGTCGGCGCATTCATCGGCTGGCTGTGCCTGACGCGCTTTGGGCTGCCGCTGCCGGTCGCGCTCGCGGCGGTCGTCGTCGGCTGCGGCGCGCTCGGCGTCGCGATCGAGCGGATCGGGCTGCGGCCGCTGCGCCACGCGGCGCGCATCGCGCCGCTGCTCGCGACGATCGGCATCAGCTTCATCCTCGACCAGCTCGCGCAGCTCGCCTTCGGCGCGGACCCGCGCGCGGTGCCGACGCCGCTGCCGGACTGGCATCTGCGCATTGCCGGCGCGACGTTGGGCTCGCTCGACCTGCTGATCGCGGGCATCGGCATCGCGGCGGCCGCGCTGCTGTACGGCTTCCTGCGCTTCACGCGACTCGGCTGGGCCGTGCGCGCGACCGCGCAGGATCGCGACGCGGCGCTGCAGATGGGCGTGGACGTCGACCGCGTGAACCAGACCGTGTTCGCGATCGCGTGCGCGCTCGGCGGCGTGAGCGGGCTGCTGGTCGGCATGTACTACAACAGCATCGATCCGGCGATGGGCTTCCAGGCCACGCTGAAGGGCGTGGTCGCGCTGCTGATCGGCGGGCTCGGCAACGTGCCGGGCGCGATCGCCGGCAGCCTGCTGCTCGGCCTCGTCGAGAGCTACGGCGTCGCGCTGTTCGGCACGAGCTACCGCGACCTGTTCGCGTTCGGGCTGCTGATCGTGTTCCTCGTGTGGCGGCCGAACGGCCTGTTCAGCGCGAACCGCGCGCTGCCGCCCGAGCCGATGACGGGTACCTTCCTCGCGGCCGCGAAGGCCGTGCGCGTGCCGCGTCCGGTACTCGTCGCGCTGATTGCATTGGCCGCCGTGCTGCCGTGGCTCGGCGCGTCGCCGTACGTGCTGCAGACGCTGACCAACGCGTGGCTGTACGGGCTGCTCGCGCTGAGCCTCACGCTCGTCGCGGGCACGGTCGGGCAGATCTCGCTCGGCCACGCGGCGCTGCTCGTGATCGGTGCGTATGCGTCGGCGCTGCTGTCGTCGGATCTCGGCTGGTCGCCGGCCGTGACGATCCCGTGCGCGGGCGCGATCACGGCCGTGCTCGGCACGCTGCTCGTCTACCCGGCGTTCCGGCTGCGCGGGCACTACGTGTCGATCGCGACGCTCGGCATCGGCGAAGTGGTGAGCCTCGTGATCCTGAACTGGGACAGCCTCACGCGCGGCCCGCTCGGCGTCACCGGCATCGCGCCGCTGCCGTGGGCGAGTACCGCGCGCGCCGCGTACTGGTTCACGTTCGTGGTGCTCGTCGGGTTCGCGCTCGTGCAGGTGCGGCTGCTGCGCTCGCATCTCGGCCGCACGCTGCGCGCGGTGCGCGAGGACGACGTCGCCGCGCGTGCGCACGGCATCGCGCCGAACCGCTACAAGGCGATCGCGTTCGCGGTCGGCGGCGTCGCGGCCGGTGTGAGCGGCGGGATCGCCGCGCACCTGTACAGCTACATCAATCACCAGACCTTCGATTCGCAGGTGTCGATCCTCGCATTGACGATGGTGATCCTCGGCGGGCTCGGCAACGTGCTCGGCGGCATCGTCGGCGCGATCGCGCTGATCGGGCTGCCCGAGCTGTTCCGCTGGGCGGCCGATTACCGGATGCTGATCTACGGCCTCGTGCTGCTGCTGCTCGTCCGGTTCCGGCCGCAGGGCCTGCTGGGTACGGTGTGAGGAGGCATGCGATGACCACCAATCGACCCTTGCTCGACGTGCAGGGCCTGACGCGCCGCTTCGACGGCGTGACCGCGCTCGACGGCGCGAGCCTGACGCTCGCCGACGGCGAACTGTTGAGCGTGATCGGCCCGAACGGCGCGGGCAAGTCGACGCTGTTCAACCTGATCGCGGGCGCCGACCGGCCCGACGCCGGCCGCGTGACGTTCGACGGCCGCGACATCACGGGCACCGCGCCCGAACGCCTCGCGGCGCTCGGCATCGCGCGCACGTTCCAGCACGGCCGCGTGTTCGGCAACCTGAGCGTGCTCGACAACGTGCTGATCGGCGCGCATGCGCGGCTGCGTGCGGCGCGGCCGGGCTGGCCTGCACTCGGTGCGGCTGCCGAAGTGCTGCGCGCGCTCGTGCGGCCCGCGTCGGTGCGACGCGAGGAAGCCGCGCTGCGCGACGAGGCGCGCGGCATCATCGCCGGGTTCGGCGAACGGCTCACCCCACGCATCGATCATCCGGCCCACAGCCTGTCGTATGCGAACCGGCGGCGCGTGGAGATCGGCCGCGCGCTGGCGCTGCATCCGCGCCTGCTGCTGCTCGACGAACCGACGGCCGGGATGAACGAGACGGAGACGGCCGAGATGCTGCAACTGATCCAGTCGCTGAAAGCGCGCGGCCTGACGATCCTGCTGATCGAGCACAAGCTCGAACTCGTGATGCGCGTGTCCGACCGCGTGATGGTGCTCGACAACGGCGTGAAGATCGCCGAAGGCGCGCCGCGCGACGTGCGGCACGATCCTCGCGTGATCGAGGCGTACCTCGGCCGCCGCCATGCGGGCGGCACGCCGGCCGAGCGCGCGGCGCAGGCAGCCGCATGAGCGCCACTTCTTCCGGATTGCAAACGAACATGACCGATGCGCTGCTGAAACTCGAACACCTCGACACGTTCTACGGGCCGGTGCAGGTGCATTTCGACGTGAACTTCGAAGTCGGCCGAGGGCAGATCGTCAGCCTGCTCGGCGGCAATGCGAGCGGCAAGTCGACCACGATGAAGCTGATTCTCGGGTTGATGCGGCCGAAGCGCGGCGTCGTGCGCTTCGACGGCGACGACGTGACGGCGCTCGCGACGCCGCAGCGCGTGCGGCGCGGGATCGCGGCCGTGCCCGAGGCGCGGCGGCTGTTCGGCGACATGAGCGTGCGCGAGAACCTGCTGATGGGCGCGTACACGCGCGGCGACCGCGCGGCGGTGGCCGAGGACTACGAACGCGTGCTCGACCTGTTTCCCCGGGTGCGCGAGCGGCTGACGCAGCGCGCGGGCACGCTGTCGGGCGGCGAGCAGCAGATGCTGGCGATGGCGCGGGCATTGATGGCGCGGCCGAAGCTGATCTGCATGGACGAGCCGACGATGGGGCTGTCACCGCTCTATGTCGACAAGGTGCTCGAACTGATCGACGCGATCAACAAGCAGGGCGTGACCGTGTTCATGGTCGAGCAGAACGCGAGCCTCGCACTGGAGATCGCGCATTACGGGTATGTGCTGCAAACGGGGCGCGTCGTGCTCGAAGGGCAGGCCAAGGCGCTGCTCGACGACGAGCGCGTGCGCGATGCGTATCTCGGTGGCGAGGCGGTGGCGGCGTAGCGGGCGGGGCCGATGGCGGTGCCCGGATCCGGCCTCGCGAAAAACTGCGAGGTACACCGACTTGTCAGGTAGATTACGCGCAGTCGCCATTACCGCCACCGGGAGCGCCGCGCCATGTTGACCTACGCCATTCAGAAAACCGGCTACGACTACACTCAACTCGATCCTCAGGGCGTGACGGACTACGCGTCGTTCACGCGTGCCTTCGATACGTTCCCGTGGGCGGCGCAGCACGCCGAATGGGACGACACGCAGGAAGGGCCGTTGCCCGCGCTCGTGTTGCAGCACGCCGACGATCAGCGCGAATTGTGGGTGACCGCGCTGAGCGACGCGCATGCGGACGGCTTCCAGTTGAATGCCGTTTCGATGCGGATGAAGAAGGGGCTGTTCGGGATCGGCAAAGGCAAGCTGGAACGACATGTCGACACGATCGACGTCGACACGCGCGCGGAAGTCGACACATTGTGCCGGCTGTTCTGCGATCGTCGGTATGACGAGCTGGACCAGTTGGTCGCGCGGCATGCGGAGCGGAACCGCCTCGACGACAACGACGACGACTGAGCGCCTGCCGCGCCCGATCCGGCACCGGTCCGTCCCTTCATGCCTGCGCGGCGCCGATCCCTGCCGCACGCGGAAACGTCAGCACCACCGCGAACCCGCCCGCATCGGGAAACGCAAACCCGATGCGCCCGCCGTGCGCCTTCATCACTTCCTGCACGATCGCGAGCCCGAGGCCCGACCCCGTGCGCCGCTCGCTGCCGTCCGGTGCGATCCGCACGAACGGCTGCAGCGCGGCATCCCAATGCTCGCGTGGAATGCCGCGGCCGTTGTCGGTGACGGTCAGCGTCACGGTGTCGCCTGCGTCGCCCTTCGTCGCGACCGACACGACGATGTCGTCCGCATGCCCGTGCAGCAGTGCGTTGTGCAGCACGTTCGACAACGCTTCCTGCAGGCTGATCGCGTCGCCGTCGATCCAGGCGAGCGGCGCGTCGCTCGCGAATGCGACGGCGACATCGCGCTCGCCCGCGAGCGGAATCGCGCGGCCGAGCACGTCCTTCGCGAGCGCGACGAGGTCGACCGGCTGCAGCGGTACGGCTTCGGTGCGATGGATCACCATCGCGTGATTGAGCAACTGGCCGGTGAGCCGGCCGACGTCCGAAGAGGTCGCGCGTAGCGCGTCGAGGCGTGCCGCATGGCGCGCGGGATCGGATTCACCATCGAGCAGCTCGATCTGCGCGTCGAGCCGCGCGAGCGGCGTGCGCATCTGGTGCGCGGCGTCGGCGATGAAGCGCTGCATCGCGTTGATGCGTTCGGCCAGGCGGTGTATCAATCCGTTGATCGACCCGATGATCGCGTCGATCTCGCTCGGCGTGTCGACGGCCACCGGCCGCAGGTCGGCCGGGTCGCGCGCGGCGATGATCGTGCCGATCTGCGCGAGCGGGCGCAGGCCGCGCCGGATCGCGAGGCCGCTCGCGCCGATCGCGAGCACGCTCATCAGCAGGATCAGCGTCCACACCTTGAGGCTCATGTCGTTCGTGAGCTGCTGGCGCGCGTTGGTGGTTTGCGCGACGGTCACGAGCGCCCAGCCCGGCGTGCTTTCCTCGGGCATGTAACGCGCGATGGTCGCGGTGCGGATCCGGTGCCCCTGGTACAGGCCGTTCGCGAACGCCGGGCCCTGTTTCGCGGCGGCGAGCGTCACGGGGCTCGCGAGATCGTTGTAGCCGGCCACGACGATGCCGCGCGAATCGACGACCTTGTAGTAGACGAGGTCATAGCGCGACAGCGTCGACAGCGCGGCCACCGGCGGATTCAGCGCGAGCACGCCGCCCTGCACGTAGAGGTTTTCCGCGACCTGGATCGAGGCGCCGGCAAGCAGCTGGTCGTATGCGCGTTCGGCCGCGACGCCCGCGTAGTAGCGCGCGATCGCCGCGAGCGCGAGCGCGCCGGACGCGACGACGAGCGCGATGAAGAGCAGCGTGCGCCCGAACAGCGTCTTCGGGAACCAGTCAGTGCGCCGCAATCTGATACCCCATCCCGCGCGCGGTACGGATCTCGACCGAGCTGCCCTGCAGCTTCCTGCGCACGCGTGTCACGTACTGCTCGACCGCATTCGCGGTCGGCTCGTTGCCGAAGCTGAACAGCTGGTTCAGCAGTTCGTCCTTCGAGAAGATGCGTTGCGGGCGGCTCGCGAGGATTTCGAGCAGCGCGAATTCCTGGCGCGACAGCGACAGCGGCTGGCCGTCGAGTTCCGCCAGGCGGCTGCTGCGGTCGATCACGAGGCCGCCGAGCGTCAGCACGTCGTTCGCGTGGCCGCTGTTGCGGCGCAGGAGCGCCTGCACGCGCGCGTCGAGCTCGCGGTAGTCGAACGGCTTCACCAGGTAGTCGTCGGCGCCGAGGCCGAGGCCGCTCACGCGGTCGTCGATCGCCGAGCGTGCGGTGACGAGCAGCACGGGTGTCGTGCTGCCCGACGCGCGCAGGTTGCGCAGCACGGTGAAGCCGTCCATGCCGGGCAGGTTCGCGTCGAGCACGACGAGGTCGAAGCGCTCGACGCGCAGCAGCCCGTTCGCGGTCGCGCCGTCGGTCTCGAGATCGACGGCATGGCCGAGCCGCGCCAGGCGGCTGCGGATCGCCGCGCCGATTTCGGCATCGTCCTCCACGACGAGAATACGCATGGTGCCGTTTCGCAGATGGGTGGGTTAGGGGTTTTCCCGGGGCCGGGATGTCAGCATTTTCTCAGACTCGGTCGATAACCTGTGTCGAGCCGGATGCAGCACGCAAGGACGGCATTAATACCAGAAATATTCAAGGAGACGGCAACATGCAGCATGTCACGGGCACGACGAACGCGCGGCGCAGCGCGACGCGGGTTGTCGCGTGGCCGTTTTCCGTCCGTCGCACGGCGGCCCGCGCATGACGACGTCGCCGCGCCGCCGCGCGTTGATCGCCGCCGGGATCGGCATGCTGGCCGCGCCGCCGCTCGTGCGCGCGAAGCCGCGCACCGTCCGGATCTCGAAAGGCTTCGGGGTGCTGTACCTGCCGCTGCTCGTGATGGAGAAGCAGCGGCTGTTCGAGCGGCACGCGGCGCGCCACGGCGTGCGCGACGTCGCGGTCGACTGGGTGCTGCTCGACGGCGGCAATTCCGTCAACGACGCGATGATGGCCGGCACGCTCGATTTCGCGGGCGCCGGCGCTCCGGGGTTCATCGAGCTGTGGGCACGGGCGCGCGGCATTCCGAACGTCGAGGTGATCGGCATCAGCGGGCTGTCCACCACGTCGCTGTCGCTGAACGCGAACCGCGCGGGCCTCGTGTCGCTGCGCGACTTCACGCCGTCCGACCGGATCGCGGTGCCCGGCATCCGCACGTCGCTGTCGGCGGTCGTGCTGCAGATGGTCGCGAGCCGGCAGCTCGGCGCGAAGCATTTCGCGCAGCTCGATTCGATCACCGTGAACCTCCCGCATCCGCAGGCGATGCAGGCGCTGATCCGGCGCGAGAACGGCGTGACCGCGCACTTCACGTCGCCGCCGTTCTCGACGCTCGAGCTGCGGCAGCCGGGCATTCACCGCGTCGTGAATTCGGTCGACGTGCTCGGCCCGCTGACGCTCGACGTCGTATTCGCGCCGAAGCGGCTCGTCGATACGGACCCCGCGCTGGCCGTCGCGTTTCTCGGCGCGCTCGACGAAGCGAACCGCCTGATCGCGCAGGACCCGCGCGCGGCAGCCGCGCTGTATGCGGCGTCGTCGGGCGTCGGCGTGTCGCACGACGACGTGATGCGGATGCTCGCCGCGCCCGACACGCGCTTCTCGGTACTGCCGAACCAGCTGATGGACTACGTCGAATTCCTGTACCTGGCCGGCACGATCAAGGCGAAGCCGCGTGCATGGCACGAGATGTTCGCGCCGATGCTCGACGACTACCGGTCGCGCTGATGCCGCCGCTTCCTTTCCCCGACATGCCCCGCACCCGCGCGATCGTCGCGCGCGGCGCCGATTCAAACGACATGCAACCGCTGTGCAACCGATTCACGCAAGGAGCCTGAAGTGAATGCTACCGACACCCTGGACCCCGCGTCCGCCGAAGAACAGCGCATCATGTCGAAGATGGCGCGGCGCCTGCTGCCCATCCTCGTCGTGATGTTCCTGATCGCGTTCATCGACCGGCAGAACGTCGGCTTCGCGAAACTGCAGATGGTGCACAGCCTCGGGATGACGGAAGCCGCGTTCGGGCTCGCGTCGTCGCTGTTCTTCATCGGCTACCTGCTGTTCGAGGTGCCGAGCACGCTCGCGCTGCATCGCTACGGCGCGCGCGTGTGGCTCGCGCGGATCATGCTGACGTGGGGGCTGATCACGGTGCTGATGGGCTTCACGACGTCGATGCCCGCTTTCTGCGCGCTGCGCTTCGTGCTCGGCATCGCCGAGGCCGGCTTCTATCCGGGCGTGATCTACTACCTGACGTTGTGGTTTCCGCAGAGCTATCGCGCGAAGGTGCTCGGCATCTTCACGCTCGGCAGCGCGCTCGCGAACATGCTCGGCTCGCTGGTCGGCGGCGTGTTGCTGAGCCTGAACGGCGTGTGGGGGCTCGCGGGCTGGCAGTGGGTGTTCGTGGCGACGGGCATCCCGGCGGTGATCGTCGCGATCGTCGTGTTCCGCGTGCTGCCCGCGTCGGTGCGCGACGCCCGTTTCCTGGACGACCGCGAGAAGCAGATCGTCGAGGCCGCGCTCGAACGCGAGAAACCCGCGCAGGCCGAGCACGGCCAGCCGTGGAAAGCGCTGCTCGACCCGCGCGTGATGCTGTTCGCGGCGACCTACATGCTGATGTCGACGTCGCTGTACGGCGTGACGTACTGGCTGCCGACGCTCGTGAAATCGTTCGGCGTGTCGAGCACGACGAACGGCTTCCTGAGCATGCTGCCGTGGGCGCTCGCGGTGCTGCTGCTGGTGTGGCTGCCGGGGAAACTGCGTCGCGCGAAGAGCATCCTGCGCACGATCGCGATCGTCGCGGCGCTTGGCGCGCTCGGCTTCCTGCTGAGCCTCGTGCTGCCGTCGACGCCGCTGCGCTTCATCGCGCTGGTGCTCGGCGGCGCATGCATCCCGCTGCTGTACCCGTGCTTCTGGTCGATGCCGCCGCGCTACTTCACCGGCGCGCGGGCGGCGGCGAGCGTCGCGGCGATCAACTCGATCGGCAACCTCGGCGGCTTCTTCAGCCAGAACCTGATGCCGTTTGCCGGCAAGGTGACGGGCACCGCGTTCGGGCCGATGATCGTGCCGATCGTGTGTCTCGCGCTGCTCGGAATCGGCGCGCTGGTCGCGTGGACCCGCTCGGAGCGGGGGATGGTGGCGGTGCGGGCGTGAGGCTCGCGGCGCGGCCGGATTGTGGTCCCGGACACGTTGGTCAGGCCGAATGGCCGACTGCACGCGTAAAAGAGGGTTTGCTACCATGGATTACATATGTAATCCATGGAGTGTGCGATGAAAACCGCGACCATACCGGCGCTGCGTGTCGATCCGCAATTGCGGGAGGCGGCAGAGTCGGTCCTTGAGGAAAACGAGACGTTGTCTGCGTTCATGGAGTCGGCGCTTCGCGATGGTATCGCGCGTCGTCGCCTGCGGCGCGAGTTTGTCACCCGTGGCCTTGCATCGCGTGACGAGGCGCGTCGTACCGGCGAATACGTCGACGCCGCCGACGTGCAGGCCGAACTCGATGGCGTGCTGAACGCTGCGAGAGCAGCGAAGGCGGCGGATTGATCTATCGGGTCCGATATACACGTGCGGCCCGTGGGGATCTGGTGCGGATGCATCGATACCTGCTCGAACGTGATAGCGATGCAGCGGCAGCGGGCTGCGGACGCGATCGAACAAGGTATCGCCATGCTCCGAATGTTTCCGTTCACATGCCGCAAGATCGACGACGGGAATCCGTTTCTGCGCGAGCTGATCGTGTCTTTCGGCACGTCGGGCTATGTCCTGCTGTTCGAGATTGAAGCGGCCGAGCAAGTCACGATTCTGGCCGTGCGACATCAACGGGAAGAGGACTACCACTGACGCATGATCGACGCGGCGGCCGGCATTTGCCGATATTGCCGCCTCGATCAGCGATCGATCCTCGACCCTCCATTCCCGCCATGCGCGACCGCAGCAGGCGCAGGCGACAGCGGAATCTCCACCTCGATCGTCGTCCCCTCGCCGAGCGTCGTCGCGATCCGCAGCGTGCCGCCAACGAGATACGCACGCTCGCGTAACCCGACCAGCCCGAACGATCCCGATTTGCGCGGCACGCCGGGATCGAATCCCGCGCCGTCGTCGCGAATCGTCAGCTCGATCGCCTGGTTCGCCTGCACGAGCGCGACGTTCGCATGCGACGCGGCCGCGTGCCGTGCGACGTTCGCGAGCGCTTCCTGGGCGATGCGGAATACCGCCGTCGCGTAAGGCTCGTCGAGTTGCAGTTCGGGCGGGTCGACATGCAGCGCACAGTCGATACCGTGACGGTGCCGGAAATCCTCCACGAGCCATTGCATCGCGGCGGCGAAGCCGAGATCGTCGAGCATCAGCGGGCGCAGGTCAGACGCGATGCGGCGTGTCGCGGCCACCGCGCCGCGCGCCAGCGTGTGCATCGCCGCGATCTTGCGCGCCAGCAGTGCGTCGTCCTGCGGCACGCGATCGATCAGCCATTCCAGATCGTTCTTCAGCGTCGCGAGTGTCTGCGCGAGTTCGTCGTGCAGCTCGCGTGCGATCCGGCGCTGCTCGGCTTCGCGAGCGCTCGCGCTGATCGCGGCGATCTCGCGCAGCTCCTCGCGCGACGCCTGCAGCGCACGCTCGGCGCGTACGCGTTCCTCGACTTCGCGCCGCAGGTCGCGGTTCGACGCGCTCAGTTGCGCGGTGCGTGCGGCAACGCGCTGTTCGAGCCGCTCGTTCGCGTCGTTCAGCTGCGCGCTCTTCTGCACGACGAGCAGATGCTGGTAGCGCGCGCCGGCCAGCGCGCGCACCGTCTGCGCATGCAGCCGGCCGTTTTCGAACAGCATCGCGAACAGCACGACGCCGGACGCGACCAGACCGTACGCGCGCCCCGCGTAGAAGCCGAGATCGTAGCGCCCGTGATTCAGCATCGCCGACAGCGCGATGTCGAACAGCCACGCGACGAGCACCGTCATCACCCACAGGTCGAGCACGGAATGCCGCCGCCGCCGCTGCCACATCAGCATCAGCGCCACCAGGTTCAGCCCCCAGACGATCGTGATCGCGTTCGTCATCGTCGCGGCCATCCGGTTGCCGTTCATGATGCGCGGCAGCAGGTCGTGGCCGGCCGTCGCGAGCAGCGCGAGCGCGGCCGTCGCGCCGAGCGCGGCCGCGATGCACAGCACCACGGGAATCGCCGCGCGGCGTTGCGGCGCCGGGATCGGGCCCGCGGCAGGCGATGCCGCGCGCAGCAGCGCGTACGCGGCGACCGCCAGCGGAAAGCCGCCGTGCCAGAACAGGTAGAGCCAGGCGGTGGTCTGGTCGCCGGCGCCGAGCAGGCCGGTCGGCGCGAACAGCCCGGGAAAGGTCAGCATGTGGGTGCCGGCCATGAAGCCCGTGAACAGGTAGCCGCCCGCGAGCACGAGCAGCGGCTTCTCGCGCAGGATCGCGTACTGGCCGAGCAGCAGGCCGGCCGTCACCATGTCGTTGACGACGATCGCCGACTGGTACACGGGGATGAACGCCCAGCCCGGCGCAAGCGGCCGGCCCGCGAAGGGCGCAAGCGCGGCGAAGATCACGGCGGACACGAGCACGGTCGCGAGCGCGAGCCGCCGTTCGCGCCGGCCCGGCGGCAGCGACGACATGAACAGGCGCGACGCGTCGGAGGTGTCGTCGTCCGGGGGCGAGGGCGGAAGGTGGAAGGCGGCCGTCATGCGTCGCCGCCGGGGTCGAGGTCGTGGCGCACCGCGTAGCGGACCAGCGCGGCTTCGTGCGGCAGTTCCATCTTCTCGAGGATCCGTGTCTTGTACGTGCTGACCGTCTTGGCGCTCAGCGCGAGTTCGGTCGCGATCTGCGTGACGGTCTGGCCGGCGACGATGCGGCGCATCACGTCGAGCTCGCGCGCGGACAGCCGTTCGTGCGGCAGTGCCGCGGCCGGCGCGCGCAGCGTGAGCGCGAGGCTTTCGGCCGCCGACGGGCTCACGTAGACGCCGCCCGCCGCGACCTTGCCGACCGCCTCCACGAGCTCGGCGGTCGCGCTGTCCTTCGTCAGGTAACCGGTTGCGCCGGCCTTGAACGCGCGCGCCGCGTATTGCGCCTCCGCGTGCATCGTCAGCACGAGCATGCGCAGCGACGGCGCGTGGTGTTTCACCAGCCGGATCAGCTCGATGCCGGTCGGCGCGGGCATCGACAGGTCGAGCAGCAGCACGTCGGCGGTACCGCGCTCGACCAGCGCGAGCGTGGCCGAGCCGTCGCTTGCCTCGCCGACGATTTCGAAACCGCCGGCCGTTTCCAGGATGTGACGCAGTCCGTCCCGCATGACTGCGTGATCGTCAGCCAGAATTACCCTGATCATCTAGCGATCCTCTTCGGGATGACGCCGCGCCCTGCTGTCCGGTGGTCGCCGCGGCCGTTCTTCTGACCAATATATTCCGCCGAATCCGAAAACGATACTCATCCGGTAAATTTTCGAGACGGGTTTTCGACGAATGTGCACTGAAACGAAATAATTCCCGAGAAAACATACGCGGCGGGGCGGGCGCGAATCAGGGTATTCCCGAGTGGTCGCGGCGGCGGGAACCGGGCGGCGCGGCGGGTCGCCAGCCGCCCCACGAACCGTCCGGATTCGGGACTAAACTGGTGCCCGATGCCACGACACTAACGAGGAGCCCCGTGATGATCGATCTTGCCGATATCCTGCCGTCCGCACTGCCCGCCGCCGTCGCGTGGGCCGAAGCGGAGGCGGCGCGCGGGATCGCGCAGGGTGCGCCGCTGACGCCGGCGCAGGCCGACGACGCGCGCACGGTGGGTGTCGCCCAGCCGGAGCGGATCCGCGTGGTGATCGTCGAGCGCATGCCGTTTCCGGAGACGCCGACGCTCGCCGCGATCGCCCGCGACACGGGGCTGTTGTCGCCGGGGACGATCGGGCTCACGCTCGGTCATGCGGTGTACGTGCTGCGCGGGCAGGACACGCGCCGCCTGCTGACCCATGAATTTCGCCACGTGCATCAGTACGAGGCCGCCGGATCGATCGGCGCGTTTCTCGCGCGCTATCTGCAGGAGATCGCGACGGTCGGCTACCACGACGCGCCGCTCGAGGCCGACGCGCGGCAGCACGAGTTCGATTGATCCGCCACGCCGGCGCGACCGCGCACCGCCCGATGAACGCTCCCCATGCCATCGCCGGCCCGGTGTTCTCACGCCGGGGCGCTTCGCCATGGAGCGTGCAATGAGCGACACGATCCACGCGTGGATCGGCGCGATCGGCGCGCATCCGCTGCTCATGCTCGCGGTCGTGTTCGTGACCGCGTGCGCCGAGGCGATCGCGCTGATCGGCACGGTCGTGCCGGCCGGTGCCGTGATGTTCGCGGCCGGTGCGCTGATCGGCGCGGGCGCGCTCGACGGCTGGACGACGATCGGCGTCGCGGCAGTCGGCGCCGTGATCGGCGACGGCATCAGCTACGAGCTGGGGCGGCACTACCGCGGAATGATCCGCAACGCATGGGCGCGCTTCGGTTATGCGGGCGCCTACGGGCGCGGCGAGGAGTTCGTGCTGCGCCATGGCGTGAAGAGCATCGTGCTCGCACGTTTTCTTGCGCCGGTGCGCGCGGTCGTGCCGGTCGTCGTCGGTTGCGCGACGCTGCCGCGCCGGTCGTTCTATCCGGTCAACGTCGTCTCGGCACTCATCTGGGCGCCCGTGCACGTCGCGCCGGGCATCGTGTTCGGCGCGTCGGCCGCGCTGGCCGCGGCGATCAGCGTGCGGGTCGCCGTGATCCTGCTGGTCGTCGCGGCGCTGGTCGCGCTCGTGTGGATCGGCGTGCGCGTCGCGCTGCGGCGCGGTTGGCCGCTGTTGCATCGTGCGCTCGTCGAAGGGGGGCACGCATGCGCGCACCGCTGGCCGCGGGTCGGCGCGCGGCTGCACGACGCGATCGCATACGTGCGCGGCCTGCCGGGCGCGGTGCCCGCGCTCGCGCTGCTGTTCGTCGGCTGCGTGTGGCTGTTCGCGGGCCTTGTGCAGGATGTCGTCGCGAACGATCCGCTAACGCACGCGGACATCGCGCTGTACGCGTTCCTGCAGAACCTGCGCACGCCGCCGGTGGACGCCGTGATGCGCGCGCTTGCCGTGTTGCACGGGCACGATACGGGGCTGATCGTCGCGGCGGCGTTTCTCGTCTGGCTGATGATCCATCGCTGCTGGCTGACCGCCGCGTGGTGGCTCGCGACCGTCGGCGTCGCCGTCTTGCTCGTGCCGGCATTTGGCGCGGGCGTACCCGGCGCGACGCCCGCGAGCCTGCCGCCCGGCGCGCTGCACGTACCGCTGCCCGATGCCGAAGCCGCGTTCGCGATTCTCGCAAGCAGTGGCCTCGGCTGGGTGCTGACGCGTGACCGGCCCGCGCCGTGGCGGATCCCGGTCGTGACTGCGGTGGTGCTGTGGATCGTGCTCGGCGGCTTCGCGCGGCTGTATGTCGGAGACACGTGGCTGTCGGGCCTGCTGGGCGGCTGGAGCCTCGGGCTGGCCTGGTTCGCGTTGCTGGCCGGCGCCCATGCGTACTGGCGCGTGCGCGAGCATGTGCAGCCGAGGGGCGCGCTCGTCGCGGTGACCGTGGTGCTCGCGACGGCCGGCGTATGGACGGTTCCCGCGCAATGGCAGCTCGACCGGGCGGCGCGCCCGCATGTCGGCGACGTGGTCGCGATGACCGTCGACCAGTGGCTGCGCGGCGGGTGGCAGCGCGTGCCGGTGCGGCGCACCGAGATCGGCGGCGACCGCGAGGAGTATCTGCCGCTGCAATGGAGCGCGACATCGGACACGCTCGACCGGCATCTCGCGCAGGCCGGCTGGCAGCGCGCGACGCCGTGGTCGCCCGCCACCGCGCTGCGCTGGCTGCTGCCGCAGGCGCCGGCCGAGGCGCTGCCGGTGCTGCCGCGTTACACGCACGGCGAAAGCACGCGCCGCGTGTTCGTGCGCGTCGATCCGGGCCAGCCGGAAAGCCGCCTCGTGCTGCGGCTGTGGCGTTATCCGTACGTGTTGCAGGACGCGCTCGGCATGCGGCCGCTGTGGTACGGCGCGCTGTATCGCGAATCGCTGCATCGGCCGGCGCGGCTGATGACGATCGTGCGCTCGACGACGATCGACGATGCGGCGTCGATTGCGAAGGCGCTGGCGGTCGAGCCGACGATCGGGCATCCGCCAGCGGGGACGACGGCCGCGCCGGCCGAGATGCTGCTGGTATGGATGGTCCGGCCGTGAGCGGGCCGTGCGCCGCTTACGCGTGCGCCGGCTGCGCGGGGACGACGGACAGGCGCAAGCCGACGGTCTTGAGCACCGCGAGCAGCGTTTTCAGCGTCGGGTTGCCGTTGGGGGACAGCGTGCGATACAGCGATTCGCGGCTGATGCCGGCTTCGGCCGCGACCGCGCCGAGCCCGCCGTACGCTTCCGCGACGGTGCGCAGCGCGAGCAGGCCGGCCGCGCGGTTGTCGGGATCGTCGAGCGACTCCATCGCGACGCGCAGATAGGCCACTGCGAGTTCGCGGTCGGCGCCGAGTTCGGCGACTTCCGCGTCGTGGTGCGATACCGCACCTTTGAGCTTGGTCATGTTTGCCTCCGTTTCCAGTTCGACCAGTGTTCCTTGGCGCGCCTGATGTCGTCGGGTTGGCTGCTTTTGTCGCCGCCCGACAGCAGCAGCACCAGTGCGCCGCCGTACCGCCCGAAATACACGCGATAGCCGGCGCCGACGTGGACGCGCAGTTCGATCACGCCTTCGCCGACAGGCTCGCAATCGCCGAAGTTGCCCGTCTGCACGCGGCGCAGGCGTTCGCGAATCCGGGCCTGTGCAAGCTTGTCGCGCACGGCGTTCAACCATTCGGTGAAGGGCTCGTGACCATCGTCGCGCTGGTAGCGAAGAAGTTCGAACTTGGAGAGCATTGTAACTTATAAGCTACAAAAGGGTGAATGAGAAAGGAGGCGGTCGTGCGAGCTGCCGGGTGGTGCGCGCAGGGGCGTGCGCGCATTGGCGAGTCGGGACGACACACGACGCCGCATGCGGGGCAGTTGCAGTGCAGGCAGCGAAACCGGCTTCCCGGACGAAGATCATTCTTTCATCCGGTACCTGGCGTGGCGATTCGGCCGAATGGCCGGTGTCGATGGCGCGTGCGGAGGGCACGCGCCATGAATGGGACGTGAAGCAAGTGCGCGAACAGTCTGACGGCGGGCGCGTCGCGCGGCGCGCCCGCCGGAAAATCCTCGTGCGTTACCGTTGCGTCGTCATGCCGTCGCGGCAACGCGCGCCGACGCAAACTCCGCCAGCGTGCGCAACGCGTCCCGCGCCGAGCGCAGGTAAAACGACTGCAGATGAAACACATGCCAGCGCGCCGCATGAATCTCCAGCCGGCACGGCACGCCGCAGGCCTGCGCGTGACTGGCCAGCCGCTGCGCGTCCGACAGCAGCACTTCCTGGTCGCCGGCCTGGACGAGCATCGGCGGCAGGCCGCGCAGGTCGGTATCGAGCGGGCCGCGGGCCGCCGCCGATCCGGCGCCGTGATACCAGCGCAGCCCTTGCTCGAGCCAGCCGCGGCGGATCATCGGATCGTCGTGGCGGCGCGAGGCCAGCGTCGCGCCGCCGAGCGCGGGATCGGTCACGGGCGAGATCAGCAGCAACGCGGCGGCGGCGGGCTCGCCGCGCTCGCGCAGCGCGATGGCCAGTGCCAGCGCCAGCGCACCGCCGGCCGAATCGCCCGCGATCGCGATCCGGTGCGGAGCGTGACCCTGCGCGCGCATCGCGTCATAGACGGCCAGCGCATCGTCGAGCGCGGCCGGGCCTGGATGCTCGGGGGCCAGCCGGTAATCGGGCACCCACACCGGCAGGCCGGCGTCGTTCGCGAGCCGCGTCGTCACGCCGCGATGCGTATGCGGCCCGCCGAGGCAGAATGCGCCGCCATGCAGATAGAGGATCGCGCCGCCCGTGTCGCCGCGTTTCGGCGCAACCACTTCGACCGGCACGCGGTGCGCGTGCGTACGGTAGCGCAGCGTGCCGCCCGTGCCGGGCATCAGCGGCGACAGCAGCGCGACGACGCGGCGTTGCATGCGTGCACCGAACGGCGGCCCGATCAGCGGCCGGAACGCCACGCGCAGGAAACCGCGCAGCGAGGCGGCCGTGAGTGCCTCCAGCGGGCCGGCGGGTGGCGCGACTACGACGTCGCGCGTCGGGGCAACCGATTCGGGCACCGAATGCGTGAAACGGTAGGCGGACATCCCGGTGAAGCGGGTGATCCACCGGTAGGTCAGCGTGAAGCCCGGCCAGTTCGTGCTGTTGTGTCCCGATGCATCGACATACCAGCTCTTGCAACTGTTCCACACCGATCCTTCGAGCCGCTGCTGCACATGCGCGTTGAAGCGCCGGTAGCGGCGCGCGTCGACGTCGATCTCGCGCGCGCCGTTGCGCCGCATCGCGTGCAGGCAGCGCATCACGTGCGCGATCTGGCTTTCGAGCATGTAGACGATCGAGTTGTGGCCGAGATTGGTGTTCGGGCCGTACAGCATGAAGAAGTTCGGAAAACCGGGCACGGTAAGCCCGAGATACGCCTGCGCGCCGCGCCGCCATGCGTCGTTCAGGTCGAGCCCGTCGCGGCCCGTGATGCGCATCGGCGACAGGAACTCGGTCGCCGCGAACCCCGTGCCGTAGACGATGGCATCGACCGGATGATGCACGCCGTCGACGGTCTCGATGCCGCGCTCCGTCACGCGCCGGATCCGCTGCGTGACGAGTTCGACGTTGTCGCGGCTCATCGCGGCCAGGTAGTCGCTCGACAGCAGGATGCGCTTGCAGCCGATCGGGTAGTCGGGCGTGAGCCGTGCGCGCAACGCGGCGTCCGGCACGTCGCGCGCGAGCAGCTTGCGGAACGGCCGGCCCACCGCGACCTTCATCAACCGGTGCAGGCGCGTGAACGCGATCGCGCGCGATTCGTAGCGCATGTAGATCGATGCGCGATGCAGCTTCATCGCCCACGGAAGCGTGCGGAACAGCGCCTTCTCCCACGGGCGGTACGCGCGGTCGGGGCGCGGCATCACGTAGGCCGGCGAACGCTGGAATACGGTCAGGCGCTGCACGTCGCCGGCGATCGCGGGGACGAACTGGATCGCCGACGCACCGGTGCCGACCACCGCCACGCGCTTGCCGGCGAGCGCATAGTCGTGATCCCAGTGCGCGGAGTGGAATGCGCGGCCGCGGAACGTGTCGATGCCGGGCAGGTCGGGCATCGCGGGGCGGCTCAGCTGCCCGGTGCCGCTGACGAGCACGGCGGCGCTGAGCGTCGTGCCGTCGGCGAGCGTGACGCGCCACAGCGCGGCGGCTTCGTCGTAACGCGCATGCGCGACGTCGGCGCCGAAACGCAGATAGCGCGCGAGGCCGTACTTGCGCGCGCAATGCTGGAGGTACGCATGGATTTCGGGCTGCGGTGCGAACACGCGCGACCAGGCCGGATTGGGCTCGAACGAAAACGAGTACAGGTGCGAGGGCACGTCGCACGCGGCGCCCGGGTAGCTGTTGTCGCGCCACACGCCGCCGACGTCGTGCGAGCGTTCGACGATCGCGAAATCGTGGATGCCGGCACGTTGCAGCGCAATGGCCATGCCGATGCCGGCGAAGCCGGCGCCGATGATGATCGCCGCGAGCGGTGCGGCGGATTCGGTCAGGTGGGCAGCGTCACGCGACGACATGGCGGGTCTCCTCAGGCTGGACGGCTTCGTGCGCGGCGTGCGAAGCGGGAGCGGAATCCGTCGCTGTCCTGACGGTTTCGCGCTGCGGCCGCGCGGGCGTGCGGCACACGCCGCGGATCAGGTCGACGGCCTTCTCGGCGATCATGATCGTCGGTGCGTTGGTGTTGCCGCCGACGAGCGTCGGCATGACCGACGCATCGACGATGCGCAGCCCCTGCAGGCCGCGCACGCGCAGCTGCGGATCGACGACGGCGAGCGCGTCGTGCCCCATCCGGCACGTGCCGACCGGGTGGTACACGGTGTCGGTGCGCCGCCGCAGCACGTCGCGGATTTCATCGTCGGTGTCGACGTTCGCGGTGAACAGGTCGCGCGTGGTCCAGCCGGCGAGCGCCGGCGCTTCCATCAGCCGCCGCGTGAGCCGGAAGCCCGCGACCATGTCGTCGAGGTCGCGCGGATCGTCGAAGAACGCGGGGTCGATGCGCGGTGCCGCGAGCGGATCGGCGCTGTCGAGCGTGACCGAGCCGCGGCTGCGCGGCCGCAGCAGGCACACGTGGCACGACAGCCCGTGGCTGGCGTGCAGCTTGCGCGCGTGATCGTCGACGAGCGCGACGACGAAGTGCAGCTGGATGTCCGGTGCGTCGAGGTCCACGCGGGTCTTCAGGAAACCGCCGCCTTCCGCGAAATTCGACGTCAGCATGCCGCGCCGTTCGCGGCGAAAGCGCGCGAGCTCGCGCAGCATGCGCATGCCGCCGCGCGCGGATACGCCCATCGTGTCGACGCTGCGCGTGCGATAGCCGAAGATGAAATCCGGATGATCCTGCAGGTTGCGGCCGACGCCGGGCAGGTCGGCGTGCACCGCGATGCCCCGTTGCCGGAGCTCGCTGCCCGGGCCGACGCCCGACAGCATCAGCAGTTGCGGCGTTTGCAGCGCGCCGGCCGCGAGCACGACTTCACGCCGGGCGCGCAGCGTGCGGACCTCGCCGTGCTGCCGGACTTCGACGCCGGTCGCGCGCGTGCCGTCGAACAGGATGCGCAGCACCTGCGCGTGGGTCTCGACCGTCAGGTTGTCGCGGCGGCCGATGTGCGGCAAGAGGTACGCGCGCGCCGCGCTCCACCGTTCGCCGTGCTTCTGCGTGACCTGGTAGATGCCGATGCCTTCCTGCTGCGCGCCGTTGAAATCGTCGGTGAGCGGCAGGCCGGCCTGTTGCGCCGCTTCCAGGTAGCGCGCATGGAACGGGTTGCCGGTGCGCAGGTCGCTCACCCACAGCGGGCCGTCGCGGCCGTGCCACGCATCGTCGAAGCGCTCGTTGTGCTCGCTCAGGCGGAAGTACGGCAGCACGTCGTCGTAGGCCCAGCCTTCGTTGCCGAGCGCGGCCCAGCCGTCGTAGTCGATGCGATGGCCGCGGATATAGACCATCGCGTTGATGGCCGACGAACCGCCCAGCGCCTTGCCGCGCGGCTGGTAGCCGATGCGCCCGCCGAGGCCGCGCTGCGGCACCGTGTCGAAGGCCCAGTTGTTCACGCGGGTCGGCATCATCGCGACCGCGCCGGTCGGCACGTTGACGAGCGTGCCGTCGCCGCGGCCGCCGGCCTCGAGCACGCAGACGGTCACGGCCGGGTCCTCGGTCAGCCGCCCGGCGACAACGCAGCCGCCCGACCCGCCGCCGACGACGATGTAGTCGAAAGTCCTGCTCATGGGTTCATCCTCCGATGGTCGATGGATCAGGCGGGGCGCGGCAGCGCGCACGGGCGGCCGGCGCGCGGCCGGGCAGGGGCAGGGGTTCGTGCAGGCACGGCGCGCCGGCGCGCGAAGCGGGCTGCGGGATCGGTCGGGCGACTGCGTCGCATGGTGTCTCCTCCGGGGGGGCGTTGGCGTCGTTCGGGCGACGACTGGATGACGCCGATGGTGCTGGCCGCATGGGAAAACACCAATGCTGCTTCGGGACAATTGTTTTAGTATTTGGGCCAAATCGGCGCTTCGAGGGTTTCTCCGCATGAGCTTCTGGGACTTCACCCGGAGTCCGGCCAGCGCCCGGCTGCTGGTCGATTTCGGCGACGAACGCGGCGTGCCGCACGCGACGCTGCTGGCCGGCACGGGGCTCGCCAACGCTCAGCTCGACGATCCGAAGGTCGAGGTGACGGCCGCGCAGGAACTGCGGCTGACCGGCAACCTGCTGCGCGCGCTCGGGCGGGCGCCGGGCCTCGGGTTCGAGGTCGGCCTGCGCTACCACTTCTCCGCGTACGGCGTGTGGGGCTACGGGCTGATCGCGAGCGCGACCGCGCGCGACGCACTCGCGCTGGCGATGCGCTTCCTGCCGCTCACCTATGCGTTCACCGTGATCACGTATCGTGAAGAGGGCAGCACGTGCGTGCTCAGTTTCGGCGCGCCGGAACTCGATGGTGCACTGAGCCGGTTCCTCGTCGAGCGCGACATGACGGCGGCGGCCGTATTGCTGCGGGAAATCGGCGGCGACGCATTCGAGCTGTCGCGCTTCACGGTGCAGGCGACACGCGCGCCGTCCGTGCCGGTGCCGCGCATCGCCGGCGTCGAGCCGGTTTTTTCGGCGCGCGCGAACAGCCTCGCGTTCGACCGCGCGTTGCTCGACCGGCCGCTGCCGCACGCGAATCCGCTGACGGTGTCGATGTGCGAGCAGATGTGCGGCCAGCTGCTCGAAGCGCGGCGCGCGCGGGTGGGCACGTCGGAGATGGTGCGCCAGTACCTGGGCGCGACGCCCGGCCCCGCGCCGTTCTCGCTCGAGGACATGGCGCGGCTGCTGAACACGAGCCCGCGTACGCTCAAGCGCCGGCTGCAGGAGGAGGGCACGACGTTCCGGGCGCTGCTCGCGCAGGCGCGCGGCGCGATGGCCGAGACGCTGCTCGGCGACGCACGCCTGTCGCTCGCGGAAGTGGCCGAGCGGCTCGGCTTCAGCGACCTGTCGAGTTTCTCGCAGGCGTTCAAGCGCTGGTACGGCGTGCCGCCGGGCGCATATCGCAGCGCGGCGCAACGGGACGGCGGCCGTTCCTGAATCACGCCACGATCGCCGGCTGTCCTGCCGGCATTCCAATCAAGAGAGAACCCGCATGATCACGATTCGCCCGATGACCGACGACGATTTCCCGCGCTTCTGGCCGACCTATCGCGCCATCGTCGCTGCTCGGGAAACCTATGCATTCGATCCCGATGCGACGCCTGAAGCGGCGCGCGCGTTATGGCTCGATGCGCCGCTCTGCACGTGGATCGCCGAGGAGGACGGCGTGGTACTGGGCTCGTACTACCTGAAGGCGAACGCGGCCGGCCCCGGCAATCACGTGTGCAATTGCGGCTACATGGTGAGCGAGGCAGCGCGCGGCCGTGGCGTCGCGCGCCTGATGTGCGAGCACTCGCAGCAGGTTGCGCGCGAGCGCGGTTTCCTCGCGATGCAGTTCAACTCGGTCGTCTCGACGAACGAGGTGGCGATCGCGCTGTGGCAGAAGCTGGGATTTGAAATCGTCGGGCGCCTGCCGCGTGCGTATCGTCACGCGCGGCTCGGGTTCGTCGATTGCCTCGTGATGTTCAAGTGGCTCGGCGACAAACCTGCCGCCGGAGCCTGAGCGCGCAACTGGCGAATCAGACGGCGAACGCGCCGTCGAACACGATCCGGTCGTCGAGCGCGAGCGTGCCGCGCGCGAAGATCAGGTCGAGATGGTGGCTGCCGTTTTCGCCGCCGCCGAGCCCGAGGTGCAGGCCCGGATGACGTTCCTCGAACCCCGCATTGCGGCCGTACAGCCCGCGAATGCCGAGGTTCGTGCCGATGCCGAATTCCTCGATCCGCCGGTGATTCGGATGCCGGTCGAGATAGGCCGAGAAATCGCGCCGGAAGCCCGTGTCGTCGGTATCGAAACCGACGATCGTGCTGTTCTCGACCTGCAGCGTCGCGAGCCGCTCGGCCACCTTGTACTTGATCGCGAACGGCACGGTGCCGAGAAACGTGCCGCTGAAGACGATCGTGCCGTTGAGATCGGTCACGTGCGTCGCGATCTCGCCGGGCACGACGTCGAGGTTGCCCATTCCGTCCACGCTCGTCCATTTCTGGTCCGGCGCGAGCGAGCCCGTCAGCGTGTTCCCGGCTTCGTCGATGAAGCGGATCTGCGATGCGCGCGCGGCCGCGTCGATCAGCCGGCCGTTGCGTGCCGCGATGTCGTCGAGCGATTCGGCGAACGCCTCGTCGAGATGCGGGCCGTAATCCTTGAACAGCACCGACTTGCTCCAGTGCTCGACGATCGCCGGGCGGATCGCGGCGAGGAACGGCGGCCCGCTCGGCGACGGTGTCGGCAGGCACGACGAGTCGTACAGCAGCACGAACAGGTCGGCTTCATCGAGTGCGGCGGTGATATCGGCGGGCGGGGTGCTTTCGAGGCAGAGGGTCGTGGCGTCGAGTGAATCGGGCAGGGCGGCAAATGCGCGCAACGCGATGTCGCGGTTGCGGGTGTCGTGGCCGACCAGCAGTTTTCCCGATTCGCCGCGCGCCAGTTTGTCGCGCAGCGCGGGGTGGAAGCCGAGTGCGCGGTGCAGGTTCAGCATGCGTGTCTCCGGAAGCGGCGGAAGGGCCGCGGCCCTTCCGCGAGAACGGGTGGCCCGCTCAGACCGGCCAGAGCGCGGTGCCGAACGGCACCACGGCGTCCTCGACCATCATGTCGATGGCCTCGGGGTGCGTGTCTTCCTGCATCCAGTCAAGCAATTCGATCTGCTGGGTGTCCTGCATGTCAATTCTCCTGTGGTGAACATGAGTGTTTCAACATGAAAGCGCGGCTAAAAAGTTGCCACTCCTCATCAGGCATTTCGTGAATGACGGATGAGTGGCGTTGATATTAGTCTGACGAATTTACGAATGCAATGCGTTGCAAGGATTTTAGCCTCGGTGTGCTAAACAACGGGGATTGACGAGGCGCGTGCGGTAAAACGCGGGTAAATGGCCTGACGGATTCCAGGTCATTTTTTCAATGAAATGAATCGGAATCGATGCATTGCATTCGGCGAATTTTTATCGGGAATTCGATGGCCTCGATCATGGCGACCGACGTCGTTCGCGGCAGCGATGCATGCGAATGCATCGCCGCTCGGCGCGGGCGTGGCGGCGGCCCGATGCCGTGTCAGCCGAGCAGCGCCTTGCCGAGCGGTTTGACCGGCTCGGAGCGGAGCACCAGCGACGTCGTGACCGCGCCGAAACGGGCGATCGCGTCGATGATGGTTTCCAGTTGCCCCGGTGTCGGCACGAGTACCTTCAGCAAGAAGCAATCCTCGCCGGTCATCCGGTGGACCTCGATGACGTGCGGCATCTCGGCGAATGCGCGCAGCGCGGGCTTGATGTGTTCGTGCGTCGTCTTCAGCCGAATGATGGCCATCATCCCCAACCCCAGCGCCGCCGGGTCGATGCGCGCGCCGTAGCCGGCGATGATGCCGCGTTCTTCCAGCCGCTTGACGCGCTCCGACGTCGCAGGCTGCGACAGCCCGATGCGCCGGCCCACTTCGGACAGCGGCATCCGCGCATTTTCCTGTAGTGCCTCGAGGATCGAAAGATCCAGGCGATCGAGCTCTCCATTCGACATGTCTGTTCTCCCGCTCCGTTAATTCATCGGCATATTGTCTCAATAACCGATGACTTGCCATTCCCGGCCGGTTTCCGGCGGACCAGACTGAGCGCTCGCCTGTTCATGGAAACGGAGATGGAGATGGACCAAACGATCGTGATCGTGCCGGGGATCGGCAACTCGGGACCGGATCATTGGCAGAGCCACTGGGAGGCCGCGATTCCGGGCGCCATCCGCATGGCGCCCGCGTCATGGGATGCCCCCGACCTGCGTGACTGGATGGCGGCACTGGATGAAGCCGTCGCGCAAGCCGCGGCGCCGCCGGTGTTGATCTGCCATTCGCTGGGGTGCCTGCTGTTCGCGCACTGGCGCGCGGCGTCGGCGCGCGTCGTGCGCGGCGCATGGCTGGTTGCGGTGCCCGATCCGGGCGGCCCGCGTTTTCCGGCCGCGGCGCGTGCGTTCGCGAACGTGCCGGGCGGCGATTTCGGCGGTTTGCCGGTGCTGGCGATCGCCAGTTCGGACGACGGGTACGACCCGTCCGGGCGCGGCATCGCATGGGCGAGCGAACGTGGCGCGACGCCGCTGCGGCTCGGCCCGCGCGGCCACCTGAATGCGGAAGCGGGATTGGCGCAGTGGCCGGAGGGGCGTGCATTGCTGACGGCCTTCGTGGCCGGATTGCCGCGCTAGCGCCGGCAAGCGGCTGCCGTCGTTTCGCGCGTGCTACCTGCCGGCGCGTGCCTGGCCGTGACGGCTCAAGTATGATCGGTCGACAGAATCGGAAGCCTCGACGGACAGTCGGGACCGGTGCGTGCGAAACGCCGGTTCCGTCGCGCCGCTCCCCCTCGGCTTCGAACGACAAAGGAGACACGCGATGCGCGCAGCGCCGCAACCGGAGCCTGCCGGCCCGTCGCAGCCGGACACCGGCGCGACCCGCCACACCCCCGAACGTGACCCCGATCGCATGGCCGCGTGGCGGCTCGCGATCGGCCTGTCGCTCGGCAGCGCGATCGCGCTCGGCCTCGCGCGCTTTTCGTATGCGCTGCTGCTGCCGCCGATGAAGGCCGATCTCGGCTGGACCTTCGCGCAGGCCGGCGCGCTGAACACGGCGAACGCGGCCGGCTACCTGATCGGTGCGCTCGTGTTTCCGTTGCTGTCGCGGCGCTGGCGCGCGGGCATGCTGCTCGCGGCCGGGTGCGTGCTGACCGCGTTGCTGATGGCCGCGTGCGGGTTCACGTCCGGCATGCACGCGCTGCTCGTGCAGCGGCTCGCGACCGGCGTCGGCAGCGCGCTGATCTTCATCAGCGGCGGCGTGCTGGCCGCGCGGCTCGCGTCGGCGTCGCCGCGCGACGCGGGCCTGCTGCTCGGCCTCTACTACGGCGGCACCGGATGGGGCATCGTCGCATCGTCGCTGCTCGTGCCGGCGACGCTCGCGCAGGGGGTACACGGCTGGCAGCCCGCGTGGTTCGCGCTCGCGTTCGCATGCGTGCTGTTCTCGGCGGTGGCCGTGTCGGCCGCGCGCCGCATCGAGCGCGTGCACGCGGCACCCGCCGCGCCGCGCGACGGTGCGGTGCCGGCCGCGACCGCGAGCCCCGTGCGATTCGCCCTCGCGCTCGCCGGCTACGGCCTGTTCGGCGTCGGTTACATCGGCTACATGACGTTCATCGTCGCGCTGCTGCGCGGCGCGGGAATGAGCGGCACGGTGGTCGCCGCGTTCTACGTGATGCTCGGCGTCGCGACCGTCGTCTCGGCACGGCTGTGGTCGGGGCTGCTCGACCGGATGCGCGGCGGCCAGGCGCTGGCCGTGCTCAATGCGCTGCTCGGCATCGCGACGCTGATGCCGGCGATGTTCGTGCATCCGGTTGCCGCGTTCGCGTCGGGCGTGCTGTTCGGCGCGACGTTCCTGTCGGCCGTCGCGTCGACGACGGCCTTCGTGCGCCACAACCTGCCGCCCGACGGCTGGGCGAAAGGGATCAGCGCGTTCACGACGGTCTTTGCATTCGGGCAGATCGCCGGGCCGGTCGCGATCGGCTGGGTGTCGGACAGCGCGGGGCTCGCGCGCGGGCTCGTGTATTCGGCGCTGACGCTGTTCGCGGGTGCCGCGCTCGCGGCCGGGCAGCGCGCGTTGCGGGCCGCCGCGTAGTCACGCGCGGTTCACCGCACGCACGCCGTGCGCGACACGCGATGAAACGCACGGCCGAAGTAGATCAGGCTGTCGCCGTCGTCGCGCACGCGGATCGACGTCGCCTCGATGAACATCACCGAATGCGAGCCGACTTCCTTCATGTCGGCGATCGTGCCCTGCAGGCTCGCGAGCGCATCGCGCAGCACGGGCACGTCCTGCTCGCCGCGATCCCACCCGGGCAGTTCGAAGCGCCGGTCCATCGGCAGCTCGGTGAGCCCCGCGAAGTGCCGCGCGAGCTGTTCGTGTTCGGCCGGCAGCACGTTGATGCAGACGTGGCGATTGCGTTCGAACGTCGCATGCATCGCGCTCGACCGGTTGAGGCACACGAGCAGCGTCGGCGGCGTGTCGGTGACGGAGCACACGGCGCTCGCGGTGATCCCGCAGCGGCCGTGCGGCCCGGCGGTGGTGATCACGTTGACGGCGGCGCCGAGGTGGGCCATCGCTTGCCGGAAGGCCTTCTGCGCGTCGGTCGGCTCGACGCGTGCCGGTGGCTGGATATCGGTCGTGGAAGACATGGGCGCTCCTGGTTGGACGAGAGCGGCGATCGTGCGGCGCTGCGGGTGCAGCGCCTGATCGCCGACGATGACCCAAGCGTACGTCGCGAAAAGGCTGGCGACCATTCGCACGATTGACGATGGAGATGGCGTTCTCGCCAACGCGTCTAAAGGTTCTACCTAGGGACGCGGCGCGGCGCGCGAAAAAAACCGGGAATGTGCGTTCGTGCGGCCCGTGAAGGGGTTTTCAGCGGGTTTTCGGCTCGTTATGATGTGCCGCGCATCCCCAGCGAACGACGTGCGCGACGCGCCGGCAACCGGCCCCGTATGCGGCGCGTGCGATACCCATACCGATATTCAGCGAGACCCCCGCGATGACGTCACCCGCACCGATCGTATACATCGTCGACGACGACGGCGGCATGCGGACGTCGCTCGCCTGGCTGCTCGAATCGGTCGGCATCGCGTCCGAGGGGTTCGCGAACGCCGCGGATTTTCTCGCGCGCTTCGACGTGAACCTGCCCGCGTGCCTGGTGCTCGACGTGCGGATGCCGGAGAAGAGCGGCTTCGACGTGCAGGCCGAACTGAACGCGCGGGGCGCGACGCTGCCGGTGATCTTCGTCAGCGGGCACGGCGATATCCCGATGTCCGTGCGCGCGCTGCAGAACGGCGCGATCGATTTCGTCGAGAAGCCGTACAACTCGCAGCAGATGCTCGAGCGCGTGCAGCGCGCACTGCGGCTCGCGCAGCAGCGGCACGCGGTGAGCCAGCGCCACCGCGAACTGCGCCAGCGGCTCGATGCGCTGACCGCGCGCGAGAAGGAAGTGCTGCGCGGCGTGGTGGACGGCAAGGGCAGCAAGCAGATCGCGTCGGATCTGTCGATCAGCGTGAAGACCGTCGACGTGCATCGCGCGAGCATCAAGGAGAAGCTCGGCGCGACGTCGATCGCCGCGCTCGTGCGGGATGTGATGGTCGTGTGGGGCGACGACGGGGAGTCGTCGCGATAGGAGGCTGCGGGCACGCCGACGTTCGCCTGCTCGCACGAGTTCCGCACGAGTTCCGCGCGTGTCCCCCACAAGTCCTGCGCGCGGCACCGGTCGACAGCGCAAGCGATGCAGCCCGCCGCTCAGCGCATGTACAACCCGCCGTTGATGTCCCAGCACGCGCCGTTCGCGAAGTGCGCGTCGCCCGACGCGAGCAGCACGGCCGCATCCGCCACGAAACCGGCCGACCCGAGCTTGCCGCCCGGCAGGCTCGCGAGCACCTGGCGCAGCTTCTCCGGTGCGACGCTTTCATGCACGATCGGCAGGTCGAGCGGGCCCGGCGAGATCGCGTTGACGGTCACGCCCCGCGCGGCGAGATCGCGCGCGAACACCTTGGTCAGCGTCAGCGTGCCGCCCTTCGCGGCCGCGTAGTGCGCGCCCGTCGCCGAGCCGCCGTTCTGACCGGCGAGCGATGCGATGTTGACGATGCGGCCCGCGCCCCGTTCCGCGAAATACTGGCCGAACACCTGGCAGCCGAACAGTACGCTGCGCAGGTTCACGTCGATCACCTGGTCGAACTGCTCGGCGGTGATCTCCATCGCGGGCACGACCTTCGATGCGCCCGCGTTGTTCACGAGCACGTCGATCGTGCCCCAGCGCGCGACGAGCGCATCGCGCGCCGCTTCGAAATCGCGTTTCGACGTGACGTCGAGCTGCAGCGCGATCGCGCGTTCGCCGCCCGGGTCGAGTTCGCGCGCATGCGCATGAATGGCGTCGGCGGCGACGTCGGCCAGCGCGACGCGATAGCCGGCCGCATGGAAACGGTCGGCGATGACGGCGCCGAGCCCGCGTGCGGCGCCGGTAACGAGGACGACTCGGTCTGACATGGTGCGTGATTCCCTGGTTCGCAGGCGCGTGAAGGATGAAGCCGCGCCTGCATCGTGGTTCATGCGGCGAGGGCCGCTTCGAAGTGTGCCGCGATCGCGCAGACCCGCTCGTCCGCGCCCTTGCGCCCGACGATCTGCAGGCCCGCCTTCAGCGGCGAACCGGCCAGCGGCAGCGGCAGGCTGAGCGCCGGATGGCCGCTCAGGTTGAACGGCCGGATCAGCGACGACATCGCGATCACCGATACACCGTCGCGCGCCTGCTGCAGCGTGATCGGCAACGCGGGCAGCGTCGGCAGCACGAGCGCGTCCGCGAGTTCGAGCGCGGCGTCGACCTGCGCGGTGAAGCGTGCGCGTACGGCTTCGGCTTCCGCGAGGGCGGAGGGTGTCGTCGTCGCGGCGGTGCGCAGCCGCGCATCGAGATCGGCGCCGAGCTTGCCGGTGTCGACCAGATGGCCGAACGCGCGCGACGTTTCCGCGTTGATCACGGTGAGCCCCGCCGCGAAGGACGCCGGCATTTCGTCGAGCACGAGCGCGTGCGAACGCAGGCCCGACGCGCGCACGGCCGCATCGAGTGCGGCGGCGATCGCCGGATCGGCTTCGACGCGGATCTGCGCGATCGTGCAGCCCGCCACGGAGGCAGCTGCTTGCGCACGATCGAAGCCCGGTGCGATCGCGGCCATCACCGCGGCCAGCGTGCGGATATCGCGTGCGAACGGCCCGACGCAATCGAGCGTGGTATCGGCCGGCGCGACGCCGCGCCGCGACACGCGGCCGAACGTCGGCTTCAGTCCGGCCACGCCGCAGCAGGCGGCCGGCCCGCGAATCGAGCCGCCGGTGTCGGTGCCGAGCGCCGCGTCGACCGCGCCGAGCCCGACGAGCGAAGCGGAACCGCTCGACGAGCCGCCCGGGATGCGCGTCGCGTCCTGCGGATTGACGGGCGTGCCCGTGTAGTCGTTGATGCCGGTCATGCCGAACGCGAGCTCGTGCATGTTCGCCTTGCCGGCGATCTGCCAGCCCGCGTCGAGCAGCAGGCGGACGACGTCCGCGTGTTGCGCGGCCGGCGGTGCATCGGCGAGCGCGCGGCTCGCCGCGCGGGTCGGATGGCCCGCGATGTCGATCGTGTCCTTGATCGCGATCGTGGGGCCCGGGCCGCCGAGCGTGAAGGTGTCGATGAAGCCTGTCATGGTCGATATCGTGCGGAAGCGGTGGAAAGCATCAGGGCCGTGGCGCGGCAGCGAGCGGCCACGGGCCGTCGAGCACGCGTTCGGTGCGAAAGTGCTGGATCAGCCAGGTCGCCCCGTCGCCGGCCGGCGTGAAATCGACGGTCAGCCGCGCGGCGATCAGCTCGGCCGTGCCGTTCGCGTAGCGCGACGCCTGCAGCATGATCCAGCGGCCGCGCGCGCTCGTGTTGCCGGCGCCGATCTCGATCGACTCCGACGTCAGGAAGTGCAGGTTCGCCGAGAAATGCGGATCGGGCGGCAGGTAGCGGCCCAGCATCGCGACGATCGCGGCCGTGCCCTCGAGGCGGCCGAACTTGCGCGCGTACTGCGGGCCGATGCCTTCCCACACGGCGTCGGGTGTGAACAGGCCGGCGAGCCGCGGGCCGTCGCCGGCATCCTCCGGCACGTCGCACAGCGCCATGTAGCGCGTCATCGTCGCGCGCACCGCGCGCTCGGCGTCGAGCGCCGCCACGCGCCGCGCGAGTGCGTCGATCGGGCCGGGGGACGAGCCGGGAGACAGGTCGGTCATCGCGCGCCTCACGACGCGGGTTTCGCGGCCGGCGGCACGGTCAGCGCGCGGCCGACCCGCGCTTCGATCTTGCCGTAGCGCCACAGGTTGTATTCGCCGACCGGCGTCGTGCGATACAGGTTGCACACGGCGACCGTCGTGTCGAAATCGGCGACGTCGGCCATGATGTAGAAAGTCCACGGCGCGCCGTCGGCCTGGCCGACCACGAGGCGATCGTCGTCCATCACGCCGAGCACGCGCACGCCGGGCATCGCCTCGACGGCGGCGAGCATCGCGCCGTACGCCTGCCACACTTCGCCGATCTTCTCGCGCGGCAGGTCGAAGAAGTTCTGCGACACGCCGCAGCAGAACAGGACACGCAGCGGCAGCGGATTCGAATCGGACATCTCGGGTTCTCCAGGGGAAACGGTTGGGCGCATGCGCCGGCCGGTAGCGGTGCTTCGGCATCGGCGCCATGCACGTTCGGGAAACAGCGCTGCCCGGGCGCGGGTTGCGCGGGTTACAGGTAGCCGGGAAACGGCGTGACGCCGGTGAACACCGCGCCCGCGCCGTCGAAGTTGCCTTCCGCGAGAAACGCATGCTGCGTGACGACCATCGCGTCGCGCAGCAGCCGCTGAAGCGGATGCGTGCGATAGATCGCCGCCGTGCCGCCGAGGCGGTACGCGCGTTCGACGACGCTCGCGCCTTCGCGTGCGACATGCGTGGCCGCGAGCCGCAGCAGGCTGACCTGGTCGGGCGTCACGGGATTGCCCGCGAGGATCGATTGCCACACCGTGTCGGTTGCGTCGTAGAAGAACGCGCGTGCCGAGCGCAGTTGCGCTTCGGCCTTCGCGAGCTCGATGCGGAAATACGCGCGATCGGCGAGGCGCGGCGCGCCGGTCGTCGTCTGCCGGCCGCCCGACATGCGGTTCGCGACGTCGAGCGCCGCGCGGGCGAGGCCGAGATTGACGACGGCCAGCACCTGCGCCGCATACGCGACGGTCGGGTAGCGGTACAGCGGCTCGTCGACGGTCGGCTCGCCGCCGCGCACGAAGGTCCACGCTTCGGGCACGAAGCGGTCGTCGACGCGCAGGTCGTGGCTGCCGGTGCCCTGCATGCCGACCACGCTCCAGTTCTCGACGATCTCGACATCGGCCGCGCGGAACACGGCCGTGCGCGGCTTGTTCGGTGCGGCGTCCTGCGCGCCGGGCACGGCGATGCCGACGCCGAGCCAGTCGGCACCCTTGCAGCCGCTCGCGAATTTCCACGTGCCGTTCACGCGCCAGCCGCCCGGCGCGGACTGCGCCGGCTGCACCGGGAACAGGCCGCCCGCGAACACCTGGTCGGGGCCGCTCGCGTACAGCTCGGCCTGGGTCTCGAGCGGCAGCGCGGCGAGATAGACGTTCGCGGAGCCGAAGCTCGCGACCCATGCGGCCGAGCCGTCGGCGGTCGCGATCCGTTCGATCATGTCGAGGAAGGCAGTCGGCGCGAGCGCGTCGCCGCCGAAGCGGCGCGGCGTGCCCGCGCGATAGATGCCGGCCTGCCTGAACAGCGCGATCACGTCACGCGGCACGTGCGACAGGCGATCGAATTCGTCGCGGCGCGCGGCGACGGTTTCGATCACGGCGTCGAGCGGCGACAACGGCGCGGCCGCGGTGCCTGCCACGGGCTGGGAGGACGGCGCGGGTTCGATGGCGAGGGCGGCTTGCGGCATGGTGGTCTCCTGGACGGATAGGGGTTCGGATGCGGGGCGGCATGCGTGCTGTCTCGGGTGGCAACACGACGATGCGACCAGTCTAGAAACGCCGAAAACACGCAGCAATTGGTGCGTTGGGCCGCGCGACTGGTGAGGTTCCGTGCCGGCCTAAAGAAATCTTCAGATGCGATCGGCGCGCGCCGGTGCTATGTTGGCTTTCCGGCCGCGCGACGCCGCGCGCCTTCATCCGAAGCCGATCATGAGTTTCCCTGACGAAGACGATTTCCACCGGCTGCTCGACGCGCTGACCACTTGCGTGCTGCTGCACGACGCGCAGACGAAGGCGATCGTGTGGGCGAACCGCGCCGCGTGCATCGCGCTCGGTTTTTCCGTCGAGGAACTGCTGCCGCTGAAGGCGCCGGACATGACGCGTCCCGAGCCGAAATACCAGCGCGAGATCGCCGTGAGCGCGTGGGATCGCGCGCTCGTCGACGGGCCGCAGGTGTACGAATGGTGCTACCGGTCGCGCACGGGCGTCGACATGCTGTCCGAGGCGACCGCCACCTACGTGCCGCTGCGCGGGCGCGACGTCGTGATGGTGCAGTTCCGCGACATCAGCGCGGAAGAGGCGGTGCGCCGGCAACTGCGCCGCTACGAGGCGCGGCTGCGCGAATTCATGCAGGATCTCGACGAAGGTATCGCGGTCGTCACGCCGCGCGGCGGCGTGCAGTTCATCAGCGAGTCGGGCCGTCGCGTGCTCGGGCTCGCGCCCGACGAAGCGCTCGGCGAGGTGCTCGACTACTGCTCCGAGGCCGATCGCGACCGGCTCGTCGCGCAATTGCACGATGCGCCGTCCGCGTGCCCGTCCGCGCCGCAGCGCTACCGGATCGTGCGGCGCGACGGCTCGCCGTGCTGGCTGCGCATCCTGTGCCGGCAGGTCGAGATCGAGGGCGACCTCGACGGGCTGCTCGTGCAGTTTCGCGACGTGAGCGACGAAGTCGCGATCGAGGACGCACGCCGCGCCGAAGCGCGCATGCTCGAACACGCGGGCCGCTACAACGCGATGGGCGAGATGGCGAGCGTGATCGCGCACGAGCTGAGCCAGCCGCTCGCGGCCGTGCGCAATTTCATCGAAGGGGCGGTGCAGCGGCTGAACGGGCGCGGCGCCATCGACGACGCGATCTGGGGGCTGCGCAGCGCGGACCGCCAGGCCGAGCACGCGGCGCTGATCATCAAGAGCGTGCGCGAATTCATCGTGAAGCGCGAGCCGGTCGTCGCGCTCGCCGACCTGCGCGACATCCTCGCGGACGTCGCGTATTTCATCGAGCTGCGTGCGAAGGATGCTGGCGTGACGGTCGCGATCGTGCAGGCCGATGCGCCGCTGCCGATCCGTTGCGAGCGCGTGCTGATCGGGCAGGTGATCCTGAATCTCGCGTTCAATGCGATCGAGGCGTTCGCCGGTTGCGATCGCGCGCCGCGCATGCTGACGCTCGGCACCGCGAACGTGGCCGGGCACGCCGAGCTGCGCGCGATCGACAACGGCCCGGGCATCGCGGCCGGTGCGCACGGCCGGCTGTTCGACGGCTTCTCGTCGTCGAAGGCCGGCGGCAACGGGATCGGACTGTCGCTGTGCAAGAGCATCGTGACGCGCCACGGCGGCCGGATCGGCGCGAGCCCGGCCGAGGGCGGCGGGCTCGACTGCCGCGTGACGCTGCCGCTCGCGGGCGCGTAGTCGCTGCATCGCGTTAAGGCCGCAATGGACATCACGGACATCACGGCGCGCCCGCGGCGCATGATGGAGCGACGCCCGGCCCATGGTCAGCGCCCCAGCGCCCGCGCGGTCCGGCCGCCGATGCCGAAGTCGGTGTTCGGGATGTCCTTGATGATCACGCGCGTGGCCTGCAGCGGTGCATCGAGCACGTTCGCGCCCGCGTTGGACAACGCGGCGATCAGCGCGCGCTTTTGTTCATCGGTGCGGCCGGCGATCAGGATCGCGACGATCACGGGCAGCGACGGCGGCGCGCCGTCGGCGGCGGTGCGCCCGCCGAGGCCGATATGCGTGGCGGGCAATTCGGTGAGCAGCACGCGCACCGATTCGAGCGGTGCACCGATCGCGTCGACGGTCGCACCGCTGAGCCGCGCGATCAGTTCGGCCTTGCGTGCATCGTCATGGCCGGCGGGCAGGAATACTTCGAGTGTGGGCATGGTCGTCCGGAAAGGTGAAGGTTGCCGGCTCACCTTTGCGCTTGCAGCGGCGAACCGGCCACGGCTCACAGCAGGAAGCCGATCGCGCTGAGCGCTTCGGTCGAGTCGATCAGGCGCACGACCTTTTCGGCAATCCGCATCTCGCCTTCGGCATCGACGTGCAGCGTGTGCGTGACGTCGGCCGCGAACAGCGTCGCGACGCCGCGCTTGTACGCGACGACGACCTGCGCCGATTTCAGCTCGACGGTGCCGGCGCTGCCGCTTTCCAGCGTGAAGCGCGACACGGTGCGCACCGTGCGCGCCGCGTCGGCGGCCGACGCCGAGTAGCCGGACACCATCCGTTGCACGCGCTTCTCGCGCATGTCCTGGTCGTCGAACACGTAGTTCAGCGTCGCGGCGAAATCGGTCGTGTCGGGATCGATCGGCACCACGTAGTGACCGGCCGGATCCCACAGGTCGAGCCATGCGCGATAGTCGCGGCGGTCGAGCATCTCGGCTTCGCGCCACACGAATTCGACCGCGCGGGCGAAGGTCTGCTCGGAAAAGAGGGCGTTGCGGTCGTCCATCATTGCTGCTCCATCATCTTGCGCCATTGCTGGTAGGCCTCGCGCATGCCGGTTTCGTCGGTCGCATGGGCGGTCTTTTCGCCGTTCGCGGCGGTCGTCTCGCGGTTCAGCCCGCGATTCACGAGGATCGGCACGTCGGGGCCCGCGTGCGCGCCGCGCTGCACGCGCTCCCACGCTTCCGCGTCGTCGGGGCTCCCGAAGCCGAACGGGCCCTGGAAGTGCTCGTGAATGCGCAGCCGCTCGCGGTTCGCTTCGTCGGGGCCGCCGTCCATCGCGAGCGCGACATGGCGGATCTCGGTTTCGTTTGCCGCGATCGGCCGCAGCACGCGGAAGAACGCCATCGACAGCGCGAGGTTCGGGAACAGGTTCAGGTTGAAGCCGACACCCATCAGCGAGCGCACGATGCGGCGCACTTCGTCCGGCGAGTGGCGCTCGGCGAGCTTCGCCGCGAGCGGCGCGAAGCGCTCGGGCAGCGGTGCGCCGTCGTCTTCGTCGAGATCGATCAGCTCGGGCATCAGCACCGCGAGGCTGTGGCCGTTGCCGAGCCCGCGGCAGAACGCGTCCTCGCTCGTCATGAAGCTCGTGATCGCGGCGGCCGTCTCGTCGTCGATCGACTTCATCCACGACTTGTGCACGACCGGGAAGTGATAGAGGTCGGTCGTGTTCTCGAGCTGGATTTTCCAGTTGCCCTTGAACTTGAACTTGTGCTCGCCGTTCGCCTTGATCGGGTAGCCGGCGCCCTGCTTCATGAACAGGTCGATCCACGGCTTCGCACCGCCGAGGAAATCCTCGAGCGGCTCGATCGTGTCGTTGAAGCTCGCGAAGACCAGCCCCTGGTACACGCCGACGCGCAGCTTCACGAGCGGCAGGTCGCCTTTCTCGCACACGCCTTCGTAGCCGTCGCCGTACGGCAGCGCGCGCAACGTGCCGTCGAGCGCGTACGACCAGCTGTGATACGGGCACGTGAAGCCCTTTGCGTTGCCCTTGTGCGATTCGCAGACGGTCGCTCCGCGATGGCGGCAGCGGTTCTGCAGCACGTTGATTGCGCCGGTCTTGTCGCGCACGACGATCACCGGCTGGCGGCCGATCGTCGTCGTGATGAAGTCGCCCGGATTCGGCAGCTCGCTCTCGTGCGCGACCCAGATCCAGGTGCGGTAGAAGATGCGCTCGAGCTCGGCTTCGAACAGCGCGGGATCGTGATACATCGCCGGCGCGATGCGGTCGGGTTGCGCGAGGCCGTGCAACGCACGGGTGTCGATCGTCTGGTAGGGAATGTCGCTCATCGTTGTCGTGGGGAAGAGTCGCGAAATCGGGCCGCGCAGCGCACGGTATCGAGTACCCAGTCTCGTCCCCTGCTACATATCCGTCAAATTGATCTAAAATTGGCAACTCAATAAATGCGGCAAATGATGGAGGCTACGATGACGTCGGTCGATCATCTCGATCTGAACCTGTTGCGCGTATTCCAGGCGATCGTCGAGGAACGCAGCCTGACGAAGGCCGGCGAGCGGCTCGCGTTGTCGCAGCCGGCCGTCAGCTATTCGCTCGGCCGGCTGCGCACGCTGTTCGACGATCCGCTGTTCGTGCGCACGCGCTCGGGCATGCAGCCGACGCCGGTCGCGCTCGAACTCGCGGGCATCGTCGGCAAGGCGCTCGACATGGTGCGCGTGGCGCTGCGCTACGCGGAGCGCTTCGATCCGGCCACGAGCACGCGCACGTTCCGGCTGTCGTTGTCGGATGCCGGCGAGATGGCGTACCTGCCGGCGATCTGCCAGGCGCTGCGCGAGCGCGCGCCGCGCGTGACGCTGAGCGTGCAGCCGCTGCCGGTGGAAGAGATCGAGGAAGCGCTGCGCGCGAGCCGGCTCGATTTCGCGATCGGCAACCTGCCGGAACTGATGCCGCGTACGCGCCACCAGGTGCTGTTCGAGGAAACGTATGTGTGCATGACGGGCCGCCGGCGCGGGTTGCCGAGCGGCGGCGCGCTGAGCCTCGAGCAATTCGTGCGCGCCGCGCACGTCAACGTGAAATCGGTCGAGCACAGCCACCACGCGCTCGACGACGCGTTGCGCGCGCAGGGTGTGGGCCGCAACATCGCGCTCGAGGTGCCGCACTTCGTCGCGCTGCCGAGCGTGCTGTCGGTCACGGATCTCTACGCGACGCTGCCGAAGCGGCTCGCGCGGATCCTGAACCGCGACAACGCGTTCCGCCTGTACGACCTGCCCGTCACGCTGCCGCCCGCGCCGGTGACGATGCACTGGCACGAGCATTTCCATGAAGACGAAGGCAACGCGTGGATGCGCACGCTGCTGGCCGAGCTTGTCGAGGGGTTCGACAACGCGTGACGGCGGCCGGCGCGTGCCGGATGCGTCAGAGATCGAGCACCAGCACCGCCGAGCGCGCGCGCGACACGCAGCAGCAGATCACCGTGTTGCTCGCGCGCTCGGCCTTGCTGAGGCAGTGGTCGCGATGATCGGGCTCGCCGTCGACGACGGGCACCATGCAGGTGCCGCACACGCCTTCGCCGCACGACGTGTCGACCTCGACGCCGATGCGCGCGAGCGCGTCGACGATCGACGTGTCGGGCGTGACGCGTACCGATTGCCCGCTGCGGTGCAGGCGCACTTCGAATCCATCGGCAGGCATGGGGTCGGCATCGGCGGCGACGGGTTCCGCCGCGAAACGTTCGAGATGGATCGAGTCTTCGGGCAAGCGCGTCGCGGCTGCCGCGACGACTGCCTCCATGAACGGCCCCGGGCCGCACGTGTAGACGTGCGCGTGTGCGTCGACCGATTCGACGCAGCGGCCCAGCGCGGCCGCGAGCGCGTCGGGCTTGACGCCGTAGTGGAACGTCACGTGCGACGCGAACGGCTCGGCCGACAGTTCGTGGACGAAGGCCGCGTGCTCGCGGCTGCGCGCGAAGTAATGCAACCGGTAGCGCGCGCCGCGCCGGTGCAGCGCATACGCCATCGACAGCAGCGGCGTGATGCCGATGCCGGCCGCGATCAGCACATGCTCGCTCGCGTCCTCAGTCAGACGAAACAGGTTGCGCGGCGTGCCGATCGACAGCTCGGCGCCGACCCGCACATCGTCGTGCAGCGAACGCGAGCCGCCGCGCGACTGCGCCTCCTTCTTCACCGCGAACAGGTAGCTGCCGCGTTCGTCGGGGTTGCCGCACAGCGAGTATTGCCGCGTGACGCCGGACGGCGCGGTGACGTCGATATGGGCACCGGGTTCATACGCGTCGAACGGCTGGCCGTCGATGCGCGAAACCCGGAAACAGCGGATGTCCTGCGCCGCGTCGATCAGCGCGTCGATCCGGACCTGGTGGCGGTTCGCTTGCATGGGAAATTCCGTGGGGTACGAGGAAAGCGGCGCGGCAGACACCGCGCCGTCATGCGATCGAGAATAGGGACGGGCATCGCATAAATCAAATCGATTAAAAAGCGATGCCTGAATTAGTGGGATGGATGATGGTCGGCGACGGAGCGCGCCCGTCGTTCAGCGTGCGGCGATTGCGTTGCCCGCCTCGGCCGCCTGCGGTGCCGCTGCCGACGCATGGCCGCGTTCGCGATCGAGGCTGCGACGATAGTGCCGGCAACCGGCGGCGAGCAGCAGCGCGGCGAGCGTGGCCGCCGCGACATTGACGATCGACATCGAATGGCCGACCGCCGCCGGCGCGCCGAACACGCGATCGGTGAACAGCGCGACGACGGTCGTACCGATCCCGAGCGCGATCAGGTTCGACACGAGCAGGAACAGCGCGGAGATCTGTGCGCGCATCTGGTTCGGCGCGAGCGTCTGCATCGCGGCGGTCGACGTCGGCATCGGGAACGACGCGAAGAACATCGCGACGACGAGCATCGCGAGCGAAGCGGGCAGCGAGTCGAGTTGCGTGAACAGCGTCGCGGGAATCACCATGCACGCGGCGCCGATCGCGCCGGCGCGCATCGGCGCATCGCTGCGGCCGCGCCGCAGCATCCAGTCGTTGAGCCAGCCGCCGCAGAACACGCCGGCCGTGTTCGCGACCAGCAGCACGATGCCGAGCGTGTAGCCGGCTTCGACGGCCGTCATCCCGAAGCGGCGGATATAGAACGCGGGCGTCCAGCTCAGCAGGCAGTACAGCGTCATCGCGTAGAACGAGAAGCCGAGGTAATGGCACACGAAGGTCGCGCGATGCGTGCCGACGAAGCGCAGCGAATCGCGCATCGACACCCGCCGCACGGCGCCCGAGCGATCCTGCGCGAGCCCCTTGCGCTGCGGGTCGCGCACGGTCGCCGCGAACAGCAGCGCGACCAGCAGCCCCGGCAGCCCGACGATCAGGAACGTGACCTGCCACGCATGCACCTGCCCGACCACCGGCAGCGTGAACGCGCTCGCATGCTTGAGCAGCGCGATCACGTAACCGCCGATCAGGAACGCGACGCCGCCGCCGATGAACGAACCGAGCGAATACACGGCGATCGCGCGCCCGAGCTTCTCCTTCGGGAAGTAGTCGGCGAGCATCGAATACGCGCCGGGCGACAGCGCGGCCTCGCCGACGCCCACGCCCATGCGCGCGATGAACATCTGCACGAAATGCTGGCTGAGCCCGCACGCGGCGGTCGCGACGCTCCACAGCGCGATGCCGAGCGAGATGATCCGCGGGCGCGCGTAGCGATCGGCGAGATACGCGACCGGCAGCCCCATCACCGCATAGAACAGCGAGAACGCGAAGCCGTTGAGCAGGCTGAACTGCGTGTCGGACAGATGCAGGTCGCGCTTGATCGGCTCGATCATCAGCACGAGGACCTGGCGGTCGACGAACGAAAAGACGTACGCGAGCATGCAGATGACGACGACATACCATTCGTACGTATAGCGCTTGCCGTCGGCAGCGCGGGCCGTGGATGCGGACATGCGGATTCTCCAGGAGCGGGCGGTGGGGATGCGCGGCAGCGGCCTGGCGGGCCGGGCGCCGTCGCGGCGCGAAAGCGTGCGGGGGGCACGTGTCGGAGACGCAGCGTAGTCGGCCAAATCCGGCCGCCATAGCCGGAGTGACAGCCGCGCCACACGGGCATCTACCGACCCGGATAAAGAAAACACCAGGGTCTCGCGCGCCGGCCGCCGCGCGGCGCGCTTGCAGCGGGGCGCGCACGCATCATGCGGCACATCTATAAGCGTTATAGAGCGCATTGCGTCGACGTCCGAAATTGTCGTTCCTAGACTCGGCCCGTTTTTGATCGGCTGCGTTGGCCCTTCGCGGCGAACGCGCTTCACACCAGCCGGCGCGATACCGACAGGCGCCGGAACCTCTACGGGACGACGACGATGACTCAACCGAACGGGCGGGCCGACCGGCTTGCCGTACCGCTTGCCGCGCTGCTGGCCTGCGCGGCGCTGCCCGCATTCGCGCAATCGAGCGTGACGCTCTACGGCCGCGTCGACACCGCGATCGAATATGCGAACGCCGGGCCGAACCACGTGACGCGCATGGGCAGCGGCAACCTGTTCGCTTCGCAGTGGGGGCTGAAGGGCGTCGAGGATCTCGGCGGCGGCTACGCGACGATCTTCAAGCTGGAGGACGGCTTCAACGCGGCCAGCGGCGCGCTGTCGAACAGCAGTGCGCTGTTCGGCCGCGAAGCGTGGGTCGGCATCACGGGGCCGTTCGGCGGCGTGCAGTTCGGCGAGCTTTACACGATCCTGCACACGACGCTTGTCACGTACAGCCTGCCCGGACTCGGCGCGGGGCTCGCGTGGGGCAACGCGACGAACAACTTCGTCGGGCCCGCGTTCCTGCGCGTGCGCAACTCGATGCGCTATACGTCGCCGCGCTACGCGGGCCTCATGTTGCGCGCGATGGCCGCGCGCGGCACCAACGGCGCGGCCGGGCAGCCGGCGACGCTCGGCGATACGTACGGCGCGGGGCTCAACTACGTGCGCGGCGGCCTGTCGGTCGACATCGACTACATGCAGCAGAAGTTCAGCCCGGTGGCCGCGGCCGCGCTCGGCGACACGAGCCCGGCCGCGAACGGCAACTACACGCTCGGCGCGATTTCGTACGACTTCAATGTCGTGAAGGTCGCCGCGCTGTACCTGCGCCATCGCGGCGGCCCCGACGTCGCGACCGCGATCGACAGCCAGGGCGCGTATCCGCACAGCGACATCATGGAGCTGAGCGCGACGGTGCCGATCGGGCGTGCGTCGCTGCTGCTGAGCGTCGGCCATTACCGCAAGGTCGCGGACAGCGACGGCAACGCCGATTCGTACGGCATCCGTTTCGACTATCCGCTGTCGAAGCGCACGGTGCTGTACACGGGCGCCGCGATGGTGCGCAACGGCGCGCATGCGCGCTTCGTCGTCAACGGCGCGGCGGGCGGCGGCGTCGCGGTCGCCAAGCCGGGCGCGACCGCGAGCTCGATCGTCGCGGGCATCCTTACGTCGTTCTGAGCGGCGCGCGCCGCTGCCCGCTTGCGCCGCTCGCGTCGTCATGCGCAGGCGGGCGGTTGCGGCGCGAGCCATGCGTCGAACGGCGCCAGCTCGCCGATGTTGAACAGCTCGAGCAGCAGCGCGCGCAACCAGCGATGGCCGGGGTCCGCGTCGAAGCGCCGGTGCCAGTACGCGTTGACGGCCCATTCGCCGGCACCGGCGATCTCGTACAGCGCGCACGGCTGCCGCGCCGCGAACGTGATCGCGATCGTCTCCGGCAGGATCAGCGCATAGTCGCCGTCCCGCAGCAGCGCGGGCACCACCATGAAATCCGGTAGCGCCGCGCGCACGCGCGGCATCAGCCCGTGCCGCTCCAGCAGCTGCATCGATTGCGGATGCGACGTGACCGCGACGAAGCGCAATGTATCGGGCGCCGCGCCGTCGAGCACGTAATCGTCGGGGAGCGCGACGCGCTGCGCGGTGCGGCGCGGCATCAGCAGCACGCAGCGCTCGTGCAGCAGCGCGGTGCGCTGGAAGTGGCTCGACGCGTCGGCGAAATGCCCGAGCGCGAAGTCGATGCGCCCCGATTCGAGCGCGACGTTGAGCTGGCATTCGTCGACGTGCAGCGTCTCGATCACCGCGCCCGGCGCGCGGCGGTCGAACGCGGCGAGCAGTGTCGGCAGGAACGCGCTCGCGGCGAAATCGCTCATGTGCAGGCGGAACGCGCGCTGCGTACTGTCGGGCGCGAAGCGCGACCCTTCGTCGAGCACGTCCTGCAGGATCGCGAGCGCCTTGTCGACCGAGATCGCCAGCCGCTGCGCGCGCGGCGTCGGCTCGACGCCGGTGCCGGTGCGCACGAACAGCGCGTCGCGGAACATCAGCCGCAGCCGGCCGAGCGCATGGCTGACGGACGGCTGCGTGACGCCGAGCCGCAGCGCCGCGCGGCCGACATGCCGCTCCTCGTAGACCGCGCGAAACGTCTTCAGCAGGTTGAGGTCGAGATCCTGCACGCGCAGTTCGGACAGGTCGCTGTCGTGCGGCGCGGATTCGGCGCGGGTCGGGGCCGCCGGGCGGCCGGTTGCGGCGTGCGTCATCGGGATTGCCTCGCGGTGACGGAAGGCGCATGGCCGTAACGCCGCGCATACGCCTTCGCGAAATGGCCGAAGCCATGGATGCCGTGCGCGATCAGCACGTCGGTCACGCTGCACGTGCCGCCGCGTTGCAGCGCCGCGTGCACGGCGGCGAGCCGGCGCTCGCGCACGTAGGCGGCCGGCGTGGTGTGCAGGAACGCGCGAAACGCGTGCTGCAGCGTGCGGGGCGCGACGCCCGCGACGGCCGCCAGCGCGGCGAGCACGAGCGGCTCGCCGAGGTGCGCGTCGACGTGATCGCACGCGCGGCGCACGTGCGCCGGCAACGGCTGCGTGCCGCGCGCGAGCGCGTCGCTGTACGAGTGCGGCAGGTGCGTGAGCAGCAGCGACATCAGCCATGCGGTGAGATCGGCGCCGAAGAGGGGCGAGGCCGTGCCGATGCGCGGTTGTGCGCCGAGCTTGCACAGGTATTCGAAGGTCGGCAGCACGAGCGCGGCGCCCGTGCCGGTGCCGCCGGCCGCGAGATCGAACTGCAGCGGCCGCGCGAGCGTTGCCCGCAGCATGTGCTGCAGCTTGCGTTCGAGCGCGCCGCGCTCGAGCCGCAGCACGAGGTTGCGGCAATCGGGGCTCGTGCTCAGGCGGCTGGCGAGCGCGGGCGACGATACGGTCAGCTCGCCCGGGCCGGCGCGCGCGACGACGCTGCCGGCCTGCAGTTCGCAGGCGCCGGCGAGCGTCAGCCTGAACAGGAAGTGACCGGTATCGTCGCCGAAATCGATGCGCGTTTCGCGGCCGTAGCAGAGTTCGAGCAGCGCGCCGTGATGCAGCGGCACTTCGTACAGCTCCGCATGAAACGGATCGCGGCCGCGCGCGGCCATCCGGTGCGGCCCGAGCCGGTGCGCGACCGCGCGTTCGACTTCGTCGGGGGCGTGCAGCGTGCCGAGCCGGTTCGGCGCATGGCGGGAAAGGGCGATATCCATTCACGGACCTCCTATCGGATGCAGGGGCGCGGTTTCGTGCGTGCCGCCCCGATTGCGTTGCGCGAACGGGCGTGCCGTTGCGCGTTTTGAAGCGACGCGGCAGGGGCGGACGCGTAGTCTCGGAAGCACTCATTCACTGGGAGAAGACGATGAAGGTATGTGTTCTGGGCGGCGGCCACGGCTGCCATGCGGCGGCCATCGACCTGTTCGAGAAGGGCCACGACGTGACATGGTGGCGGCGCGACCGCGAGCCGCACGCGCGGCTGCGCGAGCTTGGCGTGCTGAACGTGACCGACTATCGCGGCAAGCGGACAGTGCCGCTCGGCGACGCGCCCGGCGCGATCCGCCTGAGCGGCGATCTCGCGGCCGCGCTGCGCGGCGCGCGGCTCGTCGTGGTGCCGCTGCCGGCCACCTCGCACGACGCGCTCGCCGCGCAGGTCGCGCCGCTGCTGGAGGACGGCCAGGTCGTGTTCCTGCCGCCCGGCACGTTCGGCAGCATCGTGTTCGCGCGTGCAGCGGCCGATGCCGGCAACCGTTCGCGCGTCGCTTTCGCCGAGACGGGCACGCTGCCGTATCTCGTGCGCAGGCACGGCGACAACGACGTCGTGATCAGCGCGTACGCGACGCGGCTGCCGACCGGCGTATTTCCGGCGAATGCGGCCGGCTGGGCGTTCGACGTGCTGCGCGCGGGTTATCCGTCGGTCGAACCGGTCGAGGACGCGTTGTCCGGCGCGTTGATGAACGCGGGCCCCGTGATCCATCCGCCGCTGATCCTGATGAACGCCGGGCCGCTCGAACACTTCGACGCATGGGACATCCACAACGAAGGCACGCAGCCGTCGATCCGCCGCGTGACGAACGCGCTCGACGCCGAACGCATCGCGGTGCGCGAAGCGCTCGGTTACCCGGCGCCGCATTTCCCGCTCGCCGATCACTACGCGACCGACGGCGACGAATGGATGTACGGGCGCGGCGCGCACGGCAAGCTGACCGATAGCGGCGACTGGCGCGAGAAGATCGATCTGCGCACGCATCGCTACATGCTCGAAGACACCCGGCTCGGGCTGTCGTTCATCGTGTCGTGCGGGCGCCGGGCCGGTGTGCCGACGCCTGTCGCGCAGGGGCTGCTGAGCATTGCGAGCGCGGTCGCGGTGCGCGACCTGTATGCGGAAGGCCGCACGCTGGAGCGGCTCGGGCTCGCCGCGCTGTCGAAGGACGCGATGCGCGCGCTGCTCGACGCGGGGTACACGGCATGAAGGCGGGCGCCGATGTGACGCGCGTCCACGTGCTCGGCGCGGGGCGCATGGGGCAGGGGATCGCGCTCGTGTTCGCGTTCGCGGGGCTCGACGTGACGCTGGTCGACTTCAAGCCGCGCGACGCGGCCGGATGGCGCGCCTTCGAGGCACGCACGCGCGACGAGATCGAGAGGCCGCTGCACGCGCAGGTCGCGCTCGGCCGCATCGACGCTGCGCAGGCCGAAGCCGTGGTCGCGCGCATCGCGCTCGTCGCCCGGGACGGTGCGGCCGATGCGGTGCGGCAGGCCGGCATCGTGTTCGAGGCGTTGCCCGAAGTGCTCGATGCGAAGGCCGACGCGCTGCGCTGGCTCGGCGCGCATGTCGGTGCGCATGCAACGATCGCGTCGACGACGTCGACGTTCGTCGTCACCGAGCTGCAGCGCCACGTCGCGCATCCGGCGCGGATGCTGAATGCGCACTGGCTGAACCCCGCGCTGCTGATGCCGCTCGTCGAGATCAGCCGCAGCGATGCGACCGATCCGGCCGTCGTCGAGTCGCTCGCCGCGTTGCTCGAACGTGTCGGCAAGAAGCCGGTGATCTGCGGGCCGGCGCCCGGTTATATCGTGCCGCGCATCCAGGCGCTCGCGATGAACGAAGCCGCGCGGATGGTCGAGGAGGGCGTCGCGAGCGCGGCGGACATCGACACGGCGATCCGCACCGGTTTCGGCCCGCGCTTCGCGGTGCTCGGGCTGCTCGAATTCATCGACTGGGGCGGCTGCGACATCCTGTACTACGCGTCGCGGTACCTGGCCGGCGAGATCGGCCCGCGCTTCGCGCCGGCCGCGAGCGTCGTGCGCAACATGGAAGCCGGGCGCGACGGCGTGCGCACGGGCGCGGGCTTCCACGACTATGCGGCGGTCGACGTGCCCGCGTACATGCGGCAGCGGCTCGGCGAATTCGCGCGGCTGCTCGATCACCTGGGGCTGGCGCCGGCGTTCGACGGCGCGCGGCGGGAGGGCGGCAACTAGGCGGCGCGCCGGGTTGGCGGGCGCGGCCGGTGGCACGCGCCCGGAACGGCCGTGCCGGCCGCCGCCGTGTTCGCCGCCTGCCGGTGCGGATCGGCCCGCTTGCGCGGATCGAAACGTCGTGGTCACGCCGTGTCGCCGCGCGTGCCGGTAGCGGGAGCGGCGGGAGCAGCGGGAGCCGCCCTCACGATCCGCGTTTCGCGCATCACGCACAGCGTCGCGACGGTGACGAGGCCGAGCGCGACGAGAAACAGCGACACGGGCCACGATGCGTGATAGCGCGCGAGCAGCGCGGTGGCGATCAGCGGCGACATCCCGCCGGCGAAGATCGACGCGACTTCATGCCCGAGCGCGACGCCGGAATAGCGCACCTCGGTGCTGAACAGCTCGCCGACGAGCGCGGGCAGCGTGCCGATCATCGCGCCGTGGCTGACGGCCGTGCCGACCGTCAGCGCGAGCCAGACGAGCGGCGTCGCGCGCGTGTCGAGCAGCCAGAAGAACGGGAATGCGCACGCGACGAGGCTCAGCGCGCCGATCAGGTACACGGGCTTGCGGCCGATTCGGTCGGACAGCCGGCCCCACGCGAGCATCGCGCCCATCTCGACGATCATCGCGATCATCACGCCGGTCAGCATCACGCCGTTCGGGATGCCGACGTATTTGCCGTAGACGAGCGAGAACGCGAGAAAGATGTAGGCGCCGCCGTTCTCGGCCACGCGCAGCCCCATCGCGAGCAGGATTTCCTTCGGATGGCGGCGGATGCACTCGACGATCGGCAGATGCGTGTGCGCGCCGCGCCGGCCGGCCTGCTCGAAGTCGCGGCTTTCGGGCAGATGACGGCGGATATAGATGCCGATCGCGAAGATCGCGATGCTCGCGAGGAACGGCAGCCGCCAGCCCCAGGTGCGGAACGCGTCGTCCGGCAGCGCCTGTGCGGCGAGGAACGCGGCCGACGACAGCACGAAGCCGCCGCCCACGCCGAGCTGGCTCCACGCCGCGTAGTAGCCGCGCTGCTCGGGCGGCGCGTTCTCGCTGATCATCAGCACGCCGCCGCCCCATTCGCCGCCGGACGCGATGCCTTGCAGCAGGCGCAGCACGACGAGCGCCGCCGGTGCCCACAGGCCGACCTGCGCATAGGTCGGCAGCAAGCCGATCGCGAAGGTCGACGCGCCCATGATCAGCAGCGTCCACACGAGCGACGCCTTGCGCCCGTAGCGGTCGCCGACGTGGCCGAACACGATCCCGCCGAGCGGTCGCGCGACGAAGCCGAGCGCGAATGCCGCGAAGGCGGCGAGGCTGCCCGCGAGCGGCGACGCGCCGGGTGGAAAGAACACGTGGCCGAACACGAGCGCCGCGGCCGTGCCGTACACGAAGAAGTCGTACCACTCCATCGCGTTGCCGGCGACGGAGGCGATGACGATCCGGCGCAGCTGCCGGTCGGCGAGCGGCCGGGCGGCGCTCGGGGATTGCACGGTGTCGGTCGGGTACATGGCGGACTCTGAAGGGGGGCGGGCGCGTGCCGTCTTTGCGGCACTGCGGGCTAGTGTTGTCGGCCCTGTGTCCCCGGTCAAATCCGCAGAAAAAGGGGAGTGTCATCACTCCCGCAAATGATGGTCATGCGGCGCGCGGCCGTGCCCGCGCGCCCGGCATGCCGTCACCGCTCGATCTGCCGGTTCCAGCGCGTATCCCACTGCGCGCGGCGCGCGTTGATCGCGGTCCAGTCGACCACGGTCACCTTGCGCACGAGATCGTCGACATTGCCGAGGCTCTGTTGCATCGCGGCGGGCATCTTCGCGAGACGGTTGGTCGGAATCTGCTTGCCGGCCTCGGCCGCCTTCGTCTGCGCGGGCGCGGACAGCAGGAACTGCGCGAGCTTCTGCGCGAGCTGCGGATCGGGATTGTTCGCGACCACGCACAGGTCGACGAGCAGCAGCACGGGGCCCTCCTTCGGGTTCGCGTAGGCGACGGGGATGCCCTTGTCCTGCAGGTCGCCGACGCCGGTCGGCGTGAGCGGGAACAGGCCGGCTTCGCCGGTCTGCACCATCTCCGAGATCTTCGCCGAGTTCGGGATGTACTCGACGACGTTCGGCCCGACCGTGCTTGCCCACTTGCTGAAGCCGGGCTCGACGTTCTGCTCGTTGCCGCCGAGCAGCCGGTTGATCGCGAGGAAGCCGTGCAGCCCGAACGTGCTGCTCGACGCCGACTGGAACACGACCTTGCCCTTGTATTTCGGATCGGCGAAATCCATCCACGACGTCGGCGGCGTCCAGCCTTTCTCGGCGAACAGCTTCTTGTTGTACGCGATGCCGGTCATCCCGAGCTGTACACCCGCGCCGACGTCGTCCTTTATCCGGGCGAACGGATACAACTCCTTCAGCACCGGCGAATCGTCGAGCTTCTGGCACACGCCGAGGCTGACCGCGCGCGCCATCACGCCGTCGTCGAGGAACGCGACGTGGATCTGCGGCTTGTTGCGGTTCGCGAGCAGTTTCGCGAGCACGTCCGACGACGTGCCGGGCACGACGACGACCTTCACGTTGTTCGCCTTCTCGAAGTCGGGCAGTACCTGGCTCGTGTAGGCCTTCTCCATCGGGCCGCCGTTCATGCCGACGTAGATCGTCTTCGTTTGCGCGAACGCGGGCGCGCCGGCACCTGCGATGCAGAGGGCGGCGGCCGCCGCGATCGTTCCGGGCAGTTTCATTTGTGGGTCTCCTCTTGACGGAAAGGGGCGGTCGGCTCGGCTTCGCGGAAGAAGCGGCCGATCGAGAATGCATCGAGCGGGGTGGCGGTTTCGCCGGTCGTGACGAGATCGGCGAGCACGTCGCCGACGCCCGGCGCGAGCAGGAAGCCGCCACCGGAAAAGCCGAACGCATGAAGCAGGCGCGGCGTCGTGCGGCTCGCGCCGATGATCGGGTTGTGGTCGGGCGTGCAGCCTTCGACGCCGCTCCACGTGCGGATCAGCAGTGCGTCACGCAGCGCAGGCAGCAGCGCGCAGGCATCGCGCATCACCGCGCGCGTCGTATCGACCGACGGCTGGCCGAATTCGCCGTCGCCGCGGCCGCGCCCGCCGCCGATCACGCAGTTGCCGCGCGCGACTTGCCGCGCATACACGCCGCCGCCGTACACGCCGAGGTTGTGCGTGATGAACGGCGGCAGCGGTTCGGTCACCCACATGTTCGGGTAGATCGGCTCCATCGGCACGGCTTCGCCGAAGCGTTCGGCGATCGTGTTCGCCCACGCGCCGGCCGAGTTGATCAGCCACGTCGCGGTGCAGGCGCGGCCGCCTGCCTGAAAGTGAAAGCGCGTGCCGTCGTGGTGAACGTCGTCGACGGGGGTGTGCTCGAACACGTCCGCGCCCGCCGCGCGGGCCGCGCGCGCGAACGCGGGCGACACGAGGCGCGGGTTGGCGTGACCGTCGGTCTCGCACAGCGAGCCGCCGAGCGCCGCACGGCCGAGCCACGGGTAGCGGCGCCGGAACGCATCGCCGCGCATCACCTGCAGCGGCAGACCGTATTCGCCGGCGAGCGTCGCGTAGGCATCGAGCGCGTCGAGATCGGCGTCGCTGCGCGCGAGCCGCAGGTGGCCCGACACGACGAATTCGCCGTCGATGCCGATCAGTTCGGGCAGGCGATCCCAGATGCGCCGCGCACGCAGCGCGAGCGGCAGCTGCTCGGCGGGCCGGCCCTGGCAGCGCACGCCACCGTAGTTCACGCCGCTCGCCTGCGCACCGCAATCGCGCCGCTCGAACAGCCCGGTGCGCAAGCCGCGTCGCGTCAGCGCGAGTGCGGCCGACGCGCCGACGAGGCCGCCGCCGACGATCGCGACGTCGTAATGCCGGGTCTCATTCATCGCGTGCCTCGTCGGGAATCGCCGCGACATCGTCGCCCGCCAGCGCGGCCGAGATCGGGAACGGCTTCACGGGCGGTTGCGCACGCAACCGGCCGACGTCGGCGAGCGGGCGACCGGTTTCGGCGGCCAGCAAGAGCGCGGCCGCGTCGCCGCACATGCGGCCCTGGCAGCGGCCCATTCCGACGCGCGTCAGCGCCTTCAGCCGGTTCAGCTCGGTTGCCGCGCCGTCGCGGACGCAGCGGCGCAGCGTCCCTGCATCGACCTCCTCGCAGCGGCACACGATCGTGTCGTCCGCGCAGCGTGCGGCCTGCTCGACCGGCGGCGCGAACGCCGCTTCGAGGCCCGCCCGGAATGCGCCGACGCGCGCGAGCGTGCGTTCGAGCGTCGCCCCGTCGGGTTTGCCGGCGGGCGCGGGCGACGCGATGCCGGCGTCGTCGAGCAACGCGAGTGCCGCGCGCCGGCCCGATGCCTCGGCCGCGTCGGCGCCCGCGATGCCCGCGCCGTCGCCGGCGACGTAGAGGCCGCGCACCGACGTACGGCCGGCCGCGTCGCGCTCGGGCAGCCATGCGCGGTTGAGCGGGTCGAACCCGAACCGGCAGCCGGCGAGATCGGCCAGCTGCGTTTCGGAGCGCAGGCCGAAGCCGAGACCGAGCGCGTCGCAGTCGAGCAGGAGCGGCGGTGCGCCGTCACCGGCGGCGCGCCATGCGATTCCCGTCACGTGCGGGTCGCCGAGCACGCGCTCGAGCGTGACGCCCGTTTCGATCGCGACGCCGTGCGCGCGCAGCCAGCCGATGTAATAGAGCCCCTTCGCGAAGGTCGACGGCATGCGCAGCAGCGCGGGCGCGGCAGCGGCCTGGCGGCGCAGCGGGCTCGTGTCGAGCACGGCCGCGACCCGCGCGCCGGCCTTCGCATACTGGTAAGCGACGAGGTAAAGCAGCGGGCCCGTGCCCGCGAACACGATGCGCCGGCCGATCGCGCAGCCCTGCGCCTTCAGCGCCACTTGCGCGCCGCCGAGCGTATAGACGCCCGCGAGCGTCCAGCCCGGCACGGGCAACAGGCGGTCGGTCGCGCCGCTCGCAATGATCAGGTGCGAGTAGGGCACCGTCACTTCGCGGCCATCCTGCAGCGTGTCGATGCGGCCCGCACCGCATGACCAGGCAAGCGTATTCGGCCGGTAGTCGACATGCGGCAGCAGCGCGGCCATCGTCCGGTGCACGGCGTCGGCCTTCGCGGCCTCGAAGCCGTACAGCGTGCGCTTGCCGCGCGCGAAGGCGCCGTCGGCCGGCGGCTGCCGGTAGATCTGTCCGCCCCAGCGCGCGTTCTCGTCGATCACGACCGGGCGCAGCCCCGCGTCGACCAGCGCTTCGGCCGCGCGTACGCCGGCCGGCCCCGCGCCGACGATCACCGGTTGCAGTGCGGCGATCACGATGCGTCTCCGGTCGCGGCCGGCCGGGCGGACGTGAGAATCCGCATGCCTTCGGCGATCGGCGTCGAGCATGCGCGCACGCGCGCACCGGTTTCGGTGCGCACCCAGCAGTCCTGGCACGCGCCGATCAGGCAGAAGCCCGCGCGCGGCTGGCCGCTGAATTCGCTCACGCGCACGCGGCGCTGCGCAACGAGGATCGCGGTGAGCACGGTGTCGCCGGCGAGCGCGAGCGCGGGGCGGCCGTCCAGCGTGAACGCGACGGCGGCACGTTCGCGTTCGGCGACGCGCACGAACTGCGCGCCGTCGTCCGGGATGCCGGTGGAACGGGAAACGGAAGTCGTCATCAGTGTTGGCCGATCAGGATGCGGTTCAGGCCGTACACGCGATCGAGCAGCAGCATCGCGCCGGCGGTGATGAAGATGACGAGCGCGGACACCGACGCCATCATCGGGTCGATCGACTCGGTCGCATACATGTACATGCGCACCGGCAGCGTGACCGTCTGCGGCGACGTGACGAAGATCGACATCGTCAGTTCGTCGAAGCTGTTGATGAACGCGAGCAGCCAGCCGCCGGTGATGCCGGGCACGATCATCGGCAGCGTGATGCGGCGGAAGGTCGTCCACGGGTCCGCGCCGAGCGAGCATGCGGCTTGCTCGATGCTGCGGTCGAGGCCCGCGACGGATGCGAGCACGAGCCGCATCACGAACGGCGTGATGACGACCATGTGCGCGAGCACGAGCCATGCGAACGAGCCGGTCGCGCCGATCAGCGCGAAGAAGCGCAGCAGCGCGATGCCGAGCACGAGGCCGGGAATCACGAGCGGCGACAGCAGCAGCCCGTTCAGGAAAGCGCGGCCGGGAAACGTCGCGCGGCCGATGGCGAGGCCCGCCGGCAGCGCGATCGCGAGCGACAGCGTCGCCGACGCGAACGCGAGCTTCACGCTGTTGAAGAACGCGGTGACGAAGTCGGGATAGTCGAGGATCGCGCGGAACCAGCGCAGCGACAACCCGTGTGTCGGCAGTGTCAGCGTTTCGTCGGGCGTGAACGCGACGAGCACGACGATCACGAGCGGCGCGAGCACGAACAGGATCACGAGCGTGTGGAAGGCGAGGGCAAAGGGGCCGTTCTTTCTCATCGCGATGCGCCTCCGAGGCTGCGCGCGTAGCGGCGTTCGAGCACGCGGTAGTAAGTGAGCATCACGACGAGGTTCGCGACCAGCAGCAGCACGGCGATCGTCGCGCCGAGCGGCCAGTTCAGCGAGCCGAGGAATTCGTCGTAGACGGCCGTGGCCGCGACCTTCAGCCGGCGTCCGCCGAGCAGGCCCGGAATCGCGAACGCGCTCGCCGACAGCCCGAACACCATCAGGCTGCCCGACAGTACGCCCGGCATCAACTGCGGCAGCACGATGCGGCGCAGCGTCGTGAACGGCGATGCGCCGAGCGACAGCGCCGCATGCTCGGTCTGCGGATCGAGCCGCTGCAGCGCGGTCCACACCGGGATCACCATGAACGGCAGCATCACGTGCACCAGCGCGATCACGATCGCGAAGGTCGTGTATTCGAGCTTGTACGGCCCGAGGCCGACGAGCCCGAGCGCCTGGTTCACGAGCCCGCTCGTGTTCAGCAACATGCTCCAACCGAACGCGCGCACGACGACCGACACCAGCAGCGGCGCGAGGATCGCGAGCAGGAACAGCGAGCGCCACGGGTCACGCATTTTCGACAGCACGTACGCCTCCGGCGTGCCGATCGCGACGCAGATCGCGGTGGTCAGCGCGGCGATGCCGAACGTGCGCGCGAAGATCGTGTGGAAGTACGACGAGCCGAGCACTTCCGCGTAGTTGCCGAACTGGAACGCGGCGATCGGGCCGGTGGCCGGATCGAAGCGGTAGAACGTCAGCATGAACGTCATCGCGAGCGGCACGAGCACGAGCGCGGCAAACAGCGCGAACGCGGGCGCGCACATCAGCCACAGCGGCGCATGCGCGCGCCACGTCGCGCGCATCGTGTGCGCGGCGGCGGCGCGTGCCGGTGCGGCGTCAGCGGAAACCGCGACCGGGCGGGCGAGCGCGGCCGGCGCGCCGTCGGTCGGGAGCGGACGGGTAGGCTGTCCCATTCAGGCCTCCCGGCGCATCACGCGCACCGCGTCGCTGTGCCAGTCGATCCCGACCGGCGCGCCTTCCGCGAGCGGCTCCGCCCCTTCGTTCTGGCAGCACACGAGCACTTCGCCGAGCGCGCTGTCGACGCGGTACAGCCACTGGCTGCCGAGGAAGAAGCGGCTCGTGACGGTCGCGGCGAAGCGGCCCGCGTCGGGCGCGCAGAGCCGCAGCTTTTCGGGGCGGATGCAGACCGACACCGCATCGCCCACGCGCACGTCGCGCTCGCGCGGCGGCAGATGCGCGGTGCGGCCGGTCTCGGCGAGATCGTGACCGAGGTCGATGCGGATCGCATCGCCGTCGTGCGCGACGATCGTGCCGGGCAGCAGGTTCGCCTTGCCGATGAACTGCGACACGAAACGGTTCTCCGGGCGCTCGTACGCGCGATACGGCGTATCGGTCTGCGTGATGCGGCCGGCTTCCATCACGACCACGCGATCGCTGATCGACAGCGCTTCCGACTGATCGTGCGTGACCATGATCGTCGTCGTTCCGATCTTGCGCTGGATCGCGCGCAGCTCGAACTGCATGTCCTCGCGCAGCTTCGCGTCGAGGTTCGACATCGGTTCGTCGAGCAGCAGCACCGGCGGCTCGATCACGACCGCGCGCGCGATCGCGACGCGCTGCCGCTGGCCGCCCGACAGCTCGCGCGGGAAGCGAGGCGCGAGCGCGTCGAGACGCACGAGCGCGAGGGCCGCGCGGATGCGCTCGGCACGCTCGGCCTTGTCGACGCCGCGCATGTCGAGGCCGAAGCCGACGTTCTCGGCGACGCTCATGTGCGGAAACAGCGCATAGCTCTGGAACACGATGCCGAGCCCGCGCCGGTTCGGCTTCAGGTGCGTGATGTCCTGCCCGTCGAGCGCGATGCGGCCGCGCGTGACGTCGACGAAGCCCGCGATCATCTGCAGCGTGGTGGTCTTGCCGCAGCCGGACGGCCCGAGCAGCGACACGAATTCGCCTTGTTCGACCGACAGGTTGACGTCGGCGACGGCGGTGAGCTCGCCGAAGGTTTTCGTCAGATCCGTAAGCGTGAGAAACGACATGGGAAGCTCCGGGTTCGCACACCGCGTGGCCGGTGTACCGATGTGGCGGACTCTAGCCAGCCATATTTCGGCGCGTCAATTTCGAATTCTGATGAACGGGAGGAATTTCGGAAAAATTCCATTGACCGGAACGGTTGGTGAAATCGCGGGCGGATCGTTCCGTTGAATGAGGCGTGGTCGAGCCGCGAAATGCACGCGTCAATCCCGTGCACACCCGGATGCCCGTGGAATTTCGGCGGGACGACAATGGCGGCTACCGTATTCCGTTCAATGAAATCATCGAGGAGAGCCGGCATGCAGGAATCCCATTCGACCGGAACGTCGCCGGTCGCACGCGCGCCGCGCCCGGACGAGGACGCCGTCGATGCGGCCGGCGCACCGGGCACCGGCATGCTGCAGCGCGCGTTCGCGATCCTGCGCGCGCTGGCCGGCATGCAGCAGGACGGCGTGCGCGTCACGCATCTGGCAAAGGCCGTCGGCCTCACGCAGGGCACCGCGCACCGGATCCTGCAATCGCTGATCGCGGAAGGGATGGTCGAACAGGACGAGCAGTCGAAGCTGTACCGCCTGAGTGTCGATTTCTTCGCGCTCGCCGCGCAGGCCGGCAACCCGAGCAGCATGCGCACGTTGTGCCGTCCCGCGCTGCTGAGGCTGTGCGCAAGCCTCGGCGAGACCATCTTCCTGCTGGTGAAGAGCGGCTTCGACGCCGTGTGTCTCGACCTGTGCGAAGGGCCGTTTCCGATCCGTTCGTTTACCGGTGACATCGGCGGCCGCATCGCGCTCGGTGTCGGACAAGGCAGCCTTGCGATCCTCGCGTTCCTGCCGGAAGCCGAACGCGAGGAAGTGATCCGCTTCAACGTGCCGCGCATTCGCGGCTACGGTGTGCTCGACGAGGTGTACCTGCGTACCGAGATCGAACGCGTGCGGCAGCTCGGCTACGCGGGCCGCAACAGCGGCGTGCTCGACGGGATGGCCGGTGTCGCGGTGCCGATCCTCGATCGCACTGGCTATCCGGTCGGCGCGTTGAGCGTCGGCACGCTCGCGTCACGCCTCGGTGACGACCGGATGCCGATGGTCGTCGAACTGCTGCGGCGCCAGGCCGACGCGATCGGGCCACGTACCAATCCGTTCGATGCCGCGTTGCGGCGGCCGATGCACGGGCTGTCAGGGAAAACCGTATAGCCGCCTCGCGCGTCGCCGTTTCGTCAGCTTGCTTACGCAAGCCATTCACGTCCGATCAAAACGTACCGCGTCCAGCGGGCCTGCGTGCTTTCGTTTCCCTTGCGGGGTCGCGCGACCCCCGCTCATTTCCCCTCCATCGCCTCTCATTCGATTTTCAACTGCCGGCCAGTTGAACATTTCATTTCTTGATGTGATTGCGGCTGGATACCATCCAGCGACTGTCTATACAACCCGGTCAGGATGCATGGGCAGGACCAACAAAACACAACATCGATGAGCAGGTTTGGAGAGGAGATGACGGAGATGGTGCGAATGAAGGGTGGGAAGACGGGGGTGGCGACGGGCGCCGCGATCGCAATGCTGCTCGTCGGCGCCGCGCACGCGCAGTCGACGGTGACGCTGTACGGGATCGTCGACGCGGGCGTGACCTACACGAACAACGCGAAGGGCCATTCGCTGTGGCAGTTCACGGGCGGCAACGAATCGGGGCCGCGCTGGGGCTTGATCGGCTCCGAGGATCTCGGCGGCGGCCTGAAGGCGAACTTCCGCCTCGAGAACGGCTTCAACGTCGCGAACGGCGCGCTCGGGCAGGGCGGCCGGATGTTCGGGCGCTCGGCGTGGGTCGGCCTGAGCGGCGCGAACTGGGGCGCGGTGACGCTCGGCCGCCAGTACAACTCGACGCAGGACATCCTCGGTTCGCTGCAGATGAGCAGCTTCCTTGCGCAGTACTCGACGCACCCGTTCGACAACGACGACATCAACAACACGTTCCGTCTCAACAACGCGGTGAAGTACGTGTCGCCGACGATCGCGGGCCTGCAGGCGAACCTCGTGTACGGCTTCTCGAACTCGACCGGCTTCGCGAACGACAACAGCTGGAGCGCGGGCGTCACGTACGTGAACGGGCCACTCAACGCGGGCGCCGCGTATGCGCGCGTGAACCATCCGGCGGTCAGCGCGAGCGGCGCAGTTGCTTCGGATAACTACTATCCGGCGTCGGCATCGGTGTTCGGTGTGCGCCTCGGGAGCGCGATCCGCCAGCAGATCTGGGGGGCGGGCGGCAGCTACGCGATCGGGCCGGCAACGCTCGGCCTGCTGTACACGGGCTCGAACTTCGGCCAGGCGACGGGCGGCGCGCTGCGTTTCAACAACTACGAAGGCAGCCTGCGCTACATGGTCACGCCCGCGCTGATGGCGGCGGCCGGCTACACCTATACGCAGGTCGCGCGCGCCGGCGAAAGCGGCCATTACCACCAGGTATCGGCCGGCTTGCAGTACCTGCTGTCCAAGCGCACCGACGTGTACGTGAACGGCTTCTACCAGAAGGCGTCGTCGGGTGTCGGCCAGGCATGGATCGACGGCACCGACAGCGCGTCGACGACGACGTCGCAGGTGGCGGTGGTGGTCGGCATCCGCCAGAAGTTCTGATGTTCTGACGCACGCGCGCGTCTTCCGGAGGAGGCACTCATGAAACTGAAACTGTTGCTGGCGGCGTTGCCGTTCGTCGGGATGTATGCGGGCGGCTCGCTTGCCGAGGCGCGTCCGCTGCTGTTCGGGCTGCCGTTCCTGCTCGTCTGGAACCTGGTCTGGATGGCGGCCACGGCCGCGATTCTCGCGATCCTGTTCCATCTCGACGAGCGCGATGAGCGAGACGCGCGCGACGCGGCCCGCGCCGGCCGTTCGGGAGACGCGCGATGAACGCGTCGATCGTCATCATCGCGGCGTTCGCCGTGTTCGCGCTCGCCATCGGCGTGATGGCGCGCCGCGGCCGCACGCTCACGCTCGAGCAGTGGGCGGTCGGCGGGCGCGGCTTCGGCTCGCTGCTCACGTTCCTGCTGATGGCCGGCGAGGCGTTCTCGACGTTCTCGTTCCTCGGCGCGAGCGGCTGGACCTACAGCAAGGGCGTGCCCGCGTTCTACATCCTGTCATACGGCTGCCTCGCGTTCGTGATCGGCTACTGGATGTTGCCGGCGATCTGGCGTTACGCGAAGGCGCACGGGCTCGTGTCGTTCGCCGACTACTTCGCGTCGAAGTACGACAGCCGCGCGATCGGCGTGCTGGTGTCGATCGTCGCGGTGTTCGCGATGGTGTCGCTGCTGATGATCCAGTTGCGCGGGCTCGGCGTGATCGTGTCGGAGATGTCGTACGGGCTGATTCCGCAGGCGGCCGCGATCTGGATCGCCGCGACGCTGATGGCCGTGTACATGGTCGTGTCGGGCATCCACGGCTCGGCGAGCATCGCGATCTTCAAGGACGTGCTGATCCTCGCGATCGCGATCTTCCTCGGCCTGTACCTGCCGATGCACTACTACGGCGGGCTCGGCGAGATGTTCGCGAAGATCGACGCCGCGCATCCCGAACTGCTGCGCATGCCGGAGCACGGCTTCAACCTGAGCTGGTACAACTCGACGATCCTGCTCACGTCGCTCGGCTACTACCTGTATCCGCACGGCTTCACCGCGATCTACGTCGCGAAGGACGAGCGCGCGCTGCGCCGCAACGTGATCCTGATGCCGCTGTACCAGGTGCTGATCGCGTTCCTGTTCCTCGTCGGCTTCGCGGCCGTGATGACCGTGCACGGGCTCGAAGGCGCACAGACCGACCTCGCTTTGCTGCGGCTCGTGAAGCAGACGTTCCCTGCGTGGTTCGTCGGCATCGTCGGCGGCACGGGGCTGCTCACCGCACTGGTGCCGGGGTCGCTGATCATGCTGAACGCATCGACGACGATCGCGCGCAACATCTACCGCGAAGGCTTCGCGCCGAACGCGACCGACCGCGAGGTGACGCGCGTCGCGCGCATCGCGCTGCCGATCTTCACGCTGGTGGTCGTCTACTTCGTGCTGCGCGGCGGCGCGACCTTCGTCACGCTCGCGATCTTCTCGTCGAGCCTGCTCACGCAGCTCGTGCCGATGCTCGCCTCGAGCTTCCTGAAGCGGCCGTTCGGCACGCGCGAAGGCGCGTTCGCGGGCATCGTCGCCGGCGCGATCGTGATCGCGATGACGAACTACTATGGCGTGACGCTCGCGTCGCTGTTCCCGGGCGCATCGAACACGCTGACGTCGATCAACCCGGGGCTCGTCGCGCTCGCGGTGAACGCGGTGGTGTTCGTCGTGATCAGCGCGGTGCAGCGCAAGCTGAAGGCGCGGGTCGCCGCGCCGGTCGGTTCGGCGTGACGGTTTTTCGTGCATGACGCCGTCGCCGGGCCGCCGGGGTTTTGCCCGGCGGCCCGGCCGCTCGGCCACTCTCGGCCACTGGATGGCAGCAAGGCCAATCGAACCACAACAGGACACTGAACAATGATTAACGAGGGCAAGCGAGAGGGCATGCGAGAGGACGACCGCGAAGCGATCGACACGCTGATCGCGAACGGCTGCGTGATCACGATGGACCCGCAGCGGCGCGTGATCGAGAACGGCGCGGTCGCGGTCAAGGGCGAGCGCATCGTCGCCGTGGGCGGCACCGATGAACTGCAGGCGCGTTACCGTGCCGCGCGCACGATCGATGCGCGCCGCAAGGCCGTGCTGCCGGGCCTGATCGATGCGCATGCGCACGCGGGCCACGCGATGCTGCGCACGATCGGCGGCGCGGACGGCGATGCGTGGTCGGCCGCAGCCGAGACGATCTACACGCGCGCGTCCGACGAGGCGTTCTGGGAAGCCGAATCGCATCTCGCCGCGCTCGAACGCCTGAAGGCCGGCGTGACGACCGGCGTGTCGCTGCTCGGCGGCGGCAATTCGATCATGCGCGTCGACGATCCGGTCTACGCGCGGCGCCATTGCGACGCGGTCGTGCGCACCGGTACGCGCTCGATCGTCGCGGTCGGCCCGTCGCGGCCGCCCGCGCCGCGTGCCTATACGCGCCACACGCCGGAGGGCAGCGACACGCGCGACATCGGTTTCGACACGATGTTCGACGTATGCGAGCGCATCGTCGACGAATGCCACGGCGATGCCGACGGCCGGATCCGCATCGCGCTCACGCTGCCCGTGTACGGGCCCGAACACGATCCCGAGCTTGCGCGGTACGAGCACGACTTTCGCGACCAGGCCGCACGCTACGGCGCGCTCGCACGCGAGCGCGGGCTGACGTTCACGCAGGACGGCCACCGCGCGGGCACGCTCGCGTTCGCGCATCGCGAGCTCGGCTTGCTCGGCCCGACGTCGTTCATGTCGCACAGCATCGACCTGACCGACGACGACATCGCGGCGTGCGTCGAGACGGGCACCGCGATCGTCCACAACCCGAGCGCGATCATGTCGATCATCGGGCGCTGCCCGGTGCCCGAGCTGATCGATGCGGGCGTGACGGTGGCGATCGCGTCGGACGGTGCGGCGCCCGATCGCGGCTATGACATGTTCCGTCACATGTGGCAGTGCATGCATTACCACCGCCGGCATTTCCGCGACCCGGACGTGCTGCCGCACGGCAAGGTGCTGGAGATGGTGACGATCGACGCGGCGAAGGCGCTGTCGATCGAGCACGAGGCCGGTTCGCTCGAAGCCGGCAAGCTCGCGGACCTCATCCTCGTCGACCTGTTCCGGCCGCACATGATGCCGATGAACATGCCCGTGTATCGCGTGACGTGCTTCGCGAACGCGGCCGACGTGTGCATGACGATGGTGGGCGGACGGGTGCTGATGGAGGATCGGCGCGTGTTGTCGGTCGACGAGAACGCGGTGCTCGAACGGGTGAACGAAGTCGCGGCAATCACGATCGAGCGCAGCGGGTTGCGTCATTTGCTCGAGGAGCCGAAGACGCTGTGGGGGCGCAGCCGCTATTGAGCGGGCAGGTGGGCGTTGTCGTGCGGTGGCGGGCCGGCGTGGCCGGCCTGTTCGTTCGGCAACGCCGCCGAATCGTTGGCGATGCCCGGGTTGGCCGACTCCAGTGTGGTTGAAATAACGACCGCATGGAACCTGCGCCATCGAGAGCGATCGTTGGCCTACTTCGTTCGCGACCGATAGAGCGTCGGCCAGTCGCCTCCTTGAACGCCGCCACACGTTTTCTGCTGCGACACAGTCGACATCCGGAACGCATGGCCGTCCCAGATCCAACTGGCCTGAAAGCCGCAATCGGCCAGCCCGCGTCCCTTGCCGAAGGTGGACAGCGTGCCGGTAGCCGGGTCGAAGTCCGGTTCGACCAATGAAGGGTCTGAAAAGCCCCCTTCAGGAATCGGCAGCTTGACGGGCTCCGGTTTTCCGCCGCCGATACGCGGGGCGATGAACACATCCGACGAACCCTGGTAGGCGCCCATGATGCATGGAAGAAACACGAGCGCGTTGTGCTTGTCGAGTGCATACGCTGCTTCATGGAGATAGCGCGACGCATTCTCCTCGCAACTGCTGGCATCCCGGATTCGTTTCACGCGCGCGATCAGGTGTTCTTCTTCTTGATCGGACAACTGCGACGTGATCTTCCGCTTCGGTACGACGGGCAGTGACGGAGCAGGTGTGACCTGCGACGCAGGGGCAGGCCCCTTGCGGATCAACGCGGTAGTTCCCCCGATGCGCCCTTGCCGGTCATCGATACGCAGCAGCGCGGCGACCATGCCATCGAGCGGAACATAAGCGTCTGCATCCTCGCCGAACTGAAGCTTCGTGCCGTTGCGAAGCCGTGAGACGAAGGCCGCCACGGCTGCCGGTCGCGTGGTCGACAAAGTCGCTATCCCGTCGTCGAATTTCTCGCTCCAGGCCGAGTCGTCCAGCCGCAGCGGCGCGTCGTCGACGCGCAGGTCATCGAGATTGATGCTGGTGTTGGTGGCGACGCTCAGCCGTACCGTGAGCGCGCCGTTCGGCCCGGCTGAGCGAATGAAGCGCAAGTCTGCGCCGGTCTCGCCACCGTTCGCGAGACCCTTCGCCTCGCAGGTCAAACCGTTGTCGCAGGCGACCAGCCATGACTTGTAGGTGTCGTAGCTGGGCGCGCCGGGTGCCTGGGCAGGCGCTGCGCTGGCGGCGAGCGGTACGGTTGCGCTGGCGAAAAGCGCAACGAGTGCTGCGCTCGGCGCAATAGCACGAGTCTTCATGTGCTTCCGCGGAGTTGACGATGACGTGAATCGTAACGCAAGTGATGCGCCGGAAATGAAAGCATCCCGGAGTGGTGCTGCCTGAGTCGACGCAAAGGTCGAATCGTTTTACACACGTGCGCCTGCCCATTTCTCGTTCCGGTTACGTCGCAAACTCCGGATACCGTTCGATTGATTACAACGCGCCGGCACGCCCGAGCCGGGGCCGGTTGTAACATGCGCGGTGATGAATCGGAGCAACCCTGACGGAGCAAACCCATGGAGCCGGTAGGTATCTATGCTTCTGTATCGATTGGCAGGACACAGTTGAGCCGATTCTATGCCGACTGGGGTGATGCGCTGATCGACGATGTTCGATGCATCCTGGGTGGTAAGCCGGGGCTGCAGCCGGACAGTCAGGGCGGATTCGTGGATCCGGCAACCGGGTGGTATCACCATCCCGGCAACAAACTGGTGATCCGGTACGACGAAGCCACGGAGACGCTGTTCTATTTCTACCAGCTCGAATTACGCGATCCGGACAGCATGGCCGGCATTCCGTCCTTTCAGGCATTCACCCGCATTGCGGGGTATCGGGACGAAGCCGGTGCGGACTATGTCGCGTTTTCGCCGAGTGCGCCGAATTTCCTGAGCGACCGGCTCTGGCGTGTCTATCAATTCACGCATGACGGGCTGCGCACGATTGCGATCGATGCACTTCCGGGCGATCGACAACGCGAGATGGACAGGTTGTCCTGGCAATACTACTGGGGGCCGATCGAAGCGATGTTCCAGAGGGCGGACCGACGCGAGGACGTTTCCTATTTCAATCACTTCTTTCCGCAGCATTGCCTTGATCGGCAGCTTCTGTCCTTGCTGAATGTCGACATGCCTATCGACGATCCGCGAATGACGCCGGCGCCTTATCCGCGCGGTTACTGAAGGCGCGTCAATCGCACCGCGTCTCGATCCACCGCCTCAGCGCCGATAGATGAATTCCAGATCGGTCGATTCCCCGACCTTGAAATCGTACGTACCGACACGCGTGAACCCTGCCTTCTCATAGAAGGCAATCGCCTTCGCGTTGCCGGACCACACGCCAAGCCATACCGGGCCGGGCCGCTCCGTTGCCAGATAGTCCAGCGCGGAGTCGAACAGGGCGCGCCCGGCGCCGGTTCCTTGCGTACCCCGCCGAAGGTAGATCTGATGGATCTCGCCCGAACCTTCTGCGACGTCCGGGTGCGGGAGCTTGCACGGCCCCGCGTGCGCATAGCCCACTAGCGTGCCGTCGTCGCTTTCAGCGACCCATGTGCGGCATTCGGGATCGTTGAGCTGGTCCGTGATCGTTTCTACCGAGTAGGTTCGAGCCTCGTACGCAGCCAGGTCGTTCGGCGGGTAGTCGATGCCGAATCCGTCCTGCAGAAAGGTTTCGCGGAACGTGTCGCGCTTCAATTCGGCAAGCGGGATGGCATCGGACAGGGTTGCAACGCGGATCAACATGAAGGATGGCTCGGTTCGTTGGTCGGGCAGACAGTTTAGCCCGGGTGACGTCGGGCTCGCGCGCATCCGGTCGACCCGCGTGTACGGCGTGTGAAAGGTTGGGGGGAGCCTGACCGTCTCGGCGATCCGCATCACACGCTCCGTGGCCATGTCGATGACGAAGACGGTGGTTGACCTTCGGCGGACATGCTAGGATTTTCCGCAAACAACCTCGGAGACTGCCATGCCGTTCATCTGCGAAAACGTTGAATGCCGCGCCGTGCTCGCTCGCGGGCAGGTCAGGCCCCGTCAGGAGGACGCGGGCTGGTGCTTCTACTGCCCGGACTGCAAAGCCAGGAACGAGTTGATGTACGTCGACACGGCCGGCGGTGCTGTCGAACTGATTCAGCCGGAGCGCGCGAGCCCGCCGCACAAGGTGGTGGCGACGGCTCGACCGCTTGAGGATGGCAAGTACGCAGCGCAGCTGAGCGTTCAGCGGGCGCTTGCCGTGAAGGGGACGTATGCGGCCGAGGAACACTGGGATCAGCTCGGTGTGTTCGGCGACGCGCAGGAAGCCGTCGAGCATGCGAGGTCTTTCGCGACCGACCTACTGCAGCGAGCGGCGTAGTCGATATCGTTCGGTTAACGAAGAAGAGGCGTGCGCATTCATGCGTGACGCCTCTTCGTGTTGTCCGCTACGCGTCCGTCAGTTGTAGATATCGAACGAGAAATACTTCTTCGCGATCCGCTGGTACGTCCCGTCCTGGATCAGGCTCGCAAGCGCCTGGTTGATCTGCGTACGCAGCGCGTCGTCATCCTTGCGCACGCCGATCGCCGAACCCACGCCGAGCGTCTTCGGGTCGTGCAGCGGCGGCCCCGCGAATTCGAAGTTCGCGCCCTTCGCGGTTTTCAGGAAACCGAGGTCGGCCTGCACCGACGATTGCAGCGATGCATCGAGCCGTCCCGACAGCAGGTCCTGGTAGACGAGATCCTGCGTCTGGTACGTGCGGACGATCACGCCCTTCGGCTCCCAGTACGTGCGCGCGTAAGTCTCCTGCGTCGAACCCTGCTCGACGCCGACGCTCTTGCCCCGCAGCGATTCGGGCGTCGGCTGCAGGTTCGAGCCGCGCCGCGCGACGAGCCGGGGCGGAACGTTGTTGATCTTGTCGGTGAATGCGATCTGCGCGAGGCGCTTCTCGGTCACGCTCATCGACGACAGCACGCCGTCGAACTTGCGCGCCTTCAGCGCCGGGATCATCCCGTCGAACGCGTTCTCGACCCACACGCAGCGCACCTTCATCCGTTCGCAGATCGCATTGCCGAGATCGATGTCGAAACCGACGAGCTTGCCGTCGGGCGCGAGCGATTCGAACGGCGCATAACTGGGGTCGACGCCGAGGCGCAGGACTGCCGGGTCCTTCGCGGCGGCGGCGCCTGCCGTCAGCGCGAGCGCAATGGCGAGAACGAGCTTTTTCATGATTGTCTCCAATACCGGTCGATGTTGTATGTGGTGAAGCGAACTGGCGGCCGACAGGCGTGACTGCCCGCGCCCGGCCACGCGCGGGCGGCTGGACGCTTTGCCGGAAGCGGCCGGCGAAGCGTCCGGATTCGAAAGGGGGCTTTAGCGGGCGGCGCCGGTGAGGCGCGCCATGCTGTGCCGGTAGCCGGCGGGCGAGAACGCGGCGTTCAGCGCGGCCATCGCGGCGATCACGCCGAGATGCATCCACCAGGCGGTCGCGAAGCCGCCGCCCGCGTCGCGCAGCCAGCCGATCAGCCAGGGGCTCGCCGCGACGGTCAGGAAGCCGATGCCCTGCACGAACGCGGCGAGCGCGCCCGCGAGCCGCGCATCGGGCAGGTGGTCGAGCGTGACGATCAGGCTCATCGAGAAGAAGCCGCCGAGACCGAGGCCGACGCATGCGACCCAGAACCACGGCGCGAACGCGGGCAGCGTCGCGAACCCGGCGAAGCCGGCCGCCTGCAGCGCGAGCGTGAGCCACAGCACGGCGCGGCGGTCGGGCGAACCTTTGGCGAGCAGCGGCATCGCGAGCGCGCCGGTCGCCTGGAACAGCGCCATCCACGCAAGCAGGTTGCCGCTCGCTTGCGGGCTCATGCCGATGCTGCGGTAGAACGCGGGCAGCCATGCGACGAGGCTGGCGTAGCCGCTGTTGCTGAGCCCGAAGAACAGCGCGAGCTGCCACGCGCGCGGAATGCGGGCGAACGCGGTGAGCGGCGCTGTCGCGGCCATCGCGTGCACGGTGTCGCGCGGTGCCTTCGCGCGCCACAGCGCGAGCGTGACGAGCGCGGGCACGGCCCATACGGCGAGCGCGAGATGCCAGCCGCCGTGCGCGGCGAGCCACGGGCTCGCGACTGCGCCGAAGGCGCCGCCGCCCACCAGCGCGGCCGAATAGAGGCCCATCGCGAGCGGCAGCCGGCCGGCGAACCAGCGCTTCGCGAGGCCGGGCACGAGCGCCTGGATCACGGCGACGCCGGCGCCCGCGACGACGGCGGTCGCGATCAGGCCGGCGCTGCCGTCCGTCCACAGGCGCGCCGTGCAGCCTGCCGCGATCAGCGCCAGCGCGACGGTCAGCGCGCGCTGCTCGCCGACGCGTCGCGCGAGCCCGACACCGACTCCGGCGACGATACCCATCAGCACGAACGGCAGCGTGGTCAGCAGCGCGGCCGCGCGAAAGCCGAGGCCGGTGTCGGCGCGCACGACGTCGAGCACGGGGCCGAACGCGGTCAGGAACGGACGCAGGTTGAGGCCGGCCAGCACCAGCAGCGCGAGCGCGCCATAGGACACGGAAGCCGCATGCGGGCGGCGGACAGCTTGCGCGGTGCCGGGGTCGGACATCGGGGTGCTCCAGGGAGGGGCCGTTGGCCCTGTGATGCGATGCCGAAAGGGTAAGCGCGCGCTACGCCAGGTGAAAATTAAATATTCGACTGGGAATCAGTGCGGAATGCGATGGCCAGGCGGAGTGGGCTTGCCGTCGGTCATCGAGGCTCGATTGGCTTTGGCGTTGGAGGTGTTGCCCGTCAGAACCCGGGATCGCTGCCCCGAGGCTGACAATCGACGCGCCGATAGTGACGGCGCGTCGCACAATCAAGGAGATTCGTCGTTTGTTGAAGAGGGCGATTGTTACGCGAATCGCTAAATTTCGTATTTCTCGCGGGCCGCCACAAGCGCCCGAATGCGCGCGCGATCGTCCGCCGTCTCCGGCGTAAAGATCACGAGCGTCTGGTCGGGCCGGCCGCTCACGGCGAACGCCGAGTATTCGAGCGCGATTCGCCCGACGGCAGGATGGTGGATCTCCTTGGTCCCTTCCTCGTGCGAGCGGATATCGTGGTCGCGCCACAGCGCGTCGAACTCGGCGCTCGTCGCGCGCATCTCGTCCACGAATGCCTGCACGGCCTGCGTCGCGCCGCCGCGCGCGACGTCGGCGCGAAACGCGCCCACCGCGAACTGCGCGACGCGTGCCCAATTCGCTTGCACGCCGCGCACGTGCGGATCGACGAAGATGAGCCGCAGGATGTTGCGCCGTTCCGGCGATAACGTCGCGTAGTCGGTCAGCGTCGCGGCCGCCGCGTTGTTCCACGCGACGACGTCCCACGTCGCCGAGCGCACGATCGCGGGGCTCGCATCGAGCGAATCGAGCACGTGCTGCACGCGCGGCGACACGTGGTCGGTCGCGTGATAGCGCACCTCCGGCGGATGGCCGACACCGATCAGGAACAGGTGCTCGCGTTCGGCGTCGTTCAGCAGCAGCGCGCGGGCGAGCCGGTCGAGCACGTCGGCCGACGGCGCGCCGCCGCGCCCCTGTTCGAGCCACGTGTACCACGCGGCACTCACGTGCGCGCGCTGCGCGACTTCCTCGCGCCGCAGGCCCGGCGTGCGGCGCCGCGTGGCCGGCAGCCCGAGCGCGGCGGGGTCGAGTTTCTCGCGGCGGTCCCGCAGGTACGCGCCGAGCAGGTTGTCGGGGGCGTCAGCCATATCCTGTTAGTTCGTTTACCGGTAAACCGTCACGACTTCACCGCGAGCGGCCGTCGACAGATAGTAAGCCTCCATGCCATCCGGAGGTACTGAACATGCGTGTCTTTGTTACTGGAGCGTCGGGATTCGTCGGCTCTGCCGTGGTTGCCGAACTCGTGGCCGCCGGGCACTCGGTGCTCGGTCTCGCGCGGTCCGACGCGACCGCCGCGTCGGTTGCGGCGGCGGGGGCCGACGTCCATCGCGGGTCGCTGGAGGATCTCGACAGCCTCACGCGCGGCGCCGAAGCCGCCGATGCGGTGATCCACACGGGATTCAATCACGACTTCTCGCGCTTCGCGCAGAACTGCGAACTCGACCGTCGCGCAATCGAGACGATCGGCGCGGCACTCGCGGGCTCGGCGCGGCCGCTGGTCGTCACGTCGGGCCTGGCGCTCGTCGCGCCCGGCCGTGCGGCGACGGAAGACGATCCGCACGTGCCGGTGTCGTCGGTCTATCCGCGTGCGTCGGAAGCGGCCGCGGTCGCCCTGGAGGCGAGCGGCGTGCATGCATCGGTCGTGCGTCTGCCGCCGTCGGTGCACGGCGACGGCGATCACGCCTTCGTGCCGCGCCTGATCGCGTTCGCGAGGGAGAAGGGGGTATCGGCCTTTGTCGGCGATGGCGGCAACCGCTGGCCTGCCGTGCACCGGCTCGATGCGGCGCGCGTGTACCGGCTCGCGGTCGAACGCGGCGCGGCCGGCGCGCGTTATCACGCGGTCGACGATACGGGCGTGCCGTTCCGCGACATCGCGGACGTGATCGGCCGGCGGCTCGACGTGCCGGTCGTCGCGAAAACGGCGGCCGAAGCCGGCGAGCACTTCGGCTGGTTCGCGATGTTCGCGGGGATGGATGCGCCGGCAACGAGCGAGCGCACGCGCGCATCGCTCGGCTGGGCACCGACGCAGCCGGGGCTGCTGGCCGATATCGACCGGCCGCGGTATTTCGAAGGCTGAGCCGGCGGCGGTCGTGCGGCCGTTTGCAACGGCCGCGCTTGCCGCCCGCGTGACCCCTTTCAGACCGCGACGACGATCTTCCCGGCCTGCACGCCGGCTTCCCCGTATCGATGCGCGTGCACGATGTCGTCGAACGCGAACGTGCGATCGATCAGCGGCTTCAGCGTGCGCGGTCGCCCGCCGGGTCGCGCGTCATTCGACCGGATGCAGATCCTGAAGCAGTGTCGGCACGAGCTCCGACACGGTCGGATGGATGTGCATCGCGCGGCCGATCGTCGTGTACGGCGCGCCCGCGGCCATTACGTCGAGCATCCCGTGCACGACTTCGTCGCCCGTCACGCCGAGGATCGTCGCGCCGAGGATCGCATGGCTGTCCGCGTCGACGATCACCTTCATGAACCCCAGGCTTTCGCCTTTTTCCACCGCGCGGCCGACGCGTGTCATCGGGCGCGTGCCGACGAGCAGCCGGCGGCCCGTCTGCTTCGCTTCCGCGAGCGTCATGCCGACGCGGCCGAGCGGCGGATCGACATACATCGCGTACGCCGTGATGCGGTCGGACACCTTGCGCGGATCGTTATCGAGCAGGTTGGCCGCGACGATCTCGTAGTCGTTGTATGCGGTATGCGTGAACGCGCCGCGCCCGTTGCAGTCGCCGAGCGCCCAGATGCCGGGCACGTTCGTGCGCAACTGCTCGTCGACCTCGATGTAGCCGCGCGCGTCGGTCGCGACACCGGCACGGTCGAGCCCGAGATCGTCGGTATTCGGCACGCGTCCGACCGCGAGCAACAGGTGCGAGCCCGCGACCTCGCGGCCGCCGCCCGCGCAGTCGAGGCCGACCGCGATGCCGTCGCCGTCGCGCCGTGCGCTCAGGCAGGTCGCATCGAGCTGCACGTCGATCCCTTCGCCTTCGAGGATCTCGCGCACGGCCTGCGACACGTCCTCGTCCTCGCGGCGGATCAGGCGCGGGCCCTTCTCGACGATCGTGACCCGCGACCCGAAGCGGCGATACATCTGGCCGAATTCGAGCCCGACGTAGCTGCCGCCGACGATCACGAGGTGCGCGGGCAGGAAGTCGACGTCCATCATCGTCGAGTTGGTCAGGTACGGCACCGTGTCGAGGCCCGGCATCGCGGGCACCTGCGCGCGCCCGCCGACGTTGATGAAGATGCGTTCCGCCTCGAGCAGCGCGTCGCCCACGCGCACCGCATCGGCGCGCTCGAAGCGGGCGTGACCCTGAAACACGGTGGTGTTCGCGAGTCCGCGCACCCATTGCTCGACGCCGTGGTTCGAGCGGCCGGAGATCTGGTCCTTGCGCGCCTTCACGGCTTTCATGTCGACGGTGACGGGGCCGCCGACCGACACGCCGTATTCGCCGGCCCGCCGCGCGAGGTGCGCGGCGTACGCGCTCGCGATCAGCGTCTTGGTCGGGATGCAGCCGGTGTTCACGCAGGTGCCGCCGAAGCGGCCGCGCTCGATGATCGCGACCTTCATTCCGGCGGCGGACAGCCGCGCGGCGAGTGGCGGCCCGGCTTGCCCGGTGCCGATGACGATCGCGTCGAAGTGTTGCGTCATGACGTCCTCCTGTGCGGGTGCAGCGAGGGAAGGGGCGGGCGCAGGGTGTATGCCGTGCCGGCGGTCGCCCGACGGGCGACGAGCGCCTATGGTAGACCTGTTGACGGGGCGTCGCGAGCGGTCCCGATTCGCGCGGCGTCCCTGCATCGATCGCCCGGGGCGGCGGGGTGTCAATTCGTCGACCGCCCGGCTTTCTTTCGCGTCGGCGCGGCCTTGCTCATGCCGACTGCAAATCGAGCCGGGCAATCAACCGGTCCTGCCTGCTTTTCAGGCAGGGTGTCGAGGGATGAAAGCGAGGACGACGATTGGCAAGGTTCGGCGGATGTTTGAAATTCAGTTTCCGGAAACGCATGAATCATCCAGACCGTTGCCATAATCGTGACGCTCGCATCAACGCATGACGATTCGCATGGGGAAATGCATTTCGCGACGACTTCGATTGACTTTTTCTCGGCACGATACAACAATTGCCCGGACATTCCGTTCCGCATAATTGCGACAATTAAATAATCGAGGATGGATTCAAACGAGGGTTCCACGGGGTGCCCTTCCTTTGTCTTGCCCGCCTTTCTCGAGTCGCCTTCCGACTCCCCTGATTTCCCGATTTCTGAAAAAGCAGCATTGATTCACGCGTATGTTTCGACGCAAAACCTCGACGGGTTTTTGCGTCGTTCCCGTGAGTGCGACTGAAACATCGCGAGGGACGGTTGCGCGCACGTCATTTGCCACTTCACAATGAAGGAGAACTGCAATGTTTCTCACGAGAGTCGAGCATTCGTTAAGTGACTGCAAGTGCGCCCATCAGAATATCTACGAAACCGAGATCTACGACGGCACGTCATGGGTCGCGCATGGGCAGATGGTTGTTCTGGAAGACGCGGTGACCCACAACGGTGTGCATGCGCACAATATCGGGTACAACGGTTCCAACCATTCATTGGTATTGCAGGGCGGCACCGGTCGGCAACGCTATAACGCTCGCTTGAATCTGACGGAATGCGGCTCGGCCTTCGTGGGAACGCTGGCGGTTGCGGGTGACGCACCTCAGGCAATCCGGGGCGTTGCGCTCGCGAATGTCTTCGACACGAAACGGTATCTCAGACCCAAACCGAAAACCAAAGACGATCCGGCTGTCAAATGCGATCCGAATGCACCGTCTGTTGCCTGGGATCAATTCAGCATCAAGGCGCAGTGGATTGACAATGTTCTGACCGTTACCTATTTATTGGGCCACGTCGATGTCAGCAACCGGGTTCGCGTCACAGCCGTCGATCGCAAAAAAGGCGAAACCACGCTGGAGATGGTTCCTCAACTTGATCCACCAGGACCGCAAGACAGCTTCGTTATCACGCTTTACTCCGGAAACCGAACCTTTGGCGGCGAATACACGTCTGACGACGAAGAAGCGTATTGCTGGTTCGGCAGTTCCACGCCATCGATATCCGAGCAGCGGTCCAGGGTTTTCGCGGAAGTGCGCGAGGGTGCTGCGGCGCTGGCAACGACTGCGCGCATCTCGACGCCTCTCGAAGGCGATGCCGCCACGCGCACGCTGCAGGATCTCGACAACATATCGTCACTGACTGTCGTCACCGACAAGGACGGCAACCGGATGACCATCGATCACGCGCAGACGACCTGCGGCGGATACTTCAACAAATGCCTGGTCAACGCGCTGGACAGCAAGTGGATTGAAGGGATATACGGGCATGCCTATTCGCTTCCGGGCGGCGTCCAGAAAGTATTCAACGACAAGAAGAGCTTTTTCCAGAAGAAGGCAGTCCTCGGCACCGGGCAAATGCTGTATGACAACCTGGGCACCAGTCCGACTTACGCCGACCTGATAAAGCGCATCAAGGGCGATGCGATGAAGCAGAGCTGGAAATCGCTGGGCGATACCAAGGGCGGCGACAAAGACGAGAGCCTCGCGTATCAGGAGGCGAGCAACGCGCTCTACATCGAGGGCTATCGCGACGGCGTTCCGGAAATGCAACCGTACTTGCAGGACAACCCCAAGAAGTGGGCAGCGGACTACTTCGCGTGGCTCTCGGACGAGGCCAACCTGTTGACCTGGTCGATCCAGGTCGCCAGCAAGATGTTCGATAACGTCCGCCAGCGCATGTACGAGTGGTACGTGAAATTGCAGGTTCTGGATCCGGACGGCAATTACGGCCAGCGTTTCATGACCATCGCTTATGCGGCGCTGCTCGGTGTCAATTACTCGAAGTCACGTTGGTCCGACGATCTGAAACCATTCCTCACGAGCCTCATCGAGCAAGCGATCGCCGGCAAGGTCGATCCGACACTCATGGATCAGATCCAGCAACAAGCGGCGTTGGAAAATCAGGAACTGCTCAAGACGCTGATCACGACAACGGATTCGATTCACAATCTGGTGGACGGCATCGCCGCCGCGATTACCGAGTACCAATTGAAGAAGGGAAACCAGCCCCTATCACGGATCGCGCAGGATCCCGAGCTGCAGGGAATGATTGGTCAAAGGCTGGACGGCCAGCAATACAAGGCATGGGGCGAGCTCTCGAGGAAAGGCAAAGTCGGCGGCGTGTTGACAGTCGTGTTTTACGGCGCCTCGGCTGGATACCTTATTTACTCGCTTGCCGACAACCCCGGCAGGCCACTTACACCGAAGGAAATCATCGAGAAAATCAATCTCGGCTTGCTTGCGCTCGCGACATTGGTCAAGGGCGTGCAGAAGATGATGTCCATTGGCGTTGGAAGATTTCTCGAGAATTTTTCCAAGGCAGCGGAAGGCGGGGCGTTTCGCGCTTTCGCCGGAGACATTGCCACATGGTTCAAGGCGGGCGGGAAGATCGTTCCCGAGGGCAAACTCGGGAAAGCATTCGTGACCATTTTCGGAGAGAGTAGCGCCGAATTCATGGCACGGCGAATCGGGCCGGCGTTGGCCGTCGTCGGTATGATCCTGTCGTCCTTCATGCTTTACGACGCAATCAAATCGGGCGCGGTGAGAGAGATTGTCTTTGAAGCGTTGAATACGTTTTTTGCGCTGGCGGACGTCGTGTTCATCGGACTCGAGTTGTTCAGCGTCGGCTGGGCAGGGCCGGTGGGTCTCGCCATTGCAGTGGTCGGCGTCATTGTCATCCTCGTGCAGTTCATCTGGAACCTGATCGAACCGCCTACCCCGGCACCGGATCCGATCACCGAGTTCGTCAACGGCCCGATGGTCAACCAAGGGTTCGCTGTTTCCGCGTAACGGCAAGTGTCGAGCCCCCGCACGGCGGCTCGACCCCCACTCTCTTTCAATCGCACGTTGCCAGGAGATTGCCTTGCTGCTTACCGTTCAACGAACCGCGATTCGGCTGAGCGGGTCTTCCGACTCGGCTCCCGACTCCGTTATCGAGCAATTGGTCAACTTACTGCCTGACTACAGCGGTGGCCGCCGTCTGCATGCGCTACTGGTCAATCGGCTGAAGGGAGCGCTGCCCGGCAATTATTCACAGATATTCGGAACGGGGCCGTCGTTTCGCAGCATTTTCTTCGCCGATTACCAACCGGATCCACTGCTGCCGCTCATGTCCGACATGGGTCTCGATGACGGCTGGTGGGCGAATTTCTCTGTCGCGGTACTGTGCCAGTCGATTCAGGATCTTGGCAGTCGGATTCGAGGGCAAATGAGAGCGGACAAAATCAATCATGACGTTGCTTCGTTCAACGCGACGGTGCGCGGCCGCTGCGCGCGGCCCTACGCACGCGTCCTCGCAGCCAGTTTTCCGCCGTTGATCAATCTGTTGAATCAGGTCGACCATGCAACGGCCAGACAGCAGTTTCACGACGCGTTGCTCGGCAACGTCATCAATCGGCAGCTGTGGTACCAGGCGGGTATGTGGACAAGCCCGGATTGGGAGATGTTCAACCAATATGCGAAATACATCGCATTAGGCGCGGATGACGCCCAAGTGGATGCATTGATCGATGAACTGACTGCAGCGGGCCTGCCGATCCCGCCACAGGTCAATCGCAGCAACTGGCGAGGCTATGCCGAAGCACTGCGCGACAAACCCGATATCGACCTCGACGATGTCGGCGGCGATACGGCGAAACCCATTCAGGAAACCACTTATCTTCCCAGCTATGGTCGAGGCATGCCCGCACGGATGCCGAATGGCAACTGCTATGAGTTCACCGCCGGTGGTCAGCCGGGAAGTCCCTTTCGGGCTCCGCCAAGCAGTTGCTGCTTGACCGGCGACACGGAAGTCCTCTCGGGGGCAGGGGTTCCGGTGCCGCTGAATCAGGTAAAACCGGGCGATACCGTGATGACGCGTGACGGTGCGGCTGTCGTGGCTTTTGTCGCTCGACCTCAACTCGGCGAACGGAAACTCTATCGGATCAACGGCGGTGGCCCCGTGTTTACCGATACGCATCCTTTCCTGAATGCGTCCGCGTCCGATTCCCGTGCAACGGCCCCCGCGATTCTTGCCGCCGATCCGTCACATCTGGCCTGGATGGTACCGACACTGAGCGAAGACGGCATAGGAAAACTGACCACGGGATGTGTGCTGACCGGCCGTCGCCCCGAGTCAAGCGAGTCGTTTCCGGTGGACGTGACCACGGTAGAGCCGGTGCCTCGGGGAACTGGCGACGACTACTTGTACGACCTGAATCTTCTTGTCACGACAGGCGCCAGACAGGAATTCTGGGCCGGCAAGGACGGCCGGTTCTATCTCGTGTCGCCGGAATTCCCCGTGCTGGCTCAGGCGGGCGCGGCTGCCGTCGCGGTGGTTGCCGCGCTAGAGGGGCTGATTGCTGCGGGCGGCCCGACGCTCTCCGGTTGGCCGGTGACAACGCGGGAACTCGTGCATCGATTTGGCGCGGCGATTTTCGATGCCGGGCTCGACGCAGCACTTCGCACGGTGCCCTCGTTTGGCTCGCCGACGCCCGTGCGGCCACTATTCGAGCGGATCGACAAGCTGTATCGGGATCTCGGTTCGGTCGACGTCGTCGGCGCCAGTGCGATCGCGGCATTCTTCGACGGATTCATGTCCACCATCGTCACGTGGCTGACGGCATCGGTGGCATTGGGCTGGAGAAAACCGGCCGAGCCCTCCGGCGAGATCGTCGTGGTCACGATATTCGATATGGCGCTGGCGCCCGGCACGCCTGTCCAGACCGCCAGCCAAATCCGGATGGAAGTTCGCGCGCAAGGACAGAGCGAATCCGCATCCACGACGATGTGGAACCGCAGCGGCAGGGCGAACACCCGTTTTCATCACTATTTCGATCAGTTGATTCACCTCGACAGAGCCAAACTGGGCGCGACGGGCGGCCTGACTTTCGCGGTCGTGATGGATGGCGCCTCCGTTCCGGCGTTGTCAGGTGCGGCTCCCCTCGTCATCGGCGATCGAGCCCATTGCTTCCAGTCGGCACAGCTTTTCGACGCGGCCGGAACGGCCGTCGGCACGATCCGATTCGATACTCGCTTGCTTACGCGGCGGACGGCCGAGGACGAATTGGCACACAGCGGTCTTTGGACAGAGGAGGCAGCCCTGGCATATTCCAACGCGCTCGGGACAGCAATGGTCGCGCCGATACTCACGACGCTCGAAGGCTTGGCCGGCAGATGATGAAGTTCCTGGATTGCTGATGCTGTCCGTTCCAGAGCGGAACGCGGGCAGAGCGCGCAGGCGAGCGCGCCGGACATGCAGTCGACCTTCCGCTGTTCGCGCCGTTCTCAGTCCTTGCGCTTCCACTGACCGAACGACACCGGCCGGTGCGCGTCTGCGCGCGTGACGGTGACGTGATCGGGCTGGTCGTCGAGCGGAAACGATTCGGTGACGATCCGGTTCGAAAACACCCAGCCATGCGTGTGCGGGTCGTAGCGGAACGTCACGTAGTCGGTCCAGTGCTGTCCGCACGCGACGAAGTTCTGCACGGTGAAATAGCGGCCTTTCACCGCGAAGCCGTTGTCGGCGGCATCGTCCGGATCGAACGGATCGCACTGGCCGCCTTCGTTCGCGCGCAGCACGACCTGGTCATTGCGCGCGGCGAGCCGGAACGCGTGGTCGGCCTGCTCCTCGAAGATCAGCAGCGGGCGCGGCGACGGCTGCTCGCGCGTATCGACCGCCCGGTGCACGACGACGAGGAAGCTGTGCCGTCCGTTGTCGAGATCCGGCCCGGCTTGCGCGAGCAGCGGCTGGTAGCCGGCCGGCAGCTGCGCGGCGATCGACTTCGGCAGGTCGCCGGCGCGGGCGCCGGGCGAAAGCACGGCGAGCAGCGAGGCGAGCACGATGGGCAGGTGGAAAACGCGCATGACGGGGTGTCCGGTCGAAAAGAGGAAGAGGGTGGCCGATCGCGCGGGGCGACAAATCCCGCCCGGGAAACGCGGTGCCCGGCACCGGATTGAGCGCGATGGGCGGCGCGGATCTCGATCATGGTGGGCGGCGCGACTGGCGCGATTGACGGGAAAGAGGGCCAGCATAGCAGCGCCACGCGGCTTTCGGCCATGCGCGAAGCGTGCCAGAATCGGCGGCTCGACCGTCGGACACGACACGCAGGCGCCGGCGCTTCGGCGTCGCTCACCAAGGAGATTTCGATGACCGCATCGGCTGCCGTACTCGCCATCCTGGCTGCGCTGTTTCTCGGCGCGATGATTCCGGGCCCGAGCTTCGTGCTGGTGGCCCGCAATGCGATCGGGCTGTCGCGCCGCGACGGGCTGGCCACCGCGCTCGGCATGGGCATCGGCGGCATCGTGTTCGGCGGCGTCGCGCTGGCCGGGCTCTACACGCTGCTGCAGGCCGTCGAATGGCTGTACGTGGGCCTCAAGGTGGCGGGCGGCGCGTACCTGATCTACATGGCGTCGAAGATCTGGCGCGGCGCCGACCGGCCGATCGCGATGGACGATCCGCAGGCGATGGGCGGCGGCAGCGCGCGCAAGTCGTTCTGGACGGGCCTCACGACCCAGCTCAGCAACCCGAAGACGGCGATCTGGTACGGCAGCATCTTCGCGGCGCTGCTCCCGCAGCATCCGCCGCTGTGGTGCTACCTGGCGCTGCCGCCGCTCGTGTTCGGCGTCGAGTTCGGCTGGTACACGATCGTCGCGCTGTGCTTCTCCACGCGCCGGCCGCGCGAGCTCTACCTGCGCGCGAAGAAGTGGGTCGACCGCGTCGCGGCCGGCGCGATCACGCTGCTCGGGCTGCGGCTGATCCTGAACGCGCCGAAAGCGGGAATCTGAGCGCTTCCATTCCTGTTCTGCATCGCACGGCGGCCGGCCATTCCAGCGGCCGGCCGCCGGCGCGCACCGCGCTTCGGCATCAGGCTTCGCTGAACCGCTCCAGCAGCGCCGCGAACCGCGCGTCGTCGGGAAACACCTTCACTTCATAACGCACCGGGCGATGCCCGGTGGCCGTCATCAGGTCGCCGCACGTGTTCAGCAGCTCGGCCATCGGTACGTAGGCCGACTGTCCGGTCGACTCGCGATGGAGCGCGACGATATCCGTCTCGGGCAGCAGCGTGTGCACGCCGTCGCTCCATACGCCGACGCTGAACAGGCTGCCGTCCTGGCGCTTGTACACCGAGTAGGTCGCCACGAAAACGTCGGTGCCGTCGCGTTCATGCACGTCGTCGAGGAGCATCCGCTGATCCTGGTAGTCGCCCGCGAGCTCGCCGATGCGCAGCGCGGCCAGCTTCGTTTCGAGCCCTTCCGGCACGAAACGCCGCCACGCGGTGCCGTCCCAGCGCAGCATCAGCGGCGGCAGCGGGCGCGGCTGCGCCTGCGCCTGTTCGGCGAGGTCGACCATGGCGGCGAGCCCGGCCGGATTGCGGTCGCCGGTGAGCAGCAGCACCGCGCGGTTCGGTGCCATCACGACCGGCGCGCCGGCGATCGGCTGCCGGTGGAGCAGGTCGGTCAGCAGCAGCCGCGCCGCGTCGTAGGAATCGTTGAATTGCGACAGGAACACCCCGTTCGGCAGCGCGGCCCACGGCGCCGACGATTCGGCCCGCAGGTTGTCGATCGCGATCTCGCATGCGTCGTCGAACGAGATGCCCCATTCGTCGAGCGTCGAGGTCGGCAGGCGCGCGATGTTGAACTCGCCGTCGTACGCGATGCCGATTTCGATGTTCTCGCACAGCGGCCGGAATGCCAGTTCCGTTACGCCGGGCTGCCCGGCCAGTTGCAGCGCGGTCACGCCGCGCTCGGTCGCGCTGCGGATCACGGGCCGCAGCTTCGCGCGTGCCGCGGCGAAATCCTCGGGGATCTCGTGCTGCATCATCGCGCTCGCTTGCCGTTTCAGCACGGTGTCGCGCTCGGACGGCTTCGCGGCCGCGTAGTCGCGGAACAGGTTGTGCAGGTTGATGATGGTCGACGGAGCATCCGACTGGACGAGACAGCCTTTCTCGTCCTCGTGGCGCCAGGTGCGCGTGTCGCCCGATGCGCGCAGCGTGGCGATCAGGCGTTCGGCGAAGGCCTGCGGGGTCGGCGGTTTGCCGAAACGGTCGCGCAGGCGCGTGACGAGGTTGGCAAGCATCGTGTGCGGTCGGGCCGGGCCCGTTTGTTGTTCGTTGTGGGTCGGTGGCACCCGGTCTCGGGGGCGCAGCCCGCGGCCGGCACGCGTGGCCCGACGGGTGCTGCGATGGTAGCGCAACGCGGCGGGTCTCGGCGGCCCGAATTCGCAACCGGCGGGCGATGCGGCGGCGGGCAAGGGCGGCAGAACCGTCGCCGCGGCAACCCCCGGCCGCCCGCCAAGCCTTGTGTGGCGGGCGTTCGCGAGTGCCGCACGCGCCACCGGGCGGTGGCGCTTCCCCGATTCTGGCGGTCGACCTCCCGGCGACGTGTAAACTGCTGCCTTTTTTGACGGTTTGCAGCATGGTGCAAGCACCTTCGCGCCCGGCGCTGAGCGGCCCGGCGCTCGTCCGGCTGCTCGCGCGCCTGGCCGATGCCGACGTCGCGGAATCCCGGCAGACGCTGTCCGACCGGCTGAGCCAGTGGCTCGGCTGGACCGATGCGATCACGCTGTCGTCCGCGCTGAATGCGAGTCCGCCCGGCGTCGCGGCCGGCGTGCGCGGTTACGACGCGGAGCGCGACTGCGCGCGCGTGCGCCACGAGCTCGCGCAGGCGATCACGGCCGCCAACCGGCCGCGTGCGCGGCGCCGGCCCGGCGATCCGCCGCCGCCGGCCGCCGACACGGCCGATTTCGCGGACTTCCGCCAGCGTTACCTGTCCCTGCAGCAGGACATGGAAACGGCGATCGGCCAGTTGCGTGGGCGCCTGCGGGTCGCGCTCGCCGCGTGCTCGTCCGGGATGGCGCGGCTCGCGACGCTCGACGCGATCATGGAGCGCGTGCTCGGCGCGCGCGAGCGCAGCCTGCTGTCGGCCGTGCCCGCGCTGCTCGGTACGCGCTTCGGGCGGCTGCGCGACGCGGAGCGGCAGGCGCTGGCCGATGCCGAAGCCGCGGCCGCAGCCGCAGCGGAATCCGCGGCCACGGCCGATCCCGCCGATGACGGCGCGGCGATCGTCAACAGCCCGGCCGTCGCGGCGATCGTGCCAGGCGCATGGCTCGATACGTTTCGCGACGAGATGCAAAGCATCCTGCTTGCCGAACTCGAAGTCCGGTTTCAAACGGTAGACGGGCTGCTCGCGGCCCTTCGCACCTGCTAATCAACACGCTATGTCCAGAATTCGCCTTGATCTCGTTGTCTTCGTCGCCGGTCTGCTCGCTGTGGGCTGGATCGGCGTCGGCTATGTCGCGTCGAACCCGCTGGCGTCGGCCGTCACGCTGCTGATCGCCGCGTGCTACGTCGCCGGCGCATGGGAACTGCTGCGCTACCGGCAGGCCACCGCCACGCTGTCGCACGCGGTCGCCGGCCTGACCGAGGCGCCCGCGAAGCTCGACACGTGGCTCGATACGTTGCACCCGGGCCTGCGCGGCGCCGTGCGCGCGCGGGTCGAAGGCGCGCGCGTCGCGCTGCCGGGCCCGTCGCTCACGCCTTATCTCGTCGGCCTGCTCGTGCTGCTCGGCATGCTCGGCACGTTGCTCGGGATGGTCGTCACGCTGAAGGGCACGGGCGCCGCGCTCGAAAGCGCGACCGATCTCGACGCGATCCGCGCGTCGCTGATCGCGCCGGTGAAGGGCCTCGGCTTCGCATTCGGCACGTCGATTGCCGGCGTCGCGGCGTCCGCGATGCTCGGCCTGCTGTCCGCGCTCGTGCGCCGCGAGCGGATCGACGCGGCCCAGCAGCTCGACGCGAAGATCGCGACGACGCTGCGTGTGCACTCGTCCGCGCATCAGCGCGACGAGTCGTTCCGGCTGCTGCAGCGCCAGGCCGACGTGATGCCGGCGCTGGTCGACCGCCTGCAGACGATGATGACGTCGCTCGAGGCGCGCAGCGTCGCGCTGCACGATCGCCAGATCGAAAGCCAGCAAGCGTTCTTCGATCGGACCGAGCGCGCGTATGCGGGCCTCGCGTCGAATGTCGGGGACGCGCTGAAGGAAAGCGCCGCCGAAAGCGCGCGCGTGGCCGGTGCCGCGCTGCAGCCGGTCGTCGCCGCGACGATGACGGGGCTCGCGCAGGAGATGGCCGCGCTGCGCGACACCGTGACGGGCGCCGTGCAGCGTCAGCTCGACGGGCTGACGGACGGCTTCGAGAAGACCACCGGCAACGTGACGGCCGTCTGGAGCCGCGCGCTCGACGAACAGCGCCGCGCGGGCGATGCCGTCGCACAGCAGTTGCAGACGACGCTCGGCCAGTTCACCGAGACCTTCGCGCAGCGTTCGACGGACCTGCTCGACGGCGTCGCGACGCGCCTCGAATCGACCGAAAGCCGCCTGTCGGATGCCTGGCGCGATGCGCTGGTGCGCCAGGAGCAGGTCGGCGAGACGCTGGCCGGCCAGCATGCGCGTGCGCTGGGCGAGGCCGCCGCGACGTTCGAACGCCATTCGGGCGCGACGCTTGCCGCGATGCGCGAGTCGCACGCGGGGCTGCAGACCGAGCTGGCCGCGCGCGACGAACGGCGCCTCACCGCGTGGAACGAATCGCTGGCCGCGATGGCCGCGAAGCTCGGCGACGAATGGCAACGCGCAGGCGAGCACAGCGCGGGCCGTCAGCAGGAAATCTGCGATGCACTCGCGCAAACGACGCGCGACCTGACCGCGCAGGCTTCGGCTTTCGAGCAGCGCTCGAACGACCTGCTGTCGACGATTCGCGAGTCGCACACGGGTTTGCAGGCGCAACTGGCGGCGCGCGACGAACAACGCCTCACCGCGTGGAACGAATCGCTGGCCGCGATGGCCGCGAAGCTCGGCGACGAATGGCAACGCGCAGGCGAGCACAGCGCGGGCCGTCAGCAGGAAATCTGCGACGCACTCGCGCAAACGACGCGCGACCTGACCGCACAGGCTGCAACGTTCGAACAACGCTCGAACGACCTGCTGTCGACGATTCGCGAGTCGCACACGGGCCTGCAGACGCAACTGGCGGCGCGCGACGAGGAACGTCTCACCGCGTGGAACGAATCGCTGGCCGCGATGGCCGCGAAGCTCGGCGACGAATGGCAGCGTGCGGGGGTACACAGCGCGGGCCGTCAGCAGGAAATCTGCGACGCACTGGCGCAAACGACGCGCGACCTGACCGCGCAGGCTTCGACCTTCGAACAGCGCTCGAATGACCTGCTGTCGACGATCCGCGATTCGCACACCGGTCTGCAGACGCAACTGGCCGCGCGCGACGAAGAACGCCTCACCGCGTGGAACGAATCGCTCGCCGCGATGGCCGCGAAGCTGGGCGACGAATGGCAACGCGCAGGCGTGCACAGCGCGGGCCGTCAGCAGGAAATCTGCGACGCACTCGCGCAAACGACGCGCGACCTGACCGCACAGGCTGCAACGTTCGAACAACGCTCGAACGACCTGCTGTCGACGATCCGCGATTCGCACACGGGCTTGCAGACGCAACTGGCCGCCCGCGACGAACAACGCCTCGCCGCGTGGAACGACTCGCTCGCCGCGATGGCGGCCGCGCTGCGCGACGAATGGGCGCACACGAGCGCGCAGGCCGCGACGCGCCAGCAGGACATCTGCGACACGCTGGCCCGCACCGCGAACGACATCACCGCGCAGGCGCAGGTGCATGCGAGCGACACGATCAACGAGATCGCGCGCCTCGTGCAGGCTGCGTCGGAGGCGCCGAAGGCCGCGGCCGACGTCGTCGCCGAGCTGCGCCAGCGCCTGTCCGACAGCCTGGTACACGACACCGCGATGCTCGAGGAACGCAGCCGCCTGCTCGCGACGCTCGAAACGCTGCTCGGCGCGGTCAATCACGCGTCGACCGAACAGCGCACCGCGATCGACGCGCTCGTCAGCACGTCGGCCGACCTGCTCGACCGCGTCGGGGCGCGCTTCAACGACACCGTCGACGCCGAAACGCGCAAGCTCGACTCGGTGGCCGCGCAAGTCACGGCGGGCGCGGTCGAAGTCGCGAGCCTCGGCGATGCGTTCGGGATGGCCGTGCAGGTGTTCGGCGAGTCGAACGACAAGCTGCTGACCCACCTGCAACGCATCGAGGCCGCGCTCGAGAAGTCGCTCGCGCGCAGCGACGAGCAGCTCGAGTACTACGTCGCGCAGGCGCGAGAGGTGATCGACCTGAGCATGATGTCGCAGAAGCAGATCGTCGAAGACCTGCAGCAGCTCGCCGGCCGGCGGGCGTCCGTCGGAGCGTAACGCATGCACGACGAAATCGACGGCGGCGCGTCCTCCGCGCCGGTGTGGCCCGCGTTCGCCGACCTGATGTCGGTGCTGCTCGGCGCGTTCGTGCTGATCCTCGTCGGCGTGATCGGCATGCAGTTGCAGCTCACGTCGAAGCTCGAGGAAGCCGTGCGCGCGCGCCAGCAGGAAGCGCAGCAGCGCAAGTCGCTCGAGCAGGCGCTCGCCGGGCCGCTCGCGGCCGGCCGCGTGACGCTCGTGAACGGACGCATCGGCATCAGCGGCAACGTGTTGTTCGCGCTGAACTCCGACCAGTTGCAGCCCGCCGGCCGCGACCTGCTGAAGACGCTGGCCGCACCGCTCGCCGCCTACCTGAAGACACGCGACGAGATCCTGATGATCAGCGGCTTCGCCGACGACCAGCAGGTGCATGCCGGCAACCGCCAGTTCGCGGACAACTGGGAACTGTCGGCCAAGCGCGCGTTGACGGTCACGCGCGCGATGATCGACGCCGGCGTGCCGGCGTCGTCGGTGTTCGCGGCCGCGTTCGGCTCGGAACAGCCGGTCAGCTCGAATGCGGACGATGAAGGCCGCGCGAAGAACCGTCGCGTGGAGATCGCGCCGGTGCCGCGCAAGTCGGCATCGAACGGAGGGAACGCGAAGTGACCGACGACGCGACGCATGTTCGCGCGACACTCGACGCATGGCGCGAGCAGGGCGCCGACCGGCTCGACCCCGTGCGCTTTCTCCGGATCGACGCGCTCGAGCGGCGTGCGGCTGCGCTCGAAGGCAACGCGCGCGGGCTGCTCGACGCGCGGCTCGCCGCGCTGATCGAAGGCTTCGCGGCGGTCGTCGCGCGGGCCGACGAAGCGAAGGCTGCCGCGGGCGACACCGCGCAAGCCGCCGATGGAGCGGCCGGACGCGGCCCGTCGCTGGCGGCGCTCGTCGAACGGCTCGGCCGCGATGCGCAGGCCGACCGGCGCGGGCTCGATCCGGAGCTGGTCGACTACTTCCGCACGATGTGGTCGAAGGTCCGCACCGAACAGCAGTACCGCCAGTCGCTCGACCAGGTACCGCGCAACGCGGGGCCGCTCAATTCGAACAGCCTCGTGCACCGGTCGCTCGCGACGATGCGCGAGCTGTCGCCGGAATATCTGCAGCAGTTCCTGTCGTACGTCGATGCGCTCGCATGGCTCGAGGATCTCGCCGGCGGCGCCGCGCAGCCCGAGAAGGAAGCCCCGCGCGCGAAGGCGGTGAAGAAGGGCGCGCGCGCCAAGACCCGGTAGCGCGCCAGCGCGCACCGTCGCCGCCGCGTGCCGGTCACATCGACGTCAGGCCCGACGCCGGCGCGCTTTGATAGCGGGCCGCGCTGATGAATTTCGAGAAGCGTTCGCACCAGATCACGACCGACGTGTATTGCGCGGGATTCACGTCGTCGGGAAGCGCCACGACGAAATTGCCGAATGTCTTCAGGTCGCCCACGCGTACGGCGCGCGCCTTGATCGCGAGGAACGACGCTCGCGTATCGACGAAGGCCGGCACGAGATAGAGCTTGTAGTCGGGGCCCGGTGCGATGTCGCCCTCGAACGCGATCGACGAATCGGTGACGGTCAGCTTGCCGTCCGCCCAGTGCAGCGCGTCGCTGCCCGGCAGGTTGCGTTCGAAGCGGCCGGTATGGCGCGCGTTTTCCGCGGCCACTTGCAGTTCGACGGCGCTTGCGCCTTCCGTCGCCGTGAGGATCGGCAGGACGTAGATGCCCGCGGCGAACGCCGCGAGGCCCGTCGCGAGATGCGACGCGATCAGTATCCAGATTCTGGTTTTCATGTCGGACCCTTTGAACGAAAACGGAGGGTGGCGCCGGGCCACGTGCCGGTAGTCGCGCGAGCCGGTGGAATCTGACAGCCGATCGGGTTTTCGTTCAACACGCCGTTCCTGCCGGCGTGCCGCGTGGCACCTGCACCGTGACGCGACGCCGGATTTCTTCTTCGGCGAGTGTCATCTTTGCGCACGCGGCGCGACTCACTCTCCGTCGACAACATCGTCGATGCTCAGGAGAGATCAGATGAACAAGCTTGCTCTGTATGTTCTCGCGACGGTTGCCGCGACCGCTTCCGCTTCTATTTCCGTTTCCGCGTGGGCCGCGCCGCAGTCCACCGTGACGCGCGCGGAGGTGAAGGCCGAACTGGCCGCCCTGCGTGCGGCCGGCTACCGCCAGAACGGCGAAGACCCGTACTATCCGGCGCGGCTGGCGGAGGCGTTGAAGAAGGTCGGTTCGACCGGCACGTCGGCGGCCGATACCAGCGGATACGGAATGGCGGCACCGGCCGCGAGCGAATCGGGTTCGATGGCGGCCGATAGACCGATCTATCGCGGACGATGATCCGTGCCGGACGCTGCGCCCGTCGATGGGCGCGGCGTCCGATTAATCCGGACTGCGATGGACTTTATGTTGCGCAACGTCAGCGTGCTGGCGTGCCTTCGGCAATCTCCGCGCCGAACGCGTGCAACGCCTCGACCAGCGCCGCCGCGAACGGCGGATGCGCGGCGATGCCTGCCGCGTCGAGCTGGCTGCCGAGGATCGGGAGCGTGATCGACGCGCGCTCGACGATGTGCGCCGACATCACCGACAGCGTTTCCCGCAGCGCCGCGTCCGCATGCGTCGCGCGCGGCGATGCGTTCAGCACCGCGACCGGCTTGTACACGAACGCTTCGCATCCCACGACCCAGTCGAGCGCGTTCTTCATCACGCCGGTCACGCCGTGCGCGTATTCCGGGCTCGCGATCAGCACGCCGTCGGCGGCGTTCAGGCGATCGATCAGGTCGCGCACTGCGGCGGGCGACGGATATTCTGCGTCGGGGTTGAACAGCGGAAGTTCGCCGAGGCGATCGAAGCGCGTGATGTGCGTCCCGGGCGGCGCGACGCGTGCCGCCGCATCCAGCAGCGCCGCGTTATACGACTGCGCACGCAGGCTGCCGCATAACGCGACGAGGTCGATGCGGCGCTCGGAATCGGATTGGAGTTCGGTAGCCATCGAGGAGCGTGTCGTTGAGTGGTTTGCGCGAGGGGGGCGCGCCGGCCCGACGGATTATCGCATCGGCGCACGGGTGGAGTGACGCGCTTGGGCGCTCCCGTGCAAGCGGTGCGGTTCGCGCCTTTCCCGCGGAAATCCCGGGTGGCGACATTCTGCGGCAACGACGTCGGCCATCCCGGCCGCGCGCGCGAATGCGCCGATTTCCCACCCGTTGCCGAGCAGCAGACGACGCGTATGCAGCGCGCCGTGCACGTCGTCGGCAACGGCTTCGCCGAGATAGCGCAGCGCGCGGCCTTCGATGTCGACGAAGCCGTGTCGATAGTCATGGGCCAGCGCGGTCCACAGCTGCGCCGCGCCGATCGACTGACGTGCACCGCTGATCAGGCACAGGCCGGCGTCGAGTCCCCAGCGATACAGCGTCGTCGCGAGGCCCTTGCGTTGCGCGGATCCGCGCAGCCGCGTGTGCGGCGCGCGCAGGTAGCGGTCGGCGCGACGCGGGATTTCGGGCAGGCGGTTGAACACCGTATAGCCGGCGAGCTGGCGCGCGGCCGGATCCTCGACGTACAGGAAGTATTCGCCGTCGGCCTCGCGGTGGCGGACGATCAGGCCGGAGCGGCCGAGCGCGACGGCCGGCAGGCCGTGCAGGCGATGGCCCGGCTGGTGCAGGCGTGCGTAGAGCGAGTCGAGTTCATCGTCGATGTCGTGCTGGGAATGCTGTACGTCGATGCGCATGGCAAAAGGCGCCCGTCCCGGGCGGTCCGAGAAAGTGGTTCATCGCAAGAGGGGAGAGGAATGGGTGCGGCCCCCGGGCTCGGCGAAGCGAGCCGGGGCCGCGAATCAGCTGGGGATGTGCTGGAAACCGGCGGCGATCGCGGCGAGGCCCGCGATGCAGAGTGCGAACAGGATCAGGACTTTGTGAATCACGTCTCTCTCCTCATGAATGCGCGGCGCCGAAGGGCGGTGCCGCGGAGACGGTGACGGCGGGCACGGCCCGCGCGGCCGTCGTGCGCGACGACGGTCGGGTGTCCGGGCGACCGATCGGGCGCGGACGGCCAGCACCATACGCGAGGCGCCGGGAGCGGGCAATCGTATCGGTGGAGAAAAGCGACGAAACGCGGAGAATCGCATCGTTTCGCGACAATTGGCCGCATGGGCGCGTGTCGTGGCTTGAGTGGCGGGCGGGCCGGACAGTCGCTGCCGTGCACCGCGCGCCCGGCTGGTGCCGGCCTGGCGAACCGACTACACTGCACGGTCAACGCAAAACGCACCACGCAAGGATTCCTCCATGGGAGCTGGCCCGTCCACGGATCGCTGAGCCGCAACGACCTTCGTTAACCGGTCGTTGCGGCGATCTCCCGTTGTCCATCGCTGACCAGGCAGATCGCCGCCAGATTTCCCTTTCTGAGCGGATGCCTTGTCATGCCTGAACAATCCACGCCCGTGTGGGCCCATTCGTTGCCGTCGGCGCTCCTGCTGATGGCCCCTTTCGATCTCCTCGCTTCGCTGGCGATGGACGTGTACCTGCCGGTGATCCCGGACATGCCGTCCGCGCTCGGCACGTCGCCGGCCGTCGTCCAGTTGACGCTGAGCGTCTACATGGTCGTCCTCGGCCTGGGCCAGATGATCTTCGGCCCGTTGTCGGATCGCATCGGCAGACGGCCGGTGATGCTGGGCGGCGCGCTGTGTTTTGCGGTAGCTTCCCTGGCGCTTGCGGTCACCACCGGCGGCGTCCCGTTCGTCGTGTTGCGCGTGCTGCAGGCGTTGGGCGCGTCGGCGGCGCTCGTCGCCACGTTCGCGACCGTTCGCGATGTCTATGCCGACCGCCCCGAAGGCCGCATCATCTACAGCCAGTTCGGCGCGATGCTCGCGTTCGTGCCGGCGTTGGGCCCGCTGCTGGGCGCGGCCATCGCGACGGCCTGCGGATGGCGCGCGATCTTCGCGATGCTCGGCCTGCTGGGGCTGCTGGCATGCGGGCGCGCGTGGCCGCGCTGGCACGAAACGCGTCCGCGGGCGGCAAACCGGCAGGGGCCGTCCGTCGCATCGATTCTCGGCAGCCGGCCGTTCCGGGTTCACACGCTCGCGTTTGCGGCCTCGATGGGCGCGTTCTTCGTGTTCTTCTCGACCGCGCCGCGCGTGCTGGTCGGTGTGGCCGGTTACTCGCGCGTGTCGTTCAGCGTGGCCTTTGCGACTGTCGCGATCGTCATGGTCGTCGTCTCGCGCTTCGCCGGGAGATTCGTGTCGAAGTGGGGCGAGGCGGGCTGCGTGGCGCGAGGCGCGGTCGCGATGATGGCGGGCGCGATCGTGCTGGCGCTCGGCACGATCCTGACGAAGCCGTCGTTTGCGACGTTCGTGATGCCGATGTGGCTGGTTGCGGTCGGCATCGTGCTGATGTCGGCGGTGACGGCAAACGGTGCGCTGCGCGATTTCGGCGATGTCGCCGGCAAGGCAGTGGCGCTTTATTACGCGGTGCAGAGCGTGATCGTCACCGGCGTGGGCACGCTTGCGACGTTGGTGTTCGACGGGGCTACCGCGTGGCCGCTGGCGGCTTGCTGCTTCGGCATGGGCTTCGCGAGCTTCGTCTCGATCAGGAGGCTGACGCGTGCGACCGGCCATCTGCATGACGGGCGCGCTCGTGGCGTCGGTTTCGACTGAGCGCGCGCGGCGAAGCACGGCGATTTCCGGCGGCGCGGCGCTCCGGCGGAGTCGCGGGCGCGCGGCCGGTGCCGTCAACCGTGGGCGGGCCAGCAGGCCCCGCCTTGTGCCGCCGTGTCAGGCCGGCGCGCGCTGCCCGAACGCCTGCCTCATCCGCGCGAACAACCCGTGCTGCGCGATCCATTCGGCATACGCGCGATAGTCGGGGTCGCGCATCAGGTGCCGTTCCTCGGTCTTCGCCCGCGTGTAGTAGATCAGGTTGACCGCGACGAGCCCCGCGCAGTGCATGAGCCCGACCTGCCAGCCGAGCGGCTCGACGAACGGCACCGACACCATCCAGTACGACAGGTTCTTCGTGATGTACGCCGGATGCTTCGTGAAGCGGTACGGGCCCGACGTGATGATCCCGCGGTTGGTGAGGTTCGAGAAACGCAACCCGAACGAGATCGTGCACAGCGCGTAGGTCAGCAGCAGCAGGATGATCACCGTGCCCCAGATCACGCGCAGCGTCGGGGCCGACAGCAGCCAGTTGTCCCAGAACAACGTGCCTTCGTAGCGGATGTAGTTGTTCGAGAACAGCGACCAGAACGGCTGGTAGCACATCAGCGCGGCTACCCAGCCGAGCGTCGTCGGCTCGACGGTGCGCACGTGGCTGTCGAGAATGCGGAACGTGCACAGGTAGCCGACGGTGCCGAACATCAGGTCCATCGTGAACGACAGGTCGTACATGAACATGAAGGTCGCGATCGTCGCCGGCGCGTGCATCGCGTTCGCGAGCGACGCGGTCAGGTGATCGGCGTCCTTCGACAGGTAGACGGTCATCAGCGGCAGGAAGAACGCCTTCACGCCCCAGCCGGCCAGCATTTCGCGCACCGGCTTCCAGCTCGCGGGCTGCTCGCGGCGGAACAGGAAGCGGCCCCACAGCAGGTACGCGTCGTCGGTCTCGCGCTGGTGGCGATCCATCCACGCGAAGTAGAACGGCGCGGCGACGATCACGTACGGCGCGAGCGAGCGCAGCAGCGACCAGAACGGCCGGTAGAACGCGCCGTGGTATTCGGGCAGCAGCCAGTAGATCGCGCCGATGCCCGCATAGATCGACGCCAGCGCGCCGAGCCGCGTCGCGACGCGCGCGATGCCGAGCGGGCGGACGGCCTGCCGCGACAGGCCCGCGCTCGGGCGCAGGTAGACGCGCGAGATGAAGATTTCGTGCAGCGCGATCGTGCCGATGATCGCGAGGCTGGCGATGACCGCGCGCGTGGCCGCATCGAAAGTCGGCTGGCCGCGCGTGATCCACAGCGCGAACAGTCCGGCGGCGATGCCGAGCAGGCCGGCGCGCAGGGGCGTGGCGGAACGGGGTGGGCGGTCCTGGACCGCGGCGATGCCGTCAAGCGTGGAGTTCATGATCGGATCCTCGTACGGGTGAAGGCCGGCGCCCCCGCTTGGCGGGTGACGCCGGCCATCGGCCGGGCTTTGTATGGATGCGCGCCCGGCCATTGGCCTGTGGTTCTGATAGGTAAAGCGTTACTTCTTGGTGCCGCCGCCCAGCAGACCGCCGAGGAGGTTCGTCACCGGTGACAGCAGGTTGCCGGCGCCGCCCGCGGCACCGCCGTTCGAGCTGCCGGTCAGGCCGGCCGCCACGGAGCCGCCGCCGGCAGGCGTCGTGGCCGTGCCGGCCGCGCCGCCCGGGCTCGCGGTGCCGATGGCGCCGGCGGCGCCTGCCGGCGTCGTCAGCGCACCTGTCACCGTGCCGACCGGGCCGCTCGACAGCAGGCCGCCGAGCGTGCCCGTCACGTTGCCGCCCGGCGTCGTGACCGTGCCCGTAAGGCTGGCGCCGAGCGGCGTCAGCGAATTGACGAGGTTGGTGACCGGCGCCAGCAGGCCGCCGACACCCGCGCCACCGGTGCCGCTGGTGCCACTCGTTCCGCCGGTGCCGCTCGTGCCGCTCGAACCGAGGCCGCCGAGCGCACCCGTCAGCGAGCCGAGCAGGCCCGTGACCGGTCCGAGCGGGCCGCCGCTGCTCGTGCCGCTCGTGCCGCCCGAACCGCTCGAGCTGCCGCCGCCCAGGCCGCCTGTCAGCGTGCCGAGCAGGCCCGTGATCGGGGCGAGCGGGTTGCTGCCGCCCGTGCCGCTGCTGGAGCTGCCCGCGTTGTTGTCGTGGACGAGGCCGCCGGTGGACGTCACCGTGTTGCCGAGCTGTGCCACGACGCCGCCGAGGCCGGTGCCGACCGGGTTGCCGGTTGCGCCGCCGACCTTCGTGCCGGCGAGGGCGAGGCCGTTGCCGAGCGCGCTCAGCAGGCCGTTGAGCGGCGTGCCGAGCAGCGTGACGCCGCCGAGCGTCTGCGTGGCGCCCGGCGTCGTGACACCGCCGGTCAGCGTGTTCGTGATCGGGTTGATCACCTTGCCGACCTGCGTCTCGAGCTGCTGGACCGGCGAGCTGTTCAGCGCCGTGTTGAGGCCCGACGCGGTCGAGTTGACGGCGCCGCCCACGGTGTTGACGAGATCGCCGACGAGCGTCGTGACCGGCGACAGCGGCGACAGCGGGCCGGAGCCGAGGCTCTTCACCGCGTTGCCGAGGTTGTTGACCGCGCCGCCGGCGCCGGTCAGCAGGCCGGTGGTCGACGTCAGCGTCGGTCCGAGCGGGTTCGCCGACACGCCGATCGAGCCGAGGCCGGCCGCGACGCCGTTGCCGAGCGCCTGCACGCCGTTGCCGAGGCTCGTGACCGCGTTGCCGACGCTGTTGGCCGTCGTCGGGTTCGTGCCGGGGATCTGCACGCCGCCGATCACGCCGCCGCCGTTCGCGACCGTCGTACCGACTGCCGTCACGAGGTTGCCGGATTTCTGGAGGACATTGCCGAGCGGGGTGACGCCGGTGCCGGAAGTGCCCGAGGTGCCCGACGTACCGGAAGTACCCGAAGTGCCCGACGTACCGGAGGTGCCCGACGTGCCGGAAGTACCCGACGTACCGGAAGTGCCCGACGTGCCGGAAGTGCCCGACGTGCCGGAAGTGCCCGACGTGCCGGAAGTACCCGAGGTGCCGGAAGTACCCGACGTGCCGGAGGTACCCGACGTGCCGGAGGTACCCGAGGTGCCGGAAGTGCCCGACGTACCCGAGGTACCCGAAGTGCCGGAAGTACCCGAGGTACCGGAAGTACCCGAGGTACCGGAAGTACCCGAGGTACCGGAAGTACCCGAGGTACCGGAAGTACCCGAGGTACCGGAAGTGCCCGACGTACCGGAAGTACCCGACGTACCGGAAGTGCCCGACGTACCGGAAGTGCCCGAGGTGCCGGAAGTACCCGACGTGCCGGAGGTACCCGAGGTGCCGGAAGTGCCCGACGTACCGGAGGTGCCCGAGGTGCCGGAAGTACCCGACGTACCGGAAGTGCCCGACGTACCGGAAGTGCCCGACGTGCCGGAGGTGCCCGAGGTGCCGGAAGTGCCCGACGTACCGGAAGTGCCCGAGGTGCCGGAAGTACCCGACGTACCGGAAGTCCCCGAACTACCCGAAGTCCCGCCACCCGAAGTCCCCGACGTCCCACCGCCCGACGTACCCGAAGTCCCCGAGCTGCCGCCCGTCCCTGACGTGCTCGGCTTGATCGTCGGCGGGGTCGTCGGTCCATCGACCGAGCCGCAACCATATAGTGCGAGCAGCGACGAGACGGCCATCGTTACCGTCGTCTTCTTGAAGAGTGTGTGCATGTTGGCCTCGACATTGGAAGTGTGTCCAAGCCTCCTCTGCAAATTCCGCGCCACGACAGCATTCGCGAAACGGTGTCGCGCTTTATTGCAGGAATCGGGAAGATCGGCGCGATTTAAACGGAGTAACGGCGCTTTCGCGCGACGGGCATGCTCGGTGCGCGGGCGCGGCGGTTGCGATGTTCCCGTAAGCCGCCGTAACGCGCGGCGCGATGTTACGTAGCGTTCGATATCGCGTTGCGCGGATGGCCTCGAACCGAGGGCCGCGTCTTTGACGAAACGCGCCGGCCCGATGAACATGGCGCGAAATCCCCGGCTGCCGACGATGCCGAAGCGGCCACGACTCCATACAGGAACCGGACATGAGCGAACAGGACAGGGAAAACGGCAAGGCGCGACGAATCGACGTGATGGGCGAGGCGTTCGTCGAGCGCGCGATGCGCGACCTCGACGGTTTTTCGCGCCCGCTGCAGAACTGGCTGAACGAGCACGCGTGGGGCAGCACGTGGCAGCGCGACGGGATCGACCTGAAGACGCGCAGCCTGTGCACGTGCGCGATGCTGGCGGCGCTCGGCCGCGGCACGGAACTGAAGGGGCACATTCGCGGCGCGCTCAACAACGGCGCGAGCCTCGTCGAGATCCGCGAGGTGTTGCTGCACAGCGCGCTGTACGCGGGCGCGCCGGCCGCGGTCGAGGCATTCCGCAGCGCGCGGGAGGTGATCTCGGATCTCGGGCTGTCGGTGCCCGACGACGAAGCCTGATTCCGCGCCCGCCGCTTCGGCTGCACGGCGGGCGCGGAATCCGGCGCGGTTTCGCTGGTTTCGCCGGTTCCAGGCTCAGTGCGCGACGCGCGCTGCCTGCGGTGCCGCCTCGGCCGGGGCGGCGGCGACTTCGAGCAGCCAGTCGGCGGTGGCTTCCGGAATCGTGACCGGCAGCATGTGCCCGCCCTCGACGACCTTCAGCCGCACGCGCGCCGATTTCTTCGCGAGCGCGTCGCCGTGCTCGCGCCAGTTCAGGATCGGATCGGCGCGGCCGTACAGCACGTCGACCGGCAGCGCGAGGTCCGCGTAGCGGCGTTCCATCGCGGGCAGGTCGACGGGTGCCGACAGCAGGTCGGTCGCCGTCGCGTAGAACACGTGCGGGCGCATCCCGAGCAGGCCGCCGCCCTTGACCGGGAAGTCGCGCGGCACGTCTTCCGGCGCGAACACCTGGCGCACGGCCTTGCGGCCGGTCAGGATCGTCAGCGGGATCGCGAAGGTCCACGACACGAAGCGGCGCACGAGCGGCGAGGGCAGCATCAGCGGCTTGAACGGCGCCGGCGGCTCGGTCTGCTGGTGCGACAGCGGCGCGATCAGCGCGAGCCGGCTCACGCGGTCCGCATGGTTGAGGCCGACGGCAAGCGCGATCGCGCCGCCGAGCGAGTGGCCGACCAGCACGGGCTTGTCGAGCCGCAGCGCGTCGATGAACGCGGCGACCGTGCGGGCCTGGGCGAACACGTTCGCCTGCGAAGCCGCGCCGCGCAACGAGCGGCCGGCGCCCGGGCGGTCGATGAGGATCACGCGATGCCGCTGCGCGAGCCGCGCGAGCGGCAGGTACGCAAAATTGCGCAGTTGCCCGGCGAGCCCGTGGACGAACACGATCGGCGGGCCGTTACCGTATTCGACGTAGTGGATGCGGTCGCCGCCGACGTCGACGAAGCGGCCTTCGGGCGGAAACGCACGCGTCACGCGACGGGCCACGTAGCCGGTAAACAGCGCGAGCGCGGTGAGCGCCGCGACGACGCCGAGCAGGACGTTCTGGATCAGATGGAGCGTAGGGGTCATGTCGGCCTCAACGGGGTTCGAGTGCGGGTTCGGCAACCGGCGCCGCGGCGGCCGCGCCGGCTTTCGCGCGGCGTTCGAAATGCATCGCCGAATCGGCGAGCGCGCTGAACTTCAGCGACGCGAGATCGCGCACGTAGTTCTGGTGGAATTTCCACGGCTTGCGATGGCCCTGCTTCGGCAGGATGCCGGCCGCGCGCTGGATGTAGCCCGAGCTCAGGTTGACGGCCGGCACGTCGCCGAGCTCGCCGGCGCCGAGCCGCGGCACGCACGTGTCGAAGTCGTTCGCGCGCATGTGGTTGAGCAGCCGGCATACGTAGCGCGCGATCAGCTCGGCCTTCAGCGTCCACGACGCGTTCGTGTAGCCGAACGACGACGCGAGGTTCGGCACGTCGCTGTACATCATTCCCTTGTACGACACGGTTTCCGGCAGGTCGACCGCGCGGCCGTCGACCGTGACGCGCGCGCCGCCGAGCATCTTCACCTTCAGCCCGGTCGCGGTGACGATCACGTCCGCGTCGAGCTGCTGGCCGCTCTTCAGCTTGAGGCCGGTCGGCGTGAAGCGCTCGATCTCGTCGGTGACGATCGACGCGCGGCCCGCGCGGATCGACTTGAACAGGTCGCCGTTCGGCACGAGGCACACGCGCTGGTCCCACGGCATGTAGCGCGGCGTCAGGTGCTTCGCGACGTCGAAGTCGGGGCCGAGCTGCTTGCTGGCCGCGCGGATGATGAACTTCTTCGTCTGGTCGGGCTTGCGGCGCGACACGTTGTACAGGTAAATCGTCAGCAGCACGTTCTTCACGCGCACGAGCCGGTGCGCGAGCCGGGACGGCAGCACGCGGCGCAACGCATTCGCGATCTTGTCGCGCGCGGGCAGCGACACGATGTAGGTTGGCGAGCGTTGCAGCATCGTCACGTGCTGCGCGTCGGCCGCCATCGACGGCACGAGCGTGACGGCCGTCGCGCCGCTGCCGATCACGACGACGCGCCGGTTCGCGTACGACAGGTCCTTCGGCCAGTGCTGCGGATGCACGAGCTTGCCTTCGAACGTGTCCATCCCGGACCAGTCGGGCAGGTAGCCGGCGTCGTAGTCGTAGTAGCCGCTGCACATGAACAGGAAGCGGCAGGTGTAGACGAGCGTGTCGGTCGTGCCGCCCAGCGTGCGCTCGATGCGTACCGTCCAGCGCGCGCGGTTCGAATCCCAGTCGGCCGCGACGACTTTCTGGCCGTAACGGATCGTCTTGTCGATGCCGTAGGTGCGCGCGGTGTCGCGGATGTAGTCGAGGATCGTCTGGCCGTCCGAGATCGCCTTGTCGCTGTGCCACGGGCGGAAGCTGTAGCCGAGCGTGAACATGTCGGAATCCGAACGGACGCCCGGATAGCGGAACAGGTCCCAGGTGCCGCCGATCGCGTCGCGCGCCTCGACGATGGCCACGCTTGCGTACGGGCAGCGCTGCTTCAGGTGATACGCCGCGCCGATGCCGGACAGCCCGGCACCGACGATCAGCACGTCGAGGTCGCGGCTGTCGCCGGGGGCGGGCGGCGCGTCGCGCCGGTCGGTTGTCGTCGAGGTCATGCCGGGTCCTTGGTGGGCGTGGTCGGGAGCGCGGCCGGGGCTTCCTTCGGGCGGAGGTTGCGGGCCCGGGCGCGGCGCACGTGGCGCAGCATCAGCCACTGGTAACCGGCGCCGAGCAGGCGCGCGATCCTGTCGAGCCGGCGTGCGTCGGCGCCGACGAGCACGCGGCGCGCATTGCGCTCGACACCCGCGAGGATCTGCCGCGCGGCCTCGTCGGCCGTCGTCGCGTTGATCAGCCGGTTCGCCTGGCGGCGATGGGTCGCTTCGTCCTGGCCCGTGAGTGCGTGGATGCTGGTATCGACGCGGCCCGCGTCGACGATGTTCGTCGCGACGCCGCCCGGATGCACGCAGGTCGCGCTCACCGGCGCGCCGTCGAGTTCGAGCTCCATCCGCAGTGCCTCGGTAAAGCCGCGCACCGCGAACTTGGTCGCGTTGTAAGCGCTTTGCGTCGGCATCGCGACGAGCCCGAACAGGCTCGACGTATTGACGACGTGTCCGTCGCCCGACGCGCGCAGGTGCGGCAGGAATGCCTGCGTGCCGTGCACGACGCCCCAGAAGTTGATGCCGACGATCCATTCGAGATCGGCGATGTCCGCGGTCTCGGCGCTGGCGGCCAGCGACACGCCCGCGTTGTTGAAGATCAGGTTGACCTTGCCATGCCCGGCGCGCACGAAATCGGCCCACGCGAACACCGCATCGCGGTCGGCGACGTCGAGCCGCCGCGTGCTCACGCGCACGCCATGCTGAGCGCAGGCGGCCGCCGTGCCGGCGAGCCCGGTTTCGTTGACGTCGGCGAGCGCGACCTCGCAGCCACGCCGCGCAAGCTCGACCGCGAGGCTGCGGCCCATGCCCGAACCGGCGCCCGTGATCGCGGCGACCTTGCCGGAAAACCCGTTCATCCGTTGCTCCTCCCGTTCCGCTTGCCCCGTGCCGGCGGCGCGTCTAATGTGGTGTTAGTCGTCACCACTTTAGTTTTCGGGTGTCCTGATGTCAAATAGCGGAATGGAGAAAGCACTCGAAACGGAAAAACGGGGCCGCTCGTATGGCGGCGTGGCGCCCGAGGTGCGGGCCGCCGAGCGGCGCGACGCGCTGATTCGCGCGGCGACGCGTGTGTTCGGCACGGTCGGGTTCCGCAAGGCGACGGTACGGTCGATCTGCCAGGAAGCGAAGCTGAACGATCGCTATTTTTATGCGGCGTTCGACAGCACCGAGGATTTGCTGCGCTGCACCTACCTGCATCACGCGCAGCAGTTGCACGAGGCAGTCGAGCGGGCAGTGGCCGAGCGCGGAGGCGATCTGCGCGAGAGCATCGATGCCGGGCTCGCCGCGTTCTTCGCGTTCCTGCGCGACCCGTGCGCGGCGCGCGTGCTGCTGCTCGAGGTGATGGGCGTGAGCGCGGACACCGACATGACCTACCAGCGCATGCTGATCGACTTCGGCAAGCTGATCATGGCGATCGGCGCGCCGAGCGAAGCGGCGACGCCCGCGGAGCGCACCGAGCAGCGGCTGATCGGGCTCGCGCTCGTCGGCGCGATGACGAACGTCGGCGCGGCGTGGCTGCTCACGGAATATCGCGATCCGGAAGCGCAGATGGTCGCGAGTTGCAGGAAGGTGCTGTTGGGGACGTTGCGGGAGATAAGCTGACCGGATGGTGTCGCGTTGTTCCCGGCATGTCCGCCGGCAAATTGCAGGTTCAAAGTCAAAATAAAGAAGCTGCTACACGGCGCACGGCACGTTGGATTGTCTCTTTTTTGATTTGATTCGGTTTGCGTGTGACGATGAGCGGGTTAAAACAATCCGGATCAAATTAAAAAGGCGGCGCAATGCAAAAAGGCAGTTCGCATTGCGCCGTTCATGGCGCGAAACCCTCAGCGCCCAGGCACTTCGATCAGGAACCCGTGTATCCGCCCCGGTTCGGCCTTCACCGTCCCGGCGATACTCGGTCGTCGTGCCGCCGCTGGTCTGGCCGGCGCTGCCGACCCGCCGGCACGTCGCCGGCACGTTGTCGCCTGCCTGGCTGAACGCGCCCGTGTGCCGGCCCTGGCCGTAGCAGCAGTGCTCGGTGATCCGGTTGCCGTTGGCCGCGTCGACACGAATCGACGGTGTGGTTCCCGATGAAATTGCGGCAGCTTACATTTCAAACTCCTTGATTGATTTAATGAGTCGGAGAATTGAAGTGCTTCGTCAAACGCAGGTCAGCGAATTGCCATGAAAAAGTTTAGTGGATAAGCCGAAAATAAAATATCGAATTTTTTGGATTCAATAATCTCGTTTATTCACGGTTGCGGAGCGGATCGAAAGCGAACTGGAAGCGAGGGGAAATCGCCGCCTGCCGGCATTGCGCGGGCCGGATCCGGTCGGGCGCGCCGGGCGGCGGTATGCGGCACGCAAGCGCTTGCGTGCCGTGCCGATGAGCCGGCTCACGCGCGCCGATTGAAAACGGAGGTCTGGCGCTCGCGTTCGCCCGTGATCCAGTCGCCGAACAGCTGGATCTTCTGCTGCTGCTCGGCGCCGCCCGGATACACGAAGTAATAGCCCATCCCGGTCGGCATCGACACGTCGAACGGCGTCACGAGCCGGTGCGCCGCCACGCTTTCGTCGACGAGCGTCCGGTCGCCGATCGCGATGCCGTAGCCGTCGATCGCCGCGTGGGTGGCGAGGTCGAGCGTCTCGAAGCTCAATCCGCGCGTCGAGTCGACGTGCGGTGCGCCCGCATGGTCGAGCCACCGTTTCCAGTCGCGGTGATCGCGGGTCGGATGCAGCAGCGTATGGTCGGCCAGATCGTCGACGCTTGAGAGCGGATGCCGGTTCAGCAGGTCCGGCGAGCATACCGGCGTGAGCCGCTCTTCGAACAGCGGGATCGCATGCATGTCGGGGCCGGCGCCGGGGGCGTAGATCACCGCGGCGTCGAACGGCTCCATGCGGAAATCGACGTGATGGCCCCAGGTCGTCGTGATCTGCACCTGGAGTTCCGGGTGCTCGGACTGAAACCGCATGATCCGCGGCAACATCCACTGCATTATGCAGGTCGGCACCTTCAGCGCGAGCTCGGTGCGCCGGCGCGACAGGCGCATCGATACCTCTTCGATGCGCGCAAAGCTCTCGCGCACCGTCGGTAACAGCAGCTCGCCTTCCGCCGTCAGCGTCAGTCCCTTTGGCGTGCGCTTGAATAGCGGGAACTGGTAGAACGCCTCCAGCGCGAGGACCTGCCGGCTCACCGCACCCTGCGTCAGGCACAGCTGCTCGGCGGCGCGCGTGAAGCTGCCGTGGCGGGCGACGATGTCGAAGATCTGCAGCGCGTTGAGGGAAGGCAGTCGTTTCATCGGAAAGGCCGGCATGGAACGGACGATCGGAAGGGGCGGGTGCGGCGCGTCGCGGCAGCGTTCAGTGCAGAATCTTCGCGAGGAAGTCCTTCGCGCGTTCCGATTTCGGATTCGAGAAGAAATCGTCCTTGCGGTCGTCCTCGACGATCGCGCCCTTGTCCATGAAGATCACGCGATGCGCGACCTTCTTCGCGAAGCCCATCTCGTGCGTGACGACCATCATCGTCATCCCTTCCTGCGCGAGTTCGACCATCACGTCGAGCACTTCGTTGATCATCTCGGGGTCGAGCGCGGACGTCGGTTCGTCGAACAGCATCGCGATCGGATCCATCGACAGCGCGCGCGCGATCGCGACACGCTGCTGCTGGCCGCCCGACAACTGGCCCGGGAACTTGTGCGCGTGCGCCTTCAGGCCGACGCGGTCGAGCAGCTTCAGGCCCTTCTCGTTCGCCTCGTCCTTGCCGCGGCCGAGCACCTTGATCTGCGCGAGCGTCAGGTTCTCGGTGATCGACAGGTGCGGGAACAGCTCGAAATGCTGGAACACCATCCCGACCTTCGAGCGCAGCTTCGACAGGTTCGTCTTCTTGTCGCCGACCGACTGGCCGTTCACGAGGATCTCGCCCTGCTGGAACGGCTCGAGGCCGTTGACGGTCTTGATCAGCGTCGACTTGCCCGAGCCCGACGGGCCGCACACGACGACCACTTCGCCTTTCCTGACCTCGGTCGTGCAGTCGTTGAGGACCTGAAACGGGCCGTACCACTTCGAAACGTTGCTGATGGAAATCATGGGGGATACCTGCATCGTAATGAGGCGCGCGCGGCGCCGGTTCAGCGTGCCTTCGCGACGCGGTAGCGGCGTTCGAGCACGCGGGCGTACCACGTCAACGGGAAGCACATTGCGAAGTAGAGCAGCGCGACCATCGCGTAGATCGGAAACGGCTTGAACACCGCATTGGTAATGATGTTGCCGGTCTTCGTGAGTTCGGTCAGCCCGATGATCGACGTCAGCGCCGTGCTCTTCACCGCCTGCACGAGAAAGCCGACGGTCGGCGGCAGCGCGATTTTCCATGCCTGCGGCCACACCGCGTAACGGAGTTGTTGCGTCCACGTCATGCCGAGGCTGGCCGCCTCACTCCACTGGCCGCGCGGCACGGCGTCGACGCAGCCGCGCCAGATGTCGGCCAGGTACGCGCTCGCGTTCAACGTCAATACGACCGATGCGGCGGTCCACGGCGTCACGTCGATGCCGATCAGCGGCAGCCCGAAGAAACCGAGGAACAGCTGCATCAGCAACGGCGTGCCCTGAAACAGCTCGACGTACAGGCTCACGAAGCGGCGCAGCGCCGGCATCGGCGAGATGCGCATCGCGAGCAGCGCAAACCCGGCGACGCTGCCGCCGACGAACGTGATCAGCGACAGCAGCATGGTCCAGCGCGCGGCCAGTAGCAGGTTCCACGCAATATCCTGGAAGGTGAATTCGATCATCGGGCACGCTCCGTCGGGAGGCCGGTTTCAGGGGAGCGCGCGCGCCATGTAAAGCGGGCAACGCACGAGCGGCGCGGTGCGGCGGCCGCACCGTGCGGCGCGCGGCCCGCGAACAGACGGCGGCCGACGCGATTGAGCAGCATGCGCAGCGCGATCGACAGCAGTAGGTAGATCGCAGTCACGACGATGTAGATCTCGAACGCACGGAAATTGCGCGACTGGATGAAGTTCGCCGCATAGGTCAGGTCGGGCACCGAGATCTGCGACACGACGGCCGAACCGAGCATCACGATCAGCACCTGCCCGAGCAGCGCGGGGTACACGTTCGCGAGCGCCTGCGGCAGCACGACCTGACCGAACAGCTGCCGGCCGTGCAGCCCGAGCGCACGTGCGGCCTGCGTTTGCCCGTGCGGAACCGATTCGATGCCGGCCCGCAGGATCTCGACCGCATACGCGCCCAGGTTGACCGTCATCGCCAGCACGGCCGCCTGCGCTTCGTCGATGTGCACGCCGATCCCGGGCAGCCCGAAGAAGATGAAGAACAGCTGGACCAGGAACGGCGTATTGCGGATCAGCTCGACGTAGGCCGCGACCAGCGTGCGTGCCCAGCGCGGGCCGGCGAGCGCGGCCCACGCGCCGGCGGTGCCGATCAGGCCGCCGAGCGCGGTGGAGGCCGCGGTGAGGCCGAGCGTCACGCCGATCCCGCGCGCGAGCATGCCGGCGTAGAGGCCGAAATCGCTGAAGTCGAACACGTAGGTCATAACGATACCTTCCGTCGTGAATGCGGGGCGGGCGCGACGCGCATCACAGGTCGGCCGGCAGTGCCGCGTGCAGCCACTTCTGCGACAGGGTGTTCAGCGTGCCGCTTTTCTTCGCGCCGGCGATCGCGTCATTGACCTTCTGCATCAGGCGCGGCTCGTTCTTGTTCAGGCCGACGTGATCGGGCGAGCTGAACAGCGAGAACTTCTGCTCCGGATCGATCGACGGATGGCGCGCGATGATCGTCGCGCCGACGTCGTTGCCGATCACGAGCAGTTGCGCCTGCCCCGACAGGAACGCCGCGATCGCGCCGTTTGGATCGTCGAAGCGCTTGATCGTCGCGTTCGGCGGCGCGACCTTGCTCACGCTCAGGTCCTCGAGCGTGCCGCGCGCGACCGCGACCGACTTGCCGGCGAGATCGGCGGTGCCTTTCACGGCGAGCGATTTCGGGCCGAATACCGCGAGATAGTACGGCGCATACGCGTTCGAGAAATCGATCACCTTCGCGCGCTCCGGCGTCTGGCCGACCGACAGCAGCATGTCGGTCTTGCGGTCGGCGAGATACGCCATTCGGTTGTCGCCGGTGACCTGCACGAGCTCGACCTTCGCGTTGAGCGCCTTGCCGATCAGCGCCGCCATGTCGATGTCGTAACCTTGCGGCTTCATGTCGGGGCCGATCGAGCCGAACGGCGGGTAGTCCTCGAACACGCCGATGCGCACGACGCCGGATTTCGCGATCGTGTCGAGTGCGTCGGCATGTGCGAGCGGCGCGATGGCGGCGAGACCCGCCGCGCAGGTGCAGACGAGGGCGGTGCGGGCGAGCAGGCGTCGCACGAGACGGTGGGCTTGGGTCGATGCGTTCATGATGGAGTCCTTGTTGCTGCGCTGGGGAAAGAACCGGAAATCAGGCGCCGCGTGCGGCGATCAGCTTGCATGCATGCGCGGGTAGCTCGGCGGCGACCGGCATGCCGACGTGCAGGTCGGGCGTTTCGCGCGGCGTCGTCGCTGCCGTCAGCGTGAAGCCGCGGCAATCGATCGTCGCCTCGATCGACGCGCCGACGTCGCGCACGAACGTGACCGTGCCGGCGAGCGTGTTCGGCGCGGACGGCGAGACCGAGGCCGCGCGCACGCACACGTCCTCGGGGCGAATCAGCAGGCGCACGGCGTCGTCCGCGCGCGGCGCGTCGGGCGCGCGCCGGATCGCGAGCCGTTGTCCGCCCGGCAGCACGATCGCGTCGTCGCCGTCGCACGCGACCGGCAGGATGTTGCCGAGGCCGATGAAATCCGCGACGAATTCGTTGACCGGATCGCGATAGATGTCGAGCGGCCGGCCGACCTGCTGGATGCGGCCTTTCTCCATTACGACGATCTCGTCGGCCATCGTCATCGCTTCGCGCTGGTCGTGCGTGACCATGATCGTCGTGATGCCGAGCCGTTGCTGGAGCAGCCGGATCTCGACCTGCATCGCCTCGCGCAGCTTCGCGTCGAGCGCCGACAGCGGCTCGTCGAGCAGCAGCAGGCGCGGAGACGAAGCGATCGCGCGTGCGATCGCGACGCGCTGGCGCTGCCCGCCCGACAGTTGCGTGACGAGCCGGTCGGCCAGGTGCGGAAGCTGGATGAGTTCCAGCAGCTCCGCGACACGCTGCGTTTGAGCCGTCCTGGCCGTCTTGCGCAGCCGCAGCGGATACGCGATGTTCTGCGCGACCGTCATGTGCGGGAACAGCGCGAGCGACTGGAACACCATGCCGAAGTCGCGCCGGTTGGCCGGCACGTGCGTGAGGTCGCGGCCGGCGAACGTGATCGTGCCCGACGTCGGCGTCTCGAGGCCGGCGATGATCCGCATCAGCGTGGTCTTGCCGCAGCCCGACGGGCCGAGAAAGCAGACGAGCTTGCCGTCCGGCACGGACAGGTCGACGTGATCCACGGCATACGCGTGCTGGAAGCGCTTCGTCACGCTCTGAAGGGTGAGCTGGGTCATGGGGAGTCCTTGGATGGGCGAGGGCGGAGTCGTGCGCGTATCAGAGCGCAACGCCCTTGTCGCCGACGAGTTTTTCGAGCATCCAGATCAGCGCGAAATCGATCGCGACGGTGAACACCGCGAAACAGAACACGGTCGGGTCGAGCGACGACACGGTGCGGCTGTAGAGCCAGACCGGCAGCGTCATCGTGTCGACGCTGTACAGGAAGAACGTCACCGTGAACTCGTTGAACGACACGATGAACGCGAACAGCATGCCGGCGAGGACGCCCGGCCGCATCAGCGGCAGGACGACATCGACGAACGCGCGGCGCGGGCTCGCGCCCATCAGGCACGCGGCTTCCTCGAATTCCGGGCCGATCGACGCGACCGATGCCGCGCAGTTCTTCACGGTAAACGGCAGCGTCAGGATCACGTGCGCGACGACGAGCCGCACGAGCCCGAGTTCGAACGGCAGCGCGTTGAACACGAGCAGCAGCGCGAGGCCGAGCATGACGAGCGGATAGACGATCGGCAGCGCGACGAGCTGCTCGACGAACGTCTTGCCGCGGAAGCGATAACGCGACAGCGCGTAGGCGGCGGGTACCGAAACCGCAGTCGCGACCAGCATCGTCGCGATCGCGACGACGAGGCTCGTCGTCAGCGCGGCACCCATCGATTGCGCACTGCCGGCATCGGCGGTCACGAAGGTCTGCCAGGCGGCGCGGTACCAGTGCAGGCTGAAATCGCGCGGCGGGAATTCGAGCGTGCCCGACGAGCCGAACGACATCGTGGTCATCGTCACGATCGGCAGTGCGGCGAGGCACAGCACGAGCGTCGCGAGGGTGCCGGTCGCGCGGCTCAGACGGCCGGGCAGCGGTGCTCGCGGCAGAAGGGCATTCATCGGTTCACCTCGTCACGTTGCAGGGCGCGCACGAGGCGCTGGGAAACCGCCATCACGACGAGCGTCGCGCCCATCAGCACGACACCCGAGGCCGACGCGGCCGGCCAGTTCAGCAGCGGCGCGACCTGGTCATGCACGAGCACCGCGAGCATCGGTACGCGCCGGCCGCCGAGCAGCAGCGGCACCGCGAACGCACTCGCGTTGTAGGCGAACACGAGCAGCGCGCCCGATACGAGCCCCGGCATCGCGAGCGGCAGCGTCACGTGCCGCAGCGTCTGCCAGCGCGTCGCGCCGAGCGTCGCGGCGGCTTCGTCGTACGCGCGGGACACGGCACGCAGCGCGCTCGACAGCGGCAGCACGGCGAGCGGGAATGCGGTCTGGATCAGCCCGAGCAGCACGCCGTGTTCGCGGTACAGCAGCTGCAGTGGCCGTTCGATGACGCCGGCCGCCAGCAGCGAGCGGTTGAGCAGGCCCGCCGGGCCGAGCATCACGAGCCAGCCGTAACCCTGCAGCAGCAGGTTGACGAGCAGCGGCAGCAGCACGCCGGCAAGCATGAGTCGCCGCGCGAGCCGCGATTCGGCGCGCGCCATCGCCAGCGCGACCGGGATCGCGAGCAGCACCGCGCATACCATGCTCTGGAACGCGAGGCGCAGCGTGAGCCACAGCGAGTGCATGAAGTACGGGTCGGCGAGGTCGGCGTAGTTCTGCAGCGTGAACGTGCGCCATTCGTCGCCCGGTGTACCGACGCTCATCCGCAGCACGGTGAGCGTCGCCGCCGCGAGCACCGCGAGGAATGCGAGGATCGGCGCAAGCAGCAGCCACGGCGGCACGCCGGGCCGCGCGGCAGCGGCGGCCGAAGCGCCGCCGGCCGGGCCGGCGGCGACGGGTTCCGCGTGACGGGAGGAAGGCAGCGAGGCCATGTCGTCAGGCCGCGAAGAGACTGGTATAGCGCTTGATCCACGCCGGCTGAACGGCGGCGAGCGCCTTGTCGTCGTGGAGGATGGCCTTCTCCGCGATCTGCTGCGGCGACGGCACGAATGCGCGGCTTTCCGCCGGGATCACGGCCTTCGAATTCACCGGCCCGTTCAGCACGTCCGCCGCCATCCGGCCCTGCACGCCCGCGTCGAGCGTGTGGTTGATGAACGCATGGATCAGGTCGAGGTCGCCCGGGTGCGCTTTCGGAATCACCGTGAACATCAGTTGCGTCGCGAAGCCTTCCTTCATCCCGTACGTCACGCCCATCTTGTAGTCGGGCTTGCGGATCTGGTCCGGGAAGAACGCGGGCGAATAGATGCCGCCGATGTCGAGCGAGCCGGTGCGGAACAGGTCGGCGACCTGGTTCGGGTTTTCGCCGAGCGTCATCACACGATCCTTGAGCGCCGCGAGCTTGCGGAAGCCCGGTTCGATGTTCTGCTGCGAACCGCCGGCCAGCTTCGCGGCGACGATCGCGAGATCGACCGCCTCGGCCCACTCCGGCGGCGGAAGAAACAGGCGCCCCGCATATTTCGGATCCCACAGCGCTTCGTAGCTCGCCGGTGCGGTCTTGACGGTCGACGTGTTGTAGATCAGCCCGTCCGACCACAGCAGGTAGCCGACACCGAACCCGTTTGCGCCCGTGCGGTACTGCGGCGCGACGTCCTTCAGGTTCGGCAGCCGGTTCAGGTCCGGCTTCGCGAGCAGGCCCGCATCGGCGAGGCCGGCCGCACCGACGCCGGCCAGCGTGATCACGTCGTAGGTCGGCCGCTCGCCGGCGGCCTTGACCTTCGCGACCATGCCCGATGTGCCGTCCGCGCGGTCGGCGATCACGCGTGCGCCAGTCTGCTTGCTGAACGTTTCCGCGATGTTGCGCAGCGCGGCCGCACCGGTATCGTCAGACCACGTGAGGATGCGCAGCGTCTTGCCCGCGAAGCTGCTCGCCTGTGCCTTCGCAGTACTGATGAATGGCATCGGAAGGGCGGATGCGGCGAGTGCCGTGCCGAGGGTTTTGATCACCTGCCTTCTGCCCGCCTTGAAGTGTTGCATGGCCGTCTCCTGATGAACGATGCCGGGTGGTTCGATGCCGGTCGCCGAATGGCGGCGCGGGGTGTGGATGCACTGTAGGGACGTCAAATTTCCGCAACAAACGAAATATCCGCATGCGCGGCATGAGATAAACGCATGGCCCGGACGGCCTCAGCGGGCCGGCATCATGACCTGCTTGATCTCCTGGAATGCGGCCAGCCCGAACGGGCCGAGCTCGCGTCCGACGCTGCTGCGCTTGTAGCCGCCCCATGAGGTTTGTGGATAGATCAGTTGCGGCGTGTTGATCCACACGACGCCTGCTTCGAGCGCGTCGGCGACCCGCTTGCCGCGTGCCGCGTCGCGCGTGACGACGGTCGCGACGAGCCCGTATTCGGTATCGTTGGCGGCCGCGATCGCGTCGTACTCGGTATCGAACGTGCGGACGCACAGCACCGGCCCGAAGATTTCGTCGCGCCATAGCGGGCTGTCGGCCGGCACGTCGGCGAACAGCGCGGGCCGGATGAAGTAACCGGGGCCGGCGGGCACGTCGCCGCCCGTCACGAGCCGCGCGCCGTCGGCGCGGCCTTGCGCGATGTGGCGCTTCACGCGTTCGTATTGCGCGCGGTTCGTCAGCGGGCCCATCTGCACGCCGGGCGCGAACGGCGGGCCGACGACGGTCGCGTCGATCCGCCGCGCGAGGCGTGCGATCAGGTCGTCGGCGAGCGGCGCGGCGACGAGCACGCGCGAGGTCGCCGAACACATCTGCCCCGCGTTGAACAGGCCGCCGCCCGCGATTAGCTCGACCGCGTGGTCGGGATCGGCGTCGTCGAACACGACGATCGACGACTTGCCGCCGAGTTCGAGGCCGACGCCCTTGATCGTGTCCGCGGCCGTTTTCATGACCTGCGTGCCGACCGCCGTGCTGCCGGTAAACGACACCTTCGCGACGAGCGGATGCGCGCACAGCCGGGCCCCGACGTCGGGGCCGGTGCCCGTCACGACGTTCAGCACGCCCGGCGGCAGGCCCGCTGCGACGGCGATCGCGACGAGTTCGAGTTCCGGCAGCGGCGTGATCTCGGACGGCTTCAGCACGACGGTACAGCCGGCCGCGAGCGCCGGCGCGAGCTTCCACGCGGTCGTCACCATCGGGAAATTCCACGGCACGATCAGCGCGGCGACGCCGGCCGGTTCGCGCCGGATCCATGCGCGGTGGTCGTCGCCGGGCAGCGCGACCTCGGTTTCGCCGTCGGTGTCGACGCGTTCCGCGAGGCTGGCGTAGTAGTCGAACGTGGCGATCACGTCGGCGACGTCGATCTCCGCTTCGGCGAACGGCTTGCCGTTATTGAACGACTGCAGCGTCGCGAGCCGTGTGCGGTGCGTGTCGACGCCGCGCGCGATCGCGCGGAGCAGGGCCGCGCGCGCGGCACCCGTCGTGCGTTTCCAGCCGGGAAACGCGCGGGCCGCGGCCTGGACGGCGCGCTCGACGTCCGCGCTGCCGCCGGCAGCCACATGCGCGAGGACCGCTTCAGTCGACGGATCGACGATCGGCAACGTGGCGCCGTCGGCGCCGGACCCCCACGCGCCGGCGATGAAAAGCCCGGTACGCAGCGGCGGATCAAAGTGAAAATCGGGGGCCTGACTCATCGCTGCACCTGCTCGAACCATGTCGCTTCGTCGATCTCGATCACGGTCGGGATCGCGCGCGCGACGGCGTCGCGCAACGTGGCAGCCAGTGCATCGGGCGTCGCGGCCGCGTGCGCCGCGCAGCCGAAGCCGCGCGCGAGCGCCAGGAAATCGGGCGTGTACGGATCGACGCCGATCGGCGTGATGTCGCGCGCGACCATGTATTTGCGGATCTCGCCGTAGCCGCGGTTGTTCCAGACGATCACGATCACCGGCACGCGGGCCTCGACCGCGCTCGCGAGCTCCGGCAACGTGAACTGCAGGCCGCCGTCGCCGATCAGGCAGACGACGGGGCGTGCGGGCGCGGCGAGTTTCGCGCCGATCGCGGCGGGCAGCCCGTAGCCGAGCGTGCCGTAGCCGGTAGACGAGTTGAACCAGCTGCGCGGTGCGTGCGCGTCGTGGGTGAAATTACCGACGTACACGGGGCTCGTCGAATCGCCGGCGACGATTACGCCGGGCAGCGCCGCGACGATCGTGTCGATCAGCCGCGCCTGCGCGCGCGCCGGGCCGTCGTGGCCCGACGCGATCGCGGCGCGCACGGCGGCCACGCGCGGCGCGCCCCAGCCGGCTTCGGGGGGCGTCGTCGGTTTTTCGTGCAGGCGGGTCGACAGCGCGCCGAGCGCCAGCCGCGAATCGCCGGCGATGGCGATCTCCGCGCGGGCATTGCGCATCAGCTGCTGCGCGTCGATGTCGATGCGAATCAGCCGGCCATCGATCGCGAAGCCGCCGTCGAACGTGACGTCGTAATCCGTTTCGCCGAGCTCGGTGCCGACGGCGAGCACCACGTCGGCGTCGCGGATCGTCGCGCGGGTGGCGGGCAGCGATTGCGTGGAGCCGATCAGCAACGGATGGCCGGCCGGCAGCAGACCCTTCGCGTTGATCGTCAGCGCGACCGGCGCGTGCAGGCGTTCGGCGAGCTCGCGCAATTCGGCCGCCGCATGCACGGCGCCGCCGCCCGCCAGGATCAGCGGCCGGCGCGCATGGGCGAGCAGGTCTGCGGCCGCCGCGAGCGCGCCGGCGTCCGGTGCGGGGCGGGCGGGCAGCGCGGGTGGCGCGGCGGGCAGCGCGGGTGCCGGCGTCACGATCACGTCGAGCGGAATCTCGATGTGCACGGGCCGCGGCCGTGCGCTTTCGAAGACCGCGAACGCGCGCGCGAGCACCTGCGGCAGGTCGGCCGCGTCGAGCAGCGTGTGCGAGAACGCAGTGAGTCCCGCGAAGACTTCACGCTGCGACGGCAGCTCGTGCAGGCGGCCGTCGCCGCTGCCGAGCTCGCGCCGCGCGTTGACGCTCGAGATCACCAGCATCGGGATCGAATCCGCGTAGGCCTGTGCCATCGCGGTCGCGATATTGGTCATGCCCGGCCCGGTGATGATGAAGCAGACGCCCGGCCGGCCCGTGACGCGCGCGTAGCCGTCGGCCATGAAGCCGGCCCCCTGTTCGTGGCGCGGCGTCACATGGCGGATCGACGACTCTGCGAGCCCGCGATACAGCTCGACGGTATGCACGCCGGGAATGCCGAACACGCATTCGACGCCATAACGTTCGAGCAGGTCGACGAGTGCTTCGCCGCAGGTGCGGGGACGGGCAAGGAACGGTGCCGGCGCGGCCGTGCGGGCCTCGGCGATGCAGGAGAGGGGGACTGGATGGTTCATGGATCGTGACGTGCCGATTGGGAGGGGGAGTGGCCCGTACCGCAAACGAGGGGGCATGCAGCGGATTGTCGGCGTCGATCCGGGGCGCCAACAATCGATTAGTTTTCATGCCGCGCATGAGCGCCTTGCATGGCGATGCGTGGTCGCGAGGATGTCGCGATACATCGGAGGAATGGAATGCGCGGGCCGGCAACGGCGCGGCGCGGAGCCGCAACGGAATTCGGCGTGCGCTAGCGTTCGCGTTTCGTCTTGCGTGCCGGCCGCGTGTCGTCGATCCTCTGCTTCATCGCATCAATAAACGCCCGCACCTTCGGCGAAGGCAGCCGCGTCGACGGATACACCGCATGGATCCCGGCCGGCGCCGAGCGCCACGCGGGCAGCAGCCGCACGAGCCGGCCGGCCGTGAGGTCGTCGGCGGTCGAAAAATCCGTCAACAGCCCGAAGCCGCCGCCCGCGAGCACGATCGCCCGGCACGCGGTGGCGGTGTTCGACACGACGTGCGCGACACAGCGCACCGAAGCGGTGCCGCCGTTCGCGTCTTCGAGTTCGAGCGTATGCGGGCGCGGCAGCGTCGACAGCATCACGAACGGCAGCGCGGCGAGCGCATCGGTATCCTGCGGCCGTCCGTAGCGCGCGACGAACGCGGGGCTCGCGACCAGCCATTTCTCGTAGGTGCCGAGCTGCACCGCGCGATAGTTCGAATCGGCGAGGCGGCCGATGCGGATCGCGACGTCGAGGTTGTCCGCGACGAGATCGACGACGCGGTCGTTCGCGACGAGTTCGACGTCGAGGCCCGGATGCCGGTCGCGCAACGCGACGACGGCAGGCGCGACGACCAGCGCGCCGTAGTCGATCGGCACGCTCACGCGCAGCGTGCCGCGCAGCGGCCCCGCGTCGGACGACACCGCGTCGAGCGCGCTTTCCGCGGCGCGCACGATGTCGCGGCACGCGTCGTAGAACGCCCGCCCCGCGTCGGTCACGCTCAGCCGCCGCGTGGTGCGCACCAGCAGGTTCGCGCCGACCTCGGATTCGAGGCGCTGCATGTGCGTGCTGACCACCGTCTTCGCCAGGCCGAGCCGCTCGGCTGCGGCCGTCAGCGAGCCGGCGTCGACCACCGCGACGAAGACCGCCAGCCGGTTCAGGTTCACGTCGCGCAGATCGGCCATCGTCGATTGTCCTATGGGAGCGGATAATGTTTCCGCGATTATCCATCTTCTGGAGACGAACGGCGAGCGCTACGCTGCAGGTGTTCGTCGCCGATTCCCGGCGGCGCGAGATTCCGGAGTGTTTTCCATGTCTGCCGTCCGCAAGCCTGCTTCGCCGATTCGCGTCTACTCGTTCCTGCTCTCCGGGCATGCGCATCGCGTCCGGTTGTTCCTGTCGCTGCTCGGCCTGCCTTCGGAGACCGTCGACGTCGATCTCGCGGCCGGCGCACAGCGCGAACCGGCGTTCCTCGCGCTCAATCCGCTCGGGCAGGTGCCCGTGATCGACGACGGCGGCACGGTGATCGCCGATTCGAACGCGATCCTCGTGTACCTCGCGAAGCGCTACGGCGACGCGCACTGGCTGCCCGACGACCCGGCCAGCGCGGCCGTCGTGCAGCGCTGGCTCTCGTATGCGGCCGGGCCGATCGCAGCGGGGCCGGCTGCCGCGCGGCTCGTGACCGTGTTCGGCGCGAAGCTCGACCACGAGGCGGCCAAGCGTACGGCCGCGAAAGTGCTCGACGTGATCGATCGCGAGCTGGCCGGCAAGCCGTTCGCGGCCGGTGCGCAGCCGACGATTGCGGACGTCGCCGCGTACTCGTACATCGCGCACGCGCCGGAAGGCGGCGTGTCGTTCGAACCGTATCCGCACGTGCGTGCGTGGCTGGCACGCGTCGAGGCACTGCCGGGCTTCGTTGCGATGCCGACGACACGCGCCGGCCTGCTTGCCGCGTAACGCCCACCGACGCCGCGCCTGCCCACGGAGAACGCGATGAACACCCCGACCACCGTCGTACCGGGCTGGGAACTCGACACCGCGCCGTTTCACGCGGGAGAGCTCGCCGTGCAGCAGCGCGCGGGCGTGACGGCGGCCGCGGGTTCGGCCGGCCGGCGCGGGATCCGGCGTTTCATGCCGGACCAGCACCGGACGTTTTTCGCGCAACTGCCATTCTTCGTGCTTGGCGGCGTCGATGCGAACGGCCAGCCGTGGGCGACGCTGCGCGCCGGCGCGTCGGGGTTCGTGACGTCGCCGGACCCGCGTACGCTGCGCATCGCGGCGCGCGCGTTGCCGGGCGATCCGCTGGACGGCGCGTGGCAGCCGGGCGCGCCGCTCGGCGGGCTCGGGATCGAATTCGATACGCGGCGGCGCAATCGTGTCAACGGCGTCGTGCGCGCGGTCGACGGCGATGCGCTGACGATCGCGGTCGAGCAGAGCTTCGGCAACTGCGCGAAGTACATCCAGGGACGCAAGCCGACGTTCGTCGCCCGGGAAGCCGGCGCGTCCGCCGGGCCCGACGTATCGGACGCGTTGAACGACGCCGATCGAGCGCTGCTTGCGCAGGCCGATACGTTCTTCGTCGCGAGCGCGAACACGTCGACCGACGCGGGCGCTGCGCGTGGCGCGGACGTGTCGCATCGGGGCGGGATGCCGGGCTTCGTGCGCGTCGACGATGCGCACACGCTGACGACGCCGGATTTCAGCGGCAACCGCTTCTTCAACACGCTCGGCAACCTGCAGCACGATCCGCGTGCGGGGCTGCTGTTCGTCGATTTCGACAACGGCGACCTGCTGTATGTGGCCGCGCGCGCCGAGATCGTGTGGGACGGGCCGCTCGTCGCATCGTTCGACGGCGCGCAGCGGGTCGTGCGGTTCCATGTGCGGGAAGTGCGGCGCATGCGCGCGGTGCTGCCGTTCCAGTGGTCGGCGGTGGAACGTGCGCCGCAGTTCGCGGCGGTGGCGGCGGGCGGGTTGGTGCAGACTTCAACCGCGTCGGTCACCGCACCCGCATCAGAATCACTATCGGCATCGGCATCGGCATCGGCATCGACATCGACATCGACATCGACATCGACATCGACATCGACATCGGCATCGGCACCCGCATGGCGGCCGCTGCGCATCGCGAAGATCGTCGACGAAGCGCGCGCGATTCGCTCGTTCCATTTCGAACCGGCGGACGGCGCTGCATTGCCCGCCTACGAAGCCGGGCAGCACCTGACGCTGCGCATCGCGCTGCCGGGAAGCGACGCGCCGTCGATCCGCAGCTACACGCTCTCCGATGCGCCGGGCGGCACGCATTACCGGATCACCGTGAAGCGCGAAGGGCGCGTGTCGGCGTGGCTGCACGATCACGCGCGGGCGGGCATGGCGCTCGACGCGCAGATGCCGCGCGGGCGCTTCACGTTCGATCTCGCGAGCCCGCGCCCGGCCGTGCTCGTGTCGGCCGGCATCGGCATCACGCCGATGACCGCGATGCTGCGCCGCGCGCTGGCGGACGATCGGCCATCGCGCCGCGTGGTGTTCGTGCATGGCGCGCGCGACGCGGCCGACCGGCCGTTCGCGGCGGAGCTGGCGCGCATCGCGGCCGCAGATGCACGGCTGTCGCTCCACTGGTTCGACAGCCATCCTCACGACGGGTCGGCGGCGCAGGCAGGCCGCATCGACATCGCGCAACTGAAGCGGCTCCTGACGTTCGACGATTACGACTTCTACCTGTGCGGGCCGTCGGCGTTCATGCGCGACCTGTACGACGGGCTGCGCGCGCTGAACGTGCCGGACGAACGCATCCGCTTCGAGGCGTTCGGGCCGTCGAGCGTGGCGCGCAGCGCGACCCGCACGACCGGGGCGCCGGCGGCGAGCGTGCCGGTGGTGTTCCGGCGCACCGGCCGCGATGCCGCGTGGACGCCCGCCGACGGCACGTTGCTGGAATTCGCGGAAGGGCAGCGCGTGGCCGTGCCGTCCGAATGCCGCTCCGGGTCGTGCGGCACGTGCGCGACGCGCGTGCTGTCAGGCGCGGTCGACTACGAGCAGGCGCCCGATGCGCCGGTCGAACCCGGCTGCGCGCTGCTGTGCGTCGCGCGGCCCGCGCAAGGGTCGGAGCCGCTCGTGCTCGACCGCTGACGCGCCCTGCGACATGCGGCCGCAGACGGCCTGCTGCGCGAAAAGCGCGCGCAACTGCTTCTTTTTTCGGATGCCGGTCGGATCGACGATAGCGTCAACCGATTCGATGAAAGGAGCACAACCATGAAACTGCTCGGCATGATCAAGCTGGTCCTGTGGAGTTTCTTCGGCGTACGCAACAGCAAGGCGCACGCGGCCGATCTCGCGAACGTCAACTACACGTTGCTGCCGTTCGTGGCGATCGTGCTCGCGCTGCTCGTCGGCGCGGTGATCTACGGCGTCGTGCACCTGGTCGTCGATCCGACCGCGACGATGCAGGGATTCTGACCGGCCGCCGAATCGCGAGCGGGAGAACGTTCCCGCTCCGGTTTCCGGCCGCATGACCGGCGCGTGACGATGCCGGTCATCGAGGTGGCCGCGCACGACGCCAGTCATGCGCACATCGGCACCGTCGCCGTGCTGCACGAATCGCGCGGTTCCCGTTCCCGCCTTTCCCACCCACCCGATTCGCCCGATTCCAGGGCAGCCCGCCCCGCCCGGGGTAAAATGCGCGCCGCGCCGCGATGTCGTGCGCGACGGGCACGCCGCCGTTCCAGCGAACGGCGCGCGCCAGACCGTCGCGCCCGTACCGGGGCGTTCGAAGCGTCCCCCCGCATGACAAGACCGCGCGATGCAGCCGGCCGCCCGACACGCCCCGACGAACCGGTCGACGGCAGCGTCGGTTCCCGGTGCGTCACCTGAATCCGATGTCCCATCCTGCGTCTTCCCGACCGAGCGGCACGCTTGCGTGCCGGATCGTCTGGTTCGCCCGGTTCGTCTGACGAATGTCGTGCCGGCGCGTGCGTCCGGCGGAGGCAGATCCGGTCGCGGGCACGCTTCGCAGCTTCGTAACGGGTTTCGACAGGGTCGAGTGGCGAGTTTTCCATCCAGAGCAATGACGGTGAATAGAACAACAGCGTCGCCCGCACGGCGGCGGCGCGCGAAGGTCGGGCTTGGTGTCGGCTTCGGCATCACGCTTTTCGCGGCCCAGGCCGCCGCGGCGCAGGGCGACACGCCGGCGCCGGACGCCGGGGCGGCCGCCAGCGCGACGCTGCCGACGATCACGGTGAGCGGCGAGCGCGGCAACGCGCTGCGCGCACGCACGGCATCCGTCGCGGGGCTCGACGACGCACCGCTGCGCGACACGCCGGCGTCGGTGAGCGTCGTCACGCGCGCGCAGCTCGACGACCAGCAGGCGAAGCGGCTGAGCGACGTCGTGCGCAACGACGCGTCGGTCGTCAACGACTATGCGCCGGTCGGTTATTTCGAAGGTTTCGCGATCCGAGGTTTTCCGGTCGATCTTGCGAGCGCGATCCGGATCGACGGGCTGACGGTGTCCGGCGAACAGAACGTGCCGCTCGAGAACAAGGAGCGCGTCGAGATCCTGAAGGGGCTGGCCGGCATCGACAGCGGCGTCGTCGCGCCCGGCGGGGTGATCAACTTCGTGACCAAGCGCTCGGCGAACGTCGCGAGCGTGACGGGTGGCGTCGACAGCCGCGGTTCGACGTCGGCGGCCGTCGATCTCGGCCGCCGCTTCGGCCCCGACAATCAGTTCGGCTTCCGGATCAATGCCGCGAAGGAGAACATGCACTCCTACATCGACGGCACGAACGGACGGCGCACGTTCGGCTCGATCGCCGCCGACTGGGACATCAGCCCGCGCGCGAGCCTGCAGCTCAACGCCGAATTCCAGCAGTGGATCCAGCGTTCAGCACCCGGCTACCAGCTGCTCGGCGGCACCGTCGTGCCGTCGGTCAAGACGACGTCGAAGGCGCTCGGCACGCAGCCGTGGGCGAAGCCGGTGACGACCGACGCGCTGAACCTGAACGCGCGCTTCGACTACCAGTTCAACGACGACTGGAAGGCGTATATCGCCGCCGGCCGCAGCCGCACGATGATCGACGACAACAGCGCGTTCGCGTACGGTTGCTATTACGCGGCGAGCTGCAAGGCCGGCGCGACGTCGCCGTTCTTCTTCGGCGCGAACGGCGACTACGACGTGTACGACTTCCGCAGCCCCGGCGAATACCGGCGCAACGACGACCTGCGTGCGGTCACGACCGGCAAGTTCGCGACGGGGCCGCTGCGGCACGAGCTGACGCTCGGCGTGAGCGTGCAGCGCCGTGTCGTGCACATGGCGACCGCCGTGTACGACTATGTCGGCAGCGAGAACATCTACGGACCCGACGTCACGTTTGCACCGTCGCCGAATACGCCCGGGCCGTCGTATCCGCAGCTCGATGCGTGGCAATACGGCGTGTTCGGGCTCGACCGCATCAGCATCGGCGAACACTGGCAGGTGCTCGCGGGCGGCAAGGAAGTGCTGCTGCGCCAGCGCAGCTGGAGCAGCCTCGACAGCGACGCGACGCACACCGACCGCTCGGTGTTCCTGCCGCAGGTCGCGCTCGTCTACAAGCCGGTGAACGTGCTGTCGCTGTACGCGTCGTACAGCAAGGCGCTGTCGCTCGGCGACCAGGCGCCCGTGCGCGCGACCAATGCGTATGCGTTCCTGCCGCCCGTCGAATCGCACCAGATCGAAGTCGGCGCGAAATACGACTGGCTCGACCGGCTGAGCCTCACGGCCGCCGTGTTCTCGATCAGCAAGCCGTTCCAGTTCGCCGATCCGGACGCATCGGGCACGACCTACACGTTCGTGCAGCGCGGCACGCAGCGGCACCAGGGGATCGAGTTCGGCGCGGCCGGGCGCGTGACCGAGCGTCTGGGGCTGACGGCCAGCGTCGCGGCGATTCGCGCGCGGGCGTACGATTCGGGTTCGCCGGCCTACGAAGGCCACCAGATCATCAACGTGCCCGCGCTGCGCGCGTCGCTGTATGCGGACTACGCGGTGCCGGGCGTCGCGGGGCTGAACGTGCTGGGCGGCGTCGAGTACAGCGCGGCCCGCAACGCGAACGAGGAGGGCACCGCGCAGGTGCCGGCGTGGTTCGTGTTCAATCTCGGCGCGCGTTATACGACGAAGATCGGCGGCCATCGCACGGTGTTGCGCGTGTCGGTGGACAACCTGTTCAACAAGTTCTACTGGCGCGACGCGGGCGAGCAGCAGGGCGATGCGTACCTGTTCCCGGGGGCGCCGCGCACCGCCCGCGTGTCGTTGACCTATGATTTCTGATCGTCCGGAACCGGCCGCGTGACGCGCGGCCCCGGCAGCCAACCTGGAGAGCACAGACGATGTCCCCACTCGAAATCGCCGGCGTGATCGTCAGCGCGCTCGCGATCTGGCTGACCGCGAAGCGGCGCATGCTGTGCTGGCCGGTCGGGCTCGTGTCGGTCGCGTTGTACGGCTGGATCTTCTTCGACGCGAAGCTGTATTCGGACATGCTGCTGCAAGGCGCGTTCGCGGTGCTGCAGGTGTACGGCTGGCAACGCTGGCTCGCGCAGCGCGCGAGCGAGGCCGACGGCAATGCGGTGCCGGCAGGCGATGTCGCGCCCGTCACGGGCGTGCGGCCGATGCAGATGCTGCCCGACCTGATCGCGGCCGTCGTCGGCAGCGCGCTGCTCGGCGGCATGATGGCGCGCTGGACCGATGCGGCGCTGCCGTTCGTCGATGCCTCGCTGACCGCGTTCAGCCTCGTCGCGCAATACTGGACCGCGCGGCGCTACATTGCATCGTGGGGGCTGTGGATCGTCGTGAACGTCGTGTACGTCGGGATGTTCGTGTTCAAGGAACTGTATCTGACGGCCGGCCTCTACGCGCTGTTCATCGGGCTGGCCGTCGTCGGCTGGCGCGACTGGAGCCGCACGGCCGCGGCGCTGCGCGCGGCGGCCGGCGGTGCGCTGGCAACGGGCGGCGGCGCGCGCTGATTCACGCGCCGATTCAACTACGGAGCAACGTCGTTCATGTCATTCCCACTCGAGCCGGACGGAGCCCTGCCGCGTGACGTCGCGCCGCCGCAATTCGGTGTCGACGGCGAGCAGGCCGAACGCGACTGGCCGCTGATGACGCACGACGAGGTGGCGGCGGTGCTCGCGCGCATCGACGGCGCCGGCGAGCCAGAGCGGCTCACGTGGCACAGCCCGCGACAGTTCGCGGCGGCCGTGCTCGTGCGGATGGCGGACGGGCGCGGGCTGTTCGTCAAGCGTCATCACGCGAGCCTGCGCGATGTCGCGGGGCTCGAGGAAGAGCATCGCTTCATCGCGCACCTGCGCGAACGCGGCATGCCGGTGGTCGACGTGCTCGCGGATCGCAACGGTGCGACCGCATTCGCGTCCGGCGACTGGACCTACGAAGTGCATGTGCTCGCGCCCGGCGTCGACCCGTATCGCGGCGTGATGTCGTGGCAGCCGTTCACGCATGCGTCGCACGCTTACGCGGCCGGTCGCGCGCTGGCCGAGCTGCATCGCGCGTCGGCCGGCTACGATGCGCCGGCGCGGCCCGTGCGCACGCTGCTGTCGAGCTTCCGCGTGCTGTCGTCCGACGATCTGGCGGGCGGGCTCGAACGCTGGGTCGAGGCGCAGCCGCTGCTCGTGCGCGCACTCGGCGCGCGCGACTGGCGCGGCGACGTGGCCGACGCGATCGGCCCGTATCACGCGCGCCTCGTGCCGCTGCTGCCGGCGCTGCCGCCGCTGTGGACGCACGGCGACTGGCACGCGTCGAACCTGCTGTGGACCGAGGCGGGGCCCGGCGCGCAGGTGCGGACGGTGCTCGATTTCGGGCTGTCGGATCGCACGTGCGCCGTCATGGACCTCGCGCTCGCGATCGAACGCAATACGGTCGACTGGATGGCGCCGGCCCAGGCGCGCCGCGTCGAGTACGCACAGATCGACGCGCTGCTCGACGGGTATGAGTCACTCGAACCGCTGGGCGACGAAGCCTATGCGGCGCTGGTCGCGATGCTGCCGATCGTGCATACGGAGTTCGCGCTGTCGGAAGTGGCGTATTTCGGGTGCATCATCGATGCGCCGGCCATTGTCGATATCGCATACGACGGGTATCTGATCGGGCACGCGCGGTGGTTCGGTGAGCGCGACGGGCGGCAGTTGCTCGACTGGTTGCAGCGTCGCCGGATGATGAGAAGCGGGAAAACGTGAGCGACGTGTTTGGCACTGGGAAGTGTGTGGTGGGTGCTGCCGCATCGGGCCGGCGGCATCGCGCCTGAACTTGCCCCTGAAGTGGCCGCCCACAAGCCTGAGATCGCCCCTGGTTTCCGCGCCGTGGCAAACGGTCGCGGCAACTTGAGGGCCGATTGCGGCGGCGCGCTACGCACTCTCGGATGGCGGACCTTGTCCTCGCGCCACGCGGTCCCTTACAGCTTCAATACGAAATCCGCCGCCCAGCGAATCCGGATCAATAAAGATGAGCGCTACAAACGTGCGTCCGGCGTCTGAATTCGCGAATCCCTGCGTTCAGTCGTTTTAGACGAGCGGGCGACGTGTGGGCATTGCGGACAAAAAGTTCGAAGAGTGCGGGCATCCGGCCCGACAGCGCACCGCCCGATACGCGGAAATCATACTCAAAGCTTTGCATCCGATAATTCTTCATGAAATTCGTTCGGATACCAGATAATCGTTGCCGAATTTTCGTACACGGACGATTGATCCCCCTGTTGGGTTGGCTTTAAGTTGGCGTGGAGCACATTTCACCTACTTAACCGGAAAGGGATGAAGGATGCCGAACGAACAAGAAGCAAAAGCGCTTACCCATCTTTTCGCGACCATCGGCTCGCGTACCAAGCGCGGCGGTTGGGTTGCCGAAGTCGCTGGCAAGACGAGCTATCGCGGGCTGATGCTGGCCCGCGTCGGTGACGTCGTTCAATACGATGACGGCACCGAGGCCGTAGTCGTCGACGGGGCGGGATTTTCCGCCACGTCCGACGGCAAGCCAATGGCGCTAGTCGGCTCGCGACTAAGCAACGGCGACGTCATCACTCAAACGTTGCAAGACGGAGCCGGTATCCGGGTGACTGATGACAAGCCGATTCCCGGCTTGTTCGATCCTGCTTACGTACCGCCGCCCGCGCGCCCACGCTACCGGCTGGCCGTGAAAGGGGCGACGACCGCGAGGGGCGGCGTGCTGCGTGAAGCAACCGGCACATGGGACGTTGGCGAATCGCTCGGCAAGTCCGCTGTCGTGGGAAACATTGTCCACTATGTGGACGGTTCAACCGCTCGAATAATCAGTGGCCTTGGCATCGCGAATTACCCCGACTTCACGCCGCTCGCCTTCGTTGGTAGCGAACTCTCAAACGGCGATATCGTCACGGACTCCCCGGAATGTGAAGGAAGGGGCTTCGCCGATACCTTCACGGTGGTGAAATTGGCGATCGTAGCTGATCAAGAGGCAGCGAAATGATCCGGTCCTTCCTCGCCCAGGGCGACCGCGCCGGAAGCGCGATCATCACCGAAGGTCTCGACTCCGTGACCTGTTCTAATCCGCCGCCGGCAGTACAAATCGCCACGCTCGGCATGAAAACCTACTGCACGGCCTGCAAGCAAGAAGGATTCGTTGCGCCGGAGGGGCCGCGCTGGCCCGGCACGGGCCCGAACGGCAAGCAATGGGCATTGAGCGGTGATATCAACGTGTGCGGCTGCAGTCCGCCGCCGGTGTTCTACGCGGAGCGCAACATGAGGATGATTTTCACGGCAGAGGAAGTGGTGGCGCTGACGGGGCAGAGCACTCCTCGTTCGTCGTTGGCGATTCACGCTAAACACGACGAACAATTTGTTTTGCACGATGCCGATACCGGCCGACCCTTGGCACGCGTGCAATACCGTATCCATACCGCGTCCGGAAAAGTGTTCAGCGGTGTTACGGATGCTATCGGCCATACCCAACGAATTGTTACGACGAGCCGAGAAGCGTTGGAGGTCGAAATTTATGTGGAAGACTAAAGAATATGGTAACGGGCAATGAAAATACGCAAGGAAACGGTGACTGGATTCAGGTCGGGAAAGGTGAATCGAATACGGTCCGCGGTTCGAAAGTCATAATTCCGTTGTCACTGAACGGTCCGCCTATCTGTCCTAACATGACTGACGCAGAATTCAGGAAGCTTGTTCTAGGGTTGAGAGATGAGGCTGTTGTTATTACCAAGCGGAGAATAGCCGGACTGGCGCGTTGGACGCCCGATACACAGGCTCGCGTTGTCGAGTGGTTCGGTTCGTCTGACAGCACGGTCAGAACCCGGTTGACTGCGGGTCTCGGGGCTCTCGTGACAGTCATGTCGAACCTGACCGCCAAGAACTTTGTACGTCCCGGCTCTGACGCGGACTTGGCTACTGGCTGCTTGCCCAATATGAAGAGGCTTGACGGAGAAGTGGCGCATGTTTGTCGTCCGGATACTGCGACGCATACGATTGCGATCAATATCAATTTCTGCTCGCTACCTGACCGATCCGCGAGCAACTTATCATCGAAGCAACTTACGATAGTTCACGAGTGTTCGCATTTCATAGATACATTTGGTTCCGAGGACTACCCGGGCGCGTATGGCCGTTGGGCCTGCGAACGATTGGCGAAAGAACATCCAGAACAGGCTATTAGAAATGCAGACAGCATCGCGTGGTTCGTTTTGGCGCGTTAACCGAGCAAAAGGAATGAAACGATCGATATCGCTTCTCTTGGCGTTTGCGCTCTGCTCGTCGCAGGCCTATGCATGTAAGGTTCTGGAACAAGACAATATGCAGTTGGCGTTGAATTCTATCGAGGTTGGCAACAGCGATCGGTTGAGTCTTGTTAGACACTTCCTGACTGCGAGAGAGTGGACACGTGAAGGGGCATCAGCAACTGTAGATGCAGCCGCGTTTGCGTGGGAACGCAATCCGAAAGCGTTGGCAAAATTGCGTGGTGAGGCGATGAAATCTTTCCTTGTTCAACTGGGAATGAATCCCCAAGACGTGTGGATTCACGAGCGGATCATTCAGGGCAAGAACGGCAAACGCGACCCCTACGACGCGCATCAGGTCGGCGTTGAGTTTGTTCCGAAATGCCCATCGGAAGGTTGTCAGAATCTATGCAATACCGCGGGTTTGCGAGGTGTTAGTAGCTATGCAGTTACGGCGGCTACGCCGGGTCCCACACATGACGTTGATCGTTTTACGTGTGCTGACGAGCGTCAGCCTGCAACGGCTCGTATCGTCACGACGGAGAGATGGACGGCGCGTACCGAAGACAAGGCGTTGCTTCTTGGGTCTCGTTCGAAGCCGCTTGCGCACGTTTGCTACCGAATCACCACGAGCGCGGACCGCTATGTCGGAATGACGGACGAGCGAGGACAAACTGAGCGAACGCAATTGCTGGGACCGGAATATACGAGGATTGAGGTAAAGGTCGACGCGTCCAAGAATTGATCGGATAAGGCCGATATGTCCGTCGGGAGGTGGTCACTTCCGTGGACAGTGAGGTGCCGCCGTGAGGTTTGCGACGCAGTGGGTTCCGCGTCTTGTTCGTCGGCGTTTCTGGAGATCTGCTGTATTTGATTCGTGAGACGTGATCCGCTCACATATCCGCGAGTGGATCACGTTGTTCTAGCAAGTCGGTAAGGCGATACGCCGCTTCATCCAATCGCCGTGCGTGGTGGCGGTCCCACCGCCGCGGCCGGCAAGCGTCGCACGCTCGCGCGCGGCCGCCCCCAAGATGACGGAAATGTCATCTTCGTCTCATGTTCGCACTGCGGCCGAACCGTAGCATCGGTCGCGAACCGTTACCGCAGAACCGAACATGCTCAAGCTCAACCTCGCCGCGACCGTCGTCTTCGCGATGGCCGCGACGGCTCATGCGCAGCCGTCGCTGTCCCCGGCTCCGGCTCCGGCTCCGGCTATCTCCGGCGGCGCCCCGCCGATCGGCGCACCGCCACCCGACGCACGCCCTTCCACCTCGTTGACGCTTGCCGATGCGCTCGCGGCCGCGGCCCGGAACAATCCGGCGCTGCGCGGCGCACGCGCGGACGTCGATGCGTCGGCCGGCGCGCTGATGCAGGCCGGTGCGCGCCCCAATCCGGAAGTGTCGTTCCTGCAGGAAGGCTTCCGTCGCGCCGAACGCACGTCGACCGCGCTGATCAACCAGACGATCGAACTCGGCGGCAAGCGCGGCGCGCGGCTCGACGTCGCGTCGTACGGCAGGGAAGCGGCCAATGCGTCTCTCGACGAACAGGGCGCCGTCGTGCGCGCCGACGTGATCGCCGCGTTCTACGGGCTGCTCGCCGCGCAGCGCCAGTTTCAGGTCACCGAGGAATCGGCCGCGATCGCCGCACGCTCCGCGGATCTCGCGAGCCGCCGTGCACAGGCCGGCAAGGTGTCGCCGGTCGAGGCGACCAAGGCGCACGTGGCGGCGGCCGGCGTGCAGATCGAAGTCGTGACGGCGCGCGGCCGCGTCGAGGTCGCGCGCGAGAAGCTGAACGCGGTGATGGGCGAGGCGCGCGACGGCCGGCTGGCGGTGCTCGGCGACCTCGAAGCCGTGCCGCCGGTCGAGTCGCTGCCCGCGCTCACCGCGCAGCTCGACGACGCGCCGCTCGCGCGGATCGCGCGCGCCGAGATGCTGCGCTCGAACGCGGCCGTATCGCTCGAACGCGCGCGGCGTATTCCGGACGTGACGATCAGCGCGGGCGTGAAGCGCGTGACCACGGGCGGCGTGCCGGACAACCAGGCCGTGGTCGGCGTGTCGATCCCGATTCCGCTGTTCAACACGAACAAGGGCGCGCTGCTCGAGGCGACGCACAAGGCCGCTCGGGCGAACGCCGATCTCGATCGCGAACGCACACGCCTGCGGCTGGAACTCACGCAGGCCTACGCGAATTTCGAAGCCGCCGCGCAGGAAGCGCAGCGGCTGAAGGACGACATCCTGCCGGCCGCGCGCGTCGCGCTCGACGCGATGTCGCGCGGCTACGAACTCGGGAAGTTCAGCTTCCTCGACGTGCTCGACGCGCAGCGCACGCTGTTCCAGGGCCAGTCGCAATACGTGCGCGCGCTCGCCGACGCCCATACCGCGCGTGCCGACATCGGCCGGCTCGTCGGTACGCCGCTTGCACCGTTCGCACCTGTCACGCAATAGCGCCACAGACGCCTCCATTACCTGAAGGATCATCATGTCACGCAGCAGAATCCTGATCATCGCGGCGGTCGTGCTCGGCAGCGCCGGAATCGTCCTCGGCGCACTCGGCGTCACGCGCAATGGCGGCGGCGCCACCTCCGCGTCGGCGGCGCCCGAAGCCGCTTCATCCGCCGAAGCCGCCGGCGAGCGCGGCGGTGTCGTGCTCAGGCGCGGCAAGCTGTCCGTCGAAATCGTGATGACGGAGAAGCCCGGCGACGCGCGCCTCGTCGTCTATCCGTTCGTCGACGGCAAGCCGGCCGGCAAGGGCGTCACCGTGTCCGGCACGCTGATCCGTTACGACCGCACGCACGAGCCGCTGCGTTTCGACGCGGCCGGCCGGAAGTTCGTGTCCGCGCAGTCGATCGCCAAGCCGCACGTGTTCGATGCGACGATCGACGTGAAGGCGGGCAATGACGCCGCCTCGTTCCCGTTCGCACGCGCCGACGGCGCAATCGTGTTGACCGACGCGCAGCTGGCGACCTCGAGAATCGCACTCGCGAAGGCCGGCCCCGCGCAGATCGCGACACCGTTCCAGCTCCCTGGCGAGATCAAGTTCAACGAGGATCGCACCGCGCACGTGGTGCCGCGCGTGGCCGGCATCGTCGAGCAGGTGTCGGTGTCGCTCGGGCAGAACGTCGCGAAGGGGCAGGTGCTGGCCGTGATCGCGAGCACCGATCTTGCCGACCGGCGCAGCGAGCTGCTGACGGCCGAACGCCGGTTGTCAGGCGCACGCGCGACCTACGAGCGCGAACGCACGCTGTGGCAGGAGCGCATTTCGGCCGAGCAGGACTACCAGCAGGCGCAGGTGCAGTTGCGCGAAGCCGAGATCGCCGTGCAGAACGCACGGCAGAAGCTCGCCGCGCTGAATGCGCCCGCCGGTGCGGGCGCGCTGAACCGCTACGAACTGCGTGCGCCGTTCGCGGGCACGATCGTCGAGAAGCATGCGACGCCCGGCGAAGCGATCGCCGCCGATGCCAGCATGTTCGTGATCTCCGACCTGTCGACGGTATGGGCCGAGATGGCCGTGCCGGCGCAGCGGCTCAACGACGTGCGGGTGGGACGCGACGCGACGGTCGTCGCGACCGCGTTCGAATCGCGTTCGAGCGGCCCGATCGCGTACGTGGGTTCGCTGCTCGGCGAACAGACGCGCACCGCGCCCGCGCGCGTCGTGCTGCCGAACCCGGACGGCGTGTGGCGGCCCGGGATGTTCGTGAACGTGTCGGTCGACGCGGGCAGGCAGGGCGTGCCGCTCGCGGTCGCGAGCGACGCGCTGCAGGACGTCGACGGCGCACCGTCCGTCTTCGTGCGTTCGCCGAAGGGCTTCGTCGCGCAGGCCGTCGAGACGGGGCGGCGCGACGAACGTGCGACCGAAGTGCTGAAGGGGCTGAAGCCGGGCCAGGAATACGCGGCGTCGAACAGCTTCGTGCTGAAGGCCGAACTCGGCAAGGGGAGCGCGGAACATGAATGAGCGTCAAGTGTGCGCCGTTGTGCGAATCACGGCCCGGTCTGCGACCCGGTTCGCGGCCAGATTCCCGGCCCGCCGGGTGGCCGGCCGGGCAGCCCGTCCATCGAGGGTGACCGTGCCCCGCTTCAAGGACCCCCGCCATGTTTGAACGCCTGATCCGCTTTGCGATTGCGCACCGCTGGCTCGTGATGCTGGCGATCGCGGCCGTGGCCGCACTGGGCGTGTTCAGCTACCAGAAGCTGCCGATCGACGCGGTGCCCGACATCACCAACGTGCAGGTCCAGATCAACACGGCCGCGCCCGGCTATTCGCCGCTCGAGGCCGAGCAGCGCATCACCTATCCGGTCGAGACCGTGATGGCCGGGCTGCCGGGCCTCGAGCAGACGCGCTCGATCTCGCGCTACGGGCTGTCGCAGGTCACCGTGATCTTCAAGGACGGCACCGACATCTACTTCGCGCGGCAACTCGTCAACGAGCGCATCCAGGAAGCGAAGGACAAGCTGCCGCCCGGCATCGCGCCCGCGATGGGGCCGACGTCGACGGGCCTCGGCGAGATCTACCTGTGGACCGTCGAGGCCGATGCCGCCGCGCGCAAGCCCGACGGCACGCGTTATACGGCGGCCGACCTGCGCGAACTGCAGGACTGGGTCGTGCGGCCGCAGCTCCGGAACGTGCGCGGCGTGACCGAGGTCAACTCGATCGGCGGCTACGTGAAGGAATACCGTGTCGCGCCGAATCCGGCGAAGCTGATGTCGTACGGGCTGACGCTCGCCGACGTCGTGCGCGCGCTCGAACGCAACAACGACAACGTCGGCGCCGGCTACATCGAGAAGCGCGGCGAGCAGTATCTCGTGCGCGTGCCGGGCCAGGCGCGCACGGTCGACGACATCGCGAACATCGTGCTGACCAACGTCGGCGGCGTGCCGGTGCGGATGAAGGACGTCGGCGTGGTCGACATCGGCCGCGAACTGCGCACCGGCGCCGCGACGTCGAACGGCGAGGAAGTCGTGCTCGGCACGGTCTTCATGCTGATGGGCGAGAACAGCCGCACGGTCGCGAAGGCCGTCGCCGCGAAGATGGCAGACGTGAACCGCACGCTGCCGTCCGGCGTGAAGGCGATTCCCGTGTATGACCGCACCGTGCTCGTCGAGAAGGCCGTCGCGACGGTGAAGAAGAACCTGCTCGAAGGCGCGATCCTCGTGATCGCCGTGCTGTTCCTGTTCCTCGGCAACATGCGTGCGGCGCTGATCACCGCGCTCGTGATCCCGCTGTCGATGCTGATGACCTTCACCGGGATGGTCAACGCGAAGGTGAGTGCGAACCTGATGAGCCTCGGCGCGCTCGACTTCGGGATCATCGTCGACGGCGCGGTGGTGATCGTCGAGAACTGCGTGCGGCGGCTCGCGCATGCGCAGGCTGCCGCCGGCCGGCCGCTCACGCGGGACGAGCGCTTCGCGGAGGTGTTCGGCGCGTCGCAGGAAGCGCGGCGCGCGCTGATCTTCGGGCAACTGATCATCATGGTCGTGTACCTGCCGATCTTTGCGCTGACGGGTGTCGAAGGCAAGATGTTCCATCCGATGGCCATCACCGTCGTGATGGCGCTCGCAGCCGCGATGGTGCTGACCGTCACGTTCATTCCGGCGGCCGTCGCGCTGTTCATCGGCGAGCGCGTCGAGGAGAAGGAGAACCGGCTGATGGGCTGGGCGCGGCGCGCATACGAGCCGGTCCTCGCGGCATTCATGACGCGACCGGTGCGCGTGATGCTCGGCGCGGGCGCGATCGTGCTCGTCACGCTCGGGCTGGCCACGCGACTCGGCAGCGAGTTCATCCCGAGCCTGAACGAAGGCGACCTGGCGGTCGCCGCGCTGCGGATTCCCGGCACGAGCCTGTCGCAGTCGGTCGAGATGCAGAAGTCGATCGAGAAGACGCTGAAGGCGCGCTTCCCCGAGATCGAGCGCGTGTTCGCGCGCACCGGCACGGCCGAGATCGCGGCCGACCCGATGCCGCCGAACCTGTCGGACGGCTACATCATGCTGAAGCCCGCCGACCGGTGGCCCGACCCGAAGAAGCCGCGCGACCGGCTCGTGCGGGAGATCGAGGAAGCGCTTGCCGAGCTGCCGGGCAACGCGTACGAGTTCTCGCAGCCGATCCAGCTGCGCTTCAACGAACTGATCTCGGGCGTGCGCAGCGACGTCGCCGTGAAGATCTTCGGCGACGACATGGCCGTGCTGAACCAGACCGGCGAGCAGATCGCGGCGGCATTGCAGAAGGTGCCGGGCGCGTCCGAAGTGAAGGTCGAGCAGACCACGGGGCTGCCCGTGCTGACCGTCAATCTCGACCGCGACAAGCTCGCGCGCTACGGCGTGAGCGTGGCCGACCTGCAGGATACGGTGGCCGCGGCCGTCGGCGGGCAGAAGGCCGGCACGCTGTTCCATGGCGACCGCCGTTTCGACATCGTCGTGCGGCTGCCCGACGAGCTGCGCTCGGACATCGAGGCGATCAAGCGGCTGCCGATCGCATTGCCCGCGCCGGCGGCCGGCGCCAGCGCGCCGCTCGCGGCGGCGCCATACGTGCCGCTCGCGGAGCTCGCGACGATCGACGTCGCACCGGGCCCGAACCAGATCAGCCGCGAGGACGGCAAGCGGCGGGTGGTCGTCAGCGCGAACGTGCGCGGGCGCGACGTCGGCTCGTTCGTCGCCGACGCGCGCGAGCAGCTTCAGCAGGACGTGCGCGTGCCGGCCGGCTACTGGGTGTCGTGGGGCGGGCAGTTCGAGCAGCTGCAGAGTGCGAGCGAGCGCCTGAAGCTCGTCGTGCCGCTCGCGCTGTTCATGGTGTTCGTGCTGCTGTTCGTGATGTTCAACAACGTGAAGGACGGGCTGCTCGTGTTCACCGGCATTCCGTTCGCGTTGAGCGGCGGCGTCGTGTCGCTGTGGCTGCGCGGGATTCCGCTGTCGATCACGGCGGCGGTCGGCTTCATCGCGCTGTCGGGCGTGGCCGTGCTCAACGGGCTCGTGATGATCTCGTTCATCCGCAACCTGCGCGACGAAGGGACGCCGCTCAAGGCCGCCGTGCGCGAAGGCGCGCTCACGCGGCTGCGGCCGGTGCTGATGACGGCGCTCGTCGCGTCGCTCGGCTTCTTGCCGATGGCGTTCGCGACCGGCACCGGCGCCGAGGTGCAGCGCCCGCTCGCGACGGTCGTGATCGGCGGTATCCTGTCGTCCACGGCGCTGACGCTGCTGGTGCTGCCCGTGCTGTACCGCGTCAGCCATGCGGTGTCGTGGCGTGCCGCGATGGCGGGCGGCTTCGGCGGCGGCTTCGTGTCGGGCGTGCTGCGCCGGCTGGGTTTCTTCAAGGGTAATGCGTGATGCGAATTCTGATTGTCGAAGATGAACCGAAGACGGGCGCGTATCTGCGCAAGGGCCTGACGGAAGCGGGTTATGTCGTCGACTGGGTCGAGGACGGCATCACGGGCCAGCACCAGGCCGAGACCGAGGAATACGACCTGCTCGTGCTCGACGTGATGCTGCCCGGGCAGGACGGCTGGACGCTGCTGCAGAACCTGCGGCGCAGCAAGTCGACGCCGGTGCTGTTCCTGACCGCGCGCGACGATGTCGGCGACCGCGTGAAGGGGCTCGAGCTCGGCGCCGACGATTATCTCGCGAAGCCGTTCGACTTCGTCGAGCTTACCGCGCGCATCAAGTCGATCCTGCGGCGCGGCCAGCCGCGCGATTCGAACACGCTGCGCGTGGCCGACCTCGAACTCGACCTGACGCGCCGCAAGGCCACGCGGCAGGGCGACACGATCCTGCTGACCGCGAAGGAATTCGCGCTGCTGTGGCTGCTGATGCGCCGCGAAGGCGAAATCCTGCCGCGCGCGACGATCGCGTCGCAGGTGTGGGACATGAATTTCAACAGCGACACGAACGTCGTCGATTCGGCGATCCGGCGCCTGCGCTCGAAGATCGACGATGCGTACGACCCGAAGCTGATCCACACCGTGCGCGGGATGGGCTACGTGCTCGAAGCGCGCGGCGGCGCGGCCGCATGATCGCGCGACTGCTGCCGCGCACGCTGCGCGGACGCCTGACCGCGCTGATCATCCTGTCGACGTCGGTGATCCTCGCGTCGAGCGGTGTCGCGCTTTACGAGGCGCTCGGCAATCGCGTCGAAACGACGGCCGCCGAGCAGATGGCCGGGATTTCCGCCGCGCTGGGCGCGCATCTGGCCGAAGCGCGCTCGACGGCGGACGTCGCGCGCAACGTCGATATCTGGATCGACCAGTTGCACGGCCATCCGAACATGGATCTCGCGATCTACGACGCGACGGGCACGCGCCTCGTCGGCACACCCGGATTCCGCCTGGTTGCACCGCTGCTGACGCTCGACGCGGGGCGCGTGCCGGTCGGCGTCGCGCCGCCCGGCGCGCGGCAGCAGTATCTCGTGACGGCCGTGCCGCTCGCCGGCGCAGGCGCACCGGTGGTACGCGTGGCGGTGCAGTACGACCGCAGCGCCGACGTGCTGCTGCTGCGCACGCACGCTTATACGATCGTCGTGATCGAGGTGTTCGGCGTGGTGCTCGCGGCCGCGATCGCGTACGGCATCGCGGCGCTGGGCTTGAGCCCGCTGAGGCGGTTCGCGGCGCGCGCCGAGCAGATGTCGACGAGCCGGCTCGCCCATCCGCTGCCGGAACTCGATACCGCGGGCGAGCTGAAGGAGCTCGAGCACGCGTTCAACGGGATGCTCGGGCGGCTGAACGAGTCGTTCACGCGGCTGAGCCAGTTCTCGTCGAATCTCGCGCACGACATGCGCACGCCGCTCACGAACCTGCAGGCGGCCGCACAGGTCGTGCTGTCGCAGCCGCGCAGCGCGGATGAATACCGGAACGTGATCGAGTCGAGCATCGACGAATACCAGCGGCTGTCGCGGATGATCGAGGACATGCTGTTTCTCGCGCGCTCGGAACAGGCCGGCACGTCGATCGACGTGCGGCGATTGAATGCGGCGGAGGAGGCCGGGCGCGTGGCCGGCTACTACGAGGCGCTCGCGGAGGATGCGGGCGTGCAGGTGAAGGTCGACGGTCACGCGTGGGTCGATGCGGACCTGACGCTGTACCAGCGCGCGCTGAGCAACCTGCTGTCCAATGCGCTGAGGTACGCGCCGCGCGGCAGCGTCGTGACGATCGACTGCGTGGAGCAGGGCGGTGCGACGACGATTGCCGTGTCGGACACGGGGCCCGGCATTGCCGCCGAGCATGTCGGGCGGATTTTCGAGCGCTTCTATCGCGTCGATCCGTCGCGGCACAATTCGGCGTCGGGTACCGGGCTGGGCCTCGCGATCGTCCGGTCGATCATGGACAATCACGGCGGCGAATGCGGCGTCGACAGCGACCCGGGCCGGCGCACGACGTTCTGGCTGCGCTTTCCGCACCAGCCGGCCGAGCCGAAGCGGCTGGCGGCTGCCGGCGCCTGACACCGCGGGCGGGCACGCCCGCGCGTTCGCCATGAGGCGGCCGCGCGAGGCGCGCTGCCCGCGGTCGTGCGGCCGGGCGTCATTGCCGCGCGGTCAGTTCGTCGTGGTTGTCGGTCTGCGGCTTCTTCTCGCCGCCATGCACCGAAATCCCGTGAAGCTCCTTGTTGCGCGCGATGAGCTCGCTGCTCGGCGGGTACTGCGTCTTGCTCGTCGGCACGACGCCGTCATGCTGCGCCTGCTTCAGTTCATTGACGACCTGCGTGCGGGTCTTGCCCTGCGTTTGCGTCTGCGCGAACGCGGCCTGCGTGGCCATGCCGAGCGACAGCGTGGCGGTGACGAACAGTGCTGCGAGTTGTGCGGTTTTCATTGAGTGCTCTCCTTGATCGGGGCCGCCGGGTGGCGAACCGTGGACCCAGTATGCGAAAGCAGCCGTGCGTGATCGTGATCGCGAGATGAAAAATGCGTCAGATTGCGTGATGCCGGGATGTGCCGTTCGGCTGCGGCCGACATGATGCAATCGTCATGTTCGCGTCATGGACGCGATGAGCGGGAAGCGGAACATGAAGTCTGCCGATGGTCGACCTGGCCGACGGCATTCACGCCGTCCGCGACAGCAGCATGGAATGCGGGCGGCCCTTTCCGACTTTCACCCCGGACCGAAAAGTGCCTCGTCCCGCCATTCGCCTCGCCTTGATCGCAGTCCTGATCGTCCCGCTGTTCGCGGGCTGCACATCGACGCGTTCCGACCCGACGCCCGCTGCGTCGGCCACATCGGCCACATCGACCACACCGGCCGCCGCGCGCAAGCCGGTACCGGCCGACCTCATGCCCGGCGAGCAGATCGATTATGCCGGGCATCGCTGCGGCAATCCGAACCTGTACGTCAAGACGCACGTGTGCCTGTTCCCGCAGCGCAGCGGCACGCGTTGACCGTGATCGCACGGCACGCGTGCCGGGTATGCGGCGGGAGTCGTCCGGGATACCGCGCGGTCGGTCGCGGGTTCGTCGCCGAGCACGCAGGATGTCGATTCACGACGAGCAAAAAAAGAAGCCCGGCACTCGACGAGTCCGGGCCTAACGCGTGACGTGCCGTGCGGCAGCGACCCGCTTGCGTGGTCTGGAACGGGCGCTGCCCGTCACGTTTGCGATCGTAGCGAAGCGACGCTTCGCGAACCTGATCGGAACATGAAATTTTCGTCACGCGGCGCGCGTATTGCCGCCGCGATCAGAACCGGTGGCGTAACCCGAGATTGACGATGCCCTGCGTGCGCGTACCGCCATAACCATAGGAGCCGATCGACGCCTGCGCCGTTTGCGTGCCACCGTCGAGCGTGCGCTGTTCGCCGTTCGCGCGCTGCCATGCACCGACCGCGTAGAGATCGGTGCGCTTCGACAGCACGTAATCGGCGCCGGCGGACACCTGATGATAGGTCGCGCCCGTATCGCCGCGGGCGCGCGTGTAGCTGTAGCCGACGCCGACGAGCAGGCTGGGTGTCGCCTGGTAGTTGAAGAAGCCGCGTGCGGTGTCGTACTTCTGCGTGCTCCGAAATGCGGACATCGCATCGGCCTTGTACTGCGCGTTGCTGTAGTCGATGCCGGCCGCGAACGGCGCGAAGCTGTAGCGCAACGCGCCGCGCGCGATGCCGATCGATTTCGCGGAGAGGTAGCCGCCGTTGACCAGCGACCCGTCGAACGTGCCGTCGGAGGTGCTGTTCCAGCCGGTGCGGATGCCGTTGGCGAGCGCTGAGCGATTGGCGGCGTAGTAGTAGCCGCCGGCCACGTCGACCGGGCCGTTGCTGTACGACAGGCCGGCCGACCAGGTTTGCCCGGCGCCGCTCTTGCCGGCCACGCCACCGAGCGCGTACATGCCGACGAACTGGAATCCGTTGATCAGCGGCGACGTGTATTTCACCGCGTTGTCGGTACGCGACGACGTGTCGTAGTTGTCGACGTCGCCGGGTGTCGCATAGACGCTGCCGAAGTAGAAATCGCCGGTGACCGGCCACGCGACATCCGCGAGCGCGTCGTACTGGCGGCCGAGCGTCAGCGTGCCCCAGCGCGCGCTTTCGAGGCCCACGAAGGCCTGCCGGCCGAACATCCGGTTGCCTTGCCCGAGCACGCCGGTGTTCGGGTTGAAGCCGTTTTCCAGGGTGAAGACCGCTTTCAGCCCGCCGCCGAGATCTTCCGCGCCCTTCACGCCGAAGCGGTTGCCGAGCAGGTTGCCGTTGCCGAGGCCGACGAGATTCCTGCCGTTCGCGTCGGCATTCCACACGTAGGTCAACGACGTATCGAACAGGCCGTACAGCGTGACTTCCGACGCGTGCGCCGCGTGGGCGGCCGTGAGCATCGCACCCGACATCATCGCGAGCCGAACTGGAGTTTTCATGGTGTGTCCCTGAGGTTCAAGAGGATCGATCCGTGCATCGGTCGATTCCGGCGCCGCGCGTTGGTGCGGCAGGCGCGGAATGTCGCAATCGCGCTGCCGATTCTGGAAAGCGTTCGGATCGTGAAGGTGAGGGACAAATGAGAAAAATGTCATCGCCGCGTCATCGACCTGGAAACTTGCGACCCGTTTTCATCGGGAGTGCGATGCAGGAGAGGCCGGGGCAGTGACGAAACCGTCATGCTGCGATCACGATTGCGCACCGCCGCCGGATCAAAGTGAAGGCTCCTGTCACATCTTTCCAGCAAGGAGCGAGCCACATGAACATTCCGCGACCGATGATCGTCGTCGTCGCCGCCGCCGTCCTGTCGATTGCGGCCATCTCGCAGGCAGCGGCCGCGCAGCAGAAGACCCGTCAGGAAGTCCGTCAGGAACTGGTGCGTGCGCGCCACGACGGCGTGATCCCGAGCCCGAACCACGACTACCCGGCGAGCCCGGCCACTGTCGCGCGCAACCAGGAAATCCATCGCGCGACGGTACATCGCGGCGAGGCGGCGCCGCTGGTCGATGCGCACGACAACCGTCTTGCGGTTCGTTGATCGTTCATGCGCGGCCGGCTGGCACGGTGCCCGCCGGCCGTACCCCACACGAAGAGGAGAGTGCCATGCGCCATTTCGCGAAAGGAATCGTGCTCGCGGCGTGCCTGATGTCGACGGCTGCGATGGCGGCCGGCTGGCCGGAACGCGCGCTGTCGCACGCGCCGGCGCACGAGGTCGGCCGCCGCGCGAACGAGCGGATGCGCTGCGAACTCGCGACCGTGCCGGCCGGCGAGTGGAGCGCGACGTTCACGCGCGGGCAATGCGAGGTCGGAAGCGGGCGGCTGACGTTCGTGCCGGCCGATGCAGGCGGCGGGCAGGATGTCGCGGAGAAGCGGATCCTGCTCGGCGATATCCGCACCGCGTCGCATCAGTCACGCAAGCTGAAGGAGCAACTGCAACTGACGACCCGCGACGAGGTGATCGCACTGAACGTGCTGACCGACGACGGCAGCCGCAAGTCGCGCGAACATGCGATCGACCTGTGGGCCGCGCTGCGCAACGAAGGCGTGACGCCGGTCAACGGCACGCGCATCGTCGACACGTATCCGACGGGCGCGACGACGTGGTAACCGGCGCGCGGCCGCGGCCGGCTTATCCGGCCTTCACCGATCCTTCGATCAGGAAGAACACGATGAAGCCGATGAAGAACGCGGCCGTCGCAAACGGCGTTTCGGGTACCTCGTGCGCTTCGACCAGCAGTTCCTCGGTGACGAGGTACAGCAGCGCGACGGTGCCGAGCCCGAGCAGCGCCGCGTAGATATTGGCGGGAAGCCCTGCGAACGCCGCGTTGCCGGCAACGGCCGCGATGCTCAGCAGTGCCGCGAGCCCGACCGGCACGACGATCGACAGCATGCGGCCAATGCCGGCGGCCGCGAGCGCGGCGCTGACCGACAGCGCGAGGAACAGCACCTCGAGCGTCAGCGCGACGGTCAGGATGATGCCGCTTTCGTCGCTCGCGGAGAAGGCGATGCCGAGCACGAGGCCGTCGATGACGAGGTCGATCGCGGTGACGATCACGAGGCTCACGGGCAGCCGCGCGTCCTCGAAGCGCGTCTCGATCGCGCCGGACAGCGCACGGATCGCGAGCATCAGCCCGATGCCGAGCACGAAGCCGACGACGACCGGAAACAGCGCATGCGCGCGATCTTGCGGCAGCAGTTCGAGCGCCGCGGCCGCGAACACGATGCCGCCGGTGAAATGCTGGATGACGCTCGACGTTGTCGGGCCGGGGGCGCGCCACGCGGCGGCGAGTGCGCCGAAACAGGCCGCCAGCACGGGCGGTAACGTCAGTAGCGCAAGCTTCGCGGTCGGTGTCATGAGGCCTCTCGAACGGTTGGCGTACCGCAGCGGGCTCGGCGTCCGGCTGCCCGGCCGCAGGGTACGGTTCATGCACGCCGGGCGTTGCCCCGGCATCAACCGGGGATTGAACACCCTGAAGCCGCTTCAAGGTCAACACATTCGATGCAGGGCGCACCGGCAAGCCGGCGCGCCCGTGCCGGTCACACCTGCGCGAGCGCCTGGTCGAGATCGGCGAGCAGGTCGTCGATATGTTCGATGCCGATCGACAGCCGCACCGTTTCTTCCTTCACGCCGGCCTTCGCGAGTTCGGCCGGCGACAGTTGCCGGTGCGTCGTCGATGCCGGGTGCGTCGCGAGCGATTTCGTGTCGCCGATGTTGACGAGCCGCGTGAACAGCTTCAGCGCGTCCTGGAACTTCGCTCCGCCGTCGCGGCCGCCCTTCACGCCGAACGTCAGGATGCCCGGCGCACGGCCCGACAGGTAGCGCGCGACCAGCGGATGGTCGGGGTGATCGGGCAGGCCCGCATAGTTCACCCATTCGACCTGCTCGTGACGCGCGAGATGCTGCGCGATCTTCAGCGCGTTGTCGCTGATCCGCTCGACGCGCAGCGCCAGCGTTTCGATGCCCTGCAGGATCTGGAAGGCATTGAACGGCGAGATGGCCGCGCCCATGTTGCGCAGCGGCACCACGCGCGCGCGGCCGATATAGGCGGCCGGCCCGAATGCTTCCGTGTAGACGACGCCGTGATAGCTGACGTCGGGCTCGTTCAGCCGCTTGAAGCGGTCCGCATGCTCGGCCCACGGGAACTTGCCCGAATCGACGATCGCGCCGCCCAGGCTCGTGCCGTGCCCGCCGAGATACTTCGTCAGCGAATGCACGACGATGTCCGCGCCGTGCTCGAACGGGCGCAGCAGATACGGCGACGGCACCGTGTTGTCGACGATCAGCGGGATGCCGTGGCGATGCGCGACTTCCGCGAGCGCGGCGATGTCGGTGACGTTGCCGAGCGGGTTGCCGACCGATTCCGCGAAGATCGCCTTCGTGCGCGCATCGATCAGCGGCTCGAACGACGCGGGGTCGCGCGGATCGGCGAAACGCGTCGTGATCCCGTATTGCGGCAGCGTATGCGCGAACAGGTTGTAGGTGCCGCCGTACAGCGAACTCGCGGACACGATGTTGTCGCCGGCCTCGGCGATCGTCTGGATCGCGTACGTGACGGCCGATTGTCCCGATGCGAGCGCGAGCGCGCCGATGCCGCCCTCGAGCGCGGCGATACGCTGCTCGAGTACGTCCGTCGTCGGGTTCATGATCCGCGTGTAGATGTTGCCCTGCACCTTCAGGTCGAACAGGTCGGCGCCGTGCTGCGTGTCGTCGAATGCGTACGCAACGGTCTGGTAGATCGGTACGGCGACCGCGCGCGTGGTCGGGTCGGGACGATAACCGCCGTGCACGGCGATGGTTTCGAGGCGCCAGTTCGAAGAGGCCTGATCGGTCATGGGTGCTCCGTCTGTTGTTGTGGTGGTCGAGCGATTATAGGAGCACGTGCGCGGCGGCCCTTAGAACGAATGGTTTGTTGCTTATGGCGGTGCGGCGCATAGAATGCCCTTTCCGCAAACAAGGGGTGCGCGATGAATCAGGATCACTGGAACCAGGTGGATGCGTATTTCTCCGCGACGCTCGTGCCGTCCGACGACGTGCTCGACGCCGCGCTGGCGGCGAGCCACGCGGCCGGGCTGCCCGCGATCAACGTCGCGCCGAACCAGGGCAAGCTGCTGCAACTGCTCGCGACGATTCGCGGCGCGCGGCGGATCCTCGAGGTCGGCACGCTCGGCGGCTACAGCACGATCTGGCTCGCGCGCGCATTGCCGCCGGGCGGCACGCTCGTGACGCTCGAGCTGAATCCCGAACATGCGAAGGTCGCGACGCGGAACATCGCGCGTGCCGGGTTCGCGGAGGTCGTGACGGTGGTGGTCGGCAGCGCGAAGGACAGCCTCGCGCGGCTCGTCGACGCAGGCGAAGCGCCGTTCGATTTCATCTTCATCGATGCCGACAAGGACAACAACCCGGTCTATCTCGACGCGGCGCTGAAGCTGTCGCGGCCCGGCACGGTGATCGTCGTCGACAACGTCGTGCGCGGCGGGCGCGTGGCCGATCCCGACAATCGCGAGCCCGACGTGGCCGGCGTGCGCGACGGGTTCGCGCGTCTCGCGGCCGCGCCGCACGTCACCACGACGGCCGTGCAGACGGTCGGGCAGAAGGGCTGGGACGGGTTCTCGATCTCGATCGTCGGCGCGTGACATGAGGGCGGCACGCGCGTGCGGTCGACCCGCGCGCTAGTTCTGGTCGGGATTCCTGTCGTTGCACTGGTCGGGATCGTCGCGCAGCACGATGCGGCGGATGCGGCCGTTGTCGTAGAACGGCACGTCGGGGCAGAACTTCATGCCGGCGCGGGTCGACGTACGCTTCCACGCGACCTTTTCGGTGCGGACGAGCGTCGGCGCGTGGCCGGGCGCGCCCGGCTTCCAGATGTCGATGTACACGCGCGCCATCCACGGTGACGCGTCCACCTCGCAGTCTTTCAGCGCGCCCAGCGTCGAGCGCAGCCCGGTGCCGGTCTGCTCGATGCGCTGCGGAAACTCGATGTAGCCGTCGCCGTAGCCGGGCGTGACGTAGCAATAGCGGCGCGTATTTCCGTCGAGCACCGGCAGCAGGTAGCTGCTGGCGGAGTCGGCCTCCTTCACGTCGTTGCCCTGCCAGCGGTAGGTCGTCACGCCATGCTCGCAGCAGCTCGCGCGCCAGCTCGTCCAGATGATCCGGTGCACGGCATCGAACTCCGGCGACGTGATGCCCTGCAGCCCCTGCGGTGCGTCGACGAAGCGCCGCGTCTTCGGGTCGAAGATCCACGTCTGGTACGGAATGTTCGGGCCCGCGCCCATCGATTGCGCGAGCATCAGGTCGGGCCAGCCGTCGAAATTCACGTCGGCGAAATCGGGCGTGAACAGGCCGCAGGTGCCGCGTGAATCGGTCTGCAGCGTCTGCACGAGGCGGCCGCGATCGTACAGGCGGATCGCGGCGACGTGCGGCGGGTCGTTACACGAACCGTCGTCGTCCGGCAGCTTGTCCGCGACGAGGCGGATCTCGTAAGGGAACGGCCTGCCGTCCTGTTTCGTTGCGAGCGAGACGGGCAGCGTGCGTTTGCCGTCCGGCGACGCCCACGTGCCGGCCACCGTATTGTCGAGCGATGCAACGCGCCACGTGCCCGTTACGCGATCGGCGTCGGCTTTCGCGCCGCTGTCGCGTTCCGACAGCGTGGCGCCGTGCGCGTCGAGCGTCCCCTTCAGCGCGAGCCGGTAGCGTTTGTCGGACGTGCAGGGCGCGTAGCAGTACGAGCCCGATACCGTGCCCGCCACGCGCGACAGCGAGACTTCGACATGCCGGTTGCCGATCGTGCCGACCCAGTCGCGCGACCAGAACGGGATCTCGACCGTATCGTCGGTGCTTGCCGCGCGTGCCGCACTCATTGGCGAAAAGGCGAATGCGGTGACGGCGAGCAGCGCGAACGCAATTGCGGCACGCCAGCCGCGCGTGCGCCGCGTCGCGGTCGCGTTGCGCGACGCGTCGATGAACGGGAGATGCATGGGTCGGCCCCTCGGTTTGTTATGGGTGTGACTGCCGGCGTGTTTCGGTGCGATGCACGCGTCAGCGGTTTCCTGGCGCATCGGCGCGTCGATACAGGCGTGGCCATTGATCGTCGAACAGGCCGTTGCACGTGCCGTGCGTGGCGATGTCGCTGAGCAGGAAGCGCCGGCCGTCGAAGATCCACGACGCGGTCGAGCCGCAATCGCCGGCACTGCGCAGCCTGACCTTGCTCGACAGCGTCGCGCGGGTGCGGTCGTAGCCCGCCTCCGTCAGTTCGTTCGCGAACGACGCCGAGTCGAGCCCCGCGTTTGCGTTCTCGCCGAAATTCATCGCCGTCGGCGTGAACGGTGCCGTCCTTCGCACGCGATACCACAGGTCGGTGCGGTTATACATGCTGCTGGTCTGGCACGGTATCGCGACGAGCGCCTCGTCGGCGGAGATCGCCACGGCGCGCGACGCCTTCCGGCGATCGCTGGCCGACATTTCGTCTTCGACGTCGGCCGCGCATTGCTTGATGTCGTCGCCGAACTTCGCGAGCACCGCGTCGACGAGCGGGCGCTGCCCGCCGGCAGGCAGGTCCGCGACGGCCGGCGCCGGCACGACGGCGGGCGGCAGTGCCGGCGCGGCCGGCACCGACGACGCGGGCCGGTTGCCGGGGCGCAGCAGCGCCGTCGTCGTGCCGACCCGGCCCTGCGTGTCGTCGATCAGCAGCAGCGCGGCGTTCAACCCCGTCAACGGCGTCCGGGCGGTTTGCGCCGACGCCGGATCGCCGAAGCTCAGCAGTTGCGCGTTGCGCGCGGCGGTGAGCCATGCGGCAACCGTTGCCGGATCGTCGGTGCGGATCCGGAACGGGTGTGCTTCGTCGTCGTCCGGTTTGCCGCCGAACGCATGCCACTGGGCCGCCATCGCATCGAACGGGCGGCCGTCCGCGCGTGCGGTGCGCAGGTCCAGCGGCGCCGACGCATAGAGGGCGAGCGAGGCTTGCGCGTCCGGGCCGGCATCGCGCGTCACGCGCAGGATGAGGCTGGTGCGCGAGTCGTCGATGTCGTCGGCATGGCTTTCGGCAATGCAACGATTGACGTTGTCGCAGACGACCGACCAGTTCTTGAAGTCGCGCTCGACCGGCGGCCGCGTGAGCGGACGGGCCTGGGCAACGATCGGGGAAACGGCGAGGAGGGCGGCGATGGCGAGCGAAAGGCGGTGCGACATGACGGTTCGTATCGACTGTGGATGGGCGGGCGCAAGACGTCGGACTGCAAGCGCATCGTCAGCAAGCGGGGCGGTCGAAGGCAGCGGCGCATGCAGGGGCGCGCTTTGCGGAACGGTTTCGAGTATACCGCCGCAATGGGCGCCGATCGCGGCGGCGGCGCGTCGTGTGCGGGCACGTACGTTGCTGGCCGGCACGGGGCGCACGTGCATGGATGCGCAAACGGCGCGATGCCCGCAGGCATCGCGCCGTTCGCTTTTCATCGTGCGTCGACCACGTCGCGCAGGAACGCGTCGAGCATCGCCACGTCGCCCCACGGCCGCTTGTATTCGCGATCGTGTTCGGCATCGGCGAGCATCGTCTCGACGAGCGCGTGGATCGCCGGCCGGCGCGGCCCGTATTCGCTTTCGTTCGCGCTCATCTTCAGCGCGAGCAGCGCGTCGAGCTCCGCGCGCACCGACGGCTCGTGCACGGTGCCGTCGACGAGCGCCGCGAAACGCATCGGCGGCATCCCGAGCCCCGCGTCGATCCAGCGCACCGCGAGCAGCGGCCGCAGCACGTACAGGTATTTCTTGTAGCGCACCGTGTCGCCTTGCAGATAGCCGCGAAAGTTCTTCTTCGCCATCGCGAGGTAGTGATGACGCCCGCGCACCGGCGAGAAGAACGCCGACGCCAGCGACCTGAGCCGCGGCGCCCAGCGCGCGTCTTCGCGATACACGACGGGCGAGTCGAGCCATTCGAGCAGCGTCGGGTTCGAGCGGCGCAGCAGTTGCAGCGCCTTGCGCAGTTCCCAGCCGCTGACGTCCAGCTCGTCGTCGAGCGGCCGCTCGATCACGTCGCGTTGCGCTTCGACGCTCAGGTACCAGTCGCGCCGGTGCGCATACACGAAGCGCACGTCGTAGTCGCTGTCCGGCGAGGCGAACCCCCAGCCGCGGCTGCCCGATTCGCACGCGAACAGCACGCTCACGTCGTGGCGGCGCTCGACTTCCGCGAGCTCCGCCATCACGCGCGCCCGCACGGCCGGGTCGACCGGGTGCGCACTGCGCACGGCAGTCAGTTGTTCCGTTTTCATGATTGTCGTTTCTCTCTCGTTGCGCGCGGCCGCCGGCCATCGGCCGCGCACCGCGCTATCCTTTCACGCACACCACCTGGCGCAGCGTATGCACCACTTCGACGAGGCTGCGCTGGGCCGCCATCACCGCGTCGATGTCCTTGTAGGCCATCGGGATTTCGTCGACGACGCCCGAGTCCTTCCGGCATTCGACGCCCTGGGTCGCCTTCACCTGGTCGTCGACCGTGAAGCGGCGCTTCGCTTCGGTGCGGCTCATCGTCCGGCCCGCGCCGTGGCTGCACGAGCAGAAGCTTTCCGGGTTGCCGAGCCCGCGCACGATGAAGCTCTTCGCCCCCATCGAGCCCGGAATGATGCCGAGCTGCCCCTTCTGCGCGGACACCGCACCCTTGCGCGTCACGAGCACGTCTTCGCCGAAATGGCGTTCGCGCTGCACGTAGTTGTGGTGGCAGTTCACCGCGTGTTCGTCGACCGAGAACGGCTTCGCGATCACGCCGCGCGCCGCGCCGATCACCGCATCCATCATCGCCTGCCGGTTGCGCCGCGCGTAGTCCTGCGCCCAGCCGACCGCCTCGACGTAGTCGTCGAAGTGGCGGCTGCCCTCGGTGAAATACGCGAGGTTGCGATCCGGCAGGTTCGCGATGTGCTGCCGCATGTCGGCCTGCGCGAGTTCGATGAACAGGCTGCCGATCGCATTGCCGACGCCGCGCGAGCCGCTGTGCAGCATGAACCACACGTGGTCCGCTTCGTCGACGCACACTTCGATGAAGTGGTTGCCGGTGCCGAGCGTGCCGAGATGCGCGTAGTGGTTCGTCTTTTCCAGCTTCGGATACTTGTCGACGATCCGCTGGAAGCCCGGTTGCAGCGACTTCCACGATTCGGTCACGGCGGCCGGCGTGCGGTCGCCCCACGCGCCCGGATCGCGGCGGCCCGGCGCGCGGCCGTGCGGCACCGCGCGTTCGATCGCGCTGCGCAGGCCCGCGAGCGAATCCGGCAGGTCGGATGCCGTCAGCGTCGTGCGCGCGGCCATCATCCCGCAGCCGATGTCGACGCCGACCGCGGCCGGAATGATCGCGCCCTTCGTCGGGATCACGCTGCCGATCGTCGAGCCCTTGCCGAGGTGGACGTCCGGCATCACCGCGACGTGGCTGAAGATGAACGGCATCTGCGCGGTGTTGCGCAGCTGCGCGCGCGCTTCGTCCTCGACGGCGACGCCTTGCGTCCACATCTTCACCGGCTTGCCGTTCGCCAGTTCCATCACCTGGTAATCCATTGCACTCATTTGCTTCACCTGATTCCTTCATTCATGCGGCGCGGCACACTTGCGCCGCGCCGTTGCGCCCGTCAGGCGCCCTTGATGCTGACGAGTCCGTTCAGCACCTGGTCGAGACCGCCGAACACCGAGATGCGGTCGATCCGTTCCGCGACGCGCTCGAGCGTTTCCAGCTCCTTGAGCCGCAGCGCGGTCGGGTTTTCTTCCATCACCTTCGCGGTGTTCAGCAGCGAACGCGTGGCCGCCGTTTCCTCGCGGCGGCGAATCACGTTCGCCTGGGCGGACTTTTCCGCCTCGACCACCTGCGCGAGGATCGTCTTCATGTCGCCCGGCAGCACGATATCCTTCACGCCGACGCTGCGCACGTCCACGCCCGAGTTGCCGAGGCGTGCACGCACCTGCGTGATCACGACGTCGTCGATCGACTGCTTGTCTTCCAGCAGTTCGTCGAGCGAGCGTGTGCCGACGGCCGAGCGCAGGGCGAACTGCAGCTCGCGATACAGGTGCTCGACCGGCTTTTGCAGCTGGCCGAACGCATGCAGCACGTCCGCATAACACCACGTCGCCGACAGGTTCAACCGCAGCGCGACCTTGTCGCGCGTCAGGATTTCCTGTCCGCCGACTTCGAGCGCCTGCACGCGCAGGTCGACGAGTTCGACCGCGATGTCGCGGTTGAAGCGCCAGAACGCCGAGACGCCCGCGTCCAGCAGCCGCTCGATCTTGCCGTCGATCTTCAGCACGCCGACGTGGTACGCCGGCACCTGCGCCAGCAGTACGCCCGCCAGGCCCGCCACGCCGCGCGCCCGCAGCGCCGGTTGCGCGATGCGCTTCACGAGCGCGGCCGGCAGCATGCTGTCCTGCGCGAGATCAACGCGCTCGAGACGGTGCGCGGTCAGGCCGCGCCAGTACAGCCGGCGCGTGCCCGGCGCCAGGATCTCGACGAGCACGTCGTCTTCGTAGCGCAGGCCGGCTTCGTCGTCGGCGAGATCCATCGCGACGAAGTGCCGGGCGAGCACGTCCTGTGCGTCGTGACGCAGGTAATCGGCCAGTGCCGCATCGGCGAGCGGCGCGTCGAGACGTGCGGTCTGCACCGACAGGCGCTTGAACGGATCGAAGGCCTTGAACACGCCCGGTTCGAGCACCTTCACGAAATCGCCCTCGTTCATCAGCAGCGCGCGTTCGTTCTTTTTCACTACATGTCGCATCCACATATTCTTGTCCTTTTCTTCGATGACCGCCGGGTGACGCGCATCGTGCGGATCGCGGGGCGACGCAACCGGGCGGGCGGCGCGCAGGCCCGGCGCCGAAGTGCGCGGCGACGCATCCTGCTTCGCGTCGTCGTGCGCCTTCGCGCGGGCCGTGCGGCCGTCCGGCCGATCGCGCGGAACCGCAACCGGTCCGACGCGCGGCGGGCCTTGCGGCCCGCACCGGCGGGTACTGCTTTCATTACAAGGCTGTCCTTGCGGACAGCGTTCGAGCGGGATTCGAACCCGCTACACACCGGCTTGCGCCGGCTGCTCTACCCGAATGAGCTACCGAACGGAGGGCGCCCCGGGATTCGAACCCGGGCGAAGTTCCAGTACGCGCCCGTTTGCCTTCGTCTGCCCATGGCGGCATGCGCGACCGCGACGAACCAGGTTCGGCGGCGGCGCACCAGCAGGGCTTTGTGAACCCTGGCTCGCGGGCCAGCGGGACATCCGGCGCTTTCTATTTAGCGAGGAGCGTGCCAGCGGGCGGCGTGATGCGCGAAATAAATTCCAAGTCGTTGAAATGGAAGGGGAAATTATTTGTCGTGACGGGCGGCGCATGAAAATCCGATCGTCGCTCGATCCGAATATTCGATACAATCGGATCGCCTATTATCTTGTGGGATAAACATGCGCAAGACCGTCGCGATCGGTTTTCTCGGTACCGTGCTCGACCAGGGCGGCGGCTCGCAGCGTCGCTGGCGCAACTGGCGGCCGACGATTTCGCTGTGCGAGCAGCGCGACATGCCGGTCGACCGGCTCGAACTGCTGCACGCGCCGAACTACGCGCGTCTCGCGAACCGCGTGAAGCAGGACCTCGAGCGCGTGTCGCCGCACACCGACGTGCGGCTCGTTCCGATGGAGATTCGCGATCCGTGGGATTTCGAGGAGGTCTACGCGACGCTGCACGATTTCGCGCGCGCTTACCCGTTCGATCTCGACCGCGAGGACTACCTGATCCACATCACCACCGGCACGCACGTCGCGCAGATCTGCTGGTTCCTGCTGGCGGAGGCGCGCTACCTGCCGGCGCGTCTTGCCCAGACGGCACCACCGCAGAAGACCGACGAGGGGCTGAGCGGGCCCGGCACGATGTCGGTGATCGATCTCGACCTGTCGCGCTACAACCGGATCGCGCAGCGCTTCACGCGCGAGCGCGACGAGACGGTGTCGTTCCTGAAGGCCGGCATCGCGACGCGCAACGCGCGCTTCAATGCGCTGATCGAGCAACTGGAGCGCGTGGCCGTGCGTTCGCGCGCGCCGATGCTGCTGGTCGGGCCGACGGGCGCCGGCAAGTCGTTTCTCGCGAAGCGCGTGTACGAGCTGAAGCGCGGCCGCCATCGGCTCGCGGGGCCGTTCATCGAGATCAACTGCGCGACGCTGCGCGGCGACGCGGCGATGTCGACGCTGTTCGGCCACGTGAAGGGCGCGTTCACGGGCGCGCAGTCGGCGCGGGCCGGGCTGCTGCGCGCGGCGGACGGCGGCCTGCTGTTTCTCGACGAGATCGGCGAACTCGGGCTCGACGAACAGGCGATGCTGCTGAAGGCGATCGAGGAGAAGCGTTTCCTGCCGGTCGGCGCTGACGTCGAGGCGACCAGCGATTTCGAACTGATCGCGGGCACGCACCGCGACCTGCGGCAGATGGTGGCGGCCGGCACCTTCCGTGAAGATCTCTATGCGCGGATCAACCTGTGGACGTACGAACTGCCGGGGCTGGCCGAGCGCCGCGAGGACATCGAGCCAAACCTCGAATTCGAACTCGACCGGTTCGGCCGCGAGCAGGGCGAGCAGGTGCGTTTCAACGTCGAGGCGAAGCGGCGCTACCTCGCGTTCGCCGCGTCGCCGCGTGCGGCGTGGGCCGGCAACTTCCGCGAGCTGTCCGCGTCGGTCACGCGGATGGCGACGCTGGCCGACGCGGGGCGGATTACCGAAGCGCTTGCCGAACAGGAAGTCGAGCGGCTGACGCGCACGTGGTCGCAGCCGGGCGGCGCGGGATCATCCGAGGCATGCGTCGACGCGGTGTTCGGCGCGCGTGCGGCGGAACTCGACCTGTTCGACCGTGCGCAGCTCGAACGCGTGCTCGACGTGTGCCGCGTGTCGGCAAGCCTGTCGGAAGCGGGGCGCACGCTGTTCGCGGTGTCGCGGCAGAGCAAGAAGCAGCCGAACGATGCGGACAGGCTGCGCAAGTATCTCGCGCGGTTCGGGCTGGATTGGGAGGGAGTGAGGGGCGCGCTCGATGCGTCGAGGTGACGGGCATGCGCGATGCATTCCCTGCGTCGCGCATGGCGGATAGCGCGTGCGGTATCGTGCACGCAAACGTCGGCAGGGTGGTGGTGGTCGTGATTCCTTCGTCGGTCAAAGCGCTGTTTGCCGATTCGGGGTGGCGTGGCGACTCCGGTTGCCGTGTGTCGTCCGGCGACGGCGAGCATCCGGGAGATGCAATCCTGCGCGAATTCGGCGGGCTGATCGTGGGCGCCTCCGCCAGCGGGCAAACCTGCGCGCGAATGGGGCTCGTCTTTCATGCGCTGGCGCGCAAGGATCACCAGATCGACGCGTGGGAACAGGCGCTCGGGACGACGATGATCGGCTTCGCCGAAGACGATCTCGGGTACGCCGAGTTTTATGTCGATGCGCAGGGCCGAGTGTTCTCGACCAATTGCGTGGTCGACGGTGTGCATCTGTGCGGATTCACGTTCGGCGAAGCGGTCGAGCGGACGCTGCTCGGGCGCGTCTCGATTCCGCTGTTGCTCGACCGCCGTGCAACGATTGCCCATTACGGCGAGGTTCTGACGATCGACGATCCGCGCGTGATGACGGTCCGTCAGCTCCTTGCCCGCGCGTGATGCGGCGACGCGCTTCGGCCGTGTTTCAACCGGCCGCCGCTGCCGCCGCCTCGTGAAACGACGCCAGGAATGCCCATTCCGGCTGCGCGGCCGCGACATCCGCCAGTCCGCGCGCGAACGCGTGCGCCGGCAGCCACGGATACCCGAACGCCGCATGCAGCGCGTCGAGTTTCGTCGACTTCGGATCGTCGATCGTATCCATGCGCACGATGTGAATGTGCAGCGCGGCGATCCGCGCACCGCCTTCGCTGTCGGGTGTGAACTGCCAGCGGTACGTGCCGTGCCCGATCCGCAACGCGCCGTTGTCCTTCTGCCGCATCACGACGAGCCACGACATCTCGCTGACGCCATGCGGGTCGACTTCGGGCTCCGTGCAAACGTAATAGGTCCGGCACCGCTCGAACCGCTCGCCGAATTCCTCGACCAGGGTGCGTGCGATCGCGGCCGCGCCCGTCACGCGCGGCGGAAAATCGATGTCGTCGTTCGCGAGCGAAAAGCTCAGCTCGGCATCGGCCGCGAAGCAGTCGGCGATCAACGCGGGGCGGTTCAGGTCCTTTGCGCGCAGATAGCATTCGAGCAGCGCGCGAACCGACGCGGGATGAAGCGGGAAGGGCATGGACGAGCCTCCTGTAGCGGGAAATGGGGGCACGCGCAGCGGCCGGACCTGGCCCGGGGCGCATGTGCCTTTGCCGTATAATTTCGTTTCAAAGCTAAATTCGCATGACCGTACGGAGCGTCGAAGTCATGGCCAAGCAGCAAGAGGAGTCCGTTCTGACCATCACCAACCCGGCCTGCCTGATCGACGGCACGGACACGGAATTTCGCCACCTGATCAACGGGCTGCTGCCGTTTGCGGCCCGCCTGCTGTCGGTACGCGACGGCTTCGGCTCGCTGATCGGCCTCACCGGCATCCAGTATTCGCTGCTCGTATCGGTTTCGCATCTTTCGCACGACGACGTCGTGACCGTCAACCGCCTCGCCGATCACCTGCACCTGAGCGGCGCATTCGTCACGATCGAGACGGGCAAGCTGAAGAAGCTCGGCCTGATCGACAAACGCCCGGACCCCGACGACAAGCGCAAGATGCGTCTCACGGTCACGCCGGCCGGCTCGAAGCTGCTGAAGGCGCTCACCGATACGCAGCAGCGCATCAACAACGTGCTGTTCGAGGGCGTGACGAAGACCGAATTCAAGGCGCTCTGCTCGGTGATCGACCGCCTCGTCACCAACGGCGACCGCGCGACGCTCGATCTCGCGCACCTGATCGCGCGCCAGGAAAAAGGCTGACGCTTCGACCGCACTCAGTGCGCGGCCCACTCGATCGTATTCAGGTCGACCCCTTCGAGATGCATGTCCCACAGCGGGCTCAATGCGCGCAGCTTGCCGACCGTGTCGCGCACCTGCGCAATGACGCCGTCCACTTCGGCTTCGGTCGTGAAGCGGCCGAGCGTGAAGCGGATCGAGCTGTGCGCGAGCTCGTCGCTGCGGCCCAGCGCGCGCAGCACGTACGACGGCTCCAGCGATGCCGACGTGCACGCGGAGCCTGACGATACCGCGACACCCTTGATCCCCATGATCAGCGATTCGCCTTCGACGAAATTGAAGCTGACGTTCAGGTTGTGCGGAATCCGGCGGGCGAGATCGCCGTTCACGTAAACCTCGTCGAGCGTCGACAGGCCGGCCAGCAACCGGTCGCGCAATGCGCCGACCCGGCGGCTTTCCTCCGCCATCTCTTCCTTCGCGAGCCGGAACGCCTCGCCCATCCCGACGATCTGGTGCGTGGGCAGCGTGCCCGAGCGCATCCCGCGCTCATGGCCGCCGCCGTGCATCTGCGCTTCGATCCGCACGCGCGGCTTGCGGCGCACGTACAGCGCGCCGATTCCCTTCGGGCCGTAAACCTTGTGCGCGGTCACCGTCAGCAGGTCGACGTTCAACGCATTCACGTCGACCGGGATCTTGCCGGCCGCCTGCACGGCGTCGCAGTGGAACACGATGCCGCGCGCGCGGCACAGCGCGCCGATCTCCGTCACCGGCTGGATCACGCCCGTTTCATTGTTCGCGAGCATCACCGACACCAGGATCGTGTCGGCGCGCAGCGCCTGCCGCACCGTGTCGAGATCGAGCAGGCCGTCTTCCCGCACGTCGAGGTACGTGACGTCGAAGCCCTGGCGTTCGAGCTCGCGGCACGTATCGAGCACGGCCTTGTGCTCGGTCTTCACCGTGACGAGATGCCTGCCCTTGCCCTGGTAGAAGTGCGCGGCGCCCTTGATCGCGAGGTTGTTGCCCTCGGTCGCGCCGGAGGTCCACACGATTTCGCGCGGATCGGCGCCGAGCAGCGCGGCGACGTGCGCGCGCGCCTCCTCGACCGCCTGCTCGGCATCCCAGCCATAGCTGTGGCTGCGTGAAGCCGGGTTGCCGAACTGCTCGTGCAGGAACGGCACCATTTTGTCGACCACGCGCGGATCGACGGGCGTCGTCGCGCTGTAGTCCATGTAGATCGGACGGGATTGCATCGATGCGGCTCCGGAAAGCGGTGTCTCCCGCGGTGCGCGAAAGCACCGCGGAACAGGGTAGCCGCAGTGTACGTGGACATTCGCGGGCGCCGCGCAACACCCATCCCGCCAGTAGGGTTGTCTTTCAAACAAAGCTTTCTAGGTCAGGGTTTACGACAACTTGAACCCGCCTTTGTGTTTACATTTAATAAAAGCTAAATAACAAAGCTAAGTAACGGTGCTTTGTTGGGCCTGATTCCGCAGCGGAATCAGGCGATGCAACCCAAGGAGGACGAGATGAGCGAGAACCATGCCGGAACCGGTGCGGGTGCCGACGCGCAGCGGCGCTTTCGCGCCGCGCTGTCGATGTTCGCGACGGGCGTCGCGGTGATTACCGCCCCGCGCAAGGAGGGGGCGCCGATCGGTATCACGGTCGCGTCGTTCAATTCGGTGTCGCTGGACCCGCCGCTGATCCTGTTTTCGGTCGACCGTCGGAGCCTGAGCCTCGGCGACCTGGCCGGCGCGGGCGGCTATGCGGTCAATGTGCTCGACGAGACGCAACAGCATCTGTCGAACTGCTTCGCGAAAGCGAACGGCGACAAGTGGGGCTGGCGTGCCGGCGCGGCCGATGACGACGGCGCGGTGCTGCTGCCCGACGCGCTCGCGACGTTCGAATGCGAGCCCTACGCGCAGTACGACGGCGGCGATCACGTGATCTTCGTCGGCCGCGTGACGCGGCACCGCGCGCGCTCGGAAGGGCGCCCGCTGATCTTCTTCGGCGGCCGCTATCGCACGCTCGACGGCATGCACGCGCCGTCTGCCTGAATGCAATCCACGTTTCATTCCACCCAGGAGGACATCATGATCAAGAACGGGACCCAGCACATCGCGTCGCTGCGCGACGGGCGGCAGGTCTACCTGAACGGCCAGCCGGTCGGCGACGTGACCGCGCATGCGGCATTCCGCAATTCGATCCGCAGCTACGCGAGCCTGTACGACTACCAGGCGCGTGACGAGAACGTCGAGAAGATGACGTTCGTGTCGCCCGACTCGGGCAACCGCGTCAGCCGGATCTGGCAACTGCCGACCTCTTACGACGAACTCGTCGAACGCCGTGCCGCGCTGGAAGCGTGGTCGGAATTGCATTACGGCTTCATGGGCCGCTCGCCGGATCACGTCGCGTCCTGTCTTGCCGGCATGGTGATGGGCGCCGACGTGTTCGAGCAATACGATCCGGCTCGGGCGGGCGCGCTGCGCGACTACTACCGCTACGCACGCGACAACGACCTGTTCCTGACCTACGTGATCGTGAATCCGCAGGCGAACCAGTCGAAGGCCGCGCACGAGCAGGAGGACAAGTACCTCGCGGTCGGCATCGTCGATCAGGATGCCGAAGGCATCATGGTGCGCGGCGCGAAGATGCTCGCGACGAGCGGAATCATGGCGAACGAGGTGTTCTGCAGTTGCATTCAGCCGCTGCGCGAGGGCGACGAGATGTATGCGCTGTCGTTCGCGGTGCCGATGAACGCGAAGGGGATGAAGATCCTGTCGCGCAAGTCGTACGAGGAGAACGCGACATCGGTGTTCGACAACCCGCTGTCGAGCCGCTTCGACGAGAACGACGCGGTGCTGTATTTCGACGACGTGAAAGTGCCGTGGGAACGGATCTTCGTTGCCGGCAACACGGCGATGTGCGCGAAGCAGTTCCACGCGACGCCCGCGCACGTGTACCAGAACTACCAATGCCAGGTGCGCCTGATGACGAAGCTGCGCTTCCTCGTCGGGCTCGGCCTGAAGATCTCCGAGGTCAACGGCACGAATGCGTTCCCGCAGGTGCGCGAAACGCTGGGCCAGCTCGCGGCCGAAGCGTCGATGGTCGAGGCGTGGGTCTACGGGATGGAAGCGAAGGGCGCCGTCGTCAACGGCTTCTACGTACCCGACCGCAACATGCTGTACGGCTCGCAGGTCGTCACGCAGCAGCTCTATTCGAAGGTGCTCAACACGCTGCGCGAGCTCGCCGGCGGCGGAATGATCATGCTGCCGTCCAGCGTGCGCGATTTCGAGAACCCCGACCTGCTGCGCATCATCGAGAAGACGCAGAAGTCGCCGGTGTGCTCGTCCGAGGAGCGCGTGAAGTTCTTCAAGCTCGCGTGGGATGCGGTCGGCTCCGAATTCGCGTCGCGCCACAACCAGTACGAACTGTTCTACGCCGGCGCGTCGTTCGTCACGAAGGGGCATGCGTATCGCACGTACGACTGGCAGCGCGCGTCGCATCTCGTCGATTCGATGCTCGGCAGCTATTCGCTGAACCAGGAACTGTCGACGCCGCGCGCCGCCTGACGCGCCGCATCGCGTTCGACTCATCCGCTATCGCCACAGGAGAGACAGATGGCCATCAATAAGCTTCACGACGAATTCCATACGCTGGACGCGCAGCGCGACTGGCAACTGCCGGAAGGCTATGACCCGGCCTCCGGCGCGCAGGAACTGATCCTGTCCGGCGCGCTCGACACCGAGCGGAAGCGCGGCAGCCGCACGCGCCTGCTGCGCCTGCCGGCCGGGCTGCATACGAAGAAGCCGTTCGTGCACGACTACTGGGAAGAGGTGTTTCTCGTCGAAGGCGACCTGACCGTCGGCAACGACGAACACGGCAACGGCGGCACGCCGTTCAAGGGCTACACGTATGCGGTGCGCCCGCCCGGCGCATGGCACGGCCCGTTCAAGTCGAACGGCGGCTGCGTGCTGCTGGAGATTCACTACTACGACCCGGCCTGAGCCCGGCCATTCACGACACATCGCGGGCGGCGCCGCATCGCGCGTGCGCTGCCCGCTACGAGGAGCATTCGATGAAAACCATCACGTTTGCGATCGACGGTCGCGACGGCCGCACCGAGCGTGCGATCGCGATCGACACGCTCGTGATCGCGGGCTGGACCGGCCGCGACACGGTCGCCATGGAGAAGCACATCCGCGAGCTGGAGGAACTGGGCGTCAAGCGCCCGGCGACGACGCCCGTGTTCTACCGCGTTGCGGCCGACCGCCTCGATCCGTCGCCCGCAATCCAGGTGTCGGGCGGGCAGAGCAGCGGCGAAGCGGAATTCGTGCTGGTGCGCGACGGCGGCGAGACGTTCGTCGGCATCGCGTCCGATCACACCGACCGCGAGGTCGAGACGTACGGGATCACGGTGTCGAAGCAGATGTGCGGCAAGCCGTGCGCGAACACGCTGTGGAAGCTCGACGACGTGGCCGGGCACTGGGATCAGCTCGTGCTGCGCGCCTACGCGACGATCGACGGCGAGCGCGTGCTGTACCAGGAAGGCAAGGTGAGCACGATGCGCGCACCGGACGACCTGCTCGCGCAGTTCGCGCGCCACGACGGCCGCTTCGTCGACGGCACCGCGATGCTGTGCGGCACGCTGGCGGCGATCGGCGGCATCCGGCCGGCCGAGCGGTTCGAGGTCGAGCTGGACGACCCGGTGCTGGGCCGCACGCTGCGGCATGTGTATGCGGTGGACACGCTGCCGGTGGCGGGCTGACGCGGTCGGGAACGCGCACTCACGCGCGGCAGATCGCGATGATCTCCGCGCTGGTCGCAGCGTCGAACGGCGCGTGCTGCCAGTCGCCGTACCACTCGGCCGACGAGAATCCGGCCGCGATCACGCGCTGCCGCAAGTCGGGTTGAGTGATGAAGCGCAGCCGGCTCGCGTTCGTCAGCACCGTGTCGTCGCGGCGGAAGCGGTAATGCGTGTCGAACGTGACGATCGCGCCGTCCACGGAGCGCACCGCATGATGCAGGTCGACGATGCCCGATTCGCGCGATTCGACGCTGCGTGCCGAATGTGCCGGCGTCCATGCACGCCACGGCGCGATGCGCGGATTGCGGGTCTCGAACAGGAAGCGGCCGCCGTCGGTGAGCACGCGCCGCGCACCGCGCAGCGTCGTATCGATTTCGGCGTCGGTCAGCAGGCACTGGAACGCATGCCCGGTCATCACGACCGCATCGAACGGCGGCGCGTCGGGCGGCAGGCCGTCGAGCCCGCACGCAAGCCAGTGGACCGCGTCGGCGCCCGGCTGGCGTCGGGCGTATTCGATCATCGCCGGCGCGGGATCGATCGCCACGACGTCGTGCCCGGCTGCCGCGAGCCGGCGCGCGAACGTGCCGGTGCCGCAGCCGAGGTCGAGGATGCGTCGGCGTGCGGCGCCGATCACGGACGCGTAGAACGCGAAATCCCGATCGCCCGCGTTGAACAGGTCGTAGACCGCGACGAGGCGCGGGTCGGTGTAGAGCGCTTCGCCGGCGGGCGTGGCGGCGGACGTCATGCGGCCGTGCGTGTCAGCGCTGCTGCACGGCCACGCGCAGCCCGAGCGCGATGAAGATCGAGCCGATGATCTTCCCCTGCCAGCGCGTGAGCCACGTGAGCCGCTTCACGATGCGGCCGAGCGGACGGATCGAGCAGGCGATCAGCGTCGTGTAGAGCGAGCTGAGCACGACGAAGATCAGCCCGAGCACCGCGAACTGCACGAACGTCGAGCCGCGTTCCGGATGCACGAATTGCGGCATGAACGCGAGGAAGAACAGCGCCGTCTTCGGATTCAGCACCTCGGCGGGAATCGCCTGCAGGTACGCCTTGAGCGGGGTGACGGGCGATACGCTCGGCAGCGACGGATCGGACGGCTTCTCCAGCAGCGCGCGCACGCCGAGATAGATCAGGTACGCGGCGCCGATCACCTTCACGACATTGAACGCGAGCGCCGACGTCATCAGCAGCGCCGACAGGCCGACGGCCGCGAACAGCGTATGCACGAAGTCGCCGCTGGCGACGCCGAGGCCGGTCAGGATGCCGGTCTTGCGGCCGCCCTGCACGGTGCGGCTCAGCACGAGCAGCACGGCGGGGCCGGGAATCAGGAACAGGCCCAGGACGACGGCCGTGAAGGTGGTCAGCGTGGTCAGGTCGAACATGACGGCTCCGGCAGGTGGGTGCGGCGGCGGGGGATCGGGGCGTTGTATTCGCATCGGCAGGCGGCTGCAGACGCCGCGCGGGCACCCGCCCGGGCGGCAGGGCCGCGCCGGCGCCTTTCTGGTATAAGCACGAAAGGACGCGCGGGCAGGGCGTCCGGCTTCCTCCATCGTCCACCGTTTCATGCGCCAGCTTCCTCCGACCACCGATCCCGCAGCGGATGACGAAGTCTTCCACGTGCCGCGTCCGCTCGTCGTGTTCGGCGGCTCGGTCGTCGAGCCCGAATGGCGGCTCGAGCGGCACAGCCATCCGCAGGCGCAGTTGCTCTACACGTTGAGCGGCGTCATCTATTGCGAGATCGACGGCGGCGTGTGGAGCGCGCCGCCGCAATGCACGGTATGGATTCCGGGCGACGTTCCGCACGCGGCGCGCGGCTCGGCCGGCGCGACGTTCTACGCGGTGCTGGTCGAACCGGATGCCGCCCTCGACCTCCCCGCGCGCTGCTGCACGCTGTCGGTGTCGCCGCTGCTGCGCGAACTGCTGCTGAAGGCGGCGAGCTTTCCGAACCTGTACGACGTCGACGGGCCGCAGGGGCGGCTGATGGCGACGCTGCTCGACGAACTCGTCGCCGCACCGGTCGAGGACCTGTACCTGCCGATGCCCGCCGATCGCCGGCTGCGCAAGCTGATCGACCATCTGCTCGCCGATCCGGCCGACAAGTCGCCGCTGGCCGAGCTCGCGCGGCGCGCGGGCATCAGCGAGCGCAGCCTGACGCGGCTCGCGGCGAAGGAGCTCGGGATGAGCCTCGGCGACTGGCGCCGGCGGCTGCACGTCGCGCTGTCGCTGCGGATGCTGACGACCGGCCGCCGCGTGCACCAGATCGCGATCGAGCTCGGCTACGAGAGCGCGAGCAGCTTCGTGACGATGTTCCGCAAGGCGACCGGCAAGTCGCCGACGCAATTCCTGACCGACCGGCAACGCTGAACCGCGCGACTCACGCCATTCGGGCGCGATTGGCCGGATCGGGCAAGCGGTTGGCCGGGACGATAAATGACGCCGCGGGCCTTGATCCATAAAATGAGAATCGTTCTCATCTGGAGGCCGACATGCACATCACCACGACCGAATTCCCGTTTGTCTGGTTGCGTTACACCGGTTCGACGCACACCGACCCCGCCCGCCTGATCGCCGAACTCGACGCATTGCTCGCGCGTCGCGAACCGTTCGTTCTTCTGACCGACGATGCGCCGTCCGGCAATGAACGCGGCGCCGACGATCACGAGTTGCGCAAGCAGCTCGCGAAGTGGAGCAAGGCCAACCGCGCGCAGTCGCACGAATGGATCTCAGCGATGATCGCGATCGAGCCCGACGCCGCGCGGCGCGCGGCGCTCGACGCGTTCTCGGGCGCGTTCGAGAAGGTCTGGGGTTATCCGCTGAACGCGGCCGCCACCCGCGACGACGCACTCGCGCTGGCGCAACGGCTGCTCGACGACCCGGCGCGCGGCGCCGCGGCGGCGAACGGCTGAACCGTCTGCCGCGCCGGCGGCGCGGCGTTCCTCGATACGCATGCACGGCGGGCGCGCAAGCGTGCGCCGCGGCATGCGGCAAACATGCAGGGGTGTCCGGTGGACAATCCGATCCGCGCGATGCGCATCTTCACGCGCATCGTCGAAATGAACAGCTTTACGCGCGCGGCGCAGGCGCTCGGCATTTCGCGCGCCACCGCGACGCGGACCGTGCAGGAGCTCGAAACGGCGCTCGGCATGCCGTTGCTGGTGCGTACGACGCGCGCGCTGCGGGCGACGCCCGAAGGCGACGCGTATTACCGGCGCTGCGTGCGCATCACGGCCGACGTCGACGAGCTCGAGGCCAGCATTCGCGGCGCCGCCCTGCACCCGAGCGGGCCGCTGCGCGTCGAGCTGCCGGCGGCGGTCGCGGACGCGATCGTGCTGCCCGCGCTCGGCGAGTTCCATGCACGGCATCCCGATCTGGCGCTGACGCTGGGCGTATCCGGGCGCCCGGCCGATCGCATCGGCGACGCGATCGACTGCAGCGTCCAGCTTGGCGAACTGCCCGATTCGTCGCTCGTTGCGCGCCGGCTCGGCACGCTCGAGCGCGTGACATGCGCGAGCCCCGCGTATCTCGACCGCCACGGCGCACCGCGCACGCTCGACGATCTGGCCGTGCATCGTGCGGTCGGCACGTCGTCGGTTCCGGGGCAGCGTACGGCCGAACTCGATTTCCTCGTCGATGGCGCGGTGCGCAAGGTGCGGCTCGACGGGATCGTCAGTGTGGAGGACGAGCAGGCGTACCTGGCGTGCGGCGTGCATGGCCTCGGGCTGATCCAGCCGCCGCGCGTCGCCGCGCAGCCGCTGATCGACGCGGGGCGGTTGCGGGAAGTGCTGCCGCGCTGGCGGCCGGGTGCGATCGCGGTATCGGCCGTGTACGTGAAGCGCCCGCATGTGTCGCCCGGCGTGCGCGCGTTCGTCGACTGGATCGTCGAGCGGTTTGAACGGGACCGGGAGGGCGTGGCCGTCGCGGGGGCCATGGCGCGACAACTGGTGCCGGAAGTCGTCGAGATGAACGATCGCGAGGGGAGTCAGGTGGCAGTGGCGTGAACGGGGAGCGCTGAACGAAGGGCGGTCAATCGTTCGCGAGGCGAAATGCGGCGGCCATGTGCGCCTGCTCGGGGGCGGTGCATCGAGATGCAAATATTCTGGCGATCGTGAGCCGTGTTTCGCCAGAATATTTGCCTTTTGATGCCCACCCTGGCGAGACAAGCCCGTGCGCATGCGGAGCGAACCGTGGCCACGTGCGGGGCGATTCGGCCGTCGAGCGTCGTCGGTGCCGCACGCATATGGCGACGGCGGCTTGATCCGGCCTTACGGTTTTTCCTGCACCGTCCTCAACCGCCCCAGCTCCTCCGCCAGAAAATCCACGAACGCCCGAATCCGCGCTGACATCTGGTGACGCTGCGCATACACCGCATAAATGTCGGCGCCCGGCGTTTCGTGATCGGGCAGCACGACGACCAGGCGCCCGTCGGCGAGGTAGTCGCGCAGATCCCATTCCGCGCGCATCAGGATCCCGTGCCCGTCGAGCGCCCACTTCACGGCGATCTCGCCGTCGTTCGTCGTCAGGTTGCCGTTGATCCGCACGGCTTCCGTATAACGCGCCGTGCCGCGCCCGCTCGTCAGGCGCCAGACGCCGTAACCCTCGTCCCCCTGGCGGATGCCGATGCAGTTGTGCCGCGTCAGGTCGTGCGGCGTGCCCGGGGTGCCGTGCCGCGCGAGATACGCGGGCGCCGCGCACAGCAGCCGGCGGTTCGGTGCGAGCCGCCGCGCGACGACACGCGAATCGGGCGGTTCGCCGAAGCGGATGCACACGTCGAACGCGTCGTCGGTGAGCGGCGGCGGCATCACCGACAACTGCAGTTGCACCGACACTTCCGGATACCGCGCGACGAAGCGCGAAATCGCCGGGCCGACGTGGCTGCGCCCGAAACCGAGCGTCGCATTCACGCGCAGCAACCCCTTCGGACGCTGCTTCGCGCTGCCGAGCAACTCGCCGAGTTCGTCCATCTGGTCGAGGATCCGGCGCGCGTAGTCGAGATACACGTCGCCTTCCGGCGTCAGCATCATCCGCCGCGTCGTGCGGTTCACCAGCGTGACGCCCGCGCGCCGTTCCATCTGCGTGAGCCGCTTGCTGACGGCCGCCGCGGTTAGCCCGAGTTCGCGCGCGGCCGCGCTGAGGCTGCCGGAGGCGGCGAGCGTCGAGAAGAAGCCGAGATCGGCCGGCTGGACGGTATCCGCCATGACGGGATTCATGAATTCAAGTTAAAGATGCTTTGAGTCTAGCACCGGTTCCTGCACTCCTGGTTCGGTAAAGTGCCTCCACGCTGATGATCAATCGAGGATGTGCGCATGAAGACCTACCGTATCGCAACGATTCCCGGCGACGGGATCGGCAAGGAAGTGGTGCCGGCCGGCAAGCAGGTGCTGGAGGCGTTGGCCCGCGGCAGCGACCGCTTCGCGTTCGAGTTCGAGGATTTCGACTGGGGCGCCGATTACTACCGCGAGCACGGCGCGATGATGCCGGCCGACGGCCTCGACGCGCTGCGCGGCAAGGACGCGATCCTGTTCGGCTCGGCGGGTGACCCCGAGGTGCCCGATCACGTGACGCTGTGGGGACTGCGCCTGAAGATCTGCCAGGGCTTCGACCAGTATGCGAACGTGCGACCGACGCGCATCCTGCCCGGTATCGACGCGCCGCTGAAGCGCTGCGGGCCCGGCGACCTGAACTGGGTGATCGTCCGCGAGAATTCCGAGGGCGAATATGCGGGCGTCGGCGGCCGTGTGCACCAGGGCCATCCGATCGAGGCCGCGACCGACGTGTCGATCCTCACGCGCGCCGGCGTCGAACGCATCATGCGCTTCGCGTTCCGACTCGCGCAGTCGCGTCCGCGCAAGCTGCTGACCGTGATCACGAAGAGCAACGCGCAGCGGCACGCGATGGTGATGTGGGACGAGATCGCGAAGCAGGTCGCGCAGGAGTTTCCCGACGTGACGTGGGACAAGGAGCTTGTCGACGCGGCGACCGCGCGCATGGTCAACCGGCCGGCGTCGCTCGACACGATCGTCGCGACCAACCTGCACGCGGACATCCTCAGCGATCTCGCGGCCGCGCTCGCCGGCAGCCTCGGCATCGCACCGACCGGCAACATCGATCCCGAGCGCCGTTATCCGTCGATGTTCGAGCCGATCCATGGCTCCGCGTTCGACATCATGGGCAAGGGGCTCGCGAATCCGGTCGGCACGTTCTGGTCGGTCGTGATGCTGCTCGACCACCTCGGCGAAGCGGAAGCCGCCGCGCGCGTGATGCAGGCGATCGAGGCGGTGACGTCCGACCCGTCGCTGCACACGCGCGATCTCGGCGGCAGCGCGACGACCGCGCAGGTGACGGCGGCTGTCTGCGAGCGTGTCGCGAACGCGGCGATCGCCGCCTGATGACACGGGCGGCGATGGGCGGGCGGGCCGCGACTTAGCGGCGGCGCGCGTGCGCAACCGGTCACCGGCTGTCTCCCGTTCATCGTTCCCCCGTTTTCCTGCCCGCGACTCGCGCATCCGACGCGAGCCGGGCACCCGGGCGCCCCGGCGCCCGTTTCGCGGCGGCACCGGCGAGCATTCACGGACAGAGCACGGCTCGACCTCGAAGGAGGAGACACATGCAAGCGGATCTGGAAACCCGCGTCGCGCGGAAACTGATGTGGCGCATCATTCCGTTCGTGATGCTGCTTTATTTCGTCAGCTTTCTCGATCGCGTCAACGTCGGCTTTGCCGCGATGACGATGAACAAGGCGATCGGCCTGTCGCCGACCGCGTTCGGGTTCGGCGGCGGCCTGTTCTTCATCGGCTACTTCCTGTTCGAAGTGCCGTCCAACCTGATTCTTCATCGCGTCGGCGCGCGCATCTGGATCGCACGCGTGATGATCACGTGGGGGATCGTGTCGGCCGTGTCCGCATTCGCGTCCGGGCCGACGAGCTTCTACGTGCTGCGCTTCCTGCTCGGCATGGCCGAGGCCGGATTCTTCCCCGGCATCATCCTGTACCTGAGCCTGTGGTTTCCCGCGAAGCAGCGCGCGGTGGCCGCCGCGTGGTTCATGGCGGCCGCGCCGATCTCGACCGCGATCGGTTCGCCGCTGTCGGGCGCGATCATGCAGATGCCGCCGATGTTCGGGCTCGCCGACTGGCAGATGCTGTACATCGTCGAAGCGCTGCCGGCGGTCGTGCTCGGCTTCGTCGTGCTCAGGTGCCTGACCGATTCGCCGTCGAAGGCCGCATGGCTGCGGGCGGGCGAGCGCGACTGGCTGGTCGCGAAGCTGAAAGCCGAAGCCGATGCGCGCCACACGCATGCCGGACATACCGCCGGCGCGTGGCAGGCGCTGCGCGATCCGCGCGTGCTGGCGCTTGCGCTGATCTACTTCGGCACGTCGGCGGGGCTGTACACGCTCGGCCTGTGGGCGCCGTTGATGGTCAAGCAGTTCGGCTTCACCGCGCTGCAGACGGGTCTGCTCACCGGCATCCCGAGCATCGCCGCGGTCGTCGCGATGATCGCCTGGGCGCGGCATTCGGATCGCAGCGGCGAGCGCACCTGGCACGTCGTGATTCCGTGCGTGCTCGCGTGCATCGGCTTCGTGTTTGCGGGGCAGGCGGGCACCGCGCTGCTCACCGTGCTCGCGCTGGTCGTCGTCAACATCGGGATCAGTGCCGCGAAGGCGCCGCTGTGGGCGATGCCGAGCGCTTTCCTGTCGGGTGCCGGCGCGGCGGCCGGCATCGCGATGATCAACTCGATCGGCAACCTCGGCGGGTTCGTCGGGCCGTTCGCGATCGGCTGGCTGAAGCACGTGACGGGCGGTTATGCCGCGGGGCTCTACGTGGTGGCGGGCACGCTCGCGGTGTCGGCGGTCGTCACGCTGATGCTGAGCCGCAAGGGTGCGAGGGAAGCGGCCGTGCCGGGCGTGCGGCATCACTCGTAGGCGCGGCCGGTGGGCCGGGACGCCGGGCCGGCGCGTATCGCGAGCACGCCCGGCTTCATGCATCGAGATGACTCGCAGCTTGCCATGACTGGTGCGGCGGTGCCGTGCCGTCGGTGCGCTACGCGGCGTGATGCAATTGCGGAAGGGGAAGCGGAAAGGCGGGGGAGAGGGAGGGAGCGGCAGGCTGCGTGCGTGAAGAAGAGGATCAACCCGCGCAGCCTGCCCGGCCGTGCCGCATCCAGCGATGCGGCACGGCGTCGAGCGAGGCGACTTACTTGTCGTCGCCCTTGATCTGCGGCAGCGCCGATGCTTCGCCCGGCGTCAGCAGCCCGACTTGCGAATACACGCGCAGCTTGTCGCGCGTATCGGTGATGTCGAGGTTGCGCATCGTCAGCTGGCCGATCCGGTCGCGCGGCGAGAACGTCGATGCCACCTTCTCCATCGACAGGCGTTCCGGCTGGTACGTGAGGTTCGGCGACTTCGTGCTCAGGATCGAGTAGTCGTTGCCGCGGCGCAGTTCGATCTTCACTTCGCCGGTGATCGCGCGCGCGACCCAGCGCTGGGCCGTTTCACGCAGCATGATCGCCTGCGGGTCGAACCAGCGGCCCTGGTACAGCAGGCGGCCGAGACGGCGGCCGTTCTCGCGATACTGCTCGATCGTGTCTTCGTTGTGGATGCCGGTGACCAGACGCTCGTACGCGATGTACAGCAGCGCGAGGCCCGGGGCTTCGTAGATGCCGCGGCTCTTCGCCTCGATGATCCGGTTTTCGATCTGGTCGCTCATGCCGAGGCCGTGACGGCCGCCGATGCGGTTCGCTTCCAGCAGCAGCTCGACCGGGTCGGTGAACTCGACGCCGTTCAGCGCGACCGGCTGGCCGGCTTCGAAGCGCACCGTCACTTCTTCCGCGGCGATCTTCACGTCGTCGCGCCAGAACGCGACGCCCATGATCGGGTTCACGATCTTGATGCCGCTCTCGAGGCTTTCGAGATCCTTCGCTTCGTGCGTCGCGCCGAGCAGGTTCGAATCGGTCGAGTAGGCCTTCTCGGCCGACATCTTGTACGCGAAGCCTGCCTGGTTCATGAATTCGGACATTTCGGCACGGCCGCCGAGCTCGTCGATGAACGTCTGGTCGAGCCACGGCTTGTAGATCTTCAGATCCGGGTTCACGAGCAGGCCGTAGCGGTAGAAGCGCTCGATGTCGTTGCCCTTGTACGTGCTGCCGTCGCCCCAGATGTTGACGCCGTCTTCCTTCATCGCGGCGACGAGCATCGTGCCCGTCACGGCGCGGCCGATCGGCGTGGTGTTGAAGTACGTGACGCCGGCCGTCGTGATGTGGAACGCGCCGCTTTGCAGCGCCGCGATGCCTTCTGCGACGAGCTGCGCGCGGCAGTCGATCAGGCGGGCGCCGGCTGCGCCGTATTCGATCGCGCGTTTCGGGATCGCGTCGTAATCGTCTTCGTCGGGCTGGCCGAGGTTCGCCGTGTATGCGTACGGGACGGCGCCCTTGAGTTTCATCCAGTGCAGCGCTGCGCTGGTGTCCAGGCCGCCGGAGAAGGCGATACCGACCTTCTGGCCGGTCGGGAGGCTTTCGAGAATCGTGCTCATAGGAATTACCGTGGATTGAAGCCGGTGGGATCGTATTTCGCGGAATATGCGAGTATCGGCTGTCCGGGAGGTTGGGGCAAGGGTTGATTTTCGTCCGGAACCGTCGCCGGGCCTGTCGCGGCGGGCCTGACGGGCGGTTAACCGGGTGGAGAACGCCGCCCGGGGCGGCGCGAAATCACGGCAAATCAGGCGCCGATGAGCCCGGACGCCGGCCGTGTTTCCGGGGCCGGATCGGCCGAATGGCGGGGCTGCAGCGGTCAGGATGCCGGCGCGCCGATCCGAAAGGAATATGAAAGGCGTCGGCGTGAAGCCCGGATGCCCGCGAGCGTCAGATGTTCCACGACTGCGCGGTGTCGAGCAGCTTCTCGCGCAACTGGTCGACTTCCACGGCCAGCTTGGCCGTGATCGACACGTAGCCGGACAGCTGCGGCGGCGGTGCGTCGTGCGGTGGGTCGGCCGGCCGGCGGCGCGGCGCGAGCCGGCTCGGCGTGCCGAACTTGAGCGCGCGGCTCGCGCCGACCAGCGTATCGCGGATGCGCCGGTTCACGGCCTTCATGTCGACGCGCATGTATTCGCGGGCCGCGACGTCGTCGCGGGCCGGCACCGCGCTCGACAGGATCTCCAGATAGCCGATGCACAGGCGCAGGCTGCGCTGGATCGCCTCGAGCTGCGTCATCGACGTCTCGCATTCCTTCGACACCGACGGCATCAGCGAACGCAGCTGTACGAGCAGCGCGCTCAGCGCGGCCATTTCCTTCAGGTGCGCGTCGTCGCTCACCTGGCGGTCGCCCGCGACCCGCGCATGCACGGCCGCGCACGCGCGCAGCGCGTCGGCGAGCTTGTAGCGCCACGAGTAGGTGGCATAGAGCGGCAGCGCGAACGAGAACGCCAGCGCGATCGCGATGCCGATCAGCACGTTCACCGCGCGCCACAGGCCGTCGACGATCTCGTTGTCGCCGTGCCCGGCGACGATCACCATCGTGATCGCCGACAGCAGCGCGATATAGCCGGCCTTGCCGATCGCGTGATACGCGCAGATGCCGCACGCGAGCGCCATCAGCAGGTAGATCGCGATCGGTGCGTGCGCGGCGGAATACAGCAGGATCAGCCCGAGCCCCGCGAGCGCGCCGATCGACGTGCCGAGCGCGCGCTCGGCCGCCTTCTTGCGGATGTTGCCGTGATGCTGCAGCCCGCCGACGACGATCAGCACGGTAATCGTCGACCACTCGCCGTGCGGCACGTTCAGGCCGGTGGACAGCGCGATCGACACGAGAATCGCGAGCGCGACGCGCGCCGCATGGATCAGCTTCGCGTGCCGGTAGCGGCGGTACGGGTCGAGCAGCGGGCGGAGCGCGTTGCGCAGGAGCGGAGGCAGCCGGGCAGGGAACGGGGTGGTCATGACGGAGCTGGAGTGGCCGGAACGCGCATCGCGGCCTGCGCGGGCCGGCGCCGCGCCGCATGCGCAGCAGACGTAACGCTAGCCGAACGCGGCAGGGCTGTCCACGGCGCGGTCGTCCGGCGGGGCCGGCCGCCGCGCGGTTTCGCGTCACGTCAGCGCGATGTCATGCGTCCGCGGTGCCCGGCCGCGCTTCCAGCACGCGGTTGCGTCCGCCGGACTTCGCGCGGTACAGCGCCTCGTCGGCACGCCGCAGCAGCGTCGCGGCGTTCAGGCGGCCGTCGGCGGCGGTCGCCGCGCCGATGCTCGCCGTGACACGCCCGTACGGGCTTTTCACGTGCTCGATGCCGAGCTCCGCGATCGCGCGCCGGATGCCTTCGGCGACGGTCAGCGCGCCTTGCGCATCGGTGTCGGGCAGCGTGACGACGAATTCTTCGCCGCCGTAGCGCGCGACGTGATCGCCGTCGCGACGCAGGCAGCGCGACGCGGTTTGCGCGACGCGCCGCAGCACGTCGTCGCCGGCCGGGTGGCCGTAGTAGTCGTTGAACGCCTTGAAGTGATCGACGTCGACGAACAGCACCGACAGCGGGCGGCCGCTGCGTGACGCACGCTGCGCCTCCTTCGCGAGCACCGTGTCGAACGTGCCGCGGTTGTCGAGGCCCGTCAGCGCATCGGTGTGCGCGAGCCGGTACAGCTTCGATTCGGCGACCTGCCGGCGCGTCAGTTCGCGCGACAGCGCCAGCGATCCCCACGCGATGAACCCGGTGAACAGGCACATCAGCACGACGGTCCAGATCGCGCGGTGGCGCCACGACGCGTAGATGTCGACCTCGGCGGGCGCGACGTCGACGATCAGCGGCAGGCCGGCGAGATGCTTGTAAACATAGACGCGCCGCACGCCGTCGATGCTGCCGACGCCCGACAGCACGCCTTCCCGCCTGCGCAGCGCCTCGATGAACAGCGGCGACCTGCGCAGGTCGATGCCGACCACGCGCGCGTCGTAGGGCAGGCGGCTCACGAGCGTGCCGTTGAGCTCGGCGATTGCCGCGCTGCCGTGCTTGCCGACCGCGAGGCCGTCGAGCAGCGCGCGGAAGTAGTCGATGCTGAGCGTGCCGACGACGATGCCGCCGAACGAGCCGTCGGGCAGCGTGATCCGGCGGCTGAGCGCGATCGTCAGCGCGCCGCCGCGCAGCCGGGATGCGTACGGCCGGCTGATGTAGAGGCCCTGCGCGACATCGTTGCGGTGCACGGTGAAATAGTCGCGATCCGCAAAGTTGCCTTGCCGCGCGGGCGACGCGCTCGAATCGATCACGATATTGCCGTGCGCATCCATCACGAACAGCGACCCGAGATATTCGCCGGTGGCGGCGCGGTCGAACAGCAGCCGATGGCGCTGGCGGGGCGGCAATGTCGTCAGTTCCGGATCGGCCACGCCGTCGAGGACGTTCTGCAGCGACAAATCGTAGAGCTCGATATTGCGCGCGATATCGCGTTCGATCAGCAGCATCAGGTTGCGTGCATTTTCGACCGCATGGTCATATGCATCGCGCCGCGCCTCGATTAAAAGCGCCGTGGAAAGCCCCCAGCTGAACATCAGCAGCAAAATCCCCGCAACGAGTACGCCGCGGGGCGACAGAATGCGTGCCACGATCGACGCCGTATGGCGGCGCAGCGTGGCGGGCAGCGTGAATGACTTCATCCTCGAGGGTGGCGGGCGGCGGATTTCGCGTCGTTGGCGATTCCGCTCGCTGTTGATTTCGAATCGGGCCGCATTATCTCGCGAATTCCAGACATTCGTGTGCGCATGCAAAACATGCATGCCGGGGCGGTGATTCAAAACGGTTACGCATCGTTACCGCTTTAGGTGCGAGTGATTTGATTTGAATCAATTGCCGATATCGGTCATTTTGTCTGAATAATCCCGTGATTACCCGGCGATTATGTATGCCGGCGTGGTAGCTGGCGGATTGCGACAAGGCAGTGGAGAAACACCTGGGAGAGGAAAACGGGATGACCGCCCGGAGTGCAGGTTTTTTGCACCGGAGCGCGGCGACGGCCCGGCCTGACCCGGTCGCGACGCGGCCAACCCCTTGATTCTGCGAAATCTCCGGAGCGGCCGCGGGCGGCGGCACCCGAGCTGTCCCCGTGACGAATCAGGTAGAATCCGCGCTTCGCCGCAGGCGCCCGCCGCGCAACGCGTATCGGGGCCGCATCGAATGCATCGCAGGACGCGCCCCGCGCTCCGATTCCGCATGCGCCGGCTACGGATGCCGGCCCGCTCAACGTTCGTCTCGTTTATGTCCGCACTTCCGAAATCCGACCAACCCGGTTCGTCCGCGAACCCACCCAAGCTTCATCGCGCGCTGAAGGCGCGCCACCTGACGATGATCGCCATCGGCGGCTCGATCGGCACGGGCCTGTTCGTCGCGTCCGGCGCGTCGATCTCGCAGGCCGGCCCCGGCGGCGCGATGGTCGCGTACATGCTGATCGGCCTGATGGTCTATTTCCTGATGACGAGCCTCGGCGAAATGGCCGCGTTCATGCCGGTGTCGGGCTCGTTCGCGACCTACGGCGCGAAATACGTGGACGAGGGCTTCGGTTTCGCGCTCGGCTGGAACTACTGGTACAACTGGGCCGTGACGATCGCGGTGGAGCTCGTCGCCGCGCAGCTCGTGATGCATTACTGGTTTCCGGACGTCCCGGGCGTGTGGTGGAGCGCGGCGTTCCTCGGCGTGATGTTCCTGCTCAACGCGCTGACCGTGCGCGGCTTCGGTGAGGCCGAATACTGGTTCGCGCTGATCAAGGTCGTCACCGTGGTCGCGTTCATCGGCGTCGGCCTGCTGATGATCTTCGGCATTCTGAAGGGCGCGCCGGGCAACGGCTGGGGCAACCTGACGATCGGCGACGCGCCGTTCGCGGGCGGCCTGCCGGCGTTGATGGGCGTCGCGATGATCGCCGGCTTCTCGTTCCAGGGCACCGAGCTGATCGGCGTCGCGGCCGGCGAATCGGAAAACCCGCGCACGACGATCCCGCGCGCGGTGCGCCAGGTATTCTGGCGGATCCTGCTGTTCTACGTGTTCGCGATCTTCGTGATCGGCGTGCTGATTCCCTATACCGACCCGAACCTGCTGAAGACGGACGTGACCGACATCGGCGTGAGCCCGTTCACGCTCGTGTTCCGCCACGCGGGCCTCGCATTCGCGGCCGGCGTGATGAACGCGGTGATCCTGACGGCCGTGCTGTCGGCCGGCAACTCGGGCATGTACGCGTCCACGCGGATGCTCTACAACCTCGCGACCGAAGGCCGTGCGCCGAGGATCTTCGCGAAGCTGTCGCGCGGCGGCGTGCCGCGCAACGCGCTGTACGCGACGACGGCCGTCGGCGCGCTGTGCTTCTTCACGTCGCTGTACGGCGACAAGACCGTGTACCTGTGGCTGCTGAACACGTCGGGGATGACGGGCTTCATCGCATGGCTCGGCATCGCGGTCAGCCACTACCGGTTCCGCAAGGGGTACGTGAAGCAGGGCTACGCGCTCGACCAGCTGCCGTACCAGTCGAAGTGGTTCCCGTTCGGCCCGCTGTTCGCATTCGTGCTGTGCCTAGTGATCGCGCTCGGGCAGGACTATCAGGCGTTCCTCGCGAACCGGATCGACTGGGCCGGCGTGGCCGCGACCTATATCGGCATTCCGCTGTTCCTCGTCGTGTGGCTCGGCTTCCGGTTCCTGAAGAAGAGCCGTTTCGTGCGCTACGAGGACATGGAAATCGCGCCGTGGATCGCCGCGAGCCGCGGCGCGCAGCGGCAGCCGGTGGCGAACCGCGAAACCGCGGGTTGACGCGGGCGCGGCGTACAGCCGCGCGGCATGCGACGAAACGGGAAGCCGCGCGCTTCCCGTTTTTTTTGCCCGGCTTTTGCCTGCACGGGGTCAAAGCCGGTTATATTGCCCGACCCTACCGGGCCATGGCCCGGCCGGCGCGGGGCGCGCAGCGCGGATCGGCATCCGGCGCGCGCGCGGTGCGGCGGCCGGCGAGATGCCCGGCGTTTTCATCGTTCCATCCGGGCCGATACGGCCCGCGGAGCGCGCAACCCAGAGGAATCCATGAGCGCATCACCCGCCGAGCGGAAGGCCGGACCCGTTTCCATCGTGCGAATCGAAGCCGCGATCAACGCGTGGCGCGAAGTGTACCCGCCGGCGCCCGACGGCGAGGACGACTACGCGCTCGACGCCGGCAGCAATTGCCTCGCGGAGCTGTACGGCACGATGATCTGCTACCAGCTGCCGGACGTGCCGCTCGACTCGCTGAGCGACGCGCAGCGCGACGCGCTCTACGCGACCGAGGTGTGACGGACGGCGCGTGACGCCGCCGTGCCGCGGCGCCGATCAGGCAACGGGAAGCTCGCGGGCTTCCCGTTTTGCTTTGGGCGGCACGGCGCCGGGGCCGCGTGTGGCGAATTGTGCCGCCTGCGGTATCGTGACGACATCGTCCGGCCAGGGTTGACCGCCGGATCGCTGTCCGGGAGACATCGAACATGGAGTTGAGACACCTCCGCTACTTCGTCGCGGTTGCCGAGGAGCGGAATTTCACGCGGGCGGCCGAACGGCTGCATATCGCGCAGCCGCCGCTGAGCCGGCAGATCCAGCAGCTCGAGGAAGCGCTCGGCGTGCCGCTGTTCGAGCGCAACGCGCGGCCGCTGAAGCTGACCGACGCGGGGCGCTTCTTCTATTCGCACGCGGTGCAGCTGCTCGCACAGACGACCGAGCTCGAATCGATGACGAAGCGGGTCGGCAAGATCGAACGCAGCATGTCGGTCGGCTTCGTCGGCTCGACGCTGTACGGGATGCTGCCGAAGATCATCCGGCGCTTTCGCAGCGAGTATCCGGCCGTCGAGCTGAGCCTGCACGAGATGTCGACGATGGACCAGATCAAGGCGCTGAAGGAAGGGCGCATCGACGTCGGGTTCGGGCGCATCCGTCACGAGGACCCGAGCGTGCGACGCGTCGTGCTGCGCGAGGAGCGGATGATCGTCGCGCTGCCGGTCGGCCATGTGCTCGACAGCGCGAAGCCCGTGCTGTCGCTGCACGATCTCGTGAACGACACGCTGATCATCTTTCCGAAGGCGCCGCGCCCGAGTTATGCGGACCAGGTGCTCGCGGCCTTTCACGATCGCGCGCTGCAGCCGCGCAAGATCTACGAGACGCGCGAACTGCAGATCGCGCTCGGCCTCGTCGCGATGGGCGAGGGCGTGTCGGTGGTGCCGCACAGCGTGTACGGGCTGAAGCGCGACGACATCAGCTACAAGCCGCTCGACGATCCGAACCTCGTGTCGCCGATCATCATGAGCATGCGGATGCTCGACGAATCGGAGGACATCCGCGCGATGCAGGCGCTGATCTACCGGCTGTACGACGAGGCGCAGATGGAGTATCTGCCGCCGCAGCCCGAATGAACGCGCGGGCGGTGGGGGCTTGCTTGACGCTGTGCGCGGGCGCGGGCCAACATCACCGGATCCGGCAAGGCCGCCGAGGTGCGGCCGCTTTCATGCAGACGACAGGCACATGACCGACATTCCGATCGAGGAGACAACCGTCGAGACGCCGCAAGGGCGCCTCTTTGCGAAACGCTGGCGCGGCGGCCCGGCGCAACGGGCAGCGGGTACGGGCGAGCCGGCCGCACCTATGCCGGCCGCACCTAAGCCGGCCGCACCGATCGTGCTGCTGCACGATTCGCTCGGCTGCGTCGACCTGTGGCGCGACTTCCCCGCGCAGCTCGCGAGCGCCACGCAGCGCGACGTGATCGCCTACGACCGCCTCGGTTTCGGCCGTTCGGATCGGCACCCGGGGAAGCTCGGCACGACGTTCGTGCGCGACGAGGCCGATCATGCGTTCGCGGCATTGCTCGACCAACTCGATGTCGACGCGTTCGTCGCGTTGGGGCACAGCGTCGGCGGCGGGATGGCGGTCGGGTGTGCCGCCGCCTATCCGGCGCGTTGCCGTGCGCTCGTGACGATCGCCGCGCAGGCGTTCGTCGAGGATCGCACGCTGGCCGGCATTCGCGACGCGGGGCAGCAGTTCGACGAGCCGGGCCAGCTCGACCGGCTCGCGCGTTATCACGGCGACAAGGCCGAATGGGTGCTGCGCGCGTGGGTCGACACGTGGCTGTCGCCCGCGTTTCGCCACTGGAGTCTCGACGACGATCTGCCGCGCGTGCAATGCGCGACGCTCGCGATTCACGGCGAAGACGACGAATACGGATCCGACGTGCATCCGAAGCGGATCGCCGCGCGCGTCGCGGGGCCGTCGTCGTATCTGTTGCTCGGCCGATGCGGGCACATGCCGCACCGCGAGCGGACCGACGACGTGCTGGCCGCCATCGCGACGTTCCTGCGCGACGCGCTCGCCTGAGCGCGGCTGCCGTCGGCGGGCGCGGGCCCGCCGGCCCTCAGAAGGCGAGCTGGATCGCGAGGTCGATCGCGAGCAACGCGATCGAACAGCCGATCCCGAGGATCACGTTCGGCAGCCGGTGCTCGAAGTCGCGATTGTCGCGGCGCATCGCGGCGCCGAGCAGGAAGATCGCCTCGACGAGGATCTGCAGCCCGACGAACAGCAGCATCAGCAGATACTCGTAACCCATCTGCTTGAACGCGCCGAACTGCATCCCGTGATCGCGGATCCATTGGCCGACGCGCAGCAGTTCGTAGACGAACAGCAAGGCGGGAAACAGGTAGCTGATGAAATAGGTCGGCGCGGTGGCGTGCCGTAGTTCGAGGTGGAAGTGCTGATGCGTGGTTGCCATCACGAATCCCTCCTTGCAACGCATGATTGCGGTCGCGACGGCCGCGCGACGATGTGCCGATACAGGGATTACCCGAGGCGTCGTGCGCAGCCGTACGTCGCCAGCATACTGCCGCGCGGGAAATTTGGCATGCGATGCATGCGTTCGTCGTAAAAATGCATATGCGCCGCGCGACGCGGCTATCGCACCGTATTCACCGGATGCGCTGCGCTGGCCGGTTCTGCGTCGCTCGATGCATCACCGGCGCCGTTCAGCGTTTCGCTTCCGCGCCTTCGACAAACAGCTTCGCGACCGCCTGGAACTCCCGTTTCAGCGACAGGCCCGGCACGGTCAGCCAGCGCAGCATCGCCGCGAGATAGAGGTGATGGAACCACGTCGCGAGCTGGTCGGCCCGCAGCGTGCCGTTCAGTTCGCCTGATTGCTGCCCGGCTGCGATCAGCTGCTGCCACACGAGCGCGATATCGCTGCCGCTCTCGTTGCCGCTTTCCGGTTCGGCCACGCCGATGCTCAGGAAGCGATGGCGCAGATACGCGAGCAGGTACGCGGGATGCTGCTCGCACCACGCGGCCGATGCATCGAGCACGCAGCCGATGCGCGACACGAACGTCTTGCGCCGCGCGACATCGCGCTGCAGATGGGCGAGATCGCGCGCGAGTTCACCTTCGAGCCAGTGCGCGAGCACGGCTTCCTTCGTCGCAAAGTGGTTGTACAGCGTGCGCTTCGCGACATCGGCCTGCGCGGCGATCTGCTCCATCGTGACGGCATCGTAACCGTGCGCGTCGAACAGGCGTGCGCCGGTGGCGGCGAGGTGCGCGAGCATCTGGATGCGCTTGCGCGCGCGGCGGCCCGGATCGTCGGTCGGAGTCGGCATGGCGAGGGATCGGATAAAAGTGTACGAATTGCATTAGTATACGACGTGCACTTTTATGAATCCACCTGCCTCCGTCGGGCGCAAGGAGTCACGCATGAAACTCGTCATCGCCACCTACGGCACCGAAGGCGACACGCGCCCGCTCGCGGCGCTCGGCCGTGCGCTGATCGATGCCGGCCATGACGTCCGGCTGCTGGCCGACGCGGCGACGCTCGGCTCGGCCGCCGTGCTCGGCGTGCCGTCGGCGGCGTTGTCCGGCGATATCCGCCGTGCGATTGCGCCGGAGGGCGCATTGGCCGATGCGGTGCGCGGGCGCGGCGGCTTCAACGACACGTCGAAGGCGCTCGCGGCGATCGCCAACGCGAACACGGCCGCGTGGATGCGGCAGGTCGCGGATGCGTCGGCCGGGTGCGATGCGATCCTCGTGTCGGGGCTCGTATCGTTCGTCGGCTTGTCGGTTGCCGAGTATCGCGGCGTGCCGGCGATCGGCGCCGGCATGATCCCGATTACGCCCACCGCGGCATTCGCATCGCCGTTCCTGCCGCCGCAGAAGGTGCCGCGCTGGCTGAACCGCGCGAGCCACCGGTTCGTGAACGCGCTGTTGTGGCAGGCGTTCAGGCAGTCGACGAACGCGGCGCGCGCGAGCGTGTGCGGGTTGCCGCCGCGCAGGCGGGTGTGGACCGATCACCCGATGCTGTACGGCGTGTCGCCGGCACTGCTGTCGGGCCCGGCCGACTGGCCGTCGCAGGCGCTGGCTTGCGGCCAGTGGCGAATCGATGCCCGTGAATGGGAACCGCCGCCTGATCTCGCGGCGTTTCTCGACGCGGGCGATCCCCCCGTGTACATCGGTTTCGGCAGCATGGCCGGTTTCGATCGCGCCGGGATGGCCGATGCGCTCGTGCGCGCGCTCGCCGGCCGGCGTGCGCTGTTCCATCCGGGCTGGAGCGGTATCGACGCGTCGATGCTGCCCGCGCACGTTCATGTGATCGGCGATACGCCGCATGACCGGCTGTTCCCGCGTGTGTCGATGGCGATCCATCATGGCGGGTCGGGCACCACGCATTCGGCTGCGCGGGCCGGCATTCCGTCCGTCGTCGTGCCGTTCGCGGGCGATCAGTTCTTCTGGGCGAACCGGCTGCAGCGGCTCGGCGTCGCGGATGCGCCGGTCGCGGGGCGGCGCGTGGACGCCGCCGCGCTTGCGCGGGCCATTGCGTTCGCGGAGCGCGGCGACACGAAGGCGCGCGCAACGGAACTCGGCGCACGCATCGCGCGGGACGAAGGCCTGACGCTGGCCGTCAGTGCGATCGAGCGCCGGGGACGGCCGGGCGCGCGGTGAGCCCGCGCGTCGACGTCAGAAATGCCCGGTGAAGCGATAGCGGCTGCCCGGGTGCCACAGGTTGGCGACCGACGCGACCATCCCTTGCGACCACGTGCGTCGATGCAGCAGCAGGCACGGCTCGCGGTCGTCCATCGTCAGGTGGCGGCGTGTTTCGGCGTCGGGCATCGCGGCCTCGATCCGGTATTCGACGCGCTGCAGCGGCGCGACGCGCGTCAGGTACTGGTTCGGCGTCGTCGTCGTGAAGTCCTGCAACGCGTATTCGGGCGCGCAGGCCGGATTGACCCAGCGTTCCTCGAGCTGCACGGGCGTGTCGTTCTCGAAGTGCAGCACGCGTGAATGGAAGATCGGGCTGCCGGTGTCGAGCTGCAGTTCGTCGGCGAGCTTCGCGTCGGCAACGGCCGCGCCGACCAGCAGCACCTGCGCGCGATAGCCGTGGCCGCGCGCGGCGACTTCGTCCGAGATGCTGCGGATCGCGACGAGCGTCGATTCGTACTTCGGCGACGCGACGTACGTGCCGGAGCCGCGCGTGCGCGTGAGCACCTGCTCGGCGGTCAGTTCGCGCAGTGCGCGGTTCACGGTCATCCGCGCGACGTTGAATTCGCGCGCGAGTTCGTTCTCCGATGGCACCTGGTCGCCTTTCGCCCATTCGCCGGCATGAATGCGCGCGAGGATGAAGTCCTTGATTTCCTGATAGATCGGTGTGGTCATGGGATCACGGTTCCAGAGTCGGCGGCGGCCCGCCGCCGAATGCCGATCCGGCGCGCGCCCGGCGCCGAGTGTACCGGTTTCGCGGGCGTGCGGGCCCGGATTTCCCGAATGATCCCTGTTCGGCCGGCGCGCGTCCATGCGGGATTGCACAGAGCGGCCGGCCCGCGGCAGTCCGCGCGCGGTCAGAACCGATGCCGGATGCCGACCGTCGCGACCACCTGCGTGTTGGTCGACGAAGCCGCGAGCCCCGTCACGTTCGCGAAGCCGAGCGTCGCGCCCGACGGCACGCCGAACTGGTGCTGGTAGACCGTCTCCGCATACACGTCGGTGCGCTTGCTCAGCGCGTAGTCGGCCATCAGCGTCACCTGGTGCCATTTCGGCCGGTGGCTGCCGGTGGCGTCGTCGTAGCGGCCATCGGTGAACGTATAGGCGCTCGCGAACGAGACGGCCGGCGTCAGCGTGTAGCGCGCGTTGACTTCGAAGTTGTCGAAGCGCAGCGCGTTCAGCGCGCCGGGCAGCGACGACGCGGCCGTTTCGTCGAACATCGAGTGCGTCCACAGCGCGCCGACCGTCAGCCGGTCGAAGGCGTAGCTGCCGCCCGCGCCCATCACGCGCTGGCGCACGGCCGGGAAGTTCGGGCCGTCGTTCGTCGACAGCGCGCCGCCGGCCGTCAGCCCGCCGCGGTTGAGCTGCAGGTACGCGGCGCCGAGGCTGACCGGCCCGTTCGCATACGACATGCCCGCGCTGTACGCGCGGTTGTTCGCGAAGCCGCCGGCCGCGTTGCTGAACCCGTACAGGCCGCCGAACTGCCAGCCGGCGAGCGTCGGGCTCGTATATTTCACCGCGTTGTCGATGTAGAACGAATCGTCGATGTTGTCGTTGTCGAACGGATGCGACGCGAGATTGTTGCCGTCGCCGTTGTTCGCCATCGCGAGCGGGCCGAGGTAGTCGACCACGGCATCGTATTGGCGGCCGAGCGTCACCGCACCGTACCGGTCGCTCTGCAGGCCGACGTACGCGCGGCGGCCGAACATCGTGTTCCGGTAGGACTGCGTGCCGTTGTTCAGGTTGAAGCCGTTCTCGAGGCGGAACAGCGCATGCAGGCCGCCGCCGAGATCCTCGTTGCCGCTCAGGCCGAAGACCGTATTCGACAGCAGGCCACTGCCTTGCTGCCACGCGCTCTTGCCCGACTGGTTGTTCGTATAGGCGATGCCCGCATCCAGCATCCCGTAGAGCGTGACGCTGCTTTGCGCATGCGCGGCGGCGCCGAAGAATGCGAGGGAAAGGGTACCGACGACTGCTTTTTTCATTGCGAGTGCTTCCTGGAAAGGCCCGTCGCGACGGGAACGACGATTCGTCGCGCGTTCGCGCCGGAACACGCGTTCGAATCGATGAATCGATGAATCGTTGAAAAGGGGAGGCCGCTAGTGCTGCAACAGGCGGATCGTGCCGAACTCGGCGGCCGGCAGCAGGCGGAGGATCGACAGGATGGCCGGCGATGCCTGCGACCGTGCGACCTCGAGCTCGATGCAGGCGCGCCCGGTGCGCTTGTCGATAGCGGCCGTGTAGAAATTGAGCGCGGCGCCGACCGCCTGGTGCAGCAGGCGCCGCACGACGGCGAGGTTGTCGGATTCGACGCGGATCGACAGCAGCACGCGTTCGTCGGCAGGGTACCGGCGCCGCGAACGAACGGGCGGCAGAGCGCGTGAAGCGGCGGTTTCGGTTCTGGTCGGTTTCATGCTGGCACCCCGGTCGCATCGTGCTCCGCACCGCGGAGATCTCGTCTTGGACATGCCGCCCATTCTAGGAATCGCGGTGACGATACGGTGTATAGACTCGCGCGGGCCCTGAAAAGAACGCATAAAAATGCCCGTCGGCCGGCTTTCGTCTTTACAGCTTTTTTATTCCTTGTAAAGAAATTGAACACCGCTTTGATACGCGGATTTCTACACTGTCGCATCCCATTCGCCAGACGAGCATGGGGGCGTCACGCGGGCCTGCGCCGGCAAGGCAAGGCCCGCCACGCCGACGATCGCGCGGTGTCGCCGCGCATATGAAAAAAGGGGAAAGCCATGTTGTGGATCACCGGCGCGCTGTCGCTCGCGCTCTTTATCTATCTGTTTCATGCATTGATCAAACCCGAGCGGTATTGATCGGCGCGATTCAACAGGAATTCGAAAAATATCGGTGGATGTCATGAGCGATCTGCTTTTCATTCTGTTCACGCTCGCGTTCTTTGCCTTGACGGCCGGTTTCATCACCGGCCTTGACCGGATCTGAGCGAGCGTCGACATGTTCAACAATCTCATTCAATTCGCGATCGTTCTCGCGATCATGCTGGCGCTGGTGCCCGTCGTCGGGAAATGGCTCGCGCACGCCTTTACGAGCCCGCGCCACGCGTGGGTCGAACGCCGTACCTATGCGCTGCTCGGCGTGAATCCCGACGAAGCGATGTCGTGGCAGCGCTACGGCATGGTGCTGCTGCTCGGCAATGCCGGGATGATGCTGCTCGGTTATCTGCTGCTGCGCATCCAGGACACGCTGCCGTTCGATGCACTGCAGCGCGCCGCGCAAAGCCCGGACCTCGCGTTCAACACCGCCGCGTCGTTCATCACGAACACGAACTGGCAGGCGTATGCGGGCGAGAGCAGCCTGTCGAACTTCTCGCAGATGGCCGTCATCACGTTCCTGATGGTGGCCAGCGCGGCGACCGGCATCGCGGCCGCGGGCGGCTTCATCCGCGGGCTGAGCCGCAAGAGCGCGGCGGACATCGGCAATTACTGGGTCGACTTCACGCGCGTGACCTATCGTGTGCTGCTGCCGCTCAGCTTCGCGATGGCGCTCGTGTACGTGTGGCAGGGCATGCCGCAGACGCTCGCGTCCGATGCGTGGGCGACCACGCTCGAAGGCGCGCGCCAGCAGATCGTGACGGGGCCCGTTGCCAGCCTCGAATCGATCAAGCACATCGGCACGAACGGCGGCGGCTTCTTCAGCATGAACGCCGCGCATCCGTTCGAGAACCCGACGCCGCTCACCAACACGCTGCACATGCTGTCGATGCTGCTGATTCCGTCCGCGCTGACGTACACGCTCGGCACGATGATCGGCCGGCGTCGCCAGGGCTGGGTGATCCTCGGTGCGTTCGTCGTGATGTTCGTCGGCTTCCTGGCCGTGATCTATTCGGCCGAGCAGCACGGCAATCCGCTCGTGGCCGGGCTCGGCGTCGACCAGCAGATGAGCGCCGCGCAGCCGGGCGGCAACATGGAAGGCAAGGAGATGCGCTTCGGCATCGCGCAGACGAGCCTGTTCGCCACCGTCACGACCGCCGCGACCACCGGCTCGGTCGACGCGATGCACGACTCGCTGACGCCGCTCGGCGGCCTCGTGCCGATCGCGCAGATGATGCTGAACAACGTGTTCGGCGGCGACGGCGTCGGGCTGATCAACCTGTTCACGTTCGCGATCCTCACGGTGTTCCTGGTCGGGATGATGATCGGGCGCACGCCGGAATTCCTCGGCAAGAAGATCGAGGCGCGCGAGATGAAGCTCGTGATGCTCGCGGTGCTCGCGCATCCGTTCAGCATCCTCGGCTTCACCGCGCTGGCCGCGATGCTGCACTCGACGATGGACAGCCTCGCGAACCTCGGCCCGCACGGCTTCAGCGAAGTGCTGTACGCGTACACGTCGGGCACCGCCAACAACGGCTCCGCGTTCGCGGGCCTGAACGCGAACACGCCGTTCTTCAACACGACGATCGGCTTCGCGATGCTGATCGGCCGCTACCTGACGCTGCTGCCGATGCTCGCGGTCGCGGGCAGCCTCGCCGCGAAGAAGAGCGTGCCGGAAAGCGCGGGCACGCTGTCGACGTCGACGGGCCTGTTCGCCGGCCTGCTGGTCTTCGTGATCCTGGTCGTCGGCGGTCTCACGTTCCTGCCCGCGCTCGCGCTCGGCCCGGTCGTCGAGCACCTGCTGATGTCGGGCGGCCAACTGTTCTGAGGAAAACATCATGATGCAAGGCAATCGCCAGGCAGCGGCCGCCGCCGCGCCGGCACCCGGTTCTTCGTTCGGCGCGGCGACGCGCGGCCTCGTGCGGCCCGTGATCGCATCGTCGGTGCTGTTCATGCTCGTCACGGGCATCGCGTATCCGCTGCTCACCACGGGCGTCGCGAACGTGCTGTTCCCGTCGCAGGCGCGCGGCAGTCTCGTGGAGCGCAACGGCACGACGATCGGCTCGACGGTGATCGGGCAGTCCTTCACGCGGGCCGGCTACTTCCACGGGCGGCCGAGCGCGACGACCGGCACCGATCCGGCCGATCCGTCGAAGACGGTCGAACAGCCGTACAACGCGGCCGGCAGCGGCGCCAGCAACCAGGGGGCAACCAGCAGGAAGCTGCTCGCGGATATCGCGCAGCGGGTACGCGCATACCGGCAGGAGAACGCGCTCGCCGCCGGCACGCCGGTACCGGCGGATGCCGTGACCGCGTCGGCATCGGGGCTCGATCCCGAGATCTCGGTGGCGAACGCGCGGCTGCAGGCGGCACGCGTCGCGCAGGCACGCGGCGTCGATGCCGCACAGGTCGCGGCGCTGGTCGAACGCATCGCATCGCCGCGCCAGCTCGGCGTGCTCGGCGAACCGCGCGTGCGCGTGCTCGACCTGAACCTCGCGCTGGATCGCGCATTCGGCCAGGCGGCCGGCGCGAAGTAATGGCAGGAACCACGGAGTCACTCATGTCCCATATCGAAACCCCGATCAATCCGGCGGCGCTCCCGGTCGGCGCCGTGCCGCCGATGCGCCGGACGGCCGTGCTGCGCGAGGCCTTCCGCAAGCTCGCGCCGCGCGTGCAGTTGAAGAATCCCGTGATGTTCGTCGTCTATCTCGGCAGCATCGTCACGACCGTGCTGTGGCTGCAGGCGCTGACCGGCGCGGGCGATGCGCCGGCCGGCTTCATCTTCGCGGTCGCGTGCTGGCTGTGGTTCACCGTGCTGTTCGCGAACGCGGCCGAGGCGCTGGCCGAAGGGCGCGGCAAGGCGCAGGCCGACGCCCTGCGTGCGGCGCGCAAGCGCGTGTATGCGAAGGTGCTCGACGAGCCGAAGCGGTACGGCAGCACCAGCCATCGCGTGCCGAGCGACGAACTCGCGGCCGGCAGCATCGTGCTCGTCGAGGCCGGCGACACGATTCCCGCCGACGGCGAAGTGATTGACGGCGTCGCGTCGGTCGACGAATCGGCGATCACCGGCGAATCCGCGCCCGTGATCCGCGAGTCGGGCGGCGATTTCTCGTCGGTGACGGGCGGCACGCGCGTGCTGTCCGACTGGATCGTCGTGAAGATCACCGCGCAGCCGGGCGAGGCCTTTCTCGACCGGATGATCGCGATGGTCGAGGGCGCGAAGCGCGGCAAGACGCCGAACGAAGTCGCGCTGACGATCCTGCTCGTCGCGCTGACGATCATCTTCCTGCTCGTGTGCGCGACGCTGCTGCCGTTCTCGCAGTTCAGCGTGCTGCTGAACGCGTCGGGTTCGGCGGTGAGCCTGACCGTGCTGATCGCGCTGCTCGTCTGCCTGATCCCGACGACGATCGGCGCGCTGCTGTCGGCGATCGGCATCGCGGGGATGAGCCGCATGATGCGCGCGAACGTGCTCGCGACGTCGGGCCGCGCGATCGAGGCGGCCGGCGACGTCGACGTGCTGCTGCTCGACAAGACCGGCACGATCACGCTCGGCAACCGCGAGGCCGTGCAGTTCCGGCCGGCGCCGGGCGTGGACGAGCGTGCGCTGGCCGAGGCCGCGCAGCTGTCGTCGCTTGCCGACGAGACGCCCGAAGGGCGTTCGATCGTCGCGCTCGCGAAACAGCGGTTCTCGCTGGAGGGCAAGCCGATCGACGGCGGTTTTGCCGTGCCGTTCAGCGCGCGCACGCGGATGAGCGGCCTCGATATCGGCGGGCGGCAGGTGCGCAAGGGCGCGGCGTCGGCGATCCGCGCGCACGTCGATGCGCTCGGCGGTGCGTTTCCGCAGGCGGTCGAGACGGCCGTCAACGAAATCGCGCGGCGCGGCGGCACGCCGCTCGTCGTCGCCGACGGCGCCCGCGTGCTCGGCGCGATCGAGCTGAAGGACATCGTCAAGCACGGGATCGCCGCGCGCTTCGCCGAGTTGCGCAAGGTCGGCGTGAAGACCGTGATGATCACCGGCGACAACCGCCTCACCGCGGCGGCGATCGCGGCGGAAGCCGGCGTCGACGACTACCTGGCCGAAGCGACGCCCGAGGACAAGCTGCGGCTGATCCGCGAGCACCAGGCGAAGGGCCATCTCGTCGCGATGACGGGCGATGGCACCAACGACGCGCCCGCACTCGCGCAGGCCGACGTGGCCGTCGCGATGCACAGCGGCACGCAGGCGGCGAAGGAGGCGGCCAACATGGTCGACCTCGACAGCAACCCGACGAAGCTGATGCAGGTGGTCGAGGTCGGCAAGCAGATGATCATGACGCGCGGCGCGCTGACCACGTTCAGCGTCGCCAACGATCTCGCGAAGTATTTCGCGATCATCCCGGCCGCGTTCGTCGCGACCTATCCGGCGCTCGGCGCGCTGAACGTGATGGGCCTGCACAGCCCGACGTCGGCGATCCTGTCGGCGGTGATCTTCAATGCGCTGATCATCGTCGCGCTGATCCCGCTCGCGCTGAAGGGCGTGAAGTATCGCGCGGAACCGGCCGGGAAGCTGCTGGGGCGCAATCTGCTGATCTACGGCGTGGGCGGAATCGTTGCACCGTTCATCGGCATCAAGCTGATCGACATGCTGCTGACGCCGTTTATCTGACCGAACGCGCCGTCGCGGCCCCGCTCACGCCTTCGCGGCGTGCGCGGGGCCGTTCGGCGTTTCAATTGCCGGAAGCGATCATGGATGTGAATGTGAACGTGAAGGATGCGCATCGACGGGCAACGGGGCGGCGGGACACCGCTGCCCGCCGCAGCGGGGCCGGCGCGCGCCGCGACCGCTGGCGAGCCGTGCTGCGCGCGTGCGCGGCGCTGGCCGACCGCATCGCGGGCGCGGGGCCCGATACGCGGCCGGCGCTGGCCGTGCGCGAGGCGCACCCGCGCACGCATGCGTGGGTGTCGCAGTACGCGGTGCCGCTGCTGCTCGCCACGCTCGTGTGCGCGCTGGCGACGCTGGCGGCGAGCGCGCTGCTGCGCGTGTTCGACCTGTCGAACGTCGTGATGCTGTTCCTGATGACCGTCGTGCTGATCGCGCTGCGGCTCGGCCGGCTAGCCGGTGCGTGGGCCGCGTTCGTCTGCGTCGGCTGCTTCGACTTCTTCTTCGTCGAGCCGAGGCTGTCGTTCGCGGTGTCCGATACGCAGTACGTGTTCACGTTCGCACTGATGCTCGCCGTCGCGCTCGCGATCGGCCAGCTCGCGGCACGCCTGCGCGCGGAGGCGCGGGCCGCGCGCGCGAACGAGAAGCGCTCGGCCGCGCTCGCGCGTGTCGCGCACGACCTGTCGGCGGCGATCGAAACCGAACAGATCGCATCGATCTGCACCGGCACGATCGCGCCGCTGCTCGGCGTGCGCGTCGCGCTCGTGCTGCCCGATGCGGACGACCGTCTGATGCCGGCGCCGCACGCCGCGTTCGTCGAAGCGCCGATCGCGCGCTGGGCCTACGAGCATGCGCGCGGCGCCGGGTGCGGGCTGCCGCCGTTCGAGCGCGCGGCCGCGCAATACCTGCCGCTGAAGGCGCCGATGCGCGTGCGCGGCGTGCTCGTGCTGTTCGGCGACGCGCAGCCGGTACCCACGGACCCCGACGATCGCCGCCTGATCGACGCGCTGTGTTCGTCGATCGCGATGGCGCTCGAACGCGTGCACTACGTCGGCGTTGCGCAGCACACGCTCGTCCGGATCGAAGGCGAGCGGCTGCGCAACGCGCTGCTCGCCGCCGTGTCGCACGACCTGAAGACGCCGCTGACCGCGATCCGCGGGCTCGCCGAGACGCTGGAGCGGCCGGAGCGGCTGGCCGACGGGCAGCCGGCCGCGCTCGCGCACGGCATCCGCAACCAGGCCGAGGCGCTGCACGGGCTCGTCGTGAACCTGCTCGATCTCGCGCGCATGCAGAGCGAGGGCGTGCGGCTGAATCGCGAGTGGCACATGCTCGACGAGATCGTCGGCAGCGCGCTCGCGCATTCGGCCGGCGTGCTGGCCGGCCGCGACGTGAGCGCCGACCTGCCGGCCGACCTGCCGCTGATCGACGTCGACGCGCTGCTGATCGAGCGCGTGCTGATGAACCTGCTCGACAACGCGGCGAAGTACGCGGGCGCGGATGCGGCCGTGGCGGTGCGCGCACGCGTGTTCGGCGAAACGCTGTACGTGTTCGTCGAGGACGACGGGCCCGGCTTCGTCGCGCGCAACACCGAGCCGCTGTTCGAGCCGTTCGAGCGCGAGCGCAAGGAATCGTCGATCAGCGGCGTGGGGCTCGGGCTCGCGCTGTGCCGCAGCATCGTCAACGCGCACGGCGGCTCGATCCGCGCGGTGCCGCTCGATCCGCACGGCGCGCGGTTCGAGATTCGCCTGCCACTGGGTGCGCCGCCCGACATCGAACACGAGAGCCGGACATGATCAGATCGCGCGTACTTATCGTCGAGGACGAATCGGACATCCGCCGTTTCGTGCGGATGGCACTGGAACAGGAGGGGCTCGACACCTGCGAGGCGTCGACGGCCCGCGAGGCGCGGATGTACGCGTCGAGCAGCAAGCCCGATCTCGTGATCGTCGATCTCGGGCTGCCGGACGACGACGGCAAGACGTTCATCCGCGAACTGCGCGAATGGTCGACGGTGCCGGTGATCGTGCTGTCGGCGCGGCAGCAGGAGGTGGAGAAGGTCGCGGCGCTCGACGCGGGCGCGGACGATTACCTGCCGAAGCCGTTCGGCGTGCCCGAACTGCTCGCGCGGGCGCGCGCGCAGTTGCGGCGCGCGGCGTTCGTGTCGGCCGACGGGCAATCGTCGTCGATCGTGCGCTTCGGCGACGTGACCGTCGATCTCGGCAAACACGAAGTCGCCCGCGGCGGCGAGCCGGTTCATCTGACGCGCCTCGAATTCCGGCTGCTCGCCGCGCTGATTCGCGCGCGCGGCGGCGTGGTCGCCGCGCGGCAATTGCTGGCCGAGGTGTGGGGGATCCACGACGCGGAACGCGCGCACTACGTGCGCGTGTACATGACGAACCTGCGGCAGAAGCTCGAACCGGTGCCGGCGCGCCCGCGGCACCTGTTGACGGAACTGCAGTTCGGCTACCGGCTGGTCGGTCTGGAAACGGTCGGCATGACGGACGGGCAGCGTGATGCGGCATCGGCAGGTCTAGACAGGTGAAAACCCGCTCCCGGCCACGAACCTGCGCACGGAGAAAGCTGTCGTTTAGCTCGATGTAATTCGTAATTAATTGAAATTGAAGGGAATTTGCGACCCACGGCCATAATCCGCCGACAATTAGAGATAAACACGGATTGCTGGTGGTGCGCCTGCGCGGGCAAAGTTGTATGTACAACTTGGGCGGTCGCCGGACGAGGCGATGCCCGGGTTGGAAGGGTTCACGGCGGGGCGCCGTGCCGGCCGCGCCGGTGCGGGCTGTCCGACAGGACCCTTGCCCAGTTCGTCCACGACAGGAACGTCATGAAGAAACTCGCGCTCAGTATTGCCCTCGCCTGCATCGCGGTCGGTGCCCACGCCAAGGATTGGTCGACGATCCGGTTCGGCGTCGACGCCAGCTATCCGCCGTTCGAATCGAAGGACGCAAGCGGCAAGGTCGTCGGCTTCGACGTCGATCTCGGCAACGAGATCTGCGCCCGCCTGAAGGCGAAGTGCGTGTGGATCGAGAACGACTTCGACGGGATGATTCCCGCGCTGAAGGCGAAGAAGTTCGACGGCGTGCTGTCGTCGATGTCGATGACGCCGGCGCGTGCCGAGCAGATCGCGTTCTCCGACAAGCTGTTCAACACGCCGACGCGCCTCGTCGCGAAGAAGGGCGCGAACCTGCAGCCGACGGCCGAATCGCTGAAGGGCAAGTCGGTCGGCGTCGAGCAGGGCACCATCCAGGAAACCTACGCGAAGACGTACTGGGCGCCGAAGGGCGTGCGGGTCGTGCCTTACCAGAACCAGGACGGCGTTTACCAGGACCTGATGTCGGGCCGCCTCGACGCGGCGCTGCAGGACGCGGTGCAGGCCGACATCGGCTTCCTGAAGACGCCGCGCGGCGCGAGCTTCGATTTCGCCGGCAAGGACATCGACGATCCGAAGACGCTCGGCAACGGCGCCGGCATCGGGCTGCGCAAGGACGACGCCGACCTGAAGGCGAAGATCGACCACGCGATCGCCGACATCATCAAGGACGGCACGTACAAGAAGCTCGAGAAGAAGTACTTCGCATTCGACGTCTACGGCGGCTGACCGTCCGTGCGGCGCGCATCGCTTGCGGCGCGCGCCGCATCCGTTGCCGGGTGCAATCCGCTTCACGGGATGCGTCCGGCTTGATGAGCGGGTCGCATCAGGTAGTGCGCAGATATCGTTTGATGCGCGGTTAATGGCTATTGACAATCCAGCCACTTCGTTCTGGATCCCTTCTATGATCTTCCAAGGATTTGGCCCGCTTCTGTGGGCCGGCACGGTCGAGACCGTGAAGCTCGCGGTGCTGTCGCTGGCCGCGTCGCTCGTTCTGGGCCTCATCGGTGCGAGCGCCAAGCTGTCGACGAACCGCGTGCTCAAGTCGATCGGCACCTTCTACACGACGCTGATCCGCGCGGTGCCGGATCTCGTGCTGATGCTGCTGCTGTTCTACGGGATCCAGATCCTGCTGAACAACTTCACCGACATGCTCGGCTGGGACCAGATCGACATCGACCCGTTCGTGGCGGGCGTCATCACGCTCGGCTTCATCTACGGCGCGTACTTCACCGAGACGTTCCGCGGTGCGTTCCTGTCGGTGCCGCGCGGCCAGCTCGAAGCGGGCTTCGCATACGGGATGAGCGGCTGGCGCGTGTTCCGCCGCATCCTGTTCCCGCAGATGATGCGCTTCGCGCTGCCCGGCATCGGCAACAACTGGCAGGTGCTCGTGAAGGCCACCGCGCTCGTGTCGATCATCGGCCTCGCCGACGTCGTCAAGGCGTCGCAGGACGCGGGCAAGAGCACGCTCGATTTCTTCTTCTTCACGCTTGCGGCAGGCGCGATCTACCTCGCCATCACGACGGTGTCCAACGTCGTGCTGCATCACCTCGAGAAGCGTTATTCCGTCGGCGTCCGGAGGCTCGCACTGTGATCGAACTCGTCAGCCAGTACTGGCAAAGCTATCTCTACACCGACGGCTACCGCTTCAGCGGCCTCGCGATCACGCTGTGGTTGCTGGTCGTGTCGATCGCGCTGGGCTTCGCGCTCGCCGTGCCGCTCGCGATCGCGCGCGCGTCGTCGAACCGCTGGATCTCGGGCCCGGTGTGGCTCTATACGTACGTGTTCCGCGGCACGCCGCTCTACGTGCAGCTGCTGATGTGCTACACGGGCATCTACAGCCTGCAGGTCGTGCACAACCACGTGCTGCTCGACACGTTCTTCCGCAACGCGATGAACTGCACGCTGCTCGCGTTCGTGCTGAACGAATGCGCGTATGCGACGGAGATCTTCGCGGGCGCGATCAAGGCGACGTCGGCCGGCGAGATCGAGGCCGGCATGGCCTACGGGATGTCGCGCTTCAAGCTCTATACGCGGATCATCCTGCCGTCCGCGCTGCGCCGCTCGCTGCCGAGCTACAGCAACGAAGTGATCCTGATGCTGCACGCGACGACGCTCGCGTTCACCGCGACCGTGCCCGACATCCTGAAGGTCACGCGCGACGTCAATTCGGCGACGTACATGTCGTTCCAGGCCTACGGCATCGCGGCCGTGCTGTATGCCGTCGTCGTGTTCACGCTCATCTGGGCGTTCCGCAAGCTCGAGACGCGCTGGCTCGCGTACCTCTCGCCGCGCGGCCATTAACGCATTCGCAAGATTCGCAAGGAAGGACCCAGCATGTACAAGCTTACCGTTGACAACCTGCACAAGAAGTTCGGCGACAACGAGGTGTTGAAGGGCGTGTCGATGAAGGCGAAGGCCGGCGACGTGATCAGCATCATCGGTTCGAGCGGCTCCGGCAAGAGCACGTTCCTGCGCTGCATCAACTTCCTCGAGCAGCCGTGCTCGGGGCAGATCACGATCGGCAGCGAGCCGATCGAGACCACGCGCGACCGCAACGGCTCGCTGCGGGTGGCCGACCAGAAGCAACTGCAGCGGATGCGCACCAAGCTGTCGATGGTGTTCCAGCACTTCAACCTGTGGGCGCACATGACGGTGCTCGAGAACGTGATCGAAGCGCCGATGGCCGTGCTCGGGGTGAGCAGGGACGAGGCGATCGCGCGGGCGCGCAAGTACCTGGAGAAGGTCGGCCTCGCACCGCGCGTCGAGGGCATGTATCCGTCGCACCTGTCGGGCGGCCAGCAGCAGCGCGTGGCCATTGCGCGCGCGCTCGCGATGGAGCCGGAAGTGATGCTGTTCGACGAGCCGACGTCGGCGCTCGATCCGGAGCTGGTGGGCGAAGTGCTGAAGGTGATGCAGAAGCTCGCCGAGGAAGGCCGCACGATGGTCGTCGTCACGCACGAGATGGGCTTCGCGCGCAACGTGTCGAATCACGTGATCTTCCTGCATCAGGGAAAGATCGAGGAGGAAGGGAATCCGCAGGAGATTCTCGTGAATCCGAAAAGCGAACGGCTCGGGCAGTTCCTGTCGGGGCGGTTGAAGTAAGCAGGCGGGCGGTGGTGCAGGGTGGAACGCTAAATGCTTGTCACGCGGGATCCTTTCGATGAAGGAGCACTGCGATGAGCGAGCAGACCACCACCGCTTTTTCCCATGTGAAGCCGCAGGACACCGCGTATCGCGGCGAAGGCCTGCGCGACTTCTTCCTGTATCGCGATCTCGGCATCGCGACCGCGACGAACGGCAAGGTCGTCGCGCAACTCGTCAGGGCGAATCATGCACCGGAGGCGGGCACCGGCTGGCACCGTCACGAGGCCGAGTTCCATATCGTGATCATGCTGAAGGGCTGGGCGCGCTTCATGTACGGCGAACGGGAGACGCTGGTGGCGGCCGGCGACTGCGTGCATCAGGCGCCGGGGATCGTCCACTATCTGTTCGACTACTCGCCTGACATGGAGTACCTGGAGATCGTCGGGCCCGCCGATTTCAAGTCGATCGACGTCGACGGGCCGTGCGCCGTGCCGCCGCCGACGCCGTGGGGGGAGGCCGGCGCGTAGCTGCCCGGTTGCCCCCTGGGCGCGCATCACGCGCACGCTTGCATCAGACCGCCTTCGGGCGGTTTTTTCGTTGTGCGCTTCCTGGAAACTTCCGTGCGTACCGATCACGCCTGCGACACGTTTCCCCTTCCCCGGCAACGTTCTTTCGAATTCCGAACGGTCGGGAAGCTGAAGATCCGGAAAGAAAAGAAAGACATTCGTCAGCTTCGACGCGCTGGCCGCGCCGCGATGTCAAAGATCGTCAATTGCGCGGGGCGGCGGTGCACGGCCTGCCGACGACCGGCGTTAAGGAGGTACCAGCCGGATCGCCGGTTGACCTACCCGGGAGAGTTTCATGAAGCGCATCGCGAAGATCCTGACGGCTACCGCAGTGGCATGTGCGGTTCTTGTTCCGGCGCTTGCCGAAGCGCATTCGCATCGTGTGTGCCACGTCGATCATCACCACCATCGCGTGTGCCGCTGGGTGCGGTAAGCGCGAATTTTCCGGGGCGACCCGGAACGCATTCTTCAGTCAGGCAAATCAGGAGAGGATCATGAAAAAAACGATGTTGATCGCCGCGCTGGTCGCCGGCATGGGATTGTCGATCGGTGCGTTCGCGCAGGTGCCGGCCAGCGCGCCGGCCGGCACGACCGGTCTGTGCAAGGACGGCTCGTTCTACTCGGGCGAGTCGAAGAAGGGCGCATGCGCGGGCCACAAGGGCGTGAAGACCTGGTACGGCGCCTCGTCGGCGGCAGCCGCGAGCGCACCGGCCGCGGCGCCGGCAACGGCGGCCTCCGCTGCCGCTGCATCCGGCACCGCGCCGGCGAAGAGCGCGGCCGCGACGACCGCGGCGGCAGCGCCGGGCGGAGGCCCGGGCAAGGTGTGGGTCAACGACAGCACGAAGGTCTATCACTGCTCGACCGACAAGTATTACGGCAAGACGAAGCACGGCAGCTACATGTCGGAAGCCGATGCCAAGGCGAAGGGCTACCACGCGTCGCACGGCAAGGCCTGTTCGTAACGCAGGCCGACGCGCGAGCCCGCTTCCTCGCGCGTCGTCCGCACGCTGCGGCCACTCACGCCCCGCCAACCTCGGCGGGGCGATTCGTTTTCAGCGCCGTCCGGTTTCAGCGGGCTTGATCCGACGCCGCGGCGGTCGTATCGGTCGCGCCGTCGTGCGCCGCTGCGCGCGCGTCTAGCAGCGCGCGCAGCGTCACGTAGTGCGTGCCGTCCGCGTCGCCTTCCGCGCCCGCGGTGCGATCGTACGGCTCGTTGTCATGGATCGTCGCGCGCACGATCGGATAGATCTGCGTTTCCCAGCGGCTGCCGTTGAACACGCCGTAGTGGCCCGCCCCGGTCTGCACGTGGTGCGTCTTCAGGTACGACGGCAATCCCGAACACAGCTCTTGCGCGGCGACCGTCTGGCCGACCGCGCAGATATCGTCCTTCTCGCCCTCGATCGTCAACAGCGCGGTGCGATGAATCGCCGCCGGCTCGACGAGCCGGTCGCCGACCGTCAGCTCGCCGCGCGCGAGCGCGTATTGCTGGAACACCTTCTCGACCGTTTCCAGATAGAACTCCGCGGTGAGATCGGCGGTGGCGAAGTATTCGTCGTAGAAGTGCCGCAGCGTGTCGGCTTTCGCCGGGTCGCCTTTTGCGCGCTCGTAATACAGGTCGGCAAACGACGCCGCGTGGCGATCGGGATTCATCGACATGAACGCGCCGACCTGCACGAAACCCGGATACACGCATCGTTGCGCGCCGACGAAGCCCGCCGGCACGACGCTGATCAGGTTCCGCGCGAACCATTCGATCGGCTGGCTCGTCGCGAGCGCGTTGACCTTGGTCGGATTCACGCGGCAGTCGATCGGCCCCGCCATCAGCGTCAGGCTCGCGGGCTGCGCCGGATCGCCGCCGGCGGCCATCAGCGCGACCGCCGCGAGCGCGGCGACGGTCGGCTGGCAGACCGCGAGCACGTGCGCGTCCGGCCCGATCTGGCGGATGAAGTCGATCACGTGCATGACGTATTCGTCGAAGCCGAACCGTCCGGCCGTCAGCGGGATGTCGCGCGGGTTGTGCCAGTCGGTGATGTACACGTCGTGGTCGGCCAGCATCGTATGCACGGTGCCGCGCAACAGCGTCGCGAAATGCCCGGACATCGGCGCGACGATCAGCACACGCGGCTGGGGCGCGACCGGCAGCGCCTTGCGGAAATGCAGCAGCGTGCCGAACGGGGTGGCCGCGGCGGCTTCCTCGACGATCGGCACCGTTTTGCCGTCGACGACGATCGAAGCGATGCCGAACGGCGGACGCCGGTGCGAGAACGCGCAGCATTCGAGCAGTTCGCACAGCGCGTCGAGCATGCGGCCGGTCGGCGTCGCGGTGGAGGGCGGCCACAGCGACATCGTCGCGCGGGCGGCCGCGGCCCATGCGCGCGCGGGGCGCACGCATTCGGCAGACCATTGATAGAACGGATAGGCAAGCAGATTCATGGCCTTTGCTCGTTGTGCCGCGTTGCATCGAACGAGGCAAGCCATGTGCCAGCCCGTGGCTGGCACGCGCGTTGCACGCGGTTCGGAAGCGCGGCGCCGCAGGCGGCACGCGAGAACCGGCAGCCGCGTGCGATGCGTTGCGGCGCCGGTCTGGCGCCGCGACAGCGTGCGTTGCCGCGCCGGTTCGGCGAATCCGCGGCACCGGCATGGTGCGGGTGAGCCGCGTGGCGTCCGTTTTCGGTGCAGGGGCACGAACGGTTTTGGACAGGGGAGCGACATGGAAGTCACCGGACAGACGACGCTGACCATCAGCAGCCGCAATTACTCGTCGTGGTCGATGCGCGGCTGGCTGCTCGCGAAGCTGAGCGGGCTCGTGTTCGAGACGGTCAGCGTGCCGATCGATGCCGCGTCGCGCGCGGAGTTGCTGCTGCTGTCGCCGTCGATTCTCGTGCCGTGCCTGACGCACGACGGCAACACGGTGTGGGACACGCTCGCGATCGCCGAATACCTGAACGAGATCCGGCCGCAGGCGCGGCTGCTGCCCGAAGACCGGCGAGCGCGCGCGCATTGCCGGTCGATCTGCGGCGAGATGCATTCCGGTTTCAGCGCATTGCGATCCGCGTTGCCGATGAACCTGCGCGCGCATTTCCCCGGCTTCCGGATCTGGTCGCGCGCACAGCACGACATCGAGCGGATCGTGACGATCTGGCGCGAGTGCCTGGCCGCGTACGGCGGCCCCTGGCTGTTCGGCGCGGAGATCGGGATTGCCGACGCGATGTATGCGCCGGTCGTCACGCGCTTCCTGACCTACGACGTGAAGCTGGAGCCCGATATCGCCGAGTACTGCATGCAGGTGCTCGCGCATCCGTTCGTGGCGGAGTGGATCGATGCGGCGAAGGCGGAGCACGAAGACATCGACGAACTCGACATGGAGTTCTGACGCGCGGGATCGCACGTCGCTTTCAATTGCACTACACGCACCGGCATCGAAACGAACGTTTCGATCCGGCGGCGTAACGCGCAAACGTTTTACCTTGATTTCGGTTCGAAGCGAGGACGAATGCCCTAAAGGATGTTGAGCGCGATGACGTAAACGAGTCACGGGGACGACTCGCGATCGCATGCTTCCGACGTGCGACGCGCAGTCCGCAACAATCAGCGCAGCAGGGGAATCGACTTGAATCGTCAGCAATCGTGGACGCGTACGGCGGCGCCCGGGGAAATCATTTATTCCGAGGGTGTTGCGGGCGAGCCCGTCATCTTTCTGATCACCGACGGCAAGGTCGAACTGTCCACGCGATGCGACGACAAGCGCGTCGTCGTCGCGACGCTCGGTCGGGGCGAGTTCTTCGGTGAATCGGCGTTGCTCGCGGCCGAGCCGCGTGCCCATACCGCGAAGGCGCTTTCATTCTGTCAGCTGACGGTCGTGCCGGCCGGCATGCTCGACGAGGAAATCGAGCGTGTGTCGGCGCTGCTGCGTCATATCGTGCGCACGATGATCCGCCGCGTGAAGCGCAAGGACGACCAGCTCGCGACCTATACGCATGCCGACTTCATGCCGGGCGTGCTGTCGTATGCGCATGTGCTGGCGCTGATGGCGGGCGCCGATGCGCGCGAAACCGGCGACGCGTGGACGCGCCGGCCGATGCAGGCGCATGCGGCCGAAACGTCGGTGCCGCTCGCCGAAGTGATCCGCAAATGCCGTGCGATCGCCGGCCACTCGCGGCCGCACGTGCTCGCGATGCTGCGACGCATGGAGAAGCTCAATCTCGTCACGATCGAAGCAGCACAGGCGGACCACGCCGGCGGGGCGGCCGATTATGCGGCGTCGTCGGATGCGCGCCAGGTCGTCACGTTCGACGCCGCGCGCGTGATCGATCGCGCGCAACAGGTGGCCGATCACGATCTCGACCTGTCGATCAACAGCGAACTCGAGCTCATCGAGCTCGCCGATCTCGAATCGCTGATCGGCGTCGAGAAGACGATGCTGCTCAACAAGCTGTCGAACGGCGAGATTGCCGACGAAGTGTTCGCGTTCCGCAAATCGAAGGTGCTCAGTTACGTCGAGCAGAAGGGCGTCGCGTACTTCTCGCGGCGCAACGCGCGTCGCGGCGGCGACGTGCGCGCGCTGGAGGATCTCGTGTGGATCGACCAGCGCACGCTGTTCGACGTCATCAGCGCGTTCGACACCTACGATCTCGCGAAGCTGATCGCGAATCTCGACGATCGCGCGGTGGCCGACAAGCTGTTCTCCGTGATGACCGAGGCGCGGCGCAACGAGGTGTCGTGGGTGATGCGTCGCGAGCTCAAGCTCGATCCGGTCGAGATCGAGGACATCGAGCGGCGCGTGCTGGATGCCGTTCGCGCGGCGAAGGCGCCGGCGGCGGGCACTGCGCCCGTCGCATCGGCATCGGATGCATGACCAAGGGGGCGCGCATGGATCTGTTGACCCTGGCCGGTGTGGTGTTGGGCGGCGCGGCGATCGTGTTCGGTTTCGCGCTCGAGGGCGGGCATTTCCCGATGCTGTTCCAGTTCGAGGCCCTCGTCATCGTGCTCGGCGGCACGCTCGGCGCGGTGATGATCCAGAACACCTGGGCACGCTTCTTCGACGCGGTGAAACAGTTGCGGCTCGCGTTCGTGCGGGCGCGCGAGGTCGATCGCAAGAACCTGTCCGACCTGCTCGAATGGGGCGACCGCGCGAAGCTCGACGGGCTGCTCGCGTTCGAATCGATGGACGTGAGCGGCATCCATCCGTTCGCGCGCCGCGGGCTCGAACTGCTGGCGAACGGCGTGTCGACCGCCGTGCTCGAGGACGCGTTGCAGCGCGAACTCGATGCGTACGAACGCAGCCGCCTGGCGGCCGCGCGCGTGTGGCAGCAGGCGGGTGGATATGCGCCGACGTTCGGCATTCTCGGGTCGGTGCTCGGGCTCGTGCAGGTGACGAGCCACATGCTCGAACCGGCGCAGCTCGGGCCGGGCATCGCGGTCGCGTTCATCGCGACGCTGTACGGGCTGGCGTTCGCGAACCTCGTGTTCCTGCCGCTTTACGGCAAGCTGCGTGCGCAGATCGACAGCGAGCTGCGGTTTCGCAAGCTGTATCTCGACGGTTTCCTGGCGATATCGCGCAAGGAATCGCCGCATACGATCGAAACGCGCCTGACCGGCGACGTGCGCGGGCGCGCGGTGGAATCGCTTGCGTGACGCGCGTGTGTCGGACGACCAACCGGGATTTCCAATCGCATGACTGCTCGAACTGACGGTGCCTCCGCCGCCGATCGCGACGACCACGAAGTCGAAGGCGCGCAGTCCGGCCGCTGGCTGATTTCGTACGCGGATCTCATCACGACGCTGATGGTGCTGTTCCTCGCGTTGTACGTGCTCCAGCTCGCGAAATACAACGCGCTCGACGCGCGGTACCAGACGCTTGCGCGGCAGGCTGGCGGTGCCGCGAGTGCTGCCGATGCGGCTACGCCCGACCATGCGCCGCCGTGGCTCGCGTTGCTCGATTCGTTGAAGTCGAACGGCCGGATTTCGCTCGTGAAGGCGCCGCATGGTGTCGAGATCGGCATCGACGCGAAGATCCTGTTCAACGTCGGCGATGCGCGCTTGCTGCCTGATTCGTCGCCGGTGCTGAACCAGATTGCGCAGGCGCTGAGCGAGCACGCGACCGGAGACATCCTCGTCGAAGGGCATACCGACAGCCTGCCGATCGCAAACGCGAAATACGAATCGAACTGGGAGCTGTCGTCGGCGCGTGCGGGGAGCGTCGTGCGCTACCTGACCGAGCGCGGCGTGGCGCCGCATCGCCTGGCGGCGATCGGGCGGGCCGATACGCAGCCGCTCGTCGCGGGCGACGATGCGGCTTCGCGGGCGCGAAACCGGCGCGTCACGATCTTCGTCGCATACTGATTTGCGCTGATCGCGAGTCGACAGGCGGCCGGCCATGTCCGCCTGATAACAACATAACGAATCTCGCATGATGAACATCTGAAATCCGCGATGCGGTTCCGCGCGTGCGTGCCGATAACCCAAACTGGCTCAGACCGAGCGGTTACCGAGGGTTCCCCATGCACTTCTGGCGCAAGCTTTCCATTCAGAACAAGCTGATTCTCAGCATGACGAGTTGCCTGCTCGTGTTCGTCGCGATCTCAAGCGGACTCAGCATCCGTCTGATCGGCAACGCGGTGCGCGATCGCGTCGTCCGCGAGGAGCTGCCGACGGCCGTGAACGGCATCCGCGCCGACGTGCAGCGGCAGATGGCCGGGCCGATCGCCGCGTCGCGGATTCTCGCGCGCGACGCGTTCCTGCTGCAATGGGAAGCCGACGGCGAACCCGACGCCGGCACGCGCAACTGGATCCAGCTCGCGAAGAACGTGAAGGACGAGCAGAAGGCCGCGTCGGTGCAGTGGGTGTCCGTGAAGAGCGGCAACTACTACAACGAATCCGGCCTGCAACGGAAGGTGACCGACAAGGATCAGTGGCTGACCGGCTTCCTGTCGTCCGGCAAGGCGTTCGACGTGAACATGGACCGCGAGGTGACGGTCGGCGGCTACATGATGTTCATCAACAGCCGCGTCGAGCTCGACGGCGTGCCGATCGGCGCGGCCAGCATGAGCCTGTCCGTCGATGCGCTCGCGAAGGGGATTGCCGCCTACCGGATCGGCGAGACCGGGTTCGCGTATCTCGTGCGTCCCGACGGCGCGATCATGATGCATCGCGATTCGTCGCTGATCGACGGCAAGCATTTCATGAAGGACCAGCAGGGGTTGCCCGGCGATGCGTCGTCGACGCTGCTGGCCGGCAAGCCGTATGCGTACCTGAGCTACGACGGCGACGGCGGCGCGCGCTTCATCGCGACGTCGTTCATTCCGGAACTGAACGCGTATGTCGTTGTCGAGGTGCCGCAGGCCGAACTGCTCGGGCCGGTGACGCGCGCGATCCGCAGCGCGGCGCTGGTCGCGGCGGTGGTGGGCCTCGCGGTTGCGCTGCTCGTGATCTGGCTGGTGGGCCGCGCGATTGCCGCGCCGATCCGCCGCGCGGCGACGCTGCTGTCGGAGATCGCCAGCGGCCAGGGCGACCTCACGCGCCGGATGACGGTCGAGAGCCAGGACGAAATCGGGCAGTTGTCGGATGCGTTCAACCGGTTCGTGTCGTCGCTGTCGACGCTGGTGCACAGCATTCGCGCGGCGTCCGCGTCGATTGCCACGGGTTCGGCGCAGATTGCGTCGGGGAATGCTGATCTGAGCGAACGCACCGAAGGGCAATCGAGCAACCTGGAGCGGACGGCTTCGTCGATGGAAGAGATCACGGCCGTGGTGCGCAACAACACCGAGACGGCCACGACGGCCGCGAAGATGATCAACGGCGCGTCGGATACGGCGGCGCGCGGCGGCCAGGTGGTGGGGGAGGTCGTGACGACGATGGAGCAGATCAGCAACGCGTCGCAGCGGATCTCCGAGATCATCGTGATGATCGACAGCATTTCGTTCCAGACGAACATTCTCGCGCTGAATGCGGCCGTCGAGGCGGCGCGGGCCGGGGAGCAGGGGCGCGGGTTTGCGGTGGTGGCTTCGGAAGTGCGGAATCTGGCGCAGCGCAGCGCGCAGGCGGCCAAGGAGATCAAGGCGCTGATCGAGCATAGCGCGGGCACGGTGAATACCGGATCGCGGCTGGTCAGCGAGGCGGGGAAGGTGATGAGCGATGTCGTGTCGCAGGTGCAGGGCGTGAGCGCGATGATGAGCGAGATCGCCGAAGCCAGCCTGGAGCAGAGCGCGGGGATCGATCAGATCGGCGATGCGGTGCAGTCTTTGGATCAGATGACGCAGCAGAATGCGGCTTTGGTCGAGGAAAGCGCAGCGGCGGCGGCGAGCTTGAAACAGCAGGCGGCGGAACTGACGAGGCTCGTGTCGGCTTTCAAGGTGGATGAATAAAGGCTGATTCGCGATTTAGAATGGAGCGTTTCTGAGGGACGGCTGCCGTGGGTTGAGCCGGGCAAAGGCTTGAACCTGGACTCGGAACTGATCAAGCAACTGGTGCCCGGAACGCTGGATCGGGCGACGATCAACGAGCAGCTCGCGGCGCTCAAGAAGGCGATCTTCGAGCGCGCTGGGCGGTGAACCGATCCACCACTTGGGCTGGAGGTATCCGGAATTTCGTGTGTGAGGCAGGTTAAAACTCAGATTCCGATACTAAAGCGCTCTGGGTAAAGCAGCGCGAACTGGGTCATCGCGCTCTTCCAATCGTGCCGGGAGCCGGTCCACTTGGCAACGACGTTGCGCAGTGCCAGCCAGATCAGCTTCAGCGCGGCCTCGTCCGACGGGAAGTGGCCGCGTGCCTTGATGATCTTGCGAAGCTGCATGTGCAGCGACTCAATGGCGTTCGTGGTGTAAATGATCTTCCGTATGTCCGGCGCGAACGCGTAGAAGGGAATCACCTGCTCCCAGGCTCGCCGCCAGAGTGCGGCAATTGGCGGGTATTTCGTGCCCCACGGTCCAGCGTCGAACGCGTCCAGCGCCACGGCGGCCGCCTCGGCCGTCGGTGCTCGGTAGATCTCCTTGAGCGCGGCGGCAGCCGACTTGCGATCTTTCCAGCTCGCAAAGTCCAGCGAGTTACGGATCAGATGCACGATGCATGTCTGAACCGTCGTTTCCGGGAACACGGTGTTGATCGCTTCCGGGAAGCCCTTCAGGCCGTCAACCACGGCGATCAGGATGTCCTGCACGCCACGCAGTTTCAGGTCGTTGACGACCCGCAGCCAGAACTTAGCGCCCTCGGTCTGCTCGATCCAGAGGCCGAGCACGTCACGTGTGCCGTCGCGGCGCACGCCGAGCGCCAAGTAGATCGCCTTGTTGCGGACCACGCCTTCGTCGCGAATCTTGACGCGCAAGGCGTCAAAGAACACGACCGGATACATCGGCTCGAGCGGCCGCTGCTGCCATTCACGCACTTCGTCGATCACCGCATCGGTCACTGTACTGATGAAGTCCGGCGATACCTCGATGCCGTACATCTCCAGCAGGAACCCCTGAATCTCCCGCACGCTCATGCCGCGCGCGTACATCGCGATGATCTTGTCGTCGAAGCCGGTAAAACGTCGCTCGCCCTTGGCAATGAGCACCGGATCGAACGTCCCTTCGCGGTCACGCGGAATCTCGACGTCGAGCAGGTCGTCGTCGGTCGTGATGCGCTTGCGACTGGTGCCGTTGCGGTGGTTCGTGCTGTCCGACGGCTTGGCCTCGCCCTTCTCGTAGCCGAGATGGTGGGTCAGTTCGCCGCCCAGCGCCCGCTCGAAGATCGCCTTCTTGAGTGCGGCAAGCTGCTCGTTGATCGTCGCCCGGTCCAGCGTTCCGGGCACCAGTTGCTTGATCAGTTCCGGGTCCAGGTTCAAGCCCTTGCCCGGTTCGATCGTCACTTCTTCCTTGCGTTTGCGTGGCATAAAAGTGGCTCCTTGGTCGCCAGTTTATGCCTCGCACACAAAGTTTCGGATAGGCTCCTTGGGCTACGAGAAGGGCGAAGCCAAGCCGCGAACGCCGCGCCTCACACCCACTGCCACCTTCAAGAACTGTCACGGTCGCACGGCCCGCGAGGCTGCACTGCGCTTGCCGAAATAGCCGCACGGCGCCACATCAACGCCCGCTGTCACGCCGCTTCACGATCGTTCCCCGCTGCAATACATACTCGACCCGTGCTCCCTCATCGGCCACAACCCCGATATCCTCGAGCGGATTCCCATCGAGCACGGCGAGGTCGGCGATCGCACCCACGGCCACCACCCCAAGCTGCCCCGGCATATTCACGATCTCCGCCGCCACCGTAGTCGCTGACCTGAGTGCTTCCAGATTCCCAAGCACCTCCGCCCGAATCCGGAACTCACCGGACTGAAACGCGTGCATCTCGCCGAGCAGATCCGACCCGAACCCCATCTTCACGCCGGCCTTCGCATAGATCTCCAGCGACTCGCGTCCTTTCTGCTGCACGGAAGCCACCTTCGCGACGGAGTCGGCGGGCATCCCGAACTCCGCGCCATGCTTGGCCAGCGCGTCATAAGTCACGAGAGTCGGCACCACAAACGCCCGATGCTCATGCATGATCTTCGCGGCCGCTTCATCCACGAGATTCCCATGCTCGATCGTCCGCACACCGCATCGCACCGCCCGCGCAATCGCCCGCCCCGTATATGCGTGCGCCATCACGTAGGTATTCGCAGCCTCAGCCTCATCGACGATCGCCCGAATCTCATCCTCCGAATACTGCGTGTTCGCAATCGGATCAGTCGGCGAAGCCACGCCACCTGACGCCATGATCTTGATCTGCGTCGCGCCTTTCTGAATCTCCTCACGCACGGCGAGCCGTACCCCTTCGACCCCATCGACAACCCGCGCAATCGCCCCCGTCCTGAAACAGCAAGAGCAGGGCTCCAGCAAATCTCCCCGAGGACGAAAATCCCCATGCCCGCCGGTTTGCGACAACGCCTTCCCCGACGGAAAAATCCGCGGCCCCGGAATCAGTCCCGTCTCGACCGCCTGCATCAAACTCCAATCCGCGCCCCCCGCATCCCGCACGCTGGTAAACCCACGCGACAACATCGCATCGAGAATCGGCAGCGACCGGATCGCCGCGAGAATATTCGGCTGCGTCGCATTCGCGCCAAGGTTTGCGTTCGAAGCCAGCACATGCACATGGCAATCGATGAACCCCGGCATCACGGTCTTGCCGCGCACGTCGATCACCTGCGCATTCGGAAAATCCACCGGCCGATCGGTGACTTCGACGATCCGCTCGCCTTCGATCACGACATGATGATGTTCGAGCAACGCGCCTCGTTCGAGGTCGAGCACGTTGCCGCCTTGAAGCACGGTAATGGTCATGGGAGAAATGTCCTTATCGAGTCGTTGAGGCCGCACGCTTCGCATCCTTCACGAAGCGCGTGCCGACGAAACTGACGGCCGCCGCGAGCATCACGTAGAACGCGGGCGCCATGTTGCTGCCGGTGCGGGCGATCAGCCATGTGATCAGAAACGGCGCGAACCCGCCGAAGATCGTCACCGCGAAGTTGTACGCAACGGAAAGCCCGGTCGACAGCACCTTGGTCGGGAACAGCTCCGCGAACGCAGCGAGGATCGGCCCGGTATAAGTCGCAATCAGTACGCCGAACACGGCCTGGAACACGATCAGCGACGTGAACCCGGGCGCATGGTTGATCCACGCGAACATCGGCCACGCCAGCACGAGGATCGCGAGCGCTGAGCCGGACAGGAACGCGCGCCGTCCCCACACGTCGGCGAGCCGACCGACGATCGGCGAGCAGCACATGATCATCAGTCCGCCGACCATGCCGGCCGCGAAGCCGGTCGATTGCGGCAGATGCAGTGTGCGCACGGAATACGTCGGCATGTAGAACAGCAGCACGTAGGTACAGACCGTCCACAGAATGACCATTGAAAAACTCGCGAAGGTTTCGCGCGGGTAGGTCGACAGCACCTCCTTCAGCGGCGAGCTTTCCTTCGCCTGCGATTCGACGGCGCTGAACGCGGGCGTCTCATCGATACGACTGCGGATGAAGTAACCGACCGGCCCGACGACGATCCCGAGCAGGAACGGCAGCCGCCAGCCCCAACTGTGCAGCGCCTGCGTATCAAGCGACGTGGTAACGAACGTACCGGTCGCCGCGCCGAGCAGCACCGCGAAGCCGATGCTCGACTGGATCCAGCTGGAGTAATACGCGCGCTTCTCCGGCGGCGCGTATTCGGTGAGGAACGCGGTGGCACCGCCCATCTCGCCGCCGGCCGAAAAACCTTGCAGCAGCCGCGCGACGACGATCAGGATCGGCGCGGCGATGCCGGCCTGTTCGTAGGTCGGCGCGATCCCGATGAGCGCGGTGCCGGCCGCCATCAGCAGGATCGTGAGCGACAGCGCGGCCTTGCGTCCGACCTTGTCCGCATACACGCCGAGCACGATTCCGCCCACCGGCCGCATGAAGAAGCCGACGCCGAACGTCGCGACGGTCAGCAGAACGGACGTCAGTTCGTTGCCGGTCGGGAAGAACAGCTTCGCGATGATCACCGCGAAGAAGCTGTAGACGGTGAAGTCGAACCATTCGAGGCCGTTGCCGATCACGGTCGCGACGATGGCGCGGCGGCGTTGCTGCACGGCCGCATCAACGGCAGGCGCGGCGCGCGGGGAAAGCGTTCCTTGCATGGTCTCTTCCTTTGTCAGAAGCCGGGACGGCTGCCCCGCGTGAATCTCATGCTAAGGACAGCCGGATTTTTTTCTGAAACGAAAGATTCGCATGCACGCATGCGCTGTACGCATGCATTGCGCTCAGGACGCGGTCTGCTTCTCCGCCTGTTCGAACAGCCAACGCGTGAACAGGCGGGCGGCGTGGTTCTGCGCGCGGTCGTTGGGCGAGATCACGTAATAGCCGCCGCCGTGGCTTGCGGACGCGTCCGTCACGCGCACGAGCAGCCCGGCTTCGATGCATGCGTCGATCATGTAGCGCCAGCCGAGCGACACGCCCTGGCTGAGTATCGTCATCTGCACGATCTGCGGATACGAATTGATTGTGATGTCCTGCGGCTGCGCCTTTTGCCGGTCGACGTCGTTCATGTCGAACCATTCGGACCACGACATCCATTGACGCTGCCCGTCTTCGAGGCGCAGCAGCGTTTCGTTCGCGAGGTCGGCCGCGTTCAGCGTGCGGCCGGCCAGATAACCCGGCGCGCAGACGGGAAACACTTCCTCGTCGAAGAGCTTGCGCGCGGTGTATTCGGCCGGTGCCTGCTGGCGCACGTAGTAGACGCCGACGTCGAATTCCGCCGGCGACATCGACGCAAGGCCGTCGCGCACGATCAGGCGCAGCTTGACGTTCGGATACGCGGCGCGAAAGTCTGGCAGCCGCGGCGTCAGCCAAAGCACCGCAACGCCGGACGAGCACGCGATCGTCAGCTCGAGATCGCCGTACGGTTTCATCACGTCGTGCGTGGCTTCCGCGCATTGGGTGAGCAGATGGTGGACCTGCGCCGCGTATTGCTCGCCGGCGATCGTCAGCCGCAGCGAGCGATGCTCGCGGACGAACAGCGAGCGGCCGAGGAATTCTTCCAGTTGTTGAATCTGACGGCTGATCGCGCTTTGGGTCAGGTGCAGTTCGGCGGCGGCTTTCGTGAAGCTCGCATGTCGCACGGCGGCTTCGAACGCGACCAGGCACTGTAGAGGCGGAAGAGGCGTGATGCGCATGGCAGGCGGGTAGTCGGAGGGGGCTGCCGACATGATACGGACTGAGCGAACGGAAATCACAAGGAAAGACGGGCGTTGCCGATCAGCGTATTCGTCCGGAGATTGTGCGCAACGCGCGCCCGGCCGGGTAACGCGCGCAGCCGGTTGGGGCCACATCGATTCGCCCGAAAAGCGGATCGCGAGGTAAAACAGTTACAAGTTAGCAGTTGACGCGCGCCAGCCCGGCGGTTAGTGTACGCATCGAAGTCCAAGAAGTCCGATTGCTGTTCATCAATTGCTCGCTTTCCACAGCGGTATTCGTTGTCCTCTCCCTCCTTGACGCTTCACGCGCTCTTCAACGGCGCAAATCTCTCTATTTTTTTCTCAAGGAATCTTCATGGATACCGGTATCGTCAAGTGGTTCAACGACAGCAAGGGTTTTGGCTTCATCACGCCGGATAACGGCGGTGACGACCTGTTCGCCCACTTCTCCGAAATTCGTGCCGACGGCTTCAAGACGCTGGCTGAAAATCAGAAAGTGAGCTTCGAAACGAAGCAGGGCCCGAAGGGTCTGCAAGCGGCCAACATCACGCCGCTGTAAAGTTTGAAGGGCCCGGCCTTCCACGACGGACGCCGGGTCGCAGCGACACCCCCACGGAGCTTCGTCTCCTGAAGTTGGCGCGATTGCTCTTAGCTGCATCTGTTCATTCAGCAGCTCGCCAAGCGCCACACGCCTCGTTGCACTTCATTCCCCCCTCCGGCAGCAACGCCTCACTTTCGTTTTCCGAAAGCTTCAGATTCAGCTTGCAATAGCTTTGAATCGGCGCGTCCGTGCATATTGCGCACGGCATGCGCGCACTCGAACATGATTAAAATTAAAAATGCAAAACAAACGAATTCAACAATACAACGGCTATGCCGTCCAACCCTCGGCGCATCGTTTGCCCGACGGTAGTTTTTCATCCAACCTGGTGCTCGAACGTACCGACAGCACACCCGCGGAAGGCCGCTACCAGTTCTATTCGCTCGACTACTTCGCGAGCGAAGCGCAGGCACTGCGGCACTCGGCTCGCTGGGCACGTCGCTGGATCGACACACGCGGTTAAAGGTAACGCCGCGGTACCCGACACCCAACGCAGATGAGTCACCCGGGCGCGCACGACAACGCGCGTCCAACCTTCGCGCGCGATCGATTCGTTACGCTTCGATTCGATCGGCGCGCCACGTTCTCCCGGTTCAGGAGCTGGCCTGTCGCCGAGCATGGTCGGCGGACACTTGAACGCGCTCGTACAACGCGAGGCCACGCGTACAGGTGCTCGTCGCCTCGCATCATTCGTGCGAAGATTGGCCGCACATCACACTCGCCCGAGAACGACGTGACCCCATTCAACCCCGAGAGCAAACCGGATACCGCCCACCCGCCCTGGATGCCCGTCGCGATGGCGGAACTCGGCATCCGCCGCCATCCGCCCGGCAGCATCAATCCGCGCATCGTCGAATACAACAACCAGACGAACCTGGTTGGCTACGACGACAAGATTTCCTGGTGCTCGTCGTTCGTCAACTGGTGCATGACGCACGCCGGCATTCGCGGGACGGGCTCCGCGCTCGCGCGTTCGTGGCTCGAATGGGGCCGGCCGCTGGAGCGCCCTGTGTACGGCTGCATCGCGATCCTGACGCGCGACGATCCCGCGAGCTGGAAAGGGCATGTCGGTTTCTACCTGCGTCACGACGACGAGCACGTACATCTGTTCGGCGGCAATCAACTGGAAGAGGTGCGCGAACTCGCGTACCCGTTGAACGAAGTGATCGGCTACCGCTGGCCCGACGCCGTCTGACCAACCGCCGCAGCGCAGACAAAACTTCGAACATCGCCTTTCAAGCGGCGGCTAATTTGTCGCACACACCGTATCGATCCACGCGGAGCCTGCCGACGCGCCCGCCCCTGTAATACGCGGTTGCAAGGCCCGCGGCGGCGGCACGAGGGAAAGTATGCGGCTGCCGGCGCGCCGCGTTCCAGATCGTCCCGCATGCAACCAGAATCGGCGTGCTAGAGTAAGTCGGCATTCCTCCTCACCCGAATCCTCCCGAACCGCCATGAGCTATCTTCCCCAACTCGCCGCAGTCGGCGGCGTGATGTTGCTGGCGTGCGTCAGCCCCGGCCCCGACCTGATCGCTGTTTCGTCCCATGCGCTCGGCAATCGCCGTGCGGGTTTGCTGGCCGCGTCGGGCATTGCGTCGTCGCATGCCGTGTGGGCGGCGATGGCGATTTTCGGGCTCGGGCTGATCGTCGCGAAGCTCGCGTGGCTGTACGAGGCGATCCGCATCGCCGGTGCGGCTTACCTGATTTACCTGGGCATCAGAACGCTGTCGGGCCTGCGCCAGTCGGCACGGCAGGCTGAAGCGGCAAGCCAGCCGATCGTTCGCGGCGGCGTGCATGCATACCGGAAAGGGCTGCTGGTCGGCCTGACCAACCCGAAGGCCGCCGCGTTCTTCGGCAGCCTGTTCGTCACGCTGCTGCCCGCGCATGCGCCGGCATGGGTGCATGGCGCGACGCTGGCCGTAGTCGTCGCCGTATCGCTGACATGGTTCTGCACGGTGGCCGTGCTGTTCTCGACGAACCGCGTGCAGACGGGTTACGCGAGACTGCGCAAGCCGATCGATGCGGTGATGGGGACGATCCTGTTGGGGCTCGGCGCGAAGCTGGCGCTGGATCGATAACGCTGCGATGAACGTGCTCGGCCCGATCCTCATCGGGCTCCTGCTGGCTGCCGGAGTGTTCGCTGCGATCCGGTTCTGGCACAAGCTCATCACGCGTATCGTCACCGTCATCGCGGGGCTGGGCGTTGCGTGGCTGGCGGTTTACCTGATCGCGTTGTCGTCGGTCAGATGTCTGGGGTCGTGCGGTTGACGAGCGGGACGCCGGCAAGTGTTGAGGCCGGCGTCGTATCGTGATCACGTTCAGTTCTTCGCCACCGCCTCCACCGTCGGCCCACCCGCCGTGTCGTTCCTGCTCCACCCGCCCCCAAGCGACCGATAAAGCGCGACCGCCGCCAGCGCATGCTCGCGCCTGACCTGGTTGAGCGAATCCGAATCCCGCAGATACACCTCCTGCGCCGACAGCACATCCAGAAAATCCGTCGCGCCACCCTTGTAGAGCTGATTCGCCAGCCCGAGCGCCTTGTCCGACGAAGCGAGCGCACTATCGAGCCGCCGCGTCGCCTCATCGGCGCTGACGAGATTCGCACGTGCATCCTCGACTTCCCGCAACGCCTGCAGCATCGTCTGCCGCAACCCGAGTTCCGACTCGCGCATCCGGCTTTCGCTCTGCGAGATATCGGCCGTAATCCGCCCCGCATTGAAGATCGGGCTCGTCGCGCTCAGCGCCGCGCTGAACAGGTTGTCGGTCAACGTCGGCAACCCGAGATAGGAAGCCGCGAGAATCCCGTCCGTCAGGTTCAACGAAAACTTCGGATACCGCTCGGCCTTCGCCACGCCAACTTGCGCCGCCCGTCGCTCGACCTGCGCATACGCAGTCAGCACATCGGGCCGCCGCAGCAACGCCTGCGAAGGCAACGTACCGGGTGCGCCAGCGGGCGGTGCGGGAATGTCGCCGGCCTGCGCGAGCACGAGCCGATCGACCGATTCCGGCGTGCGCCCCGAATACACGGCAATCAGGTTGAGCTGATGCGAGATCTGCGCCTGCGTCGGCGGAATCCGCGCTTCGAGCGCGTCGAGCTGGTTCTGCGCACGCGTGACGTCGAGTTCCGTCGACAGCCCGAACGCCTGTCGCTTGCGCGTGAGTTCGAGCGCATGCTGCCGGATCTTCGCGTTGTCCTGAAGGATCTTCAGTTCCTGCTGTGCCCAGCGCAGATCGACATACGCGGACGCCGCATCCGCTGCGAGCGCGAGCCGCATCGCATCTTCCGCATGCTTCTGGCCGACGAATTCCGCCTGCGCGGCGAGCAGGTCGAGCCGTTCACCGCCGAACACGTCGGGCGACCAGCTCAGTGCGAGCCCCGCGCCGGCCTGCCGCACATAGCCGAGCGGCGGTGGCGTGTTCTGGCGTGCGTCGGCCGCATGCGCGGTCGCGTCGAGTTCGGGCAGCAGCACCGCGCGCTTCTGCACGGTCAGCGCCTGCGCCTGCTTCACGCGTTCGGCGGCGGCCTGCAGATCGAGGTTGCCGTCGAGCACGACCGCGATCAGCCGGTCGAGCACGGGATCGTGGAATTGCGCCCACCAGGCGGCGGCGTCGATGTCCGCGCGCGGCACGTCGGTATCCCATGCGGCGGGTGCGAGCGTCTGGACGGATTCGGACAGCGCCGGATGCTGCGCGGGCTGCACCGCGCACCCGGCGGCGAATGCGCTGACAGCCAGCGCGACGAGTAGCTTTTTCATGATGATGACCCTGGCCTCAGTGCGCGTCCGGCGGCGGCGCGTTCAACGTAATGGGTTTGGAAAACACGACGGCAAACAGCGCGACGACGAAACACAGCGACAGCACGTAATACGCATCCGCATAAGTGAGCGTCAGCGCTTCGCGATAGATCAGCCGATGCAGGTTCGCGAGCCCGGCCTGCGCGGTATTCAGCGTATTGCCTGCGACGGAGCCCCAGTACGCGGCCTGTCGATCGAGCAGCGACGCGATCTGCGGCTCGCCGGCGCTCACGTGCTCGTTCAGCCGCAGGTAGTGAAAATTCAGCCGGTCGTTGAGCATAGTCGCGCTCACCGCGATGCCGATCGCCCCGCCGAGATTGCGCATCAGGTTGAACAGGCCGCTCGCCGATTTCAGCCGCGACTGCGGCAGCGAGCCGAGCGCCATCGTGACGATCGGCGGCACGCTGAACTGCTGGCCGATGCCGCGCAGTGCCTGCGGCAGCAGCAATTCGCGCCAGCCCCAGTCGTGCGTGATCGGCGTGTACAGGTAGCAGCCGAGGCCGAAACAGATCAGCCCGAACACGAGCAGCGCACGCAGGCTGAAGAAACGCGCGGCGAACGCATAGGCGCAGAGCGCGACCAACTGGAACGCACCGACCGACAGCAGCGCGATGCCGATCTGCAGCGAGCTGAATGCGCGCACCTGCGCGAGAAACAGCGGCGTCAGGAACACGGTCACGAAGATCCCGATGCCGGTCACGAACGACAGCAGGCTGCCGATCCCGAAGTTGCGCACGGCGAGCGCGCGCAGGTCGACGATCGGATCTTTCGCGGTCAGCGCATGCACGAGGAACAGGAAGCCGCAGATGCCGGAGATCCACGCGCAGATCACGATCGCGTCGTCGCCGAACCAGTTCTTGCGCGGGCCTTCCTCCAGCACGTATTCGAGGCAGCCGAGGAAACCCGACATCAGCACGATGCCGAGGTAGTCGCCGCGCTTGATGAGGCTCAGGTCGGGTTCGTCGATATGCACGTAGCGCGGCACGAGTGCGGCCACCGCGATGCCCGGTACGAGGTTCAGGTAGAACAGCCAGTGCCACGACCATTGATCGGTGATCCAGCCGCCGATCACGGGGCCGATGGCCGGGGCGAGCGACGCGAGCGCGCCGATGGTCGTCGACGCGATCAGCCGCTGCCGGCCCGGGAACAGCACGAACGCGGTGGTGAACACGGTCGGGATCATCGCGGCGCCGAGCGCGCCCTGCAGCCCGCGAAACAGGATCATCGAGTTGATGTCCCACGCGAGCCCGCACAGCATGCTCGTGATCGTGAAGCCGACGGCCGACGCGACGAACAGCCAGCGCGTCGACATCACCTTCGACAGCCAGCCCGACATCGGGATCACGATGATCTCGGCGATCAGGTAGGCCGTCTGCACCCACGACAGTTCGTCCTGGCTGGCGGACAGGCCGCCGCCGATGTCGCGCAGCGACGACGCGACGATCTGGATGTCGAGCGTCGCCATGAAGAAGCCGACGCACATCAGCGCGAAGGCGAAGACGCGCTGCTTCGTCGGTTGCGACGCCGGGTCGCCGGAAAACGCGGTGGTCATCGTCGTCTCCCGTTCAGTTCGCGCGACCGGTATGCACGGTGACGACCGCGGACAGGCCAGGGCGCAGCACGTGCTCGAGGCCCGGCTGCGGATCGAGATGCACGCGCACGGGCACGCGCTGGACGATCTTCGTGAAGTTGCCGGTCGCGTTCTCGGGCGGCAGCACGCTGAAGGTCGCGCCGGTCGCGGGCGCGAGGCTGTCGACGCGGCCGTGCAGGCGCGTGCTCGACGCATCGAGCGACACGTCGACGCGATCGCCCGCGTGCATCTTGCGAAGCTGGTCTTCCTTGAAGTTCGCGTCGATCCACAGTCCGGAAGCCGGCACGATCGTCAGCAGCGGCACGCCGACGTTCGCGAGCATCCCGACGCGGCCCGTGCGATTGCCGACGTAACCGTCGACCGGCGAGCGGATCGTCGTGTATTCGACGTTGAGCGCGGCGACGCGCTGCGCGGCGAGCGCGGTGTTCACGCGCGCCCGAGCGTCGGCGAGCTGCGCGCCGAGCACGTCGAGCTGCCGCTTCGACGCGAGCAGCGCGGCGTCGCTGCGTTCGACGGCGGCGCCGGCCTTCGAGTAATCGGCGTCCGCGCGTTCGACGATCTGGTTCGACACCGCGTCGGATTTCACGAGCTCGCGGTAGCGCACACGATCCGATGCGGCGCGCGTCAGCTCGGCCGACGAAGCGTTCTTGTCCGCTGCGTGCTGTCCGATCACCGCATATTGCAGTTGCTGCTTCGCCTCGAGTTCGGTCACGGCGGAGCGCGCGCTGTCGACTTCGGCGCTGGCCTGCGCGAGCTTCGCGTCGTAGTCGCGTGCATCGAGCTGCACGAGCACGTCGCCGGCCTTCACGCGCTGGTTGTCGGTCACGAGGATCTTGTCGACGAAGCCGTTGACCTTCGGCGCGAGCACCGTCACGTCGCCGCCGACATAGGCATCGTCGGTGCTTTCCTGGAAGCGCAGCACGAACAGCCAGTCGAGCGCGGCGGCGGCCACGACGACGACGACGGCACCCACCGCGATGCGCATCCACGGCACGCGGCGCTGTTGCTTCGCGGGTTGGTCGGTTGTGGCTGCTTCGCGTGACGCGGCAGCGCCTTGGGTCGTTTCCATCGATTCACCTATGTATATGCACGTATCAAAACGAAAGACGGCGTGCCGTCCGTCGGGGAAGTCGTCAATCAGCGTTCCGGCAGGTTGTGCGTGATCCGGAACAATTCGTCTCTGAGGCGGGCCGCCTGCGCCGACCCGAAACACCGCTCGAATGCCTCCTGCGCGGCGAGCCAGTGCACGTGCGCATCGGCGACCTTGGTTTCGCCGTGCTCGGTGAGTGCGAACGTCTGGCCGCGGCACGGCGGCTCGATCCGGCCCGCCACCAGCGCCGCGCCGACGAGCGGCTTGAGCGCGCGCAGCAGCGCGGTGCGTTCGATCACCAGCACGCTCGACAAGGTCGCCATCGTCAGGCCGGGCCGGTCGCGCAGCAGCGCGAGAATGCTGTATTGCGATGGCGTGACGCCCGCGCGCGACAGATAGCGCTCGTAGAACTGCGAGATTCGCCGGGCGGCTTGCCGGACCGCGAAGCAATCGTCATCGGTGAGCGTTGTCTTGTGCATGTGCACATGTTAGGTGGCAATACGGCGTGAAGCGAGCGGAGGCGCGGGATCAGATTGTTGTCACGGCTGTACCAATCGGCGTCAGGCGGCCGCCGGAACGATCCAGCCTTCGCGGTCGCAGTAGGCGGCCGTGTAGTCGATGAACGCCTTGACCTTCGCGGGCAGCAGCGCGCGGTTCGCGTACGCGAGCTTGATCTCGACGAAGGCATCGACGAGATCGGCGTCCGGCAGCAGTTGCACGAGCGCGCCCGACGCGAGTTCGTCCCCGACGAGCGTTTTCGGCACGACGCCGATGCCGAAGTCGTGCATCACCATTTCGCGGTTGAAGACGGGGCTGTTCGACGAGATGTCGAAGCGGAACGGCACGGTCAGCGTGTCGCCGTCGATGCGGAACGACAAGGCGGGCCGCCGCAGCGACGGCGACATCGGCACGAACGGATGGTCGGCCAGATCGGCCGGCGCTTGGGGATGCGAATGCGCGCGCAGGTACGCGGGTGTCGCGACGATCACGACCGGAATGCGTTCGACCAGCCGCACGACGGTCGTTTCGCTCGTCAGCATGTACGGCACGACGATGCCGATGTCGTAGCCTTCGCCGACGAGATCGACCGGGCGCTCGGTCAGCGTCACGTCGAGGCGCACCTTCGGGTGCGCGGCCTTGAAGCCGGCGATCAGCGGCACCAGCCGGTTCAGCGCGGCCGTCGTGTGCGCGACGAGCCGCAACAGGCCTTCGGGCTCGCGCGTCGGCGACTGCGCTTCCGCTTCGAGCGAGTCGAGCTCGTCCAGCACGGCCGCGCAGCGCTCATAGATGCGCTCGGCGGTTTCGGTCAGCGACACCTGGCGCGTGGTCCGGTGCAGCAGCCGGCTGCCGAAGCGCGCTTCGAGATCCGCGACCGCGCGCGACACGACAGGCCGGGCGAGGCCGAGCATGTCGGCTGCGCGCGTGAAGCTGCGCAGCTCCACCACCGACCGGAAGATCCGCAGCTTGTCGATGTAGTCCATGTTCGTCTCCTTGACGCGAGGGCCGGCCGCCGGCCTGGTTACGGCGGAGTGTACATTGACTTTATGCATATGCACATATAAATTGCGAGGCATGAACGACACCTCGATTGCCCAGGCGTGCAACTGTCTCGCGCTGCGTCAGGCGGCGCGCTTCGTCACGCAACTGTACGAACGCCATCTGGCCCCGGTTGGCGTCACGCCCGCCCAGTTCTCGATCATGTCGAACCTGACGCGCAGGCCCGGCCTGCTGATGAGCGAACTCGCCGATAGCCTCGTGATGGACCGCACGACGCTGCTGCGTGCGCTGAAGCCGCTGCAGCGCGACGGCTTCGTCGCGACGGCCGCGTCCGAGCACGATGCGCGTGCGCATGCGTTGAGCCTCACGAAGCCGGGCGAGCGCACGTTCGCGCGGGCGCTGGTTGCGTGGCAGGCCGCGCAGGACGAATTCGAGACGCAGTTCGGACGCGACCGCGCGAAGGCGCTGCGCGACGAGCTGTTCAGCGTGACCGCGGAACGCTAGACGAACCGGCGGCAAACTGGAGCGGAATTCGAGCCATTGCCCACTTCGGTGACGCTATATGGCTGAAATTGGTTTTTTAAACTGTCCAGATCGACGCGGATCTGGACAGTTTTTATTCCCAGTTGTAGAGTCCCCTGACGGATTTCACGGGCCGGCGCCGCCGGCACGCGTCAGAGGAGCAACCGATGCTGCAGTTGAGTGACCGCGACAGCGCCATGCTGCGCGGGGATTACGGCGATGGCGTCGCGCGCGCGATGCGGATCGTCGCACGCACGGCGCAGGTGATGTCCGCGCCGCACCTGATCGACATCACGTCCGCGCATATCGACGGCTGCCTTTACCACGGCCGGACGAGCCTCGACTTCGTCGAATATTTCGTCGACACCGGCGCGAAGGTCGCGGTGCCGACCACGCTGAACGTCGGGTCGCTCGACCTGATCCATCCCGAGCTGTACCACGGCGACCGCACGATCCAGCGCGACGCGCAGCGCCTGATGGACGCGCATCTGCAACTCGGCTGCGAATCGAGCTTCACGTGCGCGCCGTATCAACTGAAGAACCGTCCCGCGAAAGGCGAGCAGATCGCGTGGGCCGAATCGAACGCGATCGTGTTCGCGAACTCGGTGCTCGGCGCGCGCACCAGCCGGTATGGCGATTTTCTCGACCTGGCTGCCGCGATCACCGGGCGCGCGCCGTATGCGGGGCTGCATGTCGAAGCGAACCGCGCCGCGCGGATCGTGTTCAACGCGCCGGACTTCAGCCGCCTGCCGTCGCGCGACATTTATTTCGCCGCGCTCGGGCTGCTGATCGGCAGGATCGCGGGCGCGATCGTGCCCGCGATCGTCGGGCTGCCGGCGGATACCACCGAAGACGAACTCAAGGCGCTGGGCGCGGCGGCCGCCTCGAGCGGCGCCGTCGCGCTGTTCCATGCGGTGGGCATCACACCCGAGGCGCCGACGCTCGACGCGGCGTTGCACGGGCAGGCGGCGCAACGCACGGTCGACGTCGCGATGGCCGATCTCGACGAGATTCGCCGCACGCTGAACCACGGCGCGGCCGGCGACGCACTCGTCGCGGTGGCGCTCGGCACGCCGCATTTCTCGCTGGCCGAATTCCGCACGCTCGGCACCTTGCTCGACGCGTTCGACGGCAAGCCGGCCTGCGATTTCTACGTGAACACGAGCCGCTTCATCTTGTGGGAGCTGGAGGAAGCCGGCCTCGCGGAAAAATTCGCCGCGCGCGGCATTCAGATCGTCGTCGACACCTGCACGTACATCACGCCGGTGATGAAGCAACTGTCAGGGCTGGTGATGACCAATTCGGGGAAATGGGCGTCGTATGCGCCCGCGAACATCGGCGTGACGGTCGCGTACGGCAGCATGCGCGAATGCGTGCGGTCGGCGTTCGAAGGAAAGGTGCGATTCGATGACTGAAACGACGGGCAAGGGCTTGACGGGCGACACGCTCGTGCCGGGCAGCGCATGCGCGCGCGCGTTCGTGCTCGACAAGCCGCTCAGTTTCTGGGGCGGCTACGATTCGGGCGCGGGAAAGATCGTCGATCGCGGGCATCCGCAGGCCGGTGCGAGCCTCGCCGGCAAGGTGATGGTGATGCCGCACGCGAAGGGCTCGAGTTCGAGCAGCAGCGTGCTCGCGGAAGCCGTGCGCAACGGCACGGGGCCGGTCGGGATCGTGCTGAAGGAGCGCGACCTGATCATCTCGATCGGCGCGATCGTGGCGGCCGAGCTGTATGCGATCGCGGTGCCGGTGGTGTGCGTGACCGATGACGTGTACGACGCGATCGTCGCCGCGACTGGCGAGGTGCGGATCGAGGCGGGCGAGGGGGACGGTGGGGCGCGGATCGTCGTCGGTTGCTGACGCGTCGCGTGCGTATCGCGTCAGAGAAAACGGATGTTCGGCGTATCGTCGTTCGCGATCGACAGCGCCTGCCTTGCGGCGTTCATCTCGCGCTTGCCGCCGGGCTGCCTGAGCCGCCGGATCTCGGGCCACACGATCACGCCGAACACGGTGCGCAGGATCGTGCTCAGCAGGAAGAACCCGATCGCGCCCCCTGCGAACCACGCGAACGTGTCGAGCATCCCGTCGAGGCTGCGCGACACCGCGGACATGATGCCGAGAACGAAGACGACGACGACCAGCAGGAATAGCGTCGCGAACACATCGATGCGGGCCCCGGCGACTTTCGCGGGTCGAACCAGATACACCGAGGCGTCGGTCGCGTTGCGGATGCCGTAGATGGCCGGGCGATCCGGGCCTTCAGCGTATGCCACCTCCAGCCGATCGCCCGCGACGATGAACAGGCTGCGCGTGGCGCCGGTCACGAGCGTGAGCGGCGCGTCGAACGTGTCGAGCTGCAGCGCGATCTCCTCGATGCCTTGCGTCGTCCAGCCGAGATTGTTGCTCCAGACCTGCGTAGTGATCGTCTTCTGGCTGACGGACGTCACGCGGCCGGATGCGATTTGCATGGTGCGACCGGTCATCCGTTGCTCCGTTCCGTCGTGAACCCGGCGGGTTCGTACCGCCACTTTTCCTGCGCCTCGCGACGCTGAGGCCGGAATACCAGATCGGACAGCCCCGCGATCGCGAGCAGGATACCCAGCAGGCTGATGATGCTCGCGAGCAAGGCCAGGGCGCCGACGAACGCCCAGCCCGATCTGAACACGGCGGCACCGATCAGCAGGCTCAGCACGAAGACGATCGACGCCCATGTGAGCAGCGTCAGGTTGCCGTCCCTTTGTCCGAGCGCATCGTAAGGCGCGATCGCCAGGTCGCTGCTTCTGAGCCACGCGATCCGGTGACGGCCGCGATCGTTGAAGATGCACGCGCGCACGGCCATCCCGGGCTTCAATCGATCGATCTGCTTGAACGCCTCTGCGTCGAAATCGTCGGCGGCGATGAAGTAGCAGGCGTTCTGCATCGTCAGGCGATAAAGCGGCGCTTTCCTGATGTCGGCCTTGATCCGGACGAGGTTCGTATCGATACGGTCGATCGTCGACTCGATCAGCGTGGTGTGATTGGGCATGGGGCGGGAGAGTGCGCCGGTCGGCGCCGCTTGGGCGTGGGATTGATCATACCGATGAAATCACGGGCCGGCACCTCGTGCCGGTCGCGGCCCTGCATCAATCGCGTGCCGTGCCCGCAGCCGCCTCCCGATAGGCGCTCGGCGTCTGCCCGGCCCAGCGCCGGAACGCGCGCGTGAAATTCGCCGGGTCGGTGAATTGCAGCCGCTCGGCGATCGTCTTCAGGTCGAGATCCGACGCGGCGAGCAACTGCTTCGCGTCGCGAAACCGCGCTTCGTCGAGCAACTGCCGATAGCTCGACCCGGCTTCCTCGAGCCGGCGCCGCAGCGTGCGTGTCGACACGAGCAGCGCATCGGCGAGCGTCTCCGGCCCCGGGTAATCGCCGGCCCCGCGTGCCAGCTCCGCACGCACGCGTTCGACCAGATCGCCTTCCTCCTGGCGCACCTGCGCATACTCACGCTCCACCTGCACGAGCGCCTGCCGATGCGCGACTTCGTCGGCGAGCGGCAGCGGCCAGTCGAGCACGTCGCGCGCGATCCACAGCGCGTTGGCCGTGCAGCCGAATTCGACCGGCGGCAACTGGTCGCGATAGCGTGCGAAATAGGGCGGCTCCGGCCACGTGAATTGCAGCGCGATCGACGGCGACGCGCGCCCGGCCCATTGCGAGATGTTCTGCGCGAGCCCGGTCAGCACGAATTCGAACATCACGTGATGCTGCAGCACAGGGCTCGCCTGCACGCCGTGCAGTTCGAGCGTCGCGCCGCGTTCGTCTTCTTCATGGGTCAGGCGATATTGGCGGTTGCGCATCCGGAAGTAGCGCTGCGTGACGGATAGCGCCTCGCGGATGTCCCGCGCGGTCAGGGTCGCGTAGCCGAGAAAGCCGTGCACGGTCGGCTTCAGCAGCAGCCCGAACGCGAGCCCGATGCCCGGATCGCCGCCGATCTCGATCGCATTGAGCACGAGCCGCCCCCATTGCGACGGCGCGACGCGCGCGTCCGGTTCGGCCAGCACCGCATCCCGCAGGCCCGTGCCGGCGCGCACGGCGGCCAGGTCGACACCGCGCGCGGCAAGCGCCTGCAGCAGCAGGCGCGTGTAGGCGACCGGAATCGTCGGCCGGCGCAGCCCGAGGCGGTCCTTGGCGAGAGGGGAAGTCATGTCGTTTTGGCCGGAAATGACAAGCATTATGGCTGTTTGCCCCCTCACGTTCAAGGCGGCGCGCGCCTACGATGTCACGCATCGCTTACTGGCACGATCATCATGACGACACCCTTTCCCCACCTGCTCGCGCCGCTCGATCTCGGCTTCACGACGCTGAAGAACCGCGTCTTGATGGGCTCGATGCACACGGGCCTCGAGGACAGCCGCAAGACGCTGCCGCGGCTCGCCGAATATTTCGCCGAACGCGCGCGCGGCGGCGTGGGCCTGATCGTGACGGGCGGCTTCGCGCCGAACGTGGCCGGCTGGACCAAGCCGTTCGGCGGCACGCTGATGACGTCGGCCGCCGCGCGGCGCCATCGCGAGATCACCGGCGCCGTGCATGCGGAGGACGGCAAGATCGCGCTGCAGATCCTCCATACGGGCCGCTACGGTTATCACCCGTTCGCGGTCGCGCCGTCGAAGATCAAGTCGCCGATTTCGCCGTTCGCGCCGCACGAACTGAGCGCGCGCGGGGTCGAGCGGCAGATCCGCGCGTTCGTCCGTTGCGCGAAGCTCGCGCGTGAAGCCGGTTACGACGGCGTCGAGATCATGGGCTCCGAAGGCTACCTGATCAACCAGTTCATCTCGATGCATACGAACAAGCGCACCGACCAGTGGGGCGGGTCGTACGAGAACCGCATCCGGCTGCCGATCGAGATCATCGAACGCACACGCGAAGCGGTCGGCCGCGATTTCATCCTGATCTACCGGCTGTCGATGCTCGACCTGATTCCGGACGGCAGCGACTGGAGCGAAACCGTGCAGCTCGCGAAGGCCGTCGAGCGCGCGGGCGCGACCATCATCAACACGGGGATCGGCTGGCACGAGGCGCGCGTGCCGACGATCGCGACGTCGGTGCCGCGCGGCGCGTTCGCGTGGGTGACGAAGAAGATGAAGGGCGAGGTCGGCATTCCGCTCGTGACCACCAACCGGATCAATCGCCCCGAAGTGGCCGAGCAGATCCTCGCGGATGGCTGCGCGGACATGGTGTCGATGGCGCGCCCGCTGCTCGCGGATGCCGAGTTCGTGATCAAGGCCGCACAGGGCCGCGCCGACGAGATCAACACCTGTATCGGTTGCAACCAGGCGTGTCTCGATCACGCGTTCAAGAACAAGATCGCGTCGTGCCTGCTGAATCCGCGTGCATGCCACGAAACGGAGCTGAAATACACGCCCGCGCCGCAGCCGAAGCGCATCGCGGTGGTGGGCGCGGGGCCGGCCGGGCTCGCGTGCTCGACCGTGCTCGCGCAGCGCGGCCATCGGGTCGACCTGTTCGACGGCGCGGCCGAGATCGGCGGCCAGTTCAACATGGCCAAGCGGATTCCGGGCAAGGAGGAGTTTCACGAAGCGCTGAGCTACTTCGGCCGCCAGGTCGAGCTGACCGGCGTGAACCTGCACCTGAACCGCCGCGTCGACGCAAGCGACCTGATCGCGGGCGGCTACGACGAAATCGTGCTCGCAACGGGCGTCGCGCCCCGCGACCCGAAGATTCCGGGGCAGGACGGGCCGAACGTGCTCAGCTACATCGACGTGCTCGCGGGCAGGCAGCCGGTTGGACGGCGTGTCGCGGTGGTCGGGGCGGGCGGGATCGGCTTCGATGTCGCCGAGTATCTGGTGCAGGACGGCGAATCGCCGGCGCTCGATCTGGAAGAATGGAAGGCCGAGTGGGGCGTGACCGACCCGGCCGCGACGCGTGGCGGCGTGACGCGTGCGCAGGTCACGGCGCCCGCGCGTGAAGTGACGCTGCTGCAGCGCAAGGCAGCGCCGCTCGGCAAGGGGCTCGGCAAGACGACCGGCTGGATTCACCGCGCGACGCTGAAGATGAAGCAGGTGAAGATGATCGGCGGCGTGAACTACGAATTGATCGATGCGCGCGGGCTGCACGTGTCGTACGGCGAGCAGCGCACCGATCACGAGCTGATCGAAGCCGACACGATCGTGCTCTGCACGGGGCAGGAGCCGCAGCGCGCGTTGCTCGCGCCGTTGCAGGCGGCCGGGCGTTCCGTGCACCTGATCGGCGGCGCGGAACTGGCCGCCGAACTCGACGCGAAGCGCGCGATCGATCAGGGTGCGCGCCTCGCGGCGCGGCTGTAACGGGACGGCCGCGCGTCGCCGCCGTCACTCCATCTCGGCGTGTTGCGTCTCGCGCTCTTCCGCTTCCAGCATCGCCTTGACGATCAGATAAACGGCGGGCAAATCGTCGTCGTCGCGCTTCCAGTCGACGGCTTCCTCGACGTCCGCGGCGACCATCCGGCTGTCGCGCAGCCGGATGAAGGCGTCGACGACCGTCGGATCGTTGCGGTTCAGGAAGCCGGAGTTCGAGAACGCCAGCTCCTCGACATTCAGCAGCGCCTGCCAGCTCATCGTGCGGACGGCGGCCGGGTGGCTGCGGCGCCGCAAGCCGAGCGCCCGCTGCGCGGGGCCGCCGACGACACGCTGAAGATCGACGACCGCCTGCCGCGCGGCGCGCTCGAAGTGGACGGGATTGAAGCCGGGTTGCTCGGGATCGAATGCGGATGACTGAAACATGGTCGCCTCACTAAAGACCGCCTCGGGGACGGAATTCGGGTCAAATGACGCAGAAACACTGTAAATATATACAGTGATCGGCGCACTTTCAAGCCCCCGATGACAGCAGATGGCAGCCGTCCGGCAACCGGGCCGTGTCAGACCGCCGCCGCGATGGTCTCCCGCAGCCACCGGTGCGCCGGGTCGCGATGCACGCGCTCGTGCCACAGCATCGACATTTCATAGCCGGGCACCTCGACCGGTGCGTCCACCACACGCAACGCAGGCACGTCGCGCACCAGTCGCTCGGGCAGCATCGCGACGAGATCGGTGCTCGCGACCGCCGACATCACGAACAGGAAGTGCGGCACGGACAGCACGACGCGCCGCACGGCACCGACCTTCGCGAGCGCTTCGTCCGTCACGCCGAAGAAGCCGCCGCCATCGGGCGACACGATCACGTGTTCGAGCGTGCCGAACTGCGCGAGCGTGGGGCGCCGCTTCAGCTTCGGATGCCCGGCGCGGCCGATGAGCACATAACGCTCGACGAACAGCGGCAGGCGCCGCATGCCGGCCGGCGACCCTTCCGTCGTATGAAAGGCGAGGTCGATGCCGTTTCGTTCGGCGTCCTGCTCGATGCGCGGCGGCGCGAGTTCGACGACGGCGAGCCGCGTACCGGGCGCGGCCGAGCGCAGCGTGTGCAGCGCGGGCAGCACGATCGTCGATTCGCCGTAGTCGGTCGCGGCCACGCGCCACGTGTTCGTCGCGGTCGCCGGATCGAACGGTGTGGCCGGAACCACCGCGCGCTCGACGGCTTCGAGCGCATCGCGCAACGGCTCGCGCAGCGTTTCCGCGCGCGCGGTCGGCCGCATCCCGCGCGGCCCCGGCAACAGCAGCGGATCGCCGAACAGGTCGCGCAGTTTTTGCAACTGCACGCTCACCGACGGCTGCGACATGTTCAGTTTCTCGGCCGCGCGCGTGACGTTGTGCTCGGCGAGCAGCACGTCCAGCGTGACGAGCAGGTTCAGGTCGAGTCGTCTGAGATTATTCATGGCTATACCTGGAATATCAGGAATTCATTTCAAATATACCTTCGACGGCGGCATCCTGTAGTCATTCAATCAAAGGAGTGACGAACATGAATGTGCTGATCGTTTATGCCCATCCCGAACCGCGCTCGCTGAACGGCGCGCTGCGCGACTTTGCCGTCGAGCATCTCGAAGCGGCCGGCCACGCGGTGCAGGTGACGGATCTGTATGCGATGAACTGGAAGGCGGCGTTCGATGCGAACGACGTGACCGGTCGCGCACCCGACGCGCGGTTCGATCCGTCGCTCGACTCGAAGCACGCATTCGCGGCCGGCACGCAAAGTGAAGATATCGCGCGCGAGCAGGAGAAGCTGAAGTGGGCCGACGCGGTGATCCTGCAGTTTCCGCTGTGGTGGTTCTCGATGCCGGCGATCATGAAGGGCTGGGTCGAGCGTGTGTATGCGTACGGTTTTGCTTACGGCGTCGGCGAGCATTCGGAGACGCGCTGGGGCAACCGCTACGGCGAAGGGGCGCTGGCCGGCAAGCGGGCGATGCTGATCGTCACGGCAGGCGGGTGGGAATCGCACTACAGCCCGCGCGGCATCAACGGGCCGATCGACGACGTGCTGTTTCCGATCCAGCACGGGATCTTGTATTACCCGGGGTTCGACGTGCTGCCGCCGTTCGTGATCTACCGGACGGGCAAGATGAACGACGCGCGCTTCGACGAAACGCGTGCGGCGCTCGGCAAGCGTCTCGATGCGTTGTGGACCGCGCAGCCGATTCCGTTCCGGCGACAGAACGCGGGCGATTACGAGATTCCGGCGTTGACGCTGAAGGAGGAGATCGTGCCGGGGACGGTGGGGTTTGCCGCGCATCTGGCGCACGCGTATTGATGACGCATGGCGGGCCTGCTCGGGAAAGCGACGCGCGGGCATATCGACACCTGCGCGCGAATCGCGCCGTTTCCGGAGATCGGCGCGACGGATGCGCGGAAGCCGGCCGCGCGGCAACCCGATCCACCCCGGCGGATGACGAAACGAAACGGGCGGCCCGCGATGCAATCGCGGGCCGCCCGTCTTGCCGGAACTCGATCGCCTGCTTACCGATCGTCTTCCCGCACCGAAGACGGATGCCGGCACAGCGCGCGCACTTCCATCTCCATATACGGGAACAGCGGCAACTGGCTCAGCAGGTCATGCAGTTGCTGCACGCTCTCGACGTCGAAGATGCTGACGTTCGCATACTGCCCGGCGATCCGCCACAGATGACGCCAGACACCTTCGTTCATCAGCCGCTGGCACATCGCCTTTTCTTCCGCCTTCAGCGTGGCCGCCTTGACCGGATCCATGTCCGTCGGCAGACGGACGGTCATTTCCACATGAAACAGCATCCTGCACTCCTTGCGTTGTCGATTCGTCGAACGGGAAGGCCGCTCACGCCTGCGCGCGGGCTCGCTCGACTTCGCTTGCCGGCACGTCCTGCTTTTCCTTGAGCAGCGAGAAATCGAAGTCGATCAGCGCGAACTGCCCGTCGACGCCGTACGGCTTGCCTTCCGCGCCTTCGGCCTGCTTCACTGCCGGGATCAGCCCGTCGCGCGTTGCAAATGCGAAGTCGTCCCACAGGTGCGGATCGCCTTCGATGTTGATCTGCGTCGTCAGCTTACGATAACCGTCCGCCGAAACGAAGAAGTGAATGTGCGCCGGACGATGGCCGTGGCGGCCGAGCTGGTCGAGCAGTTGCTCGGTCTTGCCGCCCGGCGGCACGCTGTAGCCGACCGGCACCACGCTGCGGAAGCTGTAGCGGCCTTCCGCGTCGGTGCGGATCGAACGGCGCAGGTTGAACGCGGGCTGCGACTGGTCGAAGTACGAGTAGTTGCCGAGATGGTTCGCATGCCACACCTCGACGAGCGCGTTCGCGATCGGCGCACCGTCTTGGCCGAGCACCTTGCCGCGCATCACGAGCGTCTGGCCCGGATCGGTGCCGTCGTCGAGGCGCGCATGGCCGACCGATTCCGGCGCGCCGGCAACGTACAGCGGCCCCTCGATCGTGCGCGGCGTGCCGCCCTCGATGCCGGCCTTCGCTTCGGCTTCGTCCATCCGCACGTCGAGGAAGCGCTCGAGGCCGAGGCCCGCGGCGATCAGGCCGAGCTCCTTGCCCGCTTCGTTCAGGTAGTTGAGCGCGGTCCAGAATTCGCTCGGCTGCACGTCGAAATCCTCGATCGTGTAGCACAGGTCCTTCATGATCCGGTTGACGATCGCGCGCACGCGCGGGTTGCCGGGCTTCTCCGCGGCGTCGTCGAACGTCTTCAGCAGGGCGTCGATGGCTTGCTTGTCCATGTGTGTCTCCGGTTTCGGTTGTCGTGTGGGGATCAGCGGGCGTCGCGCTTCATGCGTTCGATGCGGGCCCAGTCGAAGGTGATGCCGAGGCCGGGCGTCGCCGGCAGGTGCAGCTTGAAATCCTCGTAGCGCAGCGGCTCGACGAGGATTTCCTCGGTGAGCAGCAGTGGGCCGAACAGCTCGGTGCCCCATTTCAGCGAGTCGAACGTGCTGAACAGTTGCGCGGACGCCATCGTGCCGGCCGCGCCCTCGAGCATCGTGCCGCCGTATAGCTCGATGCCGGCCGCCGCCGCGATCGACGCGACGCTCGCCGCACCCTGCAGGCCGCCCGATTGCGCGATCTTCACCGCGAACACGTCGGCCGCGCGATCCTGCGCGAGCGCGAACGCATCGACGGGGCCGTGCAGCGCCTCGTCGGCCATGATCGGCACCTGCGCGAGCTGCGTGAGGCGTTTCAGCCCCGCGCGGTTGGTCGCGGCGATCGGCTGCTCGACGAGGCTCACGCCCGCTTCCGCGAGCCGTGCGCCGGCCCAGATCGCGTCGGTTTCGCTCCATGCCTGGTTCACGTCGACACGCACGTCACCGCGCTCGCCGAGCGCGCGCTTGATCGCGACGACGTGTGCGACGTCGCTGGCGACCGCGTTCGAGCCGATCTTCAGCTTGAACGCGCGGTGGCGGCGCGCGTCGAGCATCGCTTCCGCTTCTGCGATGTCGCGCTGCGTGTCGCCGCTCGCGAGCGTCCATGCGACGTCCACCGCGTCGGCCCGGCGGCCGCCGAACAGTTCCGACAGCGGCACGCCGAGGCGGCGCGCCTGCGCGTCGAACAACGCGGTCTCGATCGCGCACTTCGCGAAGCGGTTGCCCTGGAACAGCTTGCGGGCGCGCGCCATCGCGGCGCCCGGGCGGGTCGCGTCCATGCCCTGCAGCAGCGGCGCGAAATAGGTGTCGATGTTGACCTTGATGCTTTCGGGGCTTTCCTCGCCGTAGGCGAGGCCGCCGATGGTCGTCGCCTCGCCGACGCCTTCGATACCGTCCGTGCATCGAACGCGAACCAGTACGAGGGTCTGGCAATTCATCGTGGCGACCGACAATTTGTGGGGCCTGATCGTCGGCACGTCGACCAGCAAAGTCTCGATGCGTTCGATGGTGGCGGCAGTTGCTATCATGCGATTCCTCCTGTTGGTGCACATGGTAGGAATTCCCGCCCCGCGTCGTCCAACACTCTTTCCGACTACTTCCATACCTTTGAGGCATGAAATGGAATTGCGCCAGCTCCGCTACTTCATCGCCGTCGCCGAGGAAATGAACATCACGCGGGCGGCCGAGCGGTTGCACATGACGCAGCCGCCGCTGAGCCGCCAGCTCCAGGCGATCGAGGACGAGATCGGGCTGCCGCTGTTCGAGCGCGGCGCGCGGCCGCTGAAGCTGACGGATGCGGGGCGCGTGTTCTACGCGCAGGCGAAGCGCCTCGTCGACCAGGCCGACGAGCTCGGCCCGCTGACGCGGCGGCTCGCGCAGCTGTCGGAGCGGATCGTGATCGGCTTCGTGCCGTCGACGCTGTACGGCGCGCTGCCGGACGTGATCCGCGCGTTTCGCGAGGCGCAGCCGGACGTCGAACTGTCGCTGATCGAAATGTTCACGCTCGAACAGCTCGGCGCGCTGAAGGGCGGGCGGATCGACGTCGGGTTCGGCCGCCTGCGGTTCGACGACGACCAGCTGGTGCGCGAGGCGCTGATCGAGGAAAAGCTGATCGCCGCGCTGCCGGTCGGGCATCCGCTCGCCGATCCCGATCGGCCGCTCGCGCTCGCGGATATCGCGAACGAGACGCTGATCGTCTATCCGAGCACGCCGCGGCCGAGCTTCGCCGATCAGCAGCTGTCGGCGCTGCGCGACGGCGCGCTGGTGCCGGCGGCCGTGCACGAGGTGCGCGAGCTGCAGACGGCGCTCGGGCTCGTGGCCGCGCAGGTCGGCGTGTCGCTGGTGCCGGAGAGCGTGGAGGGCGTGCGCGTGAAGGGCGTGGTCTATCGGCGGTTGCCGGAGCCGGCCGCGACGTCGCCGATCATCATGAGCCGCCGGCTGCACGGCGAAAGCGCCGCCACGGCCGCGTTCTGCGCGATTGCGCGGGAGATGATCGGGGCGTCGGCCTGACGGGCGTCGCCGCCTTCAAGCAGTGCAACTAACGGTCTGTTTTGGCGTGCGCCGGTGGATGCGGAGGGGGTGTCGTAATGTCACGCGCGTCGATGCAAGTGCCGCGCTGGTTTTGCGGGTCGCAAGCCACAAGCCACAAGCCACAAGCCACAAGCCACAAGCCACAAGCACAAGCCGCATGCCACCGGCCGCGCCAGCGTGCGCGTCGCTATCGCTTCACGTCGAGCGTTTCAGACGGAGACTCGCCGAATTTTTCCCGATAGGCGATCGCGAACCGGCCAAGGTGCGTAAACCCGCAATCGAGCGCGACATCGGCGATCCGCCGGTCGGACGCCGCGCCGCGCAGCAGCTCGCGCGCATGGTCGAGCCGCGTCGCGCGCAGGTATTGCATCGGGCTCATTCCCCGGAACTGCAGGAACGCGTCGCGCAGCGTCCGTTCCGGCACGTTGGCGGCCTGGACGATATCGGCGAGTTGCAGCGGCTGCGCGTAGTGCGCGTCCACGAACTCCTGCGCGCGCCGCAGGAAGCCCGGCGCGGGGTCGCGGTGCGAGGCGTGCAGCACGGACGGCGGGTGGCCTTCGATCAGCAGGTCGATCAGCAGGTGCTCGAGCTGCGACGCGACGCGCGGGTTCGCGTTCGCGCGCTCGAGCAGCTCGGGCGAGCGGGCGACGAGCATCAGTTGCTGGCGCCACGCGGTGAGCGCGGCGTCGCTGACATGCAGCACCGGGTCGAGCGTCGCGCGCGGGTCGCCCGTCAGCGAGCCGACCGTGGCCGCGTCGATGCGCAGCACGAACTGCTCGCAATCGGCCGACAGCACCGCGTCGAAGCGCTCGCCGGGCGCGCACAGCACGCCGGTCTGGCCGTCGACGCCGAGCTGCCGCCCCATCGCGCGCACCTCGGCCTGGCCGGACAGGCAGAACATCAGAAGGTAGTAGCCGTCGACCGCGTCGACCTGCACGCGCATCGCGTCGCCGAATGCGATCGTGCCGATCCCGAGCCCGCCGAGCCGGACGAAATCCATGTGCGACGCGCCATGCGTGCGGCCGTTCGGCAGCAGCGCATGCGGCTGCATCACGCGCGAGATCCGCTCGCGCGTCTCGTCGAGATCGCGGGATTCGAACAGCCGGTGCGCGCGCAGCGCGAGCGGCTCGAACGACGTTGGGGACATGGGCCTCAGCCTTTGTATGAGCGACGCGCGCTTCGATCCGATGAATGGGTCGCGATCGTGCGCAGGGTCGTGTGTGCCGTCATGCTAGCTCAGAAATCCGCCGAAAGTGGATATTGCGCCGCCGCAATCGCACTTTCCGGATAGACGGGGAATATTAGCCTTTCAAAAATGGACTCCATCTTGTTAATGAAACGGAACCACAAGGAGTCCGACATGGAGCAGACAGAATCGCCCGTCGTGTTCGCCTCGCGCGACGACGCGTCCGACGTGAGCTTTCCGCACGACGACGGCTCGCGCGTGCCGTACAAGGTGTTCAGCTCGCAGGCCGTCTACGAACGCGAGCAGGAACGCATCTTTCGCGGCCCGACGTGGAACTTCGTCGCGCTGGAAGCGGAAATCCCGAACGCCGGCGATTTCAAGAGCACGTTCGTCGGCGATACACCGGTGGTCGTCACGCGCACGGAGGACGGCGCGCTTTCCGCGTGGGTGAACCGCTGCGCGCACCGCGGCGCGCAGGTGTGCCGCAAGTCGCGCGGCAACGCGAGCTCGCATACGTGCGTGTATCACCAGTGGAGCTTCGACAATACGGGCAACCTGCTGGGTGTGCCGTTCCGGCGCGGCCAGAAGGGGATGTCCGGGATGCCGGCCGACTTCGACCCGAAGCAGCACGGGCTGCGCAAGCTGCGTGTCGACAGCTATCGCGGGCTCGTGTTCGCCACCTTCAGCGACGACGTGATGCCGCTGCCCGACTATCTCGGCGAGCAGATGCGCCCGTGGATCGACCGGATCTTCCACAAGCCGATCGAGTATCTCGGCTGCACGCGCCAGTATTCGAAGTCGAACTGGAAGCTGTACATGGAGAACGTGAAGGACCCGTATCACGCGAGCATGCTGCACCTGTTCCATACGACCTTCAACATCTTCCGCGTCGGGATGAAGGCGCGCTCGATTCCGGATGCGAACCACGGGCTGCACAGCATCATCACGGTGACGAAGACGGGCGACGATACGTCGGCCGCGTACAAGCAGCAGAACATTCGCTCGTTCGACGAAGGTTTCCATCTGGAAGACGAATCGATTCTCGATCTCGTGTCGGAATACGACGAGGACTGCACGAACCATATCCAGCCGATCTTCCCGCAGCTCGTGATCCAGCAGATCCACAACACGCTGGTCGCCCGCCAGATCCTGCCGAAGGGCCCCGACAACTTCGAGCTGATCTTCCACTTCTTCGGCTACGCGGACGATACGCCCGAGCTGCGCGCGCTGCGAATCAAGCAGGCGAACCTCGTCGGGCCGGCCGGCTACATCTCGATGGAGGACACGGAGGCGACCGAGCTCGTGCAGCGCGGCACGGTGCGCGACGGCGACGCGACGTCGGTGATCGAGATGTCGCGCGGCAATCCGGACCAGCAGGACACGGTGATCACCGAAAGCCTGATCCGCAAGTTCTGGGTCGGCTACCAGAAGCTGATGGGCTATTGAAGCGGGAGCGCGGAACGATGGAAAACCTGACGGAAGACATGAAGACGTGGTTCGAGATTTACATGCTCCAGAACCGCTATATCGGGCACCTCGACAACAACCGGCTCGAGGAATGGCCGACGATGTTCACCGAGGACTGCACGTACGAAATCGTGCCGAAGGAAAACGCCGACCTCGGGCTGCCGGTCGGGATCGTCCACTGCACGAACCAGCGGATGCTGCGCGACCGCGTGGTGTCGCTGCGGCACGCGAACATCTACGAAGAGCATACGTACCGGCACATGACGTCGGGCCTGACGATCGTCGCGGAACGTGACGGCGAGATCGACACTGAGAGCAACTACGTCGTCGTGCAGACGCGCAGCAACGGCGAATCGAACGTGTACCAGGCCGGCAAGTACTACGACACGGTCGTGCGCACGCCGGACGGGCTGCGCTACAAGACCAAGCGGGTGATCTACGACACGTCGCGCGTGCAGACGCTGCTCGCGACCCCGATCTGATACGGAAGCAAGGAACAGTCATGACTGAAGCAACGCTCGCCGAGTGGCATCCGCTCGGCGCTTTCGACGAATTCTCCGAAGACGAACCGGCGGCGCGCGTCGCCGGCCAGAAGCCGATCGCCGTGTTCCGGATCGGCGACGAACTGTTCGCGATGCACGACCTCTGCACGCACGGCCATGCGCGGCTGTCCGAGGGGTATGTGGAGGACGGCTGCGTCGAATGCCCGCTGCACCAGGGGCTGATCGACATTCGCACGGGCGCGCCGAAATGCGCGCCGATCACGGAGCCGGTGCGCACCTATCCGATCCGGATCGTCGACGGGCAGGTGGAAGTCAATGTCGGCTGATCCGTTCGTGATCGTCGGCGCCGGCCACGCGGCGCGGCGCACGGCCGAAGCGGTGCGCGAGCGCGACGCCGCGGCGCGCATCGTGATGATCGGCGCGGAACGCGAGCTGCCGTACGACCGGCCCGCGCTGTCGAAGGATGCGCTGCTGAGCGACGGCGGCGAGCAGCGTGCGTTCGTGCGCGATGCCGCGTGGTACGACGCGCAGCGCATCGAGCTGCGGCTCGGCACGCGCGTCGAGGCGATCGAGCGCGACGCGTTGCGCGTGCGGCTCGACGACGGCACGACGCTGCCTTATGCGCGGCTCGTGCTGGCGACGGGCTCGCGGGTGCGTACGTTCGGCGGTGAGATCGACGAAGGCGTCACGCCGCATTACGTCCGCACGGTCGACGATGCGCGTGCGTTGCGCGCACAGCTCGCGCCGGGGCGCCGCGTGGCGGTGCTCGGGGGCGGTTTCATCGGCCTCGAGGTCGCGGCGGCGGCGCGCCAGCTCGGTTGCGACGTGACGGTGATCGATCCGGCGCCGCGCCTGCTGCAGCGCGCGTTGCCGGAAGTCGTCGGCGCGTATGCGCATCGGCTGCACGACGCACGCGGCGTGGTCTTCCGGATGGCGACGCTGCCGCGCGCGATCCGTCGCGCGCCGGGTGGCGGCGCGATCGTCGAGACCGATCGTGGCGACGTGCCGGCCGATCTCGTCGTGGTCGGTATCGGGGTGGTGCCGAATGTCGAGCTCGCGCACGCAGCGGGGCTCGATGTCGACAACGGGATACGCGTCGACGCGGGCTGCCGTACGGTCGATCCCGCGATCTTCGCGGCGGGCGAGGTGACGATGCACTTCAATCCGTTGCTCGGGCGTCACGTGCGGATCGAATCGTGGCAGGTGGCCGAAAACCAGCCGGCTGTCGCGGCGGCGAACCTGCTCGGTGCCGACGAAACCTATGCCGAGCTGCCGTGGTTGTGGTCCGATCAGTACGACTGCAACCTGCAGATGCTCGGGTTGTTCGGCAGCGAACGCACGATCGTCGTGCGCGGCGATCCGGCGAACGGGCCGTTCACCGTGTTCGGGCTGGGGGACGACGGCAGGATCGTCGCGGCGGCCGCGGCGAACCAGGGGCGCGACATCGGCGCATCGCGCCGGCTGATCGCGGCGGGGGCGGTGCCCGATCCGGTGAAGCTCGCCGATCCGACGGTGAATCTGAAGACGTTCCTGTAACGGCGGCAGGCGCGGCGAGTATGGCGGGCGCGGTGGACGGATGGCGTCGGCGACGACGTCGCCGGCCGCGCGTTTGCCGGACGATTGCGCGACGTGGCGGGTGACGTCATGCTCGGCGGCGATCGCGCGGGGCCGTTGCGTTTCATGCCGCGCGTTTGTCGGCCGGTGCGAAATCGGGGATATTAGCGGCATCGCCGATTCGCCTGCCGCCATGACGCCAGACAAAGCCCTCGAACTGAAACGCAGCAAGCGCCGCGCGCTGTGGCTGCTGCTGGCCGCCGTCGCGGTGTTCGTCACGACGATCCTGCTGCCGCGTGGCCCGTGGGTCGACGGCTTCAAGGCCGTGTCCGAAGCCGCGATGGTCGGCGCGCTCGCCGACTGGTTCGCGGTCGTCGCGCTGTTCCGCCGTGTACCGATCCCGTTCGTATCGCGTCATACCGAGATCATTCCGAAGAACAAGGACAAGATCGCCGACAACCTCGCGGTGTTCGTGCGCGAGAAGTTCCTCGGCCCCGACGCGCTCGCCGCGCAGATCCGCCAGCACGATCCCGCGCAGAAACTCGGCGCGTGGCTCGGCGAGCCGGCAAACACTGACGCGCTCGGCGGCTATGTGACGAAGCTGATGAGTTTCGCGCTCGACATGACCGACGACGCGCGGATCCAGTCGTTCGTCCACGATGCGTTTCGCGCGGTGATCGACCGGGTCGACCTGTCGCAATCGGCCGGCGCGATCCTCGACACGCTGACGAAGGACGGCCGCCACCAGGTGCTGCTCGACGACGCGATCGAACAGGTGGTCGACGTGCTCGACAAGGAAGAAAACCGCGAGGTGATCGCGGGCTTCATCGTCGAATGGCTGAAGACGCAGTACCCGAAGGTCGAGAAGATCATGCCGACGCAGTGGTTCGGCGAGAACGGCGCGCGGATGCTCGCGAGTGCGGTGAGCCGCGTGCTGGAAGGCGTGGCGGCGGACCCCGAGCACGAGCTGCGGCAGCGTTTCGACCGAACGGTCGTGCGGCTGACCGAGCGGTTGAAGCACGATCCCGCGTTCATCGCGAAGGGCGAGGAGATCAAGCGTTACGTTCGCGACGGCGCCGCGTTCAACGAGTATGTCCGCGACTTGTGGGATCAGTTGCGCGCGTGGCTGAAGGCCGATCTCGCGCGCCCCGATTCGGCGCTGCACCGGCAGGCGGCGACGCTCGGCGGCTGGCTCGGTGCGCGGCTGGCGGAGAGTCCGGCATTGCGTGCATCGCTGAACGAGCATGTCGAGAGGGCCGTGCACGAGATGGCGCCGGATTTCGCGGATTTCCTGATGCGCCATATCCGCGATACGGTGCGCAACTGGGATGCGCGCGAGATGTCGCGGCAGATCGAGCTGAACATCGGCAAGGACCTGCAATACATCCGCATCAACGGCACGCTGGTCGGCGGGCTGATCGGGCTCGGGTTGTATCTGGTGTCGCTGGTGCCGCGCTGGGCAGCCGGCTGGCTGCACTGACGCGGCCACGGATATCGCGGGAGGGCGCGGAGTGAGCGACGGGCCGCGCCCGCGAGTCATGCATGCGCTTTCGCGCCGTGCAGTTGCAGGCCGAGCGCCTTGATGACCTTCAGGATGGTGCCGAAGCTCGGGTTGCCGTCGTGCGACAGCGCCTTGTACAGCCCTTCGCGCGACAGGCCCGCGTCGCGCGCGACCTGCGACATGCCGCGTGCGCGTGCGATCACGCCGAGCGCGTGCGCGATGAAGGCCGGATCGTCGCCGGCTTCCTGCAGGCACGCTTCGAAGTAGTCGGCCATGTCGTCTTCGGTCTTCAGATGGTCGGCCGAATCCCACGGCCGGGTGCTGATCTTGTCCATCGATTACTCCATGTCGAGGTGCGCGAGCATCGCGTGCGCGGCGCGTATGTCGGCCTGTTGCGTCGATTTATCGCCGCCGCCGAGCAGGATGACCCAGATCGTTCCGCGCCGGACGTAGTAGACGCGATAGCCGGGGCCGTGGTCGATCCGCATTTCGACGACCGGCGAGCCCGCGGATTTCCAGTCGCCCGGATTGCCCATCGACAGGCGGTCGATGCGTGCCTGGATGCGGCGCTTCGCGACGCGATCGCGCAGGCCGGCAAACCATGCGTCGAAGACGTCGGTGGTCCGGATGCTGAACGTAGGCGCACTGTAGGGCATTGATTGCGGTATGTCAACCATGGTTCACAGATGGGTCGGGCTGGGTCGGGTTATTCGGTAGCCGCTACATTAGGGCTGCCCGCTTCGTTTGCGTGCCAAATGGCCGTTCGGCCGAAGTCGGAGTTCTGCGAATCCGTCTACAATCAATCACGTCTTTGCCGCCCGTGCGCGCTTGCCGCGCGCGGGCGGATCCGTTTGTCCTCCGCTATCCGGAGGCGCCGCCGCGCATCGCTCGTTGCGCGGCGGGCAGTGCCGTGGTTTGTGTCCAGTAGGTAAAGCGTCCGCGTGCCGTAGGCCGGCGCGCGTTCTGAACGCTGCGTGTCCGTAGGCCGGGCAGGCGGCATCAACCGAGAGTCCCCCATGAAAGCATCGGATCTGTTCGTGAAGGCGCTGGAAGCCGAAGGCGTCGAGTACGTGTTCGGCATTCCCGGCGAAGAAAACCTCGATCTGCTCGAATCGCTGCGGCGATCGAAGATCAAGCTCGTGCTGACCCGGCACGAGCAGGCGGCCGGGTTCATGGCCGCCACCTACGGCCGCCTGACGGGCCGTACCGGCGTGTGTATCGCCACGCTCGGGCCCGGCGCGACGAACTTCGTGACGGCCGCCGCGTATGCGCAGCTCGGCGGCATGCCGATGCTGATGATCACCGGGCAGAAGCCGATCAAGTCCAGCAAGCAGGGCCACTTCCAGATCGTCGACGTGGTCGACATGATGCAGCCGCTCACGAAGTTCACGCGGCAGATCGTGTCGATCGGCAACATCCCGTCGGCCGTGCGCGAGGCGTTCCGCCGCGCGGAGGAGGAGCGTCCGGGCGCCGCGCACCTCGAGCTGCCGGAAGACATCGCGCACGAGGAGGGCGACGGCAAGCCGATCCCGCGCAGCTACAGCCGGCGGCCGGTGGCGGAGGAAAAGGCGATCGCGCATGCGGTCGACGCGATCCAGGCCGCGCGCCATCCGCTGCTGATGATCGGTGCGGGCGGCAACCGCAAGACCACCTGCAAGATGCTGCTCGAATTCGTCGACAAGACGGGCATCCCGTTCTTCACGACGCAGATGGGCAAGGGCGTGATCGACGAGACGCACCCGCTGTGGCTCGGCAACGCGACGCTGTCCGACGGCGACTTCGTCCACCGCGCGATCGAGCATGCGGACTGCATCATCAACGTCGGCCACGACGTGATCGAGAAGCCGCCGTTCTTCATGCGTACCGACGACAAGACCGTGATCCACGTGAACTTTCTCGGCGCGCAGGTCGATCCCGTCTACTTCCCGCAGATCGAGGTGGTCGGCGACATCGCGAACGCGGTGTGGCAGATGAAGGAGGCGCTCGCGCCGCAGCCGCACTGGGATTTCTCGCGCTTCACGATGATCAAGGCGCATTTCGACGCCCATCTGGAGAAGGGCCAGCACGATCCGCGCTTCCCGATGTACCCGGTGCGGATCGTCAACGATCTTTACAACGCGCTGCCGGTCGACGGCATCGTCTGTCTCGACAACGGGATGTACAAGATCTGGTTCGCGCGCTACTGGCGCGCGCACGAGCCGAATTCCCTGCTGCTCGACAACGCACTCGCGTCGATGGGCGCCGGCCTGCCGTCGGCGATCGCGACGAAGATCGTGCACCCGCAGCGCAAGGTGATCGCCGTGTGCGGCGACGGCGGCTTCATGATGAATTCGCAGGAGCTCGAAACGGCGGTGCGGCTGAAGCTCGACCTCGTCGTGATGATCCTGCGCGACGACGCCTTCGGGATGATCCGCTGGAAGCAGGAGAACATGAATTTCCCCGATTTCGCGATGACGCTGCAGAACCCCGATTTCGTGTCGTATGCGCAAAGCTACGGCGCGCACGGGCACCGCGTCGAATCGGCCGACGATCTCGAGCCGCTGCTGCGCGAGTGTTTCTCGACGCCGGGCGTGCACGTGATCGACGTGCCGATCGACTATTCGGACAACGAGCGCGTGCTGAACCGCGAGATCAAGCGCCTGTCGGCGCAACTCTGAATGTCCCGTCCACAGGAAGGAGTCGTTCCATGTTGAAGGAAACCTATCCGTACTACCTCGCCAACGAAGCCGTCTACGCGAACACCGATCTGGACGTGACGGACAAGTTCAGCGGCAAGGTCGCGACGCGCGTCGCGCTGGCCGACGCGAAGGCCATCGACGCGGCGATCGGCGCGGCGGTCGACGCCGCGAAGCCGATGCGCGAGCTGCCGGCCTACAAGCGGCAGGCCGTGCTCGACCATTGCGTCGCGCGTTTTCGCGAGCGCTTCGACGAGCTGGCCGAGGCGTTGTGCATCGAGGCCGGCAAGCCGATCAACGATTCGAAGGGCGAAGTGACGCGGCTGATCGACACGTTCCGCGTGGCGTCCGAGGAGTCGGTGCGCATCGACGGCGAGATCATCAACCTCGAGATCTCCGCGCGCGCGCAGGGCTATACGGGCTACACGAAGCGCGTGCCGGTCGGCCCGTGCTCGTTCATCTCGCCGTTCAACTTCCCGCTGAACCTCGCCGCGCACAAGGTCGCGCCCGCGCTCGCGGCCGGCTGTCCGTTCGTGCTGAAGCCCGCGAGCCGCACGCCGATCGGCGCGCTGATCATCGGCGAGGTACTCGCCGAAACCGACTTGCCGAAGGGCGCATTCTCGGTGCTGCCCGCGCATCGCGACGGCGCCGACCTGTTCACGACCGACGAGCGTTTCAAGCTGTTGTCGTTCACGGGGTCGCCGGCCGTCGGCTGGGCGCTGAAGGAGAAGGCCGGCAAGAAGAAAGTCGTGCTGGAGCTCGGCGGCAACGCGGCCGCGATCGTCGATGCGGATCAACGCGACCGGCTCGACTACGTGGTCGAGCGCCTCGCGTTCGGCGCGTACTACCAGTCGGGCCAGAGCTGCATCGGCGTGCAGCGGATCCTCGTCCATGCCGATCTGTATGACGCGCTGCGCGAGAAGCTGATCGCGAAGACGCGTTCGCTGAAGATGGGCGATCCGAAGGATCCGTCGACGTTCGTCGGGCCGATGATTTCCGAATCCGAATCGCGCCGGCTGTCGGGATGGATGGACGCGGCCGTCGCGGCGGGCGCGAAGATCGTCGCGGGCGGCAAGGTCGACGGCGCGATGTTCGAAGCGACGCTGCTGGAAAACGTCGGGCACGAGCAGGACCTGTACCGGAAGGAGGCGTTCGGCCCCGTCGCGATCCTCGAGAAGTTTGACCGGTTCGACGATGCGCTTGCCCGCGTGAACGACAGCGACTTCGGGCTGCAGGCCGGCGTGTTCACCGATTCGCTCACGCATGCGCAGCGCGCGTGGGACGAGCTGGAGGTCGGCGGCGTCGTGATCAACGACGTGCCGTCGTTCCGCGTCGACAACATGCCGTACGGCGGCGTGAAGGATTCGGGCCTCGGCCGCGAAGGGATCCGCTACGCGATCGAGGACATGACCGAGCCGCGGCTGATGGTCGTGCGGCGCCGGTAACGCGGGGCGGGATGCGCGGTGCCGCGACGGCACGCGGGTGGGCGACAAGGCCGGCCCGCGTGCCGTTTTTCATGGCGTCGCGCGCAGCGGGCCGGCGCCGGGCCCCGCCGGGCCCGTATCGTGCCCGCGTGGCGTCGCGTGGCGGGCTGCCGGAACGCGCTCGACTACGGGACTCGCCTCGTGATGTAATCGCGCGAAACTGCCGACCGGGGTACGACGCCGGGAAGCGCGAATTCATTCTTCACGAGGTCGATTCATGTCTCCCGTCTCGGCATTCAAGCTGGTTTTGTTGTCATTTCTCGCGATCGTCGCGCTCGAATGCGTCGCCAAGCGGCTGCGGCTGCCGCCCGCGGCCGCGCTGCTGATCGGCGGCATCGGCATCGCGTTCATCCCCGGCCTGCCGCCGATCGATCTCGATCCAGAACTGGTGCTGCTGGTGTTCCTTCCGCCGCTGCTGATGGACGGCGCGTACTTCTCGGTGTGGGAGGAGTTCAAGCGCAACGTCGGCGGCATCCTGCTGCTGGCGATCGGCGCGGTCGTGTTCACGACGTTCGCGGTCGGCTTCGCCGTGCACTGGGTGGCGCCGTCGCTGCCGTGGGCCGCGTGCTTCGCGCTCGGCGCGATCGTGTCGCCGCCCGACGCCGTTGCGGCGAAGGCCGTGCTCGAACGCGTCGCGCTGCCGCGCCGGCTAATGGTGCTGCTCGAAGGCGAGAGCCTGCTGAACGATGCGGCCGGCCTCGTGCTGTTCCGCTTCGCGGTCGCGGCCGCGCTCACCGGCGCATTCAGCCTCGAGCACGCGGTCGTGCGCTTCGCGGAGCTCGGGCTCGGCGGCGTGGCGATCGGCTTCGTGGTCGGCAAGCTCGTCGTGTGGTTCCTGAAGCAGCTCGACGACGACTATCTCGTGATCACCGTCGCGGTGATCACCGGCTGGATCGCCTATATCGCGGGTGAAATGGTCGAGGTATCCGGCGTGATCGCCACCGTCACGGCCGGCATGATCGTCGGCTGGCATCAGCACGAGGTGTTCTCGGCGGCCGTGCGCACGCGCGGCACCGCGTTCTGGCAGGTCATCGTGTTCCTGCTCGAAGCGATGGTGTTCGTGTTGATCGGGCTGTCGCTGCGCGGCGCGATCCACCGGCTCGGCGGCTTCGAGCAGGTGCTCGCCACGATGGTGCCGCCGATGTTCGCGGTGCTGGCGGCGGTGATCGTGTCGCGCTTCGTGTGGATCTACGCGGTCGAGGCGCTGAAATGGCCGGTGCGCGGGATCGCGCGGCGCGGCGAGGCGCCGGACTGGAAGGCCGCGACGATCATGAGCTGGGCCGGGATGCGCGGCGTCGTCACGCTGGCGATCGCGCTGTCGCTGCCCGAGGCGATGCCCGGCCGCGACGTGATCCTGGTCGCGTCGTTCGCGGTGATCCTCGTCACCGTGCTGCTGCAGGGCACGACGATCGGGCCGCTGATCCGGCTGCTGCGCCTGCCGCAGCGCGAAGAGCGCGCGGCGCACCACCTGACCGAGCCGCAGACGTGGGCGTACGTCGAGGCCGCGCAACTCGCGGCGATCCAGCCGCTCGTGCGCGACGAGAACGGGGTCGTGATCCATCCGCGCCTGCTCGAGCAGTACACGTATCGCGCGGAATTGACCGAACGGGCGAAGGACGAACCGGCGTACCCGGCGGAAGTGCGCACCGCGCACTACGACGTCGTGCTGGCCGCGATCAGGGCCGGGCGCGCCGAATTGTTGCGCCTGCACCGTTCGGGCCGCATCCACGACGAAATGCTGCATGCGCTCGAACGCGACCTCGACCTGCAGGAAGTGTCCGCGCAGCACGCGCGCGGATAAGGCTGCACGGCACCGTCATGCCGTCATCCAGCGGCCGCTGCCGGCCGACCGGAAGCGCGCATGGGCAGATCGTTGTCCGGCGCGCTTTTTTTCTTCCTCGCGCCCGCCGATTCGGCGCATTTCCATCCGGCCCCAAATGAAGCGGACAACCAGCCTTGCAGCGCATGCAAACCTTATGGCGCCGGTCTCGCAAACGTTATCGTCTTTCGAATCCGGAAATGATCTGATTTAACTGATTCCGTCTCTTTCTGCATATTTGGCAAAACTAAACCGGAAGGAGATAGATGCTGTGTTCTAATTTCATTTAGAATCAGCCGGTTATGTTTATTGAGAGAAAGGATGCGGAGGTAATGCGGCCGCCAACGGGGAGAAATCGGCGTCCGGAGCCCTGCAAGGCCAATGCCGACAGGCCAAATCGGCGGAATCGGGCGGTTTTTTCAACCGCCGAATTAAGATAGCGTCCCAAGTCTGATAAACAACTCCTATGAAAGAATCGATTGGAGAATCGGCGTTTGAAACTGTATTTATGAAAGAATCGAGCGTTGATAATGCCTCGGATTGTCTTGAATCGGGGTTATCGGTCCTTCTCGTCGACGATCAACCGTTCGTCGGCGAGGTGATCCGCCGCGCGCTGCGCAGCGAACACGACATCGACCTGCACGTGTGCACCGACGCGCACCGGGCGATGGCGGTCGCGCGCGACGTGAAGCCGACGGTCATCCTGCAGGATCTCGTGATGCCGGAGATCGACGGCCTCGATCTCGTCCGTGCGTGGCGCGCGGACGCCGGCACGGCTCGCGTGCCGATCATCGTGCTGTCCGCGAAGGAGGAGCCGATCGTCAAGCGCGAGGCGTTCATCGCCGGCGCGAACGACTATCTGGTGAAGCTCCCCGACGCGATGGAGCTGGCCGCACGGATCCGCTATCACTCGAATTCGTACCTGATGTCCCGGCAGCGCGACGAGGCGCTCGACTTCCTGTCGCACGACATGCGTTCGCCGCAGACGTCGATCCTCGCGCTGCTCGACGTCTACCGCGCCGAGCACGGCGAGATGCCGGCGATCATGGAACGCATTGCCGGCCATGCGCGGCGCGCGCTCGCGCTTGCCGACGGCTTCATCCACCTGACCCGCGCGCGGTCCGAGCGCCGCGCGCACGAGGTCGTGAGCCTCAACGAGATCGTGCTCGACGCCGTCGACCAGCTGTGGGAGAAGGCCGCCGGGCTCGGCAGCCGGGTCACCGCGCACGTGCCCGATACCGAGTGCGTGACGATGGGCGACCGCATGATGCTGACGCGCGCGGTCGCGAACCTGATCGACAACGGGCTGAAGTACGGCCCGGCCGGCACGGACGTGCACTGCACGCTGAGCGGCGAGGACGGTGCATGGCTGATCGGCGTCGAGGATACCGGCGCGGGAATCGCGCCGGAGCAGCGCACGGCCGCGACCGAGTCGTTCGTGCAGCTCGAGACCGCGCATGGCGCGGCGCGCGGCGGCTTCGGCCTCGGGCTCGCGTTCGTCCGCGCGACGGCGGCGCGGCATCGCGGCCAGATCCTGATGCGCAATACGGCGCGCGGCTTCATGGTCGCGCTTCGGCTGCCGGCGCAAGCAGAGCGGTGATTTCGCGGCGCGGCCTGCCGGCGCCGCGCCGCCTGCAAGCCCTGATGCGCTCGTGGCGCGCCGTCCGGCGCGCAGGCGGGCGCGGATTTTTTCAACGCTGATATTAGAAAGCCCATAACGAACATGGCCACCGTGACGCCCCGCGCGACCAATGAAAGCCTGCATCCGACGATCGGCGCTGCCCGGCTGACGCTCGGCAATCGCATCCTGCTCAGCTTCGGCGTGCTGTTCGTGCTGATGCTGGTGACAGCCGGCGTGTCCTACGAGCGATTGCGTGCGATCAACAGCGAAGCCGTCAGCATCGAGCGCGATTCGCTGCCCGGCGTCTACCTCGCGTCGTCGCTGCGCGGCGCAGTGAATGAATCGTTCATGCTGCTGCAGCAGGCGACGTTCGTCGAGACCGATCCCGAAAGCGTCCAGCGCGATCTCGCGAAGATCGCCGAAGCGGCGAAGGACATCGATTCGTTGTCGGTCGAGTACCAGAACTCGATATTTCGCGATGACGACCGGCAGCGCTTCGCGACCTTCCGGGGCACCTACGACCACTACCTGCCGCTGCTGAACGAAGCGGTGCAGCGGCACCGTCAATCGCACGACGACGCGGTCGCCGGGTATGTGAAGGTGCAGCCCGCATGGGCCGAGGTCGTGCGCAATGCGAATATTCTCGTGCAGGAAAACCGCAAGTTCGCCGATCAGTCGGCGAAGCTGATCCGTGAATCCGTGCAGGACACCGAGGTGGTGCTCGCGACCGCACTGGCGATCATGCTGCTGTCGGCGCTCGGGTTCGGCTACATGCTGTACCGTTCGGTCACCGTCCCGATGGCGCGGCTCGTCGAGGTGCACGACGTGATGCGTACCGGCAACCTGACGCGCCGCCTCGACCTGCGCCGTCGCGACGAATTCGGCACGCTCGAGACGGGCTTCAACCGGATGGCCGACGAACTGACCGAGCTCGTCGCGCGTGCGCAGCAGTCGTCGCTGCAGGTGACGACGTCGGTCGCCGAGATCGCGGCGACGTCGCGCGAGCAGCAGGCGACCGCGAACGAAACCGCGGCGACGACGACCGAGATCGGCGCGACCTCGCGCGAAATCTTCGCGACGTCGCGCGACCTGGTGCGCACGATGAACGAAGTGGCCGGCGTGGCGGAGCAGTCGGCCACACTCGCGGGCGTGAGCCAGAGCGGGCTCACGCGGATGGGCGAGACGATGCGCAGCGTGATGGACGCGGCCGGCTCGGTGAACGCGAAGCTCGCGATCCTCAACGAGAAGGCGCTGAACATCAACCAGGTGGTCGCGACCATCACCAAGGTGGCCGACCAGACCAACCTGCTGTCGCTGAACGCCGCGATCGAGGCCGAGAAGGCCGGCGAATACGGCCGCGGCTTCGCGGTCGTCGCGACCGAGATCCGCCGCCTCGCCGACCAGACGGCGGTCGCGACCTACGATATCGAGCAGACGGTGAAGGAGATCCAGTCGGCGGTATCGGCGGGCGTGATGGGAATGGACAAGTTCTCCGAGGAAGTGCGCAGGGGGATGCTCGACGTGCAGCAGGTCGGCGGGCAGCTGTCGCAGATCATCGCCGAGGTGCAGACGCTCTCGCCGCGCTTCCAGATGGTCAACGAAGGGATGCAGACGCAGGCGAACGGCGCGGAGCAGATCACGCAGGCGCTGTCGCAGCTGTCGGAGGCCGCGCAGCAGACGGCCGAGTCGCTGCGCCAGTCGTCGCAGGCGATCGACGACCTGACGCTCGTCGCGAACCAGTTGCGCACCAGCGTGTCGCGCTTCAAGGTCGACGCGTGATGCGCGCGGACACGCAAAACGGCGCGCATGCGCTGTTCCTGATGTTCGAGCTCGACGGCGAACGCTATGCGCTCGACGCGGCCGGCATCGACGAGGTGCTGCCGCTCGCGGTCACGAAAGCCGTGCCCGGCGCACCCGAATGGATTGCCGGGCTGCTGATGCGCGGCGGCCAGCCGGTGCCGGTGATCGACGTGCCGATGCTGGCGCTCGGGCGCCGCGCGCATGCGCTGCGCTCGACGCGGCTCGTGATGGTTCGCTACCGGGCGCGCGAGGCGGGCGGCGAGCGCACGATCGGGCTGATCGTCGAGCGTGCGACGCAGACGATGCGGATCGACCGCGCGGCGTTTCGCGCGAGCGGCATCTCGACCGCGCGCACGCGCTGGCTCGGGCCCGTCGCGAATACGCCCGACGGCGTCGTGCAGCAGGTATCGGTTGCCGACCTGATCGACGACGTTGCACGCCTGTATCTGTTCGACGACGGCCTGCCGGGCCACGGGGGAGAGTCCGCATGAAAGAGTCCGAATCGCGATTTCGCGGCTGGCTGCTGCGCGAGACCGGCATCGACCCCGATTCGCTCGGCAACGATTTCCTGACCCGCGCGCTGACGGAGCGCGTGCACGCGCTGCAGGCGGACGGCGAGCGCCTGTCGTCGGCGGCGCGGCCGCCCGTGACGCAGGACGCGCTCGACGCCTACTGGCAGCAGCTCAACGCGTCGGCCGACGAACGGCGTGCGCTGATCGAGCTGTTCGTCGTGCCCGAGACCTGGTTTTTCCGCGACCGCGAGGCCTTCGCGACGCTCGCGCGGCTCGCGGCCGACCGGCTCGCGGCGCTGCCCGGCCGCGTGATCCGCGTGCTGAGCGCGCCGTGCTCGACGGGCGAGGAGCCGTTTTCGGCGGCGATGGCGCTGCTCGACGCGGGGCTCGACCCGGCCAGTTTCACGATCGACGCGATCGACCTCAGCACGCGCGCGATCGAGCAGGCGCGGCTCGGCTGTTACGGGCGCAACGCGTTTCGCGGCACCGCGACGGAATTTCGCGCGCGGCACTTCACGCCGACCCGCGAGGGCTGGCTGCTCGACGAGCGCGTGCGCGCCTGTGTGCAGTTCAGTCAGGCGAACCTCGTCGAACCGGCGGCGGACACGGGCCTTCGCTACGATTTCGTGTTCTGCCGCAACGTGCTGATCTACTTCGATCGCGACGCGCAGGATCGCGTGATCCGCGCGCTCGGCGAGCGTCTTGCCGACGACGGCGTGCTGTTCGTCGGGCCGGCCGAGACGGGGGTCGCGATGCGGCACGGGATGCGCTCGGCGCGCGTGCCGCTCGCATTCGCGTTTCATCGCGAGCCCGCCGGCGCGGCGCCCGATGCCTACGCGGCCCGGCCGGCGGCGCCGCTGTCCGTGGCGGCGGCGCCGTACCGGCGCGCGGAGCGCTTCACGGTCGCGCCGCCCGCGGCGACACGCCCGGTGCTGGCGGTCGCGCCGCCGGCCTGGCTCGGCGACGCACGCGAGCCGTTCGCGGCAGCGCCGCCGGCCATGCACGCGGCCGCGTTCGACGCGCGGGCCGATCTGCCGGCAGCGGCGGCCGAACCGGTTGCGCCCGTTGCAACGGTCGCACCGGTGGCCGAAGGCCCCGCGCCGACGCTGGAAGACGCACAGGCGCTGGCGAATGCCGGCGCGTTCGACGAGGCCGAGCGCGTGCTCGCGCAGTTCTCGGCGCGCGTCGGGCCGCACGCCGATGCGTTCTACCTGAACGGGCTGATCGCGGATGCGCGCGGGCGCGCATCGGAAGCCGGCGACTTCTACAGGAAGGCGCTGTACCTGCGGCCCACGCATCACGAAGCGCTGACCCATCTCGCGACGCTGCTCGACGTCGGCGGCGATCGCGCGGGCGCGCAATGGCTGCTCGAGCGTGCACGGCGCTCGGCCGGCTGACAAGACTACGGGTTGGGGACCGACACCGCGATGACCAGAGGAATTCATGAACCGCGCCGCCGCTGCCATTGACGAGACGACGATCGACGTCGACGATTGCTGGAACCGGATCGGCACGCGCGGCGACCGCACGTGCGAGCGGCTGAACGAGTGCCTGCGCTGCCTGAACTGCCCGGTGTACGCGTATCACGCGGCGAAGCTGCTCGAGCGCCCGCTCGACGGGGCGGAGATGGCCGACGCCACGCGCCGGATGAGCGCGCCCGGCACGCCGCACGTGCGCGACGCCGACGCCGATACGCGCCATGCGGCGCTGGCGTTCCGCGTGGCCGACGAATGGCTCGCGCTGCCGATCGGCGTGCTGCGCGAGATCGCCGGCACGCGCCCGATCCATTCGCTGCCGCATCGCCGCAATTCGGCCGTGCGCGGCGTGGTCAACATCCGCGGCACGCTGCGCATCGCGATCTCGATCGGCGCGCTGCTCGGACTCGATGTCGGCAAGGGCGGCAAGGGCGGTGACGACGGCCGCTTCACGCGGCTGCTGGTCGCCGCGCACCAGGGCGAGCCGGTCGTGTTTCCGGTCGACGAAGTCGAGGGCGTGCTGCGCTTCGGCGCATCCGACTGGGTGCCCGTGCCGGCCACGGTCGGGCGCGCGAGCGCCGGCCTGTCGCGCGGCGTGCTGTCGTGGCGCGGGAAGTCGGTGGGCCTGCTCGACGACGACCGCCTGTTCGACGCAGTCACACGGAGCATGCGATGAGCGGCGATGACGACCTGAGCCACCTGTCGCTGCTCGAGCTGTATCGCGAGGAGACGCGCACGCAGACCCAGGCGCTGTCCGAACGGCTGCTCGCGCTCGAATCGGGCGAGCCCGATTCCGTCGCGCTCGAGGCATGCATGCGCGCCGCGCATTCGCTGAAGGGGGCCGCGCGCATCGTCGGCGTGCCGCTCGGCGTCGACATCGCGGGGCGGATGGAGGAGTGCTTCGTCGCCGCGCAGGCCGGCACGATCGCGCTGACGGCCACGCACGTCGACGTGCTGCTGGCGGGCGTCGATTTGCTGGTGCGCGTCGGCGATCCGCAGGCGCAGCCCGTGACGCAGACGGAGATCGACGTGTTCGCGGCGGCGCTCACGGGTGCCGACGGCGCGCAGACGATGCAGGTGTCGGGCGTCGTCCCGCCGCAGGCGCCGCCGACGGTCGTGCCGTATCGCGAGCACGACGGTGCCGCGAACGAGCCTGTCGGGGCGAGTGCCGCGGTGCCGCCGCTTGCGGTCTCGAGCGCGGTGCCCGATCCGGCCCAGGCCGGCCGCGTGGCCGGCGCCGGCGCGATGCGCCGCGTGCGCGCGGATACGCTGAACCGGCTGCTGAGCCTGTCCGGCGAATCGCTGGTCGAATCGCGCTGGCTCAAGCCGTTCGCCGAATCGATGCTGCGCGTGAAGCGCGCCCAGCGCGACGCAGCCCGCTCGCTCGATTTGATGTATGAACAATTCGCCGACGATCTCGACGCGGGCATGCTCGCGTCGATGAACGAAGTGCGGCACATGCTGAACGACCTGCAGCGCTCGCTCGCCGAGCGCATGGACGAATTCGACCGCTTCGAGCGGCGCAGCACGCATATCGCCGAGCAGCTGTACGACGAGGCGCTGCAATGCCGGATGCGGCCGTTCGGCGACGCGACGCGTGCGTATCCGCGCATCGTCCGCGATCTCGCGCGCTCGCTCGGCAAGCAGGTGCGTTTCTCGATCGTCGGCGAGGGCACGCAGGTCGACCGCGACATCCTCGACCTGCTCGACGCGCCGCTCGGCCACCTGCTGCGCAACGCGATCGACCACGGCGTCGATTCGCCGGAGGCGCGGCGCGCGCGCGGCAAGCCGGCCGAGGCGAGCGTGACGCTGGAGGCGCGCCACAGTGCCGGCTCGCTGCTGGTCAGCGTGATCGACGACGGCCCGGGCGTCGACATGGACGCGCTGCGCGCGGCCGTCGTGCGCCAGCGCCTGACCGACGACGAGACGGCCGCGCGGCTGTCCGATCCCGAACTGCTCGAATTCCTGCTGCTGCCGGGTTTCTCGATGCGCGATGCGGTGACCGACGTGTCCGGCCGCGGCGTCGGCCTCGACGCGGTGCAGGAGATGGTGCGCGGCGTGCGCGGCGCGGTGCGGATCTTCAACGAGCCGGGCGCGGGCATGCGTTTCGTGCTGCAGCTGCCGCTCACGCTGTCGGTGATCCGTAGCCTGCTCGTCGAGGTCGGTGGCGAGCCGTATGCGTTCCCGCTCGCGCACGTGCGCCGCACGCTCGAACTCTCGCATGACGATATCGACGTGCTCGAAGGGCAGCCGCATTTCCCGTTCGACGGCCGGCGCGCGGGCCTCGTCGCCGCGCATCAGCTGCTCGACGCGGGTGAGCCCGACGTCGCGCGCACGAGCACGGCGGTCGTGGTCGTCGGCGGGGAACCCGAGCTGTACGGCGTCGCGGTCGACCGCTTCCTCGGCGAGCGGATGCTCGTCGTGCAGCCGCTCGACAGCCGCCTGCACAAGATCCAGAACATCGCGGCCGGCGCGCTGCTCGAGAACGGCGATCCGGTGCTGATCGTCGACGTCGAGGACCTGATCCGCTCGGTCGACAAGCTCGTGCGCGGCGGGCAGCTCGCGCGGCTCACGCGCGACCCGCAACTGGCGCTGGCCGACCGGCGCCGCCGCGTGCTCGTCGTCGACGATTCGCTGACGGTGCGCGAGCTCGAACGCAAGCTGCTGGAAAAGCGCGGCTACGACGTGACGGTCGCGGTCGACGGGATGGAGGGCTGGAACGCGGTGCGCAGCGATGCGTTCGATCTCGTCGTCACCGACGTCGACATGCCGCGCATGGACGGCATCGAACTCGTCACGCTGATCAAGGGCGATCCGATGCTCAAGCGCGTGCCGGTGATGATCGTGTCGTACAAGGATCGCGACGAGGATCGCCGTCGCGGGCTCGATGCGGGCGCCGACTACTACCTCGCGAAGAGCAGCTTCCACGACGAGGCGCTGCTCGACGCCGTGCACGACCTGATCGGGGACGCGCGAGGATGAACATCGGCATCGTCAACGACTTGCCGCTGGCCGTGGAGGCGCTGCGCCGCGTGATCGCGCTGCGCACCGACCATCGCGTGCTGTGGGTCGCCACCGACGGCGACGAGGCGGTGGATTTCTGCGTCGCGCATCCGCCCGATCTCGTGCTGATGGATCTCGTGATGCCGAAGGTCGACGGGGTCGCGGCGACGCGCCGGATCATGGCGCGCGCGCCCTGCGCGATCCTGATCGTGACGGCGAGCGTCAGCGCGAACACGTCGTCGGTCTACGAGGCGATGGGCGCGGGTGCGCTCGATGCGGTCGACACACCGACGCTCGCGCTCGGGCTGTCGGCCGACGCGTCGCCGCAGGCGCTGCTCGCGAAGATCGACCAGATCGGCCGGCTGCTCGAAAGCCGTTCCGCGGCGCTCGTGCCGCCGGGGCCGGCGCCCGAGCGCGGCCAGCCGACGCTCGTCGCGATCGGCGCGTCGGCGGGCGGGCCGACCGCGCTGACCGCGCTGCTGCGCGCGCTGCCGGCCGACTTTCCGGCGGCGATCGTGATCGTCCAGCATGTCGACCAGGCGTTCGCGCTCGGGATGGCCGAGTGGCTCGACGGCTATACGCGGCTGCCGGTGCGCGTCGCGCGGCAGGGCAGTGTGCCGCAGGCCGGCGAGGTGCTGCTCGCGGCGACCAACGATCACCTTTACCTGTCGCCGCGCGGCGTGCTCGGCTATACGCGGCATCCGGTCGAGACACCGTACCGGCCGTCGATCGACGTGTTCTTCAACAGCGTCGCCGACGGCTGGCAGGGCGAAGCGTTCGGCGTGCTGCTGACGGGCATGGGGCGCGACGGCGCGCTCGGCCTGAAGGCGATGCGCGCGAAGGGCTGCCACACGATCGCGCAGGACGAAGCGACGAGCGCCGTGTACGGAATGCCGAAGGCGGCCGCCGCGATCGGGGCGGCGTCGGCGATCCTGCCGCTCGAACGGATCGCGCCCCAGCTGATCTCGCGCATCACGCGTCCGCTGCGCGACTGACGGCGCTCGACGGGCCGGCGACGCCGTCCCGTTGCGCTGCGCCGTCGGCCGCATTGCGGGCGGCGCGCACTCGCGTACAATGGCGGCCTGCGGAGATGGCATGCCTCCCTGCGGTCGTATGCGGCGCGTTGCGCACGGTGCGGCCCTCAACCGCCGGTAAGCCCGGCTGATGATGCCTGCGTGTTCCTGGGTCGTCAGGAGGTCGCAGGCCGTCGATGCGGTATTCTGCCGCCCAGGTTTTGATGTTCCGTCGAATCTGGAAATCATGTTCTTCACGACTTCTGCCGATCTTCTCGCGACCGTGCGCTACGTGTGCCGCTGGCTCGCGCTCTCGGCCCTGCTTGGCGCACTGGCCGGCACGGCTTCCGCCTTGTTCCTGATCGCGCTCGACTGGGCGACCGGCACGCGCGTCGCGCATCCGTGGCTGCTGTGGGGGCTGCCGGCAGCCGGTTTCGCGACCGGCTGGATCTACCATCGCTTCGGCCAGTCCGTCGCGCGCGGCAACAACCTGCTGATCGACGAAATCCACGACCCGAAGGCGCTCGTGCCGAAACGGATGGCGCCGCTCGTGCTCGTCGCGACCGTCGTCACGCACCTGTTCGGCGGCTCGGCCGGCCGCGAGGGCACGGCCGTGCAGATGGGCGGCGCGCTCGCCGATCGCGTCACGCACGTGTTCCGCCTCGATCGCGAACATCGCCGCGTGCTGCTGATGGGCGGCATCGCGGCCGGTTTCGCATCGGTGTTCGGCACGCCGCTCGCGGGCGCCGTGTTCGGGCTCGAGGTGCTGGCGATCGGGCGCGTGCGGTACGACGCGCTGCTGACCTGTGTCGCATCCGCGATCGTCGCGGATGTCGTCTGCCGCGCGTGGGGCGTGCATCACACGGCCTATGCGATTCCGTTCGTGCCGGCCGTGTCGGCGACGGGGCTGGCCGTGACGGTCGTCGCGGGCGTGGCGTTCGGCGTGGTCGGGCGGCTGTTCGCGTTTGCGACGCATGCGCTGACCGCGTGGTTCCGCCGCGTCATCCGTTATGCGCCGCTGCAGCCGGTGCTCGGCGGCCTGCTGGTCGCCGCGGCTGCCACCGCGTTGAACGTGCCGCAGTATCTCGGCCTCGGCATCCCGACGATCGAGGCCGCGTTTCACGGCCCGTTGCCGCTCTACGACTTCGCGGGCAAGTTCGCGTTCACCGTCGTCACGCTCGCGTCGGGGTTCAAGGGCGGCGAAGTGACGCCGCTGTTCTACATAGGCGCGACGCTCGGCAACGCGCTCGGCCAGGTGCTGGCGCTGCCGGTGCCCGTGCTCGCGGGGCTCGGCTTCGTCGCGGTGTTCGCGGGCGCGGCCAACACGCCGATCGCGTCGACGATCATGGCGATCGAACTGTTCGGGGCGGATATCGGCGTGTATGCGATCGTCGCGTGTGTCGTTGCGTATCTGTTCTCGGGGCACGCGGGGATTTATCGCGCGCAGCGCGTGGCGGTGGGCAAGGGCGCGCAGGCCGAAGCCGAATGATGCGGGCGAGGCAATGCGTCGCGGTGCTTGCGGGAGGGGGAAGGTGTCGTTGCTGGTACATCTGATCGGCCCGGGCGGCGCCGGCAAGACCACGGTCGGCGCGATCGTCGCGGAGCGCCTGAACTGGCGGTTCGTCGATGTGGATCGATGTTTCCTGGCGGAGCACGGGAACATTGCCGATTTCATCCGGGAGCGCGGTTATGCCGAATATGCGTCGCACAACGTCCGGCTGTACGAGCAACTCAAGCGTGACCTGTCGGCGCCTGCGATCTGCGCGGTGTCGTCCGGGTTCATGCTGTATCCGGACGATGTCGCGCCGGCCTATCCGGCACTTCGCCGTGACATCGAGGAGGACGGCTTGACCGCGCTCCTGTTGCCTTCGTTCGATCTCGAACGCTGCGCGAAAACGGTCGTGGCCCGGCAAATGTCCCGGCCTTATCTGAACGCGAACGAAGCCGACGAGATGCGCAAGATCCGCGACCGGTTTCCCGCCTTCATGCGCCTGAACTGCAGGCGGTTCTCGAGTGACGGCACGCCCGACCGCGTGGCGGGCGACATCGAACGCTTCATCGTGGCGTCGATGCCGTCGAGTGAACACGATCCGTGTCCGGTCGCGGGCGGCGGCCCGACGCATCCAGGCGGCACCCGCGGTGCCGGAAACCGGGAGCACGACATTCAATGACGCTGGAAGACTTTCTGATCGAAGCGCGGCGCCTCGCCAGGCCATGCCGTCAATACCGCTTCGCGAGTGGCGGTGAACCCGTCACCGGCTACTGGCATGGCGTTGAAGCAGGCGCGCCGTGCGTCTCGGTCGAGCGGGACGGCACTTGGCTGAACGTGTATCTCGACGAGGGCGGGACATCGGGCCGCGTGGAAACCGCCGCGCAACCCGCCCGGTCGGACCGCCCGCTGTGCCGGTCCGACGCTACGTCGCTCCCGCCGGTCGAAGCGGTGTTCCGCTTCGGCTCAGCCGCGATCGACGCCTATCTCGACGCGCACGGCTGGCAACGCGACTGGGGATTCAACAGCAACTTCAAGGGCATCGCGGCACACGACTACGAGCGTGAGTGGATGGCGCAATGCCCGCTCTACACGGGCGGGGCGGTCGCCGTCGCGGGCGGGTGGAACATGCGCTGGCCCGACGACGACGAACCGGTCGATCTCGATCTCGTCCTCTGGACGTTCGAGGAAGCGGAGCCGTGGGTCGAGGTGTTTTGCGACGGCGGCCGGTACTCGGTGATCCAGCGGATCACCTAGCGCGCCGGCATCCGTTACTGCTTCGGCAGGCGCGCGACATGGCGCGCCAGCAATTCCTCGATATCGATGCCTTTTTCGGCCAGCAACGCCGTGACGACACCGTTCAGTTCGCCGAGCGTTTCCTTGACCGATTCCCGGATCGTGTCCACGACCACCTGCGTGCTGCGCTCGATCTCGATGTTGACCGTGTCGTTGACGCCCTTCGCATCGAAGGTCGTCGCGCGACGCGTTTCGGGAATCAGCCAGACATCGAACCAGCCTTCGTCGCGGTTGACGTCGGACACCGTCAGGCTGCAGCCGTTGATCGCGATATAGCCCTTCGCGAACACGTACCGCTTGAATGCGTCCGGCACGCCGATGCGCACCATCCGGTTATGCTCGGACGATGCGATGTGCCGGATGGTCCCGGTGAAGTCGACATGGCCGGACAGCGGATGCCCGCCGATCTCCGCGCCGTCCTTCGCGGCCCGCTCCACGTTGATCCGCGCGCCTGTCGTGAGGTCGGCCAGCGTGGTGATTTTCAGGCTCGGCAGCATCACGTCGAAGTCGATCAGTTCCGGCGAATGGATGGTCGTCACCGTCAGGCAGACGCCGTCGACCGAGACGCTGGCGCCGATCTCGATGTCGTCGGTAAACCGTTCCGGGAATTCGATGCTGAAGGTTCTCAGTTCCCCGTGGTCGGCGATGGTCTTGATGGTGGCAACGCCCTGGACAATTCCTGTAAACATGGTCGATCCCTTGTCGCAAACTTGCTGGCCCACATGATAAGGGATACCGGAAGAGGCGGCCTGGCGGCGCGCGGCTTGCGGAGGGGCGGGCGGAATTCGCGGCCGAAAAAAAGGCCGTGCACCTGGCACGGCCTCGATCCGGATCCATTTGTCGACGCGTGCCGGCGGTGATGACCGCACCACCGGCGCGCGTCGCGCCTTTCTTGCGTCAAGCCTCGGCCGGCTCGCCGAGCGGCCCGGCACGATTGTCCGCCGTGCGCCGCGGCGAATCGGCGAGCCCCTTCGCGAGTTCGAGCGCCTGCCGCTCGAACAGCCGGCGATAGATGCCGCCGTCGATGCGGATCAGCGCGTCGTGGCTGCCTTCCTCGATCACCTTGCCGCGGTCGAGCACCAGCAGCCGGTCGAGCGCGCGCACGGTCGACAGCCGGTGTGCGACCACGAGCGTCGTGCGACCGACCATCAGCCGCTCCATCGCTTGCTGGATCAGCAGCTCGCTTTCGCTGTCGAGGCTCGACGTGGCTTCGTCGAGGATCAGGATCGGCGCATCGGCGAGGAACGCGCGCGCGATCGCGACCCGCTGGCGTTCGCCGCCCGACAGCTTGATCCCGCGTTCGCCGACCAGCGTGTCATAGCCGTCCGGCAGCGCGGCGATGAAGTCGTGCGCGCTGGCCAGCCGCGCGGCGCGCTCGATGTCGGCCCGGCTCGCGTCGGGGCGTGCATACGCGATGTTCTCGGCGAGCGTGCGGTGGAACAGCACAGGCTCCTGCTGGACGATCGCGATCTGGCTGCGCAGCGAATCCTGCCGGACCTGCGCGATGTCCTGGCCGTCGATCGTGATGCGGCCGCCCGACACGTCGTACAGGCGCTGGATCAGCTTGATGAACGTCGTCTTGCCCGACCCCGAGTGGCCGACGAGGCCCACCCGCTCGCCCGGCGCGATGCGCATCGAGAAATCGTCGTACAGCGGCACCGGATGGTTGCCGTAGCGGAACGTCACGTGCTCGAAGCGGATCTCGCCTTGCCCGATCCGGATGGCGGGCGCGCCGGGACGATCGTCGATGCCGAGCGGCTGGCGTTCGAGTGCGACGAGTTCCTCCATGTCGTTGACCGAGCGCTGCAGGTTGCGGATGTGCATGCCGACGTCGCGCAGGTAGCCCTGCAGCATGAAGAACATCGTCAGCGCGAACGCGATGTCGCCGACGCTCGCCTCGTCGTTCGCCCACAGCCGCAGCGCGACGCCGATCATCGCGGCCTGCATCGCGACGAGCATCGCGCCCTGCAACCCGCCGTTGAGCGTGCCGCGCACCCACGTGCGGCGCGTGCGTTGCCGCCACTTGCCGATCACGCGGGCGAGCCGCGCTTCCTCGCGCGTTTCCGCGCCGAACGCCTTCACGACCGCGTTGCAGCTCACGGCATCGGCGAGCGCGCCGCCCATGCGCGTATCCCACAGGTTGCCGAGCCGGGCGGCCGGCGCGACGATGCCGAGCGACACCGCAACCGTCACCGTGATGTACAGCAGCGAACCCGCGCCGACGACGAGCCCCATCACGGGCCAGTGCGTGCCGAGCAGCACGGTTGCGCCGACGAGCATCGTGATCGACGGCAACAGCGCGATCAGGACCGTGTCGTTCAGCAGGTCGAGCGCCCAGATGCCGCGCGTGATCTTGCGCACGGTCGAGCCCGCGAAGCTGTTCGCGTGCCAGTCGGTCGAGAAGCGCTGCACGCGATGGAACGATGCGGCCGCGATCTCGCTCATCATCTTCAGCGTGAGCGTGATGATGTTCAGGTAGACGCCTTGTCGCAGCACCGTCGCGCCGAGGCCGAGCGCGGCGAGTGTGCCGAACGCGACGAGGGCCGCATGCCACGCGGCGGCGCGGTCGGTCAGGCCGGTCGACAGCGCGTCGACGAGGCGGCCGGCGAACAGCGGCGTGAGCACGTCGGCGAGCGCGGCGAGCAGCGCGAGGCTCGCGACCGTGGCGGTGCGGGCCGGCTGCTTGCGCCAGTAACGGAAGGTGAAGCCGAAGACGGCCTGGAATGCCTGGCCGCCCAGATGGGTGGTTTTTCTGGTCATTTATCGTTGCCCGGCGCATCGCGCGACGGGGCTTTCCGGTTGGGCGAACATCGAAAACGCAACAGCCGGGCCGCGCGGAAACCGTGCGGCGAAACGAAACGGGCTGTCGGGAAACGGCGCGGCTGACGGGTTAGCGGAAAACTCGGGAGCCGGCGCGGACGGCGGGCTGGATCAGCTGCGCCGTGGGACCACGTTCGGGAAGGTTGCTGGCATTCGGAACATCTGCACCTCCCCTGAAGTGAACGGTTGAAAGGACGCCGAAAAGACGTGGAAAGATTCTATCAGCAGTGCCGCGCGCCCCGCAACGTCTGACGAATGCGGCGTTGCAGCGTCGATACGGTTAGTATTCAGGGCTTCGGCCCTTCTTTTGCGGGCCTTCCACAGTGCGGCAGCGCAGGGGCCGGCACACGCATCGATTACACTTCGACGTTTGCGGCGCACCGCGCCGCGGCCCTCGCAGATTCACCACGATACATTCCTGAGGAAACGATGAGCGACGTTCAGCAAGGCATCCTGACCCCGATCGATACGGTGGCCCGATACCTCACTTTCACGATGTCGAACGACGGCAATGTGGCGGCGGCGCTGGCCGCGCTGCGCGAGATCGTCGACGGACGCGACACGGTCGTCGGGTTCGGACATGCGCTGGCGGCGCACCTCGGGCACCCGGTGCCGGGCCTGACCGGATTCCCGGCGTTCGCGGTGAAGGACCGCACGCTGCCGGCGACGCCGGCCGACGTGTGGGTCTGGCTGCGCGGCGACGATCGCGGCGAGATCGTGCTGCGCGCGCGGGCGATCGAACGCGCGCTGGCGCCGGCGTTCGCGTTGCAGGATGCGGTCGACGGTTTCCGCTATTCGAACGATCGTGACCTGTCCGGCTACGAGGACGGCACCGAGAACCCCGAAGGCGACGAAGCCGTGGCCGCGGCGATCGTGACCGGGCAGGGCGCGGGGCTCGACGGTGCGAGCTTCGTCGCGGTCCAGCAATGGCTGCACGACTTCGAGCAGATGGAGCGCATTCCGTCGGGCGACATGGACAACATCATCGGGCGCCGCCGCTCGGACAACGAAGAACTCGACGACGCACCCGAGTTCGCGCACGTGAAGCGCACCGCGCAGGAAAGCTTCGAGCCCGAAGCGTTCATGCTGCGCCGTTCGTCGCCGTGGTCGGACGCGCGCCGCGCGGGCCTCTACTTCGTGGCGTTCGGCTGCTCGTTCCGCGCGTTCGACGTGCAGATGCGCCGGATGAGCGGCGCGGAAGACGGGATCGTCGACGGCCTGTTCCGCTTCACGCGGCCGCTGACGGGCGCGTATTTCTGGTGCCCGCCGATGCAGGACGGCAAGCTCGACCTGTCCGCGCTCGGACTGTAAGCGCCTGACGGGATCGACGAACGGGGGGCCGCGCATCGTGCGCGGCCCCCCGTTTCCTTTTGCGCGGTGATCGTGTGTCGTGTGCGTTGCGTATCAGTTCAACGTCGTGTCGATCCGCGTGCCGCGCTTGATGAACTGCGTGACCGGCGTTTTCTCGCAGATTTCGGCGAGGCGCTGGCGTTGCGCATCGTCGAGCGGGCCGTCGAGCGTCACGACACGGCGCACGTACTGCGTGCCTTCGCGATCGGCATGCAGTTCGGTGCGCACGCCGATACGCGCGGCGGGCCACGCCTTGCGCTGCATGTACATGCGCAGCGTCGCGGCCGTGCATTGCGCGAGGCCGGCCAGCACGAATTCATAGGGCGCCGGCCCGCGATCCTGGCCGCCCTCGCGTGGGGCTTCGTCGCCGGTCAGCGCGTGGGTGCCGGCCTGAAGCTGGACGACGTAATCGGGCGCATCGGCGTCGAGGACGGCGGCGGCGTGGATGAGCGACATGGCAAGTCTCCGGTCAGCGGGAAAAGAAAAAAGGGAGTCGGGAAGCGGAAAGTGGGCGCCGCGCGGCGGCGCGCAGCCGTCAGCATACCGCCCCGACGGCGACGGCGATGGCGATGCGGCTACGCGTCCGCGCCGCCGGCACTGCTGCGCACGAGCGCGGCGATGCGCTCGCGTACCCACTGGTGCGCGCGATCGGCGTCGCGCGATTCGTGCCAGTACGCGAGGAGCGGGAACGGCTTGAGCCGCAACGGCAGCGGTCGCACGACGATCGGCAGCATCGCGGCCATCCGCAACGCATAGGTGTGCGGCAGCGTGACCAGCAGGTTGCCGGTCGCGGCGATCTGGCACGCGGCGAAATAGTGCTGACAGGTGAGCCGGATATCGCGAAAGCGGCCGTCGTTGCCGAGCAGCACGTCGAGCGATTGCGGCTCGCCGAGCGACGACACCGCGACATGCTGCGCCGCGAAATAGTCGCCGCGCCGCAACGGCTCGCGAGTAAGCGGATGATCGCGTCGCAGTGCGACGACGAGCGAATCGTCGAGCAGGTGTTCGGTGGCAATGCGCGGGCCGGTCGGCACGCGGCGATCGACGGCGAGATCGAGATTGCCCGATGCAAGTTCGCGTTCGATCCCGGCTACCGCGATGCGACGGCTCACGAGCCGCAGGCCCGGCGCTTCGTCGGCGAACGCCGCGACGATCCGCGGCAGCGCGATCGATTCGAGCACGTCGCGAATGCCCACCGCGATGCTCAGGTCGAGCGTCGCGGGATCGAATGCCGACGGCGCGCGCGCGGTGCCTTGCAGGCCCTTCAGGTGCAGTTGCACGTCCGTGATGATCGAGCGCGTGCGTTCGGTTGCGACAACACGGTTGCCCTGGCGCACGAACAGCGGATCGTCGAAATGCGCGCGCAGCCGGTTGAGCGCGTGCGTGACGGCCGGCTGCGTGAGATGCAGCGCGCGGGCGGCCGCGCCGATGCCGCCATGCACGTAGACGGCGTCGAGCACGCGAAACAGGTTCAGGTCGAGACGATGGTCGGCGGGCACGGGGCGCGGGTGGCGTGATGAATGGTGGAGCGATTCTAAAGGATGCGCAGGCAACGGATACGCGGGCTTTCCTGCGTGGCGATCGACGGTATTGAATACATGGGGATATCGTTTGCGCCGATATTCGGCTGTGCATTTATCCGGATACCCGACGCAATTCGTCGTCGTGAAAATGCACGGATTTCGATGCACACAATCGTAACAATTGGCGATATCGGCCCGTGCAATTCCGCACCGGCCCGCCGGCAACCCCTGGCAGCCTGTAGTAATCCGCCATCATGCTGTCCATGTCGGCCATTTCGCGCCAAAGCCGCGACCCGTTCGGCTAAGATGCCGTCGCTTCATATTTCGGGATAGCCGTCCTGTCGCACGCATTCAAACCAAATATAAGCCTGACAGTTCGACGGTATTAGAAGAAGTCGAAACAAGTCGGGGGCTTGGCCAGTGAATGCAGCAGATCAGAGGTGGGTCGTTATCTATTTGAGTACGGGGTTTTCGTTGGCCCAGGCCGCGCGTATCGGCGAGGCTTTCAATCTGGCGAATCGCCTGCACGCACACAGTGCCGACTATCAGTTGAAGTACGTATCCGAAAGCGGGGGGCTGTTGCAGTCGTCGTCCGGCGTGAGCATCGCGGCCGATCCGCTCGGCGACGAGCACGGTCGCCGCGCGCTCGCGTTCTTTCATCTTCACGGCGACCGTGCGGCCGTCAACTGGGACGACGCATTGCAGCGTCGCCTCACCGACATCCGCCGCCATGCGCGCTGGATCGTCGACGCGATGGACCTGCCGACGCTCGCGGCCATGCAGCGACCGTCGGCGGCGATCGAAGGGCGGCCGGGCCGGGCCGGCCGCCGGGTCGCCACGACGGTCGAGTTGCCGGCCGGGGAAGCCGACGTGTTCGCCGCGGTGCTCGACATGTTCCGCGTCGATCTCGGCGACGGCGCCGCGCAGGAGATCGCCAGCAACATGCTGCGGCCGGTCGAGCAGCGCTATGCGCAGTCGATGTGGGCCTTTCGCGAGCTGAGCGCGAGCCCCTCGATCCGGATGTCGGCGCAGCGGCTGCGCGCGCAGAGCGTGAACCGCATCTCGATCGCGAACGCCGCGCAGGCCGCCGCGATGAGCGAGCGCAATTTCCTGCGGCGCTTCAAGAAGGAGATCGGCGTGACGCCGACCGAATTCGTCCAGCACGTGCGGCTCGAGCGCGCCTGCCACATGCTGGTCCACACGACGCTGCCGGCCGACAAGGTCGCGCGCCGCACCGGGTTCGGCAGCGGCGAGCGGCTCGCGAAGCTGTTCCGCCAGCGCATGCTGATGTCGCCGACCGAATATCGCGTTTCCGAGCGTGAAAGGATCCTCACTCGCGGTGCCCCGCCGGCCGATGCGCACGGGGAGGCCTGCGACGGCGCCGGGGGGCAATGCGCCCCGTGCGCCGCCGCGCGGGAAAAAACCGGACGGATACCCGTAGAATCGTCCTGTCGCGATTTCGATTCCCGGTTTCCATGTCCTTCCTCCCCACCACTGCCACCGCCCCTTTCTGCCCGTCGGAAGTAAAGGGCAGCATCACGATCGATGCCGGCGCGCCGCGCTGGCAGAAGCTCAAGCGCTTCTTCGGCCCCGGCCTGCTGGTCGCGATCGGCTACATGGATCCCGGCAACTGGGCGACCGACATCCAGGCCGGCTCGCAGTTCGGCTATTCGCTGCTGTGGGTCGTCGCGTTCTCGAGCCTCGCGGCGATCTTCCTGCAGATGCTCGCGGCGCGGCTCGGCCTCGTGGCGGGCAGGGATCTCGCGCAGGCCAGCTACGACCGCTACGGGCGGTTCGGCCGCATCGTGCAGTGGGTGACCGCCGAAGTGTCGATCATCGCGTGCGACATCGCGGAAGTGCTCGGCTGCGCGCTCGCGTTCAAGCTGCTGCTCGGCGTGCCGCTCGCGTGGGGGATCGTGCTGACCGCGCTCGACACGGTGATCGTGCTCGGCCTGCAGGGCAAGGGGTTCCGGCAGATCGAGGCGATCGTGCTCGCGCTGATCGCGACGATGGCGTTCTGCTTCGTCGCGCAGGTCGCGATCACGCCGCCCGACTGGCACGCGGTGGCCGGCGGGCTGGTGCCGGGCGATCCGGGGCACGACCGCAAGGACGCGATCGTGCTCGCGCTCGGCATCGTCGGCGCGACGATCATGCCGCACAACCTGTACCTGCATTCGTCGGTCGTGCAGACGCGGCGGGTGGTCGGCGGGGCGCGCGGGGTGATCCGCGACACGCTCGCGCTGGTGCGCATCGATACCTGCGTGTCGCTGTTCGTCGCGATGCTCGTCAACGCGGCGATCCTGATCGTCGCGGGCGCGGCGTTCCATGCGACGGGCCAGCACAACGTGACCGACATCGAGCAGGCCTACAACCTGATTACGCCGATCGCGGGCGGCGCGGCCGCGCTGCTGTTCGGCATCGCGCTGCTCGCGTCGGGGCAGAGTTCGACGCTCACCGGCACGATCGCCGGCCAGGTGATCATGGACGGCTTCCTGCATACGAAGATTCCGTGCTACCAGCGCCGGCTGATCACGCGCGGGCTCGCGCTCGTGCCCGCGCTGATCGGCGTGCTGTGGCTTGGCGACGGCTCGGTCGGGAAACTGCTGGTATGGAGCCAGGTGCTGCTGAGCCTGCAGCTGCCGTTCGCGATGTGGCCGCTGATCCGCTCGGTCAGCGATCGCAACACGATGGGCGAGCACACGATCGGGCGCGGGATGCAGGCCGCCGCGTGGGCGCTGTTCGTCGTCATCACCGGCACGAACCTGCTGCTGATTACCGGTGTCGCGGGCTGATACAGCCTGTCACAGGCTGACACAGTCGCGCGGCGCGCATGCGGTAAACTGCGGCCTTTCGATCGTCGTCCGAAGTCCGTTATGTGGAGTGAAATCAGCAACATCGGCGATGCCGCGCTGACCTTGCCGATCGCGCTGACCTGCGCGGCCTGGCTCGCGCTGACCGACTGGCGCCTCGCCGCCCGCTGGGGCGTGCTGCTCGCCGCCGGCATGGGCGTCGTCGGCGCCACGAAGATCCTGTATGCCGGGTGCGGCATCGAGCTTCCGCAATTCGATTTCCGCGTGATCAGCGGCCATACGATGCTGTCGACGTCGGTGTGGACCGTCGCGCTGTCGATGCTGTGGCAGGCGTTCCGGACGGGCAAGGCGCCCGGCATCGCGGCCGGGCTGGCCATCGGCGCGGTCACGGCCGTCGCGCGCGTGTTCGATCATTCGCATACCGTTCCTGAAGTGATCGTCGGCTGGATGCTCGGCGCGCTGGTCGCGCTGGTGTTCCTGCGCGGCTACGACGGCGCGCGGCAGCGCGCATTCTCGCCGCGCGTCGCGGCCGTCTGCCTGCTGCTCGTGTCCGGCATCGCGTACGGGCACCGCGCGCCGTTCCAGCAGATGATCGACACGCATTCGCCGCAACTCTGCGCGTTCGTGCGCGCGCCGTCGGGCGACGGTTTCTGACGGTCGCCGGCCGCGGTGCGCCGGCGCCGCTTTCCTGCCGCATCCCTGCCGATTTCCTTCCGCATTCGCCCGGCGGTCGCGCGATTCCTCGCCGCCCGTTTTCCCGATTGCTTCCTCGCAAGCGCGGAACGCGACCCTCGCCATGACACGATTCGACGAACCGGCCGGTCTGCGTGACCGGCCGCGCCGGCTTGCGCGTGCGTGACGTCACGCGAAGGTCATGAGTCGAGCCTATGACCGGGCATAACGAATATTCATTTCATCGATCGGCGGCATTCGCGTACGCTGGCTGTCGTTCAACCGGGGCAGGCTGCCCGGCGTGTCCGGCGCGCGTCACGCTCATCTCGATATACTCGCGGAAACCGTGCGGCGCCTCGTGATGGCGACGCATGGTCAACCGGCCCGCGCTGGCGGGAACCGGCACGGAACATCCGTCGCGGCAGCGTTCCGCGACGACGATTCACGATAGGAGATGGTCACATGACAGTCGTTTCTTCGCGCCTTGCCGGCAAGTGCGCATACATCACGGGCGCCGCGGGCGGCCTCGGTCGCGCGATCGCGCGCCGGATGGTCGAGCAGGGTGCGCGCGTGTTCGTGACCGACATCGCCGACGCGGCGGTGCTCGACGCGTTCGCGCAGGAACTCAACGCGGGCCATGCGACGCCGGTCGCGTTCGCCGCGACGCAGGACGTGCGCGACGAGGCGCGCTGGCAGGCGCTGCTCGCGCAGGCGGTCGACGCGATGGGCGGGCTGTCGGTGCTCGTCAACAACGCGGGCGTCGGCTCGATCGGCTCGCCCGCGCAAATCGAGCTGAACGAATGGCGGCGCGTGATGGCGATCAACGTCGAGAGCATCGTGCTCGGCTGCAAGCATGCGCTGTCGTATCTGGCCGAAAGCCATCCCGCATCGATCATCAACATCTCGTCGGTCGCCGCGTTCAAGGTCGAGCCGGATTTCACCGCGTACAACGCGTCGAAGGCGGCCGTCGCGTCGCTCACGAAGTCGGTCGCGATCGACTGCGCACGCCGCGAGCTCGACGTGCGCTGCAACTCGATTCACCCGGCGTTCATCCGCACGGGCATCGTCGAGCCGCTGTTCCAGACGCTCGGCGAACGCGACGCGACGCGCAAGCTCGCGCGCGGCATTCCACTGCGCCGGCTCGGCGAGCCGGACGACGTCGCGCACGCGGCCGTTTATCTTGCGTCCGACGAGAGCCGCTTCGTGACGGCCGCCGAACTCGTGATCGACGGCGGCATGTGCGCGGTCTGACGCGCATCCCGAACAACAACGACCGGAGGAGTACATCGTGTCCACACCCGTGAACCGCCAACTGCTGCTGAAGACGCGCCCGGAAGGGCGGGTCGGCCGTGAACATTTCTCGCTCGTCGAAGCGCCCGTGCCGGCGCTCGCGGACGGCGAGGTGCTCGTGCGTGTGCTGTACCTGTCGATGGACCCGACCAACCGCGTGTGGATGAGCGATGTGCCGCAGTACCTGCCGCCGGTGGCGATCGGCGAGGTGATGCGCGCGCTCGGCATCGGGCGCGTGGTGGCGTCGCGCAACGCGGGTTTCGCGGAAGGCGATCTCGTGCAGGGGCTCGTCGGCTGGCAGGACTACGCGGTCGTGCCGGCCGACCAGGCCGCGCAGCTCGTGAAGCTGCCCGCGCAGTCGGGCCTGCCGCTGCCGACGCTGCTCGGTGCGTGCGGGATGAGCGGACTGACCGCGTATTACGGGTTGACCGACATCGCGCCGGTGCAGCCGGGCGAGACGCTCGTCGTATCGGCGGCAGCCGGGTCGGTCGGCTCGATCGCCGGCCAGATCGGCAAGATCCACGGCGCGCGCGTGGTCGGTATCGCCGGCGGCGCGGACAAGTGCCGCTACCTGACCGAGACGCTCGGCTTCGATGCGGCCGTCGACTACAAGGCTGACGATTTCCGTCAGCAGCTGAAGGCCGCGACGCCGGACGGCGTGCACGTGAATTTCGAGAACGTCGGCGGCGAGGTGATGCGCGCGGTACTGTCGCGGATGGTGATCGGCGGGCGCGTCGCGCTGTGCGGCGTGATCTCGAACTACAACAGCGGCCGTGCGGCGGACGACGTCGGCGTGCTGATCTCGAAGCGGCTGACGATGCGCGGCTTCCTGATCCTCGACTATCGCAAGAGCCGCGAGGCCGTGCAGACGCTCTCGGGCTGGCTGCGCGACGGCCGGCTCAAAGCCGAGGAGACGGTCGCCGACGGTCTCGAAAACGCGCCCGACGTGCTGAATCGCCTGTTCGACGGCGACCATCGCGGCAAGCTCGTGCTGCGCGTCGATCCGGACGCGTGACCGGCCCGCGGCACGGCGTGCGATGTCGTTCGCACGCTGCCGCGAGGGCGTGTCGAACGTGATGCGTTCGATCAACCGGGCCTAAGTTTCGGACTTGTCTCATATATTGTCGGGGCGTGTCTCCCTAAAGTGATTGCCAGCAGATGGCGGCGTGACCGACGCGTCACGTCGCCTTTTTTTCTGGTTACACGGAAGAGGAGCGTAAACATGCGAAACGACGCGAAGCGGGCGGCATCGGCGGCGACGCGCAATCGAACGGTGCGGCGCGCCGGTACTGTGCCGAGGATGGCGATCGGGCTTGGTGTTGCGCTTGCGATGTCGAGTGCAATGGCGGCCGGGCATGCCGCGCCGGGCGGTATCGTGCGGTTTGCCGGCGCGCTCGTCGATCTCTACGACGTGACGCTCGACGCGCGGTCGGGCGTGGTGGTCCCGGGACGCGAGGTGGAGAGCGGCGGTGCGGTGGCCACACTGCGGTTCGATGCACATGGCCGGCGCTTGCCGGGGGCTCATGTGGCGCTGGTCGGGCCCGACGGCGCGCCGTTCGTACCGGATGCCGCGTCGGGTGTGCGCGCAACGTGGCGCGATGCGCGCGACGATCGAAGCGTGCCGCTGGTATCGGGCCGCCCGTATCGCGTGGGTCCGTATGGCGGCGTGATGACGCTCGCGGCGGATGACGCGACGGGCGCCATGGCGCCCGTCGTGATCCGCATTCGTCATCCGTGACGGCGAATGTCCGCAGGGGCGTGGCACGTGGCCACGCGTTGCGTCATTCGCCCTGTTCGGCGCGTGCGTAGATGTCCCAGCTCGCCATGAACAGCGCGGCGACGAGCGGCCCGATCACGAAGCCGGTGATGCCGAACAGCGCCATCCCGCCGAGCGTCGAGATCAGCACGACCCAGTCGGGCATCTTCGTGTCCTTGCCGACGAGGATCGGGCGCAGCAGGTTGTCGACGAGGCCGATCACGCCCACGCAGAACGCGACGAGGATCGCGCATTTCCACACCGCGCCGATCATCAGGAAGTAGAGCGCGGCCGGCACCCATACGAGGCTCGCGCCGATCGCGGGCAGCAGCGACAGGAACGCCATCAGCGCCCCCCACAGCACGACGCCTTCGATCCCGAGGATCCAGAAGATCAGGCCGCCGAGCGCGCCCTGCACGAGCGCGACCGCGATGTTGCCCTTCACCGTCGCGCGCACGACCGTCGTGAACTTGGCCAGCAGCAGGTTCTTGTGCTCGTCGTCGAGCGGCAGCGCGCGGCGCACGCGGCGGCCGATCTCGCCGCCGTCGCGCAGCAGGAAGAACACCATGTACAGCATCACGCCGAAGCTCACGACGAACTGGAAGGTGTTCTGGCCGATGCTGAGCGCCTGGGTTGCCGCGAGCTGGCTGATCTGCGCGGCGCCATCGGTCAGTTTCTTCTGGATGCCCGGGAGGTTGCTCAGGCCGTATTTCTGCAGCAGGTGCTGGATCGACGTAGGCAGCGCGTGGATGATGTCCTGGAAGTACTGCGAATAGTTCGGCTGCGCGGTCTTGATTTCCTGGTACACGTACGCGATTTCCTGCACGAGCGTCGCGGCGACGAACACGAGCGGCAGGATCACGATCAGCACGATCAGCGACAGCGTCACGAGCGCGGCCAGGTTGCGCCGCTTGCCGAAGCGTGCGGCGAGCCACCGCTGCACGGGCTGGAAGAGGATCGCGAGTATGGTGCCCCAGAACACGGCGCCGGAGAACGGCGTGAGAATCCAGCAGAGTCCGACGGTGACCGCGGCCAGCAGGAAATAGAAGAATTTTTGGTGGTCGTGTCCGCTATCCATGGATGACATTCGCGCAGATTGATGCGTGGTTTGATTGAATCTCGTTGCCCCGTGCGCGATCGGTTCGCGATCGTCACGGGTTCCCGGCGCAACGCGCTGCGGGCGGCCATCCGCCGGGCGGCCCGAACCGGAGTATGCCCGCAAAGGTGCCGCCATCATAGCGGCTACGCGCGGCACATGCGAAAACGCCGCGGCCGGGGCCGCGGCGCTGCCGGGAAGCAAACGCGGCGCAACGCCGCGTGCCGCATCGTCAGATGTTGAGCTTCGTGACCTTCGTGCCGTTCACCGACAGGTCGCCCATCAGGCCGGCGTTGGTCAGGATCAGCACCTCGACCGGTGCGGTGGCCGTGTTGGAGTCGACCGCGCCGTTCGCGCCGACCTTCACGACCGCGACCGACGCGTCGGCGCCGGCCGACCAGCCTTCGGACTTGCGGAACGAGTCGAGCGCATCCTGCGTCATGAACAGGAACACGATCGCCTTCGACTGCGCGCCGGCCTGCAGGCCGACCGACAGCGACGACGTGTTGTAGTAGCCGACCGTGCTGCCGCCGACGCGCAGCGCGCCGTTGCCGGACTGGCCGCCGACGATGAAGCCGGCCTGCAGCACGCTCGGGAACACGAGCACGCCGCGCGATTTCGCGACGAGTTCACGCGAGCCCGGCACCGTCGAATAGAGACGCGAAAGCGTCGCGTTGACGCTGGCGTCGATCGACTGGCGCTTCGACGCGCTGGCCGCGGCGCCTTCCGGCTTGTCCGGGGTGGTCGTGCAGCCGGCGAGCGCGAGGCTGCCGAGCAGGACGGCGGCGGCGGCTTTCATGGCAAAGGTCTTCTGCATGGCGTTTCTCCTTCTTTGTCTGATTGATGACGGACGGGGCGGGCGGCGGGACGGCCGGCTCCGTTCAACGGCGGGCAAGGAGCAGGCCCGCAACGAACGCGAGGCCGGCAACGACGCCGGCGGTTTGCCACGGGTTGTCTTGCACGACCTGCGACACGCGTTCGGCGGAATCGCGCAGCCGGGCGGCTGCGCTGCCCGACGCATGGTCGAGCGCGCCGCGTGCTTCATCGAGCCTGGATTGCACGCGCTTGCGCAGCGCGGCGATATCGCCGTCGCCGTCGTTTTTCAGCAGATCTTCGAGTTCATCGACCAGCCCGCGCAGATCGTCGGTGACGTCGGCATGCAGGTCGCGGGCGGCCGAGCGCGTCGTGCGTCCCACGCGCCGGCCCGTGCGACGAATGTCGGACAGGCCGCGGTCCAGCTTGTGTTCGATCGAGTCAGTGAGCGCCATGGTGTTTATCCTCCTTCGATTCAAGGCCAATTTGAAGATAAGACGAATCGCAGCAACTAATGTGATTCGCTTGGCCCGGTTGAGTTTCGAGACAAATTTTCAATTCGTTGGCGGAATTGCCTGGAAGCCCCGCCACGCGGGGCCGCGCGAAGATTGAAAAAAATTCTCAAATGGGCGAAACGCGTGCAACAAGAAGCGATACGAAGTGAATGCCCGGTAAATATGGCGTCGCCCGGGGTACCAGGTAAATAGTGCCATTGCAGGCGATGGGCTGATGCAAATGCACTAATCGACGCCGTACGGGCGAGCAGGGTTTGTGCCTGCGACCGGCATTCGAGAGCCGTTGTCCAGTGCGAGGTCGACGACGACGGGATCATGGTCCGACGATCGATACGCGTCGGGTGCGTAATAGGACGACCGAAGTGCGGCCGTTTTGTAATCGGGCACGGGTTGCAGTGCAAACGGTTCATCGGCGTTGATGTGCCAGACGTGCACGGCTTTGACGCGCGCGGTCAGGGCCGGCGTCGCGAGCGCGTGATCGAGGCTGCCGGCCTCGCCGCGAAATACGTAGCTGTACGCAGCATCGCCGACGAAGCGCGCCACCAGGTTCGCGTAGCCGCGCGACTCGAGCGCGCGAACCGGATCTTCCTTCGCGTAGCTGTTCAGGTCGCCGACCAGCAGTACGCCATCGGCCGCGGCACCGGTCGGCGATCCGGCGAGCCAGTCGGCGATGCGCACGGCGGCCCGCGTGCGCGCCGCGTTCCAGCAGCCCTGGCCGTCCGACCGGTCGAGATCGGCGCCGGTCGCGTCCGGGCAGTTCTTCGATTTCAGGTGATTGACCGCGACCGTCATCGCGCGCGTGCCGCCGATGCGCCGGAATGTCTGCGCGAGCGGCGGGCGATGCCGGCCGCCGAGCGAGACGGTCGCGGCGCGGCCGACCGGCTCGATCGTGCGGCTGTCGTACAGCAGCGCGACCGCGATTGCATCGCGGCCGAGCCGCGCGGTGCCGGGATCGACCGCGCGCCAGCCTTCGCCAAGCCGCGCGGCGAGACGCCGCACGGCGCTCGCGTCGCCGTGGCCGTTGTTCGCGATTTCCATCAGCCCGATCACGTCGGCGCGCAGCGCGCGCAATGCCGCAACGATCTTCGCCTCCTGCCGCGCGAACGCGGCGGGCGTTTTCGCTCCTCGGCCGGCCGGGGCATCGAATCCGCCGCCGTGCCCGTCACCATTGAAATAGTTGAATACGTTGAACGACACGATGCGCGCGTCGGCATCGGGATGACGGGCCGGCGCATCGGTACGCGGGTTCGAGGCGGCATCGAAGACCGGCGCCGCGCCGGCCACCGGTTGCAGCCGCCATGCGCCGTAGCGCAGTTCGAGCACACCCTCGACGCCGCGCACCGTGTAGCCCGCGCGCAGCGTGTTGGCGGCGCTGAGCGCGGGGGGCGGATAGCGCACGGTTGCGGGGTCGCGGCGGTTCGAGCCGTCGTCGAGCACGATGCGGTTGCGTGCGTTGGCTGCCGCGAGCGCGGCGGCCTCGGCCGGCGGTGCGATGTGGGTCGGGATGCGCAGCCGGCCGTGGCTGAGGACGACGCTGCCGTAGCGGCCGAGTGCGTGGGTATCGCTGACCGTCAGCGTTTGCGGCAGGCGCACGCGCATGCCTTCATGCGCGGCCAGCACCGATAGCGTGGCGACCGGCAGCGTGAGCGTCGCCGGGGTGACGGTCTGCCCGCGTGCGCAGACCGTCATGCCGCCCGACAGCGTGAATTGCGTCCGGCCGTATCGCTCGTCGACGCGGCCCGTGAGATGCACGAGATCGCCGGCCTTCGCACGCGCGTTCGGTGCGTACACGAACACGCCTTCCGGGACGCCCGGCCGGTGCCGTCGCTGCGCGTCGGCCTGCTGGACGAAGAAGCCGCCCAGGCCGTCGGCACCGGCGAATGCCGCGGTGACGACCGCTTCGATCGAGGTCGTTTGCCCGGCCAGCGGCGACGGGCCGCCGGCGCCGCGGAGGTCGGCAATCGGCGTGGTTGCGCCGCCGCAGCCGGCGCTGACCGGCGGCGCGGCCGCGGCGGGCCCGGCGAGGAGGACGAAGAGGGCGAAGAGGACGACGAACGCTGCAACGGCAGGCGGCGAAAGCAGGCGTGACATGGGGCGGTCCACAGGAAGAAAATCCGACGATTCGGGAAAGCATCTTGACGGCAAAATGTCAGGAAGCGGCCAAATTGGCCGTCCGGCCAGTGTGCCGATCGGCCGACGATGCAAGGCGCACGACGGCTGTTACGCTTTTGCATCGGCGGCGCATCCCGATCGCGCAGCACACGCTGCCGCGCCCCGTTCCCACAGGAGAAATCCATGTCTTACATGCTGTTGATTGTCGAGCCGACCGACCAGCGCGCCGAGCGCACGCTCGACGAAGGCCAGGCGCTGTACGCGCGGATGGTCGATTTCGCCGAGACGCTGAAGGCGCGCGGCGTGCTGCGCGGTGTCGAGTCGCTGGAGCGTTCCGAGCGCGGCACGCGCGTGCAGGTGCGCGACGGCGAGACGCGCCTGCTCGACGGCCCGTTCGCGGAGGTGAAAGAGATGGTCGGCGGCTTCTTCCTCGTCGACGTCGACACCCGCGAGGAAGCGATCGAGATCGCGCGCCAATGCCCGGCCGCGCAATGGTGCACGGTCGAGGTGCGCGCGGTCGGCCCGTGCTTCCTGTGAATGCCGCGACTCGGTATTTACCCTGATTGGTCGCGGAACGTGTCGATCCGGGCGTCTTCCGGCCGTCGTCCGGATAAGGCGCCGCCGAACGGGCGCCGCCTTCCACCGATGACAAGGAGTAAACGATGCGATTCATGATCATGATCCGGGCGAACGCTGTCAGCGAATCCGACGCGTTGCCGGACAACCGTCTGGTCGAAGCCATGACCGTCTACCACGAGGAGCTGGCCAAGGCCGGCGTGCTGCTCGACGCGAACGGGCTGCGGCCGAGCGCGCGCGGCTGGCGCGTGCGCTACACGGGCGGCAAGGGCACGGTGATCGACGGCCCGTTCGCCGAAACGAAGGAGCTGATCGCCGGCTATACGCTGATCCAGGTGCGTTCGCGCGACGAGGCGCTCGAATGGACGCGCCGGTTCCCCGCGCCGTTCGGCGCCGAAATGGACTGCGAGATCGAGGTGCGGCCGCTGTTCGAGCTCGACGACCTCACCCCGAGCGACGCGGTCGAGCGGTTCCGCGATCTCCACGTCGGCCGCACCCAGGCCTGAATCCACCCGAATCCAAGTTCACCGGAGCATCCGTCATGCACAAGATGGTTTTCATCAACCTGCCCGTGGCCGATCTGCCGCGCGCGAAGACGTTCTACCAGGCACTCGGTTTCGAGGTCGTTCCGGCCTATACCAACGAACAGGCCGCCTGCATCAAGATCAGCGACACGATTTTCGCGATGCTGCTCGTGCGGCCGTTTTTCCAGACCTTCACCGCCAAGACCATCGTCGATCCGGCGACGCAGGTGCAGGCGCTGACTTGCCTGTCGTGCGACAGCCGCGCGGAGGTCGACGCGATCGTCGCGAAGGCGCTCGCGGCCGGCGGGTCCGCGCCGCAGGCGCCGCGCGAGTATCCGAACATGTACGGCCACGGGTTCGACGATCCGGACGGCCATGCATGGGAGCTGATGGCCATGCCGCTGGATGCGTCCGCCCAGGGGCAGGCGTCGTGACGCTCGAGGCGACTCACCGTGCGATCGAAGCGGTCTGGCGGATCGAGGCGCCCAAGATCATCGCGCGCGCCGCGCGCGTGGTGCGCGACGTCGGCGTGGCCGAGGAGCTGGCGCAGGACACGCTCGTCGCGGCGCTCGAGCACTGGCCCGTCGACGGCGTGCCCGACAACCCGGCCGCGTGGCTGATGACGGCCGTGAAGCGCCGCGCGCTCGACCGGGTCCGGCAGGAGTCGCTCCACGCGGCGAAGCGCGACCAGCTCGGCCACGAGATGGACGCGCTCGAAGCGCATGTCGTGCCCGACATCGCGGATGCGCTCGCCGACGCGAGCGACGACGACATCGGCGACGATCTGCTGCGGCTGATCTTCACGTCGTGCCACCCGGTGCTGTCGACCGATGCGCGCGTCGCGCTGACGCTGCGGCTGCTCGGCGGGCTGACGACGGGCGAGATCGCGCGCGCGTTCCTGACGCCCGAGCCTACGATCGCGCAGCGGATCGTGCGCGCCAAGCGCACGCTCGCGGCCGCGCACGTGCCGTTCGAGGTGCCGGCCGCCGATGCGCGGCCCGCGCGGCTCGCGTCGGTGCTCGAAGTGATCTATCTCGTGTTCAACGAAGGCCACGCGGCGACCGCGGGCGACGACTGGACGCGCCCGGCGCTGTGCGACGAGGCGCTGCGGCTCGGCCGCGTGCTGGCCGGGCTGGCGCCGGACGAGAGCGAAGTGCTCGGGCTCGTCGCGCTGATGGAACTGCAGGCGTCGCGCATGCACGCGCGCACCGACGCGCAGGGCCGGCCCGTCCTGCTGCTCGACCAGGATCGCAGCCGCTGGGATCCGCTCTTGATCCGGCGCGGCCTCGCGGCGCTGGAGCAGGCGGCGAAGCTCGGCGGCGTGCGCGGGCCGTATGCGTTGCAGGCTGCGCTCGCCGCCTGCCATGCGCGTGCGCGGCAGGCGGCGGACACGGACTGGGCGCAGATCGTCGCGCTGTACGACGCGCTCGCCGAGGTTGCGCCGTCGCCGGTCGTCGAACTGAATCGCGCGGTGGCCGTCGGGATGGCGTTCGGGCCCGCCGCGGCGCTCGAACTCGTCGACGTGCTGCGCGACGATCCGGCGCTTGCGCGCTATCACTGGCTGCCGAGCGTGCGCGGCGATCTGCTCGCGAAGCTCGGCCGCGCCGATGAGGCGAAGATCGAGTTCCGGCGTGCGGCGGAACTGACCCGCAACGAGCGCGAGCGCGAATTGCTGCTCAGGCGCGCGACCGACGCGTGAGGCGCACGGCGCGCACGCAGCACGCAGCACTCACACGCAGTACGCACACGCACACGCACACGCGAACGCGAACGCGAACGCGTACCCCGCACACCGTACCCCGCACACCGTACCCCGCACACGCGTACCCCGCGCACCACCCCGCGCACCACCCCGCCGCGCAACGCGCCGACTATCGTCCGGATTGAAAAAGCCTATTGGGGGATGCGAACGCGAGCGCCTAGATTGAAGAGCACGATGCGCGCGCCGCGCCGCGGCGCACGCATCGTTCCCCACATACCTGATCGGCCCGGCTTCGCACGCGGCCGCGCCGACTCGAACGGAGGCGCAAATGGCTCAACTCAAGGGCAGCAAAACCGAAGAGAACCTGAAGGCCGCATTCGCGGGCGAATCGCAGGCGAACCGGCGTTATCTGTACTTCGCTTCGAAGGCTGACGTCGAAGGCCAGAACGACGTCGCCGCGCTGTTCCGCTCGACCGCCGAAGGCGAAACCGGCCATGCGCACGGCCATCTCGAATACCTGGAAGCCGTCGGCGATCCGGCAACGGGCTTGCCGTTCGGTTCATCGCGACAGAATCTCGAATCGGCGATCGCCGGCGAAACGCACGAATACACGGACATGTATCCGGGCATGGCGAAGACGGCGCGCGACGAGGGCTTCGACGAAATCGCGAACTGGTTCGAGACGCTGGCGAAGGCCGAACGCAGCCACGCGAACCGCTATACGAAGGCGCTGGACAGTCTCGTCGACTGACGGGCCGCCGCGGGCCGCACGGCAGACCGTGCGACCGGCAAGCGGCCGGCTGTTCGTTCATCGCTGCCCGCATCGCGCGGGCGGCGCTGGCGCGCATGCGCGCCACGCTGGAGCGCCCCATGCCCCACAAGGAAGGCAGTCTCGAAGCCCCGACCCGGCATCCGCTCGACTGGCAGTCCGACGCGTTCTACGACCAGGCCGCGATCGACGCGGAAATGACGCGCGTGTTCGACATATGTGCCGGATGCCGGCGCTGCGTGTCGCTGTGCGGCGCGTTTCCGACGTTGTTCGACCTGGTCGACGACACGCCGATGGGCGATATCGAGGAAGTGCCGAAGGCGGCGTTCGGCAAGGTCGTCGACCAGTGCTACCTGTGCGACCTCTGCTACATGACGAAATGCCCGTACGTGCCGCCGCACGCATGGAACGTCGACTTCCCGCACCTGATGCTGCGCGGCAAGGCCGCGCGCTACAAGCGCGGCGAAGCGACGTTGCGCGACAAGGTGCTGTCGAACACCGACGCGCTCGGTCACTTTGCCGGCATTCCGATCGTCACGCAGGCGGTGAACGCGGTGAACCGTACGCCGCCCGCGCGCCATGCGCTCGAAGCGACGCTCGGCGTCGATCGCCATGCGTGGCTGCCGGAATTCGCGCCGCGCAAGTTCCGGCGCGCGGCGAAACCGTCGGACGGCCTGCCCGTGCGCGACGGCGAACGCACGCCCGGCAAGGTCGCGATCTACGCGACCTGCTACGTGAATTTCAACGAGCCGGGCATCGGCCACGACCTGCTCGCGATCCTCGCGCACAACGACATCCCTTACGAGCTCGTCACGCGCGAAGCCTGCTGCGGAATGCCGCTGCTCGAACAGGGCAATCTCGCCGGCGTGGCCGCGAAGAAGGACGTGAACCTGCCCGTGCTCGAACGCTATGCGCGCGAAGGCTATGCACTGATCGGCGCGATTCCGAGCTGCGTGCTGATGTACAAGAGCGAGCTGCCGCTGATGTTCCCCGGCGACGACGCGGTGCGCGCGGTGGCCGACGCATTCTGGGATCCGTTCGAATACGTGATCGCGCGGCATCGCGACGGGTTGCTGAAGACCGATTTCAAGACGGGCCTCGGCACCGTGTCGTATCACGTGCCGTGCCATGCGCGCGTGCAGAACATCGGTCGCAAGACGGCCGACGCGCTGTCGCTCGTGCCCGATACGCGCGTGAACGTCGTCGAGCGCTGCTCGGGCCACGCGGGCACGTTCGGCGTGAAAAAGGAGTTTCATGCGGACGCGATGCGGATCGGCGGGCCCGTGTTCAAGGCGATGGCCGAGCCGCAGCCGGATTTCGTGTCGTCGGACTGCGCGCTGGCCGGCCATCACATCGTGCAGGGCATCGACGACAACGGGCTGCCGTCCGCGCCGCTCGCGCATCCGCTCACGCTGCTGCGCCGCGCGTACGGCATCTGAGCCGCCGCCGGCCGACCCACGAGGACATCCCATGACGTTGACCCGCGACTCCCTGCTGACGCTCGAAGCGTACGCGAAGATCCGCAAGGCCGAACATGCGCGGCTGGTCGCGTACAAGCGCCGCCGCGCGGTGGCCCTCGGCAACCACCTGCGCTTCCTGTTCGAGGACGAGACGACGATCCGCTATCAGATCCAGGAGATGCTGCACATCGAGAAGATCTTCGACCAGGCCGGCATCGAAGGGGAGCTGGAAGCGTATCTGCCGCTCGTGCCCGACGGCACGAACCTGAAGGCGACGATGCAGATCGAGTACGAGCACGAGGTCGAACGGCGCGCGGCGCTCGCGCGGCTGATCGGTGTCGAGGATCGCGTGTACCTGCAGGTCGACGGGCACGCGCGCATCTACGCGATCGCCGACGAGGATCTCGAGCGCGACAACGCCGAGAAGACGTCGGCCGTGCACTTCGTGCGCTTCGAGCTCGACGCGCCGATGCGCGCGGCGCTCAAGGGCGGGGCGGCGCTGTCGATCGGCTGCGATCACCCGGCCTACACGATGCCGGCGCAGCGCATGGACGCGGACGTGACCGCATCGCTGGCCGGCGATCTGCGCTGACGCATCCGCCGCACGCCAGCCGCACGTCCGGTGCGTCCCGCACACCGGCTTCCATTTTTCCGTTCCGACCCGAAACGCGATCTCCGCACGCGACGCGGCGCGTTTCGCTCGCCTGCCGCCGCGAAGATGTAACAGGCGTCACGAACTTGCATGCAGCGAAAGACGTGCATCGCACGTCACCGGGCTTTCATCACTCGCAGAGAAACAATAAAAAGATTGTGCACGGAGATAATTAAAATCGGCGAAATTTGAATGATTTACCGATTCGTGAATATCTTGTTACGCTTTTTTCCCTGATTTACCGATGTTGGGCAGCAATGCGCGGGATTGTTGCCGGCAGGGGTCGGAGCGACCCGAAAATGCCCATTCGCGGGCATTCTTCATACGCTGTAGAGCCCCGCCAGACGGGCCTTTGCAGCGTCGGGCATAAAGATCCCGCAAAAAAATTCAAGCGTAAATACATTACGCACCCTTGGCAGGTTGTTTCAGTGCGTAACATTAAGTCATTGTCATATTGAGATAAACCCTAGGGATGGTATGCTTCGTGCACAAAAATTCCCACATTGGAGTGAGACCGTGATTTGTGCGCCATTGCCGGGAATGGCGGCACCGTGAAAGTGCGGTGTCGCACCGGCATGCACAACACCGGATAAGCATAATGTGCAACCTGGCCGCCCCGCGACGCGATGTGTCGCGATGGCGCCGCCAATCGCAGCCCCGGCCTGGCTGCGTGGAGAAATCTACTATGTTCTTCGATGAGCTTACCGATGAAGAGTGGTTTCGTCTTTCAACGCTGATCGCCGATGAACCCATCCGGCTGAACCGTCGTGGGCGTCCGCGTGCCGAACCGCGCGTCGTCGCCAACGCGGTGCTCTGGATCCTGACGACCGGTGAAGCCTGGTCGAAGCTGCCCGGTCGTTATCCGTCCGGGCCGACGTGCCGTCGCCGTTACGAGGAATGGCTGGCGTCCGGCACGCTGCTGCAGATGATCGACGTGCTGACCCAGTTCAGCGGGCGCACGTTCGCGTATATCCCGCCGCCGCCGGTGCCGGTCGTGCCCGCACGCCGTGCCGAGCCCGTGCCCGACAACGATCGCTTGCGCGGTGTGTTCTGGCAAAACCCCGAGTCGTGGCAATTGCCGGTCGCGCACGCAAACGTTTGGGATGGCGAGGGCGCGTCGCAGTCGTCGATGCAGGACGACGCCGAAGCGCGGCCGTCCGACGCGTCGTTCGTGGTGCCGGGCGCGCGGTCGGTGGAGTTGCGCCATGCGCGTGCGTCGTCGGCGAGCTTCGCCGCGGCCGAACCGCAAGTCGACGAGTATCGCGGCTATACGATCCGCGGCATCGCGCAGCCCGTGCAGAACCTGATGTATCGCGCGTGGGCCGAGATCTCGCAGGACGAGCGGCGCGTCGAGCGTTCGGGCCTGATCGGCCCGCGCTTCACCGATGCCGAGGAAGCCGAGCAGTTCGCGCTCGATTGGGCACGTCAGTGGATCGATCGCCATGGCGCGAGCGACGAACCGGCGCGCGCGCCGCAAGGCGAGGTGCTGGCCGGCCTGTCCGCGCTCGCGCGTGCGGAGTCGGACATCAAGCGCTTCATCGCCGAGCGTCACACGGGCGCGCTGTCCGAAAGCCGCAACGATCCGGTGCAGCAGGAGCGTCGCGAATACGTGTACCGCGTAGGCTGATCGCCGCACCGGTGAAACGGGCGGGCCGTCGTGTGCCACGACGCCCGCGCGGAAGCCTCGTCTTTCCATGCCTGCCTGCATCGCCCGGGGCGCCGCCGTCGAAGCGGCGCCCCGGGCGCACGTGTATTACTGGCGGCCGTAGGTATCGTCGAAGCGGACGATGTCGTCCTCGCCGAGATACGCGCCCGACTGTACTTCGATCAGCTCGAGCGGCATCTTGCCCGGGTTCTCGAGGCGATGCGACACGCCGAGCGGGATGTACGTCGATTCGTTTTCGGACAGCAGGAACGTTTCGTCGCCGCGCGTGATGCGCGCGGTGCCGCGCACGACGATCCAGTGTTCGGCGCGGTGGTGGTGCATCTGCAGCGACAGTCGCGCACCCGGTTTCACGACGATGCGTTTCACCTGGAAGCGTTCGCCCATGTCGACCGAGTCGTAGTGGCCCCACGGGCGATGCACCTTGCGGTGATCGGACGCTTCCGCGCCGCGTTGCGCCTTGATGCGCCCGACGATTTTCTTCACGTCCTGCACGCGCGACTTGTCCGCGACGAGCACGGCGTCGGGGGTTTCGACGACGACGAGGTTCTGCGTGCCGACGCAGGCGACGAGCCGGCTTTCCGAATGCGCGAACGTCGATTCCGCGTCTTCGAGCAGCACGTGGCCGCGGCCGACGTTGCCGGCTTCGTCCTTCTCCGAGATCTGCCAGATCGCATCCCACGAGCCGACGTCCGACCAGCCCGCGTCGAGCGGCACGACGACGCTCTCGCACAGTTGCGGCAGGCTCGCGAGCGGCTCCATCACCGCGTAGTCGATCGAGTTCGACGGCGACGCGGCGAATGCATCGCGATCGACGCGGAAGAAATCGCCGTCGGCCTTGCCCTGGGCGACGGCCTGTTCGCAGGCCGCGTAGATCGCGGGTTCGAGCTGGCTGATCGCCTTCAGCCACACCGATGCGCGCACGATGAAGATCCCGCTGTTCCACCAGTATTCGCCCGATGCGACGTACTGCCGAGCGAGTTCGAGATGCGGTTTCTCGACGAAACGATCGAGGCGGCGCACGTCGAGGCTGCCCGTCGCGGCGTCGCCGAGCGGCGCGCCGACGCGGATGTAGCCGTAGCCGGTTTCCGCGTGCTTGGGCACGATGCCCATCGTCGCGATCCGGCCTTGCTTCGCGCAGTGCACGCCGGCCGCGACCGCGGCGTGAAAGCGCGGCAGGTCGGCCACCGCATGGTCGGCCGGCATCACGGTCATGATCGCGTCGTTGCCGTCGGCGACGAGCCGCAGCGCGGCGAGCGTCAGCGCGGGCGCGGTGTCGCGGGCGATCGGCTCGAGCATGATCGATGCGGACTTGCCGGTCAGGCGCAGCTGTTCGGCGGTCGTGAAGCGGTGATCCTCGCCGCATACGATCAGCACGTCGTCGGTCAGCGGATGATCGCCCGCCAGGCCGTCGAGGCGCAGCGCGGTCGACTGCAGCAACGAATGTTCGCCGAGCAAGCCGATCAGCTGTTTCGGAAAGCGCTCGCGCGACATCGGCCACAGGCGCGTGCCGGAGCCGCCGGCGAGAATCACCGGTTGCACGGCGACGCGCGTGCCGGCGGCGGGTGCGGCGGAAGGGGAATGGCGCGTTTCGGCAGCCACGGCCGGAGCATTCATGTTGACACTCTCCACGGTTGAAGTCAGTGCCTGCCGTTGTAGCATGAAGTAAATCGACAATAAAACCGGGCCCATTGCCTGATATTCGCCGGGCATTCACCGGGAAGAATTTTCCTCGCCAGCATCCGGTGCAAATAAAAAAGTAAAAAATAAATCGGTGAATCGGCTGGTGTTGACCGTCCGCAAAGGGTGAGTGGAAACCGTAAAGCTTCCGAAAAATTCCCGATTCGCGATCATTTCGGGAAAACCTGCCGATTTAATTCAAAAACTACGCAGCAAGAATTTCCGATTATTTTTCGAAATACTTGTGCGCTTGAGGCGGAATTTTCTTACCGCTTCAATAGCGTCATGCAACGTTTGAATCGAATGTGCGGCACGGGTCGCACAAGGAGCTGTTCGGCAAACGCCTGTTCAAAGAGGAAGCAGACATGTTGAGCGTGCTGGCGAGAGTCATCGATATCGCGATGGTCGTAGCGGGGGCGCTGATCGCCGCCGCACTGCACGACGGCAGCATCTGGCTCAACGACCTGCAGCGCACGACGGTGCTGTTCGACTGCCTGCTCGTCGTCGTGTTCTTTCCGGCCATCGGCATTTACCAGTCGTGGCGCGGCAAGCGTCTCGTCGGGCTGGTGGGCCGGGTTGCGTTCGCATGGCTCGTGGTCGAGCTCGCGGGCATCCTGATGAGCTTCAGCTTCCACCAGTCGGGCGACCTGTCGCGGCTGTGGCTGGGTTACTGGGCGCTCGTGACGATGGCGCTGCTCGCCGGCTCGAAAACCTGCGTGCACGTCGTGCTGCGGCAGCTGCGCCGAGGCGGCTACAACCTGAAGGCGGTCGCGATCGTCGGCGGGACGCCGGCGGCGCGGCGGCTGATCGCGCAGATGCGGGCGCGGCCGGAGGCCGGTTTCAACCCGGTGTGCGTATACGACGAAAGCGAAGCGCCGGGCGAGGTCGCGCTCGACGACGTGCGCATCGAGCGGCAGTTCGAATCGCTGGTGTGGCTGGTGCGCAGCCGCGCGATCAGCGAGCTGTGGCTCACGCTGCCGATCACGGAGGAACGCCGGATTCACCAGATCGTGACCGTGTTCCGCCACGACTTCGTCAACATCCGTTTCATCCCGGACGTGCGCACGCTGTCGTTCTTCAACCAGGAAGTGGTCGAGGTGCTCGGCGTGCCGGCGATCAACCTCGCGGCGTCGCCGATCACCGACGTGCGGATCCTGCCGAAGTTCGTGTTCGACCGGCTGTTCGCGCTGGCCGCGCTCACCGCGCTCGCGCCGGTGATGGTGCTGATTGCCGGCCTGATCAAGCTGACGTCGCGCGGGCCGGTGTTCTTCCGCCAGAAACGCAAGGGCATCGACGGGCACGAGTTCGAGATCTACAAGTTCCGCTCGATGAAGGTGCACCAGGAAGTGGCCGGGCAGGTCACGCAGGCGACGAAGAACGACTCGCGCGTGACGCCGGTCGGCCGGTTCCTGCGCCGCACGAGCCTCGACGAGCTGCCGCAGTTCATCAACGTATTGAAGGGCGAGATGTCGGTCGTCGGCCCGCGCCCGCATGCGCTCGCGCACGACGACATCTACAAGGATCTCGTCAAGGGCTACATGTTCCGCTACCGGATCAAGCCGGGCATCACCGGCTGGGCGCAGATCAACGGCTTTCGCGGCGAGACCGACCAGATCGAGAAGATGATGGGGCGCGTGAAGCTCGATCTGTACTACATGCAGAACTGGTCGTTCTGGCTCGACATCAAGATCGTCGTGCTGACGCTCTGGAAAGGCTTCACCGGCAGCAACGCGTACTGAGTACCGAGGCCGCGCCACGCAGGCATCGCGGTTTTACGAATTTCGAATCATTGGTCAAGAGGTCCGACACATCATGAATCTGACTATCATCGGCAGCGGTTACGTAGGTCTTGTCACCGGCGCCTGTCTCGCCGACATCGGGCACGACGTGTTCTGTCTCGACGTCGACCAGGCAAAGATCGACATCCTGAACAACGGCGGCGTGCCGATCCACGAGCCGGGCCTCAAGGAAGTGATCGCGCGCAACCGCTCGGCGGGCCGCCTGCGCTTCTCGACCGATATCGAGGCCGCGGTCGCGCACGGCGACGTGCAGTTCATCGCGGTCGGCACGCCGCCCGACGAGGACGGCTCGGCCGACCTGCAATACGTGCTCGCGGCGGCGCGCAACATCGGCCGTTACATGACGGGCTTCAAGGTGATCGTCGACAAGTCGACGGTGCCGGTCGGCACGGCCGAGCGCGTGCGCGCGGCGGTGGCCGAGGAGCTCGCGAAGCGCGGCGGCGACCAGATGTTCTCGGTCGTGTCGAATCCGGAATTCCTGAAGGAAGGCGCGGCGGTCGACGATTTCACGCGGCCGGACCGCATCGTGATCGGCTGCGACGACGACGTGCCGGGCGAGCGCGCGCGCGAGCTGATGAAGAAGCTCTATGCGCCGTTCAACCGCAACCACGAACGCACGCTGTACATGGACGTGCGCTCGGCCGAGTTCACGAAATACGCGGCGAACGCGATGCTCGCGACCCGCATCTCGTTCATGAACGAGCTGGCGAACCTCGCCGACCGCTTCGGCGCGGACATCGAGGCCGTGCGCCGCGGGATCGGCTCCGATCCGCGCATCGGCTATCACTTCCTGTATGCCGGCTGCGGCTACGGCGGCTCGTGCTTCCCGAAGGATGTCGAGGCGCTGATCCGCACGGCCGACGAGCACGGGCAGGCACTGCAGATCCTGAAGGCCGTGTCGTCGGTCAACGCCACGCAAAAGCGCGTGCTCGCCGAGAAGATCGTCGCCCGCTTCGGCGAGGACCTGACCGGCCGCACGTTCGCGATCTGGGGCCTCGCGTTCAAGCCGAACACCGACGACATGCGCGAAGCGCCGAGCCGCGAGCTGATCGCCGAGCTGCTGTCGCGCGGGGCGCGCATCGCCGCGTACGACCCGGTCGCGCAGGAGGAAGCGCGCCGCGTGATCGCGCTCGATCTCGCCGATCACCCGAGCTGGCTCGAGCGCCTCTCCTTCGTCGACGACGAGGCGCAGGCCGCGCGCGATGCCGACGCGCTCGTGATCGTCACCGAATGGAAGATCTTCAAGAGCCCCGACTTCGTCGCGCTCGGCCGCCTGTGGAAAGCGCCGGTGATCTTCGACGGCCGCAACCTGTACGAGCCGGAGACGATGACCGAGCTGGGCATCGAATACCACCCGATCGGCCGGCCGGGCTCGCGCCAGGCCGTCGCCGCGCGTGTGCCGGGCACCGCGCCCGCGAGCGCGTAACCCGTTTCCCGTCACTCGTTACGAGACGCCATGTTCCGGAACATCCTGATCGTCTGTCACGCGAACGTCTGCCGCAGCCCGGCAGCGGAAATGCTGTTCAAGTCGCACGCCGCGTCGCGCGGCGGCCCGCGCCCGACGTTCCATTCGGCCGGCGTGCATGCGAACGACGGCGACGGCATCGATCCGGTGATGCGGCAGCTGCTCGCCGAGCGGGGCGTCGATGCGACGACCCATCGCTCGCGGCGGCTGTCGCGCCGGATCGTGCGCGACGCCGACCTGATTCTCGTCAGCGAGCGCGGACAGATCGCGGCCGTCGAAAAGGTCGATCCGTTCGCGCGCGGCAAGGTCCACCTGCTCGGCAAGTGGGAAGGGGCCGAGATTGCCGACCCGCACGGCGGCCCCGAGGCCGATTACCGCGAGAGCTACTCACTGATCGAACGTCTGGTTCAAGGATGGCTACAGAAACTATGCTGAAACGCCCGATGCGCCCGGTGGCGCTTGCCGTCGCGCTGACGACCTTCCTGTCAGCCTGTGCAACCGCGCCCGGCAACTACCTCGACTCGTCGAACCTGAAGGACGAAGGCCGCCAGCAAGCGGCCGAGACCTATCCGGTTCATTACATCGACGCCAAAGTGGTGATGGACCAGCTGCAGAAGGCGCAGGTCGACCATCCGCTGCCGCCCGGACGCTATACCGATCCGTCGCAATACGTGTACCGCATCGGGCCGCAGGACATCCTCGGCGTCACCGTCTGGGACCACCCGGAGCTGACGACGCCGCAGGGCCAGTCGTTCTCGAGCGGCGGCAACACGACGCAGACGATCGCGGGCGCGCTGCAGCAACCCTATTCGTCGTCGCTGCCGGGCCAGGCCGATCCTTATGGCCAGACGGTGGCCGCCGACGGCACGATCTTCTTCCCGTTCGTCGGCCGCATCCACGTGGCGGGCAAGACGATCGCGCAGACCCGTGACGAGCTGGCCACGCGACTCGCGCGTTACGTGAAGAATCCGCAGCTCGACGTGCGCGTGCTGTCGTTCCGCAGCCAGAAGGTGCAGGTGACCGGCGAGGTGAAGACGCCGGGCCCGCTCGCGATGAGCGACGTGCCGCTGACGCTGGTCGACGCGATCTCGCGTTCGGGCGGCTCGACCACCGACGCCGATCTGCAGCGCGTGCGCCTGACGCGCGACGGCAAGCTCTACACGCTCGACGCGAACGGCGTGCTCGACCGCGGCGAGGTGCGGCAGAACGTGATGCTGCAGCAGGGCGACATCATCAACGTGCCGGACCGCAGCGACAGCCGCGTGTTCATCATGGGCGAAGTCAAGACGCCGGTCACGGTGCCGATGCTCAAGGGCAAGCTGACCATCGCCGATGCGTTGACGGCCGGCGGCGGCATCCTCGACACCGATGCGAACCCGCGCAAGATCTACGTGATGCGCGGCATGCGCGACAACCCGACGAAGCCTGAAGTGTTCCGTCTCGACATGACGCAGCCCGATGCGCTGATGCTGTCGAGCCGCTTCCCGCTTCAGCCGCTCGATGTGGTCTACGTCAGCACGGCCAGCTCGGTGCAGTTCAACCGAGTGCTGCAGCAGGTGTTGCCGACGATCCAGACGATCTTCTACATGCGGCAAATCACGCGCTGATAGCCCGCCGGGGCGGTACCTCCGCCCCGGCACCACTCAAGCGGGAACGAATGGTGAACACGCAAGCGAAACACTCCTACGCGGATCTGTCCGTGAAAACCGAGGAAGAGGACGTCGTCCTCGGCCAGTTGCTCCAGGTGATCATGGACGACATCTGGCTGCTGCTCGGCATCGCGGTGACGGTCGTCGCGCTCGCCGGCCTCTACTGCTACGTCGCGAAGCCGGTGTACCAGGCCGACGTGCACGTGCGGGTCGAGAGCAACGACAACACGTCGCAGGCGCTCACGCAGACGCAGACCGGCGCGACGATCAACTCCGGTCCGCAGCAGGCGCAGACCGATGCGGAAATCGAGATCATCAAGAGCCGCGGCGTCGTCGCGCCGGTGGTCGACCAGTTCAAGCTGAATTTCTCGGTCGTGCCGAAGACGCTGCCGCTGATCGGCAGCCTCGCCGCGCGTGTCGCGACGCCGGGCACGCCGTCGCGGCCGTGGCTCGGCCTGCAATCGTATGCATGGGGCGGTGAAGTCGCCGACGTCGATTCGATCAGCGTCGTGCCCACGCTCGAAGGCAAGAAGCTGACGCTGACGGCCGGCCCGAACGGCACCTATTCGCTCGTCGACCAGAACGGCACGCGGCTGCTGTCGGGCCAGGTCGGCGAATCGACGCAGGGCGGCGGCGTGACGCTGCTCGTGTCGAAGCTCGTCGCGCGCCCCGGCACGCAGTTCACGGTGGTCCGCTACAACGATCTCGACGCGATCAGCGGCTTCCAGGCCGGCATCCAGGTGACCGAGCAGGGCAAGCAGACGGGCGTCGTGCAGATCTCGCTCGAAGGCAAGGACCCGGACCAGACCGCCGCGATCGCGAACGCGCTCGCGCAGTCGTACCTGAACCAGCACGTGGTCGCGAAGCAGGCCGAAGCGACCAAGATGCTCGACTTCCTGAAGGGCGAGGAACCGCGCCTGAAGGCCGACCTCGAACGGGCGGAAGCCGCGCTGACGCAGTACCAGCGCACGTCGGGCTCGATCAACGCGAGCGACGAGGCGAAGGTCTACCTCGAGGGCAGCGTGCAGTACGAGCAGCAGATCGCCGCGCAGCGCCTGCAGCTCGCGTCGCTCGCGCAGCGCTTCACCGATTCGCACCCGATGGTGATCGCCGCGAAGCAGCAGCTCGCCGAGCTGCAGGGCGAGAAGGACAAGTTCAGCAACCGCTTCCGCAGCCTGCCGGCCACCGAAGTGAAGGCCGTCCAGCTGCAGCGCGACGCGAAGGTCGCCGAGGACATCTACGTGCTGCTGCTGAACCGCGTGCAGGAGCTGTCGGTGCAGAAGGCCGGCACGGGCGGCAACATCCACCTCGTCGACTCCGCGCTGCGTCCGGGCGCCCCGGTCAAGCCGAAGAAGGTGCTGATCCTGTCGGCCGCGGTGTTCCTCGGGCTGATCCTCGGCACCGGCGTCGTGTTCCTGCGCCGCAACCTGTTCCAGGGCATCGAGGACCCCGACCGCATCGAGCGCGCGTTCAACCTGCCGCTGTACGGGCTGGTGCCGCAAAGCGCCGAGCAGGTGAAGCTCGACGCGGCGGCCGAGAAGAGCGGCAGCCGCACACGGCCGATCCTCGCGAGCCTGCGTCCGAAGGATCTGAGCGTCGAGAGCCTGCGCAGCCTGCGCACCGCGATGCAGTTCGCGATGATGGACGCGAAGAACCGCGTGATCGTGCTGACGGGCCCGACGCCCGGCATCGGCAAGAGCTTCCTGACGGTCAACCTCGCGGTGCTGCTCGCGCATTCGGGCAAGCGCGTGCTGCTGATCGACGCCGACATGCGCCGCGGCCTGCTCGACCGCTACTTCGGCCTCACCTCGCAGCCGGGCCTGTCCGAGCTGCTGAGCGACCAGTCGGCGCTCGAGGACGCCGTGCGCGAGACGCCGGTGCAGGGCCTGTCGTTCATCTCGGCCGGCACGCGCCCGCCGAACCCGTCGGAGCTGCTGATGTCGACGCGCCTGCCGCAATACCTCGAAGGGCTCGGCAAGCGCTACGACGTCGTGCTGATCGATTCGCCGCCGGTGCTGGCGGTGACCGACGCGACCATCATCGGCCGCATGGCCGGCTCGACGTTCCTCGTGCTGCGCTCGGGCATGCATACCGAAGGCGAGATCGCCGACGCGATCAAGCGCCTGCGTACCGCGGGCGTCGATCTGGAAGGCGGGATCTTCAACGGCGTGCCGCCGAAGGCGCGCGGCTACGGCCGCGGTTATGCGGCCGTGCATGAATACCTGAGCGCCTGATCCGAATCGCACGTAACCGGGCGGGCCGCGCGTGCCGCCTGCCCGGTCGACAGGAGAACCAACGATGAAAATTTCCGTGCTCGTTCCGACCTATCGGCGCCCCGCCGACCTCGCGCGCTGCCTGCTGGCGCTGCAGCGGCAGCAGCGGCTGCCCGACGAGGTGATCGTCGTCGCGCGCCCGGAGGACGATGCCACGCACGAACGGCTCGCCGATCCGGCGGTCGGCGGCGCGCTGCCGCTGCGCATCGTGCCGGTCGATGTGCCGGGCCAGGTCGCCGCGCTGAACAAGGGGCTCGACTCGGCGAACGGCGACATCGTCGCGATCACCGACGACGACGCGGCGCCGCATCCCGACTGGCTCGCCCGCGTCGAGTCGGCGTTCGAGGCCGACCCGCGCGTGGGCGCGGTCGGCGGCCGCGACTGGGTGCACGAGAAGGGCCGCGTGCTCGACGAATCGCGCGAGCTCGTCGGCCAGCTCACGCTGTCCGGCAAGATCGTCGGCAACCATCACCTCGGCGTCGGCGGCATGCGCGAAGTCGACATGCTGAAAGGCGCGAACATGAGCTACCGCCGTGCCGCGATCGAGCGGCTGCGCTTCGACACGCGGCTGCGCGGCGCCGGTGCGCAGGTGCACAACGACATGGGTTTCAGCATGCACGTGCAGCGCGCCGGCTGGAAGCTCGTCTACGACCCGGCGATCGCGGTCGATCATTTTCCGGCGGAACGCTTCGACGACGACCGGCGCGATGCCGCGTCGCTGAATGCGATCAGCAACGGCGCATACAACCTGCACCTGATCCTGCGCGAGCACCTGCCGCCCGTGCGGCGCGAAATCGCGTGGTGGTGGTGGACGCTGGTCGGTACGCGCGTCTACCCGGGCCTCGCGCACGTTCTGCTGTCGCTGCATACGGCGAAGCGCGAGCGGATCCGCGAGCACTGGCGCGCGGTGCGCCGCGGCGCGCGCGATGCCCGCCGCGCGAATCTTGCCCCCCACCGTGCGGCGATGCCGCCGGTGACGTCTTGAACGAGCCGCGCGCGCAACGCCGCGCGGCCGAACCCGGAGAAGGGCTCGAATGACTGCAACCAAGGTCCATGTCCATCTGTTCCACGGCGCCGATCCGCGTACCTACCGGAAAGGCGAGAACATCGGCTGCCTGTACGGCTATCACCACGCCGAATCCGACGAATTCCGGCTGACCTATTCGCAGGACGGCGGCGAGAGCCGCGTCGCCGGCCTCGTGCGCCGCGCGCTGAAGGCGGCGCTCGGCTTCGACGTCGTGCATGCATGGCGCAACCGTGCCGCGCTGCTGAACACCGACGTGATCTGGACGCACACGGAGCAGGAGCACCTTGCGGCGTCGCTGATCCTGAAGCTGGCCGGCGAGCAGGGCAAGCGTCCGCTGCTGCTCGCGCAGAGCGTGTGGCTGTTCGACAAGTGGGGCAGCTTCGGCGGCCCGCGCCGCTGGCTGTACCGCAAGCTGATCGCGCGCGCCGACGCGCTGACCACGCTGGCCCGCGACAACGCCGACCTGTGCCGCCGTTATCTCGGCCGCGAAGCCGAGTTCGTCTACTACGGGCTGAACACGCAGGATTTCCCGATCGTCGAGCCGCAGCAATGGCAACCGAACCGGCCGCTGCGGATCGCGGCGATCGGCAACGACCGCGACCGCGACTGGCGCACGTTCCTCGCCGCGTTCGGCGGCGACGCGCGCTACGACGTGCGGCTGGCGACCCGGCGCCGCGTGCCGCGCGAGTGGCATGCACCGAACGTGAAGATCGGCTCGGCGTCGGGGCTCGCGAAGCAGCACGAACTGTACGCATGGGCCGACGTGATCGTCGTGCCGCTGCGGCCGAATTTCCACGCGTCGGGCATCACCGTGATGCTCGAGGCGGCCGCGGTCGGCAAGCCGATGATCGTGTCCGACGTCGGCGGGCTCAGCGACTACTTCCCGCACGATACGGCCGCCTACGTGCCGGCCTTCGACGCGCAGGCGATGCGCCAGGCCGCCGATCGCTTCGCGGCCGACCCGGTCGCGGCGCTGGGCTGCGCGCGGGCCGCCGCCGCGTGCCTGCGCGAGCGCGACCTGACCACGCAGGCGTTCGCCGAGCAGCACGTGCGGATCACGCGCGACATGCTGCGCCGGCGCCGGACGCCGGCGGCGGCGGGCCTCGCGATGCCGCTCGCGGATTCGCGCCCGTCGTCGCGGTGAGAGCGGATCGATGAGTACGATTGCCGCCGAACGCGCACCGTCGCGCCGCCGCAACTGGCTGCCCGAGCGGAAGCACTGGGTCGGGCAGGCCGGGCTGTGGTCCTTCACCGCCGCGCTGATCGCCATTCACCAGGGCAAGGTGCTGACGCTCGCGTTTCCGGTGCTGGCCATCGCGGTCGGCATCTGGCTGTATTTCAAGAGTCCGGCGCGCTACGTCGGCTTCATGTGGTGGGTGTGGTTTCTGAGCCCGGAAGTGCGGCGTCTCGCCGACTGGTCGAAGGGCGCGTTCACGCCGACGAGCCTGATCCAGGTCGCGCCGCTCGCGGTGACGATGATCGCCGGCCTGGGTTTGATCCGGCATTACCGCGTGCTCGCGCAGCGGCGCGGAATCCCGATCCTGCTGATGCTGTTCGGGCTCGCGTACGCGTACCTCGTCGGGATCGTGTCGAGCGGCGTGATGGCCGCGACCTACGACCTCGCGAACTGGGTGTACCCGGTGCTGATCGGCTTTCACATCATGGTCAACGCCCGCGACTATCCCGAATACCGCGACGTGCTGCTGTCCACGTTCATGTGGGGCATGCTCGTGATGGGCCTGTACGGTGTCGTGCAGTACTTCGTGATGCCGCAGTGGGACGTGCTGTGGATGATCGGCTCCGACATGGGTTCGCAGGGCGAGCCGGTGCCGTACGGCGTGCGCGTGTTCAGCACGATGAACTCGTCCGGGCCGTTCGCGTTCGCGATCATGGGCGCGCTGGTGTTCGTGTTCGCCGCGCCGCAGAAGATCCGCTGGTTCGCGGGCGCGGCCGGCTTCGTGTCGTTCGCGCTGTGTCTCGTGCGCTCGACCTGGGGCGGCTGGGTGATCGCGCTCGCGATCCAGCTCGTGCAGTCGAGCAACCGCGTGCGGATGCGGATCCTGATCAGCGGCGTCGTGCTGGTCGGGCTGTGCGTGCCGCTCCTGACCGTCGGGCCGGTGGCCGACCGTCTCGGCGCGCGTCTGCAGTCGATCACGAACCTGAAGGACGACCGCAGCTACGACGACCGCAACAAGTTCTACGCCACCTTCGCGCAGACGGCGTTCACCGACGTCGCCGGCGAGGGGATGGGCGCGACGGGGGCATCCACGAAGCTGTCGAGCGACAGCGGCGAGCTCGGCAAGTACGGCAGCTTCGACAGCGGCGTGATGAACGTGCCGTTCGTGCTCGGCTGGCCCGGCACGCTGCTGTATCTCGCCGGCGTCGTGATGCTGTTCGGCCGCACGCTGCGTGCGGCATTCAAGCTGCGCAATGACAAGTTCGTCGGCTCATGCCTGAGCCTGTGCCTGTCGACCTTCGCGATGCTCGTGTTCACGAACTCGCTGATCGGCACGGGCGGCCTGCTGATGTTCACAGCCATTTTTTCGATACTAGCCGCGGCGCACTGGCAAAAGGCACAACGCCTGCTGGCCGCCGCGCATTCACGGGGAGGCGACCATTGAGAATCGCGATCGTCACGCACGTCGTGCGACATAACGACGGCCAGGGCCGCGTCAATTACGAAATCGCGCGCGCGGCGCTGGCCGAGAACTACGAGGTCACGCTGGTCGCGTCGCACGTCGCGCCCGAGCTGCTGGCCGACCCGCGCGTGCGCTGGGTGCCGGTGAAGGTCGGCGGCTTCTGGCCGTCGAATCTCGTCAAGCAGCAGGTGTTCGCGCTGAAGAGCGCGGCCTGGCTGCGCGCGCACCGCAGCGAATACGACGTGCTGCACGTGAACGGCTTCATCTCGTGGATCAAGGCCGACGTGAATACCGCGCACTTCGTGCACGGCGGCTGGTTCAAGAGTCCGTACTATCCGTTCGAGCCGACGAAGGGGCTGTGGTCGGCCTATCAGTACGTCTATACGCGCGTGAACACCACGCTCGAGCGCTGGGCGTACAAGCGGTCGCGCGCGATCACCGCCGTGTCGCAGAAGGTGGCCGACGAGATCGCCGGGCTCGGCATCGACAGCCGCAAGATCAGCGTGATCTACAACGGCGTCGACGGCAGCGCGTTCGCCGGTGCGCAGGCCGACCGCGCGGCGTTCAAGCTGCCGGACGACGCGTTCCTGCTGCTGTTCGTCGGCGACCTGCGCACGCCGCGCAAGAACCTCGGCACGGTGCTGAAGGCGCTGACGAAGCTGCCCGCGAACGTGCACCTGGCGGTGGCCGGTTATCTGCCCGGCAGCCCGTATCCGGAAGAGGCGCGCGCGCTCGGCATCGATGCGCGCGTGCATTTCCTCGGTCTCGTGAAAAACATGCCGACGCTGATGCGCTCGGTCGACGCCTACGTATTCCCGTCGCGCTACGAAGCGATGAGCCTGTCGCTGCTGGAGGCGATGGCGGCCGGGCTGCCGGTCGTCACCGCGCGTACGGCGGGCGGCGCCGAAATCATCACGCGCGAATGCGGGATCGTGCTGGAGGACCCGGACGATCCGGCCGCGCTCGCGCAGGCGATCGGCTCGCTCGCGGCGTCGCGCGACACGTGCCGCGCGATGGGCGACGCGGCCCGCGAATTGATGACCCGTTTCGGCTGGGCGCACATGGGCGCCCAGTATGTCGCGCTCTACCGGCGCATCGGCCAACCCACGCAGCCGTCCGCCTTCGAGCGGGTCGAGCATGCAGTGACGCAGGAGCAATCGTAATGTCCCACTCTTCCCGGCCGATCAAATCGTTGCAGATCGGCATGCACTGGTTCCCCGAACGCGCGGGCGGCCTCGACCGGATGTACTACTCGCTCGTCGGCGCGCTGCCGGGCGCGGGCGTCGAGGTGCGCGGGCTCGTCGCCGGCTCGCAGAAGGTCGCCGACGACACGGGCGGCGCGATCCAGGGCTTCGGCCCCGCATCGGAGCCGCTCGCGCGCCGCATGCTCGCCGCGCGGCGCGCGCTGCGCGAGGAGATCCGCAGCGAGCGGCCGGACGTGATCTCGTCGCACTTCGCGCTGTACACGTTCCCGGGCCTCGACGTCACGCGCGGGATTCCGCAGGTGTCGCACTTTCAGGGGCCGTGGGCCGACGAAAGCCAGGTCGAGGGCGCCGCGTCGCTCGGCCAGCGCGCGAAGCGTTATCTCGAGCAGGCCGTCTATACGCGTTCGTCGCGGCTGATCGTGCTGTCGCAGGCGTTCGGCCAGATCCTGACGAACCGCTACGGGATCGATCCGTCGCGTGTGCGCGTGATTCCCGGTTGCGTCGATACCGCGCAGTTCGACACGCCGCTCACGCCCGCCGAGGCGCGGCACAAGCTGCAACTGCCGCAGGACCGGCCGATCGTGCTGGCCGTGCGCCGGCTCGTGCGGCGCATGGGGCTGGAGGACCTGATCGACGCGATCGGCCTCCTCAAGCACCGTCACCCGGACGTGCTGCTGCTGATCGCCGGCAAGGGCAAGATCGGCGAGGAACTGCAGCAGCGCATCGATGCGGCAGGCCTGCAGGACAACGTGAAGCTGCTCGGCTTCGTGCCGGACAACCATCTCGCCGCGCTGTACCGCGCGGCGACGGTCAGCGTCGTGCCGACGGTCGCGCTCGAAGGCTTCGGGCTGATCACCGTCGAATCGCTCGCGTCCGGCACGCCCGTGCTGGTGACGCCGGTCGGCGGGCTGCCGGAGGCGGTGGCCGGGCTGTCCGACGATCTCGTGCTGCCGTCCACCGGCGCGGACGCGATCGCGGAAGGGCTCGGTGCCGCGCTGTCGGGCGCGATCACGCTGCCCGACGAGGCCGCGTGCAAGCGCTATGCACGCGATCATTTCGACAACGCGGTGATCGCGCGGCGCGTGGCCGGCGTGTACGAAGAGGCGATCCGGGCGGCAGGTTGAGCGCCCGTGGCGCGCGATCTGCGCGCCGAACGGGAAGCCGAACCGGCGCGCATGCGCGGCCGGTTCGCGTGCCGGCCGCCTGCGCAGGGCCGGCTGATCCCCCCATCCGATGCGCGACGCCGGCACGTCTCACGCGGCGCGCCTGAGCGTCGCGGCCCAGACGCCGAGCGCCGCCACGCTCACGACCGCGCCGAGCACGCAGACGCCCGCCCATCCGGCGCGCGCATACATCATCGTCGATGCAATCGCGCCGAGCCCGCTGCCGGCCGAATAGAACAGCATGTAGCAGCCGACGAGGCGCGCATGCGCATCGGGCCGCGTGCCGAGGATCATGCTCTGGTTGACGACGTGGACGGCCTGCCCGCCGACGTCGAGCAGTACGATGCCGACCACCAGCCATGCAATCGACGAATCGCCGAATGCGAGCGGCAGCCACGAGCACGCGAGCAGCGCGAGCGCGGCACCGGTCGTCGCTTCGCCGCGCCCGCGATCCGCGAGCCGGCCCGCGCGGGCGGCGGCCGCCGCGCCCAGCGCGCCGACGAGGCCGAAGGCGCCGATCTGCGTATGCGACATCGCGTGCGGCGGTGCGCTCAGCGGCAGCACCAGTGCGCTCCAGAAGATGCTGAATGCCGCGAACATCAGCAGCGCGATCGCGCCGCGCACGCGCAGCACGCGTTCGTCGCGCAGCAGCGACACCATCGATCGCAGCAGCGCCGCGTAGCCGATGCGCTCGCGCGGCCCGTTCTCGTCCGGCAACAGTCGCGACAGCACGACGAGCATGGCGATCGCGAGCGCGCCGGATACCAGATAGACGGCCCGCCAGCCCGCGATGTCGGTGACGACGCCGGCCAGCGAGCGTGCGGCCAGCAACCCGACCACGACACCGCCTTGCGCGGCACCCACCACGCGCCCGCGTTCGCCGGCGCCCGCGAGCGCGGCCGAGCAGGCGATCAGCCCTTGTGTCATCGCGGTGCCGAGCAGTCCGACCGCGACCATCCCTGCCAGCAGCGCAATGCGCGTCGACGATGCGGCGACGCCGATGCAGGCCGCCGTCAGCAGCAGAAGCTGCACGGCGATCAGGCGCTTGCGGTTCAGCAGGTCGCCGAGGGGCACGACGAACAGCAGCGCGAGCGCACAGCCGAGCTGCGTCGCGGTAATGACGCCGCCGACGGCCGCCTGCGACACGCCGAAATCCCGCGCGATCGAATCGAGCAGCGGCTGCGCGTAGTAGACATTCGCGACGCTGGCCGCGCAGCAGACGGCCAGCGTCGCGACGCGCGCCGTGGACAGGGTGCCGACCGCGGCCGGATGCGCGGCAGGCGCGGATGCGTTCGATGCAACGGTGCCGGAACGACAGGAAGACGCCATGGATTTCCCCGTGCAAAGTAGTTGCAAATTAAAACTGGTGTGAGTGTAGGAAAAGTGGTTTTAAAATGCAACCTGTTGTGCGGCGGGCGAGACGTCCGTGCACGGATGGCCGGCGTTGCCGCGAAGGCGGCTGGCACGATTGCGGAGAGGCACATGGCCAGGCAGAAAAGTCTTGCGGATTCGCCGTGCCCGGTGGCACGGGCGACCGATATCGTCGGCGATCGCTGGGCATTGCTGATCGTGCGCGATGCGTTCGACGGGGTGCGCCGGTTCGGCGATTTCCGCGCGAGCCTCGGCGTCGCGAGCAATATCCTGTCCGACCGGCTCAGGATGCTCGTGGATGCGGGCGTGTTCGACGTCGTGCCGGCGTCGGACGGCAGCGCGTATCAGGAGTACGTGCTGACCAGGAAGGGCGAAGGGCTGTTCCCGGTGATCGTGATGCTGCGGCAGTGGGGCGAGGCGAACCTGTTCGCGCGAGGCGAGCCGCATTCGGTGCTGGTCGACCGCCAGACCGGGCGCGCGATCCGCAAGCTCGCGCTGCGCCACGACGACGGCCGGCCGGTGAAGGCGGGCGAGACGGTCGTGAAGAAGGTCGGCGACGAAACGGGCGCTCGGCGGCGATGAGCGTCGTGCGCGACGGCTGCACGGTCGGATAGACTGTCGCGATCGTTGCCGACCGGAACTGCATCGCCATGTCCCATCCGCTGGATTCCGCCGCTTATCGGCTGTTGCTCGACCTGCAGCGGCGCATTCACGACTTCTGCGAGCGCGAGGGCGCCGAGTACGGGCGCGACCATGCCGATCCCGCGGAGCCGCTGTGGCAGACCGATTTCAACCATGTCACGGTTGCGCCGATGCGGGCGGGGCTGCACGTCCGGTACTTCGGCGGCGCCTGGGAGGAACCGTTCGACTGGACGCTGCAGTGTCTGGCGTTGCGGGACGTCGCGGATCTCGTGACCGACCTCGCGTTCAGCGGCATCGACGAAGGGGCGAACGGTACGCGCGAATGGGATTTCGGGCCGCTGCTCGATTCGGATGCGCGCTTCCCGATGCTGCGCTCGCTGTACGTGCGGCCGACCGAGCCGGCCGATCACAACCAGTCGATGATCGTGCGTCGCGACCTGATCATGCAGGAGGGCGGCGAGATTGCCCGCTTTGCCGCGAAGGCGCCGTTTCTCGCCGAGCTGACGGTGCCGAACGCGCCCGATGCGCGCTTCTTCGATGTGCCGCTTGCGCATCTCGAGCGGCTGCGCATCGGCGGCGGAGACGACACGCAGCAGTTCATCGACCATCTGGCGGACTGCGATAACCTGCCGTCGCTCGGCTGGCTCGATTTCTCCGAGTCGACCGCCTTGCATTCGACGTGGAAACGCGAGCGCGGCGCCGGCAGCGTGACGTCGTTCGACGCCTACGAGCGCCTGCTGAAGAGCCGTGCCGGCCAGCGGCTCCGCACGCTGACGCTGAGAAACACCTGTCTCGACCGGGAGGCGCTCGAAGCGCTGCAGGCGCTGCATCCGCGGCTGTCGTTCATGGTGATCCAGGCCGGCAGCGGCGGTTACGTGAGTCACTTCAAGGACAACGTGTTTCCGTGGCGTCACCTGATCCAGCGGGACCCCGGCGACGCATGACCGCAGCCGTTCAATCGGCCGCCGGCACGGCCTGACGCACGGACGATGCGCCGCGATGCGCATCGGGCCGCACCAGCGTCGCGAGCAGCGCGGCGGCGACCAGCAGCGCGACCGACACGGCCGTTTCGATCCGCAACCCGTCCACGACCTGCGCCGCGCCGCCGCCGCCGGCGAGTGCGCCGAACGCGGCCACGCCCATCGCGCCGCCGGCCTGCCGCGCGGTATTCAGCACGGCCGACGCGATGCCGGCCCGTTCGGGCGCGACCGACGCGAGCACGGCGGTCGTCATCGCCGGCACCGCGAAACCCATGCCCGACGGAATCAGCAGGAACGGCACGAGCAGGACGGCCAGCGGCGTCGACGCGTCGATGAAGTGCAGCGATCCGTAGCCGAGCGCGGCGACGAGCGCGCCCGCCAGCATCGGCGCGCGCGGGCCGTGACGCGCCACGACGCGGCCGCTCGCGAGGTTCGACAGCAGGAAGCCGCCCGTCAGCGGCAGGAACGCGAGGCCGGCCTGCAACGCCGATTCGCCGCGTGCGCGCTGCAGGTACAGCGCGAGCACGAACACGGTGCCGTAGTACGTGAGGTTCACGCAGATCCCGAACAGCACGGCCGCGCTGAACGTGCGATGGCGGAACAGCGGCAGCGGCAGCATCGGCGTGGCCGTCCGCGTTTCCACCGCGACGAATGCGAGCGCGGCGAGCGCCGCCAGCGCGAAACCGCCGGCGACGACCGGATGCGTGAAGCCGAGCGGACGCCATTCGATCACGGCGCCGGTCAACGCGGTCAGCATCGCGATCGCGATGAACTGGCCGCGCAGGTCGAGTGCGCGGACGGAGCGGGATGGCGCGGCCGGCGTTGCCGCCGCACGGCGCGCAGGTATCCATGCAAAGGCGGCCGCCAGCCCGGCCGCACACAGCGGCAGGTTCACGAGGAAGATGCCGCGCCAGCCCCACGCCGCGATCAGCAGGCCACCGACGACCGGGCCGGCCGCGATCGAAATCGACCCGGCCGCCGTCCACCAGCCGACGGCCCGCGCGCGCAGGCGCGGGTCGTGCCGGCACGCGTCGTTGAGCAGCGCAAGCGAATTGGGCAGCATCGCCGCGGCGCCGACGCCTTGCAGTGCGCGCGCCGCGATCAGCATCGCGGGCGCGCTCGCGGCGCCGCATGCGAGCGACGCAAGCGCGAACAGCACGAGGCCGGCGATGTACAGGCGGCGCGGGCCGAAGCGGTCGCCGAGCGCGCCGCCCGACAGCATCAGTACCGCGAACGCGAGCGTGTACGCATCGACGACCCACTGCAGGCCGGCGACGGGCAAGCGCAGGTCGCCGGCGAGATGCGCGAGCGCGATGTTGACGATCGTCACGTCGAGCTGCGTGACGACGAAACCGGTGCTGACGGTCGCGACGACGCGGGCGAGCGCGGGCGGGAAGGCGGAGGAGGGGATGGTCGTGTCCATGCGCCAATCGTAGGGCGCGGCCGGCCGGCGATGTTTCAGCGGGACGTGAAGCGTCGAAGCGCCGGGGGCGAAGCAGCAGGGCGGCGAGAGGGACGAAGCGGGGACGAAGCAGGAGCGAAGAATGCTGCGCGCGGGCCGACGTGAGCGCCGTGTGCCCGACCGTGCCGCTACGACCCGTGTCGACGCGCGCTCAGCGCGGAACCCTGGCTGCGTTCAATGGCGCTCGCCGCGCCAGCGACCCGGCGCAACGCCGAAGCGCTTCGTGAACGCATGCGTAAACGTGCTTTGATCCGCGAAGCCGACCATCCCGGCGATATCGACGAGCGGATACCGGCCATCCGCGAGCAGGATCACGGCCGCGTCGAGCCTGAGCCGCTGGAGGTAGCGATGCGGCGTTTCGCCGAACGCATCGACGAACAGTTGATGAAAGCGGCGCATCCCGTAGCCGCAGTGCGCGGCGAGATCGGCGATGCGCAGCGGCTCGGCGAGCCGCGCGCGCAGCCAGCGGTCGATGCGCGCGAAATCGAGGCCCGATGCGGGCGCGGGGATGTCGCGTTCGTCGAGCAGTGCGCCGCACAGCCGGGCGGCGGCCTGCCACTGGAAACGGTGCGCGGCCGCGTGCGGCGCGTCGGCGGCAGGCGCTTCGAATTGCGCGGCCGCCGCTGCGATCTGCGCGACCAGTGACGTCAGGGCCGGATCGATTGCCACGGCGCGCGCGCTGTCGAACAGCCGCTGCGGCACCGCGAGTGACGCGAGGGGAAGATTGAGCACGAGCTGGCGATTCTCGCCGAGGCCCGCGTAATCGTGGCGCGCGCCGGCTGGAACCAGCCAGGCGCGGTGCCGGTCGAGACGCTGGCTGACGCCGTTCACCGCCATCACCATCGCGCCGTCGATGCCGAGCACGATCTGGTGAAAGTCGTGCACGTCCGACGCTTCGAGCGCGTCGTAGCGTTGCAGCTCGACGGTGGGGGACGGAAGGTGTGCCATGGGGCGGGGCGTCAGCCGGGGGCTCGTGTGCCGTGTCAGATGGCGAGCAGTTCGACTTCGAACACGAGCGTCGCATTCGGCGGAATCACGCCGCCTGCGCCGCGCGGGCCGTAACCGAGTTGCGGCGGGATCGTCAGGCGACGCACGCCGCCGACCTTCATGCCCTGCACGCCTTCGTCCCAGCCCTTGATGACCATGCCGCCGCCGAGCACGAACGCGAACGGGTCGTTGCGATCCTTGCTCGAATCGAATTTCTGACCGTCGGTCAGCCAGCCCGTGTAGTGGACGCTGACGGTCTGGCCGGCTTGCGCTACGTCGCCGGTGCCTTCGGTCAGGTCTTCGTATTTGAGGCCCGATTCGGTCGTGATGACAGACATGACTTCTCCTGAAAAAGGATGGGTAAAACCGCTATTGTAGGCGAGCGCGCTGCGGGCCGCCGCTCATGGCTTTCGGCCGGTCGCACGCGTATCGCGGGCGGCGTCGGGCCGTCGCGGCCGCGATCGCGCGGAACGCAAATGGAACGCGCGTTTGAATTTCCGGCCCGCCCGGCGACCGAGGTTGCACCGCGCGAGTGCGACGCGCGTATGAATCGGTGCTACCGGGGTGCTCGGCCGCATGCCGCGCTGGGTTGCCGGATTCCGTGAAATGCCCGCCACGCGGGGCTTCCGGGCCACCGCTGCGATGCGGTGCCGACTGCCGCGAATGGCTCGCGTGCGGTCACGTGCGTTCGAATTCCGCCGTGTCTGGACGCCGTTCGAACGCCGTTTTTTCCGCCTTTTCGACCGTGCCCTGTTTGGAAGCGCGCATCTACCGCGCGGCTTGCGCGCGCTGCCGCGGGCGGCCTATCTTTACAGCTGTCGATGTCAAGATTTTGGCGGTGCGCGATACGCCGCCCGGGCCCGCGCCGGCCGCGTCGGACGACGCGCCGGGCCGCTCCGGAACCAGGAGAACGATGAACATGAAGTCAGCCGCTTCCGCCACCGCAGCCGGGATCATGCCGGTGCGCCGCGACCTGCGCTTCGACCTGCCGGTCGAACGCGCGAAGGACTGGCATGGCCTCGGGTCGCACGTGACCCATTTCTTCAACGCGCTGTCGCTGCTGTTCCCGGCCGGCGAGCGCTTCTTCATGGATTCGGTGCGCAACTATCGCGACCGGATCGACGATCCCGTACTGAAGCAGCAGGTGCTCGGCTTCATCGGCCAGGAGGCGATGCACACGCGCGAGCACATCGAGTACAACGAGCTGATGCAGGCGAACCACCTGCCCGCGCGCAAGCTCGACAAGCGCGTGTGGGCGGTGCTCGGCTACATGAAGCGCAAGCTGCCGCATTCGGTGCAGCTCGCGCACACGGTCGCGGCGGAGCACTACACGGCGATGCTCGCCGACTGGCTGCTGCGCGACCCGACGCGCCTGGAAGGCTCGGTCGAGGGCTACCGCCAGATGTGGATCTGGCACGCGCTCGAGGAAACCGAGCACAAGGCCGTGTCGTTCGACGTGTGGAACACCGTGATGGCGCCGGGGCTGCGTCGTTACCTGATCCGCATCGGCGTGTATCTGCTGACGACGCTGACGTTCTGGCCGACCGTGTTCCTGATGCACGCGACGCTGCTGTGGCGCGATCGCGGCGCCGGCCATCACGTGCGCGGCATGCTGCGGATGATCGCGTTCCTGTACGGGCCGCGCCGCGGGCTGTTCCCGCGCATCGCCGGCGAATGGCTGAGCTTCTTCCGGCCGGGCTTCCATCCGTGGGATCACGACAATCATCACCATCTCGCGCGCGTCGACGCGCTTGCCGCCGCCTACGGCGAACACGGCGGCACGCCGGCCGGCCGTGGCCGTGCGAACGCGCCTGCGCCGCTCGCATCGGGCCGTTGACCCCTCCGCTGCGCCGGCGTGCGCGGCATCGGGCCGAGCATGTTGCGTTCCCGCATCAGCCGGCTTCCTCTGACGATTGACCGAAATCAATTCGAACCGGCCGGGCGGGCATTCCGGCGGCCGGTCGACCGGCCGCGCACGCATGCGCGGCCGGGCCGATCCTGTCGGTGCCGCATCGCCCGCGAACTCCGTGCGCCAGCACCGGCGCGGCTTTGCGCGTCGCGCGGCCACCCGTGGACCGCCCGCGCCGCGCACGCCACCGGGATAACACCCATCTAGTCGCGCGCCGGCCACATCGATATACCGTTGATGACGCTGTCCACCTCACGCGCGATTCATGCACGGGGGGATTTTATTCGGACGGAAATGCGGCCAATATGTCGGTTCGATCGAGGTTCGTCGCACGCGGCGGCGAGCCGGGCGCGCGATACCAATGCCAAGCGGGGAACAACGATGGTTGCTAGGTCACCTGACGCAAACGGGCACACGGTGCCCGAGATGACGCATGTGTCCGTCACCGCGCCCGAGGATGGACGCAAGCTGTTCGTGATCATGCGTTCGCCCGACGAGCCGTTGCTTGCGCAACTGCGCGGGCTGGGCTGGGAAATCTCCGTCGCGAAGACAGCCGGCGCCGCGCAGAACATGACGTCCGGCGTGAGCGTCGCGGCCGGGCTGGTCGATTTCTCCGGGTTCACGTCGCGCGAGTATCCCGCGCTGAAGGCGTGCCTGAGCCAGCCGTCGATCGGCTGGATTTCCATCGCCCAGGCCGGTGTCACGATCGGCCCGGCCGTGCGCGAGCTGATCCGCAGCTACTGCTTCGACTACGTGACCCTTCCGTTGCCGTACGAGTGGATTTCGCACGTGCTCGGCCACGCGCGCGGGATGGCCGCGCTCGATCGCGTCGATGGCGCGGCCTACGCGGCGTCGATCGGCGAACACGGGATGATCGGCAACTGCGAGGCGATGCAGCAGCTGTTCAGCACGATCCGCAAGGTCGCGAAGACGGACGCGAGCGTGTTCATCTCGGGCGAGTCGGGCACCGGCAAGGAGCTGACGGCGCTCGCGATTCACGAGCGTTCCGGCCGCGGCAAGGGGCCGTTCATCGCGATCAATTGCGGCGCGATTCCGCATCACCTGCTGCAGTCGGAACTGTTCGGCTACGAGCGGGGCGCGTTCACCGGCGCGAACCAGCGTCGCGCGGGCCGGATCGAATCGGCGAACGGCGGCACGCTGTTTCTCGACGAAATCGGCGACATGCCGGTCGAAAGCCAGGCGAGCCTGCTGCGCTTCCTGCAGGAAGGGAAGATCGAGCGGCTCGGCGGGCAGGAATCGATTCCGGTCGACGTACGGATCATCTCGGCCACCCACGTGGATCTCGACGGCGCGGTCGAGGCCGGGCGCTTTCGCGCCGACCTGTATCACCGCCTGTGCGTGCTGCGCATCCACGAGCCGCCGCTGCGCGCGCGCGGCAAGGACATCGACATCCTCGCGCACTACGTGCTGCAGAAGTACAAGGCCGATAGCGGCCGCAAGATCAGCGGCTTCACGTCGGCCGCGCTCGACGCGATGCGGCGCTACGAGTGGCCCGGCAACGTGCGCGAGCTGATCAACCGCGTGCGGCGCGCGATCGTGATGGCCGAGAGCCGGCTGCTGACGCCGCACGATCTCGGGCTCGATACGCCGGGCGAAACCGAACCCGTGACGCTCGAACAGGCGCGGGCGCTCGCCGAGCGCACCGCGATCGAGAATGCGCTGCTGCGCAACGATCACCGCATCAACAAGGCCGCCGCCGAACTCGGCATTTCGCGCGTGACGCTCTACCGGATGATGATCGAGCACGGGCTGAACGATCACGACAACAACGGCGACAACGGCGGGCACGACGGCGCGCCGTCCGGCGACGCGGGGCATCAGCGGGTCGGCTGAACCGGCGCACGCGCGACGCGTGAGCCGGTTCAGCGATAGGTCCAGAGCCGGTGCAGCACGAACGTGACGGGCGGCACGCACAGCACGACCGCGACGACGCTCCACGCGCGTGTCAGCCCGAGCGTTACGGTGCCGTGCGCAAGCAGCATCGTCACGGCGAGGCCGACCGTCGCGACGGCGAGAAAGCGCATGAAGTTGCCCCACGTCACGGGCGACGAAAAACTCCACAGCGTGTTGGCGAGATACGAGAACGCGGTCGAGCAGGCGAACGCGACCGCGTTCGCGGTCACGGGCGTCGCGTCGAACAGCGCGAACATCGCGGCCGCGATCAACGCATGCAGCGCGGTCGAACCGAGGCCCGACACACCGAAGCGAATCAGTCTGGCGCGTTCGGCGATATAGAGGGTACGGATCATCGGCGGGGCGATCGTTCGGGCGGTGGGGCGGCGTGTGTGGCGTCGTCGTGCGGTACGGCATCCGCCGGCCGGAGGCGCCGATGCGAACACGACGCACGCCGGTTTCGCAGTATAGCCGTGCGCCCGGCCGGCCCGGTACCGGCGGATGGATCGCGCGGGCAACCCGCGGCCCGCGTGCTGCCTGCGGCATGTAAAGCGCATGAAACATTTCGCGTCGGCGGCCATGCGAATTTGCGTGGTGAATCGGCGTGAATGGCCGGCCGTCCATCGGTAAAAATGCCGTGCTTCATTGTTCAGCCTTATCCGGCAAGCCAGGGCCGCCACGGGGCCCGCGCGTGCCGCGCGCCGCGTGTTTCAGTTTCGTAACTTCCCGCCTTCGGCACCCGTTCCGGCCGCCACGCTGCCCGGCCGGCCCCTTGTCCGGACAGGCTCGCGCGAAGCTGGCCCGCTCCTTGCGAAAGTGGGCGTGCGAAGGTCGACGATGCACGGTCCGTCCGGTTCGGCAGCGAATCCTGTCAGTACCGGTCAGGACACGGTCCGCGGGGATGCGGCGGCGGAGCGCGGCGCAACAGCCGCGTTCCGGCGAGCACGGAGCGTCGTCGCCTGATCGTCGGGGCACCGGCCTCGTCCGGTTGCCGGAACAACCATCAGACTGATACGGGGTAGAAAAATGATCGATCGCCACACGCCGCGGCCGGCAGGCCGCGATCGCAGTGATGTGGAGCATCGCCGGTCGCATGTCGTTCTCTCGGCCGGCCGGCATGCATCGACAGGCCATCTCTCCGCGCCCGGTGCGAGGCGGATCCGGCTGATTGCCGGTCATCCGCGCCGGGTCGGTACTTTCCTGCACGCGAACCCGATTCGCAAGGGCATGTGCGCTCGGGCGCCGGTACCTCGACGCCCGGTCTTCGCCTATTGACCGAAGCCGCACGATATCCGTTCGCGCCGGGCATCGTCGCCGCGAACGATTGATCTGCAATCCGAATGAGGCGCGAGGGTCTTGCCGCGCGCGCGACGGATGATGCATTCGATGCGACGGCAAACGGCGTCACGCCGTTGCCGTCCGGTGGTGAGGGGAGGGGCGGTCGGACGCGCGCGACGGGAGTGGCGCCCGTACGCGCGCGACGCCGTTTCAGCCGCCGTAGATGTCGAAGTCGAAGTACTTCGACGCGAGCCGCTTGTAGGTGCCGTCCTTGACCATGTCGAGGATTGCGCCGTCGATCTTCGCTTTCAGGTCGGTGTCTTCCTTGCGCAGCCCGATGCCGGCGCCGATGCCGAGCACCTTCTCGTCGACGAGCTCCGGGCCGACGAACGTGTAGTTCACGCCGCGCGACGATTTCAGGAACCCGATCGCGGCCTGTACTTCATCCTGCAGCGCCGCGTCGAGGCGGCCCGAGGTCAGGTCCGCGTACACGCCGTCCTGGTTCTGGTACGACACGACGTTCGCGCCTTGCTTGCCCCAGTATGCCTTTGCGTACGTTTCCTGCGTCGTGCCCTGCTCGACGCCGATCGATTTGCCCTTCAGCGATTCGGCCGTCGGCAGCAGCGGCGAGCCCTTCTTCACGACGAGCCGCGTCGGCTGGTTGTAGATCTTCGTCGTGAAGCCGATCTGCTGCGCACGCTGCGGCGTGATCGACATCGACGACAGCACCGCGTCGAACTTCTTCGCCTTCAGCGCCGGAATCATCCCGTCGAAATCGTTCTCGAGCCACACGCACTTCGCCTTCAGGCGCGCGCAGATCTCGTTGCCGAGGTCGATGTCGAAGCCGACGAGCTTGCCGTCGGGCGCCTTCGACTCGAACGGCGCGTAGCTGGCGTCGGTGCCGAAGCGGATGGTGGTCCAGTCCTTCGCGACGGCGGGGCCTGCGGATACCGCGAGCAGGGCGATCGAAACAGCGGCAATCAGTCTCTTCATGGTGCGTTCCTTGGCGGGGTGCTTCCGGTTCTGTGCGACACGGTTTCACGGACCCGAGCCGCATCTGCGCGCGGTGTCCGCACGGCCATTAACGCAGAAAATAAAATCAGAGTCCAGAATGGACAAAAAATATCGTTTTGCCGGATGCGTGAATCGGTCGCCGGGTGCCGACCCTTGCAAAAATACGAAAATGGACTAATCTTGTTAGTAAATTCGTTTCGAGACTAACGATCATGTCACAGCCCGCCTACGAATCGCATTCCTCCCCGCCGCAGGCCTCGGTCGCGCAGATGTCGGCGGCCGGCCTGCGTGCGTTTTTCAACATCGCGCGCGATTGGGAGTTGACGATCGACGAACAGATCGTGCTGCTCGGGTCGCCCGGCCGCTCGACGTTCTTCAAGTGGAAGGCCGCGCCGGAATCGGCGCGGCTGCCGCGCGATACGCTCGAGCGGCTATCGCTGCTGCTCGGCATCTACAAGGCGTTGCAGATCCTGCTGCCGCAGCCGGCCGCGGCCGATGCGTGGGTCAAGCGGCCCAACGACGCGGCGCCGTTCGGCGGCAAACGCGCACTCGACCGGATGCTCGCCGGCAACGTCGGCGATCTGGTCGCGGTCCGCCAATATCTCGACGCGATGCGAGGTGGCTGGGCGTGACGATGCCGATCCAAGCACAACAATGGCCCACGACCGCGGTCGACTGGGCGCCTGCCTATCGCGTGATCCCCACCCGTTTTCCGGCAATCAACCTGTTCGACCGCGTTGCGTCGGCGGACGATTTCGACGCGCTTTACGCGCTCGAATCGCTGACCAACGACCGCATTCGCAACGAAGTCGGCACGCTCGACCTCGTCCCGCCCGCCGAACGTCGCTACGGGCTGGGCTGGGGGCCGATCATGGCCGCGTTCACGCACCTGAATCCGCAGGGCAGCCGTTTTTCCGACGGCAGCTACGGCGTGTTCTACTGCGCGCGCTCGCGCGATACGGCGATCGCCGAAACGCGTTATCACAGCGCGCTGTTCCTGGCGGCGACGAAGGAGCCGCCGATGCGCCAGCAGATGCGGCTCTATACGGTAATCGCGCAAGGCGACGTGGCTGACGTGCGCATGTGGCCGAAACGCGATCCGGCGTTGCTGCACCCGCTCGATTACAGCGCCGGGCAGGCGCTCGGCCGCGCGGTGCGCAATGCCGGCGGTGCGGGGATCGTCTATCCGTCGGTGCGCGACCCGCGCGGCGAATGCCTGGCGGCGTTCCGCACCGCGCTGCTGCGCGATTGCCATCACGCGGCCTACCTCGAATACAACTGGAACGGCTCGGCCGTCGATGCGGTGTTCGAACTGAACCAGGTCGGCTAGTGGGCGCTCGCGGGCATCAGGGCAGCGGCCAGTCGCCCGCGTGGCGTTCGCGCGCCTCGGCCTGCGTCATCGACCAGGTGCGCCCGGTGCGCGGCTCGACGAGCGTGAGCCGCCCGGCCGGTGCGAACGCACCGGTGTCGATGAACCACTGCGCGCCGATCCGCTGCGGTGCGCGCACCGGCGTGTGCCCGGTGCAGGTCAGCGACAGCCCGGCCTGCCGCGCCGGATCGGCGAGCCCCTGGACGAGATCGCGGCCCCAGATCAGCCGTTCGCGCACGTCGTGCGAATAGCTGCCCGTGTCGAGATCGGCGTCCGAGCCGAAGAATTCCGCATGCAGCACGTTGAAGCGCCCGGGGCCGTCGCCGATCACGCGCACCAGCGGCAGCGCGTCGACGCGCGCCGCGTGCGCGTGCAGCCGTTCCGCCGGCAGGTCGGCGCCCCAGTCGCCGCCGATTCCGCGCCACGCGTCGGGCGACAGCTTGCCGCGCGCCACGAGGCTCAGCACTTCCTCGTGATTGCCGCGCACGACGTGGCACCACGGGCGGTCGAGCAGGTCGAGCGTGGTTTCGGATGCAGGGCCGCGGTCGACGAGGTCGCCGACCGAGAACAGGCGGTCGCGAGCCGGATCGAAGCGGATGTCGTGCAACAGCGCGCGCAGCACATCCACGCAGCCGTGCAGGTCGCCGACGACGAAGTCACGGCCGGCCGTATTCGCGGGATGGTGGCAGAGGGGGGCGGTGGCAGTCATCCCATTATCTTAGGCGCTCGCGCCCATCGCCACGTCACGACGGAATGACGATAATCGGGGCGCTACCCGCCGGTGCGGCGCGGCGGGGCGTCCCGCGCGTCGGCCGAACCCTTTCCATCTGCTTTCGGAATCACACGATGACGTTCTATCCGCAGGTATTACGCAACCGGCCGCGCATGGTCGCGGCGTTCATCGCCGGCGTGCTGTGCGCGGTGCTGCTGCCGTTTCCGCTGCGTCCGGCCGCGCGGGCGCTGATCGGCTGGGATTGCGCGGTCTGGCTGTATCTCGTGCTGATGTGGGTGCGCATGGTCACCGCGCATCATCACAAGGTGCGCGAAGTCGCGATCCGCGAAGACGAAAACGCGACGACCGTGCTGACCGTCGTGTGCTTCGCGACCGTGGCGAGCGTGGCTGCGATCGCGATCGAACTCGCGACCGCCAAGAGCGTGGGCTTCAGCGCGGGGCTCAGCCACTACGCGATTACGGGCGCGACGCTGTTCGGCGCGTGGTTCCTGATCCCGACGATCTTCACGCTGCACTATGCGCGCCTCTATTACGGCTCGCCATCCAACGACCGCGCGCTGCGCTTCCCCGACCGCAATCCCGAACCCGATTACTGGGATTTCCTGTATTTCGCGTTCACGCTCGCGGTCGCGTCGCAGACGGCCGACGTGTCGCTGGCGAGCCGCTCCGCGCGGCGCTCGGTGCTCGCGCAGTCGATCCTGTCGTTCTACTTCAACATGGCCGTGCTCGGGCTGTCGATCAACGTGGCAGCCGGCCTGCTGAGCTGACGCGGGCCGAGGTCGTGCGCCGCGTCATTTGAGAAACTCGTACGGGCCGCCGCGCTCCAGTGCGCGCCGGTATGCCGGCCGCGCATGGATCGCGTCGAGAAAGCGCGCGATCGCGGGATGCCGGCCGTCTCCGCCGCGCGCGGTCGCGGCCTCGAGCGGAAAGCTCATCTGGATGTCGGCCGCGCTGAAGCTGTCGCCGACGAACCAGCCGGTGCGCTGCAGCACACCGTCGACATGGCCGAGATGCAGCGCGATCTGCGGATCGACGAAGCCCGACTGCAGCGTCTCGGCGATCTTGCGCGCGATCGGCCGCGCGAAGAACGGCATCGGTGCATGCGCGATCCGCAGCGCGACGAGCTTGAGCAGCAGCGGCGGCATCGCCGATCCTTCCGCGTAGTGCAGCCAGTACGTGTAGTCGTGCCGCTCGGGTGTGCCGGGCGGCGGCGCCAGGCGCCCGTTGCCGTAGCGTTCGACCAGGTATTCGATGATCGCGCCCGATTCGGCGTACGTGCGGCCCTCGTCGGTGACGAGCGGCGACTTGCCGAGCGGATGGATTGCGCGCAACGCGGGCGGTGCGAGCATCGTCTTCGGGTCGCGCGCGTAGCGCACGATCTCGTACGGCACCTCCAGTTCTTCGAGCAGCCAGAGCACGCGCTGCGAGCGCGAGTTGTTCAGGTGATGGACGGTGAGCATGTCGACGCCGGAAGTGGGGGCGGGAACGACATCATACCCAGCGCGGGTGGCGCACAAGCGAAACGCGTCGCGCGACGTGGCGCGACGCGTCTGGCCGACCGCGTCTGGCCAACCGCGTCTGGCCGACCGCCCCGATCCATCACGCGCGCCGGACGGCGATCCACGCGCCCCAGAACAGGCTCGCGAAAAAGCGCAGCGGTGCATCGAAGCCCGCATCGCGCAGCAGGGCGAACACAGCTTCCTCGGACGCGGGCGGATCGGCGCCCTGCAGGATCTTCGCGAGTTGCGCGCGCACCGCGTCGGGCGTCGCGCCTTTCATGCGCCAGCGTTGCTGCCATGCGTCGAGCAGGCGAGGGTGGTCCGCGTAGCGGCGATGATTGCCGGCGAGCACGAGCGGCGCGCCGGGTTTCAGGCGCTGCGCGATCGCCTGCAGCAGCGCCGCCTTCGCTTCGTCGCCCGGGACGTGATGCAGCACGCCGATCAGCGTCGCGCCGTCGAACGCGGGTGTATCGGGCAACGCATCGACACCGTCCTCGACGAACGCCGTGCGCGCGCCGCAGCCCGCGGCCTCGACGTTCGAGCGCGCGAGCGCGAGCATCGGCCCGGACGGGTCGACGGCCGTGAACCGCCAGCCCGGCTCGAGCGCGGCCGCCACGCAGATTTCCTGCCCCGTGCCGCCCGCGCCCGCGACGAGGATCCGTGCATCGGGTGCGGCGATTGCCGACGCGAGCATGCACGCGGTGAGTTCGTGGCAGGCATCGTAGCCGGCGAGTGCGATGCGGGATTGCTCGGCGTATTCGTGTGCGCGTGCCGGATCGAATTTGGCGGCGCTGGCGGGAAGCGACATGACGGGTTCCTCGGGTCGGGCGCGGACGGTGTGTCCACGAGCATCGCGCAGAGCGTAAGCGTGCACGGCCGGTGCAACAAGGCGAGCAGGCATTCCGGTATGCGGGCTACCTGCCTCGCCGGCGCTTGCCGGACCGCGGGTTTTCCAGGGGTCGATTCGCATTTAATAATGTCCGGGGACGTTGCATCGCGATGGCGAATCCGGCGCATACTCGTTTCTCCCCCCGCCTGGCCGTCGCATGCCGGGCCCCGATGTGCCGCGCCGCTGGCGCGGCCATGCCGCTCGGTACGCACGAGGAGCGCATGATGTCCGATTGTCCGCACGACCCGTATGCGCAGCACTACATTCACTGCCTGCCGTTCGGCGCACAGCCCTGTGGCGCGCTCTGCGCGACGCCGCGCACGCATTTTCGCGTGTGGGCACCGGGCAGCACGCAGGTCCAGCTCGAACTCGATACCGGTTTCGGCCCGTTGCTCGTTCCGATGACGGCCGCCGGCACGCACTGGTTCGAAGTCTTTGCCGATTGCGGCGCGGGTGCGCTTTACCGCTATCGCCTCGACGATACGGTATCGATTCCCGATCCAGCATCGCGCTCGCAACCCGAGGGGCTCAACGGCCCGAGCGAGGTCGTCGATCCGCGCGCGTTCACGTGGCGCAACACGTTCTGGCGCGGGCGCGCATGGGAAGACATCTCGCTCTATGCGATTCGCCCGCACGCGGTGGGCGGCTTCGGCGGCGTGCGCCGGCGCCTGCCGCAACTCGCGCGCCTGGGTGTGACCGCGCTGGAGCTGCTCGCGTCGCCGCACGACAGCCTGCCGTTCGCGCCGCTCGCGGCCGAAGGCGGCCCCGACGCGCTGAAAGCGCTGATCGACGATGCGCACGGCTACGGTCTCGCGGTGCTGCTGGAACTCGACTACGCGCGCTTCGGCAGCGGCACCGATGCGCTGCGCCACTACGCGGCGCCGTTCTTCCATACACGCGATGATCCGCTGCAGGCGTCGCCGCTCGCGCTCGATCATCCGGAAGTCTGCGATTTCTTCTGCGACAACGCGCTGTACTGGATCGACGAGTACCGTTGCGACGGTCTGCGCCTGCGCGAAGCCGACCGGATCGGCGTGTCGTGGCTGCGCGAGATCGCGGACCGCGTGCGCGCGGCGGTGCCGGCCGACCGGCTCATCCATCTCGTACTCGGCAGCGAGCGGCATCCCGCGCATCTTGCCGATACCCATTTCGATGCGCAGTGGAACGGGTGCGGCGAACGCGCGCTGCACCGGCTGACGGGCCGCGACACGTCGGCTCATGAAGGCATTTCCGCGCACCAGTCGATCCACACGCTCGCCCGCGCGCTGACCGCGGCCGGGGCCGCATTCCAGCCGGCCGGATCGGGCGAGGGCATGGCGGCCGACAGCGGGCTGTCGTTGACGTCGCTGGTGCTGTCCGACGGCGCGTGGCGCGACAGCGGGCAGGGCGACCACGGGCAGGAGGCCGGTCTGGCCGCGCTTGCGCTGTCGCTGCTCACGCCGCAGATCCCGTTGATCTTCGACGAAACCGCGCGCGACGCCGATCGCGCGCATTTCGTGCAGTCGGCGCTGGCGGTGCGCGCGAAGCTGATCGCGCCGAGGTTGTCCGATTGCCGGCCGCAGGATGCGCGTGCGCTGAAGTCGGACGGCGACGGCGATGCCGACGCGCTGCTTGCGTCATGGCGGCTCGCCGACGACGAGACGCTGACGATCGCGTTGAACCTGTCGCCCGAGGCGGTGCCGTTCGATGCGCCGAGAGGGCGGGTCGTGTTCGAGACGCCGGCGCGTGCGCGCGACCGGGTCGATGAAGGGGAGTTGCCGCCGTACTCGCTCGTCGCGTGGCTGACGGGTGACGTCAACCGGTATGCGCTCACGCACGATGCGCGTCGCATCGACGACGGCGCGTGGCGCGGAAGGCGCCCGAACCTGAACGCATGACGACGTGAGGCGGTAATGTCTGAGCGGCCGGGCGCATCTGCGCCCGGCTGCGTCGCAGGAAATCCCCGGACTACCAGAACCCGCGAATGCCCGCGATGCCGTGCGCGCCGTGGCGGCGTGCGTCGTCGAGGTGGGACCGTTTCATGCCGCCGAGCGCGAAGACGGGCATCGCGGCCTCGGCGGCCAGTGTGCCGAACTGCGTCCAGCCGAGCGTCGGCGCACCGGGATGGCTGAGCGTCGGCAACACGGGCGACAGCGTGACGAAATCCGCGCCGGCGCGCGCGGCCAGCAGCAGGTCGTCACGCGTGTGGCAGGCCGCGGACACCCATCTTCCGGCCGGTAACGGCCGCTGCGTGGCGGCGCGCAACGCGGGGCCGTCGAGATGCCAGCCGGCGCCGTCGAGGCGCATCACGCCGGCCGCATCGATCGGGCCGTTCAGCATCAGGTGTGCGCCGGCCGCGCCGCAGCGCGCGAGCGCCGCGGCGGCGAGCCGCGCAAACGCGGCTGCGTCGAGCGATTTCACGCGCAGTTGCACGAGCGCCTCGCCGCGTGCGAGCACGGCCGACAGCCGGTCGAGGAACGCCGCGCAATCGGCGGCCGGCGCGGACGCCGGCTCGGGCGTGATCACGCAGCAGCGCGGCAGCGTCGCGTTCATCGCGTGCGCCGGCGGCAGCCACGCGCGGCCGTCATTCGTCGGCCTCTTTCGCGATCTTCGGGTAGACGCGCACGAGCACGATGCGCGGCCCGTTCATCTTCTTCACGACGACGTCGAAGCGGTCGAACGACACGCGCTGCCCTTCGGTCGGCAGGTCGCTGAGCGCCTGGATCACGAGGCCGCCGACCGATTCCGCGCGGCCTTCGTCGATGTCGATGCCGAGCGCCTGTTCGAGCGACACGACGGGCAGGCTGCCCTTGCCCATCAGCGTGCCGTCGTCGAGGCGGCTCCAATCGGCGTCGCCCTGGCGGAACTCATCGTGGATCTGGCCGACCAGCGCGCCGAGCAGGTTGTCGAGCGTCAGGAAGCCGATCGGCTTCTCGCCCTTGTTGCCGACCAGCGCGAAGTGCGGTGCGCCCTTGCGGAAACGGCGGAACAGGTCGAGGGCCGGCGTGTCGGGCTTCACGTACTGCACGGGGCGCACGTAGTCGGACAGGTCTTCGAGCGCGGCGCCCGCGTGACGCGCGAGCAGCAGGTCCTTCAGGTGGATCAGCCCGCTCACCTGTTCACGCGACGCATCCTCGAACAGCGGATAGCGGCTGAAGCGGTGCCGCGCGACGATCTCCATGTTGTCGGGCAGCGGCAGGTCGCGGCGCAGGCCGATCATTTCATGGGCCGGCCGCATCAGGTCCGATACGGTCATCGACGAAAAATCGAGCGAATGCGCGAGCGTGTTCCACTCGTCGTTGGTGTACGTGCCGCGCGCCGGCTGCGCGGTGTTGCCGGCCGTGCTGCGGCGGCTGCGCAGGATCAGCTTCAATTCGTCGGTCGAGTAGTGCGCGTCGCCGCCATGGTCGGCCGACAGCCCGGCGAGCCGCAGCACCGCGTTGGCGCTGTTGTTGAGCACCCAGATTGCCGGGTACATCGCCCAGTAGAACGCATAGAGCGGCAGCGCGACCCACAGGCCGACCTTCTCCGACTGGCGGATCGCCATCGACTTCGGCGCCAGTTCGCCGACGACGATGTGCAGGAACGAGATCAGCGAGAACGCGAACACCAGCGAGATCAGGTGCACGACGCGCTCGGACTGCACGCCGATCAGGTCGAGCAGCGGGGTGAGCAGTTGCGCGAACGCCGGTTCGCCGACCCAGCCGAGGCCGAGCGACGCGAGCGTGATGCCGAGCTGGCACGCGGAAAGATACGCGTCGAGCCGGCCGTGCACGATGCCGAGGATGCGGCCGCGCAGGCCGTGCTTGCGGGCCAGTGTCTTGACGCGCGTGGCGCGCAGTTTGACCAGGCCGAATTCGGCCGCGACGAAGAACCCGTTCAGGGCCACCAGGAACAACGCGCCGATGAGCGCGAAGATCTGTAACAAAGAATCACTCCGGTTATGACAGGCCCGTCAGTATAGAGCCAGAAAGGAATTCGTAATGTATCGGGCGGCCGCTGGCTTACACCGGCGCCTCGCCGGGGACGGAGAACGTGACGGTGGCGGTTGCGCCATCGGCGAACGCGTCGTGCGAGAACGTGCCGCCGTGTGCGAGCGCGACGCGCTGGCAGAGCGCAAGCGCCCACGCGACGCGCTTCGCGTCGCGCTCGCGCAGCAGCTCGCGTCGTGCGAACGATTCGAACGCGTGCGGCTGCGCGGGATCGGCGAGCGTGTCGGCGTTGACGGTGCATGTGGCGCGCGCGGTGAACTGCACGCCGTCGCGCGCGCACGCGAACGTCACGCGGCCGCCGGCGGCGCTGGCTTCGACCGCGACCGTCAGCATCGTCCAGAGCGCCTGCGCGATGCGTTCGCGGTCGGCGCTCAGCGACGGTTCGCCGTCCGGCAGCGTCGCGTCGAGCGTGACCTGTCGTGCGTCGGCGAGCGCGAAACGGACGAGTGCGAGTGTGTCGTCGAGCAACGCGCGCAGCGCGAACGGCTGCGGCGCGAGTGCGAGCGTGCGTGTTTCCGCGCGCGGCGCATCGAGCACGTCGTCGATCAGCGCGACCTGCTGGTCGATTCCGGTGCGGATGCCCGCGAGCGCGCGCTGCAGGTTCGGATCGGCGTTGGCGAGCTGGCGCTCGAGCACGTATGCCCAGCTATGCATGGCGTTCAGCGGGCTGCGCAGGTCGTGCGACGCGGTGGAGAGCGCCTGGTCGCGCAGGAACAGCGCCGCCTGGGTGGCGTAGTGCGCTGCGCGTTCGCGCAGCAGGTCGGCGGCGGGATCGACGGAAGTGGACGTCACGGAGCGGGCCTGTCGGAAGCGGTTGGCGTGGTTATCACGCGAACCGCCATTATAGGGACGGTGCGTGTCACGCCGGCAGTGCGTCCTCGTCCTTTTTCCGGGCGTCGCCGTTCGGCAGCAACTGGCACGCGAGCAGGCCGGCCAGCATCAGCGCGCAGCCGACGAGCGCGCGCAGCGTCAGCGTTTCGCCGAGCGCGGCCCAGCCGGCGATCGCCGCGAACACGCCTTCCATGCTGAAGATCACGGCTGCGTGCGCGGGCGCGGCGTCGCGTTGCGCGATGACCTGCAGCGTATAGCCGACGCCAACCGACAACAGGCCGCCGTACAGCAGCGTCGGCAGTGCGCCGCGCAGCATGGCGCCGCTGACCGGCTCGACGGCGAGACCGACCGCGAGACACGCCACGCCGCACACGAGGAATTGCAGGAACGCGAGCACGAGCGGATCGTGGCGCCGGGCGAAATGGCCGACGGCCATCACGTGCGCGGCGATGATCACGGCGCCGGCGAGCTGGAACCAGTCGCCGTACAGCACCGAGAAGTGCTCGTCGATACTGAGGAAATACAGGCCGATCGCCGCGAGCAGCGCGCCGAACCACGTGCCCGCGCCGATCCGGTGACGGGCGAACACACCCATCAGCGGCACGATCACGACGTACAGCGAGCTGATGAACCCCGCGTTGGCGATGCGCGTGTACTGCAGGCCGATCTGCTGCAGCGATATCGATACCGCCAGCAGCCCGCCGAGCGCGAGGCCCGGCAGCAGCAGCGCCGGCGCACGGCGGATCGCCGCGAGCTGCGCGCGCGACGCCGTGTTCAGCGTCAGCAGCGGCACCAGCACCAGCGCGCCGAGCAGGAAGCGCAGCCCCGTGAACAGGAACGGCCCGATCACGTCGAGGCTCAGGCGTTGCGCGACGAAAGCCGAACCCCAGATCGCGGCGGCGGCGAGCATCAGCAGGTTGGCACGGAGGTGCTTGCGGGCTTCGGGCTTCATTGGAATTCTTCTGAAGATTGCTGGCGGCGAAACCCGTCAGTTTACGCCGAGATTGCAAGGCTGTCGGCGAACCTGCGCAGCGCGGCGGCCGCGCGTGGGTCGCGCACGCGCGAGTACAGCACGACCTGCGACAGCGGCAGCGGCGGCAGCCCGAATTTCGCGCCGACGTCGACCAGCGTGCGCGGCGCGACACGCCGCGCGAGCGGGCAGACGGCAAGCCCCGCGGCAGCGGCGGCCGTGACGGCCGCGACCCCCCCTCCCGTAAAGCGTTCTCGCCACGGCTGCCCCGCGTGATCGAGGGCGCGCAGCGCGGCCGCACGCACGCCGCACGGGCCGGCCAGCACCGCGAGCGGCAGCGGCTCGCCTGCACGCGGTGCCCAGTCCGGCGCGGCGAGCCAGGCCAGCGGCTCTGCAAACAGCAACGTGCCGTCTTCGCGCGGCGGGTCCTCGCCCGGCTCGTGCCGCACGATCACCGCATCGAACCGGCGTTCGTCGTATTGCGCGAGCAGGTTCGTCGACGTTCCGAGATGCATTTCGAGCGACAGCCCCGGGTCCTGCCGATGCAGGCTCGTGAGCACGGCCGGCAGGTCGGGCACGGCGACATGCTCGCTGACGCCGAGCGCGAGCCGGTGCGTGCCGGCCGAGATCGCGCCGAGCGCGTGGTCGTGCGCGTCGAGCAGCGCGCGGGCGGCCGGCAGGAAATTCTCGCCGTCGGCGGCCAGCTTGACCACACGCGGCGTGCGTGCGAGCAGCGGCTTGCCGAGGTGCGCTTCCAGCCGTTTCAGCTTCAGGCTCACGGCCGACTGCGTGGTGCCGAGCGCATCGGCGGCGCGCGTGAAGCTGGCGAGATCGGCGACCAGCACGAACGCGCGTACGGCATCGAGGTCGAGGACTTTCATTTTCGATGTAAATGGATGAAATATTCATCAATGACTGTTCATTATAGTTCGGCGCGCCTAACCTGACGCTGTGTTTCCGTTCGTCAACGTCAACTTCACCGACAGGAGCAGGACCATGCCATTCACCCGTATCGCAGTCCGCGAAGGCAAACCGGCCGCGTACCGCGCGGCGCTCGTCGATGGCGTGCATCGCGCGCTGATGCACGCGTTCAACGTGCCCGAGGACGACATCTTCATGGTCGTCACCGAGCATGCGGCCGAGAACTTCGTGTACGGCCGCCACTACCTCGACATCGAACGCAGCGACGATCTCGTGATGATCCAGATCACCGCGAACAACACGCGCACGCTCGAGCAGAAGCGCGCGCTGTACCGGGCGATCGCGGACAACCTCGCGCAGCAACCCGGCGTGCGGCAGCAGGACGTCTTCATCAGTCTCGTCGAGGTGCTGAAGGAGAACTGGTCGTTCGGCAACGGCCTCGCGCAGTACGCCGTTTGACCTGTGACAGGGCGACAGGGCCAGATCGTTGCCTGCCCGATTTTGCGGCGTGTACTATGGAAGCAGCTTCACGGACGACGCCGGCGCGATCGGAAGACCCGCCGGCGCTTCTTCATGTGCAGGAGCCTCCATGTCGCGTGTGCTGGAAATCGTGTTGTCGCTGTCGCTGGAAGGGTGGCCGGCCAAGGCTGCGGGTCGCGCCCGCGGCACGCAGCGTGATTTCGGTGCCGAACTCGTGCGCGCGTGGCGGATCTGCCCGCAGGTCCGGATGCGCCGCGGCCATGAGCGCGTGACGATCGAGCCGTGCCAGATCGAGGAGGCCGAGCCGAGCCCCGGCACAAGCTGGTGGACGTGGGTCGAGTCGAACGCGCATGGAAGGCAGGTCGTCGCGTCGCGCACGAAGGTGTTTGCGCCGGGGGTCACGACGCGCGAACTGTTCGACGCGGAGCATGCGGGCATCGTCGTCGCGATGCCGTTGCCCGTACCCAAGGCGGCAGGCGAAGTCGACGGCGTCGCGCCGGATACGACCGGGCGCGCAGAGGCCGGCATGCAGCCGGAATCGTCGGCACTGCGCCTCGTCAGCGAGCGGCGGCGCGGGCGGTGGGCCGACGACAGCGGCGTCGTGGTCGAGATGACGCTCGACGACGTCACGTTGCATCGCGGCGGCGAGCCGCCGCGCCGCTATGTCGAACTGCGTCTTGCCGCGCCGGACTGGGAAACCCGGGCCGCGCGCACGGCCGCGCTGCACGCGTTGTTTGCCGCGGCGCGCGAACTGAGCGGCGCGTGGCCCGCATTCGTCCAGCTGACGAGCGTGATCGATCGCGCATGTGCGGACGAGCCGGCCGCCAGCGGGCCCGTCAAGGCGCAGCCCGTCGACCTGATCGGCGTGCGCACGCAGCGCGCCGCGCTGTTCGCGTTGTCCGGCGACATCACCGCGCAATGGCTCGGCAACGAGGGCGGCGTGCTCGAGTACGACGATCCCGAATTCGTGCACCAGATGCGGGTCGCGCTGCGCCGCCTGCGTACGCTGATGCGCTTCTTCCCGCGCTTTGCCGACCGCCAGTGGCGGGACACGCTCGGCGCGGACATGCACTGGCTTGCCGCGTTGCTCGGCACGGTGCGCGACTGGGACGTGTTCGCGACCGAGAGCCTGCCCGCGCTGATCGCAGCCGACGGCGGCGACGGCGAATGGAACGGCACGCTCGACGCCGCGCGCGCGCAGTGCGTCGCGGCACGGGGCGAGCTGCGGCAGGCGCTGCATTCGGCCCGCTACGCGCGGCTGACGCTCGGCTGGCTCGAATGGCTGGGCTCGCTTGCGCTGCCGCACGCCGAAGACGGCGACGCACCCTCGCTGCGGCGCCACGCGACGAAGCGCGTGCGGCGGCTGTTCGGCCATCTGTACGCGTCGCCGTCGCTCACGTCGCTCGACACGGCTGCGCGCCACCAGGTGCGGATCGATGCGAAGCGGCTGCGCTATGCGCTCGAATTCTTCGCGTCGCTGGCGTCGCGCCGCACGCGCACCGAGACGGTCAAGACGCTCGCGCGCGTGCAGAGCGTGCTCGGCGAAGCCAACGACACGATAGTCGCGCTGCATCATCTCGAGAAACTGGCGGCGCCGCCGTACCAGCTCGGTTTCGTGCGCGGCTACGGCGCGGCGCTCGAGCAGCGCGCGGCGCGCGACGCCGAGACGCTGCTTGCCAGCCTGCGGCCGCCGAAGCTCGACGGCAAGCCGGGTTGAGCGGCACGCGCCGACTATAATGGCCCGCTGATTCCGGCCCGATTCCGGCTCCGGTCCAATTCCCGCACGTATCCCGATGACCGACGCACCGCATTCTTCCCCGTCCGCCGAACCGCTCGAACTGGGCGGCGAGCTGTGGCTGCGCGCCGGCGAGCAGACGCTCGGCGGCGCCACGCGCATCGCGCTGCTCGTGGCGATCGGCGACACCGGGTCGATCACGCGCGCGGCGAAGGCCGTCGGCCTCAGCTACAAGGCCGCGTGGGATGCCGTCGACACGATGAACAATCTCGCGGGCGAACCGCTCGTCGCGCGTTCGACGGGCGGCAAGGGCGGCGGCGGCACGACGCTGACGCCGCGCGCGACATCGCTGATCGCCGCGTTCCGCACGATCGAGCGCGAGCATCGCCGGTTCATCGAGGCCGCGAGCGCGGCCGTGGCCGGGTTCGACGTCGACTGGGCGCTGATCGGCCGGATCGGGATGAAGACCAGCGCGCGCAACCAGTTGTTCGGCAAGGTCGCGGCGATCGTGCGCGGCACCGTCAACGACGAGGTCACGCTCACGCTGCCCGGCGGACAGCCGGTCGTTGCCGTGCTGACGCACGAGAGCGCCGATGCGCTCGGCCTGCAGGTTGGCGCGGATGCTTGCGCGCTCGTGAAGGCGTCCTGGGTCGTGCTCGCGGCCGACGATGGCGAGCATGCGTTGAAGGTGTCCGCGCGGAACCAACTGCGCGGCCACGTGGAAACGGTCGCAGCGGGCGCGGTGAACAGCGAGGTGACACTGGCGCTCGACGGCGGCGGGACGCTGACGGCCGTCGTGACCAACGACAGCGTCGATGCGCTGCAGCTCGGCGCCGGCCGGCGCGCGATCGCGCTGTTCAAGGCGTCGAGCGTGATTCTTGCGGTGACGGGCTGAGCGGCGGCGTACCGGCGCGCTTCGGCTGCCGTGTGACGGACGGAGCGAAGCCGGCGTCGCCGCTGTATCGGTACGGCGCCGGCTTCGTTTCCGCTTTCCGCTTGTGCCGCTGCTGGCGGCTTCTCTCAGGCTCCAACGTGCTTGCCACGACGACCACGGCGACGCGCGCTCAAGCGACGCGCGTCGGCCACTCGGCGTGCGGCGTCGCCGCCTGCACGCGTCCTTCGCTCAACTGCACGACCTGGTCGCCGAACGCGGCGACGTCGTCGGGATCGTGCGAGATCAGCACCATCGGGATGTCGAGCCGCGCCTGCAGCTCGGCGAGCTCGTGACGCATGCGCTGGCGCATTGCGCCGTCCAGTGCAGCGAACGGTTCGTCGAGCAGCAGGATTCGCGGCTGTGCGACCAGTGCGCGCGCGAGGGCGACGCGCTGTTTCTGCCCGCCGGACAGCTGAGACGGATACTGCCCCGCGAGCGCTTCGAGATCGAACGCTTGGAGCCAGTACGCGACTTCCGGCGGCACTGCTTTCGCGCGCGGGTTGCGCAGCCCCGGCGTGAGCCCGAACGCGATGTTCTGACGCACGTTCAGATGCGGAAACAGCGCGTAGTCCTGGAACAGGTATGCGACGCGGCGTTCGCGGGTCGGCACGTCGATGCGGCGCGCGGCGTCGAACAGCGGTTCGCCGTTCAGCACGATCGTGCCTTCGTCGGGCGACAACAGGCCGGCGATCGCCTGCAGCGTCATGCTCTTGCCCGCGCCGGACGGCCCGAACAGCACGACGCGCTGCATCGTCGCGGTGAACGACATGTCGAGCGTGAAGCGGCGCTCGGCATTCGCGTAGGTCTTGCGGATGTCGACGACGAGGCTCATGCGGGCCTCCGCGGAAGCTGGCCGGCCACGCGCGACGATGGGCGAGGCAGGCGCGTCATGTCAGCTGGCTCCGCCGGGCACGCGACGGCACGAGCCAGCCGGTCGCGAGCAGTACGAGCACGCAGGTGATCGACGTCACCAGCACGAGGAAGTTGGCCGTGTTGTCGTCGCCGGCCTGCACAGCCGCGTAGATCGCGACCGACAGCGTCTGCGTGCGGCCGGGCAGGTTGCCCGCGATCATCAGCGTCGCGCCGAACTCGCCGAGCGCGCGTGCGAACGCGAGCAGCGCGCCCGCGAGAATGCCGCGCGTGGCGAGCGGCAGCGTCACGCGGAAGAACACCGCCGCTTCGCCGAGCCCGAGCGTGCGCGCGGCGCGTTCGAGATGCGGATCGACGCCTTCGAACGCCGCCCGCGCCGATTTCAGGATCAACGGAAACGCGACGACCATCGACGCGATCACCGCGCCTTGCCACGTGAAGACGAGCTCGATGCCGAGCCTGTCGAGCCACGCGCCGAACACGCCGCGCCGGCCGAGCAGCACGAGCAGGTAATACCCGAGCACCGTCGGCGGCAGCACGAGCGGCAGCGTCAGCACGGAATCGACGACGTCGCGCAGCGGCGAGCGCCAGCGCGCGAGCATGAACGCGGCCGCGACGCCGAGCACGATGTCGAGCGCGGTCGCCCAGCCGGCAACCTTCAGTGACAGCAGCAGCGGGACCCAGGCGTCTTGCATCGCGTTACGCTCACTTGCCCGCGGGCTTGAAGCCGAACGTCGACAGCACGGCCTGGCCTTGCGGCGACGCGACGAAGTCGATGAACGACTGCGCCTGCGTGGCGTGGCGGCTGTCCTTGACCACGGCGATCGGGTAGGTGATGGCGGTTTTGGTCGGCACCGTCAGTGCGACCTTCACGCGGCCCGGCATGATTGCCGCGTCGGTGCCGAACACGAAGCCTGCGTCGACTTCGCCGCGTGCGACGTAATCGAGGCTCTGGCGCACGTTGGCTGCCAGTACGCCCTTCGCGCTGACGGCGTCCCACACACCGGCCGCGCGCAGCGCGCCTTCGGTGTAGCGGCCGACCGGCACCGACGCCGGGTCGCCGTACGCGATGCGCTTCACGCCGGGGGTGGTCAGGTCGTTCAGCGACGTCGGCGCGGCCGCGTGGCTGTCCGCCGGCACGATCAGCACGAGTGAGTTCGCCGCGAAATCGCGACGCGTGCCGGGCACGATCACCTTTTCGTCGGCCGCACGATCCATCGCCTTCTGGTCGGCCGACGCGAACACGTCGGCCGGCGCGCCCTTGGCGATCTGCTGCATCAGCACGTCCGACGCGCCGAAGTTGAACAGCACCTTGGTATCCGGATGCTGCTTCTCGTACGCATCGCCGACGGCCTTGAACGCGTTCGTCAGGCTGGCGGCGGCCGACACGACGAGTTCATCGGCGGCGGAAGCGGGCGCGCTGAACGCGACTCCGGCGGCCAGCGTGGCGATCGGCAGCAGGCGAAGTAGGGTGCGGCGAAGCGGACGGACGGTTGAGCGCATGGCGAGTTCGTTCGAATGGGTGGAAACCGTAATCGTAATATAGGGCGGGTTATAACGCTCGACATACCGCACATGCGACGGCGCGCATGGAATGGTCAGACCTGAAAAGGAGGGCCGGCCGGGTGGCCCGTCACGTACGGAGCGTCTGCGACGACGACTGGGTGCGCTGCAGCGACGACGGCTGCGATGCGGGGCGGTAGTTCGGGTTGGCCTTCCAGCGCGCGCGGACGAACGGGCGCTCGTGGCCCGACAGCTGCAGCGCCACCTTGGTGACCCAGCGATGCGACGGCACCGTGATGTCGTGCAGCGCCACGGTGACGAGCGCGAGGCTCGCGACGACCGCGGGCACCGACCAGCGGTGCGGCACCGCGCGCCACGAACCCGCGATGAACGCGAGTGCGGCGATCGCGCCGACGATACAGCCGGTGATCGATTCGGACGGCGAATGCGCGTCGAGCGCGACGCGCGACACGCCGACCGCGACGCCGGCGGCGAGCCCGAGCGCGATGCCGGCGAGCCGCACCGGCGTGCGTGTGCGGATCAGCGCCAGGAAAATCGCGACCGGATAAACCGACGTCGACAGCATCGCATGGCCGCTGAACCCGGTGAAATCCCACTTGCGGATGCCGATGCCCCAGCCGAGGAACGCGATCTTCGTCAGCGCGACCACGCCGATCGCGGCCGCGAGCACGCCGAGCCATGCGGCCGCGCGCTGCCACGAGTAGCCGAGCGCGAGCCAGACGGCGATCGTGATCGCGAGCGGCAAGGTCAGGCCGGCGCCGCCGAACGCGGTGATCATGATCCACAGGTGAGACGACAGGTCGAACATCGGGAAGGGGACAAACGAAGGCGGGGAAGATGCTTAAATCAACGCGCGAGCCGGAAAGAACGACTACAACGGATACAAGCGGCGAAGCCCCAGTATAGCGCCGCGTGCGCCCGAGCCCCGTTTTTTGCGCGGCCGGGAAATATCCGCGTGCAGGAAAAATCCCGGAAACAATGTTATGGTGCATTGCACAAAGTCGAACGCTGCATCCGCTGTGGTGCCCCTATTTTTCCTGACTGCGAGCCCGATCGATGACCAAAAGTCTGACCAAGGTGTGGCTGGGCGGCATGAAACGCATGCTGTCTCCGGCCGCCAAACGCGCGGCGCGCGATGCGCAGCGCATCACACGCGACGCACTCGAGGCAGCGGCGTCTCCCGCCGTATCGGATCTGTCCCCGCCGCGCGAATCGCGCGTGCGCCCGCGCGCGGCCGCATGGGCGGCAGGCGAATGGACGCGTGGCGAACATCCGATGGCACCCGCGCTCGGGCGCCTCGTCCAGCATCTCGCTTACGGGCTCTACGTGCCGCCCGGCCGCCGGCGCGGTGCGATGCCGCTCGTCGTGATGCTGCACGGCTGCCAGCAGTCCGTCGACGAATTCGCGCAAGGCACGCGGATGAACCTGCTGGCCGACAAGCATGGTTTCGCGGTGCTGTATCCGGAGCAGTCGCTGCGCGCCCATGCACATGGCTGCTGGCACTGGTATGAAGATACCGACCGCGCGGGCCGCGGCGAGGCGAACGCGGTGGCGTCGCTCGTCGACGCGCTCGTCGACGAACACGGTTTCGACGCATCGCGTGTTTATGTCGCGGGACTGTCGGCCGGCGCGGGCCTTGCGTCGCTTCTTGCACTGCATCATCCCGACCGCTTCGCGGCGGTGGCGCTGCACTCGGGCCCCGCGCTCGGCGAGGCGAATTCCGGCATTACCGCGATGGATGTGATGCGGCGCGGCGTGCGGCAAAACCCGGCTGCAGCCGTCGATGCGCTGGTCGATGCCGCCGCGTATCCGGGCATGCCCGCGCTGATCGTCCAGGGCGACGGCGACCACGTGGTCGCCCCGAAGAATGCCGACCAGCTGACGGTTCAGTTCATGCGCTTGAACGGGCTTGCCGACAGCCGCGGCGCACTGCGCGGCGGCGAGCGGGTCGAGACGCGCGACGCGGGCGCGCAGATCACCGATGTCTGCCGCGACGGCCAGCCTGTCGTGCGGCTCTGTCATGTGAAAGGGCTCGATCATGCATGGGCCGGCGGCGATGAAGCCGTGCCGTTTCATGCGGCGGTCGGCCCCGATGCGAGCGCGATGATCTGGGCCTTTTTCGAGGCACAGCGGCGCACTGTGGCGACCGAACGACGCATCGTCTGATCGACGCTGGCCAAGAACTAGGGTTTTCCCTATAATCCGGGAAAACCCTAGTCAAAGAACCCTTGGATTGCGAGATCGACCATGTACCTGCTGAGCCACCTCTTCCTGATGCTGACCAAGAACGCTGAAACGGCCCGTAAAGAGCGCGCCGAGGCGTACCTGTCCGAAGCCACCGATATCTACGATCTCGAATTCCGCATGCGCAAGATCGATCGCGAATCGGCGATGAACCGCCCGTATTCGTTCGGCGCGCGCTAAGCAGCGCAGGGCGGGCCGGCCGGTCCGCCATTCCGGCGAGTCACGCAGCAGAAAAGGGCGCGTGCGGCTACATGCCGCACGCGCCCTTTTTGCATGCGTGGCGTTGCGTCGCGTCAGATGACCGTCAGGCGCACCGGTACGTTGTTGCGCGTCGCGTTCGAATACGGGCACACATGGTGCGCCTTTTCGACCAGCGCTTGCGCGTCGGCCTTGTCGAGCCCCGGCAGCGACACGCGCAGCTCGATGTCGAGCCCGAAGCCGCCTGCGTCGTTCGGCCCGATGCCCACTTCCGCCGTGACCTGCGTGTCCGCCGGCAGCGCCTTCTTGTCCTGGCCGGCGACGAATTTCATCGCGCTCAGGAAACAGGCCGAGTAACCTGCGGCAAACAGTTGCTCCGGATTCGTGCCTTCCGCGCCCGTGCCGCCGAGTTCGCGCGGCGCGGCCAGCTTCACTTCCAGCTTGTTGTCGGCGGATACCGCGCGGCCGTCGCGGCCGCCCGTGCTCGTGGCGCTGGTCTTGTACAGAATGTTCATCGTGCAGCTCCTGTCGGGAAAAGGGAGGAAAAGCGGCCCGGTCGAACGGGGTGTCGCCGGCCACGACGAAAATATAGAACACAAATGATTAGTGTGCAAATGAAATTTTGAAGAAAAGGCCCGACAGTGCCGGGCCGGTTCGTCGATGCTTTCCCGTCAGCGTTCGTTGGCGGCCGACAGCGCGTCGCGCAACTGGTGGAGATCGGCGCGCAGCCTGACCAGGAACTCGGGGGACTGCTGCATCGCGCAGAACAGATCGGCGGGTACCGAGCGCGCGCGCTCCTTCAGTGCACGGCCTTCCTGTGTCACGCGCACGTTCACGACGCGTTCATCGGCTGCGCTGCGCACGCGCTCGACGTAACCGAGCGCCTCCAGCCGCTTCAGCAGTGGCGTGACCGTGGCCGGGTCGAGGTCTAGCCGCGCGGCGATGTCCTTCACGGCGATGTCGTCGCGCTCCCACAGCACGAGCATCGCGAGATATTGGGGATAGGTCAGCGACAGCTTGTCGAGCAGCGGCTTGTACGCCTTCGTCATCGCGTGCGAAGTCGAGTAGAGGGCGAAGCAGAGTTGCTCGTCGAGCGTCTGGGGCAACGGGGGCGGGCGGTCCATCATTCGGGCGGCGCGTCGAACGCGCGAACAATTTGTACGCAAATCATTTTGCGCGCAAAAGATCGGGATGAACAGGGGGCGGCCGGCGCGGGGCGGTGGCCGACGGAGGCGGGGGGACGGAGGAGGCGCCGGGCGGTAACCCGGCGCGAGCGCGGCGGGCCGGCGACACGCGCCGGCCGGGGAGACTTCAGCGACCCGACGTGGTGGTCGTCGCGCCCGGCTCCTGGATGCCGAAGCAGCCGCGATAGGTCGCGTAGAACGAGCAGTACAGCATCGTGACGATGACGATTGTCACCGGCATCATGATCGTCAGCGCATAGGCGCCGGCGCCGAGCGCCTGCAGCAGCAGCGACAGGGCGAGCGACGTGCCGAGCGCGACGCCGAACCACAGCGCGCCGTACACGACGAACGCGCCGCGATTGCGCCAGCAGCTGACGACGCTGAAGAACAGCGCCTTGGCGGGCGGCACGTCATGCCACGCGACCAGCACCGGCGCGAACCAGAACAGCATCGCGACCGGCAGGTAGAGCAGCGTCGCGAACATCAGCGCGCCGAACGTGCCTTGCGCGGCGAGCGTTTCCGGCGTCGCGCTCGCTTCGTCGGCCGCGCCCATCATCACGTGGAACAGCGCGCCGCCGTCCACGAACGACGAGGCAGCGAACACGAGCACCATCGACGCGACGTAGATCACGCCGAGCACGAGCAGCCGCTGGGTCGCGACGGTGCCGTACGAGCGGAAGCCGTCGATGAGGATCGTCGGCATCACGGGCTTCCCGGCCACCGTGTCGCGGCATGCGGCCATGAAGCCGACCGCGATGCCGGGAATGAACACCAGCGGTAGCGCGGAGCCGATCACGGGCACCTGCGACACCAGCGTGATCGCCAGCAGGTACGTGAAGAACAGCGTGATGAACGCGAGCGGGTTCCGGCGGAACAGCCAGATGCCTTGGCGGAACCAGACATAGCCCGTTTTCGCGGGCACTTCGATCAGTTGCATGCGGTTTGGATCTCGGGAAGCGCGGGCGTATGCGCGATACGCTCGCGCAGGATGCGTTCGAAATGGCCGGGGTCGTGCGGCTTGAGCATCTCGGCCGCGCGCGGCAGGTAAAAGTCGTACAGGCGCGACACCCAGAAGCGGTACGCACCCGCGCGCAGCATGTCGCTCCAGTGGCGGCGCTCCTCGGCCGTGAACGGCCGCACGGTCTGGTACGCGCGCAGCAGCGCATCGGCGCGCGCGACGTCGAGCACGCCGGTCGCGAGGTCGACGCACCAGTCGTTGACCGTGACCGCGACGTCGAACAGCCACTTGTCGCAGCCCGCGAAATAGAAGTCGAAGAAGCCGCCGAGCCGCACGTCATGGCCGCTGCCGGGCGCCGCGTGCGCGAACAGCACGTTGTCGCGGAACAGGTCGCAATGGCACGGTCCGGCCGGCAGCGCCGCGTAATCGTCCGACGCGAAGAAGCTGGCCTGATGCGCGAGTTCGCTTTCCAGCAGCGCGCGCTGCGCGTCGGTGATGAACGGCGAGATCGCCGGTGCGTTCTCCTGCCACCACGGCAGGCTGCGCAGGTTCGGCTGGTTGCGCGGATAGTCGCGGCCGGCGAGGTGCATGCGCGCGAGCATCTGCCCGACCTCGATACAGTGTTCGACCCCCGGCGCGAGTTCGGCGGAGCCGTCGAGCTTCGTGACGATCGCGGCCGGCTTGCCGTGCAGCTCGCCGAACAGCGCGCCGTCGTCACGCGGGATCGGATCCGGCACCGGTACGCCGTGGCCGGCCAGATGGCGCATCAGGTCGAGGTAGAACGGCAGTTGCTGCGCCGTCAGGTTTTCGAAGATCGTGAGGACGTATTCGCCGCGCGTCGTCGTCAGGAAGAAATTGCTGTTTTCGATACCGGACGGAATGCCGCGGAACGCAAGCACGTCGCCCAGTTCGTAGTGGCGCATCCATTGCGCGAGATCGGAGTCGGAAACAGCTGTGAAAACGGCCATGCGGGATGCGTCAGGTCAGGGTGTCGGCACGCGGGCGGCGTGCGTCGCGACAGCAGGTGAAGGGAAGCGGCGCGCGGCGTTCGGTGCGGCGCGCCACGGAATCAGTAGCGCAGGTTCAGCGACGGCAGGCGCGTGATCGGGATGCCCGCGTCGTGCGGCTTCGGCGACGTGTCGGGCGTCGAGCTCATCTGGTAGCGCGTGCCGAAGTTCGACTTCACGTCGATCTCGACCGGCTTGCCGCGATCGCGGTACTCGGTGACTTCGGTGCCGTTCTTGCTCTTTTCGTGGAAGCTCGGCGTGCGGCGGATGTCGGCGAAGTCGACTTTCGACGTGACTTCGGCGCCCGGCCGGTTGATCTTGCGGAGATCGGGCAGGCCGGCGGCCTCGTTGGCCTCGGCCCGTGCCTGCGCGTCGGCGTCAGGCGTGCCGCCGGCGGCGTAAGCGGCGCTGGCGGCGGCAAACGCGGCGGCAGCGACGACGAGAATGAGCGGCTTCATGATGAGTCTCCAGTGAACCCACCGATTTTAGCAAATACTGCGCACCATCCGGCCCTCGCGTGCGTGGGGGCAGCCACAAGGGCGACCGGGTTCCGTGGTAATGTCGTCGGATCAGACGAGGTGATGAAAATGAAGAACGATTTGAGCCGCCGGCACCGTGTGCTGACGCCCGAGAGCCCGTCGGTCGAGGCTTTCGACGATCCGGTCGCCGCCGTCGCGCGGCTGTCCGCCATTTACGACACGAACACGGGTTTCCTGCGTGACGCATTCGCGCGCTATCGCCGCCACGAACCGATCACCGAGCACGTGCGAGCGTGCTACCCGTTCGTGCGGATCCGCACCGATGTCAACACGCACGTCGATTCGCGCCGCTCGTACGGTTTCGTCGCGGGCCCCGGCGTGTTCGAGACGACGGTCACGCGCCCCGACCTCTTCGCGAACTACTATCGCGAGCAACTGCGCCTGCTGGCGAAGAACCACCATGTAAAGATCGAGATCGGCGTGTCGTCGCAGCCGATTCCGATCCATTTCGCGTTTCCCGAAGGCATCCATCTCGAGGGCGAGCTCGACCGCGACCGCCTGCTCGCGATGCGCGACATCTTCGATACGCCCGACCTGTCGTATCTCGACGATCGCATCGTCAACGGCACGTTCGAGCCGGCGCCGGGCGAGCCGCATCCGCTCGCGCTGTTCACGGCCGCGCGCGTCGACTTCTCGCTGCACCGGTTGCGCCACTACACGGCGACGTCGCCCACGCATTTCCAGAACTACGTGCTCTACACGAACTACCAGTTCTACATCGACGAGTTCGTGAAGCTGGGCCGCACGGTGATGACGGAGAGCGACGATCCCGAGGTGCGCGCGTATCGCAGCCAGTACAGCTCGTTCGTCGAGCCGGGCGATGTCGTGACCTACAACGCGAACCTCGGCAGCGAGCCGGCCGAGGGCGCCGCGCCGCCGCGCCTGCCGCAGATGCCCGCGTATCACCTGAAGCGCGCGGACGGCAGCGGGATCACGATGGTCAACATCGGCGTCGGTCCGTCGAACGCGAAGACGATCACCGATCACATCGCGGTGCTGCGTCCGCACGCGTGGGTGATGCTCGGTCACTGCGCGGGGCTGCGCAATACGCAGCGTCTCGGCGACTACGTGCTCGCACACGGCTACGTGCGCGAGGATCACGTGCTGGATGCCGACCTGCCGCTGTGGGTGCCGATTCCGGCGCTCGCCGAAGTGCAGCTCGCGCTCGAGCGCGGGGTGGCCGACGTCACGCGGCTCGATGGCGTCGAACTGAAGCGCGTGATGCGTACGGGCACCGTCGCGAGCGTCGACAACCGCAACTGGGAGCTGCGCGATCATCGCGAACCCGTGCAGCGCCTGTCGCAGAGCCGCGCGATCGCGCTCGACATGGAAAGCGCGACGATCGCCGCGAACGGCTTCCGCTTCCGCGTGCCGTACGGCACGCTGCTCTGCGTGTCGGACAAGCCGCTGCACGGCGAGCTCAAGTTGCCGGGCATGGCCGATACGTTCTATCGCGGGCAGGTCGACCAGCATCTGCAGATCGGCGTGAAGGCGATGGAGATCCTGCGCACGAACGGGCTCGACAAGCTGCATAGCCGGAAGCTGCGGAGCTTTGCGGAAGTGGCGTTCCAGTGATGTGAACGGCGGCCCCGGGTGCGGTGTGCGTCACGATGTCAGGCGCAATCGCGAACCGGGGCATGACGGGCTTCAAGGCGGCAGGCGTGCACTTGTACCGCTCCATCTGGCCGTGCGTAGCCACTCGCGGTGGCCGCGTCGCGGCCTTAGTACTGGAACTCGATCATTTTCTGCAATTTGGAAGTTGTCCTATTGGTTGCCTCTGTCATCGAGAATATGCTCTCCTGCGCGGCGTTATTCGACGCCCGTACGAAGGGACGGCGAACAGTCGATCCGATCGATTCCTATCAAAATGAAAGAGGGCATACCTGATGAAAATCAATCTCTTGCTGGCTTCCCTGATGTTCACCACATCTCTGTCGGCAATGGCCGCAACCGCGGTGATCGGCCCGTCCAATCCTTGTGCACCCGTCGCAGTAATCGGTCCGTCCAACCCCTGCAAACCCGTCGCGGTGATTGGTCCCGGCCCTGTCAAAAAGTGTCCGTGCTATTGACCGAATAAGTGATTGAACAGGTGCGCTCGCCCTTGGGCGCATCTCGTCCGTGTATTGCTTTTTCGTGCCGTCCGGCACGCTGCTATGCGTGTCGGACAAGCAGCTGCGCGCCGGGGTCAGCGCGCGGCTTTGGCGGCCGGTTCGTGCGATCCACTCCGAGCCGTTTCCAACATCGAATCTCGCACCGCATCGACGACCCGACCCGCATCCGCCTGTCGCTTGATCGCCAGCCGCCATTCCCCGAGCGCCCGCAGTTCGGCGCCACCGAAATATTCCATGATGTCCGGCAGGCGGCGCACGACGCCGCGGCTGCCCCAGCAGCCGTCGTCGATTTCCGTTGGAAAGACCCACACGCGCGTCGCGACGGCATCGACCGGCAGGCCCTCCGCGCGCGCGACGGCAGCGGTCACGTCCGCGATCAGCCCGGCACGCGCGGCATCCGTGTACTGACCTTCCGGCACGGTCGGCACGATCCGGTAGATCGGCGCAGGCGCGACAGCCCCTGCGCGATACACGGCTGCCGGCCGATGGACGAAGATCCAGGTCACGTCCCGCGTGCGCGGATTGTCGGGATCGAGTCCCTCGTGACGGATCAGCGTTCCGGTCAGTTCTTCCATCAGTTGGGCTTCGGCCTGCGGTGCGAGCGCACCTTCGGGAATGTAGACGTCGATCATCGGCATGATGGTGTCCTGGTTCGGTGAGGATGGCGTCGCTCCGATGCCGGGCGACGAGAATCCAGTGTACGAACCGCATGCCGCCACGCGGAGTGGCGAAACTGCCATTCGACGATGCCATTTCCGACACTGCACCCGACGACGGTTGCGCGCGTTTATCGCGTGAAGCGACGGCGATACTCGCCGGGGGAAATGCCGGTCTCGCGCTTGAACAGTTGCCGGAAGCCGCTGATGTCCGCATAGCCGACGCGTTCGCAGACGGTGTCGATCGCGAGCGTCGTTTCCGCGAGCAGCCGCTTCGCGACTTCGATCCTGAGCGTCTGCAGATACCTGAGCGGCGGCGCGCCCACGGCGTCCCTGAAGCGGCGATGGAGCGTACGCTCGCTCATCGCGACGTGATCGCTCAGCCGGGCGAGGCTGAACGGCTCGCGCAGGTGCTTTTCCATCCAGCGTTGGGCGCGTGCGATGGCCGCATCGTCGTGCCCGTCATGCCCCATCCGGCCGAGATCGATGAATGAATCCTGCGACACGCGGTTCACGTCGATCAGCATGACCTTGGCGACGGCCGCGGCAAGGCGCGCGTTCGCCAGTTTGTCGACGACCCGCAACGCGAGATTCTGATACGACGTGACGGCGCCGCCGCACAATATGCCGTCCTGTTCGGTCAGGACGTCCGACGCGCGCAATGCCACGTCCGGATAGCGTACGCGGAAGCTCGATGCTTTCGACCAGTGCGTCGTGGCGACGCGGCCGTCGAGCAGCCCGGCTTCCGCGAGCAGGAACGCGCCCGTGCAGTACGTCGCGATCAGTGTGCCGCGCGCATGTTGCCGGCGCAGCGCGTCGAACAGCGGCGCGAGTGACGCCGGCCGGGCGAGCAGCCGCTCGAGATCGGCGACGAACGGAGCGGTGAGCCAGATCGCATCGGCGGTGCCGTGACCGTCGATCGTGCCGTCGACCGCGGCGGCCTGGCCGGAAGCCGTGCGTACCGGCTTGCCGTCGATCGATTCGATGCGCCAGCGAAACGGGGCTTGCGGCCGGCCGATACGCAATGACGGGGCGAGATGATTGGCTGCCGTGAAGATGTCGGTCGGCGCGGCGATGCCAGACGCAAGGGCATGGTCGACAGCCCAGATCCGGATGAGTGGCATGGGTGGCGGGAATGGCCATGGACAGGGCCGATCCTACCATTGGTTCCCACGGTCGTGCGGGCGGTTGCAGGCACGCGCTGCACCGGCCCGCGGCGTGCGCGGCAGTCGGGCTTGCCGCTCGCATCGCCGGTGGGGGGTGCCCCTATGTTGTTCGTCAAGCGTTAGGGGCTGACTTGGGTTGGTAAATGGTTCCGTCACGCAGCATGGCGAACAGGACGTCGCAGCGTCGCCGCGCCAGCGCGATGAGCGCTTGGTTGTGGCGCTTGCCCTGCTGGATCTTGCGGGAGTAATAGGCCCGTGAGACTGGGTCTCGTAAGGCCGCGAAGGCGGATAGGAACAAGGCGCGCTTGAGCACCTTGTTGCCCCGTCTAGATGGGTGCTCGCCACGGATCGACGATCCTGAGCGCCGGGTGACCGGCGCGAGGCCTGCGTAGGCCGCCAGATGCGCGGCGGAGGCGAAGGCTTTATGGGCGACTTCGGTCAGGAGTCTGGCAGCGGTCCTGACGCCGACTCCCGGCATGCTGGTCAGGACCGGCCAAAGAGGGTGAGCAAGCACCAGCTGTTCCACTTCGGCAGCGACCTCGTCGCGCTGCTTACGCAAGGCCGCAAGCTGCTGGGCCAAACGAGGCATGACGATGGTGGCAGCTTGCGTGCCGGGCACGGTCACGGCTTGTTCGCTCAGAGCCTGAACGATCTCGGCCGCCAAGCTCTTGCCCATGCGCGGCGCGAGCTTAGTCAGGCGGTTGGCGAGCGTCTTCTCGCTGGTTGAGGCAAGCGCGGCGGGCGACGGGTAGCGCTCAAGCAGATCGAGCACCGCCGGATGGTCGAGGCGCGGTCCGAGAACGCGCTCGAGCGCTGGATGGATCTGGGTAAGCAGGCCGCGAATGCGGTTGCTGGTTTGAGTGACCTGAGCGGCGAGATCATCGTCGAAGCCGCACAGCATGGTGAGCTCGGCGAGTTGCTCGTCAGCCAATCGAAGCGAGCGCAGCGTATGCGGCATCGAGCGGGCGGCTTCGGCAATGATCGCGGCATCGCGGGCATCGGTCTTGGCTTCACCTGCGTGCAGATCGGCGATGCGGCGCATGGCCAGTCCCGGCAGATAGGCGACGAGCACGCCTTCAGCGCGAGCGACGGCCACTGGCAGCGCTCCGATGGTGGAAGGCTGATCGACGACGAACAGGAGTCGACCATGAGTCTTGAGTTCGGCGATGAGGGCGCGCAGCTTGGCCTCATCGTTGGGCAGCGCTTTGTTGTACAGACGCTTGCCATTTCGATCGAGTGCAACAGCGTGATGCTGGCCCTTACCGACGTCAACGCCGACGAAAACATCGACGGCGTCATGCTGTTGAGTGTCTTGCATCGCAGTTTGTGCAAAGTGAACGGATTGGCCTGCAACAACGGTGGCAAGTCTCGGCATCCACGTTACGGACGGCGTCGGAATATTCCGGCCAAACCCCTATCAGCGATCACCAGCCACCCACCAGACCCGGCGACAACACCCCCCGGATCATGACTGCGACTGGGGGCGGGAATCATACCGGGCCTGGCTGGCCAAAGCCCCATTATTGGGACGGGAAGATAGTAACGGGGGCAGGGATGGCGCGGAGCGCGCCGCTGAAAGCGACAAGGCCGCCCGGCGCTGAAGCGCACGGGCGGCCTTGCCGGTCAGGCGATTGCGCTGTCGCTCAGCACTCGCCCTTCTTCGCGTGCCCCGGCGGGCAGTGATAGCCGCGGCGATCCGGGCCATGTTCGCGGCCGCGATAACGCTGGTGATCTTCCCATTCGCGGCGTTCCCAGTAGCGGTGGCCGTCCCAGTAGCGGTCGCCGTGCCAGCCGACGATGACCGCGGGCGCCGGGGCGACCACGACGGGCGCGGGCGCGACGACGACCGGTGCGGGCGTGCCGATGTTGACGTCGACGTTGACGGCGTGGGCGAGGCCGGACAGCGAAAGGCCGAGGCCGGCGAAGGCAAGGGCGATCAGCGAGCGTTGCATGTTCTTTTCCGTGATGTCGTTGTAAAAGGCCGGCGCGACGCGATGGAAGCGAGGGGGGATCGTTCCACCGGGGGAAACGCCACACCGACACATGCAGTGTGCTGGTGCGCGACGGAAAACGCGAGGCGGGTTTGTTACGGCGGATTGGCGGCCGGCAGGCGCAGGGTACGGGCGTCGGGTCGCGTCATTTGACAATGGCGGCCCGCGTTTGCGGATGATTGCGCGCGTCGCACGGCACCGGCCTTGCGAATTTGACATTCGACGGCGAATGGCACGCCAGGCGCGATTAATGGCGCGTTACAAAGTGACACACGGCAGGTGGCGGGATCGCCACGCCTGCCGCGCGGAAAGCGGGAAGCCGGCCCTCGGGCCGGCGGTCTTCATCGACCGGTTACAGGTAGAACATCCGGTCTTCTTCGGGGCGCGGCGGATGGCCATCGTCGTCCGAACCTTCTTCCTCGCCGCTGTCCTCGTAGAACGCGAGCACGGCGTCGAGCACCTGGTCGGGATCGTCGATCACCTGCATCAGGTTCATGTCTTCCGGATTGATGAGGCCCATCGGGATCAACTGGTCGCGGAACCATTGCAGCAGCCCCTTCCAGAACTCGCTGCCGACGAGGATGATCGGCACGAGGCGCGACTTCTTCGTCTGGATCAGCGTGAGCACTTCCGACAGCTCGTCGAGCGTGCCGAAGCCGCCCGGCATCACGATCACCGCATCCGAATTCTTCACGAACGTGACCTTGCGCGTGAAGAAGTGGCGGAAGCGCAGCGAGATGTCCTGGTAGTGGTTGCCGGCCTGTTCGTGCGGCAGCTCGATGTTCAGGCCGACCGACGGCGCCTTGCCGGCGTGCGCGCCCTTGTTCGCGGCTTCCATGATGCCGGGGCCGCCGCCGGAGATCACGGCGAAGCCGGCGTCGGACAGCTTGCGTGCGATCTGCACGGCGAGCTTGTAGTGCGGCGTGTCGGGCTTGAGGCGGGCAGAACCGTAGATGCTGACGGCCGGGCGGATCTCCGACAGGTACTCGGTCGCCTCGATAAACTCTGCCATAATCGTGAACATCTGCCACGATGCGCGCGCCTTCTTGGCCGTCGCGCGTTCTTGATCTGCGAGCGAACGCAGACTCGGAATCACTTTTCTCTTGTTCATAATGCCTGAAGAACGAAATCTGGAAGGTAAGACCCTGCTATTGGTTGACGGTTCGAGCTATCTGTATCGGGCTTACCATGCGATGCCTGATTTGCGTGGCCCTGGCGGGGAGCCGACCGGAGCGCTCTACGGAATCATCAACATGCTGCGCCGTATGCGCAAGGAAGTCAGTGCAGAGTATAGCGCTTGCGTGTTCGATGCAAAGGGCAAGACGTTCCGTGACGACCTTTATGCCGACTATAAGGCAAACCGCCCGTCGATGCCGCCCGATCTTGCGTTGCAGGTCGAGCCGATCCACGGCGCCGTGCGTGCGCTCGGCTGGCCGCTGCTGATGGTCGAAGGCGTCGAGGCCGACGACGTGATCGGCACGCTCGCGCGCGAAGCCGAGCGGCACGGGATGAACGTGATCGTGTCGACGGGCGACAAGGATCTCGCACAGCTCGTGACCGACCGCGTCACGCTCGTCAACACGATGACCAACGAGACGCTCGATCGCGACGGCGTGATCGCGAAGTTCGGCGTGCCGCCCGAGCGGATCATCGATTACCTCGCGTTGATCGGCGACACCGTCGACAACGTGCCGGGCGTCGAGAAGTGCGGGCCGAAGACGGCCGTGAAATGGCTGGCCCAATACGACAGCCTCGACGGCGTGATCGAGCATGCGGGCGACATCAAGGGCGTGGTCGGCGACAACCTGCGCCGCGCGCTCGACTTCCTGCCGCTCGGCCGCAAGCTCGTGACCGTCGAGACGGCCTGCGATCTCGCGCCGCACCTCGAATCGATCGAGGCGTCGTTGAAGACGGACGGCGAAGCCCGCGACATGATGCGCGACATCTTCGCGCGTTACGGCTTCAAGACCTGGCTGCGCGAAGTCGACAGCGCGCCGGCCGAAGGCGGCGGCGCCGATGCGCCGGAAGGCGAGCCGGCGCCGGTGGTGGCAGCCGACATCGTCCGCGAATACGACACGATCCAGACCTGGGAGCAGTTCGACGCGTGGTTCGCCAAGATCGACACGGCCGCGCTGACCGCGTTCGACACCGAGACGACTTCGCTCGACCCGATGCTCGCGCGGCTCGTCGGCCTGTCGTTCTCGATCGAGCCGGGCAAGGCGGCATACCTGCCGGTTGCGCACCGCGGCCCCGACATGCCCGAACAGCTTCCGCTCGACGAAGTGCTCGCGCGCCTGAAGCCGTGGCTCGAATCGGCCGATCGCAAGAAGGTTGGCCAGCACCTGAAATACGACGCGCAGGTGCTCGCGAACTACGACATCGAACTGAACGGCATCGAGCACGACACGCTGCTCGAATCGTACGTCGTCGAATCGCACCGCACGCACGACATGGACAGCCTCGCGCTGCGTCATCTGGGCGTCAAGACGATCAAGTACGAAGACGTGGCCGGCAAGGGCGCGAAGCAGATCGGTTTCGACGAAGTGGCGCTTGCGGAGGCCGCCGCATACGCGGCCGAAGATGCGGACATCACGCTGCAGCTGCATCACGTGCTGTATCCGCAGGTTGCACGCGAACCGGGCCTCGAGCGCGTGTATCGCGAGATCGAAATGCCCGTGTCGCTCGTGCTGCGCAAGATGGAACGCACGGGCGTCCTGATCGACGATGCGCGCCTGCAGGCGCAGAGCACCGAAATCGCGACGCGCCTGATCGAGCTCGAAGGGCAGGCGTACGAACTGGCCGGCGGCGAATTCAATCTCGGCTCGCCGAAACAGATCGGGCAGATTTTCTTCGAGAAGCTGCAACTGCCGGTCGTGAAAAAGACGCCGAGCGGCGCGCCGTCGACCGACGAGGAAGTGCTGCAGAAACTGGCCGAGGACTACCCGCTGCCGAAGCTGCTGCTCGAGCATCGCGGGCTGTCGAAGCTGAAGTCGACCTATACCGACAAGCTGCCGCGCATGGTGAACCCGTCCACGGGCCGCGTGCACACGAACTACGCGCAGGCCGTCGCGGTCACGGGCCGTCTTGCGTCGAACGACCCCAATCTTCAGAACATTCCGGTGCGCACGGCCGAGGGCCGGCGGATCCGCGAGGCGTTCATCGCCTCGCCGGGCCACCGGATCGTGTCGGCCGATTATTCGCAGATCGAACTGCGGATCATGGCGCATATTTCGGGCGATGCGTCGCTGCTGCGCGCGTTCTCGCAGGGCGAGGACATTCACCGTGCAACGGCCGCCGAGGTGTTCGGCGTGACGCCGCTGGAGGTCAATTCCGACCAGCGCCGGATCGCGAAGGTGATCAACTTCGGGCTCATCTACGGGATGAGCGCGTTCGGGCTCGCGTCGAACCTCGGCATTACGCGTGATGCGGCGAAGCTCTATATCGACCGGTATTTCGCCCGTTATCCGGGCGTCGCGCAGTACATGGAAGACACGCGCTCGGTGGCGAAGGAGAAGGGCTACGTCGAAACCGTTTTCGGTCGCCGCCTGTGGCTGCCCGAGATCAACGGCGGCAACGGGCCGCGCCGCCAGGCAGCCGAGCGCGCGGCGATCAATGCGCCGATGCAGGGCACGGCGGCCGACCTGATCAAGCTGTCGATGATCGCGGTGGACGACTGGCTCACGCGCGACAAGCTTGCGTCGCGGATGATCATGCAGGTGCACGATGAACTGGTGCTCGAGGTACCCGACGGCGAGCTGTCGCTGGTGCGCGAGAAACTGCCGGAAATGATGTGCGGCGTGGCGAAGCTCAAGGTGCCGCTCGTCGCCGAAGTGGGTGCCGGCGCGAACTGGGAAGAGGCACACTGACGCACCGCCACGCGGTTCCCGATTCCTGCGGCATATTGTTGCAGGGATGCTGAATATCGAGATGGTTTGCTTGTGGTCAACGCGCAAGCTCCCGGACAATGCATGTCATGGACACGGGGGCTTGCGCGCCCCGCGTTCCCGGGGCGGTCGCATCGAAGTGCTTCGAACTGCACATCGATGATGTCCGAACCGGTTAATCCAACGGGTGGCGCGAATGCATCGCGTTCGCACTGTCCGGCGGCAGCAGTTTCGAATCGCAAAGGGGGAACAGATGCATCGGATCATCATCGTAGGCGGAGGCGCGGGCGGCCTGGAACTGGCGACGCGGCTCGGCGACCGTTACGGCGCGCGCGGCAATCGTCCCGCGCGTGCGCTTGTCACGCTCGTCGACCGCAATCCGACCCACATCTGGAAACCGCTGCTGCATGAGGTCGCGGCCGGCAGCATGGATCCGTTCACGCAGGAGCTCGAATATGCGGCGCAGGCGCGCTGGCATGGCTTCGAATTCCAGCAGGGCGAACTGACCGGGCTCGACCGCGCGGCGAAACGCTTGACGCTGTCACCCATCAACGACAGCGACGGCGAGGAACTGCTGCCGGCGCGCGAGCTGGAATACGACACGCTCGTGATCGCGATCGGCAGCACGACCCACTTCTTCGGCGTACAGGGCGCATCGGAAAACGCGATCGCGCTCGATACGGTCGGCGAGGCCGAGCGTTTCCGCAAGCGGCTGATCGCCGCGTGCATGCGTGCGGAACATCAGGCGCCGGCGCCGACCGCGCCGGGCGAGGCGGCCGAGCCGCGCATCCAGGTCGTGATCGTCGGTGGCGGCGCGACGGGCGTCGAGTTGTCCGCCGAGTTGCGCAACACCGCGCAGGTGTTGTCGGCCTACGGGCTGCACAAGCTCGACCCGCGGCACGACGTCGGCATCGTGCTGATCGAATCGGGGCCGCGAATTCTCCCGGCGTTGCCGGAGCGCGTGTCGTTGGCGACGGCCGAACTGCTCGAAAAGATCGGCGTGCGGCTGATGCTTGCCGAGCGCGTGACCGAGGTGGCGCCCGGGGCCGTTCATACGGCGAGCGGCAAGACGGTGCGTGCCGACCTGACGGTCTGGGCCGCAGGCATCAAGGCGCCGTCAGTGCTCGCCAATCTCGATGGCCTTCAGGTCAACAAGCTCGGCCAGCTTGACGTGCGCCGCACGCTGCAGACCTTTACCGACGACAACGTGTTCGCGCTAGGCGATTGTGCGGCATGCGCATGGCCCGGCAACGAGCGCAACGTGCCGCCGCGCGCGCAGGCTGCGCACCAGCAGGCGAGCTTCCTGCTGAAGGCAATCGGCTGTCGGCTCGACGGGCGCCCGCTGCCCGAATTCACCTATCGCGACCTGGGCTCGCTCGTGTCGCTCGGCCATTTCAGTGCGGTCGGCAACCTGATGGGCGGGCTGATCGGCGGCAACATGCTGATCGAAGGGCTGTTCGCGCGCTTCATGTACATGTCGCTGTACCGGATGCACATCGCCGCGCTGCACGGCTATCCGCGCATGATGCTCGACACGGTTGCGCACTGGCTGCGGCGCACGACGCTGCCGCGCGTCAAGTTGCACTGAGCGCGCGTTCGCGCGGGAAGCGGGCGGGGAGCGCACGTCGTGCGTAGTCCCTGCCCGTCGTTCTTTGCGGGCTGCCGTGCCGGCGTGTGACGGGCAACATCGACCGCGTGTTTTTCGTTTCAATTCGCCAGCATCCGATCGCTCGACGGCGATCGACATGCGGCTTGTTGCATCGCGATTCGATGGGGCGCCTGCGGTTTTTGCGCGGCGATCGGCGTGTCGAAGCAACGCGCCGTAATCGAGTCTTACATATCCGACAGTTGACGTGACAACGGATTATTGGGCATCTTGTCCGGGTTTCCGTTTGCGGCGGGGTGCCAACCGCCGCGACATCCGCGCCGCATGCCGGCGCGATGCCACGTCATACCGTATTCGCGATCGTGACGGCGGCGCCCAATCGAGGAGTGCATTCATGTTGAAACCCGAAGTCGACAGCCTGGTTCCCCACGTTCCGTTCTCGCGCCGCAAGTTCATGCAGGCCGCGCTGGGCGGTGCCTTCGCAGCGGCGGTGCTGCCCGTGTCGGCGCAGACGGTCACGACCGACAGCGAAGGGCTGGACGTCGACACCGTCGAGATCCGTTCGGGAGACGCGAGCGTGCCCGCGTATCGCGCGCAGCCGAAGGACAAGACGAACCTGCCGGTCGTCATCGTGATTCACGAGATCTTCGGCGTGCACGCGCACATCGCCGACGTCTGCCGTCGCTTCGCGAAGCTCGGTTATCTCGCCATCGCGCCCGACCTGTTCGTACGGCAGGGCAATGCGGCGAAGTATCCGACGATCAAGGATCTGTCCGAGCACATCATCAGCAAGGTGCCTGACCGGCAGGTGACCGAGGATCTCGATGCGACCGTCGCGTGGGCCGGCAAGAACGGCGGCGACCTGTCGCGTCTCGGCGTGGTGGGGTTCTGCTGGGGCGGCCGTCAGAGCTGGCTGTATGCCGAGCACAACCCGCACGTGCGTGCGGCCATTGCATGGTACGGGTTCGTCGAAGGCAAGACCGACGAGATGACGCCGTTCAATCCGGTCGATCATGCATCGTTGCTGAAGGTGCCCGTGCTCGGGCTCTACGGCGAGAAGGACGCGAACATCACGCAGGCATCGCTCGCCGACATGCGCAAGGCGATCCAGGCGAGCGATTCGAAGCTCGCGCGCGAATCGGAGATCGTCGTGTATCCGGATGCCGGCCACGCGTTCTTTGCCGATTACCGGCCGAGCTATGTGAAGGCCGATGCGGAGGAAAGCTGGAAGCGCGCGATCGCGTGGTTCCACAAGTACGGCGTGATGTAAACGGCAAGCGGCGGCACATGCCGCCGCTGCGTTGTGACCGCGCTTACGGTGTCGCGCCGGTTGCGATCGGTCGCGACGGATCGGCGCTCCATTCGCTCCACGAGCCCGGATACAGCGACGCGCCGTGCAGGCCCGCCACCTCCAGTGCAAGCGCATTGTGGCAGGCGGTGACGCCGGAGCCGCATTGCAGGATCACGCGGTTCGGTTCGGTGCCGGCCAGCACCGCGGAAAACGCTTCGCGCAGTTCATGGCCGGTCTTGAAGCGGCCGTCCGCGGCGAGGTTGTCCTTGAAGAAGCGGTTGCGTGCACCGGGGATGTGGCCGCCCACACGATCGATCGTTTCGTTTTCGCCGCGGTAGCGGTCGGGTGCGCGTGCATCGATCACGACACGCGTGGGTGTGCTCACGTTGGCGAGCACGGCTGCCGCGTCGACCGTCGATTCGAGCGGCGCCGCCGCGCGGAAATCGCCGGCGGCCGGGTGCGGCACGTCGGTTGCCAGAGGCTGGCCGGCTGCTTCCCAGGCCTGCAGGCCGCCGTCGAGCACGGCGACCGAATCGTGGCCGAGCCAGCGCAGCAGCCACCACAGGCGCGCCGCATAGGCGCCGCCCTGCGCGTCGTACGCGACGACTTGCTGACCCTGCTTGAGGCCTCGGCTCGCGAGCAGCGTGGCGAGTGCGTCGCGGGTCGGCAGCGGATGGCGGCCGTTGGTGCCTGTCTTGCGGCCCGACAGGTCGCGGTCGAGATGAAGATACTGTGCGCCGGGGATATGGCCGGCCGCATATGCGGCTTCGCCGGCGGCGGGATCGACGAGATCGAAGCGGCAATCGAACAGTGCGACGCTGCCGGGCGCCGCCGCCAGGCGCTCGGCGAGATTGGCGGCGGAAATGAGCGTGGTGTAGTGGGTGTGTGGCATGACGGCTCCCTGGAGTGCGAATGGCCTGACATTCCAAGTCTAAACAAAAAAAGACGGGCCGAAGCCCGTCTTTTCGTCTGCCGGATGCCGTGCGGCGTCAAAGCGCCGCACTGGCTTTCAGATGTCGCCGAGGTGGCGGCGCAGGAACTCGTGGAAGTGCTGCATGCCGTCTTCCATCGGGCTCTGGTACGGGCCGACCTGCGACTCGCCGCGTGCCATCAGCGCACGGCGACCTGCGTCCATCCGCATCGCGATTTCGTCGTCCTCGACGGCCGTTTCCATATAGGCGGCGCGTTCCGCCTCGACGAATTCGCGTTCGAACAGCGCGATTTCCTCGGGGTAATAGAACTCGACGATGTTGGTCGTCTTTTGCGGGCCGCGCGGGATCAGCCACGACACGACGAGCACGTGCGGATACCACTCGATCATCAGGCCCGGGTAGTAGACCATCCAGATCGCGCCGAACTCCGGCGGCACGCCGTTGCGGAACTTGAGCACCTGCTCGTGCCATTTCTGGTAAGTCGCGCTGCCCGGTTTCGCGAGGGCGTTGTGCACGCCGACCGTCTGCACGCTGTACCAGTCGCCGAACTCCCACTTGAGGTCGTCGCACGACACGAAGCTGCCGAGGCCCGGGTGGAACGGGACGACATGGTAATCCTCGAGGTAGACCTCGATGAACGTCTTCCAGTTGTAATCGCACTCGTGCACTTCGACGTGATCGAAGTGGTACTCGGAGAAGTCGAAGTGATGCTTCGTGCCGAGATGGGCGAGATCGCGCGCGACGTTCCGGCCTTCGGCTTCGAACAGCAGCCCCTGCCAGTTCTGCAGCGGGCTCTTGCCGAGGTTCAGGCACGGCTTGTCGGGGAAGTGCGGCGCGCCGAGCAACTGGCCGTCCAGGTCGTACGTCCAGCGGTGCAGCGGGCACACGATGTTCTGCGTGTGGCCGCGCCCGTTGAGCATGATCGCCTGCCGGTGACGGCAGACGTTCGACAGCAGTTCGATCTGGTTCGCGGGGTTGCGGACCAGCACGCGACCTTCCTTCTCGGACGGCAGCGCAAAATAATCCCCCGCCTCGGGCACCATCAACTCGTGCCCGACGTAACGAGGTCCTTTCTTGAAGAGGGTTTCGATCTCGCGCTCGAGTAGCGCCTCATCGAAGTATGCAGTGACTGGAAGCTGGCTGTGGGCCGACTTCAACTGAAGCGCATCGCTCAGATTGGACATTCCCACTCCCGGTGTTAGCGTGAAAGCAGTGAACAACCCAACCATCGAAAAATCGATTTAGGGAAACGCGGAATTATACCCGGTTCGCCTCGCAAGGCCAGGATTAAGTGCCTGATTTGTGTCAATTTTTTGTCGGGCGACCGCCGAAAGGCGCACACTGTGCATCGTAGATGGGGCCGGAATTGTGCGCGGGCGCCCACGACGGCAGGTCGGAAAATTCTCTTTTGCCGTAGAATGTCCGACTTGTTTTGAAATTTGACACCCTCGTCCATGGCGAAAACCGCATCCCCAGGCGCCACGCCGCCCGGCAATGGCACCGAACCGTTGCCGGACAATTACGAGACGGCGCTCGCGGAGCTCGAGACGCTGGTTGCCCGGATGGAAGGCGGCGCGTTGAGCCTCGAGGATTCGCTGACGGCGTATCGCCGCGGTGCGACCCTCGTTGCGTTTTGCCAACAGCAGCTTGAGAAAGTGGAACAGCAGGTTCGTGTGCTCGACGGCGCGACGCTGAAGCCGCTTTCGTCCGGAACGGCCGCCACGGACGGCGAAGACGACGATCTATGACATTCGAACAATGGATGCGGTCCGTGCTTGACCGTGTCGAGGACGCACTCGGCCACTATTTGCCCGCTGAAACCGCGGTGCCGGCGAAACTCCACGAGGCGATGCGCTACGCGGTCCTCGGCGGCGGCAAACGCGTTCGCCCGCTGCTGTGCCATGCAGCAGGCGAACTGACCGGCGCGACGGAAGCGGCGCGCAATGCGGCGGCGGCGGCACTGGAGATGATCCATGTCTACTCGCTCGTGCACGACGACATGCCGTGCATGGACGACGACGCACTGCGTCGCGGCAAGCCGACCGTGCACGTGCAGTACGACGAGCCGACGGCACTGCTGGTCGGCGACGCGCTGCAGTCGCAGGCGTTCGTTGCGCTGACCGACGCCGCTGCGCTGTCGCCGGTGCAGCAGGCCGCGCTCGTGCGCGAGCTGGCGCTGGCGAGCGGCTCGATCGGCATGGCCGGCGGGCAGGCGATCGACCTGGCGAGCGTCGGCCTCAAGCTGACGCGCGAGCAGCTCGAGACGATGCACCGGATGAAGACGGGCGCACTGTTGCGCGCGGCCGTGCGGATGGGCGCGCTGGCCGGCGAGACGCCGTCGGCGGAAACGATGGCGGCGCTCGATGTGTACGCAGGGGCCGTGGGTCTGGCCTTCCAGGTCGTCGACGACATTCTCGACGTCACGACCGATTCGGCGACGCTCGGCAAGACGGCCGGCAAGGATGCGGCGAACGACAAGCCGACCTATGTATCGATCCTCGGCCTCGAGGCGTCGCGCGAGCTCGCAGCACAACTACGCGCCGAAGCGCACGACGCGCTGAAACCGTTCGGCGCACGCGCTCAGCGTCTCGCCGAACTTGCCGACCTGGTAGTGAACCGGGTCAGCTGACGCGAAAGCCCGCCGCCGCGCACATGCTACGGTGCGTGCAACAGAATGCGGGCGCGTTTGATTTCCTACAATGGAACGACGATGTACGACTTGCTGAAAACCATCGACGACCCGGCGGACTTGCGCCGCCTCGATCGTCGCCAACTTCAACCGCTCGCGGATGAACTGCGCGCGTTCGTGCTCGACAGTGTGTCGAAGACGGGCGGCCATTTGTCGTCCAATCTCGGGACGGTCGAGCTGACGATCGCGTTGCACTACGTGTTCAACACGCCGAACGATCGCATCGTCTGGGACGTGGGGCACCAGACCTACCCGCACAAGATCCTGACGGGGCGTCGCGACCAGATGCATTCGCTGCGTCAGCAGGATGGCATCTCGGGGTTCCCGCGCCGTTCGGAGTCGGAATACGACACGTTCGGCACCGCGCACTCGAGCACGTCGATCTCGGCCGCGCTCGGCATGGCGATCGGCAGCCAGCTGAACGGCGACGACCGCTTCTCGATCGCCGTGATCGGCGACGGCGCGATGACGGCCGGCATGGCGTTCGAGGCGATGAACAACGCGGGCGTGTCGGAAGACGCGAAGGTGCTCGTGATCCTCAACGACAACGACATGTCGATCTCGCCGCCGGTCGGTGCGCTGAATCGCCATCTCGCACGCCTGATGTCGGGCCGCTTCTATGCGGCTGCGCGCGCGGGCGTCGAGCGCGTGCTGAGCGTTGCACCGCCGGTGCTCGAACTCGCACGCAAGCTCGAGGAGCACGCGAAGGGCATGGTCGTGCCGGCCACGCTGTTCGAAGAGTTCGGCTTCAACTACATCGGCCCGATCGACGGTCACGATCTCGATTCGCTGATCCCGACGCTGCAGAACATCCGCGAACTGCGCGGCCCGCAGTTCCTGCACGTGGTGACGAAGAAAGGCCAGGGCTACAAGCTCGCCGAAGCCGATCCCGTGCTCTACCACGGCCCGGGCAAGTTCAATCCGGCCGAAGGCATCAAGCCGTCCGCCACGCCCGCGAAGAAGACGTACACGCAGGTGTTCGGCGAGTGGCTGTGCGATGAAGCCGAGCGCGACACGCGCGTGGTCGGCATCACGCCGGCGATGCGCGAAGGCTCGGGCATGGTCGAATTCGAGAAGCGCTTCAAGGATCGCTACTACGACGTCGGCATCGCCGAGCAGCACGCGGTGACGTTCGCGGGCGGCCTCGCGACCGAAGGGCTCAAGCCGGTCGTCGCGATCTACTCGACGTTCTTGCAACGTGCGTACGATCAGCTGATCCACGACGTTGCGCTGCAGAACCTGCCGGTCGTGTTCGCGATCGACCGCGCGGGCCTCGTCGGCGCGGACGGCGCGACGCATGCGGGCGCGTACGATCTCGCGTTCATGCGCTGCATTCCGAACATGACGATCATGGCCGCATCCGACGAGAACGAATGCCGCCAGATGCTGCACACGGCGCTGCAACAGCCGAACCCGACCGCGGTGCGTTATCCGCGCGGCGCGGGTACGGGCGTGGCGACGGTGAAGGAGTTCACCGAGATCCCGCTCGGCAAGGGTGAAGTGCGTCGCCACACGTCGCAGCCGGAAGGCAAGCGCGTCGCGATCCTCGCGTTCGGCACGATGGTCGCACCGTCGCTTGCCGCCGCCGAGGAACTTGATGCAACCGTCGCGAACATGCGTTTCGTGAAGCCGGTCGACGCTGCGCTCGTGCGTGAACTCGCCGAGACGCACGACTACCTCGTCACGGTCGAGGAAGGTTGCGTGATGGGCGGCGCGGGCTCGGCCTGCGTGGAAGCCCTGATGGAGAGTGGGGTTATCCGACCCGTACTACAATTGGGCCTCCCTGACCTGTTCATCGATCACGGCGACCCCGCGAAGCTGCTGTCGCAATGCGGCCTCGACGGCGCGGGTATCGCGAAATCGATTCGCGAACGCTTTCTGAATCCGGCGGCCGATGTCGCCGGTCAGGCGAAGCGCGTCGCATAAGCTGGCGCCGCCCGCGGGCGGTGCCGGTGCGACTGGCGCGACCGGTCTTCATTGATGCGGAAAACATGGGCCTGCGGGCCCATGTTGCTTTTCCGGCTGCCGCATGACGCGGCGTGCGCGTCATCGAACGCGCGGCTTACAAGGATTGAACAAGATGAACCAGATGAATCCCGCCTTCGTGATGCCCGACGTGCAGAGCACGGTGGATACCCGCCAGATTCCGATTCAGCGCGTGGGCGTGAAGGCGGTCCGGCATCCGTTGACGGTGTGTACCGAAGGCGGCGACGTGCAGCCGACCGTCGGCGTCTGGAATCTCGACGTCCGCCTGCCGGCCGACCAGAAGGGTACGCACATGTCGCGCTTCGTCGCGCTGCTCGAAGAGAACCGTGCGCCGCTGACGGTCGAGCGTTTTCGCGCGATGCTTGCGTCGATGCTCGAGAAGCTGGAAGCCGAGGCGGGCCGCATCGAGGTCACGTTCCCGTACTTCGTGAACAAGACGGCGCCGGTGTCGGGTGTGCAGAGCCTGCTCGACTATGAGGTGACGCTCGCGGGCGAAAGCCGCAACGGCGACACGCGCCTGTTCCTCAAGGTGCTCGTGCCGGTGACGAGCCTGTGCCCGTGCTCGAAGAAGATCTCGCAATATGGCGCGCACAACCAGCGCTCGCACGTGACGATCGACGCGGAGCTCGCGGCCGACCTGCCGGTCGAGGCGCTGATCCGCATCGCGGAGGAAGAGGCGTCGTGCGAGCTGTGGGGCCTGTTGAAGCGCCCGGACGAGAAGTTCGTCACCGAGCGCGCATACGAGAACCCGAAGTTCGTCGAGGATCTCGTGCGCGACGTCGCGCAGCGTCTCGACGCGGACGAGCGCGTGGTCGCGTATGTGCTCGAAGCCGAGAACTTCGAGTCGATCCACAATCACAGTGCGTATGCATTGATCGAACGCGACAAGCGGCAGGCTGCATAACGCTGCGTCGTTTTGCCGCGCCGATGAAAAAGGCCGCTCGTATGAGCGGCCTTTTCGTTTGTCGGTGTGGCGTTGTGTCGCGGGGCGTCGCTCAGCGTGCGAGCGACGCGAGATCCCAGCGTGGCTTCACCGTGAAGGCATAGTCGGCATTCGCCTGCTCGGGCCAGCGGCCGAGCCGCAAGGCGCCCGCGAGCGCGATCATCGCGCCGTTGTCGGTGCAGAGCGCGAGGTCGGGGTAGTGCACGTCGAAACCGCGCTTGGTCGCGGCGGCCGACAGCGCGGCGCGCAACTGGCGGTTCGCGCCGACGCCGCCCGCGACCACGAGGCGCTTGAGCTTCGTCTTCTTCAGCGCGGCGAGCGACTTCGCGACGAGCACGTCGACGGCCGCGTCGACGAAGCCGCGCGCGAGGTCGGCCTTCGCGCGTTCGAGCGCTTCGCCCTCCAGCTTCGCCGCTTCGAATTTCTTCATCTGTGTGAGCACGGCCGTCTTCAGGCCGCTGAAGCTGAAGTCGAGATCGCCCGAATGCAGCATCGGGCGTGGCAGCACGACCGCACCCGGCGTGCCGGTTTCGGCGAGCTTCGAGACTTCCGGGCCGCCCGGGTAGCCGAGGCCGATCAGCTTGGCCGTCTTGTCGAATGCTTCGCCGGCCGCGTCGTCGAGCGTTTCGCCGAGCGTCTCGTACACGCCGACGTCGGTCACGCGCATCAGTTGCGTGTGGCCGCCGGACACCAGCAGTGCGACGAACGGGAACGGCGGCGGCTCGTCGACGAGCAGCGGCGACAGCAGGTGGCCTTCGAGGTGATGGATGCCGACGGTCGGCTTGTTCCAGGCAAGCGCGAGCGCATTCGCGATGCTCGCACCGACCAGCAGCGCGCCCGCGAGGCCGGGGCCCTGGGTGAACGCGATCGCGTCGATGTCGTCGCGGCGCGTGCCGCTTTGCGCCATCACTTCCTCGAGTAGCGGCAGCGCACGGCGGATGTGGTCGCGTGACGCGAGTTCGGGCACGACGCCGCCGTACTCGCGGTGCATCGCGATCTGCGAATGGAGCGCGTGCGCGAGCAGGCCGCGCTGCGTGTCGTAGAGCGCGAGGCCGGTTTCGTCACAGGAGCTTTCGATGCCGAGAACGAGCATGGGTGCGGGCAGGGCGCGCCGTATCGAGCGCGCCGCGGGAAGGTCAACGTAACCGGAAATTATAGCAGGCGGGGGGGCAGGTCGCCGCCGCAGGCAGCCCGGGCCGGAGGCCGGGCGGGTACAATCCGCGCCATGGAAACTTATGACATCGCCGTGATCGGCGCGGGCGCCGCCGGGATGATGAGCGCCGCGGTTGCCGGGCAGCTCGGCCGCCGCGTCGTGCTGATCGACCACGCGCCGCGGCTCGCCGAGAAGATCCGCATCTCGGGCGGCGGCCGCTGCAACTTCACGAATCTTTACGCAGGCCCCGACAACTATCTGTCGGCGAATCCTCATTTCGCGCGCTCGGCGCTGGCGCGCTATACACCGCGCGACTTCCTCGGGCTGCTCAAGCGCCATCATGTGACCTGGCACGAAAAGCACAAGGGCCAGCTCTTTTGCGACCACGGCAGCGACGCGATCATCGACGTGCTGAAGCACGAGTGCGACGCGGGCGGCATCGCGTGGCGCAGGCCCGTCGTCGTCGACGCGGTGCGCCACGCGCCGGCCGACGGCTTCGCGCTCGACACGCAGCAGGCGGGGACGATCGGCGCGCGTGCACTGATCATCGCGACCGGCGGTCTGTCGATTCCGAAAATCGGCGCGACCGACTTCGGTTACCGGCTCGCCAAGCAGTTCGGCCACAAGCTGATCGACACGCGGCCCGCGCTCGTGCCGCTGACGTTCGCGCAGCAGGACTGGGAGCCGTTCGCGGCGTTGTCCGGTGTATCGCTCGAAGTGCGCGTATCGACCGGCGACAAGAAGCGCGGCGGAGAATTCGTCGAGGACCTGTTGCTGACCCATCGCGGCCTGTCCGGGCCAGGGATCTTGCAGATTTCGAGTTACTGGCAGCCGGGCGACCCGATCCGCGTCGACCTGTTGCCGCAACGCGATACGGTAGCCGACCTGCTCGACGCGAAGCGCACGTCGAAGCGCCAGATCGGTTCGCTGCTCGCGGACTGGGTGCCGTCGCGCCTCGCGCATGCGTGGCTCGACACGCATCGCGTCGCGGCCGACGCGCGGCTCGCGGACCTGCCCGACAAGACACTGCGCCAGATCGGCGACGCGCTGTCCGGCTGGACGCTGACGCCGAACGGCACCGAGGGCTACAAGAAAGCCGAAGTGACGAAGGGTGGGGTCGATACGCGCGACCTGTCGTCGGCGACGATGATGAGCACGCGTGTGCCGGGGCTGTTCTTCGTCGGCGAGGCGGTGGACGTGACGGGCTGGCTCGGCGGCTACAACTTCCAGTGGGCGTGGGCGTCCGGCACGGCGGCCGGGCAGGCTGCCGCGGAGTATTCGCGTGGCGCCTGACATGCCGGGCCGACGCCGTTTTGGCGGGACCAGGCCCCGTGCCTTTGAGCAATCGCTCTGCTATACTCGGTAGTCTTTCCCTGCAAACCTTTATTCGTGTCGGATCATGACGATCATTCGCGTTAAAGAGAACGAGCCGTTCGAAGTTGCAATGCGTCGCTTCAAGCGCACGATCGAGAAGAACGGGCTGTTGACCGAACTTCGCGCGCGCGAGTTTTACGAGAAGCCGACCGCGGAGCGCAAGCGCAAGAAGGCGGCAGCGGTGAAGCGTCATTACAAGCGTATCCGCAGCCAGACGCTGCCGAAGAAGCTGTACTGAACGATTGGGCGCCGCGCGGTTCGCTGAGCGGCGCACCGGCGACTCCGTGCGATCGGGCGATCGCGGAAGATCGAGCATGATCGTGCGACCGATCAGGCGAGCCGCCGATGCCGGATTCGAGCAACCCGCTTGAGACACAGTCCCAAGCGGGTTTTTGTGTTGACGCCCGTATGGCGGGCGTCGGATTCACGTTTCCTTCCCGGGTGAAAGATGAGTTTGAAAGAGCAGATCAGCGAAGACATGAAGGCCGCGATGCGCGCGAAGGAAAGCGAGCGCCTGGCAACGATTCGCTTGCTGATGGCCGCGATCAAGCAGCGCGAAGTCGACGATCAGATCACCCTCGACGACGCGGGCATCACGGCCGTGATCGACAAGATGATCAAGCAGCGCAAGGATTCGATCAGCCAGTTCCAGGCCGCCGGCCGTGACGACCTCGTCGCGAAGGAGCAGGCGGAGCTGGTCGTGCTGAGCGGCTACATGCCCGAGCAGCTGTCGGAGGCCGAGGTGGCCGCCGAAGTCCAGGCCGCGGTCGCGCAGACGGGCGCCGCGGGCCCGCAGGACATGGGCAAGGTGATGGGCGTCCTGAAGGGCAAGCTCGCCGGCCGTGCCGACATGACGGCCATTTCCGCACTGGTCAAGGCCGCGCTTTCGAAGTAACACCTGTCTCCCCGGCGCGCGCGGTGCGTGCGCCGGGGTGTCGTATTGTCTTTTTTCGCTCGATCCCACGGTGATTCCGCATTCGTTCCTGCAGGATTTGCTGAACCGCGTCGATATCGTCGACGTGGTGGGCCGGTACGTGCAGCTCAAGAAGGGCGGCGCCAACTTCATGGGGCTGTGCCCGTTCCATAACGAGAAAAGCCCGTCGTTTACGGTCAGCCCGACCAAGCAGTTCTATCACTGCTTCGGCTGCGGCGCGCACGGCACGGCGATCGGCTTCCTGATGGAACACGCGGGGCTCACGTTCCCGGAAGCCGTGCAGGAGCTCGCGCAGTCGGTCGGCCTGACCGTGCCGCACGAGCCGTCGATGCGTGGTGGGGGTGGAGGCGGTGGCGGCGACTATCCGGCGCCGGTGTCGAAATCGGTTGCAACCGCGCTGTCCGATGCAATGACCGCCGCGTGCGACTACTACCGCAAGCAGTTGCGTGGCGCGACCGTCGCGATCCAGTACCTGAAAAACCGGGGCCTGACCGGCGAGATCGCCGCGCGCTTCGGGCTCGGCTATGCGCCGGACGGCTGGCAGAACCTCGAAGCTGCGTTCCCCGACTATCGCGACGAGTCGCTCGTCGAGTCGGGGCTCGTGATCGTCAGCGAGAAGACCGATGCGCAGGGCGTCGCGCGCCGCTACGATCGGTTCCGCGAGCGGATCATGTTCCCGATCCGCAATGTGAAGGGGCAGGTGATCGGCTTCGGCGGCCGCGTGCTCGGCAGCGGCGAGCCGAAGTACCTGAACTCGCCTGAAACCCCGTTGTTCAACAAAGGGAGCGAGTTGTACGGCCTGTTCGAGGCGCGGCTCGCGATTCGCGAGCGCAAGTACGTGCTGGTCGTCGAAGGCTACATGGACGTCGTCGCGCTCGCGCAGCTCGGGTTCCCGAACGCGGTCGCGACACTCGGCACAGCGTGTACGCCGATTCACGTGCAGAAGCTGCTGCGCCAGACCGATACGGTCATTTTCAGTTTCGACGGCGATTCGGCAGGACGGCGGGCAGCCCGGCGCGCGCTCGAGGCATGCCTGCCGCATGCCGGCGACAACCGTACGATCCGGTTCCTATTTTTGCCGGCCGAGCACGATCCGGACAGCTACGTGCGCGAATTCGGCGCGGAGGCGTTCTCCGAACAGGTTGAGCGCGCGATGCCGCTGTCGCAATTTCTGCTGAACGAAGCAATTGCCGGCAAGGCGCTCGATCAGCCGGAAGGCCGTGCGAAGGCGCTGTTCGATGCGAAGCCGATGTTGCAGGCGCTGCCCGCGAACGCGTTGCGCGCGCAGATCATGCACATGTTCGCCGACCGCCTCGATATCCCGTTCGAGGAGGTTGCGGGGCTGTCCGATGTCGATACGCGGATCGCGGCACCGCCGCGCCAGGCGCCTGCACGCAGCGAGCGGCGCCGCGTGACGGACAGCGAAAAGCGTGCGTTGCGCACGCTGGTGATGCATCCGCGCATCGCGTCGCAGCTCGACGATGAACAGCTTGCGACCCTGCGTGCGTTGCCGTGCATCGGCGAACTGTTCGCGGAGGTCGTCGATCATGCCCGCGCGCTGGGCGATGGCGCAGAATTCCGGCTGCTTTCCGATGTCCTGCGGACGTCCTCGAATGGAGCGACTTACGAGGAAATCTTCCGCGAAATTCTGGACTATGATGAAAACGTCCGCGATTTGCTGTTACAGAATCCGGAAGACGAGACGGTGCCCGAGCGGCAGCGTGAGCAGGAACGGATCGCGGGGGAGGAGTTGCAGGCCGCGGTGCTCAAGATGCGTTACGACGCTTGCTGCGACCGGCTTGACAGGCTGGCGCGGCAATCCACCTTCACACCCGAGGAATTGGCCGAATTGACGGAATTGAACCAGCAGCGAACCGACATGAAGCGTCGGCTCGGGCTGTAGGCGGCCGGGGAGCTTAGAGAGGGTTCCCCAGCGTGCTATAATATAAGGTTTCCAGCGGTTTGTTTTCTAAGCAGAGGCGAGAATCGCGATGGCAAAGACGACAGGCGGAAAGAAAGCAACAGGCAAGGGCTCGACGGAGCCGACCAAGAAGGTCACAGCGGCCAAGTCTGCTTCTTCCACCAGGACAACGTCTTCAGCCACGTCAGCCCCAGCAGGAAAAAAAACCGCGGCCGGCACTGCTCAGGCTGCGCCGGCGCCGGCAGCCAGAACACGGGCTGCCGCCAGACCCGACTCCGGGCCGGCCAAGCCGGCGGCGAAGCGGGCAAGTGCGAAAAGCGCAAGGGACACGACTGCCGCCGCGGACGAAACGGCAGTACGTACTACTCATGCACCCACGGTTCAACCGGCTGTCGTCCAGCAGCCGCGAGTCGATATAGCCGGTACGGCGAACTCCATGACCAAAAAGCTGAACGAAGTATCCGTCGAAGACGACGCAAATCAGAGCGACGAGCAGCCCGCAGCAGCAGCGGCTGCACCGGGCAAATCCAAGGTGCGCGACCGTCGCGCCAAGGAAAAGGCGCTGCTGAAGGAAGCGTTCGCGACGAGCACGCCGGGTACGGCCGAGGAGCTCGAAGAGCGCCGCGTGAAGCTGCGCGCGCTGATCAAGCTCGGCAAGGAGCGCGGCTTCCTCACGTACGCCGAAATCAACGACCACCTGCCGGACAACTTCACCGAGACCGAAGCCCTCGAAGGCATCATCGGCACGTTCAACGACATGGGCGTGGCGGTCTACGAGCAGGCGCCGGACGCGGAAACGCTGCTCCTGAACGACAACGCGCCCGCCGCGTCGTCGGACGATGAAGTCGAAGAGGAAGCGGAAGTCGCGCTGTCCACCGTCGATTCGGAATTCGGCCGCACGACCGATCCGGTCCGGATGTACATGCGCGAAATGGGCACGGTCGAGCTGCTCACGCGCGAAGGCGAAATCGAGATCGCGAAGCGGATCGAGGACGGCCTGCGCCACATGGTGATGGCCATCTCCGCGTGCCCGACGACGATCGCCGACATCCTCGCGATGGCCGAACGCGTCGCGAACGAAGAGATCCGTGTCGACGAGCTCGTCGACGGCCTGCTCGATCCGAATGCTTCGGACTCCGCCGATACCGACGGCTTCTCCGCGAAGGAAGCGGAAGCCATCGAGAACGAGGACGAGGAAGCCGAAGAGGAAGAGGAAGAAGAGGAAGAGGAGGAAGATGACGGTGCCGCACAGGCATCGGCCAACGCCGCCCAGCTCGAAGCCCTCAAGCGTGCGTCGCTCGAGAAGTTCTCGCAGATCAGCGAGTGGTTCGACAAGATGCGCCGCGCGTTCGAAAAGGAAGGCTACAAGTCGAAGGCCTACCTGAAGGCGCAGGAAACGATCCAGACCGAACTGATGACGATCCGCTTCACCGCGCGTACCGTCGAACGCCTGTGCGACACGCTGCGTGCGCAGGTGGACGAAGTGCGCCAGGTCGAACGCCAGATCCTGCATATCGTCGTCGACAAGTGCGGCATGCCGCGTTCGGAATTCATCGCGCGCTTCCCGGGCAGCGAAACCGACCTCGACTGGGCCGAGAAGATCATGGCCGAAGGCCATTCGTACAGCGCGGTGCTGTCGCGTAACGTTCCGGCGATCCGCGAACAGCAGCAGCGCCTGCTCGACCTGCAGGCGCGTGTCGTGCTGCCGCTGAAGGACCTGAAGGAAACCAACCGCCAGATGGCGGCCGGCGAACTGAAGGCGCGCCAGGCGAAGCGTGAAATGACCGAGGCCAACCTGCGTCTCGTGATCTCGATCGCGAAGAAGTACACGAACCGCGGCCTGCAGTTCCTCGACCTGATCCAGGAAGGCAACATCGGCCTGATGAAGGCGGTCGACAAGTTCGAATACCGTCGCGGCTACAAGTTCTCGACCTATGCGACGTGGTGGATCCGCCAGGCCATCACGCGCTCGATCGCGGACCAGGCGCGCACGATCCGTATTCCGGTTCACATGATCGAGACGATCAACAAGATGAACCGCATCTCGCGGCAGATCCTGCAGGAAACCGGTCTCGAGCCGGATCCGGCAACGCTCGCCGAGAAGATGGAGATGCCGGAAGACAAGATCCGCAAGATCATGAAGATCGCGAAGGAGCCGATCTCGATGGAAACGCCGATCGGTGACGACGACGATTCCCATCTCGGCGACTTCATCGAGGACACCAACACGGTCGCGCCGGCGGATGCCGCGCTGCATGCGAGCATGCGCGACGTCGTGAAGGACGTGCTCGATTCGCTGACGCCGCGCGAGGCGAAGGTGCTGCGGATGCGCTTCGGTATCGAGATGAGCACCGATCACACGCTCGAGGAAGTCGGCAAGCAGTTCGACGTCACGCGTGAACGGATCCGTCAGATCGAGGCCAAGGCGCTGCGCAAGCTGCGTCACCCGAGCCGTTCCGACAAGCTGAAGTCGTTCCTCGAAGGGAACTGATTTCCAGCGTCTCTCCTGCGAACGCCGCCGGTATCCGCGTGATGCCGGTGGCGTTTGTCCCCTTTGTTGTTACAATGCCGGCCCGGCTTCTTTGCCGGGGCAGCGTGTGACACGCTTCGATTCTTTTCAGGGCTTGTAGCTCAGCGGTTAGAGCAGTCGACTCATAATCGATTGGTCGCGGGTTCGAACCCCGCCGGGCCCACCAGATTTCATGCGCGCGCTCGCGCCGCATGCCGAAAACCCGCGATGGCTTCATGCGTCGCGGGTTTTTCTTTGTATGGACGCGTGCCGCGATCGGGAAAGTACCAAGAGGGTGCCGCGCCGCTGTCAATCGAAGTATGCTGTAGCGCGGCCGTTCCACACGCGACACCAGGTACGGCCGAACGAAAACCAGGCAGCCCCGCGATCCATCCGGCGGCGAGAACAAACAGACTTCGGCCGGGAGCGGGACGGCAATCATGACCATGCTGCGTTCGTGGGGTGCGATTCTTTCGTTGCTGGCGCTCGTCGCATGCGCGAGCCTGCCGCCGCAGGCCGATCGCGCGCCGATGCACGCGTACACCGATACGGACAACACGCGGCTGGGCGTAGCGTTCCGGCAGCAAGCCAGCGCCCATCCCGGGCAGGACGCGTTTCACCTGCTGACCGATCCGGTCGACGCGCTGGATGCGCGTGTGTTGCTTGCCGATCACGCGGACCGGTCGCTCGACCTTCAGTACTACATCTGGCACGACGACCTGACCGGGCACGAACTGGCCGATGCGATCATTCGCGCGGCGGATCGCGGCGTCCGCGTCCGTGCGCTGCTCGACGATCTCGGCACGAACGCGGACGACCTCAAGCTGCTCGAGATCAGTTCGCACCCGAACATCGAGATCCGGCTGTTCAATCCGGTCGCCACGCGGCGGTTCAAGAAGATCGGCACGGTGTTCGAGTTCGCGCGCGTCAACCGGCGCATGCACAACAAGGCGATGATCGCGGACAACCAGGCGGCGATCATCGGCGGCCGCAATATCGGCGACGAGTATTTCGGCGCATCGTCGATGCTGGAGTTCGGCGATCTCGATGTCGTCGTCCATGGCCCGGTCGTGAAGGACATCTCGACCGAATTCGACACGTTCTGGAATTCCCCGTACGCGTATCCGATCAGCGCACTGGTCGGGCACGAGGCGGCACCGGGCGGGCTGGACCGCGAGCGCGAACGGTTGCGCGACTACCTGAGGGCCATGGAGGACAATCCGTACGTGCTCGAGGCCAGGCAGCGACTCGACCGGATCGTTCACGGGCAGGGCACGGAACTGTCGTGGGGCCGCGCAACGGTGCTGTACGACGATCCGTCGAAGATCGCGCACGCGCCGAAGGACAGCGACGGGCATTTGATGCCGCAATTGCGGGCGCTCGCGTTGCAGCCCGAACATGACCTGCTGATCGTGTCGCCGTATTTCGTGCCGGGCAAGGATGTCGTCGAGCGGCTGCGCGCGCTCACGGCGCGCGGCGTGCGCGTCACGGTGCTGACCAACTCGCTCGCGTCGACCGACGTGGCGGCCGTGCATGCGGGCTACCGGCATTACCGGAGCGATCTCGTGGCAGCCGGCGTGCGGCTTTACGAACGGCGGCCGTCGGGCGACAAGAGCATCTCGAAGCAGGTCATCATCGGATCGTCGCGTGCGTCGCTGCATGCGAAGACCTACGTGTTCGACCACAAGAGCATTTTCATCGGATCGATGAATCTCGATCCGCGTTCGCTGAACCTCAATACGGAGATCGGCGTTTACTGCGAGAGCCCGGCGATTGCGTCGCAGGTGGCGAACGATCTGGAAGCGCGGCTCGATCGAATCGCGTGGCGCGTCGAGCCGAGGACCGATACGGCGGGCACGGGGCAGCTCAAGTGGATTCAGACCGATTCGGACGGGAAGGTCACCGAGCTCGATCACGAACCGGAAGTGTCGGCCGGGCGGCGGATGGAAGTCTGGTTTCTCGGGCTGTTTCCGCTGGAATCGCAACTGTGAGCGAGGACGCCGCGCGTGACGTTCAGCCGCGCGTGCGGCCCTGCGCGTCGATGACCGCAGCGAGCTGCATCGTCGCGGTCTCGATCGTCGCATCGCTCAGCCCGGAGTATCCCAGCACGAAGCCGTTGTACGGCCGGCCGTCGCCGACCCGGTAGCTGCTCAGCGGCTGAAGCAGCAGGCCACGCGCGGCTGCGGCGCGGGCGACGTCGGTATCGCGCAGCGGGAGCGCGAGGTCCGCCGACAGATGCATGCCGCCCGGGCTTTCCCGAACGCACAGCGCGGTGCCGAGGTGGCGGGCGAGTGCCGTTTCCAGGTTGTTCCGCCGCTCGGCATACAGCGTCCTCATCCTGCGCAGGTGCCGTGCAAAGAGGCCGGTGTCGATGAACTCGGCCATCGCGAGTTGATCGGCCGAGTGGCCGCGATGAACGAGTTCGCGCAGCGTCCGGGTGAAGCGTTCGACCAGAACCGGCGGAACCACCATGAAGCCGAGCCGAAGGGCGGGAAACATCGTCTTGCTGAAGGTGCCGAGATAGCAGACCGGTGCGTCGGCATGCAGGCCCTGGATCGCGGGCAGCGGCTCGCCGTCGTGGCGGAACTCGCTGTCGTAGTCGTCCTCGATGATCCACGCGCCGCACGCACGTGCGTGCTCGACGAGCGCCGCTCGTCGCCGGGGGCTCATCAGCGCGCCGAGCGGGTATTGATGCGATGGCGTCGTATAGATCAGCCGGGGTGGCCGGGTGCGCCACTGTTCGTCGGTGGGCGCCATTCCTTCGCGGTCGACCTCGATCGGCACGATATCGAGGCCGGTCGAGCGGAATGCGGTACGGGCGCCGTTGTAGCAGGGGTTCTCGAGCCAGCCGGGTTCGCCGGGATTCGCCAGCATGCGCGCGCACAGTTCGAGGCTGCCTTGCGTGCCGTCGGTGATGAATACCTGGCCTGTTTCGCAGCGCACGCCTCGCGAGACGCGGATGTAGGCCGCCACGGCACGCCGCAATTCGGGCAGCCCTTCGACCGGACCGTATGCGAGCTGCGCGGGTTTGATGACTTTCCATGCGCGCTCGATGCAACGGCGCCATTGGGCAACCGGGAATTCATCGAGCGACGGAAGACCGGGGACGAACGGCAGCATGCGTTCGGGTTCGGGATCGGCGTTCTCCAGCCCGTGCACGCGCTCGGACAAGCGAACCGTGGCCGGCCCGCTCTCGAGCCCGGTGCTCGAACAGCCGCATCCGTCCCAGCGCGTGATCGTACCGTTGCGCGTGGCCGCCACGAAGCCTTCCTCGGCAAGTCGCTCGTACGCATAGACGGCCGAATTGCGCGCGATGCCCAATTCCGCCGCGAGCACGCGGGTCGACACGAGCCGTGTGCCGGACGGGATGTGCCCGTCCAGCAGCATGTTGCGCAGGCTCCGGTAGAGGGCCTCCTGCTGGCTGTGGCGCGTCGTGCCCTCCTGTCTGGAAAGCGATGAGAGGAGCAGCGCGAGATCCATGGGCTGGTTCCAGAATTTTTCGGTGAGCTGGTTCTTTTGAAGATTCGGCGCGCGTCGTATCGTTCACGTTCTCGCGGTGCAGGCGCGGTGCGCGGGGTCTCCCGGCGATCGTCCCCGATTGCGGCACGCGCGTATTTTGATCGATTTGAAGCGCGGCTGTCGATGGGCCGATCGACCGGTTTTGCAGGCTTGGAAGCTGCATGCGTTCAATTCGATTAAATTCGCAGTGCAAATATATTCCGGGCAGATCGTTGAGCCTTGCCGGAACGCGGGCCGCTCGATGTGCGCAAGGGCGTGCGAACAGGAAAACGAAACATGAAAGATCAGACCGTCATCGCTTCCACACCCCGCACCACCATTCGCCGCCTGCCGGAATTGGCGAATCGCGATCGCACGATGCTTCATCGCATCGTGGACGAAGCGTACGTCTGCCACATCGCGTTCGCTGCAGGCGAGAACACGCACTGTATCCCGACCGCGCACTGGAGACGGGGCGATGACCTCTATATTCACGGGTCCAACGGTAGCCGGATGATCAAGGCGCTGTCGGCGGGCGCGCCGGCCTCCGTCGCGATTACGTTGCTGGACGGGCTCGTGCTGGCCAGGTCGGCCTTCAACCATTCGATGAATTATCGATCCGCGGTGATCTACGGGCGGTTCGACGTCGTGGAGGGCCGTGACGACAAGCTGGCGGCGCTGGATGCGTTGATGGACAAGATCGCACCAGGTCGCAAGCATGACGCGCGGCCCGGCAACGAGAAGGAAATCAATGCGACCAGCGTGCTGCGGATTGCCCTTGCGGAAGCGGCGGTGAAAGTCAGCGATTCGCTGCCGTCCGACAAGGATGAAGATCTTGCGCTTGCTGTCTGGACGGGGATCCTGCCGCTGAAGACGACGCGCGGCGCACCGGTTCATGCCGACGGCAACATGCCGGTGCCGGACTACGTCCGGAACTGGGCCGAGTGAGTTGTGCGGCAAGGCCGTGCGGCTTCGTGGAAGACGGCGGGGTACGGCGTTTGAGTCGTGCTCGCGTCGCATGGCGGCACGACGCGCGTTTCGTCGGCAGGCAGCGCGAATACCGCGCTGCCGTGACGGGGTGCGTTTCACTCGGTGCGATGCTCATGCTCGGGTAATGAACATGAAAGTTGCGCACGCAACTATTTAAAGGTCTGCTGGTGCGTCGTCGTGCCAGATGCTGCCCCGCGAGACTACGCAGAACGCAAAATAACCCGCGACGGCCTGGCAGCCCTCGCGGGTTATTTGAACGACCACATCCGGTTCCAGACGTGCGCTCAGGAGCGTACGCGGAACCGGGGCAGTCATCGGTCCATCAGCGCGCGAAATCCGGCGTGCTCTGGATGAACGCGTTCAGCTTCGAGATGTTCACGCTGCCGAAGCCCGTCGTTGCGTCCCAGCCGGCCTTCGCCTTGTAGCCGTAGGTGCCGCTGCCGTTGTTGCCGGACGTGACATCGTGCAGCAGCGCCGCGTTGCTCGGGAAGTACTTGTAGAGGCTCGACGCGGGGAACCCGAGCGCATTGTTGTTCGCGGACTGCAGCCGCGCCCAGATGCCCGTGAAGATCGGCGCGGCGAGGCTCGTGCCGCCTTCGTTGTTCAGGTAGCCCGAGCCCCACAGCGTGTCGGACGTCTGGCCGTTCACGACGAGAATCGCGCCGGTGCGCAGGTCGGCATCGAAGCCGACGTCGGGCAGTGCGCGCTTGGTCGATCCCGTGAGGCTCGACGATTGCCACGACGGCGCCGCTTCGTACTTGCTGTACCCGCCGCCTGTCGACCACACGGTGCCCGGCTGCCAGCTCGGATCGTTCCAGACGATCTCGCTGTTGTAAGCGTTGGTCGACGTATTGGTGAACAGCGTCGTGCCGCCCACTGCGATCACGTACGGCGACGTTGCCGGCTCGCTCACCGTGTAGGTCGAGCGCGACGGCGTGCCACCCGCGCATTCGTATGCACCGTGGTCGCCGGCGGATACCGAGAAGGTTTGCCCCTGCGCGATCGCCTGCTTGAAGATGGTGTCGTCGGTTGCCTGCGAGCCGGTGCTGTTCGCGGACGATTCGCACACGCCGAGCGACACGTTGATTACCTTCGCGACGTTGTCGGTCACGGCCTTGTTGTATGCGGCGGTGATCGCCGTGAGCGTCATTGACGGTGCGACGTAGAACACGACCTGCTTCACGCTGCCGCCGGCCGCGCCGACGATCGACTGGCTGTCGAGGTTCCATTCGACGGTGCCGTCGGTGTCGGTGTACGAGCTGCCGGATGGGCCCGTCTTCACGATGCTGCTGCTGATCGTGCCGAGGCTGTTGTTTGCGGCGAACGTGTTGAGGTCGCTCACCGTCTGCGACAGGTCGCCCTCGGAGATGATGCCGACGGTGGTTTGCGAGGCCGTCGGCGTACCGTTGCCGCCGTAGATCGACGAGAACTCGGTCGGGTTGTGCGGCACCGCCGATGCGCCGGCCGGAATCGTCAGGTTGCTGGTGTTGCCTTGCGGCTTGCTGCCCGCGCCCGTGTGCATCAGTTCGACGTTCTGCAGGCCCAGCACCGCGCCCACGACGCCGCCGATCGCGTTCGGCACTTGCGCGGCGTCGGTATTCGCATAGACGCTGCGGCCGTTGCGCGTGAAGCGCTTGAGCGTCGTGCGGAACGCGGACTTGATGGTCGCCGCGGTGCCGGACGCGGATACCAGCAGGCGGTTCGGTGCGACCACGATGTTCACGAAGCCTTCCTTGCGCAGGTGCGCGACGACCGAGGCGACCTGCTGGTCGGTCGGCGCATATTGCGCGGCAAACTGCGCCGGCGTGAGGAACTGCCGGTAGTGCGGCGAGCCGGGCGTATGCAGGTCGTGCAGGTATTGGTCGAGCTGTGCTTCGTTGCGCAGGTTCAGCCCGAGCACGATGTCCACCGATTCGCCGGGTGCCATCTCGATGGCTGCCGTGGCAGCGGCGGCCGTGCTTGCGGCAGGCGCGCTGGCCGTACCGGCTTCGTTCTGCTGCACGAGCGGCAGGAAGCCCTTGGTGCGCGTTTCCGTCCAGCCGGCCGCGGGCGCGGCGTGGACGGTCGCGATGCCGAACGATGCGGCTGCCGCGGCGGCGAAGGCGAGCTTGATGAAGCGATTGTGCTTTTGATTCTTGTCTGCAACCTGATTCATTTGAATTACCCCTCCGGTTGAACATCGAACGGCACGAACAACAACGGTCGACAGCGGCGCGGATCATGCACCGCCGATTTCTGTCGCATGCGTGCGGATGGCGCGGACGCGACAGGGCCTTTCGCCCGATCCGGACAGGTGTTTTTTCCCGGGGGCGAAATTCTGTAAATGCGGTAGCGAGAGGGCTGCGTCGCGATACGGCGCAGTCGCGCGGACTGGGCGCGAGCGGGATTGCTAGAGCAACAGTTTCGTTGTCCTGCTCATTTGATTCGATCCTTCGGCCCGCTGCCGGATGGCAGTCGTCCAATGAAATGCATCGGGATGTTGCATGGCCGGCGCGCGAACGATACGGCCGGCGGCTGGCACTTCGGTGCGGCGGAAGCGAAAAAAACGTGGAGCGGAAGCGATTGCGCAGTGAGCAATTTGTCAGATTGCTTGCATCGGACGGTATCAAGAACGAAAGCGGGGTGTCAAACTTTTTTTGGTTATATGAAACAAATTTAAAGCGAATAAATGCAATGTTTTTGAAAATTTTGGCAGTAATTTGTAATATTCGACGCCAACGAAGAAAGTAATGCTGAATGCGGTTCGCCGATCGTTTCCGGTTCGATGCGTAATTGGCGCGACTGCCCGATCGTGTTCGAGGCGCAACTCGAATCGCCGGTGCGAGATATCGAAGCCGATCTCGGCAGTGAATGGGTCGCGCCTTTCTTCGACCGGTACGGAGTCGGGCAGCCCGATCCGGGCCGGATCGCTTTCTACCGGCTGCTCGACGAGTTTTTCTGATTCATCGGGTGGTCACGGGCGGCGCGCGAAACGTTTTTCTGTCCCGCGCATCGCTGTTGTCGATGTGTTGCAGCCGCGACAAACCCGGCCGCACGGCACCGCTCGACTCACCGTCAACCCGCGCCCGCCTGCCACCCGAGCCCGAGGCTCTTCTGCACCGACACGTAGTCCTTGATCAGTTCGGCCTGCCCGGCGATCACGTTCTGCTGCGCGGAAAGTGCTTCGCGTTGCGTATCGAGCAGGTCGATCATCGATGCGACGCCCGCGCGATAGCGTTCATCCATCAGCGATCGCGAATGCACGGCGGAGGTTTGAACCCTGGTGAGCGCAACGACGTGCTCGCGCTGGTGTCCGTAGCGCTGCAATGCCGTGTTGGCATCCTGCAACGCACCGAGCACCGCCTTCTGATAGTTCGCTTCCGCTTCGTCGCGCGATGCTTCGGCCGCGCGCACCGCGCCACGCGTGCGCCCGAAGTCGAGAATGTTCCATTGCAGATACGGCGCGCCGACCCACGTGAAGTTCTGCTTGCGGAGCAGGTGGCCCGGGTCCGCCGCGCTGAAGCCGAGATCGCCGAGCAGCGTCACCTTCGGGAAGTAATCGGCGACATGCTCGCCGATCTGCGCATTGCTCGATGCGAGCCGGCGCTCGGCCGCGCGAATGTCGGGGCGCTGTTTCAGCAGCGTGGCCGGATCGCCGATCGCGACGCTGCCGGGCAGCGTCGGCAGCGGCGCGGCCGGTGTCGTCAGCGCCGCGTCGAGCGCACCCGGCGCGCGCCCCGTCAGGATCGCGAGCCGGTCGAGCGATTCCGTCACCTGCGCGTCGAGCGGGATCAGCGAGGCTCGCGTGTTCTCGACCTGTGTCGTCAGGCGTTCGATGTCGGCATCGGCCGCGACGCCGCGCGCGCGGCGCTGCTGCGTGAGTTCAAGCATCTTCTGCTGCAACTCGGCGGTGCGTCGCGACAGCGCAAGCCGCTGCTGCTGGTCGCGGAGGTCGACGTACGCGTTCGCGACTTCTGCCGCGATCGACACCTGCGTGTCGGCGAGATCGGCGTCGACTGCTTCCGCTTGAGCGGACGCGGCTTCGACCGCCCGGCGCGTGCCGCCGAACAGGTCGATTTCCCAGGTTGCGTCGAAGCCTGCCGAATAGAGCTGCAGCGGACCCGAGCCGCCCAGCGACGGCGATGCACCGCCTGACTGGTTCGAGCCGTTCGACGGCAGCAGCGAACCGAGCGCGCTGACGTCCGGCTCGCGCATGCGGACGGCGGCGACGGTGGCGGACGATTTCGGCAACTGCGCCGCGCGCTGTTGCGAGAGCTGCGCGCGCGATGCGCGCAAGCGTGCCTGCGCAGCGTGCAGATCGGGGTTGTACGCGAGCGCCGCAGTGATCAGGTCGTCGAGCTGGCGATCGTCGAGCGCGTGCCACCACGCGCTTGGCGCGGGTGCGGCGGTGTCGACACCGGAGGCCGGCGCGCGCACGAAGACCGGCGCATCCGGTGCGGCGGGCGCGCCGCGGTAGTCGGGGCCGACCGTGCAGCCGGCGAGCAGGCACGCGGCCGCACACAGCGTGAGCACGGGGCGGCGGGGCAGGGAGAAGGGTTTCATCGCGTAAGACGGTTCAGTGGCCGGACGACATCGGCTGCGGCCCGCGCGGCGTTCTCAGCAGCAGCGCGAGCGGCACGCAGGCGAGCAGTGCAAGGCCCAGCAGATAGAAGGTTTCGGAATAGGTCATCACGACGGCCTGGACCTGGATCTGCTGCGCCAGCTGTCCGAGCGCGCGCATGTTCGAATACGCGAGATCGCCGGTGTGTGCGAACCAGTTGGCCGCGTAGGCCGACAGCCGGTCCTGCCCGATCAGCGAGTTCGCCGTCACCGATTCGCGCAGCGCGGCCGTGTGGAAGGTCGTGCGCCGGTCGATCACGGTGCCGATGATCGCGAGCCCGATCGAGCCGCCGAGGTTGCGTGCCATGTTGTAGAGCCCGGCTGCATCGCCGGAGTCTTCGCGTGCGACGGCCGCCATCGATGCCTGGTTGAGCGGCATCATCGCGAGCATCTGCGCGACGCCGCGAATCAGTTGCGACCAGACGAAGTCGTGGCCGACGCTCTGCGCGGTCAGGCTGATGTCGAGCATGCAGCTCAGGCAGAACAGCAGCAGCCCGGAGATCACGAGGATGCGGAAATCGACCTTGCCGAGCAGGCGCGGCAGGATCGGCATCACGAGAAAGGCCGGCAGCCCCGACAGCAGCATGATTGCGCCCGCCTGTTCCGCGTTGTAGCCGGCGACGATCGCGAGGAACTGCGGCAGCAGGTAGGACACGCCGTACAGGCCGGCACCGACCGCGGACACGATCACGATCACGCTTGCGTAGCGCGGATTGCGCATCAGCGACAGCCGCACGATCGGCCGCTTCGCGAAGCGTTGCGACAGCGCGATCAGGATCATCCCGGCGAGCGACACCAGGCTCAATGTGACGATCATCTGCGATTCGAACCAGCGTTCGCGCTGGCCTTCCTCGAGCACGACGGTGAGCGAGCTCAGCCCGATCGCGAGGCCGGCGATCCCGAGCCAGTCCGCGTTGAAGAACGTGCTCCATTGCGGACGATCGGACGGCAGCCCGAACCATAGCAGCCCCATCAACAGCAGGCACACCGGCAGGTTCAGGAAAAAGCACCAGCTCCAGTTCACGTTTTCCGCGAGCCAGCCGCCGAGCACCGGGCCGAACAGCGGCCCGAGCAGCACGATCAGGCCGAACAGCGTCATGCCGACCGGCAACTGCGACAGCGGCAGCCGCGTGCGGATGATGGTCTGCGCGGTCGGGATCAGCGCGCCACCGGTGAAGCCCTGGCCGATCCGGCCGGCGATCATCATCGGCAGCGAATGCGACCAGCCGCACATCATCGAGAACGCGATGAACAGCGCGGAGTTCGTCAGCAGGAAATTGCGCAGCCCGAACACGCGCGTGAGCCACGCGGCGAGTGGGATCATCACAATCTCCGACATCAGGTAGCCGGTCGAGATCCACGTGCCTTCGGTGCCGGTTGCGCCGATTTCACCCTGGATCTGCGGCAACGCGGAATTCGTGATCGAGATGTCGAGCGTCGCCATCAGCGCGCCGAGCGCGCCGGCCGCGACCGCGATCCAGTCGGTCACGCTCGCGCGGCCTTCGTGCGGCGGCACGGGCATCGTGGCGGACGGTTCAGCCATGATGCGTCTCGTCGCGGGCCGAGCGCGTATCGACGTCGACCGTCACCGACAGCCCCGGCAGCAGCATGCGCTGCGCGCGGGCGTTCGCGGCGAGGCGGATGCGTACCGGCACGCGCTGGACGATCTTCGTGAAGTTGCCGGTCGCATTCTCGGGCGGCAGGAGGGCGAACTGCGCGCCGGTGCCGGGTGCGAAGCTGTCGACGACGCCGGACAGCGCACCGTCCGGCAAGGCGTCGACATGCAGTTCGACCGGCTGGCCGATACGCATGTTGCCGATCTGCGTTTCCTTGAAGTTCGCGACGAGGTAGATCGAATCGACGGGCACCACGGTCAGCAGGCGCGTGCCGGGCTGCACGTATTGACCGACGCGCACCGTGCGATCGCCGACGCGGCCGGCGAGGGTGCTGCGCACGATCGTGTTGTCGAGGTCGAGCTGCGCCTGTGCGGCACTGGCCTGCGCGGCTTCGAGCTGCGCGCGTGCCTGCTGGAGCTGGGCGGTGAACGACGCGATCTGCGTGCGTGCGGCCGCGATCGACGCATTGTTCGCGGCGAGCGTCGCGACCGCCTGATCGCGCGTGCTCTTCAGGTCTGCCACGCGTTCGTGCGTCTCCGCACCGGTCGCCGCGAGCGGCGCATAACGCGCGTATTCGTCGCCGGCGTGCTGCGCATTGATCCGCGACACCTTCGCCTGCGCGTCGGCCTGTTCGAGATTCGCACGCTGCTGGCTGATGTCGGCCTCGGCGCGTGCGATATCCGCGCGGCGTGCATCGACGGTCGCAAGCGATTGCGCGAGCGCAACCTGGTACTGGCGGACGTCGAGTCGCACGAGCGGATCGCCGGCCTTCACGGCCTGGTTGTCGCGGACATACACATCGGTCACGTAGCCGGCGACCTTCGGCGCGGCAGTCATGCTGTCCGCCTGCAGGTACGCGTCGTTGGTACTTTCGATGAAACGGCCGACCGTCCACCAGCGGCCGAGCCAGACGGTGCCGCCGATCGCCGCGAGCACGGCGACGACGAGCAGGATGCGCCGTTTCGATCCGTTGCCGGATTTGCTTCCGTTTCGCGGTGTTGTTCCGTTTTCCTGACGATCTGCTTGCTGTGGCGGGTCTTGCGGCGTCGACATTCCGGTGTCCAATTTATTCCAAGTGGAAGAATTATTCCAGTTGATAAAATTGTGTCAAGTAGAATATCGATCGATCGAATGACGGGGAAGGCATGAACGAAGCGAAGAAGCTGCGCCGGACGTCGGCGGGCGGCTACGCCCGCGGCGACGAAACGCGCCAGCGGATCATCGAGGCGGCGATCGAACTGTTCGGCGAGCGCGGGTTCGCGGGTGCATCGACACGCGAGATCGCCGCGATGGCCGGCGTGAACGCGCCGGCGCTCCAGTACTACTTCGAGAACAAGGAGGGCGTGTACCGCGCGTGCGTCGAGGCGATCGCGGAGAATGGCAGGGAAGTGTTCGCACCGTCGGTCGGCCATGCGAGGGCGATGCTCGATGCGGACGCGGACGTCGACGTGCTGATCGACGCGTTCATCGGGCTGCTGCGCGCGCTGTCGGACCGGATGTTCACCGCGCCGAAGACGATGAACCAGCGGATGTTCTTTGCACGCGAGCAAGGCGGCCAGGAGCCGGCGAGCGCGAGCGAGATCCTGATGAAGCGCATGCGCAAGCCGCTCAACGACGTGAGCGCCGAACTGATCGGCCGTATCTCGGGCCGGCCGGCCAACGATCCCGTCACCCGATTGCGCGCGCTGAGCCTGTTCGGGCAGATCACGGTGTTCCACATCGCGCAGCGTTCGGCGCTGCAGTTGCTCGAATGGGAGGCGTTCGAGGGCGAGCGTGCGGCATTGCTGGTCGACACGATCGCCGACCAGACACGCCTGCTGCTCGAGCAATGGCATGCGCAGCGCGACGTATCGGCTGCCGATCCGGAAGCCGGCGTGAAGCGCGGGCAGGGCGCGGCGGCGAAACGTGCGGTTAAGGCGAAGGCGGGGGCATCGGCGCCCGCCGCGAAAAGCACGCGGCGCGTGAACAAGCCCGCCGCGCGTTGAGCGCGGCGCGGCATCGCCCCCGGCTGGTCAACCCGGCTTGCGCTCCGGTTCGGCGGCATGGCCGTTGCCGCTGTTGTCACCGTCGCTGCCATTGCCGCCGTTTTCGCCTTCGACGACAGGCCGCGATCCGTCCGCATAGGCGACGACGCTGCGCTGCGGATTGGCGATCCGGATGCCGCGTTCGCGGAACGTCTCCGCGATCCGCCGGTTGAATTCACGCTGCACGCTCCAGCGCGTCGCGTCCGTGCATTGCATCTGCCCGGCCAGCGCGAGTGCCGCGCCGTCGACCTGGTCGATCCCCCAGTAGCTGAAGTCCGACAGGATGCCGTCGCGGTATTTCGGATCGTCGCGCAACGCCGCGCCGATCTCCTTCAGCGTCGCGATCGCGCGATCGATATCCTCGCCGTAGGCAATACTGATCTTGACGGCGGCGTTGCCGAGCCCGCGGTTCGTGTTGTTGACGGTCGTCACCGAGCTGAACGGGATCGTGTACAGCGACCCGTCGCCCGCACGCAGCCGCACGGTGCGGATCGACAGGTACTCGACCGTACCCGACACGCCCGCGAGCGTGACCCAGTCGCCGACCTGCATCGCGTTTTCCATCAGCAGGAAGATCCCGGTGATGAAATCCTGCACGAGCTTCTGCGAGCCGAAGCCGAGCGCGACACCGAAGATGCTCGCGCCGGCAAGCAGCGGGCCGACGTTCACGCCGAGCTGGCTGAGGCCCGTCAGCACGACGACGAGCGCGATCATCACGAACAGCAGCGAGCGCAACATCGGCAGCAGCGTGCGCAGTCGCGCCGCGCGCACGAGATTGCCTTCGCGCGTCCACCGCTGCAGGCGGCGCTCGATCGCGATGTTCGCGGCTTCCCACACGAGGAGCGCGACGATGGCCGCGATCGCGATCGTCACCAGCGCCGACGCGAGCCGGTGGCCGATGGTGCCGGTTTCGAACGCGCGGAAGATCGGTACCCCCCAGATCTGCAGCAGCAACACGACGGTCACGATGCCGATCGCGCCCGACACGATCTGGCGCAGCAGCGGGTAGTAGCGGTACGCGTGCAGGTGGACGAGCGTGCGGTCTTCGTCGCGGCCCTGGAACAGCCGCGCGAGCGCGCCGAACACGACGATCGAGACCATCCGCATGCCGATCATCACGGCGATCGAGCGGCCGCCGAGCGTGATCAGCACGCGATAGCCGTTGTGGACGTCGAGCGCCCAGACGAACCACAGCGCCATCACGATGAATACCGACACGGGAGCCCACGCGTCCGCGAGCGCATTCGCGACCATCTCGAAGGACGCACGGTCGTCGCCGGCCGCGCGGATCCGCGCGGCGACCGGCTGGCGGCTCCGCAGGATCAGCGCCGATACCATCAGGTGCCCGACGAGCGCGACGGCTTTCAGCAGGGCGACATGACCGGCCTCGCTGAGCCCGAAGCTCGCGGCGATCTCGACAGCGGCCGTGCAGGCGCCGACCACGATCACGATCCGCGCGATCGAACGTTGCGCGAAATCGGCCCACGCATCGCTGATGTGCAGCAACCGCAATTGCCGCGCATCGGGCTGGAAGAACAGCCGGCTGACGATCGTGACGAGCCGGCAGATCACGTAGATGTCGATCAGCGCTTCGAGCGCGAATTCGATCGGGGTGCCCGTCTCTCCGATCGCGGACATCGTCAGGCTCGCGACGCCGACGAACACGAGCAGCGGCACGGCACGCAACGCGAGGCTGACGAGCGCGCGCGGCATCCGGTGCAGCAGCGTGGTGTGGCGGCGCGCGTGGCCTCGGCCTTGTGACGATGCGGGGGCGGTGTCAGGGGCATCGGCGGGATCGGCGGCGTCGGGTTTGGCGAGGGTGTCCGGCGGCGCGTCGTCGTCATCGGGCGAGGTGGAGTCCGGCGCGGTGCGGGGCGACGTGTCGGCACGCCGTGCGGCCACTGCGGTCAGCGCGCGTCGCAACAACCGCTTTGCCAACCATTCGACGAAGAGCGCGGGCACGAGCACGGCGACGATGATCCAGAACGCGTGCGCGAGATCCGCGCGCTCGTCGGCTCGCACCAGCCTGTCGTGCCACCAGCTTCCGACCGAGCCGACATCGAGCAGCGAGTGCAGCGACTCCTTCAGCGCGCCGCCGATTTCGGTGGCCCAGCGCGATCCCTGCCGGACGAGCATCGACGCGAGCCCGTTCGACGTGAGCGCGCCCGGGGCCGCGGCCGCCGAAGCGCCGCTGGCCGCCGCCGCATCGCTGGCAACGACCGCGGGTGCGCTCAGCGCGCCGACGGCCGCGATCGCACGCAGCGTCGTTTCGACCTGCGCGCGATCGCGGGGATTTTCGAGCACGTTGAGCGCCTGCTGAGCCTGTTGCGGCGTCAGCGCAGGCGCGGTGCCGGAAGCGGCCGACGCGGCGGCCGGGGCGGGAGCGGCCGCGTGAGCGGCCGTGACGACGGCGGCAAGCAGCCAGCCGAGGAGGATATGTCGCATGGAGTGGGCATGCGGGCGCGCATCGGCGCGCGGCCCGCCGGGCTGAACGATGGACGGGAAGTTAACATGATCGCGCCCGGAACCGAATAGTTCCGTCGACGATCATTCGAATCGGGCATGCACGACGCGGCGCGGCCGTTTGCGGCGCGTTTCCGCGGTCATGTGGCTGACGCAGGGGGGGGCGACTCGATTGTCGGCGTGTAAGGCTCGCGTAATGCCCGCTTGCGGGCAACGGCGAGCGCCGCGCGCATCGCGCCGAATTCATCCGGAATCCTGCCAAATCACGCTTCCCCGTCGTGAAAAACCGGCAGGACGTGTTCCGCGATTTCTTCGATGACGTCGCGCACGGGCCGGTCCGAGCCCGGATTCAGCGTGACGTGATGCGTGCCTGCCGCGCGCATGTTCCGCAGGATGTCGATCAATGCGCGGCGTCCGGTTGCATAGCCGAGCGGCAATGCGGTAGCCGGCGCATCGGGATCCTCGACGAGGTCGAGTCGCATCGACACGCCGAACGCGCGAAAGGCCGGCGACGCGAGCCTTTCAACCGCCGCGCGCCACATCGAATACCGTGCGTGCTGCGTGTCCGGATCGCGGTGGTACGTCATCCAGCCGATCGAGTGACGCGCGATCCAGTCGACGCTTTGCCCGCCCGAGCCGACCGCCAGCATCGGCACCGCGTCGGCGCCGCGAGGCAGCAGCGTGAAGTCGGGCGCATCGGGCGGCGCTTCGTCGGGCAGCACGCGCGATGGCACGCCGAGCGCCGCCGCGACGACGTCCCAGTGCGCGCGGTACCGGTCGCGGCGCGTTTCCGCGTCGACGCCGAACGCCGCATATTCGGGCGGCCGGTCGCCGGAGCCGAGCCCGAGGATGAAGCGTCCGCCCGACAGCGTCGCGACCGACAGCGCGCCTTTCGCGATATGCAGCGGATGACGCAGCGGCAGCACGATCGCGCCGCTGGCGAGTGCAATCCGGCGCGTGCGTGACGCCAGTGCGCCGAGCAGGACCCACGGGTCGAGGTGGCCGACCGGGTCGGGATAGTCGGCGCTGTTCAGCGGCACGTCGCGAATCCACAGCGCGCGAAAGCCGAGCGTGTCGGCCAGCGCCGCGAGTTCGAGTTGCTCGTCGAAGTCGGCAACGACATGGCCGGTGCGAAGCAGCGGCAACGTGAGGCCGATCGACAGCTGCCCGGCCGAAAAGATGCGATGCGCGACGTCGGGACGGGCAGGGGCGGGCGTGGTCATGTCGGGTCCTTGGAGGCGGGGCAAAGCGGGCGCGCGACGTTGCGTGTCCGAATGCTAGCGTGTTTGCGCGCCGGCTGCGCGGCGCGGCGCGGCACGGCATGCGCAGCGCCCGATCGGGCGTGACCGGTGACGTCGAGGTAACGGGAGCCATGCGGGCAGCGGGCCGGGCATAATCGGTGCCTTCGATCATTGAGAACGGCGAATCCGGATGAATGCGCTTCAACACGCGGTGATCGGTCTGGCGGCGAGCGCGATGCTTTTCACGGTTGCGTCCGACGCGCGCGCGGACGATGCGCAGCGTACCGTTATCTGCAAGACCGCCGAGGAAACGGGCTACACGGCCGACATCCGCAATTGCCTGCGGCTGAAATACGACGAGGCCGACCGACGGTTGAATGCCGTCTACAAGACGAAGATGGCGAGCCTGGATGCACAGGGCAAGGCGAGGTTGCGCGACGACGAGCGCCGCTGGCTCAAGGCGCGGGATGCTGCCTGCGCCGAATCGCGGCAGCCCGATGCAGGCGGTACGCTCGGGCTCGTGGAGGTTGACAGTTGCTTCGTCGGCGAAACCGAACGCCGCGTGAAGGTCATCGAGGCCTTTCGTTGAGGTGTCGCGCAGGCCCCGGCGCTATGCCACCCGCAGCGTCGTACCGCGCAGCGTGAGGCCGAGGCGCGCCGCCACGCGTTGTGACGCTCGGTTGTCGCTGGCCGTGCTGTAGAACAGCGTGCGGGTTCGAAGCGACGGCAGCCGCGACCACGCGGCGGTCACGGCCGCCGCGAGGCCGCGCCCCCGGAATGCAGGGGCCGTCGCGAGACCGAGTTCGGCACCGACTTCGGATAGCCGCGCGGCGAATGCGACCGAGGCGACTTCTCCGTCGACGACGGCCGCGCACCACGGCGCCCACAGATCGGCGGCGCCTTGAAACCCCATCGAGAACAGGCCTTCGGGCATCCCGCGCATCGACAGCGCGTGCAGCAGATGCCGGCCCGCGTCGCTGTCGCCGTCGATCAGTTCGACGTGTGCGTCGGTGTCGAAGCCGAGTGCGTGCGGCAGCGCGTAGACGAGACCGATGTTCCAGTGCGGAACGGGGGCGAGCAGCGACAGATAGCGTTCGAGATGCGCGGGCTGCGTGAAGTCCGCCGACGGCGTTTCGCTGTCGGCCAGGCGCGCCAGTTCTTCTGCTACAGGAAAAGGCACGTCGGCGCGTACGCCCGCCAGGTTGCGTTCCGCGCCTCTGCCGAGCCAGAAGCGGGGCCCGGGCGAGCAGTCGGGATCGTTCTCGCGTTCGATCCGGCGATCCGGATGCAGCCGGAACAGCGTCCGGTAGTCGATATCCAGCCAGTCGTGTGTGTCAGGCATAGGTCGGGCAGGTGGCTCCCGTCAGGTGGCGGCGGGTTGCGCGAAGCAGGCCGGGGTGGGCCCGCGCGTCCGTTCGTGCGTATGCGGCACTGTGGGGCGATTGTAAGCCGGTCGGCAATCGCGCGCGGATGCAACGACGCGACATCGGCGCGGGCCGTGCCGGCGCGGCATGACGACATCGCGGCATGCCCGGCCGACGGTCGCCGATCCGGTACGCGTTTCAGTTTCGAAACGTTCGCGCTGCTTGCCGGTGCGCGATTCGCCGCGATGGCCCCGCTTCGGCCCGCGCGGCCTTGCGGCATGAAGCATGGTGCGCTCCTTGCATATCTGTACGTGCCGTGAGCGCGGTCGCGGACGCAGTCGGTCCGGCGATCGCTTCAGTGGGTCGGACGTATCGGAGACGGGGACAAGAGAATGAAAACAGACCGAATCGCAACATGCCGTGTTGCAAACATGAATCGCCGACCTGCCTGGGTATTCGCTTCGCCGTTGATCGAGGCGACGTGAGCGCGCGGCTTTCCGTTCCATCCGAGCAATCGGGTTTGTTCTGAACGACGACGTGCAGGTGTGACGCACGAGGCCGACTGGTGCCGGTCGGCCGTCGGGGACGAACTTCGAATATCCGTGGATGGCCCGGCCCGGAACCCGGATCGTCATGCTGGCGCGCGCAACGCGAGTCGTCGCGCGGCGCAGGTGTTCGTGCGCCGTGTATCGCGTCGGCGCGACGGGCCCGAACCGGAGCGCACCGGAAAGCCGGCAGCGCATCGATGTGTCCGGCACCGCGGAATACATGCAGTCCAGGGGAAGCGTTCGCCGGCCGCGGCATGGCGGGCGCCGCGAAATTGTGCTGTCAGTTGATCCACTACCCCGATGGATCAATTGTTGAAGCGCCCATCGCCGAGTGGCGGATGGGCGTCTTTTTTTGTGCGCCGGTTTGCGACGCGGGCCATCGGCCCGATCGCGCGGCGTTCTGTATCATGTGCTGGCGTGCCTGGCTGCCCGTGCGGGCGCACGGCTTGCCGGCGCACCCGATCACGCGTTGCCAACATGAACGACACAGCCCTGCACGACCCCTCAACCGCCGGCATCGATCCGGCCGCACTCGATGCGCTGCAGACGTTCGTCGAACGTCATCCGCGCCTGCTGGTACTGACCGGCGCGGGCATCAGCACCGACTCCGGCATTCCCGGCTATCGCGACCGCAACGGCCAGTGGATGCGCTCGCCGCCGATTCAGCTCCATGAATTCCTCGGCTCCGATGCCGCGCGGCGGCGTTACTGGGCGCGCAGCATGATCGGCTGGCCCGTCGTCGGCCGCGCCCAGCCGAACGGGTCGCACGTCGCGCTCGCGCGGCTCGGCAGCGCGGGGCGGATCGAGCGTCTCGTCACGCAGAACGTCGACGGTTTGCACCAGCGCGCGGGCAGCGGCGACGTGATCGAGCTGCACGGCGGCATCGACGGCGTCACGTGTCTCGATTGCGGCGCGCATCATGCGCGCGCGACGATCCAGGTCATGCTCGAGGCCGACAATCCCGAGCTGCTGGGCGCGCAGGCCGAGCCTGCCGCGGACGGCGACGCGCATCTCGAATGGGCGGCGCTCGACACGTTCCGCATCCCGGCGTGCCCCGCGTGCGGCGGGCTGCTGAAGCCGGCAGTCGTGTTCTTCGGCGAAAACGTGCCGCGCGAGCGCGTGGCGCTCGCGTCGCAGGCGCTCGATGCGGCCGATGCGCTGCTCGTCGTCGGCTCGTCGCTGATGGTGTATTCCGGCTACCGCTTCTGCGTGTGGGCGCAGGCGCAGCACAAGCCGGTCGCCGCGCTCAATCTCGGCCATACGCGCGCCGATCCGATCCTGACGCTGAAGGTCGAGGCGCGTTGCGCACCCGCGCTCGACGCGCTCACCGCGCGGCTGGGCCTCGCGGGCCACGCACCGGAGCACGCATCGTGACCGATCCGACCGCTTCGCCCGATCCGTCCGCGCGGCTGTCGGCGCCGGCAGCCGAACGCAATCGCGGGCCGATCCTCGACGTCTTGCGCCGCGTGTTGCCGGCGAGCGGCCGCGTGCTCGAAATCGCGAGCGGCACGGGCCAGCACGTCGTCCATTTCGCACAGGCGTTGCCGGGCCTGCACTGGCAACCGAGCGATCCCGATGCGCAGGCGCGCCGCTCGATCGCCGCGTGGGTTGCCCATGCGGGCCTCGCGAACGTTGCCGGGCCGCTGGCGTTCGACGTGCGCGACGCGTCGTGGCCGGTCGACGCGCTCGACGCGATCGTCTGCATCAACATGATCCACATCTCGCCCTGGGCCTGCACCGACGCGCTGTTCGCGGGCGCGTCGCGCCTGCTGCGGCCGGGCGGCGTGCTGTTCCTGTACGGGCCGTATCGCCGCGAGGGCCGGCACACGGCGCCGTCGAACGAGGCATTCGACCTGCAGCTGCGCAGCCGCGACCCGTCGTGGGGCGTGCGCGATCTCGAAACCGTCGTCGCGCTCGGCCTCGATCGCGGGCTCGATTGCATCGAGGTGGTCGAGATGCCGGCGAACAACCTGAGCGTCGTGTTCCGGCGGCTGCCGCACGCGGAGCAGTGACACGCAAGCGCGCATCGCCGCCGGGTTTCCACTATCCTTTCGCCTGTGCGCGCGACCCGGTTCGGGTCGCGCCCCGTTTTTTCCGGAGAATTGACTAATGGGCAAACAAGCAATCGGTGTGATCGGGCTCGCGGTGATGGGCCGCAATCTCGCACTCAATATCGAGAGCCGCGGTTACGCGGTGTCTGTGTACAACCGCAGCCGCGAGAAAACCGACGAACTGATCGCCGAATTCCCCGGCCGCAACCTGGTGCCGACCTATACGCTCGAGGAATTCGTCGCGTCGCTCGAAACGCCGCGCCGGATCCTGATGATGGTGAAGGCCGGCGAAGCGACCGATGCGACGATCGCATCGCTCAAGCCGCTGCTCGAGAAGGGCGATGTGCTGATCGACGGCGGCAACACGCATTTCACCGACACGATCCGCCGCAACCAGGAGCTCGCGCAATCGGGCCTGCATTTCATCGGCACCGGCGTGTCGGGCGGCGAAGAGGGCGCGCTGCGCGGCCCGTCGATCATGCCTGGCGGCCAGCGTGACGCGTACGACCTCGTCGAGCCGATCCTCAAGCAGATCGCCGCGAAGGCGCCGTCGGACGGCGAGCCGTGCGTCGCCTACATGGGCCCGGACGGTGCGGGCCACTACGTGAAGATGGTCCACAACGGCATCGAATACGGCGACATGCAGCTGATCGCCGAAAGCTACTCGGTGCTGAAGGACGTCGCGGGCCTGACCAACGACGAACTCGGCGCGGTGTACACCGAATGGAACCAGGGCGAACTCGACAGCTACCTGATCGAGATCACGTCGAAGATCTTCGGCAAGAAGGACGAAGAGACCGGCAAGCACCTCGTCGACGTGATCCTCGATCGCGCCGCGCAGAAGGGCACCGGCAAGTGGACGAGCCAGAACGCGCTGGATCTCGGCGTGCCGCTGCCGCTCATCACCGAGTCGGTGTTCGCGCGCGTGCTGTCGTCGCTGAAGACCGAGCGTGTCGCGGCCAGCAAGATCCTGTCGGGCCCGGCCGCCGCGCCGTTCGACGGCGATCGCGCCGCGTTCGTCGAAGCGGTGCGCCGCGCGCTGTACCTGAGCAAGGTGATCTCGTACGCGCAGGGCTTCGCGCAACTGCGCACGGCCTCCGAAGAGTACGGCTGGAACCTCGATCTCGGGACGATCGCGAAGATCTTCCGCGCGGGCTGCATCATCCGCGCGCGCTTCCTGCAGAAGATCACGGACGCGTATGCGAAGGATCCGGCGCTCGCGAACCTGCTGCTCGACCCGTACTTCAAGGACATCGCCGCGAACTATCAGACCGCGCTGCGCGACGTCGTGGTGGCCGCGGTGAAGGCAGGCGTGCCGGTACCGGCGTTCGCGTCGGCCGTCGCGTACTTCGACAGCTATCGTTCCGAGCGGCTGCCGGCGAACCTCGTGCAGGCGCAGCGAGACTTCTTCGGCGCGCACACGTTCGAGCGTACCGACAAGCCGGGCAGCTTCCACGCGAACTGGTCCTGACCGGCTGGCAGGGGGCGGCATTGTTGCGAAAATCTATTCTTTGAATAGGGTTTTTCTATCCCGGATGCCGACATTGTTGGCTCCGGGGAAACAGTGTTTTCGTTCTTTCATGGTTTTCCCTAGGTGTTCCCGGGACTAAACTCTGTTCCATCGCTGCAGACATGGTGTGTGCGGCGGAGCAAAAAAATCCCGGAGGTAATCATGAAATCGCTGATCGCAACGTTCGCCGCAGCTGCCGTTCTCGCCGTTCCCGCCGTCTCGTTCGCCCAACAGAATGCGCCCGTCACCCGTGCACAGGTGAAGGCCGATCTGGTTGCCGTCCAGCAGGCCGGCTACAAGCTGGGCAGCGACCGTACGAACTACCCGGAAAGCATTCAGGCCGCTGAAGCCCGCCTGAACCCGCAACAGAACGTTGCCGCTGCCGACACGACCGGCTATGGCGCACAACCGGCTGCCGCGCAAGAATCCGGCGCACCGGCCAAGGCCAAGACCGGCTGGCAAGTCAAGCGCATCGCTGACGACGCGCCGATCTACAAGGGTCGTTAATGGTGGTTCGGTCGGTGCGGCCGCGTTGGCGGCCTGATCCGTCCCCTGAAGTACGAACAGCCCGTCGTTCCGGATAGCGGAACGACGGGCTGTTTTCATTGGTGGCGCGCGTATCGCGCCGACCGTCGGTTCAGTGCAGCGGGCGCCTGCCGCGCCCGATATCCCGGAACAGCGCTTCGGCCGGTTCCAGCACCTGCAGCCACGTTTCGTCGTAGCCGCTCAGCGTGTCGAGCGCGTCGCGCAGCCGCTCGATCGCGAGGACCGGCAGCTCGACGCTGTGGCGCGTGGCGCCGGTCATGTGCGCGACGCTCGCCAGCTGGACGAGCGCATCGGCCGCCTCGGCGACGTCGGTCGCGAACAGCAGGTGCCGGTTGAGCAATTCGACCAGGCCGCTGGAACCGGAGAAATCGTCGGCGTTGAGCTGCACGGAAAGAAACGTCGCGTTGTTCATTGTCATGCTCCTCGTTGTCGTTGGGTCGCGCAGTGCATCACCGAGTATAGGTGGCGATCGAAGGGAAGAATGTGACGGGATCGATACGGCAGGCGCGGGTGGTGAGGCCTGCGGAAGATCCGTGGCAGGCCCGCCCGGCGGGGCTCGCAGGCAGCCGGCACGCTGCTGCGGCACCGCAAGATTGTTGCCGGATCAGGCATCGGTCGCGGCCTTGACCGCCACAAATGGTATCTTTGCCGATCGGAACGGCGCGAAAAAGGGGCCGGTGAGCCCATCGCGCCGATGTTCCGCTGTGGAAACTGACGGCCGCGAGAGCGGTCGGATACTGATTGGTCCGGCCGTCCGGCCGGACATCGTGCGTCGCGCGCCGGGGGGCGGTGGGCGGCGCAACGACGCAAATCCGGGAGGACCCTTGAGAGAAACTATTCCCATCCACGATGCGCCGACGCGCTGGCTGCCGCAGGCGGCACTCGTTGCCGCGGCCATCGCGCTGACGGGTTGCACGATGACGCCGTGGACCGACAGCTGGCAGCCGGCGCGCCAGTCGGCACCCACGTCGGCCGCGACGCCGGGCGTGATCGCCGGCTATTACCGCGTGAATCCGGGCGATACGCTCGCGGGCGTCGCGAACGCATACGGGCAGCGCGTGCAGGACGTGGCCAGCTGGAACCACATGGCGCCGACCGATGCCGTGTATCCCGGGCAGGTGCTGCGCGTCGCGCCGCCGCCTGCGGCGACGTCGCTCGGGCAGCCGCCCTCGGCGGCCGCGCAGCCGGGCTCGCTCGCCTGGCCGGCCACCGGTGTCGTGGCGACGCCGTTCACGGCCGGCAGGACGCGCGGCATCGTGATCGCCGCGTCCGGCCCCGACCATTCGGTGCGGGCCGCGGCGGCCGGACGCGTGGTTTATGCGGGGTCCGGCGTCAAGGCCTACGGCCCGCTCGTGATCCTGAAGCATGAGAACGGGCTCATCACGGCCTACGGACACAACGGCAAACTGCTGGTCAACGAAGGCGACGCGGTGCGCCAGGGCCAGCCGGTCGCCGAAATGGGCACCGACACGAGCGGCCGTTCGACGTTCGAGTTCGAAGTGCGCCAGAACGGCAAGGTCGTCGATCCGATGAACTTCCTGCCGCGCAACGGCGGCTGACGGCCCGCCTCACCCCGTGTGCGCCGGGCGGCGCACACGATCCGGCGTTTCCCGCCTTCATCCTTTCCCGAGCGTCACTGCACCCGACTGTCTCGCGTGATTGCCGAGCCAGCGAATGCCCAGTGCGAGCGCCGCCGCGCCGATCGCGATCAGCGAACACTGGATCGCGACCGGCAGGTAGCCATGCGGCCGCGGATCGACGAACGGGTAGGGATACCAGTTCTCCAGCGCGCCGCGCACGAGCGTATAGCCGAGATAGACGACCGGAAAGGCGAGCCACGCGAACGCGCTGCGCCGCGGGATCGGCAGGCGCGGCTCCACGTACAGCCAGTCGCACAGCACGACGAGCGGCACGATCCGGTGCAGCACCCAGTTGTTGAACGCCGGCGTGACGTGGCGCAGCGCATCGAGCCGCGCGAGCAGGAGCTCGTAGACGATCGCGGTGATCAGGACGTACAGCACCGCGGCGCCGCGCATCGATTCGTAGCGAGCCGAGCCGGGGCGGGCGATGCGCCAGAGCCCGGCGGCGAGCATCGCGGCCGCGTAGAGGCTGCTCAGTTGCGTGAAGTAGCTGAGAAAGTTGCCGAGCTCGAATGCAGGCATGCCCCAGTAGCCGGCGATGCTGTGCAACGTCGTCGACACCGCGAGCAACGCGGCGGTCAGCCGATAGGCCGCAACGAAGAACGCCTTGCTCATGATGCGCGCGCAACGTCGACACCAAAGCTTCATCGTGCCACAGCCGTTTACGGGCGCGATGCGGATTTTCCATATGACGGCCCGCGCGACGCGTGCGCTGACGATTCGTCCGATATTTGACCTTGCCGCACAAAACCGGACGCACGTGCGGCTACAATCGTGGCAGCTTTGCCGGGCTGCCGAGCCGATTGCGGCATGCGCCCATCCCCGCATACAACACGAGACGAAGCATGAGAAACATCCTCGCGAAACAGACGCGCTACAGCTCGCCCGCGATCTTCTTCCACTGGGCCGTGTTCGCGCTGGTGGCGCTGGCCTACCTGGCGATCGAGATCCGCGGCCCGAAAGGCAGCGACAGCCGGGTGTTCTGGATGAACGTGCACCTCACCGCGGGCACGCTCGTGCTCGTGCTGTCGGTGCTGCGCGTGCTGTGGCGAGTCGTCAGCCGCGTGCCCGAGGCCGTTCCGCAAACGGCGCTGCTGCGCTGGCTCTCGAAGCTCGCGCATCTCGCGCTCTACGTGTTCATCATCGCGCAGCCGCTGCTCGGGATCATGACGATCAACCTGGGCGGAAAGCCGGTGTCGCTCGACTGGCTTGGCGTGTCGTTCACGCTGCTCGGCCCCGACAAGGCGCTGCGGCCGACGATCAAGGAAGCGCACGAGCTGATCGGCAACGCGTTCTATTTCGTGATCGGATTGCACGCGCTGGCCGCGCTCTACCATCATTTCATCCGGCGCGACGACGTACTGCGGCGCATGGCGCCCTGAACGGCACGTTCGTTCCGGAAGCATGCAGCAGGCGGGGGCGCATGGTTGTGTTGACAACCATGCGCCCCCGGTCCGTTTACTGCCGTCTGCGCTGGTCAGCGCGTTAAACATTCTGTAACATCTCGGCTGTTTTTACATTCCGCTTACTCTGCGCCGCGCATGCTGCACCGACATCGTCACCTGACCGCCTGGCTTGGCGTGCTCGCGATCTGGTTCGCGATCGCGGCGCCGCTGGTGTCGCAGTGGCGCGTCGCGCAGGCGGCCACGCCCGACGCAATTGTCTGCAGTGCAGAGCATGGCGCGCATCGGTCACCCGATGCAGGCCGCATGCACGATCACGCGCTGCATCTCGATGCGTGCGGCTACTGCGGTTTCTTCGCGCACAGTCCCGCGATCGGCGGGACTGCCGCCGCGGCACTCGCTTCCGTTCCCGTCGTTTCCGTCTCCGCCGTCGCGCCGCCTGCCGTCGCGGCGCGCGCCGACCGCTATCCGCGCGCGTACCCGCGCGCACCGCCCGAGCGCGCCTGACGCGCTGTTTTCCGTTCTTTTCACCGCCGATATCCGTGCGGCCCGTCGAGGCCGTGCGGAGGGCGTCACTCGGGCTTTCGATCATGACCATTTTCCAGTTGCGTGCGCCGCGGGCGTCGCGCAATGCCTGTGCGCGGCGCTTGCCGCGTGTGCTGAAACTCACCGTTCCCGCGCTCGCAGCCGGCGCACTGGCCGCGAGCGCCGCGGCAGCCGAAACGGCGCGCGCGGCTGGCGCGCCGGCCGACGACACGGCCGCGCCGCTGCCGGCCATCGAAGTCGTCGCATCGCCGCTGACGACGCCGCTCGTCGTCGTCACGGATCCGAAGACCCCGCGCCAGCCGCTGCCCGCCAGCGACGGCGCGGATTACCTGAAGACGATCCCCGGCTTCACGTCGATCCGCAGCGGCGGCACCAACGGCGACCTCGTGCTGCGCGGGATGTTCGGCTCGCGGCTGAACATCCTGGCGAACGGGATGTCGACGCTCGGCGCATGCCCGGGCCGGATGGATGCGCCGACGTCGTATATCGCACCGGAAAGCTATGACAAGGTCACCGTCCTGAAGGGGCCGCAGACCGTGCTGTACGGCCCCGGCGCATCGGCCGGCACCGTGCTGTTCGAGCGCGTGACCCCGCGATTCGACAAGCCCGGCATGCGCTTCGAGGGCAGCCTGGTCGGCGGGTCGTTCGGCCGCAACGACCAGAACGTCGACGTGACGGCCGGCACGCCGGACGTCTATGGCCGCGTGACCGCGAACCACGCGCATTCGCAGGACTACAAGGACGGCAACGGCAACACCGTGCCGTCGCAGTGGGACAAATGGAACGCCGACGCGGCGCTCGGCTGGACACCGGACGACCACACGCGCGTCGAGCTGACCGCCGGCACCGGCGACGGCTATGCGCGCTACGCGGGGCGCGGAATGGACGGCGCGCATTTCCGCCGCGAGACGTTCGGCCTGTCGTTCGACAAGAAGCATATCGGCGACGTGCTCGACCGGATCGAGGCGCGCGTGTACTACAACGAAGCCGATCACGTGATGGACAACTACACGTTGCGGCAACCCGACCCGACCAGCAGCATGCCGATGCGGATGGCGTCGGAAGTGCGGCGTCGCACGGTCGGCGCGCGCGCAGCCGCGACGTTCCGTTTCGCCGGCGACTTCAAGCTCGTGACGGGCGTGGATGCGCAATCGAACCGGCTCGACTCGCGCTCGGCGATGGGGCGGCAGAACTACGGCGACCAGCCGTGGGATGCGCAGGCGACGATGTGGAACGCGGGCGTGTTCGGCGAACTGACGTGGTACGCGAGCGAAGTGTCGCGCGTGATCGGCGGCGTGCGCGTCGACTATGCGAGCGCACGCGACAAGCGCGCGACGACGAGCGGCATGATGAAGAGCAAGCCGAATCCGACCTTCGACGACGATCGCACGCGCGTGCTGCCGAGCGGCTTCATCCGCTACGAACGCGATCTCGCGTCGCTGCCCGTCACGTGGTACGCGGGGATCGGCCATACGGAGCGTTATCCCGATTACTGGGAGCTGTTCTCCGCGAAGCGCGGGCCGGCCGGTTCGGTCAACGCGTTTTCGGCGGTGCAGCCGGAGAAGACCACGCAGCTCGACATCGGCGCGCAATACAAGAGCGACCGGCTCGATGCATGGGTGTCGGCCTACGCGGGCTACGTGCAGGACTTCATCCTGTTCAACTACTCGGCCGGCATGATGGGCTCGACCACGCAGGCGACCAACGTCAATGCGCAGATCATGGGCGGCGAGGCGGGCGTGTCGTGGCGGCCGGTTGCGCCGCTGCGCGTCGAGACGTCGCTCGCGTATGCGTGGGGGCGCAACGTGGCAAGCGGCGATCCGCTGCCGCAGATGCCGCCGCTCGAGGCACGCATCGGGCTCGAATACACGCGTGGTGCGTGGTCGGCAGGGGGCCTGTGGCGCATCGTTGCGCCGCAGCATCGCTATGCACTGAACGAGGGCAACGTGGTCGGCAAGGACTTCGGCCCGAGCGCCGGATTCGGCGTGCTCTCGCTGCATACGCAGTACAACGTGAGCAAGACCGTGCAGATATCGGTGGGCGTCGACAACGTGCTGAACAAGGCCTATACCGAGCACCTGAACCTCGCCGGCAACGCGGGCTTCGGCTATCCGGCGAACTCGCCGGTGATGGAGCCGGGCCGGACCGCCTGGGTGCGCGTGAGCGCGAAGCTGTAACGCGTCGCGCGTGTGCGTTGCAGCATGCGCACGCATGAACGCGGCCCCGCCTGAACGGGCGGGGCGCGTCAACCGATTAGAGAACCGTGTCTAGTCAGGGCGCAAACGTTCGCGAGTCGTGATTCACTCCCGCATTCGACGCACACGGTGCGCGCGACGTTCGCGATGCAGGGTGTGTGTCGATCCGGCTTCATTCGCACCGGCAGCACAATAATCAGGAGAACATGCATGGCCAGGACGATGCGTTCCAGGGTGGTGGCAGGGGCAGTGGCATGCGCGATGAGCATCGCGCCGTTCGCGGGGACGACCGCGGTGATGACGCTCGCAACGACGCACGCGGCAATGGCGGCCACCGCGCCCGCCGCTGGCTACGCGGCGACGCGTTACCCGATCATCCTCGTGCACGGGCTCTCGGGTACCGACAAGTACGCCGGCGTGCTCGAGTATTGGTACGGCATCCAGGAGGACCTGCAACAGAACGGTGCGACCGTCTACGTCGCGAACCTGTCGGGTTTCCAGAGCGACGACGGCCCGAACGGGCGCGGCGAACAGTTGCTCGCTTACGTGAAGACGGTGCTCGCGGCGACGGGGGCGACCAAGGTCAATCTCGTCGGTCACAGCCAGGGCGGCCTCTCGTCGCGCTATGTTGCTGCCGTCGCGCCCGATCTCGTTGCGTCGGTGACGACGATCGGCACGCCGCATCGCGGCTCCGAATTCGCCGACTTCGTGCAGGACGTGCTCGCGTACGATCCGACCGGGCTTTCGTCATCGGTGATCGCAGCGTTCGTCAATGTGTTCGGGATCCTGACGAGCAGCAGCCACAACACCAACCAGGACGCGCTCGCCGCACTGCAGACGCTGACCACCGCACGGGCCGCCACGTACAACCAGAACTATCCGAGCGCGGGCCTGGGTGCGCCGGGCAGTTGCCAGACCGGTGCGCCGACCGAAACCGTCGGCGGCAACACGCACCTGCTGTATTCGTGGGCCGGCACGGCGATCCAGCCGACGCTCTCCGTGTTCGGCGTCACGGGCGCGACGGACACGAGCACCCTTCCGCTCGTCGATCCGGCGAACGTGCTCGATCTGTCGACGCTTGCGCTGTTCGGCACCGGCACGGTGATGATCAACCGCGGCTCCGGGCAGAACGACGGGCTCGTGTCGAAATGCAGTGCGCTGTTCGGCAAGGTGCTGAGCACGAACTACAAGTGGAACCACCTCGACGAGATCAACCAGCTGCTCGGCGTGCGCGGCGCGTATGCGGAAGATCCGGTCGCGGTGATCCGCACGCATGCGAACCGGCTGAAGCTGGCGGGCGTGTAATCGATGACGGCACGAGGAGGACGCGCGCCGCTGGCGCGCCGCGCCGTGGTCTATGGTGCCGTGGGGCTGGCGGCGGTTGCCGGCGTGGCGATGTGGAGCGGCGCGGGCCGGCATGGCGGGACGGGCGCATCCGGCGAGCCGCCGGATGCGTCGGCGGCACGCGGACCGGCTGCCGCACCGCCGCAGGCCGCCGTGCCGGCAAGCACGAGCCTGCCGCCGTCGCTCGCCGGCTCCAGCGCGCCTCGCTTGCCGCTCGATGCGGGCGGCCATCTCGCGAAGTCGCGCGCGGTGCGGGATTTCTTCGACTACTGCCTGACCGCGCAGAGCGACCTGAGTGCGGCCGGGCTCGATGCGTTCGTCGTGCGCGAGATTGCCGCACAGCTCGACGGTACCGTTGCGCAGGCCGAGGCGCTCGACGTGTGGCACCGGTATCGCGCGTATCTCGACGCACTCGCGAAATTGCGCGATGCCGGCGCGGTCGACAAGTCGGACCTGGGTGCATTGCAGCTCGCGCTCGACCAGCGCGCGTCGATCGCGTACCGCACGCTCGGCGACTGGAGCCAGCCGTTCTTCGGTGCGGAGCAATGGCGGCAGCGCTACGACCTCGCACGGCTGAAGATCGCGCAGGACCCCGCGCTGACGGATGCGCAGAAGGCCGAACGGCTCGCGGCGCTCGAACAGCAGATGCCGGCCGACGAACGCGCCGCGCAGCAGCGCGTCGACCGGCAGCGCGCGGCGATCGACCAGATCGCGCAATTGCAGAAGAGCGGGGCGACGCCCGATGCGATGCGCGCACAACTGACGCAGACGCTCGGCCCTGAAGCGGCCGTGCGCGTCGCGCAGATGCAGCAGGACGACGCATCGTGGCAGAGCCGCTACGCGGACTATGCGGCGCAGCGTGCGCAGATCGAGTCGGCCGGCCTGTCGCCGCAGGATCGCGACGCGCAGATCGCCGCGCTGCGGCAGCGCATGTTCACGAAGCCCGGCGAAGCCGTGCGCGCGGCTTCGCTCGATCGCGGGGCGGGCAGCGCGCGGTAACACGGGCGGCGCTGGCGGCCCGGCGCATGACGGTCGTTATGCCGCGCGCGTGAGATCGCGAGGCAGGTGTTGCTCGATGGTATTCGCGAGCGTGTCGAATGCCGGCCGGATGCCTTCGTGCGCGACGCATGCATAACCGAGCAGCAGGCCGCGCCGCGCGGTATCGAGGTTGCTGTAGTAGCTGGTGAGCGGGCGCACGATCACGCCCGCATCGAACGCGCTCTGCGTGACCGCGCGGTCGTCGCAGGCGTCGGGCAGGCCGAGCACGAGATGCAGGCCGGCCTCGTCGCCCATCACGGGCAGCGCGTCGCCGAAGCGCGCGCGGATCGCGTCGATCATCAGCTGCCGGCGCTCGCCGTACAGCGTGCGCATCCGTCTGACGTGCGAAGTCAGGTGGCCGTCCATGATGAACTCTGCGAGCACGGCCTGCTGCATCAACTGGCCCTCGCGGTACAGCTCCGACAACCCGGTGCGGAACGTGTCGACGAGATGCTCGGGCACGACCATGTAGCCCATCCGCAGCCCCGGAAACAGCATCTTGCCGAGGCTGCCGACGTAGATCACGCGGCCGCCGTCGTCGAGCCCCTGCAGCGACGCGAGCGGGCGGCTGCCGTAGCGGAACTCGCTGTCGTAGTCGTCCTCGATGATCCAGCAGCGGTGCTGCCGCGCGTATTCGAGCAGCATCCGGCGCCGTGCGAGGCTCATCACCATCCCGAGCGGGTACTGGTGCGACGGCGTGACGAGCACGAGCCGGGGCGGATGCTGCATGTCGCTGGCGCGCGGGTCGAGCCCTTCCTGGTCGACCGGCACCGGCGTCAGCGTGAGGCCCGCCGCCTGCAATACGCTTCGCACACCCCAGTAGCACGGTTCCTCGACCCACGCGCGATCGCCGATGTCGGACAGCAGCCGCACCGCAAGATCGATCGACTGGTGGATGCCCGTCGTGATGATCACCTGGTCCGGCGAGCACTTGACCGAGCGCGCGACGCGCAGGTAATCGGCGAGCGCGCGCCGCAGCGGCCGGTAGCCGCCGCCCGGCGCATAGGTCAGCAGCTCGGGGTTCGCTTCCTTCCACAGCCGCGCCTGCAGGCGGCTCCACGTCCGGCTCGGGAACTCCGACACGTCCGGCACGCCCGGCATGAACGCGCCCCATTGGCGTCGCGATACCCCCGCATGCTCGATCAGTTGCCGGCCGCGCATCGACAGGCCGCCCTGCGCGTCCGGCTGCGGCGCCGCATCGGCGCTCGACGGCGGCGGCGCGGCGCCCGGCACGTGGATCGCGGCGGCATCCGGCCGCGTGTCGGCCACATAGGTGCCGCTGCCGGTGGTTGTCAGCACGTAGCCTTCGGCGGTCAGCTGGTCGTACACGTGCAGCACGGTATTGCGCGCGATCGACAGGTCGGCCGCGAGCGTGCGGGAACTCGGCAGCTTGGTTCCTGGCCCCAATTCTCCGGTCAGGATGGCCTGCTGCATCAACTGCAGCAACTGCCGGTACATCGGCTCGGGCGAGCTACGGTCGAGACGGGCGGAGAGCCAGTCGGCGAGGATCACGGTATCCAAAGTGGTCCTACTAGTAATATTGAAATGGTTCCCTATTGTAGAACCGTGGGCGCCGTATAGTGGCTCGCATCTCAAAATCAATTGTCGCGAAGCAAGGGGACAGCCACGATGAAGTCCGATGATGTGATCGTCAGCTTTCGCGGCGTGCGGAAGACCTACGACGGAGAAACGCTGGTCGTCAAATCGCTCGACCTCGATATCCACCGCGGGGAATTCCTGACGCTGCTCGGGCCCTCGGGCTCCGGCAAGACGACCTGCCTGATGATGCTGGCCGGCTTCGAATTCCCGACCGGCGGCGAGATCCGCCTCGACGGCGAACTGCTGAACAACGTGCCGCCGCACAAGCGCAACATCGGCATGGTGTTCCAGAACTACGCGCTGTTTCCGCACCTGACGGTCGAGCAGAACGTCGCGTATCCGCTGACCGTGCGCAAGCTGCCGGCCGCCGAGCGTGCGGAACGCGTCGCGCATGCGCTGAAGATGGTGCAGATGGAGCGCTTCGCGAAACGTTACCCGGCGCAACTGTCGGGCGGCCAGCAGCAGCGCATCGCGCTGGCGCGCGCGCTCGTGTTCGAGCCGAAGCTGGTGCTGATGGACGAGCCGCTCGGCGCGCTCGACAAGCAGCTGCGCGAGCACATGCAGTACGAACTGAAGGCGCTGCACGAAAAGCTCGGCGTGACCTTCGTGTACGTGACGCACGACCAGGGCGAGGCGCTGACGATGTCCGATCGCGTCGCCGTGTTCGACAAGGGCATCGTGCAGCAGCTCGACACCGTCGACCGCCTGTACGAGTCGCCGTGCAACGAATTCGTCGCGAACTTCATCGGCGACAGCAACCGGCTGCGCGGCACCATCGCGCGCGTCGACGGCGAATTCTGCGAATTCCGGCTCGACGACGGCACGCAGCTCGTCGGCCGCCGCATCGGCGATGCGGCCGAGGGCGCGCCGGCCGTCGCGTGCATCCGCCCCGAACGCATGAGCCTCGCCCCGCACGGCGCGAACGGACACGCGAACGGCGCGGCCGCCAACCGGTTGAGCGGCGAGGCGCGCAGCCTCATCTATTTCGGCGATCACGTGCGCATGCGCTGCGCGCTGCCGGGCCAGGACGAGTGCTTCGTGAAGGTGCCGCTCGGTACCGGCGCGCTCGATGCGTTCTCGCCCGGCGCACCGGTCGCGCTCGCGTTCGCACCCGAACACCTGCGCGTGTTCGCTTGAGCAGGGTTTTCCCGATTTTCCGCTGAACGTCGTCAACAACAACTGCCCACTTCCACCACGAGAGGAGAGGAACCACCATGAACCGAGCAAGCATTACCGCGCGTCGTACCGCGCTGGCACTCGCGCTCGCCGTCGTCGGCGTATCGGCATCGGCTGCCGAACTCACGGTCGTCAACTTCGGCGGCGCGAACGGCGACGCGCAGAAGGCCGCGTTCAACCAGCCGTTCGAGAAGGCGACCGGCAACAAGGTCACCGCCGTCGAATACAACGGCGAGCAGGCGAAAGTGAAGGCGATGGTCGAGGCGAAGCACGTCAACTGGGACGTGGTCGAAGTCGAGTCGGGCGACCTGAATCGCGGCTGCGACGAAGGGCTGTACGAGAAGCTCGACTGGTCGAAGATCGCGAAGAAGTCCGACCTGATTCCGGAGTCGCCGCAGGTGTGCGGCGTCGGCTTCTTCGTGTGGTCGACGGCGCTGTCGTACAACGCGGACAAGCTGAAGTCGGCTCCGACCGGCTGGGCCGATTTCTGGAACGTGAAGAAATTCCCCGGCAAGCGCGGCATGCGCAAGGGGGCGCGCTACAACCTCGAATTCGCGCTGATGGCCGACGGCGTCGCGCCGAAGGACGTCTACAAGGTGCTCGGCACGAAGGCCGGCCAGGACCGCGCGTTCAAGAAGCTCGACGAGCTGAAGCCGTATATCCAGTGGTGGGAAGCGGGCGCGCAGCCGCCGCAGTTCCTCGTCGCCGGCGACGTCGTGATGTCGACCGCGTACAACGGCCGCATCGACGCCGCGCAGAAGGAAGGCAAGAACCTGAAGGTCGTGTGGAACGGCAGCATCTACGACCTCGACTACTGGGCGATTCCGAAGGGCTCGCCGAACAAGGCGCTGGCCGAGCAATACATCGCGTACACGCTGACGCCGAAGCCGCAGCAAGGGTATGCGCAGCACATCGCGTACGGCCCCGCGAACATCGCGGCGATCAAGTCGCTCGACGCGAAGACGCTCGCGAACCTGCCGAACTCGCCGGCCAACGGCAAGAACGCCGTGCTCGAAGATATCGGCTTCTGGACCGACCACAGCGACGAGCTCGAGCAGCGTTTCGCCGCATGGGCGACGAAGTAACCGGTCAGGCATCCTCAAAGGTGTCCTGATGCAACCTGCCGCGCGGCGCGTCGATCGCGTCGCGCGGCCTTCCGCCGGATCGTCCCCGGCCGGAGAGAAACGTTGAATACGATGACGATCGCGTCTTCCTCGCCGTCGACCGCTGCGCTCAAGCGCGAGCTGAAGGCCGCCGAAGCCCGCAAGCGCACGATGGCGCTGTTGCTGGTCGCCCCGCTCGCGATTTTCCTGCTGCTGATTTTCGTCGTGCCGATCGGCACGCTGCTCACGCGCGCGGTGCAGAACCCGGAGATCGCGACTGCGTTGCCGGGCACGGTCGCCGCGCTGTCGGGCTGGGACCGCAAGGCACCGCCGGCCGACGCCGCGTATGTCGCGCTCGCGGCCGACATGACGAAGGTGGCCGACAGCGAGGCGATGGGTGCGCTCGCGCGGCGCCTGAACACCGAGATTCCCGGCTATCGCTCGCTCGTCGCGAAGACGGCGCGCGCGATGCCGCTGAAAGGCGACAACGACGCGGCACTGACGCCCGCGCAGACGCGCGCGAAACTGATCGACCTCGATGCGCGCTGGGGCGACGTCGCGTACTGGCAGTCGATCGCGAAGAACGGCAGCACCGTGTCGCCGTTCTACCTGCTCGCCGCGCTCGACCACAAGCAGGACGGCTTCGGCCACATCGTGCAGGCCGATCCGGACCAGTCGATCTATCTGGCGATCTTCGGCCGCACGTTCGTGATCGGCGTCGCCGTCACGCTGTTCGCGCTGCTGCTCGGCTATCCGCTCGCGTACTGGATCTCGACGCTGTCGGAGCGCCGCGCGAACCTCGTGATGATCCTCGTGCTGATTCCGTTCTGGACGTCGGTGCTCGTGCGCGTCGCCGCGTGGATCGTGCTGCTGCAGAGCGAAGGGCTCATCAACACGGCGCTGATCGGCAGCGGGCTGATCTCGCATCCGCTGACGCTGCTGTTCAACCGCGTCGGCGTGTACATCTCGATGACGCACATCCTGCTGCCGTTCATGATCCTGCCGCTCTACAGCGTGATGAAGTCGATCCCGCCGACCTACCAGCGCGCGGCCGTATCGCTCGGCAGTCATCCGTTCGCCGCGTTCTGGCGCGTGTATGTGCCGCAGACCTATCCGGGCGTCGGCGCGGGCGCGCTGCTCGTGTTCATCCTCGCGATCGGCTACTACATCACGCCCGCGCTGCTCGGCGGGCCGAACGACCAGATGGTCAGCTACTACGTCGCGTACTTCACGAACGTGACGATCAACTGGGGCATGGCGTGCGCGCTCGGCGGGCTGCTGCTCGCGGCGACGCTGGTGCTGTACGCGGTGTACGGGCGCTTCACGCGCACGAACGTGAGCCTCGGCTGAGCGCCGCGCACAACGAAACGGGAAGGGGAATCCGACCATGAAACTCGCCAGGCCGCTGTTCGCGCCGCACATGTCGTTCGTCGAGCGCGCGTGGTACGTCGCGCTGCGCGTGCTCGTCGTGCTGACGCTGCTGTACCTGATCCTGCCGGTGCTCGCGATCGTGCCGCTGTCGTTTTCGTCGAGCACGTTCCTCGTCTATCCGATTCCGGGCTTCTCGATGCGCTGGTACGAGAACCTGATCGCGTCGGACGAGTGGCGGATGGCCGCGAAGAACAGCTTCATCGTCGCGCCGTCGGCGACCGTCGTCGCGACGGTGCTCGGCACGCTCGCCGCGATCGGTCTCACGAAGGCCGACTTCCGCGGCAAGGGGCTGCTGATGGCCGTGCTGCTGTCGCCGATGATCGTGCCCGTCGTCGTGGTCGGCGTCGGCATGTACCTGTTCTTCGCGCCGCTCGGGCTCGCGAACACCTACACGGGGCTGATCGCCGCGCACGCCGCGCTTGGCGTGCCGTTCGTCGTGACGACGGTCGCGGCGACGCTGCAGGGCTTCAACCAGAACCTCGTGCGCGCGAGCCTGTCGCTCGGCGCGAATCCGGTGTCGACCTTCTTCCGCGTGACGCTGCCGGTGATCGCCCCGGGCGTGATGTCGGGCGCGCTGTTCGCGTTCGCGACGTCGTTCGACGAAGTCGTCGTCACGCTGTTCCTCGCGGGCGCGGACCAGACCACGCTGCCGCGCCAGATGTTCACGGGCATCCGTGAGAACATCAGCCCGACGATCGCCGCGCTCGCCACGATCCTGATCATCTTCTCGACGAGCCTGCTGCTTGCGCTCGAATGGCTGCGCGGACGCAATGCGCGGCGCGCGGTGAGCTGAGCGGGCGGGCTTGCCCCCGGCAACTGAGTCGCCACGTGTCGTGCGTGGCCGCGCATTGCTTTCATTTCGCTGACTGACGAAGCGGCCGCCTGCACGTTCGATGCGGCTCTGCAACAATACGGGACGCGGCGGCGCGCGTTCCGTGCGGTGCGACCGGAACGCCGCCGCGAGTCCAATCCGCGACGCGGCGCAACGCGTCGCTCGTCAGCCGAGCCTCATCTTGTCCGAATTCGCCTCCTCCGCCGGCGCGCATGAGCCGGCCGTCAACTGGCGCGCGATGTCCGCCGTGCTGCTGGCCGTCGCGCTCGCGACGCTCGACACCGCGATCGCGAACACCGCGCTGCCCGCGATCGCCGCCGACCTGCATGCATCGCCGGCCGCGTCCGTATGGATCATCAACGCATACCAGCTCGCGATGGTCGCGACGCTGCTGCCGTTCGCGTCGCTCGGCGACATCGTCGGCCACAAGCGCGTGTATATCGCCGGGCTCGCGGTGTTCACGCTCGCGTCGCTCGGCTGCTCGCTCGCGTCGACGCTGCCGATGCTGACGGCCGCGCGGATCGTGCAGGGCTTCGGCGCGAGCGCGATCATGAGCGTCAATGTTGCGCTGATCCGCGGCCTGTTCCCCGCGCACCGGCTCGGGCGCGGCGTCGGCTTCAACGCGCTCGTCGTCGGCGTGTCGTTCGCGGTGGGGCCGACCATCGCGTCGCTGATCCTGTCGGTCGCCGCGTGGCCGTGGCTGTTCGCGGTGAACGTGCCGCTCGGCGTGTTCGCGCTGGCCGTGGCGATTCCGTCGCTGCCGCAGACGGCGCGCGGCAAGCATGCATTCGATCCGGTCGCCGCATTGTTCAACGTGATCACGTTCGCGTCGCTGATCTTCGCGCTCGGCGAATTCGCGCAGCGCGGGCCGCTTTCGATCGTGTTCGCGTCGGCCGCGGTCGCGCTTGCGTTCGGCTGGCTGCTGATCCGCCGCCAGGCCGGGCACCCGGCGCCGATGCTGCCGGTCGACCTGTTTCGCCGGCCGGTGTTCACGCTGTCCGCGTTGACCGCCGTGTGCGCGTTCGCCGCGCAGGGGCTCGCGTTCGTGTCGCTGCCGTTCTATTTCGAAACCGTCCTGCATCGCAACGCGGTCGAGACGGGGTTCCTGATGACGCCGTGGTCGGCGATCGTCGCGCTTGCCGCGCCGATCGCGGGGCGGTTGTCGGATCGTTATCCGCCGGGCCTGCTCGGCGCGATCGGTCTTGCGTTGCTGAGCGCGGGCATGGTGTCGCTCGCCGCGTTGCCGGCGGCGCCGGGCGTGATCGACATCGGCTGGCGGATGATGCTCTGCGGCGCGGGCTTCGGTTTTTTCCAGTCGCCGAACCTGAAGGCGCTGATGTCGAGCGCGCCGCCCGAGCGCAGCGGCGGCGCGAGCGGGATCATCGCGACCGCGCGGCTGATCGGGCAGGCGACCGGTGCTGCGCTCGTCGCGCTGTCGTTCGGGATCGCGGGGCGCCACGGGCCGACGCTTGCGCTGATGCTCGGCGCGGGGTTCGCCGGGGCGGCGAGTGTCGCGAGCGGGTTGCGGCTCTTTGCGCCGTCGCATCGGGCCGGCGTGGCGGCGGCGTCCGAGCGCGTGGGCGAGCGGGCGGCGGAATAGGCAAGGGCAAGTCACGCGCCGGTGCGCGGCAACCTGCCGCCGCGCACCGGCCTTCAAGCTTCGCTCAGAACCCGCCCGACTTGATCAGCTGGTTGAGGTTCGCGATGTTCAGGCTGCCGAAGCCGGTCGGGTAATCCCAGCCGGTGCCTGCGTTATAGCCATACCCCTGATAGCCGTTGTTCCCCGACACCACGTCGTAGCGCACGAGCGACGGACGCGACGGAATGTCCGCATAGAAATTGCCGGCCGGGAAACCGAGGCCCGTGCCGTTCGCTGCGAGCAGGCGTGCCCAGAGGCCCGTGAAGATCGGCGCGGCGAGGCTCGTGCCGCCGATCTGCTGCAACTGGCCGTAGTTGTAGATGTACGCGCCGGTGCTTTGCGCGGCGTCGAACGACACGTCCGGCAACTGGCGGTTGCTGCCCGACTGCCACGACGGCGCGGGCAGGATCGTGCTGACGCCGCCGCCCGTTGCCCACAGCTTGCCGTTGTCGTCGAGCCCTTCGTTCCACACCGTCTCGTTCGAGAACGCACCCGACGACGTCGTGTAGAGCGTCGTGCCGCCGATCGCGAGCACGTGCGGCGACGAAGCCGGCCACGATACCGTGTAGTTCGAGCCGTCCGGATAGCCGCGGTTGTTGCACTCGTACACGCCTTCGTCGCCCGACGACACCGAGAAGGTCTGGCCTTGCGCCGCTGCCGTCGTGAAGATTTGCTCCTCGGCGTCGAGCGTGCCGTCCGCGTTTGCGTCGGTTTCGCACCAGCCGAGCGACACGTTGATCACCTTCGCGGTGTTGTCCGACACCGCGCGGTTGAACGCCTGCGTGAGCCCCGTGTTGCCGCTGGCGTTGAGGTCCGCCATGTAGAACACGAGCTTGCCGACCTGGCCGCCGGCCGAGCCGACGATCGACTGGCTGTCGAGATCCCATTCGCCCTGGCCGTCCTGGTCGTCGGTATAGCTGCCGCCCGAGCCGTTGGTCTTGACGGTCTGCGTCGAGACCGTGCCGTAACCGTTGCTCGACGTGAACTGCTTCAGGTCCTGCAGCGTCTGCGACACGCCGCCGATCGTGATGATGCCGACGGTGACACCGGCTGCGGTCGGCACGCCGGTCGCGTTGTAGAGGCCCGGGAATTCCTTCGGATAATGGCCGGTCGCCGTGCCGGCCGCGAGCGCCTGCGGCTTCGACACGTTGCCGATGCGCAGCAGCGGCCGCGCGCGCGCGACGCTCTGCAGCCCGAGCACCGAGCCGACGACGTCGCCGAGCGCGCGCGGCACCTGCGCGGTCGACGTGTTGGCGAAGCCCGAGCGGCCCGCGTAGTCGAAGTGCACGAGCGACGTGTTGAATGCGGTCTTCACGGTGCCGGCCGTGCCGCGTGCGGACACCAGCAATCGGTTCGGTGCGACCTCGACATTCACGAAGCCGCTCTTGTGCAGATAGTCGACGACCGACTTCACCTGCGCATCGGTCGGCGCGTAGTTGGCGAGGAACTGCTCGTGCGTGAGGTACTGGCGGTAATGCGCGCTGCCGGGCCGGTTCACGTCGCGCGCCAGTTGCTTGAGCTGCGCGGCATTGCGCAGCTTCAGGCTGACGACGACGTCGGTCGTTTCGCCGGCCGCGAGTTCGAGCGACGGCGCCGCACTGCGCGCCATCAACTGCGGGCCGGTCAGAAAGGCCTTCGTATGGGTATCGACCCAGTCCGTCGCCGCATGCGCCGCAGCGGCAGCGAACACAAGGGGTGCCACGCACGCAAGGCGGCGGGGCGACGGCAGGGGCAGGGCAAACCAGGCGTTCCTTTTCATCGGGAGTCCTTTTTAGGAGAGACGACGTTGCTGGAGCCCTCGACCCTTGTGGGGTCGCGAGCGGTGACGAGCGTAGGGCGTCGCTACCGTTCAGGTAGCTGCCAGTTTCCATAGCTGTCAGTTCTGACATCGGGGCGTGAGCGTGCACGCGCTGCGTCGTATGCGCAGACGATCGCGGGCGTGGCGAACGGAACCGGTTCGCGGCACGACGGCGCGGCAATGCGCGACGTTCGCACGCACGAGTCGCTCGTCACGGCGTTGGAACATGCGCGATCGCGGAGTGGATCGACGCGTGAACGCGTGGCGCGCGACCGGTCGTTGCCGCATGCCGCGTCGCACTATGTGGTCAAACGAAGCGATGCGGCAGGAACGGATTCGCACGTGCACAAAAAAGGGGCCGGTCGAACGCAAACGTTTCCCGAACTGTGGAACAGCACGTCGGGCAGTCTTGCAGGCGGCTTTCGGATCGCGTGTCGCAGATGCGGATTAGAGGAAACGCTCGAATTCGGACGCAGGCGCGCGCCGGCGCGACGGACGGCAGGCCCGCACCGGATTGCACGACGCCGTTCGTGAAATTCCGCCTTGACGCGCGTCGACCGGCGGCTATTCTTCAATCCATAACCAACGGGTTATGGATTTTGAACGACATGCAGACCGATCACGACATGCTTTTCCGGACGCTGGCCGATCCCACCCGCCGCGCGCTCTTCGAGCGGCTGTGCGCGGACGGCGAGCTGACGGTCGCCGCGCTGACGGCCCATGCGGGCGTCTCGCAGCCGGCCGTGTCGAAGCATCTCGGCGTACTGAAGCAGGCCGGGCTCGTGAACGACCGTCACGAAGGCCGGCAGACGCACTACAGCGCGCAGCCGCAAGCGCTGGCCCCGCTGATCGACTGGACGAGCCAGATGGCCGGCTTCTGGCAGAACCGGTTCGATGCCCTCGAAGATCTTCTGAAAAGGATGGACCAGTAATGAACCAGGCCACCACCGAAACGCGCTCCGTCGTCGTCGACCGGGAACTGCCTCATCCACCGGAGAAGATCTGGCGCGCGCTCACGCAACCGCACCTGATCGAGGCGTGGCTGATGAAGAGCGACTTCGAACCCGTCGCGGGCCGCGCCTTCAGCTTCCGCGCCGACTGGGGCTCGGTCGACTGCAAGGTCCTGACGATCGAGCCGGCGCGCGTGCTGTCCTATACGTGGGCCGCGTACGGCCTCGAAAGCGTCGTCACGTGGACGCTCACGCCGACGCCGGCCGGCACGCACCTGCGGATGGAGCAGGTGGGCTTCCGCACGGACCAGGAGCAGGCATACCGCGGTGCGCAGCATGGCTGGGTGCGGTTCCTCGATGCGCTCGAACAGGTGCTGGCACGTCCCGACGAAGGCACGGAGGCCCGCGCATGAACGCAACGGACCTCACGCCGTCGGAGCGCATCGACGCGCTGATCGCCGGCATCGCCGACTGGCGCGGCAAGACCTTCGCCGACCTGCGCCAGACGATCCTCGCCGCGCAAGCGGGCATCGTCGAGGAATGGAAGTGGATGGGCAGCCCCGTATGGTCGTGCGACGGGATGATCGCGGTGGCGAACGCGCACAAGGGCAAGGTGAAGCTGACCTTCATGCACGGCGCGCAGTTGCCCGATCCCGACAAGCTGTTCAACGATGGCCTCGACGGCAATGCGCGACGCGCGATCGACCTGTTCGAAGGCGACCGGCTCGACAAGCGGGCGCTGAAGAATCTCGTGCGCGCGGCGATCGAATACAACCGCACCCACTTGAAGAAGAACGCACGAGGAGCGGGCGCGAAGGAGCGCGGCGACAAGGCGGCGTGACGAGCCTGACAATCGGTAACATTGCGTAACGCGCGCAGGCAAAAAAAAGCCCGACACGAGGTCGGGCATCCAAATCGGCCGCAACCGCCGCGAGGCGGCTGCGGCACCTGCAAAGGCAGGGCGCTTACGCTGCGAGCAGCGAGCGCAGCACGAACGGCAGGATACCGCCGTGCTTGTAGTAGTCGACTTCGATCGGCGTATCGATGCGCAGCAGGACCTGCACGCGCTGCGTTTCGCCGTTCTTGCGGTTGATCACGAGCGTGACGTCCTGCTGCGGCTTGAAGTCGTCGCCGAGGCCTTCGATGTCGAACGTCTCGTCGCCGGTGATGCCGAGCGACTGGACGCTGTCCGAGCCCTTGAACTGCAGCGGCAGCACGCCCATGCCGACCAGGTTCGAGCGGTGGATACGCTCGAAGCTGCGTGCGATCACGGCCTTCACGCCGAGCAGCTGCGTGCCCTTCGCGGCCCAGTCGCGCGACGAGCCCGTGCCGTATTCTTCGCCCGCGAACACGACGGTCGGCGTGTCGGCCGCGACGTACTGCATCGCCGCGTCGTAGATCGACTGCTGTTCGCCGCTCGGCTGGTGGATCGTCAGGCCGCCTTCGACGCGCGTGCCGTCCGCCTTCGCCGGGATCATCAGGTTCTTGATCCGGACGTTCGCGAACGTACCGCGCATCATCACGTCGTGGTTGCCGCGGCGCGAGCCGTAGCTGTTGAAGTCGGCCTTCTGCACGCCGTTTTCCTTCAGCCACTTGCCCGCCGGCGAGTCTTCCTTGATCGAGCCTGCCGGGCTGATGTGGTCGGTCGTGACCGAGTCACCGAAGATGCCCAGTGCGCGCGCGCCCTTGACCGTCGGGATCGATGCAGCCGGCTCCATCGAGAAGTCGTTGCCGAAGAACGGCGGCTCGGCGATGTAGGTCGACTTCGGCCAGTCGTAGACTTGGCCCGATTCGCCCTCGATCTTGCTCCAGAGGTCGCCCTTCTTGGTCAGCTTCGAGTAGTTGTCCTCGAACTTCTTCGGATCGAGCGCGAACTTGAGCAGCGCGTGGATTTCGTCGCTCGTCGGCCAGATGTCGCCGAGGTAGATGTCGCGGCCGCCCTTGCCCTTGCCGACCGGCTCGGTCATCAGGTCGCGCGTGATGTTGCCGGCGATCGCGTACGCGACGACGAGCGGCGGCGACGCGAGGAAGTTCGCGCGGATGTTCGGGTGGATACGCGCTTCGAAGTTACGGTTGCCCGACAGCACGGCTGCCGCGACGATGTCGTTCTTCGTGATCGCTTCGTTCAGCTCCGGCGTCAGGTCGCCCGCGTTGCCGATACAGGTCGTGCAGCCATACGCCGCGACTTCGAAACCGAGCTTCGACAGGTAGGGCAGCAGGCCCGTCTTCGTCAGGTACTCGGTGACGATGCGCGATCCCGGCGCGAGCGAGGTCTTGATCTTCGGATCGACCGTGAGGCCGGCCTCGACCGCCTTCTTCGCGAGCAGGCCGGCGGCCAGCAGCACGCTCGGGTTCGACGTGTTCGTGCACGACGTGATCGCGGCGATCAGGATGTCGCCGTTCTTCACGTCGACGCCGTTGCTCGTCGTGTACTGCGTGCCCAGGTCGTCCGCCTTCTTCGCGAAGCCGTTTTCCGCGACCGGCTTCGAGAACAGGTCGGTGAACGTCGACTTGACGTTGCCGATCTCGATGCGGTCCTGCGGGCGCTTCGGGCCGGCCAGCGACGGGGCGACCGTCGTCAGATCCAGCGTCACGACCTTCGTGTAGTCGATGTCGCCGGCCTTCGGGATCCCGAACAGCTTCTGCGCCTTGAAGTAGTTCTCGAACGCGGCGATTTCCGCCTTCGTGCGGCCCGTGCCTTCGAAGTAGTCGATCGTCTTTTCGTCGACCGGGAAGAAGCCCATCGTCGCGCCGTATTCCGGCGCCATGTTGCCGATCGTCGCGCGATCCGGCAGCGACAGCGATTTCGTGCCTTCGCCGAAGAACTCGACGAACTTGCCGACGACCTTCTCCTTGCGCAGCATTTCGGTGATCGTCAGCACCAGGTCGGTGGCCGTCACGCCTTCGCGCAGCTTGCCCTTCAGCTCGACGCCGACGACGTCCGGCGTCAGGAAGTACACCGGCTGGCCGAGCATGCCGGCTTCCGCCTCGATGCCGCCCACGCCCCAGCCGACCACGCCGATGCCGTTGATCATCGTCGTGTGGCTGTCCGTGCCGACGAGGGTGTCCGGGTAGTACACGGTGTCGCCGCCGTCCGCCTTCTTGTGGACGCCGCGCGCGAGGTATTCGAGGTTCACCTGGTGGACGATGCCGACGCCCGGCGGCACGACCTTGAACGTGTCGAATGCCTGCATGCCCCACTTCATGAACTGGTAGCGCTCGTTGTTGCGCTGGAATTCCAGTTTCATGTTCAGGTCGAGCGCGTCCTTCTGGCGGAAGTAGTCGATCTGGACCGAGTGGTCGACGACGAGGTCGACCGGAACCAGCGGCTCGATCTTCTTCGGGTTCTTGCCCGTGCGCTCCGCGACGCCGCGCATGGCCGCGATGTCGGCGAGCAGCGGCACGCCCGTGAAGTCCTGCAGCACGACGCGCGACACCACGAACGGAATCTCGTCGACGCGCTTCGCGGTCGGCTTCCAGTTCGCGAGCTGCTCGATGTGCTCTTCGGTGATCTTCTTGCCGTCGTAGTTGCGCAGCACGGACTCGAGCACGATACGGATCGACACCGGCAGGCGTTCGATCTTCGTCTTCAGTTCCTTGCCGAGCTGCGGCAGCGAGTAGAACTTGCCTTTGCCGGAACCGCTGTCGAATTCCTTGAGGGTCTTGTGGAGATTGTGGGCCATGGTGATTTTCCTGGGTTTAAGGCTAGGAAACAAATAGTCCTGTATCTGACGGCTATATCACATACAAGTCGACGTACTCATCGACCGGCATCGCTTCGAGCTTTGCCTGGTCCAGCGACACGTCGAGAATCGCTTGTTGCTGCTTTGCCGGGAAGCGGCGGGCAAGGTTGGTCCTGAACTTCTCGACCAGGAGCGGGATGCCTTCCGCACGCCGCCGCCGATGGCCGAGCGGGTATTCGACCGCCACTTCGGCAAGTTTCGACCCGTCCGTGAACTCGATCGTCAGTGCATTCGCGATCGAGCGCTTGTCCGGGTCGTGGTAATCCTTCGTGAACTGCGGATCCTCGACGCACACCGTTTTCGCGCGCAGCGCGTCGATGCGGGGATCGGCGGCGGCCGCGTCTTCGTAATCGGCCGCGGTCAGCCGGCCGAACAGCAGCGGCACGGCGACCATGTACTGGATGCAGTGGTCGCGGTCGGCCGGATTGGCGAGCGGACCCTGCTTGTCGATGATGCGGATCGCGGCCGCATGCGTGCGGATCGTGATCCGGCTGATGTCGTCGGTCGTGCGGCCCGCGGCGGCGAGCTGCGCATGCAGCTGCAGCGCGGCCTCGGCGGCCGTCTGCGCGTGGAACTCGGCAGGGAACGCGATCTTGAACAGCACGTTTTCCATCACGTACGTGCCGTACGGGCGCTGGAAGCGGAACGGCTTGCCGTCGAACAGCACGTCGTAGAAGCCCCAGGTCTTTGCGGTGAGTGCCGACGGGTAGCCCATTTCACCCGTTTTCGCGATCAGCGCGAGGCGCACCGCGCGGGAGGTCGCGTCGCCGGCCGCCCATGATTTGCGCGAGCCCGTGTTCGGCGCGTGGCGGTAGGTGCGCAGCGCCTGGCCGTCGACGAACGCGTTGGACACCGCGTTGATCAGCTCGTCGCGCGTGAGCCCGAGCAGCCGGCCGACGACGGCCGTCGATGCGACCTTCACGAGCAGCACGTGGTCGAGCCCGACCGCATTGAACGAATTCTCGAGTGCGAGGCAGCCCTGGATCTCGTGGGCCTGGATCATCGCGACCAGCACGTCGCGCATCGTGAGCGGCTTCCTGCCGGCCGCGACGGCCGTGCGGGAGAGCCAGTCGGCCGTCGCCAGGATGCCGCCGAGGTTGTCGGACGGATGGCCCCATTCGGCGGCGAGCCAGGTGTCGTTGAAGTCCAGCCAGCGGATCATCGCGCCGATGCCGAACGCGGCCTGGACGGGATCGAGCTGGAAGGACGTGCCGGGCACCTTCGCGCCGTTCGGCACGATCGTGCCGGGCACGACGGGGCCGAGCAGCTTGGTGCAGGCAGGGTAGGACAGCGCCTCGAGTCCGCATCCGAGCGTGTCGATCAGGCAATGACGCGCCGTCTCCAGCGCGAGCGCGCTGTCGATGCCGGCATTCAGCACGTAGTCGACGATATCGACGAGTACCGTATCCGGAGCAGGGCGGACGTTGGAGACCGGGGCGGACATCGAGGGGCCGATGGGAACGCGCTTAGTTCGTTGCCGGCTTCAGCTCGTTCGACTGCGTCGGTGCCGGCGTGCCTTGTGCCATTTCCGGCGTCACGCATTCGTCCGCGAGGCGCTCGCCGCCGTTTGCGTCGGAGAACAGCATCGCCTTGGTCGGGATCACGATCAGCTTGAAGCCTGCTGCCGGATCGTAGAACGTGTCCGCGCCCGTCGTCGTGGCCTGACGCGGCAGCTTGTAGTTCTTCTTCGCCCAGTGAACCGTGACCACCTGGTCGCGCTTCATGTCGCCGGCGAGGTCGAACGACAGACCTTCCTTGCAGGACCACTTGACCGCGCCGTCCGGTACCGGATCGACCTTGGCTGCGGCGCGTGCCTGTGCCTTCTTGCTGCGCGGGATGATGCGCTTGGCCGGCGCCGGGCGCTTGGCCGTTGCCTTCTTCGCGGTCGTGGTGGTCGTACCCTGGGCAAACGCGCTCGGAGCCGACACCAGCATCGTGGCGGACAAGGCGCCGATGGCGGTAGCGATCAGGAGTTTCTTCATGGAGTCAGAACCTTTCGATAATCAGTTGACAAGGGCCGGCAATCGAATTGCCGGCCGGTTTGAAACTGCACGCGCCCCGAAAGCGCGCAGCGGCCGCTATTTTCACCTATTTGGCCGCGTACATATCAGGTTTTCGGGCTCCGTTACGTTTTTTGTCGTTTCGCAAACCTCTATCCGGTTCGCGTGTCGTCGAATGCATGAAACTCGTGTATCGGCCGGCGCCGCGCGCTTACGGCGCGCTGCCCGCGGCGGCCGGGCCGAACAGCGGCGCGGCCTCGGCCGGTACGGGCTGGCCGGTGGCCCGCGCGCGGCGCAGCACCGACCAGTAATACCGGTAGCTCGCGCGATCGTGCAGCGTATCACCGTGGCGCGTCGGCCCCCAGTCGGCGGCCTGCGCGGCCAGCAGGATCTCGGCGGCCAGCGCGACCTCGTCGGTACGCGGCGCGAATGCGTCGACGATCGGGCGGATCTGCGCGGGGTGGATGCTCCACATCCGCGTGAAGGCGAATTCGTCGCGCGCGCGGCGTGCATCGGCGGCGACGACGCTCATGTCGCGCACCTCGGTCGTCACGTTGTGCGACGGCGTCTTGCCGTGCGCGTGGCAGGCCGCGGCGATTTCCAGCTTCGCGCGGCGCACGAGCGGGTGCTCGAACTGGCCGGGCGAGCGCATCGCGGCATCGGGAATCGCGCCATGGTGCGCGGAGACGAAATCCATCAGCCCGAAGCTCAGCGTGCCGACCGTCGGCAGCGCGGCGAGGGCGGCCGCCTGCGCGAGCGCGCCGTGCGTCTCGACCAGCACGTCGACCGGGATCGGCTGCGCGATGCCGAGCTCGCGGCGCGTGCCTTCGATGAACGCGGTCATTTCGGCTGCGTCGGCGGCACTCGCGATCTTCGGGAGCGTGATGTAGGCGGGTGCGCGCGACGCGCGCAGCACGATGCGCACGTCGTCGCGCCAGTGCGGATGGGAAAAGTCGTGGATGCGGACGCCGACGCGGCCGAAGCGGTTTTCGTCGCTGCCGAGCATGTCGGCGACGAGTGCCGCGTGCGCGGCTTCCTGGCCGACGGCCGCGCCGTCTTCGCAGTCGAGCGTGATGTCGAACACGGGGCCCGTTTCGGCCTGCAGCGCGAGCGACTTGCGCATCAGCTTTTCGCTGCCCGCGTAGTGATCGCAACAGGGCAGGACCGCGGGCGGGGACGCCCCGTCGTACAGCACTTGTGCAGGAGTGAGCGCAGCCATCTCGTCTACGTCAGGGAAGCGGGTCAACGTGGAGAAAATCGGATTCGGGCGCGTTCTGGGCCGGTGCGCGGCGGGCGCGGGGCGGCAAAACGGGCGCGGATCGGATCGTTCGGCAGGGCCGGCGGCTGGCGCCGGCCCGGGCCGGAACCGGGCGGCCCGAAAGCCGCCCGGCAAAGGCACGTGATGCTTAGTTCTTCAGCAGGTGGGCAACGCCATCGCGCTCTTCGAGCAGCTCGGCCAGCGTGCCGTCCATCTTCTCGCGCGAGAAGGCGTCGATTTCCAGGCCTTCGATGCGCTTGTACTCGCCGTTTTCGCACACGACCGGCACGCCGTAGATGATGTCTTCGGGGATGCCGTACGAGCCGTCCGACGGGATGCCCATCGTGACCCACTTGCCGTTCGTGCCGAGGACCCAGTCACGCACGTGGTCGATCGCCGCGTTGGCTGCCGACGCCGCCGACGACAGGCCGCGCGCTTCGATGATCGCCGCGCCGCGCTTGCCGACGGTCGGGATGAACGTGTCGCGGTTCCACACGTCGTCGTTGATCAGCTTCAGCAGCGATTCGCCTTCGGCGGTCGCGAAGCGGAAGTCGGGGTACATCGTCGGCGAGTGGTTGCCCCACACGGCGAGCTTCTCGATCGATGCGACCGGTTTGCCCGACTTCGCTGCGAGCTGCGACAGCGCGCGGTTGTGGTCGAGGCGCAGCATTGCCGTGAAGTTCTTCTTCGGCAGATCCGGCGCCGACTTCATCGCGATGTATGCGTTCGTGTTCGCCGGGTTGCCGACGACCAGGACCTTCACGTCGCGGCTGGCGACTTCGTTCAGCGCAGCACCCTGAACCGTGAAGATTTCGGCGTTCGCCGACAGCAGGTCCTTGCGCTCCATGCCCTTCGAGCGCGGACGTGCGCCGACCAGCAGTGCGACGTCGGCATCCTTGAATGCGACCTTCGGATCGTCGGTGATCACGACGCCCGCCAGCAGCGGGAACGCGCAATCGTCGAGTTCCATCACGACGCCTTTGACGGCGGCTTGGGCTTGCGGGAGGTCGAGCAGTTGCAGGATGACCGGCTGGTCCTTGCCGAGCAGGTCGCCGTTCGCGATGCGGAACAGCAGGGAGTAAGCGATTTGACCTGCGGCGCCGGTGACGGCAACGCGCTTTGCGGGCTTAGCCATTGAAAATCTCCAGGACGGGTGAAGCGTTGGACGCTAGCGAAAACGCCATTCTATGCGCGTTGTGCGTAGCGTTGCATTGAAGCAGGGCGGAGGACTCGCGATGGCAGACGCGGTGAACCTGGAGACGGCCGTGGCACGTAGCCGGGGACGCGCTTTTGCACCCGCGAACCCTTGCTCGACCGGGAGTGTAGGAGCCGTCACGCGCAAAGTCAAACGGTATCATATGTCTTATATAAGACAGATGTTTTGCGGAAATTGAGTGGACGAAAAAGTGCGGTTTGTGATGAAATGCGCGCCATGACATCGAACCAGGCGAATACCGCGAATCAGACCGGCGCAGGCGGCCCAGGGCAGCCGGGCGCGAGCGATCCCGCACCTTCGCCTGCGGCGCCGCCGTCGCCGACGTTCAGCCCGTTATACCAGCAGATTAAGTCATTGATCACGCAAAGTCTCGAATCCGGTGAATGGAAGCCGGGCGAGATCATCCCGAGCGAGGTGGAGCTCGCGGCCCGCTACAAGGTCAGCCAGGGCACCGTCCGCAAGGCGATCGACGAACTGGCCGCGGAAAACCTCGTGGTCCGGCGGCAGGGCAAGGGTACTTTTGTTGCGACGCACAATGAAGATCGCGCGCAGTTCCGCTTCCTGCGCCTGCTGGCCGACGACGGTGCCGAGCATCCGCACGTGAGCCGCCTGCTCGAATGCCGGCGCCTGCGCGCGCCGGCCGAGATCGCGCGGCAGCTCGACCTGAAGCCGGCCGATCCGGTCGTGCAGGTGCGCCGGCTGCTGGAGTTCGAGAACGAAGTGACGGTGCTCGACGAGATCTGGCTGCCGGGCGCGATGTTCCGCGGGCTCACGTTCGAGCGGCTGAGCGAGTACAAGGGGCCGCTCTACGCGATGTTCGAGACGGAGTTCGGCACGCGAATGATTCGCGCGACGGAGAAGATCCGCGCGGTGGCGGCGGAGCCGGCGGTGGCCGACCTGCTGCACGTGCCGGCGGGTTTTCCGTTGCTGTCGGTCGAGCGCGTGTCCTATACATATGGTGACCGGCCGGTGGAGGTGCGTCGCGGCTGGTATGTCACAACCGGGTACTACTATCAGAATGACTTGAGTTGACGGAGTTTCGGCTCAAGCCGAGTGCGTTCGCGTTTCCCACGCTCGCGAAGCACGTTTCGGGCCGCCTTTTGTTCTAGTTCGCGCAACTATCCAGAGCAGACTTTCGCTGCAGCGCGATATAAAAAGGCGCTAAAATCGCGGATTAGTGTGACAACATAGTAGGGGTCTAGCATGACTGATGCAGTAAGAAAGCCGAGGCCGGAATACCGGAACATCGGATTCGCCGATATCACGATGAAATATCGCATGCCGCTGGCGGCGATATTGTCGATTCTCCATCGAGTCAGCGGCGCGCTGCTGTTCTTGTTCCTGCCGTTCCTGCTGTTCCTCTTCGACCAGAGCCTCACGTCCGAGCTCAGCTTCGAAGTCTTCAAGGCTTTCCTCTCCAACATCATCGTCAAGCTGATCGTCCTCGCACTGTCGTGGGCCTTCTTCCACCATTTCTGCGCCGGCATTCGCCACCTGCTGATGGACGTCAACCACGACGCCGTCACGAAGGAAGGCGGCAAGCGGACGGCAGTCGTCGTCTTTGTCGTCTCGATCGCCCTGACGATCGCCATGGCACTCAAACTGTTCGGAGCATTCTAAGAAAATGGCAGCCAATAACCGAATCGGCTCGAAGCGCCTCGTCGTCGGCGCACATTACGGCCTGCGCGACTGGCTTGCGCAGCGCATCACCGCCACGATCATGGCGGTCTACACGGTCATTCTGCTCGTCCTGTTCTTCGGCGCGCACGATTTCTCGTACGAAGGCTGGGCATCGATCTTCGCCGCGCAATGGATGAAGCTCGCGACCTTCGTGATGCTGCTTTCCCTCTTCTACCACGCATGGGTCGGCGTGCGCGACATCTGGATGGACTACGTGAAGCCCGTCGGTGTGCGCCTGCTGCTGCAATCGCTGACCATCGTCTGGCTGCTCGCATGTGCGGGCTACGCCGCGCAGATTCTCTGGAGAGTGTAAAGAATGGCTGCAATCAAAACTAATCTCCCGCGCCGCAAGTTTGACGTCGTGATCGTCGGCGCGGGCGGCTCCGGCTTGCGCGCGGCGCTGCAACTGTCGCGCGCGGGCCTGTCGGTCGGCGTGCTGTCGAAGGTGTTCCCGACGCGTTCGCACACGGTGGCCGCGCAGGGCGGTATCGGTGCGTCGCTCGGCAACATGAGCGAAGACAACTGGCACTTCCACTTCTACGACACGATCAAGGGCTCCGACTGGCTCGGCGACCAGGACGCGATCGAGTTCATGTGCCGTGAAGCGCCGAACGTCGTGTACGAACTCGAGCACTTCGGCATGCCGTTCGACCGCAACGCGGACGGCACGATCTACCAGCGCCCGTTCGGCGGCCACACCGCGAACTACGGCGAGAAGCCGGTCCAGCGCGCATGCGCGGCCGCCGACCGTACCGGTCACGCGCTGCTGCACACGCTGTACCAGCAGAACGTCGAAGCGAAGACGCAGTTCTTCGTCGAATGGATGGCGCTCGACCTGATCCGCGACGCGGACGGCGACGTGCTCGGCGTGACGGCCCTCGAGATGGAGACGGGCGACGTCTACATCATGGAAGGCAAGACGACGCTGTTCGCGACGGGCGGCGCAGGCCGGATCTTCGCGGCATCGACCAACGCGTTCATCAATACCGGCGACGGCCTCGGCATGGCTGCGCGTTCGGGCATCGCGCTGCAGGACATGGAGTTCTGGCAGTTCCACCCGACCGGCGTGGCCGGCGCGGGCGTGCTGATCACCGAAGGCGTGCGTGGTGAAGGCGGTATCCTGCGCAACGCGAACGGCGAGCGCTTCATGGAACGCTATGCACCGACGCTGAAGGATCTGGCGCCGCGTGACTTCGTGTCGCGTTCGATGGACCAGGAAATCAAGGAAGGCCGCGGCGTGGGTCCGAACAAGGATCACGTGCTGCTCGACCTGTCGCACATCGGCGCCGAGACGATCATGAAGCGTCTGCCGTCGATCCGCGAAATCGCGCTGAAGTTCGCGAACGTCGACGCGATCAAGGAACCGATCCCGGTCGTCCCGACGATCCACTACCAGATGGGCGGCATCCCGACCAACATCCACGGCCAGGTCGTCGGCACGTCGCGCGGTCACAAGGATCCGGTCAACGGCTTCTACGCAGTGGGCGAATGCTCGTGCGTGTCCGTGCACGGCGCGAACCGCCTCGGCACGAACTCGCTGCTGGACCTCGTGGTGTTCGGCCGTGCGGCCGGCAACCACATCGTCGAGCACGTGAAGAACCAGAAGGAACACAAGCCGCTGCCGGCCGATGCAGGCGAATTCTCGCTGGCGCGCCTGGCGAAGCTGGACAAGTCGACCTCGGGCGAATACACGCAGGACGTCGCGAACGACATCCGTTCGACGATGCAGAAGCACGCAGGCGTGTTCCGCACGTCGGAGCTGCTGAAGGAAGGCGTCGACCAGATGGCCGGCCTGAAGGCGCGCGTGGAAAACATCCACCTGAAGGACAAGTCGAAGGTGTTCAACACCGCGCGCGTCGAAGCGCTCGAGCTGGAGAACCTGATCGAAGTGGCTCGCGCCACGATGGTGTCGGCGGAAGCGCGCAAGGAAAGCCGTGGCGCGCACGCACACAGCGACTACGAACACCGCGACGACGAGAACTGGCTGCGCCACACGCTGTGGTACAGCGAAGGCGATCGCCTCGACTACAAGCCGGTTCAAATGAAGCCGCTGACGGTCGACTCCGTGCCGCCGAAGCCGCGCACGTTCTAAGCCGAGTCAAAGGAATCCGAAATGGCAAAACGCATTTTTGAAGTCTACCGCTACGATCCGGACAAGGACGCAGCGCCGCGCATGCAGACGTACGAGCTCGAGATCCAGCATGAGCGCATGCTGCTCGACGCACTGGTGAAGCTGAAGGCACTGGACGAGACGCTGTCGTTCCGCCGTTCGTGCCGTGAAGGCGTGTGCGGTTCGGACGCGATGAACATCAACGGCAAGAACGGTCTCGCGTGCCTGACGAACCTGAACGACCTGCCGCAGAAGATCGTGCTGCGTCCGCTGCCGGGCCTGCCCGTCGTGCGCGACCTGATCGTCGACATGACGCACTTCTTCAACCAGTACCACTCGATCAAGCCGTACCTGATCAACGACGCGCCGCCGCCGGAGAAGGAACGCCTCCAGTCGCCGGAAGAACGCGACGAGCTCGACGGCGTGTACGAGTGCATTCTGTGCGCGAGCTGCTCGACGTCGTGCCCGAGCTTCTGGTGGAACCCGGACAAGTTCGTCGGCCCGGCCGGCCTGCTGCAGGCTTACCGCTTCATCGCGGACAGCCGCGACACCGCTACCGGCGAGCGTCTCGACAACCTGGAAGACCCGTACCGTCTGTTCCGTTGCCACACGATCATGAACTGCGTCGACGTTTGCCCGAAGGGCCTGAACCCGACGAAGGCGATCGGCAAGATCAAGGAACTGATGGTCCGCCGCGCGGTTTAAGGCCGGGCTGCAATGAGCGACGATTCGCATCAATCCGACCCGCACCGTCGCGCGCGCCTTCGCTGGCGCGCGCGGCGGGGTCTGCTGGAAAACGACATCGTATTCGAGCGTTTCTTCGGCAGATACGAGCATGACCTCACCGATGCAGACGTAGGCGCGTTGTCGCGCCTGCTCGATCTGAGCGACAACGACCTGATGGACTTGCTCCTCGCGCGCAAGGAACCAGAAGGCGACCTAGACAGCCCGGACATTCACCGGCTGTTGGAGATGCTGCGCAACGTGTAACGCCAAGGTGTGACACGTTGTGCCCGTTATCGAATCCCGTTTCTTTATTTCGATTGAGGATGTGCCATGACTCCGTCTGATGTTAAAGCCACGCTATCGTTCAGCGACAACTCTCCGAGCGTCGAAATGCCGATCTACAAGGGCACGATGGGCCCGGACGTGATCGACATCCGCAAGCTGTACGGCCAGACCGGCAAGTTCACGTACGACCCGGGCTTCATGTCGACGGCAGCTTGTAATTCGGCGATCACGTACATCGACGGCGACAAGGGCGAGCTGCTGTACCGCGGCTACCCGATCGACAACCTCGCGCAAAACGCGGACTTCCTCGAAAGCTGCTACCTGCTGCTGAAGGGTGAGCTGCCGAACGCAGCGCAGAAGAAGGAATTCGTCGACACCGTCACGAAGCACACGATGGTGCACGAGCAGATGCACTTCTTCTTCCGTGGCTTCCGCCGCGACGCGCACCCGATGGCGATCCTGGTCGCCGCAGTCGGCGCGCTGTCGGCGTTCTACCACGACTCGCTCGACATCAACGATCCGCGTCACCGTGAAGTGTCGGCGATCCGCATGATCGCGAAGCTGCCGACGCTCGTCGCGATGGCCTACAAGTACAGCATCGGCCAGCCGTTTGTGTATCCGAAGAACTCGCTGTCGTACAGCGCGAACTTCATGCACATGATGTTCTCGAACCCGTGCGAAGAGTACAAGGTCAACGACGTGCTCGTCCGCGCACTCGACCGTATCCTGATCCTGCACGCCGACCACGAGCAGAACGCATCGACGTCGACCGTCCGCCTGGCCGGCTCGTCGGGCGCGAACCCGTTCGCATGTATCGCGGCCGGTATCGCGTGTCTGTGGGGCCCGGCGCACGGTGGTGCGAACGAAGCCGCGCTGAACATGCTCGAGCAGATCGGTTCGCCGGACAACATCCCCGAATTCATCAAGCAGGTGAAGGACAAGAATTCGGGCGTGAAGCTGATGGGCTTCGGTCACCGCGTGTACAAGAACTACGACCCGCGTGCGAAGCTGATGCGCGAAACGTGCTACGAAGTGCTGAACGAACTGGGCCTGCACGACGACCCGCTGTTCAAGCTCGCGATGCAGCTCGAGAAGATCGCACTGGAAGACGAATACTTCGTGTCGCGCAAGCTGTACCCGAACGTCGACTTCTACTCGGGCATCGTTCAGCGCGCGCTGGGCATCCCGACGTCGATGTTCACGTGTATCTTCTCGATGGCACGTACGGTCGGCTGGATCGCACAGTGGAACGAAATGATCGGCGATCCGGAGCAGAAGATCGGCCGTCCGCGTCAGCTGTTCATCGGCGATACGCCGCGCGAAGCGAAGCCGCTCAACGCACGTTAAGCCGTGTGTGGCGCGAACGGCCGGCAGGCCGCTCGCGTCGGGCAATCGCAACGCCACGACACCCCGACGGGTCATCCCGTCGGGGTGTTTTCATTTGCGCGCCGGATCGGCGCGATGCTCCAGCGACGGCGGGCGTGTGTCGAGTGCGGGCGCGTCGTCATCGGGCGCATGGCCGTGCCGCACGAAGAACTGCCGGTAGGCGCCGGGCGTCATCCCGCGTGCGGCGAGGAACTGGCGGTTGAAGTTCGCGGCATTCGGAATGCCGCAGCGCGCGGCCACGGTCGCGATCGGCCAGTCGGTGCCGACGAGATGACGGCACGCGTGCGCGAGCCGCAGCCGCTGCACGTAGCGCCCGACGCTTTCGCCGAGATGCCGGACGAACAGGCGCTGCAGCGTGCGTTCGGACATGTGCGCAGCGGCGGCGAGCGCGTCGATGCGCAGTGGTTCGTGGAAGTGCCGGTCGATCGCGTCGAGCACGCGGTCGAGGCGCTCCGCTTCGGGGGCGGCCGTATCGGCGCGCGGTGTCGTGCGTTCGCTCCGGTCGTACGCGTGCGCGGTGGCGAGCGGCTCGCCGCCGGCTTCCGCGAGATCGGCGAGCGTGTCGAGCGCGGCCGCGAGCCTGGTGCGCGGCGACGGATCGAGCAAGTGCGGCAGCCGCGCCCGCATCGCGCGGGCTGTGTCCGTGTCGAAGCGCAGGCCCGGTGTGGCACGCCGCAGCAGCGAACGCAGCGGCGCGTATTCGGGGCAGCAGTCGGCCAGCCGCCGCACCCAGTCGCCGTCGAACCAGATGACGACCGCGACCTCGGGCGCATCGCGATCGATGCGCGCGTTCGACGACCAGGTATGCGGCAGGTTGGGCGGCACGAGCACCAGGTCGTCGTCTGCGTAGTGCGCGACGTGATCGCCGATGAAGCGCCGGCCGCGGCTGTTGAGCGTCAGCGTCAGTTCGTACTCGGGATGGCGATGCCATTCGAACGGAATGCGCGCGAGCTGGCGGTGGTAGACGCGGATCGAACAGCCGGGGGCGAACGTCACGTGCTCGTACTGCGGTTTCATCGCGGCCTCCGGGAGAGGGCGGGCATCGCGCCATGGCATGATCGAGGGCGATCGTCACGACGGAGCAATGCCATGTTTTCACATGTTTGCGTGGGCGTCAGCGACACCTCACGCGCCTACGATTTCTACGCGCCGCTGTTCGAGGAACTCGGGCTGCGCCTGAAATTCCGCGAGCCGGACGGCTGGACGGGCTGGATGCCGGCCGACGCCGACCGGCCGCTGTTCTTCTTCGGCCAGCCGCTCGACGGCCGCGCGCCCGAACCGGGCAACGGCCACACGATCGCGTTCGTTGCGCCGACGCGCGCGCACGTCGATCGCTGCCACGCGCTCGCGCTGCGCCACGGCGGCACCTGCGAAGGGCCGCCGGGCCTGCGGCCGGACTATCGCCGCGATTACTACGGCGCCTATTTCCGCGATCCGGACGGCAACAAGCTGTGCGTGGTCTGTCATCGTCCCGAGTGATCCAGGGTTGTCAGGATTGTATCGATAGTTGGCCGGATAACGGTGATCTCGGCAGCGCACCGGCCGTACGCTGACGGCACATCACGACACCTGTCAGCGAGGAGACCACGATGCAATTGACGATTGACGACCTGCCTGCCGCGATTCGCGACGCGAAAAAGGGGCTGCGCGCCGACCTGTCCGGTTATGCGGCCACGTTTCGCGAGCTGGAGGGCGACATCGCGCGGCAGGTCGACGCGATCCGCCGCGCGCATGCGCATGGTCACGACGTGATTCCGGTGGTGCCGTTCGCGGACATCGCGGGCGGGACCGTCGATCCGCGCGCGGTGGCAGCGATCCGCACGCATGGCGCGGTCGTGATTCGTCGCGTATTCGATGCGCGGCAGGCGCGCGACTGGAACGACGAGATCGGCGCGTACCTGGACGCGAACCGCTTCACCGAGCGGCTCGATGCGCGCGCCGAGGATCGCTATTTCGGCAACCTTGCGTCGGGCAAGCCGCAGATCTACGGCGTTTATTGGTCGAAGCCGCAGGTGGTTGCGCGCCAGTCGCCGGCCCTGACGCAGGCGCGCGTGTTCCTGAACCGCCTGTGGCGGCACGCCGACAGCGGGCGTACGCACTTCGATCCCGACCAGGTGCCGGCCTATGCGGACCGGATTCGCCGCCGCCCGCCCGGCTCGACGTCGCTCGGGCTGTCGCCGCATGTCGACGGCGGTTCCGTCGAACGCTGGCTCGGCGCGAACTTCCGCCAGGTCTACCGTCACGTGCTGGCCGGCCGCTGGCGCGATTACGACCCGTTCGATGCGGCGTTCCGTCCGGACGTCGAGGAGATTCCGTCGCCGGCCGTGTGCTCGATGTTCCGCACGTTCCAGGGCTGGACCGCGCTCACGCCGCAGGGGCCGGGAGACGGCACGCTGCAGTTGATCCCGGTTGCGAACGCGATGGCCTATGTCGTGCTGCGCGCGCTGCAGGACGATGTCGCCGACGACGACCTGTGCGGCGCGCGTCCGGGGCGCGCGCTGTCGATCCGGCCCGAATGGCACGCACTGTTGCTCGATGCGCTGGTGCCGATCCCGCACATGGAGCCGGGCGACGCGGTGTTCTGGCATGGCGACGTCGTGCACGCGGTCGAGGATGCGCACCGCGGCAGCGGCGACAGCAACGTGATGTACATCGCGGCCGCGCCCGGTTGCGCGAAGAACGACGCGTACCTGCTGCGCCAGCGGGCCGCGTTCCTGCGCGGCGAGAGCCCGCCCGATTTCCCGGCCGACCATTTCGAGGTCGAATTCGACGGACGGGGCGGGGAGGGCGATCTCTCGGCGCTCGGCCGTTCGCAGATGGGGTTCGGGCCGGGCGCTTAGCCCGCGTCGCACGGGAAAGCGGCCGTTCGCCACGCGGTGAACGGCCGTCTGCCGAATCCGCTGCGGGCTGCGTGCAATTCGACGCAATCGGCTGTCTGCGCAGCCGAAATCGACGCGAATTGCGCAATTTGGCTTCCGATAATGGTCCGGACACAACGCAGCCGCCCCGTGTGCCGCACGGGTGTGGCGCTGACCATGGAGGAGTCGATGCAATTCACGCAAGCGATCGTTCGCCGCCCCGCGCCGTCCTGTGGCGCGGGCCTGACTACTGCCGAGCTCGGCGCGCCCGACTACGACAAGACGCTCACGCAGTTTCACGCATACTGCGACGCGCTGCGCACGCTCGGCGTCGAGCTGACCGAACTGCCGCCGCTGGACGCGTTTCCCGATTCGCACTTCGTCGAGGACGTCGCGGTCGTGACACCGGAATTCGCGGTGATCACGCGCCCCGGTGCGCCCGCCCGGCGCGGCGAGACGGTGCACATCGAAGCGGCGCTCGCCGCGCATCGCGACCTGCTGCCGATGCAGGACGGCCGGCTCGACGGCGGCGACGTGATGCTGGTCGGCAAGCGCTTCTACGTCGGCCTGACGGGCCGTACCGACGCCGAAGGCATTGCCGCATTCGAAGCGCTCGTGTCGCGCTACGGCTATTCGGTCGTCGCGGTGCCGGTGGGCGCCGGCCTGCATCTGAAGTCGGTCGTCAACGCGCTCGGCGACGACACGCTGCTCGTGACCGAAGCGCTGGCCGCGCATCCGGCATTCGCCGACTATCGCCGGATCGCGATCTCAGCCGCCGACGAATACGCGGGCAACACGCTGCGCGTGAACGGCACGCTGATCACGCCGGCCGGCTACCCGCGCGTGCACGACGCGATCGCGTCGCTCGGGCTGCCGCTGCACGTGATCGATACGAGCGAGTTCCGCAAGATGGACGGCGGCCTGACCTGCCTGTCGCTGCGGTTCTAGCCGATTGGCGCGCGGCCGCTTCGGCCCGATAATGTGGCCCCCGCGCGGAACAGGAAACGTTCCGCGCACCAGCCACGACCCGACCGGAGCGAACGCGGATGACCGACAAGAAGATGCAGCTCGACAAGATCGATCTCCGGATCCTCGACATCCTGCGCACCGACGGGCGCATTTCCTACCGGAAGCTGTCGGAGCTCGTGAACCTCACGCCGCGGCCCTGCCAGGCGCGCGTGGAGCGGCTCGAGGCGCTCGGCGTGATCGAGGGCTACCGTGCGGTGATCAAGGCGCCGCGCGTGACCAAGCCGATCGTCGTGATCGCGCAGATCGTGCTGGCCGACCACGGGCGTTCGCAGGCGCCGTTCGAAGACGAAATGCGTGCGAATCCGGCCGTGCTCGATTGCTGGCTCGTCAGCGGCACGTTCGATTTTCTCGTGCGGCTCGCGTGCGAGGATCTCGACGAGTACCGGCGGATCGCGAACGTGTGGCTGGAAAGCCCGCGATTCCGGATCGAGAAGATCGTGACGACGGCCGAACTGCAGGCGATCAAGCGCACCGTCGTGTGAGGCGGCCGGCCGGGAAGGGCCGGTTTCGACGCGAATGACCGGGCCTGACGATTTGTATTCCGAATCAAATTGTCCGGCCCGAATCCAATCAGGGTGAACACTATGGATGCTATGCAAGCGGCAGTGGAGACGGCCGCGCCGTCGGGAACGACGCTGAAGCGCCGTCTGCAGGGCCGCCACATCGCGATGATCGCGATCGGCGGCTCGATCGGCACGGGGCTGTTCGTCGCGTCGGGTGCGTCGGTCGCGCAGGCGGGGCCGGGCGGTGCGATCGCCGCGTATATCGCGATCGGGCTGATGGTGTACTTCGTCGTTACGGGCCTCGGCGAGATGGCCGCGCTGATGCCGGTATCGGGTTCGTTTGCGATCTACGGCGAGAAGTACGTCGACGAAGGCTTCGGCGTCGCGCTCGGCTGGACCTACTGGTACAGCTGGGCCGTGACGATCGCGATCGAGCTGGTCGCCGCGCAGATCGTGATGCGCTACTGGTTTCCGACCATACCCGGCATCTGGTGGGGCGCGGGCTTCCTCGTGCTGATCTTCCTGCTGAATACGCTGTCGGTGCGCGGCTTCGGCGAATCGGAATACTGGTTCTCGCTGATCAAGGTCGTGACCGTGGTCGCGTTCATCGCGGCCGGGCTGCTGATCGCCGCCGGCCTGATCGGGAACGGGCATCCGGTCGGCTTGCGCAACTTCACGACCGGCGACGCGCCGTTTGTCGGCGGCGTGCACGCGATGATGAGCGTCGCGCTGATCGCGGGATTCTCGTTTCTCGGCACCGAGCTGGTCGGGATCACCGCCGGCGAATCGGAGAATCCGCGCAAGACGATCCCGCGCGCGGTGAAGCAGATTTTCTGGCGGATCATGCTGTTCTACGTGTTCGCGATCTTCGTGATCGGCCTGCTGGTGCCGTACACGGACCCGAACCTGTTGAAGAGCGACGTGACCGACATCGGCGTGAGCCCGTTCACGCTGGTGTTCAGCCATGCGGGTTTCCGGCTCGCCGCCGGCGCCATGAATCTCGTGATCCTGACGGCCGTGCTGTCGGCCGGCAACTCCGGCACCTATGCGGCGACGCGGATGCTGTACAACCTTGCTGCGGAAGGGCGCGCACCGGCGATGTTCGCGACGCTGTCGCCGGGCGGCGTGCCGCGCAACGCGCTGTACGCGACGATGGCCGTCGGCGGGCTGTGCTTTCTCACGTCGCTGACCAACAACCAGAGCATCTATCTGTGGCTGCTGAATACGGTCGGCATCACGGGTTTCATCGCGTGGCTCGGCATCGCGGTCTGCCATTACCGGTTCCGCAAGGGGTTCCTGAAGCAGGGCTACCGGCTCGACCAGCTGCCGTACCGCGCGAAATGGTTCCCGTTCGGGCCGCTGTTCGCGATCGCGATCTGCATCGTGATCTCGCTCGGGCAGGATTACCAGGCGTTCTTCGCGGCCCGCATCGACTGGATGGAAGTGCTGTCGATCTACGTGTGGATTCCGCTGTTCGTCGCGATCTGGTGGGCATATCGCCGGGCGCGCAAGAGCCGGCTCGTGCGCTACGAGGAGATGGACATCGGGCCGTGGCTGACGCGCTCGGTCGAGGCCGTCGATGCGGCGGCCACGCAGCACGGGCATCCGCACTGACTAGTCGGTATTGAACGCGCGGTACCGAAAGCGCGGCAACGGAAGCCGGTCGTATCGGACGGCCGGCTCCGCAACGACGGCCCGCGCGCGGCGGCGCACGCAAACCGCGCTCAGTGCGCGTGCTGCAACCGCGCCTTCATGAAGTCCACCCACGCGCGCACTTTCTGCGGCACGTGCCGCGTCGCGACGTACAGCGCGTAGACGTTCTGCTGCGGAAACCGGTACGCGGGCAGCGCATCGACCAGCGTGCCGCTTTCGAGATCGTCGCGCACGAGCCATTCGGGCAGCAGCGCGACGCCGCTGCCCTGGCGCGCGAGTTCACGCAACACCGATGCGTTGTCGACGACGACGCGAGGCTTCGCGGCCGGTCGAAATGCATGTTCGTTGCCCGCGCGATCGGTGAGCGTCCATTCGGCGATTCGCTCGAGCCGGCTGTGGCCGAGCTGCGGCAGGCGGGCGAGGTCGGCGGGCGACGCCGGTTTCGGGTGCCCGGCCTTCGCCGGCAGGTCGGGCGCCATCACGGCGAGGACGTCGTAGGTGGCGAGGCAGATGCCGCGATAGGGCAGGTCGCGAAAGTGCTCGTGGCGTCCGAGCCGGATCGCGACGTCGAAGCGGTCGCGCACGAGATCGGCCTGCGACGTATGCGTTTCGAGCCGCACGCGTAACGCGGGATGCTGCGCGGTGAACGCATGCAGCATCGGTGCGAGGACGCGCGCCGCATACTCGACGGTCGACGTCACGCGCAGCATGCCCTGCATCCCGCCATGCTCGCCGCGCACTTCGTCGATCGCGCCTTCTGCTTCGTCGAGCACGCGCAGGCAGCGCTGGTAGAAGCGCTCGCCGGCGTCGGTCAGCTCGACACGCCGGGTCGTGCGCGTGAGCAGCGTGACGCCGAGCTCGGCTTCGAGCTGTTTCACGTTGAAACTGACGGCCGCCCGCGCCTGGTTCAGTGCGGTGGCGGCGGCCGTGAACGAACCGGCTTCGACCACGGCACGGAAAACGGCGAAACGATCGAGGCTCACCATGGTTGGGGCGTGGGTCCTGTCTGGCTGTTGGATCGCTCGAAGGGTACCCGAATGTGCGGCCGCGCGGCGTTGCGGCGCTACGGCGTTGGGGCGGCGCGATCCGATTGTCAAAAAATTGCGACGGGACTCGTCGCATCCGGCCGCTTACCGATACGCGTGCCGGCTTCTACACTGCGGCGTTTCGTGATGTTCCCGCCGCCATGCCAGACCGTTCCAGAATCGCCGCCGTCTACCTGCTCGGCTTCGCGATCGACCTCGCGAACATGTTCATGCTGAACGCCGCGTATCCGGCGCTGCAGCGCAAGCTGCACGCGTCGGTCGCGCAGCTTGCGTGGGTCGGCAACATGTACGTGCTCGGCCTGACCGTCGTGATTCCGTTCGGCACGTGGCTCGCGCGCCGCTGCGGCGAGCGGCGCGTGTTCGCGGCATCGCTGCTGCTGTTCGGGCTCGGCAGTGCCGGCGTCGGCGCGTCGCCGTCGATCGAGACGCTGCTCGCGTGGCGGCTGGTCCAGGGGCTCGGCGGCGGGCTGCTGATTCCGGTCGGGCAGACGATGGCCTATCGCGCGTATCCGCCGCAGGCGCGGGCGCGGCTCACGTCGGTCGTGATGATGGTCGCGCTGCTCGTGCCCGCGTTGTCGCCGGCGATCGGCGGGGCGATCGTCGATCGCGGTTCGTGGCGCGCGATCTTCTTCGTGATGTTGCCGATCGCGGCCGCGACCTGCGCGCTCGCGTTCGCATGGCTGCCGCACGACGGCGCGCGCGACCGGCCGCCGCGGCTCGACTGGCCGGGGCTCGGCCTGAGTGCGGTCACGCTCGTCGCGCTGCTGCTCGGGCTGACCGCCGCGGGGCAGCCCGGCGGCGCGGTATTCCCGCTCGCGATGCTGGCCGTCGCGAGCGCGGCAGGCGCAGGCTATGCGGCGCATGCGCGTCGCGCCCTGTCGCCGGTCGTCGACCTGCGCCTGCTCGCCCAGCCGCTGCTGCGAACCGGCGTGGTGGTCTATCTGTGCGTGCCGGGCGTCTTCACGGGCGTCAACCTCGTCGCGTCGCTCTATCTGCAGAACGCGCTCGGGTTGAGCGCTGCGCATGCCGGCGCGCTGATGCTGCCGTGGGCGATCGCGGCGTGCTTCGCGATCGCGACCACGCGCCGCTGCTTTGCGCGCCACGGCGCGAAGCCGTTATTCGCGAGCGGCATCGCGATCGATTGCGTCGGCATCGCACTGCTCGCGACCCCCTGGGCCGGCGTCGAAGCCGTGCGCATCGCGGCATTCGCGGCGATGGGGTTCGGCGCGAGCCTGTGCACGAGCACGTCGCAAAGCGCGGCGTTCGTCGATGTGCTTGCCGACCGGATGGGCGACGCGAGCGCGCTGTGGAACATCAACCGCCAGTTGAGCTTCTGCGTCGGCGTGGCCGTGCTCGGCAGCGCACTCAATGCGTTGCTGGCGTTCGACGCGGGCGGGCCGTCGCTCGCGCCGTACCGCTGGTGCTTCGGGCTGGCGGTCGTGCTGACGTTGCTGCCGCTGGGCCTGATTGCGCGGCTTCCCGCATACCGTGCGCCGGTCGCGCAACCCGTTTCATCCCACTCGTGAGAACCTGAGAGCCTTATGAATTTGCCGAATCCGTATTTCAAGGAAGTCGTCGACACCGTTGCCGACATCGCGTGCTGGTTGTCCGGCCGTGCCGGCCCCGAGCGGCTCGCGACGCTGATGGCGCGCTTCTCGCCGGGATTTTCGATGATCACGATGTCGGGCACGGTGCTCGATTACGCGGGCATCGATGCGCTGTTTTCACACGGGCACGGCGCGCGCCCCGGGCTGGTGATCGACATCGACGAGTTGCGCGGGCTTGCCGTGTGGTCCGATGGCGCGACGATCGGCTATCGCGAGACGCAGACCGACGCGCAAGGGCAGCGCACGGTGCGGCGCTCGACGGTCGTGTTCCGGCGCGAGGCGGACGGGCTGATCGTGTGGCGCCATTTGCACGAGACGCCGGTCGTCGCGTGAGCGGGGCATCGGCCGCCCTGCCTGAGGCGGCGCGGATGCGGTGCCGGCGTTACTTGTCCAGCTCCGGATAGTGCCGGAAGATGCCCATGTCGTTGAACGGGATGCGGCGTTCCGACGCGAGGTAGCGCGCCACCGGCGGATGCTCCGCGACGCGGTCGTGCAGCGCGACCAGCGCCGCGATTTTCCGCTCCGCGCGCTTCATCGCTTTCGGAAACGCGTAACGCAGCCCCTCGATCAACTGGAACATCGACAGGTCCGCATAGCTGAGTGTATGGCCGGCGATGTAGCCGCTCTTGTGCGGGTTCTGGTCGAGTACGCGCTCGAAGTAACCGAGGAATTTCGGCAGCCGGTTTTCGAGGAAATCGGCCGCGCGCTCGGCGGCTTCCGCCTGCTGGTCCTCGTAGTAGAGGCCGCTTGCGATCGGATGGTGCGTGTCGTGGATCTCGGTGACGAAATCGGCCACGGTCAACTGAAGCTGGTGCACCCACAGCCGGCCGGCTTCGTCGTCCGGCGCGAGCCCGAGCCGCGCGCCGAGAAACAGCAGGATGTTCGCGGTCTGCCCGACCACCAGGTCGCCGGCTTTCAGGAACGGCGGCGCAAACGGCACGCATTCCGCCTTCGCGCTGTCCATCATGCGCATCATCGCCGGCACCCCCATGCCGCGCCCCGATTCGCGCGCGACGTCGACGTAGTCGGCTTCCGCCGCCTCGAGCGCGAGCCGCACATATTCGCCTCGGCCCTGGATCTCGGGCCAGTAATACAGTTCGTATCGCATGCTGTTTTCCCGTTCGTTGAAGCGGCTGCCACCGGCATCGTGACGATCGGGCGGCCGCGCGTCGCGCGCCGCCCGCTGCGAATAGACAGTCTAGGCGATCGCGGGAAAAGTGCCGCGCATCGCCATCGCACGCTACGCGCCGCGCTCGCCGCCTTCGGGGCCGTAGAAGAACACCCAGGTCGAGAAGTCGCCGGAGAAGCCGGTGAAGCGGTGGTCGGCGTGTGCCGGGACGAACAGCACGTCACCGGACGCGACCGCGCATTCGCGTCCGTCGACGACGAAGTGCGACGTGCCGGTGGCGATCACGTAGACCTCGTCGCGCGCGTGCGGCTTCTGCTTGTCCTCGATGCGCGGCCGGTACAGCTCGACGTCGAGCGTGCCGTGGCGAAACAGCGTCGTGAACAGCGTGCCTTCTTCGTCGAGACGGGTGAGCGATTCGTTCAGGCCGAGCTTCATCGTGGTGTACTCCGGGTCCGGGGCGTGGGGATTGCCCATGTGCGTTGCGCGATCGTAGCGCGTCATGCCGGGAAGTCGCGCGGAGCGCATGATCGCCATCCGTGGAACGAATCGCGCAGGCGTTCACCCTATGTGAAACGCAGGCATCCATCCGCGAAACGACGATGCGATTGCGCGTATTGGCTCGCGAGCTTCACCGCAATTTAACAAACGCCGACTACGATCCGGGCTCGTCAATCGACGCAAGCGCGGCGATTCGGTCCGCGCTGCGGTACTGCCGTCCGTCGCCACCTGCGCGACTCGCCCGATTGCGATTTCCCGTGACCGTGAATGCGACGCCGAGGTATCGCGTCGACGTCATTCGCATCATTTCGTATTTCTCATGAAACTGAATCCGCTGGCTTCCTCACGCAGAAAATTCCTGGCCGCCGCGCCGGCCGTCGCGGCGGTGCCGCTGCTGAGCGCATGCGGCGGCGACGACGTCACGTCGATGCCCGTTACCGACGCCGCGCTGGCCGCGCAGATGTCCGCGAAGCTGAATGCGCAGCTCGGCGATGCCGCGACGGTCGGCGCGATCCAGCCGGCGCTGACCGACGTCGGGTTTGCGTGGGACCTGCCGACGATGCCGGCGGCCCAGGCCGGCGCGATCGTCGCGTACAGCTTCGGCAATCGCCCGAACGCGGCAAGCGGCAATACGTCGAGCACGGGCGGCAACCAGTCCGCGCTGCCCGATCCGGGGCCTGTCAACGAAGCGCTCGCGGACGCCGTCTATCGCATTCGGCAACTGAAGCCGGTCAAGGTCTACGCGCAGTGGGAGATCGCCCGCTTTCTCGTGTCGAAATACGGGATGGGCGCCGACGTGCTGTCGTCGATCGAGCCCGTGATCGCGAGCGACGGCACGATCGTGTACCTCAGCACGGCCGGCGTGGCCGCTGAGGCCGCGGCGCGCGCGGGCGGCGCGGCCGCGATGGGCAGCGTCGCGGTGGTCGGCCATCGGGATCACGCGAAGCGCTGCATCCAGACCTCGCAGCAGGCGGGCATGAAGGCGGCCGCGGTTGCCGAGGTGCCGTTGCCGACGCGCTACGACCCGCAGTCGGGCCAGCCGTGGACGCGCAACCGCAGCCTGTACCTCGTGCACGACATGTATGCGCAGATGCTCGCCCGCGCGGTCGGCGCGACGATGCAGGCGTTCCCGAAGGGCTGACGCACTCTCTTTCTCCCGATTCCGATGACCATGCAGACCCGCCGCCATTTCCTCGCTTCCGCTGCCGCGCTTGCCGCGACCGGTGCCGCCAGCACGCCGGGCTTCGCCGGCGACGCTCCCGTTTCAGATGCCGAGCTGCAACGCCAGATGCTCGGCAAGCTGACGAACGAACTGAACGACCGCGCAGCCGCCGCCGACGAGGCCGGTTACCTGTTCGAGACGTTTTTCTCGTGGACGCCGCCGACCGTCCAGGCCACGGCCATCAACACGATTGCCGCATTCGCTTTCGGCAGTCGCGCCGCGCCGTCGTCGGGCGCCGCGCCGGTGCCCGACCCCGTGAACGAGGCGATTGCCGACGCCGTGTTCCTGCTGCGCCAGAAGGTCGCCGCGCGGATCTTTGCGCAGCAGGAAGTCGCGAGCGTGCTCGCGTCGAAATACGGGCTGACGGCCGGCGTGACGTCGATCGCGACACCGGCGCCGGCCGCCGGCAGCCCGATACCGACGCCCGACGGCGTCGTAACCGCGATCGTCAGGCAGGCCGGCTCGGCCTCGGCACTCGGCAGCGTCGGTGTCGTCACGCATTCGGATCAGGCGTCGATTGCCGTGCGCGTGTCGAAAACCGCGGGGATTCAGGCCGCGGTGCCGGCGGGCCTGACGCTGCCGTCGCTCTACGACGCGTCCGCGCAGATGCCGGCCTTGCGGCGCCGCGATCTTTACCTGCTGAGCAACGTCGGCGTGCAACTCGGGATGCTGCGGCTCGACCTGATCAACCGCGAATACCCGAACGGCTGACGCTGCGGGGCACTCGCGGCATCCACCGCCGAACGACTTCACGTTCCGGGCGCCCGGTGTGCGGCGCAATCGCGAGCTACGGGCCGTTCAAGACGCCGTCGCTGCACGACACGTCGCAGCGAAGGGTGTTGTTCCGCAACGGCCGCTTCCACTCGCCGGAGGACGCGCAGCGCTTCTGCGTGCAGCGCGATACCGACCCCACGAAGGCGGCCAGCCGTCGCGTGTCGCCGCGACATGCGTCCCACGCGACGGCTGCAACCGCCGCCGCGCCGTTCGCGCCCGCATTTGCCGGGTAATGCCGATACAGGTATTGGTACTACCAGCCAAACCACTGTTTTTAATGGGTTTTTTCGCGTGCGGCCCGCGCCGTGACGCGTTCTGCGTGGCATAATCGACCGCATCCGCAAGGCTTGTAGTCACAACGACCCCGCATACCCATGGCACAGACTCTCTACGACAAACTGTGGAACACCCACGTGGTCCACACCGAGGAAGACGGCACGACTTTGCTCTACATCGACCGTCAGCTGCTGCATGAAGTCACGAGCCCGCAGGCATTCGAAGGGCTGAAGATCGCGCAGCGTCCGGTGTGGCGCATCAGCGCGAACCTGGCCGTGTCGGACCACAACGTGCCGACCACCGATCGCAGCCACGGCATCGCCGATCCCGTCTCGAAGCTGCAGGTCGACACGCTCGACGCGAACTGCGATGCGTTCGGCATCACGCAGTTCAAGATGAACGACGTGCGCCAGGGCATCGTCCACATCATCGGGCCGGAGCAGGGCGCGACGCTGCCGGGCATGACGATCGTGTGCGGCGATTCGCATACGTCGACGCACGGCGCGTTCGGCGCGCTTGCACACGGCATCGGCACGTCGGAAGTCGAGCACGTGCTCGCCACGCAAACCCTGCTGCAGAAGAAGAGCAAGAACATGCTCGTGAAGGTCGAGGGTGCGCTGCCGCGCGGCTGTACCGCGAAGGACATCGTGCTCGCGATCATCGGCAAGATCGGCACGGCCGGCGGCACGGGCTACGCGATCGAATTCGGCGGCTCGACGATCCGCGCGCTGACGATGGAAGGCCGCATGACCGTCTGCAACATGGCGATCGAAGCCGGCGCGCGCGCGGGCATGGTCGCGGTGGACGACACGACCATCGATTACCTGAAGGGCCGTCCGTTCGTGCCGACCGGCGCGGAATGGGATCAGGCCGTCGAATACTGGCGTCAGTTCAAGTCGGACGAAGGCGCGCAGTTCGATCGCGTGGTCGAGCTGAACGCGGCCGAGATCGTGCCGCAGGTCACGTGGGGAACGTCGCCGGAAATGGTCACGTCGATCGACGGTCGCGTGCCCGATCCCGAACGCGAGAAGGATCCGGTCAAGCGCGACGCGATGGAGCGTGCGCTGGCCTACATGGCGCTCGAGCCGAACACGCCGATCGAGTCGATCAAGGTCGACAAGATCTTCATCGGTTCGTGCACGAACGCGCGCATCGAGGACATCCGCGCAGCCGCTTACGTCGTGAAGAAGCTGAACCGTCGTGTCGCGTCGAACGTGCGCCTCGCGATGGTCGTGCCGGGCTCGGGCCTCGTGAAGGCGCAGGCCGAGCGCGAAGGGCTCGACAAGGTGTTCACGGACGCCGGCTTCGAATGGCGCGAGCCGGGCTGCTCGATGTGCCTCGCGATGAACGCCGACCGGCTGGATCCGGGCGAGCGCTGCGCGTCGACGTCGAACCGCAACTTCGAAGGCCGGCAGGGCGCGGGCGGTCGCACGCACCTCGTGAGCCCCGCGATGGCGGCGGCCGCGGCGATCGAAGGTCACTTCGTCGACATTCGCAAGCTGGGGTAACGCGTGACGGCATCGAAGGTCATAACGCGGCTGGTTGCCGCGCTGGCGCTTGCGGGGCTGGGCTTCGGCCTTGCGGGCTGCAATACCGTCCAGGGCTTCGGGCAGGACGTCAACGCCGCCGGCAATGCGCTGAAGCGCGCCGCGGAGTGACGATTCCCGCCGAGAATTTGTCGATGTGCGCCGGCTGAACGCCGGCCCTTCAACCGGATAGACGGATCATGGAAAAATTCATTGTGCATACCGGCGTCGTGGCGCCGCTCGATCGCGAGAACGTCGACACCGATGCGATCATCCCGAAGCAGTTCCTGAAGTCGATCAAGCGCACGGGCTTCGGTCCGAACGCGTTCGACGAATGGCGTTACCTCGATCACGGCGAGCCGGGTCAGGACAACTCGAAGCGCCCGCTGAATCCCGACTTCGTGCTGAACCAGCCGCGCTACCAGGGTGCATCCGTGCTGCTCGCGCGCAAGAACTTCGGCTGCGGCAGCTCGCGCGAGCACGCGCCGTGGGCACTGCAGCAGTACGGCTTCCGCGCGATCATCGCGCCGAGCTTCGCGGACATCTTCTTCAACAACTGCTACAAGAACGGGCTGCTGCCGATCGTGCTGACCGAGCAGCAGGTCGATCACCTGTTCAACGAGACGGCTGCGTTCAACGGTTTTCAACTGACGATCGACCTCGACGCGCAGGTCGTGCGTTCGGGCGACGGCCGCGAGTATCCGTTCGAGATCGCCGCGTTCCGCAAGTACTGCCTGCTGAACGGCTTCGACGACATCGGCCTCACGCTGCGCCACGCGGACAAGATTCGCCAGTTCGAGGCCGAGCGCCTCGTGAAGCAGCCGTGGCTCAATACCAAGCTGGTCGGCTGACGTGCCTTTCGGGCGGGCGCGCCGGCGGCGCGCTCGCCGGCCTGCCTCATAAAACCTATCCAGTCAGGAATTTCGCATGAAGATTGCAGTGCTGCCCGGCGACGGCATCGGTCCGGAAATCGTCAATGAAGCGGTGAAGGTGCTGAACGCACTCGACGAGAAGTTCGAACTCGAACAGGCGCCGGTTGGCGGCGCGGGCTACGAGGCAAGCGGTCATCCGCTGCCCGACGCGACGCTGAAGCTCGCGAAGGAAGCCGACGCGATCCTGTTCGGCGCCGTGGGCGACTGGAAGTACGACTCGCTCGGGCGCGCGCTGCGCCCCGAGCAGGCGATCCTCGGGCTGCGCAAGCATCTCGAGCTGTTCGCGAACTTCCGCCCGGCGATCTGCTACCCGCAGCTCGTCGATGCGTCGCCGCTGAAGCCCGAGCTGGTTGCGGGCCTCGACATCCTGATCGTGCGCGAACTGAACGGCGACATCTACTTCGGCCAGCCGCGCGGCGTGCGGGCCGCACCGGACGGCCTGTTCGCGGGCGAACGCGAAGGCTTCGACACGATGCGCTATTCGGAACCGGAAGTGCGCCGCATCGCGCACGTCGCGTTCCAGGCGGCCCGCAAGCGCGCGAAGAAGCTGCTGTCGGTCGACAAGGCGAACGTGCTCGAAACGTCGCAGTTCTGGCGCGACATCATGATCGACGTGTCGAAGGAGTACGCGGACGTCGAGCTGTCGCACATGTACGTCGACAACGCGGCGATGCAGCTCGCGAAGGCGCCGAAGCAGTTCGACGTGATCGTCACCGGCAACATGTTCGGCGACATCCTGTCGGATGAAGCGTCGATGCTGACGGGCTCGATCGGCATGCTGCCGTCGGCGTCGCTCGACAAGAACAACAAGGGCCTGTACGAACCGTCGCACGGTTCGGCGCCGGACATCGCGGGCAAGGGCATCGCGAACCCGCTCGCGACGATCCTGTCGGCCGCGATGATGCTGCGTTACTCGCTGAATCGTGCGGAGCAGGCCGATCGCATCGAGCGCGCGGTGAAAACGGTGCTCGAACAGGGCTACCGCACGGGCGATATCGCGACGCCGGGTGGCAAGCAGGTCGGCACGACGGCGATGGGCGACGCGGTGGTCGCGGCGCTGTAACGCAAGCAAGTAGAAAGGGCGCGAACGGGCCGCGAAATCGGCCGGTTCGCGCGCGGTTGGCCGTTGTGCGGGCAACCGGCTTTGTGTAGACTCGAACGATGGCGCAAATTTCCCTGATCTCCCCGGTCTTGAAACTCCACGGCAACATTGCCCGTGCGGGTGCGCGCGCCATCGTCATCACGAAAACCATTACCACGAAAACGATCATTAAACGCTGATCGTCCGTCGTGCCCGCCTATTTCCCCGCGCGGTCACACCGGGGACGGAAATGGCGGGGAAGCTCCATCAAAGGGTTAGTCATGAACGTAGGTCTCGTAGGTTGGCGCGGCATGGTCGGCAGCGTCCTGATGCAGCGCATGCAGGAAGAGGGCGATTTCGACCTGATCGAACCGGTGTTTTTCAGCACCAGCAACACGGGCGGCAAAGCGCCGTCGTTCGCGAAAAACGAGACTACGCTCAAGGACGCGACCAACGTCGACGAGCTGAAGAAGTGCGACGTGATCATCACGTGCCAGGGCGGCGACTACACGAACGACGTGTTCCCGAAGCTGCGCGCGGCGGGCTGGAACGGCTACTGGATCGATGCGGCATCGTCGCTGCGGATGAAGGACGACGCGGTCATCATCCTCGATCCGGTCAACCTCGACGTGATCAAGGATGCGCTCGTCAAGGGCACGAAGAACTTCATCGGCGGCAACTGCACGGTCAGCCTGATGCTGATGGCGCTCGGCGGCCTGTTCCGCGAGAACCTCGTCGACTGGATGACGGCGATGACCTACCAGGCCGCATCGGGCGCGGGCGCGCAGAACATGCGCGAACTGCTGTCGCAGATGGGCACGCTGAACGGCGCGGTGAAGGAGCAGCTCGCCGATCCGGCATCCGCGATCCTCGACATCGACCGCCGCGTGCTGGCCGCGATGAACAGCGACGCGATGCCGACCAGCAACTTCGGCGTGCCGCTCGCCGGCTCGCTGATCCCGTGGATCGACAAGGATCTCGGCAACGGGATGTCGAAGGAAGAGTGGAAGGGCGGCGCGGAAACCAACAAGATCCTCGGCAAGCCGGCGATGGGCGAGCCGGGTTCGATCCCGGTCGACGGCCTGTGCGTGCGGATCGGCGCAATGCGCTGCCACTCGCAGGCTCTGACGATCAAGCTGAACAAGGACGTGCCGCTCGACGAGATCAACGGCATCCTCGCGTCGGCGAACGACTGGGTGAAGGTCGTGCCGAACGAGCGTGAAGCGTCGATGCGCGACCTGTCGCCGGCGAACGTCACGGGCACGCTGACGGTGCCGGTCGGCCGCCTGCGCAAGCTCGCGATGGGCGGCGAATACCTGTCGGCGTTCACGGTCGGCGACCAGCTGCTGTGGGGTGCGGCCGAGCCGCTGCGCCGCATGCTGCGCATCCTGCTCGACAAGTAAGCTCGTGTGTCCGGCCCGCGATGCGCGGGCCGCGTTGCACAAGATGGCGCGCCGCGCCGGCCTTGACGATATCAAGGCTGGCGCGGCGCGTTTTTCATGTGCGCGTCAGCGCATGTTCAGCAGCGTCTGGTCGACGGTCTGCTGGGTCTTGATCGTCTGCGCATTGGCCTGGTAATCGCGCTGCGCCTTGATCAGGTTCACGAGCTCGGTCGTCAGGTCGACGTTCGAGTTTTCCAGCGCACTTCCCTGCAGCGTGCCGTGGTTCGTGCTGCCCGGCGCGGAGATCTGCGGCACGCCCGACGCGGCGGTTTCCACATACTGATTGCCGCCAATGTTCTCGAGCCCGTTCGGGTTGTTGAAGTTCGCGAGCGCGATCAGGCCGAGCACCGCGCTCTGGCCGTTCGAGTAATTGCCGGTCAGCTTGCCGTCGGTGCCGATCGAGAACGTCGTCAGCGTGCCGCTCGCGAAGCCGTCTTGTGCGAGGTTGGTCACGCCGCTTTTTCCGCCGAACTGCGTCGTGCCGCCCAGGTCGAGCGTCAGGTTCTGCGGATTGGCGCCGCCCGACGCGTTGGGGATCGAAAACGCGAACTGACCGAGGCTCGGCGTCGGCTGGCCGGTGGCGGCCGACGTCGTCGAGGTGATCCGGCCCGATGTGTCGAACGTGACGGTGCCGAGATTCGTCGGCGCCTGGCCCTGCACGCCCGCGTAGGCCTGCCAGGTGCCGGCCGCGTTCTTCGTGAAATACATCGACACCTGCTGCGAGCCGCCGAGCGTGTCGTAGACCTGGATCGACGAATTGTAGTTGTACGTCGTGTTGTCGCCCGGGTTGAACGGCGTCTTGGCCGGCACCTTGTCCTGCGAATTCAGGTTGAACTGGCCGGTGATCTTCGTCGTCGCCTGCGGGGCGATGTTGTTGGTCGGCGCCTGCAGCGGCACGGTCGCCGCGGTATTGATCGCGCCGCCCGGGCCTGCCGCATAGCCCATCAGGTTGCGGTTTTGCGAATCGACGATGGCGCCGCTCTTGTCCCGGTGGAATACGCCGTCACGCGAGTACGTCGTCACGCCGTTGTTCGACATCTGGAAGAAGCCGTTGCCGTTGATCGCGATGTCGAGCGACGACTTCGTCGTGTTGATCGTCCCCTGGCCGAATTGCTGCTGCACCGACGCGAGCCGCGTGCCGATGCCGATCTGCGTGTTGGTCGACGTCGCAACCGAATTCGCGTACATGTCGGCGAAGTTCGCGCGCCCCTGCTTGAAGCCGACCGTGTTTGCGTTCGCGATGTTGTTGCCGATCACGTCGAGATGGTTCGCCGCGCCGGCCAACCCGCTCAAACCCTGTTGATAGCCCATGTTCGATCCCCGTAACGAGCTGGTGAGTAGATGCAGTCGTGCGACTGCGCGATGCCTCCCTGGCACCTCACGACGTCAGCCTGGCCAGGCGCGTGCCTGCCTTTCCGGCAGGTGTGTACGCGGTGGTCGAACTGCGCCGATTCTTGTTTGAAGACGATCGTAGCGACGGCAATTATTCGATCTGTGTAATTTTGTGTAATGTAATTGAATTGTTGTCGAAATGATTGATTTCGTATGAGCAATGAAACTGGGGTGAGGCTTGAAAGCCTTGTGGCACGGTGGTTTGAGGATGGAGGTGTCCAATTCGACGATAAGAGAGGGGAATTGGCCTCTTATCGATCAATTGAAATTTATTTGAATGATCTTGGTGATCGGCGGGATTTGTTTTTATTGGAGATTGCTAATCCATTAACGGCAGGTGGCGCGATTTATTGAGCAAACGTGCCCGATTTCGCGGTCGTGGCGCGGCATCGAGCCCCGGAGTGGGCAGGGCGCCGGGTGAGCGGCAAGGGGCGCGCCATTCGTTCGGGACGGGATGCGGCCGGGCATCTTTCAGTTGAGGGAGGTGTGCTTCCGATCGATCGGGAACGCTGGTCGCACCATGTGAACCCGGGCATCGGAGCGGCCCGGCCGGCGGGCGCGCGGACGCGCGAACGCGGCCGGTTGCACCCATCGGCGACGAATTCGGCCCGAACCCGATCACGTGAAGTAAACTACGCGGTTACGACGCACAGACCCGCCGAAAGCGTCGCGTTCAACGCGACGCTTTTGCATTTCTGCGGCAACTTTATTGATGTTTTCAACCGCGAATCCGAGCCGCGCCTACGCGCGGCGATAGAGCCAACGATGTCCCGAATTTCCTTGTTTCCGCGTCAGTCCCGTCTGTCGCGCGCCGTGCGTGGCGCGCTGGCGATCCTGGCGCTCGGCGCAACCGCATCGGCCTGGACGGCCGGCACCGGCGAACTGCCGGCGTCCGCTGCCGGTGGTGCAGTGCCGCTTACCGTGACGGTCCAGCCCGGCCAGTCGCTGAACGACATCGCGAAAGCGGCCACGCAGTCGCGCGATCCCGGTGTGCTCGCGCGCGCCGGCCGCGCGCTGTTCGACGCCAATCCGCAGGCGTTCATGAAGCACGACGCGAGCCGCCTGAAAGTCGGTGCGACGCTGACCGTGCCGGCGCTCGATGCGACAGGCGCGGCACTCGCACCGGCCGCTGCATCCGCTGCATCCGGCGCATCCGGCGCATCGGGTACGGCGGCAGCGTCCGCACCCGCCGCGGCATCCGGCGGCACGGCGGTCGCGCAGCATGGTGCGTCGGCGCCGCATCCGGGGTCGACCCCGGATGCGACCGTGCCGTCCGCGCCGGTGGCGCCGGCCGTGCATGCGGCTCCGGTGAGCGGCGCGAGCGTCGCGACGGCCGCCGGTGCGGCGGCGTCGCTCGGCGCTTCGGCGGCACACGGCGCATCGGCCGTCGAAAGCGTGCAGCCGGCGGCGCCCGTTGCCGGTGCAAGCGGTCCGCATGTGTGGAGCGGCGCGATCCAGTCGGTGCCGTCGTCCGCGAGCGGTGCCGCGCTTCCGCCTGTTGCGGGCAGCCAGGTTTCGGGCATGAACGAACCGGCCGCGGCTGCGCCCGCGACGGGCGCGTCGCAGCCGCGGCCGTCGAGCCTGCAGCAACTGCTGGCGCTGAAGAACCGCGTGCTGATGGAGTTGCAGAAGCACGGCATCGGCAAGCCGGCCACGCCGAACGAGGTCGCGCCGGCGCCCGTGCCTGCACCTGTCGCACCGCGTCCGGCCGCGAACGATACGGGCGCATCCGCTGCCGCGCCGGCGGCAAGTGAAGCCGCGTCCGGCGTTGCTGCCAGCGCAGCGCAGCCGGCATCGGTATCGGCGCCCGCGCAACCGGCCGCGCCGGTGGCGGCAGCTGCGCGCAGTACCGGGCAGATGGACTGGCGTCCGGCCGCGGTGGCCGGTGCGGCCGTGATCGTCCTCGCCGCAGGTTTTGCGTGGCGCAAGCGCCGGAAGGGCCGGCGCGCGGAAGAAACGGGTGATGCGGGTACGAGCGCGACGGCTGCTGCGGTCGTCGCGGGCGGGTCCGCGGCTGCGGCGGCAGAAGCCGAAGCCGCGCCGTCCGTCGAGCCGGAACTGCCGATCCGGCCCGAGATGCCGGTCGCACGCGACGCGGCTTCCGATTTGAGCCTTGCCGCGGCCACTGCCGCAGCGGCGGAGACGGTCGAGACGCCTGATACGGATGTGCCGTCGGCGCCGGAAGTGGTGCCGACGCATGACGAGCAGCCCGAATTGCCGGCCGCGCACGCCGTAGTGCCGACCGCGAGCGAGGCGGCTCCGGCTCCGCACGATACAGAGCCGGTAGAGAAGATCGCTGCCGAAAAGCCCGCGGAACAGCCTGCCGAGACGCCGAGCGCCCCCGCGGCCGCCGAAACGCAGCACGAGGCGCTGATGCAGAACGCGATCAGCGCGCTCAACAGCCTCGACATGCCGCTGCCGCCGCGCACGCAGGACGAGCCGTCGCTGGCGACGGACGAGTCTGCCGCGCAGGCAAGGCAGTCCGACATCGATAAAGTCGCAACTAACGGTCAAGCCGACCAACGCCTTCCGATTGGCGCGATCGATCCGGCCCCCGAACATCCGGCCGATCAGGACGACGAGTTCGATTGGGATCCGGACGCGGCGACGCCTGCCGGCCAGGCGGGCAGCCCGTTCGCGACGTCGTCGCTGCCGCCGCTCGGCGGCGCGCAGTTCGGCGCACTGAAGCTCGACTTCGATCTGGACCTGCCGTCGACGCCGGGCGCCGCGTTGCCGGCGCTGACGCCGGACGAACTCGCCCGCATCGCGCGCAACAAGCTCGACCTCGCGACCGAATACGTCGAGCTGGGCGACCTGTCCGGCGCACGGACGCTGCTGCAGGAAGTGGTCGACGCGAACGACACCGCGACGCGCGACGATGCGCGTGCGCTGCTCGCGAAACTGGCGGACGAGGCGTGATGCGGATCGCGCTTGGCATTCAGTACGACGGCGCGGCGTTCTGCGGCTGGCAGGCGCAGCCGCACGGCAAGACCGTGCAGGATCGGCTCGAGCACGCGCTGGCCGAGTTCGCGCGCGTGCCGCTGCATACGACGGTGGCCGGGCGGACCGACACGGGCGTGCACGGGCTCGGGCAGGTCGTGCATTTCGATACCGACCTGGATCGCGAGGTGTTCTCGTGGGTGCGCGGGACCAACGCGTTTCTGCCGCCGACCGTGGCGGTGCAATGGGCGAAGCCGATGCCGGAGACGTTTCACGCGCGTTTCTCGGCGTTCGAGCGCACCTATTACTACGCGCTGTACGTGCATCCCGTGCGCTCGCCGATGCTGGCGGGGCGCGCGGGCTGGATCCATACGCCGCTCGACGATGACGCGATGCGCGCCGCCGCCGCGCACCTGATCGGCGAGCACGACTTCTCGTCGTTCCGGTCGTCGGAATGCCAGTCGAAGACGCCGGTCAAACACCTGTACCAGATCGACGTGCGGCGCGTGGGCCATTTCATTCATTTCCGGTTCCGCGCCAACGCGTTCCTGCACCACATGGTGCGCAACCTGATGGGCTGCCTCGTCGCGGTCGGCCGCGGCCGCTATCCGGCCGACTGGCTTGCCGACGTGCTGGCCGGGCGCGACCGCAATCTCGCGGCGCCCACGTTCATGGCCGACGGGCTGTACCTCGCCCACGTCGGCTACCCGGCGGAATTCGCCGTCCCGCCCGCGCAGCTCGGCAGCGTGCCGTGGAGCAGCGTCTGGGCCGACCTGGACCCTCAACCATGACGGATCACGCCGTGTCTCCTTCGACTCCCGCCGCGGCCGGCCTGCCGCCGCGCACGCGCATCAAGCTGTGCGGCCTGTCACGCCCCGAGGACGTGCTGCACGCGGCGGCGCTCGGCGCCGACGCGATCGGTCTCGTGTTCTACCCGAAGAGCCCGCGCGCGGTGACGATCGCGCAGGCGGCCGAGCTGGCGCGCCTCGCGCCGCCGTTCGTGTCGGTGGTCGGGCTGTTCGTGAATGCGACCGAAGCCGAGATCGAGGCCGTCGTGCGCGACGTGCCGCTCACGCTGCTGCAGTTCCATGGCGACGAGACGCCCGGGCAGTGCGACGCCCTCGGCCGCGCGGCACGCCTGCCGTGGTTGCGCGCGGTGCGCGTCGGCCCCTCGACGCAGCCGGCCGATTTGGTAGAATCGGCACTTCATTATTCGAAAGCGCGCGGCCTCCTGTTCGACACCCTGGTGCCGGATTACGGCGGTAGCGGCAAGGTCTTCGATTGGTCTCTTATTCCCGCAGAGCTCGCGCATCGGGCCGTTTTGAGTGGTGGCTTGAGCGCGCAAAACGTCGGTGATGCGATTCGCCAGTTGCGCCCGTTTGCTGTCGATGTCTCGAGTGGCATCGAAGTGGAGGGCGCGAAGGGCGTGAAGGATCACGCCCGGATGGCGGCGTTCGTACGCGCGGTGCGCGAAGCGGACGCCGGGTGATGCAAGCCGGCGCGGCCCCGAAAGCGGGGCGCCCCGACCGATCGAGAGAGACACCATGTACAACCTTCCTGATGACCGCGGCCACTTCGGCCCGTATGGCGGCGTGTTCGTCGCCGAGACGCTGATTCACGCGCTGGACGAACTGCGCGCGGCGTATGAAAAATTCCAGAACGATCCCGATTTCGTCGCCGAATTCGAGCGCGAGCTGAAGCATTTCGTCGGCCGCCCGTCGCCGATCTATCACGCACAGCGCTGGAGCGAGACGCTCGGCGGCGCGCAGATCTACCTGAAGCGCGAAGACCTGAACCACACGGGCGCGCACAAGATCAACAACGTGATCGGCCAGGCGCTGCTCGCGAAGCGCATGGGCAAGAAGCGCGTGATCGCCGAGACGGGTGCCGGCCAGCACGGTGTCGCGACCGCGACGATCTGCGCCCGCTTCGGGATGGAGTGTGTCGTCTACATGGGCTCGGAAGACGTGCGCCGCCAGGCCGCGAACGTCTACCGGATGAAGCTGCTTGGAGCTACGGTCGTGCCGGTCGAATCGGGTTCGCGCACGCTGAAGGACGCGCTGAACGAAGCGATGCGCGACTGGGTCACGAACATCGAAAGCACGTTCTACATCATCGGCACGGTCGCGGGCCCGCACCCGTACCCGATGATGGTGCGCGACTTCCAGCGCGTGATCGGCGACGAGTGCAAGGTGCAGATGCCCGAGCTCGCGGGCCGGCAGCCGGACGCGGTGATCGCCTGCGTCGGCGGCGGCTCGAACGCGATGGGCATCTTCTATCCGTACATCGACGACACGTCGGTGCAGCTGATCGGCGTCGAAGCGGCCGGCGACGGCCTCGACACGGGTCATCACGCGGCGTCGCTGATCGCCGGCAGCCCGGGCGTGCTGCACGGCAACCGTACCTACCTGCTGCAGGACGACAACGGCCAGATCATCGAGACGCATTCGGTGTCGGCGGGCCTCGACTATCCGGGCGTCGGCCCCGAGCACGCATGGCTCAAGGACAGCGGCCGCGCACAGTACGTCGGCATTACCGACGAGGAAGCGCTGAAGGCGTTCCACGACTGCTGCCGGATCGAGGGGATCATTCCCGCGCTCGAGTCGAGCCACGCGATCGCGTATGGCGTGAAGCTCGCGCCGACGTTGCCGAAGGACAAGATCCTGCTCGTCAACCTGTCGGGCCGCGGCGACAAGGACATGCACACGGTCGCCGAGCGATCGGGCATCGAGCTCTGACCCCGACCGATGCGTGACCTGATCGAAGAACCGGGCGGCGGTGCCGCGAGCGAGGCGGGGGCGGTTCAGCCCGCCGCCGCCGTGCCGCGCGCGCTGCCGTCCGGGATCGAACTGCACAACCGCGATTTCCTGACCGATGCCGCGCACCTGCCGGACGCGTCGATCGACCTGATCGTCGCCGATCCGCCGTACGGGCTCGGCAAGGACTACGGCAACGACTCGGACAAGCGTTCGGGCGACGACTTTCTCGCGTGGACGCGCGAGTGGCTCGAGCTCGCGATTCCGAAGCTGAAGCCGAGCGGGTCGATGTACATCTTCTGCACGTGGCAGTACGCGCCGGAAATCTTCAGTTTCCTGAAGACGCAACTCACGATGGTCAACGAGATCATCTGGGACCGGCGCGTGCCGAGCATGGGCGGCACGACGCGCCGTTTCACGTCGGTGCACGACAACATCGGCTTTTTCGCGGTTTCCAGGGCGTATTACTTCGATCTCGATCCGGTCCGCATCCCGTACGACGCCGACACGAAGAAGGCCCGCTCGCGCAAGCTGTTCGAAGGCAGCAAGTGGCTGGAGATGGGCTACAACCCGAAGGACGTCTGGTCGGTCTCGCGCCTGCACCGGCAGCACGCGGAGCGCGTCGACCATCCGACCCAGAAGCCGCTGGAAATCATCGAGCGGATGGTGCTCGCAAGCTGCCCGCCGGGCGGCCGCGTGCTCGATCCGTTCATGGGCAGCGGCACGACCGCGGTGGCCTGCGCACGGCAGGGGCGCGACTTCGTCGGCTACGAGATCAACGAAAGCTATTGTGCGATCGCGCACGAGCGCGTGAGCGCGCTCGCTGCGCCGGCGTGCGCGTGAATCGCGCCGCCGCCTCGCCGAAGCATTGAGGAAAAATTGCCATGTCCCGTATTCAGCAAACCTTCGCCGCGCTCGCCGAACAAGGCCGTAAGGGCCTGATCCCGTTCATCACGGCCGGCGATCCCGATCCCGCGAAAACCGTCGAATTCATGCACGCGCTCGCCGAAGGCGGCGCGGACGTGATCGAACTCGGCGTGCCGTTCTCGGACCCGATGGCCGACGGCCCCGTGATCCAGCGCTCGTCGGAACGCGCGCTCGCGCGCGGCGTCACGCTGAAAAGCGTGCTCGCCGACGTGAAGCGCTTTCGCGAAACCGACCCCAAAACGCCCGTCGTGCTGATGGGTTATGCGAACCCGATCGAGCGGATGGGCGTCGATGCGTTCGCGGCCGAAGCGCAGGCGGCCGGTGTCGACGGCGTGCTCGTCGTCGACTATCCGCCGGAAGAGGCGGGCGTGTTCGCCGAGAAAATGCGCGCCGCGCAGATCGATCCGATCTTCCTGCTCGCGCCCACGTCGACTGACGAACGTATCGCCGACGTCGGCAAGATCGCGAGCGGCTACGTGTATTACGTGTCGCTCAAGGGCGTGACCGGCGCAGGAAATCTGGATGTTTCGAGCATTGCGGGTAAAATCCCGGCCATCAAGTCGCGCGTGCCGGTTCCGGTCGGCGTCGGCTTCGGTATCCGCGACGCCGAAACGGCGCGCGCGGTGGCCGAGGTGTCGGACGCGGTCGTGATCGGCAGCCGCCTCGTGCAGCTGCTCGAAAGCGCTGCGCCGGAGGGTGCCGCCGCCGCGCTGAAGACTTTCATTGCCGAGCTGCGCGCCGCCCTGGACGGCGCGGGCAAGACGGCGCGATAAACACAACACAGGAAGCGGGAACGGGCCGGTCGGCCCGGCCCGCCACGGAACAGGAAACCATACGATGAGCTGGCTCGACAAACTGTTGCCGCCGAAGATCAAGCAGACCGACCCGAAAAGCCGCAAGGGCATTCCGGAAGGCCTGTGGGTCAAGTGCCCGTCCTGCGAGGCCGTGCTGTACCGCAACGACGTGGATGCGAACCTGCACGTGTGCCCGAAGTGCGATCACCACATGCGCATCGGTGCGCGTGAGCGCCTCGACGGGCTGCTCGATCCGGAAGGCCGTTATGAAATCGGTCAGGAAGTCGTGCCGGTCGACACGCTGAAGTTCAAGGACAGCCGCAAGTACCCCGATCGTCTGAAGGAAGCGATGGACGACACGGGCGAGACCGACGCGATGGTCGTGATGGGCGGTGCGATCCACACGCTGCCGGTGGTCGCGGCCTGCTTCGAGTTCTCGTTCATGGGCGGCTCGATGGGCTCGGTGGTCGGCGAGCGCTTCGCACGCGGCGCGCAGAACGCGCTCGAACAGCAGGTGCCGTTCATCTGCTTCACCGCTTCGGGCGGTGCACGGATGCAGGAAAGCCTGCTGTCGCTGATGCAGATGGCGAAAACCACCGCGATGCTGACCAAGCTGGCCGAAGCGAAGCTGCCGTTCATTTCGGTGCTGACCGACCCGACGATGGGTGGCGTGTCGGCGAGCTTTGCATTCCTCGGCGACGTCGTGATCGCCGAACCGAAGGCGCTGATCGGCTTCGCCGGCCCGCGCGTGATCGAGCAGACGGTCCGCGAGAAGCTGCCGGAAGGCTTCCAGCGCGCCGAATTCCTGATCAAGACGGGCGCGATCGACATGATCGTCGACCGTCGCAAGATGCGCGACGAGATCGCGCAACTGCTCGCGCTGCTGCAGCGACAGCCGGCCGACGCGCTGGCTTGACCGGCGCAAGGTTGTGAACTCTGCGCGTCGCCTGGCTTCCGCGTCAGGCGACGCGCTTCGTTTTTTGGCGTAGTGGCGGTACCGATCCAGATTTGAACCGATGAGCACTTTTCCCACTCTCGACGCGTGGCTTTCGCATCTCGAACGCGCGCACCCGGTCGGCATCGACATGGGCCTGACCCGCATCGGGCAGGTCAAGGCGGCGCTGCAACTCGAATTCACGTGCCCCGTCATTACCGTCGGCGGCACGAACGGCAAGGGGTCGACCTGCGCGTTCCTCGAGACGATCCTCGTGCGCGCGGGCTACAAGGTCGGCTGCCACACGTCGCCGCACCTGCTCGAATTCAACGAGCGCGCGCGCGTGAACGGGCAGAACGTCACCGATGACGAACTGCTGCCGCACTTCGAGGCCGTCGAAGCCGCGCGCACGTCGTTGCCCGAGCCCGTGTCGCTCACGTACTTCGAATTCACGACGCTTGCGATCCTGCACCTGTTCGCGTCGCGCGGGCTGGACGCGGTGATCCTCGAAGTCGGCCTCGGCGGCCGGCTCGACGCGGTCAACATCATCGATACCGATTGCGCGATCGTCACGAGCATCGACATCGACCACACCGAATACCTCGGCGACACGCGCGAGAAGATCGCGTTCGAGAAGGCCGGGATCTTCCGTGCCGGCAAGCCGGCGATCTGCGGCGATCCGGCCGCGCCGCAAACGCTGATCGACCACGCGGAAGCGATCGGCGCCGACCTGTGGCTCGTCGGCCGCGATTTCCGCTACGAGGCGCAGGCGGGCGCGGAGCGCCAGCAGTGGAGCTACCTCGGTCGCGAGAAGCGCTATCCGGCGCTGGCGTACCCGGCGCTGCGCGGCGCGAATCAGCTGATCAATGCATCGGCCGCGCTCGCCGCGCTCGAGGCGCTGCGCCCGTTGCTGCCGGTGTCGGCGCAGGACATCCGGCTCGGCCTCGCGAACGTCGAGCTTCCCGGGCGCTTCCAGGTGCTGCCCGGCAAGCCGGCGATCGTGCTCGACGTCGCGCACAACCCGCATGCATCGGCCGTGCTCGAGCAGAATCTCGGCAACATGGGTTTCTTCCCGTACACGTACGCGGTGTTCGGCGCGATGCACGACAAGGACATCGACGGCGTGCTGCAGCACCTGAAGGGCGAGATCGACCACTGGTGCGTGACCGACCTGCCGCTGCCGCGTGCGGCCACCGCCGAGCAGCTCGAAGCCGCGCTGCGCAAGGCCGGCGTGGAGGACGGGCCCGATTCGAGCGTCACGCGTTACACGTCGCCCGCCGAAGCGTTTCGCGATGCACTAAAAAGAGCATCCGAGAATGATAGAATCGTGGTTTTCGGCAGTTTCCATACGGTTGCCGGCGTGCTGGCCTACCGTAAATCGCAGCAACACTGACTGACGGGCAGTTTCGGACTCAGCCATTCATGGGAATTTTCTCGTTCGGCAAGAAAGACGACGACGCGCCCCCGCGGCGCGGCGGTCGCACCGGGGCCTCCCGGAACGTGCGCACGGAGCGCACTGAACGCGTCGAGCGACGCTCGCGCCGCACCGAGCGTCCGGAATCGGACGCACTGCTCCTCGATCCGACCCTTCCAGAAAAGCAACGTGCGCGCCGTCGCCTCGTCGGCGCGATCGCGCTCGTCGTCGCCGCGGTGATCGTGCTGCCGATGGTGCTCGATTCGCACCCGAAGCCGGTCACCGACGACATCGCGATCGACATCCCGAACCGGCCCGCGCACCAGGCGGTCGCGCCGCGCGACGACGATGTGTCCGACGTGCAGGCCGGCGTCGCGCATGACGAACCGCCGGCATCCGACACGGCCGTTGCGGCCGCACCGGCGCCCGCGCCGAAGGATGCCGCCAAGCCGGCCGCGAAACCCGATACCACGACCACGGCGAGCGTGACGCCGCAGAAGCCTGCGCCGAAACCGGCTGCGCCCGCGGCGAAGCCGGCTGCGCCGAAGCCCGCACCCGCGGCCGTCGCGAATGCCGACGCCGCGAGCCCGGACAGCGGCGACGCGTCGTCGCCGTCGTCGCCGGCCGGTGCGCGCTTCGCGGTGCAGCTCGGGTCGTTCAAGGATGACGCGACGGCCCGTTCGTGGGCCACCAAGTTGAAATCGGCGGGCGTGCCCGCATATGTCGAGCATCGCAAGCAGTCGGATGGCAGCACGGCTACACTGTTGCGTGCAGGCCCGTTCGCGGATCGCGCGGCGGCTTCCGCCGCGATCGCGAAGGTGCGCGAAGCCGGTCTGACGCAGTAACGCACGATGCTGACGGCTTTCGACTACGCTGTATTGGCGGTGATCGTGTTGTCGGCGCTACGCGGTGCGTGGCGCGGCTTCGTGTCCGAGATTTTCGGGCTGATCGGCTGGATCGCGGCGATCGTGATCGCGGGCCGCTACGTCGGATTGGTCGTACCGTATATTCCGGCGAACTGGCCGGGCGGTGCGCTGACGCAGTGGGTGATCGCTTTCGCGTTGGTCGTGATCGGCGTGGTGCTGGTCGCCGGCGTCGCGAACGCGCTGCTGTCGCGGATCGCGCAGGCCAGTGGCCTGGGCGGCGTCGACCGCTCGCTGGGCATGATGTTCGGGCTCGTCCGCGGCTGCGTGCTGGTGGTGCTGCTGGTCGCGGCGGCCGGGCTGACCGAACTGCCCAAACAGGATTTCTGGCGCAATGCGCTATTGCGTCCTTTCGCCGAACAGGGCGTGCACGAGCTGAAGCAGCTCCTGCCCGACGGCATGGCCCAGTACGTACGCGTGTGACGACGCGGCTGGGCAGGACGGAACCGATTTTGTCATTCTGAAGGACATGCCATGTGCGGCATCGTAGGCGTTATCTCCCAATCCCCTGTCAACCAGCTGATCTATGACAGCCTGCTGCTGCTGCAGCATCGCGGTCAGGACGCGGCGGGCATCGCGACGGCGGACGGCAGCAATTTCCACATGTACAAGGCGAACGGCATGGTGCGCGACGTGTTCCGCACGCGCAACATGCGCAGCCTGCCCGGCACCTACGGCATCGGCCAGGTGCGCTACCCGACCGCCGGCTCGGCGTCGAGCGAAGCCGAGGCGCAGCCGTTCTACGTGAACGCGCCGTTCGGGATCATCCTCGCGCACAACGGCAACCTGACGAACTGGCAGCAACTGAAGGACGAGATGTTCCGGATCGACCGCCGGCACATCAACACCAATTCCGACAGCGAAGTGCTGCTCAACGTGTTCGCGCACGAGCTGCAACTGTCGACCACGGGCCTCGAGCTCGATCCGGCTTCGGTGTTCAAGGCCGTCTCGGGCGTGCATCGCCGCCTGCAGGGTTCGTATGCGATCGTGTCGCTGATCGCCGGCTACGGCCTGCTCGCGTTCCGCGACCCGTTCGGCATCCGCCCGCTCTGCATCGGCAAGCTCGAGACCGAGCACGGCACCGAATGGATGGTCGCGTCGGAGTCGGTCGCGGTCGAAGGCATCGGTTTCGAATTCGTGCGCGACCTGGAGCCGGGCGAAGCGGTCTTCATCGACAAGGCCGGCAACTTCCACAGCCAGCAGTGCGCGGAGAACCCGACGCTGAACCCGTGCATGTTCGAATACGTGTACCTCGCGCGTCCGGATTCGTGCCTCGACGGCGTGCCGGTCTACAACGTGCGCCTGCGCATGGGCGACTATCTCGCCGAGAAGATCAAGCGCGAACTGCCGAACGTGCCGATCGACGTCGTGATGCCGATTCCCGATTCGTCGCGCCCGGCCGCGATGCAGGTCGCCGCGAAGCTCGGCGTCGAGTACCGCGAAGGCTTCTTCAAGAACCGCTACGTCGGCCGCACCTTCATCATGCCGGGCCAGGCCGTGCGCAAGAAGTCGGTGCGCCAGAAGCTCAATGCGATGAGCATCGAGTTCAAGGACAAGAACGTGCTGATCGTCGACGATTCGATCGTGCGCGGCACGACCTCGCATGAAATCGTGCAGATGGCGCGCGATGCGGGCGCGAAGTCGGTGATCTTCGCGTCGGCCGCGCCGCCCGTGAAGTTCCCGAACGTGTACGGCATCGACATGCCGACGCGCGGCGAGCTCGTCGCACACGGCCGCACCGACGAAGACGTCGCCAAGATCATCGGCGCCGACCACCTGATCTACCAGGACGTCGACGACCTGCGCCGCGCGGTGCGCGACATCAACCCGAAGCTCGAACGCTTCGAGGCGTCGTGCTTCGACGGCAACTACATCACCGGCGACGTGACGCCCGAGTATCTCGATGCGATCGAGCGCGCGCGCCTCACGCCGGCGTCGCAGGCCGATCGCGATACGGCCGGCGACACCGAACGTTCGCAGATGAACCTGCAACTGTCGGTCGAGTGACACCGGCGCACGCTTTTATCGAGGCGTGATAGGATGTGGCCTTGCGTCGATTTGATATCAGCTTGCGGACGCGGGGCGACTTCCCAAAACAGCTAAAGCGAAGGCCGGTGGCAACCGGCCCGAGTCGATCGCTGTCGTACCGCACCGAAGCCCGCTGATGCCGACGCATAGCGGGCTTTTTGTTTTTTGGCCTGGTTTTGATCTGGCCTGCGCGATGCGCGTGGCCATCGGATACGGAAAACGGAACATGGACGACTCCCTCAACTTCGACACGCTTGCCGTGCGCGCGGGCACACTGCGCAGCGACTTCAACGAGCACTCGGAAGCGCTGTTCCTCACGTCGAGCTTCTGCTTCCAGAGCGCGGCCGACGCGGCCGAGCGCTTCGCGAATTCGGAAGACTATTTCACCTATTCGCGTTTCACGAACCCGACCGTCACCATGTTCCAGGAGCGCCTCGCGGCGCTCGAGGGCGGCGAGGCGTGCATCGCGACGGCATCCGGGATGGCCGCGATCATGTCGGTCGTGATGTCCGCGCTGCAGGCCGGCGACCACCTGGTCAGCTCGCGCAGCCTGTTCGGCTCGACGCTAGGGATGTTCTCGCAGATCTTCAGCAAGTTCGGGATCACGACGACCTTCGTCGACCCGACGGACCTGAACGCGTGGAAGGAAGCCGTGCGTCCGGAAACGAAGATGTTCTTCCTCGAGACGCCGTCGAACCCGCTGACCGAACTCGCCGACATCGAGGCGATCGGCAAGATCGCGAAGGCATCGAACGCGCTGTTCGTCGTCGACAACTGTTTCTGCAGCCCGGTGCTGCAGCAGCCGCTGAAGCTCGGCGCGGATGTCGTGATGCACTCGGCGACGAAATTCCTCGACGGCCAGGGCCGCGTACTTGGCGGCGCGCTGGTCGGCTCGAAGGAATTCATCATGGGCAAGGTGTTCCCGTTCGTGCGCAGCGCGGGCCCGACGCTGTCGGCGTTCAACGCGTGGGTGCTGCTGAAGGGGATGGAGACGCTGTCGCTGCGCGTCGAGAAGCAATCGGCGAACGCGCTGGAGATCGCGCGCTGGCTCGATTCGCATCCGGCCGTCGCGCGCGTGTTTCATCCGGGCCTCGAATCGCACCCGCAGCACGAACTCGCGAAGCGTCAGCAAAAGGCGGGCGGGGCGATCCTGTCGTTCGAGCTGAAGGGCGACACGCCCGAACAGCAGCGCGCGAATGCATGGCGCGTGATCGACAACACGAAGCTGATCTCGATCACCGGCAACCTCGGCGACACGCGTACGACCATTACGCATCCGGCGACCACCACGCACGGCCGCATCACGCCGGAGGCGCGCGCGGCAGCGGGGATCAGCGAAGGGCTGATCCGCCTGTCGGTGGGCCTCGAGGATGCGGGCGACCTGCGCAAGGATCTCGCGCGCGGGCTGGAAGGCTGAGCGGGGCACGTCACGCATGTCGTGACGTGATCCGACGTGACGATGGACGAAGGGCCGTTCGCGCAAGCGAGCGGCCCTTCGTTTTTGTGCCGATGAAATCGCGCGGCTTACCCGGTGCGATCTTCGTTGGTGTGCGTGTCGTTGCGCATCGCCTCCACCATCCACCGCAGCGTGTCGTCGAGCGGCGTGACGGGCAGCTCGCCCACCGCGCGCCGCAGCTTGTCGCGCGACCCGGACAGGCTCTTCACCTCGTTGTGCCGCACGAAACGCGGATCGATCGTCACGTCGATCACGTATCCGGCGATACGCGACAGCATCGCCAGCACTTCCTTCAGCGAATACGCGCGCTCCGAGCACACGTTGAACGTCTCGCCGGCCGGCGCGGCTTCGACCAGCTTCAGGTACGCGGCCGTCACGTCGCGCACGTCGGAGAAATCGCGGCTCACGTCGAGGTTGCCGAGCGAGATCCGCGGGGCGTTGCGCGCGTAGTGCGCGACGAGCTTCGGCAGCAGGTACGCATCGCTCTGGCCGACACCCGTGTAGTTGAACGGCCGCGCGATCACGATCGGCAGACGGTCGGCCCACAGTTTCGCCGCGTATTCCATCGCGAGCTTGCTGACCGCGTAGTCGTTCGCCGGGGCGGGGGCGACGGTTTCGTCGAGCACGCCGGCCGTCGAATTGCCGTAGATGTTCGCGCTGCTGGCGAGCAGCACGGCCGACGGGCGGCGGTCGAGGCCCGCAAGCGCGGCCAGCAGGTTGCGGGTGCCGACGATGTTGACCGCGTAGGTTTCCGACGGCTCGTCCTGCGCGACATGCGCGCGCGCGGCGAGATGCACGACCGCATCGGGCCGGGCGTCGGCGGTCGCCGCGCGCAGCGCCTGTGCGTCGAGCAGGTCGACGGGCAGCAGCGTGCAGTGCGCGAAGGCCGGATCGTCGGGGCGCGCCGCACCGGGCGCGACCGTGCCCCAGACCTCATAGCCGGCCGCCTGCAGGCGCTCGGCCATGTAGCGGCCCGTGAAGCCCGTCAGGCCGGTGACAAATGCACGGCGCGACGGGCGTCCGGCTTCAGAACGTGTCATGGTGTTGATTCCGCGTCAAATCGGCTTCGACCATCATCTGGCAAAGTTGTTCGAGCGTCGTCTTCGGTTCCCAGCCGAGCTTGGACCGGGCCTTGTCGGCGCAGCCGATCAGCAGGTCGACCTCGGCAGGGCGATAGAACTTCGGGTTCACTTCCACGAGCACGTTGCCGTTCGACGCGTCGAGGCCGCGTTCCTGTTCGCCCTTGCCGGTCCATTCGATCTGGTAGCCGGCCGCCGCGAACGCCATCCGCACGAAATCGCGCACGGTCTCGGTGCGGTTGGTCGCGAGCACGTAGGTGTCGGGTTCGTCGGCCTGCAGCATGCGCCACATGCCTTCGACATATTCAAGTGCAAAACCCCAGTCGCGCTTCGCGTCGAGGTTGCCGAGCTCGAGGCGGGTCGCCTTGCCGAGCTTGATCTTCGCGATGGTGTCGGTGATCTTGCGCGTGACGAACTCGCGGCCGCGCAGCGGCGATTCGTGGTTGAACAGGATGCCGCTGCTGCCGAACAGGCCGTACGACTCGCGGTAGTTCACCGTCATCCAGTGCGCGTACAGCTTCGCGACGCCGTACGGGCTGCGCGGATAGAACGAAGTCGCTTCCGTCTGCGGGATCGACTGCACCTTGCCGAACATCTCCGACGTCGACGCCTGGTAGAAGCGCGTCTTCGGGCTCACGACGCGAATCGCCTCGAGCAGGTTCAACGGACCCAGGCCGGTCACTTCGGCGGTCGTCGCCGGCTGGTCGAACGACACGCCGACGAAGCTCTGCGCGGCGAGGTTGTACAGCTCGTCGGGCTGCGTGCGTTCGAGCAGGCGCAGGCTCGAGCCGGCGTCGGTCAGGTCGTGTTCGACGAGCGTGAGGTTCGGGTGCGTGTCGACGCCGAGCTCGGCGATGCGCCAGAAATTCACCGAGCTGGTGCGGCGGTAGGTGCCCGTGACCTCGTAGCCCTTGTCGAGCAGCAGCTTGGTCAGGTAGGCGCCGTCTTGCCCCGAGATCCCGGTGATGATGGCCTTCTTGCGAGTTTGGCTCATGACGTTGTCCTGGTAGAAACGATGGAGGGTGAAAGTCAGGCGGTCGTGCCGGCGGCGGCCGGCAGCGCACGGCGTGCGGGGCCGCGCGTCAGGCGCCGTTCGAAGCCGTACCAGCTCAGGGTCGCGTACGCGAGCGTGATCGCGAGCGCCAGCGCGGCCGTGACGAAGCGGTTCAGGTGCAGCGGCCACAGCGCGTACAGCACGCTGAGGTGGATCAGGTACACGGTGTAGCTGACGGTGCCCACGTAGACGAGCATCGGGTTCGTCAGCACGCGCTGCACGAGGCCGCGGCCGCGCAGCGCGATCACGACGATCGACGTGCACAGCAGCAGCGAGATGCTGTAGAGCGCGGCGTTCGACAGCGGCGTGTTCGCGGCGCGGAAACGCGGGAACGACAGGTGCAGCCAGCCGAGGATCGCGAGCGACACGAGCGCGCCGACGATCGCGAGCGGATAGAACGGTTCCAGCGCGCGCCGGTCGCGGCGCAGCACGATCGCGAGCAGCGCGCCGGCGGCGAGCAGGTCCATCCGGAACGGCGTCAGGTAGTAGATCGGCCAGAACGAGTCGAACCACGGCGTCGCGATCGCGCGCAGCACGGGGGCCGCGACGATCAGCGCGGCGGCGATCCACAGCAGCGCGCGCTCCGAGCACCACAGCACGACGAACGGCCAGAAGATGTAGAACTGCTCCTCGACCGCGAGCGACCACAGCACGTTCAGGCTGTCGTGGCCGATGCTGCCGAGCGACAGCCCGATGTTGGTCGAGAAGAACGCGAACCACGGCCAGTGCGGCAGCCAGCCCGCACCGAACAGGGTTGTCGACACCACCAGCAGCAACACGTACGGCGGCAGGATGCGGCGCACGCGGCGTGCGTAGAAGTGGCTGAAGTACGACTGCCCGCGCGCCTTGCGATCGAGCAGGATGCCGGTGATCAGCAGGCCGCTCAGCACGAAGAACAGGTCGACGCCCATCCACAGCGGCGCCTTCAGCGCGTGCTGCAGGAACACGGCGCCCACCGCGATCGCGCGCAGCCCGTCGAGCTGCACGATGCGGCCGTGTTGCGGCGGGGTGGGGGCCGCGGGTCGCGAGAGGCCCGTCATCGCGCCGCTCCTTCGCGACGCGCGGCCTGAGCCGGGGCGAGTCGCACATCCAATGCGTAAACGTGAACGTAATGCATGCCATTAAATGAAATATCGAATCGAAATCGATTCTAGGGAAAAGAAATCGGCAAAAAAACGCGCGTCATTTATCCGACGACAAACATTCAAATGCCGGTTATTTCGGTCGCGGGATGAACGGTCGCCGCCCGGGAGGCCCCGCCAGGCGGTGAAAAGCGGCATTTTCTACAGACTTGAAGGCGAAGGACGGTCGTAATTGCCGTTTTCGGGTGTCTTTGCGCGTCTGTTCCGGTTCGATATTTCAGGCGGAAACATCCCCAAATATTTCCAAATTTCTTGTGATTATTTTTGCTTGTAACCTGCATTGCGACGTTTGAAACCCATTTAGCGACAGGGTGCGCCGGCAGCGGTGCCGGTCGCTCTTGCATCAAGTCTGGAGAAGCGCATTGCGACGTCTGATTCTGGTAGGCATGACGGTATGCGCGACGCTGCTGACGAGCGCCGTACCGGCCGAAACGGTGTTGCCCGCGACGACGTCGTGGATCGGCAATACGTTCGGCTATGGCGACGGCAGCTGGACGCAGATCGACATCCGCGCGATCGCGGTGACGCCTGAAGGCAAGGTGTATACGAATGCGCCATGGGACGAGAGCGGCGCCGAAGCGAGCGTCTACCAGGACGGAAAGATGCTCGGCTTCGCCGGCGGCACGCACGGCTGGGGCAACCTCGGCGGCAGCGCGATCGCCGTGAACAGCAAATATGCGTACGTCGCGATCGGTGTCGGCAACGAGCGCGGCCACCTGCAGTCGCCCGGCATCTGGCCGGACAAGGGCAAGCAGTGGTTCGGCATCTCGCGCCGCACGATCGGCGACATGAAGCAGCCGGCGCCGTTCCGCGCGGCGCCGCAGGTGGCTCCTGGCGGGCGTGCCGATGCCGGCCGCGCGCGGATGGCCGCGAGCTTCATGATGATGAACGAGGTGGCGGCGCCCGCGCGCTCGGAAACGGGCGAGCAGAAGGCGGAAGTCGGCGGCCTCGCGGCCGACGACAAGACGCTGTTCGCGACGAATCCGTCGCGCGACGCGGTGGACGTGTACGACGCGGAGACGATGCAGCAGAAGGGCACGTGGAGCGTGCACGAGCCGGGCCGCATCGCGCTCGCGGGCGACGGCACGTTGTGGCTGCTCACGGACACGATCAAGGGGCCCGCGCACCTCGCGCACGTGCGCGCCGACGGTCGCAAGCTCGACGACGCCCCCGCGCTGCCGGAAGGCACCGACGCGGTGGACGTGGCAGTCGACGCGAAAGGGCGCGTGCTCGTCGCGGACAACGGGCCGCGCCAGCAGATCCTGATTTTCTCGAAAGGCGGCAAGGGTTATGCGCAGTCGGGCACGCTCGGCGAGCGCGGCGGCATCTTCGCGGGCCCGGTGCCGGGCCGGCCCGGGCCGCAGCGTTTCAACGGGCTGACGGGAGTCGGTGTCGACCGGGCGGGCAACATTTACGTGTCGATGAACGGCATCGGGCCGCGTCACGACACGATCGGTGCGGGGCTCGGTGCCGTGCTCGAAAGCTATACGCCTGACGGCAAGCTGCGCTGGCAGGTGCAGGGGCTGCTGTTCGTCGACGGCGCATGGCTCGACCCGGCGCGGCCGAACAGCGTGTACACGGGCAACAAGCGCTTCGAGCTCGACCTGTCGAAGCCGCCGGGCCAGGACTGGAAATACGTCGGCTTCCTGTCGAACCGCTTCAAGTATCCGGACGACCCCGTGTTCCATACGGACCAGTGGCCCGGCATGCCGATCGCGCGGCGCCTCGACGGCCGCACGTTCCTGTACCTGACGGACATGTACGCCGATCACCTGAAGATCTACCGCTTCGACGCGAAGCGCGACGGCGAAGTCGCGATTCCGTCCGGTCTGATCGCGGGCCGCGCGCGGCCGGTCGACAACGTGCCGAACAAGCCGCCGGGCGGCGACTGGCTGTGGCGCGACGCGAACGGCAACGGCCGGCTCGATGCCGACGAGTTCGAGATCAATACCACCGGCAAGGCGAAGGCGGGCGGCTGGGGCTGGTGGGTCGACACGAAGGGCGACATCTGGCGCACGAGCGACGTGCGCGGCATCCACCGCTTCCAGTACGGCGGCGTCGACAAGGCCGGCAACCCGATCTACTCGTACGACAAGGTCACGACCTATCCGATGCCGCAGCCGTTCACGCAGCTGCGCCGCTCGATCTACGACGCGCAGACGGACACGCTGTACGTGACCGGTTACACGGCCGACGCCCCGCCGCAGCCGGGCATCAATAAGGAAGTGGGCCGTGTGCTGGTCCGCTTCGACAAGTGGTCGACGGGCTCGCCGGTCGTGCGCTACCAGGTCGCGCTGCCGTGGCAGCTCGACGCGAAGCCGATCTTCGACCTGATCGGGATCACGGCCGAGGGCCGCTACCTCTTCGGGGTGGAGCCGGTCGGCAAGATCCACGTGTACGACAAGGAAACCGGCAAGGAAGTGGGCGTGATGAGCCCGGGCGCCGAGGTCGGCAAGGCATCCGGCTGGGTCGACGTGCCGTTCGGCATCAGCGCGTTCCGGCGCGAGAACGGCGAGTACCTCGTGTTCGTCGAGGAAGACGCGCGCGGCAAGGTGCTGATGTATCGCTGGAAACCGTGACGGACGACGTCACACAAGGCAGAAGCATGGACAAAGGCATACTCAAGAACGTTTCGATCAACTTCATCGGGCTGATCCTGCCGACCTTCGTGTCGCTGGTGACGGTGCCCGCGTACATCCACGCGCTCGGCGTCGAACGTTACGGTGTCGTCAGCCTCGTGTGGACGCTGATCGGCTATTTCGGGATCCTCGATCTCGGGATGAGCATGGCCGCGCAGAACCACATCTCGAAGGCGCTCGCGAGCGGCAACGGCGATGAAAGCGCGCGCGTGTTCTGGAGCGCGTTCTGGCTGAACCTCGGCACCGGCATCGTGGGCGGGCTGCTGATCTATTTCGGCGCGTTCATCTACACCGCCTACTTCACGAAGGTGTCGGCGGCGATGCAGCACGAGGTGTATCTCGCGCTGCCGTGGCTCGCGCTCGCGATTCCGCTGGCGAACGTGTCGTGGGTGTTCGCCGGCGCGATCAACGGCGCCGAACGTTTCGGCGTGTTCAACACGAACCAGACGATCGGCACGTTCCTGTTCCAGCTGCTGCCGCTCGGCGCCGCGTGGTGGATCGCGCCGAACCTGCAGACGGTGCTCGCCGCGGCGGTCGTCGCGCGCCTGATCGCGGCGGTGATGCTCGGCCACGCCAGCATCAAGGTGCTCGGGATCCGGCGCATCGATCCGCCGCAATGGGGCACCGCGAAAGGGCTGTTCAATTTCGGCGGCTGGATGCTGATCGCGAGCACGACGAGCATGATCGCCGACACGCTTGACCGCGTGATGCTCGGCGCCGGCATGGGCGCGAAGTTCGTCACTTACTACACGGTGCCGCAGAACCTCGTCACGCGCCTGAACATGCTGCCGAACGCGCTCGTGCGCACGCTGTTCCCGCGCCTGTCGGCGGTCGGCCGCGACCATGCGGACACGCTCGCGCGCCAGTCGCTCGAATTCCTGAACGGCGTGTTCACGCCGGTCGGCATCGTCGCGATCTTCGCGCTCGCGCCGTTCCTCACGCTGTGGGTCGGCGCGGATCTCGCCGCGCATTCGGCGCCGGTCGGTCGCGTGCTGGTGATCAGCGTGTGGCTCGTCGGCCAGGCGAGCGTCACGCGCATCCTGATCCAGTCGCAGGTCAATCCATCCCGCGCGGCCTTTGCCGGGCTCGTCCAGATGCCGTTCTTCGTCGGCGGCCTGTGGTTCGGTATCCATCACTTCGGGCTGATCGGCGCGGCGGTGGTCGTCGCGGCGCGCGCGTTCGTCGACTACGGCGTGCTGCTGTACCTGTCGGCGATCCGGATGCGCGCGATCGTGCTCGACATGCTCGCGCACCTCGCGTTCCTGCTGGCGAGCCTGTTTCTGGCGCAGGCATGGCCGGGGCTCGTCGAGTCGATCGGCATGTGCGCGGTCGTGCTGCTGCTGAACGTCGCGTGGTCGCTCACGATGACGCCGGGGCTGCGCGCGCTCGTGCGCGACCTGTTTGTCCGTCTCAATGCGAGGAGAACCGCTTGACGTCTTCCGTTGCTTGAAAGCAGCGGATTCCCACAACTGGCGATGCACGTCCGCATCGGAGAATGTTCAGAGCAGCGTTGGTATCCCGATCATGCACGACACCGCAACCATTGCAGGCCCACTCTCTTATTCGCAGTCCCGCGATACCTTTCGGCCGCGTCGTGCTGTCTTTCGATCCGCACGACGAACAGGACTGGGTAGAACCGCTTTCGTCGACTTCCTCGAACGTGACCCCGTGCGCCATCGCCTTGTAACGGAGCTTGTTGCGGAAGGACGACCAGGATGCGTCGTAGACGCTCTTTGCCATTCTGGTCCTGGCGAGTTTGGCGGCGGACACGTTGCCGACCGCGATGTAGTCGAAGCGCCGCACCAGATCGAGCGCGAGCTTGTACTGGAAATCGGCGCGGGCATTTGCCACCTTGCCGTGCAGCTTCGCGATATGGCGCTTGTGCTTGCGTGCTCGTTGCGCTTTCGCCAGCTTTTCCGCCGCGCGTCGACCGAACCGGTCGTTGGGAAGCTTCTCGCCGGTCGAAAGTGTGGCGAATTCTTTCAGACCGAGATCGATGCCGACACCGGAACGGATCGGGCGCGCGGGAACTTCGGGTACTTCGATCGCGACGTTCAGGAACCAGTTGCCGCGCGCATCCTGCGCGAAATTGGTTCCATCCTTGATCTTGCCTTCGGGAAGCGGGCGACTGTTGAACACACGGAACGTGTTGCCGGCGAAGCGAAATGCATCTCCTTCACGCTTCAGGTCACGCCCCTTCAGCGGCACCCAGCCGAGCGATTTCCTGCCGCGATAGCGCAGGTACGGGCGTCGGTGGTGGTCGCGCGACTTCGCGTATTGCTCACACGTTGCGTTGACCGTGCGGGAGTGAATGCCGAGCTCCTTGCTGCTGCCGGTTGTCAGTACGTTCAGGTCGAAGCCGGTCGGCCACCTCTTGCTCCACTTGAGCGCGTGCTTCTGCGTGTCGTTGCAGAAGTTCCAGACGTAGTTCACCGCTCGGCTCTGCTTGTTAAGCAGACCGCTGAGCGATTTCACCCGGTAGCGATAGACAAGAATCATGCCGGTCACTCTAACCTAGGAATGCCGTTTGTCGACGGCGCTCCTTTCTTCCCCGCCAACAATGGCAGGGCTTCTTGGAGCGACTGATGAATCGCGATCTGGCGGAACACGCCTTGTTGAATCTCGCCACGGCCGATGCCGCCGCGGCCGAAGCCGGCGATGTCGCCGCACTGCGCCGGCCCGTGCCGGCCGAGCGCGCCAGCGCGCGGCAACCGTCGCGCGCGCTGCGTGTGGCGATCGTCCACGACTGGCTCGTGACCTACGCGGGCGCCGAGCGCGTGCTCGAACAGATCGTCGCGTGTTTTCCCGACGCCGACCTGTTCAGCCTCGTCGACTTCCTCGACGACCGCGCGTTCGTGCGCGGCAAGCCGGTGACGACGTCGTTCATCCAGAAGCTGCCGTTCGCGCGCACCAAGTACCGCAGCTACCTGCCGCTGATGCCGCTCGCGATCGAGCAGCTCGACGTGTCGGAGTACGACCTGGTGATATCGAGCAGCCACGCGGTCGCGAAGGGCGTGCTGACGGGGCCGGACCAGATGCACATCAGCTACGTGCATTCGCCGATCCGCTATGCGTGGGACCTGCAGCACCAGTACCTGGAACAGTCGAACCTCACGCGCGGGCCGAAATCGCTGCTCGCGCGGATGATCCTGCACTACATCCGCAACTGGGATACGCGCACTGCGAACGCGGTGGACGGTTTCGTCGCGAACTCCGCGTTCATCGCGCGGCGCATCAGGAAGGTCTACCACCGCGACGCGGCGGTGATCTTCCCGCCGGTCGACGTCGACGCGTTTTCGCTGAACGCGGAGAAGGACGATTTCTACCTGACCGCGTCGCGGATGGTGCCTTACAAGAAGATCGACCTGATCGTCGAGGCGTTCTCGAAGACGCCCGAGCGCAAGCTCGTCGTGATCGGCGACGGCCCCGAGATGCAGAAGATCCGCGCGAAAGCCGGCCCGAACGTCGAGATCATGGGCTACCAGCCGTTCGCGGTGCTGCACGACCGGATGCGGCGCGCGAAGGCGTTCGTGTTCGCGGCCGAGGAGGATTTCGGGATCTCGGTCGTCGAGGCGCAGGCGTGCGGCACGCCCGTGATCGCGTACGGCAAGGGCGGCGCGCTCGAAACCGTGCTCGACCCGCAATCGAACCGGAATCCGACTGGGCTCTTCTTCGACGAACAGACGCCGCACGCGATCGTCGAGGCCGTCGACGATTTCGAGCGCGCGCCGCAGCGCTTCACGCCGGACGCATGCCGTGCGAACGCGGAGCGGTTTTCCGCCGATACGTTCCGGCGGCGCTTTCTCGACTACGTGGAAACCGCGCTGCCCGGCTCGACCGCGCAGCGCGGTACGGCCGTCGCGCCGCCGCCGGCCGCGCGCGGCCCGGTGACGCTCGTGCTCGACCAGAGCGGCGTGCTAGGCGGCGCCGAGCTGTCGCTGCTCGAGATCATGAAGCACATGCGCGCGAACGCCGACGTGCTGCTGTTCGACGACGGCCCGTTCCGTGCGGCGCTCGACGAGATCGGCGCGCGTGTCGACGTGGTCGATCAGGGCGCGCTCGCGGGCGTGCGCAAGCAGGGCGGCGTGTCGGTCGGCGCGGTGAAGCAGCTCGTGCGGCTCGTGCGCGATGTGGCGCGGCGCGCGCGCCGCGCCGAGGTGATCTACGCGAACACGCAGCGCGCGATGGTGGTCGCCGCGCTGGCCGGGCGGCTCGCGCGCAAGCCGGTGGTGTGGCACCTGCGCGACATCGTCAGCACCGACCATTTCGGCAGCAAGCAGTTGCTGGCGATCAAGTACTGCGCGCGGTTCGGCGTCACGCGCGTGGTCGCGAACTCGGACGCGTCCGCGCAGGCGTTCCGCGCGCTGACGGGCTTCACGCCGCAGCACGTCGACGTCGTGTTCAACGGCATTTCGGCCGAACCGTTCGATGCGCTGGAAGGCGTCAGCCAGGCCGCGCTGCGCGCGCGGCTGGGGTTGCCCGAGCACGCATGGCTCGTCGGCTCGTTCAGCCGCCTCGCGCACTGGAAGGGGCAGCACGTGCTGCTGGAGGCCGCCGCGCGGCATCCCGACATGCACGTGGTGCTGGTCGGCGCGCCGCTGTTCGGCGAGGACGATTACGCGGCGCAGCTGCACGAATTCGTCGCCCGGCACGGGATGGGCGAGCGCGTGCATTTCCTCGGGTTCCAGCGCGACGTGGCCGCGTGCATGACGGCGGTCGACGTCGTCGCGCATACGTCGATCACGCCCGAGCCGTTCGGGCGCGTGATCGTCGAGGGGATGCTCGCGCGCCGGCCGGTCGTCGCGGCCCGCGCGGGTGGCGTCGTCGAGATCATCGAGGACGGCGACAACGGGCTGCTCTGCGCGCCGGGCGATGCGGCCGCGCTGGCCGAGGCGCTGGATACGCTGAAGCGCGACGGTGCGCTGCGCGAGCGGCTCGTCGCGAGCGGGCGTGCGACGGCGGTGCGCCGGTTCGGCACTGAAACCTACGTGGAGCGGGTCGAGAAGATTCTCGCGGATACGGCGAAGGCCGCGAAGGCGAAAAGGCAGTAGCCGGCGCGAGCCGCCCCCCGGAACGAGCCCTCATGCGGCAATGCGCTGCGTGAGGGCTTTGCTTTTCAGCGTGGGGCCTGGTCGGGCGAGTGGCGGGCAGGTCGTTGCGTAGCGTGGCGGGCGCGTGCTTGCACGATCGCCGTTGGGGGGACGGCGGGCGATGCGAGACGGCAGCGGGATAGGGCGACGTGAGAAGGCGGTGCGAGAAGGCGGTGCGAGAAGGCAACGCGAGAAGGCGGCGCGAGAAGGCGGCGCGAGAAGGCGGCGCGAGAAGGCGGCGCGAGAAAGACGGTACCCAGGGCACCCCGCGCAGCGAAAGCCGGCCGAGGACGGCCCAGGCGGGTCGTGGCGCGGCCCGACGCCGGAGGCCTGCCTATCCGGTCAACCCGGCGTGCCGACGCGCTCAGGCCACGATAAAGCCCCCGCGCGACGGGGTGCCGCGCGGGGGCTCGGGAACCCGGGCCGGCCGGATCAGGCGGCCCGTTCGGGCGCCGGCGCGACGACGCGGGCGGGGCGGGACGGCTTGAAGCTGGCCGACCACGTCATCGCGGGCCGTTCGAACATCCGGTAGAACAGGTACGCGACCGGGATCGCGGCGGCCATGAACGCGAACGACGGCCAGATCGACAACTGCAGTTCGGAATGGAACAGCACCGAGCCGAGGCAGACGAACAGCGGCAGGTGAATCAGGTACAGCGAATAGCTGAAGTCGCCGAACCAGCTCAGCACGCGCAACGGCGGCGTCGTGCGCGGCGGGCGGGCGAGCGCGCAGTACAGGAAGCACGCGAAGCCGGCCGACCAGAGCTGGAACGCGCCGTACTGGCCGAAATGGAACGCGCCGCAGCCGGCGGCCAGCAGCACGGCGGCCGCGCCGTACCACGCGCGCGACGGCACGGCGGCCGCGTCGCGCGGCGACTGTGCGCGCACGTCGGCGATCCACGCGCCGATCGTCCAGGACAGCCAGTACGACGTGAAGAACTGCAGGTCGTGCCGTTCGAGCAGCCACGCCGACGCGACGTTGACGAGCGCGACCGCGGCCACGACCGCCGGCATGCCGATGCGCCGGCGTACCGCGAACAGCAGCGGGTAGATCGCGTAGAACTGCACTTCGAGCGACAGCGTCCACAGCGCGCCGTTCGACCCGTACGTGTAGCCGGCGACGCCCTGCAGCGAGAACAGGTTCACGAGGAACGCGACGAGGCCGACGTCGCGGATCTTGTGGCTGACGGGCTCGATCTGCAGGCTGACCGAGTCGAGCGCGAGCGTGAACAGCAGCGCGGCGAGCAGCACCGGGTAGATGCGCGCGAACCGGCGCATCCAGAAGTTCGGCGCGTCGAGCCGGTACGCGGGGTCGGCCGCGAGCTTGAGCGCCGCGTTGCGGTGGATGCAGTAGCCGCTGATCACGAAGAAGATCGGCACGCCGGCAGAGCCCCACGCGAACGGAAAGGTCAGGTAGCCGGCGATCGCGCCCGGGGTGAGCGCATGGCCGTAAGCGTGATGGAAGCTCTGCATGCCGACCCAGACGACCTGCCGGCAGTGGAAATAGGCGACGAGCAGCGCCGCGAAACCGCGCATCGCGTCGATCACGTGTTCCTTGTGATCGGCGACGGGCGGCGCGGTCAGAGACGATCCGCTGAAAGCTTGCATGCGATTCGATTCCTTGCGACGGATTGACGGGAAGTTTCATCCAATCGTAATGCGCAAGAATTCGATCAATGAATAAAAAAATCTCACCGGGAAATATCGGTATTCCACATCATGGTTTTATCGCGTTCGGAAAGCGGTTCCGCGAGGCAGGTCAATTATTTACCGATTTTTTTCTGATAGTTTGAAGCTCCAGTTGATTGATGCAAGGAGCGGCAAGATGGACATGCATTGGATCGCGAGCGCTGCAGTACTGCTGGTCATGGCCGTGCTGTCGGCGTACCGCGAGGCGCTGAAGAACGAACCGATTCGCCCGGGGCTCGAACGGGGCGGCGTGCCCTATATCGAGGAATTCGAATCGTAAGAATTTGTATCTGGAAAATCGGTAATTTGTTTCTGCCTCGGCACTCGGTTCGGCAATATCGACCGGGTTGAAAGGATTATATTTTTTCCGGAATCATTGGGCAATCAGTCCATATCGATAATGAGCGGAGTCGAATTGGCAGTACCGTCGATTCTCGATATGCCGTTCGGAACACAATCGCGCCGGGTCGCTGGTCGACGCGGCGCAGTCAACGCAATCAGGATGCGAACATGTTGAAAGTCACCAAGGCCGTGTTCCCCGTTGCCGGTCTCGGCACGCGGTTCCTCCCGGCAACGAAGGCGAGCCCGAAGGAAATGCTGCCCGTCGTCGACAAGCCGCTGATCCAGTACGCGGTCGAGGAAGCGATCAACGCCGGTATCACCGAGATGATCTTCGTCACCGGGCGCAGCAAGCGCGCGATCGAGGATCACTTCGACAAGTCGTACGAGATCGAGGCCGAGCTCGAGGCGCGCGGCAAGGAAAAGCTGCTCGAGCTCGTGCGCGGCATCAAGCCGAGCCACGTCAACTGCTTCTACGTGCGCCAGCCGGAAGCGCTCGGCCTCGGCCACGCGGTGCTGTGCGCGGAGAAGCTGGTGCACGGCGAGCCGTTCGCGGTGATTCTCGCCGACGACCTGCTGCACGGCGAACAGCCGGTGCTGAAGCAGCTCGTCGACGTGTTCGACCACTATCACAGCTCGGTGATCGGGGTCGAGACGATCGCGCGCGACGACAGCCGTTCGTACGGCGTCGTCGAAGGCCGCGAATGGGAAGAGGACATCATCAAGCTGTCGGGCATCATCGAGAAGCCCGCGCCCGAGGATGCGCCGTCGAATCTCGGCGTGGTCGGCCGCTACGTGTTCATGCCGACGATTTTCGATCACCTGCGCAAGCTCAAGCCGGGCGCCGGCGGCGAGCTGCAGCTGACCGACGCGGTCCAGTCGCTGCTCGCGAACGAGCAGGTGCTCGCGTATCGCTACTACGGCACGCGCTTCGACTGCGGCAGCAAGATCGGCTATCTCAAGGCCACCGTCGAGCTCGCGCTCCAGCATCCGGAAGTGAGCCGCGAATTCGAGGCCTACCTGCGTACCTGCTTGCCCGCGCTGGCTGCTGTCGCTTAAGCAGCCTCGCGCTCCGTTGTTTCAGGTGGTGGTTGTTCCGTTGGCCCCGGCCGCTCGCGCGCCGGGGCTTTTTTGCGTATACGGGCGAGCGGATGCGTGATTCTGGTGCGCACCGTCGAGGTGAGTGCGGTGACGGGTTTGCCGTGCGAGCGTTGCCGTGTGCGGAGCCGGACGCCCCGGCAAGCATGGGCGTCACGCCTGAAACCGGTGCCGCGACGGGTGACCGGGCGGCCTCTGTCGCGATTCGATTGCGCGCTGCACGTCGATGTTCGGTGCCGCAGCGGTGCTGCCGGTGCCGGTCGATGACGGGGCGCCACGCCACGCTGGCCGGGTGTCAGCTTCCGGGTGTGGCCCGAATCGCGGTTTTCCCGTTCGATCGTATCCGCATCCGTGCGGCGTTCAACGTGCCGACGTGCCCGGCTGTGCGACGAACCGCCGGGCCAGCATCGCGGCGACCGGCTTCTTGAAGTCGAGCAGCCGCTTTTCGAGGTAGCGCCAGGACAGGTGCGCGAGCAGCACGGCGAGCGCGAACTGCAGCATCTCGGGCAGCGTTTCGCGGACGATTTCCGGTATTGCCCCGTGCGCGAAGTGCGCGGGCAGCACGCCGAAGCGTGTCGGAATCAGGTTGTGGAACAGGTAGAAGCCGTAGCTGATCGTGCCGAGATAGACGAGCGGCGCCCAGTCGAGCAGCGCCACGACCGGATGCTCGGGTTCGCTGACGATCCACAGCAGCAGGGCGCCGAGCGACGCGGACAGGCCGAGATCCGCGAGGCCCGCGATCGCGTCGGGGAGTGCCGTGCATGCGGGCAGCACGAGGAAGAACACGACGCCTGCCGCGCCGAGCCAGCCGGGCGGCACGCGGCGCACGGCGTCCGCGCCGCGTCCGGCAAGCGCCATCGCGCCGACGCCGCCGAGCGCGATCAGCGCGAAATTCCACGGGGAAAATGCGTAGATCAGCACCGGCGACGCGTCGCACAGGTAGAGCGCGAGATGCGCGAGCGCGCACAGCACGACGGCCGCGATGCCGAGCGCGACGTGTCGCGCGGCCGGCACCGCGAGCAGCGCGAGCGGCGCGATCAGATAGAACTGCTGTTCAACCGCGAGGCTCCAGAAGTGCGACGTGGAGCCCGGCCAGCCGTCCTTCACGACGCCGATCCAGTAATTCGACAGGAACACCGCGTGCCACGCGAGCCCGAGATTGACGCCGCGCTGGTAGAACAGCGCGTGCGCGATCGCGAGCGCGGCGAGCAGCAGGTAATAGACGGGAAAGATCCGCAGCGCGCGCTTCGCGAGGAACAGCGCGAGCGCATGGCGGCGCGTCATGGTGCCGCATTCGACCGCCTGGCGATTGCGATGCAGCTCGCCGACGATCAGGAATCCGCTGATGAGGAAAAACGTCCACACGCCAAGCTTGCCGACGTCGACGGCAAGGACGTGGCCTTTGTGGGACAGGAAAACGAGGATGACGGCGAGGGCTCGCAGGCCGTCGAGTCCTTTGACGTATCGGGCTTCGCGCATGGAGGCATCCGGGCATTGAGCGCGCCCAGTATAGGTGCGCAAATATCGAACGTAATTCGCGTTCGGATGCATACGTGAAGGCGTTTTCTGATGCTGGAGCGTCGACGAAATCGCCCGCATGCAAAAAAACCTGCGGGAAACCCCGCGAAAACGCACAAAAGTACTCCACGAAGCGTCACGGCGCTTGTAGAATCCGGCGTTGAAGCGCGCGCGTTGCACGCTTCGTGTATCCAACGACCACACCTGGTAGGAGAAACATGGCGACTTCCGCAAAAAAGGTGGCCAAGAAGGCTGCCGCACCCGCCACCAAGAAAGTGGCTGCCAAAAAGGCTGCGCCCGCGAAGAAAGTAGTGGCAAAGAAGGTTGTCGCGAAGGCGGCACCGGCCGCTCCGACGCCGCTGAAGGACAAGTTCACGAAGGCATCGCTCGCAACGCACATCGCTGAGCGCGCAGCTGTCGAAGTGAAGGCGGTCAAGGCAGTGCTCGTCGCACTCGAGAACGTCGTGCTCGGCTCGGTCCACAAGAAGGGCGCGGGCGAGTTCACGCTGCCGGGTCTGCTGAAGATCACGGCACAAGTCGTGCCGGCGAAGAAGAAGCGCTTCGGCAAGGATCCGTTCACGGGCGAAGAGCGTTGGTTCCCGGCGAAGCCGGCCAGCGTGCGCGTGAAGGCACGTGCGCTGAAGAAGCTGAAGGACGCGGCAGCGTAATGCCGCGCGGCGGCTACCGAATGCATTCGGCAGCCGTTGCGAAGTCCGACGATCCCCGTACGCGAAAGCGTGCGGGGATTTTTATTGCGCTGCGCAAAGCGCGCGGCCGCGAAGAAGTGCAGAAGTGCAGAAGCGAAATGGCGGAAAGGCCGGTTCGACGTGTGATGCACGCCGGACGACGAGTCGTGCATGCGCCATGACGAACGGCAATCCACTCACAGGGGCTCGCGCTCGCCGCGCCGGTTGCGCCTGTTGCGCACGCATCGCGAGACACGCGCATCGTGACTGAAACCATTCCCGACGAAATCGCGGCGCAGGTCGCCGCCGCATGCGACACCATCGAGCGGCATCTCGGCGCGACGCTGAACGCGATCCACCTGTTCGGCTCGGCGCTCGACGGCGGACTGAAACCGCGCAGCGACATCGACCTGCTGGCGACGGTGTCGGCCCGGCCCGACGAGCCGACGCGGCGTGCGCTGATGCTCGGCCTGCTCGCCGTGTCGGCGCCGCCCGGCTGCACAGGTGGCATGCGCGCACTGGAAGTGACCGTCGTCGCGCACGACGAAATCGTGCCGTGGCGTCATCCGGCGCGACGCGAACTGCAGTTCGGCGAGTGGCTGCGTCACGATCTCGAAGCCGGCATCGTCGAGCCGGCGCTCGTCGATCACGATCTGGCGATCCTGTTGACGAAGGTGCGGCAGCACAGCGTCGCGCTGGCCGGCCCGCCGGCTGCTGCGTTGCTCGAGCCGGTGCCTGAGGGGGATTTTGTGGCCGCGCTGCTGGCGACCGTCGCGCAGTGGCATGCCGAACCGAGTTGGCGCGGCGATGAGTGCAACGTGGTGCTCGCGCTCGCGCGCATCTGGTACAGCGCCGCGACCGGCAGGATCGCGCCCAAGGACGTCGCCGCGACATGGGCGCTGGAGCGTCTGCCGGCAACGTACCGTCCGGTTGTAGCGGCGGCGCGCGCCGCCTATCTCGGCGGCGAGGAAGCCACGGCGATCCTGTCGGGCGAACCCCTCGCCGCATTCATCGGCTACGCGCGGCGAACGGTCGAATCGATGCTGTCGACGTCGCAGCCGATGCCGCGAACGTAGCCGGCTTGCGGGCGGGGCCGACGAGGGCCATGGGCGTTTGCGACGCTGTCGCACGCGTTTGCAGTCGAACCGGACGCCTGTCCGGCGACCCGGCGCATCATTCGCACGCGCTTATGCGATGTGCATCGTCAGCCGGCCGTACCGGCAAAGGCGGCCTTCAGCACGGCGTCGTCGAGCTTGACCATCTGCATCATCGCGGCGGCCACGCGCGTGGCCTTGACGGTGTCGCGGTCGGACATCATCGGGATCAGCGCTTCCGGAACGATCTGCCACGAGACGCCGTAGCGGTCTCGCAGCCAGCCGCAGGCGTCGGCCGTGCCGCCGTTGTCGAGCAGGGCGTTCCAGTAGCGGTCGAGTTCCGCCTGGTCGGCGCAGCTGACCAGCAGCGAGATCGCGTGGTTGAACGTGTCGGTGCGCGGGTGGCTCATCGCGAAGAACGGTTGCCCGAACAGCTCGAACTCGACCATTCGCGTGCCGTCGGTGCCGGGCACCGCCGTGACGCGCACGATGCGCGAATCCGGAAAGATGCCTGCGTAGAAGGCCGCTGCTTCTTCGGCTTCCGTCGAATACCAGAGGAACGGCGTGATCTTCTGAATCGTCATGACGAATCTCCTGTCTGTATGGATTGGCCGGGGCGCAAATCGCGTGCCGGCCTCTGTACGACGGATGAAGGCCGTCGAAATCGACACGCCGGGGCGAACGGCCGTCGCTCCGGGGACGTGGCACCGACAGTGCGGATGGTAGTCGTCCGGCGCACCCGTGGCGAGCGAGCCTGGCATCAGGAAACCGCGTTTCCGGCGCATTGCGGCCGTCAGGCGCCGCTGCCGGCCGGGTGACGAGTGTCGGGTACCCGGACATCGGCCATCGGCCCGTGCAGGCCGTGCGGGCCAGCCGGCGACGGACGAAAAAAAAGCCAGCCACGGCTGAAACCGGGGCTGGCTTTCCAGGTCGGCGGCAGGGCGTCGGAGACGCCATGCACGCCGGGTACGTCGTTTTTAGAACTTGTGGCGCAGGCCGAGTGCGACCAGCTCTTGCGAGCTCTTGCCGGCGATACCGTACGAGCCGATCGACGCTTGCGCATCGGTGCCGTCCGCATTCTTGCCGCTTGCGTGTTGATACGCACCAACCAGGTAGATGTCCGTGCGCTTCGACAGCGAGTAATCGGCGCCCAGCGAAACCTGATGGTACTTGCCGTTGTTGTCGCCGTTGCCCTTCGTGTAGATGTAGCCGAGGCCGAGCAGCAGCGGTGCCGATGCCTGATACGTGACGAACGCGCGACCCGTGTTGTACTTCTGGTTCGTGCCGAACGCCGAGTTGCCGTCCGCCTTGTATTGCGCGTTGCTGTAACCGGCGCCGACCGTCACCGGGCCGAATGCGTACTGGCCGGCCACTTGCGCGATGCCGATCGACGTCGACGACGTGAACGCGTTGTTGATGAAGGTCGTGCCCGAATCGCCGTCGAAGATCGCGTCCGACGAGCCGGCCCAGCCGCTACGCGTGCCGCTGGCGCTGAGTGCCGATGCGTTGTTTGCGTGGAAGTAGCCGGCAGCCAGGCCGAGCGGGCCGTTGTTGTACGCTGCTGCTGCTGCCCACGTCTGACCCTTGCCGGTCGAACCTGCAACACCGCCGAATGCGTACATCGCTTCGACTTGCAGGCCTGCCCAGACCGGCGACGTGTACTTCACTGCGTTGCTGACGCGCAGGCTGTTGTCGTTGTTGTCGACGTCGCCCGGCGTGGCGAACACGCTGCCGAAGTAGTTGTCTGCCGTGACTGCCTGGACCAGGTCGACGAGCGGGTCATATTGGCGGCCCAGCGTGACCGTACCGTACTGGTCGCTCTGCAGGCCGACGAATGCCTGGCGGCCGAACATGCGGCCACCCTGGCCCAGTGCGCCCGATGCCGAGTTGAAGCCGTTTTCCAACTGGAAGATCGCCTTCAGGCCGCCACCGAGGTCCTCGGAACCCTTCAGGCCGAAACGGCTGCCTTGCAGGTTGCCGCTACCCATCGACCACGAATTGTTGCCTTGACCTGCGTTACCGTGAACATAGGTGATCGACGTGTCGATCACGCCGTACAGCGTCACGCTCGACTGTGCCTGAGCAGCGCCGGCGGCGCCCAGCAGGGCGAGCGAGAGGGTCGAGAGAGCAAGTTTCTTCATCGTTGAGTTTCTCCACGCAAGTGATTCATCGTTATTTGTTGCGGATTGGAGAATAGCTCAGTGCCATAGACGCAAGAAAGCCTAAAAAATAAAGTGTCTCGAAAAGGTAACAGCGCGAAAAAGTCCATATATATCAAGCACATCAACGACTGTTCCCATTTTTGAAATAGTTGACATTTGCTGCGGCGCGATTGTTTCAAAAGTTGACGCGCATTGCGGCAGGCAGCCTGTTTTGGCACGTTGGCGGACGGAAATGGATGCTTGCAAACGTTTGCGGTTGCGGCAACGAAGCCGGGGCATGCAAAGGACGTATCAACATCACGCGAATGCGCGGCGGACTGCGTGGTTGCAGGAACGCAGACGGGTGTGCGGGGCCGCGCCGCGACGTTGCGAACAGCGTGAATCAGTCGTCGCGCATGCGATCGACGGGCCGGTCGGCTTGAGCGGACGCGGCCGGTGCGGTACCGGCGAGACGATGCGCGTTGCCGCGGGCCGCCGCGAATTCCGCGCCGAGCAGCAGCACGATCGCGGAGAAGTACAGCCACATCAGCAGGACCGCGAACGATCCGGCCGCGCCGAATGCACTGGCGGTGCCCGCGTGCGCGAGGTACAGCGCGAACAGTTTCTTGCCGCCCGAGAACAGGATCGCGGACACGATGCCGCCGATCGCGGCGTCGCGCCACGCGACGCGCGCATCGGGCAGGAACTTCATCAGCGATGCGAACGCGGCCGCGAGCACGGCGATGCCGACGAAGAACTGCACGAGGTTCGTGACGACCACGTACGGCGAATTGCCCAGCAGCCAGGTGCCGACGAACGTGATCGCGGTGTCGAGCACGAGCGACACGATCAGCAGGAACGCGACGCCGAGCACGAGCCCGAACGAGATCAGCCGCACGCGCACGAGCCCGAGCATGCTCGACCAGCGGTTCTCGGTGGCCGGCCAGATCACGCTGAGCGCGGCGCTGAGCGACGCGAAGGTGGCCGACGCGCCGATGGCCAGCGCGGCGAACGAGATCAGGGTCGCGAGGCCGCCGCGCTCGCCCGCGCGGTGCGCGTTCTGCACGATCGTCTGGATGCTGGCCGCCGCGTCGTCGCCGATCAGCTGGTGCGCCTGTTCGAAGACCTGGCCGCGCGCGGCGTCGTCGCCGTAGAACCAGCCGGCCACGGCAATCACCATCACGAGCATCGGCGCGAGCGAGAATGCGGAGAAGAATGCAATGCCCGCGGCCATCGCGGAGCAACGGTCGGCCGAGAAGCGCTTGAACGCCGTGAGGGCCCAGTTGGCCTGTTGTTGCGCGAGACGGGTGGCTTCGGAGGTGATCTGTCGTTTCATGACGGTTCGGTGGCGCGCGGAACGCGGGTCATCGTTGGTAATCAGACAATTCAGTATTGATCCGAAGATTCGAACATAGTTGCGCGAACTGTCTATAATTCCTTTCAGTTTCCTCACCCCCACAATAACGCCGAGACCAGCCATGCTCCAAATGTCCCGGCGCCAGTTCCTGAAGGTGACGGCTACGTCGCTTGCCGGATCGAGTCTAGCCCTGATGGGCTTCTCTCCGTCCGAAGCGCTCGCCGAAGTCCGACAGTACAAGCTGGCGCGCACCGTCGAAACGCGCAACACCTGTCCATACTGTTCAGTGGGTTGCGGCATCCTGATGTACAGCCTCGGAGACGGCGCGAAGAACGCGCAGCCGAGCATCATCCACATCGAAGGCGATCCCGACCATCCCGTCAATCGCGGCACGCTGTGCCCGAAGGGCGCGAGCCTGATCGACTTCATCCACAGCCCGAACCGCCTGACGCACCCCGAGTATCGCGCGCCCGGCTCGGACAAGTGGGAACCGATCTCGTGGAACGACGCGCTCGACCGTATCGCGAAGCTGATGAAGGCCGACCGCGACGCGAACTTCGTCGAGACGGCGGAGGACGGTGCGAAGGTCAACCGCTGGCTGACGACCGGCATGCTGGCCGCGTCGGCGGGCAGCAACGAGGTCGGCTACCTGACGCACAAGACGGTCCGCAGTCTCGGGATGCTCGCATTCGACAATCAGGCGCGTGTCTGACATGGCCCGACGGTGGCAGGTCTTGCCCCGACGTTTGGCCGTGGAGCGATGACGAACCATTGGGTCGACATCAAGAACGCGGACGTGATTCTCGTGATGGGCGGCAATGCAGCCGAGGCCCATCCGTGCGGTTTCAAGTGGGTAACGGAGGCGAAGGCGCACCGCAAGGCGCGGCTGATCGTCGTCGACCCGCGCTTTACGCGTACGGCCTCGGTGGCCGACTACTACGCGCCGATCCGCACCGGCACCGACATCGTCTTCCTGGGCGGTGTGATCAACTATCTGCTGACGAACGACAAGATCCAGCATGAGTACGTGAAGAACTACACGGACTTCTCGTTCATCGTGCGCGAGGATTTCGCGTTCAACGACGGCATCTATTCCGGCTACGACGCCGAGAAACACGCATACCCGGACAAATCGAGCTGGGACTACGAGCGCGGCGACGACGGCTTCGCGAAGGTCGATCCGACGCTGCAGCATCCGCGCTGTGTATACAACCTGCTGAAGCAGCACTACGCGCGCTATACGGCGGACATGGTCCAGCAGGTCTGCGGCACGCCGAAGGAGAAGTTCCTGAAGGTGTGCGAGATGCTCGCGACCACCGCCGTTCCCGGCCGCGCCGGCACGGTGCTGTACGCGCTCGGCTGGACGCACCACTCGATCGGCGCGCAGATCATCCGCACCGGCGCGATGGTGCAGCTGCTGCTCGGCAACATCGGCATCGCCGGCGGCGGGATGAACGCGCTGCGCGGCCACTCGAACATCCAGGGGTTGACCGACCTCGGGCTGATGTCGAACCTGCTGCCGGGCTACATGACGCTGCCGATGCAGGCCGAGCAGGATTTCGACGGCTACATCAAGAAGCGCGTGCAGCAGCCGCTGCGGCCGAACCAGTTGAGCTACTGGAAGAACTACAAGGCCTTCCACGTCAGCTTCATGAAGTCCTGGTGGGGCGACGCGGCGACCGCCGAGAACAACTGGGCCTACGACTACCTGCCGAAGCTGGACAAGCAGTACGACCTGCTGCAGGCGATCGAGCTGATGAATGCCGGCAAGATGAACGGCTACATCTGCCAGGGCTTCAACCCGCTCGCGGCGGCGCCGTCGAAGGTGAAGACGGCGGCAGGGCTCGCGAAGCTCAAGTGGCTCGTGATCATGGATCCGCTCGCGACCGAGACGTCCGAGTTCTGGAAGCATCACGGCGACTACAACGACGTCGACGCGTCGAAGATCCAGACCGAGGTGTTCCGTCTGCCCACCACGTGTTTTGCGGAGGAAAACGGTTCGCTCGTGAGTTCGAGCCGCGTGCTGCAATGGCACTGGAAGGGTGCGGAGCCGCCGGGCGAAGCGCGTAGCGACCTCGAGATCATGTCGGGGCTGTTCCTGCGCATGCGCAAGATGTACCAGACGGACGGCGGCAAGTATCCGGACCCGATCGTCAACCTGACGTGGCCGTACGCGAACCCGGAAAGCCCGACGCCCGAAGAGCTCGCGATGGAGTTCAACGGCCGTGCGCTCGCCGATCTGCCCGATCCGAAGGACCCGGCCAAGACGCTCGTGAAGAAGGGCGAGCAGCTGGCCGCGTTCGCGCAACTGAAGGACGACGGGACGACCGCGAGCGGCTGCTGGATCTTCTGCGGAGCCTGGACGCAGGCCGGCAACCAGATGGGCCGGCGCGACAACTCCGATCCGACCGGCATCGGCCAGACGCTGAACTGGGCGTGGGCCTGGCCGGCGAACCGGCGGATCCTGTACAACCGCGCATCGTGCGACGTGAGCGGCAAGCCGTTCGACCCGACCCGCAAGCTGATCGGCTGGAACGGCAGCGCGTGGAAGGGCGCCGACATCCCCGATTTCAAGGCGGACGAACCACCCGAAAACGGGATGGGGCCGTTCATCATGAATCCGGAAGGTGTCGCGCGCTTCTTCGCGCGTGCGGGGATGAACGAAGGCCCGTTCCCCGAGCACTACGAGCCGTTCGAAACGCCGATCGGCACGAACCCGCTGCACCCGAACAACCCGCTGGCGCTGAACAACCCGGCCGCCCGCGTGTTCCCGGACGATCGGGCGTCGTTCGGCCAGGCACCGGAGTTCCCGCACGCGGCGACCACGTACCGGCTGACCGAGCATTTCCACTACTGGACCAAGCATGCGCGGCTGAACGCGATCATCCAGCCCGAGCAATTCGTCGAGATCGGCGAAGACCTCGCGAAGGAAGTCGGCGTCGCGCATGGCGAGCGCGTGAAGGTGTCGTCCAAGCGCGGCTACATCATCGCGGTCGCTCTCGTCACGAAGCGGATCAAGCCGCTGATGGTCGACGGCAAGAAGGTCCAGACGGTCGGTGTCCCGTTGCACTGGGGCTTCAAGGGTCTGACGAAGCCCGGCTATCTCGCGAATACCCTGACTCCGTCCGTGGGTGACGGCAACTCCTATACACCGGAATTCAAGTCGTTCCTGGTGAAGGTCGAAAAGGCGTAAGGGGAAAGAGATGGCATTGCAATCGCTGGATATCAAGCGCGTCTCGGCCACCACGACGCCACCGCCCACGGTGCGCGAACCGGTGACCGGGAGCGTCGCGAAGCTGATCGACGTATCGAAGTGCATCGGCTGCAAGGCATGCCAGACGGCGTGCATGGAGTGGAACGACCTGCGCGACGAAGTCGGCACCAACGTCGGCGTGTACGACAACCCGGCCGATCTCTCCGAGCACTCGTGGACGGTGATGCGGTTCGCCGAATACGAGAACCCGGCGGGCGACCTCGAGTGGCTGATCCGCAAGGACGGCTGCATGCACTGCGAGGATCCGGGCTGCCTGAAGGCGTGCCCGTCGCCGGGCGCGATCGTGCAGTACAACAACGGGATCGTCGATTTCCACGAGGAGAACTGCATCGGTTGCGGCTATTGCGTGACCGGCTGCCCGTTCAACGTTCCGCGGATCTCGAAGAAGGATCATCGCGCGTACAAGTGCACGCTCTGTTCCGATCGCGTCGCGGTCGGCCAGGAACCGGCCTGCGTGAAGACCTGCCCGACGGGCGCGATCGTGTTCGGCACCAAGGAGGACATGAAGCAGCACGCGGCGGAGCGGATCGAGGACCTGAAGGAGCGCGGCTTCGAGCATGCGGGGCTGTACGACCCGCAGGGCGTGGGCGGCACGCACGTGATGTACGTGCTGCACCATGCCGATAAACCGTCGCTGTACCACGGGCTGCCCGACAACCCGTCGATCAGCCCGATGGTGAAGCTGTGGAAGGGCATCGCGAAACCGCTCGCGGTGGCCGGCATCGCGCTGACCGCGCTCGCCGGGTTCTTCCACTATGTCCGGGTCGGTCCGAACGAGGTGAGCGAAGAGGAAGAATCGGCCGCGCGCGACGAGGCGCGACGCATCAAGGAGGACGCGAAATGAACCACGACGACCCCAACCTGATCGTCCGCTACACGCCGAACGAGCGCACGAACCACTGGATCACCGCGATCACGTTCGTGCTGCTCGCGCTGTCCGGGCTCGCGCTGTTTCATCCGTCGATGTTCTGGCTGACCGCGCTGTTCGGCGGCGGCCAGTGGACGCGGATCCTGCATCCGTTCGTCGGCCTCGTGATGTTCGTGTCGTTCGCGATCCTGGTCGTGCGCTTCTGGCACCACAACGCGCTCGATGCGGACGACCGCCAATGGCTGAAGCAGATCGGCGACGTGCTGACCAACCAGGAAGACAAGCTGCCGCCCGTCGGGCGCTATAACGCCGGGCAGAAGCTGCTATTCTTCACGCTGGTGGCGTGCCTGTTGCTGCTCCTGCTGTCGGGAGTCGTGATCTGGCGGCGTTACTTCTCGTTCTACTTCCCGATCGGGGTGATCCGCGCGGCCGCTGTCGTGCATGCCGTGGCGGCCTTCGTGCTGATCGCGAGCATCATCGTGCACATTTACGCGGCGTTGTGGGTGAAGGGCTCGATCGGCGCGATGGTGCGCGGCACCGTCACGTTGGGCTGGGCTCGCAAGCATCACCCGAAGTGGTTCCGTGAAAGCGTGAAATAACGCACCGGAGCGGGGCGGCTCGCCAGTTGCGGCGGGCCGTTCCGCCAACCGCCGGAATCGCCCGAAAGCGCCGATGCGTCGGCGCTTGTTTATTTGGAAGACATTTTTGTGACACAACGCATCCTCGAACCGACCGAGATCTCGACACTCGATCATTCGGCCATCCCGCGCTTTCGCCTGCCGGAGCGCGCCACCGCGTTTTCGGCGCGCGCCGCGCGGCTGCGCAAGCTGGCCGACCTGAACCCGATCAGCGGCTACCTGCGGCTGATGGCCACCGTCGCCGATGCGCAGCACGCGACGCTGCAGACGCTGGAACTGCCGCTGCCGTCGAAGGAAGCGATCGCGCTCGCGCAGCAGCATTCGATGCCGCTCATACCGGCGCTCGACGGCGAGCGCAACCCGCAATGGCGTGCCGTGCTGTACGAACTGCTCGACCGCGTCGAAGGCGCCGGGCTCGTCAACCCGCAGCTCGCGAAGCTGCTCGACCGGCTGCGCCTGATGGCGCCCGCCGAACTCGACGCGCAGGCCGACGCGATCCTCGCGCTGCGCTTCGCCGAAGTCGACCCGGCCACCGCGCCGTTCCTGATGGCCGCGCTGCAGGTCGTCTGGACGGATCTCGCAAGCTGCGTTGCGCCGGCCGACGTCCCGTATCTCGACCAGCCGGGGCTGTGCCCCGTGTGCGGCACGCACCCGGTCGCGAGCGTCGTGCGGGTCGGCGGGCAGTACCAGGGCTACCGTTTCCTGCAGTGCGGGCTGTGCACGACCGAGTGGCACATGGTGCGCACGAAGTGCTCGCACTGCGATTCGACGAAAGGCATCGCGTATCACGGGATCGAGGGCGGCAGCGAAGCCGTCAAGGCCGAATCGTGCGACGAGTGCAAGACCTATCGCAAGATCGGTTATCAGGACAAGGACTACGAGTTCGAGCCGCTGGCGGACGATCTCGCGAGCCTCACGCTCGACCTGCTGATGAACGAGGCCGGTTACCAGCGCAGTTCGCCGAACCCGCTGCTGTGGCCGGACGTCGCGCGGGAAGCGGATTGACGACATCGGCCGGGGCGGCGCGCGAGCGCCGGCGCCGGCCGACTGCGAAGCATGAGACTGGAGCCACCACGACGTGACCGAACCCGGTTTGAATGAACTGAATGCCGTGCTGGCGCGTGTGCCGTCGGTCGAGCGCGTGCTGTCGTCGGCGCCGCTGCAACCGCTGCTCGCCGACTACGGCCGCACGCGCGTGCTGAACGCGGTGCGCGCGGAGCTCGAACGCTGGCGTACCGCCGCGCAGCACGATCCGGCGGGGGCCGAACCGCTCGACGAACCGCGCATCGCCGCGGCCGTCGCGCGCGCGCTGGCCGCGCAGAGCGCGGGCGCGGTGCGCACCGTGTTCAACCTGACCGGCACCGTGCTGCACACGAACCTCGGGCGCGCGCTGTTGCCCGACGACGCGGTGCGCGCGGTGGTCGACGCGCTCACGCGCCCCGTCAACCTCGAATTCGACCTCGCCACGGGCCGCCGCGGCGATCGCGACGACCTGATCGACGATCTGCTGTGCGAACTGACGGGCGCGGAAGCCGCGACCGTCGTCAACAACAACGCGGCGGCCGTGCTGCTGGCGCTGTCGGCGCTGGCGACGAAGCGGGAAGTCGTCGTGTCGCGCGGCGAGCTGGTCGAGATCGGCGGCGCATTCCGCATCCCCGACATCATGAGCCGCGCCGGCGCCAGGCTGCGCGAAGTCGGCACGACCAACCGCACCCATCTGCGCGACTACGCGGAGGCGATCGGCCCGCGCACCGCGCTGCTGATGAAGGTGCACTGCAGCAACTACGCGATCAGCGGCTTCACGAAGGAGACGTCGCTCGCCGAACTCGCGCCGCTCGCGCGCGAGCACGGGCTGCCGGTCGCCGTCGATCTCGGCAGCGGCACGCTCGCCGACCTGACGCAATGGGGCCTGCCGCACGAGACGACCGTGCAGGAAACCGTGGCCGCCGGCGCAAACGTTGTCACGTTCAGCGGCGACAAGCTGCTTGGCGGGCCGCAGGCCGGCCTGATCGTCGGCGATCGCGCGCTGATCGCGAAGATCAAGAAACATCCGCTCAAGCGCGCGCTGCGCGTCGGCAAGCTGACGCTCGCGGCGCTCGAACCCGTGCTGCGCCTCTACCAGTCCCCCGAGTTCCTGCGCGACCGGCTCACGACACTGCGCCTGCTGACGCGCCCGCACGGCGAGATCGCCGAGGCCGCCGAACGCGTGCGTCCGGCGCTGCAGGCCGCGCTCGGCGGCGGTTTCGACGTAGCGGTCGAGCCGATGTTCAGCCAGATCGGCAGCGGTGCGCTGCCGGTCGACCAGCTGCCGAGCGCCGGGCTCGTCGTGCGCACGGCGGACGGCAAGCGCGGCGGCCGCGCGCTCGCGCAGCTCGAGAAGCGGCTGCGCGAATGGCCGCGCCCGGTGATCGGCCGCGTGGCCGACAACGCGCTGCGGCTCGACCTGCGCTGCCTCGAAGCGGCCGACGAGGCGGCGTTCATCGCGCAATGCGTACCGCTCGCGGGGCCCGCTGCATGATCGTCGGTACCGCCGGACACATCGACCACGGCAAGACGACGCTGGTGCGCGCGCTGACGGGCGTCGATACCGACCGTCTGAAGGAAGAGAAGGCGCGCGGCATCTCGATCGAACTCGGTTATGCGTATACGCCGCTCGACAACGGCGACGTGCTCGGCCTGATTGACGTGCCGGGCCACGAGAAGCTGATTCACACGATGGCGGCCGGCGCGTGCGGGATCGACTTCGCGCTGCTCGTGATTGCCGCCGACGACGGCGTGATGCCGCAGACGCGCGAGCATCTCGCGATCCTGCAACTGCTCGGCGTCACGCATGGCGCCGTCGCGCTGACGAAGTGCGATCGCGTTGACACCGCGCGCGTGGCCGAGGTGCGCGACGAGATCGCCGCATGGCTGAACGATTCGACGCTGGCCGGCGTGCCGATCTTCGAAACGCGGGCGACGGCCGTGGACGATCCGGGTGTCGCCGCGTTGAAGCGTCACCTGGCCGACGCGGCGATCGCGTGGCGCGCCCGCCGCGACGACGGGCTGTTCCGGCTCGCGGTCGATCGTGTGTTTACGCTCACGGGGCAGGGCACCGTCGTGACGGGCACCGCGTTCGCGGGCCGCGTCGCGACCGGCGATACGCTCGCGATCGTGCGCACGGGCGGCGCGGCGCGCGTGCGCAGCATCCATGCGCAGAACCGGCCGGTCGAGTCCGGCCGCGCGGGCGAGCGTTGCGCACTGAACCTGGCCGGGGTCGACAAGGCCGATGTCGAGCGCGGCGATACCGTGGCCGATGCGCGGCTCGTCGCGACGTCGCCGCGTCTCGACGTCGAATTGACGCTGCTCGCGGATGCGGGGCTGACGCTCACGCACTGGGCACCGCTGCACGTGCATCTCGGCACGCTGCATCGCGTCGCGCATGTCGCGCTGCTCGACGGCGATACGCTTGCGGCCGGCCAGCGGATGCGCGTGCAACTGGTATTCGACGAGCCGGTGTTTGCGTTGCCGGGCGACCGGTTCATCGTCCGCAATCCGCAGGCGACGCGCACGGTCGGCGGCGGCCGCGTGCTCGACCCGTTCGGGCCGGCGCGCAAGCGTCGTACGCCCCAGCGCCGCGCGTGGCTCGACGCGCTGGCCGAATGGCTCGACGCAGGGCGTCTCGATGCGCTGCTCGCGCAGGCGCCGCTCGGCGTCCCGCGCGCGATGCTCACGCATCTGACGGGTTTCGCGCCGAACGCGCTGGTTTTGCCGGATGACGCGCTGGCGATCGGGCAGCGCGATGCCGCATCGAATGACGGCGCGGTGATTGCCCATGCGCACTGGCGTGCGCTGCAGACGCGGGCGATCGATACGCTGCGCGCGTATCACGAGCGCATGCCCGACGAGCAGGGGCTCGACGCCGCGCGGCTGCGGCGGATGGCGGCGCCGCTCGCCGGCGATGCGCTGTGGCGCGCGCTCGTCGATGCGCTGGTGACCGGCGGCGAAGTGGCGCGAAGCGGGCCGTGGCTGCACTTGCCGTCGCATTCGGTGAGCCTCGAGCCGCGCGAGGAAGCGCTGGCGCAGCAACTGCTGCCGCTGATTCATGCGGGGCGCTTCGATCCGCCATGGGTGCGCGACCTGGCCCGCGACACGGGGGCGGCCGAGGACGCGGTGCGTACCTTGCTGCGCAAGCTCGCACGGCGCGGCGACGTGCACCAGGTCGTGCGCGACCTGTTCTATCACGCGGACGTCGTGCGCGAACTCGCGGAACTGGTTGCGCATCTCGCGCCGTCGCGCGACGGCGGGCTCGATGCCGCGACGTTCCGCGACGCGACGGGGCTGGGCCGCAAGCGTGCGATCCAGATTCTCGAGTTCTTCGACCGGGTTGGGTATACTCGCTTCCACCGCGATCTTCACTTCCTGCGGCCTGACAGCGGTTGGGCGGGTATTCAGGCGTAGGCGCTCGTTGTTCTTTGTTTTTTCCCACGACGGAAGGCATTCGTATCCGGTGGTACGGCTGGACTTCAAATCCAGTTGGGGGTGTCAGACACTCCCGGGTCAGTTCGACTCTGGCTGCCTTCCGCCACAATGGTTTCGGGCGATTTGGGCTGCTCCGAACGGGGCACCCTTACGCTAAGGGTGTGGTTTTTTCTGCCCGATTCGTGCAACTGGATCACGACCGTCCGATCTTCTTGACGGTTTCTGCGAGGCGGTCGGTCACCAGGTGAGCGTATCGCTTGGTCGACGTAGTCGTCTCGTGTCCCGGTACCTAAGAGACCGTATACAGGTCGATGCCGGTATTGATCATTTCTGAGGCGGCGCTATGGCGGAGATCGTGAAACCTCACCCCCAAGTGGCCTGACTTCCGGCGAGCCTTAATCCACTCGTCCTTGATTTTCCATGCTGGCTCAGTGAATTCGCACGCATCAATCCGGCGAACCGAATCGACCAGTCGTACAGGTTAAGCGCATCCTGATCTTCATACTCGGGGGCGTACTTTGTTAAGACCCCGTAGCCTACCCTTGAGGTCTTTCCATTCGGAACCCGTGTCAGTAACGTGGATTCGGACGCATTCGCCAATCGTTACGATCGGTTTGCGTGCTCCCGTGGCAATTGCGTATACTTCGACGTCCCATTTACGGCCCAAATCGTCAGCTTCGCGCGCAGAAAGTCCTGCAGGGATGAGTTTTGTTTTTCGGATACGTACGTCTTCGATGACGCGCTCGAACGTCCAGCGGAACCACCGGTGGCCTCCTTCGCACTCACGCGCTTGCCTTTTGATAGGTCCATGCTAGGATCCGTCCTGCCTCAAAAGGTGCGTTGAAGCAATACAGAACAAATTTGTGATGCGTGGGTACGAGATGAACTGCGAGCCGCGTGTGATGGAAGACGGCATGTTTGCCATCCAGGTTGAAGTGACCAAGAACTTCTCAGTAGAGTAGCCTTGTCGCTACGAATAACATGAATCGAATGTCCTCGCGGGTCATGTCCATTGCATTCAAATTCGATATGGGTGTCGCACCTCATGCAGCCCGGCTCTTATGTTTCGTGCCCTGTCTCGCATTGATTATCCCGAGGATTGCATACGCGTGCGGTGACGGTAGCTGTGCGGCGGGTCTTGCGATCTATCTGCTTCTTGGATTGGCCGCAATATGGCTCGTCTTTAGCGTCTTCATGTTCTGGTGCTTCCGGAAGTATCGGATGCGCAAGCGACTCGGATTGACGCTGCTGATCGCATTTGGGCCGCTTATTTGGCTCGTGATCGTGATTTTGCTGGAGCTGTTTCAAGACCAATTCAAGTGATGCTTCGGGCGGCATCCAAAATTCGCACCGCGTCTGCGTCTTGCCTCCTTCGAGGATGGCGTGCACCATCGGGCCGTTGAACAAAATCGGGCGTTCTTTCACGGGCGGTTATCCGCGCCACAGTTTGGGCAGTCGAGTGAGTAGCGGCCGGATCCCATGCAGTGCACGCGGTTGGAATGCTGTTTTCGAGGCTTCGTCAGCGTGATTCCGGTTCCAGCGAGTGCCTTCGCGCTTGATATGCTGGACGTCGACGGCTGGCCGCTACTTCGAGTCGATGTAATCCTTCGGCCCCGGAATATCGGTTTCGTGCGCGTTATGGGCCGCCTGCGTCTGTCCCCGGGTATAGACGTGCGCCTTGCGCAGGTCGGTCGTATAGCCGTTGCCGTTCTGCGTCCACCACCATTGCCGACAAAGCTGCGACTGTCCTCCAGATAGAAACCATTGATCACGATGTCTCTCCTACGACCGGCTTCGCTGCTTCACGTGCAGCACGGCGGTTGGCAACGAATTGCTCGAGCCACTCGACGGCATCGGCCGGTGAGCCGAGCGATCCGGTAACTTTGCGCCGCTTGTTCATCGGGCCACACTGCTCGAAGGTAATCGCGACCGTGCCAGCGGCGATAGCGGTGGCGCGCTTGCTGATCGCGATGTCGTAGTGCTCGTCGCGCGTGCCGGCGTGCTGAATCCATTTCGGATTGGTGCCGATCTCACGCACCATGGCCAGAAGCTCCTCGGAGGTATCGGCGATGAGGTGCGACATCTTGTAGACGCGGCCGCTCCTCGTTTTGAGTTCGCCAATCGTGCGCAGATACATGTCGTCGACGTAGACGGTCATGCCTCACCTCCAGCGCGGGCGGCTGCGGGGAGGCGTAGAGCGGTGTGACAACTGCGCCGTCATGCTGTTCAGCCGAGTGAAGCGTGTCACGCTCGTTGACGAACACCGAATGCCACGTCTCCGTTGCGGCCTTACCGGGCCATACGACTTGCCATGCCACCGCTTCCGCCGCCATAGCGGGCGAGCGGGAGTGTGCGACGCGGCTATTCCGCGCGTCGACAAGTCCCAACTTCTCACCGAATTCGACGTGCGTGCTGCAATCGCATTTCGTACAGACGATCAGATCGCCGCCGAAGTTGGCTTCGTCGTTGAGCGTCATGCACCTCGGTTCGCCGCCGCAAAAGGGACACGGCAGCAGTCCGTCGATCGCCCCTTCCGCCCCCCGTCTCGTTGGCAGATGCAGCTCGGATACGAACCATTTCGCCATACGCGTTTGCGTATCCCTGCATCTGGTGCGCAGTGAAGACCGCTTTGCCATCGGAACTCGTGATGACTGCCTCCGGGAGCAGGGGAAGCGTCGGCCATTCGAACGCCGCCCGCTCGTCCGCCGGCGAGGGTGCGGTAATGGGTTTGCCCAGCGCCCACAGGAACATGCAGAGGTTCGCCACGTCACGCGGATCACCTTTCCCGACGTGCTCGCGCAGCATCCGCGATAGCTCGGCAGGATCGCATTGCTCCCAGCCACTTCGGCCTTTGGTGCGGGCGTCATCAAGCTTGTCCTTCATCGTGGCCGCGAACATATCAACTGCGGCGAACTCACGGCTCCGTTCGTCGATCGGCGCTGCTGCGGGCTGCTTGACAGGGTATCCGCCAAACAGATGCGCGATGAATTCGCTCAGGATGAAGCGATCGTCAGCGTTCGGGGCGCGCGACGAATTGTTTTCGCCGACGATTTCGAACGTCTCGATTGCTGCGAGAGCGTCTTGCGCCGTGATCGGTGCGGGCTGCTCGACAGGGGATGCGGAGTTATCCATGATTTGCTCCTTCAAGCTCCGTCTCCGCCAGTTCGCAAAAAATGCCGCATTCGATCTTCGGCTCGTCGTCGTAGCGGCCTACGTCTGGCGGGAGTTCGTCCAAATGTGTCCGCTTGCCCTTGTGCCGGCATATGGACGCGCCGATCAGGCGCTCCAGCTTCGTCATGCGATCGTAGGCAGCCGGAAAGTCGACCCGGATCTTGTTCCAGTAGCCAGCGCCGCCGTTGGGGCATTGAACGTCGCTGGCACATCTGCATCTGTGTTGAATGTGACCCTGTTGATCAACGGCGCGAATACGTCCGGTGACTCGACGATTTCATCGTAGTCTCAAATGGGGTGCGCGCCGATCCTCGCCGGACAAACGGTGACTGTCACCCTGCAACCGACGACGCAATCCACTGCGCCAGGCGTGGCAATGGGGATGCACGTGCAGGCAATGTTCGTTCCGAATCCCTGATTTTTGAGGCAGTCCAATGAGCATCGGATATTACGTTTTCGCGAACGCAGCGGGGCAAATCACCGGATCCGGATCGACGGCGGATGGTACGATTCCCGAGGGAGCGATCATCTGCACCCAGAGTCAGGCCGCCAATCCGCTGGCCTGTGCCATTGCCGATAGTAGCGCCGTCGAGGCGAGCAGCGCTCAGCTTCTGGAGCAGGCCCAAGCGGGCCAGATCTCCATCGTCAATGCCGCGTATGCGGCCGCGATCATGGAGCCGGTCTCGTTCAAGACTGCTGCAGGCGCGACTGAATCGTTTCAGGCTGATCCCGGCAGCCAGTTGGTACTGATGCAAGCTACGCAGGGCTATGCGCTGGCTGGTAGTGTGCCCGCCGGTTTCTACTGGGTTGCAGTCGACAATACGCAGGTACCGTTCACGCTCTCGGATCTCAGCGAGTTGTACCAGGCGATGCTCGATCGCGGCTGGGCTGCGTTCCAGCGCAAGCAAGCCCTGAAGGCTCAAATTGCAGCGGCTACGACCGTCGCTGCCGTGCAAGAAATCTCGTGGTGATCGAGCTATGAAAAACAGTTTTTTTCGATCGTTCGGTTGCGTGCTGTTCTATCTGGCGGTTAGCGCGAATTTCGCGCTGGGTCAAAGCCTACCCGGATTCGTGACCGGTCAGCTACTGACCGCGCAACAGCTCAACAACGCCTTCTCGAATGTCTTGCCGCTCAATGGCGGCTCGCTGACCGTGCCGACGCTCATCGCTGGAAGCGCCAGCATTTCTGGCGGGACGATCACCGGTCTGTCGTCTCCGCTCCCCATCGCGTCCGGTGGCACTGGCACGGCGACCGCCACTGGGACGGGGGCCGTGGTGCTCTCGAATTCCCCGGCGATCGCGAACGGCCTGAGTGTCTCGAACGGCCGCGACGTCATCACGGTAAGCAACAATGCGAACAACGTTCTCGTGCTGGGGGGGACCGGAACGAGTAACGCAAAGTTCATCGCAACGACGTCGATGGGCGGTTTCATCGCGGCACCCGATACTACTGTGAACGACGGCGTTGCGGTGAAGTCGGACTACGTCAATACGATGGTGCTGCAGGGACTCAACTCGAGCGGCACCGCAGGCTATGACACCAACCTGACGCTGTATCGGCCGTCCAGCACAAACAATTCTTTTCTCGGCGTGACGATGTCGGCAAACCCGACAGCCGAGCAGCATCTGTGGATGGGGACTGACTATGTGAACAACCGCTATGTCTTCACGCAGACGGTGACCGGCCCAGGCGCTTATTTGCAGACCATGTTCCGCAACGGACAGGCGGATGCGTTTAGCATCGGGGCCGGGACGACTCCGCCGACAACGTTCTACGGCGGTGGCGTCGTACTCGCTGGATCGGAGGGCAATCAGATCACATGGAATCTCGGCGGCGAGACGTGGTCATGGAATCTATCGTCTGGCGGAAACTTCTATGTCCGCGAAGGGACGCACAACAAGTTTCCCCTCACAATCGTTCCGAACTCGACGGCTGCGCTCAATATCAACGCGACTTCCTCGACATTCACGGGCGGCCTCGATTCGACGGCCATCGGGCTCAACACGCCGAGCACGGGAGCATTCACGACGCTGTCGGCGTCGAGCACCGTGAGCGGACCGGGCTTCTCGAACTACCTGGCTTCGCCGCCGGCCATAGGCGCGACGACGGCGAATACTGGGCGCTTCACGACGCTCTCGTCGACCGGTACCGGCGCGATGCCGCTCTACAGCACGACCGGTACCGGCGTGAACGCTCCGCACATGGTCCAAGGCACCGTCGCGCTGGCGTCTGGCTCAGCGACGGTCACGCTCAGCGGATCGGCGGTTTTCTCGTCCGCGTCGACCTACACCTGCACCGCTAACGATACGACCGCCGCGAATGCGGTGAAGGTGAGCCAGAGTTCTGGCACGTCGATCACGTTCACGGGCACCGGCACGGATTCAGTTCAGTTTTTGTGCGCCGGTAGTTGATCCGCTTCGCGTAAGACCATGCACAGCCGCCTTCGGGCGGCTTTTCCACTTCTGGGGGATGAATGACCGACAACGTATCGGGAAACGCACGCGTCGATGAGCGGTTCCGTGCAGGAGAGAGGCGCTTTTCAAGACTTGAGAGGCGTATCGACGCGAGCGACGAGGCCGTGAGAGAGCACCTTCAAAGGCAGGACGAAAAGATCGACTCGATCGTCGCATCAGTCTCAAAAATTCAGACTAACGCGCAATCGATGATCGACACCTGGGAGGGGGGCGCACGCGTCGTGCGTGCTCTGTGCCGACTCGCATGTCGCCGGCTTCGGCCGCTGCGTCGACGTCGCTCGCTGGCGCGCCGCTGCAATGAAGCTCGAAGAGCAGAAGCACGACAACGGCACGCGGTCGATGCTGTTCGAGTGCCCGGACTGCGACATGCTACGCATCGTCTATCTCGAGGATGGCCGGCCCAACAGTCGGCCCATGTGGCAGTGGAACGGCAGCATGGATAGGCCGACGTTCGCACCGTCACTGCTGCCTCTACCCATGGGACGACAACCGGGAGGAGTGCGTCTACCATTCGTTCGTGCGAGACGGACGCATTCAATACCTCGCTGACTGCACGCATGCGCTCGCCGGCCAGACGGTAGATCTCCCGGAGATCGAGCCATGACCCCGCGCGATTATGTGCTGCTAGCGCAGGAGGCGTATTCCGCAAAGCCGGATATCGGTAACGCGGACAGCGCCTCGCGCGCGATCGTGCGGCAGACGGCCGGTGGCCTCATCGTCGCTTTCCCCGGTACCGACAACCTCGATTGCGTGGTGGCCGATCTGGATGCGCATCCGATCGACGTGATCGTCATCGGCCAGGTGCGCCATGGCTTCTGGAAGGCGTGGGGAGCGATCACCGTCGATGTGCTCGCCGCGATCGACGGTCGGCCGGTGACGCTTGTCGGGCATTCGCTCGATGCGGCGATCGCGATCATGGCCGCGGCGGCAATAGTGATCGGCGGGAATCCGCCGTCGGCCGTCTACGGATTCGAGCCGTCGCGGCTGAGCACAAACGGGAGCGTTGGGATCGTACTCGCGAAAGTGCCACTGAATCTGTACAAAAACGCGAGCGACGTCGTGCCCGAACTACCGCTCAATTGGCGTCACGCCGGCGCGATCCAGCAGATCGGGCGTCCGATGTTTCCGTTTCCCAACGTCACTGATCATGCGATCGCGGCATTGTCATGAAAGGGCTCCTGTTGATAAGGTTGCAGCCGGCGAAACATTTGCGGCGCGTCTGTAATACAATGACTATTCCGAGACCAATATGTGGTCGACTCAACGATAATAGAGAATAGCGTTCTATGTCAGATATTCAGAATGCGAAGCGGCGCGTAGCAGCTGTGTTTAATAATTGCGTGGGAAAGCATACTCGAATTGAAGTCGGGTATGCTGTTAATCTTAATGAAACAAGCCTGGAAGGTGGTGTGAAAATTGGAGCGTGGACATACTCCAATGAGGGTACGAATATAAAGCATGCCACGATAGGAAGATATTGCTCGATAGCCCCAAGAGTTACCATTTCTCCGAACAGGCACCCAACAAACTGGCTTTCCACACACCCGGCAGTCTTGTCCAGGTCTTTGCCGCAATATAACGACAACGTCAATCGTAATGTTGCGATTGGAAATGATGTTTGGATAGGAACTGGCGCAGTAATCATGGCGGGCGTAAGAATTGGAGATGGGGCGGTAGTCGGAAGTAATACGATTGTTACGCGTGATGTCAATCAGTATGAGATTGTCGTTGGAACGCCTCAACGCGTTCTTAGAAAGCGGTTTTCAGATGAAACGATCGATAAACTTTTGAGGCTGCAGTGGTGGGATTATGATATTTGCAGCATTGCTGATGCGGATGCTATAGATTTTTCGAATATTGAAAAATCTATCGATCTTCTGCAAATTCTGATTGATCAGGGGAAAATCAAAGAAATCCCGGGCGATGTTGCTATAGTATCGGTTGGAGATAAGGCAAGGTTGCACACCAGCGACTGACCGAGCATTCTCGTGCAAGTCCGTGCTGCCATAGATCCTCGATGTCGCGAGTGATATTGCAACCACACTCGATTTGGAATTTGTCAGAGAACGAGCCGTTATCGTGGAAGATTGACAACCCTCTGGAAGGTGATATTGCGACGCGGCGATGATGCGGTGGCCTATGTTAGGTGGAGTGTCCCATACACTTCGGGTAGAATCCGCACGCTCACAAAATGTGAGTTTTGACAATTATTCAAAAGCGACGGCAGGCCTCCTTATGTTGAAGTTCTTGGGCATTGGTGCACAAAAGTGTGGTACGACATGGTTGTATCACGCGTTATCCCGCCATCCTTCCGTGGCGTTTCCTGGCGGGAAGGAGGTACATTTTTGGGATGTGCATCGTGCTCGCGGCCTTGCCTGGTACTCTGACATTTTTTCCGATGCGACGCGAACCAATGGCGACATCACGCCTGCTTACAGTTTTTTGCCGCTTGATGTCATTCGTGAGGTCGGGGCGTTCGCGCCAGACCTGCGCTTGATTTATATGATTCGCGATCCTCGGGAGCGGGCTTGGTCATCGGCGCGCATGGCGCTTGCGCGTGCGGAAATGACCCACGAGGAGGCGTCAGACGAGTGGTTTATTGATCATTTCCGGTCGAGTGGCTCATTAGGGCGAGGCGACTATGAATCCTGCATTCGTAACTGGCGGTCAGTCTTTGGTGCGGAACGCTTGCTAGTTGTCCGTTACGAGAGCTTGGCGGAGGACGCTGTCGCCGTCGCCAATTGCTGCTTAGCTCATCTTGGAGTTTCAGGCGCCCGGTTCGGCGAAGAGGATCGCGCTGTTTTGCAAGAGCGGAAGTTTGAGGGTGATGGCGTTCCCTTGCGCCCCTCATTGCGTCGGATTCTCGATGCATTGTACTCAGAGCGGGTATCTTCGCTCGGTCGGTACTTGGGTGAAGATTTTTCGGCTTGGCAAAGCTGATTTTGCTCGATGGGGAGGCCGAAGGCGTGATCCTGAGGCCTGAAGACTGAGAGGAGTGGTTGACGACGTCGAACGTCGAGGCGGCGCGCTCGATGCTGCAGCTATTCACCGTTGACGAGATGGTTGTGGAGTTAGCGTTATCGAGCGTGAACAGTGAGAGCTAGACTTCCGTGGTCATGCTGGAGGTCCTATGGACACTTACGAAATCGACTGAAAGAAGGCTCCGAAGGCAGCGCGCTGGCGGGCGATGAATGCCAACGGTACCGCGGATTGGATCCCTGTACCGAACATGACCGGCAACCTGATTTCGGGTGTGGATTTTTCTGCCTTTGCACGCATGATCACTGTATGCTTTTACAGCGTTGACGAATGACAAAACCCGCATGGGGTCAGTGCTCCGAAGCCTGTCGACTGATTGTGCGTCCGGTGGAATCGCCTTCAAATCCAGTTGGGGGTGTCAGACACTCCCGGCTAGGTTCGGCTCCTGCTGCCTTCCGCCATTCAACGCATCCCCGACTCACCGGAACCTACCGATCGCCCCCCGCCATATCGCTCGACAGCCGGGCCGCGACCGCACGCGCGGCCAGATCGAGCAGGAAACCGAGCACGCCGATCACGAGGATCACGGCTGTCAGCTCCGAATACGCGAGCCGGTCGCGCGTGTCGAGAATCAGGTAGCCGAGCCCCGCGCTCACGCCGAGCATTTCCGCCGGGACCAGCACGATCCACAAGATGCCGATCGCGAGGCGCACGCCGGTGAGCACATGCGCGGCGATGCCCGGCACGTAGACATGCCAGAGCATTTCCGCGCGCGTGGCGGCAAGGCTTTCGCCAAGCTGGACCCAGCGCCGGTCGAGATGCGCGACACCCGATGCGGTGCTCATCACCAGCGGCCACACCGCGGCGAAAGCGAGCAGGAAATACACCGCGCGATCGCCGACGCCGAGCGACATCACCGCAAGCGGCATCCACGAAAGCGGCGAGATCATGCGAAGAAACTGCAGCGTCGGCGACAGCGTCCGTTCGAGCCAGCGCAGACGGCCGATCGCGAATCCCAACGGCACGCCGACCACGAGCGCCCACGCCAGCCCGACGGCGATGCGCCTGAGGCTGGTCGCCGCATGCACGAGTAGCTGATCCTCGGTGACGAGCGACGGCAGCGCTTCGAACGCACGCTGCGGCGCGAACTGCGCGGCCATCGCGTTGTGGCCCGCGAGCAGCGTGACGGCGAGCCACCACAGCGCCAAGGCGGCCGCCAGTCCCGCACCGCCCAGCACGATGCTGCGCCAATGCGCGGACGCGGGCACCGGACGCCGCGCCGCCGCCGACGTTTCCCGAGCGAGCACGCTAGACAACGATCGTCTCCTTGCGTGCATAGCCGCCATCCTGGCCGAACGCCGACAAGCCGCCCAGCGCTTCGATGCTCTTCTTCACGAACCGGTCGTCGACCAGATCGCCGGCGACCCGCTTCGGATCGAGCGACGCGAGGAACTGGCTCGCGCCTTCCACCTGGGTCGTCTTCAACCGGCGCACGAGTTCTTCCGTATAGCTCGGGTACGGATACGGCTGGAAGTCGATGCGTTTCACGCCCCAGTTCGCGTGCTGGATCGCGCGATCGCCGAGATAGCGCCCCTGATCGGCTGCTTGCGGCGCGAGCACGCGTGCGAGCAGTTGCGAAGGATGCGGCGTGTAGCGGTTCGGGCCTTCCTTCGACAGCAGCCTGGCCGCCTCTTGCGGATGGGCGCGCGTCCACAGCTGGGCGTTGACGATCGCATCGACGACTTTCTGCGACCACGCCGCGCGTTGCGTCAGGTCCTGCTCGTGCATGAAGATCACGCAGCACGCGTGGTTGCGCCAGACGTCGCCGGTGAAGCGGAGAATCTTGCCGACGTTCAACTGCTCGGCGGCCGCATTGAACGGCTCGGCGACGATATATCCGGCGATCTTTTTCGACGCCAGCGCGGGCGGCATGTCGGACGGCGCCATCACGACCAGGTTGACTTCCTTCGGCCCCGGCTGCCCCGACTGCTTGAGCACGGGTGCGAGACCCTGCGCGCGCAGCAGGTCCTGCAGCACGACGTTATGCACCGAATACCAGAACGGCACCGCAACCGTCTTGCCACCGAGGTCCGCCACGGTGTTGACGTCGGGCGCAACCGTCAGCGCAGAGCCGTTCACGTGATTCCATGCGACGACCTTGGCGGGCGCCTTGCTGCCGTAGCGCGCCCACACGGTCATCGGCGACAGCAGATGCACGACGTTGACCTGTCCCGACAGAAACGCCTCGACCAGCTGCGCCCAGCTTCGCAGCAGCGTCGGCTTCTCCGCCTGGATGCCGGCCGCGTCGAAGTAGCCGTTGTTGTGTGCGACGAGCAGCGGCGCCGCATCGGTGATCGGCAGGTAACCGATGCGCACGGGCGCATTCGGATCGGCTGCCGCGCGCGCGTCGGATGCTTTCAGCAGCGGCGCCGCGCCCGCGACGGTAAAGAGCGACGCGAGCTTCAGCCATTCGCGTCGTGACATCGGTACATTGCACATGAGGATTCCCCGCGGGTATCGGCCGGATTCAGGCGGCTGCTGAAATCGAGTTCTGCAGCGCCTGGAGAATGGAGATGCGCAGCTCGCCGAGCGAGCGCACTTGCGTGTGCCGCGGCTGCGGCAGTTCGACGGTCCAGCGTCCGACCAGCGTGCCGCGCTTGCCGAGCAGCACGATCCGATCGGCGACGAGCAGCGCTTCGTCGATATCGTGCGTGACGAGAAGCGCAGACGCGCCGGTGTTGCGCACCGCGGCAATCAGGAGCTGCTGCATGTCGGCGCGGGTCACTTCGTCGAGCGCGCCGAACGGTTCGTCGAGCAGCAGCGCGCGCGGCGCCCGCGCCAGGCAGCGCGCCAGCGCCGCGCGCTGTGCCATGCCGCCCGACAACTGCGACGGCAGCGCGTGCCGTGCATGGTCGAGCCCGACGGCGGCCAATGCGTTCGTCACGCGTTCCTTGCGGTCTGCACGTGTCAGGTGCGGTTGACGCGCGAAGGTCAGCCCGAACCCCACGTTCCGCTCGACCGTGAGCCACGGCAACAGGCACGGGTCCTGAAACGCGAGGGCGACCTCCGGGCGCGGGCCGTCGACGGGCTCGCCATCGACGCGAATCGTGCCGGATGCGGTTCGCGTCAGGCCGGCGATGGCCCGCAACAGCGACGACTTCCCGCAACCGCTCGGCCCGAGCAGCGCAACGAGTTCGCCGGGCGCAACCGACAGATCGACGCCGTTCAGCACGCTGCGCGATCCGTACCGCAACGTGACGCCGTTCGCGACGATGTGCGCGCCTTGCGTCATGCTGCCGCCGCCCGTCGATGCCGCGCGAGCTGCGATTTCAACTGCACGAGGCTCGGCGTCACGATCGGGATGAACGACGCTTCGCGCACGCGCCGCGCGCTGCCGCTCTGGCCGCGCAGATAGCCGCGCCCTCCGGTCGCTTGCACTTCGAGCGAGACCGCCTGCGAGACGGTCTCGACGAGCGCGATGCGCAGTTCGAACATCGCGGCAGGCGCGTGGAGAAAGGTGCCGTCGAGCACACCGCGCTTCAACTGCTCGGCCTGATCGGCGAGCGTCGTTTCGAGTTCGCGAATTTCCGCGCCGATCGACGCGCGCGATGGCTCGCTGGCATCCAGCGTGGCCAGCAACGCGCGCCGCGCCAGCCCGATCGACATCCCGCATTGCAAGCCGAGAAACGCCGGGCGCACGCGCGCGAGCCAGGCCGGTGCGTCGGCCGCGAGGCGGTACGATTCGTCGAGGACGGTATCGCTCACGCGCAGCGCGGCCGTATTGCTTGCGCGCAGGCCGATCAGGTCGAGATCGTCGCTGCGCTCGACGCCTCGCGCGTCGTGCGGAATCGCGAAGACGGACGGCGGCGTGCCGTCGTCGTGATCGAATGCGGCCGCGGCGATGAAGCCTTCGCGCCGCAGGTTCGTGATCCACGGCAGTCTGCCGTTCAGCACGAACGCGTTGCCGCTGCGGGCCGCATGCATCTGCAGCGGCTCGATGTCGGACAGATACTTCATCGCGTTCGAAAGACCGGTGGCGCCCGCCACTTCGCCGTCGAGCAGCGGCGTCAGCCAGCGCGCACGCAGCGCGTCGTTGTCGCTCTGCAGTACGTATTCGATGAAGGTGCGATGTCCCCACAGCACGAATGCGGCCGTCAATGAGCGTTGCGCGACGGCGGCCACCGTGTCGATCGCGTCCGCGATCGTGCCGCCCGTGCCGCCCATTGCCTCCGGCACACCGACGGCGACGGTGCGCGAGCGCACCAGCTGCGGCAGGATGTCCGCCGCCCGCGACGGGTCGACGTCGAGCGCGTCGGCATTTGCTTCGAGCCATGCGTCGAACGCATCGGAGCTCGCCGGCGCGGTCATGCTGCGCGCGCCGTCGGCTCCCAGCGATACGCTTCGAGCTGCGGATTCAGTTCGTTGCGCGCCAGGTTGTTCGCGAAGTTGCAAAGCGTCGCGAGGCTCACGCCGAGTACCACTTCAAGCGCGCCGGCATCGCTGTAGCCGGCCGCCTTGAACGCGGCGAGCGCTTCGTCGGACACGGCGCCGCGCGTCGCGATCACGTCGCGCGTGAACGTGGCGACCGCATCGAGGCGCGCGTCGGACAGCGAGCGCTGGGCGCGGACCTCGTCGACGAGCGCGGCGGGCAATTGCGCCTTCTTCAGCGCGACGGCCGTATGGCCGGCCACGCAGAAACCGCAGCCATGAACGGCGGCGGCGGTGATCTGCACGATTTCGCGCTCGGCCAGCGTGAGGCCGCTGCGTGAATTGATTTCACCGACGGTCAGGTACGTTTCGAGCGCAACCGGTGCATTGGCGAGTGAGGCTACGAGATTCGGCAGGAAGCCGTTGGCGGCTTGCGACTTCTGGAGAAACGAGCGGCTGGCTTCGGGCGCGCTTTCGACGGTTTGGAGGGGCAGGCGGCTCATGGCATCCTCGATCGGAAAGCCGTCATTGTTGGCGGCGCCGGTCGAGCCGGCAATGCGCGGCCGTCTCTGTTTCATGCGCGTTTGTCTTGCGTCAATGCACGGGTGTCGCGCCGGTGCGCTCCGGGGCGCGGCGGCAGGTGCCGGGCGGCAGGCCGGTGACGCGCTTGAATGCCTGCGCAAAGGCGGATTCCGACTGATAGCCGACATGCTCGGCCGTGCTGAGCGTGGATGCCCCCTGCCGCAGCATCTCGGCCGCGACCTTCATGCGCAGCAGCGCAAGGAACTGCGCAGGCGGCTGTCCGCATGCCTGCGCGAACTGCTTGCAGAAGCGCGCGCGGGACATGTGGCAAAACGCGGCCATCGTGTGCGTGGTCCAGTCGTCGCCGGGTTTCTCGATGATCGCGCCGACGAGCGGCGTAAATTCGGCACGCCGCATGACCGACCACAGGCCCGGCGCAAAATCGTCGCTGCTCGCGACGGCACGCAGTGCATAGAAGAACAGCGCATCCGTCAGACGATTGACGAGCGGCGACGGTGCATCCTGGGCACGCGCCGCTTCGGTGCGGATCAGGTCGAACAGCGTGCGCGCGCCTGCCAGCTTCGCGTCGTCGTGGCGCGCCAGGAGGTGATCGGGCATCAGGCCGGCGATCGCGTCGCCAAGATCGGAACGAAACTCGAAGAAACCGCATGCCAGCGCGACGTCGCCCGGGGATGACGCAGGCTCGGCAAGCGGCGTCATCGTGCCGATCCGTACCGTGTATTCGTCGTCGGACGGCGCAACCGCGTCGGGCGTCAGGCAATGCGTCATGTCGTGCATCAGGAACACCGCGTCGCCGGCGACGAGGCGCGTGCTTTGCGCGGCACGGCCGTTCCGGGTGGGCAGGTGCAACCAGCATGCGCCTTCGAGCACGAGGTGGAAGCTCGCGCGCTGATGGCCGGCCGTCGATGCGCGATAGACGCCGCAATACCGGCCCACGTGAAACAGCGTGCTGCGCAGTTCGAGTCCGGAGAGCAGCCAGTCGGCGGCCTGTTCGGCGGAGTTCGGCATGGTGGGCGAAGGCGGGGAAGCCATTGGGAAGTCGACGGCGGGTTCCGAGCTTAGCGCCGCGACGTTGCGCGGTAAAACAAGCGATCGTGGAATGCATATGGGCGTGCGGCATATGCGTTCTTCGGTGGCCGGCGTCGGCTCGGCCGAGCCGGATTGCCGATCGGCCCGCCTGGGCGGCCGCGATCGATAAAACTTGATCGGTAGAAGCACTAAAGCTTCAATGATTTTTTTCCGGGCTATAGTGGAATCACTGAAGGTAGACGCGGCGTGCTTTGCCGATACCGTTCAGGTAATGACTGTAGACGGGTGCTGCATGAAAAATAACATCGACAAGACCGCCGGGCCGATCTGGGGCGTGGCTGCAGGATTGCTTCTCGCGGCCGCAGGATTGAGTCTCGGCATATTCCCGACGTCCCTGCACGGTTCGGGTAGCGCAAACGACTTCATGGCGTCCGGTGCCGCGATGCTGGGCATCTTCCTCGTCGTCTATTCCACGCGCGAATTGCGCAGGAAGCGCATGCACTGAGCGGTCGCGCGTCGCGGGTTCACGAACAGCGACGCGAGCCGGCTGCCGGCCGGGGCATGCGCTCGTCCGTCGCGCGCTACGCCTTGCGGATTTCGTGTTGATGGACGAGTTCGACGATTCGCTTCGTCGGAATGCTTGCGCGCAATCCGTCGACGCCGTCGATCGGAAACCACTTGCATTTCTCGATCTCGTTGTTCGCTTGCGGCGTCTGGTCCGGGCCGACTTCCGCGAAGAACACGTGATGGATCTTTGCGAGCCCGGTGAACTGCATCGAATAGACGAGCGTCTGGCCGGTTATGCCGGTTTCTTCGGACAACTCGCGATGCGCGGCTTCGAGCGGCGATTCCCCGCGCTTGATCGTGCCGCCGGGAAGGGCCCAGCGCGACGCCGCGCGGGCGACGAGCAGGACTCGTTCACCGCGGTAGCAGACGACGGTCGCGCGTTCCTTGACGGGGACGGCGGGCGTCTCGGGGGTGTTGTTGGGGGCGGGAGCTCGGGGCATGTCGTGATTCTAACCAGCACAAATCGATCGGCCAAGGCGGCATGACCGGGTTTGACCTTTGATCGCCGCCGACACGGGGTCGATAACCCCGGGGCACGTCGAAAGCGCAGTTCGGCGTGCGCGTCTCGTGGCGTGTGACGTGTGGCTTGTGCCGCGCCGGACGCCCTTGCGATGGCGGGCTGGTGCCGGTTCACGACGTGGTGGCTGTCGTGCGTACGCTGCTGCAATTGTCCGATGCCGCGTTCGTACGGGAACCGGTGATGCCGGCGATAGCGGACGGGCGGTTCCAGGTGTGACGCGGCGCCGAGTGGAATCAGGGCAACGGGTGGCGCGAGCGGAATCGGCCGGTTGGCGATACGCCGATCGCGTTGCCCGCAACGAGAGCCGCGGGCGCCGGCCGGCACGACGCGCGGTGCGGCCCGTCAGGCGCACCGCGCATCGTGCGGATCATCCGCTTACTTCTTCTCCGGCAGGAACCAGTTCATTACGAGCGCGCAGATGCCGCCCGTCGCCACGCCCGATTCCAGCACGTTCTTCAGCGCGTGCGGCAGGCTGTTGAGGATGTCCGGCACCTGCGACACGCCGAGGCCGAGCGCAAGCGACACCGCGATGATCAGCAGCGCGCGGCGATCGAGCTGGACGCCCGCGAGGATGTTGATGCCCGATGCGGCCACCGCGCCGAACATCACCATCGCCGCGCCGCCGAGCACGGGTTCCGGCACGGCCTGCAGCACGCCGGCGACGACCGGGAACAGGCCGAGCACCACGAGCATCCCCGCGATCCAGATGCCGACGTGGCGGCTGGCGACGCCGGTGATCTGGATCACGCCGTTGTTCTGCGCGAACACCGAGCTCGGGAACGTGTTGAACACACCGGCCAGCAGCGAGTTCGCGCCGTTGACGAGCACGCCGCCCTTGATCCGCTGCATCCACACCGGGCCTTCGACCGGCTCGTTCGAGATCTTGCTGGTGGCCGTGACGTCGCCGATCGCTTCGAGCGACGTGACGAGGTAGATGATCAGCATCGGCACGAACAGCGACCACGAGAAGCCGATGCCGAAGTGCAGCGGCGTCGGGACCTGGAACAGCGCGGCCTGGTGCATGCCGGTGAAGTCGAGGCGGCCGAGGAATGCGGCCGCGAGATAACCGATGACGAGCGCGATGACCAGCGCGGTGCTGCGCACCCACACGATCGGCACGCGGTTCAGCAGGATGATCGTGCCGAGCACGAGGCCCGAGAGCGTCAGGTTCTCCGCGCTCGCGAAGGTGCCGTTGGCCATCGCGCCGAAGCCCCCGCCCATGCTGATGAGGCCGACCTTGATCAGCGTGAGGCCGATCAGCAGCACGACGATGCCGGTGACGAGCGGCGTGATCAGGCGCTTCACGAACGGCAGGATGCGCGACACGCCCATTTCGACGAACGACCCCGCAATCACGACGCCGAAGATCGCGGCCATCACGGTTTCGACCGGCGTGCCTTGCTTGACCATCAGGCTGCCGCCGGCGATCAGCGGGCCGACGAAGTTGAAGCTCGTGCCCTGGACGATCAGCAGGCCGGCGCCCAGCGGGCCGAAGCGCTTGCACTGGACGAAGGTGGCGATGCCGGAAATCACCAGCGACATCGACACGATGAGGGTCGTATCGCGGCTGGACACGCCGAGCGCCTGGCAGATCAGCAGGCCGGGCGTGACGATCGGCACGATGATCGCCAGCAGGTGCTGCAGCGCTGCGACGAAGGCGACCATCGGCGCCGGCCGGTCGTTCGGGCCGTAGACGAGGTCGCGGGCCGCATCTGCGGCGTCGGCGCCATGGGCGGCGGGTTGGGCGGAGGAGGCGGGTTGCATGGCGAGCGGGCCGGACAAGGTGGAAAGTGCGGCATTTTAGCCGAACGGCCTGCCGCCGCCGCCGGGGGCGCCGCAATAGCGGGAATTCGGCGGATCGGGAAAACGGTGGCGGATCGGCGCCCGGGCCGGCCGTGATCGCGACGCCCGCCGGTCAGCGGGGCTGCCGCGATGCGCGCGCGGCCGGGTTGGCGGTCGCGGCGGTCGTCGGATGGAACCCGGGCAGCCCGGGAATCCGCTGCTCCATGAACTGCAGGAACGTGCGGGTCCTGAGCGGCAGATACCGGCGCGACGCATACACGAGGTGCAGCGCATGCGGCGGCACCATGTCCCACTTCGGCAGCAACCGGACGAGCTGCCCGCTGTCGATCAGGTCCTGAACCAGCCACGCCGGCCCGCTGCCCACTGCGTTCCCGGCGAGAAAGCATTCCCGCAGCGCCATCGAGCTGTTCACGCGATACCGGCCGCGCACCGGAACGGCGACCTGCTCGTCGCCGCGGGCGAATGCCAGTTCGTTGCCGATGTCCGCGCGTGCGTAGCTGACGTACTCGTGCCGCGCCAGGTCTTCCGGCCGGCGGAGCCTCGGTGCCTGCGCGACGTACTTCGGCGTGGCGACCAGCAGGCGGGGCGACGACGCGATGGGGCGCGCCACGGCATCCGGCGGCAGCAGATGGCCGAGGCGGATGGCGACGTCGACGCCTTCTTCGACCAGGTCGATCACACGGTCGGTCAATTGCAGCTCGACCTCGATCTCCGGCCATGCGGCGAGGAATTCGAGCACGAGCGCGTTCAGCCTCAGCTCGCCCAGCCCCATCGGCGCATTGACGACCAGCTTGCCGACCGGCCGCACCGTTTGCCCGCGCACCTCGGCCACCGCGCTCGCGTATTCGTCGATCACGCGCTTGCAGCGATCGTAGAACCGGCGGCCTTCGTCGGTGGGCGCGAGGCTCGTGGTCGAGCGTTCGAGCAGGCGGACGCCCAGTTCCTTTTCGAACGCGGCGACGATCTTGCTGATCGTCGGCTGGCCGGTGCCTTCCTCGCGCGCGACCGCCGAGAAATTGCCGAGCTCGATGGCGCGGACGAACACGCGCATGGATCGCAGCGATTCCATCTTATTCCTTCGGGGAATGAACCTTATTCAAGTCTCCCACGTTCCTGCGCAATGGAGAATGACCTAACGTTCGCGAACCTTCAATCCCTGACGAGGAGTCGACATGAACGAGGCAACGCAATCTTCGGCACTGGACGGTGCGCACGTCGTGGTATTCGGCGGAAGCTCCGGAATCGGTCTCGAGGCCGCGGCCGCCGCGAAGGCAAAAGGCGCGGGCGTCACGTTGGTCGGCCGGACCCGCGCGAAGCTCGAGGCCGCCGCGCAAGCGATCGGCGGCGCGCGCATCGCAGTGGCCGACATCGCGGACCGGCAGGCGGTGCAGGCCGTATTCGACTCGCTCACGCGCGTCGATCACCTGGTCGTCACGGCCGGCCGGTTCATTGCGGGCAAGCTGAACGAGACCGATCCCGATCAGCTGCTCGCCGCGCTGCAGGAACGTATCGCCGGGCCGGTCTATGCGATCCGGGCCGCGTTGCCGCTGATGCCGGCGACCGGCTCGATCGTGCTGACCGGCGGGCAACTGTCGGATCGTCCGGCCGCGCACGGCACGTCCGTCATAGCCGCCGCCGTGCGCGGCGTCGAGGCGCTGGCGCAGTCGCTCGCGCTGGAACTGAAGCCGATTCGCGTGAACGTCGTCGCGCCCGGATTCGTCGAGACACCGCTGTACGACGCGTTCGGCGCGGAAGCGCGCGACACGATTCTCGTGGGTGCGGCGTCGGCTTTGCCCGGCGGCCGGGTCGGGCGCGCCGATGAAGTGGGGGAGGCGATCGCGTTCCTGCTGGGCAACGGCTTCATGAACGGCGAGATCCTGCACATCGACGGCGGCGGCCGGCTGGTCTGAGCCGCGTGTCAGCCTGCGGCGCGCGGGCCGGTGCGGCGCGCCGGCGGGCGTGATGTGTGGGGTGTGCGGGTATCCGGATACGCGCGCTGGCAGACGGCGATGACCGCATCGCGCAGGCTGCGATGCACGGGGTCGCCGTGCATGCGCGGATGCCACAGCGCGGAAACGAGGATCCCGGGCAGGCGCACCGGGATCTCGAAGCTGCGCAGCCCGAGGGCGTCCGTGAGCCCCGGCGAGAATGCGTTGCCGAGGCTCGAGCGCGGCACGAGCGCGATCAGGTCGGTGCTGGCCGCGACACGCATCGCATCCGGGTAGCCCGGTACGACGACGCGCACGGCGTCGCCCTGGCCGGCCCCGTCGGTCGGGTCGTCGGCCGGCCCGCCGAAATCGCCGAGCTGCGACGCGATCACGTGACGGCAGGCCGCATAGCGCGCGGGTGTGATCCTGCCCGATGCGAACAGCGGATGCCCGGCGCGTGCCACCGCGACGTGCCAGTCGCGGAACAGCATGCGTGTGTGCAGTTCGGGGGCATCGTCGCCGCGTTTGCCGATTTCCAGATCGACGGCGCCGTCGCGCAGCGCTTGCGGATCGCGGTCGGGCTTCGGGACGAAGCGGACGCGCACCTGCGGCGCGATTTCGCCGAGTGCGGCGACCACCGGGCCGGACAGCATTTCCATGAACGATGCGGCCGCGCGGATGGTGAACGTGGACGCGTGCGTCGCCAGATCCACGTCGGCCGTTGCCGGCCGCAGCACCGCGCGCGCATCGGTTGCGATCGCGTGCACGCGGTCGCGCAACGCGGCTGCGTGCGGCGTCGGCACGAGCTTGCGCCCGGCGCGCACGAGCAGCTGATCGCCGGTGGACACCCGCAGCCGCGTGAGCGTGCGGCTCATCGCGGACGTGCTCAGGCCGAGCCGGCGCGCGGCGCCGGTCACGCTGCCTTCCGACAGCAGCACGTCGAGCGCGGTGACGAGGTTCAGGTCGATGTCTTCCATGGCGACAGGATACGCCACGGCACGATATGACATGGCGTTCGATGCAACTATGGTTTGAGTCGGATGCGTCTGGCGCCTGTCTGGACGCGCACCTATAGTGGCTGCATGACGCAACCCGGCAAAGGCGGACACCATGCAATCGACTGTATCGAGTAAAAACGCACCGACGATCCTGCTCGTCGCGGCCTCGCGCGGCCTCGGGCTCGCGATGGCGGAGCAATTCCTGAGCAAGGGCTGGAGCGTCACGGGCACCGTACGGGAAGGATCGGGGCGCACGCGGCTGCACGACCTCGCCGACCGGTTTGACGGCCGGCTCGACATCGAGACGCTCGACATCTGCGAGCCGGCGCAACTGGCGGCGCTGCGCGAGCGGCTGTCGGGCCGGCGCTTCGACATGCTGTTCGTGAATGCGGGAACGACGAACGAGCCGACCGAAACGATCGGCGAAGTGACGACCGACGAATTCGTGCGCGTGATGGTCACGAATGCGTTGGCGCCGATGCGCGTGATCGAGACGCTGCAGGATCGCGTGACCGCGGGCGGCCTGATCGGTGCGATGTCGTCGGGGCAGGGCAGCGTCGCGAACAACGTCAGCGGGATGCGCGAGGTCTATCGCGGCAGCAAGGCCGCGCTGAACCAGTTCATGCGCAGCTTCGCGGCGCGCCAGGCCGATACGCGGCGTGCGATGGTGCTGATGGCACCCGGCTGGGTCCGCACGGAGCTGGGCGGGCCGGATGCGCGCCTGACGATCGAGGAAAGCGTGCCGAGCCTCGTCGACGTGCTGGTCGCCAAGCGGGCGCGCCCGGGGCTCGAGTATCTCGACTATCTGGGGCGGACGGTGCCGTGGTGAAGCCGCGTTGCAAAGGATCGCCGTGCCCGGCGTCATGCCCGTGGCATAAGTTGTGTTCGCAACGATTTGGAAAAGGCGACGACACGCCGCTCGCTGCATCGCACAACCGGTCGCGCTTGACACAGGCGCGTAGCCCGCCGTAAATTGCGCAGGCAGATCTAGATAAGAGACTATCTGTAAGATGGTCTCTCCATGCGTCGATCGCATCTGCAATGTCGAGCCTCTTACAGAACAAATATACGGAGGCCGATTGTGCAAACGATCGCGGTCAAGCTTCATGGCATTGAAGACGTCATCTCCTTTCTCGACACTCGCCCCGGCATCGCGGGCAGGGCGGGGCTCGTCTGGTGGCTGTCGCTCGGCGGGCTGTTTCTCGACGCATTTTCCAACTCGGCATTGAGCGTCGGCCTCGGGCCGATGACGCGCGAATTGCATCTGTCGGCCGCGCAGGTCGCGTGGATGACGTCCTTCGCGTCGTGGGTCGCGATCGCGTTCAACCCGATCGGCGGTTGGATGGCCGACCGCTGGGGGCGCGTGCGGCCGCTGATCGCGGCGAAACTGCTGTCGGTGATCGGCGCGCTGCTGGTCGTATTCGCGCCGGATTTCAATACGATTCTCGCCGGCCGCTTCTTCGTCGGGATGGCATACGGAATCGACTTCGCGATCGCGATGGCGATGCTCGCGGAGTTCACGCCGGGCCGCCTGAAGAGCCGGCTCAATACCTGGCAGGGCATGTGGTACACGGCCGTCTGCCTGAACCTGCTGCTCGCGCTGTTGTTTCATGCATGGCAGGTCGGCGATTCGATCTGGCGCTACTCGGTGGCGGCTACCGCCGTGTTCGGCGTCGCAATCCTCGCGCTGCAATGCGCATTCCTCGTCGAAAGCCCGATCTGGCTCGCGCGCAAGGAGCGTCTCGACGACGCGGCGCGTGCGATGACGCGCATCTACGGGCACGCATTCGCCGCCGCGCCCGTGCATGAACGCACGCCCGTCGTGAATCCGGCCACGCGCGGCTTCGCGAACGTGCTGCTGATCTTTCGCGGTGTCTACCTGCCGCGCACGATCCTTGCCGCGACCGTGCAGATCGGCCAGTCGATCGAATACTTCGCGATCGGCTGGTATCTGCCGCTGATCAGCGCCGCATTGTTCGGTACCGATTTCGTCTACGCGACACTCGGCGCGCTGGTGTTCAACCTGTTCGGGATCGTCGGCGGCTTCTCGTCGTCGGCGGTCGGCCGCCGTGTCGGCCTGCGTCGCGCATCGGCGATCGGGTTCGCGGCGGTCTGCGCGATGCTGGTCGTGCTCGGGATGTTTCATGCGCGCATGCCGCTGTGGCTGTCGGTCGTCGTGCCGTCGCTGTTCATCCTGTTCCACTCGGCCGGCCCCGGCGCGAACGGAAAGAGCCTGTCGTCGTTGTCGTTTCGCGGCGAGTTGCGCGCAGGCGCAAACGGCATCGTCGGCGCGCTCGGCTCGATCGGCGCGGCGTTGGGCCTGCTGGTCTTTCCGCTGTTTCGCGCGCGCTACGGCCTCGAACATACGTTCCTGATCCTCGCGATGGTGCCGTGCGTCGCAAGCGTAATCTGCTTCGCGATCCGCTGGGACCCGACGCGCACGACGATCAATCCCGACAACGAACCCGACGCGCCGCACTTCGGCGGCGACGCACGCGCAACGTCGGCCTTCCTGAACCCCGCCATCGAGAAAACGCAGCGATGACCGATTCCCGAAACGCCATTCTTGCCATCGACGAAGGCACCTCCGGCACGCGCGCCGCGATCGTCGACGCGAGCGGGCACGTATCGTGCCTCGAATACCTGCCGCTGTCGGTCGAGAGCCCGCGGCCGGGCGTCGTCGAACAGGACGCGAACGTGATCCTCGACAAGACGCTCGCGGTCTGCCGCGCGACGCTTGCGCGGGCGCGAGCAGAGCGTGTACGCATCGTCGCGCTGGCGCTTGCGACGCAGCGCGCGACGGCCGTGCTGTGGGACACGCGGACCGGGCGCGCGCTCGTGCCCGCGATGGTCTGGCAGGACACGCGGCATGCAGCCGAGCTCGACCGTCTCGCCGCCGACTGGGACCGCTTGCTCGTGCCGCAGGTCGGCCGGCCGGCGGGCGTGCGTTCGCCGTACTTGTGGGCCGCGCACCAGATGCGCACGTCGCAGGCGGTCACCGACGCCCATCGCGCAGGATGCCTCGCATTCGGCACGATCGACACGTGGCTGATGTGGCATCTGTCCGATGCGGGCGAATGCGTGACGACACCGACCCATGCGACCTCGGCGAGCGCGTATCTGCTCGGCGAGCATCGCTATTTCGAACCCTGGCTCGACGCGCTGGGCTTTCCGCATGAACTGCTGCCCGTGTTGCGCGAAGACGCTGATACGTTCGGCCGCACGCGCCGGGACGTGCTCGGCATCGACGTGCCGATCCTCGCGTGCGCAGGCGACCAGTTCGCGGGTGCGGTCGGGCTTGGCTGCGTCGAGCGCGGCCAGGCGATGTGCGTGCACGGCACCGGCAGCTTCGTCGACCTGCTGACCGGCACGGCGCGTCCGGACACCGGCTCGCACGTGCAACCCGGTCACGCGCACGACGGCACGCTTGCGATGACCGCACGGCGGCACGACGGCGTATCGCATTACTCGCTCGAAACCTTCGTTGCGACGACGGGTTCGGCACTGCGCTGGGTCTGCGAAAAGCTGCGCTGGTTCGACGATCCCGCGCAGATCAGCGCGCTGGCGGCCACTGTGCGGTCGTCGCGCGGCGTGACCTTCATCCCGGCGCTCACGGGCCTGCGCGTGCCGAGGATGGAGCCGAATGCACGCGCGTTGCTGTCGGGCATCTCGATCGCGACGACACAGGCCGAAGTCGCGTACGCGGTGCTCGAAGGCATCGCGCATTCGGTCGCATCGTGCATGGAGGCCAACCAGGCCGTCGCGCGGGCCGACGTATCGGAGCTGATCGTCGGCGGCGGGCTGGCAGGCAGCGACACGCTGCTCCAGATCCAGGCCGACGTGAGCGGCGTGCCGGTGCGCCGGATGCGCGAAGGCGATTGCGCGAGCCTGCGCGGCGCGGCGTTTCTCGCGGGCGCATCGGGGCTGCTGTGGGAATCGCTCGACGCGGCCTGCGCGACGCTCGTCACCGACGCCGTATTCGAACCCTCGACCGACGCAGACCGCCGGCAGCGCCGGCGCGCGGCGTGGCACGCGCGAATCGCGTCCGAGCTCGCGCACGCAACCGATTTCGCTCACGCGTAAGCACGGAGAACGACCAGCATGATGTTTTTGCCATCCAGAAAACCGAAGACGGATCGTGCCGGCATGACCGGCACCGAGCCGTTGCGCGTGAATCGCGACGAGCACCTGGCGCGACTCGAGACGGACGCGTTCGACGTGCTGATTGTCGGCGGCGGCGTGACGGGCGCGTACGCGGCGTTCGATGCGAGCCTGCGCGGGCTGCGCGTCGCGCTCGTCGAGAAGAGCGATTTCGCGTCGGGCACGTCGTCGAAATCGTCGAAGATGGTACACGGCGGGTTGCGCTATATCGAACAGGGCAATCTCGGGCTTGTGCGCCATTCACTCCTCGAACGGCAGCGATTGCGGCGCAACGCGCGCCATCTGGTGCAGCGGTTGCCGTTCCTGTTCCCGGTGATGGAGCGCGAAGGCGTATTTGACAAGCGTCTCGCGAAAGCTTTCGAAAGCCTGCTGTGGACCTACGACATCGCCGGCGGCTGGCGCGAGGGCATCCTGCATCAGAAGCTGACGAAGGCCGAGGTGCTGTCGCATTGCCCGACCTTCAACGAAACGTACCTGACGGGCGGCTTCATGTATTTCGACGCGCGCGTCGACGATGCGCGCCTGACGTTGAACCTCGTGCGCACGGCCGCGTTCCACGGCGCGGCGGTGGCGAACCACGCCCGCGTGGTCGAGCTGACACGCGACGGCCACGGCAAGGTCGATGGCGCGATCGTGCATGCCGACGGCCGCGAGCGGCGCGTGCGCGCGCGCGTGGTCGTGATGGCAACGGGCGTATGGCTGCGCGACTGGACCGGCGCCCGCAAGGGCGACACGTCCGCGCTGCAGGTGCGGCCCGCGAAGGGGGTGCACGTCGCGATCCCGTGGCTGAAGATCCGCAACGACTGCACGGTGACGATCCCCGTGCCGGGCCGCAACCGCCGCGCGACGATCACGCGCTGGGGCAACGTGTCGTATCTCGGCACGACCGACGAGGACTACGACGGCGATCTCGACGACGTGCACTGCACGCGCAAGGAGCTCGATTTCCTGCTCGAAGGCGCACGCTCCGCGCTGAAGGCCGACCTGAGCGCGGACGACGTGGTCGGCAGCATCGCCGGATGCCGGCCGCTCGTCGGGCCGCCGGGCGGCAAGACGATCGAGATGAAGCGCAACCACGAGATCCATGTCGCGCCGGACGGGCTCGTGACGATCGTCGGGGGCAAGCTGACGACGTCGCGGCACATGGCCGAGCAGACGATCGATACGGTCGGCAGGTTGCTCGGGCGCCGCACGCGCTGCCGCACCAAATCGGCTTACCTGCTCGGCGCGGCCGGCTACGACCCGCAGGCGATCGTCGCGTCGGGCGGACTCGCCGCGCATCTTGGCGAACGCTACGGCACCGAGGCGCGTTTCGTCGGCGATCTCGCAGACGAAACGCCGTCGCTGCTCGCGCCGATCGTCGAGGGGCTGCCATACAGCGAAGCGGAAGTGCTCTATGCGGTACGTCACGAATTCGCGCGCAGCGTCGACGACGTGCTGTCGCGCCGCACGCGCGCCCGATTGATGGCGCGCGACGCATCGGCGCGCGCGGCACCGCGTGTCGGCGCCATTCTCAAGGCGGAGCTCGGCTTGTCCGATGCGGCCGTCGCCAGCCAGGTGAGCGACTACGTCGCCGCCGTCGCACTCGAAAAAGCCATCCTCATGGGAGAAAACGGATGATCAGCAAGGAAGCCATCAAGCGCGGCTACAACCGCGGCAATTACGTCGTCGGTGCGCATACGCCGCCGCCTTATTCGCTGAACCTGCAGACGGCGGGCAGCACGTTCGCCGAAGCGGGCATGCAGCGCGCGCCGGTCGTGGTATCGCCGCAGCAAGTCGACGCGTTGCGCGCGGTGGCCGATGAAGTGCTCACGCAGCCAGCCGACGTCGTCGCTTGGACGCGCGACTGGTGGGCCGCGTCGATGGTCGCCGAGACGGGCGGCCGGCCCGCGACGCCGCATGCGGTCATCGTGCGCGTGTCGACGGTCGAGCAGGTGCAGGCCGTGATGCGCATCGCGCACGCGGCGACGATTCCGGTGACGGCGTCGGCCGGTCGCAGCAACGTGACGGGCGCGGCGCTGCCCGTGCGCGGCGGCATCGTGCTCGACGTGTGCGGGCTGAACCGGTTGATCGGTGTCGATACCGAGAGCCAGATCGTCGACGTCGAAGCCGGGATGTTCGGCGACGTGTTCGAGGAAACGCTGCAGCGCGAGCACGGGCTGACGATGGGGCACTGGCCGTCGTCGTTCGGGATCAGCACCGTCGGTGGCTGGATCGCCTGCCGCGGCGCGGGGCAACTGTCGACGCGCTACGGCAAGATCGAGGACATGGTGTTCGGGATCGACGTGGTGCTCGCGGATGGCAGCCTAGTGACGCTCGGCGGGTATTCCCGCGCGGCGGTCGGCCCCGATCTGCAGCAGTTGTTCGTCGGCAGCGAAGGGACGCTCGGCATCATCGTGCGCGCGCGCCTTAAGCTGCACCGGCTGCCCGATTACGGCCGCGCGATCGCGTACGGTTTCGACACGTTCGCGGCCGGCCTTGACGCGTGCCGTGAGATCCTGCAGCGCGGCGCGAACCCGGCGGCACTGCGGCTCTACGACGAACTCGAGAGCGGCGTGCAGTTCGGTCTGCCCGACACGAACGTGCTGCTGATCGCCGACGAAGGCGCGCGCGAGATGGTCGACGCGGTGATGGCGATCGGCGCACGCGTCGGTGAGGAAGGCGGGCGCAAGCTCGACGGCGACGCGATCTTCGAGAAGTGGCTCGACACGCGCTACCTGACCGGCAAGAGCGCGGAAGGCTTCAAGCGCAGCCCGGGCTTCGTCGCCGATACGCTGGAGATGTGCGGCCGCTGGCGCGATCTCGCGGCGATCTACCGCGACGTGGTGGCCGCGCTGCAGGCCGTGCCGGGCACGCTGGCCGGCTCGGCGCACCAGTCGCATGCGTATGCGGACGGAGCGTGTCTGTATTTCTCGCTGCGCGGCGATGTCGCGGTGGCCGAACGGGGCGCGTGGTACCGTGCCGCCTGGGACGCAGCGAACGCGGTGCTGATCCAATACAATGCGACGTTGAGTCATCACCACGGCGTCGGGCTGCTGCGTTCGCCGTACATGCGTGATTCACTGGGCACGGCGTTTCCGGTGCTGCAGGCGGTGAAGCGCGCGCTCGATCCGAAGCACATCCTCAACCCCGGCAAGCTTAGTCTCGGCGACGAGACAGGCCCGCACGTCGACCGGTAAACGTCATGGACAAGTCGCTGGGCGCGCGTCTCGCCCGTCATCCCGTCATCGCGACGCTGTACGGCGCCGAGCAGGCCGACAGTTTCGTCGACAGCGCGGCCGAGGTCGGCATCGTCGCGAACGTCGACCTGCGCCGCCTGCAGGCGGTGGTCGCGGCGCTCGCCCGGGCCGGCAAGTTCGTGATCGTCAACATCGACAGCTGCGATGGGCTGTCGCAGGACAAGGGCGGCGTCGAGTATCTGGCCGATATCGGTGTCGCAAGCCTCGTGTCGACGCGCGTCGCGACGATCCAGCGCGCGAACCGCGCGGGGCTGATCACGATGCAGAAGGTGTTCGTGACCGACCGTTCGACATGGCCGCGCAGCATGAAGGCGATCGAGCAGAGCGATCCGAACCTCGTACAACTGATGCCCGCGCCGATGCTCGCGCACCTGAGCGAAGCCGACCGGCAGGCACTGCCGCCGATCGTTGCATCCGGCTTCGTCGGCAATGCGGACGACGTGCGCAGCGCGAGGCGGCACGGCGCGCTCGCGGTGTCGACGAGCGACAGCGCGTGGTGGAATTTCGACCCGTCGTCGTGACGGATTCCTGTTAAACACGGAGCGCAACATGAACGAACCCTACCTTCAGGTCATCGCGCATTTCTTCGCCAAACCGGGCAACGGCGACCGCGTGATCGAACTGCTCGCGGAACTCGCGCCGGCGACGCGTACCGAGCCGCAGAACCTCGACTACGCGTATTTCCGGTCGGCGGAGAACCCCGACCACATCGTGATCCTCGAACGCTACCGCTATGCGGACGGCCTCGACGTGCATCGGGATACGCCGCATTTCCAGCGGATCGGTGTCGGCGCGATCTTCCCGTTGCTCGATCGCCGCGACGTGTTGCGCTTCATGGTGCAGCCGGACACCGGCACGGCGACGTCGCCGGGAGGTGCCTGATGAACCCGTTTCAATTCCGCACCGTGCCGACGCAGGTCGTCGAATTCGGCGCCGCGCGCCGGCTCGGCGCGTTGTTGCGTGAACGCTTTCCGGCGCTTGTGCGGCTGTGCGTCGTCACCGATGCGTTCCTGCATCGCAGCGGCGTGCTCGCGCCGGCGCTGGAGAGCCTCGCCGCGCACGGCTGGCAGGTCACCGTGATCGACGACGTGATCGCCGATCCGCCCGAGCAGGTGGTCCTCGACGCGACCGAGCGGGCCGTCGCGGTCGATGCGGAGATCGTGCTCGGCCTGGGCGGCGGATCGTCGATGGACGTCGCGAAGCTGATCGCGGTGCTCGTGCCCGGGCGGCAGGCGCTGGCCGACATGTACGGCGTCGACAAGGTCACGAGCGAGCGGCTGCCGCTCGTGCAGATGCCGACGACGGCCGGCACGGGCTCCGAAGTGACGGCCGTGTCGATCGTCACGGTCGGCGAGGCGCGCAAGATGGGCGTCGTGTCGCCGCACCTGTTCGCCGATGTCGCGATCCTCGACGCCGAACTGACGCTCGGCCTGCCGCGCGCGGCGACGGCCGCCACGGGCATCGACGCGATGGTGCATGCGATCGAGGCCTACACGTCCGCGCGGCTGAAGAACCCGGTGTCCGACATGCTGGCCGTGCACGCGCTGACGCTGCTGTCGCGCAACCTGCTCGCGGCGTGCGACGACGGCCACGACCGCCACGCGCGCGAGGCGATGCTGGTCGGCGCGATGTTCGCGGGGCAGGCGTTCGCGAATGCGCCGGTCGCGGCCGTGCACGCGCTGGCCTATCCGGTCGGCGGGATCTTCCATGTGCCGCACGGGCTGTCGAATGCGCTCGTGCTGCCGCACGTGCTGCGTTTCAACGCACCGGCCGCCGCACCGCTGTATGCGGAACTCGCGGCGATCGTCGCGCCGTCGGCGACGGGCAGCGACGAAGCGCGTACGCACGCGCTGATCGGCGAGATCGACCGGCTGATCGCCGCGACGGGCATTCCGCGCACGCTGCGCGAGGTCGGTATCGGCGAGGGCGACCTGCCGAGGATGGCATCGGACGCGATGCTGCAGACGCGCCTGCTCGTGAACAATCCGCGCGAGGTGACGGAGGCCGATGCGCTGGAGATTTACCGGCAGGCGTGGTGACGCGGCGGGCGTGCGCGTCGCGCCGCCCGCCATGCATTCACGTCGCGATGCGCGCGCCGTGCCGCGCCGCGTGCGCATGCGAGCGCAACGGCTGCGAGCCCGCATCCGGCCCGCGAGCGTGACGAGCAATGCGTCGCGTTCGACGCTCACGTGAAGGAACCGGGGAAGTCGCGGCAGGCTTGACGGCGGCTGCCGTCGTCAGCGGGCAGGGCGGGCCAGCAGCGGCGGGATGTCCTGCTTCAGCAGGTCGACGACGGCCCGCACGCGCGGCGGCAGCGGCCGCTGCGCGTGGACGAGCACGTTGAGCGCGAAGTCGGGAATCGCGTAGCGCGGCAGGAGCTCGACGAGCGTGCCGGCCGCGAGCGCGTCGGCGCAGGCCGGGTGCTGGACCACGCCGATGCCGCCGCCCGCCGCGATCGTGTCGAACATCGGCCGCCAGTGGCTCGTCGTCATGATCGTGCGGATGCGCGCGTATTCGAGCGGGCCGCCGTCGTGCTGCACGGGCAGCCGTTCGCTCGCGAAGACGCCTTTCACGCGGATGAACGGATGGTTGGCCAGATCGGCCGCCGTGTCGATCGGGCCGCACCGGTCGAGATACGACGGCGCGGCGACGAGCCGGCGGCCCACCGTGCCGACCGGGTGCGCGACGAACCCGCCGTCGCCGAGCTGTCCGACGCGGATCGAGATGTCGACGCCTTCCGTGACCGGATCGACGATGTCGTCGTTCAGGACCAGATCGATGTGCAGGCCCGGATACGCGGTGCGGACATGCATCAGCACGCCCGGCAGCACGACCTCGCCGAAGCATTGCGGCGCCGCGAGCCGGATCGTGCCGTCGAGCGCGGTTTCCGTCTTCGAGACCGATGCGACCGCATCGTCGGCCGCTTCGAGCAGCGCCTTGCTGCGGTCGTAGAAGATCCGGCCTTCTTCCGTGCACACGAGGGTGCGCGCACTGCGCATCAGGAGCCGTGTGCCGAGATGCTTCTCGAGCCGTTCGATGCGCTCGCTGACGGCCGGCTGGCCCATGTCGAGATCGCGCGCCGCGCCGGACATCGTGCCGCGCTCGACGACCCTGACGTAGATGCGCATCGTCGCCAGCAAATCCATGAAGTCGCGCCCCTTGTCTGGTTCCGGTTGATGCCGATCGACGGATGGTACCAAAGCACGGCTGACTGAAGGTGTGGAGCGACCCGATACTGACCATCGGTTGCGCAAGCCGCGTGTGTTCGCCGGTGCGATGGGCGACAATCGGCTTCCGTGCGATCGACTGGAGACGATGACATGACGCGACAGGATGAAGCGGTGCGCACGCGCTGCGTCGCATGGCAGATCGTGCAGACCTGGCAGGCGGCCGAATGGTGCAGGCTCGTCGAGTCGCGAACGGGTATCGGCTTGTCGGGGTCGGTGTCGGGCGCGATCGACGGCGCGCCGTTTCGTGTCGATTACGCGATCTCGTGCGGCGCCGACTGGCTCACGCGCGCGGCGCGCATCACGCAGTGGGGCGGCACGCAGCCGCCACGGCAGCGGGATATCGCGTGCGACGCAGGGCGCTGGACGATCGACGGCGTCGACGTACCGGCGCTCGCGGGCGCGACCGATATCGACCTCGGTTTCAGCCCGTCGACGAACACGTTGCCGATCCGGCGGCTCGGGCTGGCCGTCGGCGAGGCGGCCGTGATCCATACCGCGTGGCTGCGCTTCCCCGAATTCGAGTTCGTGCGCGGCGAGCAGCGTTATACCCGCACGGCGGAGCACGTGTACCGCTACGAAAGCGGCACGTATGCGGCCGATATCGCGGTCGACGAAGCGGGCCTCGTCACCGACTACGACGAATGGCGGCGCATCGGCGCGGCTCCCGCGCGCTGACGCACGCGTGCCGCGCCGTGCGTCGGCGGCAGTGCATCAGCGTGCGCTGGCCACCGACAGCTTGCCGGGAATCAGCTTCAGCGCGCTGAACGCGTCGGCGATGTTCTGCTGATACGCGAGCGTCGCGTCGCTGATCGGCTGCACGCCATAACCGGCGCGCTTGAGCGCGACTTCGAGCGTCGGCGCGTCGAGGCCGACGAGCGGCGACAGTTGCGCGGCGACTTCCGCCACATGGTCGCGTGCCCAGCGGTCGACCGCGTCGACTTCGTCGAGCAGCGCGCGCAGCACCTGCGGATGAGCGGCCGCGTATTTTCGTGCGGCGAGGTAGTACTGCGTATTGCGCACGAGCCCTTCGCCGTTCGCGATCACGCGCGCGCCGATCTGCCGCTCTGCGGCGGCCAGGTACGGATCCCAGATCACCCACGCATCGACGTTGCGTTGCACGAACGCGGCGCGCGCGTCGGCGGGCGTCAGGTAGATCGGCTGGATGTCGGCATACGTCAGGCCCGCGTGTTCGAGCGCCTTCACGAGCAGGTAGTGGACGTTCGAACCTTTGTTGAACGCCACCTTCTTGCCGCGCAGCTGCGCGACGTTGCGGATCGGCGAATCGGGCAGCACGACGATCGCCTCGCCCTGCGGCGCGGGCGGCTCGTTGCCGATGTAGACGAAATCGACGCCGCCCGCCTGCGCGAAGATCGGTGGCGTCTCGCCGACCGTGCCGACGTCGATCGCGCCGGCGTTCAGGCCCTCGAGCAATTGCGGGCCGGCCGGAAATTCGAGCCATTGCACCGTGACGCCCTGGCTCGCGAGCCGCTTTTCCAGCGTGCCGCGTGCCTTGAGCACGACGAAGTTGCCGTATTTCTGGAAGCCGACGCGCAGCCGCGTGCCGCTGTCTTGCGCGTGCGCGGGCAGGCCGGCGAGCGGGCCGAGCGCGAGCCCGGCCAGTCCGGCGGCCGCGCCTTGCAGCCATTGGCGGCGCTGCGGGTTCGCCGGTGTCGGTTCAACGTCTGCGTGCGGTGTGTCGTTCATCGAGGCGTCCTGCGGGCGAAGGAGCGGGCCGCGCGCGAAAGGCGACGCGGTCGGCGCAGGGCGGGGCCGGATGCGGGCGCTGCACGCCACGGGCCGGCCCGCGCCGGACTCGTGACGATACGTCCGCCTGCGTTGGCGGCCAACCAACGAATGCGCATATGCAAATCAGCGGTGGACGCGTTGCCGGCGTTCGATCCGGCGATCAGTGCAGAAACCCGCAGCGACGAGCCAAAACGCGGCCGGAACGGAGCGGCATGGCCGGCCGCCCCGGAGAAATCGCCGCCTCGCACGCGTGGCCGCCCGGCGCGCGACGAGCCGCTGCCTGAACCGCTGCCGCGACGCTCAATCGGAGCCGGTCGGGCTTTCCTCGATCGAATCGACGCGATCCGGATAGAACGCGAGGTGCCCGCGGATCGCGTCGACGGCCGGATAGGGCGCTTCGTAGGTCCAGACGGCATTGACCGAGCGTTCGCCGCCGACCGGGATCGAGTAGTACGCGCAGTCGCCCTTGTACGGGCAGTAGGTCGCGTGATCGGTGCGCAGCAGCAGCGTCAGGTCGGCGTCCTCGCGCGGGATGTAGAGCACGGCCGGGTAGGCGGCTTCGCGCAGCGCCAGCGCGCGGCGCGTGTCCGCGACGATCCGGCCGGCCGCCTTGACCACGACCCGCCGCGGGTGCGATTCGATCGTGATCGGGTGATCGGGGCCCGGCGTCTTCACCGGGCGAGCAGGCGTATCGGGGCTGACAGGCATGGTGTGTCCTCCTGGAATCGGCGGCGCGACGGGATGCGCGCCGGCGTTGGCCAGCCGATACGATGCGCCCATTTCGGCGAACCTGCACGGGGCCGGAAGAGGCGACGCGGGCCACGTGCCCGACGCTCGCACGGACATCCCCGTGCCGCGGCGGCGGGATGCCGATCCAGCGATAAGCAACGCGCAATTAATTGGTAAGCGATCGGCGGGCGACGCGCGAAGATCGGCCGTCGTCATTTGCATGACAGCCACCGATTCCGCCACCATGAAGACCTCTTTCGTTTCGCCCGCCGCGCCTCGCGTGCGGAAACCGCCGCGCGCCGCGACGGCCCTGCGCTGCATCGCGGCGTCGCTGCTGCTCGCCGGCGCGGCCACGCAGGCGCTGGCCGCGCCCGCCGGCAAGACGCTCGTGTATTGCACCGAAGGCAGCCCGGCCGGCTTCGACCCGGGCCAGCACACGACGAGCACCGATTTCGACGCGAGCACGTTCACGATCTACAACGGGCTCGTGCAGTTCAGGCGCGGCACGCTCGATCTCGAACCGTCGCTCGCGACGAGCTGGGACGTGTCGCCCGACCAGCGCACGATCACGTTCCATTTGCGGCGCGGCGTGAAGTTCCAGACGACCGCGTGGTTCAAGCCGACGCGGCCGTTCCAGGCCGACGATGTCGTGTTCACGTTCCGCCGGATGCTCGATCGGGACGATCCGTTCCGCAAGGCCTATCCGGTCAGCTTCCCGTATTTCAGCGACCTCGGTTTCGACCGCAACATCGAGCGCATCGACAAGGTCGACGACTACACGGTGCGCTTCGTGCTGAAGACGCCCGACGTCGTGTTCGTGCGCAATCTCGCGATGGCGTTCGCGTCGATCCTGTCGGCCGAGTACGCGTCGCAGCTCGCGGCGCGTCACCGCGAGGCCGACATCAACCAGTTCCCGGTCGGCACGGGGCCGTTCCTGCTGCGCACGTACCAGAAGGACGCGCTGATCCGCTACGACGCGAATCCGGACTACTGGAAGCCGGGCGACGTGAAGCTCGCCCATCTTGTGTTCGCGATCACGCCCGATCCGGCCGCGCGCCTGCAGAAGCTGGTGTCCGGCGAATGCCAGGTGTCGGTGTTCCCGCGGCCGGCCGACCTCGACACGGTGCGGCGCGACCCGAAGCTGTCGTTGTTCTCGGGAATGGGTTTCAACGTCGGCTTCGTCGCGTACAACACGCAGCATGCGCCGCTCGATCGCGTCGACGTGCGGCGCGCGCTCGACATCGCGATCGACAAGTCGGCGATCGTGAAGACCGTGTTCAACGGCGATGCGAAGATCGCGACGAACCCGATGCCGCCCGCGCAATGGTCGTACAACCCGCGCCTGAAGGATGCGCCGCGCGATCCGGCGGCCGCGAAGGCGCTGCTCGCGCAGGCCGGTTTCCCGAACGGCTTCGACCTCACGCTGTGGGCGATGCCCGTGCAGCGCCCGTACAACCCGAATGCGCAGCTGATGGCGCAGTTGATCCAGCAGGACTGGGCGAAGATCGGCGTGCGCGCGAAGATCGTCAGCTACGAATGGGGCGAATACAACCGCCGCGCGAAGCTCGAAGGGCAGCACGACGCGATCCTGTACGGCTGGTCGGGCGACAACGGCGATCCCGACAACTGGCTCGGCACGCTGCTCGGTTGCGACGCGGTGCACGGCAGCAATCTCGCGAAATGGTGCAACCAGGATTTCGAACGGCTGGTGGACGCCGCGCGTTCCAATGCGGACGTCGCGAAACGCACGGCGCTGTACGAACAGGCGCAGGTCGTGTTCAAGGACCAGGTGCCGTTCACGCCGATCGCGACGTCGATCGTGTCGCTGCCCGTGTCCAAGCGCGTGCACGGGCTGACGTTCTCGCCGCTCGGCGGGCACCGTTTCGACGGGGTCTGGCTGGATTGACGGACGGGCCGCGCACGCGCGCGGCCCGCGCATTCATCGGCGTGACGTGACGAAAGTGACGGAAAGGCCGGCGCGCCGCGGTGCGCCGGCTGCCGCCGGTTCAGTTGAGCGCGACCGCCGCCGCGGCCTCGACCGGCGAGCCTTCGAGCGCGACCGACGGCCGGCTGTCGGGGCCGACCGGCACGTCGCCGGTGAGCGTCGTGCGATAGAGCTGGCGGTCGAAGTCGAGATCGAAGATGTCGACCGGCGCGAGGTGGGCGGTCGCGCGGTTGTCCCAGAACGCGATGCTGCGCGGCTCCCACTTGAAGCGGATCGTGAATTCAGGCCGCGTCACGTGTTCCCACAGCAGTTCGAGCAGGGCCTGGCTCTCGCGCGGCGTCAGCCCGACGATCGATTTCAGGAAGCTCGGGCTCACGTACAGCGCGCGTTCGCCGGTCTCCGGGTGCACGCGCACGAGCGGATGCTCGGTCACGAGCGGGCGGCGTTCGACCGCGTCGTCGAACGCATCGGTTGCGCGCGCGCCGGCCGGCGGCGTGAAGCGATGAAGGCCGCGCAGGCCGTCGACGAAGCCGCGCAGCGGCGCGGACAGCGTTTCGTACGCGCGCACGAGGTTGGTCCAGTGCGTGTCGCCGCCGTAGGGCGGGATCGTCACGCCGCGCAGGATCGATGCCCACGGCGGGTTCACCGCGGCCGTCACGTCGGTGTGCCAGCCGGTCCACGGCCGGCGCACCGGTTCGCCTTCGAAGCGGGTGGCCTTGCGGTGTTTCGCAATCGAATACACGGCGGGATGCCCGTCGACGTGCCCGAACACCGGGTGGCCGACCGTCGGCTCGCCGAACTGCGCGGAGAACGCCACGTGCTGCTCGTGCGTGAGGAACTGCTCGCGGAAGAAGATGACGCGCCATTTCAGCAGCGCGGCGCGAATCGCCGAGATCTGCGGCGTGGTCAACGGTTGCGTGAGGTCGACGCCGCGTATTTCCGCACCGATATGGGCGGACAGCGGGATCACGTCGATCGGCTCGGCGGCGGGTTCGAGTAAGGCGCTCATGCGACGCTCCTGGCGGAAGTGAACGGGGTGCGGGGCCGACATCGTTGCGCGTGCGTGCGTCGGTCCGGTGACGGGAAGGGCATGGTCGGGTGTCCGGTGGCGGAGGAGGCAGGTGCGGCGGCGCGCACGGAACGGCGCCGCCGCGTGACGCGGGCGTTATTGCAGCGTCGCGCCCGGCCCCTTCAGCACGACGCTCCGGCGGCCGTCGATGCCGACCGGCACGTCGCCGTGCACGGTCGCGCGGCGCACGACACGGCGCGCATCGCCGTAGTCGTTGATCGCGTAATGCTGCGTCGCGCGGTTGTCCCAGATCGCGACGTCGCCTTCCTGCCAGTTCCAGCGCACGGTGTTCTCGAGACGCGTCACATGCTCGTGGAATACCTGCAGCAGGTGCGCGGAATCCTGCGCCGACAGCCCCTTGAGCCGCTGCACGAAATGCCCGAGCACGAGCGTGCGTTCGCCGGTTTCCGGATGGACGCGCACGACCGGGTGCTCGGTTTCGTAGACGGTCGACGTGAACACTTCGCGGTAGCGCTTCAGTTGCGCAGCGTCGGCATGCACGTGCGTCGACGCGTAGTCGTACGCGTTCGTATGCAGCGCCCACAGCGTGTCGGCGAGCGCGCGCAGCGGGTCGGGCAGGTTCGCGTAGGCGGCGGCCGTGTTGGCCCACACGGTATCGCCGCCGAACGGCGGAATCACGACCGCGCGCAGGATCGAGACCTTCGGGTACGCATCGACGAACGTCACGTCGGTGTGCCACGAATTGGCGCGCGCGCCGTGTGCGGAATCGAGTTCGAGCAGGTGTGCGCTGCCGTCGACGGACGGCACGGTCGGGTGGGCGACGGTCTCGCCGAAGCGGCGTGCGAACGCTTCCTGCGCGGTGTCGTCGAGGTGGTGCTGGCCACGGAAGAACAGCACCTTGTGGCGCAGCAGCGCGGCCTGGATCGCGTCGAACGTCGCGTCGTCGAGCGTGCCCGACAGCCGCACGCCGGCGATCTCGGCGCCGATCCGGCCGGCGACCTGGCGAAGCTGGAGCGGGGTGGCGGCCGTGCGCGGCGCGGCGTGCGAAGCATGCGAAGACGGGTGAGCGGCGTGCTGGACTTCGGACATCGGGAGTCTCCTGGAGTCGGGTCGGTCGAGTCTCCATTCAAGCAGGGACCGTGCGCAACCGGAACCGATGAATCGTCACAACCTTAGCGTGCGCGCGGCGACGATCGATATGCGTCGTCGTGCTGAGCAAATCGAAGCGCCATGCGTGCTACCACGCAAGCCGCCATTCGCCGATCCGGTGCGGGCGCGGCGGGTCGATACGCTTGCCGCGCGGGTGATCGTCGCCGGGCGGTTCGCCGTCGTCGAAACCGGCGAGCACGGTGTCGCGCAGCCGCGCGAATTCCGGTGAATCGCGCCGGCGCGGGCGCGGCAGCGCGACGTCGACGATGCGCTCGATGCGGCCCGGGCGCGGCGCCATCGTCACGACACGGTCGCCGAGATACACGGCTTCGTCGACGTCGTGCGTGACGAGGATCATCGTGATGCGCTCCTGTTCCCAGATGCGCAGCAGCTCGTTCTGCATCCGCGCGCGCGTCTGCGCGTCGAGCGCGCCGAACGGCTCGTCGAGCAGCAGCACGCGCGGGCGGTTCACGAGGCCGCGTGCGATCGCGACGCGCTGCGCCATCCCGCCCGACAACTGGTTCGGATACGCATGCTCGAAGCCGTTCAGCCCGACGAGCGCGACGTGATCGGCGACCGCGCGGCGCTTCGCGGCCGCGTCGAGCGGCGCGTTGCGCAGCGCGGCCTCGATGTTCTGCGCGACGGTCAGCCACGGGAACAGCCGGTGATCCTGGAACACGATCCCGCGTTGCAGCGACGTGTCGCGTACGCGCTCGGCGCCGGCACGGATCTCGCCCGCGTAGTCGGTGTCGAGCCCGGCGATCAGGCGCAGCAGCGTCGACTTGCCGCAGCCGCTCGCGCCGACGATCGTGACGAACTCGCCGGCGCGCACGTGCAGCGACACGTCGTCGAGCACGGCGAGCGCGGCGCCGCGTTGCGCGTAGTGCTTGCTCACGTGGAGGATGTCGAGCGAATCGGAGGCGAGGGTCGTCATGGCGGTGTGAGGAAGGGGGAAAGGAAGGGGCGATCAGCGCGGCAGGTCGCCGCGCCGGGCCAGCACCTTGCGCTCGATCGCGCGCGCGATCGCGTTCAGGGCCCAGCCGGTCACGCCGACGACGATGATTCCGAACAGCACGAGATCCATCCGGAACTGCTCGCTGCCGTCGATCAGCGTGTTGCCGATCCCGCTGCCGGCGACCAGCAGGTATTCGGCGCCGAGCGTCGCGAGCCACGAATAGATCAGGCCGAGATACAGCCCGGTGAAGATCGACGGCAGCGCGGCCGGCAGGATCACGTGGCGCACGAGCTGGAGCCGCGAGTAGCGCAGCGCGCGGGCGACGTCGACATACGCGCGCGGCACCGCATGAATGCCGTCGCAGGTGTGCGCGGCAACGGGCAGCAGCGCGGCGAGCGACAGGAACACGACCTTGGCGACGTCGCCGAGGCCGAACCATACGGAAATCAGCGGAATCCACGCGAACAGCGAGATCTGCTTGAACGTGTCGAAGCTCGGGCCGACCATCCGCGCGGCGAGGCGCGACAACCCGAGCGCGGTGCCGAGCAGCAGCCCGCCGGCCGCGCCGATCGCGAAACCGCAGGCTTCGCGCGCAAGCGACGCGGACAGCGCGCGGCCGAGCGCGCCGCTCGTGGCTTGCGCCCATGCGGTGCGCAACACGTCGGCCGGGCCGACGAGCAGGCCGCTGTTCACGAGGTGCGCGGACGCGATGACCCACCACAGCGCGAGCGCGACGAGCGGCAGGACGAAGCCGCGCCAGTCGGGCGCACGCAGGCGGCGGGTGGCCGTGGCGGCCGGCGGTGCGGCGTCCGGCGAAGCGGAATGCGTCACGGGAGAATCTCCTTCGGTTGCGCGGGCGGGGCGGGCATCGTGTGTGGCTCAGCCCCGGAAGGCGGACGGCACGCCGCGGCGCAGGCGCGCCTCGAGCGCGTCGAGCAGCCGGTTGATCAGCAGGCCGACCGCCCCGACGACGATCACGGCGGCCATCACGAGATCGAGCTGGAACAGTTGCCGCCCGTACACGATCAGGTAGCCGAGCCCTTCGGACGACGCGACGAGCTCCACGACGACGAGCGCGAGCCACGACTTCGTGACCGCGAGCCGCACGCCGGTCGCGAGCGTCGGGATCGCGGCGGGCAGCACGACGTGCACGATGCGCTGGCGGCGCGTGTAGCCGAATACGCGGGCGACTTCGTCGAGCGCGGGCGGTGTCTGGCGAAACCCTTGCAGCGTGCTCAGCGTGACGGGAACGAGCGCCGCATGCGCGATCAGCAGGTACTTGAGCGGTTCGCCGACGCCGACGAGCAGCAGCAGGAACGGCAGCCAGCCGAGCACCGGAATCTGCACGAGCGCGTTGAAGCTCGGCAGCACGTAGGCTTCCAGCGTGCGCGACAAGCCGAGCGCGACGCCGGTCGCGAAGCCGAGCAGCGTGCCGGCGGCGAACCCGACCAGCACGCGCTGCAGGCTGATCAGCGTGTGGCGCACGAGATCGCCGCTCGTCGCGAGATCCGCGAGCGCGTCGAACACGCGTTCCGGCGGCGGCAGGATCTGCGGCGCGATCCAGCCGCGCGCGCTGCCGACGCTCCACAGCGCGAACAGCAGCGCGGGCAGCAGCCACGGCGCGAGCCGCCACGACCACCGTTTCACGTGTGCCGCCGGGTGCGGCTGCGCGGTGAGCGCGGCGGGCGTGCGAGTGTCGGATGACGGGACGGAAAACGCGGTGTCGCTCATCGGGAAAGTCCGGGTCAGGAAAGGGGCTTGCCGGCCGCGTCGTATCGTTGCCAGTAGTTTTCGAGCTTCAGCGTGCGCAGCGCGTTGTCGAGATACTTCGGCTCGAACCAGCCGTCGACGTCGACCGGCTGGCGAATCAGTTTCAATGCGAGCGCATCCTGCGCGACGGACTTGTAGCGCGCGACGAAGAACGGATCGATCAGCGGCGACAACCGGTCCTTCAGGCGCTGGTTCGCGTAGTCGGCCTGCCACGACGAAACCGGCACGCCGCTCTTCGCCCACAGCTTGAACAGCGCGTCGCGGTTCGCCTCGTCGGACGACCATTGCGCGCTCTTCACGATCGCGGTGACGACACGCTGCACGATGTCCGGATGCGCGCGGTCGAAATCGTCGAGCACGAGCAGGTGCGTCTGGCGCGTGAACTGCGGGCCGTCGTTCTGCGATTCGTAGATGATCTTCGCGAGCCCCGCGTCGCGCAGCTTGTACAGCTGGTAGTCGCCCACCGACGCGTCGATGCCTTTCGACGCGAGCGCGGCGAGCGAGCTTGCGGCATCGAGGTTGATCACGCGCAGGTCGCGTTCGCCGAGGCCGTTTTTCGCGAGTGCGTTGTCGGCGACGAGTTGCAGGTTGGTGCCGCGGAAGATCGACACGCGGCGGTCCTTCAGGTCCTTGATCGAGCGGATCGTGGAGTCGGGCGGCACCGCGATCTTGACGCCCGAGCGCACGCTCGCGGCGAGCAGCAGGCGCGTCTTGATCCCGTTCGCACGCGCGAGCACGGCGGGCAGGTCGCCCTGGTACGCGAAGTCGAGCGCCTTGTTGGCGATCGCCTCGTTGACGGCAGGCCCCGCGCCCTTGAAGAACAGCCATTCCACCTTGATGCCGTCTGCCGCGAACTCCTTTTCGACCTGTTGCTGCAACTGCGCGGTGGCGGCGCTCGAGCCGCCGAACGTCGGCGGATCGCCGGCGCCTTGCTGGGCGACGCCGATGCGGATGGTGGCGGGCTTGTCGGCGTGCGCGGCGGCGGCCGGCAACGCAATGAGGGACGCAATGAACAGCGATCGCAGCAGGCGCAGTGGAAGCATGAATCGACGGGTCCGGAACGTTGAGGAACAAGGCCGGGCCGCAGCCCGTCGGGGCATTCTCGATGACGTGCCGGGGCCGGACAAGAAACGATTTGAACTATGCTTATCGCCGCCTTGCGGGTTGCCGCGCCGCGCGTTCCGTTCTTTGCGGCGGAGAACCGCATTCACATGCATTGGAGATTCATTCAGGATTCCCATCATGTCGATTGCGGCCGGATGCCGAATCGGGCAATCGTCGATTTGAAAATCGCAATGGCGACGTGGGTGGATTCGCGTGAGGATCGCCGGACGAATCCGGGCGGAAAGACGGAGGCCGGTAATCGGGGAAATGCGATGCGGGCCGGTCAATTTTGCCGGGAAGTCAGGCCGGATAAGGAGAAGCGAGCCGCTGTCGATCGATCCGGCATGCTGATAAATCGAATGGAAACGGTTCGGCGGCCGGCCGGAAAATCATGCGCCGCAACAGTGGCAATGCCTGTTCCGATACGTGAATCATGCGAAATGCCGCGAGAAAAATGAAGGCAAATGAGTGATATGGCATTCATCGTTGCAGCATGAAATCCATAAATGCACTCCGACGCCAAATCATTTGAATTCGCCTGAAAAATTGTCTATACCCTAGACGAATCAGCGTGGTTGCATCGTGCGGGAAGACCGCACCATGGATGCGGGCATGCAACGGTCGAAGTCAACGTTGCGCGCCGCGTGTTGTCGTGATCGAGAGTATTCCGGGGGATGCGAACGACCCAGTGCCAGGGTCGCCCGCACGCATCGCAATGGGCGAAGGTCCTGCGCAACCGCCGGAGCAAGGGTGCGTCTTTGCGTTCAACGGTCGGTCACCGACCCGTTACACGGAGGTTGCCATGCTGCAATACGTCAAGTCCCTGCTGCGTGACGAACGCGGCGTCAGCTCGCTCGAATACGCAGTGCTGGCCGGCATCGTCGTGGTCGCGCTGGCGGCGGTCGGCGTGATCCTCAGCAGCAACACCGGCGGCTTGCCGAGCATATTCACGACGCTGATCAACAAGGTGACGAGCCTGATCTGATCCGCCGAACCCGCGCGCCACCGACGAACACCGGGATCCGCAGCGGTAGAACGTATCCGCGGCCGGTGCGTGTCGACGGACGGCTCTCCCATGCTCACGCTCGTGCAGTCGGTGGCCACGGTCTTGCTGGCTTCGCTCGCCGCGCAGGATCTGCGCGACCGGCGGCTGTCCAATCGCGTGGTGCTCGCGTTCGCGGCGCTGTATTTCGTCGCGGCGGCGCTCGCGCGCGACGGCTTCGCGCCGCTGGCCGGGCATGTCGCGATCGGCGCGGCGACGCTGGTGCTGTTCGGCGCGATGCGTCACGCGGGCTGGATCGGCGGCGGCGACGTCAAGCTCGCGGCGGCGGTATGCCTGTGGGCCGGGCCGGCACTGGTGTTTCCGGTGCTGGCGAGTGTCGGCGCGGGTGGTGCCCTGTGCGGTGTCGCATTGCTGGTATCGCGGTCGCGGCGCGCCACGCCGGTGCACGCGATCGACGCGCGCGGCGTGCCGTACGGCGTGGCGCTCGCGCTCGGCGGCACGCTGGCCGTCTGGGCGTCGTTTCCACACACGGTTTCGCTTACCTAGCCCGGGGGACGCACGCCGCCATGCCCAAACCGCTGAGAATGGCCGTGCTCGTCGTTGCCGCCGGCATCGGTGCGTTCATCCTGCGCGAACTGTACGTCGCCGCGTCGACGCCGTCGGTGCCCGCCGAAACGGATCAGGCGCGCGTGCGGGTCGCCGCCGCCGACCTGCCGGAAGGGCTGCTGCTGCGCGACAACGATCTCGCGTGGAAACGCATGCCGCGCGCGCAGGTGCCGGCCGGCGCGTTCGTCGAGTCGCAGCCGGGCGCGGATCTGAAGGGCGCGCTGCTGCGCAACCACGTGGGCGCGGGTGCGCCGATTCGCGTCGAGAACGTGATTCCGGCCGGCGCGCCGGATTTTCTCGCGGCCGCGCTGCAACCCGGCATGCGCGCGATCTCGGTGCCGGTCGACGACGTGTCGGGCAACGCGGGGCTGATCCAGCCGGGCGATTTCGTCGACGTGTTGCTGACGCAGCAGATCGGCGGCTCGGCGACGTCGCCGGGCACGTTCGAAGCGGAGACGGTGGTGCGGCGTGCGCGCGTGCTCGCGGTCGGTTCCGAATTCCAGCGCGCGAAGGCGCCCGCGAGCGCGCCGGACGCGACGGCGCGCGCGCGCACGGTCACGCTCGAGGTCGCGCCGCGCACCGCGCAGGTCGTGCTGGTGGCGACCCGCCTCGGCTCGCTGTCGCTCGCGCTGCGCAGCTTCGCGACGAGCGACCGGCGGCAGCCGGCGGGCGGCGACGAGCAGGAGGCCGATACCCAGCCGGTATGGGCCGGCGACGTGTCGCGCGCGGCGCGCGAGACCGCACGCGAGCCGTCCGCCGGCCCGGATGCGGGCGCGCGGCCGGCGTGGCGGAACAACGCCGTCGTGATCTATCGCGGTTCGTCGGTCGACGACGGATCGCACGGCGGCGGAACCGGCACGCCGGGCCTGCCGCCGCTGCCGTCCGGGCTGCCGTCGTGGCCGGCGATGCCCGCGGCACCGGGCGGTGCCAATGTCGCGGCGCAGGCGGGTGCGCCGCCGCCGGGAGCGACGGTGCAGTGACGGATTGACGATTCGGGCCGTCCGTCCGGCGGCCGGCATTTGACGGGAACACGCATGGTGCGCATGGTTCGTTGGATCGCTTTCCTGGGCCTGGCCTGCGGCATCGCGTCCGGGGGTGCCGCCGCGCAGGTCGCGCGGGCGCCGGACGCGGGCGCGGCGCTGTCGATCGCGACCGGCAAGGGGGAACTGCTGTCGCTGCCCGAGCCCGCAACCGCGATGTTCGTCGCCGATCCGGCCATCGCGGACATCCAGGTGCCGTCGCCGCGTACCGTATTCGTGTTCGGCAAGAAGGCGGGCACGACCACGCTGATCGCGCTCGGCGCGAACCATCGTCCGATCCTGCGCAAGACGGTGATCGTGCAGGTCGACACGGCATCGCTGCAGGGCGTGCTCGACAGCCGCTTCCCGCAACTGAAGCTGTCGGTGTCCGGCGCGCCGGGCTCGCTGATGGTGTCGGGCAAGGTGCCGAGCGCGGCCGACGCCGACGCCGTGATGCAGTCGCTCACGCCGTACCTGCACGACAAGGAAAAGATCGTCAACCGGCTCACGCTGTCGCGCCCGATCCAGGTGAACCTGCGCGTGCGGGTGACGGAGGTGAGCCGCAACATCACGCAGCAGCTCGGCATCAACTGGAGCTCGCTGGGCGGGGCCGGCAACTTCGTCGGCGGGCTGTTCAACGGGCGCACGCTGTTCGATCCGACGACCAGCCTGTTCAACCTGTCGCCGACGGGCGCGTTCTCGGTGCTCGGCGGGTTCCGCGCGGGACGCTGGTCGATCGACGTGGTGCTCGACGCACTCGATCAGGAGGGCCTGATCACGATGCTCGCCGAACCGAACCTCACCGCGATGTCCGGCGAGACCGCGAGCTTCCTCGCGGGCGGCGAGATTCCGATCCCGGTCGCGCAGGCCGGCTCGTCGACCGGCGCGATCACGGTCGAGTTCAAGCCGTTCGGCGTGTCGCTCGATTTCACGCCGACCGTGCTCGCCGACAACCGGATCAGCCTGAAGGTGCGGCCGGAAGTGAGCGAGGTCGATGCGAACAACAGCGTGACGACCGGCGGCGTCAAGGTGCCGGGGCTCACGGTGCGGCGCGTCGAGACGACGGTCGAGCTGTCGAGCGGGCAGAGCTTCGCGATCGGCGGGCTCCTGCAGAGCCAGACGGCCGACACCGTATCGCAGATCCCGGGGCTCGGCCGGCTGCCGATCATCGGCCGGCTGTTTTCGTCGAAGAACTTCCAGGACAACAAGACCGAGGTGGTCGTCATCGTCACGCCGTACATCGTGCAGCCGGCCGGGCCCGGCCAGCTCGAGCAGGCGATCGACACGGTCGCGCGGCCGAGCAGCGACCTGGAGTTCGCGGTGCAGCGCAACCTGGGGCTCGACCTGCTGTCGGGCGATACGCCGCGCCTCGTCGGCGCCGCGGGCTTCGTGTACTGAACCGGAGGCGCGCCCATGCGAACCCGATCGATCGTTGCCGCACTGCTGCCGCTGGGGCTCGCGGGCTGCCTGTCGGCGCCGCCGCCGGTCAACCTGCCCGATGCGCGGACGATCGGCTTCGACGGCGCGCGCGCGGTGCCGCCCGATTGCGCGACGCTGATGCAGCCGTCGCATCTCGTCGACGCGGGGTACGCGCGGCCCGGTGTGCCGTTCGGCTGCGCGACGTACTCGAACCTCGCGGCGATGCTTGCACGGCCGGAGGATCTCGTCGCGCCCGTGCCGTACGGCGGCGCGGACGCGCAGGCCGCGGCCGACGCGGTGCGCCGCTACGTCGAGGATCGCGTGAAGCAGCCGACGCCCGGCAAGACGCTGACGACCGGCTCGCCCGGCCATTGAACCGACCCGGATGCCATCACGATGCCGCCCATGAACCTCCTCGATCGCCAGCACACCCGGCGCGCCGCGTCCGCGGGGGCGGCCGATCTCGTCGCGGTCGTCACCGATCCGGGCAGCGAGGACGTGATACGTCGCGTCGCGCAGGAGCTGTCGATCACGCGCACCCATCTGCAGGCGGGCACCTGCGACGATGCGATCCGGCTCCTGCAGCAGTACGAGCGTTCGCCGCGCCAGCTCGTCATCGACGTGTCGGATTCGGTGCTGCCGGTGTCGGACCTGATGCGGCTCGCCGACGTGTGCGACCCGTCGGTGCGCGTCATCGCGATCGGTACGCAGAACGACGTCGGGCTGTTTCGCAACCTGCTCGGCATCGGCGTGCAGGACTACATCGTCAAGCCGCTGACCGTCGAGTTGATGCGGCGCGCGCTGACGGCCACGGAATCGGTCGTCCAGGCGCGTACCGGCAAGGTCGTCAGCTTCGTCGGCGCCCGCGGCGGCGTCGGCGCGACCACGATCACGGTGAGCCTCGCGCGCTTCCTGGCGGGCGAGAAGCGCCGCCGCGTGGCCTATGTCGACCTGAACCTGCACGGCGGCGGCGCGAACTCGATGTTCGGGCTGTCCAGCAACAACGGGCTGATCGAACTGCTGAACATGGGGCAGCGCCCCGACGACGCGTTGTTCGAGCGCATGTTCGTCACGAAGGGCGACCGGCTGCACGTGCTGTCCGCCGAGCTGGCGTATGGCGCCGACACCCCGGTGGGCGACGAGGCCGTCGCGCGCCTGGTCGACATGCTGAAGGACCGCTTCCACTACGTGCTGTTCGACGTCGGGAGCGGCGCCGGCAAGCTGCTCGAGGACGCGCTCGTCGCGTCCGATCTCGTCCATGTCGTGGTCGACCGCTCGGTGCATGCCGCATACGAGGCCGCGCGGCTCGTGCGCTTCGTGCGGGAACTGCCCGGCGAGCGGCTGCTGTCGATGGTGCTGAACAACCCGCTCGCGCCCGTCGCGGGCCGTGTCGAGCCGGTCGATTTCGAGGAGGCGTTCGGCGGCGCGCCGCTGCACGAACTGCCGCACGAGCCGCAGACGCTCGCCGTCGCCGAGAATCTCGGCGAGCCGATCGACGGCGCGAAGCGGCACGGCTTCGTGGATCAGATCCGGCAGCTCGCGAACGGCATCACCGGCGAGCCGATGGCCGTCGCCGAGCCGTGGTATGCGCGGCTCGTCAAGTGGAGGAAGGGATCGTGACGTTCGGTACCCGCAACCGGCCGCCGGCGAACCCCGTGTCGGCCGCGACGCCCGCCGTGGCGCACGAGCCGGCACCGGCGTCGGCTCCGGCGGAAGCACCGGCACCCGCGTCGGCATCGGCGCGTGCGCCCGTGGCGGCCGATACCCACGAGGCGCTGATCCGGTCGAGCAAGTTCGATGCGATCCGCCACGCGGTGTTCACGTCGATGAACATGTCGGCGGCACTGATGAAGACGCGCGACGAGGTGCGCGCGGGCATCGAGCAGGTGGCCGCGCACACGGTCGAGCGCGAGCGCCTGAAGATCACGGCCGGCGAGCAGGTGCTGATCGTCGATGCGATCCTGAACGACATGTTCGGCGTCGGGCCGATCGAGCCGCTGCTGGCCGACGACACGGTCACCGACATCCTCGTCAACGGGCCCGACCAGGTGTACGTGGAGCGCGCGGGCCGGCTCGAGCTCACGTCGCTGAAGTTCCGCGACGACGCGCACGTGGCGAGCGTCGCGCAGCGGATCGCGGCGGCGGTGGGGCGGCGCGTCGACGAGAGCAGCCCGATGGTCGATGCGCGGCTCGCCGACGGCAGCCGCGTGAACGTCGTGCTGCCGCCGATCGCGATGCGCGGGCCGTCGATCTCGATCCGCAAGTTCGCGAAGCGCGACATCACGCTCGCGCGGATGGCGCAGCAGGGCAACATCTCGCATTCGATGCTGCAGGTGCTGAAGGTCGCGTGCGCGTGCCGGCTGAACATCGTGATCTCGGGCGGCACCGGCTCGGGCAAGACGACGCTGCTCAACGCGCTGTCGCAGCATATCGAGCAGCACGAACGGATCGTGACGATCGAGGATGCCGCCGAGCTGCAGTTGCTGCAGCCGCACGTCGTGAGCCTCGAGACGCGCCCGGAAAATACCGAGGGGCTCGGCGGGATCTCGCAGCGCGATCTCGTGCGCAACGCGCTGCGGATGCGGCCCGACCGCATCATCCTCGGCGAGATTCGCGGCCCCGAGGCGTTCGACGTGCTCCAGGCGATGAACACGGGGCACGACGGCTCGATGACGACGATTCACGCGAATTCGCCGCGCGATGCGATCAGCCGGCTCGAGAGCATGGTCATGATGGCGAACGCGAACCTGCAACTGCTGTCGATCCGCCGCCAGATCGCGAGCGCCGTGCACCTGTTCGTGCAGATCGAACGGATGCGCGACGGGGTGCGGCGCGTGACGCGGATCACCGAGATCGTCGGGATGGAAGGCGAGGTGGTCATCACGCAGGACCTGTTCGTGTTCCGCCAGGAAGGCGACACGACGCGCGATGCGGTGAAGGGCGTGTTCGAGGCATCGCCGTTGCGGCCGGGATTCGCGGCGCGTGCCGCGTATTACGGCGTCGAGGATGCGCTCGCGGAGGTCTTCCGGCAATGAGGGCCGCCGACCTGTTCGCGGTGGGCGGGTTCGTGACGATCCTCGCGATCGGGCTCGTGCTGTCGTCGCTGTTCGATCGCGCGAGCCATCATCCGGCGCAGCGCATCCGCGCACGGATGCGCAAGCTGTCGCCGTCGCTCGCCGGGCACGCCGGGCACGCGTCCGCCGCGCCCGGCGTCGCGCTGTTCAACCTCGAGCGCCGGCAAGGGCGCCTGCGCGCATGGCTGCAACGCCGCGTGACGCGGGTGCGCGCGGTCGGCGGCAAGGGTGGGGTGAGGATCGTCGTCGCGAGCACGATCGCCGGTGCGATCGCGGCGATCATCGCGGTGAAGCTGATCGGGCCGCCGGACTTCCTGCGTCCGCTGATCTATGCCGGGTTGCCGCTGGTCGCGATGCGCGCCAGCTACCGCGCGCTGGTCGACCGGTTCCGGGTGCGCTTTCTCGAAGCGTTCCCGGACGCGATCGACGTGATCGTGCGGGCCGTGCGCGCGGGGATTCCGGTCACGCAGGCGATCGGCATGGTCGGCGACGGCGCGGCCGAACCGGTGCGCGCGACGTTCCGTTCGATGGGCGACAGCCTGCGCGTCGGCGCGGATCTCAAGGACGTGCTGACGCAGGCGGGGGACCGGCTGATGATCGCGGACTTCTCGTTCTTCACCGTCTACCTGCTGCTGCAGCGCGAGACCGGCGGCAGCCTCGGCGAAACGCTCGACGAGCTGTCGAGCATCATCCGCACGCGCCGCGACATCCGCCTGAAGACCCGCGCGCTGACCGCCGAGGGGCGCATCACGACGAACATCATTTCGGCGGTGCCGTTCGTGATGATCGGCGCGCTGTTCCTCGTGAACCGCGACTACGTGATGCTGCTGTTCTCGACGCACGCGGGGAACACGATGCTGACGATCGCGGCCGGGTTGCTGACGGTCGGCCTGCTGGTGATCCGCAAGATCTCGAAACTGGATACCGCGCGATGACGATGTCGATGCTGGCCGCCCGCGGCTTCGAATTGCTGCTGTTGCTCGCCTGTGTCGCGGCGGCGCTCGGCAGACCCGGCGGCGGCACCCGCCAGCGGATCGCCGCGCGTGTGCGGCAGGCTGCCGGGCAGCACCCGCCGGTACCCGTGACGGGGTGGCTGCAGCCGGGCGGCGTTCGCCAGGACCTGACGCGCCGGCTCGCGCAGCTGGGCGAACGGCTGCCGGTGCTCGACCCGATGCAGCGCGTGAAGCTCGGCCTGCAACTGACACGCGCGGGTTTTCGCGAGCGCCGCGCGGTGTCGTCGATGATCGGGATCAAGCTGAGCTGCGGCGTGCTGTTCGCATGCGGCGCGATCGTGTTCAGCCCGCTGATTCCGCGCTTCGGCGAATACTTCGTGATCCGGGCGCTGGCGATGGTCGCCGCGTTCGTGGTCGGCGTGATCGTGCCGGAATACGTGCTCGGCGCGATGATCCGGCGGCGGCGGCGGCTCATCGCCGCGTGCTTTCCGGACGCGCTCGACCTGCTGGTGATCTGCACGATGGCCGGCAACAGCCTCGCGTCGGGCATTCGGCGCGTCGCGCACGAACTGTCGCGCATCTGCCCGCCGCTCGCCGACGAGCTGACGGTGTGCGCGGACGAGCTCACGCTGAGCGGCGACGTGTCCGCGACGCTCGCGCATTTCGCGACGCGCGTCGATTTCACGTCGGCGCGTTCGCTCGCGACGACGCTCACCCAGTCGCAGCGCTTCGGCACGCCGATCACGCAGGCGCTGCGCACCCTGTCGCGCACCGAGCGCACCGAGCAGATCGTCGCGCTCGAGGAACGGGCCGCGAAGCTGGCGCCGAAGATCACGTTGCCGATGATGCTGTTCATCCTGCCGACGGTGTGCCTGATCGCGGCGGGCCCGGCGGCGATTCGCCTGCTCGAGGTATTCAGATGACACGATCCGTCGTACGTGCGTTCGCGCTCGCGGCCGTGCTGCCGGTGCTGGCCGGCGGCTGCGCGCCGGGCATCCAGACGCGGCCGGTGCTGTCGCACAAGAGCGACGACCCGCAGGCCGAGCTGCGCATCGCGGACAGCGCGCTCGCCGGCGGTAACGTCGATCTCGCATCGACGCTGTACGAGAAGGTGCTCGCGAAGCATCCCGAATCGCTCGCGGCGCGCCTGGGGCTCGGCGACGTCAACTATCGCGCGGGCGACCTGGAGCGCGCGCGGATCTTCTACGACGAGGCGCAGCGGCAGGCGCCTGCCGAGCTCGGCCCGCGGCTCGGGCTCGCGCGCGTCGCGTTGCGGCAGCGGCGTCTGGACGAAGCCGCGCAGCGCTATCGCGACCTGCTGGCCGCGCAGCCGAACCATCCGCTCGCGGCGGAAGGGCTCGGCACCGTGCTCGACCTGCAGGGGCGTCATGCGGATGCGCAGGTCGTGTATCGCGACGCGCTGCGCGCGCACCCGGACGCGCAGGGGCTGCGCGTCGACCTCGGGCTGTCGCTCGTGCTGAGCAACCGGCCGCGCGAGGGCGTGAACGTGCTGCTCGACGTCGCCGGGCTGCCGTCCGCGCCGTGGCAGGCGCGCCAGAACCTCGCGTTCGCGTACGGCGTGCTCGGCAATACCGATTCGGCGAAGAAGCTGCTGTCCGCGGATTTGCCCGCGTCGGCGGTGGCCGACAACCTGCGCTTCTACCAGGCGGTGCGCGCGCGGCTCGCGTCGCGCGGGGGCGGTGCCGGCGGCTCCAGCGCCGCGCCGCCGATGTCCGGCGCGGCGCTGGAGCCGGGCGTCGCGCCGCCGGATGCGGGGGCCGCAAAATGACACGCGGGGCGACCGGCGCCCGCCGCGCGCGCGGCGTCGTGTCTCTCGAATTCGTGCTGATGCTGCCGTTCCTGCTGATGGTGCTGATCGGCATCATCGACACGAGCCTGATCCTGTGCGACAAGGCCGTCATCACGAACGCGAGCCGCGAGGCCGCGCGGGCCGGCGTCGTGCTGCGCGTGCCGATGCTGACCACGACGCAGATCGCGGGCATCGCGCAGAACGCGATGCAGAACAGCCTGATCACCGGCGGCACCGCGACCACCCCGGCGGTGACCGTGACGCAGGCGAACGGCACGACGTCGGGCACCGCGCTGACGGTGACCGTGACCTACACGTATACGGGGCTCGTGCTGGGTTCCGCGTTCAGCGCGCTCACCGGCCCGGTGACGGTCTCGGCGACTTCGGTGATGCTCTATGAATGACGTTCGCGCAACGCAACCCGCCGGCCCCGCGCGGCAGCGCGGTTCGGTCGCGCTGTTCTTCCTGATGTTCCTGATTCCGCTGCTGTCGTTCGGCGCGCTGGCGATCGACATTGCGTGGGTGGTCACGGTGAACAACCAGTTGCAGAACGCGGCCGATGCGGCCGCGCTCGCGGGGGCCGATGCAATGATGTCGCCGAGCGGCGGCGCGGTGAACTGGTCGCAGGCCGCGCCGGCGGCGAACGGCGTGATCGCGCGGAACTCGGCGGCCGGTGCGGCGCTGTCGACCGGCACGGTGACCACCGGATACTGGAACGTGACGCGCAATCCCGCGTCGATGCAGCCGACGACCATCACGCCCGGCACCTACGACGTGCCGGCGGTGCAGGTCACCGTGTCGCGCGCGCCCGGCGTGAACGGCGGCTCGATTCCGCTGCTGCTCGGCGGGCTGCTCGGGATTCCCGGCGCCTCCGGCAGCGCGACCGCGGTGGCGGTGCTGGCGGCGCCGGGCGGGGTGGCGGCCGGCGCGCTGTTTCCGGTTGCGATCGACCAGTGCGTGTACAACCTGTACTGGAACGCCGCGACCAACCAGCCGCTGATCAATCCGCTGACCGGCCAGCCGTACGAGTTCTCGATCACGAACGGCCAGGTCTACGGCCTGCTCTGCATGGGCGGGCAGTGGACCTCGTTCCAGTCGACCGCGACCGACACGACGACGATGGGCAACCTGATGGCGACCGGCAACCCGACGGCGCTCAACATCGGCGACAGCATCAATCTCGCGACCGGCGTGAAGGCGACGCTCTATACGTCGGTGCCGGTCGGCACGACGGTGGTGCTGCCGGTCGTCACGCAGACCGCGACCAGCACCACCGTGCCGATCGTCGCGTTCGCGCCGTTCCATGTCGATGTGTCGCTCGGCGGCACGTACAAGTACATCCAGGGCCACTTCGTCGCCGGCGTGAAGATGTCGGGCTCAGGGACCGGCGTCGGGCCGTACTACGGCGTCTACGTGCCGCCGCGGCTCGCGTTGTGAGTGCGCGGGCCGGCGCGGCGCAGCAGCAGGAGGAGTGCGAACAGCGTCACGGCCGGGCCGATCTGCGGCCATTGCAGCCACGGGTTCAGGTATTCGACGATCGGCAGCAGCCACATGAGCGCGATCGCGGCCTGCTCGCCGCGCAGCCAGCCGTCCTGCCAGCCGGTCGCCAGCATGCACGCGATCGCGATGCCGAGCCATGCGAGCTCGTAGTGCCACACGTAAGGGTTCGCCGCGAGCGTCGCGACCGCTAGGACGGCGGCACGCATGCGGATGTCGCGCGAACGCGTCCACACGATGCAGGCGGCTGCGATCGCCAGCGCCGCGATGCACGCCTGCGCGGCATACGCGAGCCCGGGCGTCAGGCCCGCGAGCCGGAAGGCGGCGAACGGTGCCGGCGACGCGAGCCAGAACACGACACCTTGCTCGAGGAGGAGCGACCGCGCGAGCGCGGTGCCGGCGACGAACCGATGGAGCGACTCGACGCCGCAGACGAGGACGCTCAATGCGGCGAACGCGGTGGTGGCGAGCGCGGCCCACGCGATCGTGCGCCATGCGCGCGTGGCGATCAGCACGAACGGGAACAGCAGCGCCAGTTGCGGCTTGGCCGACAGCAGGCCGATGCAGAGGCCGGCCCACATCGGCCGGCGGTCAGCCCAGCAGACGGCCAGCGCCGCGCACGACGCGGTCAGGAACGCGTTTTGCCCGAACATCCCGGTGACGAACACGCACGGGGCGGCGACCAGCGCGAACCCGCCGACGCGCGCAGTGCCGGGGATCGCGCCGAGGCCCGATACGCGCGATGCGGCGAAACCGAACACGGCGACACCGAACGCGACGAACAGCGGATAGCCGATCGCAAAAGGCAGCAGCGCGAGCGGCGTCACGAGCAGCAGGTTGGTGGGCGGGTACAGCCACGCGACGAGGTCTTCGCGGCGGAACTGCGGGAACAGGTCGGCGGCCAGCCGCGTGAAGGTCGGCACATCGTACGCTTGCCATGGCGAGCCGTGCAGCATCACGTACGACGCCGTCCAGAACACCGCGTAGTCGGGGCCCGGGCGCGACAAGGCGGTGGCCGGCGCATGACGGACGACGGATACCCAGATCGCGACGAACAGCGCGTAGCACGCGAGCGCGACCGCGCTGTACGCAACGACGCGCCGCGGTGTCAGCCATGCGCGGACGGGATGGTCCGCCGATCGCATCGTTTGCCGGGCGAGATCCATGCGGCGTGTACGCGGTTACTTGACGGAGACTTTGCGCGCGCCGTGGCCGGCGGCAGTCGCGGGGAGCGGCGTCCGGCGGCGGGCCGCGTGCGTGCGCTTGAGCGGGAACTGCAGCAGCTTCGACGCAGGATGCGCGGCGGCGTCCCGCTGCGCGCGGTAACGGCGGCGCACGAGATAGACGGGGCGCTGCTTCGACTCGTGATAGATGCGGCCGAGGTATTCGCCGATCACGCCGATGCCGATCAACTGGATGCCGCCGACGAACAGCATCACGGAGATGAGCGACGCGTAGCCGTGCACGGGGTTGCCGAACAGCAGCGTGCGCATGACGATGAACGTGCCGTAGATGAACGAGAGGGCGGCGAACGCGAGGCCGATGTAGGTCCATACGCGCAGCGGCACGGTGCTGAAGCTCGTGATGCCTTCGAGCGCGAAGTTCCAGCGCCGCCATCCGGAGAATTTCGAGCGGCCGCCGCTGCGTGGGGCACGCGTATATTCGATGATCTCGGTGCGATAGCCGACCCACGCGAACAGGCCTTTCATGAAACGCCGCCGCTCGGGCAGCGCACGCAGCGCGTCGACGACCTGGCGGTCCATCAGCCGGAAATCGCCGACGTTCTCGGGCATTTCGACTTCGGAGAGGCGGTTGTGCACGCGGTAGTAGAGCGCGGCGGCCACGCGCTGCATCAGCGGATCGCACATGCGGTCGGTGCGTTTCGCGGCGACGACCTCGGCGCCGGCGAGCCAGCGTTCGACCATCGCGGGGATCAGGGCGGGCGGATCCTGCAGGTCGGCATCGATCAGGATCACGGCGGTGCCGGCGGCTTCGTCGATGCCGGCGGTGAGCGCGGCTTCCTTGCCGAAGCGCCGGGTGAGATCGACGATGCGCACGCGCGGGTCGCCGGCGGCGATGTCGATGAGCCTGTCCAGCGTGTCGTCGCGGCTGCCGTCGTTGACGCAGACGATCTCGAAACGGATCGTATCGACCGATTCGAGGATGGGAAGGGCAGTCGCAAAGAATGCGTCGATTGTTTCCGCCTCGTCGTGGAACGGTACGACGAGCGATACCAGCGGCCTTCTGGCGTGCGCGGACATACGTCCCCCGAGAGATCCGGCTCGTGCTGCGCCGTATGGATCAGGTCGTCGTCCGCTGCAGGCCGGACGACAGGCGTTCTGATCATTGTAGGCAGGAATCGGGGATTCGTAACACGAATTGATGCGGGCGTGGTGGTGGGGCGGGCGCCAGCCTGACTTGCCGGATGCCGGCGTCGACGCTGCCCGAGCGCGACCCGGGGCGCGATTGCCGAGCGCAGCAGTCGGCACGGGCAGGGTGCCGGCGTGGTGCGCGGCTATCGGCTCACGGGGCGCGAACGAGCGCGGCGCGCGTACCGCGACTGGCAAACCGTCCACGCCGCAGCAGCATGAGCAACGCGATTGACGTCACGAGCGGCCCGATCTGCGGCAGATGCATCCATGGATTCAGAAACTCGTAAAGCGGCAGCGCCCACAGGATGGCCACGAAACCTTGCTCGCCGCGCAGCCAGCCGTCCTGCGAGCCGATGGCGATCATGCACGCGATCGGGACGCACAGCCAGGACAGTTCGTAGTGCCAGACATAGGGATTCACGGCGAGCGTCGCGATGAACAGTGTCGCGACGCGCATCCGCGCATCCTGGTGGCGATGCCAGACGAAGCACGCAGCCGCGATCGCAACCGCGGCGATGCCGGCCTGCCCAACATAGGCGAGCGCCGGCGACAGGCCGGCGAGACGAAACGCCGCGAACGGCGTCGGCGACGCAAACCAGAACGGAACGCCATGCTCGATGATCAGCGAACGCAGCGCGCCCGCGTTCTGCATGAAGAGATGGAGCGATTCGATGCCGCCTGTCGCGATGCCCAGCGCGGTGAAGGCAGTCGCAAAGGCCGCGGCCCACGCGAATGCGCGCCACGCACGCGCTGCGATCAGCACGAACGGGAACAGCAACGCGAGTTGCGGCTTGACCGACAGGAGTCCGATAAAGAAGCCGGCCAGCATCGGCCGTCGATCGACGAAATGCACGGCGAGCGCGGCGCACGTCGCAGTCAGCATCGCGTTCTGTCCGTACGTCGCGGTGACGAGCACGCCCGGACATGCGAGCAGCGCGAGCCAGCCGACACGTTTCGCGCCGGGCGTCGCCGCGAGCCCCGACACGCGCCAGGTCGACACGCCCAGCAGCACGATGCCGAGCGCGATGAACAGCGGATAGCCGATCGCATAGGGCAGCAGCGAGAACGGTGCCACCACGAGCAGATATGAAGGCGGGTACAGCCACGGCAGGAACGCATGGCCGGCCGTGATCGGGAACAGGTCGGCGAGCGCCCGCGAAAACGCGGGGACATCGTAGACCTGCCACGGCGAGCCATGGCGCATCAGATGGGACGCGGACCAGAACACCGTGAACCCCGAGCCGGGGCGGAACAGGCCCGGGTCGGTCGAGTGGAAGCCGACCCGGACCATGATCGACACGAACAGCACGCCGATCGCGAGCATGACCGCGCTGTAAAGCGCGATGCGTCCGGGCGTCAGCCAGACGCGGACAGGGCGTTCGTCAGCTTGAATCGATGAGCTGGAAATATCCATGCTGCGCTACTTGACCGACAGGTTGCGTGCTGCTGCCGCGGTCACGGCGGCCGTCTGCCGTCGTCGGGCAGGGGCGACGCGCCGAACCGGAAACGGCAGCAGCTTCGAGGCGTCCGGCTGCGCGACGTGCCGCGCCGGATGTTGGCCCACCAGCGCGGCGGCGCGGTAACGGCGCCGGACGAGATAGACGGGGCGCTGCTTCGACTCGTGATAGATGCGGCCGAGGTATTCGCCGATCACGCCGATACCGATCAGCTGGATGCCGCCGACGAACAGCATCACGGAGATGAGCGACGCGTAGCCGTGCACGGGGTTGCCGAACAGCAGCGTGCGCATGACGATGAAGGCGCCGTAGATGAACGAGAGGGCGGCGAACGCGAGGCCGATGTAGGTCCATACGCGCAGCGGCACGGTGCTGAAGCTCGTGATGCCTTCGAGCGCGAAGTTCCAGCGCCGCCATCCGGAGAATTTCGAGCGGCCGCCGCTGCGTGGCGCACGCGTGTATTCGATGATCTCGGTGCGATAGCCGACCCACGCGAACAGGCCTTTCATGAAACGCCGCCGCTCGGGTAGCGCGCGCAGCGCGTCGACGACCTGGCGGTCCATCAGCCGGAAATCGCCGACGTTCTCGGGCATCTCGACTTCGGAGAGGCGGTTGTGCACGCGGTAGTAGAGCGCGGCGGCCACGCGCTGCATCAGCGGATCGCACATGCGGTCGGTGCGCTTCGCGGCGACGACCTCGGCGCCGGCGAGCCAGCGTTCGACCATCGCGGGGATCAGAGCGGGCGGGTCCTGCAGGTCGGCATCGATCAGGATCACGGCGGTGCCGGTGGCTTCGTCGATGCCGGCGGTGAGCGCGGCTTCCTTGCCGAAGCGCCGGGTGAGATCGACGATGCGCACGCGCGGGTCGCCGGCGGCGATGTCGATGAGCCTGTCCAGCGTGTCGTCGCGGCTGCCGTCGTTCACGCAAACGATTTCGAAGCGCGTGGTGTCGATCGATTCGAGGATGGGAAGGGCAGTCGCAAAGAATGCGTCGATCGCTTCCGCCTCGTCATGGAAGGGTACGACGAGCGATACCAACGGCTTTCGGGTGTGCCTGGACATATGTCCCCCCGTGAGATCAGGTCTGCGCCGCATTGTCTGGTCCTGATGTCGCCGAACCCCCGGAAACAGCTCCGGATCGGCGCAGTTTTGTGTGTTTTCTGTTTGTAATGCCCTGATTCGTTTGCCGTGAACGGCGGCGGCAAGCGGTCGGATCATTGTACGCACGAGTGACGCGGCCGTGACAACGTGCGCGGGTTTGCTCGGGGGAGGGATTTCAGCGATATGGCAGCGCGCTTCGGCGCCATCGGGAACCGCAACCGCCGCAGATGCAACGGTCGGCATGTCGATTCGAAAACGACGGTGACGGAGACGGGCATGCAAGTCCGGGATCTGACAGGCGCGCCGCTGGACTACTGGGTCGCGGTCGCGCAGGGCCATGACGCCCCGCACGCCGATGCGTCCGGGTGTACGTCGATTCGCGCGGCGGGCGCGGCGCCGGCTCCGTTCGCGCCGTCGACATCGTGGACGGACGGTGGCCCGATCGTCGAGCGGCTGCCGTTCGCCGCTTTCGAACGCGAGGGCGGCCGTGGCGCGTGGTGGGCCGTGCTGCACCGGGCCGTGCCGGCCGCGGGCGAGCGCTGCACGTTCAACCAGTCGGGGCCGACGCTGCTGGTCGCCGCCATGCGCACGCTCGTCGCCTCCACGTTCGGCGACGACGTGCCGGACCTCGACATGCCGCGGCCGCGCAGAACGCTGAACGCCGCCACGCGCGTCATCGTTCAGGCGGACACGTTGCGGATCGCGATCGAGGCGACGTCGACGCGCCGCGGCAGGATCGCGTCGGCCGCCGCGCGGTCGGCGACACGCTGCAGCACGTCGATGTCGGCACCGCTGAGGCTGCGCTGCGCGAGCGCGGCCCGGCGTGCGATGTCGGTGGCCGCGTCGGGCGGCAGGCGCGTGAGCGACGCATAGACGGTCGCATAGTCGGCGGGATGCGCGAGCGCCCACTGGCCCGCGCGGGCGAGCCGCGCCAGCACGTCCGCGAGCGCCGCGCGCTTCGCGCGATCGTCGAGCGTTTCGACCGGCGACGTGAGGAACGCCAGCCCGGAATTGATGCCGCTGCCGTCACGGACGACGCGCGCACCGCGTCGTACCGCATGCCCGTAGTACGGGTCGAACGTCGCCCAGATGCCGATCCGCTTCGCCTCGAACGCGGCGAACGCGTCGACGGGCAGCACGAAGCGCACGTCGACGTCACGCGGCGCGAGGCCGTGTTCGCGCAGCGCCCCGTACAGCTGGTACTGCGAAATGCTGCCGCGCGCGGACGACACGACGACGGTCTGTCCTTTCAGGTCGGCGACGGTGCGGACCGGCGAATCGGGCTGCACGACGATGCCGAGCGATGTCGCCGAGCCGACGCGCGTCGCGACGATCCGCAATGACGGATCGCCGAGCGCGGCCGTCAGCACGGGCAGGTCGCCGGCCGGCGCGAGATCGATCGCCCCCGCGCGCTGCGCCTCGAACAGCGGCGCGGCACCCTGGAAGTTGGCCCAGCGGAACCGGTAAGGCGTGCCGTCGAGCACGCGCGCGGCTTCGGCGAGCGCGCGCAGGCCGCCGGCCTGGTCGCCGAGCACGAGCGTGACGCCCGACGGGTCGGCGCCCGCCGCATGGGCGGGCAGTGCGACGCCGCCGGCGAGCGGCGCGGCGGCGAGGGCGACAAGACGCTGCAGCACGCGGCGGCGCGCCGGGGCGGAAGTTGGGTTCATCGGCGGAGTGTCCTCGGTTACCCGCGCGCAGGTGGCGCGGTTGCCGGGCAGGTTACGGAATCGGTTTCCAGCCGACAAACATCGAATCGTGCAATGCATATTCGCGCCGCGGCGGCCGCCATCGCCGCCGTCGCCGCACGCGGGCGTTTCATCCAGCGTCTTGCACGGCCGACGGAACCGTCCGCAGGAACGCGCGCACCGCCGGCGCCTTTTCGAAGCGCCGGTGCGCGAGTGCGAGTTCCGACGTGATCGGCTTGCCGGCGATCGGCCGGTACACGATACCCGGCAGCGACACGCAGCCGGCGAGCGCATCGGGAATCACCGCGACCCAGCCGTTCACGGACACGCACGCGAGCACCGCGAGCAAGCCGCCCGGGCGGGGGGCGACCAGCGGCGCGAAGCGGCCGCGGCGCGCGACTTCGAGCGTGCCGCGCTCCTGTTCGGGCACCGCGAAGCGCGCGTCGGCGAGGTCGGCCGCGCGAACGGCGGCCATCGACGCGTAGCGCGACCCGGCCGGCACGGCCGCGACGAACACGTCGCGTTGCAGCGTGACGATCCGCAGGCCGCCGGGCAGCGGCAGCGGCGGGCGGACGTACGCGAGGTCGAGGCGGCCGGTGTCGAGCTGGTTCGCGACGTCGTCCATCGGCACTTCGCGCAGGTTCAGTTCGATGCGCGGATGCGCGTCACGAAACGCGCCGACCGTGCGCTGCAGCGTGCCTGAATAGACAGCCGACGACACGTAGCCGATCTCGATCCGGCCGAGCTCGCCGCGCTCGGCCAGCGCCGCGAGTTCGCGGCCGCGCTGCAGGTGTTCGACCGCGGCGCGCGCTTCGGCGAGATAGGCCTCGCCGGCCGCGCTCAGCGTGACCGCGCGGCGCGACCGGTGAAAGAGACGCACGCCGAGCACGCGTTCGGCTTCCTGGATCTGCCGCGTGAGCGCGGGCGGCGCCATGTCGAGCGCCTCGGCCGCGCGGGCGAAGTGCAGGTGCTGCGCGACGCTCAGGAACGCGCGCACGTGACGGAATTCAAGCCGGTCCATGATTGCGGTTTTCGTCAATAAAAAAGCATCTGAGTGTCAATGACGGGCAATACCGGGCAAGCCTAGCATACGGTTCGTTCAACCTGTTCCGGAGTGTCCGATGTCCCAGTCTTCACCGGCGTCGCGCGCGGGCGCGCCTGCCGCCCCGCGCACGGGCGGCCGCATGCCCGCCGCCGCGACGCTCGCCGTTGCGTCCGCGACCTGCTCGCTGATCGTGCTCGACACGAACGTCGTCGCCGTGTCGCTGCCGAGCATCGCGCGCAGTTTCCACGCGAGCTTCGCCGATATCGAATGGGTCGTGAGCGCGTACATGACCGCGTTCGCCGCCTGCCTGCTGCCGGCCGGCGGGCTCGCCGACCGCTTCGGACGCAAGCGGATGCTCGGCGCGGGGCTCGCGCTGTTCTTTCTCGCGTCGCTCGGCTGCGGCGTCGCGCCGTCGGCCGGCTGGCTGATCGCCGCGCGTGCGGTGAAGGGCGGCGGCGCCGCGCTGTTGCTGACGGCCGCGCTCGCCGTGATCGCGAACCGTTTTCCGGAGGGGCGCGAGCGGGCGCGCGCGTGGGCGATCTGGGGCATGTGCATGGGGATCGCGACGGCCGTCGCGCCGCTCGTCGGCGGCGCGATCACGCAATGGATCGGGTGGCGCTGGGTGTTCCTGCTGAACCTGCCCGTCTGCATGCTGCTCGCGGCCGGCGCGCGCGTCGCGATCGACGAGTCGCGCGATCCGCACGCGAAGCGCGTGGATGCGGCCGGCAGCCTGTTGTTCGGCGCGGCGCTCGCGTGCGCGATCGCGGCCCTGATCGGCGCACCGTCGCACGGCTGGCTGTCGGCCGCGACGCTCGGCCGGCTCGCGCTCGCCGCCGCGCTGTTCGCGGCGTTCGTCGGCGCGGAGCGCTGGCAGGCGCGGCCGATGATCGATCTCGCGCTGTTTAGCCAGCCGCGCTTCGTCGGCGCCGTGCTCGCGATGTTCGGTTATGCGGCGTGCGCGCAGGTGATGATGACGTTCCTGCCGCTGTACCTGCAGAACGCGTTCGGGATGTCGGCGATCGACGCGGGGCTCGGGATGCTGCCGTTCGCGTTCGCGATGATCGCCGGGCCGTCGCTCGGCGCGGCGCTGGCCGCGCGCGTGTCGTCCGGCGGCGTGCTGGCGGGCGGGCTCGCGCTGATCGGCGCGGGCAACCTCGCGACCGCGGCGCTGACGGCCGCCGGCGACTACCGGCTCGTCGCGATCGGCATGTTCGTGACGGGCTGCGGCGCGGGCATCATGAACGGCGATACGCAGAAGGCGATCATGGCGTGCGTGCCGTCGAATCGCACCGGCATGGCGTCGGGCATCAGCACGACGACGCGCTTCTCGGCGATCGTGACGGCCGTCGGCGTGCTCGGCGCGGTGCTGGCGGCGAGCACGCAGGCGCGGCTCGACCGGCTGCTGTCCGCCGCGCCCGGCCTGCGCGCGTTCGCCGATGCGCCGTTCATGTCGAGTCTGCTGGCCGGCGACCTGGCGCGGGCGCTCGAGCGTGTGCCGCCGTCGGCCGCCGGCGCGCTCGCGAAGGCGGCGCCCGTCGCGTTCGCGAGCGGGTTTGCCGACGCGCTGACGGTGAGCGGCGTGCTCGCGCTCGTCGTGGCCGTCGTTGCATGCAAGCTGCTTGCGCAACCGATGCGCGATGCTGCGTGACGGTGTGTGAAAGTGTGTGACGTACGGAGCGGCGCGTTGTCGCGCCGGTCAATGCGACTTCGTCGCGTGACGGTGGATGCGTGCCGCATGGGCGACGCGCGGCGGGTGCGATGCACGGCAATGCGTCGCCTGCCTGCGGCGCGTGCGTCGAACCGGTTCGGGCGTATCGGCTGTAGCGTCTGTATCGGGTGCATCGGCCGTATCGCCCGCAGCCGTCACGCTGTTCCCTGCGTCCGCAGCTGCGCCGGCGGGAACCGCGGCAACCGCCGGCAGCATCGCCTCGGCGTCGAGCCACGCGCGTGTCGCTTCCGCGATCAGCCCGCGCAGCCAGCGCACGCCGTCCACGCACGCGCCCGATTCGTTCCACGTCATCCGGTACACGATGTCCGGCGGCTCCGCCGGCAGCGCGACGGCGGCGAGCGGCAGCAGCTTCGCATAATGCCGCGCGAGCCGGTACGTGGTAGTCAGGAGCATGTCGGTGCGCACGAGCGCATGCGCGGCAAGTTCGAAGTGGGGCAGCGTGACGACGATCCGCCGCTGCAGGCCCACGCGTTCGAGCTGCCGGTCGATCGCGCCGGACGCCTCGAGCCACGACGGTGTCGGGCACAGCTGCGGCGCGTCGGCAAAATCGGCGGCCGTCATCGCGCCGTGCCGCGCGAGCGGATGCGTCGCGCGCATCAGGCATACGACGCGATCGTCGAACAGGTCGTCCTGCCGGAACCGCGACGAGCGCGCCGGGCGATTGTCGATCACGACGTCGAGTTCGCCGTCGGCCAGCGCGCGCTCGTCGTCGAAGCCGTCGCCGAGCGGATGGAACACGAGCTGCGCGTTCGGCGCGCGTTCGCGGAACAGCGCGACGAGCTTCGGCACGAACAGCACGTTCAGGTAGTCGGGGCAGCCGATCCGGTAGGTGCGCACCGACGTGCGCGCGTCGAACGTCGGCTGCTGGATGCGGATGAAGTCGATCACGCGCAGCGCGTTGCGCAGCGGTTCGATCAGCCGCGCGCCGAACTCGGTCGGCACCATCCCGTAGCGGCTGCGCACGAGCAACGGATCGCCGAGCAGCGTGCGCAGGCGCTTGAGCGCGGCGCTCGTCGCCGGCTGCGACATGTTCAGCCGCACGGCCGCGCGCGACACGGTGCGCTCGGTGAGCAGCACGAGCAGGATGCGCATCAGCCGCGCATCGAGCACGTCGAGCGCGCCCGCGGCGTCGGACGCGCCGCGGGGCAGTGCGTCCGGTTCTAGCGTGTCCCGCATGCCGATACGTCTCCCGGCGACACGATGCCCGAGCGCGACGCAGCAGCCGGCCGGCGGCGCGTCATTTTGCGAAGGTGCCCGGCCAGCCGACGATCCGCTTCGGGCGCGGCGGCGCGTACGTGCGGACCTTCGACGTCTTCAGCTTCAGGCGCACCAGCGACTCGGCGAGCGCGACCGCGGCCGACACGCCGTCGACGACCGGCACGCCCGTGCATTCCTCGATCTGCCGGTCGAGGCCGGCCATTCCGCCGCAGCCGAGGCAGATCACTTCCGCGTGATCGTCCTTCACCGCGCGCTGCGCCTGGCCGACGATCGACTCGATCGCGCGCGCCGGGTTTTCCTCGAGTTCGAGCACCGCGAGGCCGCTTGCGCGCACCGACGCGCAGCGCGCGTCGAGCCCGGCGAGCTTCAGGCGATCCTCGATCAGCGGCACCGTGCGGTCGAGCGTCGTGACGACCGAGTAGCGATGGCCGAGCAGCATCGCGACGCTCGCGGCCGCTTCGGTGATGTCGACGACGGGCACCGTCAGCAGTTCCTGCAGGCCTTCGCGGCCGTGTTCGCCGTAGCCGGCCTGGATCACCGCGTCGTACGGCTCGTCGTAGCTCAGCACGCGATCCATCACGGCGATCGCCGCGAGATAGCTCTCGAAGTTGCCTTCGATCGACTCCGCGCCGAAGCGCGGCGTCAGACCGACGATCTCCGTGCCCGGCGATGCGGCGGCCTGCGCCTGCGCGGCGATCGCGTCGGTGATCGACTCGGTCGTGTTGACGTTGACTACCAGGATCCTCATTGCTGACTCCGTATGCGTGTGTTCAGTGTTGCGCGCAGGCGACCGCGATGGGCTCGCCCGAGCGCTCCTCGTATTGCCGTTTGCGATCGGCCAGCAGCCAGTACACGCTGCCCGCGATGGCCGCGCCGAGCAGCCACGAGAACGGCGTCATCGCGCTGAAGGCCGGCACGACGGCGAGCGTGATCGAGATCAGCGCGGACGGCAGGAGCGCCGCAAGTGCCTTGCGGTTCACGCCGCGCGTGTAGAAATAGGTGCCGGTCGGCGCTTCGGTATAGAGGTCGGGCACGTTCACGCGCTGCTTGCGCACGAGCCAGTAGTCGACCGTGATGATCCCGTACAGCGGGCCGAGCAGCGCGCCGAGGCCGGACAGGAAATAGACGATCACGATCGGGCTGTTGTACAGGTTCCACGGCAGGATCAGCACGGCGACCGTCGCGCTGATCAGGCCCGCGCGGCGGAACGACAGGCGATGCGGCGCAAGGCTCGTCAGCACGAAGGCCGGCGCGACGAAGTTCGCCATGATGTTCACGGCGACCGTGACGATCAGGAACGCGAGGCAGCCGAGCACGAGGAACAGCTTGTTCGGCACCGTCGCGATGATTTCCGTCGGGCTGTGGATGATGTGGCCGTTCAGCTTGAACTGCGCGCCCGCGAGCACGAAGCTGATCGTCGCGAACACGAGGATGTTGACTGGCAAGCCCCAGAAGTTGCCGACCCGCACCGTCTTCGCGCTCGGCGACGAGCGCGCGAAGTCGCAGAAGTTGAGCACCAGCGTGCCGTAGATCGCAAGCCACAGCGAGCCGCCCGCGAAGATCTCCGTCCACATCTTCAGGCCGGTCAGCGGCTTGCCGATCGACATCGCGAGATGGCCGCCCGTGCGGCTGAACATCCACGCGGCGAGCGACAGCGTCGTGACGAGGATCACCGGGCCGGCGAGCCCTTCGTACTTGCGGACCATTTCCATCCCGTACGTGAGGATGCCGATCTGCACGAGCCAGATCGCGACGAACGTGACCCAGCCGAGCGTCGACAGCCCGAAGATCGCATCCTGGTCGAACGCGGCGAGGCCGGGCCAGATCGCGGTGAGCAGCACGCGCAGCACGACGGACGCGAGATAGGTCTGGATGCCGAACCATGCGATCGCGATCACCGCGCGGATCATCGCGGGCAGCAGCGCGCCGTAGATGCCGAAGCTCATCCGGCTGATCACCGGGAACGGCACGCCGGTCTTCTGGCCCATGTAGCCGGTGAGGTTCATGAAGCAGTACACGAGCACCGCGCCGATCGCGAGCGACGCGAGCATCTGCCAGCCCGACAGGCCGAGCGCGAACAGCCCGATCGCGAACGAGTAGTTCGCGATGTTGTGCACGTCGTTGGTCCACAGCGCAAAGATGCTGTAGCGGCCCCACGTCCGCCCCTCGGCCTTGGTGGGCGCGAGGTCGGGGTTGTGCAGCCGCGGGCTCAGCGCGGGGTCGCGCGCGGCCGAATCGGTTCGATGCGATGCGTCGACCGCGCCGGGCACGATGCCCGGGCGGTGGGTGGCTTCCAGTTGCACGCCGTTGTCTCCTTCCATGTGCGGGGCGCGAAACCGGCAGCGCGTATACGCTGCGACGGCCCGGCCGCCGTGGACGTTATGTCTCGGATTTGTTCGCGAGTATGGGTGGCCGGCACGGTGATGGGAAATTAAATATTCGGCTGGGCGTCATTTGAAAAATGAATGGGAGGGATCGATGGCGAGGCACGGGGATTGCGCGCCGAAGGGTTCCATCCACCGACATCAGCGGAGGTGTCATGCAGCGATATTCCCTTCGTCACGTATCGCGAGCCGTCTTCGCCGGCATCCTGATCGCCGGCCTGGCGGCGGGTGCGGGTTGCCAGAAAAAGAGCGACACCGGTACCGGTGCGAGCTCGGACACCAGCGCCACGGGCGGCATGTCGCCGGCGCCGTCCACCGCGCCGTCGGGCACGCCGGGCGGCGCGGCAAGCATGCCGGGCGCGGCTTCCGCGCCGGCGGGCGCAAGCGGCGGCTGACCGGCATCAGGCGGGGGCGCACGCGCACGCGGCGTGCGCCGGTTCGTCACCCGTGCGCTGTCGTGCGGCATGCCCATGCGGCACGGGCGCCGCAGGACGCGCGTGTGCGCCGTACCTGCGCGTGAAAGATTTGCAAGGACCGTTGTAGCGATTCCCGGACCGGCGCCGGCATCACGCCGGCGCACGCCGTCCGGAACAGGAGGTGCGATGCAGAACGCGGAATCGAATCCAACCCCGCAACAGCAGCAGGAACAGATCGCGAAGAGTCCGGTGAAGACCCCGGCAGCCGGCGACATGCCCGACGCGGCGACCCAGGCCGCCGAGGTCGCCGAGGTGGCGAAGCGGCCGCTGACGCCCGAGGCGGTCGCGGCGAAAACGCCGACCGGCCTGCCGCCGATCGACGTCGGCGCGCATGCGGTCGACAGCGGCGATCCCGTGCGTCGCGCGGCCGGCCGGATCGTCACGCTCGACAACGCGAACATGGCGATGACCGACAACACGGTCGACGTCGACGGCAAGGGCATGGAGGCGCGCACCGGCGCGTCGGAACTGCAGGACAACGTGATCTACTCGAACGCGTCGCTCGACGATGCGGTCGATACGCCCGACGAGGGGCTCGGCGGGATCGAGAGCCGGCCGGGCGGCAACATGCCGCAGATCGCGACGCGGCCGGGCTGGCGCGTGCGGCATGTCGGCGATGTCGACGTCGAGCACGGCGACGGTGCGCGCGCCGAGCACGTGATCTGCCTCGAGCGGATCGACTGATACCGCCGGATACCGTTACCCGGCGTGGGGCGGCCGGTGCACTCGCACCGTCCGCCACGATCGCCGCCGCCGTGTTCGCGCCGTTACTGCGGCCCGAGTTCCTGCGCGGACGTATCGGCGTCGTTGCCTTGCCCAACCAGCACGTGGATATCGTTCGGCGTCACGTCGCCGACCCCGCCCGACGGAATCGTCAGCAGCAGCCAGTCGGCGTTGTTGTTGATGGTGACCGGCGCGGTCTTGAGGATCGGCGTCTTGCTGCCGGCCGTCGTGACGATCACCTGGTAGCTGCCGCCGTTCAGGTAGATCGAATCCTGCGTCGAGGCCGGCACCGCGTTCTGGTAAGCCGCGCCCGCGAGCGTCGGGCTTTGCGTCGTGATGTCGGTGCCGGGCGGGACGACGTACATGTCGATGTTCTGCGCGTTCGGCGACGCATTGAAGCTGCGCACGCGCGCCTTGTCCGACAGCAGGCCCTTGTCGTACGGATCGTCGATCACGGAGATCAGCGACGTCGTGCTCGGCAGCGCGATCGTCGTGTAGTGATGGCCGTTCGCCGCGCTGAACGATTGCGACGCGATGGTCGAGGTCGTGCCCGAGATGTCGTAGCTCGCGGTCTGCGTGCCCGAGTCGACGTCGTGATAGCGCGTCACGCCCTTGTACGCGACACCCGACTGGTCGACCTTGGCGTTCAGGTAGTAGTCGAGGTTCGGGCCGGCCGGCACCGCGTTGATGAAGCGCGCCTGCGGCTTCGAGATGCCGAGCTCGGTGCCGACGTCGTTGCCGTCGCCGCCACATGCCGCGAGCACGGAAATGATGGAGCACAGGGCCGCTATCGTTCGTATTGATTTCATGTTGTCCTCTCGTTCAGGGGAACCTGTTTGCGATGCGGAATCGCCACGCGAAGGTCGCGTGGCGAGCAACGCCGGTTGCGGGAAGGATGTTGTCCGCCGGATCGGCGGGCGCGTGGGTGGCGCAAGCGATGTGCCTGTCTGGCGACGGGGGCGCCGGGCGGCCGGGTGCGGGGCGGGGCCGGTCAGGGGTGAGGGAGAGGGCGCGCCCGGGTTGTAAAAAGGGCGGTGTCGCAGGGGCCGGGCGCGGGGACGCGTCGGCGCCGACCCGGCCGGCGGGGCTCGACCCGGCCGTCGCGCCGCCCGGCGCGCCCGCAACGGCGTGCGGGCAGGGCGAAACTACCTGCCGGCCGAAGCCGGCCGCCGGCGAGGGCTGTAAATCTTGCCTGCATCCGTCATCGTTTAACCATTCGAAACAATGTGTTCACCGAAAGGGGCATGATCTCCGGCGATCGAGCAGGCATACTGTCGCCTATGTTGCTCAATGCACGTCGAAGTACGTGCGCTTGCCCCCCATGTCCACTCCAGTTTCCTTTCGAACCCTGCGATGGTTGACCGTCGCGGCTGTTGCATGCTTGCTCGCCGCGTGTTCGACCGCTTCCGACGTGACCGCGACGTCGAACCCGAACGTATTTACCGTGACGACGCGCACGGTCGGCGTATCGACGACGTGGGCCGACGCCCATACGAAGGCCGTCGACGAAGCCACCAACTACTGCACGCAGCGCGGCATGCGCGCCAGCCTGAAGCAGGAGGCGCTGACCAGCGGCAGCCGTGTCGGCGCGCGCTCCGAACTCGCGTTCGAGTGCCATCCGACTTTCGAGACGGCGTCGAATCCGCGCGGTTGAGCGACCGGCGGCGTCGCACGCCGCTGCCGTCCGCGTTTTCCTTCCTTCTCCCGGATGCAAAGCGACCCGCGAGGCCATACAGGCACATCGCGGGTCGGCGCACGTCCGGCGTCGGCTGCGGCGGTTACGCCGGCTGCGCCTCGTACAGCTTGACGCACGCGGAGAAGTCGAGCGTGCCGAGCCCCTGCTGGCTCATCGACTGATAGAGCTGCTGCGCGAGTGCGCCCATCCACACCGGCTGGTGCGCGCTCCGTGCCGCTTCGGTCGCGAGCCCGAGATCCTTCAGCATCAGGTTCGCCGCGAATCCGCCCGCATAGCCGCGCGCGGCCGGCGCGGTGTCGCTCACGCCCGGATACGGGTTGTACGTGTCCGAGCTCCAGCAGCGGCCGGTCGACGTATTGATGATGCCCGCCAGCACGGATGGATCGATGCCGAGCGCGGCGCCGAGCGCCATCGCTTCCGAGACGCCCATCATCGAGATCCCGAGCAGCAGGTTGTTGCAGATCTTCGCGATTTGCCCGGTGCCGGTGCCGCCGCAGTGCACGACGTTCTTGCCCATGTCCTGCAGCACCGGGCGGATGCGCTCGAACAGCGCGGCGTCCGCGCCGACCATGAAGGTCAGCGTGCCGGCCTGCGCGCCGCCGGTGCCGCCCGACACGGGCGCGTCGGCGAGCGGGAAGTCGCGCTGCGCGGCGGCTTCGGCCACCGCGCGCACGGTGCCCGGATCGATCGTGCTGCAGTCGATCAGCGCCGCGCCGGCGCGCGCGCCGGCCAGCACGCCGTCGTCGCCGAGGTAGACGGCGCGCACGTGCTGCGCGGCCGGCAGCATCGTGATCACGACCGCGCCGCGCGCGGCCGCTTCGCGCGGCGAGCCGGCGGCGGTCGCGCCGGCGCGCACCGCGACGTCGACCGCGTGCGCGTCGAGGTCGAACACCGTCAGCGCGTGGCCGGCTTTCAGCAGGTTGGCGGCCATGGGGCCGCCCATGTTGCCGAGTCCGATGAATGCAATTTCCATGTATGGGTCTCCGTGTCGACCGGACTTGGCGCTTTAGCGCTTAGTCCGGTCCCATGCTTCGCGGTCGACCGGACCTGGCGCTTCAGCGCTCAGTCCGGTCCCATGCTTCGCACTCAGCGCAGCGCGATCGTCGTGTTCACGCCGCCGGCCGTCGCGTCGTCGTCGAACCAGCGCGCGGTGACCGTCTTCGTCTGCGTGTAGAACTGCACGACCTGCTTGCCGTACGGGCCGAGATCGCCGAGCTTCGAGCCGCGCGAACCCGTGAAGCTGAAGTAGGGCACCGGCACCGGAATCGGGATGTTGATGCCGACCTGGCCGATGTCGATCTCGCTCTGGAACTTGCGTGCCGCCGCGCCGCTCTGCGTGAACAGCCCCACGCCGTTGCCCATCGGGTTGCGGTTGACGAGCGCGATCGCGTCGTCGAGCGTGTCGGCTTCGAGCACGACCACCACCGGCCCGAAGATTTCTTCCGTATAGATCGACATGTCGGTCGTCACACCCGAGAAGATCGTCGGGCCGACGAAGTTGCCCTGCTCGTAGCCGGGCACCTTCACGTTGCGGCCGTCGAGTTCGAGCTTCGCGCCGGCCTTCACGCCTTCGTCGATCAGCGCGGTGATGCGCGCATGCGCGGCCTTCGACACGACCGGGCCGACATCGGTACCCGGTTCGTGGCCCGCGTTCACCTTCAGCGCCTTCGCTTTCTCGACGAGCTCGGGCAACCAGTCGCGCGCCGTGCCGACCAGCACGACGACCGACGTCGCCATGCAGCGCTGGCCGGCCGCGCCGAAACCCGCGCCGACGAGCGCGTTGATCGTCTGCTCGCGGTGCGCGTCGGGCAGCACGACCGCGTGGTTCTTCGCGCCCATCATCGACTGCACGCGCTTGCCGTGCTGGCTGCCGAGGTTGTACACGTGCGTGCCGACGCGCGTCGAGCCGACGAACGAGATCGCCTTGATGTCCGGGTGCGTGCAGAGGCGGTCGACCACCGTCTTGCCGCCGTGCACGACGTTCAGCACGCCCTGCGGCACGCCGGCCTCGATCGCGAGCTCGACGAGCTGCATCGTCGACAGCGGATCCTGCTCCGACGGCTTCAGCACGAACGTGTTGCCGCAGACGATCGCCATCGGGAACATCCACAACGGGATCATCCCGGGGAAGTTGAACGGCGTGATGCCCGCGCACACGCCGATCGGCTGGCGCAGCGTATAGGTATCGACGCCGCCCGCCACGTTCTCCGCGAATTCGCCTTGCTGCAGCGTGCCGATCGAGCATGCGTGCTCGACCACTTCGAGGCCGCGGAAGATGTCGCCCTGCGCATCGGGCAGCGTCTTGCCCTGCTCGGCCGTCAGCGTGTGCGCGATCCGTTCGAGATTGCGGCGCACGAGATCCTGGAACTTCAGCATGATGCGCAGGCGCGCGCCGATCGGCGTCGTTTTCCACGTCTGGAACGCGCGCTGCGCGGACGCGATCGCGGCGTCGACCTCGTCGAGCGTCGCATACGGCACGCGGCCGATCACTTCCTGCGTCGCGGGGTTGACGATGTCGCCCCATTCGGCGCTTTGCGATTCGACGAACGCGCCGTCGATCAGCAGCTTGGCGGTGGGCAGGGCGAGGGTGGTCTGGGGAACTGCGGCGTTCATGGAACTCTCCGGGAAACGGGGTGATGACAAACAAGGCGGCCCGTATCCGCCGCCGCGCATGCACGCACGGCGGACGGCAGGACGAACTGAAATCGATCGGATGCCGGCGGCGTGCTCACGCGCGCGCCGGCCGCATCAACGCGGTACACACGAGCGCGAACACGCCGAAGCCGACGAGGTAAGCGATCACGTAATGCGGCTGGCCGCCGCCGGCCTTGAGCAGCGACGTCGCGATCATCGGCGCGAAGCCGCCGCCGATCACGCCGGCCAGCTGCACCGACAGCGAGATGCCGCTGTAGCGGATCTCCGCCGGGAACTGCTGCGCGAACAGCAGCGATTCCGGCGCATAGAGAATCGGGAACACGACGCCGAGGCCGAGCACGATCGCCCACCATGCGGTCGACGTCTGCTGCGTGCCGAGCATCATGAAGAACGGCGCGGCGAACGCGCACATCAGCACGAGGCCGATCGCGAACATCCGGCGCTGGCCGATGCGGTCGCTGAGATGGCCGCACAGCGGCATCGTGACGAGCGACAGCGCGGCGCCGGCCGTGATCGCGTGCAGCATCTCGGCCTTCGGCAGATGCAGCTGCTGCGTCGCGTAGGCGAGCGCGAACGTGACGACCATGTAGAACCAGGTGTTCTCGGCGGCGCGTGCGCCGACGATCGTCAGCACCTCGCGCGGATGGCGGCGCAGCGCGGCCGTCACTGGCGACTTCTCGGCCTTGCCCTGGCGCTGCATCTTCTCGAAGTCGGGCGATTCGGGCACCTTCGCGCGGATGAACCAGCCGAGGCCGACGAGCGCGATGCTCGCGAGGAACGGCACACGCCAGCCCCACGACAGCATGTCGGCTTCCGGCAGCGCGGCCACCGCGGCCATCGCGACCGACGACAGGATCAGGCCGAGCCCGACGCCCGTCTGCGGCAGGCTGCCGAACAGCCCCTTGCGGCCCTTCGGCGCGTGTTCGACGGCCATCAGCACCGCGCCGCCCCATTCGCCGCCGACCGCCATCCCTTGCAGGAACCGCATCCCGATCAGCAGCGCGGCGGCCCAGTAGCCGATGCTGTCGTACGACGGGATCAGCCCGATGATCATGCTCGGCACGCCCATCAGCAGCAGCGTGATCATCAGCATCGACTTGCGGCCGATGCGGTCGCCGAAGTGGCCGAACACGATGCCGCCCATCGGCCGCCCGATGAAGCCGACCGCGAACGTGCCGAACGCGGCGAGCGTGCCGACGACGGGGTCCAGCGACGGGAAGAAGATGCGGTTGAACACGAGCGCGGCGGCCGTGCCGTAGAGGAAGAAGTCGTACCACTCGATCGTGGTGCCGGCCATGCTGGCCCAGCCGGCCAGCAGGTGGTGCTTCGCGGTGCGCTCGGGCGCAGGTGCCGCGACTGTCGCATGCTCATCGAGGGTGGATCGCGTCTGCATGGTGTCTCCGTGGTGGTGCCGCGGCTCGTGGTCCGCAGGTCACGGTCGAGTATAGTTATGCGCAGATTCATCATGTACCGATAAAGAAACCGGTTGGATGTGCATTTATGCATATCGACGGCCGGCCCGGAGACTCCCGCCCCTTTTTCCCTCGCCGATGCGACATGCCACCGAGCCGGTTTCCGGCAACCTGAACTGGGACGACCTGCGTTTTTTCCTCGAAGTCGCGCGCACGCAGCGGGCGAGCGGCGCCGCGAAGCGGCTGGGGGTCGACTACACGACCGTCGCGCGGCGCATCCGCGCGCTCGAGGCGGCGATGGGTACGCTGCTGTTCGACAAGTCGCGCTCCGGCGGCTTCACGCTGACGGCCGAAGGCCAGCGGCTCGTCGCGTATGCGGATGCGATGGAGACGACCGTGCAGTCCGCGTGCGACCAGGTCGCGAATACGGGCGAGGCGCTGTCGGGCCATGTGCGGATCGGGTCGACCGAGGGGTTCGGGTGCTTTTTCCTCGCGCCGCAACTCGCGCAGTTTCGCGCCGAGCATCCGCACGTGACGGTCGACCTGCTGCCGGTGCCGCATTTCGTCAACCTGCCCAAGCGCGAGGCGGACCTCGCGATCACGCTCGAGCGGCCCGAGCGCGGGCCTTACGTGGTCACGAAGCTGTGCGATTACCAGTTGCGGCTCTACGCGACGCGCGACTATCTCGCGAACCATCCACCGATCACCTGTACCGACGATCTCGCGGAGCACGCGTTCATCAGCTATGTCGACGATCTCGCGTTCAGCAACGAGCTGCTGTACCTCGACCGGGCGGTGCCGGGCGCGACGGCCGGGCTGCGCACGACGAGCGTGATCGCGCAGTATTTCGCGGCGCTGCAGGGCGGCGGGCTCGCGATCCTGCCGTGCTTCATGGCGGCCACGCAGCCGGCGCTGGTGCCCGTGCTGCCGGATGACGTGGTCGTCACGCGGTGCTTCTGGCTGACGTGCCGCGAGGACCTGCGCAAGCTGCGGCGCGTGACCGCGCTGTGGGATTACCTGCGCGCGGCGGCGGACGCGAATCGCGCGCTGCTGTCGGGCGAATCGGGGACGCTGAGATTCGTCGGCGAGCCGGCCTGACGGAATGGCGGGCGACGTGGTGACGAACGAGTTGATCTGAATTGAAAAAATGGCCGACGAAGATCCGGCCGGTTATCGGGGGAAATGCAGATGGCGTTGACGCAGGCGGGCAAGGTGTTCGTGGTTTGTGTGGCGGTATTCGGCGTGGCCGCGTACTGGCTCGCGTCGCGCATGGTGCGCCGCCAGACCGGCGGCGCGCGCGGAGCGGGCGGCGCGGTCGCCTTCTGGTGGCTCGTGTGCTTTTGCCTGGTGTCGCTGTGTTTCCCGTTCGCGTACTGGATCGGCGACGAACTCTACGCACTGGCGGTGTCGCCGAAATACGAGGCGACCGTCGTGTCCTACCAGTCCGAGTGGGACACCTGCGAGCGACGCGATAGCAGCGGGCGCACCGAACGATATCGGTGCATCAAGTACACGTCGATCCTGGAAGCCGTGATGCCGGATGGCGAGCGGGTCGTGCTGCCGGGCAACATCCGATCCGGCGGCGTGCCGGAGATCGGCGAGAAGATCGATGTCGTGTTGCCGGCCGGGGCTACCCAGTTGCATGAACGCAGCGTGCGCAGTGTCGGCCTGCTGGCCGGCGGCGCGCTGATGGTCGCGATCATCGGGTATTTCGTCTACCTGATCGCGGCGTACGGTGCGGGGAAGAACATCGACGGCGCGGCCCGATTCGGCGTGGCCGTGGTGATGAACGCGCTCGTGCCGCTCGGTGTGCTGCTGATGGAAATCGCGTTCCTGAGCGTGCCGTACCGCTACTGGGTGTGGGGGAATCCCGAACAGTGGCCGGTGTGGGTGCTGGCGCTTGGCCTGCTGTTCGCGCTGGCGCTGCTGCCGTTGCTGCTCATCTACGCGCGAACCGCGTGGCGTGCGGTCGTGAAGTGACGAATGCGGCGGGGCGGTTGTGTCATCATGCCCGCACCGGCAACCGCCAGGAGACGGTCGTGGAAATTCATTCGCAGTGGACGTTCGATTGCCGGCCCGAGCATGTCTGGCCGCATTTCCTCCATGCCCGGATGGACGACACGCGGCCGTTGCTGTTCCGCCTCGGCGTGCCGAAGCCGGTCAGCTGCCGCGTGCTCGAAGGCGTGCCGGCCGTCGGCAACACGCGGCAGTGCACGACCGATCGCGGCACCATCGACCAACGGATTCTCGTGCTCGACGAGCATCGCCGGCTGCGTTACCGGATGGTGGCGTCGACGGTGTGGTGTCGCAACTGGGTCGGCCTGCTGGAAGACGAATTCACGCTGACACCGGTGGAAGGCGGCAGGACGCGCGTCGAACGGCGCACCGTGTTCAGCGCGCGTGGCCTCTTCAGGCCGGTTCGGCAGATCGGGCTGTGGCTCGCGTTGCGGCAGGCGCACCGGTATGCGGCCCGCAACTGGCGGCGTCTCGCGATGGCGGCGCAGGGACGGGCGGGTGCGATGGAGGCAGTGCGCTAGGCCTTGGCCACGGGCGCGTAATAGATTTGCCCGACATCCGTGTCGCGCACCTGGCCGTTGCGTTCGGCCTCGGTGCGCGTAGCCAGGAAATCGACCGTGCACAGATCCGGGCGGCCCAGCGCCTTCAGGATGCCCGACGTGCGCCACGCCGGCAGCCAGTCGGCCCACGACAACCGCACGCCCAAGAGCAGCGCGAGCATGACGCCGATCGCGGCCGGCCCGCCGAGCAGCATGGCCAGGTCGGCACCCAGGTCGGAAAAGCCGTCGTCGCCGGTCCAGAGCAGCACGATCATCATCGGGATGACAAAGCAGTTCATGCCGATGAACATCCATTTCCACGCCAGCCAGATGTCGTGCGTCAGGCCGGCCAGCCCCGTGTCGCTGCACGTGTGATCCATGACCGTGCGGCGCCGGTCCGGAGACGACAGCGCGAACAGGCGGCCACGGCGATCGACCACGGCAACCACGTCGTCGCCGACGTCGAAGCACTGCCCGCCGAGGAACCCGCGGTACGACTCGCCGCCGATTTCGATTTCCACCGGTAGCTTCGCGAACAGGATCCTGCCGTTCTTCCCCACGGTCACGAACGCGTTTGCCGACGCGAAGGTCCTGGTTTCGCGCAGGTTCGCGTACGACCACGTCGCCGGATGCTCGACCTTGTCGGCCGCGGCGTTCAGCTCGGTCAGGACGAGATCCTCGTCGGCTTGCTGAAACACCAGGGCATTGGCCGCGGCCCCGTTGCCGGTGAGTGCCGCGAGGATCGGCACCAGGGTGTGCGTGAACCAGTAGCCGAGCGATTTCTTGCGGGCTTCGGGGTCGACGGGCGGCACCTGACGGCTTCCGGCGCCACCTTGGTCGGGGCGCTCGAGAAAGCGCATCGCGGTCAGTTTGCCTTCGACAAGACGCAGGGGTGACGACATCAGGGCAGGCCGCTGCAATGGGACAAGGTTTGCGGAGTCTACCAGTCGTCTGTCGGCGCGTTTGTCCTGCTTGACGCGCCGCTCCACCGGCCCCGCATCGTGGCCGCCAGCGCCACGCTCGCGCACCCTGACCCGGAGGCCTTCAACCCGGGCAGCCCAGCCGGTCCGCGAGTTCGTTCAGGTCCTTGACGTCGAAGTCCCACTGATCAACGGCTCGCAGGTCGGTCGTCTGGCCGGGCCCGTGTTCGGTCGGCCGCAGCACGAACGCGGTCGACAGCCCCTGCCGGCGTGCGGCCGCGAGATCGCCGTTGTGCGCGGCGACCAGGCACAGCTCGGCCGGCTCGATGCCGAGAATCTCGACGGTATCGCTGTACACCTGCGGCGACGGCTTGTACGCGCGCACGACTTCCGCGCCGAGGATCGCATCCCACGGCAGCCCCGCGCGTTTCGCGACGTCGACCATCAGCCGGATGTTGCCGTTCGACAGCGGCGCGATGATGTAGCGTCGCTTCAGACGCTGCAGCGCCGCGACGGCGTCGGGCCACGGGTCGAGGCTGTGCCACGCGAGGTTGAGTGCGTCGATGTCGGCGTCGGGCACGTCGACGATTCCGTAGCGGTCGAGCGTGCGCACGAGGTTCTCGCGATGCAGGACGTCGAGCCGCACGTAGCGGCGGCGCCCGCTGCGGATTTCTTCCATCGACGGCGAATATTCGGCCCGCCACGTATCGGCGAATTCGAACGGGTCGAGTGCGGGTGCGTGGCGATCGAGGAACGCGGCGGCGCCGCGTGCGACGCCGCTTCTCCAGTCGACGATCGTTCCGAATACATCGAAAACGAGCGCCTTGATTTCGGCAGGGTTCGTCATGGTGATCCTGTGAAGGTCAATCGATGAGGGTACACATCGCCGTGCCGCGCGCGATGCGCGGCGCCGGAGCCATCGACATTGAATCACGGATACGAAAACGCGGCCTGCCGGCCGCGATGCAGTCCAGCCGCGCCGGAACGGAGAAGCAGGGCAACGGCGCGCGCCGACGGCCGGACACGCCGGACGCCGCGCGTGCCGTGCCGGTCAGGTCTTGTCGTACGAGAACTGGATGCCCGCGGTGCCGCCGGTTTCGATGAACAGGTTGATGAACGCCGGCACGGTGGCGCTGCGCGCCCAGTCGCGCTGCAGTTCGCAGAACAGCTGCGCGACGCTGATCATCTGGCCACCGGCCTGCTCGATGCGGCGCAGCGCGGCTTCGTGCGCGGCGACCGACGTGCCGCCGACCGCATCGACGACCACGTACACCTCATAACCGGCCTTCAGCGCGTCGAGCGCCGGGAACGTCAGGCACGCTTCGGTCCACAGCGCGGTCATGATCAGTTTCTTGCGGCCGGTCGCTTCGACGGCCTTGCGGAATTCGACGTCCTCCCACGAGTTGACGCTGGTGCGGTCGTAGGTCGGATAGCCTTCGAGCGCCGCGCGCAGCTGCGGGATCGGCGGCTTGTTCAGGCCCGTCTTCACGTTCACGGTCGAGTGGACGATCGGCAGGTTGTACGCGACGGCCGCCTTCGACGCGCCGACGATGTTGTTGATCAGCAGTTGGCGATCCATCGACGCGATGGAGTTCACCTGGACCGGCTGGTAATCGATGACGATGAACGCCGCGTTCTGCGGGGTGAGCAGGTGGTCGTTCGCGGGGTCGCGAACCGGTTCGCTTGCCATGGTTGTCTCCAGTGACGGTGCGGGAAGTGAGGGGGTAAATCCAGGTCCAGTGAACCGTCGGGTCCGGCGAAGAAGCCGGTCGAGAAAATTCCCGGCTGCCGCGACACGATCGATCCACGCTGAAACACGATGCTAGGCGTGCAACAACCGGCGTTCCAGTCTCTTAAAATGCCGTCAGTGTTCTATGGGTGGAACAATCATGGATGACCTGAACGACCTCTACTATTTCGTGAAGGTGGTCGAACACGGCGGGTTCACGCAGGCCGGGCGCGCGCTGGACGTGCCGAAATCGACACTGAGCCGGCGCATCGCCGCGCTGGAAGCGAAGTACGACGTGCGGCTGCTGCAGCGTACGACGCGTCATTTCACCGTCACGGAAACCGGACGCGAATTCCATGAGCGCTGCCTCGCGGTGCTGGTCGAGGCCGACGCCGCGCGCGAGGTGATCGAGCGCCGGCACGCGGAGCCGCGCGGCGTCGTCCGCGTCAGTTGCCCGACCGCGCTGCTCGAATATCGCGTGAGCGAACTGGTCGCGCGCTTCATGGCGATTCATCCGCAGGTGCAGGTGCATCTCGAGGCGACGAACCGCCGCGTCGACCTGCTGAGCGAAGGGTTCGACCTCGCGCTGCGGGTGCGCTTCCCGCCGCTGGAGGACAGCGATCTCGTGATGCGCGTGCTCGCCGACAGCCCGCAGCGGCTGGTGGCCGCGCCGCACTGGCTGGACGGGCGCGCGCCGCTGTCGGACCCGGCCGCGCTGGCCGGCGCGCCGAGTCTCGACTGGGGGCCGGCGCGGCATCACGTGTGGCAGCTGGTCGGGCCGAACGGCGAGCATGCGCAGTTGCGCCATCATCCGCGCTTCGTCACGGACGACATGCACGCGTTGCGCGATGCGGCGATTCACGGCGTCGGCATCGTGCAGCTGCCGTGCATGGTCGTCGAGGACGATCTGCGCGACGGCACGCTGGTCGACGTGCTGCCCGGCTGGGCGCCGAAGGGCGGCGTGGTGCACGCGGTGTTTCCGTCGCGGCGCGGGCTGCTGCCGCGCGTGCGGCTGCTGATCGATTTCCTGGCCGAACACATCCGGAAGGATTGACGCTCGCACAGGCGCGGCGCTGCAAGCCTGGCCGGCGCGTGTGCCGGCCCGATGCCCGATGCATCGGCGCCGGGCGCGGCGCCCGGAGCGTGGCGGTCACGGCCGCCACCAACGCATCGAGGGCCATCACGCGCACGGATCCCGGCGCGGACGATCGAACGCGAACGGAGCCGGGGCGCCGCCGCAATCTGACGAATGGCTTTCGAACGCGGCCCGCATGGCGCACGGCCTTGCCCGGAGCGGTCGCGCCGCGCGCAGGTCTTCCGGCGGACCGACTGCCGGCCGGACATGCCGCATCGACCGCGTGTAACCCCTGATGCGCATGGACGCCCGGGTTGCCACGGATTGGTGTTAAATGTATTTCGGCGCGCGTTGGCACCGCGTGCAATACGGGGCGCACCGGGCATCGGCGTATACCCGGAGCGAAAAACGGCACGAAGGATCGAAAACGAATCGGGCGCATCAGACCCGATCGGACAGACGGCAGGATTCATCTTGAATACCGAACCGCAAAGTTCTCGTTACAGTCTCGGGCTCGCGGCGGAAGTGCTAGCGTCCGAGCAAAGCGTGCTGAGGCTGATCACGCGCAACACACCGCTGCCGGAGCTGCTCGTCGAAGTCTGCCGGCGCGCCGAGGCTTTGCTCGGCGACGGTGCGTCGTGCACGATCCTGCTGCTCGATATCGACGGCGTGCACGTGCACGTCGGCGCCGCGCCGTCGCTGCCCCGACAGTACAGCGCGGCGATCGAAGGCGCGACGATCGGGCCGGTGGCCGGCTCGTGCGGCACGGCGATGTACCTGCGCCGGATGGTCGTCGTCGAAGACATCGAAACCGATCCCCTGTGGGCCGACTATCGTGCGGTTGCGCTGCCGCTGGGCCTGCGCGCGTGCTGGTCGGTGCCGTTCCTCGACGACGCGGGCGCCGTGCTGGGCGCGTTCGCCGTCTATCACCGCATGCCGCGCCGGCCGAGCGACGAGGAAACCGAACTGCTGCGCGACATCGGCAACAGCGTCGGCCTCGCGGTGCACCAGGACCGGATCGCGCGACAGCTCGCGCGCAGCGAGGAACATCACAGGCTCGTGGTCAACAGCCTGAACGAAGGGATCCTCGTCGTGTCGCGCGATGGCGTCGTGGTCGCGAGCAACCCGAGTGCGAACCGGATGATGCGCGTGAAGGGCGACCTCGTCGGCCGCAGGCTGTCGACGGTGATCCTGCGTAAGCTGCGCGAGGACGGCACGCCGATCGCGCCCGACGACTGGCCGAGCCGGCGCGCGCTCGAAACGGCCACGCCGATGCTCGACTACACGGTCGGTTTCGGCCTGGCGGACGGCGACACCATCTGGGTGCGCGGCAACGCGGTGCCGATCGTGAGGCCGGGCGAAACGCAGGCCGACTCGGTGCTCGTGTCATTCAACGACATCGGCCCCGTGCGCGAAGCGCAGCAGCAGCTGCGCTACCTGGCGACCCGCGATGCGCTGACGGGCCTCTACAACCGCCGCTGGCTCGGCGACCGCATGCGCGAGCTGTTCGGCGGCCACGATGCGGCGGGCGGGCCCGCGCGCGTCGCGATCCTGTTCATCGATCTCGTCGGCTTCAAGAAGGTCAACGACACGGCCGGCCACGACGCGGGCGACGCGCTGCTGCGCAGCGTCGCGGCGCGGCTCGCGGCGTGCGGAGGCGGGCAGCATGCGCTCACGCGCGTCGGCGGCGACGAGTTCGTGATCCTCGTCGACGACTGCGACGATCCCGACAAGCTCGCGGTGCTCGCGCGCGAGGTGATCGACGCGATCGCGAAGCCGTTCGCGATCGCGAACAACGAATACTGGCTCGGCGTGTCGATCGGGATCAGCGTCGCGCCGCGCGACGGCGACGATGCCGTCACGTTGATGCGCAACGCGGATTCGGCGATGTACGACGCGAAGCAGCGAGGCCGCAACCACTTCACGTTCTTCACCGCGCAGCTCAACCTGCGGCTGCAGCGCCGCTTCGCGATCGAGCAGTCGCTGCGGCGCGCGCTCGCGTCGGACATGCTGCGGCTCGCGTATCAGCCCGTCGTCGACGCGCGCAGCGGCCGCACCGTCGGCGCCGAGGCGCTGCTGCGCTGGACGAGCCCCGAGCTCGGGCCGATGTCGCCGGCGGAGTTCATTCCGGTCGCGGAAGATACGGGGCAGATCGTCGCGATCGGCCAGTGGGTGCTCGAAACCGCGTGCCGGCAGGCGGCCGAATGGCGCCGCACGATCGCGCCCGACCTGGTGCTGGCCGTCAACCTGTCGCCGCGGCAGTTCCACGAAGGCCTCGTCGAGTCGGTCGGTCGCTGCCTCGCGCAGACGCGGCTCGATCCGTCCGCGCTCGAGCTCGAGATTACAGAAGGACTGCTGATGAACGACACGGACACCGTGCTGCCGATGCTCGAGGCGCTCACGGACATGAACGTGCGCATCTCGGTCGACGATTTCGGCACCGGCTATTCGTCGCTCGCGTACCTGAAGCGCTTTCCGCTGCACAACCTGAAGGTCGACCGCTCGTTCGTGTCGGGCGTGCCCGATCATCACGATTCGGTGGCGATCACGCAGGCCGTCGTCGCGATGGCGCATTCGCTCGGGATGAAGGTCACGGCCGAAGGGGTCGAGACGCAGGCGCAGTCGTGGTTCCTGCAGCAGATCGGCTGCGACATGCAGCAGGGCTACCTGTTCAGCCGCCCGCTGGACCCGAGCGACTACGCGCGCCGGCTCGGCGCCGCGTGAGCGAGGCGCCGAGCCGGCGTTCGGTGTTCAGTCGGTGCGTGGCGCACCGAAGCCGCCGGGGACGGGCGGTGTCGGCGTCGCGTCGATCTCGACGCGGTTCTTGCCCTCGTGCTTCGCGCGATAGAGCGCGCGGTCGGCCGCTTCGATCAGCACGGTCGTCGGCAGGCCCGGCGTCGGCACGATGGTCGCGCCGCCGATGCTGATCGTCACGGTGTCGCCCGTCGACGAATGCGCATGCTGGAGCCGCAGCGCCTCGACCGCGAGGCGGATCTTCTCGCCGAGCAGCCGCGCGGCACCCGGCGACGTGGCCGGCATCACGACCGCGAATTCCTCGCCGCCGAAACGCGCGGCGAGATCCCCCGACTGGCCGAGACAGCGCTCGATGGTCGACGCGATCTGCTTGAGCACGCTGTCGCCCGACACGTGGCCGTACGTGTCGTTGTACAGCTTGAAATTGTCGACGTCGATCATCAGCAGCGACAGCTCGCTGCGCTCGCGCGTGCCGCGCCGCCATTCGGCGGCGAGGTATTCGTCGAGATAGCGCCGGTTCGACAGCCCGGTGAGGCCGTCCGAATGCGTGAGGCGCCGCAGCTCGAGATTGGCTTCGAGCAACTGCTGCTGCGATTGCCGCAGCGCGCGATAGGCCTCGTCGCGCTGCAGCAGGTTCATGTACGAGCGCGAGTGGTAGCGCACGCGCGCGACGAGCTCGATGCGGTCGGGCAGCTTCACGAGGTAGTCGTTCGCGCCGGCCGCGAAGGCGGCGCTCTTGATCACGGGCTCTTCCTGCGTCGACAGCACGATGATCGGCACGTCGCGCGTCGCCGGATTCGTCCGGTACGCCTTCACGAGGCTCAGACCGTCGGTGCCGGGCATCACGAGATCCTGCAGGATCACGGTCGGCCGCGTCTCGATCGCGGTGGCCATCGCGTCGTCCGAACGCGGGCAATAGTGGAAATCGATGCCTTCCTCGTCGACGAGCGCGCGCCGTACAGCTTCCGCGACGATCGTCTGGTCGTCGACCAGCAGCACCATCGCCGGCACGTCGGCGGGCGGCACGTAGGGGCCGCCTGGCGGGTGAGTCGGGTCAATGGTCATGGTCGATGCGGGTTGTTGCGAAGGCAGGCATGGGTGTTGCGGTGTTCATCGGGCTCAGATCCGTGCGAGCGCCGCCAGCTCGCCCGCGATGCGTCCGAGCGGCAGGATCGCGCGCGCCGCGCCGAGCGTCGCGGCCGCCTTCGGCATGCCGTAGACGGCGCTCGTCGCCTCGTCCTGCGCGATCGTATGGTAGCCCTTCATCCGCAGCGCCTTCAGGCCGATCGCGCCGTCGCGGCCCATCCCCGTGAGCAGCACGCCGATCACGCGGCCGGGCCAGTGCTCGGTCAGGCTGTTGAAGAATACGTCGACCGACGGGCGATACGGCGTGGCGGCCGGCTCGCGCGTGTATTCGAGCGTGCCGGCGCGCGTGATGCGCAGGTGGTCGTCGGTTGCGGCGAGCAGCGCGACGCCCGGCTGCGGGCGGTCGCCTTCGCGCGCGACGCGCACGGCGAGCGACGTCTGGCCGTCGAGCCATTGCGCCATGCCTTCGGCGAACGCGCGGTCGACGTGCTGCACGATCACGATCGGTGCGTTGAAATCGGCCGGCAGGCCGCCGAGGACCGACGCGAGCGCGCCGGGGCCGCCGGCCGATGCGCCGATCGCGATCAGCGGTCCGCCGCCGGTGCGCGGGGGCGTGCCGGCGAGGCGCGAGCCGCCGGGCGCGTCGAGCAGGCGGCCGATCTGGTCGATCTTCGCGAGCAGCAGCCGGGTCGTGTCGCCGGCCGAGCCGTCGCCGAGCCGCGGCGTATCGACCGCGTCGAGCGCGCCGGCGCCCATCGCCTCGAACACGCGCCACGCATTCGCGCCGATGCAGCTCGTCACGATCAGGATCGCGCACGGTCGTTCGGATCGCATGATCCGCCGCGTCGCTTCGATCCCGTCGAATTTCGGCATGATCAGGTCCATCAGCACGACGTCGGGCGGCTGCGTGGCGCATAGTTCGACGGCTTGCGCGCCGTCGGTCGCGACCCACAGCACGCGGTGCTCGGGCCGTCGCGCGATCGCGCGGCGCATCGCCTCGACGGCAAGCGGGAGGTCGTTGACGATGCCGATGTTCACAAGCGGAATTCTCCGGTCGGTTCGTGATGCTGGAGGTGGGCCGGGTTCATGGAAGGAGGGGGCCTGTTCGGCGCCGCCGGACGGCATCGGCGGCCGGACGGCACGGCATTCTTTTCGGTTGGCGACGCCCCGAATGCTGTCATGCGGCGCGGGCGGCGGCAATCGAAAAATTTGCGCATTGCGCCGATTCAGTGCGTTTCCTCTATGACTGTGCGGTGTTTGCGGCGGGCGGCGGAGCCGGGCCGGCCCGCGCGTGCGTGCACGGCCGCGCGGTTTCGGCACGGCAGGCCGCGGAAGCCGGCATGTTACCGTGGCGGCTTCGAAGAAAAAGACGGGGAGAATTCAGGATGGCCGTGCCCGACACCGTACTCGTCAGCCGCGCCCCGTGGGCGCCGATCGTCACCGAGCATGACGGCCGGTTGCTGTACCGGATCTACATCGAGAGCGGACACGCGTCGTTCCACCGCGATTTCCCGGTCGATCCCGACGCGGTGCGCGTGCTGCGCGACGACGCCGAGCGCTACTACTTCCTGTTCGCGGCGCTTCACCATCCATACCAGCTGAGCGCGACGAACCTGTCCGACGCGGAACGCGAACGCTACTTCCGCACGATCCTGTTTGCCGGCCGCGACGAAGTCGAAGCCTTCATGACGGCGCTCGACCGCGCCAGCAACGGCGCGGCCGCGAACCTGCTGAGGATCTTCACGCAGGCCGACTACCGGCAACTGCGCGCGGGCCGGTGGTTCGACAGGGGCGCCGGCACGCCGGCCGCGTAGCGCCCGCGCAGGCTCGTTTTCCGCTTCGGCGGGCGCCGGAGGAAACCGGCCGCGCCGTCAATGGCTGCGCGCGTACCCCTGGATCAGCGCGCGCATCATGCCTTCGACCGTCGCGTCGAGCAGGTCGTCTTCCTGCTCGGCTTCCTCGACGAGCGCGGCATACGCGGTCGCGAGCGTCACGCGATCGACCTCATGGCGTTGCTCCATCAGCGTCACCATCCCGTCCTTCGCCAGATGAGCGGAGAACGCGCGGCTGCCGATGGTCTGGAATACGTCAATCATGGCGGCTCTCCCGTCCGTTGCCGATGCTTTCCAGTTTAGTCGGCGCACCGGTGCTCCGCCACGCGCGGCGGCCCGTCGCACGCCGCGCTCCGGGGCGGCAACGCGCGTGCCGCGACCGGTGCGTCCGCGCCGGCCGGCCAGCCACCGATTCCTCGGATGAAACGTCGCCGACACATGGTTCGGGCACGGTGTCCGCACACTTCAACGTTTACCCGAAGCAGCAAATTGTCGACTTTTTATCGATAAAGTCTCGTGCTAGATTGCGCCGTCAGAGCCCGGTCCAAACCGGGCAGGCGGCGCGTTGCCAAGGCGCCGCGCGTCCGATACAAGGAGGAGCAATGCTGGTGCTGATTGGGGTGCCGATCGTCGTGATCGGTTTTGCGCTGCGCTTCAATGCGCTGCTGGTGGTCACGATCGCGGGGCTCGCGACGGGGCTGGCGGGCGGGCTGAATCTCGTCGACATCGTCAGCGCGTTCGGCAAGGCGTTCACCGAAAACCGCTACATGGGGCTCATCTGGCTGACGCTGCCGGTGATCGCGCTGCTCGAGCGCAACGGGCTCAAGGAACAGGCGAAGCGGATGATCTCGCGTGTGCAGGCGGCCACCACCGGCCGCGTGCTGATGCTGTACTTCGTGCTGCGCCAGGCGACGGCCGCGCTCGGCCTCACGTCGCTCGGCGGCCATGCGCAGATGGTGCGTCCGCTGATCGCGCCGATGGCCGAGGCTGCCGCGGTCAACCGGCACGGCGAGCTGCCCGAAGCGGTGCGCCAGCAGATCCGCGCGCATGCGTCGGGCGTCGACAACGTCGCCGTGTTCTTCGGCGAGGACATCTTCATCGCGATCCAGTCGATCCTGCTGATCAAGGGCTTTCTCGAACAGAACGGGATTTCCATCGAACCGCTGCACCTGTCGGTGTGGGCGATCCCGACCGCGATCGCCGCGCTGCTGATCCACTGCACGCGCCTCGCGCTGCTCGACCGCCGGCTCACGCGCGGCTTCGGCCTGGTCGGGCGGGAGGGCGCGCGATGATCGGCCTCGAATCGCTGTACACGCTAGCGGGGCTGATGTTCGCCGCGTTCGCGTGCTTCAACCTGACGGACCGCACGAACCCGCGCCGCATCGTCAATTTCGCGTTCTGGGCGATCTATGCGGTCACGTTCCTGTTCGGCGCGCTGCTGCCGCATTTCGTGACGGGCTGCCTCGCGATCGCGCTCGCGGTGCTCGCCGGCTCGGGCAAGCTCGGGCGCGGCAAGTCCGACGAAGCCGGGGAAGCCGCGGCCGTGCGCCGCGAGACGCTCGCGCAGCGTTTCGGCAACCGGCTGTTCCTGCCCGCGCTGCTGATTCCGGTCGTCACGCTGATCGGGACGTTCGCGCTGAAGGGCGTGCCGTTCGTCGACCAGAAGAGCGTGACGCTGATCTCGCTCGTGCTCGGCACGCTCGTCGCGTTCGCCGTCGCGCTCGCGATGCTGCGCGATTCGCCGGTGCATGCGGTGAGGGAGGCACGCCATACGATGGATGCGGTCGGCTGGGCCGCGATCCTGCCGCAGATGCTCGCGGCGCTCGGCGCGCTGTTCGCGGTCGCGGGTGTCGGCGGCGTGGTGTCGGGGCTCGTGAAGGAGTGGGTGCCGATCGATTCGCCGTTCGCGGTGGTCGCGGCCTATACGGTCGGCATGGCGCTGTTCACGATGATCATGGGCAACGGCTTCGCCGCGTTCCCCGTGATGACGGCCGGCATCGGCCTGCCGCTGATCGTCCACCAGTTCCACGGCAACCCGGCGATCGTCGGCGCGATCGGGATGCTGAGCGGCTTCTGCGGTACGCTGATGACGCCGATGGCCGCGAACTTCAACATCGTGCCGGCGGCGCTGCTCGAACTGAAGGACAAGAACGGCGTGATCAAGGCGCAGTGGCCGACCGCCGTGCTGCTGCTCGCCGTGAACACGTTGCTGATGTATGCGTTCGTATTCCGCTTCTGACTCGATGGACGAGATCCTCATGACCGACCGACTCACCCCCGAACTCGCGTCGAAGTTCGCGTCGCTCGCGCTCGCGCACCTGACCCGCGAATATCCGAACAAGCTCACGCATTCGCTCGCCGGCCCGCAAGACGTGCAGGGGCCGCGCGCGCTGCACCCGATCTTCTACGGCAGCTACGACTGGCACTCGTGCGTGCACGGCTACTGGCTCGTGCTGCGCGTGCTCGAACGCTACCCGGCATTGCCGGAGGCCGAACGCATCGTCGCGATCGTCGATGCGCACTTCACCGATGCGAACGTCGCCGGCGAGCGGGCGTACCTCGCGCTGCCGCACAACAGCGGCTTCGAGCGGCCCTACGGCTGGGCGTGGCTGCTCGCGCTCGCCGCGCAGCTCGAGCGGCTCGCGCTGAGGGGCGCGCTGCCGCAGGCCGCGCGCTGGGCGAAGACGATGGCACCGCTCACCGACCTGTTCGTGTCGCGCTTCGAGACCTTCCTGCCGAAAGCGACCTATCCGCTGCGCGTCGGCACGCACTTCAACACCGCGTTCGCGCTGGCGCTCACGCTCGACTTCGCGCGCGACACGCAGCGCGACGGGCTCGCGGCGCTGATCGTCGATACCGCGAAGCGCTGGCACCTGAACGACGTCGCGTGCCAGGCGTGGGAGCCGTCGGGCGACGAATTCCTGTCGCCGGCGCTGATGGAGGCCGAACTGATGCGGCGCGTGCTGCCGGCCGCCGAATTCGACGGCTGGTTCGCGCGCTTCCTGCCCGATCTCGCGCGCGGCGAGCCGGCGACGCTGTTCGAGCCGGCGACGGTCAGCGATCGCAGCGACGGCAAGATCGCCCACCTCGACGGGCTGAACCTGAGCCGCGCGTGGTGCCAGCGCGCGCTCGCCGGCGCGCTGCCGGAAGGCGACGCGCGGCGCGCGAAGCTGCTCGATGCGGCCGGCCGGCACCTCGCGAGCGCGCTCGCGCACGTGGCCGGCGACTACATGGGCGAGCACTGGCTCGCGACGTTCGCGTTGCTCGCGCTGGAGGCGTAGCGCGCGAAACCCCACGGGCGGCAAGGTCATCGATGCGCGGCTATACTCGCCGCTCGGGCCGCCTCGTGCCATCCATGTTGCGCGAGGCGGCCATCCCTCCGTTCGCCGCCTCGCCATGGACAAGCTCATTTCCTACGTCGCCGCGATCCACGGGCTCGCGGGCCCGGTGTCGATCGTGTCGCATGTCACGTCGCACGACCGCTGGACCGACGACGACGTCGAGGTCACCCGCGACGAAACCGAATACCGCTTCGACAACGGCGCGATCGTGCGCCGCTCGGTCGAGCAGGATCGCGCGCCGTCGGACCTGCTGTGCGCCGAGTGCTGGATCGACTACGACGTGCTTCGCCATCCCGATGCGCAGCCGATCGGCCCGACGCGGATGACGTTCGACAACGCGTGCCGCGAAACCTTCTGGCTGCGTTATCACCTCGCTTGAACGCTTGAACGCTTGAACGCTTGAACGCTTGAACGCTTGAACGCTTGACCGCTTGACCGCTTGACCGCTTGACCGCTTGACCGCTTGACCGCGTGACCGAGTGACCGAGTGACCGAGTGACCGAGTGACCGAGTGACCGAGTGACCACGCACAGCCGCTTCAACCCGCCGGTGCGCCATCGGCCGCCTGCAGCAGCGGGGCGAGCCGCGTCGCCGCGTCGCGCATTTTCGGCACGTTCTCCAGCAGATCGTTGAGCGTCGCGCGCGCGGTCGGCGCATGCACGGCGAGCGCCGCGAGCACGCGGCCGCTCGCGGCATCCTTCACCGGCACCGCGACGGCCACCATCCCGCGCACGAATTCCTCGTTGTCGATGCCGACGCCGCGCGCGGCGAGCCGGTCGAGCTCGGCCGCGAGCAGTTGCGCATCGGTCAGCGTCCGGTAGGTCATCTTCTTCAGCGTGAGCCGCGCGAGCATCGCGTTGCGCTCCAGCGCATTCATCTGCGACAGGAACAGCTTGCCGCTCGCCGTGCAGTGCAGCGGCACGCGCATGCCGGGCCGCATCTCGAGCCGCAGCGGCTCGGTCGTCTCGACACGTTCGACGTACAGCACCGTGTCGCCGTCGAGCGCGGTGAGGTTGCAGGTTTCGCCGAGCACGTCGACGAGCGCGCGCAGCACCGAGCGGCAGCCGCGCGTGAAGGTGTTGTTCGACAGCGCCGCGAGCGCGAACTGCGCGGCGCGCGGGCCGAGCGCGATGCCGCGGTCGTGGCCGCGCGAGTCGGGCATGTGGATCACGTAGCCGCGCGCCTCCAGCGACTCGATCAGCCGCAGCAGCGTCGCCTTCGGGATATGCAGCCGCGCGGCGAGCTGCGACAGCGTGTACGGCTGGCCGGCCGACGCGAGCGCTTCGAGCACGGCGAGGGCGCGCAGCACGCGCGCGTCGTCGGCGGGCGCGCCATCGGGCAGCGCGGGGGCAGGTTCGCGCATGTGTCTCCTCCGTCGGGATCGGCGTGCGTCCCGGGATGGTGTGTGTGCGATGGAAATGAAACGAATTGAACGGTTTTTGTACCACATTCGCCGCGTGGACAATAAATCGGCTTGTACGTGCGCCGTGCGCTCAATAAATTTGGACGAAACATACCGGATTTTTTCAAAACCCCGGAACGGAGACACGGAATGACACGCAGCTTCGACTATGTCGTGGTCGGCGCGGGATCGGCCGGTTGCGTCCTCGCCAACCGGCTGTCCGACGGCGGCCGCCATACGGTGTGCCTGCTGGAAGCCGGCCCCGCCGACAGCTATATGTGGATCCACGTGCCGATCGGCTACGGCAAGACGATGTTCCACCCCGTGTACAACTGGGGCTTCCACACCGATCCCGATCCGAACATGCACAACCGCCGCCTGTACTGGCCGCGCGGCCGCACGCTCGGCGGCTGCAGCTCGATCAACGGGCTGATCTACGTGCGCGGGCAGCAGCAGGACTACGATCACTGGGCCGCGCTCGGCAATCGCGGCTGGAGCTGGCGCGAATGCCTGCCGTATTTCCGCAAGCTCGAACACAACACGCTCGGCGAAGGGCCGACGCGCGGCACCGGCGGCCCGCTGTGGGCTTCCGCGATCCGGCAGCGGCACGAACTCGTCGATGCGTTCGTCGCCGCGTCGAACCGGCTCGGCGTGCGCACCGTCGACGATTTCAACACGGGCGACCAGGAGGGCGTGGGCTACTACCAGCTCACCACGCGCAACGGGCTGCGCTGCTCGACGGCGGTGGCCTACCTGAAGCCCGCGCGCGGGCGGCCGAACCTGCATGTCGAAACCGATGCGCAGGCGCTGAAGGTGCTGTTCGACGGCACGCAGGCGTCCGGCGTGCGGTATGTGCAGCACGGCAAGGTTCACGACGTGCGTGCGCTGCGCGAGGTGATCCTCGCGGCCGGCGCGCTGCAGTCGCCGCAACTGCTGCAGGTGTCGGGCGTCGGGCCGGCCGCGCTGCTGGGGCGGCACGGGATTCCGGTCGTCGCCGATCGGGCGGGCGTCGGCGAGAACCTGCAGGATCATCTGCAGATTCGTCTGATCTATGAAGTGACGAAGCCGATCACGACCAACGACGAACTGCATTCGTGGGTCGGCCGCGCGAAGATGGGGCTGCAATGGGCGCTGTTCCGCGGCGGCCCGCTCGCGATCGGCATCAACCAGGGCGGGATGTTCTGCCGTGCGCTGCCGGACGAATCGGCGACGCCCGACATCCAGTTCCATTTCTCGACGCTGTCGGCGGATTCGGCGGGCGGCAGCGTGCATCCGTTTCCCGGCTGCACGTATTCGATCTGCCAGCTGCGGCCCGAATCGCGCGGCACCGTGCGAATCCGCACCGACGATGCGCGCGACGCGCCGTCGATCCAGCCGAACTATCTCGACACCGAGCGCGATCGCCGCACGACGGTGGCCGGCGTGCGCTTCGCGCGACGCGTCGCGGCCACCGAGCCGATGGCGCAGCTGATGAAGCGCGAGGTGCGACCGGGCGCGGACGCGCAGACGGACGACGAACTGCTCGAGTTCTGCCGGGAATACGGGCAGACGATCTTTCATCCGTCCGGTACGGCGAAAATGGGCGTCGCGAGCGATCCGCTCGCGGTCGTCGACGAGCGGCTGCGCGTGTACGGCACGCGCGGGCTGCGCGTGGTCGACTGCTCGATCATGCCGACCCTCGTATCGGGCAATACCAACGTGCCGATCGTGATGGTCGCCGAGAAGGCGTCCGACATGATCCTCGAGGACGCGCGCGCCGCCGATCGCGGCCGCAGCGTCGCGCCGGCCGCCGAGGCCGTCGCGTAGGGCCTCGCCACGCATCTCCCCGCGTGGCCCGTGCGCCTGCGCCCGGACGGCCGCCGCGCGTTCATCGATGCCCCCGCCGGTACGGCGTCGGGGCAGGTTGCGGCGCATCCTTACCTGGAGAAGCTCGCATGGCAATCGAATCCCGGGTCGTCCGACGCGTGGCCGCGGCCAGCGTGATCGGCGCGACCGTCGAGTGGTACGACTTTTTCCTGTACGGCGTGGTCGCCGGCATCGTGTTCGACAAGCAGTACTTTCCGGCCGGCGACCCGTTCGTGTCGACGATGCTCGCGTATGCGACGTTCGCGGTCGGCTTCGTCACGCGGCCGCTCGGCGGCTTGCTGTTCGGCCATCTCGGCGACCGCGTCGGGCGCAAGTCCGCGCTGATCCTGACGATGCTGATCATGGGCGTGTCGACGGCCGGCGTCGCGTTCCTGCCGACCTACGCGCAGATCGGCATGTGGGCGCCGGTGCTGCTGCTGACGCTGCGCGTGCTGCAGGGCATCGGCCTCGGCGGCGAGTGGGGCGGCGCGGTGCTGATGGCGTACGAATATGCGCCGCCGCACCGGCGCGGGCTGTACGCGAGCCTGCCGCAGATCGGGCTCGCGATCGGGCTGTGCCTCGCGGCCGGCGTGGTCGCGGCGCTGTCGCGCGTGCTGCCGGACGCCGCGTTCCTCGCATGGGGCTGGCGCGTGGCGTTCGCGGCGTCGCTGCTGCTCGTCGCGGTCGGCTTCTACATCCGCACGCGGGTGGCCGATACGCCCGAATTCGTCGCGCTCAAGCGCCAGCGGCGCGATACGAAGCTGCCGGTGGTCGAACTGCTCGCCAACTACCGGCAGGCGATCCTGCTCGGGATGGGCGCGCGCTATATCGACGGCGTGTTCTTCAACGTGTTCGCGGTGTTCTCGATCGGCTACATGACGCGCAACCTGTCGATCTCGCGCGGCGACGCGCTGCTCGGCGTGATGAGCGCGGCGGTCGTGATGTGCGGGTTCATCCCCGTGTTCGGCAGCCTGTCCGACCGGCTCGGCCGCGCGCGGGTGTACCGGTGGGGCGCGACGCTGTGCGGGCTGTCGGTGCTGCCCGCGTTCTGGCTGCTGCAGACGCAATCGTCGAACCTGCTCGCCGTATGGCTCGCGCTGGTGATCCCGTTCGGGATCTTCTACGCGATGGCGTACGGGCCCGAGGCCGCGCTGTTCGCGGAGCTGTTCGACGCGAACGTGCGGTACACGGGCATTTCGTTCGTCTACCAGGTGTCGGGCATCTTCGCGAGCGGCCTGACGCCGATCGTCGCGACCGCGTTGCTGCGCGTGAACGGCGGTGCGCCGTGGCTCGTCGGGGTGTACGTGATGTTGTCTGCACTCCTGTCGATCGTGTCCGCGCGGGCGATCGAGAAGCGCGGCAGCGTGGCCGAGGTCGCGGTGCGCGCGATGTGACGGCTGGCGGGGCGGAGGGAGCGGGCGGGGCGCGGGGCCGTTTCGACGGGGCGGTCGTCGGTCGTCGATCATCAGTCGGCGGCGCCCGCGCCGCTGATCGTTGTCGCCAACCGCTCGTCCGCTGCTGCCCGCCGTTCGGGCTCCCGATTGTCCGGGGGCGAGCCCGCGCCGCGACTGCCGCCGCCCGCCCGCGGTCGCCCGCCACTCCCCGCCGTTCGGCACCCTCGCACGCTGGTCCAAGCGAATCCGGCCCACTGGCCCTACCTGCCAAAAAACGGCCTGCCTACACTTTCCTCGACAGATCGCCGCATTGAAGCATCTGCACACGATCGACCCGAAGAGAACGATCAGGAGACAGGCATGACCAACAGGCAGTCGGCAGCATTCGCCCGCCCGGCGAGCGTACGCCCCGCATCAGTCAGTCGAATCGCCTCGCGCGCCCGTTGCGGCGCTGCAGGCAAGCCCGCATCGGAGGTCTGACCATGTCGACCCCTTCCATCGAACGCACCGCGAGCGGTTTTGCCGGCGGCCGGTCGAACGATACGCGTTACGACCCGACCTACGATCCGCTCGTGTCGCCGGGGCCAGGTTGCGGCAAGCAGTACGCGCCGACCTACTGGGTCGCGACGGCCGGCAACCCGCCGCCCGACGACGGCCCCGTCACGCGCGACCTCGACGTCGACGTCGCGATCATCGGCGCCGGCTACACGGGCCTCGCGACCGCGCTGTGCCTCGCGCGGGACCATGGCATCAAGGCCGTCGTGCTCGAGGCCAACCGCACCAGCTGGGGCTGCAGCAGCCGCAACGGCGGCCAGGGGCAGAACGCGTCGGGCCGGCTGTCGCGCTCGCAGTGGATCGAGCGCTGGGGCAAGGACGTCGCGCTGAAGATGCACGACGAGATCCTCGAAGGCTTCGAACACTTCAAGTCGCTGGTGTCGGAAATCGACTGCGATCCGCAGCCGGGCGGCCATTTCCTGATCGCGCACCGTCCGCGCATCATGGCGAAGCTCGCGGCCGAGGCGAAGGTGTGGAAGGACGTATTCGGCTACCCGTCCGAACTGCTGAGCGCGGAAACCTTCCGCCGTGAATTCATCAACGACCACGAGGCGGCCGGCGCGCTGCACGAGCCGGAAGGCATCGGCATCCATGCGCTGAAGCTCGCGTTCGGCTACCTGCGCCTCGCGCGCGCAGCCGGCGCGAAGGTGCATACGAGCAGCCCGGTGCTCGGCTTCGAGACGATCGACGGCGTGCACCATCTGCGCACGCCCGGCGGCGTCGTGCGTGCCCGGGCGGTCGGCATCGCGACCGGTGCGTACACGGCGCAGACGCTGCATCCGTCGCTGCGCAGCAAGGTGATGCCGATCCTGTCGAATTCGATGGTCACGCGCCCGCTCACCGACGCGGAAATCGACGCGTGCAATTTCCGCACGACGCAGGTGCTGACCGATACGCGTACGCTGCGCTTCTACTACCGTTTCCTGCCCGATCGCCGTCTGCAGATCGGCAGCCGCAGCGCGATCACCGGCGACGATGCGCCGAACCCGCGCCATGTCGAATTGCTGAAGGAAGGGATGGCGCGCAAGTTTCCCGCGCTGCGCGGCGTGCAGATCGATTATTCGTGGTGGGGCTGGGTCGACGTGAGCCACGACATGATGCCGCGCGTGTGCCAGCCCGACCCGCGCCAGTCGGTGTACTACGCGCTCGGCTACGGCGGCAACGGCGTGTCGTATTCGCAGCAGGCCGGCCGCCGGCTCGCCGAACAGATCGCGGGGAAGGGCGCACGCCAGACGCTGCCGATCTTCACGTCACCGCTGCCCGGCCACCCGTTCGCGCCGTTCCGGCGCATCGGGCAGCGGATGCTCTACCTGTCGTACTTCAGGAACGACGAAAAGCCCTGAAAAAGCCCTGAACGCAGTGCACATCGCCCGGCGTGATGCAACGCGCGCCGGGCCGTCCAACACAAGAAAAGCAGCGGAAATCCGTGCGGCCGGGGCTGCAGGCGCCCCTGCACGCGCCGTCGCCGGCGGCGCCCGCGTTCACCCGACGGTGGCGCGGGTGGCGTCCGGACAACTGGATATGGAGAAGACATGCAACCCTCGATGAACCAGAGTGACCTGAAGTGTGGGCTCAAGCAGCGCCACATGACGATGATCGCGCTTGGCGGCGTGATCGGTGCCGGGCTGTTCGTCGGCAGCGGCGTGGTGATTCAGCAGACCGGGCCGGCCGCGATTCTGTCGTTCCTGATCACGGGCGGGCTGGTCGTGCTCGTGATGCGGATGCTCGGCGAGATGGCCTGCGCGATGCCGGCCGTCGGCTCGTTCTACGAATACGCGCGCCTCGCGTTCGGCAACTGGCGCGGGCCCGGCAAGATGGCGGGCTTCCTCACCGGCTGGATGTACTGGTATTTCTGGGTGATCGTCGTCGCGCTCGAAGCGGTCGCCGGCGCCAAGCTGATCCAGTTCTGGCTGCCCGACACGCCGGCGTGGATCATCAGCCTCGCGCTGCTGGTCGTGCTGACGCTCACGAACCTGATCTCGGTCGGCAGCTACGGCGAGTTCGAGTTCTGGTTCTCGTCGATCAAGGTCGGCGCGATCATCGTGTTCCTGTTCCTCGGCGGCCTCTACGTGCTCGGCCTGTGGCCCGCATCGATGCACACGACTTCCGTGCTGCCGACGCTGCTCGGCCACGGCGGCTTCATGCCGCTCGGCATCGGGCCGGTGATGAGCGGGGCGGTCGCGGCCACCGGCTTCTACTTCGGCGCCGAGATCGTCACGATCGCGGCGGCCGAGGCCAAGGAGCCCGCGAAAGCCGTCGCGAAGGCCACCAATTCGGTGATCACCCGCGTGCTGGTGTTCTACGTCGGCTCGGTCGCGCTCGTCGTCGCGCTGGTGCCGTGGAATTCGCATCAGATGGCCACGCCGTACGTCAGCGCACTCGAAGTGATGGGCCTGCCGGCCGCCGCCAACGTGATGAACGCGATCGTGCTGACGGCCGTGCTGTCCGCGCTCAACTCGGGCCTCTATGCGGCGTCGCGGATGCTGTTTGCACTGACCCGCCACGGCGATGCGCCGGCCGCACTCGCGAAGGTCAACAAGCGCGGCGTGCCGGTGCGCGCGATCCTGCTCGGCACGGTGTTCGGCTACGTGTCGGTCGTGATGTCGTACGTGTCGCCCGATACCGTGTTCGCGTTCCTCGTCAATTCGTACGGCACCGTCGCGCTGTTCGTGTACGTGCTGATCGCGTTCTCGCAACTGCGCCTGCGCAAGCGTCTCGACCCGGTGGCCGCGAGCAAGCTGCGCGTCAGGATGTGGGCGTATCCGTACCTCACCTGGGTCGCGATCGTCGGCATGGTCGGCATCCTCGTCGCGATGGCGTTCATCCCGGACCAGCGCAAGCCGCTGTGGCTCGGCGTCGCAAGCCTCGCCGTGCTGGTCGTCGCTTACGGGCTCACGCGCCGCAGCCGCCGCGAGCATCTCGACGACAGCGAACTGCTCGCGTATCCGCCGCGGTAATGCCCGGTAACGCATGACGTCGAAGGCCCGGCACGCAAGCCGGGTCTTTGCGCATGCGGCGCCGGCGGCGGCCCGATGGATCGCGCGGCCAACTATCGGGCCGCGCGATAGAACCGATCGGAGGATGCGACTTTATGTCGGCGGCCGGCGCGACTAGCATGGACGAATCGATTCACGGGCGTGCCCCGCGGGGGGCGCCCTCATCCGCGAACGAGGACAGACGATGGAACATCGGGCACGCGAGCGCGACGAGCAGGCCGATATCAAGACGACGACGTGCTACATGTGCGCGTGCCGCTGCGGCATCCGCGTGCACCTGCGCGACGGCGAGGTGCGTTACATCGACGGCAATCCGGAGCATCCGCTGAACCAGGGCGTCATCTGCGCGAAAGGTTCGTCGGGGATCATGAAGCAGTATTCGCCCGCGCGGCTCACGCAGCCGCTGATGCGCAAGCCGGGCGCCGAGCGCGGCGACGCGCAGTTCGAGCCGGTGTCGTGGGACGTCGCGTTCGACGTGCTCGAAAAGCGCCTTACACACCTGCGCGCGACCGACCCGAAGCGGTTCGCGCTGTTCACCGGCCGCGACCAGATGCAGGCGCTCACCGGCCTGTTCGCGAAACAGTTCGGTACGCCGAACTATGCGGCGCACGGCGGCTTCTGTTCGGCGAACATGGCGGCCGGGATGATCTACACGATCGGCGGCTCGTTCTGGGAATTCGGCGGACCCGATCTCGACCACGCGAAGCTGTTCTTCATGATCGGCACCGCGGAAGACCACCATTCGAATCCGCTGAAGATCGCGCTCGGCAAGTTCAAGCGCGCGGGCGGCCGCTTCATCGCGATCAATCCGGTGCGCACCGGCTACGCGGCGATCGCCGACGAATGGATTCCGATTCGCCCCGGCACCGACGGCGCGCTGTTCATGGCGCTGATGCACGAGCTGATCGCGCGCGACGCGTTCGACCTCGAATTCGTGTCGCGCTTCACGAACGCGGCCGAGCTGGTCGACCAGCGCGAAGGCGCCGACACGTTCGGGCTGTTCGTGCGTGACGCCGGCGCGCCGGAAGTCAACGCGCTGTATCCGCAGAACCGGATGTGGTGGGACACGAAGACGAACCGCGCGGTGCTGCATCACACGGAAGGCGCCGAACCGGCGCTCGACGGCCGCTACACGCTCGGCGACGGCACGCCCGTCGCGCCGTCGTTCACGCTGCTGCGCGAACAGGTGGCCGGTTGCACGCCCGAGTGGGCGGCCGACATCACCGGCATCGCGGCCGACACGATCCGCCGCCACGCACGCGAGATGGAGACGGTCGCGCGCGAGCATGCGATCGAGCTGCCGGTGCGCTGGACCGACTCGTGGGGCAAGGAACATGCGACGGTGAAGGGCGTGCCGATCGCGTTCCATGCGATGCGCGGGCTCGCCGCCCATTCGAACGGCTTCCAGACGATCCGCGCGCTCGCGGTGCTGATGTCGCTGCTCGGCACGATCGACCGGCCGGGCGGCTTCCGGCACAAGGCGCCGTATCCGCGCGCGGTGCCGCCGTCGGCGAAGCCGCCGAACGATCCCGGCCAGATCAGGCCGAACACGCCGCTTGCGACCGGCCCGCTCGGCTGGCCCGCCGGCCCCGAGGACCTGTTCGTGCATCCGGACGGCACGCCCGCGCGGCTGGACAAGGCGTTCTCCTGGGAATACCCGCTCGCGGTGCACGGGCTCATGCATTCGGTGATCACCAATGCGTGGCGCGGCGATCCCTATCCGATCGATACGTTGCTGATCTTCATGGCCAACATGGCGTGGAATTCGTCGATGAACACGACGGAAGTGCGCAAGATGCTGGTCGACAAGCGCGACGACGGCGAATACCGGATCCCGTTCCTCGTCGTGTGCGATGCGTTCGCGTCGGAGATGACGGCGTTCGCCGACCTGATCCTGCCCGACACCACCTACCTCGAACGGCATGACGTGATGTCGGTGCTCGACCGGCCGATCTCCGAATTCGACGGCCCGGTCGACTCGGTGCGCGTGCCCGTCGTGCCGCCGACCGGCGAGTGCAAGCCGTTCCAGGAAGTGCTGATCGAGCTCGCGAGCCGGCTGAAGTTTCCGGCCTTCACGACGGCGGACGGGCAGCGCAAGTACCGCGACTATCCGGATTTCGTCATCAACTTCCAGACCGCGCCCGATTCGGGCACCGGCTTCCTGATCGGCTGGCGCGGCAAGGACGGCGACAAGGCTGTCGTCGGCGAGCCGAACCCCGACCAGTGGAAGCGTTACGCCGAGAACAACTGCGTGTACCACCACCGGTTGCCGGAGCCGCTGCAGTACATGCGCAACTGCAACGGGCCTTACATGCAGTGGGCGGTCGACAACGGGATGCGCAAGTTCGGCGTGCCGATCGTGATCCAGCTCTACTCGGACGTGATGCAGAAATTCCGGCTCGCCGCGCAGGGGCGCACGTCGGGCCGCCAGCCGCCCGACCATCTGCGCGAACGCATCGCGCGTTATTTCGATCCGCTGCCGTTCTGGCACCGGTCGCTCGAAAGCGGGTTGACCGACGCGGGCCGCTATCCGCTCGCGGCGATCACGCAGCGGCCGATGGCGATGTACCACTCGTGGGATTCGCAGAACGCATGGCTGCGGCAGATCCACGGCGAGAACCATCTGTTCGTGAACCCCGTGACGGCCGCCGCGCAGCAGATCGACGACGGCGCGTGGATCTACGTCGAATCGCCGTGGGGCAAGGTGCGTTGCCGCGCACGCTACAGCGAGGCCGTGGAGCCCGGCACCGTGTGGACGTGGAACGCGATCGGCAAGGCGGCCGGCGCGTGGAACCTCGGGCCGCAGGCGGGCGAGTCGCAGCGCGGTTTCCTGCTGAACCACGTCATTACCGACGAACTGCCGGATGCGGCGCGTGACGGCGCGCGGATGTCGAACTCCGATCCGATCACCGGGCAGGCCGGCTGGTACGACGTGCAGGTGCGGATCTATCCGGCCGAAGCGGATGCCGCGACCACGCTGCCGCAGTTCGCGCCGATGCCGGCGCTGCCCGGCACGCCGCGCGTGCTGCAGCGCGTGCAGGCATATTTCGCGGGAACCGGCGCATTCGCCGCGCGGCTGCGGCGCGCGACTTCCGCCGGCCCGAAACCTGACGACCGTTGATCGAAGGAGCACGACCATGACCCAGATGGCCCTCGTCATCGACCTGAACGTGTGCGTCGGCTGCCATGCCTGCGTGACGAGCTGCAAGGAATGGAACACATCGGGCGAAGCCGGCAGTCTCGCCGATCTGCGCCCGTACGACGACGATCCGTCCGGCACGTTCTTCAATCGCGTGCAGACGTACGAAGCGGGCGTGTTCCCGATGACCGACACGATCCACTTTCCGAAGTCGTGCCTGCATTGCGAGGATCCGCCGTGCGTGCCCGTCTGTCCGACCGGCGCGAGCTACAAGCGCAAGTCGGACGGGATCGTGCTGGTCGACTACGACAAGTGCATCGGCTGCAAGTACTGCGCGTGGGCGTGCCCGTACGGCGCGCGCGAACTCGACGAAGGCCGCAAGGAGATGACGAAGTGCACGCTGTGCGCGGACCGCATCGACAACGACGCACTGCCCGAACGCGACCGGAAACCCGCGTGCGTGCTCGCATGCCCGACGTCGGCGCGGCTGTTCGGCGACGTGCACGATCCGGAGTCGGACGTGTCGCGCGCGATCCGCGAACGCGGCGGTTATGCGTTGATGCCCGAATGGGGCACGCGGCCGTCGAACCATTACCTGCCGCGCGTGAAGACCGAAGCATCGTGCGCATGCGGCAGCGGCGGCACATGCGGCAGCGGGTCGACCGGCCGCGACGAGAGCGACTCGTTCGAAGCGCGCGCGGCGCGTGGCGACATCGATCTCGTGTCGCTCGCGACGCAGCGCTGAGCCCCGCGCTTTTTATCCAGAACCAGACGGAGTTGCCATGCGTCCAGCCTTTTCGGTCGTTTTCCTCACCACGCTGTGCGGCGCCGCACAGGGTTTGCTGTTGACGCTCGTGAGCGTCGAGGCGCTCGCGCGCGTGGCCGGCGTCGACGTGGCCGCCGCGTTCTACGTGACGGGCGCCGCGCTGTCGGTCGCGCTCGGCGTGCTCGGCCTGTTCGCGTCGTTCTTCCATCTCGGCCACCCCGAACGCGCGTGGCGCGCGATCGCGATGTGGCGCACGTCGTGGCTGTCGCGCGAATGCATCGCGCTGCCGGTGTTTCTCGCGTGCGCGTTCGCGTATGGCGTGGCCTACCTGTTCGGCTGGCCCGGCACGTTGCTGATCGGCGCGGCCGGCGCGCTCGCGAGTGTCGCGCTGTTCGTGTGTACCGCGATGATCTACGCGTGCCTGCGATTCCTGCAGGAATGGGCGAGCCCGTTGACGCTCGTGAACTTCGTGCTGCTCGGCTGCGCGTCGGGCTGCACGCTGGCGACGGCTTGCGCCGCCTGGCTCGCGCCGGCGCTGGTCGGCCGGCTCGCGGCGGCCGCGTGCGTGCTGACGCTCGCGGGCTGCGTCGCACGGCTCGCATCGCTCGCGCGCAATGCCCGGCTGCGACCGAAGTCGACCGTGCAGAGCGCGACCGGTATTCGCCACGAGAAGGTCGAACAGAAGTCGCGCGGTTTCACGGCCAGCGCGTTCAATACGCGGGAGTTCTTTCACGGGCAGGGCAACGGCACGTTGCGTGCGGTGAAGGCCGGCTTCCTGACCGGCGCATTCGCGGTGCCGTTCGTGCTGACCGGCGCGGGCGCGCTCGCGCCGACGTCGGTCGCGGCGGCCGTCGTGCTCGGCGCGGCGTTCGTGATCCAGTATGCGGGGCTGGTCGCGGAACGCTGGTTCTTCTTTGCGGATGCGCGGCATCCGCAGAACATCTACTACCAGCGCGCGTCATGACGTTGCGCGCGTGCCGCCGCGCGGCGCTAGAAGGTGGCCGCGAGCGCGCCGGCCGCTTCCTGCAGGCGCGGCACGCAGTCGAGCAGCCGCGACAGCGGCGCGCGCGACACGGGCGCATGCACGGCGACCGCGGCGATGCACGCGCCGTCGTCGCCGACGACCGGTGCCGCGATGCACGCGATGCCCGCGACGAATTCCTCGTTGTCGATCGCGACGCCCTTGTGCGCGGTGCGGTCGAGTTCGGCTTCGAGCAGTTCGGGATCGGAGATCGTATTCGGCGTGTAGCGCGGCAGCGCCAGCGCGCGCACCAGCGCGGCGCGCTCGTCGCGCGGCAGCAGCGCGAGCAGCAGCTTGCCGCTGGCGCTGCAATGCGCGGGCACGCGCGAGCCGGGCTTCAGGTCGAGGCGCAGCGGCCAGTCGGCTTCGACGCGATCGAGATAGACGACTTCCGTGTCGTGCAGCGCGGTGAGGTTGCAGGTTTCGCCGAGATCGGCGACGAGCCGTTCGAGGATCGCATGGCGAAGCCGGCGCGCGCCCGCATGCAGCATCACGCCGGTGCCGAGCCGGGCGAGGCGCGGGCCGATCGCGTACGCGTTCTTGCGGCCCGGCTCGCGGATCACGAGGCCGCCGGCTTCGAGCGACGCGAGCATCCGGTGCAGCGACGCCTTCGGGATATCGACCTCGCGCACGAGATCGGCGAGCGACACGGCATCGCCGGCCTGGACGAGATGTTCGAGCAGCGCGAAGGCGCGCAGCGTGGGCGTATCCGCGGGCAGCATGGCAGGCGTTCCGGAAACTGGACTGCGGCCATTGTACCGAACGGCCCGACGGGCCGGCCGCGCGGGGCGGCGGGTGCGGCAAGCCGGCACGGATTGCCGGCGGTGGAACGAATCGTTCCGTAAACAAGGATCGACGCCCGCGCATCGGGTAGCGACACGCAAACACCGACAAACACCGACAAAGACAGGCAACGACAGGAGCGCAACGCAATGGAAGGGGTGACGAACAAGCCGGACTGCATGGTGTCGGTCCGCGAACGGTTCGGGTTCGATTCGGACCTGATGGTGCCCGCGTTCAGCGCGCGCGACGATCACGTGCCCGATATCGACGACGCATACCGTTTCAACCCGGACGTCACGCTCGCGATCCTCGCCGGCTTCGCGTGCAACCGCCGCGTGCTCGTGCAGGGGATGCACGGCACCGGCAAGTCGACGCATATCGAACAGGTCGCGGCCCGGCTGAACTGGCCGTGCGTGCGCGTGAACCTCGACGGCCACATCAGCCGGCTCGACCTCGTCGGCAAGGATGCGATCGTCGTGCGCGACGACGTGCAGGTGACCGAGTTCCAGGAAGGCATCGTGCCGTGGGCGCTGCAGCGGCCCGTCGCGCTGATCTTCGACGAATACGATGCGGGGCGGCCCGACGTGATGTTCGTGATCCAGCGGATTCTCGAACGCGACGGCAAGTTCACGCTGCTCGACCAGAACCGCGTGATCCATCCGCATCCGTCGTTCCGGCTGTTCGCGACGGCGAACACGGTCGGGCTCGGCAACCTGAACGGGCTGTATCACGGCACGCAGATGCTCAACCATGCGCAGATGGATCGCTGGAACGTGGTCGCCACGCTCGACTATCTGCCGCGCGACGAGGAGATCGGCATCGTGCGTGCGCGCGTGCCCGAACTCGCCGACGAAGCCGGCCGCCCGCTGCTCGAATCGATGGTGAGCCTCGCGGAGCTGACGCGCAACGGCTTCGCGACCGGCGATTTGTCCACGCTGATGTCGCCGCGCACGGTGATCAACTGGGCCGAGAACTGCCGGATTTTCCGCGATCCGGCGCTTGCGTTCCGGCTCACGTTCCTGAACAAGTGCGACGACGCCGAGCGGCCCGTCGTCGCCGAGTATTACCAGCGCTGCTTCGGCGAGGAACTGGCGGTTGCGTCGCGCGCCGGCGGCGGCGCGCCGGGAGCCGGGCGGTGAGCGCCGATCGCGACGCCGCACGTCGCGCGTCGGCGCGCGAAGCGTTGGGCGCGTCGACCGTGCGTGCGCTGACTCGCGATGCGGCGCTGCATTACCGTGCGGGCCGCGTATGCCGTGACCTGCGGCCGCTGCCGATCCATGCGCCGCACCTGCGCGCGCAGGCCGCCGACGACGATCTCGCGTCGTGGCGCGGCGCGGCCGACGGCGCCGCGCTGCGCATCCTGCATTCGGATGCCGGCCTGCATCGCGCGTTGTCCGGCGACGATCCGGTCGAACGCGTGCTGTTCGAAATGCTCGAGCAACTGCGCTGCGAATCGCTCGCGCCACCCGCGATGCGCGGCGTCGTGCAGAACCTGCGCCATCGTTTCGAAACCTGGTCGCGCGCGTTTCACCGGTCGGGGCAGGCCGATACGCATGTCGGGATCCTCGTGTACACGGTCGCGCAGATCGCGTGGTCGCGGCTGACCGGCTGGCCGGTGCTCGAAGAAACGGAAGACCTGATCGAAGCGTCGCGCGCGGCGATCGTGCCGGAGATCGGCGTGCCGCTCGCGGGGCTCAGGCGCTGCCGGCACGATCAGCGCGCATTCGCGGAACATGCGCTGACGCTCGCGCGCCGCATTGCGGCGATGATCCGCGACGCGCGCGCGGCCGTCGTCGAAACGGCATCGGAAGACGCACGCGAGCAGGACGATGCGCTGACGAATTTCTCGCTATGGGTCGATTTCGACGACACGGGCATCGACCTGCCGGCACTCGTCGAAACGGGCGACAGCGTCGTGCTGCATGGCGGCGATGCGGTCTACCGCGCGTACACGACGCGTTACGACCGCGAACTCCGGCCGGCCGCGCAGATCCGCGCGGCACTGCTGCGCGAGTATCGCGACCGGCTCGACGGTCAGGTCGCCGCGCAGCGGATCAACGTCACGCGGCTCGCACGGGTGCTGCGCGCGGCGGTCGTCGTGCCGCGGGCCGACGGCTGGTCGTTCGGCGAGGAGCACGGCCGCCTCGACGGCCGCCGGCTCGCGCAGCTCGTCAGCTCGCCGGCCGAACGGCGGTTGTTCCGGCTCGAACGCATGCGGCCGCACGCGGACTGCGCGCTGGCGTTCCTGATCGACTGCTCGGGATCGATGAAGACGTGGATCGACGGCGTCGCGCTGATGGTCGACACGCTGGCCCGCGCCGGCGATGCCGCCGGCCTCGCCACCGAAGTGCTCGGCTTCACGACGCTCGCGTGGAACGGCGGCCGCGCGCGGCAGGACTGGCTCGCGCGCGGCAAGCCGCGCCATCCGGGCCGGCTCAACGAAACCGGCCATCTGGTGTTCAAGGACGCGGACACGCGCTGGCGGCATGCGCGCACGGGCATCGCCGCGCTGTTCAAGGCCGACCTGTTCCGCGAGGGCGTCGACGGCGAAGCGGTCGAATGGGCGTGTGCACGGCTCGCTGCGCGGCCGGAAGCGCGCAAGATCCTCGTCGTGATCTCGGACGGCAGCCCGATGGACGGCGCGACGGCGCTCGCGAACGATCCGTTCTACCTCGACAATCACCTGAAGCAGGTGGTCGCGCGCCAGGAAGCGGCCGGCCGCGTCGACGTCGTCGGGCTCGGCGTCGGGCTCGATCTCGGCCCGTACTACCGGCACCGGCTCGCGATCGATCTTGCGTCGGTGCCGGACATGAAGCGGCTCGTCGAAATCGCGCACTGGATCGGTGCGCGGCGGTGAAGCGGGCACTGTGCGTGCGTATCGCGGCGCGAATGCCGCGCGTCGGAGGGTTCGATGCGGCATGCGCCGCGCGGCACTACACGCCGCGCAGCAGCGGCGGCAGCGACGTCGCGATCAGCCCGATGCCGATCGCCATCAGCACGCCGAACGCGAGCCGGCGCAGCGCGACCGGCGACAGCGGCGGCGGATAGTGGCGCGCGGCGACCGTCGTCAGCATCACGACCGGTGTCGCGATCGCGGCCAGCAGCCAGATGTCGCGATCGATCTGGCCTTCGCATGCGCTGTACAGCACACGCGTGGCCGAGGTCGTCGTGAACAGCACGATCAGCGCGCAGCGGATCTGCACGAGCGTCAACGGCTGGCGGTAGAACTGGAAGATCAGCGGCGGCCCCGACACGCCGAACATGCCGCTCAGCAGCCCGCCGAACAGGCCGCTGACGAAGAAGCTGCGGTTGTCCGAGCGCGCCGTGAGCGGCGTCGGGCGCAGCGCCGCGCTCAGGCCGCCGTACAGCACGACCGCGCCGAGGATCAGTTGCAGCAGGTCGGCCGCCGAGCGGCTCAGGCATTCGAGCAGCAGCACGCCCGCGACCACCGACGGCAGGATGCCGAGCGTCGCCGCGCCGACCGCGCGCCAGTCGATGTGATGCAGCCGGCCGGGCAGCGCGGCCGCGCCGTTCGCGAGCGACACGACGCTCATCAGCGTGGCGACGGTGGCGAGCGGCGCCAGCCCGAAGCCGCTCGTCGCGCCCATCACGATCATCCCGAGCCCGAAGCCGGTGACGGTCTGGAAATAGCTGCCGGCGCCGATCACCGCGATCAGGATCGCCAGTTTGTCGGCCGTCATGCGGGCGCGGCCTCGCCGGTCGCGGCGCGTTGCGCGGCCGCCTGCGCCTGCACGGTGGTTGCCGCGATCACGCGATACACGTCGTCGGCGCTGCAGCCGCGCGACAGGTCGTTCGCGGGCCGGCGCAGCCCCTGCAGCAGCGGGCCGACGGCCTTCGCGCGGCCGATCCGTTCGGCGAGCTTGTAGCCGATGTTGCCGGCCTCGAGGCTCGGGAACACGAGCACGTTCGCATGGCCGCCCACCTGCGAATGCGCGATCTTGCGCTCGGCGATCTCCGCGACGATCGCCGCGTCGAGCTGCACGTCGCCGTCGATCGCGAGGGTGGGGCGCAGTTCGCGCACCTGCGCGGTCGCGGCCGTCACCTTGTCGACGGCCGCGTGATGCGCGCTGCCGCTCGTCGAGAACGACAGCATCGCGACGCGCGGTTCCTCGCCGAGCAGCGCTTGTGCGCTGTCGGCGGCGGCCATCGCGATTTCGGCGAGCTGGCCGGCATCCGGATCGACGACGAGCGCGCAGTCGGAGAAGATCAGCCCGCCCTTGATCGTGTGGAACGGTTCGCACAGCATCATCAGGAAGAAGCTCGACACGATCCGGAACGCCGGGTCCACGCCGATCAGCTGGATCGCCGCGCGCACGACGTCGGCCGTCGCATGCACGGCGCCCGCGACCGAGCCGTCCGCGTCGCCGAGCCGCACCATCAGGTTGGCGTACGTCAACGGATCGCGCACCGCGTCGCGTGCTGCGTCGGCGGTCATGCCTTTTTTGGCGCGCAGCGCATGCAGCGCGTCGGCATACGCATCGCGTTGCGGGGCGTCGGCCGGATCGACGAGCGTCATGCCGTCGAGATCGATCGCGTCGCGCGCGGCTGCCGCGTGAACGGCCGCGCGGTTGCCGACGAGCACGATGCGCGCGATGCCGTCGCGCGTCGCGCGTGCGGCGGCGTGCAGCACGCGCGGATCGTCCGCTTCGCACAGCGCGATGCGCATCGGCGCGCGGCGCGCGGATTCGAGGATGCGGTCGAGGGCTTTCATCGTTCGCTCGCTGAGGAATGGAACACGGGAAGGAAAAACGGCCGGATGCGGCGGCCCGCACGGGGCACGGCGTCCGGCCGGGTTCAGGCCGCGCGGCGATGCGCGCGGCCTGACGCGGGTGCGTCAGCGACGCGGGCTCACACGTAGTCCTTGTACTTGTCGAGCATGCGTACCGGCTTCGACAGCGCATCGCGGCGGAACGGATCGCCGAGTTCACGCGTGCACATGATCTCGATGATCGTGGTCTTGCCTTCGTTCATCTGCATGTCGATCGCGCGCTTGAGCGCGGGGCCGACGTCCTCGAGGCGGTCGACCGTGATCCCTTCGGCGCCCATCGCGCGCGCGATCGCCGCGAAGCTCTGGTTGTCGAGTTCGCCCGCGACGAAGCGGCGGTTGTAGAAGTCGACCTGGTTCTTCTTCTCCGCGCCCCACTGGCGGTTGTGGAACACGACGGCGGTGACAGGGATGTTGTGGCGCACGCAGGTCATCGTTTCCATCAGGCTCATGCCCCACGCGCCGTCGCCCGCATACGACACGGCCGGACGATGCGGTGCGGCGACCTTCGCGCCGATGATCGTCGGGAACGCATAACCGCAGTTGCCCCAGCTCATCGCCGCGAAGAAGCTGCGCGGCTTGTTGAAGCGCAGGTAGCTGTTCGCAACCGAGTTGATGTTGCCGATGTCGGTCGACACCATCACGTCCTCGGGCATCGCCTTCTCGAGCTCGCGCAGCACCTGGCGCGGATGCAGGTACTGGCCGCCGCTGAACGGCTTCTCGTGCTTCTGCTCCTCGATCATGTCGAGGCTGTACGCGTCGCGCTCGTGCGTCCAGTCGTCGAGTTCCTTTTCCCACGCGGCCTTTTCGGTCGCGATCTGGTCGGCGCGATCGCCGCGCGAGCCGTCGCACGCGAGCGTGCGGCCTTCGAGGCGTTGCGTGAGCGCGATGGCCGCCGCCTTCGCATCGCCGCAGATGCCCACCGAGATCTTCTTCACGAGGCCGAGCATCTTGTGGTCCGCGTCGATCTGGATGATCTTCGCGTCCTTCGGCCAGTAGTCCATCCCGTGCTGCGGCAGCGTGCCGAACGGCCCGAGACGCGAGCCGAGCGCGATCACGACGTCCGCGCGCGACAGCAGTTTCATCGCGGCCTTCGAGCCCTGGTAACCGAGCGGGCCGCACCACAGCGGATGGTTCGCCGGGAACGAGTCGTTGTGCAGGTAGCTGTTGACGACCGGTGCGCCGAGCCGTTCGGCGAGCGCCTTGCATTCCTCGATCGCATCGGCCATCACGACGCCGCCGCCCGAGATGATCACCGGGAACTTCGCCTGCGCGATCAGCGCGGCCGCATCGTCGAGGCTCTGTTCGCCGCCGGCACCGCGATCGAGCCGGCGCGGTTGCGGAATCTCGACCTTGACCTTGCCGTAGAAGTAGTCGCGCGGGATGTTCAGCTGGGTCGGGCCCATCTCGGCCTGCGCGCGGTCGAAGCAGCGCGCGGTGAATTCGGCCATCCGCGCCGGGTGCGTGACGTGGCCCTGGTACTTCGTGAATTCCTGGAACATCGGCAGCTGGTTCGCTTCCTGGAAACCGCCGAGGCCGATGCCCATCGTGCCGGCTTCCGGCGTGACGATCACGACCGGGCTGTGTGCCCAGTACGCGGCCGCGATCGCCGTCACGCAATTGCTGATGCCGGGGCCGTTCTGGCCGATCACGACGCCGTGGCGGCCCGACACGCGCGCATAACCGTCGGCCATGTGGCCCGCGCCCTGTTCGTGCACGACCGGGATCAGGCGGATGCCGGCGGGCGCGAAGATGTCCATCGCGTCCATGAACGCGGAGCCCATGATGCCGAACATGTCGGTCACGCCGTTGGCCGCGAGGGTCTCGACGAAGGCTTCGGACGGCGTCATGTCCTGCGGACCGCTGGCCGATGCACGCAGGGAAGTGGATTGTTCGCTCATGGGTTGTCTCCGATTGTTCAATTAACGGAACGTCTTGTTCCAGATGCTATTTACCGGGAAAAGCCGGTCAAGTCATTCCATCTGCTGCGGGGAAATGTGGAATGAAATGAATTGATTCGTTTCAAAATGCGCGCGGGTGCGGTGGCCCCGAGTGGTGCGCTCAGGCCGGCTGCTTCGGCCGTTCCTTGCGGAACGCACGCTTGACGGCGATCAGCCCGTCGCGGAATTCGAACAGGTCGCAGCCTTCGGCCTCGATGCGCCAGCCTTCGGCGTGCGTGCCGGTGAACACCCACTCGGACACGCCGCGCTCGCCGGTCACGTAGTGGCGGCCATGGCCCCAGTGCGCGTCGGGGAAGGTCTTGAACACGGCTTCGAACGCGGCGCGCACGGCATCGCGGCCGACGAAGCGCGTGCCGTGGATGTCGGGGCCGCCGGCTGCGTCGAATACGCAGTCCTCGGTCATGAAGCCCATCAGCGCATGCGCGTCATGCCGGTTGAATGCGTCGGAAAACGCCGCGAGCGTGGCGGCCGTGACGGGGGCGGTGAGCGTATCGGACATAACGTGTCTCCTGTCGAATGGTGGGCGGTGCGCAGGGCGCTGGCGCGCATGCGGCACGCGGTATCGACACGTTAGTGAGCGCTCGTTTCTGGCGGTAGCGCCAGTTCGGGGGATTCGGTTGGGCCAGCGGCGGATGCCGGGCACGTTCGAGCGTTCACGGGCCTCCCGACGTGGCGGGACGCACGGCTTGAACCGGTGTCGTGCCGTCTCGCATGACGCGACGGCGAACCAGGTCGGCGAACGTGGCGTGCACGGAAAATGGCGGACGAGGGATTCGGCCGCCGTTGGAGCGGGACCCGCGACGCGGGCAAGCGGGAGGAGGCGGGGGGCACATCGTCGCGCGCGATGTGCCGCCCCCGCCGGTCATGCGGGCATCACGATGCCGTCATGCCGATACCGAACACGTGCATCTTGCCGGCGCTGACCTGCCGCGGCAGCACGATACTCGTCACCACCTTGCCGGGCGGCACCGGAATCTTCTGCGCGAAGATGTAGGTCTTGACGTTGTCCTGCTGGCCGTTGCCGGCATTGCGATAGGCCATCGTGACGGCCACCGTCGAGCGTGGGCTCGCGCTGCCGCCGTTCAGGGTCCAGTCGTCGAAGGCCAGCGTGACGGCCTGACTCGACCCGTCCGCGAAGTTCAGCTGCGCGATCCCGCTGCTCGGGCCGTTGTTGGACGAACCGAGCACCACGACGCCGGTGCCGGCCGATCCCGGCGGCAGCATCACGGTCTGTCCGACGGTCACGGTGTTGTCGAGCGAGAGCGGCCCGCCCGCCACCGTCACGGTGGCGCCGGCCACCGCGAACGGCTTGCCGGGCTGCACGCCCGCCGCGCCGAGCGCATTGACCGAGTAGCTGAACAGGCTGCCGTCGAAGTCCGCGCCCTGGCCGTCGGTATTGGTCGCACCGTCCATGCTGAAGCCACGGTTGTTGTAGCTGTCGGCCGCGTTGAGCGCCACCGGTACGCCGAACGACGGCGGCTGCGCCTGTGCGCCCCATCGGGACGGTGCGCTGCCCATCGCGAAGTGCAGCGTCGCACCATCGGCGATGTCGTCATAGGCGACCCATGCGGCAGGGTGGGCACGACCGTTGATCGACAGTGACTGCACGTAGCTCGAGGCCGGTGCGCCTGCGGCACGGATCCGCCACGTGTGGCCGTTGCCGAGCCGCACGTCGATCTGCGGGAACTGCGGGCTGCCGATCGCCAGGCCCGCGACGCCGGGGATCTGCGGGTACAGGCCCAGCGCGCCCCACACATACCAGCCCGACACGGCGCCGAGGTCGTCGTTGCCCGGCAAGCCGTCGGGGCCGGTGCCGAACGCGCTGGCCATGATCTGCTGTACCACGCGCTGCGTGCCCGACGGTTGCGCGGCCCAGTTGTAAAGCCACGGCACCTCGAAGGTCGGCTCGTTGCCCATGTAGAAATTCGGCAGGCTCAGGCCGGCATTGAGCACCGTGAAGAACTGGTCGAGGCGCGACGTCACGGCCGTGTTGCCGCCGAGCTGCGCGAACAGGCCGGCCGCGTCGTACGGCACCATCCACGTGTACTGTTCGGCATTGCCTTCCACGTAGTTGTCGCCGCTGCCCGGCGTTTCGGGTATCCACGCACCGTTCGATTGCCGCGCCGCGATCAGCGGCGGCGTCAGCGCGGTGTTGAGCAGGTTCTGCCAGTAGGCCGAGCGGCTCAGCAGCATGCGCTGCGTGGCGGTATCGCCGAGTGCGCCGGCAAAGCGCGAGATCGCGAAGTCGCTGCTCGTGTATTCGAGCGTCGACGAAGCCTGCCCCCACTCGCCGCCGGTGATGTAGCCGCCCTGCAGGTAGCTCGCGCGGCCGCCGTTGGTGGTCACGTTGTTGCAGGCGGTGCCGGGGATGTTCGCCATCTTCACCATGTGCTGCAGCGCGGAGCGCGTATCGAAGCGCCGCGCGCCGAATGCGTAGGCGCTCGAAACGATCAGCGAACCGGCATCGCCCGGCATCACGCCGTCCTCGACGTTGTCGTTGACCCAGTGCGGAATCGCGCCGCACTGATCGGCGTCGTTGACCAGCGACTGGATCATGTCGCTGGTTTCGGACGGCGCGAGGATCGACTTGAGCTGGATCAGCGAACGGTAGATGTCCCAGCCCGAGAACGACGAATACTGCGCGTTCTGGCCTTTGGCGAGCTGGTGCACGGTATTGTCGAAGCCGATGTACTGGCCGTTCGCGTCGCTGAAGATGCTGGGCGCCCACAGCGCGTGATAGAGCGCCGTGTAGAACTTCTTCTTCGCGTCCAGCGTCCCGCCCGCCACGCGGATCGCGTTGAGGCGCTCGTTCCAGATTCTGTCTGCCTGCGTGCGCACGCCCTCGAAGTCCCAGCCGCGATTTTCCGCGTCGAGGTTGGCCTTTGCATTGGCGGCGCTGACGTACGAAATGCCGATCTTCATCCTGACCGCCTGGCCGGGACGGAAGCCGAGCTGCGCCACGCCGTGCGAGATCGACGCCGACGTGAACGCCTGGTCGAACGCGGCATAGAAGTAGACGGGTACCGGCACCGAGTTGCCGCAGAAGCCGCCGCCGATCGTGCTGCCCGAGATGGCGCTGTCGGAAACCTGCGTAATCGCGCCGGTGGTCGAGGTCTTCGTATTGGTGCGCGTCGCGTCGAGTACCAGCAGCGCGGGTTTGCCGGCCGGGTAGGTGAACCTGCCGAAGCCGGTGCGCAGGGTGGCGGTCAGTTCCACCTTGATCTGCGAATCGAGCACGACCGAGTAGTAGCCGGGCCGGGCCGTTTCATTCGCATGACTGAATGTTGGAACGAGCTGGGCCGCGTCGGTGGTCGGCATGACCGGGAATTCGCCGTTGTTGCCGCTGCAGCCGGCGCCCGGCATGTGCGTGACGCTGAAACCCTGGATCGAATGGAGGTCGTAGTAATAGCCGGCCGGCGAGTTCGGTTCCTTGCTGTCGTTCGGCGCCGGCGTGGTGTTGGTGTCGGGCGCCCATTGCACCATGCCCGACGGCAGCCCGGCGGCCGGCACGACGCTGCCGGCCTGTCCCGCCGGCACCGGGTTCGGCGAATTGCTCGCGAGCGTGCCGATCAGCGGGTCGACATACTGCGTCAACGACAGGCTGCGGTTGTCGTCGAGGTTGGTCGTGTCGGCCGCACCGGCCGACGATTCCGCCGGGTGTGCTGCCAGTATCGACGCCGCTGTTCCGTCGCTGCCGTCACCGCCTCCGCACCCGCTCAATGCGCACGCCGCGGCCAGCAACGCCGCGAGCGTCGTGAATCGACTCATGATCGTCCCCTCCAGTCGGAGATGCCTTTTTGCCTTGACGATCCCGACGATCGAATCCCGGGATCGCTGTGGGTTGTTGCTGTCGTGTTGCGTCGTAACACTAGGATTCGTATGAATTCGCTGTCAATCCGAATAACGGATTTGTAATGTTTTTATTAGATTTACTAAACGAGTGGAAACGATGCGCAGGCGGTGGCGCGGTATCGGCGGGTGCAACGGATTCAGTGAGTACGTGGCGAATGCAGGGTTCTACGACAAGGCGAGATACAACGTGCCGATCGGGGGCCGCGCACGTTGCGTGCGCACGTGAACGCGACCTCTACCCGAAAGGCAGCCTGCTGCCGGCAGCGCAACCCGATCGATCGTTACGATCGGCACCTGCGCGCGTCGCACGGGAGCGACGCGCGCGAAACCGGCGACATGCTTGCCGCGCAACGAAAGTCGGGATCGTTTCCGGATGCGTGATTGTGCACGATGGGCGAGGGCGGTCACGCAATCGGTGGCGCGACGCCCTTCCGCATCCGGTCAGGCGCCCGGCTTCTGCGCCCGCACGCACTGCGCCAGCGCCCGCACGCCCGGCTCGATCCGCTCGAGCGGAATCGCGGAGAACCCCATCCGGAAGCAGCGTCGCGCGTCGCCCGTATCGTCCATGAAGAACACGTTCCCCGGCTCGATGAGGATGCCGGCCGCCTGCGCGTCGGTCGCGAGGCGCGTGGCATCGAGCCACGGCGGCCCCTCGACCCAGCACGACGCACCGCCCGTCACACGCACATGACGCGCTTCCGGCAGATGCGCGTCGAGCGCGGCCATCAGTGCCTGCGAGCGCTCGCTGTACGCATGCGCGAGCCGGCGCAGCAGCGCGTCGTGATGACCGAGCGCGAGAAAGGTTGCGAACGCACGCTGGATATACGCGACCGGATGGCGCACCATCAGCCGCCGCAGCGCGCGCAACTCGCGGATCAGCTCGCGCGGCCCGACCACGTAGCCGAGCCGCAGCCCCGGCGCGAACGTCTTCGACAGGCTGCCGACGTAGATCACGCGGTCGGCCGTGTCGAGGCTCTTCAGTGCCGGATGCGGCGTGCCGGAGAACGTGTTCTCGCTCTCGTAGTCGTCCTCGATGATCACGAAATCGTGCTGCCGCGCGCAGTCGAGCAGCGCGCGGCGGCGTTCGACCGGCATCGTCGCGGTGGTCGGGCACTGGTGGCTCGGCGTCACGTACACGTAGTCGCAGCGCGCCAGCGTATCGGCGAGCGCATCGGGCGCGATCCCGTGGCCGTCGACGGGCAGCGGCAGCAGCCGCGCGTTGCGGTTCTCGAAGATGTTGCGCGCGTCGGGATAGCCGGGATTCTCGAAGCCGACCGTCGTGTGCTTGCCGCACAGCAGGTCCGCGATCAGGTACAGCGCCTGCTGGCAGCCGTTCGTGACGACGATCTCGTCGGGCATCGCGAACACGCCGCGCCGCGGCAGCACGCGCGTGCGGATCTGCTGGATCAGCGATTCGTCGTCGCGCTCGATCAGGTCGGGCGCCCAGTTGCGGATCTCCATCACCGACAGCGCCTTCAGGCAGCATTCGCGCCAGTCGTTGGTCGGAAACAGCGACTGGTCGAATTGCCCGTAGATGAACGGAAATTCGTAGTGCTGCCAGTTCGCGGGCTTCACGATGTTGCGCTGCCTCGACGGCGGATGCGCGATGCGCTTTTCCCACGCAGGGCGGCCCGGCGTGTCGTCGTCGCCGTCCGGTTTCTCGCCGGGCTTGGCCGCCGCGAAGCCGGGCACGCCCTCGAGCATCTTCGGGTTCACGAAGTGCCCGCTGCGTTCGCGCGAGATCAGGTAGCCCTCCTCGACGAGCATCTGGTACGCGAGCACGACGGTGTTGCGCGCGACGCCGAGCTGGTCGGCGAGCTCGCGGCTCGACGGCAGCGCGGCATCGGGGGCGAGCTGGCCGTCGAGGATCGCGGCCACGAGCATCCGCCGGATCTGGTCCTGCAGGCTCGACGCCGACGACCGCCGGAACTGCTGGGCCCATAGGGCGGTCGGGGTACGACTCGGCATGCTTCCTCCTGTGATCGGTACGGGAAACGCGAGGCGGTGCGCGCCGGGGTGCGCGCGGCCCGCGAGAGGCGCGGTTTCGCGAGAATACGCGCGTCGCGCCGCGGATGTGGACTCAATGAAAGGTGTCGTCTGGCACTACTGCGCGCCGACGTGGCAAGACGATACTCAACTCGTCGCCCCTGGACGATCCGGATAACTCCCCGGTACGCGGGCGCGGGAGGGCGTGCGCGCATCGCGTTCGCCCGCATCGTGATGCGAAGGGAGGAGGCCATGCACGTCGTCGTGTTCAGGGATCGCTGCGAGCGCGTGATCCGCATCGTGTTCGACGACACACGCGCGACGGCGGTCGCGTATCGCGACGACGAGGCGATCGGCGAACTCGGCATCGACGACGGCGGCGGCGGTGCCGCGCGATCGCCGTCGCTTGCGCGGCTGTACGTGGAACCCGCCTATCGACGCAGCGGCATCGCGCACACGCTGCTGGCGTGTGCATCGCGCGAATTCGGACGGCCGATCCGCATCGACACCGGCGCGCGCGAGTGGCCCGATTCGCCGGCATGGGCGACGTTGTGCCGCTGCCTCGAATACGAAGGGCTGGTCGTGGTGCAGTAGGGCGCGCCGCGACACCCGGTAGCGTGGCCACGATCACGCATCACGACAACGGAGACGACATGAGCACGGTCCTGAAGCCGATTCCCGCATCCGACGTGCGGCACGAAGCGTTGCGCATCGACGGGCAGCGCGTGTGGCGCGACGCGGTGATCGAAGTGCGCAACCCGTACGACGGCGCACTGGTCGGCACCGTGCCGAAGGCGACGCTCGACGACGTGCGGCGCGCGTTCGCGGCCGCGCGTGCATACCGGCCGGCGCTCACGCGCCACGATCGCGCGGCGATCCTGCGCCGCGCGGCCGACATCGTGCGTGCGCGCACGGCGGAGATCGCGGCGCTGATCACGGCCGAGGCCGGGTTGTGCATCAAGGATTCGACATACGAGGCGGGCCGCGTGGCCGACGTGCTGACGTTCGGTGCCGGCGAAGTGCTGAAGGACGACGGGCAGATCTTCTCGTGCGACCTGACCCCGCACGGCAAGAAGCGCCGCGTGTACACGCAGCGCGATCCGCTGCTCGGCGTGATTTCGGCGATCACGCCGTTCAACCACCCGATGAACCAGGTCGCGCACAAGATCGTGCCGTCGATCGCGACCAACAACCGGATCGTCGTGAAGCCGTCCGAGAAGGTGCCGCTGTCGTGCTACCTGTTCGCGGACATCCTGTACGAAGCGGGCCTGCCGCCGCAGATGCTGCAGGTGCTCACCGGCGACCCGAAGGAGATCGCCGACGAGCTGATCACGAACCCGGCGATCGACCTCATCACGTTCACGGGCGGCGTATCGATCGGCAAATCGATCGCGGCGCGGATGGGCTACCGGCGCGCGGTGCTCGAACTCGGCGGCAACGATCCGATCATCGTGATGGAAGACGCCGATCTCGACGAAGCGAGCACGCTCGCGGTGTCGGGTTCGTACAGGAACTCGGGGCAGCGCTGCACCGCGATCAAGCGGATGCTCGTGCACGAGTCGGTGGCCGATCGCTTCACCGGGCTGGTCGTCGAAAAAACGCGCGCGTGGTCGTACGGCAATCCGGCCGATCCGTCGGTGGACATGGGCACGGTGATCGACGAAGCGGCCGCGAAGTTCTGCGAGCGGCAGGTGAACGACGCGATCGCGCGCGGGGCGCGGCTGCTGGTCGGCAACGTGCGCGACGGCGCGCTGTATTCGCCGACGGTGATCGATCGCGTGACGCCCGACATGCCGCTCGTGAAATACGAAACCTTCGGGCCCGTGTCGCCGATCATGCGTTTCCGCGACATCGACGAAGCGATCCGGATGTCGAACAGCACCGACTATGCGCTGTCGTCGTCGGTGTGCACGAACCGCTTCGATCACATCACGCGCTTCATCACCGAGCTGGAAGTCGGCAGCGTGAACGTGCGCGAAGTGCCGGGCTACCGGCTCGAGCTGACGCCGTTCGGCGGCGTGAAGGATTCGGGGCTGGGATACAAGGAAGGCGTGCAGGAAGCGATGAAGAGCTTCACGAACGTGAAGACGTATTCGCTGCCGTGGTGAGCGCGGCGAGGAGCGGCGTACCACGCCCTCCCGCCGCCGACCGCGTTACTGATAGAAGTTGAGCGTGACCATCGCCGAACGGCCCGGCGCCCAGGTCGCGTAGATCGGGTACGCGCTCGCGTAATACTTCTTGTCGAACAGGTTCTGCACGTTCAGCTGGACGTCCATCGTCTTGTTCACGCGCCAGGTGGCGGCCGCGTCGAAGCGCGCGTAGCCGGGCGTCCATTTCTTCGTCGTCGCGGACACCGACGCATAGGTCTGGCTCATCACCGTCGCACCGGCGCCGAGCGTGAGCTTCGGCATCACGTCGTAGCTCGTCCACAGCGTGAAGTTGTGCTTCGGCACCATCACCATCGGCAGGCCCGATGCGCCCGGGCTGCCGGGACCCGCGTCGGTCGTGATCGCGTTCAGGTACGAGTAGCCGCCGAACACGTGCCACTTCGGCGTCATGTTGCCCGCGAAGCCGAATTCGAAACCGCGCACGCGCTGCCTGCCCGCGTTGACCGTGTGACCGAGGCCGTCGCTCACGCGCGCGTTGGTCTTCTCGGTCTGGAACAGCGCCGACGTCAGCGACAGTTGATCCCGCAGCACGTCCCATTTCGCGCCGATCTCGATGTTGCGCGAGCGCTCCGGCGCGAGGTCCTGGTTCGTCGCGGTGATCTGGTCGGTGCCGCCGCCGAGGCCGCCGTTCGACCCCGGCGGGTTCGACGACGTGCCGTACGACGCATACAGGCTCACGTTGTTCACCGGCTTGAACACGAGGCCGAACTGGTAGCTGAACAGGTTCGACGTGTTCGACAGGTCGACGACGCCGGCCTGCTTGCCGGTCGTGTCGTAGCGGTCGAAGCGCAGCCCCGTGTTGAACTGCCAGCGCTCGGACAGCTTCACGGTATCGAAGATGTACGCCGACACGGTGTCGGTGCGCGTGTTCGTCGTCGCGCCGGGGAAGCCCTTGTCGCCGTTCAGCACGATGCTGCCGGTCCACGGCATGTTCGGGTTCCAGCCGCCCGCGAGCGGCGTGCAGTTGCCGGCCACCGAGCACGGGCCGCCCGAGCGGATGTTGTGGCCGGCCGAATCCGACACGAGGTAGCCCTCGTAGCGCGCCTGTTCGTGGCTGAACTCGACGCCGGCCGTCATCGTGTGCTTCATGCCGAACAGGCTCGCGCTGCCGGTCACCTCGGTCTGGTTCGAGAAGCCGTTGAGCGCGTACTTGCCGCTCTTCGCCTGCAGGCTCAGCATGTTCGGGTTCGACGCGAGGATCTGCGGGTTCGTCGCGACGTAATCGAGCGTCGAGCGGCCGAACATCGTCGTGTTCTTCAGCTTCCAGTCGTCGTTGAGCTTGTGCTCGACGCGCACTTCGGCGGTGTCGGTCTGCCCGTAGCGGTAGTCGCGCGTGTTCAACCCGAAGAACTGTCCGCGATCGGTCGGCACCGGCGTGCCGCCCGACGCGCGGAACGGCACGCTGAAGTCCGGCATGTCGTACGAGTTCATGTGGTAGTAGCTGACCGTGACCGTGGTCGGCGTATTCAGCCCGAACACGATCGACGGCGCGACACCCCAGCGCTTGTTGTACACGTCGTTGCGGCCGGCCTGGTTCGCGTCGTGACCCATCACGTTCAGGCGCACGGCCGTCGTGTCGTTGATCTTGCGGTTCGCGTCGACCGTCGCGCGCTTGTAGCCGTCGGTGCCGAAGCCGATGCTGCTGTTGATGAAATCGTCGTTCTTCGGCGTCTTCGTGACGATGTCGATGCTGCCGCCCACCGAGCCGCGGCCCGCATAGACCGAATCGGGGCCCTTGATCACGCTGATCTGCTCGACCGCGAACGTTTCGCGGTTCTGCAGCCCCGAGTCGCGCATCCCGTCGACGAAGATCGAGTTGCGCGATTCGAAGCCGCGGATCACCGGGCGGTCGGCCGACGGGTTCGCGGCCGCATCGCCGCCGAGGAACGTGATGCCCGGTACCGAGCGCAGCGCGTCCGCGAACGACGTGACGTTCTTTTCCTTGATCAGTTGCTCGGGGATCACCGTGACCGAGCGCGGCGTATCGAGCAGCGGCGCGGTGAACTTGTACGACGGCGATTGCTTCACCTGCATGTCCGACGGCGCGGACGACTGGATCGTGATCGTCGGCAGCGTCGCCTGCACGTCGGCGGACGGGGCCGGCCGGTCGGCGGCGGGGGGCGGTGCCGTTTCGGCGGAGGCGAGCAGCGGGGTCAGGAAAACGGAGCAGGTCAGCGCCGACACGAGGGCGCGAGGCCTCGTCTTGAACTGGGCGGGCATATCGAGAGGCAGCAGAAGATTCGGTGAGCAGGCGCGTCTTCTCGATGCAGGCCGGGCAGGGCGGAACATCGGAAAACGTCAATGTAAATGCGTATGATTCGCGTTTGCGGTCGCAATTCTACGGATTGGTACTAATTCTGTAAACGATTGAATGGTTTTTGTACTAATTCGGTCGGGTCTTCGTGGGGGCGCGATCGCCTTTGCGTCATATGCAACACCGCTTTCCATGGCCGGGCCGGCGCGTGGCGCGGCGACTCGCTACACTGCCGTACCGGTTGGAAGGGCCCCGGCAAGCAGGCCCCGAGCATGGAGACAACATAAGATGGACACCCAACGCGCAGCAGTCGTCACGTACCGCGGCAAGGCGATCGAGAACACGCACGTCGCCGATGTGGCGGTGGTCGATGCACGCGGCAGGCTGCTGGCCCGGTTCGGCAATCCGTTCCGGATGACGCTCGCGCGATCGGCGGCGAAGCCGGCCCAGGCGCTGTCGGTGATCGAGACGGGCGCGCCCGAGCGCTTCGGCTTCGACGATGCGGACATCGCGCTGATGTGCGCGTCGCACAGCAGCGAGGACCGGCATATCGAACGCACGCGCGCGATGCTCGCAAAAGTCGCCGCGCACGAATCGGACCTGCGTTGCGGCGGTCATCCGCCGTTGTCCGACGCGGTGTACCGCGCGTGGATCAAGCGCGACTACACGCCGACCGGCGTATGCAGCAACTGTTCGGGCAAGCATGTCGGGATGCTGGCCGGCGCGCAGGCGATCGGCGCCGCGATCGCCGATTACCATCTGCCCGAGCATCCGATGCAGGTGCGCGTGAAACAGGTGATGGCCGATGCGTGCGGGCTGCGCGAGGACGAAGTGGGCTGGGCGATCGACGGGTGCAACCTGCCGACGCCGGCGTTTCCGCTGGACCGGCTGGCGCGCCTGTACGCATCGCTGGCCGACGGGGCGGATACGGTGGAGGCGGGCGGTGACGCAATCAGCGATCGCGTGCGCGCGCTGGCGCGCATTCATCGTGCGATGACCGCGTATCCGGAACTGGTGGCCGGCGACGGGCGCTATTGCACGGTGCTGATGAAAGCGTTCGACGGGCAGGTGGTCGGCAAGCTCGGCGCCGATGCGTGCTACGGGATCGGCGTGCGTGCGTCGGCGCGCACGCGGCAGCTGGGCGCCGATGGCGCGCTCGGCATCTCGGTGAAGATCGAGGACGGCAATCTCGACGTGCTCTACATGGTCGTCAGCGAACTCCTCGAGCGGCTGCAGATCGGCACGGCCGGGCAGCGCGCGCAACTGGCCGCTTTCCATCGGCCGCCGATGCGCAACACGCAGGGCGTCGAGATCGGGCACGCCACGTTCCCGTTCGAATTGCAGCCGGCCTGACCGGCGCGGATGCGCCGCTGCCGACGCCCGCGCTGCGGGCCGAGCGCGGCGGCGGGCACATGCCTGCCGGCCGGCGCGGGCGTGAACGCAGGCGCGGGCGCTACGTGCGTGCGCCGCGAATCTTCCCCAGCTCCAGCGCCGACAGCTCGCCGATGTGCGCGAGGTGTTCCGCGAGAAAGTCCTTCAGGACGCGCAGCTTCGCCGAGCTGCGCCGGTTCGCCAGATACGCGATGTAGATGTATTCGCCCGTCAGCCGGTTCAGCAGCCGGTAGCGCGGCAGCACGGCTTCGAGCCGCCCGCTCGCGAGCAGGTCGCGCACCAGCCAGATCTCGAACTCTGCGATGCCGAGCCCCGCGCAGGTCGCTTCGAGCAGCAGCTCCGAATGGTCGGTGACGAGGTTGCCGGCCGGCAGCAGGCTGTGATGCGCGTCGCCGTTCACGAGCTCCCAGCGCGGATCGCCTTCGGGGTGCACGTAGCGCAGGCAGTTGTGTTGCTTGAGGTCGTCCGGCGTGGACGGGCGCCCGCAGCGGTCGAGATAGCCGGGCGTTGCGCACAGGATGCTGTCGTTGCGCGACAGGCGGTGGACGACGAGGTTGTCCAGGTAGTTCTCGCCTTCGTGAATGTCGAGGTCGAAGCCGCCGGCCACGAGGTCGTTGTGGTTGTCGGTGAGCCGCACGTCGAGCTGGATCGTCGGGTAGCGCGCGAGAAACGGCGCGACCAGCGGGGCGAGATGGCGGCGGCCGAACGCAACCGGCGCGGTGAGCTTCAGCGGGCCGCTCGGCTGCGCATTCAGCTCGGCGACGACACGCAGCGTGTCGTCGAGATCGGCGATCAGCGTGACGGCGCGTTCCAGGTAGATGTGGCCGGCCTCGGTCAGCGTGACGCTGTGCGTTGAGCGGTGCAGCAGCGCGACGCCGAGTGCCTCCTCGATCGCCGTGACCTTGCGTGCGACCGTCGACGTCGACACGTGCATCTCCTTCGCGACCGCCGAAAAACTCCCTGTTTCGACCACTCTCACGAACGCGCGCATCGCGCCCATGTGATCGATGCCGGTTTCTCTCGCGCCTTTTTTCATTCGATTCTCGCTGTTGCGTCCCACGCAATACCGCTTTCGATAATACATAAGCGAGCTTGTTTTTGCAAAGGCATAGAATGCGAACCCGTCGCGTCGGGAAGCGGCGAACGGCGAGCGGTACGAGACATCCAGGAGGGCACGATGACAGAAAACGGCTTCCGCGTCGAAGCGGATCTTTTAGGCAAACGAAGTATTCCGGACGACGCGTATTACGGCGTCCATACGCTGCGCGCGAAAGAGAACTTCGACATTTCGGGCCGCACCATCGCGTCGCTGCCGTACCTCGTGATGGCGCTCGCCGCCGTGAAGGAGGCCGCGGCCGACGCGAACTGCGAGCTCGGGCTGCTGCCGCGACCGTACCGCGATGCGATCGCCGCCGCGTGCGTCGAGATTCGCGAAGGGCGCCTGCACGACCAGTTCGTCGTCGACGTGATCCAGGGCGGGGCCGGCACGTCGACCAACATGAACGCGAACGAGGTGATCTGCAACCGCGCGCTCGAACTCATGGGGCACGCGCGCGGGCAGTACGAATACCTGCATCCGAACGAACACGTCAATCTCGCGCAGAGCACCAACGACGTCTATCCGACCGCGATCCGCGTCGCGACCTGCTTCGCGCTCGAGCACCTGCTCGAAGCGATGGCGCGCCTGCGCGATGCGTTCGCGGAGCGGGCCGACGCGTTCGCCGGCCTGCTGAAGCTCGGCCGCACGCAATTGCAGGACGCGGTGCCGATGACGCTCGGCCAGGAATTCTCGACCTACGCGGTGATGCTGACGGAAGACATTGCACGCCTGCAGGAAGCCGGTTGGCTGATTCGCGAGATCAACCTCGGCGCGACCGCGATCGGCACGGGCATCACCGCGCATCCGCAATACGCGGAGAAGGCGCTGGCGGCGCTGCGGCGCATTACCGGGCTCGACCTGAGCACCGCGCCGAACCTGATCGAGGCGACCCAGGATTGCGGCGCGTTCGTGCAGGTCTCGGGCGTGCTCAAGCGGATCGCCGTGAAGCTGTCGAAGATCTGCAACGACCTGCGGCTGCTGTCGAGCGGCCCGCGCGCGGGGTTCGGCGAGATCAACCTGCCGCCGGTACAGGCCGGCTCGTCGATCATGCCCGGCAAGGTGAATCCGGTGATCCCGGAAGTCGTCAACCAGGTCGCGTTCGAGGTGTTCGGCAACGACTTGACCGTGACCTTCGCCGCCGAGGCCGGGCAGCTTCAGCTCAACGCGTTCGAGCCGGTGATCGCCAGCGCGCTGTTCCGCAGCTTCAGCCACCTGACGGCCGCCTGCACGACGCTGGCGCAGCGTTGCGTGAGCGGGATCACCGCGAACCCCGAGCGGCTGCGCGAAACGATGGAGCGCTCGGTCGCGCTCGCGACCGCGCTGAATCCGTACATCGGCTACAAGCGTGCGACCGCCGTGGCGGCCGAAGCGCACGCGACCGGCAAGTCGATTCGCGAGGTCGTTCTCGAACGCCAGTGGATGACCGATGCGCAGGTCGACGAAGCGCTTCAGCCCGAAGCGCTGATCCGGCCGCGCGTGCTTTGACGCCGGCTGAAGGCCGCCGGCGCGCGCGTTGAGCGCCCGGCGGGCCGTCATTTCATCAGCGCCCCCGCGCGGGGCGCGACACATCAAGAAACTACGGAGACTCACGATGAACCACAGCAGCGAGCGCCCGGCCGGTCCGGCCGGCGGCGCGGATTCCCGTCATGCCGACCCCGACGCGATGTTTGCATCGCACGAAGCGGGTTACGCGAAGCAGTTGAAGCCGCGGCACGTGCAGATGATCGCGATGGGCGGTGCGATCGGCACCGGCCTCTTTCTCGGTGCGGGTGGACGCCTGCAGAGCGCGGGGCCCGCGCTCGCGCTCGTGTATCTCGTCTGCGGCGTGTTCGCCTTCCTGATCATGCGCGCGCTCGGCGAGCTGGTGATGCACCGGCCGACCAGCGGCAGCTTCGTGTCGTACGCGCGGGAGTTCATGGGCGAGCGCGCATCGTTCGTCGCGGGCTGGATGTACTACCTGAACTGGGCGACGACCGGCATCGTCGACATCACGGCGGTCGCGATCTACATGAAGTACTGGGCCGTGTTCACGGACGTGCCGCAGTGGGTGTTCGCGCTCGGTGCGCTCGGGATCGTGTCGGTGATGAACATGATCGGCGTGAAGGTGTTCGGCGAGATGGAGTTCTGGTTCTCGCTCGTCAAGGTGGGGACGCTCGCGGTGTTCCTCGCGGTCGGCGCGGTGTTTCTCGCGAGCGGCCATCCGGTCGCCGGGCAGATGCCGGGGCTTCACCTGGTCGCGGATCACGGCGGGATCTTTCCGCACGGCCTCCTGCCGGCCGTGCTGATCGTGCAGGGCGTGGTGTTCGCGTACGCGAGCATCGAGCTCGTCGGCGTCGCGGCGGGCGAGACGGCCGATGCGCGCAAGGTCCTGCCGAAAGCCATCAACAGCGTGATGTGGCGTATTGCGCTGTTCTATGTCGGCTCCGTCGTGCTGTTGACGATGCTGCTGCCGTGGACGGCATACAGCTCGCACGAAAGCCCGTTCGTGACGTTCTTCAGCAAGCTCGGCGTGCCGTACGTCGGCACCGTGATGAACGTCGTGGTGCTGACCGCCGCGCTGTCGAGCCTGAATTCCGGCCTCTATTCGACCGGGCGCGTGCTGCGCTCGCTGGCGATGGGCGGATCGGCGCCGCGCTTCGTGTCGCGGATGAACGCGCGCGGCGTGCCGTACGGCGGGATCCTGATCACGGTCGCGATCAACGCGATCGGCGTGCCGTTGAACTACATCGTGCCGGCGCAGGCGTTCGAGGTCGTGCTGAACATGGCGTCGCTCGGGATCATCACGACGTGGGGCTTCATCGTCATGTGCCAGATCCTGTTCCGCCGCGCGGTCGATCGCGGCGAGCTGAAGGCGGTGTCGTTCCGGATGCCCGGCGCGCCGTTCACGTCGTGGCTCACGCTGGCCTTCCTCGTCGGCGTGCTGGTGCTGATGGCGTTCGACTATCCGGGCGGCACGTGGACCATCGCGATGATTCCGGTCGTCGTGCTCGCACTCGTGGTGGGCTGGAAGCTGGCGAAGCGCGGTGCCGCGCGAGAACAGGCGGCGAATGTGCGTACGTCCGTCGCCGCGGGTGCCGTCGCCGATCCGGCGCGGGGCGCCTGACGGTACACGCCGGGCGCGCCGGCGCGGTCGCGCCCGGCGCGCCGGTACGGTCAGTTCAAGCCGGCGCGTTCGCCGACCCATCGGCCGAAATCGCCGGCCATCTCCGCGGTCAGTTCGTGGCCGGCATCATACAGCCGCGTGTCGTGCGCGACACTGAGCGCCGTGAGTTTCGCGTCGGCGGTGTCGGCCCACGCGACGGGCAGCTTGTCGTCGAAGCGGCCGTGCACGATCAGCGCATGGAGCGGGCGAAGCGCATCGCGCGGCGCGATCAGCGGATCGATTTCGGGCAGGATGCGCCCGCACAGCACCGCGAAGGCGGCGACATCGTCCGGCGACGTGAGGCCGACGCCCGCGCTCATGATGCCGCCCTGGCTGAAGCCGGCGATCACGGTCGGCAATGCGGCGCCCGCGCCGTCGCGGGCGCGGAATGCACGCAGCAGCGTGATCAGTTGAATGCGGCTTTCGTCCGCGCGGGCCGCGTCGATTTCGGGGCCGTTCGGGCCGAAGCGCACCGGAAACCATGCATGCTGGCCGGGCCCGAACGTGAGCGGGCCGCGCAGGAACGCGATCTCGATCCGGGGATCGATGATGCCGGCCAGGTTCAGCAGGTTGGTTTCGTTGCCGCCGACGCCATGCAGCAGCAACAGGCGGGCAACGGGGCGGCCGGCGGCCGGGCGCAGCCGGTATGGGAGGCCCGACTCGGGATCGGTGGTCAGCGGCAGGACGTCGGTCATTGCGTGAATCCGGAAAGGGAACGATGCGACAGTCTAGAGCGTACGGGCGGGCGGGTGAATCGTCGGCGAGCGATTGATTGTTTCCTGGGAGGAATGAATTCGACGCATCGAGCCTGCCGCTCATGCGCAGGCGATGCCGCCGCCACGCCCGAACCCGCTAGGGAAAACCATAGTGCCCGGAATGCCGCGCGCGCAAGAGCGAGTAAGCGCGCAGTCAGCTTCGCTATTCAGAATCGCCGAACTCATTCAAAAAGCAAACCAGGAGACAGGCGATGCATGATGGGTTGGTGAAAAAAATCGAAGCGCATCCGAAGTACGCGCTGCTCAAGCGACGGCGCAATACGCTCGGTGTCTTTCTGACCGCGCTGATGTTGATCGTCTACTACGGCTACATCGCGCTGATCGCATTCGACAAGTCGTTTCTCGCGAAGCCCGTGAGCACCGGCGTGACGAGTGTCGGCGTGCCGATCGGCATGGCGGTGATCGTGTTCACCGTCGTCATCACCGGCATCTACGTGCGCCGCGCGAACAACGAATACGACCAACTGACGCAGGACATCCTGCAGGACGTCGCCCGATGAAGAAGACACTTTCGACGATGCTGGTCGCGCTGCTGGCCGCGAGCGCGTGCGGCGTGGCCGTCGCGGGCGGCGGCGATGTCGGGCAGACCGCCAAGCAGGCGACCAACACCACGGCCATCGTCCTGTTCGCGCTGTTCGTGGCCGGGACGCTGTGGATCACCAAGTGGGCGGCTTCCCGCACGCGTTCCGCGGCGGATTTCTATACGGCCGGCGGCGGCATTACCGGGTTTCAGAACGGGCTGGCGATCTCGGGCGACTACATGTCGGCCGCCTCCTTCCTCGGCATTTCCGCCGCGGTGATGACCTCGGGTTACGACGGCCTGATCTATTCGATCGGCTTTCTGGTCGGCTGGCCGGTCATCACGTTCCTGATGGCCGAGCGGCTGCGCAACCTCGGCAAGTTCACCTTCGCCGACGTCGCGGGCTACCGCTTCGAGCAGGGGCCGATCCGCAGTTTCGCTGCAATCGGCACGCTGGTGGTGGTGGCGTTCTACCTGATCGCGCAGATGGTGGGCGCGGGGCAGCTCATCAAGCTGCTGTTCGGTCTCGACTACTGGGTGGCTGTCGTGATCGTGGGCGCGCTGATGATGGTCTACGTGCTGTTCGGCGGCATGACCGCGACCACCTGGGTGCAGATCATCAAGGCGTGCCTGCTGCTCGCGGGCGTGACGTTCATGGCGATCATGGTGCTCGCGCAGTACGGCTTCAGCCCGGAGGCGTTGTTCGCCCACGCCGTGGAGGTCAAGACCGCGATTGCCGCGAATGCCGGCAAATCGACGGACGACGCGACCCGTATCGGGCTGTCCGTCATGTCGCCGGGCGGGTTCATCAAGGATCCGGTCTCGGCCATCTCGTTCGGCATGGCGCTGATGTTCGGCACCGCCGGCCTGCCGCACATCCTGATGCGCTTCTTCACGGTGCCGGATGCGAAGGAAGCGCGCAAGTCGGTGTTCTGGGCCACCACCTGGATCGGCTATTTCTATGTGCTGATCTTCATCATCGGCTTCGGCGCGATCACGCTGGTGCTGACCAATCCGGAACTGTCCGACGTGGCCAAGGGCGTGATCAAGGGCGGCGCGGGCACGGCCAACATGGCCGCGGTGCTGGTGGCCAAGACGGTGGGCGGCGACGTGTTCTACGGCTTCATCTCGGCCGTGGCCTTCGCGACGATCCTGGCGGTGGTCGCCGGGCTCACGCTGTCCGGCGCCTCCGCGGTGTCGCATGATCTTTATGCGACCGTCTTCAAGAACGGCAAGGCCGACAGTGCCGACGAGCTGAAGGTGTCGCGCATCACGACGCTGGTGCTCGGCGTGATCGCCGTGCTGCTGGGCATCGCGTTCGAGAAGCAGAACGTCGCGTTCATGGTGTCGCTGGCCTTTGCCGTGGCGGCGTCGGCCAACTTCCCGGTGCTGTTCCTGTCGATGATGTGGAAGGGATGCACCACGCGCGGCGCGGTCATCGGCGGGTTCCTGGGGCTGGTCTCGTCGGTGGGGCTGACCATCGTGTCGCCGTCGGTGTGGGAGGCAACGCTCGGTTATCCGAAGGGTTCGGCCTGGTTCCCGTACACGTCGCCCGCGCTGTTCTCGATGACCATCGGCTTCGTGGGCGTGTGGCTGTTCTCGGTGCTTGACTCGAGCGCGCGCGCACGGTTGGAGAAGGGCGCGTTCGCCGCGCAGCAGGTGCGCTCGGAAACGGGCCTGGGGGCGACCCGCGCCAGCAGCCACTGACCGGCCGCCGGTCACGCCCGCTCCGGGGCCGACGATGCCGTTCATCGCATCGTCGGCCCCGGGGCGGGCGGTATCGTTTTCAGCCGTCCGTCCAATGATTCACCGGCAATAAAAAATCGCGAATTCAACCGGATTCGCCGATAATTCGCAAACGTTTTGCGAAAGTCATATAACGGTTAATTCGCGGATCGAATAAATAAAAATATATCCGTATCCCGGATTTCCGGTCACGCACAGGCACCGACAGAAGCCCAGAGGCAGAGGGTTAACGGCAGATCCCGGCAATACTTTAGGGTTCTTTCGCCACAATTATTCATTGCATTTTTATCAATGAACGATTGATTTCCGGTCATCGGAGCGTCATACACCATCCCCGATAATTCGGCGCTCACATTCTTTCAATAGACCAAACGGCGATCGAAGCCGGATCGCTGCGGGGAGCTGTACTCATGACCATCCGTCATCGCATTACGCTGCTAGTCGTCCTGACGTTCTTCGCGCTGTCCGCGATCGGCATCTATGCCGTGTACCAGACGCGCAAGAGCGCGTCGGAGGTGCGTCAGGTCACCCAGGGCATCGTGCCGAGCGCGCTCGCGTCGGCCGATCTCGTCGCCGATGTGAAGAACATCCAGATCGCGACGATGACGCTCGTCTACGCGCCCGACGCGAATACCGCCGCCCAGGCGCGCGACGAGCTGAAGGCGAAGCAGGCCGCGCTGCGCGCCGCGCTCGACGTGCAGGCGAAGTCGGCGGTCGGCCAGGCGCAGGTCGGGCTCGTGTCGCAGGCGAAGGACAGCGCCGCGAACTATTTCGCGGCGATCGACGACACCGTGAAGATGAAGGCCGACGGCAAGCCCGAGATGGCGCAGGCGTACCTGTTCGCGAACGTCGCGCAGTATCGCGACGAACTCGAAAGCATCGTCGACACGCTGCGCGTCGAGAAGAACCGCCAGAAGGACGTCGCGATCAGCGCGCTGAACGGGATGCTCTCGACGACGGCGACCGCGATCGCGGGCGTCGCCGGCACGGTGATCGTGCTGCTGACCGCGCTCGGCTTGCTGCTGTATCGCCAGATCACGCGCCCGCTGATCGGGATGCAGACGGCGATGAGCGAGATCGCGGCGAGCCAGGATTTCACGCGCCGCGTACCGGTGGGCCGGATGGACGAAATCGGCCATTCGATCGTCGCGTTCAACGGGATGATCGAGAAGATCCAGGAGAACGCCGCGCAGCTCAAGCAGAAGACGGCGGACATCCAGGCGATGCTGCAGAACATGCAGCAGGGGATCCTGACCGTCGTCGAAGGCGGCGTCGTGCATGCCGAGTATTCGGCGTACCTCGAGACCATCTTCGAGACGAGCGACATCGCCGGCCGCGACCTGATGGCGCTCGTGTTCGACGATTCGGCGATCGGCGCCGACGCGCGTTCGCAGGTCGACGCGGCCGTGCATGCGTGCCTCGGCGAAGACAGCATGAACTTCGAGTTCAACGAGCACCTGCTGGTGAATGAAGTCGCGAAGCGGATGCCGGACGGCCGCGAGAAGTGGCTCGACCTGAGCTGGTCGGCGATCACCGACGAGACCGACACGGTGGTGCGCTTGATGCTGTGCGTGCGCGACGTGACCGAGATCCGCGAGCTGACCGCGCAGGCCGGCGAGCAGCAGCGCCGCCTCGAGATGATCGGCGAGATCCTGTCGATCAGCCAGGACAAGTTCCACGACTTCGTGCACAGCGCGAAGGGTTTCCTCAGCGAGAACGAGCGGATGATCCGCCAGCACGAGCGCGCCGATCACTCGATCGTCGCGGCGCTGTTCCGCAACATGCACACGATCAAGGGCAATGCACGCACGTACAGCCTCCAGCACCTGACGAACATCGTCCACGAAGCGGAGCAGGCGTACGACTCGCTGCGCCGCGCGGACGGCGGCCCCGAGTGGAACCGCGACGCGCTGATGGACGACCTGGCGCGCGTGCGCGAGGCCGTCGAGCACTACGCGACGATCAATGCGGTCACGTTGGGCCGCAGCGGTGACGCGGTGCAGGGCGGCGCCGACTTCCTGATGGTCGAGCGCGCGCACATCAGCGAGAGCCTGCGCGTGCTCGACGGCGCCGATCCGGCGAACGCGGCCGACTGGCACGCGGCACGCGATGCCGTACGCCGCATGCTGAGCCAGCTCGGCACGCAGGGGATCGGCGATGCGCTCGGCGGCGTGATCGAGTCGCTGCCGTCGCTCGCGGCCGAACTCGGCAAGCCGGCGCCCGTCGTGCATATCGACAGCCATGGCCAGCGCGTGCGCAGCGAAATCGTCGCGACGCTGAAGAACGTGTTCATGCACCTGCTGCGCAACGCGATCGACCACGGGATCGAATCGTCCGACGAACGGCGCGCGGCCGGCAAGGCGGCATCCGGCACGATCGACATCGCGGTCGGCGTGGGCGGCGGCGAGCTGTGGTTCGTGCTGAGCGACGACGGCCGCGGCCTCGCGCTCGACCGGATTCGCGGCATCGCGCGCGAGCGTGGCTGGATCGATGCCGACCACGACGCGGCGCTGTCCGACGACGCGGTGGCCGAGCTGATCTTCCGCCCCGGCTTCTCGACCGCGAGTGCCGTGACCGAAGTGTCGGGGCGCGGCGTCGGCATGGACGCGGTGCGCAACTTCCTGAAGCGCGACGGTGGCGATATCGCGCTGCGCTTCACCGACGATCGTGTCGGCGCGCCGTACCGTGCATTCGAAACGATCGTGTCGTTGCCGGCCCGCTTCGCGGCGGACGGTGCCGCGCACGAGCGCGCGCGCAGCGCGGACGTCGGCGTTGTGGAGTGACGAAGTGATCGTGCAGGCGTGGATGATCCAGATGGCCGCCGCGCTGGCGGGCGGCGCAGTCGTCGCAATCGTGGCGGCGATCGCATTTCGCGTGATGCGCAAGCGGCTCGTCGCGGCGCTGGAGCGCGATGCGCATGCGTTGCGCGGTGCGCTCGACGCGGCCGGCGAGCGTGCCGAACAGGCGGCGTCCGCGCACGCGGAGGCGGCCGACGCATGGGCGCACCGCGAGGCGCAGCTCGAGGATGCGCTGGCACGCGAGACTTCCGCGGCCGGCACGCAGCGCGACGCGCTGCAGGCCATGTCGGCCGATCGCACCGCGCTGGCGCAGCACGCGCAGAAGATCGCCGACGAAGCCGCGCGCCTGCGCGGGCTCGCCGGCACCTTCGAGCGCTGGCACGAGCAGATGATCTCGCTGACCACGCAGAACCAGGACATGCGCACGAAGAACCAGGAGCTGTCGGCGATCGTCGCGCACGTGTCGATCGTGTCGCTGAACGCGTCGATCGAGGCGGCGCGCGCCGGCACGGCCGGGCGCGGCTTCTCGATCGTCGCGAGCGAGGTGCGCGGGCTGGCCGCGCGCTCGCAGCAACTGTCGAACAGCTATCGCGACAGCCTGAACCGTAACGATCTCGTGACGGCCGCGACGTTCCAGGACATCCAGGCCGGCGGCAAGATGATCACGGCCGCGCTGGCGACCGTCGAGGCGCTGGCCGGGCAACTGCACGCGCGGATCGACGGAGGCGCGGCGTGATCAGCGCGCAGGCAAAAGCCGGTTTCGAGCGGATTTTCTTCGATGCGGCGCGCACGCGGCTCGCATCCGGCGGTGCGTGCGACATCCGGCCGTCCGCCGGCGCGGCGCATGACGGGCACGATCGCGCGCACGCGAAGTCGCGCGCGAAGCCGACGGTGCCCGAGCACGTCGCGGCGCTGACGATCTCGGCGCTGCATTTCCGCCTGCTGCTCGCGCTGCGCTTCAGCGACGACGACGCGACGCGCCGCCGTTTCGCCGGCGCGACAGCGGGCACCGGCAGCCAGCGGCCGCTGCCCGAAGCGTTCATGGAAGTCGCGAACCTGTGCTGCGGCGCGATCAACCAGGCGCTGACCGCACCGTTTCCCGACCTGGGGATGTCGACGCCTTATCTGCTGAGCGGATCGAGCATCGATTACCTGGGCGCGCTATCGCCCGATCACGTGGCCGCTTACGACCTGACGCTCGACGGCGGCGTGCGGGTCGGCGCGACGCTGTGCGTATGCGCGAACGCGCCGGTCGATTTCCATGTGCCTGACACGGCCGTGATGGAAAGCGGCGGCGAGCTCGAACTGTTCTGACCGACCCCGACCGACCATTAGGAAACCTTGAGATGACCGTAGACCAACCCGTCAGCAAGGTGCTCGTGCTGGACGACAGTCGCGCGCACGCCGACGCGATCAAGCGTTTCTGCGACGAGCACAACCTGGTCGGCCTGACCGTGCGGCGCAACCGGCTGCTGAAGGTGCTGCGCTCGAACATCGACCTCGGCGCGATCCTGCTGGCCGAGGATTACGGCGGCTCGCCGGCCGAGAGCGCGATCATCGCGACGCAGATCGATGCGCTGCGCCCCGAGCTGCCGATCATCCTGCGCCGCGACGCGCACGCGTCGCGCGACGGGTTGCCGGAGGCGCTCGCGCGCGTTGCGTGCGCGGCCTACGTCGCAGACGACATGACGCCGCTCAAGCGCGCGATCGACGAATACCTGTTCGGCCGCGATTACCCGAACGCGCTCGTGCGCGGCATCTCGGAGATCACCGAGGCGCGCCTCGACGGCCTGTTCCCGGGCATGACGATCGAGCACGAAACGCCGTGCATCGTGCGCGACCAGATCATCTTCGGCGAAGTGTTCAGCCTGATCGCACTCGAAAGTGCGTGGTGCCGCGGCTACATGCTGCTGCAGACGAGCGAGCAGCCGCTGCTCGACATGCTCGGCGGCACGCGCGACGCCGGCCGCGCGCCGGATTTCCGCGACGTGAACAGCATGCTCGGCGAGCTCACCAATCTCGTGTGGGGCGCGTTCAAGAACCGCTATCTCGGCGACGCCGAGGCGCTGGCGCGCCATCCGGTGCAGGTGCCGCTCGTCGTCAATCACAAGCAGAAGTTCATCTCGTTCGGCGGCGACTGCCCGCAGCTCTGCTTCAAGTACCGGATGACCGATCCGGCATCGGGGCGCGCCGTCTGCATCGACCAGCGCTTCGTGTTCAGCCTGAGCTGGTCGCCGGAGGATTTCCGCGAATCGGTGCAGGACGTCGGACCGATGGTCGAATCGGGTGAACTCGAACTGTTTTGAATGTTGAAGTCGCAACAAGGAAAGGGGAATACAGCATGGCAAAGATTCTGGTGGTCGACGATTCGGGCACGGTGCGCGACGAGGTCGCGGGCTTCCTGCGCAATCACGGGCTCGACGTCGCGACGGCCGTCGACGGCAAGGACGGGCTCGCGAAGCTCAAGGCGACGCCCGGCGTGCGCCTCGTGATCAGCGACGTGAACATGCCGAACATGGACGGTCTGACAATGGTCGAGAAGATCCGCGGCGAACTGGCGAATTCGACGGTCAACGTCGTGATGCTGACGACCGAAAGCAGCCCGGCGATGAAGGAGCGCGGCAAGGCCGCCGGCGTGAAGGGATGGATCGTGAAGCCGTTCAAGGGCGACGCGGTGCTCGAGGCGTTGAAGAAGCTCGCGGGCTGACGCGCGTCGGCGACGTCAGCTTGCAGGACGGTGCGACGGTCGAGGTCCGCTCCGCACCGCAGACGCCCGCGATGACTGCGCGGATGAATACGTTCGGCGCGATCCGGGGCGGTGTGCTGGCCATTGGTGCCATGGGTGCCGTCTTTTCCTCGGTGGCGTCGGGCATCTGTGGCCGGGCGGGCGCGGGTGGCGCAGCGGGCGGCTCCCGGTCGCGCGCTGAAGCGGTCCCCCGTTCGTTACCGGGCGTCCGGCGCGGCGCTCGCGAATTCGTCGACGACGGCTTCGATCACCGCCTGCACGCGTGCGGTCTTGTAGAGATCGGCATGCGCGACGAGCCACACGTCGAAATGATTGCATCGTCGGGGCATGAGGCGCACCAGTTCCGGCTCGGCTTCGGCGCGGAAGCACGGCAGCTCCGCAATGCCGAGCCCCGCAAGCGCGGCCTCGACCAGCATCATCGTCGACGATGTCTGGAACATCACGCGGCCGCGCGACGTCGGTTCGCCGCACAGGGCGTCCCACATCGTCGGCACCACCGGCTGCTGGTACATCACCAGGTCGTGTCCTTCGAACGCACTGCCTGCGACCGGTTCGCCACGCTCGGCCAGGTAGCGGCGCGATGCGTAGATGCCCGTTTCGAGATGCCCGAGCCGCCTGACGATCAGGTCCGGTGATTCCGGCCGCAACGTGCGAATTGCGAGATCCGCTTCGCGGCGCGTGAGATTGGCGATTTCGGCCGACGTCACGCACACGACGTCGATGCCGGCATGCCTGCGCCGCAAGCTGGCGATGGCGGGAATCACGAAACGCTTGCCGAGCGAGTCGGTCGTGGCGATGCGCACCGACCCGGCAAGCTGCTCGTCGAGCCCCATCACGCGTCGCTCGATGGTGAGCGATGCCCGTTCCATCGTTTCGGCGGGTTCGAGCAGCGCTTCGCCCGCGGTCGTCAGCACATAGAGGGTCGGGGTTCGGAGAAACAGGCGGGCCGAGAGTTCGTCTTCGAGCGCGGCGATCCGACGCCCCACCGTCGCCTGATCGACGTTCAGTTGCGCCGCGGCGCCGCGAAGCGTGCCGGTGCGCGCAAGGGCCAGGAAGAAGCGGGCGTTGTCCCAGTTCATACGGGTCGGCAGTGTCATCGGGCAGGGCGGCGGCGGGGAGTGGAGATGCATATCTGCATCAGGCAAATGCGAAATTATCACTTTTCTGCATCGTGCGCCGTTTCTAGACTCCCGGGATCTGCCTGGAGGTTTCATGCCCGATTGCCATCCCGTTTCCCTTCCCGTATCCATCACGACAGCGTGCCGCCCGACGGCCCGCGAACGCCGCTTCACGCTTGCGCTCGTCGCGATCGGCATGTTCATGGCGGTACTCGATACGACGATCGTCAACGTTGCGCTGCCCGCGATGCGCGCGAATCTCGGTGCGACGGTCGCGGCGCTCGCGTGGATCGTCGACGCGTATACGCTCAGTTTCGCCGCGCTGATTCTCGCGGGCGGCGCGCTGTCCGACCGGTTCGGTGCCAAGCACGTCTATCTCGCGGGGCTGGCGCTGTTCGTCGCGGCATCGGCCGGATGCGGCTTCGCGCCGTCCGTGGCCGTCCTCGTGGCCGCGCGATTCGTGCAGGGCATGGGCGCCGCGCTCTTTTTACCCGCGTCGCTCGCGGTCGTGCGCAGCACCTTCGACGTGCCTGCCGAGCGGGCGCGGGCGATTGCGGTATGGGCGGGCATCGCGTCGGTCGCGGTGGCTGTGGGCCCGGTGCTGGGCGGCGTCCTCGTGGACGATTTCGGCTGGCGCAGCGCATTCCTGATCAATGTGCCGACCGGCGCGGTCGCTCTTGCCGGGGCGGCCGTGCTCGTTCGGGCGTCGGTCGCGCGGCATGCGCGCCAATTCGATTGGGCCGGCCAGTGTGTCGGTGCGATCGCGCTCGGTGCGCTGTGTTTTGCCGTGATCGAGCTGCCGACGCGCGGCCCGGGTGCGGCGGAAGTCCGGGGCGCGCTGCTGGTCGCCGGTCTTGCCGCCGGCGCGCTGGTCATCATCGAACGGCGTGCTCGCGATCCGATGGTTCCGCTGGCGTGGTTTCGCAATCGCACCTTCGTCGCGATGAACCTGATGGGCAGCCTCGTTTATGTCGGGTACTTCGGCCTGCTGTTCGTCCTGAGCCTGTACCTGCACGGGCGCTTCGGCATGAGCGCGCGGCAGACGGGGCTGACGCTGTTGCCGTTCGCGCTGAGCCTGTCGCTCGGCAATCTGCTGTCTGGAAAATTGCAAGGCCGTGTCCATCCGGTCCGGCTGATGGCGAACGGTCTCGGGATGGCGGCGCTGGCCATGCCGGCACTCGCGGCCGCGTTGACGCTGCGTGCGCCGTGGCCGGTGGCCTGGGCGGCGATGGCCGCGTTCGGCACCGGGACCGCGCTGTCCGTGGCGCCGATGATCGCGACCGTACTCGAACAGGTGCCCGCGGACGCGGCGGGCGTGGCGTCGGGATTCCTCAATGCGGCGAGACAGGCAGGCAGCCTGTTCGGTGTGGCCATCGCCAGCGCCGCGACGATACTGCTGCCGAATCCGACCGCCGCCCTATGGGCGATCGCGGCGGTCGGTTGTATCGCCTATGCGACGGCCGCTCTTGCCGCGCGGACGGCAGGCACGGCGAGGGCCGCGCAACGGCGCGGTTGATGCGCGAGTCGCCTGGTTGTTGCACGACGGCACGCCGGCTACTGCGCATGCATGCGCGTCCGCGCGACTGGACGCCGCACGGAATGTGGAGGACGATTTCAACACCGTGCCGTGAACGGGCGTGCATCACCGCCGCCCGTTCGCGCCGCGCCGAATCCTGCCGAACCCCGTCGAGCGAATCATCATGGAATCCCATCAAGAGACTGCCGAGCCGATCCTGTTGCACGACGCGCACGACGGCGTCGTCACGCTGCGACTGAATCGCCCGCAGCAATTCAACGCGTTATCCGAGGCGATGCTCGCGAGCCTGCACGATGCGTTCGATACGCTGGCGGCCGATCCGCACGTGCGCTGCGTTGTGCTGGCCGCCGAAGGCCGGGCGTTCTGCGCGGGCCACGACCTGCGGCAGATGCGCGGCACACCCGAGCTCGATTACTACCGCACGCTGTTCGCGCAGTGCAGCCGCGTGATGCTCGCGATGCGCGCGTTGCCGGTGCCGGTGATCGCACGCGTGCACGGCATCGCGACGGCGGCCGGTTGCCAGCTCGTCGCCGCGTGCGATCTGGCCGTCGCGGCCGATACCGCGCGCTTCGCGGTATCGGGCATCAACGTCGGGCTGTTCTGTTCGACGCCGGCCGTTGCGTTGAGCCGCAACGTCACGGCGAAGCGCGCGTTCGACATGCTCGTGACCGGGCGTTTCGTCGATGCGGCGACGGCCGCCGCGTGGGGGCTCGTCAACGAGGCCGTGCCCGAGGACGCGCTCGACGCGGCCGTCACACGCAAGGTCGCCGAGATCGTCGCGAAGAGCCCGGCCGCGGTGCGGTACGGCAAGCAGATGTTCTATCGCCAGCGCGAGTTGCCGCTCGACGAAGCCTATGCGTATGCGGGCGACGTGATGGCGCGCAACATGATGGAAGAGGATGCGGGCGAAGGGATCGACGCGTTCCTCGAGAAGCGCAAGCCGACGTGGCGTTCGTAGTGCGACGTCGAAGGCCGGCGAACGGCGCGGAAGGGCCGTAACCCGGGCCTGTCCCGTACACCGGAAAACGAACGGGCTGCCCGAGGCAGCCCGCAACCGAAGCGGCACTTGCAGCGCGCCGCCGCAGCGACTCGGGTCAGCGCCCGTAGCTTCCGGTCCGCAGCGCCGGCTGTTCGCCCGACGCACCGGGCGGCACGATCACGACCGGCACGCGGCGCGCGAGCGCACACATCAGCTCGTAGCCGATCGTGCCGCTGGCTTCCGCCACGTCGTCCACCTTCACCTGGTCGCCCCACAGCTCGACGCTCGACCCGATGCCCGCGTCCGGGCACGGCGTCAGGTCGACGGTCAGCATGTCCATCGACACGCGGCCGACGACGCGCGTCATCACGCCGTCCACCGCGATCGGCGTGCCGGTCGGCGCGTGGCGCGGATAGCCGTCCGCATAACCGCATGCGACGACGCCGATCCGCATCGGCCGGTCGGCCGTGAAGCGGCGGCCGTAGCCGACGGTTTCTTCCGGCGCGAGCGTCTGCACGCCGATGATCTTGCTCGTCAGCGTCATCGCGGGCATCAGCGGCGTGTCGGCGATATCCCGCGACGCACCCGTCGGCGATGCACCGTACAGGATCGTGCCGGGCCGCACCCAGTCGCGGTGCGCGTGCGGATGCCACAGCACGGCCGCCGAGTTCGACGTCGAGCGCTCGCCGGGAATCCCCGCCGTGGCCGCATCGAACTGTTCGAGCTGCCAGTCGGCCTGGCCTTCGTCGGCGTTCGCGAAATGCATCATCAGCGTGATCTTGCCGATCGACGGCGCGCCGGCCGCGCGCTCCCACGCCGCGCGGAAAACGTCGGGCCGGTAGCCGAGGCGGTTCATCCCGGAGTTCATCTTGAGCTGGATGTCGATCGGCTGCCGCGGCTTTGCCGCGATTAGAAGGTCGAGCTGTTCGTCGCAGTGCACCGACACCGTCAGCCGATGACGGTCGGCCAGCTCGACGTCGGCCGGCTCGAAGATCCCTTCGAGCAGCAGCACGGGCTTGTCCCAGCCGAGCTCGCGCACGCGCACGGCTTCGTCGAGGTCGAGCAGCGCGATGCCGTCGGCGGCGGCGAGGCCCGGATAGATCCGCTCGATGCCGTGGCCGTATGCGTCGGCCTTGACGACGGCCCACACGCGCGATTGCGCGGCGGTGCGGCGGATGAAGTCGAGGTTGTGGCGGATGGCGTCAGGGCGGATATGGGCGACGATGGGACGGGGCATGGCGATGTCTCGGATCGGATGTCGTTGGGCGCGCGCGGCGGCGTGGGTTCGGCAGTCCGGCGCGAAAACACGCCGGGCCAGTGTTGAACGCTATCTTATTGGTGTTCGACCAGTTTTAATTAACGTATTTGTCGACGATTTGGTGGAAATTTTTGTGTTCGTCCCGGCTGGGCGCGGCTGTCGACAGGCCGCGCAGCCGAGTCTCCCGTCTAGAAAACCGGTGCGCGAACGGCATGACGCAATGCTAAGCTCTCGGCGATCTTGTCATTGATCAATGTAACGATAAAGGAGGAGACTTTTGATGACGACGTCCCAGCTGTGCCTGTTCATCGTCGCGCTGCTGCCGTTCACGATGACGTTTCTCGCGAAGGCCCGCAAGGGTTACGACAACCGCGCGCCGCGCGACTACCTGGCGAAGCTCGAAGGCTGGCGCGCGCGGGCGCAGGCCGCGCACCAGAACGCATGGGAGGCGCTCGCGCTGTTCACGGCCGCGCTGGTGGTGGCATGGCACAACGGCGCGAACGTGCATCGCGTCGACCAGCTCGCGATGGCGTTCGTCGCGATCCGGATCGTCTACTTGCTGATGTACCTGCTGAACTGGGCGTCGCTGCGTTCGCTCGTGTGGTTCGGCGGGATGGCGTGCGTGGTCGCGTTGTTCTTCGCTGCGCCGTAGGCGCCGGCAGGCAAGGCGAGGCCGGCTTCGTGCGCCGGCCCGTCAGGCGCCGCCCGCGCCGCGCGCGTGGCTGTCGTTGGATGCGGGCGCAACGATCTTCGCGCGCGTGGCGGGTGGCGCGGCTTCGGCTTCGGCTTCGCGACGCAGGAACGCGATCAACGGATCGAGCAGCCGGTGCCGCGCGGACGGGTTGCGACGCAGCACGAAGCGCCATGACGCATCGCGTGCGAGGCCCGGCACCAGCGGCACCAGGCGCCCGCTGCGCAGTTCGGGCTCGATCAGCGGCACGCGGCCGAGCGCGATGCCCGCGCCGCCGACCGCCGCGCCGATCACCTGGCTGAAACTGCTGTAACGGACGATCTTCGTCTCGAAGTCGTCCGGCAAGCCGAATTCCGATGCCCAGTTGTGCCAGTCGATCTCGGGGCTGTTCTCGTGCATCTCCTGCAGCAGCCGCGAGCGGCACACGTGCCCCGATGCGTACGGAAACAGCTCGGGGCTGCACACCGGGAACACCGTCTCCCGGATCAGCACGTCGTCGTCGTCCCGCAGCCGGTGCGCGGGCACGTGCACGATCGCCAGATCGACGCCGCTGCGCGCGAAATCCGGTTCGTCGTCGAGCACGACGGCGTGCAGCGGCGTGTCGGGATGAAGCGACGAGAATTCCGCGAGGCGGCGTGCGAGCCACATTGCCGAAAACGGCGCGTTGGCGGAGACGGTGAGCCGTTGCGCGGTGCCGCGAATCTCGGCGCAGGCATCGGTGAGGCGCGACAGCGCATCGCTGACGGCCGGCAGCAGGCGCTCGCCGGCCGGCGTGAGGCCGATGCCGCCGAGCCCCGTGCTGCGTTCGAGCAGCCGCGCGCCGAGCGATTCCTCGAGCGCGCGAATCTGGTGGCTGACCGCGCTCGTCGATACGTTCAGCTCGACCGCCGCGCGCGCGAACCCGCCGAGGCGGACGGCCGCCTCGAAAGCCCGCAACGCGCTGAGGGGAGGGAGGTGCGACATGGCGGGTATTGTAGTTGACTCAACACCCGTTGAAAAATCATCTTTTGCCGCGCGCGGGCCGCGCGGGTAGCCTCGATCCGGTCAAGAAAAAATGCAACCAGACACTACCGGAGGGCTTCATGTATTTCGACCGACGACTATGGGCAATGATGGCGGGATTGCGCTGGCGGGTCGCCGCGGCCGTCGCGCTCGGACTGCTCGCGATGGGTGTCGGGATCCTGCGCTTCGTGTTCCTCGGCCGCGTGCTGGCGCTGGTCTTTTCCGGCGCGCCGGCGCGCAGCATCGGCGAAGCCGTCGTTGCAACGGCGGCCTGCGTGCTGCTGCGCGCGTGGCTCGACCATCGCCGCACGGTGCTCGCGCAGCACACGGCCGGGCGCGTGCAGGCCACGCTGCGCGCGCGGCTGTTCGACCGGATCGCGGCGCTCGGCCCCGCATGGTTCAGCGGCGAACGCACGGGCGGCGTGATGCTGGCCGTCGTCGACGGCGTCGAGCAGCTGCAAACCTTTTTCGGCACCTACCTGCCGCAGCTCGTGATCGCCGCCTGCGCGCCGGTGATGATCTTCGCGGTGCTCGCGTGGTGGGACGTGCCGACGGCCGCCATCCTGCTGGTCGCGGCGCTCGTCACGCTCGCGCTGCCGCAATTCGTGCATCGCGCCGACAAGCGCGCGGCGCTCGCGCGCTCGGCCGCGTTCAAGGCGTTCGGCGAGGAGTTTCTCGACGCGGTGCAAGGCCTGCCGACGCTGAAGGCGTTCGGGCAAGGCACGGCGTTCGGCGCGAAGCTGGCCGCGAAGGCACGCGCGCTGTCCGACAGCACGTTCTGGGTGCTCGCGCTCGGCCTGCTGACGCGGCTCTTCACCGATCTCGGCACCGGCCTCGGCGCGGCCGCCGCGATCGCGGTCGGCGCGTGGCGCGTGCGGCACGGCGACATGAGCCTCGAGGCGCTGCTGATCGTGCTGATGGCCGGCAGCGAGATCTTCCGGCCGCTGCGCGACCTGCGGTCGGTGTTGCATCAGGGGATGATCGGCCAGTCGGCGGCGAATGCGATCCATGCGCTGCTCGACGCGCGGAGCCACACGCCTTCCACCGATGCGCCGCGCGTGCAGGGCCTGCGGCCGGAGATCGCGTTCGACGCCGTCAGCTTCGCGTATCCGGGGCGTCGCGCCGACGCGCATGCGGCGCTGAGCTTCTCGGTTCGCGAGGGCGAGACGGTCGCCATCGTCGGGCCGAGCGGCGCGGGCAAATCGACCATCGTGCGCCTGCTGCTGCGTCAGCACGATGCGCAGGGCGGCGCGGTCCGCATCGGCGGCCGCGACGTGCGGACGCTCGATGCCGGCCAGGTGCGCGAGATGATCGCGGTCGTCGCGCAGGATGCGACGCTGTTCGACGGCAGCGTCGCCGACAACCTGCGGCTCGGCCGCCCCGACGCGAGCGACGCGGACATGATCGCCGCCGCGCGTGCGGCCAACGCGCACGATTTCATCTCGGCGCTGCCGGACGGTTATGCGACGCGCATCGGCGAACGCGGGCTCATGCTGTCGGGCGGCCAGCGCCAGCGCCTCGCGATTGCCCGCGCGCTGCTGCGCGACGCACCGATCCTGCTGCTCGACGAGGCGCTGTCGTCGGTCGACGCGGAGAACGAAGCATTGATCCAGGAGGCACTCGACCGGCTCACGCGCGGGCGGACCACGCTCGTGCTCGCGCACCGGCTGTCCAGCGTGATCGGCGCCGACCGCATCCTGGTGCTCGACCAGGGGCAGGTGGTCGACGAGGGCACGCACGCGGCGCTGATCGCGCGTGACGGCCCGTATCGCCGGCTGATGGGGCCGCAACTGGAAGCGGTCGCCGAATCGGCCGGCGTGGCGACGACGGCCGGCGCGACCGCGCGCGCGTCGTCCGGCCCGCAAGTGCGGCCGCTGAACGACGATGCGGCCGAGATCGGCTGGCCGGAAACGCTGCGGACGCTGCTGCGGTTCGTGCGGCCGTGGACGGGCAAGGTCGTGCTGACGGTGCTGTTCGGGATCGGCCGCGTGCTCGCGTTCATCGGCGTCGGCGTGATCGGCGCGCTGGTGGTCGGTGCGGTACCGGGCGGCCATGTGAGCCCGGCGCTCGTCACCGCACTGCTCGTGATCGCGCCGGTGGCGGCCGTGCTGCACTGGCTCGAATCGTGGCTCGCGCACGACATGGCGTACCGGCTGCTCGCGGAAATGCGCATCGCACTGTTCGCGACGCTCGAACGCCTCGCACCGGCCGGGCTGCTGCGCCGCCGTTCCGGCGATCTCGTATCGCTCGCGACGCAGGACGTCGAGACCGTCGAGTATTTCTATGCGCATACGCTGGCGCCCGCGTTCGTCGCGGTGCTCGTGCCGGCCGCCGTGCTGGTGCTGCTCGCGTCGGTCGCGTGGCCGCTCGCGCTCGCGCTGCTGCCGTTCCTGTTGTGGGCCGGGCTTGCACCGGTGCTGGCGCGGCGCGAGGTCGACCGGCTCGGCACCGGCGCGCGCGAAGCGCTCGGCCAGCTCGGCGCGCACCTGACCGAGACGATCCAGGGGCTCGCGGAGCTGACCGCGTTCCAGGCCGTCGCGCGCCGGCGCGAAGTGTTCGTGGCCGAAGTCGATGCGTACCGGAAGCAACGCGCCAGGCTGCTCGACGACCTGTCGACGCAGAGCGCCGCACTGGAAGTCGCGAGCGGGCTCGGCGGGCTGGTCGTCGCGGCGCTCGGTGCGCTGCTGTGCGCGCGCGGCTGGTTTCCGCGCGAGTCGTTGCCGCTGCTGGTGCTGGTCGCGGTGGCCGCCTTCATGCCGGTTGCCGAAATCGGCCAGGTCGCGCGCCAGCTCGCCGACACGATCGCGTCGACGCGCCGCCTGCGCGCGCTGGAGAAGGAGCCCGTGCCGGTGACGGACGGCACGCATGCGCTGCCCGCCGATCCGGCGGTGCGCTTCGAGGCGACGTCCTTCACGTACCCGGGCCGCAGTGTGCCCGCGCTCGACCGCGTGAGCTTCGAGATGGCGCCCGGCAGCACGGTCGCGCTGGTCGGCGCGTCGGGCGCGGGCAAGTCGACGGTCGCGAGCCTGCTGCTGCGCTTCTGGGATCCGCAGCAGGGCCGCGTGACGCTCGGCGGCGTCGACCTGCGCGACCTGCGGCTCGACGACCTGCGGCAGCACATCGCACTGGTTGCGCAGGATACCTACCTGTTCAACGACACGCTGGAGGCGAACATCCGGCTCGCGGCGAACGATGCGTCCGACGCGGACGTGCAGCGCGCGATCGAGCATGCGGCGCTCGGCGAATTCGTCGCGCGGCTGCCGGACGGGCTCGCGACACGCGTCGGCGAGCGCGGCGTGCAGTTGTCGGGCGGCCAGCGCCAGCGCGTCGCGATCGCGCGTGCGTTCCTGAAGGATGCGCCCGTGCTGATCCTCGACGAAGCGACGTCCCACCTCGACACGATCAGCGAGCAGCAGATCCGCGCGGCGCTGGAAGACCTGATGACGCAGCGCACGTCGATCATCATCGCGCACCGGCTGTCGACCGTGCGCAATGCCGACCTGATCCTCGTGATGGAGCAGGGCAGCGTGATCGAGGCCGGACGGCACGCGGACCTGCTGGCGCGGCAGGGTGCGTATGCGCGGCTCGTGTCGCATCAGGCGAGCGGGGTGGCGGTGTAAGCGACGTCGCATCGGCGCGCGGGCCTCGCTTCCGGCGGTTCCGCGCGCATGCCGCAACATTCGTCGAGTCACGCCGGCGGTAGCCTGTGTCGCGGGGGACGCCGCCCCGGCACGGCACCGTACCCGATCGCCGACGCTTCACGCTGACAAACCCAATGCGCGGGCCGCGACGATTGTCCGGGCGCCCGCGCCATCCTCCTCCTCTCGTGCGCGACGCCCCGGGGCAGCAAGCCGGCCCGGTCACCGCCAACTGCGCTCAGGCGCCGCCGCCGTTTGGCCCGGGTGCTTCGCCCCGCGCCACCCTCCCTTTCCTCCGATTTATCCGCGCCGCGCGCCCCGGGTTTGTTTCGATGCATTTATCCGTTGCGCGTTTTTTTGTTGTCGTAGTATCGCGGTTGACAACACTTGTTGCACTAAGGTCTAATTCGACATCGCATGTTGCGGTGCGGCTTGATGTCGTCGTTACCGCCGGCCGGCTGGCCGGTCACATCGCTCAATCATGCGGAGAGAAACCATGAGTCGCCGTTCCTTCCTGAAAGCCGTCGCGGTCGTTGCCGCGCTCGGCGCAAGCCTCGCACACGCGGATACCAGGACGCTCGTCGTCGGCACCGACACGTCGTTCATGCCGTTCGAGTTCAAGCAGGGCGACAAGTATGTCGGCTTCGATCTCGACCTGTGGGCGGAGATCGCGAAGGACCAGGGCTGGAAATACACGATCCAGCCGATGGATTTCGCGGGCCTGATCCCGGCGCTGCAGACGCAGAACATCGACGTCGCGCTGTCGGGGATGACGATCAAGGAAGAGCGCAAGAAGGCGATCGACTTCTCCGCGCCGTACTACGACAGCGGTCTCGCGGCGATGGTGCAGACCGGCAACACGACGGTCAAGTCGATCGACGACCTGAACGGCAAGGTGATCGCCGCGAAGACGGGCACCGCGACGATCGACTGGATCAAGGCGCACCTGAAGCCGAAGGAGATCCGCCAGTTCCCGAACATCGACCAGGCCTACCTCGCGCTCGAAGCCGGCCGGGTCGACGCGGCGATGCACGACACGCCGAACGTGCTGTTCTTCGTGAACAACGAAGGCAAGGGCAAGGTGAAGGTCGCGGGCCAGCCGGTCAGCGGCGACAAGTACGGGATGGGTTTCCCGAAGGGCAGCCCGCTCGTGCCGAAGGTCAACGCGTCGCTCGTGAAGATCAAGGCCGACGGCCGCTACGCGCAGATCTACAAGAAGTGGTTCGGCGCCGAGCCGCCGAAGATGTAAGCGCGACGGCGCACCATGGCGCGGCCGGGCGGCCGCGCCGGTCTTGAATCGAACGGGGAGCGACAAGTGAATTTCGATTGGTCGGCGATCTGGGCGGCGTTGCCGGACCTGATGGACGGGGTCCGGTTGACGGTGTTCATCGCATTTTTCGGGCTGGTGGGCGGCTTCATCGTCGGGATGATCGCGGGCATGTTCCGCGCATACGGACCGAAGGCGATGAACGTGCTCGCCCAGGTCTATATCGAGTTGATTCGCGGCACGCCGATCGTCGTGCAGGTGATGTTCCTGTACTTCGCGCTGCCGCTGCTCGCGCATATCCGCATCGACGGCCTGACGGCCGCGATCATCGCGATCACGGTGAATTCCGGCGCGTATCTCGCGGAAGTGGTGCGCGGCGCGCTGCTGTCGATCCCGAAGGGGCTGACGGAAGCGGGGCTCGCGATGGGGTTGTCGATGCCGCGCGTGCTGCTGAAGGTGGTCGGGCCGCTCGCGTTCCGGCGGCTGATTCCGCCGCTCGGCAACCAGTGCATCGTGAGCCTGAAGGACACGTCGCTGTTCATCGTGATCGGCGTCGGCGAACTGACGCGCAAGGGGCAGGAAATCATCGCGGGCAATTTCCAGGCGGTCGAGATCTGGAGCGCCGTGGCCGTCATCTACCTGCTGCTGACCGGCGCGATGACGCTGACGCTGCGGCTCGTCGAAAAGAGGATGAGAATTCTATGAGCATGATCGAATTCCGGAATGTGTCGAAGAGTTTTGGCCACGTGCCGGTGCTGAAGCACATCGACCTGAAGATCGACGCGGGCGAGGTGGTCGTCGTGATCGGCCCGTCCGGCTCGGGCAAGTCGACGATGCTGCGCTGTATCAACGCGCTCGAGAAAATCACCGGCGGCGAGCTGCTTGTTGACGGCCAGAGCGTGCGCGGCAACGCGACGACGATCCGCAACATCCGGCTCGAAGCCGGCATGGTGTTCCAGCAGTTCAACCTGTTTCCGCAAATGACCGCGCTCGAGAACGTGATGTTCGGGCCGATCCAGGTGCGCGGCGCGTCACGTGCCGACGCACGCGACCAGGCGATGGCGCTGCTCGACAAGGTCGGCCTCGAATCGCGCGCGAATCATTACCCGTCGGAGCTGTCAGGCGGCCAGCAGCAGCGCGTCGCGATCGCGCGTGCACTCGCGATCCGGCCGCGGCTGATGCTGTTCGACGAGCCGACGTCGGCGCTCGATCCGGAATTGCGCCACGAAGTGCTGAAAGTGATGCAGGATCTCGCCAACGAAGGGATGACGATGATCGTCGTCACGCACGAGATCGGCTTCGCGAAACGGGTCGGCACGCGCCTGCTGTTCATGGATCAGGGCGGCATTGCCGAGGACGGCCATCCGGTCGACCTGATCGACCGGCCGCCGACCCCGCGCCTGAAGGAATTCCTGAAACACGTGTCCTGAACGAAACCGAAATGGCCGACATGCCGCTTTCCCTTTCCCCCGTCGTCGCCGGCGCGCCGTTCGACATCGGCGTGCGCCTCGGCGAGCTCGCCCGTCCCGTGTTCGATGCGTACATGCAGCAGAGCAGCGCGTGGCAGGCCGTGCGCCGCTGGCGCGGCCATCCGTTCGTCGATGCGCTGCGGCAGGCGGCGCTGGCCGCGTACCCCGATCTCGTCGCGGAACTGGACGGGATCGCGGCGGGTGTCGGCTGGCCGGCCGGGGACATCTTCCTGTGGAACTGCCGCGGCGAGCTGATCCACAACGCGCCGGACGGCTGCACGACGCTGGCCGCGCGCGACGCGGCCGGCACGCGCTGGATCGCGCACAACGAGGACGGCGATCCGTTCCTGCGCGAACGCTGCCTGCTCGTCGACGTGCAGCCCGTGGGCAAGCCGGGCTTCGTCAGTTTCTACTACCCGGGCTCGCTGCCGGGGCACACCTTCGCCGCGAACCGGGCCGGCATCGTGCAGGCGATCAACAACCTGCGGATCAGGACGCCCGCGCCGGGCGTGCCGCGCATGATCCTGGCGCGCGCCGTGCTCGATACGGCGTCGCTCGACGAGGCCGCCGACGTGCTGCGCGTGAATGCGCGCGCGAGCGGCTTTCACCATACGCTCGGCGCGACCGGCGACACGCGGCTGCTGAGCATCGAGGCGAGTGCCGCGCGCTGCTCGGTCGTCGACGTGGCGACGCTGGCCGGGCACGCGAACCATCTCGTGCATCCGGGCTGTGAAGCAGAGGCGCAGATCGTCACGCAATCGTCGGCCGACCGCCAGCGCCGCGTCGACGCGCTTGTTCCCGGTATCGACGCGATCGATGAAGCCGCGCTGCTGCGCGTGCTCGGCGATCGTGCACCGGAAGGGCTGCCGATCTACCGCGACGATCCTGCGGACCCCGACGACGAAAATACGCTGGCCACGGCCGTGTTCGCGATCGGCGCGGCGTCGATCGACGTCACCATTCACCAACAAGGCACGCAGCGTTTCGCGACGCGCATCGTGCCGTCCGGACGCGCGCACGACGCATCCTGATCCATGAGGCAACGCATGACGACCGTTTTCCATCGCGCTCCGCGCGCCACCTTGCCCGTCGCCGTCGCAGGCGACGGCATCGAGATCATCGACTCGACCGGCAAACGCTATATCGACGCGTGCGGCGGCGCGGCCGTTTCGTGTCTCGGCCACAGCAACCAGCGCGTGATCGACGCGATCAAGCGGCAGGCGCAGCAACTGGCCTACGCGCACACGTCGTTCTTCACGACCGACGTGGCCGAGGAACTCGCCGACCGGCTCGTCGAAGCCGCGCCGGCCGGCCTCGAACACGTGTATTTTGTGTCGGGCGGCTCCGAGGCGGTCGAGGCCGCGCTGAAGCTCGCGCGCCAGTATTTCGTCGAGAAGGGCGAGCCGCAGCGCAGCCATTTCATCGCGCGACGCCAGAGCTATCACGGCAACACCCTCGGCGCGCTCGCGATCGGCGGAAATGCGTGGCGGCGCGAGCCGTTCCTGCCGCTGCTGATCGAGGCGCACCACGTGAGCCCGTGTTTTGCCTATCGCGACCAGCTGGCGGGCGAAACCGACGAAGCGTATGCGCAGCGCCTCGCGGACGAGCTCGAGCAGAAGATCGTCGAGCTCGGCGCGGACAATGTCGCGGCGTTCGTCGCGGAGACGGTGGTGGGCGCAACGGCCGGCGCGGTGCCGCCGGTGCGCTCGTACCTGAAGAAGATTCGCGCGGTGTGCGACAAGTACGGCGTGCTGCTGATCCTCGACGAGATCATGTCGGGGATGGGCCGCACGGGCTACCTGTACGCGTGCGACGAAGACGGCGTCGCGCCCGATCTGCTGACGATCGCGAAAGGGCTCGGCGCCGGCTACCAGCCGATCGGCGCGACGCTGGTGAGCGACCGCATCTACCGGACGATCGTCGACGGCTCGGGTTTCTTCCAGCACGGCCACACGTACCTCGGTCATGCGACCGCGTGCGCGGCCGCGCTCGAAGTGCAGCGCGTGATTGCCGAAGAGAAGCTGCTCGACAACGTGAGGGCGCGCGGCGAGCAGTTGCGCGCGTCGCTGCGCGAGCATTACGGCGCGCATCCGCATGTGGGTGACGTGCGCGGCCGCGGGCTGTTCGTCGGCGTCGAGCTCGTGCGCGATCGCGACACGAAGGCGACGTTCGATCCCGCACTGAAGCTGCACGCGGCGGTCAAGCGCGAAGCGATGCAGCGCGGGTTGATGGTGTATCCGATGGGCGGGACGATCGACGGCGTTCACGGCGATCACATCCTCGTTGCGCCGCCTTTCATTTGCACCGCGCAGCAGATCGACGCGATCGTCGAGCGGCTGTCGGGCGCGATCGACGCGGCGCTCGCGTCGGCCGGCGCGTGAACGCATCCGCACCTCATCGGGACATGACCATGACAGACAGACTACCGCCGTTCGATCCCGCGTCGGCCACCGACGCACAGAAGGCCGTGCTGGCCGACATCCTCAGCGGCCCGCGCGGCAACCTGAACGGGCCGTTTCTCGGCTGGATCGCGAGCCCCGAGCTGGCCCAGCACGCGCAGAAGCTCGGCGCATTCTGCCGCTATCGCACGGGCCTGCCGCTGCGGTTGTCGGAACTCGCGATTCTCGTGACGGCCGCGCGCTGGCGCTCGCAGGCCGAGTGGCACATCCACCATCCGATCGCGCTCGAAGCGGGGTTGCCGGCCGCGACGGCCGACGCCATTCGACTCGGCGTCGCGCCCGCATTCGAATCGGACGACGATGCGCTGATCCACGCGTTCGCGAGCGAGTTGTACGACACGCGGCGCGTGAGCGACGCGACATTCGCGCGGGCGCAAGCACGCTTCGGCCACGAAACCGTCGTGAATCTCGTTGCATTGCTCGGCTACTACGCGCTCGTCGCGATGACGCTGAACACGTTCGGCATGCGCGCGGACGGGCAGACCGAATTGCCGTTTCCGGAGTAAGGGCGGCGTTCCGGCCGTGCCGGAGCGGGGTGGCGATACGTCTGACGAACATCGTGACGACCTGCTGCCGGCACAATGCAACCAAATGTATTCATGCGGGATCGGCGGCCGATCGCCGCGTATGATGGCTTGTTCACGTCGACATGATCGGTGAGCAAGCATGACGAGTACCCGCAAGACCTTGATGATCGCCGGTGGGCTCCTGGTAGCCGCGGCCGGCACTGCCTACGTGATGCTCCTGCGCGCGGACCACCGTGCGATCGAAGACGCCGGCATCGGCGATTCGGCCGCACCTGCGGCCGTGGCACCGGCGAACAACGATCACGCGGTGCAGGGCGCCATCGCGCCGCCGGCCCCAGCGGCGCGGGCCGATACCGCATCGAAGCAGGCAGCCGTTTCCCCGCAGCCACCCGCCCCGGCAACGCCCGCACCCGCACCTGCACCCGCGCGTGTCAGTGCCGCACCCGCATCCGTCCCCGCCGTTCCTGTCGTCAGCGAGAAAGCGCAGCCGAGCGCGCCGCCGCCGAAGGTCAACGTCGTGACCGTCGATGCGCAGGATTCGACCCCGCCGGCCGCAGCGCCGGCTGCGAAACCTGCGCGGGCGGTTGCCCCCGCGCAGGTCACGCAACGCGCGCCGCGCAAGCGCGACGGTCTCGAACGCCACGCGGCCGCCGCGCCTTCCGCAACGAAATCCGAAACGCCGGAGACGGCCGCGCTCGTGAGGGAATCGGCGAAGCTCGATCCGTCGTTGCCGCCGCCGCCGGCGTCGTCGATGTCGTCGACATCATCGATATCGTCGAGCGCCGGGTCGTACCGGCAGGGCGGTTCGTCGTCGGGCGCGAATCCGGTTGCTGCTGCGATGACCGAGCAACTGGTCAGGCAGTCGAGCAGTGTCAAGCCGCCGTCACCGGCGCCGGTAAACGACGCCCCGACCACGACCAAGTAACCGCGATCGCACCTGGAATAAAAAGGGCCCCGCACGCCGACCAAAGCATGCGGGGCCAAGAGAGACAAACTGTTGCGCCGATGTGCGACGCGCGTTACGCGGCAACCGCTTCCTCGGCCTGCGGTCGCGCGGCGGCAACCGGTGCAACGTCCTGCCGGATCAGGTGGTCGAACGCGCCGAGCGATGCCTTCGCGCCTTCACCCACCGCGATCACGATCTGCTTGAACGGCACCGTCGTCACGTCGCCGGCCGCGAACACGCCCGGCACCGACGTCGCGCCGCGCGCATCGACGACGATCTCGCCGTGCTTCGACAGTTCGACCGTACCTTTCAGCCATTCGGTGTTCGGCACGAGGCCGATCTGTACGAACACGCCTTCGAGATCGATGCGCTGCGTTTCGCCCGAGCGCAGATCCTTGTAGACGAGCCCGTTCAGCTTGCTGCCGTCGCCGGTCAGTTCGGTCGTCTGCGCCTGCGTGACGATCGTCACGTTCGGCAGGCTGCGCAGCTTGCGCTGCAGCACTTCGTCCGCGCGCAGTTGCGCGCCGTATTCGATCAGCGTGACTTCCTTCACGATGCCGGCGAGGTCGATCGCGGCCTCGACGCCCGAGTTGCCGCCGCCGACCACCGCGACGCGCTTGCCCTTGAACAGCGGGCCGTCGCAGTGCGGGCAGTACGCGACACCGCGATTGCGGTATTCGCGCTCGCCCGGCACGTTGATTTCGCGCCAGCGCGCGCCGGTGGCGAGAACGATCGTCTTCGCCTTCAGCACCGCGCCGTTCGCGAGGCGGATCTGGTGCACGTCGCCCGGGATCAGCGCGTCGGCGCGCTGCACGTCCATGATGTCGACGTCGTATTGCTTCACGTGCTGCTCGAGCGCGGTCGCGAACTTGGGCCCTTCGGTTTCCTGCACCGACACGAAGTTCTCGATCGCCATCGTGTCGAGCACCTGGCCGCCGAAACGCTCGGCGACGACGCCCGTCGCGATGCCCTTGCGCGCCGAGTAGATGGCCGCGGCCGCGCCTGCCGGGCCGCCGCCGACGATCAGCGTATCGAACACCGGCTTGTTCTCGAGCGACTTCGCGGCACGCTCGCTCGCACCCGTATCGAGCTTCGCGAGGATTTCCTTCACGCTGCTGCGGCCCTGGCCGAACGATGCGCCGTTCAGGAACATCGTCGGCACGGCCATGATCTGGCGCGACTCGACTTCATTCTGGAACAGCGCGCCGTCGATTGCGACGTGGCGGATGCGCGGGTTGATCAGCGACATCACGTTCAGCGCCTGCACGACTTCCGGGCAGTTCTGGCACGACAGCGAGAAGTACGTCTCGAACGCATAGTCGCCGTCGAGCGCGCGGATCTGTTCGATCACGTCGTCGTCGAGCTTGATCGGGTGGCCGCCAGTCTGCAGCAGCGCAAGCACGAGCGACGTGAATTCATGGCCCATCGGGATGCCGGCGAAGCGGATGCCGGCCGGCTTGCCGGGCTCGCCGATCGAGAACGACGGCTTGCGCTCGGCGTCGTCGCGGCGTTCGGCTACGGTCACGCGATCCGTCAGCGACGCAATCTCGTTCAGCAGCGCCAGCAGTTCCTGCGATTTCGCGCTGTCGTCGAGCGAGGCGACGAGTTCGATCGGGCGCGTGATTTTTTCGAGGTACGCTTTCAGTTGGTTCTTGAGATTGGCGTCGAGCATGGCGTTTCGGATTCCGTATTGATGATTCTGGTCGGGCACGTCGTGCCGGAGGAGGGCGCGGGCCGCATGCGGCGGCCCGTCTTCGTGTGTCTCGCGCGCCTCGTGCGAGGCGCGCGGAGCGATCGTCAGATCTTGCCGATCAGGTCGAGCGACGGGGTCAGCGTTTCCGCGCCCGGCGTCCACTTGGCCGGGCACACTTCACCCGGGTGCGCCGCGATGTATTGCGCAGCCTGCACCTTGCGCAGCAGTTCGCCTGCGTCGCGGCCGATGCCGTTGTCGTGGATTTCGCACAGCTTGATCTCGCCTTCCGGGTTGATCACGAACGTGCCGCGCAGTGCCATCCCTTCTTCCTCGATCAGCACGTCGAAGTTGCGCGACAGCGTGAGCGTCGGGTCGCCGATCATCGGGTACTTGATCTTGCCGATCGTGTCCGACGTGTCGTGCCATGCCTTGTGCGTGAAGTGCGTGTCGGTCGACACGCCGTAGATTTCGACACCCAGCTTCTGGAATTCCGCGTAACGGTCGGCGAGGTCGCCCAGCTCGGTCGGGCAGACGAACGTGAAGTCGGCCGGGTAGAACACGACGACGGACCACTTGCCCTTGAAGTTCTCTTCCGAGACGGGCACGAAGTCGCCGTTGTGGTAAGCGGTTGCCTTGAACGGCTTGATTTGGGTGTTGATGATCGGCATCTGGTGAGTTCCTTTGCTTCAGTGGTGAGTGGAGTGTTGCCAGTATCCGGGTTCACCCTGAGCTTGTGAAATTGCTTGTTTCAATCCGGGGCATCGGGAATTTCTATCTGCTTCCGGCCCTTGATTGGGTGGGGCTTGGGGGGGCTTGTGAGGCGGTGGGCGGATAGCCGATGAATGCGGGTTGACAGCGGGGCAGTTTGGCGTGATGTGCCGGCGCGAGTAGCTGGCACATTGCGTGCGCAGGATGGTCGTCTCGCGCGTTCGTATCAGGTGCTGCGGGAGGGCCGAGTTCCGGCGCATACAACGGGCTCCGGACTCGGAGGTGACTTGGCGCTGACTCAGAGCTTGTAGGGCACGCGAACGCCGGGTTCGGTGGCAGGGAAGTCCTTCGTGTTGCGCGACACGAGCAGTAGACCGTTCACTTGTGCCGATGCCCAGACGATTGCATCGGGAAGGCGTATGCGGCGTTCCTTGCGGATTGTCACGGCACGATTCGCAACCGGGCTGTCCAGTGCGATGACATCGAACGACGACAGCCACGCGCGGATGGGTGCCTCGTCCTGTGCGGACGTGCCGACCAGGACCTCCATCCACGAGATCGTGCTGATCGCCCGATAGTCGTAGCGGCCCAGTTCCGCACGAGCGGATTCCACGCCGCCCAGATAGTCGATCAGGATGTTGGTATCGAAGAGAGCTTTTACCATTCCGAGCGCAGTTCTTCCTGATAGGTGAGCCCGTCGACCTTGCGATCTTTCCAGAGACCGAAGACGTCGTCGGCAAGCCGGTGCTTGTGCAAGGCAATATAGGCATCGATCGCGTCGCGGATGATTGCGGCGCGGGGACGATGTTGAGTCTCGACGATGACGGCCAACTCGTCGAGTTGGCCGTCCGACAGATCGACCAGAATTCGGCTCATGATAGCCTCCGATATATGATATGCATATCATATATACCAGATCTTTCGGCCGCAAGACGGTAGCAAGCGAATCGGCGCAGCGTACCCCGCTCAAATCCCCGCCATCTTCCTCAACCACTCCGCCAGCCGCCGCGCCCCGTCCGGCATGTCCGCGTCCTCGCGCGTGCACAGGTAGTAATCGCGCCCGTCGTCGAGCGCGTGATCGAACAGTTTCACGAGCGCGCCATTCGCCAGTTCGCGTTCGACCAGCGGCGCGCGCAGCAATGCCGCGCCGAGATCCGCGCGCGCGGCGCTCAGCGTCAACTGGCCGTCCTCGAACATCGGCCCCACCGCGTGCGACACATGCCGCACCCCGGCGCCCTGCAGCCAGTTGACCCACGTGCTGCGATCCTCGTCGTGCACGAGCGGCGCGCGCGCGAGATCGGCCGGCGTGCGGAACGGCCCGTGGCGCTTCAGGAACGACGGGCTGCACATCGGCACCATCGCGCCCGGCAGCAGGCGTTCGCAGCGATAGCCGGGCCAGTCGCCGGTGCCGAAGCGGATCGACAGGTCCGATGCATCGCTGCGGTAGTTGCGGTGATGCGCGTACAACACGGTGACGTCGACGTCCGTGTTGTCGGCCAGGAACGCATGCAGCCGCGGAATGAACCAGCCGATGCCGAGCAACGGAATCAGGCTGACGGTGATCTGCCGCAGCGACGAGCGGTCGCGCACGAAGCGCGTCGCGCTGCGCAGCACCGAGAACGCGGCGCTGATCGAGCGGTAGTAATCGCGGCCTTCGTCGGTGAGCGCGAGCAGCCGGCCCTCGCGCACCGTCAGCGGCGTCTGGATGAACGCCTCGAGCAGCTGCAGCTGATGGCTGACCGCCGACGGCGTGATGTCGAGCTCGCCCGCGGCGGCGGTCACCGACCCGAGGCGCGCGAAGGCTTCGAACGCACGCACCGCGCGCAGCGGTGGATCGTGCGGCAATTGTTCGATATTTTTCATGTGTCGAATTTTATCGAAAAATCAGGGTAAGCGACAACACAAAAATATCCTGTATTTACAGTGATATAGGTTAATGTGTCGCCAGCGGCATAAGCATCCAACAATTGGGTATTTGGGGTTTGGGTGCTCAATATTTAATATTTTTCATGTTTTGATTTGATCCACCGATCCCCGCACATGAAAATCGCTTTCCTCCACGCCAGCCTCGCATTCTCGGCGGCCGCTCTGGTCGCCTCGGTTCCCGCCTTCGCGCAATCCGCGCCGCAGACGGTCCTGATCGGTCTCGCCGCGCCGCTCACCGGCCCGTCCGCGCGGATCGGCAAGGACCTGCAGAACGGCGCGCAACTCGCGATCGACGATGCGAACGCGAAGCATCCGACCATCGGCGGCAAGCCGGTCGTCTACAAGCTCGTCGCGGCCGACGATCAATCGGATCCGCGCACGGCCGTCGCGGTCGCGCAGCAGCTCGTCGACCAGCACGTGATCGGCGTCGTCGGCCACTGGAACACGGGCTGCAGCGTGCCGGCATCGCGCGTCTACCGCGACGCGGGCATCCCGCAGATCGCGCCGGCGTCCACCGGCCATCAATACACGCAGCAGGGTTATGCGACGGCGTTCCGCATCATGGGTCACGACGATGCGGGCGGCAACTTCACGGGCGCGTATGCGGTGAAGACGCTGAAGGCGAAGCGTATCGCGGTGATCGACGATCGCACGTCGTTCGGCGCGGGGCTCGCCGACCAGTTCATCAAGGGCGTGCAGGCGAACGGCGGGGCGATCGTCGATCGCCAGTACGTGAACGACAAGACGACCGATTTCAGCGGCGTGCTGACCGCGATCAAGGGCAAGCGCGCGGATCTCGTGTTCTTCGGCGGCCTCGATGCACAAGCGGCGCCGATCGCGCGCCGGATGCGCCAGCTCGGCGTGAACGCGCCGCTGCTCGGCGCGGGCGGCTTCGTGAGCCAGACCTTCCTGTCGCTCGCGGGCAAGGACGGCGACGGCGTGACGGCGCTTGAACCGGGCTTGCCGCTCGACCGGATGCCGGGCGGCAAGGCATTCGACACGCAATACCAGGCGCGCTTCCGTGCGCCGATCGAACTGCATGCGCCGTTCGCGTACGACGCGGCGGCCACGCTGATCGCGGCCGCGCAGAAGGCCGGCACGACGCAGCCGGCGAAGCTGGTCGCCGCGGTGCGTGCGATCGACCGGCCCGGCGTGACGGGGCGGATCGCGTTCGACGGCGAAGGCAACCTGAAGGACCCGGCCTTCACGATCTACCAGGTGCGCGGCGGCAAGTGGACCGTCGTCGACGTGCTCGGCGGCTCGCGCACCGCGACCAAGTAAACAACACGGCGCAACACAGCGCGACACATCGATAAAACGACCCGGACGATCCCCATGACCGAAGCGACCCAGACATCCGCCGCCGCACCCGAGGACACGCGCCTCGGGATCCTCGCGCGGCGCCGCATCGAAGCGGAAATCATCAAGCCGATCTACGAGATCATGAAGCGCGAGTTCGGCGCCGAGCGCGCACAGGCCGTGATCGCGGAAGCCGTGCGCGGCGCGGCCGTCGACGCCGGCCGCACGTTCGCCGCACAGGAGCCGGGCGGCACGAGCGTGAAGTCGTTCATCGCGCTGCAGGTGCTGTGGGAGAAGGACGATGCGCTCGACGTCGAGGTGCGGCGCGCGGACGACGCGCACTACGACTACGACGTGCATCGCTGCAGCTACGCGGAGATGTATCACGCGATGGGGCTCGGCGAGATCGGGCATCTGCTGAGCTGCGCGCGCGACAGCCATTTCATCCAGGGTTATGCGCCGGACATCGCGCTCACGCGCACGAGCACGATCATGCAGGGCGGCAAGCGTTGCGATTTCCGTTACGCACTGCAATCCGCGCCGGAGAACGGCGATGCGTGACGATCATGGCAGCGTGGATATCGTGAGCGCGCCGCGCGTCGACGGCGATCGCCTGTGGGCGTCGCTCGAGCGGATGGCGCAGATCGGCGCGACGCCGAAGGGCGGCGTCTGCCGTCTTGCGCTGACCGACCTCGATCGCGAGTCGCGCGACCTGTTCGTGCAATGGGCGCAGGACGCCGGCTGCACGGTGCGCGTGGACCGGATGGGCAACGTGTTCGCACGCCGCCCGGGGCGCAATCCCGACGCCGCGCCGGTCATGACGGGCTCGCACGCCGATTCGCAGCCGACGGGCGGCCGCTACGACGGCATCTACGGCGTGCTCGGCGGGCTCGAGGTCGTGCGCGCGCTGAACGACGCGGGCGTCGAGACCGAGCGCCCGATCGACGTCGTGATCTGGACCAACGAGGAAGGCTCGCGTTTTGCGCCGGCGATGGTGTCGGCCGGCGTGTTCTCGGGTGTCTATACGCTCGAATACGGGCTGTCGCGCACCGACGGCGCGGGCAGGACGATCGGCGAGGAACTGGCGCGGATCGGCTACGCGGGCACCGAGCCCGTCGGCGGCTATCCGGTGCACGCGGCGTATGAACTGCATATCGAGCAGGGCCCGATTCTCGAACGGGCCGGCAAGACGATCGGCGTCGTGACGGGCGGGCAGGGGCAGCGCTGGTACGAAGTGACGCTCACCGGCGTCGACGCGCACGCGGGCACGACGCCGATGGAGGTCCGCCGTGATGCGCTGGTCGGCGCCGCGCGGATGATCTCGTTCATCGAGGTGCTCGGCCGCCGTTACGCGCCGGACGCACGCGCGACGGTCGGAATGATCGAGGCGCGGCCGAACTCGCGCAACACGGTGCCGGGCGGCTGCTTCTTCACGGTCGAGTTTCGTCATCCGGACGATGCGGTGCTCGACGAACTGGACGCGGCGCTGCGTGCCGAACTTGCGCGTGTGGCCGATGAAACGGGCCTCGGTGCGCAGATCGAGCAGATTTTCACGTATGCGCCGATCCCGTTCGCGCCGCGCTGCATCGACGCGGTGCGTGACGCGGCACGGGCGCTCGGGCTGTCGCACATGGACATCGTGTCCGGCGCGGGTCATGACGCGTGTTATGTCGCGCGCGTTGCGCCGACCGGGATGATCTTCGTGCCGTGCGTCGACGGGCTGAGCCACAACGAGGCCGAAGCGATTACGCCCGAGTGGGCGGCGGCGGGGGCGGATGTGCTGTTGCGTGCGGTGTTGCGGAGCGCGCAAGAGGCCTGAGCCCGAGCGTGACGGCAGCGGCCCGGCGGCAGGGTGTGCGCCGGGCCGCGCCGGTTTCGGCCTGGCGCCGCGAACACGAAATTCGCGTCAGGCCGCCGGCGAATGCCGATCGATGTATCGGCGCATCACGTAAAACGCAGTATCGGTGCGCCCCGGCATCGTGACCAAGGCTCCATCGGCCGCAAACCCGAGCTTTTCATAGAACCGGTACGCCACTTCGCGTGCCGTACACCACACGAGCGCGGCCCCGTGCGCTTGCGCATGCCGCACGCAAACCTGCACCAGCACGCGCCCGTAGCCCATGCCGCGCACGGCAGGATGAACGGCCATTCCGCGAAGCCGCCACGCGGGCCGTGCCGGATCGTCATCGCGCGGCTCCTCGCAGAGCGAGGCGACCGCCACGATGTTCGACCTGTCGTCGCGCACGCCGACATGCAGCGTCGTCGGCGCATGGTCGCCAGCCAGTTCGCAGGCGTTCAGGTCGCCGTTCAGCAGGATCGCTGCCCGGAGCGGGTGCGTCTGCGCGGCGTCGATCGATGCGATGGTGAACAGCGTGTCGCCTGAAGTCATCAACGTTCCTCGTGCAATCGGGCCGCGCGTTATCGAGCGGCCTTGCGCCGCGCCATATACGCGAGATACGCGACGATCTGTTCGAGTTCCCGGTCGCTCAGCTGGTCGGGCGGAAACGCCGGCATGACGCGGCCCGGCCAGTCGCGCACCGATGCCGGGTTGCGGATGTAGCGGCGCAGCGCGGCCGGCTGGAAGTAGTCGACCGGGTTCATCGGCGTGTTCAGGTCGGGGCCGGCATGGCTGCTGCCCGCGCCGTCGAGCCGGTGGCATGCGAGGCATTGCGTGACGAACAGGTGCTGCCCCGCACGGGCCGGATCGTCGGCAGGCAACGCGGCATCCACGGCAAGCGACGGCCAGCGCGCGAGCGGCGACGATTCGATCGTGACGCGCACGATCTGGTACGGCCACTGCTCGCCGCGCACCGACGCGGCGTCCGGCCCGAGCCACACCAGATAGAACGGCCCCGCGCTGACCTGCTTGCCGGGCAGCTTCGGCCATGGATGGGCCGGGTCCTCGATCGCGAGCCACGGAACGGCGCCGGCCGGCGCGCGGCGGCGCACGAGATCCAGTGGCAGTTGCGCGGCGAAGCCGTCGGCGGCGCGCGTTTCGAGCACGCCGTCGGCGGGCAGCGGCGTGTCGCCGAGCAGCGCGGCGAACGGCACCGCGCGGAACGTCATCGGCCGGCCGTACGCGATGTCGCGCGGCACACGGATGTCCGTCGCGTCGGGGCGTGCGAGCAGCGTCTGCCGGGTGAGGGTGCGGGCCGTGCCGTCGGTGTCGAGTTCGAGCGTGGACTGGGCCGACGCGCGTTGTCCGAGCAGGCAAACCGTCAGCAGCACGAGCGAAAACCACTGGCGCTTCAGCATTCGTTCTCCGGGAAGGGGCGTTCCGGCGGCGGCAGGAGGCGGGCACCGCGGCCGATGGAAGGAATCGGGCGACAGTCTATCCGGTACGCGCGGCGCTGGCGACTGCGGCGCGGGACGGGTGACCGGTTCCGCGCGACGGTGTATCGTGCTTCGTCACGCACCGGGTGCGGCCAGCCGCAACCGACACCGGGCCGCGGGCGCGAGGATACCGTCGGCGCCGCGCGACTCGGCGGCATTCGACGAGACCGGACAACACGCATGGGCTCCCGGCAGAGCGGGCGTTTGCCCATATCCGACGATCGTGGCCGCCGACGCGATCGAACACCTCGCCGTCGACCGCATCGTGACGCCGGCCGTGCTCGGCCGCGCGCGCGACGGCACACTCGACTATCAGACGGCCAAATGGGTGTGGCATTGCATGGCGCGGTTTGGACTGGAGCGCGAAAACGCGGACTGACCGCACCCATCCGGCATGAGCCGCGCGATACCGGCGCGATGTCGCTTCAATGACTCGAGCAAGGCGCTTCGCGTTTCGGCATCGGCGTGTCATGCGCCGGTTCGAAATCGGCTTCGCGCGTGCCCGACGGTGTCAGCGACACGAAATGCATCGCGTTGCCGCGCGCCGGGAAACCGGCGATGCCCGTCATGCCCCACGGAATCGGCGAACGCTGCACACCACCGACCGCGATCTCCGCCGGCCCGAGCGCCAGCGTCAGCAGCCGCCCGTCGCGGATCGGCACGTACGCATGCGTGCCGGACACCCCGATGCCGGATTCGCGCACCGACGCCGGCAGGCAGTCGAGCGTCGCCGTGCGGCGGCCGTCCGGCGCGATCAGCATCGCGATGCCGCGATCGTCCGCCGTCGTCGTGACGACGATGAAGCGGTCGATCTCCGGCACATACGCGGACGCGTAAACGTAGTACTGGATCGCGTCGTTCAGCGTCCCCAGCTTGTCCAGCCTCGCGGTGACCGGGTCGAACATCGCGTATTCGAGCGTCGCGTCCGTGCTGCCTTCGATGAACTTCTGCCACACGAGCAGTGCGGCATGCGGCGAGCCCGCGACCACGGGCCACCACTCGCGGCGGTGCGGCGCGACCGCGACGTGGTTCAGCACGCGCCCGACCGCGTCGTAGGTCTTCACGTAAACGCCGTTGCCGGTGCCGAGGTTGTCGACGCCGCCGCCGTCGATCCAGTCGGCGGAATAGAACACGACGAAGCGGTCGGCAGCCGTGGCGACGTGCCCCGAGTGGCCGCCCGATTCGACGTCGTTCGGGTAGGGCTTGACCGGCTTCAGGTCGCGGCGGTACACGCCGTAGCGCTGGCTGACTTCCTGCGGCGCGTTCCAGCCGTCCTCGAACGTGACGAAGATGTCGCCGCGCGCGTTCTGCGCGATCGACACGGGTTCCTGCGCCTCGGGGCGGCTGATGAACGTATGGACGTGCAGCAGGTGCGCCGCGCCGGGCAGCCATTCGCCGACGTACACGTCATGCGGCCAGCTGCCGCTGCGCATCGCGCCGCGCGGCACGATGCCCGAGCTGCTGAAGAACACCCAGCGCTTGCCGCTGCCGGCGTCGGCCACGCCGATGCCGTGCATGAAGCTGCGCGGATCGGTGGCCGGGTGGGGGGACGGGGCGGCCGGTACGGTGACCGTATGCACGGCCGGCGTGGCGGCGAAGGCCGGCGGCGCCGTGACGATGCCGCATGCGCCGCACAGCGCGGCCGCGACGCGCCGCGCGACCGCCTGCGCCGGGCGCGCTCGCCACCTCATTCGACGGTCACCGATTTCGCGAGGTTGCGCGGCTTGTCGACGTCGGCGCCGCGCGCGCAGCCGACGTGATACGCGAGCAGTTGCAGCGGGATCACGTTGACGATCGGCGACAGCAGGTCGCTCGATTCGCGCACGCGGATCAGGTGCGTGTCGCGGTCGGCGTCGATGTCGAGTGCGCTGCCCGCCAGCACGTAGAGCCGCCCGCCGCGCGCGCGCACCTCGGCCATGTTGGACTTCAGCTTCTGGAACAGGCGGTCGTCCGGCGCGATCGTGACGACCGGCATCGCGCTCGTGACGAGCGCGAGCGGGCCGTGCTTCAGTTCGCCGGCCGCGTAGCCTTCGGCGTGGATGTACGACACCTCCTTGAGCTTCAGTGCGCCTTCCAGCGCGATCGGAAAATGAATGCCGCGCCCGAGGAACAGCGCGTTTTCGGTACGCGCGAACTTCGCGGCCCAGCCCATGATCTGCGTTTCGAGCGCGAGCGCGTGGCCGATGCGCTCGGGCAGCGCGCGCAACTGCTTCAGGTGCAGCGCGACCTGCGCCGCGTCGAGCCGGCCGCGCAGCTGCGCGAGCGTCAGCGTCAGCACGAACAGCGCGACGAGCTGCGTCGTGAACGCCTTGGTCGACGCGACGCCGAGCTCGATGCCGGCCCGTGTCAGGAACCGCAGCGGCGCGTTGCGCGCGATCGTGCTGGTCGCCACGTTGCAGATCGCCATCGACAGTTCCTGGCCCATGTCGCGCGCACGCTCGATCGCGCCGATCGTGTCGGCGGTTTCGCCCGATTGCGAGATGCCGACGACGAGCGTGCGCGGATCCGCCACCGTGTCGCGGTAGCGGAATTCGCTGGCGATCTCGACCTGGGCGGGCACGCCCGCGATCGACTCGAGCCAGTATTTCGCGGTCAGGCCCGCGTAGTAGCTGGTGCCGCAGCCGAGCAGCAGCACGCTCCTGACTCTCGACAGTCGCGCGCGCGCGGCGTCGGTCGCGTCGAACAGCGCCGGCGAGATCGTGTCGATGCCGTCGAGCGTGTTGTCGATCGCCTTCGGCTGCTCGAAGATCTCCTTCTGCATGAAGTGCTGGTACGGGCCGAGCGCGGCGTCGCCTTCGCGTGCCTTCACCTGGCACAGCGGGCGCTGGGCGTCGTGCCCGCCCGAGTCGACCACGGCGATGCGCTCCGGCGTGATCAGTGCGACGTCGCCGTCCTCCAGGTAAACGAAGCGGTCGGTCAGGTCGCCGAGCGCCGCGCAATCCGACGCGAGGTAGTTCTGTTCGGCCCCGATGCCGATCACGAGCGGCGAGCCCGCGCGCGCGGCGACGAGGCGTTGCGGCTCGCGCGCGCTCAGCACGGCGATCGCGTACGCGCCGTGCAGCCGCTTCACCGCGCGCACGACCGCGTCGAACAGGTCGTCGCGATAGAGGCTGTGGATCAGGTGCGCGATCACCTCGGTATCGGTCTGGCCGCGAAACGTGTAGCCGCGCTCGCGCAACTCCACGCGCAGCGCGTCGTGGTTCTCGATGATGCCGTTGTGCACGACCGCGATCGTGTCGCCGGACATGATCGGATGCGCGTTCATTTCCGACGGTGCGCCGTGAGTCGCCCAGCGCGTATGCGCGATGCAGGTCTGCGCCTCGAGGCCCAGCGTCAGCACGCGGGCCTGCAGGTCGGTCACGCGCCGCAGCGTGCGCTCGCTGCGCAGGCGGCCGTCGTCCTGCACGGCGATGCCGCACGAATCGTAGCCGCGATACTCGAGCCGGCTCAGCGCATTGACCAGTTGCGGCACCTGATTGTTCAGGCCGCTTGCTCCGACGATTCCGCACATGATTCACCTCGTCTGCAAAAACTGCAAAAGGTTGCCGGCCTGCCGACACAGCGCGGCAGTGCGGCTTCAGGAGTGGCGCCGCGCGGCACCGATGCGGCCCCGTGCGCGGCGGCGCGGCTCCGCTGACCTACTCGCGGGGCGGCGGCCCCGCGTGAGCGACCCATTCGATGCCTGAAATCGAGCCGTTCGCGTCGTGCGACGCGACGAGAATGCGCGTCGTGCGGCGCGCGCCGCGCCGACGGGCGCTGGCCAGTACGGTCGGCGGCACCGAGCGCACCTTTGCGCTGGCCGAACGCCGCAGCATCTTCGACACGCGCAGCCGGAAGGCCAGCGGATGCACGACGCGCCCGGCGATCAGCCACATGACGATGGCGCCCGCGATGATCGCGATGCTGGTCGCGTAGAACACCATCTGTTCGATCGGCATCTCGGCCGGGTTGAACGGCAGCAGGTAGCGATACGTATAGATGCAGATCGACGCCCATACGGCGCCCACCAGCGCGGGCCGCACGAGACGGAACCAGACGACCTGCGCGAGCCCGGCGACGCGGCCGCGTTCGGTGATCATTTCGCGCGGCGTGCGCAGGGAGAGGTCAATAATCGGCGCGTTCTTCATGTTGAATGCCTCGGTCGGGGCTGACCCACACGGCCCGCTTGCCGCGGCCCCGCAGCACGACGGCCGGCAGGGCGACGACGGTGGTGATCATGCTGATCAGCCAGAAAGCAACGGGGTACCAGATGGTGTCCAGGAAGTACATCAGGAGTTTTTCGTCATACTGACGATCGATCATGCTGCCGATGATCAGTTGCAGGATGCAGGTCGCAACCAGCAACATCCCGTGCCAGTGCGGCACGACCGATACGTGCCAGCTCAGCGGCAGCGGATAGACGACGTCCACCAGCGCGAGCAGCAGGATGAACGACATCGAATAGGCCCACGCGATCCCGATCAGGTACTCGGCGAACAGCGGCCACATCATCATCTGCGTCGGCCGCGCGAGCGTGCCCGCATATTTCAGCAGCACCTGGATGCCGCCTTTCGACCAGCGCAGCCGCTGCCGGTAGAGCCCCATCAGCGTCTCGGGCATCAGGATCCAGCTGAGCGCGTGCGGCTCGTATACGACGCGCCAGTCGCGGCATTGCAGCTTCCAGCTGATGTCGATGTCCTCGGTCAGCATGTCCGCGCTCCAGTAGCCGACGTCGGCGAGCGCGGTCTTGCGGAACATCGTGACGACGCCCGACACCGTGAAAATGCGGCCGTACACCTGCTGCGTGCGCTTGATCAGCCCGACGATCGACGAGAATTCGCCGACCTGCATGCGGCCGAGCAGCGACGTGCGCGTGCGGATGCGCGGATTGCCGGTCACGGCGCCGACGCCAGGGTCGGTCAGGAAGTGCTCGAGCATCCAGCCGATCGCATCGTGCGCGAGCAGCGAATCGCCGTCGATGCACAGCAGGTATTCCGCGTTCGACACCGCGGCCGCGGTCGTGAGCCCGACCGCCTTGCCTTCGTTGCGCGCGTGATGGATCACGAGCAGCCGCGGGATCTCGACGGCCAGCTCGTTGAGGATCTCGCCGGTGCGATCCTGGCTGCCGTCGTTGACCGCGATGATGTCGTAGTTCGGGTAGTCCATCGCGTTCAGGTGCCGGATCACGCTCTGCGCGTTCGCCGCCTCGTTGAAGCACGGCACGACGATCGAGATCTTCGGGATCCCGCTCGCCGCGATCGTGCGCGTCGACAGCACGCGCCCTTCCTCGAGGAGGAAGTAATGGACGACGCCGCCGATCATCCACAGGTACGACATGAAGAACGGGTAGTAGAAGACGAAATCCTGCAGGCGCTGGATGATGCTGTGGCTGGTCATGGCGTCTTCGTCCCCTGTGTTTTCTGCATCTGCATCAGCGCGTTGATGGAGGTCGGATCGAGGCGCGACTTCAGCGACATCACGTCGCGCATCGTGTCGAGATCCGGCTGGTTGTTCAGGAAGTTGTCCGGGTAGTAGCCGAAGTTCACCGCGCCCTTGCTGCGCAGGCGCCGCATCTGCGCGAGCAGCGCGGTGCCGCCGATGTCCTTGCGCGCGTGCCAGTCGTACGACTGCAGTTCGAACACGGTGCGCCTGGTGCCGAGCTGTTTCGCGCGGACGGCGTCGACGAGCTGGTCCATCCAGCGCTCGGGGTCCTGCGCCTGTTCCATGTACGGCATCGCCATCAGCGCGACGAAGTCGTAGGTGGCGAGGAAATCGTCGTAGTTCTGCGCGAACCACGCTTCCGATTCCGGCTTCAGCACCGGCAGCGCGAAGATGTTGCGCGCCGTCAGCACGTCGCCCGCGTTCTGGTTCGCGAGCACGATCTGTTCCAGCTGGCGCGTCAGGTCGATCAGGTAGCGGCTTTTCTGCCGCGTCCAGCGCTTCATCAGGTCGGGTGTCGCGCGGATCTTGCCGATGTCGGCCGGCAGGCCCCATTGCGCGTACGTGCTCAGCGCGTGCCGGCCGGCGTCTTCGTAATCGTCGAGCACGGCGTCGTCGCTGAACAGGATGCCGCTGAACGACGCGTACTTGCCGAGATCCTCGTAGATCTGCTCGATGAACAGCCGCGCTTCGGGGTCGAACGGGCTCAGGCGGTACACGCGCGAGCCGTTCTCGCGCGCCGGCGCGCCGCCGTATGCGCTGACGGCTTCCAGGCCGCGATGCTTGTCCGCCCGCGGCCGGAACGCGAGCACCGGCATCCACGCATACACCTGCACGTTCGAGCGCGTGCTGAGCTGCCAGGCGGCGCGCGAGAACAGGTCGCCGCGCATCGGCAGGTGCCGGTTCGGGAAATACAGCGATTCCGCGACACCCGTGCCCTTCGGGTCGGCGTACGCCTGCAGGTATACCGATTTCGGCTGCATCCGGTAGATGCGCTCGATCAGCTTGCCGAGATTCGCTTCCTGGCGCGCCGGATCGGGATCGTAGACCTGGTCGAGATCGACCTGCACGACGCGCTCGGGAATGTCGACATCGCCGCGGTTGGAGGCCGGCTCGCGCATCGACCGCTCGAACCCGCCGATGTCGACGTCGTACATCATCAGGATCCGCCGCAACCGGTCGAGCGGCACGTCCGGCGTATTCGGGCCGGCATCGAGGCTGAACTGGATGTCCATGCCGAGCGACGTCGAGATCTTGCGCACGGGCTGGTTTTCCGCGCCGTACGGCCAGACCATCGAGCGTGCGACGATGCCGGTGCGTTCGCGGATCTGCCGCACGCATGTCTGCAGGTCGTCGTGCACGCGCGCTTCGAATTCGGCGTCGGTTTCATAGCGTTTCTGGTCCTGCAGGTAGAGGTGCGACGTGGTCGCCGGCAGTTCGTTGCCCTGCGGATTCGCGACCGCGCCGTGATGAAGGTTGTGCGTGTGGCACCCGAGCTCGACGAATTCCGACTGGCCGACCTTCTTCACCTGGTCCCACGTCATGAAGTAGTCGCGCGGCATCTGGACCTTGTCGCTGATCTTGATCGGCGTATCCAGCGGCGCGTCGATCCAGGCGGTGACGATGCCCATCACGGCCGGATACTTGAAGCGCTCGAGCAGCGGCAGGACTTTCGTGTAGTGGCTGCTGTAGCCGTCGTCGAACGTGAGCAGCACCGCGCGCGGCGGCAGCGGCTTGCCGCCGTGTCGTGACGCTTCGATCTGCCTGACCGTCACGGTGTGGTAGTTGTTGGTCTGCAGCCACGAGAAGATGGCCGTCAGCGTGCCGGTATCGACCGCGTACGGATCGACCATCGTCGACGACGAGAACGTCGCGAGCAGGTTGTCGCGCACGTCATGCATGCAGATCACGCGGAACGTCTTGCCGTCGACCGGATCGGACGGCGGCAGCAGGTCGATCATCCTGGCGTTCGACACGCCGGGGAACAACGAACAGGCCGCAAACGTACCGAGGCATCCGCACATGAAGGTCCGTCTGGATTGCATTGTCCGATCTCCTTGCTAGAACGGCAGGTTGACCGACAGGAAGCCGGTTTCGGAGCGCTCGCGCTGGCCGTCGTACGCATGACTGCTGATTTCGACGCCGTAGGTCAGCGTGATGTCGTGCTTGAACGTCCACGCGTGCTCGAGGCGCGCGGTCCACAGCGGGCTCGTGCCGAAGCCGCGCTCGTTGTAAACACCGCCTGACGCCGACAGGCGCTGCTGCAGCGACATGTCTCCCTTCTTCCATAAGGTCAACTGGTGCATGACGGTCGCCGCGGCCGCATAGTCGCGGCCCGGGTTGAAGTAGGGGGCGTCCTGCCGCGTGTTGCTGTCGGTGCCGAGGTCCAGCGATACGTTGACGAGCTGGGTGGCGGACGTGTACACGCGCTGCGTGGCGGTCGCGGAAATCTCCTGGTGCAGGTTCGAATCGCTGTAGCGGCTCACGCCGTAGCTCAGCTTGACTTCGCGGCGGTCGCTCTGGCGATACACGACCGAGACGTTCGCGGAGCGGCCCCAGATGTGAGCGGCATACGCCTTCCACGGCAGCGAGTTGTCGTTGGTGTCGAGCCCGGCGCCGACCGTCCAGTAGTCGTTCAGCGCGTACGCGATCGACCCGCGGCCGCCGGTTCGGCCGTCCGCGCCGAACGAGCGCGTGACTTCGCCCAGCACGGTGAGCGGGCCGTGCCGGTAGTCGCCGCCGACGCCCGTGCGCGTGCGGCTGACGTTGCCGCCGTCGGTTTGGGCATGGCCGAAGAACGTATGCGAGAAGACCCGCCAGTTGTCGCCGAACGGTTGCGAATACACATAGCTGTCCGACGTGAAGCTGTTGTCGGCCAGTGCGCTGTTGCCGTGCTCGAAGCTCAGGTCGGTCGTGAACACGGGGCTGCGGTACGCCTTGTAGTCGCGCTTGAACCCGCGCACGGCGCCGCTGTCCGGGAACGTGTTGCCCAGGGTCTGGTCGACGTTCCTCGCGCTCGCGTAATCGTCTGCCGTCAGCGATGCGCGGCCGAGCCCCGCGAGCATCTCGACGCTGTCCGGGTGGTCGGTCAGCGACGCGCGATACATCGCGATCGCCTGGCGCGGGTGCGACTGGCCCGAGACCGCGTCGGCATGCGCGGCGCGGACTTCCGCGTTGAACGGCACTTCCTTCTCGAGTTTTTCCAGCGAGGCGATCCCTTCGTCCACCCGGCCCGTGTAGATCAGGTATTGCGCGCGCAGCCGGTAGTAGCGCAGGTAGTCGTCGTTTTCCGGCCCCCAGGTGCGCACGTCCTTGGCCGGCGGCAGCGATTTGCCCATGTCCTCGAGCGCCAGGTTCGCATCGGCCGCGCGTCCCTGGTCGACGTACGACCAGAACAGCCCCTCGCGCAATTCGATCGGGCGCGTGCGTGCGCCGTACTGGAAGCCGCGCGTCGCGATGTCGGCCTGCGGCGCGGTCGCCTGCTTCAGCGCGCGCTGGTATACCGCGTTGGCCTTGCCCGGTTCGCTCAGGTACAGGTACGCGTCGCCGACGGCCGCCAGTGCGTCGATCGAGATCTCCGCGTCCGGCGGAATCGTCTCGAACGTCGCGACGGCCTGCTTCATCTCGCCGCGTGCCGCCAGCGCTACCGTCCGGTCGCCGGCGAGCGCCGTCCTGACCGGCGAATACTCGGGCGTGGACGGCATCCGCTTGTCGAGGTCGTTCGCGGCGGCGAGCGCGTTGTCGATCCCGTCGAAGCGGTCGGGGCTCGTCATCGAGCGCGACTTGTCGCGTCCGCCGCGCACCTGCTGGCGGATCGACAGTTCCTCGAGCCGCGCGAGATCGACCGCGGAGAACACGTCGGGGCGCGCTTTCGCTTCCTCCAGCGCCTTGACCGCGCCGCCGCTCGATGCGAGACCGAACACGTCGTTGCGGACCGTGGCCGGATCGGCGGTGCGGAGATCGGGTATCTGCGCGTTCGGCGCCTGGGCTTCGGGTACCTGGGAGGCTGGCGGCTGCGCGCCGGGGGCCTGCGCGTTCGGCGCCGGCATGCCCGGTGTCGACGGGCTCGACGTCGGCGCCCCCGGTGTTTGCGGATCGGGGGGCTGACCGGGCTGAGAAGCGGCAGGAGTCGACGTGTCGGACATCTGCGCACTCGATGCCTGCGCGATCAGCGTCCGCGCATTCGGCGGTTGCACATCCGGCGCGGGCGAACCCTGTGCCGACACGTCGGGCGGCCTCCGGTCCGGTGCGCCGGCGGACCCGGCGATTTCACTGATGCGGCCCGACTCCGTATCGCCTTCGGCGGAGAAGCAGGGGCCGGACGCGACGAGCAGCAATACCAGTGGCGCATGCAGGAGGATCCGCCGGTTGGACGGAGCGACGGCCGTGCAGGATTGTTGATGATTGTTGGCCACGAGGTGTCCTCCTTTCGAAACGATCACATCGGTGACACGCGTGACGAGGCACGTCGTCGCGTGTCGCGCGGCCGGGCTGCGAGAGCCCGGCAATGCGGCGCCGGCTCACAGCCGGTTACGGATCGCCTGGCCGAGCAAGGCACGCGATTCGCTGTTCGTCGGGTCGATCGCGAGCGCCCGGCTCGCGTTTTGCTCGACACAGTTCCATTCGTCGATCACCGCGCACGAGCGCGCCTTCGCCAGCGCACGCGCGCTTTCCAGTTCTGCGTGCGTGACGCTCGCCGTCTGCATGCGCGTGGGGTCGGTGCCGTACGCCCGGGGTTTGGGCGCGAAGTTCATCCGCTTGTCCGTGCCTGCCAGCGTGTCCGCATGCGGCGGCCGATGCGTGGCGCCGTGCCGCGTGGCGGCGCGACCGGAGGCGGTTGCCGGCTGCGTACCGGCCGCGAGTGTCACGGGTGGCGCATGCGGCGGCCGCCGGTGCGTCGCGACGGCGCGGGAAGCGGGGTGCGGCGCGGTTTCCGGTGCGACCGCGAGCGTGACGGGCGGCACGGTCGATACCTCGGGTGCAGCCGACGCCGACGCTGCCTGCCATGGCGGCGCGGGCGGTGTGGCCTGCGCGCGTGTCGACGCCGGCACGGGCGCGACGGATGTGCCGGACGATGCGCTCGCGCGGGAGGCCAGGGTCACGATCGCGTTGCGATACTTCCCGACCGCGGTTCCGATTGCGCTGGAGATGTCGTGCGCCATGCTCGGGTGGCCGACTGTCGTGTCTCGCTCGGCATACGCGAAGATGCCGAAGATCGTGGCAAACGCGACGAAGCTGAGTGCTGCGTTCTTTCCCGGGCCCCAGGAGGGTTTCGGCTGGGGGGCGGGCGAGCGGTCCGGTCGTTCGGCAGGAGGCATGCAATGCTCCTTGATTCGATGCGCGGCGGTGAATGGCGTGATCGGGGCGGGGTCAGGCGGGACTTACCATCGCAACTGCGTGGAGAGTGCCCCCGTTTCCACGATCGCGAACTGGGTGGCGCCCTGGTACGTCCCTTCCACCCGGTAACTTGCGTCGGGCACGCTGAACAGGCAGCGCGACCCGGACGCGTTGAATTCGACGAGCACGCGCCCATGGCGCCGCAGGCGCACCTGGACATTGGCAAGCGGCTGCCCGGTGCTGGCCGAAGCAAACGACACGCCCAGGTTGTACGGCCGGCCGTCGGGAGGCAGCGGCGCCGTGCCGTCGATCCGCGCGTCGCCGCAGATATACGAGATCACGTAGCGTCCGTCGCCCGGACCCGACGCAGGCGTCTGGGCCGTTGCATTCATGCAGAGCGCGGAGAGGGCGGCGCTCAGGAAGGGGCGAGCGTGCTGTCGAATCGAGGAAGGCATTGCAACCTCCGTTCCGGAATCAATGACGAGTATTTATTCCGAGTCAAATTTGCCAGCGTTCTTTTTTGCGACACGCTATTGATACACGATGGATTACGAACCAACAATCGCGTGTGGCCCGAATGGGACGGCAGTGAAATATCCTATTTACATAGGATAAGGGCGGATTTGCATGACTCTCTTAATACTGAAGAAAGTCGATATTGCCGAATATGAATATTGCTATTCGGTAGCAACGATCCCGCACGCATTGAATCACGTCTGTCGTATCGGCATTCGTGCCGAAAAATAACGACTGATAAAAGGAATATTTGCGACTGTGTTTGCGGCGAATCGAGGTCGATTCGGGTACAGGTCGAGCGAAATAAAAGGGCGGTGTGACGTTGCTGGTATTTTAGATTGTTACGGGTGAATCGAAACTTTTAATTTGTTCTGTAACAGGTTATTTCTGTCCTGATAATAAGACGGAATATATCCGGGTATCGTGTCGGATGTAAAAAAATCAAGCCGTGAATTGCAAACGTTTGCGATTCCACTGATAACGATTACCGGTCTGGCGCGTTATTTTTCAGGCGACGGCGGGATCGCAGTTTGCTGTCGGAAAAGCGGGTCGCGTTCGCCGGGAAGCGACGCGGATGCATGCGCACACCGCATGGCTGAAATTCGCGGTTGCGTTCGCTTCGTCGCCGGACACGACGCGAACGCGAACGCAAACACAATCGCGAAGATCAGCGGCCGGCGCCCGCGCTGCGCCGTGCGATGCGCGTCGCCGGCGCGGATGCCTGTTCGTCTGCGCCGACGGCACCTTCGACCGCCGCGCGCGGCCGGTTCATGATGTACGTCCACAGTTGCTCGGCCGCGAGCCCGCGCTTGCGGGCCGACCGATACAGGCGGATTTCGAGTTCGGTGATCCAGTCGCCGGAACCCGCGCATACGAGCGTGCCTTCCGCGAGTTCCTTCGCAACGCAGCTTTCCGGCAGCCAGCCGATCCCGTGCCCGGCCACGACCATGCCCTTCAACGCCTCGGACATGTGCGTCTCGAAGCACCGGTGCACCACGTACGGCTCGGTTGCGTTCAGCAGCAGCATCTCGACGATGTTGCCGAGGAACGCGCCCGACGAATACGCGAGCAGCGGCAGCGGTGCGTCGGGTGTGCCCGGCAGCTGGAACACGGGCTTGCCGCGCGCATCGGGCGTCGATACGGGCAGGATCCGTTCGACGCCGAGGCTGACGAACGGGAAGTGGTTCGGGTCGAGCACGATCGGCAACTGCGGATGGTGATAGCCGAGCAGCAGGTCGCATTCACCTTCGACGAGCTGCTGCACGCCTTCCGGCACGTTCACCGCGTTCACGCGTGCGGTCACGTGGCCGACTTCGCCGTTGAGCTGCTTGAGCCATTCGGGAAACAGCGTGAAGACGAGCGTATGGGCGACCGCGAAACGCACGACCTGATCGCTGGCCGCGAACTGGTCGTAGCCGTTCACGAGATTGCGCGCCGCATACATGCTGCGCAGGATGTCCGCGGCGAGCCCGCGGAACATCTGGCCGGCCGGCGTCAGCGTGATCGGGTTGATGCTCCGGTCGACCAGCTTCGCGTCCATCCAGGTTTCGAGTGCGGCAATTCGTCTGCTGAATGCCGACTGCGTGAGGTGCCGGTGACGTGCGGCCCGGGAAAAACTCTTGGTATCCGCAAGGCTCAGGAAATCTTCCAGCCACTTTGCTTCCATTTCGATCTTCGCTTTTTATAGTCGGGCGCCTGAAGGGCGGCACCCCGTGCTGCACTAATTTTCTAGCGTACCGCGCCTCGCATGGGTCGGCCCGATGTTTTTTTTCGATCGGTGTCAGTCGAAATATGCATGGGCGTTGTCGGCGGGATTACGGCTGCATAGCGTTGAGGTGCCGGATCCGGCTAACCGGACAGTTCACAGCATCGAACTGCCGGCGCGCCGCAGACGGTACTTCCCCCAGGGCCGGTTGCGCCGTGTGCGTGCCGGCCCGCCTCCATTGTGGCGGCCCGGTGCCCGGTCGCGCCGTTTTTTTGTGCAGTGCAGATTGCACATTCGTGACACGCGGGGGAACTATGTTCGGAAGACGCGGCGCAGCATCGGCCGTGCGCGCCTGCGACGCACCGTCGTCGCACGTCGCGTCGGGGGCTGCACCACTGTGGTGCGCAATATCGCCCGGGCGTGCCTGGCGCGGCGCAAAAAGGGGGGATTATCGAGGGAGCCCGCAAGGCACGTTCCTTGCAACGCAGTCGTTACGCCGGTCCGGCATGCGCAATGCCGGGGAAAACGATCGATGGAGAAAAGATCGATGAAGCCATTCGATGAAATGCTGCAATCCGGCGACATGGTAAGGGCGCCTTACGCGCGCCTGAAGCAGTGGCTCGACACGCAGAATCCCGCGAGCCTCGCCCAGAAAGCCCACGACGCGGAAGGCGTGTTCCGCAAGACGGGCATCACGTTCGCCGTCTACGGCGACGCGGAGGCCGCCGAGCGGCTGATTCCGTTCGACATCGTCCCGCGCATCATCTCGGGCACGGAATGGAGCCGGCTGTCGCTCGGCATCGAGCAGCGCGTGATGGCGCTCAACGCGTTCCTCGACGACATCTACCATCGTCAGGAAATCGTGCGCGCCGGCATCGTGCCGAAGCACCTGATCGCGCACAACGAAGCGTTCATCCCGGAGATGATCGACTTCCGGCCGCCCGGCAACGTTTACACGCACATCATCGGCGTCGACATCGTGCGCACCGGCGAGAACGAGTTCTACGTGCTGGAAGACAACGCGCGCACGCCGTCCGGCGTGTCGTACATGCTGGAAAACCGCGAGACGATGATGCAGCTCTTCCCGGAGCTGTTCCAGCAGGTCAAGGTGCGCCCGGTCGAAACCTATCCGCAGATGCTGCGCCAGTCGCTCGCGGCCGTATGCCCGCCGGGCGGCAACGCCGACAACCCGACCGTCGCGGTGCTCACGCCGGGCATCCACAACTCCGCTTACTACGAACATTCGTTCCTCGCCGACCAGATGGGCGTGCATCTCGTCGAAGGCAGCGACCTGCAGGTGATCGACGGCCGCGTCGCGATGCGCACGACCGAAGGTTTCCAGCCGATCGACGTGCTGTACCGCCGCGTCGACGACGCGTTCCTCGATCCGCTCACGTTCCGCCCCGATTCGGTGCTCGGCGTCGCGGGGATCATGGACGTCTACCGCGCGGGCAACATCACGATCGCGAACGCGCCCGGCACGGGCATCGCCGACGACAAGGCGATCTACTCGTACATGCCGGAGATCGTCGAGTTCTACACGGGCCGCAAGGCGCTGCTGGAGAACGTGCCGACCTGGCGCTGCGGCGAGGCCGACAGCCTGAAGTACGTGCTCGAGCATCTCGACGAACTGGTCGTGAAGGAAGTGCACGGTTCGGGCGGCTACGGGATGCTGGTCGGGCCGGCCGCGTCGAAAGCGGAGATCGAGGCGTTCGCCGCGAAGCTGCGCGCGCGCCCCGCGAACTACATCGCGCAACCGACGCTCGCGCTGTCCACGACGCCGATCCTGACCGACGCCGGCCTTGCGCCGCGCCACGTCGACCTGCGGCCGTTCGTGCTGGTGTCGGACCGGATCCGCATCACCCCGGGCGGGCTCACGCGGGTCGCGCTGAAGGAGGGATCGCTCGTCGTCAACTCGAGCCAGGGCGGCGGCACCAAGGACACCTGGGTGCTGGCCGACTGAGCCGGATGCTACCGCGCGCGCCGGAGCCGGCGCGCGAACCGAACGAAGACGGAGTGGACACGAGATGCTTCTGGGACGTACTGCAAGCGGTCTCTACTGGATGTACCGCTATATCGAGCGCGCGGAGAATATCGCGCGCATCGTCGATGCCGGGCTGCGGATGGCGCTCACGCGCACGTCCGACGCGCCGGCCGAATGGTCGTCGGTGCTCGTCAGCTCGGGCACGGATGAAGGCTACCGGCAGAAATACGACGCGTATGCGGCCGATACCGTGACCGACTACCTGCTGCGCGACCGCGACAACCCGTCGAGCGTGCTGTCGTGCATCGAGGCCGCGCGCTCGAATGCGCGGATGGTGCGCACGGCGCTCACGCGCGAGGCGTGGGAGAGCGTGAACGGCGCTTGGCTCGCGCTGCGCCGCGCGCTCGCGCAGCCGGTGCCGGAAAGCGAGCTGCCGGCCGTGCTCGACCAGGTGAAGCGCGAAACCGCGCTGATCCTCGGCAGCTTCTACAGCACGATGCTGCGCAACGAGATCTTCGATTTCGCGCAGATCGGCGCGTTCGTCGAGCGCGCCGACAACACCGCGCGGATCATCGACGTGAAATACCACCTGCTGCTGCCGTCGGTGTCGCACGTCGGCACGATCCTCGACAACTACCAGTGGGAGACGATCCTGCGCTGCGTCGCCGCGCACCGTTCGTACCGCTGGGTGTACGACGTGCAGTACAAGCCGATGAACATCGCCGACTACCTGATCCTGAACGGCCGCATGCCGCGCTCGCTGCGCTATTGCTACGGGCGCGTCGTGTCGAGCCTGAACCTGCTCGCAAAGGATTACGGCGTGACACACCCGTGTCACGACACGGCCACGAAGATCCTGCAGATGCTGTCCGATACGTCGGTCGAGCGGATCTTCAAGAGCGGCCTGCACGAATTCCTGACCGACTTCATCGGCCGCAACAACAGCCTCGGGATCGAAATCGCCCAGGCTTACAACTTCGACTGAGACTTGCCATGCGACTCGCCATTCGACACATCTCGCGTTATCAGTTCGACGATCAAGCCACCCATGCGCTGCAACGGCTGCGGCTGCGCCCGCAATCAGGCCCCGGGCAGACGGTGCGCGCGTGGCAGGTCACGATCGACGGCGTCGAGCCGTCGCTGTCGTACGCCGACGGGCTCGGCAACCGCATCGACCTCGTGCGGCACGAGCGCGGCGCGAAGGCCGAGATCGTCGTCGTCGCGGCCGGCGTCGTCGAGACGCAGGACCGCGCCGGCATTCTCGGTAATCCTGAAGGCTATGCGCCGCCGTGGATCTTCGAACGCGAGACCGCGCTCACGAAGGCCGGCGACACCGTGCGCGAGCTCACGGAAGCGCTGCCCATCGACCCGCGCGGCCTCGACGCATTGCACTGGCTGATGACGGAAGTGCACGACCGCATCGCGTATGCGCCGAACCTGGCCGCCGACGCGCCCGTCGACGCGGAAACCGCGCTGCAAAGCGGCGAGGGCACGAGCCGCGACCATGCGCATGCGTTCATCGCGGCCGCGCGCGTGCTGAAGATTCCCGCCCGCTATATCTCGGGCTACGTGCTGGCGGACAGCGCGATGCAACGCATCGCCGACGCGAAGCAGAACGTGGGTGACGACGAGCAGGAAGAAGCGCTCGCGCTGCAGAGCGGCGAGGGCATGCAGCAGGTGCTCGGCGCGTCGCACGCCGCGCAATCGCAGGGGCTGCCGCAGCCGGCGCTCGGTGCGCAGCCGCAAGCGGCCGGGCTGATGCAGCAGCCGGCCGGCCATGCGTGGGCCGAGGCCTATGTCGAAGGGCTCGGCTGGGTCGGGTTCGATCCGTTCATGAATCGCTGCCCGGACGAGCGCTACGTGCGCATCGCGGTCGGCCTCGACTATCGCGACGCGCAGCCGGTGACGGGGCTCGGCGCGACGACCGTCGGCGTCGAGATCAGCGTCGTGCAGACACCCGAGCTCGTCTGACCCGACGCGCGTTTTCGCCGAATCCGCCAGGCCGGGCCGCCGCGTCGCGCCACACGCGACGCGGCGCGCGGCCGGCCCAACCCGAACCGAGCTCCCATGTCCATCCACGTCGCGCTGCATCACACCACCCGCTATCGTTACGACCGGCTCGTCAACCTCGGCCCGCAGGTCGTGCGGCTGCGGCCCGCGCCGCACTGCCGGACGCCGATCCTCGCGTATTCGATGACGGTCGAGCCCGCGCAGCACTTCATCAACTGGCAGCAGGACCCGTTCTCGAACTATCTCGCGCGGCTCGTGTTTCCGGAGCGCACCGAGCACTTCGAGATCACGATCGATCTCGTCGCCGAGATGTCGGTGTACAACCCGTTCGACTTCTTTCTGGAGGCGAGCGCGGAGCAATACCCGTTCAGCTATGACGATGCGCTGAAGACCGAGCTCGCGCCGTATCTCGTGTGCGACCCGCAGACGAGCGCGGCGCCGCTGTTCCGCGCGTACGTCGACGGCGTCGATCGCACGCCGGCCGGCACCGTGAACTTCCTCGTCGCGCTGAACCAGCAACTGCAGCGCGACATCGGCTATCTCGTGCGGATGGAGCCGGGCGTGCAGACGCCCGAGCAGACGCTCGAGCTGGCGTCCGGCTCGTGCCGCGACAGTGCGTGGCTGCTCGTGCAGCTGTGCCGCCATCTCGGCATCGCCGCGCGTTTCGTGTCGGGCTACCTGATCCAGCTCACGCCCGACGTGAAGTCGCTCGACGGCCCGAGCGGCACGTCGGTCGACTTCACCGACCTCCACGCATGGTGCGAGGTGTACCTGCCGGGCGCCGGCTGGATCGGCTTCGACCCGACTTCGGGCCTGCTCGCGGGCGAGGGCCACATTCCGCTGGCCTGCACGCCGCAGCCGACGAGCGCCGCGCCGGTCGAGGGGCTGATCGACGAGTGCGAGGTGTCGTTCGAGCACGAGATGACCGTGACGCGCGTGTACGAATCGCCGCGCGTGACGAAGCCGTATACGGATTCGCAATGGGACGCCGTGCTGACGCTCGGCTCGCAGGTCGACGGCGCACTCGCGGCCGGCGACGTGCGGCTCACGCAGGGCGGCGAGCCGACCTTCGTGTCGATCGACGATCGCGACGGTGCCGAGTGGAACACCGACGCGCTCGGCCCGACCAAGCGCGGTTACGCGACCGAACTCGTGCAGCGGCTGCGCGCCGAGTACGGCGACGGCGGCTTCCTGCATTTCGGCCAGGGCAAGTGGTATCCGGGCGAGCAGCTGCCGCGCTGGGCGTTGTCGATCTTCTGGCGTGCCGACGGCCAGCCCGTGTGGCACGATCCGTCGCTGTTCGCCGACGAGCGCGAGCCGTCCGCGTATACGACCGACGACGCGAAGCGCTTCATCGATGCGCTGGCCGCGCGGCTGAACCTGACCGGCGAATTCATCCGGCCCGGCTACGAAGACGTCTGGTACTACCTGTGGCGCGAGCGCCGGCTGCCGGTCAACGTCGACCCGTTCGACTCGCGCCTCGACGACGAGCTCGAACGCGCGCGGCTGCGCAAGGTGTTCGAGCAGCAGCTCGACAGCGTGGTCGGCTACGTGCTGCCGGTCAAGCGCGTGGACACTGCGCCGGGCCTCGACGGGCCGCGCTGGCAGACGGGGCCGTGGTTCTTCCGCGACGAGCGGATGTACCTCGTGCCCGGCGATTCGCCGATGGGTTATCGGCTGCCGCTCGATTCGCTGCCGTGGGCCAGCCGTGCCGACTATCCGTATCTCGTCGAGCGCGATCCGTTCGCGCCGCGCGACGCGCTGCCTGAAGCCGCCGCGATCCGCGCGCGCTACGCGGGCCCGGCCGATGCGCCGCGCTACCTGTCCGGCGTGCATCGCGAGGCGTCCGCGCAGACCGTGATGCAGTGGCGCGACGACGGCCCGGCCGGGAACGGTCGGCCTGCCGCGCGCGACCCGGGTCGCGTTCCCGAGCGCTTCGAATCGGCCGCGTGGATCACGCGCACCGCGCTGTGCGTCGAAGTGCGCAACGGCATCCTGTACCTGTTCATGCCGCCGCTTGCCGCGCTCGAGGATTATCTCGACCTGCTCGGCGCGATCGAGCTGACCGCGCACGCGCTGGGCGTGAAGCTCGTGCTGGAAGGCTATCCGCCGCCGCGCGACGCGCGGCTGAAGCTGCTGCAGGTGACGCCCGATCCCGGCGTGATCGAGGTGAACATCCATCCGGCCGCCAACTTCGACGAGCTCGTCGACCACACCGAATTCCTGTACGACGCCGCGTGGCAGTCGCGGCTGTGCAGCGAGAAATTCATGGTCGACGGCCGCCACGTCGGCACCGGCGGCGGCAACCACTTCGTGCTCGGCGGCGCGACGCCGGCCGACAGCCCGTTCCTGCGCCGCCCGGACCTGCTCGCGAGCCTGATCGCGTACTGGCACAACCATCCGTCGCTGTCCTACCTGTTCTCCGGGCTGTTCATCGGGCCGACGAGCCAGGCGCCGCGCGTCGACGAGGCGCGCAACGACCAGCTCTACGAGCTCGACATCGCGTTCGCCGAGATCCAGCGCAACAAGCTGCTGTTCGGGCAGGACATGCCGCCTTGGCTGGTCGACCGCGTGCTGCGCAACCTGCTGATCGACGTGACGGGCAACACGCACCGCAGCGAATTCTGTATCGACAAGCTGTATTCGCCCGACTCGTCGACCGGCCGGCTCGGCCTGCTCGAACTGCGTGCGTTCGAGATGCCGCCGCATGCACGGATGAGCATCGTGCAGCAACTGCTGCTGCGCGCGCTGGTCGCGCGTTTCTGGGCCGCGCCGTACACGACGCCGCTCACGCGCTGGGGCACCGCGCTGCACGACCGCTTTATGCTGCCCGAGTTTCTTCAGATGGATTTCGACGACGTGCTGGCCGAGCTGCGCGACGCCGGTTTCGCGTTCGATCCGGCGTGGTTCGCGCCGCACTTCGAATTCCGCTTCCCGCTGTTCGGCCAGATCGCAGTGAACGGCATGCAGCTGTCGCTGCGCGGCGCGCTGGAACCGTGGCACGTGATGGGCGAGGAGGGTGCGCCCGGCGGCACGGTGCGCTACGTCGATTCGTCGGTCGAACGGCTCGAAGTGCGCGTGACGGGGCTGAACGACAACCGCCACGTCGTGACCGTCAACGGCCGCGCGTTGCCGCTGCAGCCGACCGGCACCGTCGGCGAATACGTCGCGGGGGTGCGCTACAAGGCGTGGTCGCCGCCGTCCGCGCTGCATCCGACCATCGGCGTGCACGCGCCGCTCACGTTCGACATTGTCGATACGTGGCTGCAGCGCTCGCTCGGCGGCTGCCGCTACCACGTCGCGCATCCGGGCGGACGCAACTACGCGACGTTCCCGGTCAATGCCTACGAAGCGGAGAGCCGCCGGCTCGCACGCTTCGTCGAGATGGGGCATACGCCGGGGCGGATGGAGGTCGCGCCTGCCGCGCCGAGCCGCGAATTCCCGTTCACGCTCGACCTGCGGCGGCCGTGACCGGACGATGACGAGGCGGACGACGATGCGCGGTGTGCGGTCTCCCGGCGAATGGGGTGATGGCGGCCCCGCCGGAATGCTAGGATGCGGGCAGATTGCGGCCGCACGCCGCGTATCGCCGCCGGCGCGGCGGCGCGCGTGCGCGGCCGCGCCCTGACGACGGAACGACACCGTGCCGCCCATAAACACCGACCATCTCGCCGCCCTCGACGCGATGCCCACGCTTTTCGATACCGGCGCGCAGCCGGATGCCGCGGAACTGGCCGCCGCGCTCGCGGCGCCGGCGGCCGCCGGCCGCTACGACGAACTGCGTGGCAGCGCGGCCGGCCTGAACGCGCCTGCGCTCGCGCCCGCGTGGCGCAGTTTCTTCACATCGATCGGCAGCGACGGCGTGGCCGACCTCGATCGCCGCGCCGACGCGCTGCACCGGCGCATGCGCGAGAACGGCCTGTTCTACCAATTGCACGAGCAGCGCGCCGGCGACGGCGCGGCCGGCCCGTGGTCGCTCGACCTGCTGCCGCTGATCGTCACGCCCGAGGACTGGGTCGCGATCGAGCGCGGCGTGCTGCAGCGCGTGCGGCTGCTCAACGCGACGCTGGCCGACCTGTACGGGCCGCAGACGATCCTCGAGCGCGGGCTGCTGCCGCCCGCGCTCGTCACCGGGCACCCCGGCTACCTGCGCGCGATGCGCGGCGCGAGCGTGCCGGGCGACACCTGGCTGCACGTGGTCGCGTTCGATCTCGCGCGTGGCCCGGACGGGCAGTGGCGGATCGTCGCGCAGCACACGCAGGGCGCGGCCGGCCTCGGTTACCTGCTCGAAAACCGGCTGATCGTGTCGCGGCTCTTTCCGCGCGGGTTTCGCGGGCTGCGCGTGCAGCGGCTCGCGTCCGCGTACCGCGCGCTGCTGCAGAGCATGCAGGCGCTCAGCCCGGCCCGCAAGAACTCGCGGATCGTGCTGCTGACGCCGGGGCCGCACAGCGCGACGTATTTCGAGCACGCGTATCTCGCGCGCTACCTCGGCCTCACGCTCGTCGAAGGCGGCGACCTGACCGCGCGCGACAACCGCGTATTCCTGAAGACGCTGAGCGGCCTCGAACCCGTGCACGGCATTCTGCGGCGTGTCGACGACGCGTGGCTCGATCCGCTCGAACTGCGGCCCGATTCGATGCTCGGCGTGCCGGGGCTGCTGCAGGCCGTGCGCGCGGGCAACGTGCTGCTCGCGAACGCGCCGGGCTCGGGCTTCCTCGAATCGCCGGCGATGCTCGGTTTCATGCCGCGTCTCGCGGAAGGGCTGCTCGGCGAAACGCTGACGCTGCCGGCCGTGCATTCGTGGTGGTGCGGCGAGGCGGCCGCGTGCGACGACGCATTGCCGCAACTCGCGCGCGCCATCGTGAAGGCATCCTATCCACCCGAGGTGCAGGCCGGCGGCGCGTTCGAGCCGGTGATCGGCGCGCGGCTCACGCAGGCGCAGCTGGCCGAATGGCGCGCACGCATCCTCGCGCGGCCCGAACACTACACGGTGCAGGCCGACCTGCCGCTGTCGCAGGCGCCGACCTGGCCGCGTCAGGACGCGCCCGACGGCCACGGCGGCGCGCGCATCGTGCCGAAGCCGGTGCTGCTGCGCGTCTTCGCGCTCGCCGACGGTGCGCAGCGCTGGCGGCTCCTGCCGGGCGGGCTGTCACGGGTCGGCACGCGCGACACGCTGTTCAATGCGCCGATGCCGCGCGGCGGCAGCACCGTCGATACATGGGTGATGACCGAAGGCATCGTCGATTCGACGACGCTGCTGCAGACGCATCTCGGCCCCGACGACCTCGTCGAACGGCCGCGCGCGATCGCGAGCCGCGCGGCCGAGAACCTGTTCTGGCTCGGCCGTTACACCGAGCGCGCGACCAACCTGATGCGGCTCGCGCGCGCGGCGCTCGAACGGCTGCGCGGCGAGGACGACGTCGACAGCCCCGCGCACCTGGAGCTGCTCGACACGCTGTGTCGCGACACGGGCCTGATCGCGGCCGATGCACCGAACGCCGTCGATGCGCCGCGTGCGTTCCAGCACGCGCTCGCGACGTCGCTGACGCGCGGCGCGGATCGCACGTCGGGCATTGCGTCGTGCCTGTTCGGGATGCGTGGCGCGGCTGCCGCGATCCGCGAACGGCTGTCGAGCGACCAGTGGCGCCTGATCGACGATGCGACCCAGCTGTTCGCGGACAGCGCGGGCCAGCCGGAAGCCGAGGAACAGATCGGCAACGACGCACTGCAGTTGCTGGAGCGCCTCGGCCTGCTCCTCGGCGCGATCACGGGCGCGCAGACCGACAACATGACGCGCGACGACGGCTGGCGGCTGTTGTCGATCGGCCGGCAGATCGACCGGCTGGACTTCCTGTGCAGCGTGCTGAAGTGCGCGTTCGACGAAGGCGCCGTGCACCGGCAGGACGGCTTCGAGCTCGTGCTGGAGCTGTTCGACAGCACGATCACGTTCCGTTCGCGTTTCCAGCGCGGCTTCGATGTCGCGCCGCTGCTGTCGCTCGTCGTGCTCGATACCGACAATCCGCGCTCGCTCGGCTGGGTCGTGCAGGCGCTGCGGGGCCGGCTGACGAAGGTCGAGCGCAGCGAAGGTTATGCGCTGTCCGAACTGGCCGAGACGATTCCGGACGTGCCCGCGTGGTCGCTGCACGAGCTGTGCGAAACCACCGACGGTGGCCGGCACGGCGCGCTGCTCGAAGCGCTCGACACGACGGCGAAGGCGGTCTGGGAACTGTCGAACCGGATCGGCGAGCGCTATTTCAGCCATGTACGCGAGGCGGGCAGGACGTTATGGTGACGACGAAAGGCGCGGGGAAAACCCCGCCGGGTTCCGGCGATGCCCGGAACGCATCGGCATCGGCATCGGCCGCGAAAGCAACGACCGCCGACGTCGCGCCGGGCCGCTTGCTGCGCGTCACGCACGACACCGAATACCGTTACGCGGCGCGCGTCGAATCGGCGCAGCACCAGGCACGGCTGCAACCGCTCGAGACGCCGCGCCAGCAAGTACTGTCGTTCGCGCTCGACATCGATCCCGAGCCGGAATCGGTCTGTACCGAGATCGATGCATTCGGCAACGCGCGCGCATCGTTCGCGTTGAACCTGCCACATGACGCGCTGCTCGTGCGCAGCCGCAGCACGGTACGCGTGACGCCGCCCGTGTGGTCGCGCGGTGCGCGCGGCGCACCGCCGCCCGCCATCGCACATCCCGACGCAAAACAGGCGACTGCGTGGGAAGCCGTGCGCGACCGCCTGCGGTTTCGCGCAGGGCAGCCTTACGATGCCGCGAGCGAATTCGTGTTCACGTCGCCGCATGTCGCGTGCGACGCCGAACTCGCCGCGTATGCGGCCGCGAGCTTCACGCCGCAACGGCCGCTCGTGCAGGCTGCCTGGGACCTGATGCGGCGCGTGCATGCCGATTTCGCGTATACGCCGAACAGCACCGACATCACGACGTCGGCGCTCGACGCGCTGCACTTGCGCAAGGGCGTGTGCCAGGATTTCGCGCACGTGATGATCGGCGGGCTGCGCTCGCTCGGGCTGGCCGCGCGTTACGTGAGCGGCTACCTGCTGACGCAGCCGCCCCCCGGGCAGCCGCGGCTGATCGGCGCCGATGCGTCGCATGCGTGGGTCGAGGTGTACGACCCGGCATGGCCCGAGGACAACGGCTGGCTGCAGCTCGATCCGACCAACGATCGCGCGCCGGGCGACGACTACGTGATGCTGTCGATCGGCCGCGACTACGCGGACGTGACGCCGCTGCGCGGTGTGATCCGCGGCGGCGGTGCGGATCAGGAGCTGAAGGTCGGCGTGACGGTGGAGCCGCTCGACACGCCGTAATGTCGCGCGATGCCGCGTGCCCGCGCGCATTGCGGTTTAAGTCTTCGTTAATACTGCACGCCTAGCATGGCCATGCCGGCGAACGGATCTGGCTTGATTCGGAAGCCGGCGGCACGCGCGGGTGCGTCGACGTCACGGCGCCGCACCGACGCGCAGCGCCATTCCCTTGCAACGGCGGCGGATCATGATCAAGACCTTCGACTACACGCTCGGCAGCGAGACGATTGCGCTTTGTGCGAGCTTCGGCGCGGGGCCGGCGTGGCGCCGCGTGCTCGTGAGCCGTGCGGATTCGATGGAGACGCTGGTGGTGCTCGATGCGCGCGGCCTGTCGGGCTTGCTGAAGGTGGCGACCGAAGCGCCGGAGGGGCTGCTCGACGACGCGATCCGCAAGGTCGGCGACGAGCAGTTGGTCGAGCGGGCGATCAGCGGCAGGGCGATCGTCGAAACCGCGCTGTGAACCCCTGGGCAGGATCAAGCTGCTGACGGCACATCCCGGCGACTTCCGGCGATCGTCGGCAACCGGCGGACATCATCGCGCGAGAAAGTCGAGAAGGACGGACGCAAGCTGTTCCGGCTGCTCTTCGGCGGGATAGTGGCCGGAGTCGCGCAGCACGATCCCGTGCACATCGGACGCGACCTGCGCCATGGTGGCCTTCGATCCTTCGCCGTACCCGAATTCGCATCCGATGGCGAGGACAGGCATGTCGAGTTTCTTCGCGCCGAACATCTTGTTGTCGTCGAGATCCACGAACAGGGTGCGGTAGTAGCTGAAGCTCGCGCGAAGGGCGCCGGGCTGCGTGAGCGCGGTCGCGTAGACGTCGATGTCCGCTTCGGTGATGGACTCGGGATCGACGGTGCCTACCGTGTCGCGCCGGATGAAGTGACGCACGAACAGTGCTTCACGGCCGCGAACCAGCTCTTCCGAAATGTCCCCCGCCATATTGAAGCCGAAGTGCCAGCTGCCGCCCGTGGCCACGTTCATCGCCTTTTCCTGGCCGAAGCCCGGCAAGCCGCTCTCGATGAACACGAACCGCTCCGTGAGTTGCGGATACAGCGCCGCGAACGCGTAGCCCACCTGGCCGCCCATGTCGTGTCCGACGATGCAGGCCTTTTCGATCTGCAGCGCATGCAGCAACGCGGCGATGTCGCCTGCGACGGTCTTCTTGTCATAGCCTGCCGCGGGCTTGCTGGAGTGGCCGAATCCGCGCAGGTCGGGGGCGATGACCATGCAGTGAGGCGAAAGCAACGGCACGAGCTTTCGCCACGCATGCGACGTTTGCGGCCAGCCGTGCAGCAGCACGACGGCCCGGCCGGCTCCGGCCACTTTCGTGTGAATGCGCAAGCCGTTCACGCGGACGGCAAGCGACTTGACCGCAGGGCGGTCGAGGCGTTCGGAACGAGGTTCGGTCGGGGTCAACGCCATGAATCAGCCTTCGAAGTGGAAAGAGTGGCCGGTGTGCGTGCCATCCGGCAAACCGCAGCGAATCGCGATGACGGAACGGCCTCCAACTTCCCGGCCGGCAGACATCCGGCTCGCGCAATGGCTGGAGGCTCGACGCGGATCAATCGGCGCGCGCGCGACGTTGCCCGATGGCGCGCCTTAGTTCGCGAACCGGTCCGTGGCCGCGATCAGCGCCTCCAGGATCCCCGGTTCGTTGTACGCATGCCCGGCGCCGGGCACGATCTCGAACGTCGCATCCGGCCAGGCCTTCGACAGCTCCCATGCGGTGCGAGCAGGCGTCGCGACGTCATAGCGGCCCTGCACGATCACGCCCGGAATGCCGGCGAGGCGATGCGCGTCACGCAGCAGCTGGCCTTCCTCGACGAAACCCTGGTTCACGAAGTAATGATTCTCGATCCGCGCGAACGCGAGTGCGTAGTGGCCGTCCGCGAAGTGCGCGGCGAGTGCGGGGTCGGGCAGCAGCGTGATCGTGCGGCCTTCCCAGATGCTCCATGCGCGCGCCGCTTCGAGCTTCGCGGCTTCGTCGTTGCCGGTCAGCCGGCGATGGTAGGCGGCGATCAGGTCGCCGCGCTCGGCTTCGGGAATCGGTGCAAGGAAGGCTTCCCACAGGTCGGGGAACAGCCACGACGCGCCTTCCTGGTAGTACCACAGCACTTCCGCGCGGCGCATCGTGAAGATGCCGCGCACGACCAGCGCGCTCACGCGCTCCGGGTGCGTTTCCGCATACGCGATCGACAGCGTGCTGCCCCACGAGCCGCCGAACACGAGCCACTTTTCCGCGCCGACCATCTCGCGCAGGCGCTCGATGTCGGCAACCAGATGCCACGTCGTGTTGTTCTCGAGGCTCGCATGCGGCGTCGAACGCCCGCAGCCGCGCTGGTCGAACAGCAGGATGTCGTAGCGCTCCGGATCGAACAGGCGGCGATGGTCGGCGCTGCAGCCGGCGCCGGGGCCGCCGTGCAGGAACACGGCGGGCTTGCCGGCGGGGTTGCCGCAGCGCTCCCAGGAGATGCGGTGGCCGTCGCCGGTGTCGAGATGGCCGTGGGCGTAGGGTTCGATCGGTGGGTACATGACGTTTCCTGATTGAAAGGTCGGTGGGGTGCCGGGCAACCGGTGCCGAAAGCAGTACGCCATTATGCCCAACTCGCCGAAATGGCGCGCTTCGGTTCCGGCATGCCGCACGGCTGTCGTTCCTGTCGATCGGCATTGAAAAATCCGTAAAAAAAACGCATCGCATCATTCACGCATTCCGATTCAATATGTCGTTGTGTTTCATGCGCGTGCCACGCATGAAATGCACTCATGACGCTGGCCATGCGTCGCGAATCAACGAGAAATCAAAATAATTCCGGGGATTGTGAATGGTTAGCGATTCTCTGACGAGGAAGGAGCGCGAGATCGTGTCGTTGATCGCGCGGGGGATGCGCTGTATGGAAATTGCCGAGGCATTGGGGGCCGCGCCGATGACGGTGCGCAAGCATCGCTCGAACATCGTGCGCAAGCTCGGGCTGACGGGCACCGCGCAACTCGTCGCGTATGCGGTCGAACACGCGCCGCCGCTCGCGGACGACCTCTCTCCTTGCGAAGATCGCCGCGCTCGGGCCGCGTGAGCGGGATGTGCTGCGCCTGATCGGTGCCGGTCTCGCGAGCAAGGAAATCGCAAGGTTGCTCGATGTCAGCCCGCGCACGGTCAGCAAGCATCGTGAAAACATCATGCACAAATTGTCCATTCACGAACTTGCCCGCCTGATGAAAATCGGCCGCGAATTGTGATTCCGGCGATTCGCTTTTCACTACGCAATCGGAGGTATTGAGCGGCATTCGCATTCGGCGCAATTTGAATGGCGGGCGGATATTGCGTTGCATTCGCCCGTGGACGGGAGAATGCGCGATATTCCGAGGGCGAATTCACCCGGTTTTCTTAATGAAAAGGAGTGAAAAATGGAAAGCGAAAATGTGATTATCTGGAAGGACGATCGCGCCACACAGGTCGAAGTGGCGCAACTCGTCAATCGATCCGCCGGGGAGATCCTGGTCGACGTCACCGACGCACAGCAGGTCAAGGAGTGGACGAAGCTGCTCGAACCTCGGGCCGCCGACGATCACGCGGAAGGGGACACCGCGCTGTTCACCTGGCCGTTTCGTCCCGTGCCGAACGCCGCGATCTACGGCGGCGTGGTGGTCACGACCGTCAGCACGTTCGCGCTGCTGACCGGTTTCGCGATCTGGCGGCGCTACAGCGTGGATGCGGAGCTTTCCGCAAACCGCATGCGTTTCCGCCTGCGCCCGCCGCCGCGCCCGTAACCGCCGGTCCGGCCGCCGCCCGCCGAGGGCCGGCGGCTGCATGACGTACCGCACGCGCCGGCGAGACAGCACGGCGGCGCGTGCGGAACCGAAATCACAGGAGATCAATCATGCCAGTTGACAATTCGGCGGCCGAGTCCGCCCGGAGTCTGTTGAACGGGATCGACTACAGCGCCCTGATCGGCGGCCCGTTGCAGGCCGCGATCACCGCGCAGGCGATGGCCGCGAAATCCACCTACGAGTTCATCGACAAGGTCGGCCTCACGACCGACACCGACGGCGTGAAGCAGGCCGTCAACGTCACCTTCCTGTACCAGAAGGACGGGCAGATGGTGAAGCTGATCGTGCCGCTGCTGACGATCGTGCCGGTGCCGCTGATCCTGGTCGACGAAGTGACGATCCAGTTCAAGGCGAACATCAACGCGGCGGCGTCGTCGACGTCGGAAGAGTCGAAGTCCGAAGCGATCGCGGGCGAACTCTCGGCGCAGGGCAAGATCGGCTGGGGGCCGTTCAGCCTGTCGGCGCAGATGAAGGCCAGCTATTCGAGCAAGAAGGATTCGAAGGCGACGCAGGACTCGCGCTATTCGGTCGAGTACACGCAGGACGTGTTCGTGCATGCGTCGCAGGCCGGCGTGCCGGCCGGGCTCGCGACCGTGCTCAACATCCTGTCGAGCGCCGCGACCGGCGCGAGCCGCAACGGTGACATGCAGGTCAGTCCGGCGTTGTCGACCGTGATGTCGGGCGATCCGTCACAGCAGCAGATGCTGCAGGTGCGCCTGCAGAATTCGAGCGGGCTGTTCGCCGGCAATACGGAGGTCGCGTTCCAGATCGATCCCGCGCTCGCGGACAAGTTCCGGATGAGCCGCGCGCCGTTCGGTTCGACCATCCCGTTCGATGCAGCCGGCAAGGTCACGTCGTTCAAGACCGACGGCGACGGTTCGTTGTCCGTCCTGTTCTGGGCGGAAGGCGAGGTCGACGCGCAGGCGATCGACCTGACGGTGTCCGCGTCGATCCCCGCGCCGGACAGCGGCAAGGTCGATGCGAAGTCGGTTGTCGTGCCGGTGCGCGTGCTGCACCGGCTGCCGCCGCCGTCGGCGCCGTCACTCAAGAGCGCGCAGGCGACGCTCTCGATTGCCAAGGGAGACTCCGGCAAGGACGTGCTGACCGCGCTTAAACCGGACGGCACGCCGGCAGTGGGTGTCGAGCTGAAGTTCGCGTTCGACGCAGGCGGTGCGGGGTTCGAGGTCACCGCGAACGGCGACAGCGTGAAAGCCGATCCGCCGCCGAAGACCGACGCCAACGGCAAGGTCGAGATCGATTGCAAGGCGCTCGACGACACCAGCAAGTCGGTCGTGACCGTCAGCGCGACGATCGACGGCGCGGGCGTGTCCACGAGCCTCACGCTGCAGGCCAAGCCCTGATCCGTCCGATGTGACAATCCGCCCGCGCCGGCCTGCCGGCGCGGGTTAGAGGAGAACACCGATGACCAATCTGCGGGATATCGCCGCCGCGTTCCTCGACAGTCTCGCGGGCGCGCAGCACGAAGCGAACCTGTATTCGAAGCGCCTCGCCGTGAAGTATCGCGAGGATCCGTTGCTCAAGTATTTTCCGGTGCCGAACGGCCTGCTCGACGAAGCGGACGTGACGCTGCGCTTCGCGGTGCCGCCGGGCGCCGATGGCGACGAACGGGCATCGCGGCTCGACGCGGACACGCTGGCGGCCGATGCGCTGCCGTCGCAGGTCGCCGTCGCCGACCTGGCGACGGAGGCAGGCGCACTGCTGCTGCGCGATCTCGCCGGCGCGCTCGGCCGCGTGCGCGGCACGCGCGGCGCGGCCGGTGGGGGCGCCGACCCGGCACACGACCGGATCGACGCGTTGCGTTCGTCCCGCGTCGTGCGCGAGCTGGGCGGCAATCTGCATGCGTTGCTCGGCGACGCACTGACGCAGGCCATGCGCGGCACGCCGCCGACGCGCGATGCGCTGCGGGCCGGCCTGCTCGACGTGCTTCACGCATCGCTGGACGACGGCCTGGCGGACGTGTTCGACGCGCACGAGCGCGCGGATGCGGGACACACGTCGTTCGAGGGGACAGTCGACGCGAGCTGGGATGCACTGCGCGGGCTGATCGAAGCGGCGGCCGAGCGGCAGCGCGGGATCCAGGCGGAGACCGCGCGCGTGCCGTCGCTCGCGGTGACGCTGGACCCGGCCGCGCTGCAGGGTATTCCATCCGAATTCGTGCAGACGCTGACGCTGCGCGCGAAGCTGCGCAACTACAAGTGGGTGCTCGTCGGCGAAGGCGGCCGCGAGCGCGACGAACTGGTTGTCACGGAGTGATGCCATGACCGATTCCATCAGCCCCGTCGTCGATCTGCAGTACCTGTTCGCCGCGCCGATCGAGGCCGTGATCGAGGCGGACTTCATGGCCGCGCGCCAGTTCGTCCGGTACGTCCGCGAGTTCGGCTTCGTGCGGAAGCCGTCCACCGGCTGCGAGCCGGGAGATCTGGACGACAGCGACTTCGGCGAACTGCGGATGATCACGTTCTTCTACGAACAGGTGCTCGGCAAGGACAAGACCGAATGGCGCCGCGTGCAGGTTCCGGTGCTGTCATTGATCCCGCTGCCGCTGCTCGAAGTGAAGACCGCGACATTCGATTTCGGCGTGCGCCTGCTGCTTGCCGAGCGCGTGAAGGCGTCGTGCGCGATCCCGCTGCTGCCCGGCGATGCGGACGATGCCGCGCCGCGCCAGTATCGCTGGAGCGCCATGCTCGCACGCGGCCGGCCCGAGGCCGGCGGCCAGACGCGCGAGGACGTGTCGCCGTTTCTCGAGGCGAACATCGGCGCGAAGGTCGAGGTCGGGCAGGCCGGCATCCCCGCCGGTATCGGCAACCTGCTGGCGCTGCTGGGCATGAATACCCAGGTCGGCGGCGCGGGCACCCAGGCCACCGGTGAAGGTGGCGATCACTCCAGGAGGGAGTCATGAAGACGAGCGAGAAGATGCTGAACGACGCACCGGGTTTCATGTGCCCGGTCTGCACGCGCGGGCGGGTGAAGTTGTCGCTGGCGGATTTTCTCGGCAACAGCGAGGTCCGCTGCCCGATGTGCGGCACGCCGTTCCAGATGGACAAGACGGGCTGCGCGGAACTGGTGGATCGGCTGCAGGATCTCCAGGTCGCGCAGCAGAATGTCCGGCTGCTGGAGAAGAAAGCCGACCGGTGAACGCGCCGCCGCGATCTTGCCGCGTCCCGTTGATCGTTGCGCCGCAACAGGCGGCCGGCGCTGCGCCACCCGCCCCGGACGTCCAGCCGGGGCGGCTTGCATTGGGGGGGGCGGGATTTTTGAAGTAATTTCATTCGGATATTTTTCATACAAAATCCCGGCGGCATATCGGCGTGCCGAAGCGGGGGCAGCGCCGGTCTGCTGCCCATCCACCGTGCCAACGGAAACCAGCCGATGAACCATCGCGTCACGCAGTTGACCGGATTGCGCGCCGTCGCGGTGGCGATGGTCGTGGTCGGACACGCCGAGCACGTGCTGCCCGGCGGCTACACGGGCTGGTACGCGCCGTTGCGGCTGATCGCCGACGGCCGGCTCGGCGTGCTGATCTTCTTCGTCCTCAGCGGCTTCCTGATCACCAACGTGTTGCGCGCCGAATTCGCGCGCACGGGCGGCATCGCGCTGACGTCGTTCTACGTGCGTCGCGCGCTGCGGATCTGGCCGGCCTGCTACGTCTATCTCGCGGCGGTCGCGATCGTGGCTTTCGCCGGCTGGTTCGACGTCGACCGCCGGCAGTGGCTGTATGCGGCGCTGCACCTGTGGAACTACTCGGCGTGGTTCGGGCTGACCGGCGACAACACGTTGCATCCCGACGGTGCGTGGTATCTCGGCCATTTCTGGTCGCTCGCGCTCGAGGAACAGTTCTACTGGTTCTGGCCGCTGCTGTTCGTGTACGGCATGCGCCGCGGCGGAACGCGCTGGCTGGCCGCGCTGATCCTGGTCGTGCCGCTCGTGCGCGCGGTCACGTACTTCGTGGCGCCCGCGCTGCGCGGGCAGCTCGGGATGATGCTTCACACGGGCGTCGATCCGATCCTGATCGGTTGTTATGCGTCGCTCAACCGCGAACGGCTCGAAGCGTGGATTCGCTCGTGGCGCGGCGGGACGCGCATCGTGACGGCGATCATCGTGGTCGTGCTGATCGGCGGCCCGCTCGCCGAACACCGGTTCGGTGGCTTCTGGAATGCGACGTACGGCGTGACGCTCGAGGCGGCGCTGATCGCGATCGTGATCGTCGTGCTGAATTTCCGCAGCGAATTCTGGTGTGCGCGATGGTTGCGTGCGCAGCCTGTCGTGTTCGTCGGCACGATCTCGTTCAGCCTCTATCTGTGGCAGCAGCCGTTCGCGAATCCGGATCTGCCGGTTGCGCATGCGTTTCCGCTTGGGATCGTGTGGGCGCTGATGGCGGCGACGGCCAGTTATTTCCTTGTCGAGAAACCGTTCCTGCGGCTGAAGGATCGGTATACGGCGCGCGAGATGCGGCGGGGGCGGGAGGAAGCGCGGCTCAGGCCGGCGTCGGGCGAGGCGATCGGGGCGAAGGTGGTGGAGTAGGCGGGCGGGGTGGACTCGCCGCGGCACGTCACCGTCATTTGAATCGCTTCTTCGAGGCAGGCGAATACCAGAAGTCTCGGTACATATCGCTCCCGTATGATTTGCCGTCGTATTTGACGACCGTGCGCACGGTGCGCTTTCCTGCGTCCGGTTGTTTGTCGTCGTTGCTTTCCGCGTTCATCACGTGTGCCGTAATCGACAGGTCCGCAAAGCCGTTGTGCGACGTCTTCTCGACCGCAATCGTCATGCGGGCGGACTCGCTGCGCAGGTCACTGGTATCGGGGCCGCACGCGGTGCCTGTGGTGGCGACCCAGCCATTGAGATTGGTACCAAACACGGGGCGGATACGGGTGCCTTCGCGAATCCACAGTGTCAGTTCGTTCTCCATGTAGGCATCTGGGCAGCTCGGTCCGTGCGCGGTGCTGCTGAACACGACGCCGAATGCCCGTACATCGGGCGACAGCCGGTACGGCGCAGTATCGATGCGATAACTGTTCTCGCCGATCTGTATCGCCGCGTCCTCCTGAATCACCGAACGCTCGGCCGCCACGACCTTGCCCCCTTCGACGAGCGCGACGACCTGCAGCTTTTCGCTATCGTCGGGATTCTTGCTCTTCGGCAGCGAATCGAACGCGACGGCCGCGATCGTCGTTTCAGGTGCATTCGGCATGACCTTGCAGGCCGCCGCGACGACGAGCCGGTCCGCGTCACGTGTGGCGATGCGGGCGCTCGCGATGCCGGCCCAGCGGGCGACGGCAGTCACGGTGTCGTCGTCGCAAGGCTGGCTGTCGGCGGCGTGAACGATGGGGGAGGCGGCGAGCGCCAGCAACGGGGCGAAATGGAGGATTCTCACGGTCGTGATGGAAAGAGGTTCTTCATGGATGTCGTGTATGTCGCTTACCGACGGCGGATTCAAACCGTCGATGCAACGCATCACTACATGGCTCAGACGAGCGGCAGAAAGCGGCCGAATAAGGGCTGACAGCTTGCTCAGTCGTTCAATTCAATGCGATAGCGGAGCGTCTCGGCGAATCCGTAGGCTGCCGGCTTTCTGAAGCGCTCGATCAATACGCCATTGCACGCAGCGATTACCCTCTGCGAGGCGATATTCTCCGGATCAACTGTTAGTTCGACATAGGGCAGGCCTTCTCCCTTTGCTTCGCCCAGCATCAAATCGAGCGCCTGCGTGGCATAGCCGTTGCCCCTCTTCCACGGCACGACCGAGAAGCCGATATGTCCGAGTACGTACGACGGCAATTCGGCGGTTCCGGCCTGCCAACGAAATCCGATTGCGCCGCTGAAATCACCGTCCCATATCCAGCGGACAATGCTCGGGAGCCGCGTGACAGTCGAGCCATCGGGTAAGGGAATCGGACCGCCCGATGCAGTTGGATCGTCCAGTCCGTCCACGAATCGCTCAGCATCTACGTCAATAGCGTCCAATTGTTCGCGCGCAGCGATCTCCTTACGGACGTTGTCGGGCGACCATCCTGCCTCAAGCGCCGCAACGTAGCTCGGCAGCAAGGCGGTCGTAGGTCTCAACAGTTTGATTGCGCTCATGCTGATCGGTGCGTGTCTGGGAAGATGATTGCCAACAGTTTAATCGGCGGCGTCGAGCATCTCAAAATGGCCGACCGCCGCCTGATGCGGTCGGCCGAACCAGACCGGAAGAGACACTCAACTTCCCATGAAGCGGACGCTAGCGCCATGTTGCGCTGCGTGTGTTCATGGGTAAATCGACTTAGAATTACGCCTCACACTTCGAAAGAGCGCCTGATGGTCACAGTCCGCGCACTCAGCGGCGATTCGGATAACGATTACGCGAACGTATCGCGCGTCTTTATCGAAGCCGCCTCTTATACTCAACTGGTCGAAGGACGGTCACCCTCCAAAGAAGATGTTGATGATTTCTTCTACGGCAAGCCTGCAGGCAAAGATGGGGGAGATAAATCAGTCTTCGGCTTTTATGTCGGGCCAGACATGGTTGGCTGTGCCGACGTGATTCGCGCATATCCAACTGACGACTGCATCTGGATCGGACTGCTGTTATTTTCCGATGCGTACCAGCGTCGTGGTTACGGAAAGACTGCGTTGGCGTTGCTCGATGCTATGGCGCGTGAGTGGGGCTTCCGCAGGGCGCAACTCGCGGTCGTTTCAACGAATCCGCGTGCGTTCGCATTTTGGCAGCGCGAGGGATTCGAGGAAATCAGACGGGCGACCAATCAGCGATTTCTCGGCGAGCTGATCGTCATGGAGCGACCCATTCCGTAGCTGCGTCGAATGGCTCAAACTGGCGGTGGTTTGATGCAGTACAGGCGGAAATTGGCGGCCGCTCCTGACCGGAAACTGCCCGATATGCCCGGCGGAGTTGCTGACAATAAGCGCCCAGGGCGAGGGCGTCGCGGACGCCTCATTGAATCGGTGAACCTCCGCGAGCACGAGTTTGGCCGACTGCCATTCCGGACGTCCTACTTGGGCTTCGCGTGCCTCCAACGCCAACGCGATCACTTCGACCAGCTGCCGCTCCGGCAGCGAGGTCAGGGCATCCACAAGTTCTCGATTTTGCAAAAAACTCATCGAATTAACGATCCTGTCCAATCAACGAGGTGGTGACGGCAGATGCATTGCTTTCGGGGCGTCGCGGATGGCGCTTTTTTGTTCGTTAAGCGAAACCCTCTCTCTAATATCCGCCGACCTGGTGATGCTGTCTTCATCTGGCGCTGCGCTAATCATGGCTCAATTGCTTGAGCCACGCGTTCAATTCACGCGTACGATCACGTGTTCTGTCGATTTCGCAAGTCAGTAGATCAAGATTACGATCTGCGCCTGCCTCGTTTATCAGATACCAAGCGGTACACTCTTTATCGAGAAAGCGGACCCATTGACGCTGAGCCTCGACGAATTTCGTCTTGAGTGCCGGATAGTCGACGTACTCGTCACGCGGCCGAGACATCGACTTCAAAACCTTTTGGTAAGTGCGGTTCAACTCGTCATCCGCTTGCTGAAATTCGCCTTGACTACGCTGCAGCAAGCACTCGGGCGCCACGCTGTCAAGTGCGCAGCTCTGTGCCTGTGCAGAGGTGAACCACGAAAATGTCAGCGCCATGGCGACCCCGAGCGCTGCGCAACGACGGCCGGATGCCGATGCGTGGATATGCATTCTTGCTCCCACTGCTGTTTTTTCATTCATGTGGCGATCGGAGTAATTCTGGCGTCGATCGTGGTCGACAGCGCCGACTGAAGTACATATCGTTGGCTTGCTTTAAACAAGCACGGTCAACTTTGTAAAAGCCGATTGTCAACGAACGACTCGGTCATGTCGAGTGACTGATAATGGCTGCGGGCTCAACCGTCCGGAGTTTCCGAAAAATCCGCAAAGAATAAAAAAGGCCCTTCCGAGAAGGGCCTTTCATGGACGAAGGTACGAGCGACGCTTACCGCGTCAGCGCCGTAAACCCTTCCAGCAACCGATCGACATCAGCTGCTTGAATCGCGCCCATCGTCGAAATCCGGAACAGTTCCTTCGACAGCCCGCCTTGCCCCGCATAGATCACGAAACCGCGCGCCTTCAAGCCGTCATGCAACGTCTCGTACGTCACACCCTGCGGCAACCGATACGCGCGCAGCACGACCGACGATTCACCTTCCGGCAGCACGAGCGGCATCCCGCGCGCCGCCAGTCCGGCCTGCGCCTGATCGGCGAGCGCCTTGTAATGCGCATGACGCGCACGCCAGCCGCCAGCCTCATCAAACTCGCGCAGCGCCTCGACGAGCGCGTAATACGCGTGCACGGAAGGCGTGAACGGCGTATTCCGCTGATCCTGCAGCTTTGCCAGGCGACCGAGATCGAGGTAGTAAGTGCGGCTTGCAGCCTTCGCGAGCGCGCTGCGCCGCACGATCACGAACGCCGCGCCCGGCACGCCGTGCAGGCACTTGTTCGCGGTCGCGGCAACCGCGTCGATGTCGCCGCCGGCGAAGTCGATCGCCTCAGCCCCAAAACTGCTGACACCATCGACGAGCATTTTCACGCCGCGCGCACGGCACACCCCGGCAATCGCGCCGAGATCGTTCAGCCGGCCCGTCGTCGTCTCGTGATGAATCACGGCGACATGCGAGTACCCGCCCGCATCGAGCCGTGCGGCGATCTGCGCGAGATCGGGCGCCTGCATCCACTCATGCTTCAGCACGTCATGCGCGATCCCGTACTGCGTCGCGATCTGCGTGATCCGCTCGCCGTACACGCCGTTCTCGATCACCAGCAGCTTGCCGTCCTGCGGCACGAGGGCCGCGATCATGCTTTCCACGGCGGCCGTGCCCGAACCCGTCATCAGCGCGGCGGTCCATTCGGCCGGATCGAGCTCGTACGCGGCAACGAGGCGCGCACGTGCTTCGTCCTGCAGATCGAAGAATTCGCTTTCGCGATGGCACAGATCGGGTTGCAGCAGGCTGCGGCGCACGCGTTCGGTGAGCGTGACCGGGCCGGGGTTCAGCAGCAGCATCAATGGGCTCCTTCAACGTGGGCTTCGGTCTGCGCGGCGCCGATGTGCCGCATCAGACGGGTCTTGACCTCGACCGGCGTGACGGTCGGGCGGGGCAGGCCGTCGGGCACGCCGGTGCGGATCGCCAGGCGCACGAACTGCGCACCGTCGCTTGACGCGGCCAGCGCCGTATCGAGCACGTCGAGCGTGTCGCCTTCGACCGCCGACGCGTAGCCGCACGCCGCCGCGACACCCGCGAACGACACGTGCTGCGACACCGTTGCCTGGCCGCCCGTCGATTCGTGCGCGCCGTTGTCGAGCAGCACGTGCGTGAGGTTCGCCGGGCCGTAGGTGCCGAGCGTCGCGAACGCGCCCATGCGCATCAGCGCGGCGCCGTCGCCGTCGACCGCAACGACCTTCAGGTCGGGGCGCGCGAGCGCGAGGCCGAGCGCGAGCGGCGTCACGCAGCCCATCGAACCGACCATGTACAACTGGTTCGGGCGATCGTCGATCGCGTAGAGTTCGCGGCCGCAGAAGCCGGTCGATGCAAGCACGACGGTCGAATCGACCGGCGTGTGCGCGATCACGCGCTGCAGCGCGTCCTGGCGGGTCGGCCAGGCTTCGGCCGACGCGGCGCGCGACGACGATTGCGCGGCGACATGCGTGCGCGGCCTGGCTGCCGGGTTCGCCTTCAGCTCATACGGCGCGACGCTGCCTTTCTGCATCACGAGCGCGTACGGGCGGCCCGTCGCGTCCATATGCGCGATCGCGCGGTCGAGTGCCGGGCCGACCTGTTCGGGGTCGGTCGGGAACGTCTCCCACGGGATCTCCATCGTGTCGAGCATCGCGGGCGTGATCGGGCCCATCAGCGCGTGCTGCGGCTCGTCGGATACACCCGGCTGGCCGCGCCACGTGACGATCAACAGCTGCGGCAGGCGGAACGTCCAGGTCAGCGACGTGAGCGGGCTCACCGCGTTGCCGAGCCCCGAGTTCTGCATCATCGCGATGCCGCGCTTGCCGCCGAGCGTCGCGCCCGCGATCAGCGCGACCGCGTCGCCTTCGTTCGCGGCCGACACGTAATTCAGCGTCGGGTCCTGCAGCACGTAATTGATGAACGGCGTCAGGTACGAGCAGGGCACACCCGCGTACCAGTCGAAACCGCGCTCGCGCGCGGCCTCGACGAACTGTGCCGCTTCGATCATTGCGCGCCCCCGTTGCCGGTGCCCGGTTCGGACAGCGGCGTCTGGCCGTGCGCGAAGTCGCCCGCGCGGCGGAAGTCTTCGAGATCGTTCACACCGCGCCAGTGGCCGTGCACGTACTGCACCTCGATCTTCTCGCCGGCGGCGATCAGTTCGTTGAGCAGCGACGGGATGTCGAGCGTGTCGAAATCGTCGCGCGCCTGCAGCGTCGCGAGCATCGCCTTCAGGCGCTCGACACCGGCACCGCGCACGTTCAGCAGGCCGATCCAGCGGCCGTGCGGCGTGCCCGTGGCGACGTCGCTCGATACGCGTTGCAGGTAGGTCTTCTGGCCGAACAGGCCGCGATCGTCCGCCGCCGAGCACAGCGCGAAATCGCGCACGCTCTGGTTGGTTTCCGTCAGCGACGAATCGACCACCACGCTGAACTCGGCCTCGCTCTCCGCGAGGTCGCGCACGATGTAGCTGCGGAACAGCAGGTCGCCGTACGAGATCACGGTGTCGCCGGTCAGGCGTTCGGCCGCACATGCGAGCGACGCGAGTTCGCCCGTCTGCGCATGGCGCTCGTTGACCACGAGCTTGATGCCCGACGTGTCGATCGCGTCGGCGCGGTAGCCGCCGACCACGGTGATGTCGTTCACGCCGTGCGTCTTGAAGCCGTCGACGAGCCAGCGCAGCAGCGGCTTGCCGGCGACCGGCAGCATGACCTTCGGCTTGTCTTCGGTCACGGCTTCGAGGCCCTTGCCGCGGCTCGCGGCGAGCACGATCGCCGCGTTCGACGCGCGCGACGACGACGACAGGTAGATGCGCTCGGCCGCCGAGTATTCGTCGGCGTCCTGCAGGCGGAAGATCTCGTTGACCGATGCCACGCGGTCCTCGACGTTGATCAGCGTTTCGCTCTCGTGGATCTCGCGCGCGGTCGCCTGCATCGCGGATGCCGACGCGCGGATCAGGTGGTTCGCCCAGATCACGGTGCTGATGCCGGCCTGGCGGAACACGTCGGTCGGCGTGCTGTAGTACTTGGTCGGCACGATCACGAGCGGCGCCTTGCCGCTCCATTCGCGCGCGAACTGCAGGATCTCGTCCGGGCGCGACAGCTTGCTGTGGATCAGGATCGCGTCGGCGCCGGCTTCCGCGTACGCGTTCGCGCGACGCAGTGCCTCGTCCATCCCCCAGCCTGCGATCAGCGCTTCGACACGCGCGACGATCGAGAAGTCGGGATCGGTCTGCGAATCCTTGCCGGCCTTGATCTTGCCGCAGAACTCGTCGATTTCCGCGAGCGGCTGGCGCTCGCCGCCGATGAAGCTGTTGGTCTTCGGGAACTGCTTGTCCTCGATACAGACGCCGGCGATGCCGCGCTGCTCGAGCTTCTTCACGAGGCGGCGCACGTTGTTGAAGTTGCCGTAGCCGGTGTCGCCGTCGAGCAGGATCGGCAGGTCGCTCGCGTCGGCCATGAATTCGAGCACGTCGACGACCTGCGTCCAGCTCGCTTCGTTGTTGTCGCGCACGCCGAACTGCGCGGAGATCGCGAGGCCCGATGCCCAGATGCCCTTGAAGCCGGCTTCGCGGACGATCCGTGCGGACAGGCCGTTGTGCGCTTCCATCAGGAATTCGAGGTCGCTGCTGACGAGCATGCGGCGCAGGCGGGCGCTGCGCGATTCGGTGAAGTTGGGTTCGCGTGCGTTCATCGTGCGACTCCTGCGGTGGTGCGTTGAATCAGTGGGAGGATTTCTTGGGTGGCGCGGGCGACGTCGTTCGGGAAGTCGATCTCGATCCACGGCGAGCCGGTGACGTCGGCGACGTCGAACGAATGACCGCCTTCGAGCAGCAGGTCGCGCACGGCTTCCTCGTGCGGCATGTTCGCGCGGCCGCTGTCGACGTAGCCCGCGACGATCGTCGCGAGGCGGCGCGCGGTGCCTTCGGTGAAGCGGAAGAAGCCGACCGATTCGCCGATCGTGTCGTATTCGAGGTCGACCGCGAGCTGCTTGCGCAGCTCGACCGGCACGCCGTTCTTCAGGCACAGCTTGACGGGTTCGTCGCCGGCCTCGAAGTCGCGGTCGATCAACAGGCGGTCGACCGCCTTGTCGGCATCGGCCACCAGCGCGTGCAGGATGTTCTCGTCATACAGCACGTCGGCGTCCATCAGCAGCACGTCGCCGCCGCGCGTCATTGCATCGGCGACGGTATGCACGGTCAGCACGCTGCCGAGGTCGTAGCGTTCGTTGATCACGATCTCGGCCTGGCGGCCGAGGCGCTTCAATTCCTGCTCGACCTTCCCGGCCTGGAAGCCGAGCCCGAGCACGATTTCGTCGACGCCCGCGGCATCGAGCACGCGCAGATGGCGCTCGAGCAGCGACACGTCGTCGAAGCGCAGCAGGCACTTCGGGAACTGTGCCTCGGGCGGTTGTTGCAGGCGCAAGCCGAGGCCTGCCGCAAGAATGATGGCTCGCATGGGTTCTCCAACCAAAAAGCCGGCGGATCTGAACGATCAGTCGGCGAGCGGCTGCGGCGCACGGCGCCGCTGCCAGTTTCTTTCACTGAAATGCAGATAGAGCAGGCCGGGCAGGCCGAGCGCGAGTTCGCGCGCGCGCTTCGCGAGCGACAGCGCGAGCGCCGCGTCGGGCGGCAGTCCGACCAGCGGCGCGAGCAGCAGGTAGCCGCCTTCCTGCGCGCCGAGCGAGCCCGGGATCGCGAAGGCCGCGCCACGAATGGCCTGGCCGACGCTCTCGAGCAGCAGCGCGTCGAGCCAACTCACCGGGTGCCCGAGGAAGTGCAGCGCGAGCCACACTTCCGCGGTGCCGACGATCCAGCCGACGAGACTCAATGCGAACGTCTTCGCGACCTTCGCACGATCGCGGTACAGCGCGCCGACCGCGTCGTCGATCGCGTCGGCGCGGGTCGCCAGCGACGACCAGTCGCGCGGGCCGAGCAGCTTCGACGCGAGGCGCAGGCCGCGGCCGAACAGCCCGCGCCGCTGCGCGACGTAGAACAGCGCGGCGAGGGCGCCGAGCACGCCGGTGGCAATCAGCGCGGGCGTGCGCAGGTGCGCGACCGATTCGTGCGTGGCGTACAGGCTGAACGCGGCGATGCCGATCAGCGCGAACGCCATTTGCGAGAGCGCCTGCATCGTCGTGCTGACGGTGACGGCCGCTGCCGCGTCGGCCATCCGCGTGCCGCGCTGCGCGAGGTGGCGCACCATCAGCACGGGGCCGCCGATCTGCCCGGCGGGCAGCAGGCTGTTCACCGATTCGCCGACCCAGCGCGCGCGCAGCGCGTTGCGGAGTTCGGCGCCGGGCTGGCCGTGGCGGAACATCACGGAGATCGCCATCGCGTCGATCACGAGCGGCACGACGTGGAACGCCGCGACGAGCGCGAGCCCCCAGCCGGCCGCGAGGAACGTGGACGCGACCGCGCCGACGCCCTGCCAGGCGAGGAGTGCGACGAAGAGTGCGGTCCCGAGGGACAGCAGGATCAGGCCGGCGCGTGTCATGACCCGGTCGGGCGTCGCGTCGCCAGTTGCTTGAACACCTGGCGGAAGCCGAAATACGCGATCGCGTCCTTCATGTTCGAGATGAAGCGCTTCCACGGGCGCATGCCGGGGTTCGTCACGTATTCGAAGGTGAGCGACACGCGCATCTCGTTCTGGCCCAGCGGCGTGATGCGGTGGCGCAGCTTGTCGCCGTCGAACAGCACGATGCCGCCGTCGGCGATCTGGACGGAGCCCGGCTCGTCGGCCACGTCCGGATTGCGCGTGTGCAGCTCGTAGTCGAGCCGGCACGACGATTCGTCGATCACGCCGATCAGCAGCGTATAGCGGCGGCCGTCGTAGTACGACGTGTCGTAGTGCCAGCCGATGTGGTCGCCGGGCTTCGTGTAGTAATACAGCGCATACGCGTGCGGATCGTCGTCCGGCGACAGCATCAGCTTGTCGCCCGTGACCTTCTCCAGGAAGGAGATGAGCGCCTTCGAGCGATACAGTTCGGCGATGTACGGCGCCTGCTCGTCGATCGTATGGCGGCTGACGCTGCCGCCCTGCTTGTGGCCGGGCAGGTAATTGCGGTTCAGGCCGGCCTGCATCGCGCGGGCGGCCGCCGCGAGCTTCGCGTGCGCGTCGGCCGGCAGGAAGGCGTCGAGGTACAGGAACGAGCCCTGGCGGGTGTAGTCGCCGCGCAGGCGGTCGAGGTCGAGCGAACCGACGCAGTCGGCCACGGTGCGATCGGGATCGGCGGCCGCCACGCGCGCAGGCGCGGGGCGTGCCGGGCTCAGCACGGAGTCGTCGCGCGTGCTAGGAGTCATTTGGAAGCCTGGATTTCGGTTGGATTCTGCGCGACGTTGCCGCGCCGGACGATGCGCCACCAGTCGATCACGACCCATGCGGCGAAGAGCGGGGCGCCGATCGACGCCGCGAGCAGGAACGGTTCGACGCCGTCGAAGAGCGTCACGAGCGGCAGCAGGTACAGCACGTCTTCGGTTTCGAAGCCGCCGGCGAACGCCTGCTTGGTGCCGGCCTTGCCGGCGATCGATTCGATCCGCATGCGCAGGAAGAAGATCAGCGCGACGGCGGCGCCGGCCACCGCGCCGAGCAGCACCGGCGACGCGGCCATCTGGCCGCCCTGGGCGACGATGCCGAGGCCCATGCTGACGAACAGCGCGATCGTGACGAGCGCGTCCGCCGCGAGGTCGTAAAAATGACCGATCTTGCTGGATTTCCCGCTGATGCGGGCGAGCTCGCCGTCGGTGTGGTCGACGAAGTTCGACAGCACGATCAGGAACGCGCCGGCATTGCTCCAGCCGAAGCCGCCGTGCGCGAGGCACCAGGCGCCGGCGAGGCCGATCAGCAGACGAACGGTGGTGAGGTGATTCGGGGTGACGGGCGTGTCGACGAGCGGTCGGACAAGCGAGCGCGCGAGCCGCGCATCCCAGGTGCGTGGCAGGGGCGGTTCGGAACGTGTGGCGGTTTTTCTTTGGTCCATCGGCGAAATATATACGGAATTGTAATTTGTTGCTTTTTATTCGATCAATGTCCTGACATGAGCGAGTGTTACCGCGTCTTGCGACGATCGGCCGACCGAAAAGCGCGTGCGCGAAAGGGCGGCCGAACGGGGCTGCGGGATCCGTATTCCAGTGTGGTTCGCGTCGCGCGCCTGTCAAGGACGGACGGGCCTCACAGGCCGGTGCGGCGGTGTTTTTCGCGCTTCCCGGCGGGAGACGCGCGGCGCGTGCGAGCTTGACGTGCGTCAGGCCGGGACAACCGGCATCGGGTGACAATTGGCCGCGCCGGATGCGGCATCGACCATTGCCGATCGACAGGCGATGAATCGCAACGGAAATCCGTCGATTGATGTGTGCGGATTGGTGATCGTCGACCGGTCGTTGTGTCCGATGCTTTCGTGCACCTTTCACGTGCATTCGAATTGAACGGGGCGCCTGTCACAGAACGGCCGTTCGATACGCGGCAAATCCGGCAACGATCTTTTTCATACGGCGGACATTTCGCGGCGACCGCCTCTGAGATACTCCGACCATGCCTGTGGTGCCGGCCGCCCGTCGCGGCCACAAGGGCTTCATGTCGCTCAGGAGACACCCCCAGCGACGTCAACGACAGACCAAAGCATCAGAATCCAGCCATGTCTTCATCACGCATCCTCGCTCCCGCCCTGCGTTCGCTCGTCCGTACCGCCGACGAAGCCGCCGCGCTGATCCGTCCCGGCATGACCGTCGCCATGAGCGGCTTCACGGGGTCGGGCTATCCGAAGGCCGTTCCGGCCGCGCTCGCCGCCCACATCGACGCGGCGCACGCGCGCGGCGAGGACTTCCGGATCAACGTGCTGACGGGCGCGTCGACCGCACCGGAACTCGACGGCGCGCTCGCCCGCACCAACGGCATCTCGATGCGCCTGCCGTACCAGTCCGACCCGACGCTGCGCGACAAGATCAACGGCGGCGAAGTCGACTACCAGGACGTCCACCTGAGCCACGTCGCGCAATACGCATGGTTCGGGCTGTACGGCGATCTCGATGTCGCGATCGTCGAAGTCGCGGGCATCCGCGAGGACGGGCTACTGATTCCGTCTGCCTCGATCGGCAACAACAAGACATGGCTCGAACGCGCGAAGCACGTGATCCTCGAAGTCAACTCGCGCCAGCCGCTCGGCCTCGACGGGATGCACGACGTCTATTACGGCACCGCGCTGCCGCCGCACCGCAAGCCGATTCCGCTGACGAAAAGCGACGACCGGATCGGCGAGCCGTACCTGCGCTGCCCGGCCGACAAGATCGTCGCGATCGTTGAGACGGATGCACCGGATCGCAGCAACGCGTTCTCCGCGCCGGACGCGACGTCGAAGCAGATCGCGCACCAGCTGATCGATTTCCTGCGCCATGAAGTGAAGCGCGGCCGCCTGCCGGAAAACCTGCTGCCGCTGCAGTCGGGCGTCGGCAACATCACGAACGCGGTGCTCGCGGAGCTCAGCTCGGCCGGTTTCTCGAACCTGACCGCGTACACCGAAGTGATCCAGGACGGCATGCTCGACCTGCTCCAGGACGGCACGCTGAGCTTCGCATCGGCCACCGCGCTGTCGCTGAGCCCGGCCGCCGTGCAGCGCTTCGCCGACGAAATCGCGACGTTCCGCGAGAAGATCGTGCTGCGCCCGCAGGAGATCAGCAACCATCCGGAACTCGTGCGCCGTCTCGGCTGCATCGCGATGAACGGGATGATCGAGGCCGACATCTACGGCAACGTGAACTCGACGCACGTGATGGGCACGAAGATCCAGAACGGCATCGGCGGCTCGGGCGACTTCGCGCGCAACGGCTACCTGTCGTGCTTCATGTCGGCGAGTACCGCGAAGGGCGGCGCGATTTCGCGGATCGTGCCGATGGCGAGCCACGTCGACCATACCGAGCACGACGTCGCGGTGGTCGTCACCGAGCAGGGCCTCGCGGATCTGCGCGGCCTGTCGCCGAAGCAGCGTGCCCGCAAGGTCATCGCGACCTGCGCGCATCCCGACTACCGGCCGATGCTCGAGGATTACTTCGAGCGTGCGTCGCGCGAGAGCTTCGGCAAGCACACGCCACACCTGCTCGCCGAGGCGCTGTCGTGGCACGAGCGGTACGTGCGTACGGGGACGATGAAGGCCTGACGGTTCGGCCTGCGACGGGCGCGCGCCCGTCGCATCGTCAATCCATCGCCGCATGCGCGATCTCCACGCTCGCCGTTTTCTGCGGCGGGCGGATCAGCAGCAACAGCGGAATCATCAGCAGCGTCGCGACGAACATCAGCTTGAAATCGTTCAGGTAGGCGATCATCGATGCCTGCTGGTTGATCGTGCGGTCGAGCAGCGCGAAGTCGAGACGGCTGCCGGCCATCGCCTGCACGGCCGGGTTGAACGGTGTGATCTGCGCGGCGAGATCGGCGTGCGACACCTGCGTGTTGCGCGTCATCAGCGTCTGCACGATGGAAATGCCGATACTGCTGCCGATGTTGCGCATCAGGCTGTAGGTGGCCGTGCCGTCCGCACGCAGGTCGGGCGGCAACGTCGAGAACGACAGCGCGCTCAGCGGCACGAACACGAGCCCCAGCCCGAAGCCCTGCACCACGCCCGGCCACACGATGTCCGCCTCGGACAGCACGACCGTGTACTGCATCATCTGCCATAGCGCGAGCGCGGAAATCGACAGCCCCGCGAGCAGCAGCATCCGCGCATCCACGTATTTCAGCAGCCTGCCGACGAACAGCATCGCGATCATCGTTCCGGCGCCGCTCGGCGCGGTGACGAGGCCCGTCGTCGCGACCGGGTAGCCCATCAGGTTCTGCAGCATCGGCGGCAGCAGCGCGCGCGTCGCGTACAGCACCGCGCCGACCACGAAGATGAACAGCGTGCCCGTCGCGAAGTTCGGGTCGCGCAGCAGTTCCGACTTGAAGAACGACGCCTTGCCGACGGTCGCGGTATGCACGAGGAAGAACGCGAAGCTGAGCGCCGCGACGATCGCCTCGATGCGGATCTCGTACGAGCCGAACCAGTCGAGCTGTTCGCCGCGGTCGAGCATCGCCTGGAACGCGCCGATCGCGAGCGCCAGCGTCGCGAAGCCGAACGCGTCGAATTTCACGTGCGGGCGCGGCGCGCGGGCGGGCAGGAAGGTCATCACGCCGGCCAGCGCGAATGCGCCGATCGGCACGTTGATGAAGAACACCCAGCGCCAGTTGTAGCTGTCGGTGAGCCAGCCGCCGAGCGTCGGGCCGAGGATCGGGCCGACCATCACGCCCATCCCCCAGATTGCCATCGCCTGGCCTTGCTTCTCGCGCGGGTTGATGTCGAGCAGGATCGACTGCGACAGCGGCACCAGCGCGGCGCCGAACACGCCCTGCAGCAGGCGGGCGCCGACGATCTGCACGAGTGTCTCGGACAGCCCGCACAGCGCGGATGCGACCGTGAAGCCCGCGATCGACACGATCAGCAGCCGCTTCACGCTGAGCCGGTCGGACAGCCAGCCGGTGAGCGGTGTCGCGATCGCCGCCGCGACGATGTAGGAGGTCAGCACCCACGTGATCTCGTCCTGCGACGCGGACAGCGTGCCTTGCATGTGCGGCAGCGCGACGTTCGCGATCGTGCTGTCGAGGGTCTGGATCAGCGTGGCGAGCATGATCGACAGGGTCAGCATCGGCCGGTTCAGGGCGGGCGAGGCGGGGGCGTCGGCGGCGGGGTTCAAGGGGGTGTCTCCGTGGGGCGGTCGCCGTGGGCGGCGATCCGGTATCGCTGGAATTATAAGCACGCTTATTATAGATCCGCTTATCGCCTGGCCGCGAGCGACGGGTGGCTGTCGGCTTGACCCTATAATCCCCGCATGGACAAGACCTACGAGAACCGGATCGGCTACCTGATTTCTGACGTGGCCCGCCTGAACGGGCGCCTGTTCGACCGGCGCGCGAAGCGCATCGGGCTGACGCGCGCGCAAAGCCGCGTGATCGCATACCTGACGTGGAAGGGCGAGATGAATCAGGCACGGCTCGCCGAATGGCTCGAGATCGCGCCGATCTCGCTTACCCGGTTGCTCGACCGGATGGAAAGTTATGGCTGGATCGAGCGCGTCGCGAACGACGACGATCGCCGTGCATTCGTGATCCGGCTGACCGACAAGTCGCGCGAGATCTTTCCGCAGATGCTCGAAGTGGGTGACACCGTCGTCGACGACGGTTTGCGCGGCTTCACGCCCGACGAGCGAGATACGCTGGTGCGGCTGCTCGGGCGCGTGCGCCACAACCTGATCGACTGCGGCGGGGAGTGATGGGCAGCGTCATCCGGGCCGGCCGGATGAATGGGTTGACCGCTACGGGAATACCGGGTGGCCGTGCGCAGGCGTGCCACGTTGGCCCGTATGACGGCATGGGCGTGGTCATTGCCGTTGCCGTTATGTCGGCGCGGCCATCGCTCGGCTCGCGCAGGACAAAGCGTCCGGCACACTTCGACGAAGCGCTTGTGCAAGCGTCGACGTCGGCTCCGTGGAGCCGGCGCTACCCGTCAAGGCTTCGGCAAGACGGTGTGCTCAACGGGGCAGCGCTGCCAGCGTGAACGCCGCCAGATAAAGCCCCACACCATACGACAGATGCGCGATGACACTGCGCCGGCGCGCGACGCCCGGGTGCGGCGTGCGCGACGCCGCGATGCCGAGGCCGAACGCGGGCTGCATCACGAAGAACGGCGCGACCACGCTGGCGAGGCCGGCGACGAGCGCGGGGAGCGGTGTCGGTGTGCCGATCCATGCCGTGCCCGCGATCGCGACGGGCAGCGCCGCGTACGCGATGCCGATCGCGTAATGCGCGATCCAGCCGAGCGTGCGTTCGCCCGACACGGGCGGCGCGGCGGCGATCGACACGTGCCGGAACCGGCCTTGCATCATGTGACCGATCCAGCGGCCGACCAGCGCATAGTCGAGCGACGGAATGCCGAATGCACGTCGGCGCAACAGCGCCCACAGATCCATCACGAGCGTCGCGCCCGTGCCGATCAGCAACAGGTTGAGCAGGACATCGGACAGGCTCATCGCGAACCACCGGCGCGGAGGGCGACGGCTGCGCGGCGCAGCGGGATACAGCGTGGATTCGGCGGTTTCATGGCAGTCAGGGCTTGTCTTTATGGAGTCGAGCGCCTATCTTGCAACCTCAAGTTCACTTGAGGTCAAGCATGAGTCGGCTGGACATTGCGGATGTGGCGCGGCGCTCGGGATTGCCCGCGTCGACGCTGCGCTACTACGAGGAAAAGGGGCTGATCGTCCCGATCGGCCGCCACGGGCTGCGGCGGCAATACGACGAGTCGGTGCTGGAGCGGCTGGCACTGATCGCGCTGGGCCGCGAGGCCGGTTTTTCGCTCGACGACATCCTCGCGATGGTGGACACGGGCGGCCTGCCTGCGATCGATCGCGCGAAGCTCGACAGCAAGGCCGACGAACTCGACCGCACGATCCGCCGTCTCGGCGCCGTGCGCGATGCGCTGCGGCACGCGGCCGTGTGCCCGGCGGCGAACCATCTCGAATGCCCGTCGTTCCAGAAGCTGCTGCGCATTGCCGCGCATCGCAATCCGGCGCGTCGCGCGAAGGCGGAAGGCGCATAGGTTGCGCGCCCGCGCGACGTGCGGGTGGCATCAGCAGTCCGGCGGCAGGGTGGCGGCGGTGCCGATCCCGGCCGGAATTCGAAAACGAAAACAGGAACAACGGGGTTGACGCGTGTCGTTATTGCTTGCGCCATTGCTGGTGCTTTATGTGCTTCCGGCCGCGTACGCGGCATCGAAGGTCGGGCCGCACTACGGATTTCTCGCGGGGTGCGCGACGATGGCGGCTGTGCTGGCGGCGCAGACAGCCCTGCTGACGTGGGGAACCGCCTGGGTGAAGCGACGGCGTGGGGGTATCGGGCAGCCCGAGACGGCCGCGCAGGCCGTACCGGCCGACAGTCCGGACGACGAACCGACTGACGGCGCCGAAGACGCCGGCGATGCCGACGACGCGCCCGACGTACCGCTTCGATACGGCGAGCATGCACGATTCAAGCAAGTGGATCCGATGGCTGGCGACGCGCGGTCTGACGTCGCGCGCATCTTCTACGACAATGCGAAGCGGAAGATCGAAGCGTTCGTGGACGTCGAGACGGGGCACGGCGATTCGGGCGCGTCGATGGTGTCGATGGCCGAACTTGCCGTCGAGGATGGGGGGCCGGCCGCGCCACCTGACCACACGCTGACCGTGTTCGTGTCGAACGACGGCGCATGGTCGGGGTTCCGCGTGGGCGACGACAGCTTCCGCTTCCGTCACGGCGCGATCACGAGATTGCGGCTCACGCGGGTGATACCGATACGCTGGAAGGGCGGCTACACGGTGACGTTGTGGTTCGACGTGCCGAACCGGAAAAGCGGCGCCGATTACGTGTCGTATTCGACCTGGTTCGATCTCGCAGTGGAATATTCCGGTCGCCGCACGCGCGCGCTCACTCATGCCTGTCGCGAGATCGCGTCCGTGCTCGGCGTGGCGTTCGACGTCGACGAAACCTCCGACGACTGACTGACTCAGCCCGCGTAGTACACGCGGCACTCCTGCTCGCGCCCGCGCACGATGCGCTTGCCGACGAGCGAGCCGACCGTTTCGGTGAAGACGGTGCGCTGGTGTTCGCGCTGCCCGGCGTCGTAGAAATAGAGCGAGACCCAGTCGGTCGGGCGGGAGGCCTCCGGCGTGCGCATCGCGGCAAGCAGGCACAGCGCCGTGAAATGCCAGCCGCCCTTGGTCATGTGCATGACGGGCGACGGCACGTAGCCGTCCACGTTCAGGCGCCGGTGCGCGAGCGTCGGCAACACGCCGGCCGCGGCCTTGTTGCGGTACAGGCGGTCGATGTAGAGCAGCAGTTCGACCGGGGGCTCGGTGCCGGGGCCGGCGTCCTGCACGTGGCCCTGCCAGCGCCGGCGGCGGCTCAGCACGTCGTCGAGCGCGGTGCGGATGCCGGCTGCGCGCCGCGGGCCGACGCCCGAGATCGTTTCGAGCTGGCCGTTGCGGGCCGCGCGTTCGAGCTCCTCGAGCGTATCGATGTGAAGCAGGTCGTGAATGCGTAACGCGAGCGCGTGGCCGATACCCGGCACCGCTTCGAATGCGGAGGTGCGTACGGCGTCGCCGCACAGCCGGTCGAGCTGCCGCCAGCGCCCGGTCACCAGCAGCTCGGCAATCGCCTGGGCGACGCCCGTGCCGATCTCGGGCAACGTACCGAGCGCATCGACGCCGCCGGACTCGAACAGCGTGCGGATGTCGAGGTCGAGCGCTTCGACCGTGCCGGCCGACGCACGGTACGCGGCGACCCGGTAAGGATTCGCGCCCTGGTCAGCCAGCCGTTGCGCCGCCTCGCGCAGGCAGGCCGCGATATGCCGGTTTTCCTCGTACGTTTGGCTGGCGCTCGTCTGCATCGCGAGGGACCCGGGGAAGCACAAACGGAATGGACACGGCGAACGATGCGCCGGTCGGCTGTTCATCATTGTCGCGACACGCGTTGAAGAAAACTTGACGCACGTCAATAGCAAACGTAGCACAGGTGCGAGGTGCACGGTCGTGCCGGTAGGGGCACGACCGTGCGTCGCGTGATGCGGTCACGCGTCGAGAAACGACTGCGCGTTCTCGGCCTCGGCGGCCGTGCGCAGCGCGGCGAGCGCCCGTTTCTCGATCTGGCGCACGCGTTCGCGCGACATGCCGGCGTCGTGCGCGATCGCATCGTAGGTATCGGGCTCGGCGCCGCCGAGACCGAACCGCCGGCGCAGCACGTCGGCCTCGGCCGGCGTGACCGACCGGAGCAGCGACCGCACACACTCGCGCATGCGCGTGTCTGCCAGTTGCTCGAACGGGCTGGCCGACGCCTGATCCTCGATCAGCTCCACGAGGCCGGTGTCCGCGTCGGGCAGCGGCGCATCGAGCGACACGGGCTCGGCAGGCAGCGCGAGCACCGCGCGCAGCTTGTCCTCGTCGAGGCCGGTTTCGACCGCGAGTTCGGCCGGTGTCGCCCGGCGCCCCGTGCGCTGGTGAAAACGCAGCGCATGCCGTTGCACACGCTGGTACTGGTCGCCCACGTGCACGGGCACGCGGATCGTGCGTGCGCGATCCGCGACCGCGCGCGCGATCGCCTGGCGGATCCACCAGGTCGCATAGGTCGAGAACTTGAACCCGCGCCGGTATTCGAATTTCTCGATCGCGCGCATCAGGCCGAGGCTGCCGTCCTGCACGAGATCGGGCAGGTCGACGCCGCGGTTCATGTACTTGCGCGCGATCGACAGCACGAGCCGCAGGTTCGCCTCGAGCATCGCGCGCGTGGCGTCGCGCACTTTCTGCTGGCCGTCGGCGAGCGCTGCGGCGAGTGCCCGCCGCGCGACCGCGTCGAAGCTGGCGGCTTCGCCTGCTTCGGTGCCGTGCGGCGCGGACGCGAGCGTGCCCACGACGCGGCTCGCGTCGTCGACCGCCGGTGCGAGCCACGCGATCGAGCCCAGCAGGGCGGCCATGCGGTTACGCGCGTCACGGTATTCGTCCGAACGGACGCCATGCGCGTGCAACGCGCCGCGCAGGGCCGCGACGGCCGTCTGCAGTGCGTCGTAGCTGGCCGGCGCGGCCGTGTCGGGGGCGTCGCCGTCGCCGTCGGAAGTCCCGGCGCTGCCGGTCGTCGCCGTCGCGCGGTGACGCGCAAGCAACGAGTCGACCGCCGCCGGATAGCCGGCGATCGCATGCAGGATCTGGTGACGGCCCGTCTCGAGTTCGCGGGCAAGCACGATTTCGCCTTCGCGCGTGAGCAGCGGCACCGCCTGCATGCGCCGCATGTAGAGCGCGAGCGGGTCGGTCGACGCGCTCGTGCCGCGTGCGAGGTCGCCGAGCATCGCGCGGCCTTCGTCGAGCGCATCGCGATCGACGTCGACCGGCGACGAACCGGCGAACGGCGCAGGCGCGGCCGGCTCGTCGAGCACGGCGATGCCGATGTCGGCGAGTGCGGCGCGCACGACGTCGAGCGCGTCGGGGCTGTCGCTTTCGGGCGGCAGCGCGTCGACGAGGTCGGCGTGGGTCAGATAACCCTGTTCGCCGGCGAGCGCCAGCAACTGGATGATCGGATCGAGCGGCGTGTCCGCCCGGGGAGTGGGGCGTGGCGTAGTCATGTCGATGGCGGCGTGAACCGCGCTCCTGTCTGGGCGGGCCGAAGCCCGCCGGTTTCGGGCCGCCGTTTGCTCGCGAACCCCGTCCGCGCCGGCCAGCCTGACATCGTTCAAGTTGAGGGCATTTGCGCGAACTTCAACGCGAGCGCGGCAGACCCATCAGCACGCGGCGTGCCTGCGCGCGCGTCTGATGCTGGAAACAAAAAGTAACCGATCATACCGGGCGGAAATCTGCAGGGGACGTAAGCTAGAGTCAGGCGCGCAGCCTGGCTGCGCAGCGCAGATTCCGCCGGAGCAAGAAATGACCCCGATTCCTGCCGCGAGGTGTGCGGTATTCGCGTTGACCACGCTGGCCCTCGGCGGCTGTTATTACACGAGTCCGTACGGCTATGCGCCGTATTACGCGCCGGCGCCGGCCACGCTGACGCAGCGCGAGATACCCGTTACGCCGGCTGCACCGGGTAGCGCCGCACCGAGCCAGGGCTCGACGGCGGTCGCGCCGCCCGTGGCCGACCCGGCTCCCGTCTACGTCGCGCCGGCCTATCCGCCGCCGTATCCCTATCCGTATCCGTACTATGCCCCCGCGTATTACCCGGGCTGGTACGGCTGGGGAGCGCCGGCGATCTCGGTCGGCTTCTGGGGCGGCTGGGGCGGTGGCTACTGGCGCGGACGCGGCGGGTACTGGCATCGTCCGTGGGGTGGCGGCCACTGGGGCGGCGGCCACTCGGGTGGCGGCTGGGGCGGGCATCGGCACTGACCGGCGCGCGGCGGCACCGCGCGGGAGAGCATCATGAGGAATTCGATTGTCCGAAGTCTGTACGTCGTCCTGCTCGGCCTCGCGGCCGCGCCGGGCGTCGCCGACGCGCAGAGCAGCGCCTACACGAACTCGCCGGCCGAACTGTTTGCGGGGCCGGCGCCCGACTATCCGGTGGTGGCGCAGATTCCACCCGACACGGCGCTGGACGTCTTCGGCTGCCTGAGCGACTACTCGTGGTGCGACGTCGCGCTGCCGGGCGTGCGCGGCTGGATCGATGCGCAGCTGCTCGAGTACCCGTACCAGGGCAGCTACGTGCCGTTGCTCGAATACGGCGCGATCATCGGGGTTCCGGTGACGGGATTCGCGATCGCCGCGTACTGGGATCGTTATTACCGGCACCGTCCGTGGTATCACGACCGCGATCGCTGGGCGCATCGTCCGGAACCGCGGCTCGGCCCCGGGGGCATGCCGCCGGGACAAGGCCGTCCGCAACCGGGCGGGCCGATGCAGGTTGCACCGGGCGGCCCGCCGCCCGTGCACGACGCGCGGCCGTCGGCTGCACGCGGCGGCTGGAACGGCGCGATCCGCACACCGCCGCCGGCAGCACCGGCGCCTTCACCGATGCCGGGCGGGGCGGGTAACGCGCGTCCGGCCGGCCCGCCGCCGGCCGTGCTGCGCCCGCCGCCCGCACCGGGAGGCGAGGCGCGCCCGATGCCGCCACCGATGCACCAGGGAGGCGAGGCGCGTCCGATGCCGCCGGCGATGCACCAGGGAGGCGACGCGCGTCCGATGCCGCCGCCGGTGCGTCAGGGAGGCGGGGGCGGCGGCGGTTATGCGCGGCCGCAAGGTGGTGGAAACGGTGGCGGTAACCACGGTGGTGGCGGAGGCGGTGGCCCCGAGGATTTCCGTCACTGATGTCGCCGGCGCTGGGGATTCCCGGGCGCCGGACGAAAAAAAGCCGCTCCGGAGAGCGGCTTCCACAGCGGCGCGGGCGGGTTGTCCTGCCCCCAGCCCCACCGGCTGCGCGTGGCGGGCAGCCGGCCGTACTACTCGCGTCAGTCGTCGAGCAACGACAGGTCGCGCACGGCACCCTTGTCGGCGGACATGACCAGCTTCGCGTAGGCCTTCAGCGCCGCGGACACCTTGCGCGGACGCGGCTGCGCAGGCTTCCAGCCCTTCGCGTTCTGCTCTTCGCGGCGGCGCGCCAGCTCTTCGTCGGACACGAGCACGTTGATCGTGCGGTTCGGGATGTCGATGCGGATCTTGTCGCCGTCGCGCACGAGGCCGATCGCGCCGCCCGCCGCGGCTTCCGGCGAGCAGTGGCCGATCGACAGGCCCGACGTGCCGCCCGAGAAGCGGCCGTCCGTCAGCAGCGCGCATGCCTTGCCGAGCCCCTTCGACTTGATGTAGCTGGTCGGGTAGAGCATCTCCTGCATGCCGGGGCCGCCTTTCGGGCCTTCGTAGCGGACGATCACGATATCGCCGGCCTTGACCTTGTCGTTGAGGATGTTCTCGACCGCTTCATCCTGCGATTCGGTCACGTGAGCCGAGCCTTCGAACACGTGGATGCTCTCGTCGACGCCGGCCGTCTTCACCACGCAGCCGTCGAGCGCGATGTTGCCCGTCAGCACGGCGAGGCCGCCTTCCTTCGAGAACGCATGCTCGTACGAGCGGATGCAGCCTTCGGCGCGGTCGAGGTCGAGGCTCGGCCAGCGCGTGTCCTGGCTGAACGCGACCTGCGTCGGGATGCCGGCCGGGCCGGCCAGGTAGAACGTGCGGACCGCATCGTCCTGCGTGCGGACGATGTCCCACTGGTCGAGCGCATCCTTCAGCGACGGCGCATGCACGGTCGGCACGTCGGTGTGCAGCTTGCCGGCGCGGTCGAGCTCGCCGAGGATCGCCATGATGCCGCCTGCGCGATGCACGTCCTCGATGTGGTACTTGTTCGTGTTCGGCGCGACCTTGCACAGCTGCGGCACGACGCGCGACAGGCGGTCGATGTCCTTCATCGTGAAGTCGATGCCGGCTTCCTGCGCGATCGCCAGCAGGTGCAGGATCGTGTTGGTCGAACCGCCCATCGCGATGTCGAGCGTCATGGCGTTCTCGAACGCCTTGAAGCCCACCGAGCGCGGCAGCACGCGTTCGTCGTCCTGCTCGTAGTGCTGGCGGGCGAGCTCGACGATCCGGCGGCCGGCGCGCTTGAACAGCTGCTCGCGATCGGCGTGCGTGGCCACCACCGTGCCGTTGCCGGGCAGCGACAGGCCGAGCGCTTCGGTCAGGCAGTTCATCGAGTTCGCGGTGAACATGCCCGAGCACGAACCGCAGGTCGGGCAGGCCGAGCGTTCGACTTCAGCGACGTCGGCGTCCGAATACGACGGGTCGGCCGCGATCACCATCGCGTCGACGAGGTCGAGCTTCTTCAGTTCGACGGTCTTGGTGACCGGGTTCGCGAGGCGCGTCTTGCCGGCTTCCATCGGGCCGCCCGACACGAAGATCACCGGGATGTTCAGGCGCATCGCGGCCATCAGCATCCCCGGCGTGATCTTGTCGCAGTTCGAGATGCAGACCATCGCGTCCGCGCAGTGCGCGTTCACCATGTATTCGACCGAATCCGCGATGATGTCGCGGCTCGGCAGCGAATACAGCATGCCGTCATGGCCCATTGCGATGCCGTCGTCGACCGCGATCGTGTTGAATTCCTTCGCGACGCCGCCGGCAGCCTCGATCTCCCGCGCGACGAGCTGGCCGAGATCCTTCAGGTGCACGTGCCCGGGCACGAACTGGGTGAACGAGTTGACGACCGCGATGATCGGCTTCGAGAAATCGTCGTCTTTCATGCCGGTGGCGCGCCAGAGCGAGCGCGCACCCGCCATGTTGCGGCCGGCGGTGGAAGTTTTGGAACGGTAAGTGGGCATTGTCGTTGCTGAAGAAATATCGCGGGAAAAGGGTGGAGGCACGGGGAATAAGGGCCTCTCTCGCGCCCGTGCGAACAACCTCTTGAGCTGCGCCCTGGGCAAACCCGGCGATTATCCCACAGCCGCCGCGGGCGTGGCGCCCGCGGGGCCGGCAACCGGCGCCGCAGGCGTGCCCGGCGTAAAACGTGCCGAAGGCCGCGGGACGGCCGCGCGACCGGGCGGGAAGCCGACCGGGCCGCGCATCGATCGGTGATCGCCGCGCGATCCGGCCCCGTGCGCGGGCGATCAGTCGAGCAGCGTCAGGATCTCGTCGTACAGCGCCTTCGGAATCCGCACGCCGTTCGCGATGCTGCGCGCGCGGGCGTCGAAGCGCCGTTGCGACGGCAGCCGCGCGCCCTGCGCGACGATCGATTCGAACATCCGCTCGCCGCGCGCGAGCCCCGTGTCGAGATCGTCGCCGAGGAACACCTTCGGGTCGAAGGCGATCACGAGTTCGCCATGGCACGGCGTCGCGCCGACGCCTTCGTCGAAGTCCATCGACTCGCGGCTCGTCATGTCGCCGATCAGCGCGCCGCCGAGCAACTCGACCATCGCCGCGAGCGCCGACCCCTTGTGACCGCCGAACGTGCGCATCGCGCCCTGCAGCGCGGCCTTCGGATCGGTGGTCGGCCGGCCCTCGGCGTCGATCGCCCATTCCGGGGGGATCGCCTTGCCTTGCTTCGCATGCAGCTCGATGTCGCCGCGTGCGATCGCGCTCGTCGCGAAGTCGAACACGAACGGCACGCCGCCCGGGCGCGGCCACGCGAACGCGATCGGGTTCGTGCCGAACACGGGCTCCCTGCCGCCTTCCGGCGCGACCCAGCTATGGCTCGGATTCATCGCGATGCCGACCAGCCCCTCGGCCGCGATCGCCTCGACTTCCGGCCACAGCGCGGAGAAGTGGTAGCAATGGTTGATCGTCATCGCGGCGATGCCGTGCTGTTTCGCCATCTCGACGAGCACGGGCAGGCCCGTTTCGAAACTCAGCAGCGAGAAGCCGCGATGCGCGTCGACCGCGACGATCGACGACGACAGCCGGCGCAGCGTCGGCACGGCTTGCGGATCGACCTTGCCCTTCTTCAGCGAACGCACGCAGACGAGCAGCCGATACACGCCATGCGAATGGCATTCGTCGCGCTGGCCCTGCGTGATCACGTTGGCGATGGCCCGGGCATGGGCGTCGGACATGCCGTGGTGCCTCAGCACGCGCAGCGCGAGCGCATGGACTTCATCGAGCGACAGGACGACTTCGGCGGTTTGCTCAGACATGGTTCACCTCGCGCGGCGCGGGCACGCCGTCGATGCGCTGCGGCACGTTCAGCGGATTGCCGTTGCGGATCGCGTCCGGCAACAGCGCATCCGGCAGGTCCTGATACGACACGGGGCGCAGGAAGCGCTCGATCGCACGCGCGCCGACGGACGTCGTGCGCGTGTCGGACGTCGCCGGGAACGGGCCGCCGTGCACCATCGCGTGGCCGACCTCGACGCCCGTGCCGAAACCGTTGACGAGAATGCGGCCGGCCTTGCGCTCGAAGGTCGGGCGCAGCGCGGTGAACAGGGCGGCGTCGCCGTCGGCGAGATGCGCGGCGATCGTCAGCTGGCCTTCGAGCGACTTCAGCACGCGATGCAGCGTGTCGGTGTCCGGGCAGCGCACGATCAGCGAAGCGGGGCCGAAGACTTCTTCGCGCAGTTCGGGATGCGCGACGAACGCGTCGGCCGAGGTCGCCAGCAGGGCGGCGCGAGCCTGCAGCCGGTCGCCTTCCGCGCCTTGCGCGAGCAGCTCGACCGCAGCGTGAGCGCGCAGCGCCGCGACGCCGCCTTCGTAGCTGGCGTGAATGTGCGGCGTCAGCATCGTTTGCGCGGGCGCTGCACGCACCGCGGCGGCGGCCGTTTCCTCGAACGCGCGCAAGGCGGGCCCGTCGACCGCGAGCACGAGGCCCGGATTCGTGCAGAACTGGCCGGCGCCGAGCGTGAGCGACGCGACGAACTGCGGCGCGATCGTGTCGTGGCGCGCGTCGAGCGCGGCGGGAAACAGCAGCACGGGGTTGATCGAGCTCATTTCCGCATAGACGGGAATCGGCTCGGGGCGTGCGGCCGCGATGTGCATCAGCGCGACGCCGCCGCGGCGCGAGCCGGTGAAACCGACGGCCTTGATGCGCGGATCGGCGACGAGCGCCTGGCCGATCTCGCGCGATGCGTCGAACAGCAGCGAGAACACGCCGGCGGGCATTCCGCATTCGCGCGCGGCCTGCTGGATCGCGCGGCCGACGAGTTCCGACGTGCCGGGGTGCGCCGAATGCGCCTTGACGATCACCGGGCAGCCGGCCGCGAGCGCCGACGCCGTATCGCCTCCGGCGACCGAGAACGCGAGCGGGAAATTCGACGCACCGAACACCGCGACGGGCCCGACCGCGACGTTGCGCAGGCGCAGGTCGACGCGCGGCAGCGGCTTGCGTTCGGGGCGCGCCGGATCGATCCGCGCGTCGAGAAAGCCGCCGTCGCGCACGAGCGACGCGAACAGCGCGAGCTGGCCGACCGTACGGCCGCGCTCGCCTTCGATGCGGGCGCGCGGCAGGCCCGTTTCGACGACGCAGCGCTCGATCAGGTCGTCGCCGAGCGCCATGATGTGGCGGCCGATCGCGTCGAGAAACGCTGCCCGTGCTTCGAGCGACGTTTCGCGATAGATGTCGAACGCGTCGTCGGCGAGCGCGCAGGCCGTCTCCAGGTCGTGCAGGCTCGCGCCGCCGAAGGCGGGCTCGAGCCGTTCGCCGGTGGCGGCGGCGAGTGCGTGGAGGGTGCCGTTCTGTCCGGCGACGGCGGACTGGCCGATCAGGAGCTGACCTGTGAGTTGCATGGTTTTCCTCGGAAAAAACAGGAGCCGGGCGTGGGGTGCCCGGCCGAAGGGATCATGGGAAACGGCGGGGGCGCGTCAGTCCTCGTCGTCGTCGAGCTGCAGCTTGTCGGAACGGACGCCTGTATTCGCCCCCCAGTAGTAGATGACGAGCGCGACGGCCGCGACCACAACCGTGTCGTACGGATGGGCGAGCCGGCCCGTGCCGCCGAAGCCGCCGAGATACGACAGCACGATCATCGCGGCATAAAACGCGATCAGCCACGCGGACGAGCGCACCTGCTCGGCGAGGCTCAGGTGCGCGGTCGGCACCCAGCGGCGGCACGCGAGGTAGATGACGAACATCACGATCTGCAGGCCGAGCAGCCAGGACACGGTGCTCCAGCCCGACCAGTAGACGATCAGCGCGGCGATCACGAACGATGCGGGGCCGGTGATGCCGAACGCCACCGCGCGGAACGGCCGCGGCAGGTCGGGCGCGGTGCGGCGCAGTGCGGCGACCGAGACCGGCGCGACCGCATAGCTCAGCACCAGCGCGGCGGACACGATGTTGATCAGCGCTTCCCACGACGGGAACGGCATCGTCCAGAAGATCGCGAGGCCGAACGTGAGCCACAGGCCCGCGCGCGGGATGCCCGACGCTTCGTCGACGCGAGTGAACACCTTGAAGAAGGTGCCCGTCTTCGCCCAGCCGTAGACGACGCGCGGCGTCGCGTTCATGTAGATGTTGCCGCAGCCGCTCGGCGAGATCATCGCGTCGGCGACGACCATCACCGCGAGCCAGCCGACGCCGAGTGCGAGCGCGATGTCGCGATACGGCAGCGTGAACGCCTTGCTGATGTCGTGCCAGCCGCCGGCGAGCATCGCGGTGGGGATGCTGCCGATGAACGCGAGCTGCAGCAGCACGTAGATCAGCGTGGACAGCAGGATCGACAGGATCAGCGCGATCGGGATCGTGCGCTGCGGATTGCGCACCTCGCTCGCGACCGACACGATCGGCGTGAGCCCGAGGTACGCGAAGATGATGCCGCCCGCGGACACGGCCATCTCGATGCCCGGCATGCCGAACGGCGCGAAGCCGTGCATGGTCAGGTTCGCGGGCTTGAAGAACGTGAACAGCACCGCGATCACCGACAGCGGCACGATGAACTTGAAGATGCTGATGATGTTGTTCGCTTTCGCGAACGTCTTCACGCTCGAATAGTTCAGGTAAAAGAAGAAGCACAGCAGCGCGGCCTGCACGAGCCAGCCGAGCGTCGTCGGGTCGCTCGATCCTTCGACCGTCAGGCCCGGAAACCACGCGGCCGCGTACTGGCGCGCGGCGACAACCTCGATCGCGATCAGGCTCGAAAAGGCGATCAGCGTGATGAAGCCCATCAGGTAGCCGAGCAGCGGGCCGTGCGAGAACACCGGGTAGCGGACCACGCCGCCCGCGCGCGGCAGCGCGGCGCCGAGTTCGCAGTAGACGATGCCGAGCAGCAGTACCGCGAAGCCGCCGAGCAGCCACGAGAAGATGCCGGCCGGGCCCGCGATCGTCGAGACGTGACTCGCGGCGAACAGCCACCCCGAACCGAAAATGGCGCCGAGACCGATGAACGTGAGATCGGTCAGCGACAGCTGTTTCTTGAACTTGCCGTGACCCGCGTCGGGGTGCGCGGAACGGGAAAGCGGGACAGACGGGTGTGCGTTGCCTTGGCCTGGCATGGGCTTGTCTCCTGGGGGGAATATCGGCACAGGCTCGAGGTGCGCCGCGCTCCGACGGAGCAGCGGCGCAGGCCTGCCGGCCGGCGTCGCCCGGTTCGAACGACCGGGGCGGGCGGCGGGGCGTTCGCGCGCGGCGCGGGTTGGCGCCGGTACGAACGGGCCCGCAGGCCATGCCGGACCGGAGACGGCGGCGCGCAGGCGCAGGGCCGGCGCACCGCCGCACGGGGAGTCGGTCAGAGACCGACGTCGGGCAGCGCCGGGCGCGTTTCGAGCGCCTTCGCGACGATGGCCTTTACTTCCGCGAGCGTGTCGCCCTGCAGCGCGAGGCGCGGCGGGCGCGTGATCGCGCTGCCGCGGCCGACCAGCTCTTCGCACAGCTTGATGCACTGCACGAGGTCGGGGCGCGCGTCGAGGTGCAGCAGCGGCATGAACCAGCGGTACAGCGCGAGCGCTTCGTCGAAACGCTTTTGCTTCGCGAGGCGGAACAGCGTCTCGCCTTCCTTCGGGAACGCATTCGACATGCCCGACACCCAGCCTTCGGCGCCGACGGCGATGCTCTCGACCACGACGTCGTCGAGGCCCGCGAACAGCACGAAGCGATCGCCGACCGCGTTGCGCAGGTCGATGAAGCGGCGCGTATCGCCCGATGAATCCTTGAAGCAGACGATGTTCTCGCAGTCCTGCAGCGCGATCAGCACGTCGGGCGTCACGTCGTTCTTGTAGATCGGCGGGTTGTTGTAGACCATCACCGGCAGGTCGGTGCTCGTCGCGACCGCGCGGAAGTGCGCGGCGGTTTCGTGCGGCTTCGCCGAGTAGACGAGCGCGGGCATCACCATCACGCCGTCGACGCCGACGCGCTGCGCTTCGCGCACCGTGTTGCGCGCGAATTCGGTCGTGAATTCGGCGATGCCGGCGATCACCGGAATCTTGCCGCCGGCCGCGTCGCGTGCAGCCTCGATCACCTGGAGTTTCTCGCTCGTCGACAGCGACGTGTTTTCGCCGACCGTGCCGCAGACCACGAGGCCCGACACGCCGTCGTTCACCAGGTTCTTCACCACACGGTGCGTGGCGTCGATGTCGAGGGAAAAGTCAGGCTTGAACTGGGTGCTGACGGCCGGGAAAACCCCGGTCCATTGAATGGCTTTGCGGCTCACTGAAATCTCCTACGTGTTTGTATCGGTCGGCCGACAGGCGTCGGTGTGGCAACCAGTATCGCCGCGCAAACGCCCATCACGCTTGAGTCGTATCGCGGAGCAAAATGACGAAATCGGCACAGCGGCCGGACGGCGCGGGAAGGGCGCTTCGCACTATGCCGATTTCGTCGTCGTCCTCATCGAAAAGCCACAAGCGGACGGACGCGCGACGGAGGAAGCTATGCTCCTTTCCCCACTTCGGACGGCTCATGATGAAGCGCATCCAGATCATCGATTCGCACACGGGCGGCGAACCCACTCGGCTCGTCGTGTCCGGTTTCCCCGCGCTCGGCAGCGGCACGATGGCCGAGCGCCGCGACGTGCTCGCGCGCGAGCACGACCGCTACCGCACCGCATGCATCCTCGAGCCGCGCGGCAGCGACGTGCTGGTCGGCGCGCTGCTGTGCGAGCCCGTGTCGCCCGATGCGGCGGCCGGCGTGATCTTCTTCAACAATAGCGGCTATCTCGGGATGTGCGGGCACGGCACGATCGGCGTCGTGCGCACGCTGCACCACATGGGGCGCATCGCGCCCGGCGTGCACCGGATCGAAACGCCGGTCGGTACCGTCGAGGCGACGCTGCACGACGACCTGTCGGTCAGCGTGCGCAACGTGCCCGCGTATCGCCATGCAAAGGGCGTCGCGCTCGACGTGCCGGGTTACGGCCCCGTGAAGGGCGACATCGCGTGGGGCGGCAACTGGTTCTTCCTGATCAGCGACCACGGGCAGCGCGTCGCCGGCGACAACGTCGCGGCGCTCACCGCGTATGCGTCGGCCGTGCGCGAAGGGCTCGAACGCGCGGGCATCACCGGCGCGAACGGCGGCGAGATCGACCATATCGAGCTGTTCGCCGACGATCCGGAGCACGACAGCCGCAGCTTCGTGCTGTGCCCGGGCCTCGCGTACGACCGTTCGCCGTGCGGCACCGGCACGAGCGCGAAGCTCGCGTGCCTCGCGGCCGACGGCAAGCTCGCGCCGGGCGCCGTGTGGCGGCAGGCGAGCGTGATCGGCAGCGTGTTCCACGCGAGCTACGAAGAAGCCGACGGCGGGATCGTGCCGACGATCCGCGGCAGTGCGCACCTGAGCGCGGAAGCGACGCTCCTGATCGAGGAAGACGATCCGTTCGGCTGGGGTATCGCGCCGTGAGCGACGCGAAGACGGATGTCGTCGTGATCGGCGCCGGCATCGTCGGCGCCGCGTGCGCGCACGAACTCGCGCAGCGCGGGTTGCGCGTGCTCGTCGTCGACGACGCGAGCGGCGGGGCGACCGGCGCGGGCATGGGGCACCTCGTCGCGATGGACGACAACGCGGCCGAACTCGCGCTGAGCCATTACTCGATCGAACTGTGGCGCGCGTTGAGCGGCGAGATGCCCGAAGGCTGCGCGTACCGCAACTGCGGCACGCTGTGGCTCGCGGCCGATGCGCACGAGATGGATCTCGCGCGCGCGAAGCAGGCGGCGCTCGCCGCGCACGGCGTGGCCGGCGAACTGATCGACGCGGCGGCGCTCGCGCAACTGGAGCCGATGTTGCGCGCGGGCCTCGGCGGCGCGCTGAAGATTTCCGGCGACGCGATCCTCTACGCGCCCGTCACCGCGAACTGGCTGCTGCAGCGCGCGCCGCGCATTACGCTGCGGCGCGACCGGGCCGTCGCGGTCGACGGCCCGAGCGTGACGCTCGCGAGCGGCGACACGCTGCGCGCGGAGCGGGTGGTCGTGGCGAACGGCGTTGCGGCGCGCACGCTGCTGCCCGAACTGCCGCTGCGCCCGAAAAAGGGCCATCTGCTGATTACCGACCGCTATCCGGGCCAGGTGTCGCACCAGCTCGTCGAGCTGGGTTATGCGGCGAGCGCGCATGCGAGCGACGGCACGTCGGTCGCGTTCAACGTGCAGCCGCGGCCGACCGGCCAGTTGCTGATCGGCTCGTCGCGCCAGTTCGACACCGAGGACGCGCAAGTCGAGCCGCCCGTGCTCGCGCGCATGCTGCGTCGCGCGGTGGGCTATCTGCCGGACCTGACCGACCTGAACGGCATCCGCGCGTGGACGGGGTTCCGTTCCGCGAGCCCCGACGGTCTGCCGCTGCTCGGCGAGCACCCGGCACGGCCGGGCGTGTGGCTCGCGGTCGGGCATGAAGGGCTCGGCGTGACGACCGCGCCGGGCAGCGCGCGGCTCGTCGCGGCGCTGATGGCCGGCGAGCGGCCGCCCATCGATATCGAACCGTATTTGCCGGGACGCTTCCTGACCGTGTCCCCTGTAGCCGGAGTGCTGACATGAAACGACCCCCACGCTCACTTCGTTCGCTGCCCCCCGGGGGGGCGGTCAGCCTCCTTGGGGCGGCCCGGCGGAGGCTGACATGATCATTCATCTGGACGGCCGCGCGCTGACGGTGGCCGACGGCGCGACCGTCGCGGCCGCCATTGCGGCGAGCGGCGACGACACGACGCGCGTGTCGTGCACGGGCGCGGCGCGCGCGCCGTTTTGCGGGATGGGCATCTGCCAGGAGTGCCGGATGACGATCGACGGGCGGCGCCGGCTGGCTTGCCAGACGTTGTGCCGTGACGGGATGCAGGTGGAGCGTACGCGATGAAACAGGAACGACTGAGCGTCGACATCGCGATCGTCGGCGCGGGCCCGGCCGGGCTGTCGGCCGCGCGGGCCGCCGCACGAAGCGGTGCGACGGTGGCGATCGTCGACGACAATCCGCGCGCGGGCGGGCAGATCTGGCGACAGGGCGCAGCGGCCACGCCCGCGCCGGTCGCCACCGAGCGGCTCGCCGTATTGCGGCAGCCGAACGTCACGCATCTCGCGGCGACCCGCATCGTCGCCGAAACGCAGCCGGGCACGCTGCTGCTCGAAGACGACGAACGCGGGCTGCTGCTCGATTTCCGGACGCTGATTCTCTGCTGCGGCGCACGCGAACTGCTGCTGCCGTTTCCGGGCTGGACGCTGCCAGGCGTCACCGGTGCGGGCGGCCTGCAGGCGCTGGTCAAGTACGGCCTCGACGTGCGCGGACAGCGCACGGTGATCGCGGGCAGCGGGCCGTTGCTGCTGGCGAGCGCGGCGACGGCCCGCCAGGCCGGTGCGCGCGTGTCGCACGTGCTCGAACAGGCAGGCTGGGGCGATGTGGCCGGCTTCGGCGCCGGGCTGTGGCGCTGGCCGTCGAAGCTCGCGCAGGCCGCGAAGCTCGTCACGGCTGCGTACCGGGCCGATGCGCATGTCGTCGAGGCGTTCGGCGACAAGCGGCTCGAACGCGTGCGGATCCGGCACGGCGACCGCGAGTTCGACGTCGACTGCGACCGGCTCGCGTGCGGTTTCGGCCTCGTGCCGAATACGGTGCTGCCGAGCCATCTCGGCTGCCGGATCGACAACGGGGCGGTAGCGGTCGATGCACACCAGCGTACGAGCCGCGACGGGGTGTTTGCGGCCGGCGAGTGCACGGGCGTCGGCGGCAGTGAACTGGCGATGGTCGAAGGCGAGATTGCCGGCCATGCGGCAACCGGGCAGACGGCGCCGCTGGCTGCGCTCGTCGCGCGGCGCGCGCACTGGCAGGCGTTCGCGGACGCCGTGCGCGAACGGTTTGCGATCCGCGAGCCGGTCCGCCGGCTGGCGCGGCCCGATACGCTGCTGTGTCGCTGCGAAGACGTGCGTTTCGAGGCAGTCGCGCAAGCGCCGGGCTGGACGGCGGCGAAACTGCAGTCGCGTTGCGGGATGGGCGCATGCCAGGGCCGCGTGTGCGGTGCGGCTGCGCAGGCGTTGTTCGGCTGGACGCCGCCGGTACCGCGCACGCCGCTCGTGCCCGCGCGGGTCGGCACGCTGATGCTGGACGGTACGGCCTCCTGCGACGGCGCGTGACGGATCGCGGCATCACGGCATCGCAACATCGCAACATCGCAACATCGCAACATCGCAACATCGCAACATCGCAACATCGCAACATCGCAACATCGCAACATCGCAACATCGCAACATCGCAACATCGCAACATCGCGGCCCGGTTGACACCGGGCCGCGTCATTCATTCCGCCGTCACTTTCTCCCATCCGCCGACCTGCGGCGCGGCACAGGCGCGCAGGCACTCGATCGTCGCGGCCACCGCCGCGCGATTCGCACTGTCGGGGTGCCAGTACATCGACACCGCGCCCTGGCCTTCGAGCTGCATCGGCAGGATCCGGATCGCGTTCAATTGCTCGAAGCGCTGCGCGGCACGATACGACGCGACACCCAGCAGGTCGGTGTTGTTCAGCAGCGTGAGGTTGAGGATCGACGAATTCGATTCGACGCAGTGGGGCGGCCGAACGCGGCCGGCGGCCGTCAGCGCGGTCTCGAGCGCGTTGTGCACGGGCGTGCCCGACGGCCACACGATCCACGAACAGGCGAGCACGTCGTCCCAGCCGACCGACGCCGCACCGGCGAGCGCGTGGCCGGGCCGCGCGACGAACACGACCGGATCGACATACAGCGCTTCGGCATGCAGCAGCGGATCGACGGATGTCGACCCCGAGCGGCCCACGACGATGTCCAGTTCGCTGCGCGCGAGCTGCGGCATCAGCTGGTTCATCGTGCTTTCGGTGAGCCGCACCTGCGCGCGCGGCATCCGTTTGAGCAGTTGCGACACCGCGAGCGGCACCGTGTCGGCCGCCGCGACGCCCGACGTGCCGATCGTCACGAGGCCGCTGCCGCCTTCCCGCAGCGCGGCCATGTCGTCGCGCGCGACGTCGAGCTGCGCTTCGACGCGGCGCGCATGCTCGATCAGCGCTTCGCCGTAGGCGGTCGGCCGCAGCCCGCGCGCATGCCGTTCGAACAGCGGCAGCCCGACGTCCTCTTCCAGTTCCTTCAGCCATTTCGACAGCGCGGGCTGCGTGGTCGCGAGCGCCACCGCCGACTGGCTCAGGTTGCCGGTGCCGGCAAGGCTCAACAGTACCTGCAGATGCCGCAGTCGCAGCCGGTGGGTCCAGTCCATCGCATGCCTCGTCGCGAGAAGGTATATCCAGAATGATATGGATTAGATGATTTGACCATTTTACCGGGTATGTCTGGGTCGAATATAAATCTGCTGACGGACTGCAGCACGGTCCCCGACCCGACATAGCGCCGACGCCGATCGGCCGACTCCCAGGAGACATCATGACGACCCATCCGGACGCGTCGCGCGCCGCCTACTACGCACGGATCGCCGAGCAACGCCTGGCGCCGCTGTGGGAATCGCTGCACAACCTCGTGCCGAAATCCCCGCAGCCGGCCGCGCAGGCCGCGATCTGGAAGTACGCGCAGGTGCGCGATCTCGTGATGCAGGCCGGCAGCGTGATCAGCGCGGAAGAAGCCGTGCGCCGCGTGCTGGTGCTGGAGAACCCCGGGCTGCCCGGCAAGTCGAGCATGACGCCGAGCCTGTACGCGGGGTTGCAGCTGATCCTGCCCGGCGAGATCACGCCGAGCCACCGGCATACGCAGTCGGCGCTGCGCTTCATCGTCGAAGGCCGCGGCGCGTGGACGGCCGTGAACGGCGAGCGCACGACGATGCATCCGGGCGACTTCATCATCACGCCGTCGTGGGCATGGCACGACCACGGCAACCCGTCGGAGGAAGCGGGCGGCGAGCCGGTCGTGTGGCTCGACGGGCTCGACATTCCGCTCGTCGCGCACCTCGACGCGGGCTTCGCGGAGAACTACCCGGAAGCCGTGCAGCCCGTGAATCGCCCGGAAGGCGACAGCCTCGCCCGCTTCGGTCACAACATGGTGCCGGTGCGGCATCGCGCGAGCGATCCGACGTCGCCGGTGTTCAGCTATCCGTACGCACGCACCCGCGAGGCGCTCGACGTGCTGTACCGGAACGGCGAGCTCGATGCGTGGGACGGCGTGAAGCTGCGCTACGTGAACCCCGCGACGGGCGGCTGGCCGATGCCGACGATCGCCACGTTCATGCAGTTCCTGCCCGCCGGTTTCGACGGCCGCACGTACCGCAGCACCGACGCGACGATCTACTGCGTCGTCGAGGGCAGCGGCACCGCGTTCATCGGCGGCAACGCATTCGGATTCGAGCCGCACGACGTCTTCGTCGTGCCGTCGTGGGCGCCGGTGCGGCTGTCGGCGTCGTCCGACAGCGTGCTGTTCAGCTATTCCGACCGGCCCGTGCTGTCCGCGCTGAACCTGCTGCGCGAAGCGCGCGACTGACGCCGGCAGCGTTCAAGGATTCCGTTTTCCGCGCGCCGCCGCCGCGGCGCGACCCCTTCATTCACGTTCTGGCTGGAGCCATTGATGACTTTCGTTTTTCCGCCCGAAGCGCCCGTGGCGCTCCCCGTCGTCGGCAGCGATGCCCGGTTCGCGGTACGCCGCGTCTATTGCGTCGGCCGCAACTACGCGGCCCACGCGCGTGAAATGGGCTTCGATCCCGATCGCGAGCCGCCGTTCTTCTTCTGCAAGCCGGCCGATTCGGTCGTGCCGGTCGGGTACGGCGAAACGCTCGATCTCGCGTATCCGTCGCAGACGCAGAACTATCACTACGAAGCCGAACTCGTCGCGGTGATCGGCAAGGGCGGGGCGGACATTCCGCTCGAACGCGCGCTCGAACACGTGTGGGGCTATGCGGTCGGCCTCGACATGACGCGCCGCGACCTGCAGATGAAGATGCGCGAAATGGGCCGGCCGTGGGAGATCGGCAAGGCGTTCGACCGCTCGGCGCCGATCGGCCCCGTGCATCCGGCGAGCGACGTCGGTCATTTCGAACAGGGCGGCCTGTGGCTGACCGTCAACGGCACGACGAAGCAGAAGAGCGACGTGTCGCACCTGATCTGGTCGGTCGCGGAAACGGTGGCCGACCTGTCGAGGTTCTTCCGCCTCGAACCGGGCGACGTGATCTTCACGGGCACGCCGGAAGGTGTCGGCGCGGTGGTGGCGGGCGACGTGATGAAGGTCGGCGTCGAGCGGCTCGGCGAACTGGCCGTGCGCGTGGTCTGACGCATCTTCCCCGAAAGGCGACATCGTGCAACTGCATAGCTTCTTCAACAGCTCGACCTCCTACCGGGTGCGCATCGCGCTCGCGCTGAAAGGGCTGCCGTACGACACGCTGCCGGTGAACATCCGCACCGGCGAGCATCGCGACGCGGCCTACGTCGCGAACGTGAACCCGTCCGCAGCGGTGCCGGCGCTGGTCGACGGCGATTTCGGTCTCGGCCAGTCGCTCGCGATCCTCGATTACCTCGACCAGATCCAGCCGACGCCGCGACTGATTCCGCTCGAACTGCGGCATCGTGCGCGCGTGCTGGAACTCGCGGCGCTGATCGCCTGCGACATCCATCCGGTCAACAACCTGCGCGTGCTGCGCTATCTCGACAGCGAGCTGAAGGTCACGGCCCAGCAGAAGACCGCGTGGTACCGGCACTGGGTCGCGGAAGGAATGGCCGGCGTCGAGCGGCTGCTCGCGCGCGCGGACGAGGGCCCGTGGTGCTTCGGCGACGCGCCGACGCTGGCCGACGTGTGCCTCGTGCCGCAGGTCGCGAACGCGCTGCGGATGGATTGCGACCTGAGCGCGTATCCCCGCAGCCTCGCGGTGTACGAATACGCACGGCACGAGCCGGCGTTCGACGCGGCGCAGCCGCAGCGGCAACCGGATTACGTCGCGTAACACGAAGCAGGAGACAAGAATGGGCGAGACACAAGACAACGGCCGGCGCGTGCTGGTGATCGGCGGCGGCATCGGCGGGCTCGCGGCAGCGCTCGCGCTCGCGCGCCAGGGCATCCGCGTGAAGCTGCTCGAACAGGCGGAGCAGATCGGCGAGATCGGCGCGGGGATTCAGCTCGCGGCGAACGCGTTCAACGCGCTCGATGCGCTGGGTGTCGGCGAGGCCGCGCGCAGCCGGGCCGTGTTCACCGACTGGCTGCAACTGATGGATGCGGTCGATGCGCGCGAGGTTGCGCGCATCGATACGGGCGCCGCGTACCGCGAGCGCTTCGGCAATCCGTATGCGGTGATTCATCGAGCGGACATTCACCTGTCGATCTACGAGGCGGTCAAGGACCATCCGCTGATCGAGTTCCGGACGAGCACGCAGGTGTGCGGGTTCGAGCAGGACGGCAACGGCGTGACCGTGACCGACCAGCACGGCGAACGTTATCGCGCCGATGCGGTGATCGGCTGCGACGGCGTGAAATCCGCGATCCGCCAGGCGCTGATCGGCGATGCGCATCGCGTGACGGGCCACGTCGTGTATCGCGCGGTGGTCGACGTCGACAACATGCCGAAGGATCTGCAGATCAATGCGCCGGTCGTGTGGGCCGGCCCGCATTGCCATCTCGTCCACTATCCGCTGCGCGGCGGGCGGCAGTACAACCTCGTCGTCACGTTCCACAGCCGCGAGCAGGAAACCTGGGGCGTGCGCGAGGGCAGCAAGGAAGAAGTGCTGTCGTACTTCGACGGCATTCATCCGCTGCCGAAGCAGATGCTCGACCGGCCGACGTCGTGGAAGCGCTGGGCGACCGCGGACCGCGATCCGGTCGAGCGCTGGAGCGAGGGCCGCGCGACGGTGCTCGGCGACGCCGCGCATCCGATGACGCAATACATTGCGCAAGGCGCGTGCCAGGCGCTCGAGGACGCGGTGACGCTCGGCGCGGCCGTCGCGCGGGCCGACGGCGATTTCGAGGCCGCGTTCGCGCTGTACGAACGCGTGCGGATTCCGCGCACCGCGCGCGTGCTGTATTCGGCGCGCGAGATGGGGCGGATCTATCACGCGAAGGGCGTCGAGCGGCTGGTGCGCAACGGGCTCTGGGTCGGCCGAACGCAGGCGCAGTTCTACGACGCGCTCGACTGGCTGCACGGCTGGCGCGCGGAAGACTGCCTGACGCCGGCTGCGTGACGCAGCTCGGCGAGCCCGATTCCGGCGGCGCGCAATTCAACGACACGACGCGCGACCGCCTTCCTGGAGGAGACATCACCATGACCGATACGCTGTCCATCGACGTCAGCGAATGGATCGACCGGCATCGCGTTGCGCCGTTTCAGGCCGCGATCGTCGTCTTGTGCTTCCTGATCGTCGCGATCGACGGTTTCGATACCGCTTCGATCGGTTTCATCGCCCCCGTCATTCGCGCGGAATGGGGCCTGTCGCCCGCGCAGCTCGCCCCGGTGTTCGGCGCGGGGCTCGCGGGGCTGATGGCCGGCGCGCTCGTGTTCGGGCCGTTCGGCGACCGGTTCGGCCGCAAGCGCCTGCTGCTCGCATGCGTCGCGTGCTTCGGCATCGCGAGTGCCGCGTCGGCGAGCGCGGGCGGCCTGACCGAGCTGATCGCGTGGCGTTTCGTGACCGGGCTCGGGCTCGGCGGCGCGATGCCCAATGCGATCACGCTGACGTCCGAGTACTGCCCGGCCCGGCGCCGTTCGCTGCTGGTGACGACGATGTTCTGCGGCTTTACGATCGGCTCCGCGCTCGGCGGGCTCGCGGCCGCCGCGCTGATCGAGCACCACGGCTGGCGCGCGGTGCTCGTCGTCGGCGGCGCGGCGCCGCTGCTGCTCCTGCCGGTGCTCGCGTGGCGGCTGCCGGAATCGGTGCGCTATCTCGTCAATCGGCACGCACCTTCCGCGCGGATCGCGGCGATGCTGGGCCGCATCGCGCCGGATCCCCGGCTTTCGAACGCGTCGTTCACCGCGCCCGCCGGCAAGCCGGCCGGATCGCCGCTTGGCCGCCTGTTCGGCCCCGACCTGTTGCGCGGCACGCTGCTGCTGTGGCTCACGTTCTTCATGAGCCTGCTCGTCATCTACCTGCTGTCCAGCTGGCTGCCGACGCTGCTGCGCACGACCGGCGCGACGCTGCGGACGGCCGCGCACGTGACCGCGATGTTCCAGGTCGGCGGCACGCTCGGCGCGATCGTCCTCGGCTGGCTGATGGACCGTTTCGACCCGCATCGCGTCCTGGCCTGCAGCTACGCGGCGGCCGGCGTGTTCGTCGCCGCGATCGGCGTGGTTGCCGCGTCGCCGTGGGGCGCCGCGCTCGCCGTGTTCGCGGCCGGTTTCTGCGTGTCGGGTTCACAGGTCGGCGCCAATGCGCTGTCGGCCGCGTTCTATCCGACCGAGTGCCGCACCACCGGTGTGAGCTGGGCGAACGGGATCGGCCGTGGCGGCTCGATCGTCGGATCGATGGCGGGCGGTGCGATGCTGGCGATCGGCGTGCCGTTGTCGACCGCGTTTGCGGTCGTCGCGGCACCGTGCGTGATCGCCGCGATCGCGGTGCTCGCGCTCGGCGCGGTTCGTGCCGGTGCGGCGCGCGTGCCCGCCGCGAAGACGATGGCGGGCGAGCGGGCCTGAGCGAAGGAGAGCGCCAGCCCGTCCGTCGGCAGACGGGGAGACGCAACATTATATAAATCAATATAATATTGATTTTTTAATTGTCTCCCAGTGCCGATGAACGACGATCTTTCCGCCGGGTTTCCGGAACCCGACCAGATGCGCGCGGCCGCCGAATCGGCCTGCGCGCTGCTCAAGGTGCTGTCGAATCCCGACCGGTTGATGCTGCTCTGCGAGCTGTCCCAGGGTGAGCGCTGCGTGAGCGATCTCGAGGCAGCGCTGGACATCCGTCAGCCGACGCTGTCCCAGCAGCTCGGCGTGTTGCGCGACAACGCGCTGGTCCGCACGCGCCGCGACGGCAAGAACATCCACTACTCGCTCGACAGCCCCGCCGCGATCGCGGTGATGGGCGTGCTGTATGAACAGTTCTGCGGCCCGGCCGCGAAGGGGCGGCGCGATGCAGCTTGATGCGCTTCATTTCACGCCGTGGCTGTCGCTGGCCGGCGGCGTGCTGATCGGGCTCGCCGCCGCGTGGCTCGTCGCGTTCAACGGCCGGATCGCGGGCATCAGCGGCATCGTCGGCGGCTTGCTCACGGCACGCGCCGGCGAGCGCGGTTGGCGCGCCGCGTTCGTCGCCGGGCTGGTCGCGGCACCGCTTGCGATGCGCGTCGCAGGGAACAGCCTGACGCCGCAGGTCGATGCGGGCTGGTTCGAACTGGTGACGGCCGGGCTGCTGGTCGGAATCGGCACGCGGTACGCGGGAGGCTGCACGAGCGGCCACGGCGTGTGCGGGATGTCGCGCGGTGCGCTGCGTTCGGTGGTCGCGACGGCGGTCTTCATGGTCGCGGGCTTCGCGACCGTATTCGTGCGACGGCACGTGCTGGGAGGCTGACATGCAGGCAGGATTCGCGTTTCTGGCGGGGCTGCTGTTCGGCGTCGGCCTCATCGTGTCGGGCATGGCCAATCCGCAGAAGGTGCTCGGTTTTCTCGACCTGGCGGGCCGCTGGGATCCATCGCTCGCGTTCGTGATGGCCGGCGCGACCGGGGTGGCCGTGTTCGCGTTCGCATGGGCGAAGCGCCGGGCGCGGTCATGGCTCGGCCTGCCGATGCAGTTGCCGGCCCTGCGGGCGATCACCGTGCGCCTGGTTGCCGGAAGTGCCGTGTTCGGCATCGGCTGGGGGATCGCCGGGTTCTGCCCGGGGCCCGCGATCGTGTCGATCGGCTTCGGGTCGGCGAAGGGGATCGGGTTCGTCGTCGCGATGCTGGCCGGGATGGCGGTATTCGAGTGGTTCGAACGGCGCAGAAGCGTGCGGTGATGCCGTGACCGCCGCATGCCGGAGGCGCACTGCGGCGGTTGCGCCGGTGGTCAAGGTCGGTCGATCCGCATGAGCACGGCCCTACCGGGTCGCGCCGGATCTCCATCGGCTGATGCGGCGCGGCGGGACGCTCCTCCATGACACCACGGCAAGTTTCCATGTCACGAATGCTCGTGTACACGACGGCCGCCGCGCATCCTCCCGGACAGCCGGCGCAGGATCGCGCGCCATGCCACGAGCCAGCCGCTCCGGCTTGCCGGTTCCACGACGGCCGTGCTGACCGCGCCCGCGCCACCGGCCGACAGCGCCACGTGGCCGGCCGTCTCGAGCGTCAGGCATTCCCCTTCGTCGAGCAAGCGGCGGATGTGCCGCGGCGCGTCGGGCAGCCAGTCGAGCCCGCCGTGGCGCAGCGTGACCGCAAGCGCGCCGTCCAGCACGATCAACTGGCTGCCCTTGTCGAACCACGCAAAGTGGCTTTGCCCGGCGTCGAGCCGGATGTGATGCGTTCGCATGGCGATTCCCTTTGCGGTTGCGCGGCCTCGCGACGGCGAGGCGACAGCGTGCAGTCAGGTTAGGGAAACGGGCACCGGCACGACAGATTCAGGGGACGGGAATCTGTTGCGGTGCAGACGACGATTTTGCGCCGCTGTATCGGTGGGTTTCCCCGGAATCTGTATCTGGCGTGCCATCGGCCGCGCGGGCACGATCGCCTGCATGACGCCTTTCACCGATTCATCCCGCCCACCGTTGCCGATGGACGGCGAGCCGCTTTACGAGCGGCTCGCCGAGCATTACCGCCGCATCATCGCGGCCGGCACGCTGTCGCCCGGCGACCGGATGCCGTCGGTGCGGGCGTTCATGGCACAGCACGGCGTGAGTCTGTCGACCGCGATTCAGGCGTTCCGGCGGCTCGAGGATGCGGGCTGGTGCGAGGCGAAGCCGCGCTCCGGCTACTTCGTGCGGCGCCGCGCGGCTGTCGCGCTCGAAACGCTGCCGGAAAGCGACGGGCCGCCGCTGAGCGTCGAGCCGCCGTTCGCGGGCCTGCACGAGCGCGTGTCGCGTGTGATCGACCGCGCCAACGCGACGCCCGATGCGCTGAATCTCGGCGGCGCGTCCGCGCTGGCCACGCTGTATCCGGCCGAGCCCCTGCAGGCGCTCGCGATCCGGTTGTTGCGGCGCAAGCCTACCTTGCTGACCGATGCGGGGCCCGTCGGCGGCTCGCCCGAGTTCCGGCAGACGATGGCCAAGCGCGCGCTGTCGTATGGCGTGACGGTGACGCCGGACGACGTGATGTCGACGAGCGGCGGCGTCGATGCCGTGAATCTCGCGTTGCGTGCGGTCGCGCGCCCCGGCGACACGATCGCGATCGAATCGCCCGCGTTCTTCGGCCTGATCCAGTTGCTCGAAAGCCTCGGCTTGCGCGCCCTCGAAATTCCGGCCAGCCCGACGACCGGCCTGTCGATCGAGGCGCTCGAAGTGGCGCTGACCGCGTATCCGGACATTCGTGCCGTGGTGGTCGTGCCGAACCTGCAGAACCCGCTCGGCTGCGTGATGCCCGACGGGCGCAAGGCCGCGCTCGTCTCGCTCTGTTCGCGCCACGGCGTGGCCGTGATCGAGGACGAGCCCTATCGCGAACTCGTCGAAGCGCCGCAGACGGTCAAGCCGGTCAAGGCATGGGACCGCGACGGCACGGTGATCTACTGCCCATCGTTCAACAAGGTGCTGGCCCCCGGGATGCGGCTCGGCTGGATAAGCGCGGGGCGCTGGCACGCGCGCGTGAAGATGCTGAAATTCGCGCACAGCCGGCACAATGCCGCGTTACTGCAGGCCGTTGCGGCCGAATTCGTCGGTTCGGGCGCGTTCGATCGCCATCTGCGCCGGTTCCGCGAACAGCTGCGCGTGCAGCGCGACGTGACGATCGACGCGATTGCACGGCATTTCCCGGCCGGAACCCGGATGAACCAGCCGCCGGGCGGGATGCTGCTGTGGATCGCGTTGCCGGACGGCGTGCGCTCCGAGGCGCTGTTCGATGCCGCGCTGGCGCACGGGGTCAGGATCGCGCCCGGGGCGATCTTCTCGAATTCCGACCGCTTCGACGGCTATATCCGGCTCGCTTGCACGCGCGTGTTCGATGCGGCGCACGAAGCGGCGTTCGAAACGCTCGGCCGCCTCGTGCGGGAAGCCATGGCGCCCAGGTAGGCGCGGTGGCCGCCGGCCGGGCTTGCGAAACCGCAAGCGCACTGGCCTTCCGGGCCATTGACGCGGCCAGCCGCCGCCATTTCATCGGCTGGCCGAGTGTGTGGCGAGGTGCTGGCGGATCAGCGACAGGTAACGATCGCCGACCGAGAAATCGCGCGCGGCGCGCGGCCGTTCGGCCTGGCGCAGCGTGGCCGGTGCGCTCATGCCCAGATAACGGCAAACGGCGGACGGGAAGGGCTTGCGTGTATGCCCGAGCTGGCGAGCCGCGCGCTCGACGCGGGCGTCGCCGACCTGGGCGCGGAGCCATGCCAGCACCTGGCGATCGGCGTCGTTGACGATACGAACGAGTTGTTCCATCACGCACCTCACTGTTCATAAATACAGTGCTGTAAATATAACCAGTGTTTTGGGCGACCGCAAGCGGGTGCACGCGCGGCTGGCCGTTCGGCCAGGATCAGCGAGCCGGCGCGGCGGTGCGCGTGACCCGGGCAACAGCGGCCGCAGGGGCGACCGGGGCAGCGGGCGCCGCGGAGGCGGTGCTCCCCGTATAGCGCGCGTCGGTCAGCGTGCCGAGGAACGCGACGATGTCGTCGATCTCCGCGTCGGTCAGCGCGGGCGGCGTGCCGGGCCGGCGGTTCATCGGCGTCGAGTTGACGTTGATGTTGCCGCGATAGGCGGCCGGCACATCGTCGAACGTTCCGGCCCCGTGATACCAGAAGCCCGGGTCGGTCGAGCGCGTGTTGTAGAACGCGACCGCGTCGCGCAGCGTCGTGAACACGCCGTTGTGCATGAACGTCTGCTTGAGCGCGACGTTGCGCAGCCCCGGTGTGCGCAGGTAGCCGCACCATTGCGTCGGCTCGGGCCAGCGCAGCCGCCGGGCGGTGTCGCACAGCCCGTTGTCGAAATGACGCGGATCGCGGTTCGCCGGCAGCGCGCGGTTGCGCGGCACCGCGATCGCGTCGTAGCCGAAATCGGTGAAGAGCGAACGCTCCGGTCGGCTCGACGTCTCCGACAGCGTGTGGCAGCTCGTGCAGTTGCCCTTGTCCGGATTCCGGAACAGCGCGAGGCCGCGCATCTCGGCCGGCGCGAGCGGCTTGCGCGTGCGCAGGAACGCGTCGAAACGCGACGTGAACGGCGCCATCTCGTCGCTCTGCAGATAGGCCTCGACGGCCAGGCCCAGCGCCCGCACCAGTTGCCCGGGATCGCGCCGCACCGACGCGCCGAAGCGCGCGGCGAGATCGGGCGCGAGTTCGGTTGCGTCCACCTTGCGCAGCAGCGCGGCCGGCGACCCGTTGTTCATCTCGTTCGGATCGAACAGCGGCCCGCGGATCTGCTCGGCGAGCGTATCCGCGCGGCCGTCGCTGAACAGGCCGCCAAACGGCGACGGTGCGGGCGCGTCGTCGTCCTGGTAGAAGTGGCGGCGCGGCACGTAGCGCACATAGAGCAGCGACGGCGCGTTGCGCTGGCTGAAACGCCCGGGACGGCTGCCTTCCGGCACGCCGGGCCCCGCGAGCGAGGCGGCCGACAGCGTCGGCGCGAACGCGCGGCCCGGGTCGTGGCAGCCCGCGCACGACATGCCGCGCGGCTCGGACAGCCGTGAATCGAAGAAGATCCGGCGGCCGAGCGCGACGAGCGTCGGGTCGGGCGCGAAGCGCGCGGTCGCCGCATCGATCTTGCCCGTCACCTGCGGCGTGCCGTTGCCGACCGTGTCGACGACTCGCGACGGCGGCGCACCGGGAAGCAGGACGGTTTCGGCCGGCGCGGCGTGCGCCGCGAGCGTCAGGCCCGCGAGCACGGCAGCGGCCAGCGTGCGCAGCGTTTGCCGGCCGCGCGCATGGCGGCCGTCACATCGAACTCCTTCACTCACGGCGCGATGAACCCCGTCTTGTCGCAGGCGAGCGTCCTGCCCGACTGGTTGCACGACGCGAGCAGCTTGCCGGCCGCCGAATACGCGTGGAAGACCCAGCCCGTCGCCGGGGCGGCCCGGCGTTCCATCATCAGGAAGCCGAAGCTGTTGTTGTGCGATAGCCGCTCGATCACGGCGCCCGGTGCCGGTGTCAGGCCGGCCGGGAACGGGTCGGGCAGCGCGACGTCGAGATTGTCGCCGCCGTTGCCGGACACGATCGTCGCCGGGTGCCCGGACGAGAAGTTGATCGCCTGGAAATCGTGCACGTGCCCGTGCAGCGCCACGTGCACGCCGGGCGGGTAGTACGCCTGGGCGTTGAGGCTCGACATCACCGACTGCAGCGCGAGGTTGCCGGGCGCGGGCGTGCTGCCGGCGATCGGCGCGAACGCGAGGATCGGATGGTGGTTCGTGAAGATCGTCGTCGTCATGCCGGCCTTCGACGCGAGCGCGGCGACCGTCTGGAACTGCTTCTGGTAGATGCCGAACTGCGCGTCGGTCGTCTTGAGCGGCGTGCGGCCGACCTTCGCGGTGTCGAACACGATCACCTGCGAGCCGCCGCCGAGCGATACCGCATAGGGTTCCGAATAGTTCGCGTTGCTGTCGTTGGCCGGATCGTCGCACGAGCGCGCGGCCGAATACGGGCGCGGATCGAGGAAGCGGAACCAGCCCTGGCCCGCGCGTGCGCATTCCTCGTGGTTGCCGCGCACGACGACCCACGGGGCCTTCGCGAGCAACGGCGCAGCCGGGCGGAACAGGTCGGCCTGCCACGTGTCCCAGCCGTAGCCCCACGGGCTGTCCTTGCAGCCGGCGATGTCCGGCGGGCATGCGTTTTCGCGGTAGTGGTAGTCGCCGATGTGCATCACCAGGTCGGGCAACAGCTTCGCGACGCTGGCCGCAATCGTGTCGAGCGGCCAGACCGTCGCGTCGTTGCACGCCTGCCATGCGTTGTCGGCCTTCTTCATGCGGCAGCCGGTGTCGGCGATGATCGCGATGCGTTGCGGCTGCACCTTCGGCAGCGGCAGCGTGCGGCCCGCGACGCTCGCCGCCAGCGCGCCGGCCGGCAGCGTCGCCTCGCAGACGGACACCGGGAAGCTCGACGGCTTCGAATCGGACGGATCGCTGGCGGTCGGCCGCTGGGCGATGGTCGCGGCGCCCGCGCGCAGGGACATGCGCGACAGCTTGCCGTCGACGCTCAGTTGCGGGCACAACGGATCGCTGGCCGACGCGGGGGTGTAGTTCGTGATGACGCGCGCGATCGCCTGGTTCGTATCGCCGATCTCGACCCATGCGGCCTGGACGTTGACCGACGCACTCGTCGGATCGTCCGGCGAATCGATGTGGTTCGAGCACGCGGACAGCGCGGCGAAAGCAACAAGGGGAGCGCAGCGGACGAGCAGGGCGCGCGGGAGGAGTCGTCGCATGGGAGGCACCGTGGGAAAGTCGTCGACGATACGCAACATGAATGTAAGAAATATGAAAAAACGGGGCGCGACGGAGGGTTCGCACGCGGGCCGGGCGTCGACGTTGCGGCGGCGGGTCGCGGCCACGGGGGGCTTGACTTCAAGCCGGCTTGAAGCAGCAAAGTGCGAGGCACGATCAATGAACCGGAAAGGGAATCGACGATGGAAACCAGACGGCCCAATGACCAACAATCCGCGCTTTGGAACGGCCCGTCGGGGCGCGCCTGGGTCGAGACGCAGGCGCTGATCGACCGGATGTTCGAGCCGTTGGAGCGGTTGCTCGTGGAGGAGATTGCCGCGTCGTCCGCGCGCAGCGTGCTCGACGTCGGCTGCGGCACGGGCGCGGTCACGGTTGCGATCGCGCGGCGGCTCGGCGCGCATGCGCAATGCACGGGTATCGATATCTCGGCCCGGATGATCGACGCCGCGCAGGCGCGAGCCGAACGCAGCGGCGTCCCTGCCCGCTTCGTGCGTGCCGATGTGCAGACGCACGCGTTCGAGCCCGCGAGCGTCGACCTGATCGTGTCGCGCCTCGGCGTGATGTTCTTCGACGATCCGGTTCGCGCGTTCGCGAATCTGCGGCAGGCGGCGCGGCCGGATGCGCGGATGCGGTTCGTCGCATGGCGCAGCGCGGCAGACAATCCGTTCATGACGATCGCCGAGCGGGCCGCGGCGCCGTTGCTGCCGAACCTGCCCGCACGGCGGCCCGGCGCGCCGGGGCAGTTCGGCTTCGGCGACCGGCAGCGGATCGCGTCGGTGCTGGCGGACAGCGGCTGGGCGGACGTGGCGATCGAGCCGGTCGAACTGGCATGCGCGCTGCCCGCGTCCGCGCTGGACGACTACATCACCCGGCTAGGCCCGGTCGGGCTGGCGTTGCTGGAAGTGGACGACGCAACGCAGCGGCGCGTGGTCGACACGATGCGTGCCGCATTCGAGCCTTACGTCGACGGCGCGGATGTGCGCTTCGACGCGGCTTGCTGGCTCGTGACGGCGCGTGCACCGTCCGTGTGACACGTTGCGGCGAGGAAGCGGATCGGGGAAGGGGCGGCCGCTTCGCCCCGCGCGACGTCGTTCGCGCGGGACGTGGCCGGGCCGCATGACATACGCGCGTCAGCGTCGCCGCGCGCGCAGCATCAGCCACGCGCAACCGCCGGCGACCAATGCGAGACCGAGCAGGACGGCCTCGACGCCGAGCGCGAACCCGGGCGGCATGTCTCCGGTGTTCGGCATCGGCGACAGGTTGATGCCCATCGCGACGGCGCCGCCGGCGAGCAGCGCCGCGCAGACGATCCAGTAGACCTTGCCGCGCGGCGCCGCGGCGCGGATCCGCCACAGCGCGATGCCGGCTCCGCCGAGATAGAGCACGGCGAGCGTGCCGAGCGCGATGACGTCGGAGGCGCGGCTTTGCAGGAGCCCGGTCATCGTGCGGCTCCGTCGGCCGTGGCAGGCCGCCGCGGCGCGGCAAAGACGGCGGGCAGGTTCATTCGGCCTCCGTCGCATGCCCCGGCGCGCGGCTCAGCAGATGCGTGCGCTTGTCGGCCGCGAGCGACACGTAGCGTTCGTACTGGCGCAACACGTCGGCGATCACTTCGTCGCCGCGCAGGTATTCGACGTCGTAGCCGAGCCGCCCGTCCTCGAAGAACGTGACGATCCCGTACACGTGGGCCCGTGCCGCTTCCGGCCCGGCCGTCTCGCGCACGAGGAACGCGGCCGCCGATTTCACCGTCACGCGCACGCCGTACACGAAATCGCGGTGGTCGGCGGTCGGCACGGTGAGGCGCACGGCGTCGTCGCTGTCGCGCTGCACGTGCGCATCGACGCCGCCCGCGCGCAACTCGTCGGCGACTTTGCGCAGCGCCGGCTCGACCGTTTCGGCGACGAACTGGCGTGCTTCGGCTTCGGTCGTCTGCCGCAGGATGTGCGTCAGGCGGTGGCGCCAGTGCTGGCCGGTCCAGAAGCTCGTCGCGGGCGCGACGTCCTGCGAATAGTGCACGCGGTCGGCCGCGAGCCCGCGCCACAGCCCGTAGCAGAGCGCGATCATGATGATCGCGACCGGCAGCGCGGCGATCAGCGTCATCGCCTGCAATGCGCCGAGCCCGCCTGCGACGAGCAGCACCGCGGCCGTCACGCCGAGCAGCGCGGCCCAGAACAGCCGTTGCCAGACGGGCGAGTGCGCGTGGCCGCGCGTCGCGATCTGGTCGATCACGAACGCGCCCGAATCGGCGGACGTGACGAAGAACACCGCGATCAGCACGATCGCGGCGATCGACAGCCCTTGCGACAGCGGCAGGAAATCGAAGAAGCGGAACAGCAGCGCGTCGACATTGGTGGCCGTCTGCGCGAGCGCGCCGGCCGCGCCGTGCGTATCGAGCCAGATCGCGCTGTTGCCGAACACGGTCATCCACACGAGGTTGAACGCGGTCGGCACGAGCAGCACGCCGATCACGAACTGGCGGATCGTGCGGCCGCGCGAGATGCGTGCGATGAACATGCCGACGAACGGCGACCACGACACCCACCATGCCCAGTAGAGGATCGTCCAGCCGCCGAACCAGCCTTCCTCGCGCGGCGACGCATACGCGTACGTGCGGAACGACAGGTCGACGAGGCTCGACAGGTACTGGCCGATGTTGTCGCCGAGCGCGCGCAACAGGAACGCCGTCGGGCCCGTGACGGCGACGAACGCGAGCAGCAGGAACGCGAGCAGCAGGTTCAGTTCGGACAGCCGCCGCACACCCTTGTCGAGGCCGCTCGCGGCCGACAGCCCTGCGAGGATCACGACGAGCGCGACGAGCCCGATGCGAAATGCATTGCTGCCCGTATCCCAGCCGGCGACCGTATGCAGGCCCGCGCTGATCTGCATCACCCCGTAGCCGAGCGTCGTCGCGATGCCGGCGACCGTGCCGACCAGCGCGAACGCGTCGACCGTGTGGCCGATCCAGCCGTTGATGCGCTCGCGCAGCACCGGATACAGCCCCGAGCGGAGCGTCAGCGGCAGGTTGTAGCGGAAGCCGAAGTACGCGAGCACGAGCCCCATCAGCCCGTAGATTGCCCACGCGTGGAAGCCCCAGTGGAAGAAGGTCATCAGCATCGCCTCGCGGGCAGCGGCGGGCGTGCCGGGGTCGACGGTCGGCGGCTTCAGGAAGTGCTGCATCGGCTCGCCGACGCCGAAGTACATGAGGCCGATGCCCATGCCGGCCGCGAACAGCATCGCTGTCCACGACACGAAGCTGAATTCGGGTTCGGCATCGTCGGGGCCGAGCCGGATGTTGCCGAAGTCGCTCGCGGCGATCAGCACGAGAAACACGAGGAAGCCGGTGACGGCGAGCACGTAGAACCAGTCGAAGCGGGCGACGACCCATTGCTGGCCGGCGGAGAACAGCGCGCCGGCTTCGCTTGGGAGCAGCGCACACACGACGAGCAGTGCGCCGATGACCGCGAGCGCGGGCAGGACGACCTGCGGCTTGAATGTCGTGCGGGGCGAGGGGCGGGAATCTGGCATGGCTGGCATCCAGTTGTGGGCGCAACGAGGCGCGACGCCGCCCGGCGCGCGTGTCGCGCGTCGGACCCTGATACGGCGTGCGTCGAGTGTACCGCGGTGTCAGGACTGCAAGAAGGGGTATGCAGGAGGGTTGAACCTGACGAATTGTAAGGTATCGGGGGGATCGAGAAAACCCGTGCAGTTTGTGCGGCGTGCGGACGGGGCGCTGAAAACGCCCCGCGGCGGCCGCGTATCGGGCGCCCGGACAGCACGCGAGGCATCCGCGAAATACGTGTCGCCCCGGGGCAGGGGCAGTGCGCCGAAGGCGCTGCCGCGATGGCTCAGAACGTGACGGCGATGCCGGCCATGCCGACGAACTGGCCGTGCGTCGTCGAAGGCGTGAGCTGCTGCGAATCGCCGACGATCGGCGCCGCGTCGATCACGTGGCCGGCACCTTGCGCACCGAGCGTCCGGCCGCTCGAATGCGTGTACGCCTGCAGCGCATAGAGCGTCGTGCGCTTCGACAGGCTGTACGACTCCTTCAGCGAATACTGCTGGTAGCGGGCCGCGCTGTCGATGCCGTTCGCCTTCGACGCGAGCGTGTACGCGAACGCGCCGGCCACCGAGAATGCAGGCGTGAAGCGGTACGCGGCGAGCGCGCCGTAGGTGTTGAACACGGCCGTGTCCGTGAACGCGGAGCCGTTGCCGGGCAGATACTTCACGTTCGAATAGTTGACGCCCATCGTCAGGTTGCCGAGCGTGTAGTTGCCGGCCGCCGCGACCTGCTCGACGGCCTTCGCGGTCAGGTAGCCCTGGTTCAGCACGGACACCGCGAAGCTGCCCGACGCGGCGGTCGCCGGATTCAGGAAGCCTGCCGACGAGCCCGAGCTGTTGATGCGCAGGTAGCCGGCCGCGACGCCGATCGGCCCGTTCGCATAACGCAGTGCGGCGCTGAACGTGTTGCCCTTGCCGGTCGCGCCGGCAATGCCGCCGAATGCGTACATCGCGCTCGCGGTCAGTCCGGCGAAGGTCGGCGACGTATAGGTTACCGAATTGTTCACGCGGATCGTCGTGTCGAGGCCGTCGATGTCGCCCGGGTGCGCGCCCGTCGCACCGGTCAGCCAGCTGCTCGACGCGTACGGGCCGACGAACAGGAAGTAGGGCGTGTACTGGCGGCCGGCCGTCATCGTGCCGTAGCGATCGTTGCGCAGGCCGACGAAGGCCTGGCGATTGAATATCAGGCCGGCGGCGGATTGCGCGCCGTTGTTCAGGTTGAAGCCGGACTGCAGGTCGAAGATCGCATGCGTGCCGCCGCCCAGATCCTCGTCGCCGCGCAGCCCGAACTTCGACGCATACAGGTTGCCGTCGCGCATGTAGAGGTTCGAATGGCCCTGCTGGTTGTTCACGTACGCGAGCGAATCGTCGACGACGCCGTACAGCGTCACGCTGCTCTGCGCATGGGCAGCGGTCGCGCCGAGCGATGCGGTCGACAAAATCAGGATTGCATAGCGGTTGACGGGTGCTTTCATTGTCGATCTCCGGATCTCTTCATCTTTTCAAGGTGGACGGGAGGCTCGATCGCCTCCTCTGTGGCGGGCGGCGGGCCGCATGAACGGCCCGCCCGATCGGGTTTGCTTCAGTTGTCGAAGGCGACGACGATGCGGCGCCATGTACCGCTCTGCGCATCCTGTTCGACGCGTGCGCCGCGCACTGCGACCGCGCCTTGCACCGACGCGGGCAGCAGGATCTCGACGCGGTCGGCCGGGCGTGCCGGGCGGCCGTCCCAGCGCACCGACACGCCGAGCACGCCCGACGCCTCGCGGCCGGTTTCGACGCGCCACAGCCCGTATTCGCCGTCGCGCCATGCTTCCGTCTCGCCGTCGTCCTCGATGCATTCGCCGTACGCGACGCCGTCCTCGACGCGCGGCGCGACGACGAAGCCGCGCGTGTCGGCACGTGCGCCGAAATGCTGTTCCGCGACGTTCAGCGGCAGCACGCGGCCCTCGCGCAGCAGCATCACCGGCGTGTCGAGCGGGGCGGGCAGCGTTACGCTCGCGCCGCCGTCGAACGACTGCGCGCTCGCACAGCACATCCAGCGCGCGCCCGACGGCAGGTAGACGGTGCGCTCCGTCAGGCCCGGATCGACGACCGGCGCGACGAGCAGCGCGTCGCCGAGCATCATGTCGTCGCATGCGTCGTAGCAGCGCGCGTCGCCGGGGAAATCGGCGAAGGTCGGCCGCAGCACGGGCTCGTAGCGCGTCGTCGACAGCCACAGCAGGTGATAGAGGTAGGGCAGCAGGCGGTAGCGCTGCTTGATCAGCGATGCGACCTGCGCGGTGATCTCCGGGTACATCCACGGTTCGTTGACGGTGCCGTCGTCGTTCCACGAATGGATGCTGAAGCGCGGCATGAAGATGCCGAACTGCACCCAGCGCAGCAGCAGTTCGGGCGACGGCGCGGGCCCGGAGAAGCCGCCGATGTCGTGGCCGATGTTCGACACGCCCGACAGCGCGAGCCCGAGGCCCATCTTCAGGTTGTAGCGCAGCGTTTCCCACGACGTGTAGTTGTCGCCGGACCAGGTCTGCACATAACGCTGCATGCCGGCGCCGCCGGAGCGCGACACGAGGAACGGGCGCTGCGCCGGTGCATGCGCACGCTGCGCTTCGCGCGACGCGCGCATCATCAGCATCGTCTGCAGCACCTTCGCCTCGCGCGCGGGAAACGGCTGGCCGAAGCCGTGCGCGATCGCGTCGGGCGACCAGATCTCGTATTCGTTGTTGTCGTTCCAGGTCGACTCGATCCCGTATTCGAGCAGCGCCGACGTGACCTGCTCGCGCCACCAGCGGTACGCGTCCGGCTGCGTGAAGTCGAGATACGCGCCCACCTCGTCCCAGAACTGCACCCAGGCCGGCTCGCCGGACGCCGAGCGGATCAGCAGCCCGCGCGTTGCGGCGTCTTCGAAGGCGGGATGGTCGCGCAGCAGGCACGGCTTGATGTTCGCGCACAGGCGGATGCCGTGGTCGCGGTAATGCTGCACGAAGCCCTTCGCGTCGGGAAACTTGTCGCGGTTCCAGTTGAACACGTAGCGCTTCGCGCCGATCGACGTATAGCCCGACGACAGGTGGAACGAATCGCACAGGATGTCGTGCGTGTCGCACTGTTCGACGAACTGGTTCATCTGCTGCTGCGCGTCCGGCGCATCGGTGTAGCTCATCGTCGAGCCCGAGTAGCCGAGCCCCCATTTCGGGGTGCGCGCGGGGCGCCCCGTGAGCCACGTGAAGCGCCGCGCGGCCGCGAGCGGCGTGTCGGGCGACGCGATGAAGTAGTAGTCGAGATCGCCATGCTCGGCGACGAAGTAGCGGTACGGACCGTGATAGTTGTCGAGCTCGCGGCCCATGTCGAACGCGCAGTCCGACAGCGTGTCGTAGAACAGCCCGAAGCCCTGGCAGGCGTCCGGCGACCACGTGATGTAGAACGGGATGTGCTTGTACAGCGGGTCCGTGTGCTTCGCGCTGTAGCCCATCGCGTCGATGTTGCGCATCTCGAAGCGCGCGCCCGTGCGGTCGAGCTCGCCCGCGCGTTCGCCGAGGCCGAACACCTTGTCGCCGCGGTCGCGGGCGACGTAGTGATATGCGCGGTCGTCCCACCAGCCGAAGTTGTAGGCCTGCGTCGGGCGGTCGGCAAGCGCGACTCGCCACGTACCGTCTGCGCCGCGCATCGACCACGTGCAATGGCCGCCTTGCCAGCGCACGGCGAGCCGGATCTGCGCGGTCTCGATGTGCAGGCCGTCGTCGTCCTCGACGAGGGTGAAGGCGGGCAGCGCGAAGCCGTCGAGTTCGAGGCGGTCGCGTCCGTCGAGCGGCACGTCGTCGAGGCCCGGCGCGATCGTCCACGTGCGCGGGTTGCGCGCCGTGGCGTCGGGCAGCACGCGTACGCGCACGATGTCGTCCTCGAGCACGAAGATCTCGAGGGTCGCGCCCGTATCGGACGCGAGCAGCACACGGTTCGCGTGCTGGCCGGCGACGCGGAACACGGGCGGATGAAGAAGCGAAGTCATAAATGCGGTTCCAGTTAAGGGCGAAGGTCAGGCGTGCCGTGCGAGCAGGCGTTCCTGCTTCGACTGCCCGCGGATCAGCACCGCGAGCAGCGTGACGCCGATGATGTCGAACAGGCCGAGGCACGCGAACAGCGGCGCATAGCCGATCTTGTCGGCGAGCGCGCCGACCAGCAGCGAGAAACCGAGCCCGCCGATCCACGCGGCCATTCCGGCGAAGCCGCTCGCGGTACCGACTTCCTCGGAATCGAACACGTCGGCCGACAGCGTGTTGACGAGCGCGGAGATCATCTGGTGCGCGAAGCCGCCGACGCAGAACAGCGCGATGGCCGTGTACGGCGACGACACGAGCCCGATCATCGCGGGCCCGAGCATCAGCACCGCGCCGAGCGCGACGCCGGCGACGCGCGACCACACGAGCGGCAGCCTGAACCGCTTCGCGAGATACGGCGACAGGTAGCCGCCCGCGATGCCGCCGGCGTCGGCCGCGAGAAACGGCATCCACGCGAAGATCGCGATCTGCGTGAGCGGCATGTGGCGCTCGGTTGCGAGGTACAGCGGAATCCAGAAGCTGAAGGTCTGCCACGCAGGCTCGGCGAAGAAGCGCGGCAGCGCGATGGCCCAGAAGCGCCGCGCGGTGACGACGTCGCGAATGCGGCGCTTCGACACGGGCGGCATCGTCGCCTGGCCGTCGCGGATCAGCGCGCGTTCCTGCGGCGTGATGCGCGGATGGTCGGCGGGCGACCGGTATTGCGTGTACCAGAGCGCGGCCCACAGGAAACCGAGCGCGCCGGTGGCCATGAACGCGGCCTGCCAGCCGAACCGCATCGACAGGAACACGACGAGCGGCGGCGCGATCGCGGCGCCGAGCGACGTGCCCGCGTTGAAATAGCCGACCGCGACGGATTTTTCGCGATCGGGAAACCATTCCGCAACCGCCTTCATCCCCGACGGAATCGCGGCGGCTTCGAACAGGCCCAGGAGGCCGCGCAGGATGCCGAGCGACAGCCAGCCCGATGCGAAGCCGTGCGCGACGCCGACCACCGACCACAGCATCGCGAACAGCGCGAACCCGAGCCGCAGCCCGATCAGGTCGACGATGAAACCGCACACGGGCTGCATGATCGTGTAACCGATCTGGAATGCGCCGACGATGTACGAATACTGCTGCGTCGAGATCGCGAACACGTGCTTCAGCTCGGGGGCGAGCACCGCGAGGGAATTCCGTGCGAGGTAGTTGAGGATCGTGCCGAGACATACGAGCACGATGATCCACCAGCGCAACGCCTTGACTGTCTTCACTGCTGTCTCCTGTCGGGCAGGGCCGGCGCGCGGCGCCGGACCGATCCATGACGACCATCCGTTCGGGATGGCCTGTTTCGCTTTATTCGTACGATGTCCGATCTTGATGGCTGCCAGTTTTCCCGGTTTGACGCGGAATGATGGCGTTCAAGCGAACACTTCGCCGTTGTCGGAGGCTGAAGTTATCGGACGACTGATCATTTTCGAACATCCTATGTTCGAATTCGAATCCGGTCAACGCGAAATTGCATTCGAACGAACTTGCTCGGGGTTTTCCCCATGGGCGGGCGCAGGCGACGCACGTGCGGACCTGCGGCGATCACGCGCCAAAGGCCCGTGCGGCGGGGCTGTGCGGGCGTCGGGCGATCGCGGGGCGGGGGGACGGGACGCCACAACCCGGATGAAAATTTATTTCTTTTCGTAATTGGGATTGTGTAAATTCATTTCCATCATTCTTTCAACAACCCTTCGCATGACGCCTCTCGCTCCGCACGATGCCAGTCACGACGAACCCGCGATCGCCGAACGGATCGCGTCGGCGATGCCGTTGATGACGCCGATCCACCGGCGCATGGGCGAGTTCGTGCTCGCGAATCCGTTCCGCGCGGCGACGATGCGCATCGACGAACTCGCGCAGGCCGTGAATGCGTCGATCGCGACCGCGAACCGTTTCGCGAAGGCGCTCGGTTTCGACGGCTATCCGGCGATGCGCGCGGCGCTCGTGCGCGGCTTCGAAGCGACGCTCGGACCGGTCGAGCGGCTGCGTTCCGCGCAGGAGCAGGAGTCCGGGGTGCGCGGTGCCGCATGGATCGACGCGGTATTCGACCAGGCCGTCGCGAACATCGAGAACACGCGCGCGCAACTGGACGCGGCCGACGTCGAGGCCGCGGTCGAGGCGATCGTCGGCGCGCGGCGCGTGCTGATCCTCGGCGCGGGGTCGAGCGCGTTCCTCGCCGGGCTGATGGAGCACGGGCTGTCCGTCTGCCACGACAACGTGCAGTCGCTCGCGCTGCTCGGCGGCCCGTCGCACGCGGCACGGCGGCTCTATACGGCCGACTCGCGCGATCTCGTGATCGCGCTCGCGTTTCCGCGCTACGTGAAGGACACGATCGAACTGGCCCGCCGCGCGGCGGCGCGCGGTGCACGCGTACTCGGTATCTCCGACGGCCCGCAATCGCCGCTGGCGCCGATCGCGTCGCTGAACCTGTACGTCAAGGCCGAACGGCGCTTCGCGGCCACGTCGGAAGCCGCCGTGCTCACGATGATCGAGGCGCTGATCGACGCGGTCGCGCTGCGCACGCACCGGTCCGCGAAATCCGCCGCCGAGATGACCGAATTCCTGCTGCCGTGGCTCATGCAGCCGCAAGCGACGCAGCCGGCCGCCAACCCTTCTTCCCACCGTCCGAAAAAAACATGACTTCACCCGCGATCGTTGCGATTCACGGCGGCGCAGGCACGATCCTGCGCGATGCGATGGATTCCGATACCGAACGTCAGTACCGTGCCGAGCTGACCGCGATTCTGACGGCCGCCCAGCAGGTGCTGGCCGACGGCGGCAGCGCGCTCGACGCCGTCACCGTCGCGGTGCGGATGCTCGAGGACTGTCCGTTGTTCAACGCCGGGCGCGGTGCCGTCTATACGGCCGAAGGCAAGCATGAACTCGACGCGGCGGTCATGGATGGCGCGACGCTCGGCGCGGGTGCGATCTGCTGCGCGACGCGCGTGCGCAATCCGGTGCTTGCCGCGCGGCGCGTGATGGAGGCGAGCGAACACGTGCTGTTCGCCGGCGCGGGGGCCGATGCGTTCGCGGCCGCACAGGGGCTCGAACTCGCGGAGCCCGGCTATTTCGACACCGAAGCGCGTCACGCGCAGTGGGTCAAGGCGCGCACGGCAGCCGGCGCGATGCTCGACCATGACGCGGCGACGTTCGCGTTCGGCAAATCACCGTCGCAGCCGCAGCCGGCCGAGCCGCTCGATCCGGACCGCAAGCACGGCACGGTCGGCGCGGTCGCGTGCGACCGGTACGGCCACATCGCGGCGGCGACGTCGACGGGCGGCATCACGAACAAGCAGCCGGGGCGCGTCGGCGATTCGCCGATCATCGGCGCAGGCTGCTATGCGGACGACGCGACCTGCGCGGTGTCGTCGACGGGCACCGGCGAGATGTTCATCCGGCTCGCGACCGCGCATGACATTGCCGCGCAGATCGCGTATCGCGGCGCGTCGCTCGCCGATGCCGCGCACGACGTCGTGATGAACAAGCTGCCGCGCCTCGCGGGCCGCGGCGGGATCATCGCGGTCGACGCGCAGGGCAACGTCGCGATGCCGTTCAACACCGAAGGGATGTATCGCGGTTACGCGCGCGTCGGTGAAGCGCCGGTGGTCGGCATCTACCGCGACGACGACACGGCCTGATCCCGGCCAGCACGAAGAGGAATTCCACGATGACTTCGAGCCGAAACCCGTCCGGCCTGGTGCTGCCCGAGCAGCGCGTGGTGGCCGTCGACGACCTGTCGGTCACGTTCCGCCGCGAAGGCGCGACGTTCGACGCGGTGCGCAACGTGTCGTTTCACGTCGATCGCGGCGAGACGCTCGCGATCGTCGGCGAATCGGGCTCGGGCAAGTCGGTCACGTCGCTCGCGCTGATGCGGCTCGTCGAGCACGGCGGCGGCGCGATCACGAACGGCCGGATCGCGTTCCGCCGGCGCGGCGGCGCGCTCGTCGATCTTGCGCAGGCAAGCGGTGCGACGATGCGCGGCATTCGCGGCGCGGACATCGCGATGATCTTCCAGGAGCCGATGACGTCGCTGAACCCGGTGTTTACGGTCGGCGACCAGATCAGCGAGGCGATCGCGCTGCATCAGTCGAAGAGTGCATCGGAAGCGCGCGCGGAGACGCTGCGGCTGCTCGAACTCGTGCGCATTCCGGAGGCGCGCCGCGTGTTCGCGCGCTATCCGCACCAGTTGTCGGGCGGGATGCGGCAGCGCGTGATGATCGCGATGGCGCTGTCGTGCCGGCCCGCGCTGCTGATCGCCGACGAGCCGACGACCGCGCTCGACGTGACGATCCAGGCGCAGATCCTGCAACTGGTGCGCGGGCTGCAGGACGAAATGAACATGGGCGTGATCTTCATCACGCACGACATGGGCGTGGTGGCCGAAGTGGCCGACCGCGTGCTCGTGATGTATCGCGGCGAGAAGGTCGAGGAGGGCGAATCGGATCGCATCTTCGCGGCGCCCGCGCATCGCTACACGCGTGCGTTGCTCGCGGCCGTGCCGAAGCTCGGCTCGATGCAGGGCACCGACGCGCCCGAGAAATTCCCGCTGCTGAAGGTGGAGGGTGCAAACACGGCAGCACCGGCGGCATCGCCGGCGCCCGCACCGGCGGCGAAGAGCGATGCGCAGCGGGGCTTCGATCAATCCGCGTCGCCGATCCTGCGCGTGCGCGATCTCGTGACGCGCTTCCCGGTGAAGAGTGGCGTGTTCGGCCGCGTATCGCAATACGTGCATGCGGTCGAGCGTGTGAGCTTCGAGTTGCGCGCGGGCGAGACGCTCGCGCTGGTCGGCGAATCGGGCTGCGGCAAGTCGACCACCGGCCGCTCGCTGCTGCGCCTCGTCGAATCGCAGAGCGGCTCGATCGAGTTCGACGGCCGCGACATCAGCGCGCTGAAAGGCCCCGACCTGCAGGCGCTGCGCCGGAACATCCAGTTCATCTTCCAGGACCCGTTCGCATCGCTGAACCCGCGCCTGACCGTGGGTTTCTCGATCATGGAGCCGCTGCTCGTGCACGGTGTCGCGAGCGGCCGCGAAGCGCAGGCGCGGGTCGACTGGCTGCTCGACAAGGTCGGCCTGCCGCCCGAGGCCGCGCGTCGTTATCCGCATGAATTCTCGGGCGGCCAGCGCCAGCGGATCGCGATCGCGCGCGCGCTCGCGCTGAACCCGAAGGTCGTGATCGCCGACGAATCGGTGTCGGCGCTCGACGTGTCGGTGCAGGCGCAGATCGTCAACCTGATGCTCGACCTGCAGCGCGAACTCGGCGTCGCGTACCTGTTCATCTCGCACGACATGGCCGTCGTCGAGCGCATCAGCCATCGCGTCGCGGTGATGTATCTCGGCCAGATCGTCGAGATCGGCCCGCGCCGCGCGGTGTTCGAGGCGCCGCAGCATCCGTATACGAAGAAGCTGATGAGCGCGGTGCCGGTGGCTGACCCCGCGCGCCGGCACGCCCCGCGCCAGCTCGCGGCGGACGAAATCCCGAGCCCGATCCGCGCGGCCGGCGACGAGCCGGTCGTCGCGCCGCTCGTCGCGGTCGGCCCGGATCACTACGTCGCGACGCACCGCGTCGGCGGCGCGTACTGAACGCGCGCAGGTTGCCATGGACCGCAGCTGCGCACGAGCGAGGCAACGACGCATTTTCCCCGAGCGGGCGCCGTCCCGCCGCGACTCTCACCACGCGTTATCGAATCACCCACAGGAGCCCAGCAAGATGAACAAGCCGTATTCGTTCCCGATGTTCCGTCCACGCGCACTGCTCGCAGCGGGTGCCGGCGCGCTCGCGCTGTCGGCCGCGGTGCCCGCGTTCGCGCAGCAGACCGCGGTGATGGCGGTGGATTCGACGTTCACGACGATGGACCCGTACGACGCGAACGACACGGTGTCGCAGGCCGTCGTCAAGTCGTTCTACCAGGGGCTGTTCGGCTTCGACAAGGACATGAAGCTCGTCAACGTGCTGGCAACCGGCTACGACGCGAGCCCGGATGCGAAGACCTACACGATCAAGCTGCGCCAGGGCGTGAAGTTCCACGACGGCACCGATTTCAACGCGGCGGCCGTGAAGGCGAACTTCGACCGCGTGACCGATCCCGCGAACCACCTGAAGCGCTACAACATGTTCCGCGTGATCGAGAAGACCGAAGTGGTCGATCCGTACACGGTGAAGATCACGCTGCGCGAGCCGTTCTCCGCGCTGATCAACACGCTCGCGCACCCGTCGGCCGTGATGATCTCGCCGGCCGCGCTGAAGAAGTGGGGCCGCGACATCGCGCTGCATCCGGTTGGCACGGGGCCGTTCGAGTTCGTCGAATGGAAGCAGACCGACGACCTGAAGGTGAAGAAGTTCGCCGGCTACTGGAAGAAGGGCTACCCGAAGATCGACGCGATCGACTGGAAGCCGGTGGTCGACAACAACACGCGCGCGGCGCTGATCAAGACGGGCGAGGCCGATTTCGCGTTCCGCATTCCGTTCGAGCAGGCTGCCGACCTGAAGGGCAACCCGAAGGTCGACGTCGTGGAGCGGCCGTCGATCGTGCAGCGCTACGTGTCGCTGAACCTGCAGCAGAAGCCGTTCGACAACCCGAAGGTGCGCCAGGCGCTGAACTATGCGGTGAACAAGGAAGCGCTCGCGAAGGTCGCGTTCGCCGGCTTCGCGACGCCGTCCACCGGCGTGGTTCCGCAGGGCGTCGACTACGCGACGAAGCCGGGCCCGTGGCCGTACGACCCGGCGAAGGCGCGCGCGCTGCTGAAGGAGGCCGGTTACCCGAACGGCTTCGAGACGACGCTGTGGTCCGCCTATAACAACTCGACGTCGCAGAAGGCGATCCAGTTCGTGCAGCAGCAGCTCGCGCAGGTCGGCGTGAAGGTTCAGGTGCAGGCGCTGGAAGCCGGCGAGCGCGTCGCGAAGGTCGAGAGCGCGCCGGATCCGGCGAAGGCGCCGGTGCGGATGTACTACATCGGCTGGTCGTCGTCGACCGGCGAGGCGAACTGGGCGATCACGCCGCTGCTCGCCGGCTCGTCGGCGCCGCCGAAGCTCCTGAATACCGCGTACTACAAGAACGACACGGTCGACGGCGATCTCTCGAAGGCACTGGAGACGGTCGACCGCACGAAGAAGGCCGAGCTCTACGCCGATGCGCAGAAGCAGATCTGGGCCGATGCGCCGTGGATCTTCCTCGTGCAGGAGAAGATCGTGTATGCGCGCAGCAAGCGGCTTCAGGGGGCATACGTGATGCCGGACGGCTCGTTCAACTTCGACGAAATCTCGCTGAAATGACAGTGGTGATGACGGCGGTTCGTCCGCCACGCGGTGCCGGCGGCGCAAGCCGCCGGCACGCTGATTCGATCGGTGCCCCATGCTGAATTTTCTCGTCAAACGCCTGTTCGGCCTGCTGCCCACGCTCGCGATCGTCGCGGTGCTGGTGTTCCTGTTCGTCCACCTGCTGCCGGGCGACCCGGCGCGGCTCGCGGCCGGGCCCGAAGCCGACGACGCGACGGTCGCGCTGGTGCGCACCGATCTCGGGCTCGACCAGCCGCTGCCCGCGCAGTTCGTGAACTTCTTCGTGAAGATCGCGCACGGCGATTTCGGCCTGTCGACCCGCAGCAAGCGGCCGGTTTCGACCGAGATCGGCGAGCGTTTCATGCCGACGCTGATGCTGACGCTCGTCAGCATGGCGTGGGCGACGGCCTTCGGCATGGCGATCGGCATCGCGTCGGCGGTGTGGCGCAACCGCTGGCCGGACCGCGTCGGCATGACGCTCGCGGTGTCGGGCATCTCGTTTCCCGCGTTCGCGCTCGGCATGCTGCTGATGGAAATTTTCTCGGTGAAGCTCGGCTGGCTGCCCGTCGTGCCGGACGGTTCGTGGCGGAGCTACGTGCTGCCGTCGCTGACGCTCGGCGCTGCGGTCGCGGCCGTGATGGCGCGCTTCACGCGTGCGTCGTTCGTCGAGGTGCTGAACGAGGATTTCGTGCGCACCGCGCGCGCGAAAGGCGTGCACGAGCCGATGGTGGTGCTCAAGCACTGCCTGCGCAACGCGATGATCCCGGTCGTCACGATGATGGGGCTGCAGTTCGGCTTCCTGCTCGGCGGCTCGATCGTCGTCGAGGTCGTGTTCAACTGGCCGGGGCTCGGGCGCCTGCTCGTCGATGCCGTGACGATGCGCGACTACCCCGTGATCCAGGCGATCGTGTTGCTGTTTTCGCTCGAATTCATCCTGATCAACCTGACCGTCGACGTGCTGTACGCGGTCATCAACCCGACCATCCGGTTCAAGTGAGGCGCGCATGAACGCGACTGTCCAGACCGCGGCGCCGGCCGCACCGACCGCGATCCGCACGCCGTGGCGCGAATTCTGGCGCAAGTTCCGCAAGCAGACCGTCGCGCTCGTCGCGGGCGGCTTCGTGCTGGCGCTCGTCGTGCTGGCGTTCGTCGGCCCGCACGTCGTGCCGTTCGATCCGGAGAACTATTTCGACTACGACGCCCTGAACGCGGGGCCGTCGGCCGTGCACTGGTTCGGCGTCGATTCGCTCGGCCGCGACATCTTCAGCCGGATCATCACGGGCACGCGCATCTCGCTCGCGGCCGGCTTCTTCTCCGTCGCGCTCGGCGCGGTGATCGGCACGTTCTTCGGGCTGCTCGCCGGCTACTACGAAGGCTGGTGGGACCGCATCACGATGCGTGTGGCCGACGTGCTGTTCGCGTTCCCGGGCATCCTGCTCGCGATCGGCGTGGTCGCGATCCTCGGCAACGGGATGGTCAACGTGATCTGCGCGGTCGCGATCTTCAGCATCCCGGCGTTCGCGCGGCTCGTGCGCGGCAACACGCTGATGCTCAAGCACATGACCTATGTCGAGGCCGCGCGCAGCATCGGCGCATCGGACTGGACGATCATCATGCGGCACATCCTGCCGGGCACCGTGTCGTCGGTCGTCGTCTACTTCACGATGCGGATCGGCACGTCGATCATCACGGCCGCGAGCCTGTCGTTCCTCGGGCTCGGTGCGCAGCCGCCGACGCCGGAGTGGGGCGCGATGCTCAACGAGGCGCGCGCGGACATGGTGACGGCGCCGCACATCGCGATCTTCCCGAGCCTCGCGATCTTCCTGACCGTGCTCGCGTTCAACCTGCTCGGCGACGGGCTGCGCGACGCGCTCGATCCGAAGCTGGAGCGCCGCTGATGCGCATCGCACCGATGTGGACGGCGACGCTGCCGGCCGGGCCGCGCGGCACGATCGCCGACGTGCCGGGCGTGACGGTCGGCCATTGCACGCTCGATGCCGGCAGCGTGCAGACGGGCGTGACCGTCGTGAAGCCGCATCCGGGCGATGTGTACCGCAGCAAGGTGCCGGCGGGGGCCGCCGTGATCAACGGCTTCGGCAAGAGCGTCGGGCTCGTGCAGGTCGACGAGCTCGGCACGCTCGAGACGCCGATCGCGCTGACCAATACGTTCGGCGTCGGCGCGCTCGCGCACGCGCAGATCCGCGCGGCGATCGCCGCGAATCCGCAGATCGGCCGCGACTGGCCGACCGTCAACCCGCTCGTGTTCGAGTGCAACGACGGTTATCTGAACGATATCCAGGCGTTCGCGGTCACGGCCGCGCATTACGACGACGCGTGCCGCGCGGCGTCGCGTGACGTCGCGCGCGGCGCGGTGGGGGCCGGGCGCGGGATGTCGTGCTTCGACCTGAAGGGCGGGATCGGTTCGGCGTCGCGCGTTGCCGTCGCGGCCGGCCGGCCCTATACGGTCGGCGCGCTTGTGCTCGCGAATTTCGGCCGGCTGCCGATGCTGACGCTCGGCGGCGTGCCGCTCGGGCGCATCGTCGCGCAACGGCGGGCGGCCGAGGCCGCGCACGCGGCGCCACCCGAGCAGGGCTCGATCATCCTGTTGCTGGCCACCGATGCGCCGCTCGACGCGCGGCAACTGTCGCGGCTCGCGCGCCGTGCGGGCGCGGGGCTGGCCCGCACGGGCTCGGTCTACGGGCACGGCAGCGGCGACATCGCGCTCGCCTTCTCCACCGCCTACACGATCGCGCACGACGCGTCGACCATCGCGCTGCCGGCCCTCGTCGCCGACGCGGCGCTCGATCCGCTGTTCATGGCTGCCGCCGAAAGCGTCGAGCACGCCATCGCCGATGCGTTGCTGCAGGCCGTGACGGTGGCCGGGCGCGACGGCCACGTGCGGCAATCGCTGCGCGATGCGGTGCCCGACCTCGATCGCCTGTTCAACGAAAGTCACGAAGGACGTATTGCCCAGTCATGAAGATCCTGATTTCGACCGACATCGAAGGCGTCGCCGGCGTGTTCGCCACCGAGCAGACGCGTGCGGGCAATCCGGAATACGAACGCGCGCGGCGCTGGATGACCGCCGAGGCGAATGCGGCGATCGAAGGCGCGTTCATGGGCGGCGCGCAGGCCGTGTGGGTCAACGATTCGCACGGCGGTTTCCGCAACCTGCTGCCCGACGGGCTCGATGCGCGTGCGCGCGTCGTGCTCGGCAAGCCGCGCACGCTCGGGATGATGGCGGGCCTCGAACGGCAGCCCGACCTCGTGTTCATGATCGGCTATCACGCGAAATCGCAGACGCGCGGCATCCTCGCGCACACGATCAACAGCTTCGCGTTCACGCAGGTGTGGCTGAACGGCGTCGAGCTCGGCGAAGCCGGGCTGTACGGCGCGCTGGCCCGTGAATATGGCGCGCACGTCGCGCTGGCCACCGGCGACGACGTGTTCGCGGAAGAAACGCAGCCGCTGTTTCCGGATGCGCATTTCGAGACGGTCAAGACGGCCGGCGGCGCTTCGAGCGGCGATACGCTCACGCCGTCCGCATCGTGTGCGCGGATCGCAGCCGCTGCGCGCGAGACGGTCGCGCGGGCACTGTCGGCAGGCGTGCGCGCCGGCGCCCGTCGGCCCGCGCCGGCCGCCTGCACGTTGCGTGTGCAGACGGCGGCGCTGGCCGACCTGTTCTGCGTGCTGCCGTCGCTGGAGCGCGTCGATGCGGTGACGCTGCGCTTCGACGGGCCTTCGGTCGAGCACGTGGTGCGCACGTTGAACAGCCTGTCTGCGATGTCGTTCATGCTGCGGTGATGCGTGCCGCGGCGATGTCGCCGGCGTGCGACCGGTCAATGGGCGGTAGCAGGGCTCGCTGTCACGGCAAGCAGGAACGTTTCCATGGCCGCGACCAGCGCGAGCGGCGTCTCGTTCATCGGATAGTGGCCCGCATTGCGCAGCACGTCGACGGTGGCGAGCGGGTAGCGCCGCAGGTAAGTGCGGGCCATCAGCGCCGCGTCGAACGCCGGATCGTGCTCGCCGATCAGCACTTTCACCGGATGGGTGCCGGCGATCTCGTGGCTGAAATCCGTGTCGGCCCACGCGCGGAAGTACGCGCCGAACGCCGGCGGCGACGAACGGGCTGCCGAATACGCGGCTTTCCACGCGACCCAGGCGGCGGGCAGCCGGCCGCCGGTGCTGCGATCGATGATGGTCCGGCGATCGGCGACGTGGTCGGCGGCTCGCTCGAATAGCGCGCGTTTCTCCGCGTCGAACGGCAGGCCGCCGCAAGGCACGGGCGTGACCGGCACGAGCGCGCGCACCCGGTCGGGCGCGATGACGGCGATTTTCTCGGCCGCCATCGCCCCCATCGAGTGGCCGACGACGCTGAAGGTCGGGAATTCGAGTGTGTCGGCAAGCGCGAGCGCGTCGGCGGCGATCTCGTCGATCGTGTAGTCGCCGGCTGTGTCGCGCATGCGGCCGTAACCTCGGTAGTCCATGAACACATAGCTGAAACGCTCACGCGACAGCCACGCCTCGACGGGTTCGAACGCGTGGGCGTCGCCGAACCAGCCGGGCAGTACAAGAACAGGGTGGGGGCCGTCCCCCACGCGATGAAACGTATTCGGCATGTCCGCTCCGATGCAGTGGTAATCCGGCCGATCAGGCCGACGGGTCTTGCGGCCGCGAGGTCGCGCAAGGGGTGGAGCGGATCGTAGATCGCGCGAAGGAGACCCGCCTTCGATATCGGGTCATTGATGATGGAATTCGGGCCGTGAGAAATACGCTGCTAGATCCCTACGAACACATTCCGCGGAGCGTGGTCGTGACCGCGAACGACTACGCGGCGGGTACGACGTTTCCGGAGCACGCGCACGTGCGCGGGCAATTCGCGTTCGCGTCGCGCGGCACGATCAGCGTGTCGACGCCGCACGGGCGCTGGCTGGTGCCGCCGCAGCGCGCGTGCTGGGTGCCGGCCGGCGTGCGGCACGAAATGACGATGACCGGGCCGGTCACGATGCTCAACACGTTCGTGTCCGGCGACGCCGCGCTCGAGGCGGGTCTGCCCGAGCAGTGCGGCGTCTATGGCGTATCGGCGCTGCTGCGGCAACTGATCGACGATGCGATCGACCTGCCGGCCCTGTACGACGTCGACGGGCGCGCGGGCAAGCTGATGGCGCTGCTGGTCGCGGAAATCGCGACGATGCCGCGCCTGTCGCTGCATGCGCCGCTGCCGGCCGACGCGAGGCTGGCGAAGGTGTGCCGGCACCTGCTCGCGTCGCCGTCGATCGCGGCCGATCTCGACCAGGTGGCCGCCGATGCCGGCGTGAGCCGGCGCACGTTCACGCGGCAGTTTCGCGCGCAGACGGGCGTGAGTTTTGCCGCATGGCGCCAGCAGGTGTGCATGCTCGCGGCGATCGCCCGCCTGAGCGACGGGCAGCCGGTCACGCGCGTCGCGCTCGATCTCGGGTACGCGAGCGCCAGCGCGTTCACGTCGGCGTTTCGCCGCATTCTGGGCGATACGCCGAGCCGCTATCTGGAGATTCGGCGCTGACCGGAAGGCATCCGAGCGCACAACGCCGATGTGCCGGTCGCCACAAAAAAATACGCGTCTGCCAACTTCGGTCAGACGCGCTTAAAGGCACTCGGTCAGAAAAAATGCGCGCACGGCCCGGTGGGCCGATATCGCGCATGACATGCGTAATTGTTGCTGATCCTGATTTAATTCCGTTTGAACGTTGCGGATAACGCAGGATACGCCGCATAACGCGCAAACGATATCCTGCCGGGGCGATGATTCATGTGCAGTCGCAGCATGCGTTTCAATCGCGCGTTCGATGCGGGGGCGGCAGCCCCTGGCACCGGGCATCGATGCCCGCAGCCTGGCGTGCTGCGATGCAGCATCAAATGATGGCGCCGCAACACGAAAAACGCCGCGTGGCGCGATGCCTGTCGGTGTCGCGCCACGCGGCGTTGCGGTTTGCGATAGCGGGCGAAGCCGGCGTGCGCCGGCTCGCGCGTCACACGTCGAAGAACACCGTTTCGTCGGGCCCCTGCATGCGGATGTCGAAGCGGTAGACGACCGGGCGGCCCGGTTGCGCGTCGCGTTTCGCGACGAGCGTCGCGCGACGCTCGGCGGGCACCGCGTTCAGCACCGGGTCGGCGGCGTTCGCGGCGGCTTCGTCGTCGAAATACACGCGCGTGAACGCATGGGTGAGGATCCCGCGCATCATCACGGTCACGTTGATGTGCGGCGCCTCGCCGGCGGTGATGCGGCCCGGCTTCACCGTCTCGACGACGAAGCGCTGCTGCGCATCGGTGCCGGTGCCGACCCGCGCGAAGCCCGTGAAGCCGGATTTCGCGATGTCGTCGCGCGACGCGGGGTAGCGGCCCGCGCTGTCCACCTGCGTGAATTCGAGCACCGCGTCGCCAACGACGTTGCCGTCGCCGTCGAACACCTGGCCGATCAGCAGCACGTGCTCGCCTTCGGCGTGTGCCGCGGCGATCGTCGGCGTGAACAGGCTTTTCAGGTCGTAGTCGTATTGCTGCGGGCACAGGCCGTACGCGAAGTACGGGCCGACCGTCTGCGAAGGGGTTTGCTTCAGCGTCGTCATGGTTCAGCGCTCCATCGGGGTAGCGTCGCGGCCGCGCAGCACGATGTCGAATTCGTAGCCGAGCGCATAGCCTTCTTCGGTGATGTCCATCGAGAAGCGCGAAATCAGGCGGTCGCGCGCGGCCTCGGGCGTGCCCTGGAAGATCGGGTCGTACGCGAGCAGCGGATCGCCGGGGAAGTACATCTGCGTGACGAGACGCGAACCGAAGTAATCGCCGAACAGCGAGAAATGGATGTGATTCGGGCGCCACGCGTTCGGATGGTTGCCCCACGGATACGCGCCGGGCTTGATCGTCAGGAAGCGGTAGCGGCCTTCGTTGTCGGTCAGGCAGCGGCCCGCGCCGAGGAAGTTCGGGTCGAGCGGCGCATCGTGCTGGTCGACCTTGTGCACGTAGCGGCCGGCCGCGTTCGCCTGCCACACCTCGACGAGCGTGTTGCGCACGGGCTTGCCGCCTTCGTCGAGCACGCGGCCGGTGACGACCATGCGCTCACCGAGCGGCTCGCCGTTCTTCACGGCGTTCTTCGTCAGGTCGTGGTCGAGCGCGCCGAGATCCTCGGCGCCGTAGACGGGCGCGTACTGGTCGCGCAGTTTCTCCTTCAGCGGGATCAGCGGGCGGGTCGGGCCGCGCTTCACGGACGAACGGTACTCGGGGTGGATATAGGCCGGATGCGACGGCCAGTCGCGCGGCGTGAGGATCGTGGGGGAATCCATCGGGCGTCTCCTGATAGGTATTTCGCGAAGTGGATGGCAGGACTTTAGCCAATCCGGAAAGTTATGCAAAATGACCTTTTTTCGCGAATCGCATAACCGTTCGTTATGTTCGACGCGCCAATGAAAATTCCGCCGGACAGGATGCCTGTCCGGCGGAAAAAGCGATCGGGCTTCGCGTCGTCGGTGACGACCCCGTGCACGGCCCTCCAGCCAGCCCGTCGCTGCTTTTTGTGTTTTCGTTCTTGTTGTTATCCGGCCTCCCTGAGCGCGCCCGTCATGACTGGCGGCCGGGATCGAACACGATCCCGTCGAATTCGAGTGACAGCGTGCCGCCGCGCAGCAGTGCCGCAGGCGTCGCGTCCCGGTCGGCGCCGAGCACGTCGCTCACGTAGTCCGCGCAGAACGCACGCCGCGTCCGCAGGTTGAAGCGGTTGCCGAGCAGCGCGTCGATCCGCTGTTCCGCCGTTGCATGCATCCGGCGCTGCGCGTCGGCGGTCGGTGCCGCGACGCGGCGTGCCAGTGCGATGCGCCCGCCGTCGGTACGGGCGACGAAGCGCGACAGCGGCGTGAGTTTCGTCCACGCAAACCCGGATTCGGCGATCACGGGCTCGTCGCCCGACGTATCGACGACGATGCCGAAGCGATTGGCCCACGTGCCCGTCGTGCCCATCGTGCCCGCCGCGTCGCGCGGCGCGCTCGCCGGCACGCGGATGAACACGAGATCCCCGACGTGCGCGCTGGCGGCCAGCGTGCGGATCGTGGCGAGCGGCATCGTGCGATCCGTGTCGCGTGCATCGCGCGGGGCGGTGTGGCGCGATTCGTAGGCGGCGGTTTCGGTTCGGGTGGTCATTTCGGCTCCGTCGTTCGGTGACAGCACGGAGCGGATTATGCAGACAAGTATCCGAAAGTGTTCATTTGTGTGTGCAGGTAGCCTAATATCTGACCTTGAGCATCATTTTTCGATACCAAAATGACCGAAACCGCCCAACTCATCGAAATGCTGAAGCGCCAGTTGAAGGCGCAGGGCATGACCTACCGCGACGTCGCGCGGGCGCTCGACGTCTCCGAGACGAGCGTGAAGCGGCTGTTCGCCAGCGGCCGCTTCACGCTGGAGCGTGTCGTGGAGATCGCCCAGCTGCTCGGCTATACGCTCGCCGAACTCGTGCAGGAGGCTTCCGCGTCGGCGCCGAGGCTGCGCGTGCTGACCGAGCAGCAGGAGGCGTTGCTCGTGTCGGACGACAAGCTGCTGCTCGTTGCCGTCTGCGCGATCAACTACTGGACCGTGCAGGACATCGTGTCGACCTATCAGGTGACCCAGGCCGAGTGCGTGAAATACCTGCTGATGCTCGACCGGATGAACGTCGTCGCGCTGCTGCCGGGCGACCGGATTCGCGTGCGCGTCGCGCGCGATTTCGACTGGCTGCCCGGCGGGCCGATCCGCCGTTATTTCCATGCGCACGCGCTCGGCGATTTTCTCGACAGCCGCTTCGACGGGGAGGGCGAGACGATGACGTTCTCGCAGGGGATGCTGACGGAGGCTGCCGCCGCGGAGCTCGAGCTGGAGTTGCGCCGGCTGCGCAGCAAGGCGGCCGCGCTGCATGCGGAATCGTCGTCCGCGCCGCTCGCGCAGAAGCACGGGACGAGCTTGCTGATCGCGAAGCGGATGTGGGAGCCGGCCGGTTTCCAGGCTCTGCGGCGTCGCGCGTGATGCCTCGTCGAACGCTTGGGGCGATCCGGAAAGTTATGCAAAATGGCGTTTCATCGTCAATCGCATAACCACCCGTTATGAATAACCGTATCGCCGACGGCCGCGTCAAGTTCCGGCACCTGCAGTGCTTTCTCGCGGTCGCGCAGCTGGGCGGCGTGCAGAAGGCGGCGGAAAGCCTGTCGATCACGCAGCCGGCCGTCTCGAAGACGATCGCCGAACTGGAGGCGATCCTCGGCGTGAAGCTGTTCGAGCGCGGCCGGCAGGGCGCGCAGCCGACCCGCGAGGCGCAGCTGTTCATGCCGCATGCGAACGCGTGCGTGCTGGCGCTGCGGCAGGGTGTCGGGCTGCTTGCGCGTGAGGGCGGAGCCGCCGCGGCGACGCTGGAAATCGGCATGCTGCCGACGGTCGCGGCATCGCTTGCGCCGGCGTTGATGAAGGCGCTCACCGAGCGCTGGCCGCGCGTCGTCGTGCGGATCACGACGGCCGCGAATGCCGATCTGCTCGAGCGCCTGAAGTCGGGCGCGATCGAGTGCGCGATCGGGCGGCTGTCGGAGCCGGAGCGGATGATCGGGCTCGCGTTCGAGCAGTTGTACAACGAGCCGCTGGTTGCCGTCGTGCGTGCCGGGCATCCGCTGCTTTCAAGCGCGGCACCGGCGGCCGAGCTCGCACGCCATCCGGTCGTGCTGCCGCCGTTCGGCACGCTGATCCGCCAGTCGGCCGAGCAGTTGCTCGGCGCCTGCGGCGCGCCGCCGCTGGATTCGTTCATCGAGGTGCTGTCGGTATCGGTCGCGCGCGCGCTGACGCTCGAAAACGATGCGGTCTGGTTCGTGCCGCTCTATGCGGCCGAATACGACCTGTCGGCCGGGGCGCTGGCACGCCTGCCGCTGCCGTCCGCGGGCACCGACGAGCCGGTCGGGCTCATCCTGCGTACCGATGCGCAGCCGTCGCCGGTCGCGCGGACGCTGATCGATGCCGTGCGCGACATCGCGCGGTCGCGGTTCGGCGATGCGCGAGCGCACCAGTCGCCACGCGTGGCGCGCAAGCGGGCTCGTCGCGACGAATAACCCGGGGCGGATCGCGCGGCAAGCGCGGACCGAGCCGTCCCCGGCTATCGAATTGGCCGTCCGGCCAGTAGCTGTCCCGGTGGTGCTTGGCTTATCGTACCGATTTTGGTACGATGGGTGTCAAGACGATGACGAGACAGCAGATCCAGGTCACGCTCGGCGTGCGGTTCTTCCAGACGGCTCGTGGCAACGAGCCGGTGCGCGAATGGCTGAAGTTGCTTGGGCAAGCGGAGCGAAGGGTGATCGGCGAGGAGATCAAGACCGTTCAACTCGGCTGGCCGCTCGGCATGCCGCTGGTCCGGAAGATGGCACCGGATCTGTGGGAGATCCGCGTGGCGCTGCCGGGGCGGAGCGCCCGTGTGCTGTTTACGGTCGTCGGCGACACGATGGTCCTGCTGCACGGCTTTTTCAAGCAGTCGCGCGTCACGCCGTCGGACGATCTCGATGTCACCGTCGCGCGTCTCAAAGCGTTGACGCATGCCATCTGAATTTCCCGGTTGCGCCGGAACGCACCGTCTTCGACGGGCAGGCAGCCGGCAACGCCATGCACTGGAGTACCTCATGACGACCACGAACCATCCGCATATCGGCAGCGATTTCGATACCTTCCTCGAGGAGGACGGCAATCTCGAAGCGGCCACCGCCACCGCGATCAAGCGCGTGATCGCGTGGCAGATCGGGCAGGAAATGAAGGCGCAGCACATCACGAAAACCGCGATGGCCGCGCGGATGAAAACCAGCCGCGCCGCGCTCAACCGGCTGCTCGACGAAACCGACACGAGCCTCACGCTCGCGACGCTCGCGAGCGCGGCCGCCGCGCTCGGCAAACGGCTCAGCTTCGAGCTGGTGCCGGCCTGACGAGCGTGAAGCAGCGGCGTATGGCCGGGTTCGCGCCCATATGCGTGATGCGCACGATGCGCACGGCGCAGTGGCCGGCCCTCCGGCCGGCGGGTCGGCCATGATTCGCCGGCGTGTCGCCGCAAGCCGGCGAGTGCCGGCCCGCGCGCACATGCCGGGTCACTGGCGCGGTCCGGTCACCCGCAGATAGAGCAGCGCACCGCCCGCGAGCAGCAGCGGGCACAGGATGGCCCAGCCGGTCGTCAGGAACAGCCCGGCAACCGCAACCAGCGAAACCCACGCACAGCGGTAAGCGATGCCGCCGCGCGGCAGCAACTTCAGCGCGGCGGCCGCACCGAGCCCATACACCATCACGAAACATCCGGACGTCACGAGCACGAGCGGTTTCGGCCCGACGTCCGAGAGCGTCGTCGCGGCCAGCGCAACGGCTGCGAGCGTGGCGATCACGCCGAGGCTTCGGCGCGGGACGCCGCCGACCTGGCTGCCTTGCGCGAGCCACGCGGGTAATGCGCCGTCGCGACCGAGCGCCGCACCGAGCTTGGCCGCGCCCGCGAAATACGCGTTCATCGTGCCGAGCGTGAGCAGCAGCGCGGCCGCGGCGGCGAGCACCTGTGCATGACCGCCGATGCCGCCTGCGATCAGTTCGGCGAGCGGCGCCCCCGAAGCGCCCGCGGAAGGCCCGAGCACCGTCACGCTCGCGGCGGCGACCGACAGATACAGGAATCCGACCACCACGACGGCGATCCCGGCCGAGCGCGGCATGTCGTGTGCGGGCCGTCGGAACTCGGCCGCGAGGTGCGTGATCGCTTCCCAGCCGGCGAAACTCCACACGAGCAGCGCGGCGGCCTGGCCGACCGCGAGCCAGCCGTGCGGGGCGAACGGATGCAGGTTCGCCGTGCGCGCATGCGGCGCGGAGGCGAGCACCGCCGCGAGCAGCAGCGTGACGAGCAACGCCGACAACACGAGCTGCATGCGGCCCGAAACGGTGACACCGAAAGCATTCGCGGCCGACACGGTCGCGATCAGCGCGGCAGCGGTAACGATGACGGTCGTGTGCCCGCCGCCCGTCACGGCCGCGACGTATGCGCCGGCGAACATCGCGGCAGCCGGCGCGCCGGCCGGTACCGCGAAGTAGAAGCACCATCCGACGACCGCCGCGGCTTTCGGCCCGAATGCGCGCCGGGCGTAGGTCGAGACCCCGCCTGCATCGGGATAACGCGCGCCGAGTGCGGCGAAGGTGGCCGCGAGCGGCCCGGACAACACGACCAGCGCGGCCCACGCGAGCAGGGATGCCGGGCCCGCGACCTCGGCGGCCAGCGCGGGCAGCGCGATCACGCCGGTGCCGAGCACCGCGCCGATATAGAGCGCGGCGCCCTGGAAAATCGTCAGCGAGCCCGCGTGATGAGCGGCGGGCGAGTCGGCATGCGAGGGCATGGACAGCAGTCTCCGGAAATCTTGTTGTGCTGGAGCGCGGGCGCCCGCGCGGAAAGTCGTTCGATGCTACCCGAAGGCAGGCGGTCGCGCGGCCCCGCGATCAGTAGTCGGTGTGGTGCTGCGTGTCAGCCGATGTCAGTGGCTGCGCGCGAGCCGCAGGCGCGCTTCCTCGCGCGCGGCGGGCGACAGTTCGGGGGCGTAGTGGAACGCCCCGGAAACCAGCGAGGCGACGGGCACGCCGTCGCGGAACAGCACGCGATTTCCCGCGAGGGCCGGCACCTTGTCGCCGGGCAGCAGCGTGCCGGCAAGATTCAGCGGATCGGCGCCCGTCACGCAAACGTACTGTCCGTCGCCCGGTTGCCGCCGCAGTTCGCGCAGGACCGGGATCGCTTCAGGCAGCGCGAACTGTTCGCCCGCGAGCCCGGCGACGAAGCGTCCGCCGCGAATCTCGCCGCGCGCTTCGAGGCGTTGCAGCACGCGCACGAGCTCGCGCCAGTTCGGCAGCCAGTCGGCTTCGCGTTCGAGCAACCGCCAGAACACGACGCCATAGCGGCGCAGCAGCGTCCAGACGATGTGTTCGAGTGCGTCGGGATCGGTCGCGGGCGCACCGCGCCTCGGTGCCGGGCTTGGCGTGTCAGCCGGTGCCGAAGCGCGTTGCACGAGCGCCCAGCGGCCGGCGTCGTCCATTCCGCCGATCAGCGCACCGCCGCGCCGCGTGCGCGGCGCATAGGTCGCGCTGCGCTTGACGGCAGGTTTCAGCAGTGCGCGGAGGCCCGCGTAGCTGTCCGCATTCACGAGGCCGGCCGACACCAGTTCGCCGAGCGCCTGCTCGAGTTCGACGGGCAGCATGTGCAGGTCGTCGAGCAGCGCATCGAAGAACATCGCGCCGTGCGCGGCGAGGGTGTCGCGCACCTGGGCGGCCCGTGCGGACAGCGCCGGTTGCGCGTCGGGATCGCGCAGCGCCTGCCAGGCAGAGAGGTGGCGGCGCGGCAGAAGCACGATCGGTGTCGTCTTAACGGGCGTGCCGGCCGCGCGGGCCGGCGCGCCGATGCGCGTCCACACGAGCTTGCCGGAGCGGCACAGCTCGTCGAGCCCGCCCGCCGTGTAGTCGGTGAGGCGCGCGGGCAGCAGCGCGTCTTCCCATGCGCTCGCCGCGGCCTCGTAACCCTCGAGCTGTTCGACCACGGCCGCGAGTGCATCGCGGCCCGTACCGCGCGTGTCGGGTGTCAGGTGTTGCCAGTGGAACAGGAAGCGCATGAAGTCGGCGCGCTCCACCGGCTCGATTTCGCGGCGCAGCCGTTTCACCGTGTAGCGATGAATGCGCGCAAGCAAATGGCGTTCGCACCATTCGTCGGTCGTCGTGCCCGGTGTGAACCGGCCGCGCATCACATAACCTTCGCGCTCCAGCGCCGCGAGCGCCGTCGCGACCGACGCAGGCGGCAGGCCGAGCGGTGTCGCGATCGCGTCGAGTGCAAGCGGGCCGAAACCGGTGAGCCGCGCGCGGATCACGTCGACGAGCGCGGCATCCGCTTCCCACGGCTGCGCGCAGGCAGCCGGCACCTTGAGCGCCGGCGCGATGCGGGCATCGGGATGCAACGCACGCAGGCACACGAGCCGTTCGACCGGCACCCACAGGGCGCCGCCGCCGGGCGTCACGAGTTTCGTCGCGCGGCGGCGTTCGGCAAGTTCCGCGAGCCGGTCGGGCCAGCCTTCGTGCGCGTGCGCTTCGCTGTCGGCGATGCATGCGAGCGTGAGCAGCGCGTCGTGCATTTCGTCGGCGTCGCGCACGAGCGGCCAGGCTTCGTCGCGCACGGCATCGATCGCGTCGGCGTCGAGCGCGCCGAGATCGTCGGCCGATTCAGGGTCGCTCCAGCGGCGCGACTGTACGGCCTGCGTGCGGCGCTCTTCCAGCGGCGCGTCGTCGAGGAACGCATACGGTTTCGCGTTCAGGATCTCGGCCGCGAGCGGCGACGGCGCGGGCAGGTCGCGCGCGATCAGCTCGATCGCACCGCTCTCGATCCGGCGCAGCAGCGCGAGCCAGCCGTCGGTGTCCATTGCGTCGTGCAGGCAGTCGTCGAGCGTCTGGTCGACGAGCGGGTGATGCGGTATCTCGCGTTCGCCGACGATGTTCTCGAGGCAGGCGACCTGATCGGGAAACACGGTCGCGAGCAGATCCTCGCTCTTCATCCGCTGCAGTTGCGGCGCGGTGCGCTTGCCGCCGGTGAAGCGCGGCAGCGCGAGCGCCGTCGTCGCGTTCCAGCGCCAGCGCACGCCGAACATCGGCGCGTCGAGGAGTGCCTGGACGAGGACGTGTTCGGCGCTGGCCGAACGCAGGTAACGCCACACTTCGTCGAGCGCGAAGCTGTGCGCGAGCGACAGCGACAGGATGATCGCGTCGTCGGTCGCGGCCGCCTGCAACTCGAAGTTGAAGCTGCGGCAGAAGCGCTTGCGCAGTGCGAGCCCCCATGCGCGGTTGATGCGGCTGCCGAACGGCGAATGGATCACGAGCTGCGTGCCGCCCGATTCGTCGAAGAAGCGTTCCATCACGAGCGTGTCCTGCGTCGGCAGCGCGCCGAGCGCGGCGCGGGTGCGGGCGAGGTAGTCGACGATCTGGCGGGCGGCGTCGGGCGACAGGCGGAGATCGTCGACGAGCCAGCGCAACGCCGGCGCGAGGCGGCTTTCGGCGGTGGCGGCGACGACGGTGTCGTGCCGCAAGCCGGTCGAGGCGTCGGTATCGGCTTCGATCCCGGCCTTCGATTTCGCCTTCGCGCCCGCTTTGGCGTCGGCCCGGGGCACGGGCTTTCCGCCAGTCCCTTCACCGATGCGTTCACGGTTCTTGCCATGTGCGAGCCGGTCGCCGTCCGCGAACAGTCCGTCGAGCCGCGCGCGCAGCCGGCCGACCGCCGCCGACAGCTCGTCGCTGCGCCCCGGCGCCTCGCCGAGCCAGAACGGAATGTTCGGCGACTGGCCCTGCGCGTCCTCGACACGCACGCGGCCCGTTTCCACGCGAATGATCCGGTACGACTGGTTGCCGAGCTGGAACACGTCGCCAGCGAGGCTCTCGATCGCGAAATCCTCGTTGACCGTGCCGACCTGGATGCCCTGCGGTTCGAGCAGCACCGCGTAGTCGGCCATGTCGGGGATCGTGCCGCCCGACGTGGTCGCGGTCATCATCGCGTTGCGGCGCCCGCGCACGGTGCCGCCGACCACGTCGCGATGCAGGTACGCGCCGCGCACGCCGCGCCGGCTCGTGAAGCCTTCGGCGAGCATCTTCATCACTTCGTCGAAGCGCTCGCGTGTCAGCCGCGCGTACGGCGCCGCGCGCGTGAAGCTCGCATACAGCGCGTCTTCCTGCCATTCCGTGCACGCCACTTCGGCGACGATCTGCTGCGCGAGCACGTCGAGCGGCGCTTCGGGAATCCGCAGCGCGTCGAGCTCGCCGCGTTGCACGCAATCGAGCAGGGCCGCGCATTCGACGAGCTCGTCGCGCGACAGCGGGAACAGGCGCCCCTTCGGCACGCCGCCGACATGGTGTCCGGAGCGGCCGACGCGCTGCAGGAACGGCGCGATGCCGCGCGGCGAGCCGACCTGGCAGACCAGATCGACGTCGCCGATATCGATGCCGAGTTCGAGCGATGCGGTGGCGACGAGCAGCTTCAGTTCGCCGCGCTTCAGCCGCTGTTCGGCGTCGAAGCGGTGCTCCTTCGCGAGACTGCCGTGATGCGCGGCGATCGCATCCTTGCCGAGCCGGTCGGCGAGATGGCGCGCCATGCGCTCGGCGGTGCGCCGCGTGTTGACGAACACCAGCGTCGTGCGGTGCGCGGCCGCGAGCCCGGCAATGCGGTCGTACACCTGTTCCCACACGTCGGTGGCCATCACGGGTTCGAGCGGCACGTTCGGCAGTTCGAGCGCGAGGTCGCGCTCGCGTGTGTGGCCCGTGTCGACGATCGTGCAATCGCGCGGCGCGTCGGCCGGCCCGCCGACGAGGAAGCGCGCGACCGCATCGATCGGCTTTTGCGTGGCGGAGAGCCCGATGCGCGGCAGCGCTCGGCCGGCCAGCGCGTCGAGACGTTCGAGCGACAACGCGAGATGGCTGCCGCGCTTGGACGATGCGAGTGCGTGGATCTCGTCGACGATGACCGAGCGCACGTTCGACAGCATCTGCCGCCCCGACGTGGACGACAGCAGCACGTACAGCGACTCGGGTGTCGTGACGAGGATGTGCGGCGCGCGCTTGCGCAGCGCCGCGCGCTCGGCCTGCGTCGTGTCGCCGGTGCGCACGGCGGTACGGATCGCCGGCACCGGCAGGCCGAGTTGCGCGAGCGAATCGGCGATGCCGGCGAGCGGCGCATCGAGGTTCACGTGGATGTCGTTGGACAGCGCCTTCAGCGGCGACACGTACACGACGAGCGTCGCGTCGGGCAGCGTGCCGTCATGCGCGAGCGCATCGCGCACCAGATCGTCAAGCGCGCACAGGAACGCGGTGAGCGTCTTGCCGGAGCCGGTGGGCGCGGCGACCAGCGTCGAGCGGCCGGCCTTGATGTGCGGCCACGCGAGCGCCTGCGCGCCGGTGGGCGCGGCGAACGTGCGCCGGAACCACGCGGCGACGGCCGGGTGGAACACGTCGAGCGCACGGGCGGCAGGGCGGGTAGCGGTGACGTCCATCGGAGCGTTGAAATAGGGTGCAAGCAGGGCGCAAAGCGTGCGCAAGGCGCGCACGAATCGAATCGTCAGTGTGCCAGACGTCGCGCGTGCGTGCCGGGTGCGCGTGTCGGCGAACGGGACTCAAATGGGGGCCTGCACCGTACTTTCAATGGACGGAAAGTTGCATGCGCGCCGGCGTGCCGATAGCACGCCGAATCGCGTCAAATTGCGCCGAATTGCAACTAGACGCGATGCAGCCAGCCGAGCCAGTGTTCGAGCAGCGGCGTACGCGAGCACAACGACTGCGCGAGCCACAGCGTGCCGCCCCATGCGGCGCCCACGACGATCAGGTCGCAGCGCCCGCTGTTCCACAGGTTGAGTGAATGACGCCGCCAGATCCACGGTACGCCGAGCGGGTTCGGCCAGTCGGCGAGCAGGTGCATCACGCCGCCGCATGCGAAGCCGAACAGCGGCGCGGCCCACAGCGGATGCGGATGATGGATGAGCCCGTGCCAGCCGAGTGCGAGCAGGGCGATCCAGCCGATGCCCCAGTGCGTGATGGTTCGATGCGTGACCCACAGGCGGCGCTTGCGGCGCCACCATGCGACTTCGAGCCAGTCGGGCGCGGTACCGCCCGCGACGCCCGCCGCGAATGCGGCGAACATGCCCGAATGCCACGGGCCCGTGGCGCCGGTTTGTGCGACGAGGGCGGCGGCGGCGACGCCGGCCGCGAAGCCGGACGCATGATGCGCGTTGTGTGATGCCATAGGAAGCGAGACGAAGAAACGTGAGGCGGCGCGTGAACGAACCAGTGATGCGGTGTGAAAGCGGGGCGCTATCTTCGCAGATCGGATCGCGCAGCGGGATGGACGTTTGCAGATTTTTTTTCACGCGTCACGTGGCCTGTCGCGCAGTTCGCAACTTTCGGTTTTTGTGCGCTGCGTGATGACGTGAACCGGTGTGAATTGCGGCCGCGCGCCCGGTGCAATTTCGACCTGTCCGCATCCGTGTCGAGAAGCGGCGACATGACCAGGCGCACACAGCGAATGCGCTTTCATCGCATGTCACGTGTTCGACCCTTTTTGTCCCCCTATACTACGAAACCGGATATGGCCGTCGGTGCGCCGGCGACCATGCGCGGGACAGGTGCTTTTCCTGCCTGAAGGAGATCCACATGGGGGACATGCAATGACTACGCTGAATCGCTTCAAATCATCCGCTGTCGTGCTCGCGACGGTGGCCGGCATCGGTTTCCTGCCGAACGCACCCGTCTATGCGAAGGGGCCGCAGCCGGCCGTCCTGACGAGCTCGGCGGTCGCGGTGGCCGACAAGTACAGCGCGGATGCCGCGGAGCGGATCTTCAAGGAAGGCGGCAACGCGATCGACGCGGCCGTCGCGATCGCCTTCACGCTCGCCGTCACGTATCCGGAAGCCGGCAACATCGGCGGCGGCGGCTTCATGACGATCTACAAGGACGGCAAGCCGTACTTCATCGACTACCGTGAGCGTGCGCCGCTCGCCGCGACGAAGGACATGTATCTCGACAAGGACGGCAACGTCGTCAAGGGCATGAGCCTGTACGGCCCGCGCGCGGTCGGCGTACCGGGCACGGTCGCGGGCATGTGGGAAGCGCAGAAGCGCTTCGGCAAGCTGAAGTGGAAGCAGGTGCTCGCGCCGGCGATCCACTATGCACGCGATGGCTTCGTCGTCGACGAGCAGCTCGCGCAGCGCGGCGTCGACGCGTCGAAGGAGTTCGGCGGCAAGACCAACTTCGACAAGTATTTCTCCGGGCTGAAGGCGGGCGTGAACTTCAAGCAGCCCGATCTCGCCGACGTGCTCACGCGCATCGCGAACGACGGCGCGGAAGGTTTCTACAAGGGCAAGACGGCCGAGCTGATCGCCGCGTCGATGAAGACCGGCGACGGCAACGGGCTGATCACCACCGAGGATCTCGCGCAGTACCGCGCGGTGTGGCGCCAGCCGGTGCAGGCGAAGTGGAACGGCTATGACGTGATCACCGCGCCGCCGCCGAGCTCGGGCGGCATCGGCCTCGTGCAGTTGCTGAAGATGAAGGCCGACCTCAAGCAGGACTTCGAGGGCGTGAAGCTCAACTCGCCGCAGTACATCCACCTCGTCGCGGAAATCGAGAAGCGCGTGTTCGCCGATCGTGCGCAGTATCTCGGCGATCCCGATTTCTACAAGGTGCCGATCGCGCAGCTGACCGACGACGCCTATATCGCGAAGCGGGCGGCCGAAGTCAACCCGAAGGAGCCGTCGGATACGAAGAGCGTGCAGCCGGGCCTCGGCACGACGATGCCGGAGAAGGCTGAAACGACGCACTTCTCGGTGGTCGACAAGTGGGGCAACGCGGTGTCGAACACCTACACGGTCAACGGCTATTTCGGTTCGGGCGTGATCGCCGACGGCACGGGCATCGTGCTGAACGACGAGATGGACGACTTCTCCGCGAAGCCGGGCGTGGCGAACATGTTCGGCGTGGTCGGCAGCGACGCGAACGCGATCGAACCGAAGAAGCGCCCGCTGTCGTCGATGTCGCCGACGATCATGACGAAGGACGGCAAGGTGTCGCTGGTGATCGGCACGCCGGGCGGCTCGCGTATCTTCACGTCGATCTTCCAGGTGATCAACAACATCTACGATTTCAAGATGCCGTTGAAGGAGGCCGTCGGCGCGATGCGCTTCCATCACCAGCTGCTGCCGCCGAACACGATCTTCTGGGAGCCGTACCACCCGATCGAAGGCGAACTCGCGAAGCAGATCGAGGCGCGCGGCTACACGCTGAAGGGGCAGGATTTCAGCGGCGACATCCAGGTGATCAAGATCGACGGCAAGACGCCGGAGGCGATGGCCGACCCGCGCGGGCGTGGTGTGACGCGGGTCATTCGCTGATGTGAAGCGGTGCGTGCGCGGTTGCGAAGGCGGCCGCGCACGCCGTGTTCCGCGGCTGGGCGCCGGATGCACGCTGCGGAACGCACTCAGCCGGTCGTCCGGATGAATCCGGCGATCCGCGCCGCGATGGCGTCGGGCGCATCCTCGAAGCAGTAGTGCCCGACGCCCGCCAGCCGCTCGACGGGCGCGGACGGAAACAGCGCGGTGAAGAGCGGCAGGAAATGTTCGGCGCCGAGTGTCCGGTCGGCGTCTCCCCAGATCGCGAGCGCGGGTTTGTCGCGTATCGCGCGCAATGCCGCCGCATCGGGCACCTCGAACCGGTGCGCGCCCGCGGCAAACCCGCGGGCCCATCCGATCGCGCCGAGACAGTCCGCCGGTTGCGCGAACGGCGCACCGTATGCGGCGATCCACGTGTCGGTGATGACTGCGTGGTTCTCGAAACCGTTCAGTTTCAGCGTGCTCAGGATGTTGAAGCCGAGCTGACCGAGCACCGTCTCGAGCGTATCGTCCGCCGCCGCACGCATGATCCACTGGAACCACGGCGCATCGCGGCCGTTCGCGGTCAGCCGCTCGACGAGATCGGGCTGGCCGAACGGCGTCGGCCCGTTCGCCGACACGATGCGCCGGATCCGGTCCGGATGACGCGCGGCGAGCCCCATGCCGACCGGGCCGCCGAAATCGTGCATCACGAGCGTGATGCGCTCGAGGCCGCGCGCCAGCACGAAGCGCTCGAGGTTGTCGATATGGTCCTGCAACCAGTAGCTGCGATCCTGCGGCGTCGCGCTTTTGCCGAATCCCATGTGATCGGGCACGACGATGCGGTGCGTCGGACGCAGCGCCGCAACCAGATGGCGGAACAGGTAACCCCACGTAGGTTCGCCATGCAGGCACAGAACGGTTTCGCCGTCGTGCGGGCCTTCGTCCACGTAGTGCATCCGGAAGCCGGATGCGTCGTCGAAATGCGGGGTGAAAGGAAAGGTGCCGTCGAACGTGGCATCGGACCGGATCATCGAATGCTCCTTCGGTAGTCGGATAGTTTGGTTTCAAGTTGAAACCGAATCGAAGCGTAGGATATCGGGTTGCAAGTTGCAACCAAAAAGAGGGCCGCGGCAATCGACGGACATTCGGCGCGTTGGTGCGGGATGATGTGCCGGAACGGGAAAATGCCGGAATTTATAGACCAGATGTACGAACTGGAGTGCCAATGAGGCCCGAATCGACCATGGCGTTCATCGATCGCGAACAGTCGAGCCCCGCGCGATTGATCTTTCGTGTGACGAGTTTTATATTGCAACCATTCATTTCAACGAGCGTAACCACCGTTCCGCCCGCATTCCCGGAACGGCATTGCCTCATGCATCGATGAACAGACGAACCACGCACGAAGATTCCCTTTGCGGCGTTGCCCGCCCGCTGGACGCGATCGGCGACTGGTGGTCGCTGCTGATCGTCCGCGACGCGTTCGACGGGTTGCGCCGCTTCGGCGAATTCCAGAAGAACCTCGGGCTGGCCAAGAACATCCTGGCCGCGCGTCTGCGCAACCTGGTCGCGCACGGGATCATGGACATCGTGCCGGCCGCGGACGGCGGCGCGCATCACGAATACGTGCTGACCGAGAAAGGGCGCGGCCTGTTTCCGCTGCTCGTCGCATTGCGGCAGTGGGGCGAGGATTTCTTCTTCGAACCCGACGAGGCGCACGTGCTGCTCGTCGACCGGAAGACCGGGCTGCCCGTCAGGAAGCTCGAGCTGCGTTCGCAGGACGGGCGCGTGCTCGGGCCGGAGGACACGGTCGTGTTGCCGCCGCCGGACTGACGCGCCTGACGCGCGGCGATCGGCGATCGCCGATCGCGTTACCGCTTCAACAGCGCATGCGCGTGCACGATCTGCTCGGCGAGCTGGTTGATCGAGATGCGCCGTTCCATCGCCTGCGAGCGGATCTGCTGATATGCCTCTTCCTCGCTGATCGCGTTGTGCTGCATCAGCAGCGTTTTCGCTTCCTGCAGCGTGCGCGCGGACATCACGCGCTGTTCCAGCTGCGCGATGCGGCGCCGGTATTCGTCGTGCCGCCGGCTCTGGTGACACGCGAGCGCCATCGCGCTCAACAGGCCGAACGAACGCACCGGCGTCGTTACCGCGCTCTGCGCATCGATGCGCAGCATCAGTTCGAGGATCGTCGGGCTTTCGTAGGTCGTGACGGCGATGAGCGGCGGCCGCGCATCGTCCTCGAGCCACGGGATCGACAGGTGCAGCAGGTCGGGCCGGACCGCGAGGATCACGAGGTCGACGCTCTCCGGCAGCGCGGCGGGCGGCGGCCAGCGCTGCTCGCTCGGGCAACCGATGCGCGAGAGCTGCTCGACGAGCAGCAGGCCGTTGTCGTCATCCGGGTAGTACACCATCACGCGCAGCGAGCGCAGTTCGGCGAGCAGGCGCGGCGTCGAGCGGATCGGGGTGCGGGCGCGCATCGTCGGTTACGCCTTCTGTTCGTCTGGCGCGTGCACGCGGTCGCCGAGCGAATGCGTGACGAGGTACGGATCGGGATGCACGCGCCGCGTCGCTTCGCGCACGATCGTGAAATTGCCGTCGGCCGTCGCGCAGCCGATGCGCGGGTACAGGCACGTGTGCTGCGTGAGCCGGTCGATCTTCACGCGGCCCTGCGGCGCGTCGAATTCCGCGTCCGCGAGATGTTCGACGAGCCGGTCGCGCTGGTCGGTGCCGGCGCGCGCGAGTGCATTGGCGAACAGGTGAACCTGGAAATACGCGGCTTCCCACGGCGCGGAGGCGTTCGCGTCGTCGCCGAAGCGCGCCTTGAGCTGCGCGATGCAGCGCCGGTTCACGTCCGAATCGATGGTCTGGAAGTAGGGCGACGACGTGTAGTGGCCGGCCGCGGCCGCGCCCATCTGACCGAGCTCGATCTCGGAGGTCGTCAGGCTCGCGATCGGCATCTTGCGCGCATCGAGGCCGGCTTGCGCATACGCACGGTAGAACGCGGCCGTGCTGTCGCCGACGAGCGTGCTGAACACGAAGTCGGGCGCCTTCGCGCGGATGTCCTCGACGACCGCCGCGAAATCCTGCTCGGACGCGACGAGCGGCATGTAGACCTCGCCGAGGATCTGGCCTTCCGGATGCTGCGTGACGAGGTCGATCATGATGCGGTTCGACTCGTACGGGTAGATGTAGTCGGACCCGACGAGATACACGCGCGCACCGAACTGCGCGGTCATGAACGCAGCGAGCTGCACGCTGTTCTGGTTCGGGGCCGCACCCGTGTAGATCACGTTCGGCGAGAACTCGAAGCCTTCGTAGAGCGTCGGGTAGAACAGCAGCTTGTCCCACTTCTCGACGATCGGAATCAGCGCCTTGCGGCTGCTCGACATGTATCCGCCGAACAGCACGTTCACGCGCTCGGTGGCGATCAGTTCCTCGGCGAGCCGCGCATAGACGGCCGGGTCCGAACAGGCGTCGTGCACGACGGGCACGATCTCGCAGCCGTTCGCGCCGCCCGCTTCGTTGATCTCGGCGATCGCCTGCAGCGTGCCGCGCAACTGGCTCCGGCCAAGGTGCGACGTGCATCCGCTCTGCGAGAACAATACGCCAACCTTCACACTGTTCATTCGGTCGTTCCTGTCTCTTCCGGGTGGGGCCGTCATGCGGTCAGTCGTCCGGCCGCGTGCGCGACGACGGCCGGCAATGCGTCGCCGTTCGCCGCGTGCACGCAGCGCGGGCCGACGCCAAGTATTGTAGACAACCCGGGCGGCTCGCCGAACGACAGACCGGCAATCGCGACACCGCGCCGCCGGCCCTGGCGTGCCGCGTGACGCGCATCCTCGACGAGGTAGCGCGGGTCGAACACGTCGACGTCGGCGGCTTCGCCGTCGCCGATCAGCAGCACGGCGGCCCGCGCATTCGCGGTTTCGCGGCGCAGCAAGGCCAGCGCATGCCGCAGTGCCGCGCCCGTGCGCGTGCTCATCCCGCTGTCGGCCGCGAGCAGCGCCGCGCGGCGGCCGGCGTCGAACGCTTCGCCGAAATCCTTGAAGCGCGCGTAGTACACGCGATGCCGGCCGTCCGACGTGTAGCCGTGCACGGCCCAGCGGCGCCGCTGCCGGTCGAACAGGTCGCCGAGCACGAACGCCGCGCGTTTCTCGAGCGTGGCGACCTGCGCGGCCGTCGACGCCGACAGGTCGAGCAGGATCAGCACGGGCCCGCGCGCGTCGTGCGGCACGCGGCGACGGAACACGCGCGGATCGGGCGCGTGCCCGGCGCACCGGGCGATGCGTGCGGCGATCGCCGCATCGACGTCGAGCGCATCGCCGTCGAGCTGGCGGCCCACGCGCCGCAGCAGCTCCGATGCGCGCTCGGCCGGCATTCGCTTTGCCGCGCGCCGGTCGGCGTCGATCAGTGCGGAAAGCGACGGCGGCGGCGCCGACGTGGCGGGCGCGCGTTCGACGATCGTCGTCCAGTCGCGTCGTTCGCGCTGCGTGCGGCAATTCCACTCGGGATAGCGCGGCGCATCGGGTGCGGACGGCGGTGCGTCGTCGCGTTCGTCGCTGGGGCCGCCGGTCGAGGCCGACATCTCGACGCCGTCGTTGCCCGCCTGTTCGGCCGCCGCGGTGGCCGGCCGCGCCCACAGCCACGCATTGTCGTCGCGATAGGGCAGCCATGCGCCGTCGTCAGGCTCGAAGCGCACGCGCATCTGGCCGAGATCGTTCGCGAGCCTCGACGCAATCGTGCGAAACGCACGGTAATCGTCGAGCGTGTCGCGTCGCTCGGCGAACAGCTGCGCGCCCTTGTCGACCCACGGGTTGCCGTCGCGATACGACGGATCGAACAACGCTTTCGCGAGCCGCGCGCACAGGCAGCCGAACGTGAGCCCTTCACGGCCGATCGGCGCGAACGCCGGCGCCCAGAACGTTGCGAGCCCCGGCCATTCGCGGGCCAGCAGCGCCTCGACGCGCGCATCCTCGATCACGCCGGCGACGGCCGAACCGATCTGCGTCAGCGTGTCGGCCGGCTCGCCGGACGGCGAGTGCCGCCAGTGAGCCAGCGCGTGCGCGGCCGCCGCGATGCGCGCATCGGGCGGCAACGCACGGGGCACGCGCAGCGCGGCATGGCCGAGCGTCGCGCGCGGCGCCGCGTCGTCGAGGCGCACGTCGGTCTCGTGCGCGGTCATCCCGTGCAGGAAGCGGGCGAGTGGCAGTGCGCTCATGTCGCGAAGTACGCGGCGGCCATCGTCTGCAACGCGGCACGCGTGTCGGCGTCGTCGGTCGCCGCGTCGCTGATCGCGATCCGGCAGGCATCGAGCGGCGCGAGCCCCGCGACGATCAGCCTTGCCGCGTGCACGAGCAGGCGCGTCGACGCGCCTTCGTCGAGCCCGTTGCCCGCCTGCGCCAGCGCCCGCGTGCGCTGCGCAAGATCGACGAGCCGGCGCGCGGTTTCGCGGTCGGCGCCGCTTTCGCGCACGACGACGTCGGCCTCGTGCGCGGCATCCGGATAGCCGAAGTCGATTGCGACGAAACGTTGCCGCGTCGACGGCTTCAGCCGCCGGTGCTCGCCGTGATAGCCGGGGTTGTACGAGATCACCAGATGGAAATCCGGATGCGCATGGACGACTTCGCCGAGCCGGTCGAGCGGCAGCACGCGCCGAGAATCGGTCAGCGGGTGGATCACGACCGTCGCGTCGGGGCGCGCCTCGACGATCTCGTCGAGATAGCAGATCGCGCCGTGCCGCGCCGCGAGCGTGAGCGGCCCGTCGGCCCAGTAGGTGCCGTCGGCGTCGAGCAGGTGGCGGCCCGTCAGGTCGGCCGCCGACGTGTCGTCGTTGCACGCGACCTGGATCAGCGGCAGGCCCATGCGCCACGCCATGTATTCGACGAAACGCGTCTTGCCGCAGCCGGTCGGCCCTTTCAGCAGGACCGGCAGGTGATGGCGGCAGGCCGTCTCGAACCAGTCGGCCTCGGCACCGGCCGGCTGGTAGAACGGCACATCGGCGATGCGGTGCCCGGCGAGCGGATCGGTGGCCAGCGGCGTATCGCGTGCGCTCATTACCACCTCCCCGTCATCATCAGCATGCCGGGCAGCCAGCAGGTGCCGACGCCGATCGCGATCGTGTAGCCGGGCAGGAAGCGCACGGTCCGCTTCAGCCCGAGCGCGACGAAGAACAGGAACCACAGGCTCGACCACAGCAGCCACATCGCCCCGAAACGCGCGTCGCTCGACGTGCCCGCATAGACGAGTGCGCTGATCGCGACGAACAGGCAATACCAGCCGAGGCCGGCGCCTTGCAGCCCGCGCCACTGGACGGCGGCGAGATACAGGTACGTGAACGCGAACAGCAGCCCGCCCGCGCTCGAGAAAAACTGCGGCGGCGCCGACGCCTGCACGAGGCCGGCGAGGTTGATCAGCAGCGCGAGCAGCCCGACGAGCAGGTTCAGGCCGGCCGCGTCGCGCGGTTCGATGCGGCCGGTGAGCGCGACGCCGTTGACGACCAGCACCGCGCCGATGAAGAAAAGAGCGACACCGAGCATGATGAAGGCTCCAGAGTGAGACGGCGCCGTTTGCGCAGGCAGCGCGAACGGCCGGGCGGGGCGCGGGTTCAGCGATGCGCGGGCGCTTCGGACGGAATGCCTTCGATCGGGCATTCGGGCGTGCCGGGTGTCGCGCGTGTCAGGCGTTCGACGGCCTGGCGCGTGCCGTCCGGGTCGTTCACCCAGTTCGCATAGAACTCGAACGGGCATTGCGCGACGCCGTTCGGCGATTCGCCGGAACCGATCTTGCCCGTGTAGCCGCGGTGCAGCAGCTTGTACAAGTGGTTCTGCGACTGCATGTTGCGGCGCGCGTCGCGGATCAGGCTCACCGACAGCTCCGCGTACTGCACGCCGTTCTCTTCCTCGCCGCATTCGCCGAGCGTGCGGCCGTCGAAGCCGACGATCGCCGAGTGGCCGAAATACGAGTACACGCCGTCGAATCCGGACGCATTCGCGACTGCCACGTAGCAGTTGTTCATGAACGCCATCGCTTTCGACACGAGCACCTGCTGGTCTTTCGCCGGGTACATGTAGCCCTGGCAGCGCACGACGAGCTCGGCGCCGCGCATCACGCAGTCGCGCCAGATCTCCGGGTAGTTGCCGTCGTCGCAGATGATCAGGCTGATCTTCAGCCCCTTCGGCCCTTCGGCGACGTACGTGCAGTCGCCCGGATACCAGCCTTCGACCGGCACCCACGGCATGATCTTGCGGTACTTCTGCACGATCTCGCCCTGGTTGTTGATCAGCACGAGCGTGTTGTACGGCGCCTTGTCCGGGTGTTCCTCGTGGCGCTCGCCGGTCAGCGAGAACACGCCCCACACGTTCGCCTTGCGGCACGCGGCCGCGAAGATGTCGGTTTCCTCGCCGGGGATCGTCGATGCGGTGTCATACATCTCCTTCGCGTCGTACATGATCCCGTGCGTCGAATACTCGGGAAACACGATGAGGTCCATGCCGGGCAGGCCGCGCTTGATGCCGACCACGCGCTCCGCGATTTCGCGGGCGTTCGCGATCACGTCGGCGCGCGTGTGCAGGCGCGGCATCTTGTACTGGACGACGGCGACGCCGACGGCGTCGTTGCTGCTGGAAATATCGCCATGACGCATGGTGTGCTCCTGGTTCGGGTGAAGACGTGCGTTTTCGAAAGACAAAAAAAAGCCCTTGCCTCGACGAGCGAGGCAAGGGCTTCTTTGCCGGTCCGTTCATCCGACAACGCTGTCGGATAACGGGAATGCGGATGGGCGGCCCGAAACGGGGCCGGCGAAGCGCGGGCTAGCGGGCGCGCGCTGCGCACGATCGTGGGACGTCTTTGTCCGCCGGATCGATGGGATGCACTCTAGGCAAAGTTTTTTTTGGACGCAACATCGCGTATACCCCTGCACGCGGTGAGGGCGCGGCGTGCGCCCGGGATCGTGTATTGCGCCGCGCGATCGAGCGGGGTCGGACGCACGCTTGCGTGAACGACGGCGCGTTGTCGTGCCGCGCCGGCTTCGATGGATCGACCGGCCGGCGCGTCGGCATCGGTCATCAAGGTTGCGTGTACAACCTTTTGGCGCGATGCCGATGCGCGCCAACCCACGCTCAACTACGCTTAACCACGCTCGCTCACCGCATTGCTTTCGAGAAAGCTGTCCACCGCGATCAACGACTGCTCGTCGAGCGTGCCGAGCACGCTTTTCAGCTTCAGCTGCAGCTTCAGCGCGTCGAGATAGCTGTCGAACAGCTTCTGCCGGATGCCCGAGATGTCGCGCCGCAGGTTCAGCGTTTCGTACGTCGTGCTGTAACCGACCTGATGCGCCTTCATCGACGAATCGTACGCGAGGCGCGCGGCCTGCAGCGACTGCTGCAGCGCGCGGATACGCTTGCCGACCGATTCGAGCGCGGACAGCGCCTCGCGATGATCGGTGCCCAGTTGCTCCTCGACTTCGCGCAGCCGGTTGCGGTACTGCTCGGTCACGTGCTCGGCTTCCACCTGCCGGTAGTACACGCTGCCGCCCGAGAAGATCGGGATCGTCACCTGCACGCCGACCGCGCTCTGATGGAAGTCGGAGCGATCGGTGAGCCCGCGCAGGTTCGGGTTGAGCCCGCGCGAATACGACGCGAACAGGTCGACGGTCGGCAAGTGCTCGGCGCTGACGCGCTTCGCGGCGAGCCGCGCGACCTGGACGTCGCGGTACGCCTGCCGGTACGCGGGGTTGTCCTGCGGCGCGTATTCGCCCGACGGAATGCGCGGCGACGAGCCGCGCATCGCGAGCCGCGGCCAGCGCGAGAAATCGATCGTCGAACCGAGCAGCGTCTCGTAGCGCGCGCGGCGCGCGTCCACGTCGGTTTGCGCGAGGGCTTCGTCGGATTGCGCAAGACTGCGGCGCGCCTCGATTTCGGCCGTGTCGCCGATCGTCTTCATGCCGAGCTGTGCCATGCGTCGCGTATCGCTTTCGAGCCGAGTGAGCGCGTTCACTTCGTCGTCGGCCGACTGCAGTTTCTCGCGCGCGCTCAGCAGGTCGAAGCACGCGTTCGCGACGCGCAGGATCAGGTCCTGCTTCGCGACCTCGAGTTTCTGTTTCGCCGATTCCTCGTACTCGGTCGCGCGCCGCATGTCGTACAGGTAGGGCACGTTGAACAGCGCCTGCGTGACCTGCGCGGAACCGTATGCGGCATTGCTCGAGCCGCTGACGTCGATGCCGAACAGGTTCGCGTGCGTACCGTAGCGTCCCCATTCGAGTTGCGCGGCGGCCTGCGGCAACATCTGCGCGCGTGCTTCGGGGAATTTCTGGCGGGCCGCATCGTATTCGCTGCGCGCCTGCAGGTAGCGCGGATCGTGCACGACCGCGTTCTGGTAGGCGGTGTCGAGGCAGAACGCGCGCGCGTTCGCCGACAGGCCGGCTATCGTTACAGCGAACAATGTCAAGGTTGCAAGTCGGGGATTCCACCTAGTCGTAAAACTTGATAGGGAATTACCCGAATTCCGCGTCGCCGATCCGTAATTCGCGCGCCTCGTTTCAAACATGGCCGTCTCCGTCTCCTGCCCGTGCCGCAATGCATTGCGGCGGGATTTAAACGTATTGAAATTGAAATTCAAACAGAATGAATGCCTGCCGTCCGTGGCGCACCGGAAAACGCGCCTGTAAGAGTGTGTCCTCCATTGAATTCCGATGCGCCCGCATGATAGCCTGATTTCGGCTCGTAATCGCAGTGATTATTAGATTAACAAGTCGCTAGGGATTAAAAGCCGTTTGTCTTTCAATGAAGGTTCTTTGCATCATCTTTATTTTTTACGAGGAGAGAATGATGAAGGTCATGACGACGGAACAGGTCAGGAATGTGCATGGCGGCGGTGCGATCAGCTCGCTGGGTAGCCTCGCCGTTGACGCCGCGCCGGTGGTGACCGCGCTCGGCCAGTTCCTGCCGAGCCTCGGCAATTACCTGCAGAACCCGAAGACGTTCAATAACACCGGCAAGTAACCGCCGTGCGCGGGGAGGCGCCCCCCGCGCGAAATGCTGCGAAACAGAAGGAAAAGAATCGATCGCCGAAGTGGCAATAAAGCGAATCCGGAATGCATTATTTCCGGTTCGGGCGATTATCAGGAGGCGGGAGTGCCGGATTATCCCCGTAATAAAGTTATCAGCCATTGAGATTGCAATTGGCTGACGGTGGCGGGCATTCCGACAATATAAAGGCCACAACAAATGCGAGACATCACGGAAGAACAGGCCCGCCAGATTCGCGGCGGCGCGTCGCTTTACTCCAATTCGGCCGCCTATACGGTCGATCTCGTCAACCAGTCGATCGGGACCACGCTGCAGGGCCTGATGACCCAGTACCAGACCCGCGCCGTCGAACAGTTCCGGATGTCGCTCGGCTCTTCGCGCTGAGCGGCCCGCCAGGCGGCCGGTAACACCGGTCTTCCGTCGCAGCCGGCAGCGTGCCGGCTGTGCCCTTGCGTATCGCGCACGACCCGCCACGGGCCCGCATCGGCAGGCCCGGGCGGCGTGTCGTCGCGCCTCGGGTGCCCGACCATGCTCTTCAATACGCGTAAAGTCCGTCCGGTCCTGCAGGACGAGGTGACGGAGTGCGGCCTGGCCTGCCTCGCGATGATCGCGTCGTGGCACGGGCGCGAAACGACGTTGCGCACGCTGCGCAACCGCTATCCGGTCCGGATCGATTCCGGGCTGTCGTTCTTCGACCTGATGGAGATCTCGAACGATCTCGGCCTGCGCGCACGCGGGCTGCAGTTCGACGCGGGCGAACTCGACGCGCTCAAGACGCCGTGCATCCTGCACTGGGGGATGAACCACTATGTCGTGTTGACGAAGGTCGGCTACGGCAGCGTGCACATCGTCGATCCCGCGCTCGGCGAAACGAAGCTGCCGCTCGCGCAGGCGCTCACGCACATCACGGGCTACGCGCTCGAACTGAATCCCGATATCGGCTTCACGCGGGCGGGGCGGGCCGACCGGATCCGGCTGCGCGACTACCTCGAAGGGCTGACCGGCATCCGCAAGAGCCTCGCGATCGGCATCGCGGGCGGCGTCGCCGCGCAGCTCCTGCTGCTGCTCGGCCCGTCGTACGTGCAACTGACGATCGACGAGGCGCTGAAGAAGACCGACGTCGACATCCTGTACCTGCTGACGATCCTGTTCGCGATCGTGTTCCTGTTCGACACGCTCTACGCGAACCTCGTCGGCAACATCAAGAGCTACCTGCGCAACATCGTGTCGCAGCAGTTGTCGGCGAACATGGTCGGGCATCTCGCGCGGCTGCCGATCGGCTATTTCCTGTTCCACAACACCGGCGATTCGATCTCGCGCGTGTCGTCGGTGTCGGAGGTCGGGCGGTTTCTCGTCGACGGGCTGGTCGGCGGGCTGCTGAATATCGTCACCTGCACGCTGACGCTCGTGCTGATGCTGTACTACAGCCCGGTGCTGGCCGGCATCAGCCTGGCCGGGATGGTGCTGTTCGCGCTCAGCCGGCTCGCGATCCAGCCGCAGCTGCAGGACGCGATGTCGCAGATCCTCACGCGCGGCGCGGAAGCCGACGCACTGCTGATCGAGAACATCCGCTCCGCGCACTCGATCAAGCTGCTGTCGGCCGAAACCGCGCGCAGCAGCCTGTGGGTCAACGCGTTCACGCAGAAGCTGCAGGCGATGCGCCAGCAGGAGCGGCTGCAACTGCTGTTCGATGCGGTGTCGAAGGGGATCGTGCACGTCGAGCAGCTCGTGATCGTCACATACGGCGCGTGGCTCGTCATGCACGGGCAGAGCACGATCGGCGTGATCTACGCGTTCATCCAGTACAAGAACCTGTTCGCGGACAAGTTCATCGATTCGATCCAGCTCTACGTGCGCCGCAAGGTGTTGCAGGTGCACATGGACCGCGTCGCCGACGTGTTGCAGACCGAGACCGAGGAACCCGCGCCGGACGCGGTCGTGCGGCCCGTCGACGGTTTCGACGGCACGCTCTCCATCCGCGCGCTGTCGTACACGCCGAAGGGCGGCAACCGCCCGATCCTGCGCGATATCGCGCTCGACGTGCCGGCCGGCAGCAAGATCGCGATCGTCGGCCGCACCGGCAGCGGCAAGACGACGCTGCTGAACCTGATCTGCGGGCTCGTGCGGCCGGAGCCCGGCACGCTGTTCGTCGGCGGCGTCGATCTCGCGGAAGTGAACCTGCGGCAGTACCGCAAGCATCTCGCGGCCGTCACGCAATCCGACCAGCTGTTTCGCGGCACGATCCGCGACAACATCACGAACTTCGCGCCCGCGCCGCGGATCGGCGCGATGTTCGACGCGGCGAAGCTCGCATGCATCCACGACGAGATCGAGCGGCTCGACCATCGCTACGACACGCCGCTCGGCGATACGCAGAAATTCCTGTCGGCCGGGCAGATGCAGCGGCTCCTGATCGCACGGGCGCTGTATTGCGAGCCGCGCCTGCTGATCCTCGACGAATTCTCGTCGAACCTCGATCAGGCGACGACCCACGAGATCTGCCGCAACGTGCTGACGCTGCCGTGCACGATCGTGCTCGTCACGCACGACGCGTCGATCCTGTCGATGGTCGACCGGATCTACCAGATGCACGACGGCGTATTGACCGACGCGACCGATGCGTGGCGCGCGGCCGAGGAGGCACGGTGATGCTCGGGCGACTCTTCCTGCTCAATCCTTTCTCGTATGCGTTCCTGGTGCGGCGCGTGGTGCGGGCCGTCGCGCTGCGCACGTCGCCGGCGCGCGGGCTGCGGCTGATGCGCTGGTGCTCGGGCGCCTGCCTGCGCTGCTTTCCGTGCATTCGCGAGTCGATCGAGCGCGCGGTCGCATACATGCTGAGCGCGCACCTGAACGACGATCCGCGACGCGTGCGGGACGTGTCGGCGGCGATCGTGCGCGAACTGTTCGAAGCGGAATTCGCGGGGCTCAAGCTGCGCACGCACAGCCTCGAATCGATGAAGTCGATGATCGACGGGATGGCGTGCAAAGGCGACGAGCAACTGCGGGCGGCACTCGCGCGCGGCGGCCCGCTGATGCTCGCGGGGCTGCACTTCGGCAACCTGATGCTGTTCGTCACGAAGCTGCGCTTCATGATCCCCGACGACCGCAAGCTGATGGTGATCCTGCACCGTGATGCACCCGGCGCGTTCTTCGACGATGCGCTGCGGCTCGTCGCCGAATACGGTGCCGGCGAAGTCGAGTTCATCGACATCGAGGAGCGCGTGCACCTGCGGCGGCTGATCACGAGCCTGCGGCGCGAGGCGCCCGTGTTCCTGCTGTTCTCCGACCTGCACGGCAAGTTCGGCAAGACCAACCGCTGCCGGCTCGGCGGCCGCTGGGTGCGGATGGCCGGCGGCGGCGTGAAGCTCGCGGTCGAGCAGGGGATTCCGCTGCTCGTCGCGTATGCGACGGGCGTGCCGTTCCGCGATCGTTGCGCGGTGCATTTCACCGAGCTGGCGGCCAGCCCGCTTGCGCCGATGCTCGGCGCGGACGACGACGCGTCGCCGGTGCGCGCCACGCACCAGCGCATTGTCGACCGTCTTGAACAGGCGCTCGTGCGGCAGCCCGAGCAGTGGCATTTCTGGGAACACTTCACGCCTTACCTGATGCCGACGCCGCTGCTCGATGCGGCCGCGCGGCGTCGCTCCTGACGAGCCTGCCCCATGCCGACCTGGAATTCCGCCCTCCGAGAACAGAAGCCGTCGCGCAAGCTCGCGCGCGGCACGACCTTCGGCACCGTGATCCACGGCGTCGTCGACGTGCCGGTGTCGATGCGCTTCTTCTGCTACCTGTCGCTTGCGATGTTCGCGATGTTCGTGACCGCGCTCGTCGAACTGAGCTACGCGAACACCGAGAGCGTATCGGGGATGCTGACGCCGCGTTCGGGGCTGATCGGTGTCAGCGCGCCGCCGGGCTGGGCCGTGCGCGACGTCTACGTCGGCAAGGACCAGCACGTGAAGGCCGGCCAGCGGCTGCTGGCGGTGACGCGCGACACGAGCTTCGTGAGCCAGGCGAACAACGTGCAGGGGATGCGTGCGGCGCTCGACCGGCAGCGCGTCGAGGTCACGCAGCAGATCGACGCGGCACGCCTCGAATACCGGTCGTCGGTACAGCAGATCAACCAGCAGATCGCCGCGCAGGGCGAGAGCCGCGGGCTGATCGACCGGCAGATCCAGGACCAGAAGCGCATCGTCGACGAGTACGGCGAACGGCGCGCACGCGTGAAGCAGCTGCTCGACGAACAGGTCGTGACGCTCGAGCAGTACAACCAGGTCAACACGCAGTACCTGCAGGCCGGGCAGGCGTACCAGGACCTGCTGCTGCGCCGCGCCGAGCTCGCGAAGAATGCGATGAAGCTGCGCGGCGACCTCGACACGATGCAGAGCAAGTACGACGGTGCGAACGCGGAACTGAAGATCAAGCAGGAGGAGCTGAACGCGAAGGAATACAACATCGACGAGAACGTGAACCAGGTGCTGTACGCGCCGGCCGACGGGCAGATCGTGCGGCTCGACGTCGTGCAGGGCGGTGTGATCGACCCGCCGGGTACGCGCGTCGTCGAGATCCTGCCCGCGAAGGCGGACGGGCTGATCGCCGAGGTCTACATTCCGTCGTCGAAGGCCGGCTTCGTGAAGAAGGGGCAGGAGGTGAAGGTTGCGTACGCAAGCTATCCGGTCGAGAAGTTCGGCACGTATCGCGGCAAGGTGCTGTCGATCTCGCCCGTCGCGTTTTCCGCGAAGGAGCTGAACCTGCCGGGCGATGCCGCCACGCCGCAGACCTACTTCAAGACCTGGGTCGAGCTGGCCGACCGCACGCCGGCGTTCGAAGGGCGGCCGCTGTCGCTGCGGGCCGGGATGATGCTGAAGGCCGACATCGTGCTGGAGCGGCGCAGCCTGCTCGAATGGCTGTTCGAGCCGTTGTACCGCATCCGTCAACGCCTATTCGGCGTGCCGGCCTGAGCCGATGGCGAGCCGGGACACGTACCGCCGCCGTGCGCGGCCGGGCGCCGTGCGTCCGCTGTCGCGCTGGCTCGGCGCGACGCTGTTCGCGTGCGCGGCCGCCGCGCATGGCGCGCCGCCGCCGGACGCGGACGCCGAACCACGCTGGCAGGCCGGCGCCGACGGGATCGGCTTCTGGCCGGGCGGCGACGCGGACGGGTTCGATGCGAGCGCATGGACGACCGACGCGGGGCCGGCGCGCGGCGGGCGCGGCAGGCACGGCAGGCACGGAGAAGAGACCGACGGGCCGCAACCCGACGCCGTCCCGTTGACGGCGCGCAAGATCACGCTCGGCCAGCGAACCGGCGGGGCGGGGCGCGCATGCGCGGCAGCGCCCGACGACGGCGCCGACGGCATCGGCTTCGACGACGGCGGCGCCGGTGGCGTCGTTGGCGGCTGCGATCCGGCCGCGCCGCGCGACGCGGCGGCGGGCGACATGCCGGCGCCGGGCGTCGTCCATGCCGACCGGATGCCGTACGAACTGCATCCGGTCGATCCGTCGCGGCTGCCCGATCTGCCGGCCGCCCAGGCGCCGCCGTTGCTGACGCAGCTGATGGGCGACGACCGCAACATGGTCGGCCTCGGCTGGCACTTCGTCGGCACGACCGGCCGATCGACGCCCGTGACGACGCACACGGACGCACTCGGGCTGAACAGCTTCGAGAACCAGGGGTCGCAGCTGTCGCTCGGCAACACGAACACGCTGGCGTTCACGCTGACGCATTTTTTCTCGGAGAACTGGGCGGCCGAACTCGGCGCGGGCATTCCGCCGGTGCTGACGCTGCGCGGGCACGGCAGCATCGCGCTGCCGCTCGACCGGATCTTTTCAGGCGCCCAGGGGCGCTTTCCGCTGATCGATCTCGCGAACACGCAAAGCAACCCGCTCGCGACCACGCGCGCGTGGCTCGGGTCCGTCGTGTTCAAGTATTACCTCGGCGAGCGCGACGACCGTTTCCGCCCGTTCGCGGGCATCGGCGTCAGCTATACGCGCTTCACGAACACGAACCTGAATCCCGTGTTCCAGCGCAAGCTCGCGTCGCTCGGCGGGCTGCTCGCGGCGGGCGCGGACATCGGCAGCCTGCAGTCGCTGCTGCTCGACCCGTCGCTGTTCCAGCGGATCTGGGATGCCGGCGGCGACCTGCTGCTGTCGGGCAAGACCAACGTGTCGGCGAAGGTGAAGAGCGTGTGGGAGCCGGTGTTCACCGTCGGCGCGAGCTACCAGATCACGCGCCAGTTCTGGATCACCGGCATGGTGACCTATATCCCGTTACGTACGAAGATTACGCTGGATATCGACCAGCCGAACCGGCAGCTCGCGTCGAACACGTTCGATATCGCCGCGAACCCCGTGCTGGCGAGCGTGCTGCTCGCGTTCCGCTTCTGACCGGTGCGCCGGCCCTTTTTCATGAATTTGACGCGCGACGCTGGGATAATGTCGGCGTTTGGCTGCGTCAACGATGGAAGGAGGCCCCATGGGCGACAACGATAACCGCACCGAGACCGACAACCGCACCGATCTCGAATCGATGGAAGCGCGCCAGCGCCGCTTCGAGGAAGACCTGGTCGACGCCTACGACGAAGAACTCGAGATGGAGCTCGACGATCGCCGCTTCGACGACAGCGACGACCTGCTGTTTTCGCAGGAGCGGCGCGAAGCGCGCAAGCAGTATTTCCGCGAGCTGTTCCGCCTGCAGGGCGAACTCGTGAAGCTGCAGGACTGGGTCGTGAGCACGGGGCACCGGCTCGTCGTCATTTTCGAGGGGCGCGACGCGGCCGGCAAGGGCGGCGCGATCAAGCGCATCACGCAGCGGCTGAACCCGCGCGTATGCCGCGTGGCGGCGCTGCCGGCGCCGAACAACCGCGAACGCACGCAGTGGTATTTCCAGCGCTATGTCGCGCATCTGCCGGCCGGCGGCGAAATCGTGCTGTTCGACCGCAGCTGGTACAACCGCGCGGGTGTCGAGCGCGTGATGAACTTCTGTACCGACGACGAATACGAGGAGTTTTTCCGTTCGGTGCCCGAGTTCGAGAAGATGCTCGTGCGCAGCGGGATCCAGATCGTCAAGTACTGGTTCTCGATCACCGACCACGAGCAGGAAGTGCGATTCCAGAGCCGGATCGAGGATCCGCTCAAGCAATGGAAGCTGAGCCCGATGGATCTCGAGAGCCGCCGCCGCTGGGAGGCCTACACGGCCGCGAAGGAAGAGATGCTGCTTCGCACGCACATTCCGGAAGCGCCGTGGTGGGTCGTGCAGGCGGTTGACAAGAAGCGCGCGCGGCTGAACTGCATTCACCATCTGCTGCAGCAGGTGCCGTATCACGAGGTGCCGCACGCACCGATCGACCTGCCGCCGCGCGAGCATCACGAGGACTACATCCGCCGGCCGGTGCCGGACCACATGATCGTCCCCGATACCTACTGAATGACCGACTGACCGGCGACGGGATTCGTCCGGCCACGCGGGGAACGCGGACGCGTTCCCCGCGGGTCACGTCGCCGGAAATCCCGAGCGCCCTTGCGTCAGGTCGAACAACTCGGTTCTTGCCGCGGCTTCGGCGTTTTCCGGCAGCTTGATCGAGAGCTTCACCGTCATCCCGTATGCGCTGTCCACGAGCGCGTACCCGGCCTGTTCGATCCAGCGGCGCACGCGTGCCTCGTCCGGGTAGCCGATCTCGATCGCGAGCCGCGTGTAGCGGACACGTTCGACGCGCTCGGCGTCGAGCAGCGCCGATGCGATCGCATCCGTATAGGCCCGCACCAGCCCGCCCGCGCCGAGCTTCACGCCGCCGTAATAGCGCACGACCGCGCCGAGCACGCCGTCGAGATCGTGATGGCGCAGCACTTCGAGGATCGGCCGGCCCGCGGTGCCCGACGGCTCGCCGTCATCCGACATGCCCGACTGCCCACCCGCCAGCAACGCCCAGCATACGTGGGTGGCCGCAGGATGCTCGTCGTGCAGGCGCTGCAGCGCGTGCATCGCGGCGTCGCGATCGTCGACGGGGATCGCGAACCCGATGAAGCGGCTCTTGCGGATCTCGAGTTCGCGGATGCAGGTGGTGGCGAGCGAGTAACTCATGCGTCGCGAGATGAAAGGTGTAGGGAAATCAAGGTGATGACGGCCTGACGATGCGTTTGATATCGACCCGCGCAGGCATCGGGCGGCGGCACGAGCGGGCGGGATGAAACACGAATTTTACCGTGGCGCGCATCGATGCCTTTCGAAGCCGTCAAAACGCGACGCCGATGCGAATGGTCAGGCGCGGACGAGCGCACCGGCTCTGCCGCGGGACTCGGCGTTTCGGATTCGAAGGCAGGCACACCGGATCACGGTTGCCTTGACGTCGTGGCTCCGGCGCCGATCTGGAGCGCATACAGCTCGGCAACGTCGACCGCCTGACGGCTGCTGCGTTCGACCGATCCTTCTTTCGTCCACAGGAATGGATGGAAGCTGAAGCATTGATCCGTCGTCAGGCGCTGGACATCGGCCTGCCAGCCGGGCCAGCGCATGCTCGCGTAGAAGTCGCTCAGCGTGTCGCCGAGCGACCATCGCACGAAGTCGCCGTACCCGATCCCGAGGGGCTCCCATTCCAGCGTGTCGGGTGCAAAGTAGTACACGGAACCCGTGTCCTCCCCGAGTGCGCCGCCGTTCAAGGCGAAGAATCCGCCGACGGCGTCATCCGCGACCAACAGAAAGCCCGAGGATCGTCCCTGATTCCAGCCGACGATGTCCCGAGGCAACGCGGGATGGCCCGAGCCGAGCAGACGAAGGTAGCCGCCGTCCACGAGCAGGCCGCCGGTCGAATAGGCGATGGCCCCCAGGAGCGATCGCGTGGTGACCTGAAGGGTGGACAGGATTTCGCCATTCCGGCCCGATGGCGGCAATATCTCGCAACGATCAGGCGCTGCCGCCGACCACTCGATCAATGACGGCAGGGCGGATTCACGCTCGTTGACCAGTTCGTCCAGCGGACGCATGTGTCTTCTCTCCGGGTGGTTCGGTTCGGCATGGGCCGAGCCGGGACGATACGGCCTGCACCGGCTGGTGCGGCATCAACGCGCCCCGACCGACGCGCGCAGTGCCGCGCCCAGCGTGCGCAGCGCCTGCCGGGCTCGCGCATCGGTCAGGCTCGAGTGGAGCACCACGTCGCGCGTCGGCAACGGCGGCAGCCCGTAGCGCGCACCGACGTCGACCGTGCCGGCGGGCGCCACGCGATGCCCGAGCGCCGCGACGGCCAGCCCCGCGGACACCGCCGCGCCGATCGTCGCGACGCCGCCGCCGACGAACACCTCCGTCCAGCCGACACCGGCCTGGTCGAGTGCGCCGATCGCCATGCGGCGCACGCTGCAGGGTTCGGCTTGCGTGGCCAGCCGCAGCGGTTGCGGCGGATGGTACTCGAAATCCGCCGCGGCCATCCAGCCGAACGACTCCGACAGGATGGTTTCTCCGTCGAGCCGCCGGCTGTCGTGCTGCAGCGCGACGGCCGCGTCGAGCTGACCGCGGTCGAATGCATCGAGCACGTCGCGCGACGCGGCGACGCGGATCTCCAGCACGAGCGTCGGCTCCGCTTCGCTCATGCGCCGCAGCAGCATCGGGAGATCGGCGCCGACGACATGGTGGCTGACGCCGATCACCAGGCGCCGCCGGCCGGTGCCGAACGCGCCGATCGCACCGTGGTGGGCGGCCACCAGTTCGCGCGCCGGTTCCAGGAATGCGGTGCCGTCGGCCGACAGGCGAACCTGCCGCGGTGTGCGTTCCAGCAGGCGGCGGCCGAGGCCGCTTTCGAGCCGCTTGATCTTCAGGCTCACCGCGGACTGCGTCGTGTCCATCGCCTCGGCGGCCCGCGTGAAGCTCTTGAGGTCGGCGGTCAGCACGAACGCCTGCACGGCTTCGATGTCGAGCGTTTTCATCGCACTCTCATCCATTGAGAAATCGAATCATTGAAATATTCTGCCATCGTATTTTCAAATGATTCAAGGTCTTCTACGCTGTTCTCGAGCCATTCGGAATCTCCGTTTCCCTTCGGGAGTCGATCATGCTGACCGCGTACTACGTGCACCGCCTGCCGGCGGATTACGACCTCGACATCATCCGCCATCGCGTGCGCGAGCGCGGCAGGCTCTGGGACGACACGCCGGACCTGGTGTTCAAGGGGTTCCTGCTGCGCGAGGCGGGGCGCTACGGTGCGACGGAAAACGGCTATGCGTCGTTCTATCTGTGGCGTAACGAGCAGGCGTTCGCCGGGTTCGTCACGGGCGGCCGCTACCGGGTCGTGACGGACAGCTTCGGCCGCGCGCCGATCGACGTGCAGGTCGCGCTCGATGCGCGCAAGGGCAGTGCGTCGACGGGGCGCTTCGTTCGTCTGGAAGCCGTCGATATTCCGGCGGATGCCGACCTCGAGGCGACGCTGGCGCGGGAGGTGACGCGCAATCGCGAAGTGGCGGCGCGGCAGGGTGTGGTGGCGGCCGCGGTCAGTCTGGACTCGCTACGCTGGCGGCTGACGCGTGCCCTCGTCACCGAACACGAGCCGGACGGCGGCGGCGCAGGCACGGTGTATCAGGTGCTGCATCTGGCGAGGCCGTTGCTCGATACGCTGGAAGGGAGCGGAGCATGACGACGGGCGTCGCGTCGCGATCGCGGGCCGGGCCGTCGGGTGGGGCGAGCGGCCCGGCGTCCGTGCGATTGCCGGCCGGCCTCGTGGTCGCCGCGCATCTGGCCGGGATGGCGGCGGGGATCGCCGCGATTGCCGCGCTCGCGACGCTGCTGGCGCTGCTGTTCCGGTGAGGATCGCCGGTGCGGATGGCGGAAGACGGAAGAGCCGGGCACGACACGCGCGGCTCTTCCGCTGGGTGGGCGCCGCTCAGTGCCCCTGCAGCCGGATATCCCGCGACGACGCACCGACGTACACGGTCCCGCCCGGCACGAACCGCCAGCCGTTACGCGACGTATCCCACACGCTCTGCATGCGCGGCGACACGGTCACGCGGACACGCCGCGCCTCGCCCGGGTTCAGCCGGATCTTCTCCCAGCCGACCAGCCGCTTCGGCGGTTCGTCCTTGTACGGCACGCCGAGATAGACCTGCGGGATCTCCGCACCGGCGACGCGCCCGTCGTTGCGTACCGTGAACGCGACGCTCAGCGACCCGTCCCACTGCTTCGACACCGACAGCCCCGAATACGCGAAGCGCGTGTACGACAGCCCGTAGCCGAACTCGAACATCGGCTTGATGTTGCGCGCGTCATACCAGCGATAGCCCATGTTCAGCTTTTCCGCGTAGACCGGGTCGTTGTCGAACGTGCCGTTTTGCCCCCAGGCCGGCGAATCCTGATCGCGCGCGGGGAAGGTGACGGGCAGTTTGCCGGACGGATTGACCGCGCCGAACAGTACGTTCGCGATCGCCTTGCCGCCGGCTTCACCCGGATACCACGCCTCGACGATCGCCGACACGTTGTCCTTCCACGGCATCAGCACCGGATTGCCGCTCTGGACGACGACGATCGTATGCGGATTCGCGCGCGCGACGGCTTCGACGAGCGCGTCCTGGTTCGACGGGTTCGCGAGGCTCAGGCTCTGCAGGTCGCCGAAATCCTCGCCGGCCGGCTGGGCCACCACGACGATCGCGACGTCCGAGCGGCCCGCGAGCGCCGCGGCCTGGTCGATTTCCTGCTGCGTATACGCACGGAACGGCGACTGCTGGTCGCTGTTGCCCGCATACGTGACCTGCGCGGCCGGCGCAAGCGCGCGGATGGCCGCGACGATCGGCACGTCGACCTTCAGCCACGGATTGCGCCACCAGCTGCACCCGGTCGACGCGCCGAACGTCAGGCCGCCGCAACCCGCGAACGACCCCGACACCGGGTCGCGCGTGTTGCCCGAGCCGCCGCCGGACAGCACGGCCGCGTCCGCATGGCCGCCGATCACGGCAATGCGCGACAGCGCCGATGCCGCCAGCGGCAACTGATTGCCGTCGTTCTTCAGCAGCACGATCGACTGCTCGGACGCGGCCTGCGCGAACCGGTTCGCGGCCGCGAAATCGATCGTGCCGCCGCCCGTGGCCGGATCGTCCATCACGCCGACGCGGATCATCACGGCGAGCTTGCGCCGCACCATGTCGTCGAGTCGTGCGGTCGACACCGAGCCGTTCGCGATCGCCTGCTTGACGGCCGTCGGCGTCAGGTACACGCTCGGCCCGACGTCTTCTTCCTCGTCGAGCCCGGCGTTGATCGCGGCGGCCGTGCTGTGCGTGGCGCCCCAGTCGGACTGCACCTGGCCCTGGAAGCCCCATTCGTTCTTCAGCACGTCGTTCAGCAGGTGAGGGTTTTCGCACGCGTATGCGCCGTTCAGCCGGTTGTAGCTGCACATCACGCTGCCGGGGCGACCGCGCTTCGCGGCGATCTCGAACGGCAGCAGGTAAAGCTCGCGCAGCGTGCGTTCGTCGATCTGCGTGTTGCCGCCCATCCGGCCGTGCTCCTGCTCGTTGCCCGCGTAGTGCTTGATCGTGGCGATGACCTTTTGCCGCTGCGTGGCGAGCGTGCGTTCGGCGAGCAGGTCGCCCGCGAGCAAGGGATCTTCGCCGAGATACTCGAACAGCCGGCCACCGCGCGGCTCGCGTGCGAGATTGGTGCCGCCGCCGAGGCCCATGCCGAATCCTTGCGCGCGCAACTGGATCGCGACCTGCTTGCCGTAGTCGTACGACAGCCGGCGATCCCAGCTCGCGGCGACGGCGATCGTCGCGGGGAACGTCGTGCTGGCCTGCGACGTGCTGCCGGAGCCGGTCGCCGAGTCGACCATGTTGAGATCGGGAATGCCGAGCCGCGGCACGCCCTGGATATAGCCGGCGCCGCCGCCCGGTACCTTGGACATTTCGTATTGCGAATGGATGAACTGGAGTTTCTCGTCGAGTGTCATCTTGCGCACGAGCAGGTCGGCGCGCCGTTGCGCGGCGGCCGACGCGAACGCATCGGTCGCATCGCCTTGTGCGTTGAAGTCGGCGTCGCCTGCGTAGGCGGTGGTGCAGAGGGTCGCTGCCAGCACGACGGCCGGCCAGAGTGTGTCCCGCATGTTGCTCTCCTGATCGTATTGCCGATTGTTCGGATGATGTCTGGAGCTGCGCTCGTCCGGTGGATTCGCACCGGACGCATTCGGCTGGCGATGCAGGGTGGTTGCGCGTCGGCATGCCAGGCCGGGCGGGGAATCGTTACGGCCGGTTGGGCTCGACCGGTCAACGCGGGCGGCGACGCGCAGGCCGCCCGGCACTGCCGAATCGGATGTAGCGATTCTCTGCAGCGACTAATGGTATGAATGTAGTTTGACTACAGCATCGGTGTTTCTACCGATACGTACGATCTTTATCGGGCAGGGCCGCGCGGCGGGGTGGAAAAGCGGTCATCGTTCCCGACGGGGGTGTGCGATCGGGTAAGAAGTACCCGGGGCAAGCGCGTGCGAGAGTCATGCTGCGGCGCGGGTGCGCCGGTTCGTTGCGTATGCATCGAACCGGGCTTCGGTCATGTTGCGCACTGTTCGTCGGGTATGCCGCTTCTATTCTGGTCGGGTATGCCGCTTCTATTCTGGAATAGGGGCGTACGAACGATCGTGCACGGGCGTTCCCTTCGAATTCCCCCGTTTTCTTGATGTTTTTGCATCGAGATTGAATTGCGACGATACGGAGCGCGTGAATGACAGCAGAATTTCCGGCTACATATGTTGTGGGTAACGCAACGGGCCTGACCGCCCGACCGCTACTGCAGGAACTGGTCGATCTCCCGATGAGCGTGAGGCGGTTCGGGGTGATGGGAGACGGCGTGACCGACGACACGGCGGCACTCCAGGTGGCGCTCAACGCCGGGATCCCGCTGTACTTTCCGCCGGGAACTTACCTGTACAGCAATACGCTGACTGCAACGGCGTCGATCGTGGGAGCCGGTTGGGATTCGATCCTGCAGTGCACGACACCGCAAGGCGAAAATTCGGTGATTTACTGGCGCAACGCCAGTCATTTCAAAATCAGGGATCTGCAATTCTTTTCGAAGAATTCGACCGCGTACTATCCGGACGAGAACGCAGGTTCACTCAACCTGCTGGATTGCAGCCAGTTCGAGATTTCGGGATGCAAGTTCAACAACTCGGCCGGCGGTGGCGCGATCATGCGCAGTTGCGTCAACGGCAAGGTGTTCGGCAATACCCTGCTCGACGTCTGGCATGACGGCATCCATGTCACGAAGGCCAGTTCGGACATCACCATCACGAACAATGAAGTGATCAACGGCGGTGATGACGCGTTTGCGGTGGTGGGCTATTTCAACGAGGGTGTTCGGCCCTGCCGCGTCACGATCGCAAACAACCGGGTTGTTGGAACCAAATACGCGCGGGGCATAGCGATTGTCGGGGCGCAAGACATCACGGTGACCGATAACCAGATCTATAACCCTATGGCGGCCGGTATTTATGTCGCGTCGGAGTTGACGAGCATCTACCAGTCTTACGGCAACAACAATGTGACGGTCGCCAACAACGTTCTGGATACGTGCGGCGTGCAATCCAATATCGGTGCTATCGTCAATTCGCCAAACGGGCCGCTCGGTTATGGGGCATTGGTCGTGACCGCGACGGCCGGATTCAATAACTCGAACATCACGATCGTCAACAACACGATCAAGAACGCCGCGGGAACGCCGATCGGACTGTGGCAGCCGGCCGGAAGCAACATCCACGTCAACATTTCGCAGAACACGATCACTAATGCGTGGGACCCGAACAACAAGAACGGTTTCCCGTTGACGACGATCGGCGCGACGTCCGCATCGACGACGCTGAACTTTGCCAATACCCCCGGCGTCGCTGTCGGCATGATGGCCTGGTATTTCGACGGGTCGACAAGCGTACCGATCGGCACGGTCGTATCGGCAGGCGTATCGACTGTGACGCTGAACCGCAGTGCGACCGTGCCGAGCGGCGGGACCGTGATCTTTTCCGGTGTCGGCCTGTTCGGTTCGACGATCCCGACCACCGCGGCGGCCCTGAACGGTGCGACATCGTTGACGTTCGCCACGACGACGGGTGTCGCCTGCAACGACAACTACGGTTTCGGGTCGCCCGGAAACGAAACGACAGGTGTGTCGATCGGGCAGGGTGTCAGCGGGGCCAACATCGCGGCCGGAACCTTCGTGACCGGCGTGACGGCGAATTCCGTCACGCTGAGCAAGGCGACGACCGGCACCGTGGCGAGCGGTGCTTCCATCGTCTTTACCCCGATGGTCTGCATGACGACTCAGACGATCAAGACCTCGGCCGCGGCGGCGGCTGGAACCAACACGCTGACGTTTACGCCGTACCCTTCGGCACGCGGCTGTGCCGTGGGGCAAGGTGTATCCGGAACGAATATCCCGGTCGGCGCTTACGTGACGTCGGTTTCCGGTAACGGAAATGGCCCGACCGTGACACTGTCCAGCAATTTCACGGGTAGCGGAATCGCCAGTGGCGCGTCAATCACGTTCACCGGAACCGGCGGACTCAGCGCCGTTTCCGGAATCACGCTGTACAACACGCGAGGGTGCATCGTCTCGAAGAACCAATTGTCCGGCATCTCGAAGGACGGAATCTACGTGGATGGATCCTGCGCGTCGTTCACGGAGATCAGCGGCAATACTGGTGAGAATATCGGCTGCTGCAACGGCTTTGCTCGCCTCATCACGGTCGGGGCGCTCGCGGCCGGGGCGTCGCTCAAGTTGCGGGGAAACTATATGGCCCAGCCGGTCAATTATCCCCGTGCAATCGACGCGCTGATCTCGTCGAACTCGTGGGCCTACACGTCGTGGAGCGAAGACAACATCGCGCAAAACGGTTTTGTCGGTTTCGGCGTGCAACTGATACCGGTTCCGCAGGCGGTGGGTACGTCACCGTGGACGTTCGCGAACAGTTACCCGAGTGCGGTCAGCCTGTCGGTCGAAGGCGGCACCGTGTCGTCGATCGGCGTATCCCGAAACGGGCAAGCGTCCCATGCGTGCGGATTGACGAACGGGTTGATCGATCTCAAGCCCGGTGATGCGATGACGGTCACCTTTAGCGTGGCGCCGAGCGTCACGATGATTCCGAGACTGGGGCAGTAACGCGCGTCCTCGCGTCGAAATCCGGGCGGGGACGGCAAGCCGGGATCATGCCGATCCGACGGATCGGTGGGACGGCCGCATAACTCGCCTGAGACAGCTTAGAGAGGTTCGAAACAAATGCGCCACTCGGTAGGCCGCATTCAACGTTTTCGTCAACGTTCATCAAGCGTATTCATCAACCGCATGTCGAGGATCGATATGGCATTCCAGCTTCAGGATCGTGTTCAGGAAACGACGACGACCACCGGTACGGGGGCGCTCTCTCTGGCGGGTGCAATGACCGGATTCCGTTCGTTCTCGTCCGTTTGTGCAAATGCCGATACCTTCTATTACGGGTTGCAGGCCGTGACCGGTGCCGGTACCCCGAGTGGCAACTGGGAGATCGGAATCGGCACATACAACGCGAGCGGGAACACACTGTCGCGTACCACCGTGTTGGCCTCGAGCAACGGCGGGTCCGTCGTCAATCTTGCAGCAGGTACCACGCAGGTATGGATTGATCTGCCGGCGGCGCTGCCTGCCAATTTGCCGGTCAGCGCCAAATACTTCGGCGCGAAGGGAAATACGAGGATCGTCAACGATGGTGTGACGACGTCGGGGTCGACGGCGATTTCGTCGGCGTCGGCCGCGTTCACGGCGGCGGACGTCGGCAAGCGTATCGATATTGCGACGACCAATGCAAGCGGCGTCGCGACGCTTGTGGTTTCCACGACGATTGCGGCATTCGTCAGCGCAACACAAGTGACGCTCGCGAAAGCAGCCGGTGCTTCCGCCACGGCGGCGAATGTGGTCTACGGCAGCGACGACGGCCCGGCCCTGACGGCGTGGTTGAACTACCTGATGACCATCTGGCCGGTCAAAGGGGATCTTCCTGCCGGGGTCTACTATTCGGGTACCGCGCTGCCCGCGATCACGAAACCGATCGCCTTGTTCGGGCATTCGGCGCGTACCTCGATCATCCAGTTTGGCGCCGGGGTCAGCGGTCAATGCCTGACAGTACTGAACGCGGGTTTCAATAACGAAGCGACGGACCTCCCGCAAACAGGCAACGTATCCTGGACATCCAACACGGCCGTCCTGGCCGGTTGCGTGCTGCGTGACTTTACCCTTCAGGGCAATCGCGCGTGCACGTCGCTTCAACATGGATTGGTTTTGCAAGGCAACGTGGACTGGCTCGACGTCGCGCACGTGAACTGCCTGTATTTCCGGGGCGGCGGTGTGCTGTGGATGGATACCGGAAGCGGATCGACGCAAGCGCGCGCCAACGTACGCGAAGTCAATCTGGATACGATGAAGATCAGGCATTGCGGCGACGTGTCGACGAACACGCCCAGCCTTGGCATCTATCTTGACGACAGTCCGGCCGCCGCCGGATCCGATTCGTCGAACCTGTTCAACCTGAACAATATCGACATCATCTTCAGTTACGGCACGGCGTTCGCCGTGCAGGACCGGCGCACGTCGAACACCGGCTTTCCGCTGTACGGTATCCAGGCGCGCAACATCGTGCTGCATGATCGCATGACGACGATGGGCCTGAGCGGAGGGCGCATGTTCAGTGTCATCGGACAGGTCACCAACTGCCTGTTCGACATCAACTTCCCGTTGAGTGCGCGCAACGACTATGCGGCCGAGATTCTGCCGAACCCGAATTTCAATGTTTATCCGACCGACAACGAATTCACCTTTGCATTCCCGAAGACGGTCAAGGGCGTGATCGTCGGGAACGTCGGCTATAACACGATCAGGTTCAGGAATTACTTCGGATGTGCTGAAGCGGTCTTTATCGCCACCGAGAGCCCATACAATCTGAGAATCGATTGCGAGACCGACAGCGTGTTCCAGCAAATCACCGCGGCCCTGGTGCTGACCGGTACGGGTGCCGTGGCGATTCCGGGCTGGTCGTTCGGTACGACGCCGAACCTGTCGATCTTCATGCCGGTGAATGCCGTCAACGGGACCGGCGACACGACACTGGCGACGATCTTCGGGATCACCGGCACCATTACGCGTTCCGGAAGCGTGACGGCAGGAACGGACAGCTATACGTTTACGCCGTCTTCATCCAATACCTCGTATATCCCGGCCGGTGAATACTTCTCGAAGATCTGCGTCGACGCTTCGCAAGGCAACGGTGTCGCCGGTCGCTACAAATATATTCCGGAAGACCGCTACGGGCGCGCAGTCAATAGCGCATGGGCAAGCGGGCGCCTTCTGCAAATGTGGCCCTGGCAGTTTCACATCGAGAATGCAACCGGGCTCGTTCGGTACAGCTACGGTGTGCCGACGGCCGACAGCGCCGGCAATGCGATAGCGGTCTGGGCAAATGGCTTCGTCGGCACAAGTTCGACGCCGAGTGTGACCGGAATCAGCAAGCTGACGGCGAACTATGCGTTGCCGACGACGCTGACAAACCTTGTCGGCGGGATTGACGGTCAGTCGATCAAGATCGTTGCGACCAACGGGAACTGCACGATTGCGAACAACGCGAACATCCAGACAGCAACCGGGGCCAACGTCGTCATGGCGACCGGTCAGGTTCTGACCTTGACTTTCGACGCGACACTGAACAAATGGTGTAGCGGCTGACAAGACCGTCATGGTGACTTTGTGACTCGGCCGTCCACGGCAACGCGCACCGATCGGTGCGCTTTTTTTGCAACGACGGATCCGGCGACCGAGCTTGCGGTGGCCGGGCGACGATTTCCGGTGGTGTGGTCAGCGTAGCGGGGCGTGATCGTCTGGGGCGATCGGATGCTTGTATGAAGATTGGCTTTCGGTGAGGTTGCTCACATACACGCGGTGCCGGACAGTGTTCAATCAGGTATCAGCGCGTGAGTACTCTGGCACGACCGGCAAGGCGGTGTCGGCGCGTGGTGCGCGGGGGCATATCAGGCGACGATTGACGCTGCGATGCAGGTGGCATGGGGTGCGCCGGCCGACCGGCTGCAGACGAGCGCGACATGGTATCGCTCATGATGACCTGTACGGATCGACGTGCGGCCGACGTGCGATGCAAGGGCCGCGCGGCAATGCAATGCGAGTCGCACCGGCAATCGTAATGCGGCAATCCGTCATGTCGGCGGGTTCCAGCACAGTTTGGAAAGACGCGATGTCAACTACTACACAAACCAGATCGAGGCTCGGTTCACCGCGACTGTTCGCGGCGGCGGTGACCGTGTGTGCGCTGAGCGCATGTGCATTTGCGCCTGGCATGACGTACCGCGCGCCGGCCGAACGCGACGCGAATGCAAGCGTGGGTGTCGCCGCGTCGGGCGCGGGCGGCCTCGACGGCGTACAGAACGTGTCAAGCGCGGACTTGATCGAGATCACGCCGGCATTCGTCGAGCAGCAGCACGCCACGCGTTCTGCCAGTGTCGACGCCGAAGTCCGGCACCTGTTCGGCACGCCGAAGGCGTACGTCATCGGTCCCGGCGACGTGCTGAACATCGTCGTATGGGATCACCCCGAACTGAATCTGCCGGCGGCCCAGGCGACGAATGGCGACAACGTCGGTACCAACTCGGTCGCGGCGGGCTACACGGTCGACGCGAGCGGTAACGTGCAATTCGCGTATGCCGGCCTCGTGCATGTCGCCGGGATGACCGAAGCGGAGGCGCGCACGGCGCTGACCAGGCGACTCGGCGAATATGTGCGCAAGCCGCAGATTGCACTGCGCATCCAGGCGTATCGCAGCAAGCGCGTGTATCTCGACGGCGAAGTTCGCACGCCCGGGTTGCAGATCGTCAACGACATGCCGATGACGCTGCCCGAGGCGATCGATCGCGCAGGCGGCTTCACGACCGCGGCCGATCGGTCGCAAGTCACGGTGACGCGCAGCGGCAAGACGGTAAACGTGAGCCTGCCGGCGATGATTGCGGCCGGTGTGAATCCGTCGAACATCCTGCTGCGCGACGGCGACCTGGTGCGCGTGCGTGCGACGAGCGAAGCGAAGGTGTTCGTGCTTGGCGAGGTGTCGCGCCCGGCGACGCTGACATTGACCGATGGGCGAATGAGCCTGGGCGAAGCGCTCGGCGACACGGGTGGCGTGAGCCAATACACGTCGGACGCGCGGCAGATTTACGTGGTGCGCCGCGGGCCCGGCAACCGGCCGCTGGTCTATCACCTGGACGGGAGTGCACCAGCATCGTACGCGCTTGCCGACCAGTTCGCGCTTGAGCGTCGCGATGTCGTATTCGTCGACGCGTCATCGCTGGTGCGCTGGAGCCGTGTCGTGAACCTGCTGATTCCGTCTGCGGCGCAGGGAGCGCTGACCGCCCGCGCCGTTACGCCGTGAAGCGCGTTTCGGATGCCACCGTCGCGATGTTCCGGCCCGCTCCGAGCGGAGTGCGGCGAAATGTATTGAAAATGTAATGTGACGTACGCAATACGTCAGAAATGGATGGTCTACTACCCGTAGACATTCGAGCGGGGCCGTCTGCCCGACGCATCGAGGTCATCCGGCGTGAAAAATGGCGATATGACGGAATGCGAATGAAGGACATTCTCGGAAGCAGTCTCAACGACGAAGCGCAGGCGGATCGGGGTGGTCCGCGGCGAACGCTCACACGTCAGGCGTGCGCGTTCCTTCGTTCAGGCGAGTAGCGATCGACCACTTGCCCCATGGCCTGCGGCAAGCACGCATTGAAATCCGGCCTGTCAGACACTTAAAACAAGGACCAAACCATGACACCCATCCAGTTCGATGGATGCGTCGGCTGGCTTCACGAGGGTAACCGATCCCATGGCATCGTGATTTGCGAACCGCTCGGCCACGAGGCGCTCTGGCTTCATAAACTGGTACGCTCACTCGCCGAGCATCTCGCGGATCGTGGCTTTCCGGTGCTGCGCTTTCACTATCCTGCGAGCGGTGATTCGCTCGGCGACGAACAGGACGCGGATCGCTTCGAGCGCATGCTCGAGAGCATCCGGCAGTCCGTTCGCACGCTGCACGAGCGGGTAGCGCCAGACAGCCTGACGCTCGTCGGCATACGCGCCGGCGCGGCGTTGGCGCTCCTCGCAGCCGATGGCATGCCACGGCTCACGCGTTTCGTCGCAATTGCGCCGGTCGTGCGTGGCCGCAGCTACGTACGCGAGCTTTCCCTCGTCGCACAACGTTGGCTCGATAATGTGCCGCCGACCGTACGGGATGCGGTGCGCGACGAACGGCCGTTCAATGTACTCGGTCACGCGTATCCCGACGATCTCGTCGACGCACTCCGGCGCATCGACCTGAGCCACGCTGCGGCGAACATGCGCACGTTGCCGGCACGCGCGTTGCTCGTCGATGCGCCATATGGCGACAGCGCCACGTTGTCGGACGCACTGCAGGCGCGCGGTGTCGCGGCGAGCGTTCATACGTGTCAGGATTGGGCGGTCGCGATGCGCGAACCGCTCTGGTCGCGGCTGCCCGATGCGCTTCCCGATACGATCGCGAACTGGATCGAAGACGGTGCGGATACGGTCGTACGCGTCCGTGCGCCACGTCCGGTATCAGGCGTCGTACCGGCGGGCAAGGGCAGCGTCGAACATTTGATACGTGTCGGCCCGCAACAACTGGTCGGCGTGTTGAGCGAACCGGCCGGCGACAGGCTATGCATCGGTGCACCCACACTGCTGATCGCCAATACGGCCGCCAATCCACGCATTGCCGACGGACGGCTTGCCGTTCGACTGGCACGGTCGCTCGCGGCGCGGGGTATCCGCAGCCTGCGATTCGATTCGAGCGGCATCGGCGACAGCAGTGAGCGTGCGCGTGACGACCAGACGGACATTCCGTACTCGGACCAGGCGGTTGGCGACGTGGTTGCCGCCGCGCGCTGGCTGAAAGAAGCGGGACACCACAAGATCGTTGCGTTCGGGATCTGCTCCGGGGCGTACGCATCGCTTCATGCGGCCGCGCGGGCGCCCCTGGCCGGCGTGATAGCGGTCAATCTCCCGGTTTTCATCTGGCCGCGCGGGCAGACGCTCACGAATGCCGTCAATAACCAGACCAATTCGATGCGCGGCTATGCCGCATCGTTGCGCAATCTCGACAAGTGGCGCCGCCTGCTGGCCGAGGGTCGCGACCTGCGTCCCGTATTGCGCGCGCTTATCCGCTTCGTAGCGGATGTCATGAGCGTACCGGTCAGGCGCTTCATGGAGCGTGTCGGCCGGGGGGGCGGCAAGGACACCCCCCGTGGCTTGCTGCGTGACATGTCTGCGCGCGGCATCCAGACGCATCTGATCTACGGTACGTTCGACGCGGGCGTCGACGTCGTAGTCCGGAATTTCGGCTCGGCGTCCAGCGGTGCGTTCGCGCACTTGCCGAATGTATCGATCGACACTCAGGATGCGCTCGATCACTCGCTGCGCGGCACGGCTGCCGCGCAATACGTGATCGATCGATGTACTGCGTTGCTGACCGGCTGGCATGCGCCGGCAGTGCCAGCCGTCAGCGCCGGCACCATCGCGAAACCGAAACCGAAACCGAAAGCGGAAACGAAGACGAAACGAGCGATCCAATAGCACGTCGGCGTGCGCCGAACCGACGCAAACGCGGTGGAGTCGGCAATTTGCGGAGGGCTGAACGTCTGGCAGAGGGGCGGTGCCGGGGACGTAACACGCCTCGATGCGTCGGGACGCCCGTTTGAAACCGCCCGTAAGTAATCGTGCGAACAGATCCCGGACGTCCGAAACACTATCGTGGCGGTGTCCATTTCTCGTGTCGTCGCGCCTGTGAGGGGGCGGCGCCACGAGGCCGTTCAGGAATACCGATGCAACGAAATTGCCACGAATGCCGAAACACGAGCACATGCTGCGAGCTGCGGGCCGCGCATGCCGGATGGCTTAGTACGCGCCCGCGAAAAGGGCGAACCGGGCCGCTTCCCGCGTACGAGGACCGTGACGACGCGTCGCGTTCACGGTACGACGTCCGTTGAGGCCTGTCGTGACGCGTGTGTTGATCATCAATGACTTCGTTCGCAGGGGCGGGGCCGAAGAGGTATATCGGGTATCGGTTGACGTGCTGCGCGCCCGCGACGACGTAGTGGTCGAAACCTTCGACGAGCACACGCTCCCCGATGTCGAAGACAGCCGGCGTTCGCGTGCGTGGTCGCCAGCCGCTGCACGTGCGCTCGTCACGCTGCTCGAGCGATTTCGTCCGCAACGGATCCTCGTGCACAACTATCACAACCTGTTGTCGAGCGCGATCCTGCCTGTGCTGGCGCGCTACAAGCGGCGGTCGGGATGTGGCTTGTACCTGACCGCGCACGACTACCATCTGTTGTTCTACAACCCGAGCCTGATGGTCTATTGCCGGGGAACGGCGCGGCCGTTGTCTCCGGACGAGCTGTGGCGCGTCCGGCGTCTTGCGCTCACGGCCAGTCCGCGCGGTTTTCTTCACGACCTCGGGAAGAAGTTGCACTGGCATGCGGTCAAGGCGCTGTTCGACCCGATCAGCCTGTTCGACGAGATCCTCTGTCCAAGCCCCTTCATGCGGGACCTGATTGCGCGGTCCGGTCGAACGCCTGCCACGCTGGTGCCGAACCCGATCGACGCCACGCTGGTGCCCCGCGCGCCGAAGCCGGCGAAGGGCGATCGTCTCGATCTCGCGTTCGTCGGTCGCGTGGAACCGGACAAGGGCCTTGCGCAGTTCCTTGCGCGAATGACCGAATCGGCAGGCGATGCGATTGCGTCGCTCACTGTCTACGGTGACGGATCGGAACGCGGCAACCTGGAACAACAGTACGCGGCACTCGTCGAATCGGGGCGGTTGCGTTTCGCAGGACGTCTCGATCACGACACATTGTTCGCCGCACTGCCCATGCACGATGCGCTCGTGTTGCCGTCGATCTGGGTAGAGAACGCGCCCCTCGTCATCGTCGAAGCCGCGGTGCTCGGCCTGCCGGCGCTCGTGCACGACATCGGGAGCCTGTCGACCTTCGGCGACGAGATCGGCAACAAGATTCGCTACCGGAATACGCCTGACGGCTTCGCGCGCGCACTGGCCGAACTGCGTGCGCACCTCGACAGCGAGAAACGACGCTACGACTGGGCGCGTTACTCGGTCGACTGCTATGCGTCGTCGCTGTACGCCGTACTCGGTCTCGGTAGGGACAGCCCGCGCACGTGGGCACATTGACGGTCGGTGCACTGTTCATATTCAGCCCGGAAAGCACGATGACCGCCGTCCGAAAAAACTTTGCGTTGTTGTTTTCGCTGCAAATCTCGACCTATGTCATACCGCTCGTCACGTTGCCGCTGCTGACGCGCGTGCTCGGCCCGCAACAATACGGAACGCTGTCGTTCGTGCTTGCGGTTGCAACGTACTTCATCAACCTCGCGAATTACAGTTTCGACCTGACTGCAACGCCGCGTGTTGCGCTCGCGAAGGACAGGGGGGAGCGATCACGCATCTTCTGGACGACGGTTTGCGCCCAGTGGCTGATTACCGTTGCCGGCTTCGCCGTGCTCATCGCGCTAACGATGCTGATTCCGCATTTCGCGGCGGAGCGCACGGCACTGCTCATCGGGTTCGGGATGGCGATCGGTGCCGCGCTGACACCAGGCTGGTATTTCCAGGGAATCCAGCGGTTGAGCGTGTACAGCGTCACGGTAGTCGTGTACCGTGCGCTCAGTGTCGCCGCCTTCTTCCTGTGGGTTCGCACGCCGGACGATCTCCTGCCCGCCGTCGCGATCAACGCGGCGGTACCGTTGCTGTGCGGGATCACCTTGCTTGCCTATCTCTTCTTTCAGCGCGAGATCGAAGGGGTACGCGTGCGGTTTGCCGATATCGTTACTGCGCTGCAAGGCGGTTTTCAGGTGTTCCTCGCGTCGACGTCGATCTCGTTCTACGCGTCGACCAATACCGTGCTGCTGAGTATCGTCTCGGGTAACGTCGCCGCCGGCTATTTCGCTGCAGGTGACAAACTGATCCGGGCAGCGGTCGGCCTGTTGCAGCCGCTTCGGGCATCGACCTATCCACACATTACCTATCTGATGCATCACGCGCGCGACGAGGCATTCGCGTTCCTGCGCAAGCTGATCGTCATGCAGGGGGCGCTCGTCCTGGCCATGTCGGCCGTTATCTACGCGTGCGCGCCGATCGCTGTCCGGATTCTGTATGGCAGCTCATTCGCGCCGACGATTGGCGTACTGCATTGCCTGGCGCTCGTGCCGTTCATGGCATGCATGACGGATCTGTTCGGCGTTCAAACGATGCTGCCACTCGGCATGAAGCGCGCCTTCAGCATCATCCTGATTTCATCCGGCATGCTGAATGTGACGTTGCTGCCGCCCCTTGCCATGCTGTTTGCGGAGCGGGGTGCGGCTATCGCGGTGTTGATCACGGAAACGGCCGTCGCTGCCGCGCTTGCGTATGTCCTCCGTCGCGAACGGGTCGGCGTCGTCGATATATCGGTGCGTTCGGGTTGACGCGATTCGCGCCATGAACACACGACGCAGGGGGCAGGGCCGTGGCGAGAACCGGCCATGCCGCAGGTACGGAAAGTGTGAGGTGTCGAACGTTTCGTCGGATTGCGCCCGCCTATACTGGCCTGACGTGAGCGCAGGCCGGCGACGCTTCGCTGCGCCTGATCGGCGCGATTCGCACGGGGCGGATTGCGCGAACCACGTCGCGCGCCACGCCTTCGCGTCGCTCCGCTCGAAAACAGGTGTATCCAGCATCATGAACGGAAACCGATCGATTAACCGGCTCTGGGCCGCCACATTCATGATCGCGATCGCGAGCGAGGTCTTTTCCGGCGCGATTCGCTACTACACGTCGCTCGCTGGCATTTCGATGCTTGGCTATCTGCCCAAGGCGATGATGGTCGGCTGCATCGTGCTTGGCCTCGTGATTCGACCGCGTATCGATACGCTGCTCGTCGGAAGTTACCTGGCCGTGCAACTGTGCGTTTCGCTCGCGAACGGCGTCAGTCTCGTGGCCGCGTGTTTCTGGGTCTGGACGGTCGCGCCGTTGCTGTTCGTGCTTCTCATGCCGCCCGGCGCGCTTGACATGCTCGAGTCGAACCCGATCCGGTTCGCGTTCATCGTGTTGACGACGGCATGCTGCGCCGGCGTCATGCTCAACGGGTTGGTGCACCTGCCGTGGGTGGGCGGGAGCATCGACGTCGACGGCGTCAATGTGCAGCTTGCTTCGTCCAATTACGTCGGTACCGTTCCACGCTTGCCCGGGTTCGGTCGAAGCAGCGCGACGACCGGCCTCGTGATCGGCCTGCTGACCGCGTGGCTCGTCCCGCGCCTGCGCCATGCGATGGCGACCGTGGTGCTGCTCGTCATGTCGGCCGCCGCCATCTGGGCCACGACCAACAAGACGACACTCATTGCACTCTCGCTCGTGTTGCTCTGTTTCGCCACGCTGAAAACGACAGGCCTGAGGCGCGCCTGTATCGTCCTGACGGTACTGGTGATCGTATTGCCTGTCGCGGGATGGGTGATCGCTGCGACGACCAACGTTGGAGTCCCCGATACGGGATCGCTCGCTTCGATGCAGGACCGGTTGTTGAACACCTGGCCAAAGCTGCTCGACGGTATGGCGAACGCAAACCTGCTCTGGTTCGGTGTCGGGCCCGGTGGCTTCGGTTCCGCGACGGCGTACTATACGGCCGATTTCGGCTTCAATACCGGCTACTCCGATAATGCGGCGCTCTATGTCGTCGCGAATTTCGGTGTGGTGGGGGCCATGCTCGTCATGCTCGTATTCGTACAGCGCGTGCTTGCAAGTCGTGCCGACGACCCGCGTGCATGGCTGATGCTGCTCTTCGTGTTGTTGAGCGGCGTGACGACCGACATCTTCGAAGCGCTTGGCTGTCTGCTTTTCACGGGCCTCGCGATTCGCACGCTGACCATGCATGCCGGCCGCGAGTGTCTAACCGGTCGCGACGCGCCGGAGCGTGCGGTGAACTGGGCGGGCATTCAATGAGCACGGCTGTTCATTCCGCACGCGCGAGGCGCTGGGCGAGGTGGTTCGCAAGCGCGCTGCTCTGGGTCGTCGTCATATCGACGGCGTCGAATTCCGCGGGCTCGGACGAACCGGCTGTCGTCCTGCCGAACGCGACACAAATGACGGCGCTGCCGTTCGTCGCCCTCCCGCGCTTTTTCGACACGCGCGCGAATTCGGGGGTAGCGATTCACCAGATCGACGATCCGGCGCTGCTCGACGCGGTACGAGACGCCGGATTCTCGTTCGTCCGTACCGACCTGTTCTGGGATTCGGTGGAAACGCCGAGAGGCTGGGATTTCTCGCGCTACGATGCACTCGTCGCCAACCTGCGCGCGCGCCGGTTGGGGGCGCTGTTCATCCTCGGCTACGGGCATCCACGATACGCGCCCAAGCAGCCGCCGACGTCGTCCGCACAGATCGACGCATTCGCCGAGTATGCGACCCAGGCCGCGAGGCACTATCGCGATCAGCCCGTACGCTTCGAAGTCTGGAATGAGCAGGATCACAAGGACTACTGGCTCGCGCCGCCTTCGCCGGCCGCGTACCGGAACCTGCTGGAAGCGACCGTCCGGGCGGTCAAGGCCTCGAATCCGGATGCAGTCGTTGCGACTGGGGGCGTTCAGCAGGTGGACGTGACCTTCATCCGTGCAGTCGGCGATATCGGCAGCGCGTCGCAGCCCGCACCCGACGCGGTCAGCGTGCATCCGTATCGGCAGAATGCGCCGGAGACTGCGCTGGGCGACTATGCCGCGCTAGCGCGCGATCTCGCCACCTATCGCACGGTTCCCGCGATCTGGGCCACTGAGTGGTCGTATCCGACCTATGCATACAAGTACGTGTCGCACACGCGTGACGGTCACGATCCAGTCGCGCGTGAACGCCAGGCGCGCTACGCGGTGCGGCGCCTGCTGGTCGACTGGATCGCGCAGATCGGGCTCACCGCCTACTACGACATGCGCAACGATGGCCGCGACCCGAAGAACATGGAGCACAACTTCGGCTTGCTGGACGCCGACAACACACCGCTGCCGGCGTACGTCGCGGTTCGCCATCTGTTCTCGTTTACCGCGAACGCCCGCGCCGCACGACTGTTTCTCGATCCGGTCCGCCGCTTCGCCGTCCTGCAGTTGCGTGCCGAAGGCGTCGTGAAATACGTGGTCTGGTGCTATGGAAACGACAAAGCGGTCGACGTCGACCTGTCGCAGTTGCCCGTTGCCGGTACGTTCGCATCCGACCTTTATGGAGCGTCGCTCGACATCACTGGGCGTCGGCTGACACTACGCGAAGAGCAGGGCCCGGTGTTCATCGTCTCGGCGACTGGCCGATAGCCGGCAAGCAGGATCGAAAACGGTCGCCTCATTCAGAAAACAAACATGATATCCAACGCACGAAACATCCAGGCCCCGCAGCGGGCACCGGACGAATCCGGGATGACGCAGCTTTGGCAAGCCGTCATGCGGCACCGCCGCCTGTTCTTCGCAACGATCGGCGTCACGTTCGTCGCGGGCGTGCTATACGCGCTACTGGCCACGCCGCAGTATCGCGCCGAAGCACTGCTGCGCGTCCAGACCAAACCCGGTTCGTCGATCAGTTCGCTCTCGGACGTCTCCGGAACGATCGCAGCATCGCCGTCTGCCTCAGACGAAAGCGAGATGCTGATTTCGCGCGCAGTCATCGACAGCGCGATCGATGCGACCGGTGCCGATCTGGATATCCGCAACGCAAGCCGGTTTCCGGTGATCGGCTCATTCGTTGCGTCGCGCTTCGATGCGGACGACGCGCTCGCGCCGGCACCGCTCGGGCTGACCGGTTACGCGTGGGGCGGCGAGCGGCTCGACATCGGTGAATTCTCGATTCCGGCGAATGCGCTTGGCGATCGATTCAGGATCGTCGCGGACGACGCGAACACCTGGACGCTCCAGGACGACGACAGCCGTACGCTCGCGCACGGCAAGGTCGGTGAAACGGTGCCGTTCCGGCTGCCCGGCGAAAGTACGGCCGGCCGGTTGCGCGTCGATGTGCTGCGCGCGCGCCCGGGTATCGCATTCACGGTGCGCAAGCAGCCGGAGCCGCTCGTATACGAAAACGTATCGAAGCATCTGAAGACGGTCGTGCCGAACCGCGACTCGACCCTGGAGTCGCCTTCGATGATTCGGCTCAGCTACCAGGCGGATAGCGCGCGGGAAGCGACGAACATGGTCAACGCGATCGTGCAGCAGTATCTGCAGCGTGATCTCGCGTTTCGAACCGATCGTGCACGACGCAATCTCGACTCGCTGCGCCAGCGGCTGCCGGTCCTGAAGCAGGACTTGCAGAAGGCCGAGGACGATCTGAACCGGTACCGGACGCAAAATGGTGCGATCGACGTCGATCAGCAAGGCGCCGCGCTGATCACCCGCCTCAACACGCTAGCAGAACACCAGACCGCGTTACAGATCTCGCTGGACGACGTCAGACAGCGCTTTCTGCCAAAGAGCTTCCAGTACCAGACCGTGCAATCGCAGCTTGACCAGGTGAAGCGCGAGATCCGTGACACGAGCGCAACGGCGGCCAGATTGCCCACGACGCAGCGCGAATTCGTGCGGTTGTCACGCCAGGTGACGATTGCGACGCAGCTCTACACGAGTGTGCTGACCAACGCGCAGCAGCTCGAGCTCACCATTTCCAGCGCGTCGCCGGGCGTGACGGCCGTCGACTGGGCGGTTGCGCCGTTCCGGCCGGTCTGGCCCAAGCGGGGCATAGTCGTGCTTGGCGCACTGTTGGCTGGGGTGTTCTTTGCACTGACGAGCGTGCATCTGCTGTCGCTGTACCGGCGTGAACTGCATTCACCGGCCGCGCTGGCCAAGTTGACCGATAGCCCCTGTCTCGCGATCGTGGCGTCGTCGCCGGCGTTGGCAGCGCTGCCCGGCGGGTCGCGCCCGACCGCGTTGCCGTTGGCCGCGGCACATCCCGACGATGCGGGTATCGAATCCGTGCGTGCATTGCGAGCGAGCCTGAAGGCCGCGCTCGCGGCGCATGGCGATGACAGCGAGCGTGGCAAGGTCCTGCTGCTCACGGGGGTGACGGCGGGCGTCGGCTGCAGTTTCGTGTCGTCGAATCTGGCGTATCTGTTGGCGGGAACGAACGCCAGCGTGCTGCTGATCAACGCCGACTTGCGTGTTTCGTCGATGGCCGGGGGGCCGGGCCTCGCGCAGGTGCTCGACGGCTCGGTGTCGCCCGATACTGTGACGCTGCCCGTCGCGGGCAGCCACCTGTCGATCATGCCGGCGGGTGCTCCGGTCAAGACGTCACCCGGCGAGTTGCTGGAAGGATCCGGCTTCATGACACTCATCCTGGCGATGCGCGAGCAATACGACTTCGTCGTCATCGACGGGCCGCCGCTGCTGCCGAACAACGATGCGCTCGGCATCGTCGGCGTGAAGTGCGACGCGCACGTCCTTGTGTCGCGCAGCGGCATGACACGCGCAGCCGACGTCGAGACCGCGTTGTCGAGGTTGCGAAGCATCGGTGGCGACATCACGGGGTACGTGTTCAATACATACAAGGGATCGCCTCGGCCGGTCGTCGAACGCGTGCGGACGCGTGGTTTTCCGGTTCGCCCGACCGAGCGCCAGCGTGTGTAATGTCGGGAAGCCCGGTGTCGCGGATTATTGTTGCGGCACCGGTGTAGCGGGGGAAGGCTCGCGTTGCAACGCCGTACGGCTGATGCGGTTTACCACGATCGATAACTGCATCGCAGGGGCGGTGGTAGACGTGGACGAGCGCTTGCGGGCTTGTGGCGGCCACCCATTCGCCATGAACGTCGAAGCGGCACGGATTTGATCGGGCTCGACTCGCGCCGGCGACAGGCCGTTCGCGTGCGCTCGACGATGCGCGTCGACTGCCTTAAAGCCCGTCGAATATTCGGGTCATGATTTCGGCGCTCTTGCTCCAGCTGTATTGCTTGGCGTGAACGGATCCCCGGTGTTTCAGATCCTCCCGGAGTTCGGCGGAGTCGAGCAGATTGCGCAGTTTTTCCGCGATGTCGTTCGACGAGTAGGGGTCGCAATAGAGTGCAGCATCGGCGCAGACTTCCGGCAATGCCGCCGATCGTCCCACCAGGGTCGGGCAACCGTATCGCATCGCCTCGAGAGGCGGTATGCCGAACCCCTCGTAGATCGACGGATAAAGGAAGCAGGCCGCATGCTGATACAGCGCCTTCAGCTTTTCGTCGCTAATATACCCGGCGTACTTGATGTTCGGTTCAGGCGCGGAAATATCGTCCTGCGTGCCGAACACGGCGGCATTGCGCATGCCGACGATGACGAGATCCACCGATGGGTCGTCGATTTGACGAAACGCCTCGATCAGCCGGCGGAAGTTCTTGGTGGGGTTCATGCTGCTGACCGCCAACACGAACCGGCCCGGCGTGAGCGCATGCTCCTTCAATACGCTCGGGTCGGGTTTCAGTGCGTCGAGATGGTCTGCCCCCAGTGGCACGACGCTGATTTTGTCGGTTGAAACGCCACAGTGGTGGGCCAGGCGATCGCGCGAGAAGCTGGAGTTGGTCAACACGCAAACGGAAGTGCGCGCCAAAATCCAGAACATGATCCGATACCACGCCCGGAATGGGCGGGAGAAGTGCGCGGGGGTGTCGAACACCGCGGCATCGTGCATATAGATGATCTGGTTGCCACGGAAAATGGAACCGGAATTGCTCAGGTTGACGATGCGGTCGCGGCGTGCAAAAAGCGGAAGGACCAGTTGTTCCCAGATCACGCCCTTGGCGAAACCGACCTTGACCGTCTTCGTGCCGCTCACCACAGCGTCGGTATGTGGGGGAACCAGGAGCGTGACGGAGTCTTGCGGCCGCGTCCGGGCAAGTGCAGCGATCAACTCGCGCGCGACGCGTTGTACTCCTGTCGTTTTCTGAGTGGCGAAACGGCCATTGTAGACGAGTTTCCTGGGTTCTTTGGGGTTGCTCATGTCAAATCCGGTGAAATCGAGGCGCAGCCGGGGCGCGTGCGCATCATGCTGAACAGCGGCGCCGGTATCGCGTTCATGGGGCGCATCGGTTCGATTGCTGAAGGCCGAGCGGGCAATATGGCGAGTGCATTGCTGTCGGGGCCGACGCGCACGTTTCCCGATGTCTGCAAACCGTCAGGCCTTGACGTGCTCCGGCGCGGCATGCTCGAAATACCGGGCGTCGGCGCGACGCGGGTGCACATTCAATCCGTAGAGGGAATGCCACTGCCTGAAGATGGACTGCATCGAGAACCGATGGAGCGCGAACTTTCGGGCCGATTCCCCCATTTGTTCCCGGAGCTGCCGGTCGTCGCGGAGCAGCGCGACATACCGCACCATCTCGTCGACACTTGACGCGACGTATCCGGTTACGCCGTGAATGACCACGTCGCGGTTGCCGACGACGTCCGTCACCACGGCGGGCAGGCCGGCCACCTGGGCCTCGATCAGCGCCACCGGCATGCCTTCCCATCGGGAGGTCTGGACGTAGATGTCCAGCCCGGACGTCAGCTCGAGTGCGCGCGAACGCGTCACCCAGCCGCTGCAGACGATTGCCCGACTGTCACGGGGATCCGGAATTTCGGCTGCGTCACCGCCAATCCAGAGAAACTCGACGTCGGGGGCGTGCAGTTCGGATGCCAGTTGCACGAAGGCTTGATGATTTTTCTGGAACGACGCGCGACCGCTCATTCCGATCGCAATCTTGCGATCGTCACGCGCACGGCGCGAAGGAATCTCGGCGACGTTGACGCCGTTCTCCACCAGCACCGCCGATTTCGCCCGAATTCTTCCCTTGATCTCTCTGAGTTCGCTGTCCGAGCAGGCGACAATGGTTCCGCCGAGGAGGGCTGCCGCTCGCTCGAAACTCAGGTAGGCGAACTGTTTCGCGCGGGAAACATCGCAGCGCAAAAACGAGAGACCATGCGGGGAATAGAGCACCTTTGCGGCAGGCGCGGCAATTCTTGCCGCGGCCCGCCCCAGTACACCAGCCTTCGACGAATGAAGATGGATCACCGTCGGACGGCATTCGCGCAAGTATTGGACCAGCACGCGCAAACCGATCAGATCGTTCCTGACACTGACTTCGCGAGCCATGCCGACGTGGACGAGTTTGACGTCGGGCCGGAAGAGCGCCTGGAAATCGTCCGGCGTTTCGGGACGAATGGAATGCAAAACGGTCACATCGACGCCCGTTGCCGCTGCGTGATTGGCGAGATGGACGAGCATCGAAAGCACGCCCCCGCCAAACGCTTCGACAATATGAACGATTCTTTGGGTGGTCATCTTCTGGCCTGCCTGTTCGACCGGATACTGCGCGGTCGACCGCAAAATCGAATATCTGACGGGCCGCCACGTCGACGGCATTCAATTCGGTTGATGGAATACATCGAAAAGATATGTATGACTAAGTGACTGGATGTAATCGAACCGGTCTATCCTTATCCGTTCTACCTTGCTCAGGCGCGCGATATGTCGACTTTGCCGCGGGCTCGATCCGGTCGATCAAGCGCCGACATGGCGAGAGCGCGAAACGCGTCTCCACCGTTGAACGCGATCGGACGATACACGTCATGCAACGACGGTCGCGCATTCGAGGACGCGTGACGCCACGTGTCTGAAGCATTGTGCTACGCACGCACGACGTGCTGGGTGCGATGGCTTACATTGGGCGAGTGAAGCGTGGGTGGCCGCGCATCGGTTTTCTACGCACGTGGTGGCGTGGTCGACACATGCTTGTCAAGCGACGTCCGGTGCGGCCGTTGGCACGTGCGTTTTCTGTGACGCAATCGGAACCGATTGCGCCGCCCGTGCCTCGACCGCCCGCCCATACTGATCGTCGAACCGAACGATATCGTCCTCGCCGAGATAGTCGCCCGATTGCACTTCGATGATTTCGAGCGGAATCCGGCCGGGATTCTCGAGGCGATGCACTTCGCCGACCGCGATGTACGTCGACTCGTTCTCGCACAGCAGGAACGTCTCGCTGCCACGCGTCACCTTCGCGGTGCCGCGCACGACGATCCAGTGCTCGGCGCGGTGATAGTGCATCTGAAGCGACAGCCGCTTGCCGGGCTCGACGACGATCCGCTTCACCTGGAAGCGCTGGCCGAGATCGATCGAATCGTAGTGCCCCCACGGCCGCTGCACCTTGCGGTGCTCGCGTGCCTGCGGGCGCCGGTCGGTCTTCAGGCGCTCGACGATGTTCTTCACGCGCTGCACGTCGTGCTTGTTCGCGACCAGCACGGCATCGGGCGTCTCGATCACGACGACGTCCTTCATCCCGACGCACGCGATCAGGCGGCCCTCCGAACGCACGAGGCTGTCCTGCGTGTCCTCGAACACGATCGGGCCGCGCGCGACGTTGCCGTGATCGTCCTTCGGCATGATTTCCCAGATCGCATCCCAGGTGCCGACATCCGACCAGCCGGCCGCGAGCGGCACCACGATGCCTTCGATGCCGAGTTCGCCGCGTTCCGCGAGCCGTTCCATCACCGCGTAGTCGATCGAGTCCGACGGGCACGTGTCGAAGGCCGCCGCATCGATCCGGAAGAACGGATCCTCGGGGATGCCCGCGCGCCACGCGGTTTCGCAGGCCGCATGGATGTCCGGTGCGAGTGCGCCGATCGCCTTCAGCCAGACCGATGCGCGCGTCACGTAAATCCCGCTGTTCCACCAGTAATCGCCGGATTGCAGGTAGCGCTCGGCCAGTGTCGCATCGGGTTTTTCGACGAAGCGTCCGATCGCGTAGCCGCCCTGGCCACCGTGGCGGCCCGTGCGCGGCTCGCCGACCTGGATGTAGCCGTAGCCCGTCTCCGCGCGTCGGGGCAGCACGCCGAGCGTGACGATCGCCCCTTCCTGCGCGTAGCGCGCCGCGCGCGCGATCGCGTCCTGGAACGCGCCGACGTCGGTGATCACGTGATCGGCCGGCATCACCGCGAGCACGGGATCGTCCGCGAGCTGGCTCGCGTCGAGTGCCGCGAGCGTCAGCGCGGGCGCGGTGTTGCGCGCGGCCGGTTCGAGCAGGATGCGGGCGGGCGCCGCGCGACCGACCACCTGTGCGGCACTCATGACGCGATGCTGTTCGCCGCAGACCAGCAGCAACGTGTCGCCGAGCGACGCGTTCGCGATGCCGTTCAGGCGGCGCGCTGTCGCCGACAGCGGCGATTCGTTCGAAATCAGCTCGATCAACTGCTTCGGATACTGCTCGCGCGACAGCGGCCACAGCCGGGTGCCGGAGCCGCCGGCGAGAATCACCGGCAGGATGCGCGGCAGGTCGGGATCGGGAACCGGGCGAAGGGTGCGGGTCATCGATTGGCTCCGGTGTCGGCGGGCAGCCGGTTGTGTGTACGGCTGTCGGCACGTGCGTCGTCGTCGCGCGACCGGTGTGCCGAAACGACCCGGTGCAGCAGGCCGCGCAGTGCGCCTGCTGCGCGGTCGCTGGGCCGCACCAGGCCGACGAACGGCGCACCCTGTTCGAGATACGGGCCGTAGGCCTTGCGAAATCCGAAACGCTTGTAGAACGCCTGGCGCGGTGCCGGGACGTGCGTGCGCACCGCGGCGTCGGGCCATGCCGCCTGCGCGGCGGTGAGGGCGCGCCCGATCAGCTGCTCGAGCGTAGCGTCGTCGCGCCGGCGCTCGCTCGTCAGCACCTTGTCGATCACGGCGTCCGGGTCGATGTCGTCGCCGGGCAGGATGCGTGCATAGGCCGCGACTTCCATCGTGTCGCCGTCGCGTACGGTTGCATAGACATGCAGCGCGCCCGCGTCCTTGCCGTCGATGTCGAGATGCGTGTGCGCGTCCTCGACCACCAGCACGGCGTTGCGCGCGCGCAGGATTGCATAGAGATCGACGGCGCCCAGATGTTCGAATTCACAACAATGCCATTCCATGATGCTGTCCTCGCGTGATGCCTTCGGCACGCCGTGCCGCGCGGACGCGATCGTTCCGTGCGGTGCGGCGATTCTCATCATCCGGGTGCGCCGTGCGCCGGTCTGTTCGAAAGCGTACTCTCGCTCCGGATTCGCGCGGCCGGCACGGCATGCACGGCGCGGCCTGCCGCGCGAGCGCCGCAAAGTGCGGTAGCACACACCGCGGCGGCCGGTGCTTTTCCATAATTGACCCATCGTCGCGGCCCGCCTCGATGCGCGGCCAGCCAACATCGAACGTCAATAAAGAACCGGGGCAGGACTTGAAGATTTCGAGCATTCACGACGGGGCGATCGTGCATGGCGGTGCCGGGTGCACCCTCGCGCACGCGGTCGGCTGCATCGCATGGGCAGACTGTGTGGAGCCTCGTCGAATTCCTTCCGGATCGTGCGCGCCCGCGCGGCACACGCGTCCCTCATCCCCACGCCATTGTTTGCACGCATGCGCCCCCGCGGCGATGCGTCGTCGCCGCGGCTGGCGACCAGGCGGTGCGGCATGGCCGACTGCGACAACGGGCGGCCCGCATCCTTACAGATGGAATGCAGTGCACGGGCGTGACGCAACCGGGCGTCGCCATGCTGCACTGCGGGAGGCGGCGGTCGGCACGACCGGCATCACGCTTGGCCGCGACGATGCGCCGGAACAAGACCGGCGTGCGCGGCGGGCGTTTCGCCGTGCGCCGGCACAGCGGAACGGGATGCACGACGCGGCGTGGTTGATTACGGCATGTAACCGACAAGAGCAGGACGGGCAGGCCGCATGCGGTCGCGATACGATGCGGCCTGCCGCCGGTGGGCCCGATTATGTGGAAAATGAAATGCGGTGCCGCCCATTCCAGGGGATTTCGATGAATATCACAGGCAATCGACCGTCCCCATCTTGCGGAAAAGTAGTATTTGCCACTGATTGACTGGAATGCTCGTAGATAATCAAATCTCAGTGGACAAACACGTGTGGTGCGGTGCGACAGGTCGCGTAACCGGTTGATTCAGGATTATCTTTTGGTAACACGACCATCTCGAAACGGGGTGTAAATTCAGATGCGGATGAAATGCGGCGGTCATTCCGGGAGCGGGTTGGCGGCCATCCGGTTCGGCATCGGGCGCCATTGTCGTGTACGACGTGACGCACATGCCGGCGGCATTCCCGTCTGCCGACGCGCTCCGCCTTGACGGCGGGGCGCTTCAAAGCGGGAACGTCGTGGCTCCCGCAGCCGCGCGTTCCCTTCGAGTTAGATGACAACGAGGCCGGATGACATCCGGCTCGACCTCCGGGGGTTCTCGCCGTGTGCAGTTTCGATCTTCGCCAAAGCTGCGGAAACGCAGCGCGGAAAGGCGGCCATGCGCCGCCGGCCGCAGCGCACGCGAACGGTTCGCGGAGTGGAGAAAGTGATGGTTCGTTATGAATATGCCAATAACGCGCGATAAGAGCGCCGGCGCGGGGAGTGGTAACGGGCAGCGTCCGCTGATTTACTGGACGCAGTCGCCGTCCGTCATGCTGCGAAAGGAATTGTCGCGACGCGACTGGAAAGTGTCGATCGTCGCGCAGGCGAGTGAGCTGCGCGACACATCCGGCGAGATCACCTGCGGCATCCTCGACCTGAGCGGCGGCCACGCCGACGCGATCGGCAGCATTGCGTCGACCTGCGCGTCGATGCGCGACGTCGTCTGGGTCGCACTCGTCGACGTCGGCCAGACGGCTTCGCCGAACGTGCGCGCGCTGTTGCGCGACTATTGCTTCGATTACGTCACGTTGCCGGCGTCGCACCAGCGGATCGCCGATACGGTTGGCCATGCGTACGGCATGGAATGCCTGTTCGCGCGCGACCGCGAACGGCTCGAATCCGAAGAGAAAGGCATCGTCGGCACCTGCAGCGCGATGCTGCGGCTGTTCGATACGGTGCGGCGCTTCGCGCGCACGGACGCACCGGTGTTCGTGTTCGGCGAAACGGGAACCGGCAAGGAATTGACGGCCGTCGCGATCCATCGCCATTCGGAGCGCCGCAACGGCCCGTTCGTCGCGGTCAACTGCGGCGCCATTCCGCCACATCTGCTGCAATCCGAACTGTTCGGCTACGAGCGCGGCGCGTTTACGGGCGCGAACGCGCGCAAGATCGGCTATGTCGAAGCGGCGAACGGCGGCACGCTGCTGCTCGACGAGATCGGCGACCTGCCGCACGAGAGCCAGGCAAGCTTGCTGCGTTTTCTGCAGGAGCGTGCAATCCATCGCCTTGGCGGCAGCGATCCGGTGCCGGTCGATGTCAGGATCGTGTCGGCGACGCACGTCGACCTGCGCGACGCGATGGAGGAAGGGCGCTTCCGGGCCGACCTGTTCCACCGGCTGTGCGTGATGCGCATCGACCAGCCGCCGCTGCGCGCGCGCGGCAAGGACATCGAGCTGCTCGCGCATCACATGCTCGAGCGCTTCCGCGGCGACGCGCGCCATCGCGTACGCGGCTTCTCGACGGATGCGATCACGGCGCTGTACAAGCACGACTGGCCCGGCAACGTTCGCGAACTGATCAACCGCGTGCGCCGCGCGGTCGTGATGACGGAAGGACGCCTGATCACCGCCCAGGATCTCGAGCTCGAATACTGTCTCGATGCGGCGTCGCCGTCGGTGGCCGACATCCGCAAGTCGATCGAGCGCGAGGCAATCGAAACGGCGCTGCTGCGTACGCGCGGGCGCGTCGCGGCTTCGGCGCGGGAGCTCGGGGTGTCGCGCGCGACGCTGTACCGCTGGATGGAGGCATACGGGATCGAGCGGCCGCGCGGGACGGGCTCGTCCGACTGAGATTCGACTGCGGCGCTCGCGGCTTGCGCAGCCGCGCGCGCCGCGTCAACCGGCCTGCGTGGCGCGCACCGCGCGCGCGGCGTTCACGGCGCGGATTTCCACGGCCGGCGGCCCATCCGCGGCCCCATTCTTCCCGGCCGTTCCAAGCGGAACGAGCACCACCCGCGCCGGCGTGCCGGGCGCGAGATGGAACCAGTCGTCGCGCGGCACGAATCCCGGCGCATCGATCTGCACATGGCGTGCGACGTGCCGTGTATCGATGTCGACGTGCCACGTGTCGCCGGTGCGCGATACACACGCCTCCAGCCCGAGTTCGCGGCGCGCCAGCACCGCCGGATGCGTACGGGACGGGAAATGGAATGCCTGCGACAGCAGGGTGCCGTCGTCGCCGCGCAGGGTCGCGACGACGGTGTCGTGTTCGCAGGGCCCGAAGCGGTACGCGTAGGTCCAGTCGAAGAAGCGGCCGAGCAGCTCGGCCGAACCGATCCGCACCGTGTCGTGCGCGGCGATCCGAACCGGGCAGCCGGCCCGTGCAACCGCCGTGCGGCCGTCGCGCAGCGCGACCAGTTCGAGCGCCGCCGACAGCGGCGCGGGGCGCTCGTTGACGACATGCACGTCGAGCCCGTTCAGGCCTTCGTCGACGAGCAGCACCTGTACGGGTTGCAGCACCTGGCGCAGCGCATGCCACGCCGATTTCGGCCGGTGCGCGGCGTCGATTACGCCCCAGCCCGCACCCGGCATCACGTCCTGGAACTGCCAGACCAGCGCGCCGGCGCAGCGCGAGCCGGTGCGCCGCCATTCGGAAAACGTCTCGCGCATCACGTCGGCGACCACTGCGCGCGACAGTTCGAAGTAGCGCGCCGGATCCTCGCGCCGCAACCGGTCGGGCACGACGTCGTACAGCGTCTGCAGATAGTGGTCGCGAATGTCCTCGAAATCCCACGACGTGCCGGGGTCGCGCGGCACGGCGGCTTTCCAGCGCGGCTCGTGCACGCCGGGCCAGCCGAGCTCGGCGAGCGTCGCGTCGCATGGCACGTTCGAGAACGCGAGGCATTCGCTCGCGAAGCGCACGTCCGCGCGGCGCGCGTCATCGAGCGGGCGCAGGTAGGCACCGACACCGTAATAGTGCGACACGCGTTCACGCGGCATGAACGGCAGCACGCCGCCGTCGGGCGAATCGGGCACGTACGGGACGTCGGGCCGGCATGCGGCCGCATGGCCGGCCAGCCGGTCGGCGGTGAGCTCGAGGAAGCGCTGCTTCGGCCCGAGCCCGGACATCGCGGCCTGCTGCGCGATCTCGCTGCCGCCGCACAGGACGGCAAGCGACGGCGATGCGCCGTGACGCGAGAGGAACTGTCGGGCTTCGCGATCGACGTTGTCCGCGAACGCGGGGTCGTCGAGCGCGTAGTCGAAGTTCGCGAACATGAAATCCTGCCAGACCAGCAGGCCGAGCCGGTCGCACCACGCATGAAAGGCATCGGCCTCGTAGGTCATCGTGCCGCCGACGCGGATCATGTTGAAGCCGGCGTCGCGCGCGAGCCCGAGCAGGCGGGCGTAGGTGGCGTCGTCCGCGTGCAGCGCGAGCGGCGCGGCACTGCTCCAGCACGCGCCGCGCGCGAACACGGGCACGCCGTTGACGCGCAGCCCGAAGCCCTTGCCGTCGGCGCCGGGGTCGACCTCGATCGTGCGAAAGCCCGTCGCGCCGAGCGGCCGACGCTCGGCGCCGATATGCAGCGCGATGTCGTACAGCACCGGCTCGCCGTGCGTATGCGGCCACCAGCGGCACACGTTGGGCACCGCGACGCTTGCGCGCAGGCGATCGGGGCCCGCACGTTCGAGCGTGGCGTGGTGCTGGCCGCACGACAGCCGTGCCGCGAGCGCGTCGGGCAGCGGCGCGGCGAACGTCAGGTCCGCGTCGAGCCAGCCGGTGTCGCCTTCGATGCGCGCGTGCAGGTTGCAATCGGCGAGAACGGGCCCGTCGGCCGGATCGAGCACGTCCACGGGCCGCCACGGGCCGGTCGGCACATGCGGCGGAAACCAGCCCGGCATGTGCCCGAACAGCGAAGTGCGGATCGTGCGCAGGGCTGCCGGCTCCGCGAGGCGCGTGCGCCAGCGCGCGCGGCGCGGCGCGCGCGCGTCGCGCAGGTGCGGGGCGAGCGCGCGGAAACAGAGGGTCAGCCGGTGCGACCCGTCGAGCGACACGGGCACGTCGTGCGCGACGAACATGCTGTCGGAGCGGAGGATCGGCGTGTCGTCGAGCCACGCCTGCGCGAGCGTCGCGAGGCCGTGGAAGCGCAGCACGCGCGGCCCGTGTCCGCGCAGTTCGATCCGGTACCAGTGGTCGCGTTCGTCGAGCGATACGGCTTCGTCGAGCCGGCCGGCGAGCGCGAGCGACTGTGCCACGGTACCGGGCACGGCCGCCGGAATCCAGCCGTTGCCGGCGGCCGGGAGATCGCGCGGTTCCCGCGCGGCCCCCGCGGCCGTCGCCAGCATCGACCACGCGGGCAGGGCGCGCGTGCGCGTCACCGCATGACCGGCACGGGTGCCGCCGTGTCGCTGTGCACGGGCGTCATGTGCCGCAGCGGCAAGCCGATCTGCCGCGCGCACGCGACCACGTCCGCGTAGGCGGCCTCGATCGCTTCGAGCGTCGAATCGCCGCGTTCTTCCTTGCCGCGCGCGCAGGCGCGTGCGAGCCGGAATTCCAGCACCATCGCTTCGGACGCGATACGGTCGCACGCGGCGCGGATCTCGGCGAACGGCCCGACGCAGCCGCTGGCCTGCAGCCAGCGCGCGTAATGGCCGAACAGCTCGAAGTTCGCGCCGAGCTGCCGCACCGAGTTGAACGAGTACGCATGAAAGCGCTCGAGCGGCGAATCGGCGAGCGTCCGCGCGTCGGTCTGCAACTGCCGCCGGAACGCGGCGATCGGGTCGACCACCGGCAGGCGCCGCAGGTGGCGCTGCAGCGCGGCGAGCGACGTCTCGCACAGCGTGCGTTCGTCGAGCGGCGCAAACCGCCGTTTCGCGCATTCGACATAGGGTGGCAGCGTCATCGGCGAGCTGCCGCCGACGAGCCCGTCGTAGTCGAAATCCTCGGCCACGTAATAACCGCTGTTGTGGAAGTAGCCGATCTGGCGATTCGCGCGGTCGATCGCATCGATGCCGATCGTCGTCTTCGTGTGCTGCGTGCGGTAGCTGCTGCCGCGCGTATCGGGCAGGAACCACGCGTCGACTTCGACGATCATCAGGTGACCGCGCGCGACCTGCGTCTCGATGTGCCGGTCGAGCGGTTCGTAGATCGAGTGCTCCTGCACGACGATGCCGTACAGCCGCTCCAGTTCGTCGTGCGGAAACTTGAAGAACGTGAACTGGTCGCCCTCGAAATCGAGCGCGATCGTGAACGGCAACGCCGCGTACGGATTGAAGCCCCACCACCGGAGCACTTCGAGCCACATGTCGACGTAGCAGTTGGTCTGCTTCCAGACCATCTCCTGGCTGTGCAGCGGATGTGGCCGGTAGTGGCGCGCACGGTGACGCACATCCTCGAACGACGCGTCTTCGCCGTCGCGGGACACGAATCTCATCGCGTGCCCCACAGAACGTCGCGGACTTCACGCGGCCATGCATCGATGTCGAAGCCGTGGTGGCGGAACAGCGCGAGCGTGAGCCGTTCGAGGCCGAAGCCGACGCAGCCCGTGTGCGCGACCTCGTCCGTCGCGGTGCGGATGTTCCACAGCAGCCCGAAATGGTCCATGTGGTAATTGAAGCTCAGGCAGGCGGTCTGGCGATCGTCGTGCTCGATCGGGATCAGCAGCTCGAACTTCAGGTTCTGCTCGCGCTGGCTGTTCGCGACGATCTTGCCGCCGCGCCCGAAGAACGGGTCGTTCGCGAGGTCGATCGCGTTGGGCAGGCGCAGCGCCTCGATCATCCGCGTGCCGCGTTCGATCCAGGTCTCGCGGAACGAGACGATCTGCTCGGGCGTGCCGATCCGCACGTATTCGCGCATCCGGAACAACTGCATGCGGGTCGGATCGAGCGACGGCTCGTGGCGGAAGCAGTACGAGAATACGTCGACGATCCGGCCGTCGGCCGGCAGCGCGCCCGCGCGCGCCACGACAGGGTAGACGGGGTAGCACGCGGCCGGCGTCATCACGACATAGGTCGGCTTCTGGCTTTCCGTCCAGTCGTCGCCGCGATCGAGGCACTGCAGTACGCGCTGGTGCTGGCGTTCGTCGCCGCAGAACGCATGCACGCTGCCCGCGAGCTGCGGGAAGCTCTTCATGTATTCGCTGCGCTCGAACTCGATGCGGCTCATGGCCGGCGGAAAGCGCAGCACTTCGGCCTGCTGGTCGGCGCCGATGCGCGTGACGAACGCGTCGAGCGCTTCCACGACGCGCTCGAACCGTTCGCTGCGGCCGAACAGGCCTTGAATGCCGGTCGAGACCAGCAGGCCCGCGTCGATCAGTTCGTCGCGCAGCGGGTTGACGCCCGCGCGGTCGAGCGGTGCGTCGGCGGGAGCGGAGGCGGCGGAGGGCACGGCAAGGCGATCGTTCACGTATGTTTCTCCAGCGTCGCAGGACGCAGCGCGAGCAGCAGGTTCGAGGTGTTGGTGGCAATGCGGTCGTTGCTGATCATCAGCGGCGCCGCATGCAGGTCGCGAATGTGGCGGCCGATGCTGAACGGCGTGCCTTGCTTGTAGCCGGCCATCCCGCAGATCATCATGGCCTGGTGCGCGACTTCCAGCGCGGTCGTCGACACGTAGGTCTTCAGCGTGTTGATCTCGGCGGCCCAGGCCATCCCGGCCGACCACGAGCGCGCGGTCGCATTCGCATGGAGGCGCAGCACGTTGTCGACGCGGGCCTGCATCGCCTGCATCAGCGCGAGCGATTCGGCGATGCGTCGCGACGCGGGCGACGGTGCCCCGTCGGTCTGGCGTGCCTGCGCGCGGAAGAACTGGTGCGCGCGATGGAACGCGTCGCCGGCCACGCCGATCCAGACCGCGGCCCACAGGATGTGCGACACCGGCACCATCGTTTCCTCGGCGATCTTCGCGAACGGCACCGGCAGGCACTGGACGGCGGCGCCTTGCGCGTCGAGCTCGAAACCGTTGCTGCAGGTGCCGCGCATCCCGAGCGTGTCCCATTCGCCGCGGCGCGTGAGCGTGTAGCCGTCGCGCAGCAGCGTGACGAGCACCTGCTCGGAAGCCGGAGCGTCCGCATCGCGTCGTGCGGTCGCGAGGATGCCGTCCGCATAGTCGCCGTACGAGATCGTCGGCGCGGATTTGCGCAGCCGGAACTCGCCGTTGTCGGTTTCGAGCGCGCACTGGCTCGCGCGCAGGTTGCCGCCGACGCCGTTTTCCGACGTAGCCGATGCGAGCAGCCACTGGTGGCGCACGAGTTGCTGCAGGAACAGCTTGTGCCAGCCCTGGTCGACCGCGTGGTCGACGATGCAGGCGACCTGGATCTGGTGCATCGCGAACACCATGGCCGACGACGCGCAGGCCTGGCCGAGAATCGAACAGGCCGACGCGATGTCCTCCAGCGACGCGCCAGCGCCGCCGAGATGGGTCGGCACCATTGCGCCGAGCAGGCGGCGCGCGCGCATCGCCTCGATCGCCTCGACGGGGCAGCGCGCGTCGCGGTCGACCGCGTCCGCGTGTTGCGCGGCGATCTGCGCGACGGCATGCGCGGCCTCGTCGAGCCGACGCGCATCGCTGTCGGTCGCGAGTTCGGGAAGCAGCGCGCTCATGCGGAATGCTCGGTGCGTTGCAGCGTGGCGATCGTGTCCGCGAGCGCGTCGATGCTGCGGAACAGGTTGCGGTTCAGCATCTCGTCGGGAATCTCGATGTTGAATTGCTTCTCGATCGCGAGCATCAGCTGGATCGTATCGAGCGACGAGAGGCCCGCTTCGTAGAGGTCGTCCCCGTCGCCGATCGAATCGATCGCGGCTTCGAGGTGGGCGACGTGCTTGAGGATGGTTCTGATTTCGTTTTTCACGTGCTGCTCCGGCGTGCGTGGTGTCGTCCGCTCGGGCAGACGCGGCATACGCGCTGACGTCCCCCCGGCAGTCCGGCATCAGTAGACCATTGGCAGGCACGGCGTTCTGTTCGCCACCCTACAAACCGCTAACCCTGCGTACAGAGGAAGCGCAGCGCCGAAGCGCCGCGCGGGCAGGCGGGAGGCGGGTCAGGCGCGCGAAGCGGCCGGCACACCCGAGTCGGCCGACAGGATGCGCTTCATCTCGTCACGCACGATCGCGCGGCAGCCGCACGACATCTTCTCGAGACCGTCGAGGTCGGCGAGCTCGATCGAACTCCGGTATTGCCGGATCAGGCCCAGCTTCTGGATCTCGCCGGCGGCATCGGTGACCGTTTCGCGCCGCACGCCGAGCATCTGCGCCAGCATGCTGTGCGTCACCTGGATCTCGATGCTGCGGGTCCGGTCGTACGCGAGCAGGAACCATCTGCATAACTGATGTTTGAGCACGTGATGACGGCTGCAGAACGTGATCTGCGAGACCTGCGCCATCAGCAGCCGCACGCAGACGAACACGAGATGGCGAATGACCGGCGACGCGTCGAACGCGGCGGCGAACACGCGCCGGTCGAGCCGGTAGGCGAAACCGTCGCGGCAGGCCACTGCCCGGCAGGGCATCCGGCCGCTGCCGCCGATCACGTCGTCGCACGCCACGCTCTCGCTGCCGATCTCCGCGACTTCCAGCGTCATGCCGCCGGACGACACGTACTGCAGCGAAATCGCGGTCGTGACGGGCAGGTAGACCGCGGCGAGCATTTCGCCGGGCTCGCAGAGCACTTGCCCCGATTTCAGGTGGACAAGTTGAAGGTGGGGGGCGAATGTCGCGAGCTCGTCGCGGTCGACGGCCGCGAGAAACCGGTTCGCATCGAAGCTGTGAGAAAGCTCGATCATGCCGTTCGCGTACGCGACGGTGTCAGGGGCCTGGTGAGTCACGGCGCATCCTCGTAGGGTGGCGGTCGCGCGTCGTCTCGGCAATACCCCGAAAATGGGGAATTCGCACGATCGTGCGGACTTGTGTTCGTCAGAAATGGAGTGACGATACTCGCGAAAAGGCTAACACGCCATTGAATTCGATCAATTGCACATTGCGTCATTTCACAAAGTTTGACGATTTTTGGCGGGTGGGAATGTTATCCGGATTTAATGATTCGTTTTAGTGAAATTAATCATCCGGAAATCGAATGGGACGTTTGGCATTCATTCGATGTCGAACGGGAATCAATCGAACGATGCCGTGCTTCGTGCGGAGAAAGTGCCGGGCGGACATTGAACATTATTTGACAATCGGATGTAGCTCGCAAAAATATCCATAAAAATCAATTGTGTACGAGCGAAATGTGCGTCAGGTAACAGAGCCTGAATTTAGTGTGTCGATTCAAATTTGAGACAGTTTCAAACGGCCGTGCGAGGCATGATGCCGCAGCGAAGTGCTGCAGGGCACATCACGGAAACAATTGAAAATCGACTGTAAGTATATGAGCGACAAGCCTGGCAGCCCCGCCGTATCTGTCTTGGTTCGATGCAGGGGAAATGATCAGTCAAATAGCTCGCGGTGTCCGGCGCCCGGAAGAGTGTCCGGAAATGAGACGCTTTTTCTGGTTTTGAGCCGGTAATTCGGGCGATCTAAATCGGGCGTGATTCACATATTAAGGATGGACAAGGTTTGGCACGTAAATCGCTTATTCGGGCTGGCGTGTCGAAACGGGACGGCCGATTCGATCCGGCGGCAATGAGCCGAGGGTCGGTCGGAATCAGGGTTGTGGGCCGCAACCACCGCCGACGTCCGGGCGCGCATCGCGATAACGAGTTCCGTGCCCGCGGCTGCAAGCGGCGCGAACGATAAAAGGGATACAGACATGCTTCATCTTCACTCGAGCTACTCGGCGAATGCCATCCTCGATGCCCTCCCGGAGGACAGCATCCGCACCATCGCACCGCATCTCGAACTGGTCAGGATCAAGGCCGGGATGCTCGAGCGGGTCGGCGAACCGATGCGCCACGTGCATTTCCCGACGACGTCGATGATGTCGGTGCAGCACCTGATGGAGGACGGTGCGATGGTCGAAGTGGCGCAGGTCGGCCGCGAGGGAGTGGTCGGTCTGGCGACGCTGGTCGGTGGCGCCGCGGCGTCGCACCGGATCGAGGTTCGCATCGGCGGGATGGCCTATCGTGTGCCGAGCTGCGTGATGCGCGCCGAATTCGAGCGGTCGCCGGCGACCTACCGGCTGCTGCTCAGCTACTGCCAGGCCGCGATGGCGCAGATCTCGCGCAGCGCGCTGTGCAACCGGCATCACTCGGTCAGCGAGCAGCTCAGCCGCTGGCTGCTGCTCGCGCACGACCGCATCGACGGCGACGAACTGGCGGTCACGCAGCAGACGATCGCGAACATGCTCGGCGTGCGGCGCGAAGGCGTGACGGAAGCGGCCGGCAACCTGCAGGAAGCCGGACTGATCCGGCAGCGCCGCGGCCGCATCACGGTGCTCGACCGCGACGGCCTCGAACATCACGCGTGCGAATGCTACGACCTGATTCGCGCCGACTATCGCAGGCTGCTCGGCACCCGCGAGACGGCGAGGCCGACACCCGTTCGGCCCCGCATGCCGGACGGGCATCGCGGGTTCCCCGCACATGGTGCGTGACGATGCAGCCGAGGTTCGGTGGAACGAATGCGATGCGGCGTGCCGCGATCGCAGCGACCGACGCCGTACTCGTGCTGGCCGGCGCGCTCGCGGCGCAGGCGGCCTCGGGCCTCGCGTGGCGCGCGCTGTCCGACGCGCAGCGCGGCGCGATCGCGCTGCTGTGCGTGCTGACCGTGGCGTTGCTGCCGCGCTACCTGCGCACCGTGCGCGGCAGCGTGGCACCGCAAGGCGGCACGCATGCGCTGACGCAGACGATCGTGGCGCTCGTCTGCGCGAGCGTGCTGACGGTGGGCGCCGCGATGTGGATCATGAACCGCGGCGGCACGATCACGACACGCTGGATCGCACGCACGGTGCTGGCCGGCGACGCGGCGCTGCTGCTCGGCCGTGCCGCGCTGCTGGCGCTGGCACTGACGCGCGACGACCCGCGCGCGCGGCAGCGCCGCGTCGCGGTGGTCGGTGCGACGGCGTACGGGCGTGTCGCGGTCGAGCGGATGCAGCTCGCGCCGCAGGGCCCTTTCGTGGCGGCGTGCGTATTCGATGACGACGCGCCGGCTGCCGCCGGCGGCATCGGCGGCGTGCCGGTGATCGACGACTGGAACGCACTGCGCGACCTGATTCGCGGTGGCGAGATCGACGAGGTATGGCTCACGCTGCCGATGTCGCAAGAGTGGCGGATCCAGCGCATCGTCCGTGAGTTGCGCGACGAGTTCGTGGAATTGCGGCTGCTGCCCGACGTGCGGCAGATGGCGATGGTCGATCGCTCGGCCACCGACGTGCTCGGCATGCCGGCGATCAATCTCGCGACCACGCCGCGCTCGGCCCCGGAGCTGTGGGCGAAGTTCGCGTTCGACCGGCTGTTCGCATTCGGTGTGCTGATTCCGCTGCTGCCGCTGCTGTCGATGCTGGCGATCGCGGTCAAGCTGTCGTCGCCGGGGCCCGTGCTGTTCAGGCAGCGCCGCAAGGGCGTCGACGGCCGGGAGTTCGACATCCTGAAGTTCCGGACGATGCGCGTGCATCGCGCACAACCGGGCGTCGTGCGGCAGGCATCGCGCAACGATGCGCGCATCACGCGCGTCGGCGCGTTCCTGCGGCGCACGTCGCTCGACGAGCTGCCGCAGTTCTTCAACGTGCTGTTCGGGCAGATGTCGGTCGTCGGCCCGCGTCCGCATGCGATCGAACACGACGACCTTTACCGGCAACTGATCGACTGCTACATGTACCGCTACCGCGTGCGGCCCGGCATCACCGGATGGGCACAGGTGAACGGCTATCGCGGCGAGACGCGCAAGGTCGAGGCGATGGAGGCGCGCGTCAAGTTCGACCTGTTCTACATGCAGAACTGGAGCTTCTGGTTCGACATGAAGATCATCCTGTTGACGGTCGTGCGAGGGTTCATCGGCCGGAATGCCTTTTGAGGATTGCGAATCGTCCGGTGCGGTAAATCACGCCGGCGAATCCGTCGGTGGATCGATGCCGAACCGAAGGACAGACGCGATCATGCGGCGAATTGCTGCGCTGCGGCTGCGCTGACGGGCGTTGCTGCGTGAATCCTGCATCGTGTTTTCGCGTCCGTCCCCAGTTTCCGCAAGCCTTCACGTGCATCGCGGGGCACGCTGATTCCGGTCAACACACGCGTGTGCAATGGGTTTATCCTGCATCGAATGCGTCCGGCGCCTGATGCGTCCGGGCGCGTATCCGTGGCGCGGCGGCGCCGGTCGAACCTTGCCCGCCGCACACCGGCGCGACACTGCGCGCGACCATTTTCCGCGCGGAACCCGGAACAGGAGAGACGGCCATGGCGCTCGACGCACAACAACGGCAGACGCTGAAACAGCGGCTGAACGAGAGCGAGCAGACGTTACGTGCGGAGATACGCACGAGCGAAGACCAGCGCGCGTCGGAATCCTATGCAGATCTCGCCGGCGCGGCGCCGGACGAGGGCGACGAGGCGAATGCGGACCTGTTCGTCGACGTCGATCACGCATTGATCGGCATGAAACTGACCGAACTGCGCGCGGTCGGCCGCGCGCAGCAGCGGATGCGCGACGGCAGCTACGGCGAATGCATCGACTGCGACGGTTCGGTCGGCTACGAGCGCCTGCTGGCGCGCCCGGCCGCCGAACGCTGCACGCATTGCCAGTCGATCTACGAGCGGCACTACGCCACGACGCCGCGCGCCACCCTCTGACGTCGCGCCGCAACGTCGCTGCACGCGACGCACGGCCGGCGTACGATGACGAACGTGCGCCCGGCGGCGTCGGCATGCGGCACCGCGCGGGCAGACGGCGTCGCGCACACGCGCGGCACCATCCACGTGGAAGGGAGGGAAGGGAGCCACGCCGATCATGCCGATCCACAATGCCGGGTGTGCGGCCGTGTTCGCCGAGATCGCCGACATGCTCGAGATCCAGGGCGCCAATCCGTTCCGGGTGCGTGCGTATCGCAACGCCGCGCGCACGATCGCCGACTACGGGCGCGATATCGCGACGATGATCGCGAACGGCGACGATCTCGGGAAGATTCCGTCGATCGGGCCCGATCTCGCGTCGAAGCTGCGCGAGATCGCCGCGACCGGCACCTGCGAACTCCAGCAAACGCTGCGTCACGCGCTGCCGGGCGCGATCGTCGAGCTGCTCGACGTGCCGGGGCTCGGCGCGAAACGCGTGAAGGCGCTGCATGACGCGCTGCACGTCGATTCGCTCGAACAGCTTCGCGCCGAGGCGAAGAGCGGGCACGTGCGTGAATTGCCCGGCTTCGGCGCGAAAACCGAAGCCCATCTGCTCGAAGCGATCAACGACCGGCTGCAACGCGAACCCCGACGCTTCCTGCTGCCGGATGCGGCGCACGCGCTGCTGCCGCTGCTCGAACGCCTGCGCGCGATTGCGGGTGTCGGCAAGGCCGTGCCGGCCGGCAGCTTCCGCCGCCGCCGCGAGACGGTCGGCGATCTCGACATCCTCGTCACCGCACGCGATCCGCAGGCCGTCGCCGACGCGTTCGTCGGTTACGGCGAGGTGGCGCTCGTGCTGGCGCACGGCAAGACGAAGTCAAGCGTCGTGCTCGCGAGCGGGTTGCAGGTCGACCTGCGCGTCGTCGATGCCGATGCGTTCGGCGCGGCACTCGTCTACTTCACCGGATCGAAGGCGCACAACATCGCGTTGCGCAGGATCGCGCAGGCCGGCGGGCTGAAGATCAACGAATATGGTGTGTTTCGCGGTGACGAACGGATTGCCGGCGCGACCGAGGCGTCGGTGTACGCGGCGATCGGGCTGCACGAAGTTCCGCCCGAATTGCGCGAGGATCGTGGCGAGATCGACGCGGCGCGCGCGGGCGCGCTACCGGCGCTGGTCGAGCGCAAGCATGTGCATGGCGACCTGCATGCGCATACCGACGTATCGGCCGGCCGCGACAGCTTGCGCGCGATGGCCGATGCGGCACGCGCGCGCGGATTCGCGTACCTGGCCATCACCGACCGGGCACCGGATGCCGGCGGCGGCCGCAACGGCTTCGACTGGCTTGCCCGGCAACTCGACGAGATCGACCGCCTGAACGCGTCGTTCGACGATTTCGTGCTGCTCAAGGGCGTGGAGGCCGGCATTCTCGAGGACGGCAGCCTCGACGTGCCCGACGCGTTGCTCGGCCGGCTCGATCTCGTGGTCGGTGCGGTACGCGACGGCTTCGAGTTGTCGCTCGACGCGCAGACCGCGCGCGTGCTGCACGCGATGGACCAGCCGCATTTCACGATTCTCGCGCACCCGACGGGCCGCATGCTCGGCGAGCGCGCCGCATGCGAACTCGACGTGGCACGCGTGATCGCGCATGCCGCGGCGCGCGGCTGTTTCGTCGAACTCGATGCGCAGCCGCGGCGGCTCGACCTGCCGGACATCTGGTGCCGCGAGGCCGCGAAGGCCGGCGTGCCGGTGGCGATCGGCTCGGATGCGTGCAGCACGGACGAACTCGACAATCTCGCATACGGCGTCGATCAGGCGCGACGCGGCTGGCTGACGCGGCCCGACGTGCTGAACACGCGCACGCTCGCGCAATTGAGGCCGCTGCTTGCACGCACGATGGGAGTAGACGGCGCGTCCAGGCGCCACGGCTCGAAGGGCGCATGAACGCGGCAGGCGGGCGCGAGCCGCCCGCCGTGCGAGAAGGCGGTCACGTCATGCCAGCACGCCGGCCGCCGGCACGTAGGGCAGGCCGAGCGCCAGTGCGACCGCTTCGTACGTGATGTGTCCGTCGCACACGTTCAGGCCAGCGCGCAGATGCGGATCGTCGGTCATCGCCTGCTTCCAGCCCTTGTCGGCGAGTGCGAGCGCGTGCCCGAGCGTCGCGTTGTTCAGCGCGAAGGTCGACGTGCGCGCGACCGCGCCGGGCATGTTCGCGACGCAGTAGTGCACGACGCCGTCGACGACGAAGGTCGGGTCCGCGTGCGTCGTCGCATGCGAAGTCTCGAAGCATCCGCCCTGGTCGATCGCGACGTCGACGACGACCGCCCCCGTGCGCATCGTCGCGATCATGTCGCGCGTGACGAGCCGCGGCGCCGATGCGCCCGGCACGAGTACGGCGCCGATCACGACGTCGGCATCGCGCACGGCTTCGTCGATCGTGTGCGCGTTCGAGCAGACGGTCGCGATCCGGTTGGCGAACACGAGGTCGAGCTGGCGCAGCCGGTTCACGTTGGTGTCGAGCACGGTGACGCGCGCGCCGAGGCCGACCGCCATCTGCAGTGCGCCGGTGCCCACCACGCCCGCGCCGAGCACGACGACGTGCGCGGCCGGCACGCCGGGCACACCGGCCATCAGCAGGCCGCGCCCGCCGCGCGGGCTTTCGAGGTGGGTCGCCGCGACCTGGATCGACATGCGCCCGGCCACCTCGCTCATCGGCGCGAGCAGCGGCAGGCCGCCGCCCGGGCCCGTCACGGTTTCGTACGCGATGCAGACGGCGCCGGATTTCACGAGTGCCGCGGCCTGTCCGGGATCGGGCGCGAGATGCAGGTACGTGTAGAGGATCTGCCCGCGCCGCAGCATCGCGCATTCCGCCGGCTGCGGCTCCTTGACCTTGATGATCATGTCGGCGCGCGCGAAGACTTCGTCGGCGCCGTCGCAGAGCGATGCGCCCGCGGCCGTGTAGTCGTTGTCGAGCAGGCCGATCGCGGTGCCCGCGCCGCGCTGCACCAGCACGCGGTGGCCGTGCCGAGTGAGTTCGCGCGCGCCGGCCGGCGTGAGGCCGACACGGTATTCGTGGTTCTTGATCTCCTTCGGCACGCCGATCAGCATGAGTCGCCTCCATGGCCTTCGTTATCGTTGTCGTGCAGGTGCGCCGTGCGGCCGATCGCGCGGATGCGTATCGACCGCGGTACTGGAATAACAGGGTAGTAGTGCGCGGGGGGAAGTCAAGCGGCCGGCCCGTGCGCACCGCGTTGCAACATCCGTCTTGGCGGGTTGCGACCGGAGGTCGCAATGCGCGCGCTGCCGGGTTTCGGTATCGTCATGTGTGTCGCGGCCCGGGGCCGCGCGCCGGCGTTTTGCCGGCAGCACGTCGAGATAACGACACAACGAGACGAGGGCATTGACCGACATGACCGGGGCGTATTTCAGCGTGCCGACGCTTTGCGCGATCGCGCTCATTCACGTGTACTGGGCGTTGGGCGGGCGGCGCGGCAAGCGTGCGGCCATTCCGGAGCAGGACGGCGAGCCGCTGCTGCGGCCGACCGCCATCGGCACGCTCGCCGTCGCGGCGGCATTGCTGGGCGGTGCGTGCGTGGTTGCCGCGCGGGCCGGCTGGCTGGGGCCGAACCCGTATCCCGGCACGATCTCGTTCGCGGTCGTTGCGCTCGCATTGATCTTCGCGGTGCGGGCCGTCGGCGATTTCCGTTACGTCGGCTTCTTCAAGCGGATTCGCGGGTCGCGTTTCGCACGGATGGACACGCTGTATTACTCGCCGCTGTGCGCGGCGCTGGCGCTGTCCATCGCGTCGATGTTCTGGCCGCGGTGAACGCGCGTCTCAGCGCGCAGGCGCGTCCCGCTCCGTAAGGTATTCCGCCGGCACGGCATCCGTCAGCCATACGCCGTTTTCGGCGACGAAGAACGTGTGGCCCTGCCGATGCATGCGCTGCGCATCGACCTCGAGAATCACGGGCACGCCGTAGCGCGTGCCGACGGCCAGCGCGGTCCGGACGTCAGGCGACAGATGCACGTGATGACGGGCGCCGGGTATCAGCCCTTGCGCCCGAATCGAATCCAGGAAGCGCGTCGCGGTGCCGTGATAGAGGCGCTCGGGCGGTTGCGCGGCCGGATAGCGGCGCTGCACGACGGGCGTCGAATGGCCTTGTACCGCGCGGATGCGTCGGCCGTCGTCGGACAGGGCGAAGCGCTGCTTGTCGTTGGTCGCGCAGACGGTTTCGAGCGTCGCGCGATCGACGGGATGCCCCAGGCGGGCGATGCCGGCGATCAGTTCGTCGATGTCGGCCCAGCCTTCCGGGTCGAGCCGCAGCCCGATCGTTTGCGGCGCGTGGCGCAGCAGGTAGCTGAGGGTTCGGCTGATGCGGGTCGCGTCGACCGCCGGCAGTTCATTCTTCCGTGGTCTCATGAGACGCGGAGGCTACCAGAGCGCGATGCAGACCGGCACCCACGGGTGCGCCGCGTGGCTGGAAAGCCACAGCCTTCCGCGAAACCCGACACACGACAATCCTTTGCCTGACGCCCGTGTCGGCGGGTAATCGCGCGAATCCTTTCGCGTTCCGGCTTCCGGATTTTTCAATTGTTGCGATTTTCGATGCATTGAATTGCATTGGCGTACCTTTGAATGGAACCGGTTCCATATATAATTCGCGGCACTTGTCGCCGGGCCCGAAAGAGGGTCGTGCACGTTGCGCTTGCTGTCGGCAAACGCGGCGTCTAAGTTGAATGAGGGTCATGAGCGATGAGGGGCAGATGCAGGCAGATGTCGGTATTTGTCAGACGATAGGGCTCACAAAGAAGCCGATCCGTGCAGCGCAGCCTGAACCGGCGCGATGCGCGGCCGCATGAAGGCGCTGCCGCGCATTGCACGGGCGGCGCCTGCATCGAGGTTGTTCGCAACAGACGAAAGAACAGGACGGCCAGCCGGTTGCGGCAAGGCTGCCATGCCGGACATGCCGCATGCGGAGTGCGCGCGTCCGGGCCCCGAGATCCCCAACGATCAACATCCGACCATGTCCACGCCACCTGACAAACCCAACTCGCGCCGCCGTTTCCTGCGCACGTCGGTCGCGCTCGTGCCGATCGCGTCGGTCGCCGGCTGCGACCTGCGCTCGTCGTCGCCTTCCGCGACGACCGGCAACGCGCCCGGTGCATCAGCCAGCGCCGAACGCGCCCCGTACAAGCCGACCTTCTTCGATGCGAAGGAATGGGCGTTCGTCCAGGCCGCCGTCGACCGGCTGATTCCGGCCGACGCCGAAGGCCCCGGCGCGCTCGAATCGGGCGTGCCCGAATTCATCGACCGCCAGATGGAGACGCCGTATGCGCACGGCGCGACCTGGTACATGCTGGGGCCGTTCCAGCAAGGTGTGCCCGAGCTTGGCTACCAGCTGAAGCTGGTGCCGCGCGACATCTACCGGCTTGGTATCGCGGCGGTCAACCGCTATTGCGAGAAGACCCACGGCAAGGCGTTCGCGGATCTCGACGCGCCGACGCGCGACACCGTGCTCGGCGCGCTGGAGAAGGGCGGCGCGCAGATCGACGACGTGCCGCCCGGCGTGTTCTTCGGCCAGTTGCTGCAGAACACGCGCGAAGGCTATTTCTGCGATCCGGTGCATGGCGGCAATCACGACATGGCCGCGTGGAAGATGATCGGTTTTCCCGGCGCACGCGCGGACTTCATGGATTTCGTCAACCAGAGCGGCAAGCCCTATCCGTACGGCCCCGTCTCGATCAACGGGGAGCGCAGCTGATGGCCGCAGAGAAAAAACCGCATGTCGATGCGGTGATCGTCGGCTTCGGCTGGACCGGCGCGATTCTCGCGAAGGAACTGACCGAAGCGGGCTTGAACGTGGTCGCGCTCGAGCGCGGCGAGTATCGCGACACCTATCCGGACGGCGCGTATCCGAACACGATCGACGAACTGACCTACAACATCCGCAAGAAGCTGTTCCTCGACCTGTCGAAGACGACGGTGTCGATCCGCCACGGGCTGCAGGACACCGCGCTGCCGTACCGGCAGCTCGCCGCGTTCCTGCCGGGTGAAGGCGTGGGCGGTGCGGGGCTGCACTGGTCGGGCGTGCATTTCCGGATCACGCCGGAAGAGCTGCGCCTGCGCAGCCACTATGAAGAGCGCTACGGCAAGAAGTTCATCCCCGAAGGGATGACGATCCAGGACACCGGCGTGACCTACGACGAACTCGAGCCGCATTTCGATTTCGCGGAGAAGGTGTTCGGCACGTCGGGGCAGGCGTACAAGGTCGGCGGCAAGGTGGTCGGCGACGGCAACGTGTTCGAAGCGAACCGCAGCGACAACTTCCCGCTGCCCGCGCAGCTCAACACGTATTCGGCGCAGCGCTTCTCCGATGCAGCGAAGTCGCTCGGCCTGCATCCGTACCGGCTGCCGTCGGCGAACACGTCGGGCCCGTACACGAACCCGTACGGCGTACAGATGGGTCCGTGCAACTTCTGCGGCTACTGCAGCGGTTACGCGTGCTACATGTACTCGAAGGCGTCGCCGAACCTGAACATCCTGCCCGCGCTGAAGCAGGCGCCGAACTTCGAGCTGCGCTCGAAGTGCCACGTGCTGCGCGTCGACCTCGACGACACGAAGAAGCGCGCGACGGGCGTGACCTATGTCGACCCGGCCGGGCGTGAAGTGCACCAGCCGGCCGATCTCGTGATCGTGGCCGCGTTCCAGTACCACAACGTGCACCTGCTGCTGCTGTCGGGCATCGGCAAGCCGTACGACCCGATCTCGGGCGAAGGCGTGGTGGGTCGCAATTTCGCGTACCAGAACCTGTCGACGATCAAGGCGTTCTTCGACAAGGACACCTATACGAATCCGTTCATCGGCGCGGGCGGCAACGGCGTCGCGGTGGACGATTTCAACGCGGACAACTTCGACCACGGCCCGCTCGGCTTCGTCGGCGGCTCGCCGCTGTGGGTGAACCAGGCCGGCGTGAAGCCGATCAGCGGCATCGCGACGCCGCCCGGTACGCCGCAGTGGGGCTCGGCGTGGAAGAAGGCGGTCAAGGACAACTACGCGCACACGATCTCGATGGACGCGCACGGCACCAACATGTCGTATCGCGACGTGTACCTCGACCTCGATCCGACCTATCGCGATTCGTACGGCCAGCCGCTGCTGCGGATGACCTTCGACTGGAAGGACAACGACATCAAGATGGCGCAGTACGTGACCGGGCAGATGAAGAAGATCGCGGAGGCGATGGGGCCGAAGGCGATCGGCGTGTCGACGCGCGAGTTCGGCAAGCACTTCGATTCGCGCGCGTACCAGACGACCCACCTCGTCGGCGGCGCGATCATGGGTACCGACCCGAAGACGAGCGTGCTGAACCGTTACCTGCAGTGCTGGGACGTGCACAACGTGTTCGTGATGGGCGCATCGGCGCTGCCGCAGGGCATCGGCTACAACCCGACCGGGATCATCGCGGCGCTGGCCTACTGGTCGGCACGTGCGATCCGCGAGCAATACCTGAAAAATCCCGCTCCGCTGGTGACCGTATGAAGAGGACGATGAACCACAACGTCGCGCGCCGGATGTCGCGCGCGCTGGCGGCCGGCGCGGCCTGGGCCGCGCTCGGCTTCGCAGGCTCGACGGCATTCGCACAGCCGGCTGCGCCTGCGGCGGCTTCCGGCCCGGTGACTGCACCCGCGGCCCGATCCGCCGACGCGAACCTGATCAAGCGCGGCGAATACCTCGCGCGCGCGGGCGACTGTATCGCGTGCCATACCGCGAGCGGCGGCAAGCCGTTCGCGGGCGGGCTGAAATTCGACACGCCGATCGGCGGCATCTATTCGACGAACATCACGCCGGACCCGAAGACGGGCCTCGGCGGCTGGACTTACGAGGACTTCACGCGCGCGGTGCGCGAAGGCGTGCGCAAGAACGGCGACACGATGTATCCGGCCATGCCGTTCCCGTCGTACGCGCGCCTGACCGACGACGACATGAAGGCGCTGTACGCGTACTTCATGCACGGCGTCGCGCCCGTCGAGCACGAGAACCGTGCGGTCGACATCGTGTGGCCGCTGTCGATGCGCTGGCCGCTTACGATCTGGCGCAAGATGTTCGCCCCGACGCCGAAGCCGTTCGACGCGGCGCCGTACGCCGATCCGGTGGTCGCGCGCGGCGCGTATCTCGTGCAGGGTCTCGGCCACTGCGGTGCGTGCCACACGCCGCGTGCGCCGACGATGCAGGAGCGCGGGCTGACCGACGCGGACGGCCCGGACTTCCTGGCCGGCGGTGCGGCGATCGACGGCTGGGTGCCGACGAGCCTGCGCGGCGAGCCGCGCACGGGCCTCGGCACGTGGAACGAAACCGAGATCGTGCAGTTCCTGAAGACGGGCCGCACGCTGCGCGCGGCTGCATTCGGCGGGATGACGGACGTGGTCGGCCACAGCATGCAGCACATGACCGACGACGACCTGAACGCAATCGCGCGCTACCTGAAGACGCTGCCGCCGCGCGTGCAGGGCGAGCAGCCGCACGTGTACGACGCGGCGGCTGCCAAGGCCCTGCAGGCCGGCGATGCGAGCAAGCCGGGCGCGGCCGTCTATCGCGACAACTGCACGGCCTGCCACCGCAGCGACGGCCATGGCTACACGCGCGTGTTCCCGGCGCTCGCCGGCAACCCGGTCGTGCAGGGCGACGATCCGACCTCGCTGATCCACGTCGTGCTGGAAGGCAGCGCGCTGCAGGGCACGCGCACCGCGCCGTCGACGTTCACGATGCCGCCGTTCGGCTGGCGCCTGTCGGACCAGGAAGTCGCGGACGTGTCCAACTTCGTGCGCGCGAGCTGGGGCAACACGGGGGCGCCGGTGACCGCCGCGCAGGTCGCGAAGGTGCGCAAGAGCGTGCCGTCGACCCGGCCCGAACCGCCGCCGGGCGCGCGGTTCCCGCAAGCGTCGCGCTGACGGGGGCGGCGGGGCGCCCGTCCCGCCTGTCCGATGTGCTTCAAGGCGGCGCGTGATCCGCGCGGTGCCTTTCGTTTCGCCGGGGTTGTACCCCGCCAAGGCGCGCCGCCGCGTGAATTTTTCGCGGCGGCGCGCCATTCTTCCGCCTCATCCCTTATCCTTTCGTTCTTGAACCTTACTAAATCGTTACAAGAACTCGGGAGGGGGGATGCCTCATGACATCAGCCTGATTGCGTTGCTCGCGGCCGGTTTCGGTCTCGCGATGGTCTTCGGTTACTTCGCGTCGCTGCTGAAAATGCCGCCGCTCGTCGGCTATCTGCTCGCCGGGATCGTGATCGGCCCCGGCACGCCCGGTTTCGTCGGCGACCTGTCGCTCGCGCAGCAGCTCGCCGAAGTCGGCGTGATGCTGCTGATGTTCGGCGTCGGCCTGCATTTCTCGCTCGGCGATCTGCTCGCGGTGCGCAAGATCGCGCTGCCGGGGGCCATCGTCCAGATCACGGTGGCCACGCTGCTCGGCGGCGGCCTCGCGCTCACCTGGGGCTGGAGCGTCGGTGCGGCGCTCGTGTTCGGGCTCGCGCTGTCGGTGGCGAGTACCGTCGTGCTGCTGCGTGCGCTCGAAGGGCGCGGGCTCGTCGAGACGGTCAACGGGCGCATCGCGGTCGGCTGGCTCGTCGTCGAGGATCTCGTGATGGTGCTCGTGCTCGTGCTGCTGCCGCCCGTCGCGGGGCTGCTCGGCGGCACGCCGCCCGGCGACGCGCACGCGGCCGGCGGCAGCGTGTGGGGCACGCTCGGTGTCACGATGCTGAAGGTCGCGGCGTTCATCGCATTGATGCTGGTGGTCGGCAAGCGCGTGTTCCCGCGCATTCTGTGGCTCGTCGCGCGCACGGGCTCGCGCGAGCTGTTCACGCTGTGCATGATCGCGGCCGCGGTCGGCATCGCGTTCGGCGCGGCGAAGCTGTTCGACGTGTCGTTCGCGCTCGGCGCGTTCTTCGCCGGGATGATGATGCGCGAGTCGGAGTTCAGCCGGCGCGCGGCCGACGAGACGCTGCCGCTGCGCGATGCGTTCTCGGTGCTGTTCTTCATTTCGGTCGGGATGCTGTTCGACCCGAAGATCCTGCTCGCGGAGCCGCTGCACGTGATCGAGGTCGCGGCGATCGTGGTGATCGGCAAGACGCTCGCGGCGGTCGCGCTCGTGATTGCGTTCCGCTATCCGCTGAATACCGCGCTGACGGTCGGCGCGGGCCTCGCGCAGATCGGCGAGTTCTCGTTCATCCTCGCGGGGCTCGGCCGTGCGCTCGGGCTGCTGTCGGCCGAGGGGCAGAGCCTGATCCTCGCGGTCGCGCTGATCTCGATCGCGATGAACACGCTGCTGTTCGCGATGATCGATCCGGCGCTTGCGTGGATCCGCAAGCATTCGGCGTTCGCGCGCAAGCTCGAGGCGCGCGACGATCCGCTCGCCGCGCTGCCGATGTCGACGCCGCAGACGCATCTCACCGGGCAGGTCGTGATCGTCGGCTACGGCAAGGTCGGCACGCGGATCGCCCATGCGCTCGACGAGCGCGGCATCGCGTACGTCGTCGTCGAGCAGAATCGCGAGCTCGTCGAGAAACTGCGTGCGGAAGGCGTTGCCGCCGTGTCGGGCGATGCGATCGAGCCGATCGTGCTCGTGCAGGCGCATATCGCGCGCGCCGGGATGCTGGTCGTCACGCTGCCCGATGTGTTCGACGTACGGCAGATCGTTGAGATTTCGCGCACGCTCAACCCGGCGCTCGAGGTCGTGCTGTGCACGAACAGCGGCGACGAGGCCGCGCTGCTGTCGAACGAGGGCATCGGCACCGTGTTCATGGGCGAGACCGAACTCGCGCGCGGGATGACCGAGCACGTGCTCGGCAGGATGGCGAAGCCGGTCGCGGCCGCGCATTGACGGTGCGCGGCAGCGCGCCGGGCGGCCCGTGCGGCCGCCGGCGCCGCGTGCTTCGGTTTCAGTAGAACGTCTCGAGCGTCAGCTCCTGCGCCATCACGCGATTGCCGGCCAGCAGGCCGCCGTCGACGGGCAGCGCGACGCCCGTGATGATCCGCGCCGTAGGCGAGCACAGGAACAGCGCGGCCTGCGCGACGTCGTCCGGCGTCGCGAAATCGTCGAGCGGATACCACTTCCTCAATTGCTCGAACACCTGCGGGTTGCGCTGCACGCGCGCTTCCCACGCGGGCGTCTTCACGGTGCCCGGCAGCACGATGTTCGCGCGCACGCCGTCGCGGCCGAATTCGATCGCGAGCGATTTCGTGTAGCTGATCAACCCGGCCTTCGCCGCGCTGTACGCCGGATGCCCGAGCGCATGCACGCCGTTGACCGAACCGATGATCGCGATTGCGCCGCGCCCGCGTGCGCGCATGCCGGGCAGCACGGCTTCGACGCTCATGTAGGTGGCCGTCAGGTTCGCGTCGAGATCCGTGCGCCAGGTGGCGGGCGTCGTGTCGCGCAGCGTGGTCGACGCGGCCGTGCCCGCGTTGGCGACGAGCACGTCGGCTTGCGGATGCGATTCGAGCGTCGATTGCAGCCGCTCGGCGTCGGTCAGGTCGTCGACGACCGGCGTCACGCGCGCGTCGCCGAGCGTATCGATGAAGCGGTCGAGCGCCGCGCGGTCGCGATCGAGCGCGAGCACGCGGTCGCCGGCCGCGAGGAAGGTGCGGCACAGCGCCTGGCCGATGCCGCCGGCGGCGCCCGTCACGAGGGTGGTGCGTGTCATGTCGGCTCCTTGTGCCGGCTCACAGGCCGAGCGCGGCGCGCGCCTGCTTTTCGTTGTCGCGCGTGATCAGCGTGCCGGACGTCAGCACGAGCGGCGGCGGCGCCTGGTTCTTCGTGATCCAGTCGTACATGTCGATGCTCGTCTGGTAGCCGTGCTGGCGCGGATTCAGCAGGATCGAGCCGTAGAAGCCCGTCGGCTTCGGCTTCGCGAATTCGTTGAGCGCGATCTGGCTGCCGTTGATGCCGACCGCGACCATCGCGTCCGCGCCGATGCCGCGCCCCTCGGCGGCGCGCACCGCGCCGACCGTCGTGTCGTCGTTCGAGCCGAACGCGACCCAGCGCTTGAAATTCGCATGCTTGGTGAGCGCGATGTTCGCCGCGTTGAACGCGCCTTCGGTGTCGGCCGTCATTTCTGGCGCATCGATCACGTTCGCGGCCGGGAAGCCGGCGGCCTTGAGCGCATCGACCGCGCCGGTCGTGCGTTCGCGTGCGGTCGGCAACTGGTCGTATGCGATCCGGATGATGCCGACCTCGGCCGGGTTCCAGCCGCGCCGCTTCGTCTCGTCCGCGATCGCCTGGCCGACCTGCTGGCCGATCTTGTACGCGGAGATGCCCATGTGCGGCACGCCCTGGAGCGGTGCGCCGCGGCCGTCGACGAGCTGGTCGTCGACCGACATCAGCTTGATCCCCGCGCGCTTCGCCTTCGCCGCGATGCCGGGGCCGAGCTTCACGTCGGGTGCGCAGATGATCACGCCCTGTGCCTTTTGCGCGGCGAGGCTGTCGAGCGCGGTCGATACCTTTTCGCCGCTCGGCGTTGCGATCTTGATCAGCGTGAAATGCTTTTCCTTCGCCGCCTGGTCGGCGAAGCGCCATTCGTCCTGGAACCACGGATCGTCCGGCTGTTTGACGAGGAAGCCGATTTTGACGTCGGCGGGGTCGGCGGCATGGGCGGGTACCCCGCCGACCAGCGCCGCGCTCGCGATGGCCAGTGCGAGCGTCTTCCAGTGGAATCGCATGCGTCTCTCTCCTTTTTTGTAGTCGCGCGCACGGGCAGGGCTGCCCGACACGCGGAAAAATTGTAGGAGGAGGGAGCGGGAACGCTCAAATGATGCGCGGCGTTCCTAGAAAGTGGGACAGTGCCCGATGGCGGGGAAATGCGTGGCGGCCAGGCGCCGCCGGTGTGCCGCGCGCGCCGGCGGGCGCCGTGTCGCGGGGACGTGCCGCGCTCATCCGGCCGCGGTGGCCGGCTGTGCCGGTACTTTCGACGGCGCGGCAGTCTTCAGCGGCGCGGCGGTTTTCGGTGCCGCAGCCGTCCTGGTTTGCGCAGCCGCTTGCGGCGCGGCCACCGTCTTCTGCGGCGCGGCGGGCTTGGCCGGCGGCGTCTTCTCGGGCTCGACCGGCGCGTCGGGCGGCACGCCGAGCAGTTGCAGCGACCCGCTCGTGACCGACGCGAACACCGGGCCGGCCACCGTGCCGCCGTAGTAGCCCTTGCCGCGCGGCTCGTCGATCATCACCGCGACGATCAGGCGCGGGTTGCTCATCGGCGCCATCCCCGCGAACAGCGCGCGGTACTTGCCCTTCGCATAGGTCGCGCCGACCTGCTTGCGCGCGGTACCGGTCTTGCCGCCGATCCGGTAGCCGTCGACGCGCGCGCGGCGCCCCGTGCCGCCTTCGCCGACCGCCATCTCGAGCATCGAGCGGATCGACGCGGCCGTTTGCGGCGACGTCACGCGGTGGCCGCGATGCGCGTCAATCGTTTGCTGGTCGGTGCCGTTCTTCAGCAGCGACACCGGGTGCAGCGTGCCGTCGCCGGCATAGGCCGTATAGGTTTGCGCGATCTGCAGCAGCGACATCGACAGGCCGTAGCCGTATGCCATCGTCGCCTGCTCGATCGGCCGCCAGCGCTTGTAGCCGCGCAGCCGGCCCGACGCGACGCCCGGGAACGTCAGTTCCGGCGCGCGGCCGATCCCGTATTCCTGGTACTTGTTCCAGATCGTTTCGGCGGGCAGGTTCAGCGCGAGCTTCGCGAGCGCGACGTTGCTCGACTTCTGCAGTGCCTGCGAGACCGTCAGCGAGCCGTGGTTCGACGTGTCGTGGATCACGGCCGGGCCGATCTTGTAGGTGCCCGGCGACGTGTTGATGATCGTGTTCGGCGTGACCTTGCGTTCGTCGATCGACAGCGCGACGACGAGCGGCTTGATCGTCGAGCCCGGTTCGAACGTGTCGATCACCGCGCGGTTGCGCAACTGCTGGCCGGTGAGGCGCGCGCGGTCGTTCGGATCGAAGGTCGGGTAGTTCGCCAGCGCGAGGATCTCGCCGTTCTGCGCGTCGAGCACCACGACGCTGCCGGCCACCGCGTTGTTCTCGATCACGGCCGCCTTGAGCTGGCTGAACGCGAGTTGCTGAATGCGGCGGTCGATCGTCAGCTCGATCGTCGCGCCATGCTGCGCCGGGACGAGCGGGCGCGTGTCCGACACGATGCGGCCGAGCCGGTCGCGGATCACCTCGCGCTGCCCGGACGTGCCCGACAGGCGCGCATTCGCCGCGAGCTCCACGCCTTCCTGGCCCTTGTCCTCGACGTTCGTGAAGCCGACCACGTGCGCGGCCGATTCGCCTTCCGGGTAGAAGCGCTTCGAATCGGCGATCTGCGTGATGCCGTCGATCGCGAGCTTGTCGAGCCTGCCTGCGGTGTCGGCGTCGACCTGCCGCTTGAGCAGCACGAATGTCTTGTCGTTGCCGAGGCGCCGCTTGACCTCGACGAGCGGCATGTCGAGCAGCTTCGAGATCTGCGGGTAGTCGGTGTCGGCGACCTGCTTCGGGTTCGCCCAGATTTCATAGGTCGACAGGCTGACGGCGAGCATCGCGCCGTTGCGGTCGACGATGCGCCCGCGCGTCGCGTCGAGCTCGATCGTGCGCTGGTAGCGTTTCTGGCCCTGGCCGACGTAGAACTCCTTGTTCGCGACCTGCACCCAGAACGCGCGGCCGATCAGCGCGGCGAACGCGAGGAACACGATGATCACGATCAGCTTCGAGCGCCACATCGGCAGGCGCGACGCGAGCATCGGGTTCTTGGTCGCGGCCGCGTACGGATCGGCGGGGTGGGTCTTCTTTTTCACGCTCATGCAATGGCCGGGTCGGGCCGCCGAAGGGCGGCGAGTCAGTCTGAATAATGCGATTGTAATAAATGAGTAAACGCCGTGTGGGGAAAGTATGTTCCGGCCCCGTGAAAAGCCGCAAATCGGCGATCCGGCAAAGGGCGGAACAGGGCGTACGAAAAGAGGGCGGAAGCGGAGTTTCACCGACGCAGCAGGCGAATGAAGGCGGCCGATTCTGCGCGTGTCGATCCGCTCACACGATCTCCTGGACAATCGATGCCGACTGCCCCCCGGCGCGCGGTCAATTGCCCGGCTCGCGATTATTTATTTGCACCAGAAAATGAAAACGCCCCGAAAAGGGGCGCCGCTAATACTGAATATCGAAATGAATATCACTGAAACCGGAATAAACCCGAAAACCGCAGACGAATTACGTCGATCATTTCTACCGGGTGACGGAAATGAATTCCCGGTATTCCGGCTCGCTCGTGCAGCGATCGACCGCCTGCAGCCGCCATGCACCGGGGTGATTGCCGGCGAGTACGGCGGAGCCCTGTTCGCGCTGGGTCGCACCGAACGATAGTCCCTTCAACTGGCACACGGCATTCCCGCCATCAGCCGCGCAGAGCGCCATCGCACCCTCGACGTCGCGGACCTTGCCCCAGGCCGGAAGATCGATGCCCTGATGTGCCTCGCGCGACCACAGTCCTTCGTCGGTGTCGACCCACAGTACCGCGAACGAGTTTCGGGTTGCTGATTCGCTGCCATTAATCCGAATGGTGAGGCGCATTGTGATCGTCTCCAAAAAATGAACATTCGACCGTTTTGACTTGATCAGTCTAGATAGACTGGTGTGAAACGCAAGTGATAATCCTCAATAAATCCGAATTGAGTTCATTGCGGTTTCAGATGAAACGACGTCTGACGATTCATGGTTATTCCGGCAGCGCGCGCAGGCACACGCCTAACGGCGATCGCGGCACCGATCAGGGCCCGGTCGATCTTCGAGACATGGGATGACATCGCCGCGAGGCGCGTCGATCTGTCGCGCGCGACCGGCCGCGGAAACCGGGCCGGCCGACGCGGTCCGCCATGCCGGAGGGCGGCGCGACCGGATGTTGAGGCGTTCCGACTGCATTGCTGGACGACAGACTCCGACAATCGCATACAAATCGGCACACTTTCACGAAACTTTCGGGACAGACTTGCCTGCGGTCGGGCCCCACACTGAGATATTCCCGATCCAGTGCCGCGGACGCCCGTCCTCGGCGGCTGCCGCCGCCTCGTGCCAGAGACGCGATCGACGCGATCGCGGGCCGCACGCCCGATCGGGACTGCCGGGGCGCGCGTCAGGCCCCGGCCCGGCCGGTGAGCCGTGCGCAGCCCGCAACCGCGGGCGCCGCGCCGCCCGGCCGATTCTTCGAAGGAGACTATCGTGCTGATCTGGAAAACCGCGTTGTCGCTCAACTGGCGGACGAGCCTCGTGTCGCCGGCCAGCGCACCGGTCGCGGCGGCGAACGTCGGACGGCTGGTGCTGACCGGCGCAACCGGCTTCATCGGCAGTACCGTCCTGACGGCGCTCGTCAATGCGGGGCTGCTCGACCGCATCGTCTGCGTGGTGCGCGCGCAGGATCGCGGCCATGCCGTCGCGCGGCTGCGCGAAGCGGCGCTGCGCGCGGGGCTGGCGCCGTACTGGGCGTCGCGCCTGACCGACGCGAACGTGATCGTCGGTGCGCTCGGCGACGTGTGGCAGGGCGCCGACGCACCGCGCCTCGCCGCCGCGACGCACGTGATTCACTGCGCCGGCCATGCGTCGCCGGCCGACGGCGCGCACCTGCGGGCCGACATCGCCGACGCGGTGCGCTTTGCCGAGCGTTTTGCACGGGCGCCGCGCCTGCTGCGCTTCGTCTACGTCGGCACGGCCTACGCGCATGCGGGCCGTGGCGGGATCGTGCAGGAAGAGGCGGCGGGCGACGCGGCGAACGACGTCGCGCGCGACGAAGAAGGCCTGCCGGGCGCGGTGCTCGCCGCGGACTACCTGCATGCGAAGGCGGAGACCGAGCAGCGCCTGCGTGCGCTCGGGCTGCCGCTCGTCGTGGTGCGGCCGTCGCATGTGGTCGGCCACACGGTACTCGGTACGCGGCCCGCGCCGAATTCGTTCTGGATGTTCCGGCTGGCGCATGCCGCCCGCCGCTTCACCGCGCGACCGATGACGCGCATCGATATCGTGTCGGTCGACGACGTGGCGCGCGCGACGATGCTGCTGGCCGTCAAGCCGACGCTTGCACACGACCTGTATCACGTGTCGGCCGGCGACGAGGCGCCGCAGGTCGCGCAGATCGTGCGCGCGATGGACGAGGCGGCGGGGATGACCGGCGCACCGCGCTACGCGGCGTGTGCGCCGGCCGAATTGCCGCTCGTGGTGCGCGACGTGCTCGGGCGAACCGATCCGGCACTCGAGCGCGTAATCGGCCGGGCGTTGCAGCGCTGCGGGGAATTCGCGACGGTCGATCGCGTGTTCGACAACCGTCGCGTGCGCGACGAAATCGATTTCGAGCCGCTGCCGTTCATCGATTACGTCGAGGAATGCATGCGCACGTCGCGCGGCGTGGCCGTGACCGAGCTGATGCGCGGCGCGGTGCACTGACCGCCCGCGCCGCACCGGCCCCCGTTCCCGCGGCTGGCGGGAACGGGGGCCGTCATCACGTGTTGCCGCCGAGCTCGATGAGCCGGTCGAGCGCGCGATAGATGTCTTCGAGGCCGTCCTCGCCGAACCGCGATTCGAGCTGCCGGTACTGCTCGTCGATCCGCGGGCCGATTTCCGTGACCAGTTTCCTGCTTTGCGGCGTCAGGCTCACCAGCAGCCGGCGCTGATCTTCCTGCGCGCGCGTGCGCGTGATCAGGCCGTCGCGCTCCATCCGTTCCAGCACGCCCGTGAGGCTCGGGCTCAGGATGCAGCAGCGCCGCGCGATCTGTCCTGCTTCGAGCGCTTGCGCCGGTTCGCCGTCGAGCACGCGGATGATCCGCCATTGCTGTTCGGTCAGCGCGAATTCCTTGAGAATGGGGCGGAACAGACCCATCAGCGTTTCGCGGGCCTCGAGCAGCAGCATGGCCAGGTTGCGATGGTCGAGCGTACGGTTCATCGGGGTGGGCAGTGGACGGGGACGCATCAATCTTAACAGCCGAAAGGCGTGAATTTCGCGTATCAGGGTAATCAAGGTTGCCAGCGTTCGATTGTTTACTTAAGATGTTAAGTATTGACGATGCGCCGCGACGCGCGGCAGGGGAATGACGCATGGAGCTGTCTTGCATGACCGCCGCGGCGCCGCCGTTGCCGGTCGCCATCGGTACCGTCTACGGTGCGCTGCTCAACGAGCGTGCGGCGCTCGACGCGCTCGGCGACGCCGTGAACGCACCGCCTTATGGCCGCCCGCCGCAGGCGCCGATCCTGTACATCAAGCCCGCCAACACGCATGCGGCCGACGGCGCGACCGTCGTCGTGCCGGCCGGCGTCGACTCCCTGGAGATCGGCGCGTCGGTGGCCGTCGTGTTCGCCCGGCGCGCGACGCGCGTGCCGGCCGCGCGGGCGCTCGACTACCTTCACGGCTTCACGCTCGCCAGCGACGTGTCGGTCCCCCATCCCGACTACTACCGTCCGGCCGTGCGCTTCAAGTGCCGCGACGGGTTCTGCCCGATGGGCCCGGTCATCGTGCCGGCCGCCGCGCTTGGCGATGTCGACACGATCGGCCTGACCGTGCGGATCGACGGCGAGGTGGCCGTGTCCGCCTCGACGGCCACGCTGATCCGCTCTGTGCGCGAACTGATCGCCGACGTGACGGCCTTCATGTCGTTCGACGCGGGCGATGTCTTGCTGCTCGGCGTCGCGGGCGGCGCACCGCGCGCCCGCGCGGGCAGCACGATCGAGATCGCCGCCGCCGGCATCGGCACGTTGCGGCACACGCTGATCGCGGAGGAAACACGATGAAGACGGCACGCGTGATCTACAACGGCGCATTGCATGCGGCCGAACCGGCCGGCGACGGCGCGATCCGTCTCGATACGGGGCGGATCGTTGCCGAGGACGCGGTTGCGTGGCTGCCGCCCGTCGCGCCGCGCACCACGTTCGCGCTCGGCCTCAACTACGCCGACCATGCGAAGGAGCTCGCGTTCAAGGCGCCGAGCGAACCGCTGATCTTCCTGAAGGGGCCGAACACGTTCATCGGCCACCGGTCGCGCACCGTGCGCCCGGCGGACGCCACCCACATGCATTACGAGTGTGAGCTGGCCGTCGTGATCGGCCGGCCCGCGCGCAACGTGAGCCGCGCGCAGGCGCTCGACTACGTGGCCGGCTACACGGTCGCGAACGACTACGCGATCCGCGACTATCTCGAGAACTACTACCGTCCGAACCTGCGCGTGAAGAACCGCGACACCTGCACGCCGCTCGGGCCGTGGTTCGTCAGCCGCGACGAGATCGGCAATGCGGGCGACCTGACGCTGCGCACGACGATGAACGGCCGGGAGACGCAGCGCGGCAGCACGCGCGACATGATCTTCGACGTGCCGGCGTTGATCGAGCACATCAGCGGCTTCATGACGCTCTCGCCGGGCGACCTGATCCTGACCGGTACGCCCGAGGGGCTGGCGGACACGAAGCCGGGCGACGAGGTCGTGACCGAGATCGAAGGGATCGGCCGGCTCGTGAACACGATCGTCGGCGAAGCAGACTACTATCGCGCGGGCTGAGCCCGTCGCCCAAGGAGAGAGCATGACCATCAAGCACTGGATCGACGGCCGCGAAGTCGAGAGCCGCGAGACGTTCACGACGCTGAATCCCGCGACGGGGGAAGTCATCACCGACGTCGCATCGGGCGGCGAGGCCGAAGTCGATGCGGCCGTGCGCGCCGCGAAGGACGCCTTCCCGAAATGGGCGAACACGCCCGCCAAGGAGCGCGCGAAGCTGATGCGCAAGCTCGGCGAGCTGATCGAGAAGAACGTGCCGATGCTCGCGGCGCTGGAGACGCAGGACACCGGCCTGCCGATCGCACAGACGAGCAAGCAGCTGATTCCGCGCGCGTCCGAGAACTTCAACTTCTTCGCGGAAGTGTGCGTGCAGATGAACGGCCGCACCTATCCGGTCGACGACCAGATGCTGAACTACACGCTGTACCAGCCGGTCGGCGTGTGCGCGCTGGTGTCGCCGTGGAACGTGCCGTTCATGACCGCGACGTGGAAGACGGCGCCGTGCCTCGCACTCGGCAACACGGCCGTGCTGAAGATGTCGGAGCTGTCGCCGCTGACGGCCGACCAGCTCGGTCGCCTCGCGCTCGAAGCCGGCATCCCGCCGGGCGTGCTGAACGTCGTGCAGGGTTACGGCGCGACGGCCGGCGACGCGCTGGTACGCCATCCGGACGTGCGTGCGGTGTCGTTCACCGGCGGTACGGTGACCGGCAAGCGGATCATGGAGCGTGCGGGCCTGAAGAAGTATTCGATGGAACTCGGCGGCAAGTCGCCGGTGCTGATCTTCGACGACGCCGATTTCGACCGCGCACTCGACGCGTCGCTGTTCACGATCTTCTCGATCAACGGCGAACGCTGCACGGCCGGCTCGCGAATCTTCGTGCAACGCACGATCTACGACCGCTTCGTGCAGGAATTCGCGCGCCGCGCGAACAACCTGGTGGTCGGCGATCCGTCCGATCCGGCCACGAACCTCGGCGCGATGATCACGCGCCAGCACTGGGAAAAGGTGACGGGTTATATCCGCATCGGCGAGCAGGAAGGCGCGCGCGTGGTTGCGGGCGGCGCGGACAAGCCGGCGGGCTTGCCCGACCACCTGCGCAACGGCAACTTCGTGCGGCCGACCGTGCTGGCCGACGTCGACAACCGGATGCGCGTCGCACAGGAAGAAATCTTCGGGCCGGTCGCGTGCCTGATTCCGTTCGAGGACGAGGAAGAAGGGCTGCGGCTCGCGAACGACACGTCGTACGGCCTTGCGTCGTACATCTGGACGCAGGATGTCGGCAAGGTGCATCGCCTCGCGCGCGGCATCGAGGCCGGGATGGTGTTCGTGAACAGCCAGAACGTACGCGACCTGCGCCAGCCGTTCGGCGGCGTGAAGGAATCGGGCACCGGGCGCGAGGGCGGCGAATACAGCTTCGAGGTGTTCGCGGAGATCAAGAACGTGTGCATCTCGATGGGTTCGCACCACATTCCGCGCTGGGGCGTGTGACGGGCGCGGGACGTCTGCAGCACGAAAGAACCAAACGGAGACTTGAACGATGGGCAAACTGTCCCTCGCCGCGAAAATCACGCACGTGCCGTCGATGTACCTGTCGGAATTGCCCGGCAGGCATCACGGCTGCCGCGAGGCGGCGATCCGCGGCCATCAACTGATCGGCGAGCGCTGCCGCGCGCTCGGCGTCGACACGATCGTCGTGTCGGACGTGCACTGGCTCGTCAACGCCGGTTATCACGTGAACTGCAATGCGCGATTCGCGGGCACGTACACGAGCAACGAGCTGCCGCATTTCATCCGCGACATGGAGTATGCGTATCCGGGCAACCCGGCGCTCGGCCGGCTGATCGCCGAGACGGCCAGTGCGCGCGGCGTCGCGACGCGCGCACACGAGATCGACAGCCTCGAACTCGAATACGGCACGCTCGTGCCGATGCGCTACATGAACGCCGACCAGCACTTCAAGGTCGTGTCGATCGCCGGCTGGTGCATGTGGCATCAGCTCGACGAAAGCCGGCGCTTCGGCGAGGCGCTGCTCGAGGCGATCGAGAAAAGCGATTCGAACGTCGCATTCCTCGCGAGCGGCTCGCTGTCGCACCGTTTCAACGACAACGGCAGCCCCGAGGAATCGATCCACCAGATCAGCCGCGAATTCTTCCGGCAGGTCGACCTGCGCGTGGTCGAGCTGTGGAAGCAGGGCGATTTCAAGACCTTCTGCGCGATGCTGCCCGAGTACAACACGCATTGCCACGGCGAAGGCGGGATGCACGACACGGCGATGCTGCTCGGCCTGCTCGGCTGGGATCGCTACGATAAACCCGTCGAGATCGTCACCGACTATTTCGCGAGTTCGGGTACCGGGCAGATCAATGCGATCTTCCCGGTGGCCTGAGCACCGCGCCACGCACTCGACTGGAGACCCGCCATGCCACATATCGTCGTCGAATACACCGCGAACATCCGCGACGACGCACGCATTCCCGCGCTGCTGCGCACGATCAACGCCACGCTGATCGCGCAGGGCGGCGTGTTCCCGACGGGCGGCATCCGCTCGCGCGCGATCGAACTGCAGGACTACTGCGTAGCCGACGGCACGGAAGACGATGCGTTCGTGCACGTGACGCTGAAGATCGGCTCGGGCCGCAGCGACGCGCAGAAAAAGGCCGCGTGCGACGCGCTGTTCGACGCGATCAAGGCGCATTTCGCGGAACTGTACGCGAAACGGTACCTCGCGCTGTCGATGGAACTGACCGAGTTCAGCGAAAGCGGCTCGTACAAGCACAACAACATCCATGCCCGCTACAAGCGGGCCGGCTGAACCCCATTCCCGATCCGACCATGCTCGAAACCGCCCTCATCGACCAGCTCGCGCAGCGTCTGCACGACGCCGAGCGCGAGCGCAAGCAGATCCGCCAGATCTCGCTCGACCATCCCGACATCACGATCGACGACGCGTATGCGATCCAGCGCGCGTGGGTTGCCCTCAAGCTCGCGGAAGGCCGCACGCTGAAGGGCCACAAGATCGGCCTCACGTCGAAGGCGATGCAGAACACGTCGCAGATCGACGAGCCCGACTACGGCGCGCTGCTCGACGACATGTTCTTTGCCGACGGCGGCACGATCCCCACCGGGCGCTTCATCGTGCCGCGCGTCGAGGTCGAACTCGCGTTCGTGCTCGGCAAGCGGCTCACCGGCCCGGACTGCACGATCTTCGACGTGTACGACGCAGTCGACTACGTGGTGCCCGCGCTCGAGATCATCGACGCGCGCAGCCAGTCGATCGACCCTGATACGAAACGGCCGCGCAAGGTGTTCGACACGATCGCCGACAACGCGGCGAACGCGGGCGTGGTGATCGGCGGGCGGCCCGTGAAGCCGCAGGACGTCGACCTGCGGTGGGTCGCGGCGATCATGTCGCGTAACGGCGTGGTCGAGGAAACGGGCGTCGCGGCCGGCGTGCTGAACCATCCGGCGAACGGCGTCGCGTGGCTCGCGAACCGGCTGGCCCGCTTCGACGTCGCGCTGGAGCCGGGGCAGATCGTGCTCGGCGGTTCGTTCACGCGGCCGTGCGCGGCGCGGCCGGGCGACACGTTCAGCGTCGACTACGGCCCGCTCGGGACGATCCAGTGCTACTTCGAGTGAGGTGAGCGAACGATGCGGATTCCGACGAATGTCTTCAAGGCCGCGCTCGCGCGCGGCGACGCGCAGGTCGGGCTGTGGCTCGGGCTCGCCAATCCGTACAGCGCGGAAGTGGTCGCGGGCGCCGGTTTCGACTGGCTGCTGATCGACGGCGAGCATGCGCCGAATACGGTGCCGACGATTCTTGCGCAGTTGCAGGCGATCGCGCCGTATCCGTCGCATCCGGTCGTGCGCGTACCGTGGAACGATCCGGTGATCGTCAAGCAGGTGCTCGATCTCGGCGCGCAGACGTTGCTCGTGCCGATGGTGCAGAGCGCGGACGAGGCGCGTGCGGCGGTGGCCGCGACGCGCTATCCGCCGCACGGGATTCGCGGCGTGGGCAGCGCGCTGGCGCGTGCGTCGCGGTGGAATCGCGTCGGCGATTACCTGCATCGCGCGAACGACGAGATGGCCGTGCTCGTGCAGGTCGAGACACGCGCGGGGCTCGACGCGATCGATGCGATAACGCGGGTCGAGGGCGTGGATGGCGTGTTCATCGGGCCGGCGGATCTCGCGGCCGATCTCGGGCATCTCGGCCATCCGGGGCACCCGGACGTTCAGGCCGCGATCGATGGCGCGATCCGGGCGATCAAGGCGGCCGGCAAGGCGCCGGGCATTCTCAGCGCGGATGAGGCGTCCGCGCGGCGTTATCTGGAAGCGGGAGCACTGTTCGTCGCGGTCGGGGTCGATACGACGCTGCTGGCGAGGAGTGCGGAGCGGTTGGTGGGGCAGTTCAAGGGGAAAGGGGGTGAGGCGGTCAAGAAGGGGGACGGGACGTATTGAACGAAGCGGACATACCCCTTTATATAGGGCGATATCAATTTTCGTTTATTGCGATTTTCGTTTGTTTCGAATAAAATTGCGCCGTCCAGAACCCCGTTTGGAGCGCGCGATGCCTCACACCACGATGTCCGAAACGATCTTGCCTGTCGAGCGCGAGATGCGGGCGGCTGTCGAAGGGCAGCGTGCGCTTGCGGCATACCTGGCAACGCGAACGGAAATACAGCGCATCCAGATCTTCGACGACGAAAATCGCGCGCATCAGGTCGAACTTCCGACCTCCGCGCTGCGTCTGCTGGTCGATATCCTCGCCGAGTTGGCCGACGGCAATGCGGTCAAGGTCGTGCCGGTTCATGCGGAACTGACGACACAGGAAGCGGCCGACCTGTTGAACGTTTCTCGTCCGCACCTGATCAAGCTGCTCGAATCGAATGCGCTTCCGCACCACAAGACCGGCAAGCATCGCCGTGTGCGATTTTCCGACCTGATGCGTTACAAGGCGGAACGCGATCAGGCAAGCGCGGACGCGATGGAGGAGTTGAGCCGGCAGGCGCAAGAGCACGGGATGGGGTACGAATGACGAGTTCGCCATTCACGGCGGTCTACGATGCGTGCGTGCTTTATCCCGCACCGCTGCGTGATTTCCTGATGTGGCTGGCGCTGAGCGGATGTTTTCGGGCTCGCTGGAGTGTGGATATTCATGACGAATGGAAACGGAATCTGCTGCGTAACCGGGCCGATCTGACCGCGGCGCAACTCGATCGCACGGCAAGCCTGATGGATAGGGCGATACCCGATGCGCTCGTTACCGGTTACGAGGCGCTGATTGGTGGGCTGACGCTGCCGGACGCGAACGATCGACATGTGCTCGCTGCCGCGATCCGCTGCAACGCCAGCGTGATCGTTACGTTCAATCAGAAGGATTTCCCCGAAGAAGTGTTGTCGATCTACGGTGTCGAAGCACAGCACCCTGACGTGTTCGTCGACAATCTCTTCGATCTCGAACCGGCCGCAGTGGTCGCCGCCGCTCGGCGGCAGCGCGAAACACTCAAGCATCCACCGATGATTGTGGAGCGCTATCTGGAAATCTTGCAGCGTCTGGGGATGGTTCAGACCTGCAAGGCACTCGAAGCCTATCGGACGATTATTTGAACCGCGCTGGATAAGGCGAACCGGATCGCTGTCGTCACTGCTCATTGCGCCGGGCTTATCGCCCCGCCTCCATATACTTCCCCGGCGTCGTCCCCAACGCCCGCCGGAACATGTCGATGAACGCGCTCACGTTGTCGTACCCGAGATCGAGCGCGATCGTCGTCACCGGCACGCCGTCGGCGATTTTCTCCAGCGCGCGCAGCAGCCTGGCCTGCTGACGCCACTGCGCGAACGTCAGCCCCGTCTCGGCCACGAAGCGGCGGCTCATCGTCCGCGCGCTGATTCCCGCCCATTCGGCCCATTCCTCCAGCCGCCGGTTGTCCGCGAGATCCGCGGCAAGCGCATCGGTGATCCTCGTCAGCCGCGGATCCTGCGGCCGCGCCAGCCCCAGCGCCTCGACTTCCGACGACGCGATTTCATCGAGGATCACGTCGGCGATCCGGGTTCGAGCGGCATCCAGCTCCGACCCCTCCCAACTCGCCGCGCGCTGCACGGCTTCGCGCAGCAGCGGCGTCGTGCGGATCGCGCGCGGCGTATCCGGCAGCGCCGCGCAGCGCGCTTCGGCGATGAACGCCGACCAGCCGGAAATCGGCCCGAAAGAATGCAACGAATGGCGGCAATGCGGTGGAATCCAGATCGCATGGATCGCCGGCACGACCCAGTCCTGGTCGTCGAGGCCGATCGTCAGCAACCCGCTCAGCGCGCCGACGAGCTGGCCGCGCGCATGCGAATGAGGTGGCGTCACGCGCGGGTCGCGTTGCGACAGCACGGCAGCGACGACGAACGGGCCGTCGTCGGACGTGACGAAGCGGGCGGGCAGGAGCGGATCGGACATGGCCGGATATCGGTATCGAATGGCCGTTATACCGGAGATCGGCCGAATTTGCACGCCTACACTGCGTCCATCGATAACAACCGGAGTACGACACGATGCGAGCCGAACAGATGCTTCCCGACCATGCCAACCAAGTCGATGCCGGCGGAACGACGATCCGCAAGGGGACCGTCGGCGCGTTCCTGGTCAACGCGCGGGTGCTGACCGACCCGAACGCTACGCCCGCCGACCGGGCGCGCGCCGAAGCCGACACGATCGACGCGTTGCCCGCGCTGCGGGCACTCGGCCTGTTCGACGTGTTGGAAGTACGCGATCCCGCGCTGCGCGCATGGCTCGACGCACGCTGATGCGCACCGGGACCGTCGATCGAGATCCCCGATTCAAGGAGTCGTCATGAAAGCAGCAGTCGTGACGGGCGCCGGCGAGCGCCCCGTTCATATGGAGTTCGATGCGCCGCACGCGATGCCGGGCCACAGCGTGATCGACGTGACGGCGTCCGCGCTGAGCCGGATCGCGCAGGGGCGCGCGGCCGGCACGCATTACTCGTCGGACGGGCGTTATCCGTTCGTCGTTGGCGTCGACGGGGTTGGCCGCCGTCGCGACGACGGGCAGCGCGTCTACTTCTTCGGCGCGCCCGCACCGTTCGGCGCGATGGCCGAACGCACGATCGCGCCCGATACGCGGTGCGTGCCGCTGCCGGATACGCTCGACGACGTCACGGCGGCCGCGATCGCGATTCCCGGGATGTCGTCGTGGGCGGCGCTGACCGAACGCGCGCGGCTCGTCGCGGGCGAGACGGTACTCGTCAACGGTGCGACAGGTACGTCGGGGCGGCTGGCGGTTCGGATCGCGAAGCATCTCGGCGCCGCGAAGGTGATCGCGACGGGCCGCAACGCGGCCGCGCTGCAGGCGTTGCTGAATGCCGGCGCGGATGCCGTCGTGTCGTTGCAGCAGGACGACGCGCATCTGGCGCGTGCGCTCGAACCGCACTTCCGCGCGGGTGTGGACGTCGTGCTCGACTATCTGTGGGGCGCCAGCGCGCAGACGCTGCTGGTGGCCGCCGCGAAGGCGACGCCCGAGGGCCGCCGGCTGCGTTTCGTGCAGATCGGCTCGATCGGCGGCGCGGACGTGCTGTTGCCAGGGGCGGTGCTGCGGGCGACCGCGATCGAACTGATGGGCAGCGGCATCGGCAGCGTGTCGCTGCCGCGCTTGCTGGCGTCGGTGCGCGGTGTGTTCGACGCGGCCGGACCGGCGGGGCTGACGATCGACACGCGCACGGTGCCGCTGTCGGCGGTTGGCGAGCACTGGAGCGATACGAGCAGCCTCGTTCGCCTGGTGTTCACGTTGCGGGGCGAATGACCGGCAAGGGCCACGGATGAGGGCGCGGCCGTCGTGTGCGGGAAGCTGGCCGATCGCACGTTGTCACGCTGATGCGCGCGGCGGATGCGATGCAGGGCGGCACGCGCGCAATGAACCGCACAAGACGGGCGGCGCGATTCGAAGACCGCTCGCCGCCCGTATCGTCAAACTCAGAACCGCTGCTGAATCCCCGCCGTGACGCCGACCTGCGTGGTGCCGTAGCCCACGAAATCGCGCGACACGCCGACCTTCTGGTCGTGCTTCGCGATCGCGAACGCGCCGGCCGCGTACAGCACGGTGCGCTTCGACAGCGCGTAGTTCGCGCGCAACGACACGAGCGTCGGGTCGGCATCGCTGCCGCCCTTGATGTTCTGGTGATAGACGGCCGCGATCAGCGAGAACGCCGGCGTGAACTGGTACGAGCCGCCGAGCCAGTACGTGTCGCTCAGCTGGTTCGCCGCCGTGGTGCGGAACGTGCGCTTGTAGTTGCGATAGCCGGCCATCGTCTTCAGGTTGCCGAAGTCGTAGCTCAGGCCCGCGTGGATGCCCTGGATGTAGTTGACGGTATCGGCCGGCGTGACGCTGTCGGCCGCGCCGTTCTGCCGGTCGAACGTGACCACCCCGGCGAACGGGCCTTTCTCGTAGCCGACCGCGAAATCGTATTTGGAGCTGGTCTTCACGCTGCCCGGCACGTTGCCGAAGCCGTACAGCGCGCCGAACTTGAACCCGCTGAATTCGCCGTCATAGCGCACCGCGTTCGACGAGCGCGTGAACATGCCGTCCTTGCGGCCGCCCGTCGCCGTCGATGCCGAGGCCCACGAGTAGTTCTGCGCGTAACCCATCGGGTCGAACGGCAGCATGTAGTCGTAGGTGACGGTGTAGTTGCGGCCGAGCGTCAGTTCGCCCCATTTGCTTTTCAGGCCGACCGTCGCGCGGCGCGCGAAGATCGAATCGGGGCCGTCGTCGAGCGCGCCGTTCGCGAGGTCGATTCCGCTTTCGAGGCGGAACACGGCCTTCAGCCCGCCGCCGAGATCCTCGACGCCGCGCAGGCCCCAGCGCGACGTGTTCTTGTTGCCCGACTTCAGCTTGACCGCGCTGCCGCCCTCCGGCGCCGCGTGGTTCGTGTATTCGATGCCGGCATCCATGATCCCGTACATCGTGACCGACGACTGCGCGTGCGCGGCGGGTGCGGCGATGCAGGCCGCGGCGGCCGATCCCGTGAGGACTACTGTGCGAATCGAACGTTCTGCGCGTGACTTCATTGACGGTGTCTCCTTGGTTCTTGTGGGTTGGGGTGAAACGGATGCGGCGCGCAGTAGCCCACGACAGACGCCGGAAGACGTCCGCCGGAATGCATGTCATCACATGACGAGATGTGCGCGGTGTGCGTGCGCGACGGCGAGCGTGCCGCCGCGCCCGGGTCAGCCCGCTTTCGCGAACGCCCAGCAGTCGTTGGTCGGGAATTCGATCCAGTGCTTGCCCGCTGCGCGCGGCACGTGGCCGAATGCGCGAAGGCGCATCTCGCCGCAATGGAACAGGTACTCCCAGCGATCGCCGAGATACATCGACGTGACGAGGTCGGCCTGCAGCCGGTTCGCGCCCGGGCCGTCGGCGACCTGCACGCGTTCGAGGCGGATCACGGCCTGCGCGTCCTGGCCCGGTGCGAACGTGTCGCGGGCGAGGGCCTGCAGCTCCCAGCCGTCGCCGGCGAGCGTCACGCGTTCGCCGTCGACGGCCGCGACGCGCGCGTCGATCCGGTTGTTGCTGCCCATGAACTCGGCCGTGTACAGCGAGCGCGGCGCGCCGTACAGCTCGGCCGGCGTGCCTTCCTGCTCGATGCGGCCGTTGCGCAGCAGCAGGATGCGGTCGGACATCGCCATCGCCTCGGTCTGGTCGTGCGTCACGCACAGGGCCGACAGCCCGAGCGACACGATCAGCTCGCGCAGCCACGCGCGCGCTTCCTCGCGCAGCTTCGCGTCGAGGTTCGACAGCGGTTCGTCGAGGAGGATCACCGGCGGGTTGTAGACGAGCGCGCGCGCGATCGCGACGCGCTGCTGCTGGCCGCCCGACAGTTGATGCGGGAAGCGTTCCGCGAGATGGCCGAGGCCGAGCTGGTCGAGCGCGGTCTGCACGCGGCGCTTCTGTTCGGCCGGCGCGACGCGGCGCAGCTTCAGCCCGTAGCCGACGTTGTCGGCGACGGTGCGGTGCGGCCACAGCGCGTACGACTGGAACACGAGGCCGAGCGAGCGCTGTTCGACCGGCAGGTCGACGCGTTGCGCGCCGTCGAAGAACACGCGCTCGTCGAGCTGGATGCGGCCGTCGGACGGCTGTTCGAGGCCCGCCACCGCGCGCAGCAGCGTGGTCTTGCCGCTGCCCGACGCGCCGAGCAGGCACACGACTTCGCCGGCCTTCAGTTCGAACGACACGCCCTTGAGGATCGGATTGGCGCCGTAGCTGAGATGCAGGTCGTCGACGATGAGCTTATCCATGAAGTTTCACTCCGAAGCGCAGGGCCACGCCGAGACCGGCGCCGACCATCGCGATGTTGATGACAGAAAGCGCGGCGACCTGGTCGACGGCGCCGGTCGCCCACAGCGACACGAGCAGCGCGCCGATCACTTCGGTGCCGGGCGACAGCAGGTAGACGGCCGTCGAGTATTCGCGCTCGAAGATCATGAAGATCAGCAGCCACGCAGCGAGCAGGCCGAAGCGCACGAGCGGCAGCGTCACGTCGAGGGACACGCGGCTGCGGGTCGCGCCGACGCTGCGGCCGGCTTCCTCGAGTTCCGGGCCGACCTGCAGCAGCGCGCTCTGGATGAGCCGCATCCCGTACGCGAGCCAGACGACCGTGTACGCGATCCAGATGCTCCACATCGAGTTCTTCAGCTCGCGCAGGCCGGGCACGAACAGGAAGATCCACAGGAACGCGAGACCGGCGAGCAGGCCGGGCACCGCGCGCGGCAGCAGCACGAGGTAGTCGAGCAGCTTGGTCGCCCAGTCGGGGCGGCGGTGGCCGGCGAACGCGACGAGCGAGTAGAAGCCGATCGCGAGCGCGCCGCCGATCACGCCGATGCCGAGCGTGTTGACGATCGCGCGCACGAGGTTGTCCTGCTCGAACAGCTCGATGAAGTTCGACAGCGTCAGCACCTCGGCGAGCGCGACGCCTTCGCCCCAGTTGGTCACGAACGCGCGCAGCACGATGCCCGAGATCGGGACGATCACGGTCAGCATCAGCCACAGCACGACGATCGCGAGCGCAACCCAGCGCCACACGCCGAGCGGCAGCACCGTCGTACGGCCGGCCTTGCCCTTCACGGTGACGAAGCGGTTCGCCGTCTTCAGCAGCCGGCGCTGCAGCAGCACGAGCGGGAACGTGATCGCGACGATGCACACCGCGACCGCGGCCATCAGGTGATACGACGGCACGCCGAGCTTGTTGGTCAGCTTGTACAGGTAGGTCGCGAGCACGAGGTGGCCTTCCGGATCGCCGAGCACGAGCGGCAGCCCGAACACCTCGAAGCCGAGGAAGAACACGAGCACGCCGGCGAACAGCAGCGCGGGCATCGTCATCGGCAGGCTCACGTCGAGCGCGACGCGGAACGGGCGGGCGCCCGTGACGCGCGCGGCTTCCTCGACGTCCGAGCCGAGGTTGCGCAGCGCGGCCGACGAATACAGGTACACGTGCGGCACGTGCGTGAGGCCGACGATCACCGTGATCGCGAAGATCGAGTACACGTTCCAGGGCACGTTCTGCACCCCGAACAGCTCCTTGAACCACACCGAATAGAAGCCGACCGGGCCGGCCGCGACCACGTAGCCGAACGCGAGCACCATCGGCGACACGAACACGGGCGTGAGCAGCAGCGGTTCGAGCCAGCGGCGGCCGGGCAGGTCGGTGCGCACCATCAGGAACGCGAGGATGCCGCCGAGCGGGATCGAGATGAACAGCATCCCGCCGGCGATGATGAACGAGTTCTTCACGGCCGACCAGAAGTCGGGATCGCTGAAGACGAAGCGGAAGCCTTCGATGCCGAGCGTCTTGTTCGCATCGAAGAACGGCGCGGACAGCAGGCTCTGGAACAGGATGAAGCCGAGCGGCAGTGCGACGGCGATGGTGAGTACCGCGACGACGATCCAGCGCAGCATGCCGGCGAGCGGCTGCAGGCTGTTGACCGGCAGCGCGGGAATGGCGTCGCGCGGGCCGGCGGCGGGTGGTGCGGCCGGTGCCGTGCCGCGGGTGCTGGTTGAAAGCATGAGTTCGCCCCTGCGGCCATCCGGATGGCCGCCTCAAGGAAGTCGGTAAGGGGAAGGGGCCGCCCGCGCGACGTGCGGCGGGCGGCCATGGGTCAGCCGGAGCCGATCAGCGGATCAGCTCTTGATCGCCTGCTGCCATTGCTTCAGGAACGCGAGCCGCTTCGACTGGTCCAGGTAGACGAGCAGGCCGGTGCCGATCTGGATCGGCTTCAGCGAATCGCCGAGTTCCTTCGTGAGGCTCGCGGCCGACGTCTCGCCGGTCACGTCCGTGCGGATCGCGTACAGGTTCGCCTGGTTCGCGATCATGGTCTGGCCGCGCTTCGACAGCAGGTAGTCCACCCACAGCCTGGCGGCGTTCGGGTTCTTCGCCTTCTTCGAGATGGTGGCGAGGCGGCTCACGATCTGCGTGTAGTCCTTCGGGAATACGTAGCCGATGGACTTGTCCTTCTTCGCCTTCGCGTACGCATACGAACCGATGATGTTGTAGCCGATCAGGTTCTCGCCCGACGAGATGCGCTCCATCATCGCGCCGGTGCTCGACTGCAGCTTCGGGCCGGTCTTGCCGATGGCCTTCACGAGTTCCCACGTGACCTTCTCGTTCAGGTGCGCGTCCTGCGTCAGCGCATTGAAGCCGACGCCGGATTTCTCGACGTCGTACGTCGTGAGCTTACCCTTGAACTTGTCCGGTTGCGACGCGAGCAGCTTGATCAGGTCGGTGCGCGTTTTCGGTACTTCGTTTTCGGGAATCAGGCGCTTGTTGTAGACGATCGCGAGCGGCTCGAACGTCGTGCCGTACGCCTGCTTCTGGTATTGCGCCCATTGCGGCACGTTCGGGCCTTCCGGCGAATCGTACGACGCCATCAGGCCGTCGTTGACGAGCTTGACCTGCAGGTCCATCGCCGAGCTCCACAGCACGTCGGCGCTCGTGCTGCTCGCCGCGTTCTCGCTGATGTAGCGGTTGTACAGCTCGGTGCTGTTCATGTCGTTGTACTCGACCTTCACGCCGTACAGGCTTTCGAAGTCCTTGATCAGCGGGCGCACGAGGCCCGTGTCGGTCGTCGAGTAGACGATCAGCTTGCCTTCCTTCTTCGCGGCGTCGATCACGCCCTGGTAACTCCCCGGATACCCGGCCGGAACCTGCGCGGCGGCGCTGCCGGCGGCAGTGCCCAGAACGACCGCCAGCGCGGCGGCGAGGTGCTTCGGTGCAAACGGCATGTCTTCCTCCAGTTACGTCTAGGTGTTGTTCGAGTGACGCGGATGTTAATTGCGGCGCACTTTCAGCCCGCTTTCATTTCAGTTCACAATCGCGTCGTTCGTGTCATGGATTTCCCGAGGTCGATGCGGCGGCGGCCCGCCGTTTCGCGGCGCGCGGCACGATCCGGCAACGGAGGGAAGGGGGGGCCGCGGGGCGCGGCAACGACGGAGGGGGCGCCTAGACGGGGGGCGCGAGCAGCTTCGCGAGCAGCCGGCCGCCATGCCGCGCGTGCGCGGCCGTCAGTGCCGAATACCCGACGACGACGCCTGCTTCGCACCGCGCGCTTCGACAGAATCCGCGGACCGGCTGCAACTCGACGCCGGCCGCCCGGGCTTGCGCGACATACGTTGCGTCGTCCATCCCGGGCGGCAGCCACAGCACGAAATGAAAGCCCGCGTGTTCGCCGGACACCGCGTACCGTCTGCCGGCGTGTTTCGCCAACTGGTCGAGCACGATGTCGCGCCGCTGGCGGTAGGCGTGACGCGCCGCGCGCAGGTGTTTCGCAAAATCGCCGTGCGCGATGAAGCGGGCCAGCGCCAGCTGGGGCGCCACGCCGACCGAGCGCGCGGTCGCGTGCCACACGGCCGACAGCGCCGGCCGCAGTGCCGCCGGCACGACCATGAAGCCGATGCGCAGCCCCGAGAACAGCGTCTTGTTGAACGAGCCGCAGTAGATCACGCGATCGCACGCGTCGAGCGATTTCAGCGCGGGCAGCGGGGCGGTCTGGTAGCTGAATTCGCCGTCGTAGTCGTCCTCGACGATCCACGCGCGGTTGCGCTGCGCCCAGTCGAGCAGTTCGAGCCGGCGCGACACCGACATCGTGACGCCGAGCGGCGCCTGGTGGGCGGGCGTCACGTAGGCCGCGCGCGCATCGGGATGCCGGTCCAGCGACGCGGTATCGATGCCTTCCCGATCGACCGGCACGTCGATCACGGTCGCACCCGCGATCGTGAAGATCCGCCAGGCCGACGCGTAGCCGGGGTCCTCCATCAGCACCGTCGAGCCGGGCGCGAGCAGCGTGCGCGCGACGAGATCGATCGAATGCCGGATGCCGGTCGTGATGAAGATGTCGCCGGCGCTGCACGGGATGCCGCGATATTCGCGCAGGTAGGCGGCGATTTCGTCGCGCAGGCTTTCGACGCCTTGTGCCGGCGTCGCCCCGAGGTCGTTCGCCGTCGCGGCAAGCAGGCTGGCCCCGAGTGCCTTCTTCCATTGCTGCATCGGCAGCAGGCCGGGATCGGCAAGCCGCGCGACGAACGGGACGCCCGGACGCACGCCTTGTTCCGGCTCGGCGGCGTCGGTCGTGTGCGCCGGCGCGGGGCGCGCGTCGGCAGGGGGCGCGCCGTTGCCGCGCGACTGCGCGGCCGCGCGCAGGTAGCTGTCCGGTACCACCGCGCATACCCGCGACCCCGATCCTTGCGCGCGGGCGATGTAGCCCTCCGAGCACAGCCGGTCGTATGCCGCCTCGACCGTCCCCCGGGCGACGCCCCAGCGCGCCGCGAGGGTGCGGCTGGACGGCAGCGGGCTGTCGCCGGGGAGCAGGCGTTTCAGGATCGCGTCGCGCAGCGCGTCGGCGATGCACTCCTGCTTCGACTGCGGATTGCCCGTGGACAGCCTCGCAGGGCACGGCAGATCGAGCGGAATCGCGGCTTTGCCTCGCGCCATAGTGGTCCAGTCAGTGTCGAATTTAATGGCCCTTCAGCTTATATCACTTTGACCTTAGATTTCAGTCGACCACATCGATCCGACCGGAGGCGGGCTCACCGCATGAAAACGCGTTCATTACCCCAGTGGGGCTGGCTGTTCCCGTTGATGCTCGTCGTGTGCCTGCCGCGCGTCACGATCGATGCGTACCTGCCGTCGCTGCCGGCGATGGCGGACACGCTGCACGGCACCGACGCCCAGTTGCAGCTCACGCTGACCCTCTACATGGTCGGTTATGCGCTGTCGATGCTGGTGTCGGGGCCGTTGTCCGACCGTTACGGCCGTCGCCCCGTCCTGATCGGCGGCCTGTGTCTCTACGTGGTCGCGAGCGTCGCCTGCGCGTGCTCGACCAGCATCGCGGCGATCGTCGCCGCACGCATCTTCCAGGCATTGGGCGGCTGCTGCGGCACGGTGGTCGGGCGGGTGATCGTGCGCGAGCGCTTCCCGGCCGCGATGCAGGCGACGATGCTGGGCCGGATCTCGGCCGGCATGGCGCTGTCGCCCGTGATTGCGCCGCTGGCCGGCAGCGCGCTGGCCGAGTGGCTCGGATGGCGCGGCGTGTTCGGATCGCTGGCGGCGGGCGGGGTGGTCGCGGCGGCGATGGTGCTGCGCTACCTGCCGGAGACCCGCGAACGCGACGCGCGGCCGGCGCCGGGCGCGGGGCTCCTGCGGACCTACGCGGGCCTGCTGCGCGAGCGCCGTTTCCTGCGCTACTCGCTCGCGATCAGTTTCGCGTACTGCACGTACTACCCGTTCATCGCGGAATCGTCGACGCTGTTCCAGCGGCAGCGAGGCGTATCCGGCCCGGTGTATGCCGCGATCTTCGGCCTGACCGTGCTCGGCTACCTGATCGGCTCGCACGTGTTCGCGCGGACCGGCACGCGCTGGAAGGCCGATTCGGTCATCGCGGCGGCGGCGGGCGTCAATCTGGCCGGCACCGCCGCGTTGTGGATCGGCGGAGCGGTCGCGCCGACGGCGGTGGCGGCGCTCGTCGTCCCGATGTTCGTCGTGATGATCGCCGTCGGGATCGCGATCCCGGCCTGCCAGTTCGCGGTGATGCAGCCGTACACGACGATCGCCGGGACGGCGTCCGGGCTGTTCTTCTTTATCCAGATGGCGATCACGGCCGCATGCGGCGGCGTGCTGGCGTGGCTGTCGGACGGCACCGCGCGCCCGATGATCGTCGTCACGGCCGGGGCGAGCGTCGCGTTCCTGGCGGTGGTGGTCGGCCTGCGCGAGCGGCGGCGCGCAGGTGAAGGTTCGCGCTTCGCGCCGCGTAGCCGTGCCGCCGCCCAGCGCTGAGCGCCGAGCGCCGAGCGTTCGGCGACGGTCGGCGGGCCGGCAGACGCGCGGGCGCGCCGGCGGCGCAACCGGTGTTTCCGCGAGGCGTCGCGACGGAAAGGATCATGTAATGTAGCGGCCTGTCGCTGACCTTCCCGGAATCCCCATGCGTGTGCTGCTCGTCGAAGACAACCCGAACCTCGCCCAGTCGCTGAACGACGCGCTGAGCGCGGCGCGCTTCGCTGTCGATCACATGGCGGACGGCGAGGCGGCCGACCACGTGCTGCGCACGCAGGATTACGCGCTGGTGATCCTCGATCTCGGGCTGCCGAAGCTCGACGGGCTGGAAGTGCTGCGGCGGCTGCGCGCGCGGCGCAATCCGGTGCCGGTGCTGATCCTGACCGCGCACGGGTCGGTCGAGGATCGCGTGAAGGGGCTCGATCTCGGCGCCGACGACTATCTCGCGAAACCGTTCGAGCTGACCGAACTGGAGGCGCGCGCCCGCGCGCTGATCCGCCGCAGCCTCGGCCACGAGCATTCGCGGGTCGAATGCGGGCCGCTTTCGTACGACAGTATCGACCGCAGCTTCCATCTCGCGGGCGAGCCGCTGTCGCTCACGCCGCGCGAGCGTTCGGTGCTCGAGGTGCTGATCCTGCGCAACGGCCGTGCGATCAACAAGGAAACGCTGTCGGAGAAGATTTTCGGGCTCGACGAGTCGGTCAACGCCGACGCGATCGAGATCTACGTGTACCGGCTGCGCAAGAAGCTCGAGAACACGGGTGTCGCGATCGTCACGCTGCGCGGGCTCGGTTATCTGCTGGAGGCGAGGGCGGAGGCGGCGGAATGAGCGCCCCGCCCATCCGCGGCGGTGCGCTGCGCCCCGACGCGGCACATGGTGTCGTTGCGGCGGCCCGGCGGAACGCATGATGCCCCGCCCGAACCTGCGCACGCAGGTCGCGCTGTGGCTGCTGCTGCCGCTGCTCGGCCTGCTCGCGCTCGACTCGTGGCTCACGTACCAGCGCGCGATGAACGCCGCGCACGTCGCGTTCGACCGCACGCTGTCGTCGTCGCTGAAGTCGATCCGCGAAGGCGTGCGGCTCAATGACGGCGAGATCGAGGTCGACCTGCCGTATCTCGCGCTCGAAATGCTCGAATCGAGCGACGGCGGCAAGATCTACTACCTGATCCGCGAGGACAACGGCCACACGGTCACCGGCTACCCGGACCTGCCGCTGCCGCACGGGCGCGACGCGGGCGACGGTGCGCTGTTCGTCACGCGCTACTACGACGTCGTCTATCGCGGCGAACAGCTGCGGATGGCCGCGCTGCGCATCCCGGTGCACGACGTGCCGACCGCGCAGTCGCGCATCGTGTGGGTGATGGTCGGCGAGACGATCGAGGCGCGCCAGGCGCTCGCGCGCGAGATCCTGGTGGGGTCGCTGTTGCAGGAAGGGTTGCTGGTCGTGCTGGCGCTCGGCATCGTGTGGCTCGGCGTCGGGCGCGGGCTGCGGCCGCTGAACCGGCTGTCGGCGACGGTCGCCGCGCGCAGCGAGGACGATACGACGCCGCTCGATACCGGCGCGATGCCGAGCGAACTTGCGCCGCTCGTCGAATCGATCAACCAGTACATCGGCCGCACGCAGCGGATGCAGGTCGCGCGGCGCCGCTTCTTCGCGGACGCGGCCCATCAACTGAAGACGCCGCTCGCGGCCGTACAGGCGGGCGTCGAGCTCGCGCTGCGGCCCGACGAGCAGCCGCGCGCGAACGGGCACCTGCGGCGCGCGAACGGCGCGGTGCGGCAGGCCGCGAAGATCGTCCAGCAACTGCTGTCGCTGTCGCGGCTCGATTCGGACAGCGGCCACGCAGTTGCCCATCAGCCGGTCGCGCTGCACCGGCTCGCGCGCAGCGTGACGCTCGACTGGTCGCCGGTCGCACGTGCGCGCGACATCGATCTCGGCTTCGAGCACGAGGCCGACATCGACGTGCACGGGCAGCCCGACCTGCTCGGCGAGATGATCGGCAACCTGATCGACAACGCGATTCGTTATGCGGGCGATCGCGCGGTGATTACGGTACGCGTGTCGCGCGACGGGGTGCATGCGCGGCTCGACGTGATCGACAACGGGCCGGGCGTGCCGGCGGACGAGCGCGACGCGGTGTTCGAGCGTTTCCATCGCGGCAGCAAGACGCAGACGGTCGAAGGGACGGGGCTCGGGCTGTCGATCGTGCGGGAGATCGCGCGCGTGCATCAGGGCACCGTGACGCTTGCCGATGCGGCCGGCGGGGGCCTGGTCGTGACGATCCGGTTGCCGGCAGCGAACGACGCGGGGGCGCATGCCGCGTGATGGCGAGTCGTGAGTCGCGATGAGGGCAGTGGGAAGCAGGAAGCAGGAAGCCGCTCGGGCGGCTTCCGGGCTACGAAGACGATGTGATCGGATGCGCGGTGCCGTGTACGCGCGTCAATCGCCGAACCCGATCTCCGCTTCCAGCGACTGGCCGACTTCGAGCCACCCGCCCGCGCCTTCGACGACGATCGCGTTGATGCCGAACGTCAGCTCGCCGCCGAAGTTCGGGTTCGCGCGATAGGTCTGCATCGTGTCGGTCGGCTCGTGCGGCCACGCGGGGTCGGGCGCGCCGGTGACCTGGTCGATCGTCGGCATCGGGCAGCGCGTGCACGGCTTCACGAGCCGCAGCCGCACGGGCGCCGCACCTTCCGTGTCGAGATGTTCGACGAAATCCTCTTCGTACGCGTCGAGATCCGACACCACGATGTTCGGCCGGAAGCGGTTCATCGGAATCGCCGGTGCACCTTTGGCGGTGAGCCGCGCGTTCAGGTCGTCGAGCGACGACTGGCCGATCACGAGCAGCGGGTAGCCGTCCGCGAACTGCGTGTGCGTATCGATCTCGCCGGTCCATTTACGGTTGCAGCCGCGGCGTGCGTCGGGCGCGAAGCGCGCGAGCTTCGCGGGCGTGCCGAGGAATTCGGTGAGCCAGGCGGCCGTTTCGGCGCCCGTGTCGATCGCATCGACGGTGTCGCGCCACACGGTCGCGGCCATTTTCGGCGTGGCGGGCGATACGTCGCCGTCGAGCGGTGTGCGGATCTCGCGCATGCCCGGCCCGCTCAGCACGAGCGCATCGCTGTTCAGCGCGGTGCGGATCAGCGCGAGGCGCGGGTGCGTGCGCTGCGTGATCATCTGTCCGGCGGGGTCGGTGATCAGCCAGTGTCGGTCGTACGCCAGGCCCGTTTCGAGCAGTTGCGCGCGCGACAGCGCGATGCCGGCGCAGGATTTGATCGGATAGACGAAGAGTTCGGCGATGGCTGGCATGACGCTGGCTGAAGGCGGATGGCGAGACTGCGATTGTGCCAGATCGCGCCGTAGCCGTTCGGACGGCTGCGCTGCGTCGCGCGGCCGGTCATGCGAGCGGGAAGCCGGGGTCGAACGTGGTACGCACGTCGAGCGGCTGGCGCAGCAGTCCCGCCTTCAGGTAGAAGTCGGCCGTGCGCTGCTGTTCGGCGATGACCGTCGCGTCGATCGGCAACCAGCGCGTGTTGCGGCGCTCGAACTGCAGCTTCGCGGCCGCCGGCGGAATGCCGATGATGCGCGCGAGCGCCGCCGAATACGCGTCGGCATGCCGGTACGACCAGGCCTGCGCGCGCACGACGCGCCGCAGGAAATCGTGCAGCACGTCGCGCTTCGACGCGATCGCCGCGTCGGTCGCCGCGATGTAGCTGAGGCCCGACCACAGTCCGCGGCCGCTGACGAGCACGCGCGCGCGCCCGCTCGTTTCCGCGAGTGCGGTATAGGGCTCCCAGGTCGCCCACGCATCGATCGAACCGGTTGCGAGCGCAAGCATCGTATCGGCCGGCGGCAGGAAGCGGAACGAGACGGCGTCGGGAGGCAGGCCGGCCGCGTCGAGCGCCTTCAGCGTGACGAAATGCCCGATCGAGCCGCGCGTGGTGCCGATGCGCTTGCCTTTGAGGTCGGCCGGGCTTTTCAGCGCGGCATCGGGCCGCACGAGCACCGCCGTGCCGTACGGGTCGGAGCGGTTCGCGCCGATCACTTTGATGCGTGCGCCCGACGCGAGCGCGAAGATCACCGGCGCATCGCCGATCGGCCCGCAGTCGACGGCGGCCGCGTTCAGCGCTTCGGCGAGCGGCGCGGCGGCCGGGAACTCGGTCCACGCGATGTCGTACGGCAGGCCGTTCAGTTCGCTGGCTGCTTCGAGCAGCGCGCGCAGCCCGCCTTTCTGGTCGCCGGCGCGCAGCAGCGGCCGCGTGCCCGATTGCGCGCGCACGGCGGCCGGGGCCGCGGCGATCGTGGCGAGGGCGCTCGCTTGCGCGAGGAAGTGGCGTCGGGTCGGATTCATCGTGAAGTTCGGTCGGAAGAGAAAGTCAGGGATTCGATCAATGCGGGAGCCCGGCCTGTACGTCGCGCACGGGTTCCGTGTCGACGCGCAGCAGCAGCGCGGTCAGTGCGTCGCCGTTCGCGGCCGGTACTGCCGGCCGTGCCGTGGCGTCCGAGCGGCATAGCAGGTCGGCATCCGACCAGCCCGCGCTGCCCGGCAACGCACGCGCCCGCAGCCAGCCGCGGCGATCGGCGAGGAGCTGCGTGCCGCCGAGTGCGGCGGGCGTCACGCCGGCGATCGTCGCGAAGGCGAGCCACGCATCGGGCGTCGACGCGACGCAATCGGCTCGCGCCGCGCCGGCCGTCTGCACCACGGGCGTGCCGCTTGCCGTGACGAGCAAGGTTTGCCAGCGCGCGTCTTCCGGCGGGGGCGGCGCGCCCGGCGCGAGTGCGACGATGCGCACGCGCTGGCCTGCGCGCCAGCGATCGAGCGATTGGGGCGCGGCGCTGCCGCAGCGCACGTCGAGCGCCGGCAGCGGGACGGGCACGGGCCACGCGCCTTCTGCCTGCGCGCCGCTGCCCGCGGCGAGCGCTTTCAGGTAGTCGAGCACGGCCCAGGTGTCGCGGGGCCCGAGTGTCGCGGCGAAGCCGGGCATCGTCGGCGCGCCGTGTTCGTCGCGTGTCCCGTGACGCACGCGCCAGAACAGTTCGCCGTCGAGGCGGCGGGCGAGCAGTGCGCCGGCGAAGGTCGGCGGCCAGTGCGGGAGCGTGGCCGCAAGCGGCCCTTCCCCGCGTCCGTCCACGCCGTGGCATGCCACGCAGTGTTGCGCATACAAGTGCGCGCCGCGCATCACGTTCGATACCGAAAACGGCGCGGGATCGCGCTGGAAACTCGTCGGCACGGCAGGCGAAAGCCACAGCGAAGCCGGCGGCCACGGCGCGAACCACGCAACGGCCAGCGCGGCAAGCACCGCAAGCGCCGACGCCACACGCCGCTTGCGTAACGCGAGCGCGATGCACGCGAGCACGGCGGCCAGCGTCGTCGCCGCAACGGCGAACGCGAGTTGCCGCGTGAGCCCGGCGTCGATGCGCAGCGTTTCGAGCGCGATGCGACGGGCCCACGGCCAGGCAGGCTGGCCATCGGCGTCGCCCGTCAGCCCGATCGCATGCAGCACGCGCGACAGCGCGACTTGTGCGCGATACAGCCCTTGCAGAAACAGCAGCGCCCAGTCGGAGAACGTCGGTGCATTCATCGGCTACGTTCCCGCCGCACGGCGGCCCATCGTCGAACGGTACCGCGCATCTACCAGCTCGCATCGAGCCCGAGATGCCGCAACGCGTCGTGACGCAGCTCGGCGAGGCGCGGGTCGCCGCGATGGCGCGGATAGGGCAGGTCGACGCGCAACTCGGCGACGATCCGTGCGGGACGCGGCCCGAACACGATCACGCGCTGCGCGAGGAACAGCGCTTCCTCGACATCGTGCGTGACGAGCAATGCAGAGAAACCGTCGCGTTGCCACAGCGCGGTGAGTTCGGCCTGCATCGTGAGCCGGGTGAGCGAATCGAGCTTGCCGAGCGGCTCGTCGAGAATCAGCAGGCGCGGATCGTTGACGAGCGCGCGGGCCAGTGCGACCCGCTGCGCCATCCCGCCGGACAGCTGATGCGGGAACACGTTCGAGAATTCCTGCAGGCCGACGCGCGCGAGCGCATCGTCGACGCGATGCTGCGACGCGCGCGCCACGCCGCGCGCCTCGAGGCCGAGCGCGACGTTCGCGCGCACCCGCCGCCACGGGTACAGCGTCGGGTCCTGGAACACGACGATGCGCGACGGATCGGGTTGCTCGATCGGCACGCCGTCCTGCGCGATTCCGCCTTGCCGCGCGGCGTCGAGGCCCGCGACGAGGCGCAGCAGCGTCGATTTCCCGCAGCCGCTCGGGCCGAGCAGCGCGACGAATTCGCCGGCCGCGACCGACAGCGTGACGTCGTCGAGCACGGGCAGCGGGCCGCCGGGGCCGTCGAACGCATGGCTCACGCGGCGGATGTCGATGCGCGCGCCGCGCGGCGCCGTGACGGCAGGCGACGCGGCTGGCGCAGCGGACGATTCGAGTACGGCGGCGTTCACCATTTGACGGTTCCTTTCTGCCACGCGAGCACGCGGTCGCGCACCGCGAACAGCAGCGCGATCAGCCCGGAAAACAGCAGCGCCATCACGATCAGCGCCGCATACATGTTCACGTACGAGGCCCAGCCCTGCGCCCAGCTCAGGTACCAGCCGAGCCCGGACTTGACGCCCATCATCTCGGCGACGACCAGCACCGTGAACGACGCGCTCAGCCCCATGAAGATGCCGACGAACACGTGCGGCAGCGCGGCCGGAATCGCGACGCGCAGCACGAGGAAGCGCGCGTTCGCGCCGAGCGTGCGCGCGACGTCGTAATACTGCTTGTTGACGCTCGCGACGCCCGACCACGTCAGCACCGCGACCGGGAAGCCGGTGGCGAGCGCGATCAGGAACGCGGCGGCGGAATAGCTCGACGGGAAGAAGTAGAACGTGAGCGGCAACAGCGCGGTGGCCGGCACGGGGCCGAGCACGCGCAGCACCGGATGCACCCAGTAGCCGATCCGGCGCGACCAGCCGATCGACACGCCGACCGCGAAACCGACCGCGACGCCGTAGGCAAAGCCGAGCGCGAGCAGCTTCAGCGTGTTGCCGGCGCTGCCGAGCAGGCGCGGCCAGTCGTCGACGTAGACCTCGATCAGTGCCTGCGGCGGCGCGAAGAACGGCGTCGGCAGCCAGCCGGTTTTCGCGGTGACGATTTCCCACGCGGCGAGCACGAGCGGCAGCGCGACGAGCCACGGGCCGGCCGGGCGCACGCGCGCGAGCCGCGTGCGCGTCGTGGCGACGAGATGGCCGAGCGTCGCGGCGGCGAGCAGCAACGCGGCGATCGTCCACGCGGCCGTGCCGAACGTGTCCGTGTACGCCCAGTCGCTGAAGCCGACGATGCGGTTCGGCCACAGCTGCGTGAGGGCGCCGAGCGCGGCCCAGGCGAGCGCGGCGGCGATGCCGGTCGGCCAGGTGCGCGCGCGGCGCGCTTCGGCCGCAAGCGTCGCTTCGCAGGCCGTGCAGGCCACGCGTGCGGAAGCAGCGGAAGCAGGCGCACCGCCGGCCGGTGACGGTGCGGTGCGCGCGGTGGAGGCGTGTTCGATCGTCGACATCGCGTCACCCGAGCACGTTCGCATAGACCTGCTGCGCGAAGCGCTGCGGGTCGGTGCTCTTCTTCAGCACGCTGATGCGGCGGAAATCGTCCGCATAGAACGCGATTTCCTGCTGCAGGTCGACGTTGGTCGGGTGGTGCGTGTAGGTGAGCGTCGCGTACAGCTTGCGCAGGTCCTCGGGGCTGATCTTCGGCGAATACTTCGCGAACACCTTCGCGGCTTCGTTCGGGTTGTCGTGCGTGAACTCGGTGGCCTGCACGATCGAGCGTGCGAGTGCGGCGGCGGACGGCCGGTCGTTGCGCACCAGGTCGCCGCGCGCGCCGATCACGCAGCACACCTTGCGTGCGTATTCGCCTGACAGGTTCGTGGCGAGTTCCGTGTACGCGCCGTTGCTGCGCTTTTCGAGCAGGTAGAGGTTCGGGTCGCCGTCGGCGATCGCGTGGATCTCGCCCTTGTCGACCGCGACGCCGAGCAGGTCGGCCGGATACTGCCGCCACGTGATGTCGCGCTCGGGATCGATCCCGTTCTTCGCGAGCAGGATCGAGAAGAAATGCTTGCCGGGCGCGGCCAGGTCGCTGACGCCGACCGTCTTGCCCTTCAGCGCCTGCAGCGTCGTGACGCCGGCCGCCTTCGAGCCGAGCAGCCGCACGCAGCCGCCGTGCGAGCTGCCGATGATCTTCACGTCGAAACCGGCTTCGAGCGGCTTCAGCCAGCGGTGGATCATCCCGACCGCCGCATCGGCCTTGCCGGTCGCGATCGATTCGAGCAACTGGTCGGTCGAGCCGCTGTAGTTGATCAGTTCGACCTTCAGGCCGTTCTTCTCGAAGAAGCCGCGCTCCTGCGCGACGACGATCGGCGTCAGGCAGAACGCGTTCTGGTTCCACGCGAACGTGAGCTTCTTCAGCGGCGGCGCGGACCAGGCCTTGCGGCCAAGCGTGATCGCGGGCGCGGCGAGCGCGGCGGCGCCGGCCGCGCGCAGCAGCTTGCGGCGTTTGTCGTCGTGCGTGTCGCGCGTGTCGTGTGCATTGGCGGGCGCGGGTGCGGCGGTTCGGGTCATGTGGTCTGGTCTCCGGTCGTGCGGGAAGGCGCTCAGTCGAGCAGGTCGGGTTCGTCGGCGACGACGCGCGCGAACAGGCTGTCGAACGCATGCAGCGCGCCTTCGGGGCCGCCGATCTGGCCGTGCGTGTGGCGCGCGGTGGCGTGATCGATCGGTTGCGGCGTGCCGGCCGCCTCGGCCAGCAACTGCGTGTGCGCGGCGTTGTCGAGCGCGATGTACCACCATGCGGCGGCCTCGACCGTCGGGCCGGCGGTCAGGATTCCGTGGTTCTTCAGGATCGCGCCCTTGTGCGTGGTGCCGTCCGGTTTCGCAAGCGCATCGGCGATCCGTGCGCCTTCGCTCGTGTCGACGACCATCCCCGTGAAGTCGTCGAACAGCGCGTGGTCTTCATAGAACACGCACGCGTCCTGCGTGAGCGGATCGAGCGGGCGGCCGAGCGTCGACCACGCCTTGCCGTACGTCGAATGCGTATGCGCGGCGGCGACGATGTGCGGATGCGCATCGTGGATGGCCGCATGGATCGCGAACGCGGCCTTGTTCAGCGGTCGGGAACCGATCGCGGTTTCGCCGCGCGCGTTGACGAGCAGCAGGTCGGACACCTTGATCTGCGAGAAATGCACGCCGAGCGGATTCACCCAGAAGTGGTCGGGCAGTTCGGGGTCGCGCGCGGTGATGTGGCCGGCGAGCCCCTGTGCGAAGCCGAAGCGGGCGAACAGGCGGAACGCGGCCGCGAGCCGCTCCTGACGGTGACGGCGCTCGGCGGCGACGTCGATGCGCGGCGCGGGGGGATCGAACCAGAAATGCTGGCGCGGCGACGCGGCGAGCGCGAGGCCCGACGCAGTGCGTTCGAGTGTGGACGGAACGGCGGACATCGTAAGGGTCTCCCGGGTTGCGTCAGGCCGCGCGGCGCGCCGCGTCGCGTGCGGCGACGGCGCCGCGCACGCGCGGAATCAGTTCGCGGCCGTAGTCGATCGCGTCTTCCAGCGGATCGAAGCCGCGGATCAGGAACGTCGTGACGCCGAGGTCGTAGTAGTCGAGCAGCGCGTCGGCGACCTGTTCGGGCGTGCCGACCAGCGCCGTCGAATTCGAACGCGCGCCGGTGAGGCTGGCGATCTCGGTCCACAGCCGCTTGTCGACGCGCGAGCCGCGTTCGGCCGCGGCCAGCAGGCGGCGCGCGCCTTCGCTTTGCTGCGGGCCGCCGGCGCCCAGGCCGGCCGCTTCGCGCAGCCGGCGTGTTTCGTCGAGGATGCGATGCGCGCGCGCCCACGCTTCGTCCTCGGTCGCGGCGAGGATCGGGCGGAACGACACGGAGAAACGCACCTGCCGGCCGTGCTTCGCGGTTTCGGCGCGCACCCGGGTCGTCAGGTCGCGCACCTGGTCGAGCGATTCGCCCCACAGCGCGTAGACGTCCGCGTGCTTGCCGGCCACGGCGAGCGCGGCTTCCGATGCGCCGCCGAAATAGATCGGCACATGCGGCTGCTGGAACGGCTTCACTTCCGAAAACCCCTGTTTGAACCGGTAATGCGCGCCGTCGTGATCGAACGGCTGCGCTTCGGTCCAGATCCGCCGCAGGATGCCGAGGTACTCGTCGGTGCGCGCATAACGCGCGTCATGGTCGAGGAAATCGCCGTCGCGCTGCTGCTCGCTGTCCGAGCCGCCGGAGATGAAGTGCACGGCGAGCCGGCCGCGGCTGAACTGGTCGAGTGTCGCGATCTGCCGCGCGGCGAGCGTCGGCGCGGTGAAGCCCGGGCGATGCGCGAGCATGAAGTGGATGCGCTCGGTCGCGGCCGCCGCGAACGCGATCGTCAGCGTCGCCGACGGGCCGGTCGAGTGATGCGGCACGAGGATCCGGTCGAAGCCGGCCGTCTCGTGGGCGCGGGCAAAGTCGCGCACGTAGCCGGGATCGACCACGGGGCCGGACGGCGGGTGGATTTCCGACTGCTTCTGGCTCTGGATCATGCCGATGAATTCGACGCTCATCTGGGTCTCCGGTGCGGGGATGTCCCGGCGCGCGGCCGGGCAGGAATGGAGCGCAGGTTAACGCCGCGATCATGCGGAATGGAAATAATCAATCCCGATTTGAATATCAGATTTGCATGGTTTGGGCGCGTGTGCGCTGCGCATACGCTGTGGGCTCACGAACGATCGGGCGCGCGGGCGCCGGCGAATCCGGGGGCACGCGTTGCGGATCGCCCGGTTCATGAGAGACCGCGCCGCGTGGCGATCGATTGCCGCGGTTGCCGATCTCCGTCGCGCTTGCCGCCTGTCCGTATTACCCAGGGAATCCGTTTCGATGTCCGCCAGCCTTGCCGCTTCCTCGCCGTCGCCGCAGCCGCCCGCGCTGCGCCTCCTGCCCACCGACGATGCCGACGACGCACGCGTCGCCGCGCTGCTCGAGCGCCTCGCGCCGGAACTTGCCGCCGATGCGGCGCGCAACGACGTCGATGGCCGCTTTCCGCACGAGAACTTCGCGCGGCTGCATCGCGCGGGGCTGATCGCGCAGGTCGTGCCGCGCGAGCATGGCGGCGCCGGTGCGACGCTTGCGCAGGCGAGCCGGATCGTCGCCGCCGTCGCGCGGGCCGATCCGGCCACCGCGCTGGTGCTGACGATGACCTATCTGCAACATCGCGCGCTCGGCCGGGCCGACAACCGCTGGCCCGCACAGGTGCGGCGCGCGGTGTTCGACAGCGCGGTCACGCACGGTGCGCTGATCAACGCGCTGCGGGTCGAGCCCGCGCTCGGTTCGCCGTCGCGCGGCGGCCTCCCGGAAACCGTTGCCCGGCGCGACGGCGACGGCTGGCGGCTGTCCGGCCACAAGCTGTACAGCACCGGGATTCCGGCGCTGCGCTGGCTGGCCGTGTGGGCGCGCACCGACGAACCGGCGCCGCGCGTCGGCGTGTTTCTCGTGCCGCGCGACCGCGGTGCGGATGGCGATCGCATCCGCGTGATCGAAAGCTGGAATCACCTCGGCCTGCGTGCGTCGGGCAGCCACGAGGTCGTGTTCGACGACGTCCGGCTGCCGGCCGATCACGCGGTCGACGTGCGCGCACCGGACGCATGGGCCGTGTCGGCCGCGACCCACGCGGATGCCGACGCGCAGGCCGACCAGCAGGCGTGGATGGTCGCGCTGCTCGGCAGCCTGTACGACGCGGTGGCGCGTGCGTCGCGCGACTGGGTGGTTGAATTCGCGACGACGCGTGCGCCGAGCGGGCTGGGCGCACCGCTCGCGACGCTGCCGCGCGTGCAGGAAGCGGTCGGCGAAATCGAGGGCTGGCTGCACGCGAACCGCGTGCTGCTCGACGATCACGTCGCGCGCACCGACGCGGGTCATGCGCCGCCGGTCACGACGAGCGGACTGGTCAAGCGCACCGTGACCGAGCACGCGATCCGTGCGGTCGAGCAGGCGCTGAAGCTGTCGGGCAATCACGGGCTGAGCCGCGCCAATCCGCTCGAACGCCACTATCGCGACGTGCTGTGCAGCCGCGTGCATACGCCGCAGGACGACGCGATCGCGGTGGCGGCGGGGCGTGCGGTGCTCGACGCAGCGAGCCGGGTTGAAGCGAAGAGCGCAGCGAAGGGCAAAGCGAGCGGCGAGACGGAAACGGGCGGGGCGTCGGTCAACGAGATCGGGCGCGGCCGCAGCGATGCGTGAGCGGAGCAGGGCTGGCGCGAGCATCGACCGGGCGGCGCGATGCTGCCGCCGCCCGATAGGGTCACGCAGCCTGGTCGTGCGCCTGCTCGGGCAGCGCGAATGCCGCACGCGCATGCGCGGCGACGGCCGCGAGCGGCGCGCCGAAGCGGGCCGCATCGTGCCGGCGCAGCAACCACAGATCGATGTGCGGCTTGAAATCGGCGAGCGGCACGATGTCGAGCGCGTCGCGCAGCGGGCTGCCTTCGACGAGCGGCAGCGGCATCAGCCCGATGCCGAAGCCGTTCGCGACGCTCTGCAGTTGCAGGTCGCGGCCGTAGGTGTCGAGCGTGACCGGCATCGGCAGGCCCTGCGCGTCGAGCGCGCGCCGCAGGCCCGCACGAAAGCCGCAACCGTCGGGATTGAGCACCCAGCCATGAGCGTGGCAATCGGCGAGCCGGTAGCTGCGGCGCGGCCAGTCACCCTTGCGGCCGACCGCGACGAGCCGCGTGGCCAGCAGCCGTTCGCCGTCGACCTGTGCCGGCAGCACCATCTCGCGCGCGAGGAACACGAGCGCCGCATCGAGTTCGCGGCGGGCGACGCGCTCGACGAGCATGCCGCCCCACGCGGTCGTGACCTGCGTCGCGAGCGCGGGCCACTGCGCGGCCAGTTCCGATATCAGCGCGGGGAGCATCAGTTCGCCGAGGCCCTGCGTGAGCCCGATCCGGAACTCGCCGGCGGGCGGCTGCTCGCCGGCCGTCAGCTCGCGCAGCGCATCGACTTCGCGCAGGATCGCGCGACACTGCTCGAAGACCTGCCGGCCGATGTCGGTCGGTCGCGGCGGCTTCGTGTTGCGATCGAGCAGGGTCACGCCGAGCGCTTCCTCGAGATTCTGGACGCGCCGCGTGATCGCGGGCTGCGTCATCCCGAGCTCGGCCGCGGCCTGGCTCAGGGTCTGGCAGCGGACAACCGCTGCAAAAGCGTCGATATCGCTAATTTTCATGTTTGTTCTGCATGGTCTTTCAGGTGCATCATGACGATCCATCATATTCGGCATCATATTCGAGGAGCCAGCCGATGAGTACGCTTTCGTTGCATCAGACGCCGCTGCGTCCGTTCGTCGACGGTCTGGGCGCGCTGCTCGCGTCCGGCGCGGACGAGGCGCGCATCCTCGACGAGGGCGGTGCGCTGCTCGCCGCGCTTGTCGAACACGACGACTGGTTGCCCGACGCGTTCGCGCAGCCCGACCCCGCGCGCTATCGGCAATACCTGCTGCATCTCGACCCGGACGAGCGGTTCTCGGTCGTCAGCTTCGTGTGGGGCCCCGGCCAGACGACGCCGATCCACAATCACACGGTGTGGGGGCTGATCGGGATGCTGCGCGGCGGCGAATTCTCGCAGCCGTACCGGTTCGACGCAGCGGGCCGGCCGGTGCCGTCCGGCGAAGCCGTGCGGCTCGCGCCGGGCGAGATCGAGGCCGTGTCGCCGCGCATCGGCGACGTCCATCGCGTGACCAACGCGTTCGCCGATCAGGTATCGATCAGCATCCACGTGTACGGCGCGAACATCGGCAAGGTCGAGCGCGCGGTGTACCTGGACGACGGCACCGTGAAACCCTTCGTGTCCGGCTATTCGAACGCCTGATGCAACGCCTGCCGATGCGGCCGGCCGCAAGCGACCGGCCGGAAGGCCGGTTGCCCGCACGCGCCGGCGGGCCCAAGATTGATCCGTTCCGCTTTCTTCACCGACTTCAACGCATTCAATACAGAGACATCGTGACGCACTCCGCCGATTCCACTTCCCGTTTTCCCGTCGCGTCGTACCAGGATGTGCGCGCGCGCCTGCTTGCCCGCGACGAGATCGCACTGATCGACGTACGCGAGGAAGACCCGTACGCGCAGGGCCACCCGCTGTGGGCCGCCAACTTTCCGCTGTCGAAACTCGAACTCGACGCGTGGACGCGGATTCCGCGCCGCGACACGCCGATCGTCGTATTCGGCGAAGCCGGCGGCGAGGATCTCGCGCCGCGCGCGGCCGAGAAGCTCGCGCAACTCGGCTACACCGACGTGCGGCTGCTCGACGGCGGCCTCGCGGGCTGGCTCGCGGCGGGCGGCGAACTGTTCATCGACGTGAACGTGCCGAGCAAGTCGTTCGGCGAATGGGTCGAGGCCGAGCGGCATACGCCGTCGCTGTCCGCGCAGGAGGTGCAGGCGCTGATCGACGCGCAGGCCGATGTCGTGATCGTCGACGCGCGCCGTTTCGACGAATACCAGACGATGAACATTCCGACCTCGACGAGCGTACCCGGCGCGGAACTCGTGCTGCGCGTGCGCGCGCTTGCGCCGAACCCGGCGACGCAGGTCGTCGTCAACTGCGCGGGACGCACGCGCAGCATCATCGGCACGCAGTCGCTCGTCAACGCGGGGCTGCCGAATCCGGTCGCGGCGCTGCGCAACGGCACGATCGGCTGGACGCTCGCGGGCCAGACGCTCGAGCGGGGTGCCGCGCGGCGCTTTCCGGACGACATCGACGCGACGCAGCGCGACGAAGCGCGCCGCGCTGCGCGCGCGGTGGCCGAACGTGCTGGCGTGCCGCGCATCGCGCTCGCCGACGTCGCCGCGCTCGACGAACCGGGCCGCACGCTGTACCGCTTCGACGTGCGCACGCCGGAGGAATACGAAGCCGGCCATCTGCCCGGTTTCCTGAGCACGCCGGGCGGCCAGCTCGTGCAGGAGACCGACCATCACGCAGCCGTGCGCGGCGCGCGGATCGTGCTCGCCGACGACGACGGCGTGCGTGCCGACATGACCGCGTCGTGGCTCGCGCAGATGGGCTGGGACGTGCGTGTCGTCGAGCCGGCCGGCGCGGCCGCTTTCGGCGAGCGCGGCCAGCCGCCGCGCGACGTGCCGGCGACGCCGGCCGTGACGGAGGTATCGCCCGCGACGCTCGCGGGCTGGCTGAAGGAGGCGGCGCCCGGCGAGCTGGCGATCGTCGACGTGACGGCCAGTGCGAACTACGTGAAGCGCCATATCCCGGGCGCGTGGTTCGCCGTGCGTGCGCAGCTGCGCGACGCGCTCGTGGCGATTCCGGCCGCGAAGCGTTATGTGTTCACGTGCGGGTCGAGCCTGCTCGCGCGGTTTGCGGCGGACGACGCGCGTGCGCTGCTGCCGGCTTCGGCCGAGATCCGGGTGCTCACCGGCGGCACGGCCGCGTGGATCGACGCCGGGCTGCCGCTGGAAAGCGGCGAGACGCATCTCGCTTCGCCGCGCGTCGACCGCTACCGGCGCCCGTACGAAGGCACCGACAACGCGGCGGCCGCGATGCAGGCGTATCTCGATTGGGAATACGGGCTGGTCGACCAGTTGAAGCGGGACGGCACGCACCACTTCAACGTGATCTGACCGATGCGATGCAACCGGGCGCAACGCGCGCGTCGCGCGCCGCGCCCGGTCGACGCGCGTGTCAGCGCTTGAACGTATCGACGGCCGTGCGGCCGACGGCAGGATCGTCGGTGAAGAAGCCGTCGATGCCCGCGCGCAGGTACGCCTGGATCTCGCGCACCGAGCCTGCCGTGTTGCGCGCGGCCGGCGTGCCGCCGTCCTTCAGCGACGCGGGCAGGAAGTTGTTCTCCGGGCGGAACGTGTACGGATGCACGACGAGGCCGGCCTCGTGCGCGTAGCGCACGTACTGCGTCGGCTGCTGCAGCGTGCCGTCCGCGGCGACCGCGATGATCGACGTCTTGTACGGGCCGACGCCGTTCGCATAGGTCGCGACCTCGCGCATGCCGTCGCGCGTCGACAGGTCGCCGTAGGTGCGCTTGTCGTTCGCCTTCACGAAGTCGTACGGGCGCTGGCCGGCTTCGTCCATCAGCTGCACGAGCTTCCAGTTCGGCTGGCTCGACTTGATCCGGTTGCGGATCGCCTTCAGGTTCGCGACCTCGAACGACTGGATGTAGACGGTCGCGGTGCGGGCCGTGTACGCATCCTTCAGCAGGGCATCGACGAGGCGGTCCTCGAGCGGCAGGCCGATCGACTGGAAGTAGGTCGGGTGCTTGGTTTCCGGATACAGGTGGATCGTGCGGCCGGTCTGTGCGGACATCTGCTTCGCGAGCGCGACGATTTCGTCGAACGTCGGAATCTCGAACTGGTCGTTGTACGCGGTGTTCGCGGGGCGGACCTGCGGAATGCGCTCGCGGGCGCGCAGCGTCTTCAGTTCGGCGAGCGTGAAATCCTCGGTGAACCAGCCCGTCAGCTCCGTGCCGTCGATCGTCTTGGTCGCCTTGCGGTTCGCGAACTGCGGCAGTGCGGACACGTTCGTCGTGCCCGAGATCTCGTTCTCGTGGCGCGCGACGAGCACGCCGTCGCGCGTCGACACGAGATCGGGCTCGATCACGTCCGCGCCATCCTCGATCGCCTTGCGGTACGACGCCAGCGTGTGTTCGGGGCGCAGCGCGCTCGCGCCGCGATGGCCGACCACCTGGATCTTCGCGGAAATCGGCTGGGTGGGATCGGACGCGACGTCGTCGTCGCCGCCGCACGCGGCGAGCAGGAATGCGGCGGCACAGGCGAACGGGACGTAGCGCAGGGAGGTCGGGCGCTTGAAGAGCATGTCGATGAACCTTCGAAACGAGAGTCGGAAAGGGGCGGTCGCTCCGGCGGTGCGGCTGTCGTGCCATGTCGCACGGAGTCGGATGGGACGCGATCGTCGCACCGAATAATTACATATGTATTACTTCAGCCTTTCCGTTTCTTGTTTTTGGGGCGCGATATGCGCGGCGGGGCGGTTGACGGCGGCCCGACGGGCGACGCATTCCGGCCGTCCCGGGCAGGCCGTGCGCCGGATGCACTAAACTTGCGGGAATTTTGCATCGCCGTGCCGGGCCGGACGCCCGCCTGGCGCGACGATGCGGCGACTCGCGGGCCGGCGCGGGCGCCCGGCGCCCGTGTGCGTCCGGGGCCCGCGCCGGCCGATTTTTCCCGACCCATGACGACTCGAACCGATTCCGCCTACCTGCTCGGCGACCTGCTGAAGAACGTTTCCCGCTCCTTCTACCTGACGCTGCGCGTGCTGCCCGACGGCATGCGCGACCCGGTCGGCCTCGCGTACCTGCTCGCGCGCGCCGCCGACACGATCGCCGATACGGCGCTTGTCGCGCCCGATCGCCGGGCGGCATTGCTGACCGAGCTGCGCGATGCGGTTGAGCAGCTCGGCGACGGCGTCGCGCTGTCGCGTGCGCTCGAGGACGTGACGCGGATGCAGACCGATTCGCACGAGCACGTGCTGCTCGGCTCGATGGAGCCGATGCTCGCGCTGCTGCGCGCGCAGCCGGACGCCGATTGTGCGTCGATCCGCAAGGTCGTCGCGACGCTGACGGCGGGGATGGTATTCGACCTGCGTACGTTCCCCGACGAGCAATCGGGGCGGGTCGCGTCGCTGCGGACGCGCGACGAACTCGACCGCTACACGTATCTCGTCGCCGGCTGCGTGGGCGAGTTCTGGACCGACATGACGGGCATGCACACGCCGGCCGCGCGCGGCTGGAACCTGCCGGACATGGTCGAGAAGGGCATCCGCTTCGGCAAGGCGCTGCAGATGACCAACATCCTGCGCGACTGCGCGAAGGACCTGCGCATCGGCCGCTGCTACCTGCCCGACGATGTGCTGGGCGCGCACGGGCTGAGCGTCGCCGACCTGATGTTGCCCGATGCGTCGGCGCGCGCGCGTGGCGTGCTGGTCGACCTGCTGCGCGTGACGCTGGACCAGTATCGCGACGCGTGCCTGTATACCGTTGCGATCCCGCGCCGCTTCGTGCGGCTGCGGCTGGCATGCCTGTGGCCGATCATGATCGGCCTCGAAACGCTCGAACTGCTGGCCGGCCATGACGCGTGGCTCGATCCGGCGAAGCCGGCCAAGGTGCCGAGAAAGCGCGTCTACCGGATCATGGCGTCGTCGCTCGCGCTGGTCGGCTCGAACACGGCGATTCGCGCGCGCATGACCGCGCTCTCCGATGCCGTGAGCGCGCATCTCGCGCAGCCGGTCACACGCTGACACCCACCGAACGATGCCGGCGCGACAGGTGCCGGCGTCGCCCCTCGGCCCGCGTTCGCCGGGCCGGTTCTCCGGCATCGTCTAAAAACGTTTTCATCATTTCGTTTCGCGAAACGTGGGTGTCATGAACGTCAGCGATCCTTCGCGGCGGCGTGAATCGTGGCGTCAGCCGCGGTCGCGCATTTGTAAGATGTATTTCGCCGAAGGCATCTGACAACATCCGACGGTCGTGTTGCACCCGTAAAAATGTAAAGCTAGGGTTTTCACCGGGAAATGCCGGAAAAGCCCGCCGCGTAAGCGTTTTCAGGTGTTATGTAACTGCTTGGTGAACCCGTGCGTTGCGTCGATCATACGATGACCGACTGCACATGTTGGGAAATGATTGGTAATCCGTCAGAATCGCGTCGGCATGTACTCGCACATGTGTCAGTCATAAAACCACACCAGAAAAGAAATCATTCTTTGAGGACGGAGAATCAATGAAAAAGCGCGTCGCTTTCGCCATGACGGCAGCGGGCCTTGCAGCCGCTACCGCCGCCCACGCACAGAGCAGCGTGACCCTGTACGGTATCGTCGATAACGGTATCGCATACCAAAACAACTCGTCGGCAGTCGGCGCGACCACGGGTGGTCACTCGAAGGTGCAGATGTCCACCGGCGTGTGGGCAGGCAGCCGCTTCGGCCTGAAGGGCAGCGAAGATCTCGGCGGCGGCACGAAGGCGATTTTCCAGTTGGAAGCCGGCGTCAACACGGCTAACGGTTCGTCGCAATGGACCAACGGCATCTTCACGCGTCAGGCGTGGGTTGGCCTGACCAACAATACGTACGGTACGCTGACGGCCGGCCGCCAGTACACCGCGTACTACACGCTGCTGTCGCCGTACAGCCCGACGACCTGGCTGACCGGTTACTACGGCGCGCATCCGGGCGATATCGATTCGCTGGATACCAGCTACCGCGCGAACAACTCGCTCGTCTACATGTCGCCGAAGTTCTACGGCTTCACGGTCGGCGGTTCGTACTCGTTCGGCGGCGTCGCAGGCGCGACGAACCGCGGCTCGACGTGGAGCGCGGCGATCCAGTACCTGAACGGCCCGGCAGGCATCGCGGTCGGCTACCAGCGAGTCAACAACTCGACGCTCGGCGGCGGCGCGTGGGGCGCGAACTCGACGGTGCAGAACGGCCTGAACGCAGCCGGCACCAACGGTGTCGAGCCGGCAGTTTCGTCGATCAACAATGGCTACCAGTTCGCGCAGTCGCAACAGCGACTGGCCGTCACGGCTGGCTACCAGTTCTCGCCGGCGTGGGACATTTCGGCGTCGTACTCGAATGTTCAATACATTCCGGGCACGGGTTCGGGTTTCAAGAACACGGCGATCTTCAACACGGCTGGCGCCGTGCTGCACTGGAAGCCGGTCGCTCAGTGGGACTTCGCGGCAGGCTACTCGTACACGGCGGCAACGCAGTCGAACGGCATCACGAGCTCGGCCAAGTACCACCAGGTCACGGTGTCGCAGTATTACAGCCTGTCGAAGCGCACGGGCCTGTACGCGGTTGAGGCGTACCAGCACGCGAGCGGCAACACGCTGAACGGCGGCAAGATCATCGCTGCAACGACGTCGATCGGCGACGGCGTGGGCGCAGGTTCGAAGCAGAACCAGATCGGCGTCGGCGTCGGCATGATCCACCGCTTCTGATGTCGCGCGGCGCGCGAGCGCCGCTTGCGGCATGCGGTATGAAAACCGGCCTTCGGGCCGGTTTTTTCATGTCCGCGCGATTCGTGCGAATGTCGCGCCGCGATCGTTGCGTCGAGCACGCATCCGGTCGCTCCGTTTCTATCGCTGGGTCAAACCCGCGTCGCGCGATCGCTCCGCTTCGATCACCGCATTGAACCTGCACCGCGCACTCACTCCGCCGCGTCGTTCGTCCAGCTTCCCGCGAGCGACTGAAACAGCGCCGCCGTATCGGCAAGCCGGTCGGCCTGTGCGCGCGTACGGTCGAGCGCCGTCTGCAGTGCCTGCCGCTGTGCATCGAGCAGGTCGAACGTGCTGATCCCGCCCGCCGCGTAACGGTCGCCGGCAATCGTATTGCTGGCCGCCGCTTCCCGTGCCGCCGTGTCCCGAGCCTGCCATGCGGCAGCGTCGTGCTCGACCGCGCGCATCGCATCGGCCACCTGCTGCAGCGCCTCGAGCACGGTTTCCCGGTAACTCGCGAACGCGGCGTCGTACGCCGCTTCGGCCGCGCGTTTCTTCGCGCGCAGTTCACCGCCGTGAAAGAGCGGCTGCGTGAGACCGAGACCGACATTCCATACATTGAGCCCGCTCACGATGTCCTCGATACGTGTGCGCTCCGAGCCGATCCCCGCCGAAACCGAAAAGCGCGGATACAAGTTCGCGGTGGCCACGCCGACGTTCGCGCTCGCCTGGTGCAGCACGGCTTCGGCGGCGCGGATGTCGGGCCGTTCGCGTGCGAGCGTCGACGGCAGCGCGACGGGCAGCGTGCGAGGCAGCGCGAGCGCATCCAGCGTGAGGTCGGGCAGCATCGCGTCGGCGGGCGGCGCGCCGAGCAGGATCGCGAGCCGGTGGCCGGACTGCGCGAGGCGGGTCGCGAGCGGCGGCAGCGACGCCTGCGTCTGCGCGAGCAACGCGCGCTGCGCATGCACATCGGCCTGCGATACGCCACCGGCAGCGAAACGCGCTTCGACGATGCGCAACTGCCGCGTCTGCGCGTCGAGCAGCTGTTGCGTGAGCGCGACCTGCTGCGCGAGCGACGCGCGCAGGATCGCGGTGGCGACGACGTTACCCGCGAGCGTCAGGCGCGCGGCGTCGAGCGTATAGGCCTGGTAGTCGACCTGCGCGCGCAGCGCCTCGAGCGCGCGCCGGTTGCCGCCGAACACGTCGAGCACGTACGACACGCTCACCGACGCGTCATAAAGCGTGAACGGCCCCGGGCTCGGCACGCTGGCCGGCAGGCCGAACGCGGTCGTGTCGACCTGCTCGCGCGTCGCGGACAGGCTCGCATCGACTTTCGGCAGCATCGTCGCGCCGGCTTCGGCCGCATGGTTCTGGCGCGCTTCGTCGAGCCGCGCGCGGGCTTCGGCAAGCGTCGGGCTGTTGCGCCACGCGGTATCGACGAGCCGGTTCAGCGGTTCGGAGCCGAACTGCGTCCACCAGTGCTGCGGAGTGTGTTCGGCCGATGCGAACGTCTGACCATCGCCTGCCGGGCCGGCGGCGGCCGTCGTCTCCGGCGGTTCGCCGCGCGTGTAGCGCTGCGTGGCGGGCGCATCCGGCGCGTGGAAATCCGGCCCGACCGCGCATCCGGCGACGAGCAGCGCGGCGGCGGCCAGCGTGCAGCAGCGGGTGGCGTGGAGGGGGCGACGCGAAGCCGGTTTCATCGTGCGGTGCCTAGTCGAGCGTGCGCCGGTAGAAGCGCAACGCGATGCCCATCACAACGACGGTGAACAGCGCGACCGGCCACACGGACGGCCACAGGTCGTTCCAGCCGTTCCCTTTCAGCAGGATGCCGCGCACGAGGCGGTTGAAGTAGGTGAGCGGCAGCAGGTTGCCGATGAACTGCGCCCACTTCGGCATCCCGGCGAACGGGAACATGAAGCCCGACAGCAGGATGTTCGGCAGGAAGTAGAACACCGCGAGCTGCATCGCCTGCAGCTGGTTCTGCGCGAGCGACGACAGCGTGATGCCGACGGTCAGGTTCGCGGCAATGAACAGCAGCGCGGACAGGTAGATCGCGAACGCGCCGCCGACGAACGGCACCTCGAACACGAAGCGGGCGGCCGCGAGAATGATCGACACCTGGATCAGCCCGATCAGCACGTACGGGACGATCTTGCCCGTCATCACCTCGAGCGGCCGCACGGGCGTCGCGAGCAGGTTCTCCATCGTGCCGCGCTCGCGTTCGCGCGTGATCGCGAGGCCCGTCATCATCACCATCGTCATCGTCAGGATCACGCCCATCAGGCCCGGCACGACGTTGTACTGCGTGATGCCCTCGGGGTTGTAGAGCCGGTGCAGCACGACGTCGAAGGCGGCCGGCCGGCCGTTCAGGTGCGCGAGCGGGCCGGTCAGGTCCTTGTCCGCGACCGGCTGCACGAGGCCGGCGAGCGCGCCGATCGCCGACGCGGTCGCGACGGGATCGGTCGCGTCCGCCTCGACGAGCAGCGACGGACGTTCGCCGCGCAGCAGCCGGCGCGAGAAATCGGCCGGCACGTTCAAAACGAACAGCACGTCGCCGCGCGCCAGCGCACGCCGGCCGGCCGCTTCGTCGGGCAGCGTCTCGACGATGTCGAAGTACGCGGAGTTGCGCATCGCGGCGACGAAGCTCCGCGCGAACGGGCTCGCGTCGGCGACGATCACCGCGGTCGGCAGGTGCTTCGGATCGGTGTTGATCGCGAAGCCGAACAGCGAGAGCTGGATGATCGGCACGCCGACGATCATCGCGAACGTCACGCGGTCGCGGCGCAGCTGCAGGAATTCCTTCAGCACGATGCTCCACCAGCGCGCGACCGAGAACGCATCGCGCAAGCGCGCCCACGCGTTCATGACGACGCTCCGCCGGGCGGCGCGGATGCGCGGCCCATCATGTAGATGAACACGTCCTCGAGACCGGTGTCGATCGGCGCGACCTGCAGCGCGGCGGGCCCGCCGGCCTGCGCTGCGACCTGCGCGAGCGTCGCGTCGAGCCGCGCGCGATCGCGGCCGCTCACGTGCAGCGCCGAACCGAACACGACCGTCTGGTCGACGCCCGGCATCGTGCGCAGTCGCGCGGACAGTTCGGCCAGGTGCCCGCCGGTGATCGCGCGGGTCGCGAGCCCCTGCGACGCGACGATCTCCGCCGACGTGCCCTGCGCGAGCAGCTCGCCGTACGCGATGTACGCGAGCTTGTGGCAGCGTTCGGCTTCGTCCATGTAGTGCGTGCTGACGAGCACCGAGATTCCCTGGGCGGCCAGCCGGTGCAGTTCTTCCCAGAAGTCGCGGCGCGCGGCCGGGTCGACGCCGGCCGTGGGCTCGTCGAGCAGCAGCAGGGCCGGCTCGTGCAGCATGCAGGCGGCCAGCGCGAGGCGCTGCTTCCAGCCGCCCGACAGCGCGCCCGTGAGCTGATCGGCGCGGCTCGCGAGGCCGAGCCCGTCGAGTGCGCGCGCGACGGCCGCCTTGCGGTCGGGCATCCCGTACACGCGCGCGACGAAATCGAGGTTCTCGCGGATCGACAGGTCTTCCCAGTACGAGAAGCGCTGCGTCATGTAGCCGACGCGCCGCTTGATCTGCGCGCTGTCGCGCACGATGTCGTAGCCGAGGCAGGTGCCGCTGCCCGAGTCGGGCGTGAGCAACCCGCACATCATCCGGATCGACGTGGTCTTGCCGCTGCCGTTCGGCCCGAGAAAGCCGAAGATCTCGCCGCGCGCGACGCGCAGCGACACGTCCTTCACGACGTGCTTGTCGCCGAAATGCTTGTTCAGGCGATCGACGTCGATCGCGTACGGGGCGGAGGACGCGTTCACGGCACCCTCACGGCGACGGGCTGGCCCGGATGCAGCTTCGGCGCGTCGGCCACGGCCGGGCGCGCCTCGATCATGAACACGAGCTTGGTCCGGCTCTCGTTGCTGTAGATCACGGGCGGCGTGTATTCGGCCTCGCTCGACACGTAGGTGATGTGCGCGGGCACGTCGGCCGCACAGCCGTCGCAGTGGATCGCGACGGCGCGCCCCGGTGCGAGCGATGCGATGGCGGCCTCGGGCACGAAGAAGCGCACCTTCAGGTTTTGCGGCGGCAGCATCTGCACGACCGGATTGCCGGCCTGCACCCATTCGCCGACACGGTACAGCGTGTCGTACACGCGCCCGGCAGCAGGGGCGGCGACGCGCTTCTGGTCGAGCTTCCACTGCGCTTCGGCCACGGCCGCCTGCGCGGCGTCAACCTGCGCGGCCTGCGCGGCGACCTGCTGCGCGCGGCCCGGCAGGCGCGCGACGTCGACCTGTTTCTGCAGTTCGCGCATCTGCGCGGCGGTGGTTTGCGCGGACGTGCGCGAATCGTCGAGCTGCTGCTTCGACAGGCCGCCGGCCGCGTACTGGCGTTCGTCGCGCGCCAGTTGCGCGGCGGCCCGCGCGGCCTGCGCGGTGGCCTGGGCGAGCTGCGCCTGCGTGACCGCGATTTCCGGCGGGCGCTTGCCCGTCCGCAGGTCGGCAAGCTGCGCGCGGGCGGCCGCGAGCTGGTGCTGCGCCTGCAACAGCGCGGCGGTTTCGCTGACGGCCTCGAGCGAGAAGGCCGGCGCGCCGGCGGCGAGGGTCTGGCCGCGCGCGACCGTCAACTGCGTCAGCGTGCCCGATTGCGACGACGACAGGTACACGAATTCGCCTTCGACGTAGCCCTGGTAGGTCGTGCCGTTGTCGGCCGGGCGTCCGCAGCCGGCGAGCACGGCGATTGCGGCGACCGCGGCAACCGTCGCGAGCGGCAGTGCGCGGCGCGGGTTCATGACGGCCTCCGTGGCGAGCGGGCCCGTGCGCGACGCGCGGGGGCGGGCGGCTGCATGCCGGAACCGAGCAGCGCGCGGACGTGCCGGTGCAGCACGTCGCGGTCGATCGGCGGCATGCCGCGCGCGCTTTGCCACAGTTTCGCGGTCGCGAGCGGCAGCATCACCAGCGCGACGATCGAATGGAACAGGAACGCGGGTTCGAGCGCGGGGTTCAGCGTGCCGGCCTGCTGCGCGCCGCGGATGCGTTCGGCGAAGCGCCCGACATGATCGAGCGGAATGCGCCGGACCATCCGTTCGCGCAGCAGCCCGCCTTCGTGGACGATCTCGCGCAGCCAGATCGACGGCAGCCACGGCATGCGGTGCGTGACGTCGAAGAAGCGGTCGACGAGTTCGCCGACGAGCGCGAACGGATCGTCGTCGATCCGCGGCTCGGTCGGTCGCCACACGAACGCGATCGCCTGTGCGAGCCGTTCCTCGACGATCGCGTCGAGCAACCGCTCGCGATTCGTGAAGTAGTAGTGGACCATCGCCGACGTGACGCCTGCGGCGGCGGCGATCTGCGCGACGGTCGTCGCGGCGATGCCGCGCTCGGCGAACAGCTGCATCGCGACGTCGAGCATGTGGTCGCGCAGGTCGAAATCGTCGACCGACGGGCGGCGCCCGCGCGGCCTGGCGACGGTGGATTTCGCGTTCATGAAATCGACGCTAATTGATGAGTTAGTTAATTTCAAGGAAGGGTTTTCGACCGGGTTGATCGAGATCAGGCGAGCGTCGAACGGGGGCGCGGGCGGGCCGGGATGTGGCGCGGCGCGGTGCGGCAAGCGGGTAGCGGAGTGTAGGGAGCGGCTAATGCGGAAACGGCGGAGAAACGGCGGAGAAACGGCGGAGAAACGGCGGAGAAACGCCGAGGGAAAACCGGCGGGAAGCGGCGGGGCTCAGTAAGCGAAGCGGCGGTGAACCCGGTCGCGCAGCGGGGGCACGTGCGTCGACAACGGCACGCGCCCCGGCACGCGCTTACTGATCGATCGGCGACGTCAGCGGCACATGCTCGCCGGTCAGCCCGAACACGACGAGCTGCGCGGGTTCGGTCGCGCTCGCGTTGCGCGACACCTGGTGGCGCGATCCGGGCGCCTCGTACCAGCCTTCGCCGGCGCGGTAGCGGTGCAGCGGGCCGCCGTTCACCTGCGAAAGCACCTCGCCTTTCGACACGACGGCGAACACCGAGCCGAGGTGCCGGTGGGCTGCCGACGCCTGGCCGGGCGCATAGTCGACGGTCGCGACGACCGCGAGCTTGCCGGGCGCTTCGGGCACGGCCTGCTGCATGATCGTGTGCACGTTGTCGCCGGTGTCGTGCGCATGGGCGGCGGCCGGCAGCAGCGCGGCCGCGGCGGCGAGCCATGCGCCGAGGGCGGCGCGACGGAGCGTGGCGTACGTCATCGTCGTCCCCTTACTCGGGCATCTTGCGGAACGCGATCGCGAAGCGGTTCCACGTGTTGATCGTCGCGATCAGCATCGACAGGTCGAACAGTTCCTCGTCGGTGAAATGCGGCTTCACGGCCTCCCAGACGGCGTCGGGCACGTGGTTGTCGGCCACCAGCGTCAGTGCCTCGGTCCATTCCAGCGCCGCGCGTTCGCGCTCGGTGAAGAACGGCGTTTCGCGCCACACGACGACGGCCGCGAGACGGCGGTCGGTTTCGCCGTCCTTGCGTGCGTCGGTCGTGTGCATGTCGACGCAGAACGCGCAGCCGTTGATCTGCGACGCGCGCAGGCGGACGAGTTCGGCGAGCGGCTTCTCGATCGAGCTTTTCGCGATGAAGTCCTCGGCGTTGCGCATCACCTTGATGGCGTTCGGGCTGGCGGTATAGAAGTTCAGGCGCGGTTGCATGGCAGGTCCTTTTTCGGTTGGAGCGCACGGTGGCGCGACAGGATCCACTTTAGGACGCAAGCTGGCCTGCTTGAATGGCCAATTTCTGGAAAATTCAGGTAACCAGTGCCGGGCCGCCGATGCTGCCCGAGCCCAGCAGGCCGGCGAGCTTCGCAAGCGCCGTGTCGATGCGCAGCGCGTCGATCCCGCCATAGCCGAACAGCAGCCCCGCACTGACCGGCACGGCGACGTGGAATGCCGAGATACCGTACAGGCCGATGTCCAGCTCGCGGGCGGCGCGGACGAGTGCCGCCTCGTTGAGCCCCGGCTTCAGGCGGGCGGCGAGGTGGATGCCGGCGGTCGGCACGATCGCGTCGAACCACGGCGCGAGTTCGCCGCGCAGATGCGCGATCAGCATCTTGCGACGCGCGTCGTAGTGCTTCTGCATGCGCTTCAGGTGCCGTGCGAAGTCGCCTTCGAGCATGAAGCGGGCGAGCGCCGCCTGCGTCAGCGTGCAGGTGTGCCAGTCGACGATCTGCTTCGCCTTCGCCAGCGCGCCGCGCAGCGCGCGCGGCGGAATCGCGTAGCCGATCCGCAGTTCCGGAAAGATCGTCTTCGAGAAGGTGCCGACATACGCGACGAGGCCCGTGCGGTCGAGGCTCTTCAGCGACTCCACCGGCCGGCCCTCGAAGCGGAACTCGCCGTCGTAATCGTCCTCGATGATCACGGCGCGGCGGCGCTGCGCCCATTCGAGCAGCGCGACGCGCCGGTCCAGCGTCATCGGCATCCCGAGCGGGAACTGATGCGACGGCGTCACGTAGACGAGGCGCGCGTCGTCGGGCAACCGTTCCGTGACCAGGCCGTGCGCGTCGACCGGCACGCCGATCACCGTCGCACCGAGCGACGCGAACGCGGCACGCGCGGGCGGATAGCCGGGATCCTCGACCGCGACCACATCGCCGGGCCGCACGACGACGCGGGCGATCAGGTCGAGCGCCTGTTGCGCGCCTTGCGTGACGAGCACGTCGTCCCAGCCGCACGCGACCGCGCGGCTGAATGCGACGTAACGCGCGATCGCCCCGCGCAGCTGCGGATCGCCGGCCGGGTCGTGATACTGGGCGGGGCCGCGCATCTGCTGGCGCAGCGCGTGATGCAGGCAGCGCCGCCACGCGTCGAACGGGAACAGCGTCTTGTCGGTCACGCCGCCGCGGAAGTCGAAGCCGGGCGCATCCTGCGGTGTGGGCATCGCGAGCGCGTCGGGCAGGTCGTTCCACAGCGCGCGGGCATCGACCGCGTCGACGCGCGGCGTGCCGTCGACGAGCGACGGCGCCGACATGGACGCGGCGTGCGGCACGCGCGCGAGGCCGTCGGCGACGAACGTGCCGTCGCCCGCGCGGGTATTCAGGTAGCCCTCGGCCACCAGGCGCTCGAACGCGTCGAGCGTCGTCTTGCGCGAAACACCGAGCTGTTTCGCGAGGTCGCGCGTCGACGGCAGCCGCGCGCCGCCCGCGAGGCGCCCGTCGACGATCGCGGTGCGCAGTTGCCGGAAGATCTGCCCCGTCAGGTCGTGACGGCCTTCGATGCGAATCGCGATGTCCATCGCAGTGGTTACCTCAGTTGCCATGATTTCGAGTCGACCAGCATACCGGAAGCCGGTCGCGGCGGCATGGTGCGGGCGGCGTGACGGAATGCCTGTACCGGCCGCCGGAGCGCAAGGAATCGCGCGGAGGCCGGCCGAACCGGCCGGGCGGGACACGCCCGTGACCGGCACGATCGGCACGACCGGCCTGCATCGCCCGATTGGACCTTGGCCCGCCGCTGCCTTACGATCCACGACAACCCCACACCGGAGCGATCCCATGCTGTCCGAAGACGAACTTGCGCTGCTCGACGCGATCCGCGCCACCGGCAGCCTGTCGCGGGCGGCCGCGCGGCTCGGCAAGGCGCCGTCGACGGTATCGCACGCGGCGCGCCAGCTCGAAACGCGCTTCGACGCGCTGCTGTTCGACCGGCGCGGCTACCGGCTGCAGCTCACGCCGGCCGGACAACTGCTGACCGACGAGGCGGCGCGGCTGGCGCTGGACGTCGCGCGACTGACGCAGCGCGTGCGGCAGGTCGCGAGCGGCTGGGAAGACCGACTGTGGATCGTCAGCGACGAGGTGCTGGAGTTCGACACGCTGTTGCCCGTCGTCCACGCGTTCGATGCGCTCGATTCCGGCGTGTCGTTGCGTTTCACGCACGAAGTGCTTGGCGGTACCTGGGAAGCGCTGCGCGACGGCCGTGCGGACCTGGTGGTCGGCGCGACCAACGAGCCGCCGGCGATTCCCGGCTTCAAGTGGTTCGAGCTGGGGGCGATCGAGTGGGTGTTCGCGGTATCGCCGCGCCATCCGCTAGCCGCCGTGAGTGGCGCACTGACGCGAGATGCGATCGGCGCGCACCGGGCGGTCGTCGTCGCCGATTCGTCGCGGCGCGCGGCCGGCCGCGCGTATGGCCTGCTCGGCGGGCAGGCCGTGCTGGCGGTGCCGTCGATGCGCGCGAAGATCCTCGCGCAGCGCGACGGGCTCGGCGTCGGCTGGGTGCCGCGCCGGCGCGTGGCGTCGCTGCTGGCGCGCGGCGAACTCGTGGAAAGACAGACGGCCGATCCGCGCGAGCCGAACCGGCTGTATGTCGCGTGGCACGGCGACCGGGACGGCCGGGCGCTGCAATGGTGGCTCGAGCAATTGCGCGAACCGAGGCTCGCGCAGCGGCTGCTCGACGGGATCGACGTGGCCGGCTGACGCGGCGCGGAACAGCGCGACCGAACCCGCCCGCGCAAACACGTTCGAAGATTTCGAACGTGTTCGTCGCGCCCGTCGTACGGCAAGGCCGGGCGCGGCGCGCATCCTGTGTCCACGGTCAACTCACCGGTTCACAGGAGAACATCATGCAACGCTTCGAAGGAAAGACGGTCCTCGTCACGGGCGGCAACAGCGGCATCGGCCTGGCGGCCGCCAGGGCATTCGCGGCCGAAGGCGCGCGGGTCATCATCACCGGGCGCGATGCGCAGACGCTCGAGGCCGCGCGGCAAACGCTCGGCGCGGATGCGCTCGCGATCCGCAACGAGGCCGGCAGCGTCGCGTCGGCCCGCGCGCTGGCCGATGCGATCGCGTCGGCGGGGGCGCGGCTCGACGCCGTGTTCATCAACGCGGGCGTCGCGAAACTCGCGCCGTTCGCCGACAGCGACGAGGCCATGTGGGATCTCGTGTTCAACACCAACGTGAAGGGCGCGTATTTCCAGATCCAGTCGCTGGTGCCGCTGCTGAACCGTGGCGCGTCGATCGTGATCAACGGCTCGATCAACGCGCACATCGGGATGCCCGGCTCGTCGGTGTACGCGGCGAGCAAGGCGGCCGTCAATTCGTTCGCGAAGACGCTGTCGACGGAACTGCTGCCGCACGGCGTGCGCGTGAACGTCGTGAGCCCGGGGCCCGTGCAGACGCCGCTCTACGGCAAGCTCGGGTTCGACGCGGCCACGCTCGACGAGACGGCCGACAAGATCAAGGGCCTCGTTCCGATCGGCCGGTTCGGCACGCCGGACGAGATCGCGTCGACGGTGCTGCACCTCAGCGCGCCGGAATCCGCGTTCATCGTCGGCGCGGAGATCATCGCGTCGGGCGGGATGGGCTTGCTCTGATCGGCGAGGCCCCGGCGGGGGCTGCAACCGCCCGGCGTTGCGCCGGGCGGACAGCCCTCGTCATCGGCGGACGAATCGCGTCCGCGCGTTGCATCTATCGCGCCGCACAGGCGCCAAGCCTGTCGCCGCCGGCTTCGAGCTGCGTCACCGTGAGCCCGGAGAACGTCGCGCGGCCGTGCTCGGCGAACACGGCGACGCGGTCCGCGTCGGGCGGCGGGAAGATCAGGTCGGTGAGCGCCACGCGGCCGCCGTTCGCGAACACTTCGACCGAGCCGCGATCGACGACGATCTCGAGCCGCAGCCGTCCGTGCTCGAGCGGCAGGTCCACGATGTGTTCGCCGCTGAACGTGCCGGCGAAATTCGCTTCGCCGGAGCGGGAGCGGTCGAGCGTCAGCGTGCGCTTCACGGTGTCGTACACGATCCGGGTGCCGACCGAGCCGTCCGCCGAGCGCCGGACGATCAGGCCGGCACGCGCCGCGTGCCGCGGCTCGAGCGTGACCGTGATGCGCTGGACGGTGCTGCGCGTCGCGGGCGACAGCGCGCGTGTCGCGGAGTCGACCGTGAGGTCGCCTTCGTGCACGGCGGGCCGGCCGTCCGCCCATGCGTCGAACGCGGCGGCCGGCGCGACGACGAGCGTCGGTTCACCGTCGATCGTTTTCAGCGAGAGTTCACGCGGCAGGGTCATCGCGCCGCGCCACGGCGCGGTCGGCACTTTCGCCGCGTAATCCCAGTTGCTCATCCACGCGATCGCGACCGGCCGTGAGCCGGGCGCGCCCGAGAAGGTGCCGGCTGCGTAGAAATCCGCGCCGTGGTCGACCCAGTGGAATTGCGCGGGATCGGAACCGGCGGGGGCGACGCGATCCGGCGTAAACGTGCGGCCGTCGAAGTGGCCGACGAAATACATCGCGCCCGAGCCGCCGGCGATCGACCACGGGTTGACGTTGACGATCATGACCCACCGTGTTTGTGCGGGGTCGCCGTCGAGCGGCAGCGGCACGAGGTCGGGCATTTCCCACAGCGCGCCGTCGTGCGGCACGCCCGGCCGCGTGAAATCGCTCAGGAAATTCCAGTGGATCAGGTCGTCCGAGCGATAGAGCTTCACGACGTGCGCATCGGCGACGACCGTCGTCATCAGCCAGTAGCCGCCCGGCGCATACCACGACACTTTCGGATCGCGAAATTGCTTCGATTCCGGGTCGAGCGTCAGCACCGGATTGCGTGCGTAAGGTTGCCACGTCGTGCCGTGATCGAGGCTGTACGCGAGCGACTGCGCCTGAATGCCCGGCGCGTGGCCGGAGCCCGCCTTGTACACGCTCGTATAAAGCGCGACGAGCGGCGAGTGGCCGGGCGTGCCCAGGCCGGACGTATTGAGGGTGTCGGCGACGATCGAGCCGGAGAAGATTTCCTCCGTCGCGTTCGCGCGCATCGCGACCGGCTGCTCGCGCCAGTGGACGAGGTCGGTGCTCGTCGCATGGCCCCACGACATGTTGCCCCAGTCGTTGCCGAGCGGATTGTATTGGTAGAACAGGTGATAGCGTCCGTTGTCGTAGACGAGCCCGTTCGGATCGTTCATCCAGTTGCGCTGCGGCGTGTAATGGAGCGCGGGTCGCCATTGCGGGGTGCCGTCGTCAGCCGGCGCGTGGCAGGGCGCGGCAGCGACCTGGGTACAGGCCACGCAGGCGAGCAGCAACCGGGCGATCCGGGCGGAAAAGCGAAAAGACGTCGATATCATGCGGGGTGTCGTGCTTCGCCGTGCAAGGCGGGAAAGAAGGGCGCCTGCCGCTTTCGACGGCGGTGCGCGCAATGGATGGAAGGAAAAAAGTGGAGGCGCGCACGCGACACGCGCGATATGCGCCTCCCTAACCCCGTGCCTTTATCGATGATCGTTATTGTTGGTTATCCCGGCTTCACGGGTTGTGGCCGTCGCCCGTCGCGGGCAGGTTCGCCGGAATGTCGCCGTAGCCGCCGAGCCCGCCGCGGCCATACGTGCGATCGACCGCCGTCGACGTTCCGTTGATGCCGACCTTCACCGTCGGCGCGAGCGTGCCGCCGCGACGCGGGCCGATCGCATCGATGAACGACTCGACGAGCCCGCCCGGCATCACGTAGTGCGAATACGACTGGAATTCGCGCGGGTTCTGGTTCGGATCCTGCGAATACGGTGCGCCGGCCGGCGCGGAGAAGTCGGTCGGGTTGCCGAGCACGAGGCCGCTGCCGCCGTTCAGCGGCAGGAAGTCGCTGCGGATGCCGTTGCCGACGAAACCGTACACGCCGTCCGGGCCGTCGACGCCGGCCGCCATCGTCGTGCGGTGGCTGATCGTGAACAGGTAGTACTTGCCGTCCTTCAGGTAGATCTGCGGGCGCTCGGTCTGGTCGTCGACGCAGTTCGCCGACAGGATCGGCGGCAGGAACTTCCATTCGGTCAATTGCGGGTTCGTCGCGACCGCCAGGCCGACATTGGCCTTTTGATACACTGCGCCCGAATTCATCACCGCGTTGAGATCTTCCTTGTACGGATCGTTCGGCGCGTAGCCGAGATCGGCCTCGGTGCAGGTGCGTGCGCCGCGCTGGCCGCCCGTATTGCCTTCGAAGACCATGTAGGTCTTGCCCGGGTGCGCGGGATCGGTGAACACGAACGGATCGCGGAACGAGAAGTAGGTGTTCTGCTGGCCGGTCTGGTAGTAGTTGCCGTCCGGTTGCAGCAGCGCCTTGTGATCGCCGAAGCCGGTGAACCACACGTGCTTGTCGTCGGCGTGGATGTTGCCGTCGGCGCGCGTGATGATCGCCTGCGGCGGCGTGATGTCCGCGCCGCCGGGCGCCGAGCGGTTGAACGACGTCGCGGTGTAGTACAGGCTGACGTTGCTGCCGTTCGTGAGGCGCGCGGAGCCGGACCATTCGGCGTTGTTGGTCATCGGTGCGGTGCCGAATACCCTGGCGCTCGCGCCGTCCGGGAACAGGTGGCCGCCCCAGGTCCAGCCGCCGTTGGCGGGGCGCTGCGACGCGGGGATGCCCGCGCGGCGATAGAAGAAGCCGATGCGGGCGTGGACGTGACGGTCGTCGAACGTGTAGCCCGCGTGCGGATCGGCGGTGAGCGAGAAGATCACCTCCCAGCCCTTGTAGCTGAGCTGGTTCGCGCGCAGGTCGGCCAGCGGCCACGTGTCCCATACCCACACGTTCGAGTTGATCAGCGGGAAATCCTGCGGGATGTCCGGCATCGTCAGCGCTTGCGGCAGCGAGTTCTTGTCGGCGCCGGCGGTGTGCGACTGCGCGACGATCTGGCGGATGTCCGCACGCGTCCAGCGCATCGTGAAGTTGCCTTCGGGATCGTAGGCCTGCTGCGTATGGGGCGTGGGCATGGGCGCGCCCGTGCCGCTGGACTGCGCGTGCGCGACGGACGCGAAGGCGGCAAGTGCGCCGCCAGCGAGGAGCAAACGTTTGGTCGTCGTCGGGCGGAAAAGGGGAAAGTATGTCATCTCGTCGTCGTTTCCTGGAAAGGTCAAAGTGAACGGCTGAGTGGGCATCGATGTCCAAACCGGTTTGGATGCTATTTCAAACCGGTTTGGAACGCAAAAGATATTTAATTGACGGTAATCGTTACCAATTGGAAATAATTACCCGGCCGGTGCATCCCTGTGTTCGGGCGGCCGGGCGGATCGGCGAATGCGAGGAGTGACGGTGAAGGTGAATCTGAAGGCGCTGTCGGACGCGCTCGGGCTGTCGCGGACGACGGTCAGCCGTGCGCTGAACGGCTACGACGACGTCAGCGAGGCGACGCGCGAACGCGTGGCGCGAGTTGCACGGGAAATGGGCTATGTGGCGGACCCGACCGCGCGCCGGCTGGCGACCGGTCGGGCCGACATGATCGGGATCGTTTATCCGTTCGGCGCGGGCGATCTCGGCGATCCGCGTTTCGGCGAGGTCGTCGCGGGCATCACCGAGCGGCTCGCGGAACGCAATCTCGATTTCATCATCGCGTCGGCGCGGCCGAACGCGGAACTGGACACCTATCGGCGCATCGTCGAAGGCAAACTCGTCGACGGCCTGATCGTCGCGCGAACGCTGGTCGACGATCCGCGCATCGCGTACCTGCAGGCGAGCGCGTTTCCGTACGTGGCGTACGGCCGGACCCGGATGGCCGAGCCGTACGCGTGGTTCGACTTCGACAACGAAGCGGGCGCGCGGGACGCGGTGCGCCGGCTGACGGGTTTCGGGCACCGGCGCATTGCGATGATCAGCGCGCCGCTTGCCCTGAATTTCGCCGCGCAGCGCCGTGCAGGCTATCTGTCGGCCCTGCGCGAAGCCGGCATCGAGCCGGATCCGGCGCTGCTCGTCGAGTGCCCGTTCACGCACGACGGCGGGTTGCAGGCGGTGCGGGCGCTGCTCGCGCGCGCCGAGCGGCCGACGGCGCTGCTGGTCGACAACAATATCGCGGGCGGCGGCGCGTTTCGGGCGCTCGTGGACAGCGGGCTGCGCCTGGGCGAGGACATGTCGCTGATCGTCTACGACGGCGTGCCGCCGGGCCTCGCGCACCCGTATCGCGTGACGGCGGTCGTGCAGCCGACCGGCCACGCATCGGGGCGCTCGCTCGCGGAACTGATGCTGCGCCTGCTGGGCGACGGCGTGCGCGAGCACCGGCTCGAGGCGCCGGCAATCGAGGCGGGCGACACCGACGGTCCGTTGCGCGACCAGCCGGCGCGGTGAAGGCGAGGGGCGTGAGCACCTGCGGACACCCACGGATCGCGCCCCTCGCGAAAGGCCATGACGGCGGCAGGGATGATTGTCCGAATACTAGACGACCGGTCTAATCCGCGACTATCATCCGTCCTCGTGAATGCGGCGACGTCCGTGGCGCAGGCAAGCAAGGCGCGAAAAATGCCATCTCGCGCCGTGGTGCTGGTAGCGCGGCGAGACGCCGTCGTTTTATTTTCGAATGTTCTAGACGACTGGTCTAATAGGCGCATGCCGCATTCGGATACGCGGGTCGCACGATGACGCGTCACAGCTGACTAACGGACAGGCGGCGCGCCGCGCCGGCCGGTTTTCTGGATCATGCGGCCCCGTTCCCGTCAACTTTTCGAAGGAGTGTCCGATCATGAAGATTCTGGTTGTCCTGACCTCGCACGACACGCTCGGCGACACCGGCAAGAAGACCGGCTTCTGGCTCGAGGAACTGGCCGCGCCGTACTACGTGTTCAAGGATGCGGGCGTCGAGCTGACGCTCGTGTCGCCGAAGGGCGGCCAGCCGCCGCTCGACCCGAAAAGCAGCGATCCGGCCGCCCAGACCGACGCGACGCGCCGCTTCGAAGCCGATGCGGCGGCCAAGGCCGAACTGGCGTCGACGCGCAAGCTGGCCGACGTGTCCGTTGACGACTACGACGCCGTGTTCTACCCGGGCGGCCACGGCCCGCTGTGGGATCTCGCCGAGGATCTGCATTCGATCGGCCTGATCGAGCGCGCGCTGGCGGCCGGCAAGCCGGTGGCGGCGGTCTGCCACGCGCCGGGCGTGCTGCGTCACGTGAAGAATCCGCAGACCGGCGAATCGGTCGTGCGCGGCAAGCGCGTGACGGGCTTCACCAACAGCGAGGAAGCGGCCGTCGAACTGACGGAAGTCGTGCCGTTCCTCGTCGAGGACATGCTGAAGACCAACGGCGCGCAATTCGAACGCAGCGCCGACTGGGCGCCGCATATCGTCACCGACGGGCTGCTGATCACGGGGCAGAACCCCGCATCGTCGGCGCCCGCCGCCGAGGCGCTGCTCGCGCAACTCGGCCGCCGTTGAGCCGATGGCGCCGGCCGGGCCGGCGCCGCACCGTATCCGTCGCCGGGCGCAAGCCGTCCGGCGACGGCCCGAATCGTTCCGTCGTGCGCACCGCACGGCGCGTTTCCCGTCGTTTTGCAGAACCAAGCAAAGGAGCCGTGGATGTCTGCCCTGTTCGAACCGTTCAAACTCAAGGATGTCACGCTGCGCAACCGTATCGCGGTGCCGCCGATGTGCCAGTACGTCGCCGAGGACGGCGTCGTCAACGACTGGCATCACGTGCATCTGGCCGGCATCGCGCGCGGCGGCGCGGGCCTCGTGATCGCCGAGGCGACGGCCGTGTCGCCGGAAGGGCGCATCACGCCGGGTTGCGCGGGGCTGTGGACCGATGCGCAGGCCGCAGCGTTCGCGCCGTCGGTCGCGGCGATCAAGGCGGCCGGCGCGGTGCCCGGCATCCAGATCGCGCACGCGGGCCGCAAGGCGAGCGCGAACCGTCCGTGGGAAGGCGACGACCATATCGCCGACGGCGATCCGCGCGGCTGGCAGACCATCGCCCCGTCGGCCGTGCCGTTCGGCGCGCACCTGCCGAAAGTGCCGCGTGAAATGACGCACGACGACATCGCCCGCGTGCAGGCCGATTTCGTCGCATCGGCGAAGCGTGCGCGCGATCTCGGCTTCGAATGGCTCGAATTGCACTTTGCGCACGGTTATCTCGGCCAGAGCTTCTTCTCGGTGCATTCGAACCACCGCACCGACGAATATGGCGGCTCGGCCGAGAATCGCGGCCGCTTCCTCGTCGACACGCTCGCGGCCGTGCGCAAGGTCTGGCCCGAGCACCTGCCGCTGACCGCGCGCCTGGGCGTGATCGAATACGACGGCCGCGACGAAGAGACGCTCGCCGAGTCGATCGCGCTCACGCAGCGGATGAAGCGGGAAGGGCTCGACATGCTGAGCGTGTCGGTCGGCTTCTCGACGCCCGCCGCGCAGATTCCGTGGGGTCCGGCGTTCCTCGCGCCGATCGCCGAGCGCGTGCGCCGCGAGGCCGGGCTGCCGGTGTCGTCCGCATGGGGGATCGACACGCCGCAACTGGCGAACCGCGTGGTGGCCGAAGCGCAGCTCGATCTCGTGATGGTCGGTCGCGCGCACCTGGCCGATCCGCACTGGCCGTACTACGCGGCCAGGCAGCTCGGCGTCGAGCGTCCGTCGTGGACGCTGCCCGCGCCGTACGCGCACTGGCTCGAGCGCTACCGGATCGCCGACAAGGCGGCCTGAGCCGCCTTGACGACACGGCGCGCGCATCTTGCGCGTCGCCGATCCGGCGCCGATGGATAGAATGGCGGTTCATGCAGGCCGGTTGCCTGCGCGAACCGCCATTTTTCATTTCGACAGAGGTGCCATGGGCGCACACGTCCCGTCGTCTCACGACCCCGCCGCACGGCCGCGCGCGCAGCAGGTTGCCCGCGTCGTGCTGTATGCGGCGCTGCTGGTGCTCGCGCTGTGGATCATCCGCGACTTCATTCCCGCCATCGCATGGGCCTGCGTGATCGCCATCGCGATGTGGCCGCTGCTCAAATGCTTCGAATCGCACCGGCTGTTCCGTGACCGGCCGACGCTGATCGCGACCGTCATCACGGCCGCGATCTCGCTGCTCGTCGTGCTGCCGATCGCGGTCGCGGCCGTCCAGGCGATCGGGCAGGCGCACGACCTGCGCGAGTGGCTGAAGTCGGTCCAGGACAGCGGCATTCCGTTGCCGGACGTCGTCAGCCGGCTGCCTTACGGTTCGGCTCAGATCACCGAATGGTGGCAGGCCAATCTCGGCCATCCGCTGCATGCGGCCAGTGCGATGCACGGCGTCAACAGCGAGAAATTCCTCGCGTTCGGGCGGCAGTTCGGCACGAAGCTCGCGCATGTGCTGCTCGAATTCGGCTTCATGCTCGTCACGCTGTTCGTGATCCTGCGCGCGGGCCACAAGCTGTCGGGCGCATTGCTGCAGGGCGCGCGGCGCGCGTTCGGGCACAACGGCGCGGAACTGATCGACCGGATGGTCAAGGCCGTGTACGGCACGGTGACGGGGCTCGTCGTCGTCGGGCTCGGCGAGGGTGCGCTGCTCGGCATCGCGTATGCGCTGGCCGGCGTCCCGCATGCGGCGCTGCTCGGCCTCGTCACGGCGATTGCCGCGATGTTGCCGTTCTGCGCGCCGATCGTGTTTTGCGGCGCGGCGCTCTGGCTGTTCGTGCAGGGGGCGACGGTGTGGGCCGTCGTGGTGGCCGTGCTCGGTTTCGTCGTCGTGTTCGTCGCCGAGCATTTCGTGCGGCCGGTGCTGATCGGCAGCTCGGCGCGGCTGCCGTTCCTGCTGGTGCTGTTCGGCATCCTCGGCGGCGCCGAGACGTTCGGCCTGATCGGGCTGTTCGTCGGCCCCGCGCTGATGACGGTGCTGACGATGCTGTGGGCCGAGTGGATCGCGTGACGATGCGCGACGTTGTGCCGATTTGACGCATCGGCGCGGCGGGTTCGATGCGCGTGCAAGCATGTGGGGGCTGCAACGACCGGGCTTGCGAGCGGGCATGACATGCAGGGATTCGTATAAAGATCTCTACATTTCTTTTCGATCCGGACCCAAAGGTCGAGTAGCATGGGGCTTTCGATCACGCCGGCATGGCGCAGCAGATTTTCCCAAGCATGCGATTGATTTCGATGGCCCGTCCCGCAGCGACGCTGTCCCTGGCCGCCAGCTGCCTGATGTTGCACGGCTGCGCGTGGTTCGACTCGTGGCTGCCATTTTCGTATTCACGCACGCCGCTCGCGCGGGCCGCGTCGCGGCACGGCGCGACGCGCGCCGACGTCGTCCGCGCGGCCGGCAACCCGCGCAGCGTCTGGATGGTCCGCAACGGCAGCGGCGTCTGCTACAACTACTTCATCGAGCACGGCAACGATCACCGCGAATACTTCGTCGTGTTCGACAGGGCCGGCATCGTCACGCAACACGGCTTCGATTCGTGCATGAACGCCGATCGCAAGGGCACGCTCCAGCCGGGCAAGGCCGCTTCGCGCTAGCGCGGCGGCCGTGCCCGCCCGCCGTCACGCGATCGTGTCGACCACGCCGCCGTCCACCCGCAACGCGGCGCCCGTCGTCGCCGAAGCCTGCGGCGAGCACACGTAGACCACCAGGTTCGCGACTTCCTCGGGCGTCGCCGGCCGCTGGATGATCGAGCTCGAACGATGGTTGCGCACGAACTCCACGGCCACGTCTTCCACGCTGCGGCCGGTTTCGTCGGCCGTTTCCTTCAGCAGCGCCCGCACGCCGTCCGACATCGTCGGCCCCGGCAGCACCGAGTTGACGGTCACGTTGGTGCCGGCCGCGAGCTTCGCGAGGCCGCGTGCGATCGACAGCTGCGCGGTTTTCGTGAATCCGTAATGAATCATGTCGACCGGGATGTTCAGGCCCGATTCCGACGAAATGAACACGATGCGGCCGGCATTGCGTTCGATCATCCCCTTCAGGTAATGCCGCGCGAGCCGCACGCCGGACATCACGTTCATCTGGAAGTAATGTTCCCACTCGGCGTCGTCGATCTCGAAGAACGCCTTCAGGCCGTAGATGCCCGCATTGTTGACGAGGATGTCGGCCGCGGGCGTGTGCTGCGTGATGCGGGCGACACCCGTGGCATCGGAGAGATCGGCCGCGATGCCGTCGAAGCCCGCGTCGGGGACGGCCGCACGCAGGTGCGCGAGCGCGGACTGCACCGACGCGTCGCTGCGGCCGTTGACGACGACGCGCGCACCGGCGCGCGCGAGCCCTTCGGCAATCGCGAGCCCGATGCCGGCGGTGGAGGCGGTAACGACCGCGGTCTTGCCTTTCAGATCGATATGCATGAGCGTGACGGAAGAGGAGTGAACGAAAACCGCCGCGGGCGCCGCGGCGGACGGAATTCAAAGCTTAGGCGAAACGGCGCAATCCCGTATCGAAGCGTGGCGTTCCGGTTGCGCCGCGCCGCACAGTCTTGTACGGTGGGCGGTCGCCGTCCGAACCGGGAGCCCGCCGCGTGAGCCGTACCGCCAACCGATCCGTCGTACCGTCGCCGTTCTGGCGCGATGCCGCGCTGCCGTTCATCGAGGCGCGCACCGTCGACGACGGCCGCGCGATCTGCTACGCGAAGCACACGCACGACACGTTTTCGGTGGGCGCGATTGTCGGCGGCACGAGCACCTACGTGAACGGCGCGACGCACGAGCACGTCGGGCGCGGCGTGCTGGTGATCATCGACCCGGAACAGGTGCATGCGTGCAATCCGTACGGCCCGGACGCGTGGGCGTACCGGATGGTCTATGTCGACGTGCCGTGGCTCGCGCGGCTGCAGCATTCGCTGGGCCGCGATCCGAACCGCGATTTTCACGGCTTTTCGCCGAAGTTGACCGAACGGCGCGACCTGTTCGCGCAATTTGGCGGTTTCTACCGGACGCTCGTCGCGCCCGGCATCGATCCGCTCGGCAAGGAGAGCGCGGCGGTCGAATTCTTCACGGCGCTGCACGGCGCGCTCGACCGCGAGCTGCCCGGCCCGCGCGCCGGGGACGACAACGCCAAGCTCGCGCGCGCGGCCGACTACATCGCCGCGCATTGCCGCGAGGGCGTCACGCTCGATGCGATCTGCGCGGCCGCCGATTTGTCGCCGTCGTACCTGATCCGCGCGTTCAACGCGCGCTACGGCATGACGCCGCATGCGTTCCTGATCGACCGCCGCGTGCAGTACGGCCGCACGGAGCTGCGCCGCGGCCGGCCGATCGCCGACGTTGCACTCGACGCGGGCTTCGCCGACCAGGCGCATTTCCAGCGCGCGTTCCGGCGGATCGCGGCCGCGACGCCCGGCCAGTACCGCAGCGCGACGAGCTGAACGGCAGCGCGCAGAGCGCGGAGTGCGCTCGCGCCGTCGATACGCCGAAGCGCCTGACCCGCGAGCCGGCCGGCTAGACGTCCAGCAGAAACAGCGCGCTGCCCGCGAGCAGCAGCGCCATCAGCCGGTTGAACACGCGCATCCTCCGCGCGTTCGCGAGCCGGTGCCGCAGCGATGCGCCGGCATATCCCCAGCAAGCGATGGATGCGAAACAGATCACGAGATACAGCGCGGCGAACTGCCAGACCTGCGCGCGGTCGCCGTCGGCCGCGTACGCGCCCATCGCGGCCACGCACGCGAGCCACGCCTTCGGATTCAGCCACTGCATCGCCGCGCCGGACGCCGCCGACGGGCCGGCCACGTCCGGGTCGGCCGACAGCCGGCCGTCGTCGAGGGCGAGCCGCAGCGCCATGTACAGCAGAAACGCGATTCCCGACCACTGCGTGGCGGTCGTCAGCACGGGCCAGCGCGCGAGCGCCGCGTGCAGCCCGAGGCCGATCAGCAGGAACAGCGCGACGAAGCCGAGCGTCGCGCCGGCCGCATACCGCAGGCTTGCGCCGAGACCGTGGCGCGCGCCCGCACTGAGCGCGACGATGTTGACGGGACCGGGTGTGATCGACGACGCCAGCGCGAACGCGGCCATCGAAACCAGCATGCTCATTGAGTGCCTCCATGCGAATGTCAAAGTCGCATCGAGACTAAAGAAGCCGCGCGTGCCGGTATTGAAGAAAACTGCCCTCGGCGGCGCTGTCTGGATTCAGGCAACGCCGAACCGGGCACGGCGCTCACCGGTGCTCGACAGTCGTTGGACGCAGGCGTTGCAACCGAAGGCATCGAGTCTCACGTCACGGATGAGCGGCCGCCGCGAGCGCGTCGAACGCGTCGGCTTCCGGAAGCCGCAGCCACGACTCCGGGCCCGCGTCGATTTCCTCGACCGTCAGCAGGCACGCATCGAGTTCGCGACGCAACCGGTCGTGATCGACCGACTGCCCGATGAACACGATTTCCTGCCGACAATCCCCCGCAGGCTCCTCCCATTTTTTCAGCACGCCATCGCGGCGATAGTCGTCGTGCGGCCAGTCCGACTGCGGGATGAATCGCCACCATCGCCCAACGTAACCCCACTGGAACGCGCCGCCCGTCTGCACGAGCATGGCGATCTCGGGATAGCGGTGCGCAGCCCAGACATAACCCTTGCAGCGAAGCAGTCGGCCGTTGTCCCACGGACGACGCAGCCATGCGAGCAGGCGTGCCGGATGAAACGGCGCACGTTCGCGATAGGTCCACGACGCGATCCCGTACGCATCCGATTCCGAGGGACGTTCGTCGATCTGCATGCGCTGCATCCATCCCGGCGATTCGACGAGCGCCGGCAGATCGAAGCGCCGGGTATCGAGCACGTCTGACGGATCGACCTTGCCGTGCTGCATCGGCAGGATTCGCGCAGATGGATTCAGCGACGCAAGAATCGCGCGCAGCCGGTCGAAACCCGCGTGGCCGATCCGGTCGAGACGGCTCACGAGGATCACGTTCGCGTATTCGACTTGCTCGAGAAGCAGGTCCGACAGCTTGCGCGGCGGACCGGAATTGCCGTCGTTCGCGAGCGCCGCGTCGTGCGCGACCGGTTCGGCCGACGCGATCATGTCCTCGAACGTCTCGCCGTCGACTACCGTGACGAGCGTGTCCAGCCGTGCCAGCTCGCTCAGGCTGAAACCGTCTCGATCGAGAAACGCAAACGTCTCCGCGACCGGCATCGGCTCCGAGATGCCGGTCGACTCGATCAGCAGATAGTCGAAGCGGCGCTGCCGCGCGAGCGTGCTGATCTGCTCCAGCAGATCGGCGCGCAGCGTGCAGCAGATGCAGCCGTTGCTCATCTCGACCAGTTCGTCCTCGCCTCGATGCAGCTCGACGTTGCGCCGCACATCGTCGGCGTCGATGTTCACTTCGCTCATGTCGTTGACGATCACGGCGACCTTCAGTCCCGCGCGATTGCGCAGGATGTGGTTCAGCAACGTCGTCTTCCCGGCGCCGAGGAAGCCGGACAGCACGGTGACCGGAATCCTCGGGCCAGGGGCGGCCGGCGCGCCTTGCTTCCCCGGCGTCGTCATGCGCTCTGCCCGGACGCGCGATCCAGGTAGCCTTCGAACAGGTCGACCACGACGTAGCCGTCGTCGGCGGCGTCGCCCCACAGATCCTTCACGCGGAACTCGACATGGTAGGTCGGCTGACGGGCGGCGCCGGTGTCGCCGTGGCCGATCGCGTCCGGGAAGGGCCACGATTCGGTCGTCCGGTGCAGCACGACGCCTTCTTTGCCGCGAACGTAGCCCGGCGCGCGGATGTGCCCGCTGACGTATTCGTCGCGAACGACGACACGCTCGCCGACCTCGAACCGCGTCGAGTCGGGCGGTGCCGCCCGGCCGCCGGATGTCGGCGGGTTCGCGAGCCGGAAATGCGAACCGAGCGCGCGGTCGAGTTCATCCTGCGTGAGCACGCCGGTTTCGACGAGCAATGTCGCCGTCGCGATCACGTAGCGCTCGTAGTAGCGCGTGCCGACATGCTGGCGTACGTCGATGCGTTCGACCGCGTGACGTACCTCGTCGACGCTGAATTTTTTCAGTTGGTCCACGCCGACGAACATCAGGCTGTACGCGAGATGTTCCCAGTCTTCCTTGAAGACCGGCTTGTAGCCGAGACTGTTGATCGTGTGCGGCACCGGGCCGAAACCCTGGAATCCGCCGAGGTCGTGAAAGCCGTCCATATGTGATCTCCGAGATGAAGGTCGAGAGCGAAACGGGGGGAGTCAGCGCGCGCGCGGCAGCGCCACGCCGATCAGCACGTCCTTCGTGACGAGCGTGCGCAGTTGATCCTCGGTCATGTGCTCGCTGCCGGCCGGCCGCACGGGCAGCACGAGATAGCGGCTTTCGGCGGTCGTATCCCAGACCTTCACGACGACGTCGTCGGGCAGGTCGGTGCCGAGCTCGCGCAGCACCGTGCGGCCCTCGCGGACGAGCCGCGCACGATATTCGAAGCCCTTGTACCACTCGGGCGGCAGCCCGAGCACCGGCCAGTTCGTGCATGAGCACAGGCTGCAGACGATCACGTTCTTCAGCGTGGGCGTGTCTTCGAGCGCGACGATGTACTCGCCCTGCGGGCCGGTGTAGCCGAACTGCGCGCACGCGGCCGTGCCGTCCTTCAGCAGCAGTTCGCGAAACGCCGGGTCGACCCACGCACGCGCGACGATGCGCGCGCCGTTGGCCGGATCCCAGGTCGTGGACATCAGCTCGGTCAGGCCTTCGATATAGCCGTCGGGGATCAGGTTCTTCTCTTTCATCACGCGAAACAGCGCCCAGGCACGTTCGCCGGGCGTCGAGGCTGTTTCCGCGGAAGGGGTCGCGCTCATCGTGGGGTTCCTTGTCGTGGTTCGGGTTGACCGCCGCCATCGCGGTGGTATTGCCGTGGCGGGGCGTGGACGCGTGGTGTCGGTCACGCTCGATGAGCAGGGTAAGAAGAGAAAAAGCGCGGTTCTTTGCCGGCACGGATCGGAAACTGTGCTGAGACGGCCCCGTGGCGCGGCATGGGGCCGATGCGCGCGGATGCACGGAGATGGGCGGCAATCGGCGGGGCGCCCGGGACGAAAACAGCGGCAGCGGCGCACGTTTTGCGACCGCTGCATGACATCGGAGGCGCAGGCCCGCCACAGCCAATTTCTTGTTCCGCCGGAAAACAGAACTGCGGATTTTGCCTTCCTATTCTCATCCTCAAGCGACGGCCGTTCGATGTCGCGAATCGCCGGCATCCCCGATGTAACGGCGGAACAACAGTCGGCCAGCATCCCGCGATTCCACCATCCGGCGACGGTTCCCGTTCGTCGTGCGTCGAGCGTGGCGGTGTCTGCGCAACCAGGTGAGGAGCATGATGGACAACGTCAACAGAATGAAACTGAAGCGAATCGCGCGCTGGATCGGTTTGTCGCTGATCGCCGTCGCATCGCATTACGCGGGCGCGGTCGAGGTCGATCCCGGCGACTATGAGCAGTATCCGGTCGGCGCGACGATCGGCGTGCTGTACTACAACTATTCCGCGACGAACGCCTACTACGCGAACGGCCACCGGACGTCGGATTTCGACCTGCAGTCGAATGTCGGCATCGCCCGCCTGCTGCATGTGTTCCAGCTCACCGACAGGCTCACGATCGATCCGCAGGTGTTGCTGCCGTTCGGTCATATCAGCAGCTTCGGCAGCGCCGGCGCGCTTGGCAGTACGAACGGTGTCGGCGACGTGATCCTGACCGCACCGTTGAAATTCCGCCTGAACGAAGCGAAGGACGTCGTCGCCGCGACGGTCTACGTCTACGCGCCGACCGGGAGCTACGACCAGAACCGCGGTCTCAATCTCGGCGCCAACCGCTGGTCGCTCGATTTCCAGGCAGCCTACGTCAAGCACTTTTCGCCGCAGTGGGCACTCGATCTCGTCGGCGATGCGATCTGGTACGGCAATAACACGTCGTACGGCGCGAGCGGTGCGACGCTGCATCAGCGAATGAGCTACAGCGCACAGGCGATGGTGCGTTACATGCCCGATCCGGGCACGTCGCTCGGGATCGGCATCACGCAGCTCTGGGGCGGTGAAACGAGCGTCGACGGCACGGACAACAACGACGCGCTGCGCACGACGCGCCTGCGGATCACCGCGGCGAAGTTCGTGACGAAGGCCGATCAGGTGCAAATCCAGCTCGGCACCGACCTGAGCGTGCGCAACGGTCCGAAGAACAGTGTGCTCGCCGGCCTGCGTTACGCGCACATCTTCTGACCACCCGCATGCGCCGGGATAAGGCCGGTGCATGTCGCTCCTTCCCCACGTCGATACCCCGACACCCGATTCCCTTTCCAGAGAGGTCATGCATGGAATCCGCCATCGACAAACACCTGGTCTGCCCGCGGACGCTGTCGCGCCGCGTCGCCGATGACTACCAGCCGCCGTTCCCGATGTACGTCGCCCGGGCCGCCGAAGACCTGAGCCAGGTCGTGATGGGCTATTTCGGCGTGCAATACGGCGGCGCCGACAAGCGCGCGGCGGCACTGGCCGCTTTGCGCGGGATCGTCGCCGATTTCGGTGCGCAGGACGGCCCGAACAACTTCGATCTGACGCAACACACCGACGACCAGGGTTACGAGAACCTGATCGCCGTCGGCTACTGGCGCGATCCGGCCGCGTATGCGCGCTGGATTGCGTCGCCTGCACTCGTCGAATGGTGGACCTCCGACGCACGCCTTGCGGACGGCATCGGCTACTTCCGGGAAATCGTCGCGCCGCGCGCCGAGCAGTTCGAGACGCTCTACGCATTCACGAACGATTTCCCCGGCGTCGGCGCGATCATGGACGGCGTCAGCGGCGAGATCGAGGAGCACGGCTACTGGGGATCGATGCGCGACCGGTTCCCGATCTCGCAGACGGACTGGATGCGGGCGGACGGCGAGTTGCGCATCGTCGAGGGCGATCCGGCCCGCGGTGGCCGCGTGGTCGTGCTGGCGCACGACAACATCGCGCTGATTCGCTCCGGCCAGGACTGGCGCGCGGCCGAGCACGACGAGCGCCGACTGTATCTCGAGGAGATCGAGCCGACGCTGCGCAGCGGAATGGACTTCCTGCGCGACAACGGCACGGACGTCGGCTGCTACAGCAACCGCTACGTGCGCTCGATCGATCTCGACGGCAACGTGCTCGACGAGAGCTACAACATCGGCCACTGGCGTTCGCTCGACCGCCTCGAACGATGGGCCGAATCCCATCCGACGCACCTGCGGATCTTCGTCACGTTCTTCCGCGTCGTCACCGGGCTGTCGAAACTGCGGCTGTATCACGAGGTTTCCGTCTTCGACGCGAAGCATCAGGTCTACGAATACGTGAACTGCCATCCGCGCACCGGGATGATGCGCGACGCCGTCGCCATCGCCCGCTGAATCCCGCCGGCACCGCCGGGGCCGGCGGTGCCGCTTACCGAACTGGAGAACGTCGATGGCCATCAAACGCCCGACCCGCGAACAACTGTCCGATATGGCAGCCGGCTTCGGCTTTCATCTCGATTCCCGGCAACTCGCCGAATACGACGATGCCTTGCAGGCGAACTTCGACGCCTACGATGCGATCGACGCGCTGCCCGACTATCTGCCCGTCGTCGCGTATCCGCGCACGCCCGGCTACCGCCCGGAAGGCGACGAGAACCGTTACGGCGCGTGGGCGCGCAAGAGCACGATCCACGGCGCCGCCGACGGCAAGCTGCGCGGCAGGACGGTGGTCGTGAAAGACAACATCTGCGTCGCCGGCGTGCCGATGCGCAATGGCTCGACCACGTTCGAGGGCTACGTGCCCGATGTCGATGCGACCGTCGTCACGCGGGTGCTCGACGCCGGCGGCACGATCGCCGGCAAGTCGACCTGCGAGTACTACTGCTTTTCCGGCGGCTCGCACACGAGCGCGTCGGGGCCGGTGCACAATCCGCGCAAGGCAGGGCACTCGTCCGGCGGCTCGTCGTCGGGCAGCGGCGCGCTGGTTGCGAGCGGCGAGGTCGACATGGCGCTCGGCGGCGACCAGGGCGGCTCGGTGCGGATCCCGTCCGCCTATTGCGGCATCTACGGGATGAAGCCGACGCACGGGCTCGTGCCGTACACCGGCGCGATGCCGATCGAGGCAACCGTCGATCATCTGGGGCCGATGACGGGCAACGTGCTCGACAACGCGCTGCTGCTCGACGTGATCGCGGGCGACGACGGGCTCGATCCGCGCCAACGGACGTTGCCGCCGCGCGCCGACTATCTCGGCGCGATCCGCGACGGCATCGCGGGATTGCGGATCGGCATCCTGCGCGAGGCGTTCGGGCTTGCCAATTCGGAGAAAGTGGTCGACGAGGCCGTGCGGGCCGCCACGCAGCGGTTGCGCAAGCTGGGCGCGCGCGTCGAAGAAGTGTCGGTGCCGCTGCATGCGGCCGGCACCGCGATCTGGCTGCCGATTGCGGCCGAGGGCGCGACGCAGCAGATGATGAAGGGCAACAGCCACGGGTTCAACTGGGGCGGCCTGTATGTGACCGGCATGATCGATCATCACGCGGGCTGGCGCGAGCGCGCCGACGAGTTGCCGGATACCGTGAAGGTGACGATGCTGCTGGGCGAATACTTCACGAGCCGGTATCGCGGGCGTTACTACGCGAAGTGCCAGAACCTCGCGCGACGCTTGCGATCGGCTTACGACGCGGCGCTGCAGTCGTATGACGTATTGCTGATGCCGACCGTACCGATGCGCGCGTCGAAGCTGCCGGAGCCCGGTTGCGCGATGTCCGAGTCGCTGACGCGGGCGTTCGAGATGCTCGCGAATACCGCGCCGTTCGACGTGTCCGGGCATCCGGCAATGTCGCTGCCGTGCGGGGTAGCCGACGATCTGCCGATCGGGCTGCAACTGGTCGGGCGCCGTTTCGACGAGGCGACGCTCTACCGCGTTGCGTATGCGTATGAACAGTCGTCCGACTGGCGTCGGACGACGTGCGCATGACATGCCCGGAGCGGTAGCATGCCGCCGCCGCGCCGCGTGCCGGTTCGACCGGCCACGCGGTGTACGCGGTCATCGATTGGACAATGCGCTTTTGAACGGGCACGCTGTCGGCTGCGTGTTTGCTAACCCATGTGGGGCACGACCATGACGATGCGTCCTTTCCCGCGCGCCGCACGCGGCGACGCGCCCGTTCCGGCGTCCGGCAGCCCGCTGGACGAACGGACGAACGCGGCCATCGAGGTGCCGATCGACGGCTCGGTCAGCCAGCGTATCGAATTCTGGCGCGAGACGATTCTGCGCCTGTTCGCGGACGTGCAGATCGCGGCCGTGCAGAAAGCCGATTTCTTCGGCCGGGTGCGGCAGCGCAAGTGCGAAAAGATGCGAATCTCGGAAATCCACGCGAGCGAGCAGGCCGTGATACGGCGTTATCGCCAGGCGCGCAGCGAGTACGAGGACAAGTATTTCGGGGTCTTGATGCTCGAGGGCAGCCAGTCGGTCGAACAGGACGGCAAGATCGTCACGCTGCATCCCGGGGATTTCGCGATCTACGATGCGACACGGCCTCACCACCTGCAGTTCGGCCAGTCGTGGCGCGAGATCGTCGTCAGCATTCCCCGTGCGACGCTGAACCAGCTCGTCGTCGGGATGGAGCACCGCACGGCGTGCCCGACGCAAACCGGGGACGGCGTCGGCAGCGTCATGCGTGCGTTTCTCGAGCAGATGTCGTCGCAGATCCGCAGTGTGACCGAGGACGAGATGCGGCAGTTGTCGGATACCGCGATCACGCTGATCGCGATGACGCTCGGGGGCATGCAACGCAACGACCTCGCGCAATCGAGGATGAAGGCGTTGACACTGACGCGTGTGAAACGGCATGTGCTCGAGCACCTGCACGATCCGGAGCTGAACCCGATGATGATCGAGCGCTCGATCGGGATTTCGTCGCGGTACATCAACAAGCTCTTCGAGGCCGAGGAGACGTCGCTGATGCGTCACGTGTGGAACCTGCGGCTCGAACGGTGCGCGCAGGATCTCGCGAATCCGCAATGCGCGTCGCTGCGCGTATCGGACGTCGCATTGCGCTGGGGATTCAACGACATGTCGCATTTCAGTCGTGTGTTTCGCGAGCGGTTTGCGATGTCGCCGCGGGCGTGGCGCGAGCAGGGCGGCAAGCCGCGCGCGTAATGCGTCCCGCGCCGCGTTCGTGGCCGGCAAGCGCCGATCGGAGGCGGCCGGACGTCGACAGGCGCAGCCGCCGTCAGTGCAGCGCCCGCGGCGCGTGCGCCGGCCGCGAATCGGTGGAGTCGACCACGCCGGTTGCATCGGTTGCGTCTCCCGCGCGCAGCGGTCCGCCCGCGCAGGGTTCCGTCGACACCGAGAAGCCGAACGTGTTGACGCCGCCCGAACACGCGACGAATACGCTGCCGCCGTGCATCTCGGCGACGGCCTTGACGATCGACAGCCCGAGCCCGTGGTTCTCCTTGCTGTTCGCGCGGGCTTCCTCGAGCCGGTAGAAGCGTTCGAACACGTGCGAGCGCTGCACCGGATCGATCGGCTCGCCGGGGTTCGACACGGCCATCTCGACGAGCGTGTCGCGGCGCGTGATCGTCACGTGCAACGTCGCGCCGGGCGCGGAATGCTGGATCGCATTGATCAGCAGGTTCGTCATCGCACGACGGAACAGCGACGGATCGACGGCCGCGCGCGCGTCGCCGTGCAGTTCGGCGTGCAATTGCGCCTCGTCGAGCGGGATCTCGAGGAAATCGAGCATGCGCCGCACCTCGTCGGCGAGCGACACGTCCTTCAGGTCGGTTGCCCGTTCGCCGCGGTCGCTGCGCGACAGGAACAGCATGTCGTTGATGATCACGCGCAGCCGCTCGAATTCCTCGAGGTTCGACTGCAGCGTCTGCCGCATCCGCTCGACGGTGCGGTCGCGGCTGGTCAGCGCGACCTGGGTCTGGCCGATCAGGATGCTGATCGGCGTGCGCAGTTCGTGCGCGACGTCCGCGTTGAACGCCTCGAGCCGCGCGTAGGTCTGCTGGATGCGATCGAGCGCGCCGTTGAACGACGTGGCGAGGTCGCGCAGCTCGGCCGGCAGTGCGTCGGTGTGCAGCCGCTGGCGGCGGTTCGCGAGGCTGATGGCCGATGCATCCTGCGACAGCCGGTCGAGCGGCGCGAGCCCGAAGCGGGCTACCGCGCGGCTCAGCAGCAGCGTGATGATCGTCGCGATCGCGATCAGCCCGGCGAGCGTCCAGCCGAAGCGGCGCAGCATCCGCTGCGTGCGCTCGCACGAGCTGGCGACGATCAGCCTCAGTGTCGGCCGCTCGCCGTTGCCGGCCACCGTGACGGTCTTGGTCATCACGTCGTAGCTGCTGTCGTTCAGCGCGTAGCGCTGGAATGCGCCGAACGGCGCGCCGACGGGCACGCCGTCGACGGGCTTGCCGAACCGGAAATCCGGATTCGTGCTGTCGACCTGGTAGCGCGTCGAGCCGTCGGGCGGTTCGAGATCGGCGAGCTTTTCCTGCATGAGGCGCCCGCGTTCGGACGTGAGCGCGTGCGACACGATCATCTCGGCGACCTTGGTGCGCGTATCGAGCGTCGCGCGCAGCTCGGCGAACAGCTGGCGCTCCATCATCACGAACAGCCCGCAGCCCACCAGCGTGAACACGAGCAGCGACACGATGCCGAACATCGCCGACAGCCGCAGGACGATCGAGCGTTTCATGCCGGCCTCTCGGTATCGCCGTCCTCGCGCGCCTCGAGCACGTAGCCCATGCCGCGGATCGTATGCAGCAGCTTGTCCGCGAACGGGCCGTCGAGTTTCGCGCGCAACCGCTTGATCGCCGTTTCGACGACGTTCGCGTTGCTGTCGAAGTTCACGTCCCACACGAGTTCGGCGATGGTCGTCTTCGACAGCACCTCGCCGCTGCGCCGCGCGAGCACGCCGAGCAGCTGGAATTCCTGTGCGGTCAGGTCGAGCCGCGTGCCGTCGCGGGTCGCGCGGCGGCCGATCAGGTCGACCCGCAGGTCGCCGATCGAGATCAGCGTCGATTCCTGCACGCGCGCGCGGCGCGTCAGCGCGCGCAGCCGTTCGATCAGCTCGAGGAACGAGAACGGCTTGGTCAGGTAGTCGTCGGCACCGCCGCGCAAGCCCCGCACGCGGTCGTCGACGCGGTCGCGCGCGGTCAGCATGATGACGGGCGTCTGCTTCTGCGCGCGCAACGCACGCAGCACGCCGAAGCCGTCGAGCTTCGGCAGCATCACGTCGAGCACGACCACGTCGTAGTCGAATTCGACGGCTTTCCACGCGCCGTCCTCGCCGTCGAGCGCGGTATCGACGACCCAGCCTTCCTCGGTCAGGCCGCTCTTCAGGTACTCGACGACTTTCGGTTCGTCTTCGACGATCAGGACTTTCATGTTCGAATCCGTTGTCCGCGTAATCCGGTTAAGGGCCCGGGGGCGCTGGCGCCGGTGCCGGGGCTGCGGCGACCTCGGCCGGCGCCGGGCCGCTTGCCGCCTGGCCGTCCCAGCCGCCGCCGAGCGCCTTCGCGAGAAACACGACGAGCGCCGCGCGCTGGCCCTGGATCTGCACGGCCTGCCGTTCGCTCGTCAGCAACTGCTGCTCGGCTGTCAGCACGTCGATGAACGGCGTCAGGCCGCCCGCGTAGCGATCCTGCGCGAGCGACACGAGCTTGCGCGCGTCGTCGACGGCCGCGGAGGCCTGCTGCGCGGCCTCCGCGAGCACCGACAACCCGGTGACCGCATTCTGCACCTCCTGGAACGCGGTGAGCACGGTCTGCCGGTAATTGGCCTGCGCGGCGACATAGCCGGCCTGCGCGAAATCGACGCCGGCCTTCAGCTTGCCGCCTTCGAACAGCGGCTGGCTGAGCGACCCGCCGACCGACCACAGCAACGCCGGGACGGTGAACAGGCCGGCGAAGCGCGTCGCGTCCCAGCCGATGTCGGGCGACAGCGTGATGCGCGGGAAATACGCGGCGCGCGCGACGCCGATCTGCGCATTCGCGGCGGCCATCGCGCGCTCGGCCGACGCGACGTCGGGGCGCCGCTGCAGCACGTCGCTCGGCAGGCCGGTCGGCAGCGCGGGCGCATTGATCGGCACGACGCGCGGCGCGATCGAGAAGGTGGGGGCCGGCGTGCCGACCAGTGTCGCGATCGCGGTTTCGACCTGCACGCGCTGCTGGAGCAGCAGCTGCGCCTGGGTGCGCGTCGCGTCGAGCTGCGCGCGCTGCTGCAGCAGGTCGAGGCCCGACACCGCGCCGAGGTCGTGCCGCGCGCTCACGTAGTCGAGCGCCTTCTGCTGCAGGTCGATCGAGCGCTTGACGACGTCGATCTCGGTGTCGAATTCGCGCAGCGCGAAATAGCTCGACGCGAGATCGGCGGTCAGCACCAGGCGCGCGTTCGCGAAATCGTCGCGCGCCTGTTCGGTGGTGGCCTGCGCCGATTCGACGCTGCGCCGCACGCGGCCGAACAGGTCGAGCTCGTAGCTGACGCTCGCGCCGACCTGGACGTCGTTCTGCACGGTCGACGCGCTCTGCGTCGCGTAGTTGGTCTGCGGCCGGTCGGCCGAGATCTTGAAGCGCTGGCCGCTCGCGTTCAGGCCGACGGCCGGATACTGCGCCGAGGCGACCGACGCGAGCGTCGCCTTCGCCTGGTCGTAGCGCGCGGCGACGGCCTTCAGGTTCTGGTTGTTGCGCAGCGCTTCGGCTTCCAGCGCGTCGAGCTGCGGATCGCCGAACGCGGTCCACCATGCCGGGTCGAGCGGCGCGCGGGCCGGCGCGGCCGGGTGCCAGTACCCATCGGCCGGATCGAGCCGCCACGCGGCCGGCGTGGCGACGTCGGGCCGCCGGTAGTCGGGGCCGACCGTGCAGCCGGCGAGGGCGGCGGCGAGCGCAACGGCGGTGGCGGAGACGGCGGCGGGCCGCCGGCGGATGCGCATCGCGATCACGACTTCGCCTCCGCGGCGCTCGATGCCGGCTTCGCGGCCGGCACCGAGACGATCACCTGATCGCCGTTGGCGAGGGCGTCGCTCGGGTTCGTGACGAGACGGTCGTTCGGCGTGAGCGGGCCGTCGACTTCGAGCGTCTGCCCGATCGTGCGTACGACCGTCACCTGTTTCAGGCGCACCTGGCCGTTCGCATCGACCGTCGCGACCGTCGGGCCTTCGGCGCGGAACAGCAACGTATTGGCCGGCACCTGCAGGCGGCCGACCGGCGTCATCGGCAACGTGGCCTGCACGTAGGCGCCGGGCAGCAGCCGCCCGTCCGGGTTCGGCAGCGTGATCTCGATCTGCAGCGAGCGCGTCGCGACGTCGATCGCCTCGGACGTGCGCGTGATCGTCCCGTCGAACGTCCGGCCCGGCAGCTCGGCCTGCGCGACGCTCACGTGCTGGCCGACCTTCACCTGCTGCGCGTACGCCTGCGGCACCTGCACGTAGAGGCGCAGCCGGTCGGCCTGCACGACCGTGAACAGCGAACGCCCCGCGTTGCCGGAGCTGACGAGATCGCCGACGTCGACGTTGCGCTGCGTGACGATCCCGTCGATCGGCGCGACGATCCGCTGGAAGCCTTTCAGCTCGGTGAGGCGGCGCATGTTCGCGTCGGCCGCGGCGAGGTTCGCGGTGCCCTGGTTGAACGCGCCTTGCCGGTCGTCGAGTTCCTGCTGCGAGACGGCATCGCGCTGGCGCAACTGCTGCGCGCGGTCGAACGACGTCTTCGCGAGCGCGAGTGCGGCTTGCGCCTGCTGGCGCTGCGCGGTGGCCTGCGCGAGTTCCTGGTTCAGCTCGGGCGTGTCGAGTTCGGCGAGCACCTGGCCCTGCTTCACGTGCGCGCCGATGTCGGCCTGCCAGCGCAGCACGTAGCCGCTCGCGCGTGCATAGATCGGCGCCTCGACGAAGCCGCGCAGCGTGCCGGGCAGCGACAGCTTGCCGCCGGTGGCCGCATCGACCGGATGCGCGATGGTCACGTACTGGCGCGTGTTCTGCTCGGCGACCGTGTCGAGCCGGTTGCGGTTCAGCACGTTGACGACGATCGTGCGCGCGGCGCCGGCGGCCAGCAGCACGCCGATCACGATCAGGACGATGCGTCCGCGTCGCGACACCGACGTGCGTGTCGGCAGGTGCATGCCGTGTTCGTCCACCTGGATGCCGACGGCGCTGTGATGTTTCTCTTCCATGAATTCAACCAATTCAACCGGGTAGTGGGACGAAAGGGGACGAAAGTCAGTGTCCGGCCTGGCGCGCGCGCCGGCGGGCCAGCCGCGCATGCACGCCGCCGAACACGAGCGGCACGAACAGCAGCGTCGAAACGGTCGCGAACAGCAGCCCGCCGATCACCGCGCGGCCCAGCGGCGCGTTCTGCTCGGCGCCTTCGCCGAGACCGAGCGCCATCGGCACCATCCCGATGATCATCGCGAGCGCCGTCATCAGCACCGGCCGGATCCGTGTCGCGCCGGCCTCCAGCGCGGCCGTGAGCGGCGGCGCGCCGGCTTCGAGACGCTGGCGCGCGAACGACACGACCAGGATGCTGTTCGCGGTCGCGACGCCCACCGTCATGATCGCGCCCGTCAGCGCGGGCACGCTCAGGTGCGTGCCGGTGATGAACAGCATCCACACGATGCCGGCGAGCGCGGCCGGCATCGCGCTGATGATGATCAGCGGGTCGAGCCACGACTGGAAATTGACGACGATCAGCAGGTAGACGAGCACGATCGCCATCGCGACGCCCGCGCCGAGGCCGAGGTACGACGTGCGCATCGTCTCGATCTGGCCGCGCATCGTCAGCTCGGTGCCGCGCGGCAGCGTCGCGCGCGCGTCCGACACGATGCGGTCGATCTCGCCCGCGACCGCGCCGAGGTCGCGGCCCTCGACGCTCACGTACACGTCGATCGCCGGGCGGATGTTGTAGTGCGTGATCACGGCCGGGTTCGCGGTGCTGCGCACCTGCACGAGGTTGCCGAGCAGTTGCAGCGGCATGCCCGTGCGGCCGCTCGCCGAAATCGGCGTGCCGAGCAGGTCGTCGACCGACGAGATGCTGTATTGCGGGGTCTGGATCTGCAGCGGGTACTGGACGCCGGTGCGCGGGTTGATCCAGAACGACGGCGTCGTCTGCGAGCTGCCGGACAGGGAGATCAGCATGTTCTGCGCGACGTTCTGCGCGGAGAGATTGAGCTGCTGCATGCGCGTACGGTCCATGTCGGCCAGCAGGGTCGGCTCGTCGTTGCGTTGCAGCACGTGCACGTCGACGGCGCCGGGGATTTGCCTGAACTTTTTCATCAGGCTGCTCGCGATAGTCATGTTACTCGCGAGATCGTTGCCGAGCACCTGCAGGTCGATCGCGGCCGGTTGGCCGAAGTTGAGGATCTGCGTGATGATGTCCGACGGCTGGAAGAAGAACTCGACGCCCGGGAAGCGCTCGGGCAGCACCGTGCGCAGTGCCTGCACGTAGTGCTGGGTCGCGCGGTGGCCGGGCTTCAGCGCGATCAGCAGCTCGCCGTCGAGCGTGCCGATCGTGCCGGCGTTGCTGTACGACAGGTTGATGCCGCTCACCGGCAGGCCGAGGTTGTCGACGATCGCGCCGAGCTCGTCGGGCGGCACGGTTGCGCGGATCACGCGCTCGACCTGGTCGGCGAGGCGCGCGGTTTCCTCGATCCGGTAGCCGGTCGGCGCGCGCATGTGCAGGCGGATGTTGCCCGAATCGGCGTTCGGGAAGAAGTCGCGGCCGAGCACGAATACGAGGCCGGTCGACAGCACGCAGAAGCCGAGGAAGCACGTCGCGTAGAAGCGGCGGCGCACCAGCAGGATGCTGAGCAGCACGATGTACCACGCGCGCAGCCGCTCGAACGCTTCGTTGAACGCGTGATGGATGCGTGCGAAGCGCGACGTCGAACGATCCGGGCCGGCGCTCGCCTGCTGCGGGCGGAACAGCAGCATCGCGAGCGTCGGCACCAGCGTGCGCGACAGCACGTACGACGCGAGCATCGCGAACACGACGGCTTCCGCGAGCGGCACGAACAGGAAACGCGCGACGCCCGTGAGGAAGAACATCGGCACGAACACGATGCAGATGCACAGCGTCGACACGAACGCGGGCACCGCGATCTCGCCGGCGCCTTCGAGGATCGCGTCATGCAGGTTCGTACTGAACGACGACCCCCACGCTCCCTCCGGTCGCTGCCCCCCGAGGGGGGCGCTCGGCACGCTTGGGGCGGCCCGGCGCGTGCCGAGATGCAGGTGCCGCTCGATGTTCTCGATCGTCACCGTCGCATCGTCGACCAGGATCCCGACCGCGAGCGCGAGCCCGCCGAGCGTCATGATGTTGATGGTCTCGCCGAGCGCGGACAGCGCGATCAGCGACGTGAAGATCGACCAGCGGAATCGAGATCGCAATGATCAGCGTGCTGCGCCAGTTGCCGAGGAACAGCAGGATCATCATCGCGGTCAGCACGGCGGCGATCAGCGCTTCGTGGATCACGCCCTGGACGGCCGCGTCGACGAACACCGACTGGTCGAACAGCGGCGTGATCGTGAGCCCTTCGGGTAGTGTCGGGATCACCTTCGGCAGCAGCGCCTTCAGGTCCGACACGACCTTGGAGCGTCGACGCGTCGCCGCTTTTCAGGATCGA